>JAIYBN010000005.1 GCA_027488515.1 Pseudomonadota bacterium
TGCTCCGACAAACCCATAGGCCCGTCTTCTCTTTCAAATATTTCATCGTCATGAAAGTATCTCTCGCCAAGGAAATCCCCGGCGAAACACTTTCATCTAAACAGATTTTCAAAGAACAGCGTCGCTCTCGGAAAAAAATCTCAATTGCAACGGCTCGAAAGGAATATCCGAGGTCAGCCGGGATTTCAAGCAACCTGCAGGAGCAAAAAAACACCTCCACCGGACAAAAAGTCAAAGCGTTGAAATAAATGAACTTTTCAACGGGCTCCGGAACCGTTTCCCGTTAACGCATCGAGCCAAATCGCATCCGGAGTGATCAATTTCCTCTCCCGGAGATCAAAACACCCCAGGGTGAACTCCGCCTCGGCCGCGATTTCTCCGGACTCATTCAGCAGTTCGTGCGAAATGAAGATGATTTTTTTGCGTATTTCACGGATTCGCGTGCGAATCGTGATTTCCTCACGCAATTTCAATTCACGCATGAAGCGAACCTTGCACTCGAGAACGACGGTACCGATCTGACGTGCATGAACCTGCTCGATCCCGTAGCCCCGCGAGGTGATCATTTCCCAGCGGGCCTCTTCGAAAAGAACGAGGTATTGGGCGTTGTTGACGTGCCCGAAGGTGTCGAGATGACGTTCTCGGATCAATGTCCGGTATTCGTGGGATTTGTATTCTTCCATGTCGGTCAAAAGGATACCCGAGCGCCCGAAAATGTGAGAGAACTTTCGGATTCATCTATCATGGAAAAATTCAAATTCGAAATCGCCAAGCTCCTGAGTGAAACCCTCGAAACGACAGTCGCTCCGTTGGAACTGGAGACCCCGAAAGACCGGGCTCTCGGAGACTTCGCCTTCCCTTGCTTCAAACTCGCCAAAACGCTTCGCAAGGCGCCTCCGGTCTTGGCTCAAGAGACCGCCGACAAACTCGCGACCCGGCTCGATCCGTCCCTGTATTCTGTGAAACCTGCGGGTCCCTACGTGAATGTCACACTCACCCGCAAAGCGGTTGTGGCGGGAGTCCTGGATCCCATCCTGAAAGAGGGCCGCCAGACCGGATCCGCTCCGGAAGGTTCGAAAGAGCGCTGGGTGTTCGAGTTCAGCTCACCGAACGTCGCCAAACCCTTCCAGATCTACCACCTGCGCACCACGATTGTGGGCGCCTCGCTTTCAAGGATCGCCCGGCACCGTGGCTACAAGGTGACCACGATCAACCACCTGGGCGATTGGGGTACCCAGTACGGAAAACTCGCGATTGCACTCAAGCGATACGAAAAGGAACTCCCGACCGAGTTGACCCTCAAGAACCTGGTCGACATTTATGTCCGGATTCACAAGGACATGGAAACCGACCCTTCGATCGAGAAGGACGGACAGGCGGCATTCAAGCGCCTGGAACAAGGTGATCCTGAGATGCGTGCGATCTGGAAGAAATGTGTCGACATCTCCCTGAAGGAATTCGCCAAGACTTACCAGCGTTACCAGGTCGAGTTCGACCACTATTGGGGTGAATCCTTTTACGAGAACCAATTGAAGCCTCTGATCTCGGATTTGAAGCAAAAGGGCATCCTGGTCGAAGACCAGGGAGCTCAAGTGGTCCGCGTGACCTCGCGGGACGGTCAGGAGCTTCCTCCCTGTATTCTCGAAAAAAGTGACGGCACTTCGATCTACGCCACCCGTGACGTCGCAGCGGCGGTCTACCGCCACGACAACGTCGGCTTCGATCGCATGAGTTACGTGGTCGGCAAGGAGCAGAAACTCCATTTCGAACAGGTGTTCGGAGTCTTGAGGGCCATGGGATGCGACTGGGAGCGGGCCTGTGAGCACATCGCCACCGGACTGTACCGTTTCAAAGATGCGAAGATGTCCACCCGTAAGGGGAATTTCATCACACTCGAAGAGGTGAACGAACTCTGCATGGCGAAGTCACTGGCTCTCATGAACGAGCGGAACGTCGCCCAGGAAGATCCGGAACTCCGTCTCCCGGAGACCGACATCAAGACCATCGCGGAACAGGTCGCTGTCGGCGCTCTCGTTTTCGCAGACCTGAGCACCGATCCGACACGGGATCTCGAGTTCGACGTCGACCGGGTGATTTCCTTCGAAGGGGAAACCGGTCCGTACATCCAGTATGCGCACACCCGTTGCCTCAGCATCATCAAGAAAGCCGGAAACATCGCGGGAACCGAACCGGATGCCGGCCTCCTCGAGGCGAGACTCACCGCACCCGAAGAAATCCTGCTGATCCGGACCCTCGGCCGCTTTCCGGAAGCACTCGACCGCACCCTCGACCAACGGAAACCGAGCCAACTCACCACCTACCTCATCGACCTGACCCGCGACTTCGGTCAGTTCTACAGGGAGTGCAAGGTCATGAATCCCGAAGATCCTGAACTGACACGGGTCAGGCTCGCTTTGGTGGATGCGACCCGGATCGTTCTCGGCCTCGGGCTCGACCTGCTCGGGATTCCGAAACCCGAACGGATGTGATCGGAATGCGGGACCCGATGACTCCCTATCTCCTCGCGGTCGGTGCCAACCTGTGTTTCGGCACGGCCAGCATCGCCTTCTCGGACTATGCCCGGAGGTTTTCTGCGACTTGGGTCAACCAACTGAAGGTGGGCATCGCGTTCATCGGATTCTTGCTGACCTTCCTCGCACTCGAGTCATTCGTACCCCTACCCCCTGCCGGTCATGCCTATCTGCTGGCCAGCGGATTCGTGGGGCTTTTTTTCGGGGATTTCTTTCTTTTCCGCTCATTGGCCGAACTCGGACCCTCCCGGACATTGGTTCTTTACACCTTTGAGCCGCTGCTGGTCGGACTCTACGGTTATTTCTTTCTCCGCCAAGGTCTGAGCCCTTACCAGATCCTCGCAGTCCTGTGCATGGTCGCCTGCGTCCTCACTTTCATGTTCGAACGGAACCGGCAAACGGGGTCTTTCGGCATCCGTGCTTTCGCATTCGCGTTTCTCGGAGTCTTCCTCGACGCTGTGGGGGTGATGCTCTCCCGGCAGGCCTACGAACAGGATGCAGGGCTCGGCCCCTTCCAGGTGAACCTGACCCGGGCCATCGGAGCACTGGCCGGATTCCTGTTCATGAGCCCCAAGTTTCCCTTGCTGCTCGTCCGGGATCTGAAAAACCTGGCCCCCCGGGGAAGGTGGATCGCGCTCGGAGCCTGTGTGATGGGCACTTTTTTGTCCCTATCTCTTTACCTCAGCGCCCTCAAGACCGCCCATGTGGCCACCCTCACCGCCATTTCCATCACCTCTCCGGTCTGGGTGTCTTTGATCGAGCATGCCCGGGCGCGGGAATGGCCGAACCGCTACCTCTGGACCGCATTCGCACTTTTCCTGTGTGGATTCATCCTGATGCAAGTGCCGTCCTCATCCTGAAGCGTCAGGTTTTTGCTCGACTTCGAGGGGCCCACCCTTTATGAAATGAGGACGGATCCAAACTTCCGGAGGAGAATCCATGTCCCAGAACAACGCTGCAGTGATCGCACCCGAGCAACAGAAAACCTTCTTCGGCCACCCGGCCGGCTTGTTCGTCTTGTTCTTCACCGAGATGTGGGAGCGTTTTTCTTACTACGGGATGCGCGCCCTGTTGGTCCTGTACATGACCTCCTACCTCATCAAGGATCCCGAGAAAGCCAACGCCGTTTTCGGCTTCGATGCCTTGAGGAAGCTTCTCGAGACCGGCTTCGGACCGCTCGAAACACAGCCCTTGGCCTCGCAGATTTACGGCCTCTACACCGGTTTTGTCTACCTTTCGCCTTTCTTCGGCGGGATCCTTGCGGACAAGGTCTGGGGACAGCGGAAGACCGTGTACATCGGCGGTGCCCTGATGGCCATCGGGCACTTCTTGATGGCATTCGAGAGCATGTTTCTCCTGGCCCTCTTCTTCTTGATCCTCGGCAACGGGGCTTTCAAACCGAACATCTCCACCCAGGTCGGAAACCTGTATCCGGCAGGGGACGGGCGCCGGGACGGTGCTTTCACCATCTTCTACATGGGAATCAACCTCGGTGCCTTCTTCTCTCCTCTGGTTTGCGGCAGCCTCGGACAGGTTTACGGATGGCATTACGGATTCTCCGCTGCCGGTTTCGGAATGTTGGCCGGTTTGATGGTTTACCACTTCGGACGCCGTCTGCTGCCTTTGGACAAGCATGCCGCGATGAAGGCCATGGGCCAAGCTCCCGAGGTCAAAGGGGGGTCTTTCGCCGCACTGACCATTCTCGGCTTCCTCAGCATTGCAACCCTGTTCTTCGTGATCCTGATCCTGCCCGCAGCGCTGAAGGCGTTGATCGCCGCCGGAATGATCGCAGCGGTCCTGATCGCCCTTCGCAAACTCGACGATGCCGATCGCAGCCGGGTGGTCGCGCTCCTCTTCCTTTGCATGGGAACGATCGTGTTCTGGTCGATCTACGAGCAACAGGGCAACACCCTCCAGCTCTGGGCTGACGAAAAAACCGACTGGACCTTCTTCGGACTCAATATCCCGTCCACCTGGTACCAGTCTTTCAATCCCGCCATGATCTTCGCATTCGCCCCGCTCCTCGACATGGTCTGGAACCGCCGGGCGAAGCAAGGAAAGTCTTCGAGCTCCGTACGGAAAATGGGGATCGGATCGATGCTTTGCGGGGTCGCATTCATCATCATGATCCTGGCGGCCAAGGTGGTCGGTGAAGGTGCCGAGAAAGGGAGCCTGCTGTGGCTCGCCCTCACCACCTGGATCTTCACCATGGGTGAACTCTACCTTTCACCCATCGGACTTTCGCTGGTGACCAAGGTGGCTCCCGCCAAGATGCTCTCGATGATGATGGGCATGTGGTTCCTGTCTTCGTTCTTCGGAAACTACCTCGCCGGCTACATCGGGACATTCTACGAGAAAATGCCGAAAGACGCGTTCTTCATGCTCCTGTGCGTGATGGGAGTGGTGGTCGGTCTCTTCTTCTTCGCAGCCGAGAAACGTCTGCGTCGGGTGATCGGCGACGCCTGAGCCCCGGGATCAAATCGGCAGGTTGAAGTCCACGTGCAGAACATACCGCCTGGATGTGTTCTGGTGGAAAGCCACACCCAGTTCTTCCGCGTAGGAAAGCGCGGTGACCCGGAGTACCCAGATGTCGAAAGCCGCACCGTAGGTGAGGTTCAGCTGGTTCATTCCCGCATAGAGGTCGAACAGGGGCAGTGAAGTTTCGGTACCGAAGTGGATCTTGTTCGAGAATCGTGTTTCCTGATCAAGGTTCCTGAGGTCGAGACCGGCTTTGAATCTGAGAAAGTCGGTGTTTTTGACCCAGCCCACACCGATCGAGGGGTTCATCTGGACCGGCCTCGCAGTCGACACGTCGAACCGCGTACCACCGATGTCGGTGAGACTCGCCCCGATGAACAGGTCACTCCCTTTGCTGTCCAGGTGACGGACGTATTGGACTCCCGCATCCGCCCCGAATCCCATCCCGTAGTCACCCACCAGTTCGGTAATGTATCCCTCGGCATCGTTGGCGAGTCTCAAGAATTCTGGGGTGCCCAGATCGTAGATCCCGCCCTTTCTCCAGAGCATTTTCCCGGCAAGCCCGAAACGCCACTCGTCCACCGGTCGACGCCCTGACTTGAACGTCCACCCCATTCCGGCTTGGAATCCGTAGGTGAGCATGTTCCCGATCCGGTAGGTCGGATTGGCCTGATTCCTGATCAGGAGTGAACCCTGGGCGTCGCCGATGAAAGCCACCGCAAAACTGGGAAGGGTGATCAGGGGCGCAGTACTGGCACGGAGGTAGATGTCTTTACCCATCAACTCGTTCAATGTCCCGAGCCCGAAGTTGCTGATGGCATCAGTCACGGTCGAGAGGGACCCGTAGATGTCGAGTGAACCCTCGAGTGCCACATTCACCGGCCTGAATTTCCGTGATTTTTGTCCGGCGAGACCGGCCGGATTGTTGAACAAAGCATACTCGTCGTCGGCGAGTCCGACTCCGATCCCCCCCATGGCCATCTGCCGGGGTTGTCGCACCAGGGTTTCCAATCCGTGCGCATCGAAAGAAAGCAGGCCGAAAAGAAAGAGTGAGAGAAATCTCAAAGCCATAGGGCGTTGAGTCCTTCGATCAGACCGGCAGCATAAGCAGCGGCCGCATCCGTTTCTTCACAGGCCCCCCGATAAAGCAAACGCTGTTTCGCTGCCGAACAGACCGGTGCCGAGCCCGTCGCGAGCAGGCACTTCGCATCTCCGAAAGTGGTCACTACGTTCAAAAGGGTCAACGCCGCCCCCACCGCACTGGCCGAACTTGACGGGAGTTTGCTCTGGATGAACTGGGCGGAATCGAGAAACAGGAGAAGTCCGGCGGCCAGGGAGCAGGCGGTGCCGGTCGTGTCCGCCTGGACCAGCGCCTTCGTGGTCCAGGTGAAGTCACTCTGTTGAGTGTAGCTGGAGTCCGGATTCCCGAACCGGTTTCCGGACGTTCCAAGCAAAGCCATGGACAGGTAAAAGCCGTAGATTCGAGCATCATCCGTGAGATCCTGCATGAGGACCGACCCCCGGTTGAAAGCATTCGGCGCGGTCTGATCCGCTGAGGAAACCACTGACCCGGGCACCATGACGGTCTGGAGGGCATCGACCGCGGCCCAAGTGCTTTGAAGTTTGGAATCAGAGGCGGAGGAAGGAAAAATCCTGACAAACTCCCCGATGGGATTCGCTCCGGAGAGGGAAAGAAGCTCCTCGTAAACTTCATACATGTTGATCCCGGCCCGACAACCCTGGGACGAGACGTACAGCATGCGGATCCGGTTGTCGCTGTACTCGGACTCGTAAAGGCGGGTGGAATGAATGAGCGCCGTCGTGCAATCCCCGCGGGTCAGGGCATTCTCGGCCTCATTGATCATCTCAGCGCGGTCCAATGCGTCCGAAATGTCGTACGGACCTCCACCACAACCGGAGAGTGTCTCAACCAGGAAGAGTGTCGAGATAATCCACGATGCGCTGGCACGCCTCCACCAGGGTCTTTTCATCGACCGCGAAGCTGAGGCGGATACAAGTGGGCGCGCCGAAGTCCGCTCCCGAGACCACCGCCACTTGTGCATCCTGCAAAAGGCGTTCAGCAAATCCATTCGCATCCTGATTCTGCCCGAGCGCCCGTTTGCAATCGACAAACAGGTAAAAGGCGCCCCGGGGCACACATACCTCGATTTTCTCTGATTTTCCGAGGACTTCCAATGCTAAATTGCGCCTGTGTAAATATTGAAGGCGCTGGATCTCGAAGTCCGATTCGGGCAGCGAAAGGGCTGCGATCGCCGCATACTGAGAGAGCGAACAAATTCCAGAGGTTGAATGGCCCTGCAACGCGATCAGGGCGCGGGTGAGCTCGACAGGAGCCACGGTCCAACCGATGCGCCAACCCGTCATTGATCCGCTTTTCGACAAACCGTTGACGGTGACCGTCCGGTCCTTAAGTCCGGGATTGGCTTCGAGGAAGGAACACCAACTCCCCTTTTCAAATTCGATCCGGTCATAGATCTCGTCACTGAGGATCCAGACGTCGGGATGCCGTTCGAGAACCTTCCCCAACTCCCGGAGTTCCTCACGGGTGTAGAGTGCCCCGGTGGGATTCGAAGGAGAATTGATGAGGAACAAACGTGTCCGGGGGGTGATGGCCGACTCGAGCGTCTCAGGACTGAGACGGTACCCTTCGGCCGCCGATGTCTGCAGAATCACGGAGGTGCCGCCGGCGGCACTGACCATTTCCGGATAACTGAGCCAGAAAGGAGCCGGGAAAAGGACCTCGTCTCCTGCGTCGATCAAGGAAAACACGGCATTGAAAATGGCTTGTTTTCCTCCGTTCGAAACCACCACTTCCTGGGCGGACCAAGGCTTGGACAGCGAGGGCTGACGACGATTGGTGTGAGCGGCGACGGCCTCTCTGAGCTCGGGCAAACCCGGAGTCGGTGTGTAGCGGGAAAGGTTCTTCCGGACCGCATCGATCACGACCTGTTTGGCCACCTCGGGTGGAGGAGAGTCCGGTTCACCGGCAGTCAAATTGTAGATCGACTTCCCTTCCTGCTTGAGTCGGTTCACGATCGCGTTGATTTTGAGAGTGGCACTCTCGCGGAGGCCTGCCACCCGGCTCGAAAGCCTCATGTGCGACCCTTTCCGGCCACCGGCAACTTCTCGCGCATTTTGTGAAGGACAGGAGTCGGCACGTAAGGAGAAATGTCCCCACCGTAAGAGTGGAGCTCCTTGATCATCGTGGAGCTGACAAAATACAAACCTTGGGACGTCATCATGAACACCGTCTCGATCTGGGGATGGATGTTCTTGTTCATGGTGGCCATCATGTACTCGTACTCAAAGTCACTGGGAGTCCGGAGTCCCCTGATCACCGCATTGATATGGTGTGCACGGGCGTACTCCATGGTCAGACCCGTGGTGGACTCGACCCGGACTCCGGGCATGTCCTTCACCACCTCACGGATCAAAGCCACCCTCTCCTCTACCGTGAGCACTGCGGTTTTCTTCGCAGATCCGGCGATCAAGATGGTGATTTCAGAAAACAGCTTCAAGCTACGCTCGAGAATGTCGAGGTGTCCGTTGGTGAAAGGATCGAATGATCCGGGATAAATCGCCTTCATGTGGTTGGGGTTCCTTCCTCGGCCTTGCGTGCGTAAAAAGTCAACTGACTGTCTCCATAGCGTTCATCCCGGACGATTTCCAGGCCTTGAGGAGGACGGTGCGCGCCCTCTTTGCGCCAAGCGCTCTCCAGACAGAAAACGCCGTCTTCCTTGAGAAGATGCCCCCAGGCCCACTCATTCAAGAGCAGGTCCTCATAGCCACGGTCATAAGGGGGATCGGCGAAGATGAAGTCAAACGGCGGCTCTTCCTTCAACAGGTTCGGGATCTGTTCCACTTTCTTGTTCATGACCAGGGTCTGATCCTGGAATCCGAGAGTCTTGGCATTGTCGCGGATCAACTGGGCCGCCTTTGGATTCTCCTCGACGAAGACGACCCGATCAGCTCCCCGGGAGAGAGACTCGAGGCCGAGTGCACCACTGCCGGCGAAGAGCTCCAATATCCTGGCTTCCGAAAGGCGCATGTGCAAACTGTTCAACCAGGACTGCCGGAGGCGTTCCGTGGTCGGACGGGTGGTGAGACCGGGCAGGGTCTTGATCAATCGGCCACGATGGGATCCGGAAGTGATTCTGAGCACGGCTTCATTATGCCACGGCTCGAAAAGGGATGTGAACCGCTTTTCCGTCACTGAATCGGATCTCGATGGCGTCGCCCACTCGCCGAAGCTCCACGCGCTCATTCGAGTCTTCCACTTGCAACTCGAGAACCACAGCGCCTGACAACTTGACCGAAACCCGTCCCGGAGCGCGCTCCTTGACGGGCAGAGGAATCACCTCGGCCGCTTCGGGAGCCTCTACCGGAGCAGTTCCCTTGGAAGTTGCACCGCTGTGCGTTATTCCCAATGAATCCCCGAGCTGCCCCCGTTTCTGGATTTGCTCGATTTCGGACACTAAACTGCGGATCCGGTTCAGGGAACGCGACATATCAAAAGCCTATCGGATCCGACATCTGAAAACTTGAGAATTGATCCGGCGCATTATGCACTTTTAAGCGCATGTTTTCATTCGGAAAATATCACAATGAGATGGGGCTTTACGAACAGGGCGTTCCACTGGTAAAGTCCGGCGCTCGGGAGTTTTACAAACATGGGATCTTCACCGATGGATGGCAACAACATGGATCTCTCCAAATGGATTCTCAAAGACCGGCTCAGTCGGGCGATCGGGTCCGAGCCTCAGAAGGGCTTGGAGGAGATGCTTTTCGGCACTCCCACCCCGACTCCCTCCCCCGAGGTGGCCGACCGATTCGAATCTCTCGAGGTCTTCCTGCAAGACCTCGTCAGCGAACAATTGAAACGTCCTTCCGACCTGCTCACTCTCAATCCTTCCCGCAGGGAGAGCCTCGGCCGTTTCTTGTCAGAGTTGTCCCGACTCCCGGAGCCGGAAAGTCCCCAGGATGCACTTCGAAGCTTCGTCAGGAGCGATCGGACCCAGTCCGAGCATGAAGCCTTGAGACAGCTTTTCAAACAGATCGCCATTGTACAGATCGCCAAAGCCCTGCTCGTCCTCTCTTGGCGCCGGAAGTCCGGAATGGACCTGGCCAAGGCCGACCTGAAGGACCTGACCGCTGCGATTTCGCGCGAGCTCGGAAAATACATCCATCTCCAAACATCCTCCTGTCAGCTCATCCAGCGCAATTTTTACTCCTGGTACAAGATGAGCGATGAGACCCAGCAACGCCTGCTCTCGATCCTTCAAACCATTTCCGGCTTGGAAGATGCACGCAATTGGTTGCTCGAGCGCGCTCGTTGCCTCTCCGCAGAAACCCTCGGTGAGCGGGAACGCTACAGCAACGCCGTTTACGCCCATCTTTGGCGTTCGGCACGGAAGCACGAATTGCTGAACACCCGCTCCGACTCGTTGATCGGATTCAGTCCCACCCTTCGTGACGGCAGCTTGATGGAGTCGGCTCCTTCCCATATCGAATGGATCGGTTTCGAACCCCTCTCGTTCGAACTCCTGTTCTGCGAGGTCCGTTACCTCTGGAACGAGCCGAAGTGCCCGCCTCTCTGGATGAAAGGCACCGGAATCGAGATGAACATGGAGCAGCAGAAAGACCTGCTGCTCACCGCCTCCGGAAAACAGAACATCCTCAAACAAATGGATTCTGTGACCTGCGCGGATGTCGCGTTGATCGCCGAAGAGAGCTTGATCCGCACCCAAGGGCGCAGCCTGGCCGCGCAAGCCCTCCGCAAATCGGTGGATCAGCATCCGGTCCTGAAAAAGCTGAAACAGCCTTCGACAACCCGGGGCATGTACCAGGCCTGTCAGGCGGTCGACAAACTCCGCCAAGGGGGAACCCTGATTTGGATGCGGGAGGAGCTCCTGACCGAGGCCTCCGGCAAACCGGCACTCCAGTTCTTGCTCGATCAGGCGAGCATTCTCCTGATCGCGGATCTGAGCGGCTTGCAGTCGAGTTCCGAACGTCTGAAGCGTGACATCCCGAAGGCCCTTTATGTCTTGAGGAAAGAGAACCGTCTCGAGGAGAGAAAAGGCCATCGCCCCATCCTGATCAAAGCCTTCGGATCGATCGAGTCCGATCAAGACGCCTCCATGTTGTTCGACCGGCTGATCAGCCTGATCCGGAAACCCGAGCAGGTGTTTCCTCCCGAACCTTTCCACCTCCGGACCCGTGTGAGCCCGATGGACCAGCGCGAATGGGAACAGCACTGGTTCAATCCGAACGACGACCAAATGGTGGCGCAGATCGAGAATCTGAAGCGCAATTCCGATCCTTTCGGACAATTCGCAACCATTCGCACATTGCCCCTGCCCGGAATCGGTTCCTCGACGGCCTGGTACGATCCGGCCAACGGAGGACGCACCCCGGGTGGTTTCTATGTCTGGGTGGAGAGCAACAAGAACGGAAACGAACTCTTCACTGCGACCGAATCGCGCCTGCCCGCTTATGTGAAGAGCATGCATTCATTGTTTTTCGTCTCTCCCCTCCGTCAGGAATGGGGACTCGCGCTCCAGTCCATCCTGAGATCGCCTTTGGCGCGTGACTGGTTCGAGTACTCGATCGAGCGCAAGAAAGGGATTTGGATCCTGAAAGATTCCGATCTGAAAGCAGTCCCGATTCCGCGTCACCTGACCCGTGCTTTGATCGCGGAGCGGCCACAATTGTCCGAACTGGATCCCAAGGAAGCGAAAGTGCTCGGCCGGATTTCGACCGAACCTCACCAGGCACTGAAAGCGATCGAGAATGAGCCCGAGCTGAAGGCACGAGCCTTCATCCACGCGGCTTCCGTACTCGAGCATCTGGATGAGCAACAGGGGAATCTGTTCAAAATGATCTCGCCCGATGAACAGCTGATCTACCCCCGCCTGTTCGATACTGTTCTCACCGAGCAAGACCTCTGCGCCATCCACCAGCATCCGAACGTCCGCTACACCCCGACTTTCAGTGTTCACCAGGCTGTGAGACAGGTATCCGTGATCAAAGCTCCGGCACCCGGCATCCTGCTGACCACACCCCGGGGTCTGACCCAGATGCTCTATGTCCAGGACTCCTGGTTGCTCGATCGTTGTCTCGAGGCGATCGAAGAACTCCGTCGTGCCGACAACGAGCCGACTTGGGGTGAGATCATGAAGACCGTACGCTTGCCCAGGAATCCGGAACAAGCCCGGACCATGGGAAGCCAGATCCTGAAGGCCTATTCGACCGAAAAAATGCGGCGGAAGGAACTCATCCACTTGATGGGGGTCTGCTTGATGCCTGAGCAAGAACGTGCCGGGAAGGTCGGACTGCTTCAATGAACGTGACCGGACCTTGGCATTTGCGGGAACCGTCGATCGAACAGGAACACCGTTTCCAAAGGGCGATCACCCTCCATTCCCTGACCGATGCCTGGATCCGCGAACTGAACGGCAAGCATGAGCGTCCCTTCGCCATCGAGCGGATGACCCGGATCACCCTGAACCCGAATCTTTGGCTCTTCGAGAAGAAGCGCCTCGACGATCTCCCTCTCGATCTGGGTAAACTGGTCGGCTCACAGAACATCGAAGAATTCCTTTACGAACTCGAGACCACCATCCAGGTGATCCAGATTTCCACTCTCGAGAACGCGACCCAGGCCATGAGTGAAACCCAGGAACTGAAAAGCGTTCTCCAGAAAGCCTCTTGGAACCATGGAAAAATCAGGGCCGAAGTGATCTGGAAAGGGGGATGGATGGAGGATGCGGAAACCGCGTTCCATGCGTTTCTCGAGGGGTGTCCTTTCACTCCGGGATCCTTCATGGCTGAGAGGACCTCGAAGACGGAATTCACCTTCCTGTGGACCCAACCTCCGGGACGTCTCCGGATGCTCAAGGACTCCCCTTGCGTCCATTTGATGGAGAACCTGTTCGAAGAGTGGATCCGGGGGTATTTCTACACCCTCGGTCGGACCCTGCGACTCGAGACACGGGCGATCGAGCTCCCGTCGGGAAGGGCGATCCGCTTCACCCTTCTTTCGTCTTCGTGATCCAACGGTAAATCGTCCGCTCGGCGACTCCGAGCATGCGGGCAGCCTCCGCCCGGTCTCCACCACTGGCCTCGAGAGCGCGACGGAACATCAGATCTTCCATTTCCTTCAGACTCATGCCGAGAGGAATGACGATCTTGCCGGAGGGATCCTGAACCGGATCCGCATTGCGTCCGAGATGCGGAGGCAGGTCGTTGCACGCGATCAACCCGCCTTGATTCAACACCACGGCTCTTTCGAGTGCGTTCGAAAGCTCCCGGACGTTTCCGGGCCAATGGTGTCCGAGCAACAGGGCTTGGGCTTCGGTGTCGATGCCGGTGATGGGCTTCCCGTGAGCTTTGGAAAAACGCTGCAAAAAATACTGGGTCAGTTCGGGGATGTCTTCCAAACGGTCCCTGAGTGCCGGGAGACCGAGCGTCATCACATCCAGACGGTAAAAGAGATCCTGACGGAAGCGGCCTTCCTGGACCAACCTGCCGAGATTCTGATGAGTGGCTGCGATGATCCGGACTTCGACCTTACGCTCGAGGTTCGATCCGAGTCTCCGGATCTGCTGCTCCTCGAGAACCCGCAGGAGCTTGGGCTGCAAGGAAAGCGGCATGTCTCCGATCTCGTCCAGCAAAAGGGTTCCTCCGTTTGCGGACTCGATCAGCCCGGTCTTGGCCCTTCCTGCACCGGTGAAAGCCCCGGCCTCGAATCCGAACAACTCGCTCTCGATGAGATCCGCAGGAATCGCGGCGCAATTCACCGCCACAAAAGGTCCCTTGGCACTGCGACTCTTCTCGTGAATCAAGCGTGCCACCTGTTCTTTACCCGTGCCGCTCTCTCCTGTGAGTAAAACGGACGCCTCCGTACGACCGATCTGATCGATCAGCATCCGGAGTTCGGCCATGACCCGCGAGGAACCCACGAGTCCGTTCGCCGCCGTACCCGTCCCTGAGATCTTCACCCGCTTCCCGACTTGTTCCACTCCGTCCAACAAGGCCTGGCGCTTGAAAGGCTTTTCGAGAAAATCGACGGCTCCGAGTTTCATCGCCCACACCGCGTCCTGCCAACCCGCATGGGCGGTCATGACAATGAACGGAATCCGGTGCCCGCGTTTGTTGCAAGCTTCCATGAACTCCATCCCGCTCATTCCTGGCATGCGGACATCGGTGACGATCAGATCCGGTTTGACGGATTCGATCATTCCGAGCGCCTGAAGCCCCGACTCGGCTTGAACCACTTCATGACCCGCGAATCCGAGAATCTTCCCGGTGGACTGGAGCGCTTCATGATCGTCATCGACGAGCAGAACCTTGAGACTCACGCCCCGGCCTCCGGAGAAACACCGGGAGAGGCGGAAAGGAGCTCGAGCGGAAGTTCTCCTTCGAAGGCGGCGCCACGATCCTGGCCCCTGGAGAGGCGGAAATCCCCACCCAGATCGGTGAACACTTTTTTCACAAAGGAGAGCCCGAGCCCGGTCCCTTGTGCTTTCGTGGTGTAAAAGGGCTTGAAGAGGTGTTGCCGGACTTCTTCGGGAATTCCGGGACCGGTGTCACTGAAACCGAGAACCACCCCGGTCCGGCCGGAAGGTTCGAGCAGGATCGAAATCCCCCGCGATCCGGGAGGCGATTTTTCGAGTGCTTGAAGTGAATTGCGGATCAGATTGCCGAGTGCGTATTCGAGGAGTTCAGAATCCGCCGATACCCGGGCCCCGGAGGAAAAAGCCGTATCGAAATGCCAGTTCACCTTGACCTTCAAGGACTCGAAGGCGTTTGCATAAGTGGCCAGTGCGGCTTCGATCACTTCTTTCAGATCGACACTCTTCCGGACACCCGGCGTGAGGCGTGTCAGCTTCAGGTAATTCTGGATGATCTTTTGAAGGCGCTCGACACTGCCTTCGATCGAGTGCAAGGACTGACGGAGGGCGATGTGGTTTTTAGAACCGGGAGTCACAGCGGACGCCAGCACCGCCAGAGCGTGTTCGGCTTCTAGACCGATGGAGTGGAGAGGGTTCCCGACCTCGTGAGCGACCTGGGCGGACATCCGTCCCACAGCAGCCAGATGTTCGGCCTGCTGAAGACGCCGCTCGAGCTCGCCCATTTCCATCAGCGTCTTGTTCTGCTCTTCGAGGCGTGCTTTCTGATGCTCGATCATTTTTTCGCGCTCGATGAGTGTCGTCGCCATTTGGTGGAATTCGCGCGCCAGCGCACTGACCTCGTCGGTCTGATGCAAAGAAGCCGAAGGGATACCGGCGCGGGTCTGCTCGTCGAGACTGCCCTGATCCACGATGCGGCGGACGATTCCCCGCAGATGCGCGATCGGACGGAGTGCCCGTTCTCCCATCCAGATCATGGTCAAGGCCGAGGCGATCACCACCAATACGAGAATCCGGAGTGCTGCACGGAGATTCTGGACGTGCTCTTGCGCCTCACGGAATGCACTCCGTGTTTCCTGGTCGATTTCGCGCTTGGCCCACTCGACTTCTTTCACCAGCATCTCGACGGTTTTCAGCCATTCCGGATAAAGTTCTCCGGCACGTTCGATCCGCTTCTCCTGGAGTTCGAGGTAAAGCGACTCGGCGAGATTGGACAGATTCCCGTTCAATCGGTTCAACCGTTGATGCCAATCCTTCCACGGTCCGGTGAGCAGGTACTCCGGCTTCACCCGCTCGAGCGTGCTCCGGTGGACTTCCAAGGCCCAGTGTGGAACCCGCCTCGGCTTCCAACGGGGGTCGTTCCAATGCGAAAACCCGAGACTGCGATCGAGCTCACGACCGAGGAGTTCGGTGTCGGAGGCCAGACGTGTGAGCTCACGTTGCATGGGGACCGAGCGAAGATTGATCTCTGTCAGGCGTTGATTCACACGCTGGGTGATGACAAAACTCACCCCGACACCGGCCAGACTCACCAGCATCAAAAAAGACAGGAATGCGAATACTTTGGATCGCAAACTTTGAAGCACGTTTCCCCCGCTGGCTCAGGCTAGCACGGCCCGATCCCTCCCACAAACCCCCGAATACCGGCACCGTTTACAATCTTCCGGGTCGGCCGGCCGGGCGCTGAAATCACCGGTTTTCAACCGTTCGATCAATGCCGTGACCTTCCGGTCCATTTCCGCCCAAACTTCGCCGGGTTCGGCCCGGACGAGCGAGCCGCTCACACTCCGGGCGGTCGACACGGGGAAAGGCACGGGATCGGCCTTCTTGCTCTTGTTCCATCGCTCGAAAAGGAACCCGAGGTTCCGATTGGTCTTTTTAGGAGTGATCTGGACATATTGAGCCGAAATCACTTCCCGCCCGTGCGTTTCCCGGAGCGCGAGCGCGTAGGCAGGCAACTGGAGCCCCTTTCCCGAACTGAGCGTCTGGGTGGCGTTCGGCAAAGAACTTCCGGTCTTGTAGTCCATGAGAACGAGGCCGTCGGCATGGGTGTCGACCCGGTCCATCCGCCCCTGAAAAGAAATCCCCCCACGGGTCAACCGGATGTCCTCTTCTTGGGAAAAAACGGTGGTGGCGGACCGTTCCCGGTATTCCCGCTCGGACTCCAGGAACGATTCGAGCATGGCCACGGTCTTTCTCCGGAGAGCCACAAAGAGTCGCTCCGAGCGGATCCACGCGGGTTTCGCGGTCCGGACAAAGGCCTGGTCGAAAGCATCCCTTGCCGTGAGGCTCCCCTCAGAAGTGACCAGAAGCTCGATGGCGTGGTGAAGAAGATTTCCGTGGGCATCCCCGCTCAAATCGAAGTCCGGATCCCGCTCGTCCCGGAGTTCCAACAGGTAGCGGGCATAGGCCGTGAAAGGACAGTCACCCAGAGAGTTCAAGAAACTGATCGGAAACTCGGTCCGGTCCACCGGAAGCCCGACTTCGACCGGAGGCGCTTTCAGAGTGGAATTCAAAGACGGCAGGATTCTCGGATGGACCGGAATCGTCACGGCCTGATTTTTCCGGATCCCTTCGATCCGCGACAATACGAGCTCGAGCGACTCGAGTTCCATTCCCGCACCGTCATGAAGGAACTCATGGAACACGGGATCCGGCCCCGATGCCCGGGCCCAGGCCAGAAAAGATTCTCGCGCGGACGCGACCCTCTCCCGACGGGAATCCAAGCCGAACTCTCCTGCGAGCACCTCCAGATCCCGGGCGGAAAACCACTCCGTTCCCTCCTCGTCCGGTTCGAAAAAAGCCGTTGAAACACCGAAAAAATGGACCTTTGCCCCAGGGAGAAGGGAAAGGCTGACGGACTGGTCGACCCGGTAGATCCGGAGCCCTGCCTCGTGCTTGAAGCGGGGAACAGTCGGAGGTGCCTGCCTGAGGCGTTCGGAGAGTTCCTTGTGCCAGATCCTGATCGGGCGACGCCCTTCTTCCAGACCGACCAAAGAGAGTGATTCCACCCACCCCTTCATGAGTCGCTCGAGGAGATTGCCCACCCAAGTCGGTAACCGATGGGCCACCACACTTTGGAGCAAGGCCCCTTGAAGCGCCACCAAGCTCATCCGGGACGGGTAGCGCTCCCGGACTTTTGCGAGAGCCTGAGACAGGGATGGGAGGAAGGCATAAGCTTCCATTCCCCGAAGCGAGCCCCGTTCAATCAGAGCCTTGCGGGTTGCAGAATCATGGGGTTGACGGGCTGTCCACCAGGCCAGAACGGTTTCACCCTCGAAGTTCCGGGCCGCCATTTCCAGCTCGAGCAATGCGGTCTTGAGTTCCTCGGATTGAGCGAGACCGGAAGGGTCACGCAAATCCTGGAGTGGCACACCCCGCTCGGCGGCGATCCGGGACAAGGTCCTTCGAATCTCCGGTCGATCTTCGATCACCAAGGGATGCAGATCCGGATTCCCCGACCGGATCACCTCGTCCATCAGGTGTTGGGCGCCGTCCTCCAGAGAATGTGCCAGGATGTGTTCGAGGGGGCGGGGTTCGACTGCAGTCTCAATCCGGCCCGGTCGATGGAGATTCACCTCATGCGCCCCTCGGAGAGCCTCCAGGAAGGACCGGACCCGGGGCTTGGGCTCAAAGTGCTCGAGCAAATGGAAGGTTCTGACCGGAAACAGGAAGCCGTCGTCGCGGAGACGCTCGGTGGCGACCTCGAAGATCCGGGACTCATCCCAGAGGTCCCGCGCCCGAAGGACCGCCTCCCAAAGGCGGTTCAACTCGAAAAATTCCGATCGGAGCGTCGACTCCCCCCGCTTCTCATCCAGACGCTCCCGGAAAATCTGCGCCTCCTCGGCATGGACGAACTGGGCTCGACCCTTCTGGAGGGTGCGATCGAGACTCTCAAAGAACCTCGGCCGGTACCGATGCTCGAGCAGGGTCGCCAGCGCTTCCCGGAGCCCGGGAGCTTTGAATGTGACGCGCAACAGCTCAACTCGCGCCCCGGGATCCAAAACCCGACCCTTCGACTCAGGAACCACCTGAGAAGCCAGATCGAGGGGGCTCTGGATCGCTGCGGCACTCAGTGAAATTCCGTTTTGAAAACAAAGGGATTTCCATTCCTCCCGGACGAAGCCTTCGGGGAGGATCAGGATGGCTTGGGGCTTCAAACCCCTCAATGATTTCACTATCTTGGACTCAACTGTGTCCATGGATTTTCTAATCCTAGCATAAGATTTTTGACAGGAAGGGATTTCTATGGTCTAATTCGCTGCGTCAATGATGTCTGATTTGCGACTTGCACCCTCCGCATTCCTGGCTACCGGACTCCTCTTGGGATTGTCGCAGTCGAGCCACGCCTTCAAGCCGGACATGGACCTGGGACTTGAGAATCAGATCCATTCCCAGACCGCCACTCCCGCTTACTTCCCGGTTCTGAGCGCAGGCGCACGTTATGATTCAAAAAACCGGGCGGACTCCCTTTCTTCGGAGAGTGAGTTCGTGGGCGATGTGAAGTTCCGGATCAGCCCGCTCCACCCGCGCGCTTTTGCCCTGACCTCGAAGAACCTCTACTACGGCACCAAGGATCATTCGGACCAATCCCGTTTGCGCCTGAGCGTCGGACGCCGTCACGTGGGCTGGTCGAGCCTCGACTCGATCTGGGGACTTGGACAGGTCGAACCCTACGACAGCTGGGACCGTCTCCGTCCGACCACCCAAGGCCTGACCGGGATCTTCGCCCATGCCGAAACGGCGTTTTTTGATTTCCGTTTCTTCGCCTCCTACCTGGCGCTTCCGGAGATCGCACCGAACGTGGTGATCAACGATCAGAAGCAAATCCTGAGCGAACATCCCCAGTCCGTGAATTCGGCTCCGAAGAGTTTCACCCTCCTCAATCAGCCGGTTCCGATCGGTTACAACCTCGAATTGCCGTCGATTTCCAGCATCCTGCTCCGTCCGGCCATCATGGGTCAAATGGAGACCAAACGGGAACTCCCCTATTTCGCCAAGCTGGGGTTCGGTTACCTCCCGATGAACCAATTCCCGATCGCCCTGGTCGCTTCGCTTCCGACAGAGGTGAACAGCGTGGTGGCGACTCTGACTCCGAGACTCCTGAGCCACCGGGTGTACATCGGTGAGGCGGGCTACCGCTTCAATCGTAAACTTGAAGCAGGCGTTGCGATGCTCATCGACGAGCCTCTCCGCGACACCCTTCCCGCAAACTACACGACCACCGAACTCACCCCCTCGGTCAGCACCTCTCCCTGGATCAAGATGGAATTCAAACGGATCAAACTCCAGCTCGCCCATCTCATCGTGAGTGGTGGCGTCGGTGCCGATTTCGGTCCTTTGTCGCAACCCGGACAGAATTTTCTGAGCACCCGCCTGCTCTACCGCAACGCCAGCCAACTCGCTTTGAAGTGGGCGCTCGACGGACAGTTCCGCGGCTCCGAAATCCAATTCAAGTACATCCACGAATACAGCGTCCGGGGAGACTGGTTTGCGGGAGACTTCCTGTATCCGGTGAACCCCCGGATGGGACTGGTCGCCGGTGGCGACCTGATCTCGGCCTACGAATCCGCGGCTCCGGATCGCGGTGCGGAATTCCTGTCCGACATGAGGACCCTCGGTCGGATCCGTTTGGGAGTGAATTATGCGCTTTAAGAGTATCATCCTGACCCTCTCCCTGCTTTCGGTATCCGCCTGCGGTTGGATCAAGAACTCCCCGAAAGCCGCTCGTCCATTCGAGTCCCAGAGTCTCGATCTTTCCTGCGTCCAGAAAGTCCCGGCCCAGCTCCAGAACCTGTTCTCTGGCAGCTACATCACCGGTTCTTCCGTCGAGCAAAACGAGATCCAAGGCTCATTCCAGTGCATGAGCCGCGCCCTCAATGTCTTCACCCAGTTTGTGAAGGGATCCGAAAAGGACGTCTACACCGCGGTCGAGCTGCAAACCTTCGCCAATCGCTACCTTCCTTCCGGGAACCCGATTTCGGACCCGTTCATCCAGGCCATTTTCAAGCTGAAGTCCGACATCGTGGGCGGCAATTCCGAGCGCCTGACCTCCGTGGAAATCGAAGGGATCCGTTCCATCCTCGAGCGATTCGGAGCCATCATCTCTCCGCTTTCTCCCCACATGAAGGTTCTGACCGAACCCCGGAACGCCAACCCGGAAGCCCGTCGTGAAGCCGGAAAAGCCCTGAACCGTTTCGTGAAGGAGCTCGCCGAGCTCCTCTCCACCTCCAAGAACGCGCTCCAGTGGAACGACCTCCACAGCTTCGTCCGTGAACTCGACCTTTACACCGCCAAGCCGAACGAAGTGAACGCACTCACCGTCGTCCGGGAGCAGTTGCCGATTTACCAGTATGCCAAATTGCTGATCGTCGGGGGCGACGCCGCTTCCATCGAAAAAGCCAAGTGGCGCCCCATTTTCGACGCGATCTGGCACTTCTTCGACGCGCTCTTCCTGACCGCGAACACGACCGAACTCCTCGACCAACTCAGCATCGAAGTCCAATCCACCGAAGCCGAGCAGGCTCAAGCGGTGTCTGCTCTCACCACCCTGTTGAAGACCATGAGGCGCGACACCACCCTCCAGTCCAGGGACACCATCCTGACCTTGAGCGATCGCTTCGGAAAGGCATTGATCCTGAATGCGGCCCTGTTCCCCCGGAACCAGGGATCCATGGCGCTGAAACCCTTCCTCGAGACCCCGGCCCTCCGGAAGCTCGCGGGAGTGATCATCGAGCAGGTCATCAAGCTCGATCCCGCCCGAATCGACGCCGAACTGCTGAAATCGATCGCAGGGAATGTGGGAGAATTCATCGAGCAGGCGGCCAAGGCCAATGTACCGGCCGGTGAGTCTCCGACTCCGCTCAATCTGAACCGCCTGAAGGAATACGCGACCTCGCTTGAGCCTTTGCTCGATCAACCGGATCAGATCCAGGCGATCCGATCCTCGGTCGCCATCGCAAAAACCATCCTCCCCATCCTTCTGGGACGTGACGGCACCAGCCTCACCCCGGCCGACTTGCGTCAACTCCTCTCCAAGGGGGTCGACCTCTACGCCCTCTACGAACAGCGTGAGAAGCTCGGTCTGAAAGACATGGTCGGCGTCGCACTTGAAGTCCTTCTCCGTGAGCCGGCGTTTTATTCGGTTTCCGTTCCCCAACTCGAGGCCGCCCTGACCGAAATCAAGAAGCTCGCCGACCAATACATGCCCGGGAACACCATCCCCTGGGAAACCGTGAGCTCGAACATCAAGCGTGCGTTCCGGGTCAAATCCATCCTCTTCCAAAGCAACGAAAACACCATCACCCATTACGAGCTCGGGCAAATGGCTTATCTCTACGAGCCTTTCCGTAACAGCGATGACATGATCAGCGCTCTCGACTCGCTCTCTGCCCTCCTTCAGATCAAGAGCTTCGCCAGCGTCAAAATCGACGATCTCCTGGCTCTGGCCAAGGAATTCCTCCCGAACGGCGAACTCGATCTCGAGCGATACGGCATCACCCGGGAGATGCTCGGCAGCATCAAGTCGATCCTGATCGGAGGCAATCCGGAACAGCTTGCGTCGGCGGAATACGCCGAACTCGTCCGGGTCGGTAAGAACCTCTACTCCCGCATTCTGCCCAAGATCGAAGCCCTCCCGAAAGGTTTCAAACCGGGAATCAACTCGACCACGTTCGGAATCATCTCCGACGTTCTCCAGGTGGTGGGTGAGACCAAGAAACTCCCGATCAGCGCCAAGGACCTGAAGATCCTGATCCGCGATCAGACCGCGGCTGCCGGATTCAATGTCCGCTCCCGAACACTCGACCAGGCCCTTTCTGGACTCATCACCCGGGTGTTCAAGGATTCCAAGGGACCGAAGCCGCAATCCATCGAAGGCCTCACCTTCCCGGCTTCCTCCCTGATCCAAGCAGCCAAACTTTGCGCAAAAATCGCGGCTGACCAGAAAGAACTCGAGTCGGTGTTCCAGGGCATGAACCCGGATACCGACCGCATGGAAAAATCCGAAATCGCGAAGAAACTGACCAGCCCCACGCTCATGAAGATCCTGGGCGGCATCCAGCCCCTGGTCGAAGGTCCGGTCGGAGCCCTCCGCTTCCCTCGTAAGGGTGAAATCAACACCCGCTACACCTTCTACGATCTGAACTACAAGACCTTCGTTTTCCACGCGGTCCAGTTCGTGCTCCCGAAGTACAAGTTCGGTGATGACGCAGATTCGAACCGGATCAACGAGAGCGATCTGATGGATCTCCTCACTGATTTCAACGATCTGATTCTCGATTTGAGACTCTCTTTTTCCCTGACCAGTGTCGCGGATTCCGCCAAGTCCCGGATGCGGAGTATCAACATCTTCACCTCGACCGGAAACGGCGATGCCTACATCGACACGATCGAAACCACCGAGTTCCTGACCATCACCTTCGGTGGAAAGCTCATCCTGAACGAGGCGAGCAAAGAGATCTTCTCGATCTGTAACCCGGGTGTGATCGACACCAACACCATCCAGACCATCCCGACCTCCTGCCTGTCGCGCGTCTTCTTCAACAAGGATTTCATCGCGCGCCATTATGGTACGGTGATTCCCCAGTTCGTCGAGCAGGCGATCCGTTGGGACGCCGCCGGCATGGACAATTTCCGTAGATCGGCCCTCACCACCGCCGTCCCGAACTGGGAGCAGACTCCGCTTTTCCCTCGTGGCGAACTCGAGACCCTGACTTCGGTTCCTTACTACACCGAGAATCTGTTCGAGCGCTTCGACCGGAACTCGGACGATCTCCTCCAGTTCTCGGAGGCGATGAACGGCTTCCCGATCTTTTGCGTAGAGATCAAGAAAATGGCCGGCTCCTTCATCAGCGGGTCATGCGTCCCCGGGGAGAAGCCCAAGCAGATCGAGGCGATCTTCGGTTACCTGCTCTTCAAAGGAAAGCCGCCTCGCGGGATCGAGCCGGGAGATTCTCTCGGTCAAAAGTTGAAGGTACTCTGGGATCTGATCAAGTGGTTCCGTGAATGGAAACGCCTGGACAAGAATCCGGCGGTACGCGATTCCCAACCGCCCCTCCTCGACCGGAAACAGCTATTGACGATCATGTCGAATCTGGCCGCACCGCCGGGAGGTCAGTTGCCGTCAGTTCCCGAAGATCCCCAGAGCGTACGTTGATCCATCGGTTCATCCTGCGAAGAGCCTCCGGCCGGTGGGCGACCTGGATCACCGTGACACCCCGGTGTCGTTCGGACTCGAGAACTGCGAGTAACTCCGCCTCGGCCTGAGGATCGAAAAAAGCAGTGGCCTCGTCCAGGATCCAGATTTCCGGTCCGGCCAACCAAGCTCTCAAAAAGGTGATCATCTGTTTTTCACCGAGAGAGAGATTCGTGCCACGCTCGGTGACCGGGTCTTCCATCCGGGTCAAAAGGGAAGTGATCAGTCCGTGGCCATCGAACCGTTCGAGGAGCGCCTCGCGGTCCAGGGCCCTCTTTCCGAACCAAGTGATGTTGTCACCGATGGTTCCTGAGAAGAGGAACGGGAACTGTTCCACCACTCCGAAGTGGCTCCGGACCCCTGCCGGATCGAGTTCCAGGACGTTCCGGCCATTCCAAGACACTTCACCCCGCGTCGGATCGAGGAACGCAATGGCGAGGTGGAGGAAGGTGCTTTTACCCGACCCGCTCTCACCGAAGATCCCGATCCAATCGCCCCGCCTGATCTCGAGATTCACACCGGAGAGTGCGGCTCCGCCGGCTCCTTCATAGAAAAAATCGACCTTCTGGAAACTCAACCGTTCGAACCGTCCCTCCGGGGTCGCCCCTCCGCGCTCCTCCGGCGACTCCAGCACCTCCCGGACACGCCCGATCGAAGTGATCCCGGCCAAAAAGAAATTCCATCGATCGGAGATCTCCGTCATCGGCTGCTGCATCATCAACACATAACTGAGACCGGCGATCCATCCACCGACCTTCAACTCCCCTGTCCCCACGAGTTCCAGGCCAGCGCCGATCCAAATCAACAGAAACACCCCGGTGGCCAGGGTGATGGCCGGATGAAAGAGTGCATAGGTCCGGATCATCCCTCGTTGGGAAACAGCGTAGCTCTCCACCTTGTCATTCAACTTTTCATGACTCGGGACATTCAGACCGAGTGAACGGAGAGTGCGCATCCCGAACAGCATGTCGGCGAGAGTGGAGTTCAGGTCCGACAGGCGGGAGCGCATGTCTTCGTACACCAGCCGCAATTGGCGTGAAAAAATCGAAGTGAGCCAGACAAACGGGACAAAGACCGCAAACAGGACGACCCCGAGTCGGGGACTGAGTGAACTCAAGCCCACGAACGCCGCCACCAGGCTGCCGATATTCCCGAGAACGGAAACAAATCCCGACTGGAAAAAATCCGTGAGGGAGTTTGCATCATTCACCACACGGGTCATCATGCCCCCGCTCGTCACGCGGTCGAAATAGGGAACAGGAAGTGCGACGAGGTGCCGGACCATCCTCTGGCGCACGCGCTCGATCACGTTCTGACCGAGCACGGCGTAGACCACCTGCCCCGCGGCCGCGGAACACAGTCGGAGAACCTCGGCCAAAGCCAACAGTGCGACCCCGCGAATCACCCGATCCCGATCTCCCGGCACCAGACCCTCATCGATGATCCCTGCGATCACCACAGGCCCCGCCCAGACCATGAGCGCCCCGAGCCCGGTGAGCAACAAGCCGCCCGCCAGAGTCCTCCATTCGACCAGGATCTCGGCAAGAATGAATCTCAGAGAAGCCTTCATGGGCCCTCCCCTGCACTCTGGACATCCACCCGTCGGTCACAGAATCCGAGATGCTCCGACCGGTGGGACACATAGAGGACGGTTTTCCGACCCTCTTTCCAAACGCTTCTCAAACGCGTCAGAACCTGCCGCGAAGTCACCTCGTCCACTGAAGACAGCGGATCGTCGAGCAGGAACAGAGAGGCGGGTTTCCGCAATACACGTGCGATCGCCACCCGTTGCTTCTGGCCGCCGGAGAGTGACATCCCCTTCTCTCCCAGCTCTTCATCAATGCGATCCCCTGTTCCGGGACCGTCGAGTCCCGAAACGGCCAGTGCCTCGTCGACGGGCAGTTCCTCACCCGTCTGAAGATTCGACCGGATGGTTCCTTGAAACAGGTAGGGCTCTTGCAAAACCGATCCGAGCTCTTTCCTCAGAGCCGGAGGATCCCAATCGAGGACATCGACACCCCGGAAAAACAGAGTCCCTCGGGGTGGATCCTGGAACCTGAGGATCAATCCGAGCAAGGTCGACTTTCCACTCGCAACCGGTCCCTTCAATCCGACCCACTCACCTTCATGGATGGTGAAACTCAGCCAGCGGATGGGTCCGTGACTCAGATTCCGGCACTCGAGCACCGGGCTGTCGGGACTGAACCCGGCGGGTCGACTCACGGAATCCTCGAGGGATTCAACCCGCAACTCTTCGAGAAACCGGTAAAAATCCTTACCACTGGCCCGGGCCTTCTGGAAGTACACGACCGCCATCCCGACCGCGGTCATGGGCCACATCAGCTTCTGGACGAGACGTTGCAAGGCGACCAACACCCCGATCGGCACACCCGGACTCGAAGCGAACAACAGGACGAGCGAGGTGCTCAGCAAGAACTCGAGTGTGGGACCCATCGAGGACTGCAATGCCTGGAGACCCACCTGCCGACGGTTCAACTCCCGACTCTTGAGACCGATCCGGTCCGAAAGGGTCGGGCCGGAACCCGCCTGTTTGAGGGGCCGCACTCCGGCCACCATCTCCTGGGTCAAGGTGCCGAGCTCGCCGTTCAAGGATTGGACACGGGCCGATTGGTCGAAAATCCTCCGATGAAAAACGATCACCAGAACGGGAATCAAAAGCAAGGGGAGCAAGATCCAGAGCACCCGTGCCGGAGCGATCCACACCATGGCGATCGGAACCGTGATGCAATAGAACAAAGCATCCGTGAGTGAAATGATCCCCGGACCGAGAGCCATCCTCATGTTCTCCACATCACCGGTTGCGAGAGTCATGAGTTCACCGACCTTACGACGCTCGATCGAACCGAAAGCCGCCTCGAAGATCTGTCTCGAGAACAACGACCTGAAGTCCGCGCCGGCACTCATCGCCGACCGGGCCAGAGTGACCCGCCACACGTAACGCCCGACCACCTGACAAAGGACGATCCCTCCGGTCCACATCAGGGCTTGTTTGAGCGGTGCCACCGGATTTCCCGCCTCGACCGCTTCGACCAGGGTCTTCAGGATCATCGGCAGGATCAGCTCCCCGACATCGATGATCATGATCGTCACGCAACCGGCGAGGATCGATGGCCAGTACTTCTTGATAAAAAATCCGAGAAGACGCCCGAGCGGTCTTTCGGAGTCCTTCATTCTTTTCCCTGTGAGAGCGTCCCGATGAATTCACCCGGGAGGGAGCATTCGACTTTGACGGGAGCCCCGGTCATCGGATGGTCGAATTCGAGTGATGCCGCATGAAGCAACAATCTCGGAACGGCGATGAGTGGATGCAGGTTCTCGGGGAAATAGAGCGAATCGCCCAGAATCGGCAATCCGTTCTCGGAACAGTGAACCCGGATCTGGTGGGTCCGCCCGGTTGCAGGCATGGCGGTCAACCAAACCATGTCGCGGAACACCTGGAGAACCTGGAAACGGGTGAGAGCGGCATCACCTCCGGAGGTGACGGCACCGTACTTCTTCTTTCCCTGGCTCTCTGCGACCTTGCCCAGGAAGTTCCGCACTTCGAACTCACCGTTCACTTCGAGAGACGGCCCTCCGGGAGACCTCCAGCACAAGCAGTGATAGGTTTTCCGGATCTTATGTCCGGAAAACAGCTCGGAGACTCCCTTGTTGGCTTCCTCTTTTTTTGTGAACAGAACCAGCCCTGACGTGTCCTTGTCCAAACGATGGTGGAGACCCACATAGGCCTTCCCCTCGGGATTCCGCCCGGAAAGGTATTTCCCCATCAGGTCGTAAAGATTCGCACGGCCGGGGTCGACGGTGGGTTGGGTCGGAAGCCCCGAGGGCTTGTTCACAACGATCAACCACTCGTCTTCGAAGACGATCGAATCGGGATCGATCCGTGCGTCGATCAGACGGGTTCCACCCTTCTGCGTGGCACTGTCAGAATCGTAATACACCTCGATGACCGCCCCTGCGTATACTTCCGTCAACGGTTTCTTCTGACGGTGCCGGTTTACATAGACACTTCCGGAAAAAAAGAGTGTCTTGAGGGTCGTCCGGCTCAGGGGTTTGCCCATGGCCTGAGGGAGCCACTCAATCAGGAAATGGTCGAGCCTCACTTTTCGCAACGCGGCCGGAATCCTGGTGTGATAGCGTTTCATCGCACTAGCTCCGCTCGACCGAAATCACGCCTTTTTTGGACTCGAGCGCGCTCATCACCTTGTTGAGTTGCTCCATGTTGCCCACTTCCACCTCGAACAAGGCGATCGCTTTTTTGTCCTTGGTGGTCCGGATGTTGGCCGAGGCGATGTTCACCCCGCATCCGGTGATGGTCTGGGACATGAGCGCCAGCAATCCGGTGTCATCATTCGAAAACACCCGGATCCGAACGGCACGTTTGACCGGTGCGGTCAGGGTCTTGTTCCAGGAAACCGTGATCCGGCGCTCGGAATCGGTGTCGAGCGCCCGCGGACAATTGGCCTGATGAATGGTCACACCCCGTCCACGCGTGATGGATCCGACAATGCTCTCTCCCGGCACAGGGTTGCAACACCTGGCATAGCGGACGAGCAAATCATCCACCCCCTCGACGACGACCGCGTTCCGGGCCTCGCTCTTCTTGGAGGCGGATTTGACAGCACGCTTGAGAAAGCTTTCTTCCTCTTCCGCCTTCCATTTCGCTTTCTGGGCTTCGAGTTCCTCCTTGGGGATCAACTTCAGGATGAGATTGTCCATCTGGTAGCGACCGTACCCGAGCCCGACCATCAAATCCTCGAGATCGTGCACGCCGCACTCTTTGAGGATCTCGTTCATCTTTCCGGATTTCTCGAGTTTCGCGAGCGACAACTCGAAACGCTTGAGTCCGCGCTCGAAAATCGCCTGACCCTCGAGCTTGGCCATCTCACGTTCTCTCAGCTTGATGAAAGCCCGGATCTTGGCCTTGGCCCGGGAAGACTTGACGATCTTCAACCAGTCTTTGGACGGGTTCTGGGTCGGTGAGGTGATGATCTCGATGGCGTCACCCGACTTCAACCGGTGCTTCAGTGACACGATCCGTCCGTTCACCTTCGCCCCGACACAACGATGCCCGACATCCGTATGGACTGCGTAGGCGAAATCCAACGGAGTGGCTCCGTGGGGGAGCTCTTTCACCTCTCCTCGGGGAGTGAACACGAAGACATCCTCCGAGAACAAATCGACCTTCACAGTCTCGAGGAACTCATTCGGATCGGAGAGGTCCTTCTGCCATTCGAGCAGCCGGTTCACCCAGGTCACATTCTCCCGGGTCCCGCTGCCGAACTTCCCTTCCTTGTACTTCCAGTGTGCCGCGATCCCCCGCTCGGCCACCATGTGCATCTCATGGGTGCGGATCTGGATCTCGGTCCGGTCACCCGAGACACCGATCACGGTGGTGTGGAGCGATTGATAGTTGTTCGCCTTCGGCATAGCGATGTAATCCTTGAATCGACCCGGAACCGGACGGAAAGCGGAGTGGATCACCCCGAGTGCTTTGTAGCACTCGGTGATGTTCTCGACGATGATTCGGAAAGCGAGGAGGTCATGGACCTCGTCAAAGTTCACCTGACGACGCTCCATCTTCTTGTAGATCGAGTAAAAGTGTTTGGCCCTGCCGGTGACCTGGGCTTTGACATCGTACTCCACCAGTTTCTCCTGGATGAGATGGGAGGTGTCCTCGATGTACTTCTCGCGTTCGCCCTTGTTCTTGGCGATCAACTCGGCCAGTTTGTAATAAACATCCGGATGAATGAACCTAAGACAGAGGTCTTCGAGCTCCACCTTGATGTCGCTCATACCGAGGCGGTTGGCCAGGGGAGCGTAAATGTCGAGAGTCTCCTGGGAGATCGTCTTCTGCTTGTGAGGAGCGAGGAACTGGAGGGTCCGCATGTTGCTCAAGCGGTCGGCGAGCTTGACAATGATGACCCGGATGTCCTTGGACATCGCGATCACCATCTTCCGGAAGTTCTCGGCCTGTTTTTCCTCGGTCGTCCGGAAAGACATCTTGTTCAACTTGGTGACTCCGTCGACGAGAACGGCCACGTCTTTTCCGAACTCGCGCTCGATGTCTTCGAGCTTGGCGGGAGTGTCTTCGACGGTGTCATGAAGAAACCCGGCGATGATCGACGAAATGTCGAGACGCATCTCGGCCAACACCTGTGCGACCTCGGTCGGATGGATGATGTAAGGATCACCACTCGAACGCTTTTGCTCGCCATGCGCCTTTTCGGCGAAAGCGAACGCCTTCCGGACGAGCTCGATATCGGCTTCCGGAAAATAACCCTGGATGGTCTTGCAGACGGTGTCGATGGTCGCTACGGGGCCTTTTGCCATGTCCCACTCTCCTGGCCGTCCATGAACTCCCGGACGGCCTGATCCAATTCGGCCCGAGCCCGGGCGAAGTCCTCATTCACAATGATCCGGTCGAACTCGACTTGTCGGGCCATCTCGCCCGCGGCGTTGGCCATCCGCTTACGGATGGTCTCTTCCGAATCCGTTCCCCTGCCCCGGAGGCGCCTCTCAAGCTCTTCCATGCTGGGAGGGGCGATGAACACCGTGAAACACCGGTCTCCGTAGAGTTTCTTCAGGCTGGCCGCCCCCTGGACGTCGATATCCAGGAGCACATGACGGCCGGAGGACCAGAAATGCTCGAGGGTCGCTTTCTGGGTGCCGTAATAATTCCCGTGGACCAGAGCCCATTCGGCAAACTCGTCGGCGGTGATCCGCTTCTGGAAATCCTGCGAGTCGGTGAAAAAATATTCTTTCCCGTGCTGTTCTTGACCGCGAGGGGCCCGGGAGGTCGTGGAAACCGAGAGAGCCAAGCGCGCAGGAAAATCCTCGAGCAACTTCCCGCAAAGGGTGCTCTTTCCCGCCCCGCTCGGAGCTGAAATGACGATCAAGCCGTGTCTGGAATGCGATTCGATCATGAGTTCACTCCAGGTTCAGGCTTTGTTCCCGCATCTGTTCGATGCGGGTCTTCAACTCGATGACCTCGCCGCTGACGCCGAGATCCTGCGACTTGTTCCCGAGGGTGTTGATCTCACGGTTCAATTCCTGGAAAAGGAAATCGAGCTTTTTACCGACCGCTCCACCGTTTCTGAGCAAGGCCTCGATGGCATCGATGTGTCCTTTGAACCGGGTCAGTTCCTCTTCGACGTCCAGACGGTCGAGAACGGCACTGATCTCCTGTGCGATCCGTGTCTCCATCAAGGCCCGCAGTCGGTCATCCGTTGTAGGATAAGCCTCGAAACACTGTTCGATCCGTTTTTTCACCTTTTCACGCGCTCGATTCCGGATGTCGTCACGCAATCCCAGGAACTTCGAATGGGAGTCACGGAATCCCGCAAGGATCGAGAGGAGCGCCTCTTGCAAACGCGCGCCCTCGGACTTTCTCATCCCGGTGAGGTCGAGGATCAATCGCCCCAGCTCCGACAACAGTTTGGATTCCAGCTCGGCCGATTGCGCCGGATCGCGCTCTTCGGCTCCCGCACGGACCACCACCTCGGGAAACGAGATCACATCCCGTAGCGTCACCGGTTCTTGAAGACCGAGACGGCCCCGGAGCGATTCGAGTGAGGCATGGGCCGAACGGGCGCGTTCCTCGTCGACACGGAAGCCGGAATCGTTTTTCGCACCCGATTGACGTTCGATCCAAAGATCGATGCTTCCCCGCTTGATCCCCGCCTCCAGAGCGGCTTTGACAGGTGTTTCAAACGAGGCCAGATCCCTCGGGATCCTCACTTTCAGATCCAAAAAACGGTGATTGAGCGACTTCAGCTCCATCTTGTAGGTTTCATCCCCGTGGGTGAAGATCCGGGATGCGAATCCGGTCATGGAGATGATCATGACTTCTGACCTTCCGGCGAGACCGGCTCGAGTGCGAAGCGCCCCATTTCACGGAATTTCCGGAAACGATCTTCACGGATCTTCTGGCTGTCCTTGGAATCCGGATTCTTGAAGTTCCGGTCCATCCACGGGCCGAAGACACGATCGAGGGTCTTCTTGAGCGATGCGATCGACGACGCCTTGTCGCGATGGGCTCCGCCGTTGGGTTCGGGGATGATGGCGTCGAGCAATTCCATCCGCTCCAGGTCGTTGGCGGTGATCTTCAATCTCTCGGCCGCGCGTTCGGCCTGGGTCGAATCACTCCAGAGAATCGAAGCACAGCTCTCGGGACTGATCACCGAGTAAGTCGAGAACTCTTGCATCAGCACACAATTGCCGATGCCGATGGCAAGGGCCCCACCCGATCCCCCCTCACCGATCACCACCGCACAGGTCGGGACCGTGAGGCCGAACATGGCACGGATGCTCTCGGCGATGGCCTGACTCTGGCCCCTCTCCTCCGCATCCATTCCGGGATAGGCTCCAGGAGTATCGATGAAAGTGATCACCGGCATGCGGAAACGCTCGGCCATTTCAAACAGGCGGATCGCCTTCCGGTATCCCTCGGGTCTCGCCATGCCAAAGTTGCGTTCGACCTTTTGCTTGGTGGTTCGTCCTTTTTGGTGACCGAGGATCACCACCGGAATCCGCTTCCCGCCATGCTCGTAAAAGGCGGTACCGCCGATCAAGGCGGCATCGTCACCATAAGCGCGGTCCCCGTGGAGTTCCATGAAGTCCGGGAACAAAGACTCGAGATAGTCCTGGGTGTAGGGCCGGTTGGGGTGGCGCGAAAGCTGGACCCGTTGCCAGGTCGACAGTTTGGAGTAAGTGTCACGGATCAAGGTCTCAAGCTTGCCCTCGAGAGTGGCGATCTCACGACTGAGATCGACTCCGTCACCGCCGCTGATTTCGCGGAGCTCCTCGAGTTTCTTTTCAAGACTGATGATCGGCTTTTCAAAGTCGAAAAAAAGTTCCATCGGTCCCAAAAGTTTAGCACAAATCCGGCCTTTCGATGCTATTCTAAAGCCCGTGTCAGAGCATCCACACCCCGAAGCCGAATCCACACCGGAAGACACCGCCGAATCCTCCCAGGAACCCGCCTTGGAGCATCCGGCTTCCGACGCAGAGGGTCCGAAACCGACCCTGAAGGACTTGTTGCATTCGTCTGACTCGCCGAGCAAATACCTCACCGTCCTTTCAGTGGTCTTTGCGGGTCTCGCCCTGATTTGCAGCGGAATCCTGGTGGTCCAGTACCTCAAGTACCGTTCAAACGACAAAAACGAGGCGGCCCGGAAGGAAGAAGAAGCCAAGCTCTACGGTGGCTGGCTCGCGGGGCAGCACAAATTCAAGTACAAGAGCGAAAACGGTGACGATCTGATCACCCAACCTCTCGGGGAATTCAGGGCCTCCTGGAAAGGGATCGAACTGCGTGTCGACCTGGTCGCAGAGTGCTCGGATGAGGACACCTGCAAAAGCCTGAAGGACCAGGAACTCAAGGTCAGGGATCTCCTCATGCCACTCATCCAGGGGAGTTCCCAAGAGGAAGTGATGAACCCCTCCCGCAAGCTCGCCTTCCGTCGTCGCTTGGCGGAAAAATTGAACGAGCTCGAGCTCAAAGGTCGCGTGATCCAGATCGATTTCACCGACATGACCCTCGAACCGAATTCCCACGGAGAATGAACCGGTGAATGCCTACGAGAGCGGATCCCAAAAAGTGATCCCTGCCGTCCTGCTCTATGCGTTTCGCGGACACGAACTCCTGATGATTCACGGCAAAAAGAAGTGGAACGGACTCGGTGGCAAATTGGAACCCGGCGAAACCATGGTCGAAGCGGCTGTGAGGGAGTTCCACGAGGAGGCCGATTGCACCACTCACCCCTCACAATGGCGCCGTTTGGGTGAACTCTATTTCCCGAACTTCAAGGCGGAAAAGAACGAGGACTGGTGGGTCACGGTGTTCGTCACGGACTTGAGCGACGATCAAGTCACGCAAATTCCCATTGAAGACCCGCTCCGTCCCGAGGGAAGCCTCCACTGGGTTCCCTTGTCCCGGGTCGACTGCCTCGATCTCTGGGAAGGCGACCGGTTGTTCCTTCCCCATGTCTTCGAGAAGAAACCCTTCCATGGGACTCTCTTCTACCGGGATGGAAAATGCGTCCGTCACGAACTCTCTGCCATCATCTGAAACCGGGTCCGCTCGATGGTGCGCGCACCGGGGATCCCGTGACGCTTCATCATTTCAAAGAGCGTACTCCGGGCGACACCGAGGACACGGGCCGCATCGCTCCGGTTGCCGTTCGCGATCTTGAGCGAGCGGAGGAGCATCCATTTCTCCATTTCTTTGAGTGACGTGACCCCGGGCAGGCTCACTTCGAACTCGGCACGGGAGTCCGACTCGGGTGCAAGAAACTCGAAATCTTCAGCCTGAATCAGGGTCTCGAAAGGACCGAGCAAGCCGGCGGCTCTCTCGATGGCATGACGGAGCTCCCGGACATTCCCGGGCCAGGAGTGGGCACGAAGCCGTGAAACCGCTTCCTCACTCAGATGCTTGCCGAAACCGGTGGCAAACCGCTCCGCCAACAACTTCACATCCTCGGGCCTCTGACGGAGAGACGGTATCCGAACCGGAATGGATGCAAGACGGAAATAGAGGTCTTGCCGGAACCTGCCCTCTTCCACGAGTGTCTTCAGCGGTTTGTGGGTGGCGCAAACGATCCTCACATCGGCATGCAGCACACGTTCGGAACCCACGGGACGGATCTCGCCGTCTTCAAGAAAACGCAAGAGCTTGACCTGAAGCTCGGGGGGAAGGTCGCCCACCTCGTCCAAAAAGAGGGTTCCCCCGTGTGCTTGCAAGAGCGCGCCCGGACGGTCTCGAACCGCTCCGGTGAAGGCTCCTTTCACATGACCGAAAAGCTCACTCTCGGCCAGGCTCAAGGCCAAAGCCCCGCAATTGAGCGGAACAAAGGGGCGCGAGGCGCGGTCGGACCAGGCATGAACCAACCGGGCCAGCACTTCCTTGCCGGTACCGGTCTCGCCGTTCAGGTAAATCGACAGACGGGTGGACGCACTTCTTCGAACAGCACCCAACAAAGTGGCGCCCTCCTCCGAAGCCGTATGCCAACCTGCCACCCCGTCCGGAAACTGCTGTGTCTCGTTTCGAGGAGCCTCGTCCCGGAAACAGAGCTCCGTGTCCCCGATCCGGATCGGGGTGCCGAAAGGGATCTCGAAGACCTGTAGCTTCAGGTCCCCGACCCGGGCCATGAGTCCGGGCTCCAGCATCAGCAAAACAGGGTTACGCCCCTCATGGTGCTCGATGATCATCGTTTCGGGGCCCAGTGCGGGATCCCGGAGGGCGTCCTTTTTGCCGAAATCCGTCCCGAGCACGATCGGGTATTCGCTGGTTTTGAGGTGTCGCTGATGTCCGCCCGGGTCACGTATGGAAAGATAGAGTGTTTTCATCACCGGGTAGGATCGCAACCCTCGTGCCAGCCCCCAACCTAGTCAGAACCGCATTTCAGACGGGGATCCGGATGGAGTTATGCTACACTGTGGGCAAATGGCCTCAGAATACCTCATCACGCTTGCCGACCCGGCCCAGCTCCCGACCCTGATCAAACGAGGATTCCTCCAAGGGCACTCCGAACCCCGGATTGCCTTTGTCGGACGCTCGAATGTGGGAAAGAGTTCCCTCATCAATGCGCTCTTGGGGCAACGGATCGCCCGGGTTTCTGCCACTCCCGGAAAGACCAAGGCGATTCACTTTTTTTTGTGGGGCGGCCAGAAAAAAATCGTGGCCGATCTCCCGGGCTATGGATTCGCCAAGGTTGCCAAGGATGAGATGAAGAGCTGGTCGCGCCTGATGGACGCCTACTTTGCCGCCGACACCGGACTCATGGCCGTGCTCATGCTGTTCGACAGCCGTCATGGTCCGACCGATCAGGACCTCGAGGCACTGGAGTTCTTTGCCACCAAGGGAACGCCGATCCAGATCGTGATGACCAAAACCGATCAACTGAAGACCCAGTCCGACCGCGCCAAAAGAAAACGGGAAGTCGCGGCCCTGCTCACCCCTTACGGAGTGGAAGAAGCCGACCTCGCTTGGGTGTCGGTCAAGGACCAACGCGCACTCGAGGCCCTCCGGGAGAAGCTCGGATGATCCGGATCGGGATTGTGGCCACCTCCTCGGTGGTGCCGAAGGTCGAGTTCGAGATCGGAGTCACGTTCTTGCGATCCAAGGGCTACTCGGTGGACGTGCATCCGAAGGTCCTGGGCGAATTCATGTTCTACCCCGCTCCCGATGCTGAACGTGCGGAGGCATTGATCGAGACTGCGCTTCGCAAGGATCTGGACGCCCTTTGGTGTGCCCGAGGGGGGTACGGTGCCACTCATTTGCTTCCCCACCTGAATCGCGCTAAAGCCAAACTCAAACGTGCGCCGAAGAAAACCCTGCTCGGGTATTCGGATGCCACGGCCCTGCTCGAGTGGTTCCGGGTCAATTTGGGTTGGAAGACCATCCACGCTCCCATGCCCTCACTCCGGACCTTTTCGCTCTTGCCCGAAAACGAATGGCAGAGCGTGGAATCCTTGCTCCGGTATTCTTTGAAGCAGACGAAGTCCCCGAAGGTCCGGTTTTCTTTGAAGGCGCTCCATTTGCCGAAAGAATTCAAATCAGTCGAGGCTCCGCTGGTGGGTGGAAACCTGTTCGTGTGGAACAGCCTGCTCGGCACAAAGGACCAGGGTAAAGCACAGGGAAAAATTCTTTTTTTGGAAGAGATCTCGGAGAACCTCGGTCGTGTGAACCGGATGATGCATCACTTGGAACAAGCAGGTGGACTCAAGGGCGTGAAGGCGCTCGTTCTCGGGGACTTCCTCGACTGCGTGGACACTGTACCGTCTTGCCTGGTGACAGGCCCCAAACCGGGCGTGGATCTCGAGAGCTTTTTACGCCAGCCTCCGAAAGACGCGACGGGTCCACTCCGGACATTGCATTCCCCGGAAGACGCTTTTGATTTCATTTTCAAAGGTGTCGGAGAGCGCAATCGAATCCCGGTGTTCAAGGGGCTTCCGGTCGGCCACGGGCCGAATCATCATTCCTTGCTGCTGGGAGAGAAGTACGGTCTCAGTCGTAACGGGAAGTTCGGGCTCTGAATCAAATCGTCTCGTACACCGCACGGGAATGTTGGACCTCACGGAACCCGCTCTCATCCTTAGGCCCTTCCCACTTGAGGCGCACTTCGAATTGGGTTGCCGAGGGTTGATAGAACTTCAAGGTCAGGAACGAGTCCTCACCGACCGAAAACCTTTCGGCAGGAATTTCCTTCAAAAAGGTACGATCCGTTCCGCGCTCGGCCACCAAAAGCGTCTCGGCGATGACCGGCTTTCCATTCTCGAAGGCCAATTTCATCTCGCGCACATCGTCCGAGCGGATCATTTGAACCGCATCCACCCCGGTTGAGGCAGAAAAATTTCCACTCAAGTGAGTATCCGGCGCCTCGGATCCATCTTCCTTTCCACGGATAGAGTTGCACTCCACCTTGACCTGGAACTGATCCGTTTCTCGGGACAAGGCGGAGAACGAACCGCCCTCCGCATCGAATGCATGGTGCATCTGGAGTTCGATCAATTTGAACTTCGCCTTCGGAAAGTCCTCGAGCCTCATGATGGGATTCCGGGTCGGATCCTCCAGCACAAAAGGAACGGCACAAGATTGAGACGCCAAAGACTCCACCTGACTCAAACCTTGCGTGTTCAGCTGTTTTGCCATGGGGATGCCTGAGGTCTTCCCGCAGGCAGCCAAAGCCACAAGGGCGCAAGCAGCATACAACGTTGGTCGCAAAGAGTGTCTTTTCATGGGGGCTCCAATTCTGGTGGACCGAATCTTAATATACCTGACTTTTTTTGTCAAGTTATATTTTGCCCCTTTCTGGCCCCCACCACCCCACCCAGATCACTCGCGACAGTTGCCACCACCCCACTCCGATGCTAGTCTATGGACTCGATTTGAAGGCTCAGTGGCGGAATTGGTAGACGCGCTCGATTCAAAATCGTGTTTCCCTCGGGGAAGTGCCGGTTCGATTCCGGCCTGAGCCACCATTCTACTCCAGACCTCACTCAATTATTGAGATTTTCATTTGAAACAGCGACACTGATTCAAATGAAAACAACTCGTTACCTTGCTTTTTCGGTTTTGCCGTTTCTGACCCTTCTGCTCCCTTACCAGGCTTTTGGAGCGCCTTGCGTTTCGGTCGAGGTTTTGAATGATCTTTGTGTCGGAACTTCATTCAAGGCCGACCTCGACGGTTGCGAGGACGAGTTGATTGCCATTCAACGAATCCGCTGCACGAGTGATCAGGTTCAGATGACCCTCCGGGGAAAAATCTCGGATTACCGCGTGGTCCTGAAGAATGGAGCGGGGGCTTGGGGTACCACCTGGAAGGTGGACTCCGAGATTGAAGTCCCGCACCGCCGCAGCGAGAAGTCGATGCAGAAGACCCAACATGAGCGAACTCCTCCGCCCCCTGCGACGCTCCTGGTTCCGCAACCCGAACCCGGCAACACGGGTGAACCCAAGGTCTCTTCAGCCATCACCTTTCAGGGATACGTGGATGCCTATGCCGAGATCAACTTCAACCGTCCGAGCCCGGCGAGCACAGGAGCCCAGAACAACCTCCGGTACTATGACAACTACGCCAATCAAATCAGCCTCCAGTTGGCAGAACTCACCATCAAGCACATCAGAAAAGAAACCGCATTCGTTCTGGATCTTGATTTCGGGAACTTCGCCGAGCTGAATACCCAAACCGGAGCTTTGACTCCCTCCGGTGGACCCGTCTTCGGTGCTTCAAACGAAGTCACCAAGCACATCGGCCAGGCCATCTTCACCTACACTCCGTCGAAGGCGCCCCGTTGGATCTTTGAGATCGGAAAGATGCCGACCCACGTCGGGCTCGAGTTGATGAAGGCCAAGGACAACTGGAACTACACCCGATCGACACTTTTTGGATTTGGCGGACCGTTCTGGCACACCGGGGCCCATGTTGGTTACAGCCTCGTGCCCAACCAGCTGAACATCGGGACCTACCTCTACAACGGCTGGGGAACCACGATCGATGCCAATTTCACACCGACTTACGGTCTTCAGCTCAAGTGGACTCCGAATGAGCGTCTCACCTGGATCTACAATGCGATCTCGGGACCGGAACAGCCCCTGAACACTCAACTCTGGAAAACCGTCCACGAGTCGAACATCAGCTTCACGATCACCCCGACCCTCTCTTTCGCCTCTGACTTCCTCTACGGAAAGGAACAGCAAGCGAGCGGCACCGACATGATCTGGTTTGGCGCCCAAGTCGGCCTCAAGTGGCAGACTTCGCCGACCTACTACGTGAGCCCACGCATCGAGTTTTATCGTGATCCGAGCGGTTACACACTGGGTGGCACCGGCCAGAATCTGACCACCTATACCCTCACCCAGTCTTATCTGGTTTCAGAAGGTTTTGAATTCCGTCTGGAAGGTCGATTGGATCAGTCCACCCTCGACACCCGCTTTATCACCCGGGATGGAACCTCGGCCACCCAACCCACTGTGCTTTTGGGCGTTCTCTACACGATTTAATGGAATCAAACTCGAGCATTTCAAAGATCAAGAAAGGATAATGGCAGCATGAGCTTAAGACAAAAGATGGTATTTCTCGTTCTTTCGATCACCCTGATTCTCGGTGCGATGAGTTTCGGAATCCTCAATTACATTTCGACCCGGGTCCAGGCCCAACAGTTCCAATCCTTCGAGTCACATGCGATCGGTTTGAGCGATGCCATTGGAGCCCAATTTTATGAACGTTACGGGGATGTGCAGACATTCTCGATCTCCCCCTCCATCCAATCTCCGAACCGTGAAGTCATCGTGGACACTCTCAATACCTTCTCGGCTCTTTACGGAATTTATGACCTGATCCTGATCGTGAACAAGAACGGGAAACTGGTGGCCGTGAATTCCAAGGGACCGGACGGGAAGCCTCTGAAAGTGGCTCCGCTGTACACCAAAAGCTTCTCCGATGAGCCCTGGTTCAAGGCCGGCATCAAAGGCGACTCCACAGCAGACAAGGAAAAGGGCTTCTCGGGGACCTTCTTCGAGGACACCCACTTGGACCCCCACACCTCCGAGGTTTACGGTGAAAAGAGACTCGGTAACAGTTTCACGACCGCTATCAAGGACTCCAGAGGTCAGATCATCGGGGTGATTTCGAACCGTGCGGGCTCACGTTGGTTCGAAGTTGCCGTGAAAGATCTCTACCGGGGCCTGAAGAAACTCGGAATCAACACCGCCGAAATCTCACTGACCCGGGGGGACGGAGCCCTGATGTTCGATTATGCCTCGGACCCGGCTCTCGAGACTCTCGAAGACTCCAAATACGAATGGGAAAAGCTCCTCTCCTTCAGCTACCAGCAGTCGGGCGAGCCGGCCTTCGAGCTTCTGAAATCCAAAGCATCCGGTGGAGGCAAGTTCAACCACCCCGTGAACCGATCAGCCTATGTGACCGGATACGCACGGGTCAAAGGACCTAAGTTCATCGAATCCATCGGTTGGAATGTCTTTGTGAGACAACCCGCCGACTCGAAAGAGGGCCTCTCGGAACTTTTTTACATCCGGAACGCTTTTTATGTGGCCCTGATCGGGGTGATTTTCATCTCGCTGCTGATCGCCCTTCGCTTTTCGGGAAGTCTTTCAAATCAACTGACCCGCCTAGCCGAGCAACTCTCAGCGGGGGCCACCGAGGTCGCCTCGACTTCGAAAGAGATTTCGACATCGAGTGGACGACTCTCGGAGTCGGCAACAGAACAAGCGTCGGCGATCCAGGAAACCGCCGCATCCCTCGACGAAGTCAGCGCCATGCTCCGCTCGGCAACCGAGAATGCTTCAAAGTCACAACTCGCATCCCGCCAGAGCCATGAACACGCAGAACTGGGCAAGGAATCCATCCAAGGGATGTTGAAAGCCATCACTGAGATCAGTGAGAGTAACGACACGATCATGCTCCAAGTGGACCAGGGAAACGTGAAAATCTCCGAGATCATCAAGATGATCGAGGAAATCGGCAAGAAGACGAAAATCATCAACGACATCGTGTTCCAAACAAAGCTTCTCTCCTTCAACGCCTCGGTCGAGGCCGCCCGGGCGGGAGAACACGGTAAGGGTTTCGCCGTGGTTGCCGAAGAAGTGGGAAGTCTGGCCGAAATGAGCGGAACAGCTGCCACCGAGATTTCCTCCCTGCTCGAATCGAGCATTCAACGGGTCGATCAGATCATCTCGGAAACCAAATCCAACGTGGGTTTCCACGTTCAACAAGGAAAACAGCGGGTCAACGCAGGGACTGAAATTGCCCAACGTTGTGACGATCTCCTCGGGCAGATCCTCGATTCGGTGAAACAGGTCGATGCCATGGTGAATCAAATCGCCAAGTCTTCCGCCGAACAATCCCAAGGGGTCGGAGAAATCAACAAGGCCATGAACCAGCTGGATTCAGCCACCCAGCAAAATGCATCCATTGCCCATCAAGAGGCAAGCACCTCGACTCAGCTCGAAAAGGGAGCGGTTCAGCTTGAAGCCATGGTCAAGGAGCTCTTGTGCCTGGTTAAAGGGTCCCGTTGAGGCAGACCCAGCCGAAGTGTTGAACTCTCAGGACCGGATCAAGGACCGGATTTCGGCATCAGCCGGACGATCTTGATCTCGCAAAGTGCATCGAGGATGTGCTCGCGATGAAAATCGATGCTCGGCAATCCCGTGTCGTGTTCGCCAGTCAGCACTTGGGTCAGCGTCCGTCCGAAGCGATTTGCGAAAGTCCGAAGCCTGGGCAGTTGTTCGGAAGCCGGATAACTCCCCTGTCTCCAAGCACTCAATACCGAGGGTGAAACCCCGAGTTCTGAAGCGATTTGTTTTGCCGAAAAACGATGTTCTTCAATGATTCCCTCGATAAACAGTGCCAAGGGTGACTGGTGATCGGTCTTTCTGGGTTTGCGTGGCATACGGAAATGGTATTCAAATCACGAACCAATTTGACTCAAATTCGTTTAATCGAACCAAAACCTAACAGAAACGAAAGCCACCTGACCACTGAGATTGAAATGAATCAACGGACCACGACATCCGGATACTTCACTGACGCTTTCTTGACCAAATCATAAAACCTTTGTTTGAATTGAGCAGCGGCTGCATCAGGACTCATCTTTTTTTGATTCACCAAAGCCTGAAGCTCCTGACCGATCTTTCTGGCTTCACCCAAGACTTGGGCCTGGAGAGGCAGGATCTCACTTTTCATTCGCGCCTTCAGTTTTTCATCCACCTGTTTTTCACCCAGGATCTCGGCTTCGGAACGGAACACCTTTTCTTGCCTGGGCACCATGCGGACTCCCAAAACCTTCTTCGTCCCCTTTTGAATCAAAGTGACCTTCACCGGAGGACTTCGGAACGTATAGGTGACGGTCATGCTGGGATTGCTCAGGCTCGGACTCAAGTGGATGTGTGTGTTTCCGTAGTAGTAGTTGGTGGCACCGTGGTAGAAATCTCTCGCATCATTGACAAACTCAGTGACCTCTTGAATGGTCTCCTGCGCCCGACCTCCACCGAATCCAAAGGCATCCCGCCCCTGCACCGTGACCGAAACACCCAGCAAAATCCAAGCCCACAGGAAACTTTTCATAAAAAACCCCCGAATCCCCTAGGTTACCCTAACTCGTGGATTCCACAACTGGGTCTCCCCAGACACTACTTCCAGCCCGGGACAAATCGGTTGGTTCGAGCGCGGTATTGATCGTATTCAGGCCGCCCCTCCCAATGAGCCTCAAGGAGCGGCACCCCTGAAACTTTCAGGAGCAACCAGTTCAGGAGCAACGGCGAGATCAACGAAAGGAGTCCGTACTGCACATTGAGGGACATCATCCCGACTCCCCACCAGAACATCGCTTCCCCGAAATAATTCGGATGCCGCGAAAAACGCCACAATCCGGTCATGAGAAGGCGATCCCGGTTCTCAGGGTTCCGCTTGAAAACAGCCTTCTGAAAGTCGGCAACCGTCTCCATCAAGATCCCCGCGACAGCGACACTCGCCCAAAACTTCTCAAATGCTCCCAGAGCAACCGGTCCCGATCGGAATACCAGCAAAACGGGTAAAGCGACCAAGAGCTGCAAAAGCCCCTGAAGGACGTAAACCTGGAAGAAACTCCGCCACCACCAGTGCTTTCCCCACTGCCGCCGCCACCCGGCGTACCGGAAGTCTTCGGGCTTTCCTGCATTTCGATAAATCAAGTACCCGGTCAAACGCATACTCCAGATCAAAACCAACAGCCCGATCATGGCCTGCAATGATCCGAAACTCGATTTGAGTGCGAGCCGGCAGGTCATGATGCCGATGCCGAGACCCCAGGCAATATCCACGAGTCCATGATTTTTGACAAAACTCCCGATCACGAAAAAGGTCCCCATGACCCCTACGAAAGTTTGGAGTGCCAATCCCCAGACTTCGGATCCGACTCCGCTCATGGCGTCGGCTTGCCGAGCTTGTCGCAGCGCTGGGATCGCTTGGCGTTCAGGCGGTCCTGGATGACCGGAGTCAGGCATCCGGCATATTTCAGTTCGTTCATGAGCTTGTCGTACATGCTGGCACAGTAGGCCCAGGTTTTTCTCATGCCGATCTGTTGCTCGAAGTTGTCCATGATCTCGCTACACTGGGAATTGAGGAATGCCGGGTGGCTCGAGCCGTTCACCATGGTGCCGAACAGGGCCGAAAGCGACGTGGACGGAGTGATTTCAAGTGCCTTCGGACTGATGTGGTCCTTCACCTTTTTTTGGATTTCAGGACTCAAATCCGAGAATTTGTAGTACTGGCACTCCACCGGTACCGGCTTTTGTTCGACTTTCTCGTCGATCAGCTTTCCAAGCGCGTCCTCGAACGGCTTCAAGCATTTTTCTGTGATGGTCCCGGCATGAACCGTTCCGCCAATCATGAAAAGCATCAACCAGATTCCCGTGACCTTCATGGCTCCAGTATCTCAAGGCTCCGGGACCTACTTCAAGTCGTCACTTCGCAGTTTTGATATTTTTCCGATACCGTGAGTCAACCCGTTGAACGGGACGGCCCCCTGTCCTCAACTTCCTCACGAAGCTCTTTTCTTCGGTATCGTACCGGAACACCCCGTAGCCGGTCTTGTGATACACGCGACCGAACTCCTCTCCCGACAGCCTGATGAGAAGCTCCGGACAAACGCCGGACCTGCCCTTCACCCGCTTCACCGGCTGATCGGCATATCCCAAAATCCCCAGCCGTAGCTCGTTCACATAACCCACACTCGGGGTTTCCATTTCCCAGTTCCCGGCTGTGGTCACGCCCCAACAGCCCTTGATTTGTCTGCGCCTGAAGACGATCACGCCCTTGCAGGACAAAAGCTTTTGGTACTCGATGACCTCGTACTCATCACAAGGATACTCCGGCGGCCCCAGTCGGGTCTCTGTCCGGAACTTTCCTTTCGCTTGCAGTTCGGAAAACAAAAATGCAGGTTCGAACTTCTGAACGTCGGCACGCACCGAAGCTCCGGCCAAAAAGCCGATGGCGATTCCGCACACCCGAAACCCGATTCGAAGCCAAGGCCACGACCGCATACGCCTTATTCTAGCCGGACTGGCTTCTTCTCGAAGAAAAAAGATCAACGAATCTGATTGATGCTAAGTGCACGAAATGATTATCTTTTCATAGACAATGGACCAAGGGTGTTGTAGAATTCGCGCTTCCAAAAATGCTCCCGAAAGGAACCTGTCCATGAAAACCCTCACTTTACTTGCCCTCGCCCTCCTTCCACTCACCTCCGCATTTGCCGAAGACTGCAAGTCCGATGCACTCGAAATCGCCAAATTGAACCTCGACCAGGTCGCCCGGAAGTACGGCTTCGACGCATCCGAGATTGGCGGGATCCGCTCGAGCGGGACCATTCGTGCCCAGCCCAAAAACCCCAACAGTGAGAAACTTTTGGCCTTCACGGTCGACGGCTCGATCTACAAGGGTCTGTATACGGTCACGGTCGTGACGGACCTTTCTTGTGCCACCCGGAGCGTGAAGATCGTTGACGATCTCGCTGCACACTGAACCCGGGGCGGGACCCGCCTCAACTGTCACAGTTGACACATTTTCGAAGCGACCGCTTTCCCCTAGACTTGAGGAATGCGGTCGCTTTTCACTTTTTTATTCCTGGTCGCCACTTCGAGCACCCTCCAATCCTGGGCGGATCCTGCAGAGGAAACCTCGGCCTTCCTGAAGGACCCGGCCGCACGCCAAGCGGTGATTCAGCAAGACCCTGATGCGAGGAAAGCCGATCAAGCGGTCAAGCAACTCGGCCTGGGCCCGAAAGGCGAGGCACGGGTGTACGGACTGAGCGCTGGCATCTTTGAGACTCTGGAGAAAGAAAACTCCGGTGATGCCGAGCGACTGACCCGCACCGTGAATGAACTGGTCAGGAACCCGGCATCGCTCGAACAGAAACTCACTCCCGACCAGAAACGCGAGATCGAGAACCTCTCAAAAGAAATCGAAACCCTGGGGAAAACCCCTCTGACCGCTCCATGACCACGGAGACGATCATCCAGACGCTGTTGCCTGCTGCATTGGCCCTGATCATGTTTTCACTCGGGGTCACGCTCTCCAGTGAAGACTTTCGCCGCTTCTTGAAAGCTCCGAAGGCAGTGCTGACGGGCCTGTGCGTCCAGATCATCCTGATCCCTTGCTTTGCCTACCTCCTCACCCGGATTTTCAAACTCGACCCCGAACTCTCTGTCGGACTGATGCTCCTTGCCGCGAGTCCCGGAGGTGTATCAGCGAATTTGTTTTCCCACTTTTCGGGAGGAGATGTGGCGCTCAACATCACCCTGACCGCGATCAACAGCGTACTGGCGGCGTTCACCATACCGGCCATTGTTTACCTTTCTCTGAGTCACTTCATGAACCAAAGCCAGTTCATCGGCTTCCAATTCGGAAAAATGATCGAGGTGTTCCTCATTGTGCTGATTCCTGTCCTGACCGGAATGCTGGTCAATGAAAAGTCCCCACGATTCAAAGACCGGATCGAAAAGCCCTTCAACATTTTTGCCATCAGCTTTCTCGTCCTGGTGGTGGCGATCGCCATCAAAAAAGAGTTCCATCTGATTTCCAGATCTTTCGTTGAAATCGGCCTTCTGACCCTGATTTTCAATCTCGGCTCGCTGGGCTTGGGATATGCGGCCGGAAAGGTGCTGAAACTGACCGAAGCACAGGCGATCGGGATCGGATTCGAGATCGGCATCCACAATGTGACCCTCGGATTGTTTCTGGCCTACAGCATCCTCGGCAACACGCGATTCGCTGTGCCCGGCGCCTGTTATGCGGTCATGATGTATGTCGTCGCCGGGATCGTCACCCTGCTGATCCGGATGCGAAAACGGGCCGAGCTCACTCCTGTGGAAGCGCCTGTCCGGAAACCTTGATCCCGAGGATTTTTTCTATCGTCGGGCGGATTTGAGCATGTGTAGCCTGAGAAGCGGTGATGCCTTTGGCCGCAAACTTCGGGCCTTTCACAAAAAGGAACACTTCTTTCTCGGAATCGGGCTTGCTGCCATGCGAAGTCCAACCCTCGGCCTCTCCGCGCGAATGATCGGTGGTCACGATCAAAGTCGTGTCTTTTCCATAAGCACCCATTCCATCAAGAGTGCCCATCAATGTGTCGAGGTAAGTATCGTAACCCCTGAGGGCACCGACGTAACCGGGATAGTCCCCTTCATGCCCATACTCGTCCGAGTCGACGAGTGAAACATACAGAACGCGGGGGCAATAGGTCTTCAGGTAATGCATTCCCATGTCCCAGGTGTAACGGTCCTTACGCGATCCCGACCAGCCCGGGCGGTCGAAAATCGAAGCGTTGCGAAACTTCCGCAGAGTGCGATCCCCCGGGTAAGGTTTGAAATCGGGAAAAACCGATCTGAAGATCGTACGTGAGGAACGGGCTGTTGAATCCTTCATCCCCTTCCAGGATCCGAACACCGCAACCTCGGACTTCTTGAGATCCAACTCACGTCGGACGGCCTCCAGTACCGTTTCTTCTTTCACCCGCCCGCAATGGTTGTTCTGACAGTGGGTCGAGTGACCGGTCATCAAAGCCTGATAGGAAGGCAATGACACCGCCACATCACTTGCAATCCGGTATCCGCCGTTCTTACCGAACACCAATCCTTTTGGTGCGTGTTTCTCCCAAAGGGTTTTGAAGATCACCCCACGCTCGGAGGGATCGAGCTTGGCATCGTGGTAGGGATCGGTCCCTTCGAAAAACTCACGGGTCCTCACTCCATCGAGAGTGACCAGAACCACATTGGGACCGCGATGGAGGCATTCAGCCTGAGACGGCAAAGCAGACAAAAACACGAGCAAGAACCACACAATATTCATGACGCACCGACCCTACACCAGGAATACCGTCCACTCAACCCGATAAAAAAAGAAAAACCCCGCCTCGGGTCGCGAGACGGGGTCCTTCAGGTAAAACCGAACCCACGGTTGGATGGATTGGGAGCTTACTCGTTGTGGCCGTTCATGTTGCCACGGAATTCCTGATTGGATTTCAGCGGAGTGATCATGCCACGCTTGCGGAGCTTCTCGACCAGGGTGGTGCGATTCAGTCCGAGGAGCATGGAAGCGCGGTTCTTGTTGCCGCTGGTGCGGGCAAGAGCCTGATCCACGAGGTGGTTTTCGAAAGCGGTCACCACGGCCTTCAGGTCCACGCCTTTTTCAGACAAGAACATCCGGGGGAAATCCACTTCAGAAGTGGCACCTGCGTTGTTCTGGGTGAACTGGGTGGCTTGGGCGATCTTGGCAGGAAGATCGTTGGCCTGAACAGTGCCCTGTCCCTTGGTGATCACGATGCGCTCGATCACGTTTTCGAGCTCGCGGATGTTTCCGGGCCAGCCGTAGCTGGTCAGGGCATCCAGAGCTTCTGGAGAAGGAGTCGAGTTCACGCTGGAACCGGTCAGTTTGTTGTATTTTTCGATGTAAGCGGTCACCAGCATCGGGATCTGTCCGACGCGCTCACGGAGAGCCGGAATGGTCACTGCCACGTAGGAGATCTTGGAGAACAGGTCCGAACGGAACAGTTTCTCGGCCACAGATTCCTGGATCGATCCGTCAGCAGAAGCAATCATGCGGAAAGAAGCGGGAGCCTGAACCAGCTTCGCCTGCAGGTGCAGGGGCAGTTCATTGATGCTTTCCAGGAACAGGGTTCCACCGTTGGCGGAGTCGATCTTCGCCTGGAACTCGGACTCGAGCACCTCGCCGGTGAGAGAGCAATTCAGGACAACGAAGTTTCCATTGGAGCGCGAAGAACGGCTGTGAATGATCCGGGCGATCAGTTCTTTTCCAGTACCGTTTTCACCACTGATCAGAACACCTTGTTCGGTCTGAGCAGCCTTCTCGATCAGGTCAGATTGAATAGGAAATTGGGTCTCTAACATTGTAACTCCTTCCGTGAGTTTCAGTTTCAGGAGTTCGTCCATCCTTACGACTCCAGAGCTTCATAGCCATAAACAGGGTAAAGGGGAATTTGTCGCACTGTCAAAAACTTTTCTGAAAAAATTCGGTTTTTGACAGAGTCAAAAATCAGCTTGTCGTTTTTAGCTGATATTTCAAATGCTTGGTAAATTTTTCAGCAAAGCGTGTTTAAACTGTCGGCCAGCCGTGCCAAAAAGACACCGGGCTCAATGATGAATCTTCCCGACCTGGAGCCATTCCACCAGACGGGCGAACCACAAATCCGCGTTCCGATCCCCACGAAAAACCACCCAAAGCACCGTACTGGAAAAGAAGATGAAGCCGAATGCCAGCATCCCGATCCAGGCCTTGTTCACACGCCTTTTGAAACTCCGGGCAAGATCCACACACAAGAAGGTCAGTGCGATCCCGAAGAACGGATACAGCTTCAGGAAGAAAAAGACGATCGACATGATGCCGACTTCAAATGCTCGCTTTGAGGTCCGCTACCCGGTCGGTGCGTTCCCAAGTGAAGCCCGGCTCGTTCCGGCCGAAGTGACCGTAAGCCGCAGTCGGAGAGTAGATCGGCTTCAGGAGATCGAGCGATTCAATGATCCCACCCGGTGTGAGACGGAAGCTTTTCTTGACCGCTTCTTCAATACGATGAAGAGGTGCCTTTTCAGTTCCATAGGCGTTCACATGCACACTCACGGGCTCTGCCACGCCGATGGCATAAGCCAACTGGACCAGGCAACGTTCGGCCAAACCAGCTGCGACGATGTTTTTCGCCACGTAGCGGGCCATGTAGCACGCCGAGCGGTCGACTTTGGAAGGATCCTTACCGGAGAATGCACCACCACCGTGAGCTCCGTGCCCGCCGTAGGTGTCGACAATGATCTTACGTCCGGTGAGACCGCAATCGCCCATCGGTCCGCCGATCACAAATCGGCCGGTCGGATTGATGAAATACTTGGTCCGGGAATCGAGCAAGGATCCGGGGATGGTCTTTTTGATCACTTCTTCCATCACCGCCTCGACAATCTGGGCATGGGAGATGGATTCTTCGTGCTGCGTGGACACCACCACCGCGTCGATCCGGGTCGGCTTTCCGTCCACGTACTGTGCGGTGACCTGGGTCTTTCCGTCCGGACGGAGCCAAGGAAGGGTGCCGTTTTTGCGAACCGTTGAAAGCTGGCGGGCCAGTTTTTGGGAAAGTGCGATCGTCAGGGGCATGAGCTCGGGTGTCTCGTTCACTGCGTACCCGAACATGATGCCCTGATCCCCTGCACCCTGCTCCTTCTGATTGTGCATCCCTTGACCGGTCGTCACGCCTTGAGCGATGTCCGGGCTCTGTCGATCGAGGGTGACCATCACTCCGCAGGTGTTCGCATCGAAACCTTTGTCGGAGTGGTCGTAACCGATCCGACGGATGGCTTCACGGGCCACATGAGCGTAGTCCACACGTGCATTCGTGGTGACTTCGCCGGCGATCACGACGAGGCCTGTGGTCACGAGGGTTTCACAAGCGACCCGACCTCTCGGATCCTGAGCCAGGATCGAGTCCAATACTGCATCCGACACCTGATCCGCGATCTTGTCCGGATGGCCTTCGGTTACGGATTCGGATGTGAACAAAGTCTCGTGCGCCATGAAAGATCCCTTTCAGATGAAGTTCGGAATTACTTCTTGTGGACGGGAAACTTCGGGGTGGTGCCCTTGTTCTGCTCGCGACGCTTGCGGGCTTTGCCCTTGCGAGCTTGTTTCACTTTGCGAGCCATGCGGGTTTTTCCTGTACGGGATGCCATGAGTCTACTCCTTGATAAAAATCTGGTTTTGAACCCTAGTGGTTCGCACTCCCGACCGAAAAAGTCAATTCAAATCCTGCCGGACCACCCCGGCCCCGTTGGCACTTCCCTTGCTCCCCCTGGAAGCATGAAATCAGCCCTGATGCTGCTGTTCCTGACATCCGGAAACCCACCCCTGGCCCGGGGGGCGCCCTCCCTGGAGGGGGCTCCGATTTATCTGGAACCGGGAGAACAGCGGTCACTCGGAATTCCGGACCTCCGGCGATTTTCGGTCAGCGGCGACTCCATCCGCTACCACCGGATCGCGGGGTCGGACCGTCTCCTGATCAAAGCGGTCAAAAACGGGATCTCCACTCTCTTCGTCGAAACCTCTCCCGGCCTACCGCGAACCCACACCATCCGGGTTGAAAGTCCGAAGACCCCCCTCCTTCCCCCGGAGCTCCTCCGGGCATTGAACCGCCTGACAGACACCGAAGTCGTCCATGCCGGGAGGTTCCTGGTGCTTCGAGGGTCGGTGAGGGAAAAAGAGGAGGCTGAATCCATCCGATTGCTTCGCGAGACCTTTCCCTCATGGATCGTCGACCAGACCCGGATCGAGGAAACCTGGCTCAGGGCCGGCACGGAAGAGCTCCGCCACCTTCTCGAACACTATCCGGGCCTGCGTCTTCAGAGCGGTGAGGGTCTCATTCAAATTGACGGAACCGTCCCCGACGAGGTCGGACGGGAGATCCTCTCCCGCAAAATCAGACAGATCCAACCTCTCACCCGGATCCTGCTGGCAACAGGCAAGGAATCCGAGCCGACGCTTTACTTCAAGGTTTTCCTGCTAGAGACCCGCAAGGATCTGAATGGATCATCGGGCACGGAGTGGCCGGCCCTCTTCAACACCCGGGCCCCACTGCTTCCCTTGGATCTCACTTTGCGTGCGCTGTCCGAGCAAGGTCGCGTCCGGATCCTGTCTTCGCCCGAGATTACCGTGAAGTCACCGGGCAAGGCGGAACTTTTCGCCGGAGGCGAAATTCCGATCCGACAGCGGATCCGCTTCAACGAAACGGTTCAATGGAAGAACGTCGGACTCTCGCTCAAACTCGAGGTTCTCGAATTCCAAGGAACACGGGTCCGGATCCGGGTGGAAACCGAGATGAGCCATTTGGCGGGCGAACTCGATCATGACCAAATCCCCGGACTGAAAAGCAATCGCATCCGCACTGAAATCGATGGAACACTGGATCGCCCCGTCCTGCTTTCAGGTCTCCTGCAGGAAGACTTCCGCGAAACCGCGCGGGGCCTGCCGGGCCTGGTTTCACTGCCTTTCATCGGACGATTGTTCGGAAGTTCGGACTACCTCGAGCGCAAGTCCGAACTCCATGCCGTCCTTTTGCCGAGAAAAGCACCCCCACCCTCGCCTTTGAGGAGTGTGGATCCCGGGACCCCGGACGGATGGATCCCACCGCCCCGGAACCGGATTCCCGCCGAGGAACTGGAACGTCTGAAGAATGAACCGGAGTACCCGTGGAACCTGCTCTGACACTGAGACCGTATCTTGAGGACCCTTCCGTCACGGACCTCTGTTTGAACGGCCCCTCCCGACTCTATATCGACCGGGGAAACGGCATGGAGGAAGTTCCGGAATGGCAGGGATTCCCCGATGAGTCCGACTTCCGGAGGTTCATCCTCGATCAACTCTCCTCGATTGGAAGGTCCTGGGATGCCAAGCTCCCGTTTGTGGACGGAGTTTTCTTCGGAACTCACCGTGCACATGTGGCCTTTCCCCCATTGGTCACGGGAGGCGTTCATCTTTCGCTCCGGCGGCTTCCCCGGGGATCCTCGATCGATTCCGGACGCGCTCAAGCCCGGGCACGCTGGGATCGGGATCAAACCGGATTGGAACTCCTGATCGGAGCGGTGAAGACGAATGAAACCGTCATGATCTCGGGGAGCACCGGATCGGGGAAAACAACTCTGCTTTCGGATCTCCTTGGCTTCATTCCGGAACAGGATCGCTTGATCGCACTCGAAGACACTGCGGAAATCCGACCGGGCCATCCACACTTCATCGGGTTGTTGGCCCGCCCCCCGAATGCCGACGGGTGTGGCGGAGTCACGATCAGGGATTTGCTCAGACAGACTTTGCGGATGCGTCCGGACCGGATCCTGCTCGGGGAATGCAGAGGGGAAGAAGTGCTCGATTTGCTCCAAGCCTTGAACTCGGGCCACCGCGGCACCCTGGCCACCCTGCACGCGAACTCGGCCCGAGACGCACTTCGAAGGATCGAACTTCTGGCGCTCCTTCATTCCCGGACCGGGATCGCGCCGCATTGGATCCGCGAGTTGCTCGCGAACGGAATCCAATGGGTGGTCCACCTGGACCGTATCGATGGAATCCGCAGAATCCGGAACATCATCCGCGTCGAGGGTGTCGAACGCGATACCCTTTGTTGTCGACCGGTTTATTCCGCCCTTCCATGATCCGAACTTCCTCGATCGCCCTTCGAAATCCCCTCGGGAAATGCCAGATCCGCCCCCCGATCACGAGGGTGAAAAAAAGAAATAGCGCCATTCGCTTGAAAAGCCCTTCCATCATGATTCGATTTCCCGGAGTGCATGGAGCAATGCGACCGCAAGAAGTACGAACACCGGAGGAAGGACAAAGAGAAAGAGTGGTGGCAAGCAACGGCTCGGGAGGACCTCGAGACGCTCCCGGATCTTGAGGCGGACATCGTGTTGATGGGATCTGGAAATCGACTCGATCCGGTCGAAACAGGACCTCCCTTCCAACAGTGCGAGTTGAATGGTTTTCTTCACCTCCCGTCCCACCCCGAGAACGAGATCCGAAACCGATTCCCCTCCCGCGCCGGTATCCCGCGCGGACTGCCAGACTTCAGAGCCCCAAAGTGCGGCCAGCGAGGGATCCCTGAACCCGAGTTCTTCGTGCTGCTTCCTCCAGGCCAGGTCGGGGGGCATGCCTCCGGCAATCAGCGACAACATGCGCTCGAGTGCGGCCGGAACCGACAAGAGCCACTGGCGTTGGGACAGCGGCAGTCCTCCATAGCGGGCTTCTTCAGCCAGATTGAGGATCCAAACCGCCGAGAACGAGGCATAGACGCTTCCCCCTGCTATCAGCAGTAAAAATCCGGACCCGCTTGAATCGATCCCGGGCATCATTTCGTGCAAAGTGAATCCGAACAAGGGCACCAACCCCATTCCTGTCAGCGCCTGACTGAAGGCTTGGGTGGTCCTCGCCCGCGCTTCCATCAACCCTTCCGCCTGGGCGAGCAGGGTTTCCTCCATTCTCTTCAGTGTCGGGAGCACCGCCGATCCCGAATCCCTCAAATCGCGGATGCCGGAAGAGATCAATGCCCCCCAGGGAGCGGGAAAGGAGCGAACACGGTCCCACTCCTCCGGTTCAGGCACAATTCCCCCCTCCAGAGTCTCGCCCAATGTCTTCAGAACCGATGCGGCCGAGCGGAGCTCCCTTGCCTGCTCACCCCATCTCCATCCATTGAAGATCCGTTCCATGAATGGAGTCAGATCGACCAATGAGCGTTGAATCACCCACAACCCGAGTCCCCACTGCCAAGCGTTCGAGATCATTCCCCCGGATGAAGCAAATCCGGTGCCAGGTCAGTTTCTTGACGGAGGGCGATCCAGGACCTCCACCATCGGTCCGAGCGACTTCAACACTGCATCGAGATCGGAGAGCGAGGATTCGGGCACCAACAATTCGAGCTCCCGGGTCTGGGCATGATGCTGATGGGGAAGGGTCGTGTAGGCGACCAAACCTTCCTGGGCTTCCAGAACCGCATAAACAAAAGCAGAATCACGCTTGTGAGTTCGAATAAAAATCTTGTGTGCGCGAGACATGTCCTAATAGACTGTAGCAGTATGGCGTCAAACTGTACACCACGTCGTCTTCTCGTGATCGGACTCGGGTGTTGGCTCGGGACGCTTTCCGCCTGTGCACACAATGCCCCCGCGTCCGCACCTCTGACCCCTGCGGATCCTCTGCCTCCTCCACCGGTTGAAAGCGTGGAAGTCCGGATTTCCAAACTCCAAGACCGGATCATGGATCTTGAGACGCGGATTTCCGCACTGAATGACAAGATCAATCTGACCCAAGGGGTCCCGCCGACACCCACAGGAAATGCGGCAATCGAGGTGGTTTCCACGCCTGCTGCCCACGCCCAATTGGTTTCCCAGTCCAAGGTTGCGCCGAAAGCGCTTCCGAAAAAGGCCCCGGTGAGCCACTCCGCGCCCCCGGCCACACGCAAAGCTTCTTTTGCCAGCGACCCCGCAATGGACCGTTTCCGCGAAGCGAAGATCCTTTTCGACACCCGCCGGTATTCGGACGCGATCGTGGAATTCTCGGACTTCATCAAAAATGAACCGGACCACCCTCTGGCTCCCTCTGCACAATACCACCTGGCCATGGGGTATCTGGAACAGAAAGAATACAAACTGGCGGAGGACGAATTCAACCGGGTTCTCCTCTCTTATCCGCACTCGAGCCACATTCCAGACACCCTTCTCGCGCTTCACCGGGTCTCCGAGGCTCTGAAGAAAGCTCCTCGAGCCACTTACTTCAAGGAAAAGCTCCTCTCCCAATTCCCGAACTCTCCTCAAGCCAAAGCATTCTCGGCAATACGCACGGCCCCGGTCGAAAAACCCGAGCCGGGATTCGAGTCATCGGAAGAACCCAAGTTGATCGAGAAACCGGTCACACCGACCGCACCTGAAGCTCCTGCACACGGAGACTCGTCGCACTCATGATGAGAAAACCGTTCATGGTGACTTTGATCGGTCTTGCGGCACTGAAGGCGCATGCCGAATACGAAATCCGCCCCGGTGACACGCTCTCGGGACTGGCCAAGTCGCAGTACGGTAATTTCGAAAAGTGGAAAGAGCTTTACGAGTTGAACAAACCGCAGATCAGCAATCCCGATCTGATCTTCCCGGGTCAGCGTCTCAAGCTGCTCGAGGGTGATGCCGGTGAAATGATCGCGGCGGCCGCACCGATGACTACACAGATGGCTACACAGATGGCCGATGCGACTGGTGGAACGAAGTCGGACGTCAGTCGTCCGGTGGCCTCCTCCATTTCCAAGAAAAAGAAATTGTCCGAAGAATGGCGCCTCCTCCCGCTCCAGAACTGGGAAAAGTTCGTCTTCAAAAGCGATCCTGCCATCGATCCGGACGGATTCGACCGGCGGAGCCGGGTCGCAAAGGTGATTGTCGACAAAACCCACGTCAGCTCCACGATCGCGGGTGACCGGATCCCGATTCAAGGCGAGATCGTCGGTGCCCGTACCGACTTCAGCGGCATCGCAATCGGGGATCAGGTTTTCATCCGTCAAGATGAGAACCTCCAGATCGGAAAAACTTACTCGATCACCACCGGTCCCGAGAAAGTCGAGTCGGAACGGGATGGAAGGGTCGGATTCGTCTACCCGCTCCAAGGGACCGTTCGCTTGGTGGGCGTGCGCGACGGCGTGTTCATCGGAACCGTGGTGTCGATGTCGGGGATGGTTTACCGGAACCAACTGCTCATCCCGGAAGTGAAGCACCTCCAAATCGGAAAACCCATTGCAGCGAGTGGGGCCATCGAGGCGACAGTCATCACGTCCGAAGAAGAGCAGGATAAAATGCTCGGCTCCCAACAACTCCTCTTTTTGGATGTGGGCCAATCCGACGGGGTCAAAAACGGCATGGTGTTCAGGAACTTCGTGCACGAAGACCCGCTCTCCAAAGAGGAAATCTCCTCGAAGGACTTCCTGATCGAGTCCGAGATCCAGGTGCTTGAAGCATACGATCGTTTTTCGGCTGCCATGGTGATCCGGAGCCGGTCGCACTTGAAATCGGGTGACACGGTGGTGGCCTTGACCGACCTGAAGGACTTGAACCGTCACCAGGGCATGCAGACCATCATCCAGGACAAAGCATCCACGGACGAGATCAACGAACTCGACCAGATGGACAGTGCGGATGGGCTTGGGGAAAAGGAACGTCAGGACCTGAAACAACTCGAAAGCTGGACCCAGCCTGTACCATCGGACTCCGCTTCCACCACCCAGGACGGCGAAGACATCCAGAAAGTCGACTTGAATCAAGGCAGGACCCCTCCCACCATTGGCGAGGAGCTCGCTCCCAACGACGGCTCCGATCAAGACCAGCCGAAGAAGCCCAAGAAAGAGCCGGAGCCTGAAACAGCCCCGACAGAAGAAGCTCCTTCCCCGGATGAGCTCCCACCCAGTCCCGAGGTCGAAATCGCACCGGAGGAAAAGAAGCCGGAGGAAAAGCCCGCTGAGCCGACTCCAGACCCGACTTCTGATCCGGCCCCTACTCCGACGCCTCCTCCGAGCCCCGAAAGCGAACTGCCCCCTTCCCCGGAAGGAACCTGATTTTCTCATCAGTAACAAGCACTTGAGTCGTGGGTGGCTTCAACATGCTCAAGTTTTGGCAATTTCCGACCGAAACGGTCGGCATGAGCTTGAAGACCTTCCTATTCACCTCTTTCTTTTTGGTCCTGATCGCAGTGCCGGCAATGGCCGAGGAGCCCGCTTCAAATTTCCAGCGTCCTCGATGGAGGAAAGCGATGCGGGTGACCCATGGTGACTGGGAAGAAGCCAAGTCCAAATATGAAGAAGGAATGGCGAACTATTATTACGCCGGATACGTCTACGATCTCTATTCGGCTAAAGTGAAAAATCTCGTGCTCCGCGAAGATCAAATCAAGAGCGAACTGACCAAGCCCAAACCTCCAGGGCTGAATGCAGCCACCGACGAGGCCTGGAACAGGAAGATCAACAACCTCAAGTTGGAGCTCACCAAGGTCGAAGCTGAACGCAAGGCCCAGGAAGTCACGTTGAATCAGGCCGAGGGGGTATTCAAGGCCAACACTCCGGAGATTCTCCGGAAAGACCTCGATGCGGCGGCAAAAGTCGCCCGCTACAATGCCGAAAACAACGACAAAAAAGACATCAGAAAAGGCCGCAGAATCCTGAATGAAACACTCCCTTCAGGAGAGGCCGCACCGATCGCCATGAACCAGATCACCTTGGAAGCGAACCGGAGAGCCCGCGAGGAATTCACCATCCGCTATCCCGATGAATCAGTCCCGGGGTCTCGTCGTCAATTGGCAGTGGTTTCCTCACCGGACGTCTCTGGATTGACCCAATTCACGAATGTCGTCTCGGAGACGAAACCCGTTTTGACTACCCCGACAGAAATCAAAACAGAGGTCAAAACCGAAGTTAAGCCGGAAGTTCAGCCTGAAATCAAAACCGAAGTCAAAGATGTCACCCTGGTGAGTGGTGGATCCACCGATACACCCAAGGAATCAGTCGGTCCTGCTTGCGACCAAGCCTATGCCGAGATCGTGAAGCTCCTCCTTTCCAAAGATCATCACCCCAAGGCTTTTGCAGACATGGTGCACCTGGCACAACTCAAACTCGCCTACCGGATGACCGATCCGAAGATGGACGTGAAGACCCTTGAAGCCTATGTGAAGAAGAGCAATCTTCAAACTTCGGTCAAAGACGGCCTGAAAGACGCGAATTCGGACTTCAGCAAGTCCCTGAACACGATCTATTCCAAGTTTGGCGTCGAAGCGGATGCCGGACTGATCAAGAATTTCGAACGTGAGCCGGGATATGTCAAAGCCCGTCTCAACAATGAATCCGCATCAGCGGTCCTCCTCTACCTCTCGAAGAACGAGAAAGACGCGGCACTTCCCATCCAAGAAAGTGATGCGGCCGCGGTCTGGGCGATGAAAAGCCTCATGAAAGACAAGAAGCCCGGAAGCGCAGACTACAATCTCCTGAACTTCTCGACCCGGCTTTGTCAGTACTTCAAGGACGCCTCATGCGGTAGCGGCTCGAGAACCCCGGCAAGCGTGGAACAGATCAAAAAGGATCACGAGACAAAGGACAAGTTGTTCGCAGAGAAACTTTCAAAAGCCTCTGAAAAGTGGGCCCGCGACCCGGCCTACAAGATCTGCTTCGAAAAAGAGTACTGTGACGTGAACCAACCGGTGGTCCTGGGCATGAAGGACCTCGAGAAATTGAAGTCCAAGCTTGCCGAAGTCGTGGCCAAGTCCACGGTCGACGGAGTGGAAGGCAAAGTGGAAGTCGACCCGACCCGGACGGTGGCCAAGGGCGGAGATCTGACGATCTATTTGAAATCCAAGTGAGGGATCTAAGGGGATTCAGCGACTTGGGCGATCTGGCACTTCAGATAATGCCCTTCCTGGAACTCCAGTCTCGAGAAGTGATCGATCGAAGGAGCCCCCTGGGCGATCCAACGGACGGTGCGCTTCGATCTGCGAGTGGCCTTGCCGAGAACCTCGAAAAAATCCTCGTTTGAAAGCAGCTGGGAGCAAGAACAGCAAGCCACCAATCCGCCCGGCCGGGCACGCATCAACGCGGTCTGGAACAATGAAGCATAGGCCTGCTTTCCCTGAGGAATGCTCTTCCGGTTCTTGATGAAGGCCGGAGGATCTGCGATCACGACATCATATCCGCCCTCATGCAACCCGTGAATCGGATCGAGAACATCGGCCTTCACACACTCCACCCGGACCCGGTCCGCAATTCCGAGTTGTTTCGCCGCTTCTTTGAGATTCTTCTCGGCAAAACGGAGCGCCGGCTCCGAAGCGTCCACGCAAGTGATCACCGCAGGCAATGCCTGTCTCTCGGCCAACACCTGGAGCAGGTGGGTTCCCCACTGCCCGACATACGAACACAGATCGAGAATCCTCGTTTCTTTTCGAGCCCCCGCCCCCTCCAGTCTCCACTTCCGGAGAAGCAAAGTCTCGAGCAAGCGGATGTTCTGGAGTTGATCGAAAAAGAATCCTGTCTTCTGGCCCGAGAGGAGATCCGCCGACAGATCCAGAGTCGACCCCATCACTCCGGGGACCGAGAATCTGAAGGACCTGAGCGAATCGAGAACGGATGCATCCACCTCGTCTTGACCGTCTGAGAGACGAACCACACGAACCGGCTCCCGGGTCAATCCCTCCCGCTCCCGTGACGAGGCATCCCGGCGCAAGACGATCCAACCCTGGCGGGACTCCGAGTTCTCGACCCCGAGCTTCAGAATGGCTTCCATGATCACCGGGAGACTCCGGTCCATCCCGGCACTGTGCGGTTGAATCACATACACCGTCTGCTCAGAGTTACAAAATCGGTCGATCACCAATCCCGACAGGCCGTCAGCCTCACCGTAGATCAATCGCATGCTCTGCCGGTTCTGGAACCAACTCTTCCGGAACGCCCATGCGACGCGGAAGCGCTCGAGGAAAAACCTGGATTCGACTCCTGTGGGAGCAATGCCCGGCGCCTGGGCATCCCGACTGAGTTCGCGAAACGAAATCAAGGAGCCGGGATGGCCGAACCCGTAAGCACAAAAAATCCCGCCGGCATCGTGCAAGGAAACAAGCTCTCCCGGCTCCATCCCCTTGGGCACTTCTTGCAACTCATTGGAATAAACCCAAGGATGCCCCTGTTTGAAACGACGTTCTTCTTTCGACTTCAGGCGGATCTGTCTCATCTTCTCGGCCATGGCATCTTCCTCCCGAAGATCATCATCGGTACCAACACTAAAAGAAACAACCCCAGGATCAAGGGTAACAGCAAGGGCACAATCAACCACAACAGGGGTCCAGCTTGAATGACACGGACCCCGCCCCAACTCCGGAAACCCTCAGCTCCCGATTTCGGCGTGAGCGACTCTCCTGTCCGGTCGAGAACTTCGATCTGGGAGGCGTCGATCTTTTTCAAAGCGGACACTCCGTCAACGCAGTCCCGAGTTCGAGGCACCTCGCCTCGTAAGCTTTCAAATGCACCTTCTCCGGGTCGGTGAGCTTCGAAACATCGATCAGGTCCCAATCGTAGCCGACGTGAACGAGATTCTCATACCGGTACATCCCGTCGGGACCCGGAATCAGGAAGACCACGTTCTCCACCCGCACTCCTCCCCGATCCTTCAGGTAGATACCGGGCTCGACGCTCACGCACGCATAAGCGGACTGCGGATAGGTTGACAGGGTCGAAAAACGGATCCCCTCCTCATGCACATGGATGCCGATGCCGTGCCCTGTCCCGTGGAGATAATCGTATCCGGCGGCCTTGACCCGGCTCCGCACGAATTCGTCCACCTGTTTGCCACTCAATGCGGGATCCATGGGTTGGAGAAACACACTGATCGCAGCCTTGAGTGTGGCCGTGTAGATTTCTTTCTGCCACGGCTCGGGCTGTATGCCGCTTTTTCCACCACCTGCGAAAAACCCCCGGGTGCAATCGGTGCAGTACCCTTCTTCGTAATAAGCTCCGGAATCCAATAGCGCGAGCTTTCCCGCCTCGAAAGCATGCTCACGGGAAGGAGTGCTGTAATGGACGATCGCGCTGTTTCCACCGGCTCCTGAAATGGTCTTGAAGGAGAGTGCGACCGCGCCCTCTTCGGCATAATTCCGGTAAAGCGTCTCTGCCAGCTCCACTTCGGTCAGGCGACGCTTGGCACTTTCCGCTTTGCCGAAACGGAGGGTCCGGGCGATCGCGCGTGAACTCCGGATGAACGAAGAACGGATGGAGATCATCTCTTCAACCGTTTTGCGTGCGCGGGTCTCGAGAACCCAACGGAAGTTCGTGTCAATGGACGCATCCGGGTACAATTCCCGCGTCAGCGCGGGTAGCAAACCGTTCATCGCCGAACCGTTGAAAAACACGCTCGACACCTTGTGGGCGGAGAGCAGGCGCTTCAACTCCGGAAGGGAATCCCGGACCACGTGCACGTGGAACTCACCGAACTGTTGCGGGTCCAGTCGGACCTCGCTTTCTTTCGAGGACGCAGGAAGAAATACGACGAGCTCGTTCTTCACCAGGAAAGTATAAGCCAGCATCGAAGCGGTGTGTGGAAGGTGATAAGCCCGGGCGTTCAACAGGAATGCGGCATCATCCGTGGTCGCAGTCATGTGCAAGGTCTCACCGTTGCCGGCCTTCTCACGGAGGGCCAGGGTGAGGGCACGCAGGTTTCTGGCCAGGGTCCTCCCCGAATGGTTCTCTTGAACTGAAAACAGAGGTCGGTTCACGCTCCAGCCCGGGAGTCCCAATACCTGGAGAGTCCGCGTTCCGTCCACATGGGTCAGAGTCCCCCCTTTCGAGGCGATCACCTCTTCGAGACGGATCAAGCCTGCAGCAGAGGTTCGCTCGAAATCCGCCCCGACCCGGAGACCCGTGAAGCCGGACAGAGTCTTCAGTACCCCACCCTCGATGTTGGGTTCGACATCCAGCTTGACCACTTCGACAAACGTAGCGTTCGTCTCCTGGTCAGCCTGCAGGTGATACCGACCGTCGACGAACAGTGCGACCGCCTTGGCCCCGGGATTCCGGTCACGGAACCGCTGTGTGAAATAAATCGCATCACCCACCGAGCCGGTGAATCGAGTGGCTCCGAATCTCGGATTGTTCTCGAGGGGCACGTATTCGGAGAGGAAGGGATCCTTCGAGGTCAAGATCACCGCATCAAAATCGGAATAAATCCGCTCCAGTCCCTTCAGGCTTTCCTCGAGAGGGACATGGATGCGTCGGGTGTGATCCGGTGCGAAGTCGTATTTCAAAATCATGGGCAGATCCTACCTTTTTTTCGTGACTTTGCCAATGCGCACTCCCATTCTGTTGCGGTATGGAGCGCCCGGACAAAGAGTCTCTCCTTCCCCCCGTACTGAGCCACTCCGAACTGGCTCTTTGGGTGGAAAAAGCGGAATCCCGCCTCATCGGAGCGCGGGTCCAGCGGGTCTTCGTGCCCGGGTGGCCGGAGCATCCGGAGGGGTTTTTCAAGAAACTCTGGGCGATCGACCTCGACACCCGGGAAGGCCCCTTCCAGCTGGTGGTGTCTCTCATGAATCCTGCCACCGGGGTCTTCCTGGTCCGGGGCAAACCCCTGAAGGTCGCACCCAACGCCACACGCTCCGGATTCGATCTCGTCCTTCACAAGGAACTCACCTCGAAGAAGATCCTCTCGCTCAAAGCGGTTCCCTTTGACCGCATCCTCCAGATCGGATTCAACGGTCCGGCACCTTCCATTCTCGAACTGCATCTGATTCCTGCAAGACCCAAAGGAGTCTGGATCGGGCCGGAGTCCGGTTTGAATCCCTCACCTCCTCGCGATCCGGCCTCGTTCAACCGTCAGAACATCCCCCACCGGCCCGAGCGGGCCGAGGATCCAGACCGTCATGGAGCAGAATGGCTGCGGGCATTGCGTGCGGAGGCTTCAGCGCTCGCGAGAAAGCGCGTCGAGTCCGGAATCCGCGCGAGATTGTCGACCCTCGATGACCGGATCAGGTCTCTCCAGGAGCAGCTCAAACGAAGCCTGGAAGAGCCGGATTGGTCTTTGTACGCGGTTTTGCTCCAAAGCCACCTTCACGAGAACCCCGCTCCCACAGACGGACACTATGTGCTCACAGATTGGAACACCGGATCCGCCCTCAGCATGCGTGCGGATCCCGGACTGGAGCCGAAGGCGCAGATGGAACGGTGGTTCCAATTGGCCAAACGAAAGAAAAGAAGAATCGAGGAATCGGAAACCCGCCTCGAGGACCTCGAATCGGAGAGAACGCGGTGCTTGAACAGACTGGAGAATCACGATTTCGGATCAGTGGAAACCGGTGTCCCGGCTCCGCCCAAGAAGGAAGAGAAACGCGTTCTCGGATTTTCCGGAAAACAGTACCGTTCGCGTGAAGGCTTCCCCATTCTGGTGGGAAGAAACCGTGCCGAGAACCTCGAGCTGACCTTCAAGATCGCGCGCGGTAACGACGTGTGGCTCCACGTGAGGGGCCGCCCGGGCGCCCACGTGGCGGTACTGCTCCCCCCCGGGAAGACCGCCTCGCTCGACACCCTGATCGACGCCGCCCAACTCTGCCTTCTCCACAGCGGTGGGAAGGATTGGGGGAAGACCGAAGTCGATTACACATTCCGGAAACACGTCAAAAAAATCAAAAACTCACAGGAAGTCAGCTACACACAGAGTAAAAGTCTGAATGTCGCGGTCGAGGAAGAACGCCTCAAAACGATCATTTCACGTAGCGACTGAGTACGTACTCGAGGGCTTCTTGTTCGGTGGAAAGAGCACCTTCCAAGGCCAAGTCCTCCACTGCACGGAGGATCTCCGAGAAGCGGGGGCCTGGAACCATTCCGAGGCCGACCAGGGCCTCACCGGTGAGTAAAGGTTTGCGCTCGAAACGTTTTCTCGCATCCGGATAGGCCGATCTCACAAACTCAAGTCCGGCGAGATTACCGTCATAGGAAACGGCATCGAGCTCGTGAAACCTCATCAACATCTCGAAATCAGGGTGTCGCATCCACCTGAGGAGCGTCGACTCCCGCATCGAGAATGCCTCGCGGAATTTGGGGGTCTCACGGACCAGATAAGCCATGAGCTCCTCGTCCTCGTTCGAGAATTTCAGTCGTTTGGAGACCTTCCTCGACTCGGCTTCGCGTTTTTCGATCGGATGAATACGGAAGGTCGGGAGCAGAAGCAGGGACCAGTAGAACACCGGCCGCTCGTGTCTCGGTGTCCGGGAAAGAACCCCGAGCACACGGAGAGTCTGGTCCCGGACCTTCTTCTGCTCGATTTTCGCGGAGCAGATCTCAGGCAGAACGAATTCGAGAAGACCGGTTTCCTCGAGGTCCAGCCAGGCCTGCTTGGGACTCGGATCCAACCACATTTTTTCGAGCTCTTCGCGGATCCTCTCCACACTCACCTTTTTGATCAATGATGCATGATGGGCGATCGCGGCCCTGGTCGATTCCTCGATCCGGAATCCGAGCCTTCCGGCGAACCGGATGGCGCGGAGGAGCCGGAGCGCGTCCTCTTTGAATCGCTGACCGGGATCTCCGACCGCGCGAATGACCTTTTCTCTCAGGTCCCGGATCCCCTCGTGAAGATCGAGGATCTGCTGGGATTTCAAATCGATGTAGAGCGCATTCACCGTGAAATCGCGACGACTGGCATCTTCCTCGACCCCGGAATACTGGACACTGTCGGGATGCCTGTGGTCCTGATAGCCCGACTCTTTGCGGAAAGTCGCCACCTCGACCCCGGACTCCGCCTCTCCGGTCAAGACCCGGATGACCCCGAAGCTCTTGCCGGTTTCAACGGTCCTGGGGAAGACCTTCATCACTTCTTCAGGGAGGGCACTTGTGGCCACATCATAATCTTTCACCGGGCGGCTCAAGAGATGATCGCGGACACAGCCTCCGACGAGATATGCTTCGTATCCCGCACTGTAAAGCGCGTTCAGTACACCCCTGACTTCCTGGGGAACCTGGGGAATGCTGAGCGGTTTTTCAATCCGTGTCCACATCGAGAGTCTTCCCGTCTTTCTTGTAAACACTCCGGGTCTCGGATTTCAAAATCGGAGCAAACCGGTTCTTGGCCCGTGAGCCTTGCACCGCGGGACCGCCTCCGCCGACCTTCGGTCTGGTGACAATCTTCCCCGCCTTCGGTGAGGGAGTCTCCTCCGCCTGAGGCTCGGATTCTTCGGACTCTTCCTCGTAATCGATCTCGTAGGCACCGTCATCGGCATTGCCGGCCGCCCGGGCCAGACCGTGCCCTCCCCATCCGGGAATCATGGCGAACAGGAAGAGAAGAATCAGGCCCTTCACGGAATCAGGATCTCCCGCGGCTTGGCGCCATCGGCCGGCCCGACAATTCCGCGGGATTCCATCATCTCGATGATCCGGGCGGCACGGTTGTAACCGATCTCCAACTTCCGCTGAAGGAACGAGGCAGAGGCACTCCTCGAGGTCCGGACGATCATCAGGGCCTCTTCGAACAGAGGATCCACTTTCTCTTCGTGCAATCCGTCTTCTCCACCGGCCTCTTCAGGATCCACGAGGATCTCGTTGCGGTACTGGGGTGCGCCCTGATCCCTCAAAAAATCCGTGACCTTGTTGAGTTCACCGTCATCGATGAAGGCACCTTGCAAACGGACCGGCTCACTCTGGCCGGGCGGAATGAACAGCATGTCGCCCTGACCGAGAAGGCGTTCGGCCCCCTGGCAATCCAGAATGGTGCGCGAGTCGATCTGGGAGCGGAGCGAGAACGAGACCCGCGTCGGCATGTTGGCTTTGATGATCCCGGTGACCACATCGGTCGACGGACGCTGGGTTGCGATCACGAGGTGGATCCCCGAGGCACGGGCCTTCTGCGCGATCCGGGCAATCGAGCCTTCCACGTCTTTTTTCACGGTCATCATGAGATCGGCCAATTCGTCGATGATGATGACGATGTAAGGGAGTTTTCCGATGATCGGATTTCCGGTCTCGTCTTTTTCGAAAGCTTCGATCCAATCCCCACCGGTCAGGAGCCCGCCGGACTGTTCTTGTGCCTGGGCCTCGGCCTGGAGAATGTCAGCCATGGACTTCGCGCCGTTCTGCTCGACCATTTCGTTGTAGCCTTGGAGGTTCCTGACCCCTGCGGCTTCCAGAATGCGATAGCGACGTTCCATCTCACGGACCGCCCACTTGAGGGCGCTCGAAGCATTCTTGGGGTCGTCGACCACTGGAAGCAGCAAATGGGGAATGTCATGATAGAAGCTGAATTCGATGAACTTCGGGTCGACGAGGATCATCCGGAGCTCATCGGGAGTGAACCGGTACAGGAGCGAACAGATGAGTCCGTTCATGAACACCGACTTCCCGGAACCGGTGGTACCCGAAACCAGCAAGTGTGGCATCTTGGCCAGATCCGCCAGGATCGAGTTACCGGAGATGTCCTTCCCCATCACGATCGGAAGCTGGTACTTCGGATCGAGGAACGAACCGGTCTGAAGGAACTCACGGATCAGCACTTGCTCCCGCGTGTCTGAAGGAATCTCGATCCCGACCACGGACTTCCCGGGCAAAGGAGCGAGAATCCGGACGGACTTCGACGAAAGCGCCATCGAAAGGTCTTCCACGAGATTCGAGATCCTCGATACCTTGATGCCCGGACCCGGCTTGAATTCATACAGGGTGATCACCGGCCCCACCTTGGTGGCGGTGACCTGACCGTCGATACCGAACTCGGCGAGTTTGTCGGTGATGCTGGCGGCCCGGAGGGTGAGTCGCTCCTTGTCGATGGCCGTTTCAATGCGGGTCACTTTGCGAAGGAAGTCGATCACAGGGAGTTTCCATTTACCCCGCTTCTTGTCGATCTTGAACTTGGGCTTCGAGGACTCCGGCTCCGAGATCGCTTTCTCGATCACCGGACCCTCTTCAAAAAAGTCCTGTTGTTTCTTGAGGTCGGCGACACTGATGACACTCTTCTTCGGCTCTTCGACCACGGAAAGCACTTCATCCTCATCCGGAGTGGAAGGTTCCGGAGTGGCTACCACCGGGTCGGTCACCACCGACTCCTCCACCACCACGGCATCCTCTACGGTCTCGAGAGGAATGGCGGACTTCGCCTCGATCCGCGCCAAGCGGTAAGCTTCGGCCCGCTCACGGATTTGCTCGAAGCTTTTCTTGGCCTGCATCCCGATGAATTGGGCGCTCTTGTTGAGAGCGATCGCGGAATAGTATGCGAGGTAGGTCAGGGCCAGTCGGCCGAATCGATACGAGACCACTCCGAGTGCATGGATGCATTTGGAAATGAAATGGGCCACGCCGATCGGAGTCGAAATCACGAGAGCCCCGAGAAACAAAGCCAGTGCGGCGATCGAGGCTCCGGTCCGGTTCAACAGGCGTTCCAGAGGCGCAGAAAGCCAGGCGCCAAACACACCTCCGGTCATCAAGTCGGTCTGATCCCAGCGCCAGGTTTTCCAGTGCAAGGACATGAACACCGTCAATGCAATGACGGAAACACTCAAGCCGGCCAATGAAGACAGGGCTCTGGCCGTGGTTTCTTTCGAATGAAGGTGCGCTGCAACAAAAAGAAATCCGACCGGAATGAGAAAGGCTCCGAAACCGAATAACTGGAGAATCAAGGAAGAGAGATAGGCCCCCACCATGCCGCAGGAGTTCAGCACCGACTCGGTGGACTGGGTGAAGAGCGACGGATCCTGGGAGTGATACGAGAACACCGCGATCCAGAGGAACAACCCGAAGGCACTCATTCCGATCGTGCCGAGTTCGATGCTCATACCCTTTTTCGCCATACACCCCTCCTGGTTGAACTGCTTTGCGATAGAAAAATTGTACGGTGTTTTTTAGGGATAGGAAAGGCCTCTTTGATCGGTTAAAACTGACCCCATATGACAGCGAAAACCGCCCGATCCAGCCGCTTCAAAGCGGTGAAGCCCGACGTGAATTTCCCCTCCCTCGAGGAGAAGCAACTGCACTTCTGGGACGAAGGCGGGATCTTCGAAAAATCCATGAACGAAAAAGAGGGTGCGAAACCCTACAGCTTCTACGACGGCCCCCCGTTCGCGACCGGACTCCCCCACTACGGTCACTTGCTGGCCGGCACGCTCAAGGACATCGTCCCCCGTTACTGGACCATGAAGGGCTTCCGGGTCGCGCGTCGCTTCGGATGGGATTGCCACGGCGTACCCGTGGAATTCGAGATCAACAAGACCCTGAATTTGCACTCCAGGGCCGAGATCCTCGAGTACGGCGTGGACCGATACAATGCCGCCTGTCGTGGAATCGTCGACCGCTATTCGAACGAGTGGAAAAAGAGCGTGAAGCGCATCGGCCGCTGGGTCGACATGGAGAACGCCTACTTCACCATGCAACCGGAATTCATGCAGAGCGTCTGGTGGGTGTTCCAGACCCTCTACAAAAAAGGCCTGATTTACGAGGGTCTCAAGGTCGTTCCGTATTCGACCGGCGTCTCGACCCCTCTCTCGAACTTCGAAGCGAACCTCGACTACCGCGAAGTCCAGGATCCGGCGATCACGGTGAGCTTTCCGTTGCATTCGACCTCGGCCGCCAAAATCGGTGCCCCCGCCGGAACCGCCATCCTCGCCTGGACCACCACCCCTTGGACCCTGCCTTCGAACCTCGGGCTCGCTGTCGGGAATGACATCGACTATGTGATCGTGCGCGAAGTCGCGACCGGCAAGCACCTCATCCTGGCGGAAGCCCGTCTCGCAACCTACTCGAAGAAACCGTCGGAAGACTTTGAAATCCTGAAGACTCTCCCGGGTCGGGATCTCCTCGACCTCGAGTATGACCCCCTCCTGCCGTATTACTCGAACAAGCGCTCCGAAGGCGCATTCCGGGTCATCCCTTCCGACCATGTCACGACCGACAGCGGGACAGGCGTGGTCCACATGGCTCCGGCCTTTGGTGAAGAAGACTTCTACGCCTGCCAGAAGGCGGGAATCCCGGTGGTGTGCCCGGTGGATGATGACGGGAAATTCATGGCTCCGGTGAACGACTTCATCGGGCGCAAGGTGAAGGACGCCGACAAGGACATCATCGCCAAATTGAAGGAACAAGGCCGCCTATACAAACAAGACACGCTGGTCCACTCCTACCCCTACTGCTACCGCTCCGGAACTCCCCTCATTTATCGCGCCGTTTCGAGCTGGTATGTCGCAGTGGAGAAGATCAAGAGTGACATCTTGGGCGCCAACCGGACCACGAACTGGGTCCCGGAGACCCTCCGCGACGGCCGCTTCGGCAATTGGCTCGAAAACGCTCGCGACTGGTCCGTGTCCCGGAGCCGTTTTTGGGGCACGCCTCTTCCGATCTGGAAGAACAAGGAAGGCGAAATCCTTTGCATCGGCTCTCGTGAGGAACTCGAGAAACTCTCCGGCCGGAAGGTGGACGATCTTCACAAAGAGTACGTCGACAAGATCGAGATCCCTTCTCCGACCGGCAAGTCCCCTCTGAAACGGATCGACGAAGTGCTCGATTGCTGGTTCGAGTCGGGCTCCATGCCTTACGCGCAGTGGGGTTATCCCTTCCAGAACCAAGCTGAGTTCGAGAAGAACTTCCCGGCCGACTTCATCGCCGAAGGCCTCGACCAGACCCGGGGCTGGTTTTACACCTTGATGGTGATCGGAGCCGGCCTTTTCGGAAAAGCTCCCTTCCGGAACGTGATCGTGAACGGTCTCATTCTTGCTGAAGACGGTAAGAAGATGTCGAAGAGCCTCAAGAATTACCCGGATCCGATGAACGTCCTGAACGAACACGGTGCGGACGCACTCCGGCTCTACTTGATCGACTCACCTGCAGTGAAAGCCGAAGAACTCCGTTTCTCGGAAAAAGGCGTGCGCGAGATCGTCCGCCGCATCCTGCTCCGTTGGTGGAACGCCTACTCCTTCTTCACCAGCTACGGAAGCATCGAGGGCTTCGAGCCGAAAGGGGATTTTGCGAAATCCCCGAACCTGCTCGATCAATGGATCCTCTCCAAACTCCACTCCCTCATCGACAACACCAATCGCGAGATGGCTGCCTACCGGCTTTACAACGTGGTGCCGAAGTTGCTCGACTTCATCGAAGCGCTCACGAACACCTACATCCGCTTCAACCGTCCCCACTTCTGGGCGAGCGGAGATTCGGAAGAAAAGCGCTACGCCTACGAGACGCTCTACCATGTGCTGGTCACCCTCTCCAAGGTGATGGCACCCTTCGCGCCCTTCTTGAGCGAAGAGATCTACCTGAACCTCTCCCGGGCTCTTCCGGGCACCGCCGGAAAGGAGAGCGTCCATCTCGAAGCCTTCCCTGAAGCTGAAGCCGCTTTCATCCGCCCTGACCTCGAACAGGCCGTGGCCCGGATGGACGCGCTCGTGATGCTCGGCCGGAATCTCCGCGAGAAGATCAAGATCAAGGCGAAAATCCCACTGAAAACCATGAAAATCATCCATCGCGACCCGAAGGCGCTCGCGGATCTGAAGCGCCTGGAAGCCTATTTCCAGGACGAGCTCAACATCCGCGCCTTCGAATACATCACGAAAGAAGAAGATTTCGTGCAAGTGAAAGCCAAGGCGAATTTCCCCGTACTCGGCAAGCGTGTGGGACCGAAGATGAAGCTGGTCGCCGCCGGAATCGACCGCTTGTCGCTTTCGGATTTGGAAGCCCTGGAAGCCGGGAAAACCCTCACGGTCGAGGGCGAGACGATCTCGATCTCGGATGTGGAGATCCGTCGCGCCTCGAAAGGTGACAATCCGAACCTGGTCGCCCACCAGCTGGTCTCCATCGAAGTCGATCCGAGCCTTTCGGAAGAACAGATCCTGGAAGGCCTTTCACGCGAGGTGATGCGCAAGATCCAGCAAGCACGCAAGAACGCGGACCTGGATCTGGATGCACGCATCGAATTGAGTCTGTGGATCGAAGGCAAGTTGCTCCAGGCCGCGCAAGCGCACGAAGCGACCCTCAAGACCGAGACCTTGTGCGTGAAGCTCACCTATGTCGGATCGAAGGACGCATTGACAGGCCGCCATGTCGAAGTGGCCGAGGATGTCGAAGAAGGACTGGTCGGAGTGGGAATCACTCCGGTTTGAACTTACTTCCCAGCTCCACCCGGGGTTGATCCGCCGGACCCGCTCTGACCTCCACCCGCTCCGGATTGGGACGCGGGCTTGGCCGGCGAAGTGGCCGCGCCTGAGGACTTCTTGGGAGCGACCGTGTGGTTCATGTTTTGCGAGGAAAAGTACTTCACCAGCTTTTCTTCGGAAGCTTTGCAATGGATCGTCCAGATGATGTGATTGGTCGCGATCGTCTCTTTGAGCTTGGCGATTTGTTTCTTGGCCTCATCGAGTGTCTTCGGATCCTTGAACTCAGGATTCTCGATCTGAGGCTGGGTGCCGATCACGATCGGATCCCCCTGCACCTTGCCCTGGGCATGGATGGACAGAAGAAAAATCAGAATCAATGCGGCACCGATCATTTTGAACATGGGTGTTTCCCTCTCTTCTACTCGATCGGTAAATCAGGCCCCGGACTTGAGGAAGCTTCTCCTGCGTGTTAGTTCTTTGACGCATGGACTACCATTTTCCCCCGATCGCCGTGATCCGGACGCCCTTCACTCAGCGATTCGGGATCCCGAGACAGCCCGGTCTCGTCCCGGAAGCCCGGGGAGTCGTCAAGTTCGGCCCGGATCCCGATTACCAACACGCTCTCAAAGGAATCGAGCAATTTTCGCACCTTTGGCTGGTGTTCGTCTTTCACTCCCACGGCGGCAACAAGTGGAAACCCACCATCCGCCCTCCTCGTCTGGGAGGAAAGGCGAAAATGGGTGTACTCGCCTCACGCTCCCCCCACCGCCCGAACCCGATCGGTCTTTCGGTGGTGAAGATCCGGAGGATCGATCTGAATGCGAAAGGCGGTCCTGAGATCGAAGTGGACGGGGTGGATTTGCTGGATGGCACACCCATTTTGGACATCAAGCCTTACATCCCTTATGCGGATTCCGTACCCGAGGCGAACCCGGGCTGGGCTCATGAGGAAATCGTCAAAACTCCCGTGAAATTCTTACCAGAGGCGGATGTGAAAATCCGCGCCGCCGAGTCGATGGGCCATCCGGGGCTCCGCGACCTGATTGAACAACTTCTCACCATCGACCCCCGACCGGGCTTCCAGCGCCGGGAACTGCCACCCGATGCGGATCACGCCCAGGGTAAGGATTTCGGGCTCCTGGTCGGAACCCACGATGTCCATTGGCGGATCGAGGATCGGAAATTCGTGGTCTACGACCTCATCCCGATGAAATCTGCGAAGGCGCAGCGTGCTCCAACCTCAGAATGAGTGCTTCGGTCAGGAGATCGAAAACCCGATCGATCTTTTCATCGGGCATGTGGTGGACCTTCCGGACGATGAAATTGAAGGAGTGGTTGACGGCTCCCATCAACATGGCACAAGCCTCCACCTCATCGGCAGTCACCCCCTGCCCGAGCAAGCGTTCCTGAAGGCCTTTCATCAAAACGTCCATCTGCCGGTCGATGATCTTTTCACGGACCGCCACCGCCAGTTCGGGCTGGAACAAGGACCGTGACATAGCAATCCGCATGAATGATTCTCGCTCCTCCACCATCCGACGGCCCTGCTCGAAATACTTCCTCAAGGCGGTTCTCAGGTCCGGAACAGAGGGGTCGAGGCCTTCGACGCGCAGGTACTCACCCGTGTCCGCACCCTGTAGCACGGACATCAACAAACCCTCTTTGCCCCCGAAATACCGGGTGATCAAAGCTTCATTCACACCGGCTTCCTTGGCGATCTCCAGGGTACGGGTGTTCTCATACCCCTTTTGGGCGAAGAGTCGCGCTGCGGCACCCATGAGTGCCGACTCCCTCGCTTTTCGATCTCGCTTTGAACAAAAAACCATAAATGTAATTGACTACATACATCCATCGATTTAAGTCTGAATGCAAATGAAAACCACCCGGGCTTGGTTCACGTTCACGAAAACTTGTGTTTTTTCACTTTTGATTTTGATCACTTCTGCGAGCGACAGTCTTGCCGTCCCCATGAGCTTGGAAGTGTATCTGAATCAGGTCTCGGGGGACTCCGCCGCAGTGAAGTCCAGTCGCTCCCAGATCGAAGGCGCTGCTCTCACAGCCAAAGAAGGTGGCCTCCCCACCATGACCCGACTCACGCTTCAGGGATCGTTCACGGACGACCAACGGCAGTTCCCGAACCCGTTTCAAATCTCCACCCGCTCGAGAGCCCTCGGTCTCGGCTTTGAAAAACAGTTCGACTTCGGTCTCGCTTCAAAGGTTTCTTACAACCTCGCATCCCTGAATTATGGAGCGCCTTCGAGCTTCCTGCGGGATTACCTCGGCGCCCAAACCCAGATCGACTTGAACCAGTCTCTCTGGAGGAATGCCTTCGGTAAGGAGACCCGTGCGTCCGCAGATTTGGCCGAGGCGGGATCGAAAGCGGCAGAGTATGCCGAAATGTTCAAACTGAAGCAGACCCTGGCTCAGGCTGAAAACGCTTACAACCGTCTGGCCATCGCCCTGGAATCCGTGAAGCTCGAGCGCGAACTCCTCGATCGATCGAAACGCATTCTCGAGTGGACAGAGAAGCGGGTCAAGAATCACCTCTCCGACCGGATCGACCAACTCCAGACCCGTTCCGCTTACCAGATGCGCCTCATGTCCCTGAAAGCCGCGGAACAGGAACTCACCTCTGCAAAAATCGCATTCAACCAGATGCGGAACCTTCCGTCGGATGAAGCCACCTTAGCCGGAACGGAAGAGCCCGAACTGATCCCGACCGAGCGCGTACTGAACCTCTCCGTCCCGGTTCGCGCCACTGAAACGCTCGATATCAAAGCGGCGAAGGAGAGTGAACGGGTCACAAAGGCTTCGAACGAACTCTCCCTTCAGAAAGTCCAACCCGACCTTTCTCTCTTCGCGAGTGCCGGGTTCAACGGCATTGATTTTGCGGGACAACAGGGCGCTCTCACCCGGGCCCTCACCACACAGAACCCCATTTACACTGCGGGATTGAAGCTGAACTTCGCTCTCGATCTGTCTGACACGGCGGACATCCGTGCCGGACGGGCCAAACAACAGATGGCTGCGGAACATCTGACCCGCCAGAAAGAGCTGGAGAGCGAATCTGCTTTCCGTGACCTGAGCCAGAAGTTCAATGAAGCCAGATTGCGCCTCAAGATGGCAGACGAACTGGTTTCGATGCAGAAAGAAAAATTGGAATACGAAAAGTACCGCTTCAACCTCGGCAGGACCACCACCTACCAGGTGCTCACCTTCGAGCAGGACTACGCGCAGGCTCTGATTTCGAGACTCCGGATCGAGAACGAGATCCTCGCACTCCACTCCCAACTCAAAACTTTCGCCCAAGACTGAACCGAAAAAGGAAGCAACTCTCATGACGCTCGCAGACCTTTCCGTAAAACGGCCAACCTTCATCACCTGTATTGTCCTGCTCATGCTGGCGGTCGGGGCGTTCTCGATTTCAAAACTCGGGGTCGACCTCTTTCCGGAAGTGAACTTTCCGGTGATTTTCGTGAGCACCCCTTATCAGGGTGCCGGTCCGGCCGAGATCGAGACCCTGGTCTCGAAGCCCATCGAAGACGAGTTGTCCACCCTGCAAGGCATCAAGCGCCTGACCTCGGTCAGCATGGAGGGCGTGAGCCAGGTCATCGCCGAGTTCACACTCGAGACTGACATCAAGTTCGCCGAACAGCAGGTCCGTGACCGGGTGGGCGCTGTGAAGTTCCTGCTCCCGAAAGACGTGAAGGAATCCGTGATCCGCCGTCTGGACCCGTCCGACCAGCCGATTGTCATCCTTTCGCTCACAGCCAAAGAGAAAATGAGCGAATCCGAGCTCTATGACATCGCCAACGAAATCATCCGCCCCAAGCTCGAGCAGGTGGACAAGGTGGGACAGGTGTACGCCCTCGGAGCCAGGAAGCGTCAGATCAAGGTCGCTTTCGACGCCAAGAAACTGAAGGAACGTGAGCTCAGCCTGACCTATCTGAACACCCGCCTGGCCCAATCGGGTGAGAACATCCCCGCCGGGAAGAACGAGGACTCCAAACAAGAATCCATCGTCCGTACCGTGGGCCAGTTCGGCAGCCTGGACTCGATCGGCAACACGATTGTCAGCTTTTTCGGGGGTGAACGTTCGCTCCGCATCAAGGACCTCGCCAAGGTGGAAGACTCCCTGGAAGACGAGAAGTCCCGTACCTACCTGAACGGCAAGCGCTCCCTGTTCCTGTTTGTCTTCAAACAGAGCGGAGCCAACACCGTGGCCGTGGTGGACAACGTCCTGAAACGCATCAACCAGATGGGGCCCGAACTCTCCAAGATCAAGGGACAACCCGAGATCAACGTGATCCGCGACGGATCCGTCTACATCCGGGCGAACGTCACGGACATGAAAGAGTCGATCATGATCGGGATCGCACTGGCCGTGGTGGTGGTGTTTTTCTTCCTCCAGAACGCCCGCTCCACCCTGATCACCGCCCTCGCCCTTCCGAACTCGCTTCTGGGGGCTTTCCTCTTGATGTGGGCGTCCGGCTACACGATCAACCTGATGACCCTGCTCGCACTCTCCCTCTCCGTCGGTCTCCTGATCGATGACGCCATCGTGGTCAGGGAGAACATCTTCCGCCACATCGAGATGGGCAAAACCCCTCTTCAGGCGGCATTGGAAGGAACGAAAGAGGTGACCCTGGCTGTCGTCGCCACCACTCTCACCGTCATCGCGGTCTTCGGGCCGGTGGCCTTTTTGAAAGGTGTGGTCGGTCAGTTCTTCAAACAGTTCGGATTTGTGATCTGCTTTGCAATGCTGATCTCACTTTTCGATGCTCTCACCATCGCCCCCATGCTCTCTGCCTACTTCGCCGGCAAGAGTGGCCATGGAAACAAAGGGTTTTTCGAGCGCATCTTCGCGCCTCTTCTCGAGAGATTCGAACGAGTTCAGAGGAAACTCGAAGACTATTACGAGAACCTCCTGAAATCCGTCATCGCACGTCCGGGTCGTTCCATCGGCATCAGTGTGGCGATCTTCGTCCTCTGCATGTACACCGGAAAGTTCGTGCCGAAGACCTTCCTTCCGCCCCAAGATGCGGGTGAATTCTCGGTCGACTATGACCTTCCACCGGGAACCTCCATCGAAGCCACCGATGAAATCGGGCAGAAGATCCACTCGGTGCTGAGTAAGAATCCCGAGGTCGCCATCGCCGCCCTGACCATCGGCAACCGGAACGGTGAGGCCAACGTGGGCAGTTTCTATGTGAAGCTGGTCCCCACCAAGGAACGCAAGATGAACACCTCCCAGGTCAAGGAGAAGATCCGGGAACAGATGGTTGAGTATGCCTTCGCAAACCCGAAAGTGAAGGACTACGATGCCGTCGGCGGCGGTCAACGTCCCTTCAACCTCAACATCGTGAGTTCGGATCAGGCCGCTCTCGAAACCTACACGCTCAAATTCGTCGAGCGACTCCGCGCCAACAAAGGCCTCAAGGATGTGGACATCAATTTCCGCCCCGGGAAGCCTGAAGTCCAGTTCGAGATCAATGCCGCACGTGCCTCGGAACTCGGGGTCACTCCGGCATCGATCGGATTCGAAATGCGCAATCTGATCGAGGGGACCGATGTGGCCAAATACCGCACCGGAGGTGTGGAGTACGACATCCGTACCCGTCTCGACGAGAACCAGAGGACGGTGAAGGACAATTTCGGCCGCTACTATGTGCCGAATCTGAACGGCACTCTCGTGAAGCTGTCCGATGTGGCCAACAAGATCGAGAAAACCGGTCCGTCCAAGGTGAACCGTCAGGACCGCGCCCGCTACATCCAGATCCAGGCGGACATCACACCGGGTGCCGGGATGGGCGATGTCATGAAGGACATCGACACGATGTTCGCATCGGACCCCGAGCTGAAACTCCCGACCGGCTTCCGCTATGCCTACGTGGGTCAGGCCGAGAACTTCAAGGAACTCGGTGAGAGCATGGTCACCGCTCTCATTTTCGGGATTCTCTTCATCTTCCTGGTGCTCGCGAGCCTGTACGAGTCCTTTGTGACTCCGCTCACGATCATGCTGGCATTGCCTCTGGCTTTCTGCGGATCGCTCGTGGCCCTCGCCATCACCCGCGAGTCCCTGAACATCTTCTCGATGATCGGGGTGATCATGCTGCTCGGTGTGGCAGTGAAGAACTCGATCCTCCTCGTGGATTACGCCAATCAGCTCATCCAGGGGGGCATGGACCGGGCCAGCGCCATGATCCAGGCCGGCCGGACGCGCTTGCGTCCGATCCTGATGACCTCGCTCGCTCTGATCGCCGGTACGATTCCGATTGCGATCGGATTGAACGAAGCTTCACGTCAGCGCACGTCCATGGGTGTGGCGATCATCGGTGGCCTGGTGAGCTCCACCCTGCTGACCCTGATCGTGGTCCCTGCGGCATTCTCGTTCATCGACCGCTTCCGGATCTGGTCGAACGCGAAGGTCAAGAGTGTGTTCGGGGTGAGCTGAGTTCGACCAGTGCGTTCACCACTTGTGAGGCACAGGCCAAGCCGAAAGCTCCGGTGACGTAGCTTGCGTTTCCGAGGATCACGTTCCGGTTGTCGCAGTTGAAGAACTCGTTCTGTCCCTGGGGGCACACACAGCGGAATCCCTTACCGTTGTCGTACTTGAGCTCCACTGGGGCCTTGGAGGGTTCTTCAGAATAGATGGCAGGAATGCCGAATTCGCCTGTTTCGGGGAATCCGTGCTGGTCCCGCAAAATCCTGCGGAGGGCTTTGGCGAGAGGATCCACCGTGGTGAGACCGAGATCCTTCACCCGGATCCGGGTCGGGTCCATCTTGCCTCCTGAACCCGTCGAGGTCACCACACGGATGCCCTCGGTCCGGCACTTCGCCAGCAGATGACATTTCGGAGTGACACTGTCGATCGCATCGATCACAAAGTCGGGCATGCGCCCCTGAACTTCAACGCATTCTTCGAAGATCTCGGTACTGAGCCGTTCATTGTAAAACTTCGGTATGGCATGGACCTTGGCCTGGGGATTCACCTTACGGAGGCGTTCCGCCATCACTTCGACTTTTTTCTCTCCCACGAGTCCGTTCAAGGAGTGAAGTTGCCGGTTGAAATTGGTGATGCAGATCTCGTCAAAATCGACGAGGGTGATCTTGCCCACCCCTGAACGGGCGATCGCTTCAGCGGCAAAAGAACCCACTCCGCCGATGCCCACAATGAGAACGTGCGAACGGAACAAGGTCTCCATGGCGGGATCCCCCACCAAGCGCCCCATCCGGTCGAACCGGCGGTGCAAACGGTACTGTTCCAACTCCCCTTCATTCATCGGCAGGATTTCATTCATGACGGGTCCGGAGTTTACCCGAAATTCCTGAAATTCTCATCCAATTTCTGAGTCAAAAACTCAAGTTCCCACCCTCGAAGGGTGGCCAAACCCCGGTAAAGCTCCGGAATGCAAGCAGGTTCGTTGATACCGTCGGGTCTCCAGGCCTGATCCGGCGAATCCGTCTCGAGCAGAAGATTCTCGACCGGAATCCACTGCAGGACCTTTCTTGCGCGCTCGAATTTGCCCGGAATCAAAAAACCCCCGCTGAAGGAGAGCAAGGCACCCCGTTTGACCCACTCCGAAGCCTCCTCGATCGACCCCGAAAAACTGTGGACGAGGATGTTCCCACCGAATCCCGCATCATCGATTTCCCGGATCGAATCGGCATGGGACCGGACGATGTGCAACACGAGGGGCTTGTCCGCCGATTGTGCCATCCGGATCTGGGTACGGAAGGCCTCGCGTTGAAGATTGAACTTCGATGAATCCCGGCGAGGGTGGAAGTCGAGACCGGTCTCACCGAGGGCATCAGCCGACTTCAGCGCGATCGCCAACTCGTGCAGGGACCGATGCACAGCCGTCGGATCCATCCGCTCGACACTCCAAGGATGCAGACCGAAGGAAGTCCGGATCCAGTCGCCGTATCGCGACTTCAAGATCTGTTGACGGGACCAATCAGCAGGATCCACTCCACCGATCATGACCTTTGAGACACCCGCTTGCCGGGCGCGTGACACGACCTCGTCCACCCGATCCATGACCCGCTCATCACTCAAATGACAGTGGGAGTCGATGAATGAAAGCACGCTGTCAGCCCTTGAGGAGGGTCAGGAACTCCTTACGGGTGGTGGAATCGGTGAAGAAGTCCCCCCGCATGGCCGAGGTGATGGTTTTGGAATTCTGTTTCTCCACTCCTCGCATCATCATGCAAAAATGGGCGGCCTCGATGACCACTGCGACTCCGAGCGGATTCAGAGCCTCCATCAACGCGTCAGCCACTTGGGCGGTGAGGCGCTCTTGAACCTGGAGTCGACGGGCGAACACATCCACGATCCGCGGAATCTTGGAAAGTCCGATGATCTTCTTGTCGGGGATGTAGGCGATGTGGGCCTTCCCGAAGAACGGAAGCATGTGGTGTTCGCACAAGGAGTACAACTCGATGTCCTTCACAATGACCATCTCGCTCGACTCGGCCTGGAAGAGAGCGGTTCCCACGACTTTCTCAACGCTGGTTTCGTAGCCGGAAGTCAGGAACTGCATCGACTTCGCGAAACGCTTCGGGGTGTCGAGCAGTCCCTCTCGGGAAGGATCCTCACTCAGGGCCTCGAGAATCTCGGTGACTCTGGGTTCGATGAACCCGGGAACTTCACCACGCATTGTTCCGTGTTTTTTTTTGGAACCGGAGCCCTTCAAACCTTTTTTCAGGATCATCTCCTTGAACTTATCGGTGTGGGGGGATCAATACAAACAAAAAGGGCCCGCCGTTGCCGGCAGGCCCTTTCCACGAGTTTGACTCGAAACGCTCAGTGTCCAGCAGGAGCTGCAGCAGGAGCTGCGGCAGGAGCTTCAGCGGCAGGAGCAGCATGCTCTTCGCCTTTGTGCTCTTTCTTGGCTTTCTTGCCTTTTTTAGCTTTCTTGGCAGGCTTTTCAGCTTTGTGCTCGCCAGCATGTTCTGCAGGAGCAGCAGCATGTTCTGCAGGAGCAGCAGCAGGAGCAGCGTGGTCGTTTGCGAAAGAAACGGTGGAGAGAGCGAATACAGCAACGAGTGCAACGATGATGTTTTTCATGTGAATTATTCCTTTCAATGAATAATGGTTATGGTTCAAGATTTCCACTTTTCAGGTCAGGGATCAAGAACATTCAAAGTGATCTTAACAAAACGGCAAAACCTTGACCCCCGCTTACGCAGAGTGTTGCCACCCCGAGCGATCCCGGCTTTCCCTTGAGAATGTGCGTCAAGGTCACCAGGATCCGGGTGCCTGTCGCGCCAATGGGATGACCGATCGCAATCGCCCCACCCCGCACGTTCAACCGGTCCTCCGGGATTCCAAGCTCACGGTTGCAAGCCAAGACCTGCGCGGCGAACGCTTCGTTCAATTCGACCGCCTCCAGATCTTTCACTTGAAGACCTTGACGTGCCAGCATGCGTCGGGTCGCTTCGATCGGTCCGAGCCCCATGCGCTTTGGGTCCAACCCCACCATCTCATAATCGAGCAACTCCACTTCCATCCCCGGATCCCGATCGGACCCCATGCGGACGAAGGCTGCGCCATCCGTGATGCCACTGGAGTTTCCGGCAGTGACCGTCCCGTTTTCACGATCGAACACCGGCGGCAACTTGGCGAGACTCTCCATCGTGGTACTTCCCCGGCGATGCTCGTCCTCGCTCAACCCGGACAGCTTTCCATCTCCCGGAATGGCGAAGGTCTCGGCTGAGAACAACCCGTTCTTCCAGGAATGTTCCGCACGCTGCTGGGAGAGAAGCGCATAGGCATCCTGCTCCTGGCGGGAAATTCCGGACTCTCTCGCCAAATAGGTGTCCACGGTGGCTCCCATGAGCATGTCCGCCATGGGGCAGTGGAATCCGTCACGGGTCATCCCGTCCACCACTTCACCATGTCCCATCCGGAGCCCCCAACGTCCTTCCATCAGATAATAGGGAGTGTTGGACATGCTCTCCACTCCTCCGGCGAAGACTGTCCGTGCGCGTCCGAGCGCGATCTTCTCGGCACCGAAAATCACCGACGCCAAACCCGAGGCACAGGCCTGGTTCAAAGTGATGGCTGGAACGGTCTCGGGCAATCCCGAAAACAGCGCCGCCTGTCGAGCCGGGTTCGGCCGGGCTCCGGCCTGTCGGGCATGACCCAGAACCACCAAATCCACAGTAGAATCGGCCGGAATTGACGCACGCCGCAAGGATTCCTTGAGGCATACAGTGGCCAATTCTGGGGCTGAAAAGCGTTTCAATGACCCGCCGAAGCGTCCAATCGGGGTCCGGACGGAGGACCCGAGGAAAACCGGTTTTGGAAATATCGAGTGGATTTTTGACATGGTATATTCGCTATCATGCCAGAACCGTCACCACAACCGAGGGAACCGAACCTCTCGCGCTTGGGTGCAATGAATGAAGTCCCACCCACGCACCGGATCGACCCTCGTCACAAACGATGGGTGGTGGTGTTGCTCACTCTGATGATGTTCACTGCGACCATGGATTTCATGGTGCTGATGCCCCTCGGTCCGAAACTGATGGCGCTGTTCTCCTTGAGCCCCAAGAAATTCTCTTTCCTGGTTTCGAGCTACTCATTCGCCGCAGGGATCTTCGGATTCCTGGGATCCTTCTTTTTCGACCGGATGGACCGCAAACAGGCGCTGCTCGGAGCTTACGTCGGATTCATCCTGGGAACAGTGGTGTGTGCATTCGCCCCTGATTTTTCAACACTTCTGGTGGCCCGGGCGATCTCGGGAGCCTTCGGCGGACTCCTTTCAGGAATCAGCTTCGCGATTATCGGAGACCTGTTTTCCATCTCCGAGCGCGGTCTGGCCACCGGCAAACTGCTCACTTCGTATTCACTGGCCAGCATCCTCGGGGTTCCGGTCGGTCTGATTGTCGCAGAACGCTTCGGGTGGCACGCCACCTTCGGTTCGATCGCCCTGGTCGGAACCGTCGCACTGGTGGGAGCCCACCGCTTCATTCCGAGCGCACGGTGGCACTTGGAACAGGGTCCCGCCCCGATGTTCTCGGGTCTCACCGAAAACCTGCGTGACCCGAACGCAAGAACCTCCCTCCTCACCACGCTGCTCATGGTTCATTCGCAGTTTGTCGTGATCCCGTTCATCAGCGCTTACATCGTATCAAACACCGGGTTTCCTGCGTTCCGCCTTCCCCACGTGTATCTGGTCGGCGGAGCCCTCACTGTGATCACCGGAATCAAAATGGGACGGATTTGTGACCAGTTCGGTGCCCGACGGGTGTTCAAGCTCACGGGCCTGCTGTTCCTGGTTCCGATTTATTTCATCACCCACCTCGGACACGTGGAGTACTGGATCACCCTGCTGACCACGACGGCAATCTTCGTTCTTTCGAGCCTGCGAAGCGTTCCGGCGGTCACCCTGATTTCTTCGAGCATCCCGGCGAAGCGGCGCGGGAGCTTCATGAGTCTGAACTCCTGCATCCACCAGGTGGGTGCGGCTTCGGCCACGTTCTTGTCAGGCTGGTTCGTCACCCAGAGCGGTGCAGGTGACGAGATGAAAGGATTCGCAGACACCGCCTGGCTTTCGATCGGATTCGGGATCGTGGCCTATGTGCTCGGCCAGCGAATCAAGGTGGTGTCATGATCCGGAAGCTTGTACCCTGCCTCTTGTGGGTGGCAATGCTCCCCGCCTGTGGAAACGGAGATGTGGCGGTCACGATCCAGACCGCGCTTCCGGCACAGACTCGGAATTTCAATCTGGCCCGGACCCTCACTCTGCCCGGACAAGGTTCAAACCTCCTCGTCCAAAACCTGACCGGACCGACCTGCAGACAAGCGGACCTCCGCGCCGGATTTCGGGCACAAGGGGGTGAAACCCGTTGGTTTCCTGTGGAACTCGACATGGCGATCCTGGACTACGACACCACCGCTCTTGCGAACAACTCCGGTGAGTCAACAGGAAGACCGTCGAACACAAACGGCAACATCACTACTTTGATCACGGCCACCGCCGGAATGACCGGATACCTCTTGAACCAATCAGCCTTGAACCGCCCGATCACCATTCCGGTTCCCAAGGGGATCCCCGGCGAGCTTTTCGTGATGGGTAGCTTGTACGAGCCGGTCAATCAGGATCACACCGGGGGTACGGTCAACACACCTGGAACGCAATGCCTCCGGGCGCGGAACGACCAGAAACCCCTGAAAAGTTTCGCAGTCTACGGATCCAGGCCGTTCTTGGCAAACGAGGCGGGGAGCGCGTCACTTGCGGTCAATGTACTTCAGCATACGAAGCCCGTAGCGGTCAGTGCCTTGCCAACTCCATACTCCACTCCCAATCCGACCATACCTATCGCGAACAACAGTGACTTGAAATGCAGAGATGTATTGAATCCCAGGACTTGCGCCAATCGGGGACTCTATCAGATTGTAGTTTATTCCGAAATTGGACCCCAAATCTTGATCCGTCAGCCCCCCCCTACCCATCCACAAAACTTTTTCACTCGAATCAATTTGGAGATCGGATTCAATCAGAATGGTATCTCCTTGCTTTACATCCCGAAAGAATCACCCTTTCTCCTTTCCTACAAGCAAGGCTCAACAACGCTAGATGTATTGGTCCAGTTTTCCTTGAAACAACTGAGTTATGTGTATGCCGGAACACGCCAAACTCAAGAGCTCAAAGCCTGTACAGCGACCAATGGAATCCCCATTTATGCCGGGAACCTGCCCACTCAAACGAGTCCGAACCCCACCCCTCCACCACCGGGAACGGGCTGCGTATATAATTTTGCCATTCAAGAATTCGATACCGGATTCAACTGAACAGGACTCTTATGAAACACACGATTCACTACCCAGAAGGCCACACCCTGCTCCGGAACCTGAACAAAACCTACCCGATTGTCAGTCACGGAAAAGGTGTTCACTTGTTTGATGAATTCGGAAAACGGTACTTCGATGCGTCCGGTGGAGCCCTGGTTGCGAACCTCGGGCATGGCAATGCCGAGCTGGTCTCCACCATCGCCGAGCAGATGGGCAAAGTGGCCTATGTGAACGGGATGCAATTCGCCTCACGCGCCATGGAGGAATTCTCGGACCGACTGGCGAAGCTCGCGGCTCCCCTGGGGCTCGACCGGGTGACCCTGCTCGCCTCCGGTTCCGAAGCAGTCGAGGCCGCCATCAAATTCGCCCGCCAACTCTGGGTGGATCGGGGTTACCCGGACAAGCACAAGATCATCTCCCGGACTCCCGGATACCATGGCAACACTCTCTACGCCCTCTCGGCTTCGGGAAGGCCTCATTACAAGAAAGTCTACGGACCGCTCTTGTCACCGGTCCTCTCGGTCAGCACGCCCTACGGCTACCGGTTCCCGCTTTCACGGAGCAATGACCCGGATGAGATTCTCCGGGAATACCATGAACAGGGTGCGGAGTTTTATGCACAGGAGCTGGAGAGCCTGATCGAACGTGAAGGGGCCTCGACGATCAGCTCCTTCATTTTTGAAACGGTAAGCGGATCCTCGACCGGAGGCTGGGTTCCTCCGAAAGGCTACTTCGACCGGATCCAGAGCATCTGTAGAAAACACGAGATCCTGCTCATCGCGGACGAAGTCCTGTGTGGGTCGGGAAGAACAGGCAAGTTCTTCGCTGCGGAACATTACGGACTCAAGCCGGATCTCCTGGTTCTCGGAAAAGGACTGAACGCAGGACTGATGCCGGTTGCCGCGGTTTTGGTGAAGAAAAGCGATGTCGACACCATGAAGGCCGCATCCCAAGGGTTCTTGCACGCCCAGACCTACATGCTGGCCCCCTCCATGGCGGCGACCGCACTGGCCGTCCTTCGATACTTCGAGCAGCACCGGGTTCTGGAGAAAGCGGCTCCTGTTTCCAAGCATTTGCTCGCGGAGCTCTCGCATCACCTCCACGCACTTCCTCATGTGGGCTCCGTGACCGGAATCGGCCACATGGCCGGGATCGAGTTTGTCGAGGACAAGGCCCTGAAGAAACCTTTCCCCGTTTCGAAAAAATTCGCCCCGAAGTTTGTCCAGCACGCCCAGGATCAGGGACTCATCCTCTGGCCGAATTACGGCCAAGCCGACGGAGTGAACGGAGATCTCGTGATCCTCGGACCTTCGCTCGAAATGAGCATGACTGAATCCGACGAATGCGTCGCCTTACTGAAAACCGCCATCGAGACATTTGAAATCTGAGGAGAACCCCATGTCCAAACCTTTCAAAATCACCTATTCCGCCTTGAATGCCAATATGGACCAGATCCACGCCGAGTTCGATCAGGCCTATCAAGCCTTGAAAGCGGAGCTCGGATGGACCACCCCTTCCATCGTCAACGGCAAGCCCTACCAAGGCGACCGGATGAACCGGAAGATGAATCCCGCAAACACGGGCGAACTGGTCGCGCAATACGCCGTGGTGAACGACACCGTACTCAATGAAGCTTTTCAGGCCTCGAAAGCGGCGCAAAAAGCCTGGGGTTCGACACCCTGGCAGGAGCGTGTGGCGATCACCCGTAAGGCGGCTGGAATCATGCGCGATCGCCGGATGAAGATTGCGGCACTCATGACCCTTGAAGTCGGGAAGAACAGGATGGAATCCCTGGGCGATGCCGAAGAATCGGCGGATTTGCTCGATTACTACGCAGCACAGATGGAACAGGCGAACGGTTTCATCCAAGCCCTCGGCAAGCTGTCACCGAACGAACGGACCCAGGATGTCCTCCGACCCTATGGCGTCTTTTCCGTGATCGCACCCTTCAATTTTCCGATGGCCCTCGGGGCGGGAATGGCTTCGGCAGCTCTGCTCGGAGGAAACTCGGTGATCTTGAAGCCGAGCGATGACGCTCCCGGAACCGCCTATGAAATCTACCTCGCCTACCGGGATGCCGGCCTTCCCGAAGGTGTGCTCCAGGTGGTGTTCGGAAACGGTCCTGCTCTCGGAGAATCCATGGTGAAGCACCCTCATTGCGACGGTGTGGCATTCACCGGCAGCCGGACGGTCGGCATGAGCATCATCCGTACGCTCAATTCCGGCAACTATTCAAAGCCCGCACTGGTCGAACTCGGTGGCAAGAATGCCGCTTTTGTCTGCGAATCGGCCGACCTCGAAAAAGCGGCGAGTGGCTGCGTCCGAAGCGCCTTCGGGTTGTCCGGTCAAAAATGCAGTGCACTTTCCCGACTGTATGTTCACGAGTCGGTTTACAGCGCATTCCTCGAGAAGCTCGTCAGCTCGGCCAAGAGCCTCGTGACGGTGGGTGACGCTTCCAAAAAAGAAATCTACATGGGCCCCGTGATCAATTCGAAAGCCGTGGAGCGACACCTCCAGGCGATCAACGAGGCCAAAGCCATCGGCAAGATCGTATTCGGCGGCACCGATTTGAGGGAGCGCCCCGAGTTCAAGAACGGTCATTTCGCGGACCCTACCATTGTGGAACTCCCGTCGACGGCGCGTCATTTCAAGGACGAGTTCTTCTCGCCCTTTCTGGCCGTCACCAGGTTCAGCTCTCTCGCGGATGCGATCCAGGATGCCAACAAAGCCGATTACGGGCTGACTTCCGGAATCTTCTCGGGCAAGACCGACGAAATCGACCTGTTCATGGACCGGATCGAAGCCGGTGTGCTCTATGCCAACCGCGCCACGGGCGCCACGACCGGCGCCTGGCCCGGCGTCCAGTCCTTCTGCGGCTGGAAGGGATCCGGTGCCTCCGGCAAGGGGGGCTGTGGCCCCTACTATGTCTCTCAATTCATGAGAGAGCAGTCCCGGACGATCATGGAGTAGGCGGGGTTTTCCCTTTTTTGACGCGGTTTTTTGCGGTAGATTTCAGACATGCAAAGCCTCAAGCGTCCTGAGATCAAGGTGGCCCCTCCGGGCCCGAAAGCCAAAGCTCTGATCGATCGTGATCATGCCGTCACCTCCCCCTCTTACATCAAGGAGTACCCTCTTGTCGTTTCTCACGGAGAGGGCATGTATGTCCACGATGTGGACGGGAACACCTACCTCGACTTCATGGCCGGCATCGCCGTCACCTCGACCGGGCACGCCCACCCCGAAGTGGTGAAAGCCGTCCAGGACGCCGCCGGAAAGTTCCTCCACATCTGCGGTACGGATTTCTACTACGAGTCCATGATCACCCTGTGCGAGAAACTCTCGAGCTCGGTGAAGTCTTACATGGGCGACACCAAGGTGTTCCTCACGAACTCCGGTACCGAGGCGGTCGAAGGTGCGATCAAGCTCGCCCGCTATCACACCCGTCGGACCAAGATCGTGGCCTTCAAAGGTGCGTTCCACGGTCGGACCATGGGTGCGATCACCCTCAACTCTTCGAAGCCGACCCAGAAGGCGCACTTCGGTCCACTGCTGCCCGAAATCTATCACCTTCCTTACTCCTACCCTTACCGTTGCGCATACAAGAACGAGAAAAGCTGGTGCGAACAGAACTGCGTGTGCGCGAGAAAGCTCGAGGACGACTGGTTCACATCGCACTTCGCTCCGGATGAAGTGGCCGCGATTTTCGTGGAACCCATCCAAGGTGAAGGCGGTTACATCATGCCTTCGATCAAATTCCTGAAGGACCTCCGCGCGATTTGCGACAAGTACGGCATCGTTCTCGTTTTCGACGAGGTCCAATCCGGAGTCGGTCGTACGGGCGACATGTTCGCTGCCGAAACCCTGGGCGTGACTCCTGACATCATCCTTTCTGCGAAAGGGATCGCATCCGGCATGCCGATCGGAGCGATCATCGCGAAAACCTCGACGATGACCTGGGGACGCGGGACTCACGGTTCCACCTACGGTGGAAATCCGGTCTGCTGCGCAGCCGCAAACGCCACACTGGACATCATCGGAAAACGACTGCCCGAGATCCGCAAGGTCGGCGCCTTCTTCATCGAGGAACTCAAAAAGCTCCAGAAGAAGCACCCAGTGATCGGCGACATCCGTGGAGTGGGTCTCATGATCGGTGCCGAGTTCATCCTGCAGGATGGATCACCGGCCACCGAATACGTCGGAAAACTCGAGCAGCTCGCCTTCAGGAAGGGACTCTTGCTCCTGTCATGTGGCAAATCCACGATCCGGTTCGCCCCTCCCCTCGTCATCACCGAGGAAGATGTGAAAGTGGGACTCGAGATCCTCGACCAGTGCCTGACGGAACTCGGCCATGCGTAAGCCGAAGCTGAATCCCGACAAGTTGGTCTCGATGCGGGAGGCGATCCAGGAGAACGTCAAGCCCGGTTCGGAACTGTACCTCGAAGGGTTCACCCATCTCATTTCTTTCGCCGCGGCCCATGAGATCATCCGCCAAGGGATCCGGGATCTCACTGCTGTCCGTCTCACCCCTGATCTGGTTTACGACCAACTCATCGAAGCGGGTCTGGTGAAAAAACTCGTCTTCAGTTGGGCGGGAAACCCGGGTGTCGGAAGCCTCCACGCCCTCCGTCGCCGCTCCCAAAAAGACTCGGCTTCTAAAATCGAACTCGAAGAATACTCCCACTTCGGCATGGTGGCGCGGACACTGGCCGGAAGTGCCGGACTTCCCTTCTGGACGCTCAAGAATTTCGAAGGGACCCACATCGAGGAAGCCAATCCGAAGATCAAGTCGGTGATCTGCCCTTACACCGGGCAACGTTTTGCGACGGTACCCGCAGTGAATCCGGATGTGGCGATCATCCACGTCCAACGCGCGGACAAAGAAGGGAACTCACAGGTCTGGGGCTTGATGGGAACCCAGAAAGAAGTGGCCTTCGCCTCGAAGCGTGTGATCATCGTTGCAGAAGAGATTGTAGACACCTCCGTGATCCGGAGCGACCCGAACAGGACACTCATCCCTGGCATCCTGGTGGACCATGTGGTTCACGAACCCTGGGGATGTCACCCTTCGTACGCGCAGGGCTATTATGACCGCGACAACGATTTTTACGTGAAGTGGGAGGAAATCTCCCGTGATCCGAAAACCTATCAGGACTATCTGAATGAATTTGTTTTCGGCGTGAAGGACCGCCAAGCCTATTTGCAGAAAGCAGGATCGGGATTGATCGATCGACTGCGTGCCAAACCCCGGAAATGTGAGGGGGTGGACTATGGATATTGAAATCAAGCCGTCGGAGCGCATGGCGATCCGGGCTTCCCGTGAACTTCAGAATCGTGAAGTGGTGTTTGTGGGCATCGGCCTGCCGAATCTCGCCTGTAATCTCGCCCGGGCCACACATGCTCCCGAGCTTTACATGATTTACGAGAGCGGCACCATCGGCACCCTGCCCGCCCGCCTTCCGGTCTCCATCGGGGATCCCACCCTGGTGACAGACTCCCTGGCGATCGTGTCCCAAGCGGACATCTTCCAGAGTTACCTCCAGGGAGGCCTGATCGAAGTCGGGTTCCTCGGAGGAGCCCAGCTCGATCGCTACGGGAACATCAACACCACCGTGATCGGTGACTATGACAACCCGAAGATCCGTCTCCCCGGCTCGGGAGGGGCTTGCGAGATCGCGACCCACTCCCAACGTGTTCTCCTCATGATGAGGATGTCCCCGAAGAGCTTCGTGGAGAAATGTGACTTTGTCACCTCTCCCGGTTCCCGGATGGCCTCATCGAGACCTTCCCGTTACCTTGGAAAAACCCGGTCCGAACTCGGACTCCCAGGTGGCGGTCCCACCAAGGCCATCACTGACCTCGGAGTTCTTGAAGTGATCGATGGTGAGCTCACTCTCACCGAGGTGTACGAGGGAGTCACCATCGACCAAGTCAAACAGAACTGCGGTTGGGACATTAGGATCGCGACCAATCTGTCAGTGACACCTGACCCCGATCCTAAACTTGTTGCACTACTGAGAACGAAGATCGACCCGGAGAATCTCTATCTCTAGGTGAGGGATTCTTCATCCCTCCGGGCCAAGCCCCTCGGATCAACCGAGGAGCTTGAGCGCCATTTGAGCATTGCTGTTCGCTTGAGAGAGAACCGAGGTACCTGCCTGGGACAGGATGCTGTTCTTGGTCATCTCCGAGCTTTCAGCTGCCATGTCCACATCGTAAATACGGCTGCGGGCGGCAGAAAGGTTTTCTTCATAGATCGCGAGGTTCTGCACCGAAGATCCGAGACGGTTCTGGAGCGCACCGATTTCAGAGCGGTTCTCCGAGAGCGTGGTGATCGCGGCATCGATCTTGGCCAGGTTGGTCTGAGCGGCTTCTTTGCTCTCGGTGTTGATGTCACCGAGTCCGAGGCCGTCGAGGCTGGTCTTCATCTTCTGGGTGTCGAAAACGAAACGGTCGTTTTCAGGAGAGTTGTTGAGACCGACTTGGATCTCGAGCTTTTCACCTTCTCCGGCCAGAAGCTTGTGTCCGTTGAATTCGGTTGTGGCGGCGATCCGGTCCACTTCGGCACGGAGCTGCTGGACTTCCTTGTTGATGAAGCCACGCTCTTTGTCACCGATGGTGTCCGATGCTGCCTGGATCGACAGTTCGCGGAAACGGGTGAGAATGTTGCTCACTTCGTTCATGCCGCCTTCGGCCACTTGCACCAGGGAGATACCGTCGTTGGCGTTACGGCTGTCCTGGCGGAGGGAGCGGATGTCCGCTCTCATCTTCTCGGAAATCGCCAAACCGGCGGAGTCATCAGCCGCCTTGGAGATCCGGGTACCGGAAGCCATCTTCTCGAGTGAGCTCTGTTGCTTCAGGTTCGAAACCCCCAAGTTACGCTGTGCTGCAAGTGCCTGTACGTTAGTGTTAATACGAAGTCCCATACCATCCTTCTTTCTCCCCGCTGTTGTCGGGGCGTTTAGTGGACCGTTCTGATCCACTGTTGTTCTGTTGTTGAACATATCGGTCGGGTATGGAAAAGCTTAAGCAAAATAGTTTAGTATTCTTAGACTTTCTGAAGAATCTAAAAAATACTCAATATATCAATTATTTAGAAATAGCCCGGAGATGCTGTCTGAAGGCACCCATCACCCAGACATGGATCAAGGCCTGAGAAAAACGGTAAATGACCCAGGGCAGCGCAGGCACAAAATCATGGAGAGCAGCCAAAATCACCTGCCCGTCCAGCGCCTCTCTGAACTCCAGACGCCCTCGAGGCGCCCCGGAAGCCGCCAACAAGCCTCCCCGGACATAGAGCAATTGCCGGTCCGGAGTGGAGCGATCCACGCTCTTCTCGAGCTTGAGCAACACCCATCGGCGTGAAAGCAGGGAGAACGAGCACTCAACGCCCGTGACCCGAACCCTGACGATGAAAAACAAGAACCGTGGAAGCCACTGGAAATACTCTTCTGCAACCCGCTCTGCATTCCAGCCGGCCGGCAACGGCAGACGCTGTACCGAACGGACCACCCTCGATTCGGGAGCAGAGGGAACCGGAGAGACCCTTCCCCGCCCACTCCGTGACGTAACTGATGAGAGCAATGCACTCCCGACCGTGATCCGCTCATGCTTCCAGTCCGGCCATTGCTGCCCTTCACGGGCGACCATCGGGTGTTTCAGAGAAAGCACCAAGGGATACACCAGATCGCGAGGTGATCCTGTGATCAACGAGACCCACAACCTCGAGAGACCGAGTGGAATCAGATTGAAAGAATACAATCTCCGCTTGACCCCGAGCACCTCGGCGGTCTTCAACAGCAACTCCTGATAGGTCATCACCTGCGGTCCACCAAGATCGTACACCCGGTTACAATGACGTGGCTCCGAGAGACTCCGGAGAAGCGCCTCGATCACCTCCTCCAGCGCGATCGGCTGGGAGACGGTCCGGGTCCAAGCCGGACACACCATCCAAGGCAGCCGCTGAACCAATTTCATGAGGATGTCAAAAGAAGAGCCACCCCGACCGAGAATCAACCCGGCACGCAATACGGTACAAGGTATCCCACTCAGGCGGAGAACCGTCTCCACCTCCAAGCGACTCTTCAAGTGCCAAGACAGTTCTTCCTGCTCGGGAATCATCCCACCCAGGTAGACGATGTGCCCGATTCCTTCGGCCCGTGCGCAGCGTGCGAAGTTGTCAGCGAGAATGAGATCGAAATCATAAAACGACCCCTGATCCAAAGCCGCGGTCGGAAGCATGGAGTGCACCAGATAAAACGCGCGACTGCATCCCACCATCGCCTCGCTCAGCTGCTTCATCGAGAAAAGATCGCACTGGCGCCAATGAAGCCGGGGATGATCACTGTCCTGACGTCTACGGGAAAGGGCGACCACCTCGCATTCCGGATCGGCGAGAAGGCGTTCGATCAATGCGCGGCCGATGAATCCGCTGGCTCCGGCGATCAGGACTCTCACGACCGTAAGAGTAACCGCCGCCCCTCTGGACGATCAATCAAAAAAGCATTACCATAGAAAAAAATGATCGGAGATCTCCCATGGCCTCACTGACCCAGCTCGAATACCTTGTCGCCGTCGACAAACACCGCCATTTCGGAAAGGCGGCTGCGGCCTGCCATGTCTCCCAACCCACCCTCTCGATGCAACTTCACAAACTGGAGGAGGAGTACGGCGTGACCTTCTTCGACCGTTCGAAGCAGCCCATCCTTCCGAATCCGGAAGCCATCCCCCTGATCGAACAAGCCAAGACCATCCTCCGTGAATTCGCAAAACTCGAACACCTCACCACAGAACGGAGCTTGGAACCGAGCGGAGATTTCAAGATCGGTGTCATCCCGACGGTTGCACCCTATCTGCTGCCCTTGTTCCTCGGGGAGTTCGCATCCGCCCTTCCCAAGGTGAACCTCAATATCCGGGAGATCACCACACGTGAGATCATCGACGCCCTCGATCGTGATGAAATCGATGTCGGAATTCTCGCCACTCCCCTCGACGTCCCCACCCTGGATGAACGCCCGCTTTATTACGAGCCTTTCCAGGTCTACACTTCCGCCGATCATCCTCTGGCACGACTGAAATCGGTGACCGAGGATCAACTCACCTCGAACGGGATCTGGCTACTCTCCGAAGGTCATTGTTTCCGCACCCAGGTGGTCAAACTCTGCTCGGCCCGGAAAACCTCCGCCGTGTTCAAGAATGTCAGCTTTGAAAGCGGAAGCATGGAAACCCTGCTTTCCCTCATCGACCAGGGCCACGGATACACCCTCCTCCCGGCACTGGCCGGAGCCCGGATCACCGGCTCGCGCAGACAACAACTGAAGGACATCAAGAGCCCGGTACCCACCCGCGAGATTTCACTCGTCTTCCGGCGCTCCCAATACAAGCAGAACCTCCTCAAGAAGCTGGCAGAGACCATCAAAGCCTCACTGCCCGAAGAGGTGTTTCAAAAAAGAGGACCGAACCTGAGCGTCATCCAGATCAAGTAGATCCGGAATCAGTCCGTGAATGCCTTCAGAAGTTTCGCCCGACTCGGATGACGCAACTTCCGGAGAGCCTTGGCTTCGATCTGACGGATCCGTTCCCGGGTCACAAAGAAATCTTGGCCGACTTCCTCGAGGGTGTGGTCGGATTTCTCACCGATTCCGAACCGCATGCGAAGGACCTTCTCTTCTCTCGGAGTGAGAGTCGAAAGCACCTTCCGTGTCTGCTCGGAGAGGTTGAGATTGATCACGGCCTCGGCCGGATTGATGATGTTCTTGTCTTCGATGAAATCTCCGAGTGAAGAATCTTCCTCTTCACCGATCGGAGTTTCGAGAGAAATCGGCTCCTTGGCGATCTTGAGGACCTTGCGGACCTTGTCCACCGGCATCTCCATCTTGGTGGCGATTTCTTCCGGCTGTGGCTCGCGACCGAGCTGTTGCATCAGGGTCCGCTGGGTCCGGACCAACTTGTTGATCGTCTCGATCATGTGCACGGGAATCCGGATGGTGCGGGCCTGGTCCGCGATGGCACGGGTGATCGCCTGACGGATCCACCAGGTCGCATAAGTCGAAAACTTGTAGCCTCGACGGTATTCGAACTTGTCGACGGCCTTCATCAGACCGATGTTGCCCTCCTGGATCAAATCCAGGAATTGAAGACCACGGTTGGTGTATTTCTTCGCGATCGAAACGACCAGACGGAGGTTCGCCTCGACCAACTCGCTCTTGGCGGTGTCAGCACTGCGTTCTCCGATCATCAAGCTTTCATTGATCCGCTTCAGTTCTTCGACCGTCACGCCGGACTCGCTCTCGAGGCGGAGCAAACGCTTCACGACGTCGTCTTCTTGAGCCATCAATTGAACCAGCTTCGCTTCCGGAAGATCGTACTTCTTGGCGATGACCGGCAACTTGGCGAGGTCTTTGGCATCTTCGATGACGCCGACGAACTCATCCTGGCTCTTCACTCCGAGATATTCATAGACCCTTTGGCGTTCGCTCTGGGCTTCGCGTCCGCGGTTCCAGTATTCCTTGATCTGCGCCGAGAGGAAATTGATCGTTTTACGGTTGAAGGCGATGTTCTGGAACGCCGTTTCGACCTGACGTTCCTTCTTCTTGATCTCCCCGCGAATCGCTTCTTTTTCCTTGGCGGGAGTCTTACGCGCCTCGGGACCGACCAGCTTGGAGTCCATCTTCTCCTGGAAGCTGAGGAGCGACTTCACCTTGGAGACCGCGCGGATGACGCGATCGAGGTACTCTTTCTCATCCTCGGGGGAGACTTCGTCTTCCACACCGCGGATCACATCTTTCACCTTGGTTTTCGCAGTTTCGAGGCGTTCACCGAGATCGACGATCGCCATCGTTCCCAATCTGGAGGCCAACAATGCACGAAGGATCTCGAGTTCGCCTTCTTCGATCCGCTTGGCGATCGCGACTTCACCCTCACGGGTAAGCAGGGAGACGGATCCCATTTTTTTCAGATAAAGCTTAACAGGGTCCGTGCCTTTGGCGTATTCGGCGGTCGAGACCAGGTCGCCTGACTCATCCGACTGCAACTCTTCTTCAGGAGCCGCGGGAGCCTCGGTACCGACTTCTTCGAGGAACCCTTCTTCTTTTTCTTCTCCGTCTTCAGGCCGGCGACGTCCATCGGTGATCTCGATTTCATTCTCCGCGAGGAGCACCATCACCTCGTCGATCTCTTCAGGAGAGACCATCTCGACAGGGAGCAACTCATGCACTTCCACGTAAGAAAGGAAACCGCGCTGGACACCGAGGTCCATGAGCTTTTTGATATCCTTGTGATTCCGGTTCACTTTCCCCGAAGCATTAGTCGTTTTTTCCTGAGACATAAGACTCTTCAAATTCCTTTAATTTCCTCTGCAGGTCAAGGAATTGTTGGGATAATTCCTTAAATTTTTCCATATCTTGGGCCTGCTCAACCCGTACCATCTCTTCCCGGATCCTATGCGAAAACCGTGCCCAGGACTTGTAAACACCCCGACGAAGCAGTGCGCGCAACTGCGCCTCGTCTCCCTGGATGCGCTCCTGGAGCAGACCCTCCATAATAACTGACTGTAACTCCAACGAAACACGCCCCTGAACCCAGGATTCCGGAGCCTCCTTGAGTCGCTCCAATCCGGCAGGGTCTTCCAGGATCATCCGAACCCAATTCTGAACTTCGGTGTCATCAAAGAGTTCCGGGAGTGAATCTTTTTCATGCATTTGGCGGCGGGCTTCGAGGAAATAGGAACCGAATTCCCGGGCCTTCACGAAATATTGCAGCAACTGCCTGTCATAGGGGGTCAAAGGGGCTCGTTTTTTCTGTCCACCGGGTGGCGGAGCACGCCTTGGATCGACCGAGACCACAGGGGCCGGACGCCGGGGCGGGACACCCACCCTTCCATCGAGATCCTTGGACAACGCACCGAGCGCGGCCGGGGGAACGTCCCAACGTTTGACCAGATCCGAGACCCGGATCGCCCGCCCCACCGGGTCTGTGTACTGGGTCAACCACTGAACGGCCTGCTTCACTGCGGCGGACCGCTTCTCCACCTGACCTTCACTCTCCCGGAACAAGCGATCGAGCTCCCGATCGAGCAAGGGGGTGGCTTCCTGGATCCACTGGCGGAGCTGTTTCAAGTTCGCCTCGGGGCTTTCAAGAAGGAACTCGTCAGGGTCGAGTTTGCTGGCGAATGAAATCCCGTAGAGCAACTGCCCCATTCTGAGGCCGAGCTCCATCGACTTCACGGTTGCCTGGATGCCGGCCTCATCCTGATCGAAAAACACGATCACCCTGGGCCCGAGCCGGGTGAGGGTTTTCAAGTGATCCTCGGTCAATGCGGTTCCGCAGGGTGCCACGGCATTCTCGATCCCGGCCTGATGGAGTGCAATCACGTCGAAGTAACCCTCGACGACGATCGACACCTCCTCTTCCCGGATGGCCCGCTTGGCCTGGGTCAAACCGAACAAGAACCGGGACTTCTGGAACAACTCGCTCTCGGCACTGTTCAAATACTTCGGAAGCTTGAATTCGGACGGCTTTTTTTCGACCGAAGGCAGGATCCTTCCTCCAAAACCCAGAATCCTTCCGCGGGGGTCGATGAGCGGAAACAGGAGACGCTCCCTGAAAAAATCATAATCGCCCTGGGTTTTCTGCGAGGCCCGGATGAGACCGAAATCCCTCGCGATGTCGAGCGGCGCGCGGGCCCGGGTCAGGTATTGAACCAGACCGTCAGCTTGGGCGCCTGCCACACCGATTTGGAACTTTTCGACGGTTTCAGCGCTGATTCCGCGCTTTTTCAGATATTCCCTCGCCTCGATGAACAACGGAGACCCGGTCCCTCGCTGAAGGTTCTCGTGGTAGTACTGCAACGAGGAGAAGTAATTGAGGCGCACGGCTTTCTGGAGTCGCTCGCGTTTGATCCGGATGGCGCGCTCTTCCTCGCTCGACAGGGCCTCTCCACCTTCGGGGAGCTGGATCTTCGCTTTCTCGGCCAGATCTTCGCATGCTTCCTCGAAACTGAGTCCGTGGAGCTGCATCACGAATTTGATGAGATCACCCGTTTCTTTGCACCCGAAACAATAATAGAACTCACGGTTCACTGAAAAAGAAGGAGAGCGGTCCCCGTGAAAAGGACACCGCCCCATGAAGCGGGCCCCGGTCTTGCGCAACTCGACGTTCTCCGAAACCACCTCGTGGAGGGGCAAAGCCGCCTTCAGCGACTGGATCCATTCGGGGGTGAAACGCGTTCTGATTTTCAAAATCGACTCAGCCGCCCAACGCTTCGCGAACGAGTTGGTTCACCAGCTTACCGTCGGCACGCCCTTGAACCTTTGGAAGGAGGACTTTCATCACTTTACCGAGGTCTTTGGCATCCTTGGCCTGGGCTTCGGAAACCGCGGCGGCCACCAGGGGCTTCAGCTCATCTGCGCTCATTTGCGCAGGCATGAATTGGCGCAAGTACTTGGCTTCCGCCTCCTCGGCGGCCACCAGGTCTTCGCGTCCACCCGACTTGAACTGGGTGATCGACTCTTCGCGTTGCTTGAGCAGAGTGGAGATCAACTTCAGGGTTTCCGCGTCATCCAGATCCTTGCGATCATCCACCTCGCGCTTCCGGATGGCGGCATGCAGGGTCCTGGCAAACTGGGTCGTGGACTTGTCCCCCGACTTCATTGCGGTTTTCATGTTCTCCTGGTTGATCTCTTTGATGCTGGGCATGGGCCTAACCCTAGCAGAAAAAAAGGCCCTTTTGCCAGTGGCAAAGGGCCTTTTTGAAACAAAATGACTTCCGCGAAATCCTCAGTAGGACTTCTTCGGACGGCTGCTGAATCCGCGCTTACCGCGATTCTTACGCGCCGCAATGTCTTTCTTCTTGCGCTTCACGGAAGGCTTTTCAAATGCCTCACGCTTGCGGACTTCGGCCAAAACGCCGGCTTTCTCGACTTGCTTCTTGAAACGTTTGAGGGCCGCTTCGAACGAATCCCCTTCACGAATGACGATTCCTGGCATGATTTCACCTCCTTCCACGAAATGAACAGGCTATCAGGGATACACCTTGGCGCGGAAAGATGCAATACTGAAGCAAGTGTCCAATTCGGTGAAATGGTCGAGACAGTCCCCACTCCAGTCCGTGCTCTTGGCGGGCCTGGTCCTGTTTTTCGTCAGCCATTTCGTCCTCTTGTCCCCTTCCTCGCTCGAAGATGATTTCGGGGGCATGAGGGTCATCCACCCCAGGGATCTTTTGGGACTGCTCCAAAACGAGCCGGAGACCCTGGCGGTCAGCCAACTCCCCGAAAACACCCCTCCTTCTTACAGCTTACGGGACCTCAGGATCGCCTCGTCCCATCAACGCTCCCCGGAATTCCTTCTGTCCGCCCGGAAATCGGTGAGCTTTCAAAAAGACGAGCTCACCCACTTCAGGGACCTGGAGGTGACCACCGCCGACAGGATGGTCATCCTCTCCAAGGAAGCCCTGTACCGGCAAAAGGACCACGTGATTCATTTCCTGGGTGACGTCCGGGTCCGCCTACCCGGAGGCGCTGAAATCCTGACTGAGACCGCCGAACTCATCACCCGCCCCACCCTTCACATCCGGGTACCGGCGACCGTCCGGGTCCAAGGTCGACACGTCAAAGGGCGGAACCAGGTGACCTTCTCGGCCTACGGCTTGGACTATCTCGCAGACGCCCCGGAGCACTTGAGACTGCTTCAACGGGTCGAGGTCAAGACCCGGAGCGCGAGGGATCTCGCCATCCTCTCCGATTCAGCGGATTACGCCGAGAACCTGGGAAGGCTTGCCTTCACGATGTCGGAGAAGCGCCCGATCCAAGAACAGTTCGTCCGCTTGATGGAACCCGCTTTCGAACTCAAAGCGAGGAACCTCGAACTCGATCTCTCCGGCGAGAAGGAACTCCAGACGGTTCGGGCTGAAAAAGACGTCTGGTTCGAGGAAACAACCGAGACCGGCCGTAAAACCAGTGGGACGGGAGGAAGGGGCACCTACTCCGTGGAGAGCGGACTCGTGACACTCTCCGAATTTCCGCAACTCTACCAGGACCGTGATACCATCACGGGCGAGATCATTTTGTTCCACCGGGATTCCGACACCATCGAAGTGAGACAGAGCAATGCAAGTTACGGGAACTGAGACCAAAAAACTCCGGGCGACCGGGCTGATCAAATCCTATCAAGAGCGGAAAGTGGTCAAAGGCGTGAGTCTCGAGGTCGCTTCGGGACAGGTGGTCGGACTCCTCGGACTGAACGGAGCGGGAAAGACGACGACGTTCTACATGATCACGGGCCTCATCATGCCCGATGAAGGCGAAGTCCATCTGGGCGAACGGGACATCACCCGACTCCCGATGCACGAGCGGGCCAAGTGCGGACTCGCCTACTTGCCGCAAGAACCGTCGGTGTTCCGGAAACTCACGGTCGAAGAGAACATCATGGCGACGCTCGAGACCTTGAAGATCCCCCATGACGAGCGGAAAAAACGTCTGCGCAAGTTGCTTGATGAGTTCACCCTCAACCATGTGTCGAAACAACCGGCCTACACACTTTCAGGCGGTGAGCGGAGACGCGTCGAAGTTGCGCGAGCGCTCGCGCTGAACCCGGCATTCATCCTGCTCGACGAGCCGTTCGCGGGAGTGGACCCTCTTGCGGTGGCGGACATCCAGAAGATGATCCTCACGCTGAAGGCGCGGGGCATCGGTGTGTTGATCACGGACCACAATGTCCGTGAAACTCTTTCCATTTGTGACTGGGGACTCATCTTGTCAGAAGGAGTCATCTTCGTGCAGGGAACACCCGAACAAATTGCGAACTCGAAGGCGGCGCGCGAAAAGTATCTCGGCGAGAACTTCAAATTCTAAACTAAAACAATTGAATAAATAAAAACCATTTTTTTCTGCAATTTCCGCGCCTGAGCCATTAGAATGATGACATGGGCATTCAGCTGAAGCAGGGCCTGCGACAACAACAGAATCTGGTGATGACTCCCCAGCTGCAACAGGCGATCAAGCTTTTGCAACTGAATCACATGGAATTGGCGGAGTTGATCAACCAGGAGCTCACCGAGAACCCTGTCCTCGAAGAAGCTGCCGAAAACGAGGCCCCCGAAGACAACCTGGCGACCGCCGCAGGTGACGAGACCTTCGACCCGGAGATCCAACAACAGACCGACGAGGCATCCCAGGTCCAGGAGCCGAAGCCCGAGGAACAATCCCTGGCCGGTAAGGACGAGGTGAACTGGGACGCCTATTTGGAGGATTACAACGAGGGATCCGGAAGCGCTCCGTCGATGAAGGAGACGCCTGACGAGACTCCGACGTACGAAAACACCCTCACCAAGACCACCTCTCTCGAAGAACATCTCCAGTGGCAGCTGTCGATGCTGAACCTGATGGAGAACGAGCAGCGTTTGGCCTCGCTGATCATCGCCGGACTGAATGACGACGGATATTTTGAAGGGGACCTGCCCACGATCGCGACTCAATCCGGCATCGAGCTCGAGGACGCCGAAGAAATCCTGAAAATGATCCAGCTTTTCGATCCGATCGGGATCGGGGCGCGAAATCTCAAGGAGTGCCTGCTCATCCAGGCCCGACTCCTCCAGCCCCGGGTTCCGGAAGTGGAGACCATCATCGAGCACCACATGGTCGAGCTCGAAAAGCACAACATCCCTGCCATCGCCAAAGCGCTGAACATCCCCATCGAAAAAGCCGTCGAGGCCCAACGGATCATCCATGAATTCGAGCCCCGTCCCGGCCATGTATTCACCGAGCCCGACACCCAGTACATCCAACCCGACATTTTCATCCATAAGATCGGCGAACAGTACGTGATCCACATGAATGACGACGGGATACCGCGTCTCCGGGTTTCGAACTACTACAAGTCCATCGTCCAAAAAGAGAACGCGGCGACCGCCGCCGGTAAAGAGACCGGTGGCAAGGCCAAAGAGTACGTCCAAGACAAGCTGCGGGCCGCACTCTGGTTGATCCGATCCATCCAGAACCGGCAAAAGACCATCTACAAGGTCACCGAAGCGATCCTTGCCCGGCAGAGAGACTTTTTCGAAAAGGGTGCCCGTTACCTGAAACCCATGGTCCTGAAGGACATCGCCGCAGACGTCGGCATGCACGAGTCGACCATTTCACGCGTCACCACGAACAAGTACGTCCACACTCCGGTCGGAACCTTCGAGCTCAAATACTTCTTCAACTCAAGCATCGCCTCGAGCGACGGTGGGGAAGCTGTGGCCAGCTCGGCGGTCAAAGAGCGGATCAAGCAGATGATCACCAAAGAGGACCCGAAGCGTCCCCTCTCCGATCAACAACTGGTCGATCTACTGGCCAAAGAGAATGTCGACATCGCGCGGAGGACGGTAGCGAAATACCGCGAAATGCTCCACATTCTGCCTTCATCCAAGCGTAAGCGGGCGTTCTGAATCCGGCTCAGGCGTCCTTCATCGACCACTTGAACTCGAAGCCACGGGTCTGGATGAGCTCGAAGAACGGAAGCTTCGGCACGCCCAGTTCCGGCGGCAGAACCCCTTTTGCAGTCAGCTGACCGTTCACGATCATCTGGCCTACGATCGAGGCGGTGAACCCGGTGGTCCGTTGCATGGAGGTGAGACCCGTCTTCTCATCCGAGTAATCACAGATCCAGTGTTCGACCGTGACCTTCTTGCCGTTCTTCGTGCCCTCGGAGATGGTCTGGATGAAAGACACGTCCTTCTCTCCGCCTTTCGGCATCAGGAATTTCTCCATCACGGCCTTGGTCATGGCGCGCGGCTGGAACGGACCGTTTTCGGTCTGAAGCGTTTCACGCGAAAAGAACCCCACATCGCGGAGTGTTTTCAAGAAGGTGAGGTGCCCGGGATAGCGGACGAACTTGTTCTCGAGGTTTTTCACCCGACCTTCGTAGGTCCAAGGAAGAGTCGAGAGCATACCCATCCCGTGCGTGGCCTCGACCTTGCCCACCACCGGCAGGTCGCACTGTTCGATCTCGGTCATCGGAGCGATCTCGATCATTTTTCCGTCCCGCATCTGGGTGGTCATGCCGGTGTACTCGTTGGTGAGGGTCTCAATGGCGAACACCAGATGGTAAAACAGGGGTGGTTTCGCATTGAGAGGGATTCCTCCGTCGCGGGTGATGATGGTCTCGGCCGAATCGAGCAACTCCATCGCATGCCCCACGGTGATGTTGGTCATGCCGGGTCCCATGCCGCAATCGGGAATGATGGTGATGCCGGCGGCCTTGGCCTGCTCGGAAAGAGCGAGTTGCTTGAGCACCATGTCGGTGTCTCCGCCCAGGTCGACCATGGGAACCTTCGCCCGGATGGCGGCATGGGTGATGTCGACTGCGTATTTGTATGGAGCGGTGTTCAGGATGAGGTCACAGCCCTGAGCGGCGCGGGCAGTGGCTTCGATGTCGCCGGCATCCAATTTCAGGGAGCTCAGCTTCTTGGGCGAGGCGTGCTTCTGCAAAAAAGCGGTGAGCTTGGTGATCATCTCCGGAAAGGCATCCGCCAGAACCAGCTCTTCAGGCTTACCGAAAGTCAGAAGATCCAAAGCGGCCCCGTAGGCCTGCATCCCGCAACCGATCAAAAGTACTTTTTTCATGGTGGAGCGAGGCTAACCCGAGAATTCCCCCCCCTGCAACCCCCCCACCCGAAAACCGGGGTTGACAAGGTGATGCGCCGCATATAAACCACCGGCATGCTTTCCCTGATCCTCGCCAGCCTCGCCTCTTCCGCTTTTGCATCCTCCACTCCAGAGCAGTTTCTCTGCCTCTCGACCAGCCCTCTTGCCGGCAAGGCGGACCTTGAGGTGAGCGTCGTGGCCGCCGAGGACTGGCGTAGCCTCAGCGTGTTCCCCTACCTGGCCGGCACCCAAAAGCAACTATCGGATGGAATCGGGGATCCCCCTGCCCGGACCCGGGTCAGTAAGGATGGCTCCCGCATCGTGGTCCGAGGCCGTTCAGGCATCGAAGTTCAGATCCAGTTGAGTCGCCGCGCACGCCTCCCCCGCGATTCAGCAGCCCTTCCGGGTGTGGCCGGGAAGGCCCGGGGAATTTATGAAGGGATGCTGACGATTCGAGGAAACGGGCCGTGGGACGGGCAAGTCGCCCTCGCCTGTGCCGCACTCGAGAACTGAGCTTTTTGGATGCCGGAGGACCCGGGATCGGGTATGACCATGGGCACCCATGAATACCACCCGTCGTCCCCTGATCTTCGTCACTTCGCTCTTTTTCCTGTTCGGTTTCATCACTTGTCTCAATGACATCCTGATCCCCCATCTGAAAGCCCTATTCGAGCTCGACTTCACTCGGGCCATGCTGGTTCAGGTGTGTTTTTTCTCGGCCTACTTCTTCATGTCGATTCCCTCGGGCCGGATCACCCACGCACGGGGCTACCGCTTCGGCATCGTGGCCGGACTCTCGACCGCGGCCCTGGGTACTTTGGGTTTCATCCCTGCGGCCCAGTCGGGATCCTTTCCGGTGTTTCTCGCTTCCCTGTTCGTCCTCGCCTCGGGCATCACCCTCCTCCAGGTTGCAGTGAACCCCTATGTCACCCTGCTCGGATCCCCGGAAGGGGCCGCCTTCCGACTGAACCTGGTCCAGGCTTTCAACTCACTCGGCACCACCCTCGCACCGCTCGCAGGCAGCCTGCTCATTCTCGAAAACGCGGATAAAATCCGCGCGATCCAGATCCCCTACCTGATTCTGACGCTTTCGTTGATCACGGTGGCCTTGGTGTTTTCACGGATCGGACTCCCGTCGATGAGCGAATTTTCCAATCAAGAGATTCCGGATGATGAAGGATCGTTCATGGACTCACTCCGCCGCTACGGACAGACCCTGAAAGACCATCCCCGGTTGGTGCTCGGCATGTTCGCTATTTTCTTTTATGTGGGCGCCGAAGTTTCGATCGGAAGCTTCCTGGTTTCCTGGCTTGGAGACGCCTCGGTTGCCGGAATGAGCCCGGAACAAGCCGGACGCTACGTCGCATTCTACTGGGGCGGAGCCATGGTCGGGCGCTTCATCGGGAGTGTCCTCACGGCAAGAATCCGACCCGAGCAGGTCCTCGCGGGTTCAGTGCTCCTGTGCCTCATTCTGATCGTCGCAGGGGTCACTTCCGGCAATCCGGCCGTCGCCACCTGGGCCGTCATTCTGATCGGGTTGTTCAACTCCATCCAATTCCCCACCATTTTCTCTCTGAGTGTGAGCGGCCTCGGTAAGGCCACGCCCTATGCTTCGGGACTGCTTTGCACGTGCATCGTCGGTGGAGCCCTCATCCCGCTCCTGCAAGGCGTGCTCGCCGATCATGTCTCCCTCCGTTGGTCGTATGCCGTGCCTTTCTTGAGCTACCTCTACATCTTGCTCACTTCTCGCAAGCTTTCTAGCGAGGGAGGTCGAACATGATCCTGGTGGCGGACAGCGGATCGACCAAGGCGGATTGGGCCCTGATCAAGCCGGACGGCTCGGTGACCCATGCCCACACGATGGGCTTGAATCCTTATTTTCACGGTCCCGACAAAGTAGAGGCCGTACTGAGCGTCCAGGAGTTTGTAAAAGTGATTCCGGTTCAGGAGATCCAAGTTCTGTACTTCTACGGAGCAGGGTGTCCGGATGAACACTTTTGTTCGATCATGCGGGAGGGCCTGAAGCGGGTGTTCACCCGTGCCAGGATCGAAGTGGAACACGATCTCCTCGGTGCGGCACGCGCCACCTGCGGAAGAAAGCCCGGGATCTCCGGAATCCTCGGAACCGGTTCGAACTCCTGTCGTTACGATGGAAATCGAGTCGTCGACAACATCCCTGCCTTGGGACATGTCCTCGGCGATGACGGCGGAGGGGTGCACTTGGGGCGCTTGGCCCTCCGGGCTTGGTACTACCGTGAACTGCCGGCCGACCTGGAGCAGGACTTCAACACCCTCTGGCCCGAAGGCAAAGACGCCGTCTTACACCGGATCTACGGAGGCGAAGGACAGAACGTGCACATTGCGAAATTCGCGCAGTTCTTGATCAAACACCGGGAACATCCTTTCGCCCGCACCTTGATCGATTCGGCTTTACGCGAGTTCGCCGTCCGCCAGCTGAAGAAGTACGACAGGTGGCAAGAGACCGAAGTGAACCTGGTGGGCTCGATCGCCGACCTGCTGTCCCGTGAAGTCCGTGAAGTGTTCGCCTCCGAGGGACTCCGTACCGGACGCATCATCCGCAAACCGATCGACAGTCTGGTGGAGTTCCACCGTGAAGACACCCATGGAGACACACGCGCATGAGATCCGGTTCCTGGTTCCTGTTTTCACTCCTTTTGATGCGCGCTTTGCCCGCCTTCGCTTCTTCTCACACCTGGGTCGGGATCAAAGACGGACTCTTTGAACGGAATGGAATGCCCTATGTGTTCGTCGGAGCGAATTTCTGGCAAGGCATGAATCTCGGATCAAAAGGCACCGGAGGGGACCGCCCGCGATTGATCCGCGAGCTCGATCGACTGCAGGCCTCCGGAGTCAAGAACCTGAGAATCATCGCATTGAGCGAAGGACCCGACACGGCTCCCTACCGGGTCACACCGGCGAACCAAACCTCACCGGGGCAATTCGACGAACCCTTGCTCGAGGGGCTGGATTTTTTGTTGGTGGAAATGGCGAAGCGGGACCTCACCGCGGTGATGTGCCTCGGTAACTTCTGGCCCTGGTCGGGAGGCTTCGCCCAGTATGTCTCCTGGGCTGAACACAGCGCCATTCCCTACCCTCCTCCCCATCCGGGTGGAAGCTGGTCCACGTTCCAGGAATATTCCTCACGTTTCTACACCTTGCCCAAGGCACGGGCATTCCATGCCGAGGCCGTGAAGCGTGTGGTGGGCCGGATCAACTCCATCAGCCGGATTCCCTACGCAAAGGACCCGACCATCCTGTCCTGGCAGTTGGCGAACGAGCCCCGGGGCGGAAAGTACCGGAAGGCATTTTTGGATTGGATGGGATCGACCGTCCGGTTGATCAAGAAACTCGACCCGAATCATCTGGTGACCACCGGCAGTGAAGGCGACACTCTGAATCCGACCGATGCCGGAAACCACTTTGTGGAGGACCACTCCGTACCGGGTGTGGATTACGCCACTTTGCACGTGTGGGTGGAGAACTGGGGAGTCTACGACCCGAGACAACCCGCCACGCTCACCCAATCGATGAATTTGATGAGCCAGATGATCCGTTCCCATGCCGAGCGCGCGGCGCTGATGAAAAAGCCGCTCGTGCTCGAGGAATTCGGACTCGCTCGCGATCAACGCTCGATGGATCCCCGCTCTTCGACCGTGAATCGTGATCGCTACTTCGCGCACACGTTCTCGGAAGTGGCGCGGATCAGGAAGCTCACAGGATTCTTAACCGGTGTGGCCTTCTGGGCATGGTCGGGCGAATCGCGGCCGACCGTTCCCGGTGGACTCTGGAAATCAGGACAACCCTTGTTGGGAGATCCTCCCCACGAAGAACAAGGCTGGTACGGAGTGTACGATTCGGATCAGAGCACGCTGTCTGTGATCCGCAAAGCATCCCAAATCTGAAAAATTGGTCGAGCTGGCGGGATTCGAACCCACGACCTCTTCGTCCCGAACGAAGCGCGCTACCAACTGCGCTACAGCTCGATTACGGGAAAGTGTTTTGATAAAAAAATGGTCGAGCCGGCGGGATTCGAACTCGCGACCCCTTGGTCCCAAACCAAGTGCGCTACCAGCTGCGCTACGGCTCGACATTTTTTAAGAGTCGTCAGCTTAAACCCTACCCCGCATCAGGGCAAGCTATTTCAGTTCGATTCCGTCGAAGCGATGATGTTTGCGCCACCCCTTACGACGGAAAGATGCGTAAATCAGAGACGATTTCCCGGTCTCCCAATCCTGCTGGGACCGACTGAGCAGCTGACCCAGGGCAGGAAAGGCGGATGCCAGCCGGACTTCCATCGCCTCGGCATTCCATTCACGGGAACCCGCTTTTCCCCCGTCTTTAGCCTTCACGATGTAAGTTTGCCGCCCATAGGGAACCTCGGAGGACTTGAGCTTGACCTCGCCCCGGATCACATAGAGTTCGGTTTTTCCTTTGTGCGCACCGAGCCAAAACTCACCGTCTGTGGCGTCAATCTGCTCTTCAGGAGTCGTGATCCGGATCTTGGGTTTGAGTTTTCCGGGCTTGATCCAGATCTTCATCCAACCTCGACTCAATGCAACATCAAAGGTCCGGTCGTCCTCTGCCCAGACCGACTTGAAAATCTGGCCCTGGAAAGCACCTCCCCCGATCCATTTGACCGATTCCTGGTGGATCACCTCGAGTGCACGGTTCTCGCCCAAACTGACCCGGTCTCCCGGGTCGAACCATTCACCGGCCACGGCAAACCGCTTCCGGTTCTTCAGGCTGACCACATTCACTCCGGACGAGGCACTCCCTTGCGCACTGGCAATCTGGCTGAACAAAGGCGGAAGCGCCGCTTCATCCCCAGGGAGGTAGACGGGAACGCCCCAAGACGGAGCCGAGAGCAACATCGTCATGAGGATCGCCGTTCGGGAGCTCACTTGTTTACAATCCTAACACGAGCCGATACTCTGAAAAACATCTATGGATACCACCGCCTCCAAGAAAGAAAAGTATCTCGAGATCGCCCGCAATCAGGGACCTGAGAAGGCTGTGAACGAACTGCACCAGGACCTCTGGACCCTCGAGCAGGAGTGCTTTGACACCCCCGAGGGATACCGCGCCGAGGTCTGGAAACAACTCAATGAGCTCCGTCTGTTTTCAAGGGAGCTGTGGGATCTGAAGCTGAAGTGACCCGCGTCCGTCCGGTTCGGACGCTGTGAGTGCCCGAGATCCACTCGTGCAGGCCCCTCTTTTGGGGATGAAAAGCCACCATCAGGAATCCACATCCCAAGACCGCATAAGAAACCAGGTAGGCGTACAAACGACCGACTGCCTGTCTCCGTGTCATCGGTGCGCCTGTCGCACTGTCCACAACCCGGATACCGAAAAGGGATTTGCCGATCGTGGTCCCTTTTCTGCAGGGCCATTCGACGTAATAGAGGTAAGGAATCACCAGTGTCGCCACGATGGAAATGACCTGCTGCCAGACTGTGTTCAAATTCAACGGCCATGTGATGCCGTACTCGATGGCAAGCTCGAGCAGGTTCCAAATGAGGAAGTCGATGAGATGGGCCGAAGCCCGGATCCAGAAACCTGCGAAAACAGGGTTCATGTTTTTCTCCTCAAAGCCCCGACCCCGACTCCGAGAAAAATGAGACCCATCGCGAGAACCGTCCGGATCCCGATCGGTTCTCCGAGGTTGTACCAACCGTTCAGCACGGCGATCACGGGTTGCAGATAAATGAACACGGCGACCACCGAAGGCCCGACCTGGGTCAGGGTCCAGGAATTGAGGTAGTAGGCGATCATCGTGGCAAAAACGATGTTGTATGCGGCGGCTCCCGCAAAGCGGAGATCCCAGGTCACCGAGGCCAACAGGTGCCAATCCCCGACACACAAGGAGAACAACACCATGGATCCGAAGAAGAACATCCAGGCGGTCGCCCAGAGTGGCGAGTTCTTCTTGAAGAATCCCTGACTCAGGGTCAGGAACAGGGCCAGACAGGCACAATTCAAAAGGGTGAAGACATCTCCTTTGAAGGTGTCGCTCGAGATCTTGAAATCCGAAAAGTCCCGGATCACCACGGCACCTGCGACTGCGAGCAGGAAACTCGCCCCCCGGAGTTTGCTGAACTTTTCAGTTCCGGCGATGATGGCGAAGGCGAGCGTGAACAGGGGAATCATGGAATTCAGGATCGCCGAATTGGTGGTCGTGCTGAATTTGAGTCCGAGCAGGAAAAAGGCCTGATTCAGTGCCAGACCGATCAACCCGTAAAAAAAAGTCCGGATCAGGAAGTCACGATCCATCCTTCGTTTCTCTTTCGGCACTGCGAGCCTGGCGATCGTCAACATCAGAAGGGCGGCGACAAAAAGACGGACGGCCCCCCATAACACCGGTGGATAAGTGTTCAAGATCACCTTGGCAGCCGCATAGTTGAAACCGTAAATGAACTGGACACCGATCAACGCAAAAATCGGAAGCATCGGGATCCGGGCGACGCCAGTCATTCTCAGAGTGTCAAGGATGGCGTCGCCGGGGTCAACCCTGTCAATGCCATGACACCCCTTCTCCTCCACCCGTCCCATTCAAGTTCCTTCCTGTGTCAGCCGATACCTAGGAAGATGAGTACACACTCCTGGATCCAGAAAATCCATTCGTTGCCGGTGCTCCCGCAAGTGGCCATGCGGGTGACCGAACGGATCCAGTCTGCGGGCTCCACGCTCGACGAGATTTCGCGCCTCATTGAATCCGACGCAGGACTCACGGCGAGGATTCTCAGACTCGCGAATTCTTCGTACTATTCGGTTCCGGGCGGTGTGAAGGACATCCGTAAAGCACTGCAATATCTCGGCTTCACCACCATCGCCCAGGTCGTGCTCACCTCTTCCGTATTCGGATCGTTCAAGAACCCGGGACTGAGGGATTTCCCCTTGCTCCCCTTCTGGATCCATTCACTGGCTGTGGGCCAAGTGGCCGAGCTGACTGCGAGGGGTCTCAATCTTCCCCAACCTTCCGACGCCTTCATCGGAGGCCTGTTGCACGATGTCGGCAAGCTCATCCTTTTGGAGCTGGCCCCGGACCAATTGGCCCGGATCGCCCGCCATGCATTGGAACACCGGGTTTCATTCATCCGTGCCGAACAGGATCTCGGATTCGAGGACCATGTCGCACTCGGTGTCGGACTCTCCAGACACTGGAAGCTCCCCGAACTGGTTGAAGACGCCATCCTCTCCCACCACGGTGTCCCGGCCACGAAATCCGGGCAAATCATCGCTTGGGCGAATCTCTGGGTTCACCTCCAGGGAATCGGTGCCTCCGGGAGCCATGATCCTGAAATGGAATCCAAGGCCCACGAACTGTCGAAGACCCTCGGACTCTCACCGAATGTCACAGAAAGCATAGAAAAGCAGTTCCGCAAGGAATTCGAAAAAGCGGAGGCGATCCTCGGTGGCCATTAAGCGACTCAAGCGAATCGCAGAACCGCTCGTTCTCCCCGATGGGCTTGAGGCCCTTCCGGTCCCCCTGTTGCTCTACCGCAAGTCGGACAACAGTCTCGTTCCCAACCCTGAGTTCATCACTGTGTTCGGGGTCCACTCTCCGGCAAGAATCCTGTCTGCGCGGGCCCTCGGTCTGGCCCAAGAGCGACCTGTGCATCCGAGCGCTTTCGAGACACCCGGAAGGCAGGAAGGCCGCGTTCTGGAAAACGATCGTGGAGAGCGCATTTCCGTCGATCTGAGAGTGAGCGCCTACGGAAAACCGTCGGATCAGACCTGGCTGGTCATGTTCGAAGACACCGGTCCGAGAGTCGATCTCCAGAACCAATTGGTGAACCAACATCTGGAACTTCAAAAATCCTACGAACAACTCCGCTCCTTGCAGCAAGCCCTCATCCAGTCGGCTAAGCTCGCCTCTCTCGGGGAGCTCGCCACCGGGGTGGCACATGAATTGAACCAGCCGCTCCAAGCGATCATGGGATTCAGCCAAGAGCTCAAGTATGTGGAAAAACTCTCGCCGGTCGGCTCGGAATACGTGGATGACATCGTCTCTGCATCCAAGAAAATGGCTGAGATCATTAAATCATTGAGAACTTTTGCACGGGACTCGGGACAAGAACTGCAAGCGACCTCGGTCGCACATGCCATCGAGGAATCCTCGCGACTCCTCCGACACACCTTCCTCCAAGCAGGCGTCACCCTGGAACTCGATGTCGAATCCGACCTTCCCCTCACCCGGGCGAACCCGATCCAATTGGAACAGGTCTTCGTCAATCTACTCAGCAACGCGAAAGACGCCCTCGAATCCTCAGGTGTCGCCGCACCGAAGGTTTCCATCGAGGCCCGCAATACCGCGGAAGGCATCCTGGTCAGGGTCACAGACAACGGATGTGGCATGCCACCCGAAGTCCGCGACAGGATTTTCGACCCGTTCTTCACGACCAAGCCGGTCGGCAAAGGGACCGGGCTCGGACTCAGCATCACCCATGGCATCCTCGCCCGGGCCGGAGCACGCATCAGCGTGAACAGCCATCCGGGAGCGGGAACCGAATTCACCATTCTTTTTCAAATTGACCGTTCACAAACAGAAGGAGAGACCGCATGAACACCGAACCCGTCGTAATGATCGTTGATGATGAAGAGACCATCCGTAAACTTCTGAAAGCCCGCTTCGAACGGGATGGATACAGGGTGGTCACTGCCTCGTCAGCGGAAGAGGCGCGGTCCATCGTGGACTCGACCCCGGATCTCGGAGTCATCGTGACCGACATCCGCATGCCGGGAAAAGACGGACTCACGCTCACCACCGAAGTGAAAGCGACCCACAAACATCTGAAAATCATCGTCATGACGGGCCACGGAGAGAAATCCACGGCGATCCGTGCACTCCGACTGGGTGCCACCGACTATCTCGAGAAGCCTTTCGACATCGAAGAGATGACGCACGCAGTGGCTCGAACCGTCAACGAGTACAAACTCGAGATGCGGAACGAAGAGATCCTTGCCACCGTCCAAGTGGGGGGTCCGTCCGCAAGTGTCGCATCCACTCCGACCGGGCAGGACATCTGGGCCGAGAGCGACAGCCTCACCAGCAGCTACACCGTGCTGAAAAAGAAATGGTCTGAGGCATTCGAGAAAGAATACCTCACCTCCGTACTGGAAAGACATCACGGGAACGTCACAGCCGCTGCAAAAGAAGCGGCTGTGGACAGGAGCAACTTCCTACGACTGCTCCGTCGACACCAGATCGATGCCTCCGTTTATCGCCCACTCAAGAAGGCTTCCTGAACCGTGTTTGTCTCGATCGGAGCCAGGCTCCTTTTCGTGACTTTCATCCTTCAGACGCTGTCCGTCTCGATCGCTGTCATCGGATCGAGCTGGCAACGGGCCGAAGAAATGATGGAGAACGAAGAAAGGCACCTGGCCCATCATGTCGACCGGTATGTGGCGACTTCACACGCATCGGAAGGCGTCAGCTTCCAGCACGTGGCATCCGATATGAGGATCCTGGCTGATTCAGCCGACCCGAAGAGGGTCGGCAAGCGTCTTGCCAGACCTCACCCGTTTATCGAGCGCGCCCTGAAAGCGGGAGTCGAGCGTGGATCCGTCCGTTTCTCCATCCCGGGTGAACGCTTCGAGTCTTACGGCCATTTCCAAATCCTACCGGATCGCAGTCTGGTGCTCGCTTCCATCCCGGGCCGGAACTTCCTGAATGTGTTCCGGAACAGTTTGGTGGAACATGGGCGTCTGGGCCTCTTTGTGGGAGGATTCGCACTCATCCTCACTCTGGTTTTTTTCCGTTCACTCCTGCGCCCCCTGCGGGAACTCACTCAGGCCATGGAGCAAGCCGAAAACGGAAGCCTCGATGTGACCCTTCCCGAACCCGGAGGAGACGAGACCGTAGTCCTGATCCGGGTCTCCGGGGTGTTGATCGACCGGATCCGGATGCTTCTCGCCGGTGAGGCACGTTCCAGTCGAATGGAGGAAGAAGTCAATATCGCCGCGGAGATCCAGTCCCGCCTCTTGCCTCCCCCCGAAGTCCGACTCGGACCTTGCGAAGTCCAGAGCCACTACCAGTCTGCAACCGAGACGGGAGGGGACTTCTGGGGCTGTTTCGAATCGGGCGGAAAAGTCTATCTTTATGTGGGCGATGTCACCGGACACGGCCTTCCCAGTGCCCTGGTGACCGCCGGTGTCCGTGGCTCTCTTGCCACACTCATCAAACCGGATGGAGTGTCTCCCCCTTCCGCTCCGACATTGAAGCAGATTCTCAGTACAGCCAATCTCGCAGTGTGGGACATCGGGGGCGGAGAGTTGCAAATGACCCTCTTTGTCGCCGTCTATGACCCGTCAAGTGGGAGTCTCCATTACGCCGGAGCAGGACACCCACCGGCCTGGATCTTCAGAAAATCGGTTGAAGACAAGAGCTCGATCCTCCACAGCCGGGGCACGAGACTCGGAGAAGGACCCACCCTTTCCGTCATCGACGAGAACTCCACAAGCCTGGAAAACGGCGACACACTCCTGCTCTACACCGATGGCATGCTCACCCCGAAGGGCGAGGACCTCACTGCCGAGCACAGAACCTCGTTTCGCGCCACGATCGCCGGAATCCTCGCAAAAGAGCCCAGTCTCGAACGTTCGAAAACGGCGATCGAATTCTTGCTCTTCGAAGCCACGGGAGGAGCCCCACCGGCCGATGACATCACTTTCGCCCTGATGAGGGTCGGGACATGAACCGGCTGATGAAGTGGGAATGGATTTATCTCGTTGTGGCCATGATTCAGATCGTTCTTGCGATCTCGATCCAATCCCCGGTTGAAACCGGAAGCGTCCCCGATCCCTTCGGGGGTGAATACGTCAAGGCGAGCTCTCTCGAGCAGGTGGCGGACGAATCGCGAAAACCCCAGAAGATCTCCCTGCCGGAGTCCTCCTTGAAGGACTGGGTGGCGGGTGATGTGAAGATCGTGAATGAAGCCGCGACCACCCCCTCGCCGACTCCCGTTCCGAAACTCACACGCCCTTCCGAAGAACCGGTTCGCGCCTTCTTGCTCGAGCCCACTCACCAGACGGTGTTCCGGAAGGACCGGAAAGAGGCAGGATCATTCCGGGTGATGTTCCGCTTCGAGGTGTTCCCCAAGGATCGTGCGGGAAAACTCCAGGTTTTGAAGGACGGAAAGACCGTGTTGGAGATCCCGTTCGAGGGCAGCGCGGACGGTTCCCACAGGACCGGCGCGATGATCCAGAAGCCGGGAGTCTACCAGTGGCGCATTGTCACCGATGAATACAAGGGGGATTACAGAAACTTCACTCTCCGGCCCTGAGTGTGGCCATGAAAAACCCGTCTGTATCGAAGGGGCCGATGAAACCGGAGGAATCGAGGGTGAAGCGTGGGTGCTTCTCGAGGAACTTCGCGACCCGATCCGTGGACTCCGCCCGATTCTGGGTGCAAACCCCGTAAACCAATCGTCCACCCGGCTTGACGAGACGTGAATAGGTCTCGAGCACGGACTCCTGCAGCTCTCCGATCGGAAGGCTTCCCTCGATCTTGGCCAGCTCCAGCGGCTTACGATTCCACTTCGTGTCCGGATTCCGGCGCAACACTCCGGTACCGCTGCACGGAGCATCAATGAGAACCACGTCGGATTTACGCTCGAAAGGGGCCAAACCGGAGTCACCCGTACGGGGAAGGAGCTTCGCTTGCACATTCCGCTCTCCAGCCCGGTCGACCCGTTGCTTGAGATTCCTGATTTTCATCTCAAAAACATCATAGGCGAACACCCTTCCCTTTCCTCCCATCAAGTCGGAAAGGGCCAGGGTCTTACCCCCGGCACCGGCGCAAGCATCCACGACCTCAACCGGTGCCGACTGGAGATCGACCGGCAATGCAAGTGCCGAACCCCGTTCCACACCGGGCCGGTCCCTGAGATGCGGCCTCACCGACTCGGGAAGCAAGGAATAAAGGCTCATGATCTGTGAACCCTCGTCCTGAATCTCGAAATACCCGTTCTTGAACCAATCGTTCTTCTGAACCGAGGCGAATCCTCTGAATACACGGGCCCGTGCGGAGTGATTCCCCGTTCTCGACTTGGGAAGACCGGGCGAACCCAACCATTCTTCCAGCTCGGGCAACAACCGCCCGTCGGATCCGTAGGCACGCCGATGAAATCGAATCACAGTCAGAGGGTCTTGACTCAGCAACCGTGCCATTTTCTTCGCATGGTCTTCCCCCCAGTCGCGGGTCCACTCTGCAATCATCGCAGGAGGGAAATCCTCGATTCCGCCCTCACTCGGAATGTCTTCCCAGCGTACCCAGAGATCCCTCAGAGTCGCATGAATCCCGTCGTGTTTCTTGAGACGGATGAAACTGAGGCTCCAGAATTCCTCCGGCGTGGGTTCAAGACGGATCTTGAACGTCGACGCGATCGTCAGAGGTCGTCTCAAAAACGCACCCAGCAGGGTGGCCACCTTCGACTTCTTCGACGGGTCCAATTTCGATATCATCGAGTCAAAATGAGTCCTGCTTTCACAGAACGCCGCGAACACCTCGTTGAGAAGAGTCGGTTTCATCAAGCTGGCTTCAATTCCGACCCCGGACCGGGGTCCTGTTCTTGATCTGATGGACCTTGATCGTATTGGTCGTTCCACGTCCGAGACTCGGAGTGCCGGCTGTCACGACGATCAGGTCGTCCTCCTCGGCCCGCTGGTTCTCCACCAAGGTCCGACCGACCATCCCGAACAAGTCGTCGGTTGCGACCAACTCAGGAATCAAAACGCCTTCCACACCCCATACGAATGCGAGTTTGCGGAGTGAGGCTTCGTTGTCCATGATGGCGACAATCGGTATTTCCGGGCGGTATTTGGCAAGGGTCCTGGCCGCAGTACCCGAATGGGTCAGACAGGCGATGGCACGCGCACCGACGTGGCTGGCGATCCGTGAAGCACTGAACTCGATCGAGTCGACAATCGATCCGGAAACCGGAATCAAATTCTGATGCACGGAATACCGGGTCTCCCCCTCAGCCTCACAAATGATCCGGGCCATGGTCTCGACCGCTTCCACAGGATACTGGCCTGAAGCGGACTCGGCAGAAAGCATGACCGCATCTGTTCCGTCGAAAACCGCATTGGCGACGTCTGAAGCCTCGGCCCGGGTCGGAGTCGGACTCGAAATCATGCTCTCCAGCATCTGGGTGGCGGTGATCACCGGCACACCGAGCTCATTCGACATCCGGATCAGCATTTTCTGGATGATCGGAACCTTTTCTGCACCGAGTTCGACAGCCATGTCACCCCGGGCGATCAAGATCCCGTCAGTGACTTCGAGGATCCCCTCGGGTGCGTAGACCGCCTCTTCCCGCTCGATCTTGGCCACGAGCAAAGGATGGTGATTGCTGTTCTTACGGATTTGCTCCTTCACAAAAGTGATGTCCTGGGGAGTCCGGACGAAGGAAAGGGCGACCGAATCCACACCGAGTTCGAGTCCGAGCTTCAGATCTCGGAGATCCTTGTCAGTGGCACAAGGAAGAGACAGGGGGGTGCCCGGGAGATTCATCCCCTTGTTGGAGGTCAATTTACCACCGACCGAGACAGTCACGACCATCTCAGGTGCATGAACTTCCTTCACCTCGCTCGAAATCTTTCCGTCGTCAAAAAGAATCCTGGAACCCTTGCGGACGTCCTTGGACAGTGGACCTGCGATCTCGGCGGAAATGGGAATGGCGATCCGTCCGGTCAATGAGGACTTCGGATCCGTCCCCTCGGGAAACAGAAGGACCTCGTCACCCGCCTTCAAATCGATTCCGGGTGCGGGGATCTTTCCCACGCGGAGCTTCGGACCCTGCAAATCCTGGAGGATCCCCACATGCTTCCCCGCGTTTTTGGCGGCCATCCGGACCGATGCAAAGAGGTCACGATGGACTTCATGGGTTCCGTGGCTGAAATTGAGACGGGCCGTGTCGAGACCGGACCGGATCAGCTTTTCAATTTTTTCAGGGGTGTTGCTCGAGGGTCCGAGTGTGCCGACAATCTTAACTTTTCTTCGCGATGAGATGTGCATTGGTGCGTTTCATCTTAGCAAGCTCTTGCTCATAATGCTCGGTCAAAAAACGCTCCCGCTCACGGAAAGCCAACTCCATCTCCTTGATCCGATGGTCGTAACCCCGATCCTTCTCGTCTGCCTGCCGTTTGGAGGTACGCTCCTGCTCCCGGAGCTTCTTGTCATGGTCGTACTTCAGCTGGGAGAGGGTTTTATCGTGTTCTTCCTTGGCTTGATTGATCTTTTCATCGAAATCACGACGGAGGTCGTGCATCCGCATGGCCCACTCCCGGTCCTTCATGCGCTGTCCATGAGACAGATTGTCCACCACCCGGTCGCGCTCGTACTTGAGCGTGTCGCGCTGTTCATCGAGAGAATCCCGGCTACGCTGCTGCTCATGTGCGATTTCTTCGGCATGACCCACGTGCAATTTCTCCACGCGGTTCCTCAAATTTTCTTTCAGATCGAGCATGTCCCGCTGGTGGCCGAACTCGGCGTCCTGGAAAGTCTCCACGAAAGCCCGCTCTTTGAGATCGGCATCCTGGCGGAGATCCCGGCTGAGGTTCCGGACCTGCCGTTCGTACCCCGTCCTCATTTCGGAGCGATCTTCCCGGTCCCGTGACCGCGCAGCCGCGACTTGCTTCTCGTTTTGTTCACGGGTGGCATCGAGCTGCTCGAGATAACGTCTCTGCTCGGTGTCCTGGATCCTCTTCACCACGAGAGGCGAAGCCTTTCTCGGGTCGTCCGTGTTCTGAAGGTCCCGGATCAACTCATCCCGAGATCCCATTTCCACGGCAAAGTGGTTGTTCTTGCGCTCGAGGTACTCACTGTACGCCTGGTCCTTCCGGGCCATGGCCTGCTCGGTCTGCTCCTGGTTCACCCTGACCAGATTCCTTTCACTGGAGGAATTCCGGAGTTCGGCGTCTTTCAATGCGTTCTGGTAATAATTCTCCATCCGGGACTTGTCTGTCTTCTGATCGCGGAGTTGATCTGCAAATTCCCGTTTCTGTCTCGATGCCACTTCGCGCGTCTTGGCGTTCGCCTCGATCATCCGATCTGCGAGAACCCGTTCATACAGGTTTTCGGCTTCATCGGCGCGCTCGCCCATCCGGGCAACGGTCTTCTCGTATGAAGAAACGATCCGATCACGCTCCCGGAGATGATCCGCTTCATAAGACTCGATCGTCTCATGACGGGCCTTGGCCTTCTCGGTCTCGACATCCCGTCCTTCGTTCCGGTAGATGGCAAGCTCGTCATAGAGATCTTTCATCTCGGTCGTGTGGGAACGCCTTTGGGCGGCTAGCGCCTCTTCTGTGTTGGATTCGGCGGCCTCGTGGATCCGGCCCTCGCGCTCAGCGGAAACCTCTTCTGCCCGCTCAACCCTCTTGGAAGCCTCGGATTGGATCTCCCTACGGTAACGGTCCAACTCCTGCCGTTCCTCATGGAGCCTCTTCAAATCATCGGACATCCGCTTACCGTTCGAGCCGTAGAGATCTTCTTTCAGTTTCCGGACTTCCTGACGTGCGGAATCCTTCTCCTCGGCCAAAGCCTCGTTGTACTCTCGCTTGATCGACTCGAGCTCACGTTCCTGATCCGACTTGAGTTTGAGCACTTCGTCTTCATGACGGGCCTGACTCTGGGAACGTTCCGTATCGAACGAATCCTTCAGTCGTTGGGTCGCATTCGAATACGCGGTGTAATCCGAGACAGTCGACATCCTGCTCCCAGAATAGCCCAAGGCATTTGTTGAAAAAACGGGCAAAAAATTCCGGGAACGGTCCTACCCTTGACGGAGTCTGTCCAGCAGCTTGGGAATGAATCCTCCGAAACCGCCGTTCGAAAGCACCGCTACCACGTCACCCGAACGGGACCGGGCCGCCACAGAGTTGACGCCGGAATCCACTGTCTCGAAAAACTCAGCCGTTCTTCCGCGCTCCCTCAAGCCTTCCACCAACTCCTGGCTCGAAAACTGCTGGTCGGAGGGAATCTTGCTCTGATCGTACGCGACAGCGACAAAGATCTCGTCGGCCCGATCGAACGCCTCCGTATACTCCTTTTGAAACACTTTACGTCTGGAGGTGGCGGACCTGGGCTCGAACACCGCAAGCAACCTTCTGCCGGAATACTTTGCGGCGAGTGCGGCCAGGGTTTCCCGGACGGCAGTCGGATGGTGGGCGAAATCATCGATCACCAACACACCCCTGACCTCGCCTCTTTCTTCCTGGCGTCGCTTGATACCGCTGAATGATGCCAGGCCTTTCTTGATCAGGGCGGGATCCACACCGAGCAGACGGCACTCGATGTAAACGGCAAGTGCGTTCAAGGCATTGTGCTCACCGGGCAGTGGTAGTGAAAGCTCATCGATCTTCTTCCCTTGATGAAGGACTTCGAAGCGGATCCCGGATCCGTCAGTCACAGCACCGGTGAAGTGATAATCAGCGGCATCGGCCGGATTCCTCGAGTAGCGGACCACCGGTACTTTCGCATCGTCCAGCAACTCCCGGACGTTCGCCGTTTCGACACAAGCGATCAAACGCCCACCCGGACGGATTCTTGAAACCAACCCACGGAACGCCTTCTTGACCGCATCGAGATCGGGATAAATGTCCGCGTGGTCATACTCGACAGAGGTCAGAATCACATCATCGGGAAGGTAATGGTTGAATTTGGGGACCTTGTCCCAGAACGCGGTATCGTATTCATCGCCTTCGAGGACGAACCATGGACTGCCCTGCTCGACATGGAAGCTGTGGGGCAGGCTCGCCGAAACGCCACCGATGAAATACGAGGGAGCCTTGCCGCTTTCGTTCAGGACATGAGCCAACAGACTCGACGTGGTCGTCTTACCGTGAGTCCCTGCAACCACCAGATTCCGGGTTCCGGGAAGGAGGTGTTTTTCCATGAACTCAGGGAGGGACACATAGGAATCACCCCTTTCCATGAAAGCGACCATCTCGGGATTCGTGCGACCGATCACATTGCCGACCACCACCAGATCAGGCACCCCGCCGATCCGGTCGAGATTGCCCCCGTCATACGGAGAGAACAGCTCGACCCCGGCACTCCTGAGTACGTCACTCATCGGGGGATAGACATTCTGATCACTCCCGGTGACCCGGACGCCGGCTCGACGGAGATAGGCCGCGAACGCACCCATGAGGGTGCCACACACACCGATGATATGCACATGCTTGAAACGACCGGTTCCAACCGAGGATTCCATCCTCATGATTGTGAGGCGGAATTCACTTGATGCCAACCACAAAAGCGATCCAAGCGAAAGCGTTGTCGCCTTTTTCCATGGCGACATACTCACCTGTTCCGGAACCGTCCGGACCAGGATCCTCCCAGAAAACCTTGGTGTCCTTGAAACCGCACTCGAGCATCACTTCCCGGAGTTCGGGAATGCTCCAGACACGCCAGTCGTAGGTGAAAACATCCTTGTGCATGACCCCGTGACGGTCCTTGAAATGGATGGCGTAGGTTCCGAAGTGGGTGATCGGATCGAATGATTTCTGATCCCAATAATAAGTGAATTTTCCGAGACCGGGCATGGTGTATGTCTTCTGTTCACGCCCCTTGGCGATGAAGCCCGGACCCCCGGCCATCTCGAGCACGAAAATCCCGTCCGGCGTCAGGGAGCGCCGGGCGGCACTGAAGTACTTCTTGAGCGCCTTCTTGTCCTTGAAGATATTGAAAGAAAAATTCCCGGCTCCGATGATCTCATGCTTGTCAGGGGTCGGAACACAAACGTCTTGCAACCGCAGATCGAGTCTTCGTTTCTGAGTGGACGTCAATTTCGAATAAGAATGCTTCCGACCGAACGCAACGGGCTCAGGATCGAGATCGATCCCTGTGGCGGTACGGAGCTTGTTGGACTTGATCCACTCGCAAGAGATGAGGAACGTGCCGCAAAAATCCTCACGCAGTCGGAGGGCTTCCTTCCTCCGGATCTGGAAAAACATGCTCTCGAAGATCCTGACGTGTTCCTCGGGGGTTTGGACTGAATTCTCGTAGTGCCGGTATTTGTCGAATGCCATGAAATCACCCCTGCTTCACTTTCAAGGAGAGCGTGAGGACGAACTCTGCAACCGGTTCGTCTCCGAAAATGGAAGGAACCGTCGCCACCACCGGTACGGGCAAATCCACCCGCTCTCCGGTCAGGCGCGATTTCTCGACCGCTTCAGCGATCTTGAGCCCCTCACGACAGGTGAAGAGTGTGTCGCCTTCCGGACGCTTCAGGAAACGCGCCTGGAAATCCTTGAAAATCAAAGAACCTTTGGCCCCCTTCAGGTTGCGGAGCAATTTGGCCGCGATCAATCCACCAGCCGCATCGGCGGCGATGCAGAGGGCCCCGAAATACATGGAGTTCAGATGATTCTTGTTCATCCGCTTGAAAGGCAGTCGCACCACACAGGATTCCGCATCCATGGAAAACACGGTCACACCGGCTGCGTAGAGAAGAGGAATCTTGACGAAAGAAAATGCCCGAAGGAGGACGGTTTCCCGGATTGAAAGTGCCATGGACGGATCATAACGAAGCCGGACGGGACTGACCAGAGAGAAGCTTCAAGTCCTTGAACACCGGGGCAGGTTCCCCCGATCACGGATGGATTTCCATTCCGCTTCCATCTTCAATGCCTCGGCCTCCAGGGTCCGGATCCGGGAATCGGGAGACGGGTGGGTCGAGAGCCACTCCGGCCCCCCCCCTCCGGCGCTGGCCTTCATGTTTTTCCAAAGTTCGACACTCTGCTTGGGATCGAAACCGGACCGGACCATCAGTCGGAGACCGATCAGATCGGACTCGGACTCTTGTGAGCGACTGAAGGGAAGCAACGCTCCGAACTGCAGCCCCACGCCCAAGCCCCCGAGTAAAAGCTTCTTCTTGTCGGGGTCCATTTCCCGCAGGCTGACGTCGACCACCCCCATGAGCAGCGAAGCCAACTCCCCTTGGGAAACCCGTTCATTACCGTGCTGGGCCAGCACATGCCCCACCTCGTGCCCGATCACGGCAGCCAATTGATCCGCCGTTCGGGCGACAGGCAACATTCCGGTATGCACCCCGATCTTCCCACCGGGTAAGGCGAAAGCGTTCGGTGTGGGATCCTTGAAGACCACCACTTCCCAGCCTGATACGGGAATCCTGCTTCCCGCATTCTCGAGAAGGGGGAGCGCGATGCATTTCACATAGGCATTGATCTTGGGATCCGACTCGATCGGCGTCTTTTTCTTGATCTCCTCGAAAGACTGGACGCCCATCGAATCCATGGTCGAGTCACCGAACAACAAGATCCTTTTCCGCCCCAAGGGGGACGTGGCACAAGCCGAAATGATCAGAAAAGTCGAAACAAGCAGGGGGATTCGCTTCATAAGTGATTCCTCAACTCTTCATGGAAAGCCCGGCGGAAAGCGCGGATCCGGTTGTCGTCGCGGGTGGGATGCACCCGGTTGGTGAGCAACACTGCGAAATTCCCGTTCACCGGATCCATCCAGAGCGAAGTCCCGGTGAATCCGAGGTGTCCGATCGAGTCCGGAGAAAACGCGAACCCGGTCGAGCCGGTGCCATCCTCGGACGGACAATCGAAACCCAGAGCCCGTCTTCCACCCCGCCCGTCCGACCAAGGAGTGGAAAACCCGTTGAGCGTGGCGAGCGAGACAAAATCACCCCGGAACAGACCACCGATCCAAGCCAGCAGATCTTGAAGGGTTCCGAAGACTCCGGCGTGCCCGGCCACCCCACCCAAGGAATAGCAATTGTCGTCATGAACCAGACCTGCCAAAGGACCACGCCAAGGACAAATCTCGGTCATGGCCACCGATTCACCCTTCGCTTCGGAGGCGAAACGCTCCTCCAATGCCGAATGGATCACGGGCCGGTAATGCAACCCCACACCCTCGGAATCAGCCCAAAGTCGGGCGACATCGGCTCCGAGATCCGACGAGAGGGCCCTACCGAGATGCAGGAATCCGAGATCCGAATAAACAATTCGATCTCCGGGAACGGACTCTTGCCCGATCGAATCCAAGGTTGAAAAAAAGAGCTGTGAACGCTGTTCAACCGGCACCGAATGCAAGGCGGTCCCGAAGCGTGCGACGAGAGTCTCGTAAAATCCCTTCCAAGCCGGCAGCCCGGAAGAGTGACGGAGCAACTGTCTCCAGGTGAAGGGTCTTCCCGGAACCGGGCATTCATCCAGCTGAAAAAACCCCTGCTCGAACCGCTTCATCGCAAGCAGAGTGGTCCCGAGAATCTTCGACAGGGAGGCCAAATCGAAACGCGTGGAAGGCCCGACTTTTCCGGCATTCAGGAAGCGGGAGGTCCGACCCGCATAAAGTGTGGTCACCGGGCGTCTGGCAACCAAGTCCTCGATCCGGCCGAAAGACGCAGCCATTCCAGAACCGATTCCCTCTGAAGTCGCACGTTCCATTCCCTCTTGAATCTTCATCAGATCACCCAGGTTTCACCGGGAATGGCTTTTCCATCCCTGAATCGGGTTGCAGAAAGCGGCTCGAGATCGATGGTTTGATAACGCCCCGTCACCATCTTTTCGGCCAAGGCGCGACCTGCGGCATAACTCTGCATCGCACCGTGCCCCGAAAAAGAGTGGGCTTCAAAGACCCGTCCTCCGGGAACCGAACCCCCGAAAGCTTCTCCGACTATCGCGTGATGATCCGGAGACTCCTCGTAGAGACCGGCCCAACCGCTCACGTGGCGGAGACTCTCGAATGCGGTCGATCTTTCGTACAAAGACGGCCAGATCCACTCCTCGAAAAAAGAGTCTCCGTCGTAATCAAAGCGAAACCCGGGTTTCTCCCCCGGGGTTGCGAAACCGGAAAGACCGTAAATGGATTCAGGGTGAAAATACACTCCCGAGGGATCGATGATCATTCCGTAGGGGGTGAGATCGAGCTCCCTCGCGTGAAAAAGCGAAATCTGCCTCCTCACCGGTTGCGAAGGACAGGCGTATCCCAATCGACGGGCGATTTCGGGAGCCCAGGCTCCACCGGCGTTCACCACTCGATCCGTCTCGACCCGGATCCACTCGCCTTCTTCTTTCGAAAAGCCGTCCCGACCGGAGGGATTCTTCGACAGCAACTCCCTCTTCCCGGCACTCGACAAACCGGATGCGAAACGGAAAACATCGGCAGTGACTTTCCCGGCGGATGCGAAATCAGCACCGCAAAAATAAGACGAGTCGAGGAATCGAGCCCCCTCCCTCATCGCCTCCTCGCGAAAGTGCTCTTTGAGCCGGTTCGGATTCACCAATCCGTCACGGACGCCGAAAAGCCCCCCGGCCAGGTCGGATGTTTTGTCGATGAAGGGAACACGGGTGCGGATCCCATCCACATCCAGCACTTCGACCGGCCAACCCTGACGGACATGCATCTCCCTCGATCGCAAGGCCGCATCCCAGGTTCCGGGGCGATGGAGCCAGAGGTAACCACAAGGGCGGTATCCGACCTGCTCGGCATGGACTGAAAAAAAGTCGATCGACGCCTTCGAGAGTTCGAGATTCACCGTTTGGGACCAGGTTCCCCTGACACCGCCGGCATTCAACTCACTGCTGCTCCATTCCCCGCTCAGATCGGGGTCGATCACCAGGACATCCTTGAGACCGGCCTTCACCAGACCGTAAGCGACCGCACTGCCGATGAGGCCCCCACCGATCACGAGAACTTCCGCACTCATGGACGCTTCCCGGCTCACCACATCATCTCTGTGAAATTCTCGGAGATGATCTTCGGATCACCATTCTCCTCGGCGATGTAGAGGATCTTGGTGCCGCGGGAGACCAGTCCCTTTCCCCCGCCCTTCAACTTGGACTCGTAGTCCTGGGTGAACATCATCATCGTGTACTTCGGGTGACGGAAAAAATACGGATGGCTCGCGTTGACATTGATCCGGGAATATTTCCTGGTCAAGGCACCCTTGTAGGCCTTCCATTGCTCACGATCGACGTGCTTCCCTTTGATGGGCGAAGCGAAATCGGTGTGATAATGCCTCATGTACTTCTCGACATCCCGGCTTTCCCAGTCACGGATCCAGGTCTCGAAGAACTTGTGGAGGCGCTCGTCCCGTCCACCGGTCTGGTACTTCGGAGTGAGCTCGTCGAAAATCAAAACCGGAGTCAGACCCGGCTGAATGGACTGCTGAATTTCAAGGAGCTCCTCGTTCTTCAGCACCACGCAACCTTCACTGTCAAAGTCCCGCTTCAGACGCTCCGGCTCGTTCGTTCCGTGAAGCATGATGTTGTTCCCGGTACAGCCCGCAATCTGATCGTACTCATTCGGGTAATTGATGTAGAACGCCATCACCCCGAACTTGGCCTTGAGCTGGGGAGGCAGGATTTTGGAGGAAAACTGGTACACACCTTCAGGCGTCTTGAGGTCGCCCTCCTCCTGCTTGTCGCCTTTCACTTTCCCGGTGGTGGTGTGGTAGGTCTTCAGGATCCTGAATGAATCGTCTTCTTCGTAATGTGCGAGATGAAGAAGGTTGGTCTTCTTGTCCACAAGGACGAGCGTGTGAGGATGCTGGGAATGCGAGGATTTCTGGGCCGCAAAAGAAAACGGGGCGCCCGTCAGTTGGAGGGCGGCAAAAAGGGTGATCCAAAAACCCGACTCGAACCCGAATCTCATTGAAGAAATCCTACATGTTCCGGATCAGGATTTAAAGCGAAGCTTCGGAACCAGTGACAGGGCCTCAATGACGATTTTCGAGCTCATCTTGGATTTCCCCACCCTACGGTCTTCAAACAGGATGGGAAACTCTTTGAAGCGGAAACCCTTGCGGAAGGCCCGATACTTGAGCTCGATTTGGAAGGAATAGCCCCCCGCTTCCAGCGTGTCGAGATCGATTCCTTCGAGAACCCGGCGGTTCCACCCGTTGAAACCCCCGGTGAAATCACGGATGGGTGCTCCGAGAACCATGCGGGAGTACAGGCTACCACCCCGACTGATGATCTTCCGGAACAGCCCCCAATTCACCGTTCCGCCACCGTCCACGTAACGTGAGCCGATCACGAAGTCGTGCTCGTTCAACAGATTCAACATGGCGGGTAAAAACGAAGGATGATGGGAAAAGTCGGCATCCATTTCGATCAGTTGATCGAAACCCTGGGCGAATCCCCAACGGAAACCGGCGATGTAGGCCGGCCCCAAACCCTGCTTCTGCGTGCGATGGAGGACGTGAATCCTCGGTTCCGTAGCAGAGAGCCGATCGGCAAGCGCTCCGGTACCGTCGGGCGAACCGTCATCCACCACCAGCACGTGGACTTCCGCCTGAGTCCGCTTCATCACCTCTGCGGTGATGGGACCCAGATTCTCGATCTCATTGTAGGTCGGGATGACGATCAGTACCCGTTTTGCGGGAGTTGTCATCAGAATGGTACGTCTTCTTCAGTGAAAGTGGGCTCGGCCTGGAACGAGGTCGAGGCCATGTTGTTGCCGTAGTCCTGGCCACCGTATTGATTGTTGTTCTGGCCCTGATTGGAGTTCGAATATCCGTAATCATTGCCGGTGGAGCGGGTTGCACCGCCTCCGAGGAACTGAACTTGCTGGGCGACAACTTCGGTGGTGTAACGGGTCTGGCCTTCTTTGTCCTGCCAGGAGCGGGTCTGCAGCTTGCCTTCAATGTAGGCTTGGCGTCCCTTCTGGAGGTACTGTCCACAGAGCTCGGCCAACTTGCCGAACACCACGACACGGTGCCATTCCGTCTTCTCCTGCTTCTGACCGTTACGGTCCGTCCAGGATTCATTGGTTGCGATACTCAGGTTGCAGATGCTCTGTCCGGAGGAAGAAGTCTTGACCTCAGGATTTTGCCCCAGATTGCCGATCAGGATCACTTTGTTGATTGCCATGCCCCTGATTTACGCCAGATGTCATAGGCAAGTCAAGGGATCTTCTCCGAGGGGGCTTTTGTCGCTTACGCTCCGGATATGTCAGGCCTTTTTCCTCGAACTTCTTCCGCCAAGTCGCCTCGACTTCAGCCACTGCACGCTCCCGATTCACCAAATAAAGGATCGGGTCGAACTTGCACTCCGGACACACCAAAGACGCCCTCATTTTGAGACGGTATCCGGTCTCAAAAACCAACCCGACTGGAATCAGGAAAGCCAAGGCTCCCTTCCAGGCCATCCACGGCCAGGTCAAAAGCGAACAAAAAGCGGTGGTGATGGCGATCTGAGCGAAAAATCGTGGAGAGCCGATCCGTGCCGGAGGCGCGAGGTGGCGCTCCTTTTTGCAAGAGACGCAAAAGAACCTGTATTTCTGGCGTTCCAGGTTCTTCAAATAGGATTGGACCGAACGGTGTTGAAAAATCGGCTGCATTGAAACTCCTTTTCAAAGTCGCCCAGTTACGAGTATACCCAAACCTTCATGAAATCCGATGCAAAAAAGCATTCTTTGACGGAGTCTCCCGTGTTTCCGGAAACCTGGACCCGCGTGTTGGACGACGTCCTCCCCGCATTTGTCAAAGAACGGTTCTCGCCGTCGGAATCCTGGAAGAGCAAACCCTTCGACCGTGAAGACGTCAATTTTTTCTCGAAAGGGCTGATCGAGCTGTCGGAATTCTTCACTGTGGAGCGGGACGGCAGCAAACTTCCCAACTACTTCACCACCGCCCGATTCCGTTCGAGCTACTTCCTCTATTTTTTCGGACTCCAGGGAGCCAAGTTCCTGACGCTGTTCGACCGCTACCCGAAGGCCATCGAGGCGGCACTTTCTCACGCGACTGAGACCGGGGTCTTTCGCGTCGTGGATGTGGGTTCGGGCCCGGGCACCGCATCCCTTGCCCTCCTCGTGTTTTTGCTCGACGGACTCAGGAACGCCGATCGTCGCCCCCTCACCCTTCCTTTTTCGATCGAGCTGGTTTGGATCGATCAGAACGGTACCATCCTGAAGGACGGGGAAATCCTGCTCGGGAAGATTCTCGAACTCTATCCTGAGATCACGGGCGATGTTCGCGCCATTCTGGATGACAGGTCCTGGTGGAAACATCCGAAAGATTTCCAGTTCAATTCTTCCCTGGTCCTGTTCGGAAACGTTTTGAACGAGTGCCCGGATGACCCGAGGATCTTCCAACAAGGTCTGGCCCCCTTTCTGCGCGATCCCAAAGGCGGCGGAGTCCTTCTCATCGAACCCGCATTCAAATCCGCTTCGCAAAGACTCGCCGGAATCCGGAACGAGCTGACGCTCACCGAGGATCCGCTGATTCCTTGGGGCCCCTGCCTGCACGCGGGGACCTGTCCGCTCACCGAAGGCCGTGACTGGTGCCACTTTTCAATTCCGGCCAAATTGCCGGGAAGCTTCTTCAAGAAGTTTTCGATCAAGCTCGGGGGAATCCGGGAGTGGCTGAAGTTCTCATTCCTCTGGGTCGCCACCCGCGACTCGAAAAAAGCCGCAACACCCCCCAAGGGCTGGGTCAGGATCATCAGCGATCCACTCCGCACACCGAAAGGCCTGCAAAACCAGGTTTGTCGTCCGGAGAGGTTCACTTACGTCAAGACACCGCATCGCCCCTATCACCGTGGAGACATCATCCGTGATCCGCTACTACCATCGAACCCGTCAACGCGTCGAAACTGAGCAAGTTTACGGTGAGGCCTGGCTGAATTGGGCTTACAAGACCCTTCCCGGAAGGTTGCTGACCCGACATGTACTGTCGAAACAGTGGGTCAGCAGGATCTTCGGGGTTTTTGAAGACTCGCCGCTGAGTCGTTCGAAAATTGACGATTTCATCAAGAAGTACGAGATCGACATGGATCAGTTCGAAGCCACCGACTATTCGAATTTCAATCAGTTCTTCATCCGGAAATTCAAAGAAGGAAAGAGACCCTTCGTCACTCATCCGGGGACCTTTTGTGCGGGAGCTGAAGCCCGCTACCTCGTGTTCCAATCCCTGAAGCCGAAACAGACTTTCCCGGTGAAAGGCATCGAGATCGACCTCGGAACCCTCTTGCAGGACGTTGAAATTGCGAAAGAATTCGAGGGAGGCTCCTTGATCCTCGCCCGCCTTTGCCCTGTGGACTATCATCGGTTCCATTTCCCGTTCGAGGGACGACTGATCCGGCACTACCGGATCGCCGGCGAGTACCACTCGGTCAATCCTGCGGCTTTCCAAGCCGAACCCAAAGTATTCCTCAAGAACGAGAGACAGGTGGCGATTCTGGACAGCCCGACCTTCGGCAAGGTCGCCATGATCGAAGTCGGGGCCCTCGGAGTCGGCAAGATCGTCCAGAGTGCCTACTCTCCCTTGGATGCGATGCCTGTAAAATTTGCCCGTGGCGCCGAAAAAGGTTACTTTTTATTTGGAGGCTCCACAGTGATCTGGCTCGTCCAAAAAGGAAAATTGAATCTCAGCCCGGATCTCGTCGAGAACAGCGCCCGGAACCTGGAGACCTGGGTTCCACTCGGACAGGCGTTGGGTGAGCGCCCTGACGCGTGAGTAAGGCTCTGCCGCTGATCGAGGAGCTTTTCCAGAAAATCATCGGCCCCTTCGCCGCCACCGACGTCGCACCTCTGCTCTTCGAACCCGACAATGTCGAAGACCGGGTTTCCCACCTGATCACCAACTTCAACCGGCACCCCCAGTTCATTCCTCCGTTTCAAACCTTGATCAAGTCCTTGAACCCGCAGGATCGCGAGGTTCCGCTGGAAGAGCACATCCGGTTTTACACGACCAACGCCACACGGCACTGGCTCTTGATCGGACTCATGAACCAGGTTCTCAAGATCAAGGAACTCGAGCTCGACTTCACCACCGGTAAGTTTCCCGGAAAGCCGAATGAGCTCCTCAAGTATGCGAACGAGGCGAGGAACCAGTTCGGCGAAGAGAGCCGTTACAAGGACCATGTTTTCGCTGTCGGATTCATGTTCGATTACCTGCTGTTCCTGCACCGGAGTCCGGTCCTCAATCTGGGGGGAACCAAGCTGGATGAGCCCATCAACCAGGCTTTCACCCGCGCCACCGAACAGGGCTTGCTGAGTTTGAAGCTCTCCAAGTTCAAAAAGAAACTCTCACTCGACAAGCAGGTCCCGGTCACCTGCTATCTCCGGCAACTCGCCCAAGTGTCCTTGATCCTACTCAAGCCCGGCGAGTCACTCGAATTCTACAAAAAACTCTCTTCATTGAAGCACTCCGAGCCGGTCAGGCTGGCCATGGAAAAGCAGACTTTCGGAACCCATTGCGGACTGATCGCTTCTTTTCTCGCACAGATGGTGCCTGAATTCACCTCGCTGGATCGTGCCATGTCGATCTGGGGCGCACCCTTCCTGGGCTGGATGAGTGGCAACCGGGATGTTCACGACCTTTGCGCCATGGGCATGCTCGCAACCGCACTCAAAGAACAGGTCAAAGGATCGGACTTCAAGGGAGACGGTTCGGTCGGCCAGGTGCTTCCCGAGCTTTCATTCCTGGATCTTCTGCTGACAGCGGAGGTGAAAAATGAAGCTAAAGTATGAGCAATTTGAAGGCATCGGATCGTTCACGGTCCGTGGCCGCATCGAAGCCTCCCAATTCCGCCTGCTTGCCATCGGTCTCGAGAGTCTCGCTAAAAACACCCCGAGCTCCTTGGTGGTGAACCTCACCCGGGCGCCGTTTGACGAAGCATACACCAAGAACCTGATCGAACTGAAAAAGGCCGTTCAGAAGTTGACCCGACAGAAGATCTACTGGATCGGAAAAGTCCGGGGGCTTTGCGATTTTCCTGAAATCGGATTGCTGTTCTCACGTCTGGGCGGATTCAAGTTGAGACAAGTCGGCGACCGTCTCAAGCTGGAAGACGATTTGTACGGACTCCACGAGCAGATCGAGTCGGTGAAGAAACGCATCGATGAACTGGGCGGGGACGAGGACAACGCCCATCGACTCATCCTCGAGAACAAGATCCTCAGGGAAAAGCTTCGCATCTTGAGCCAGACTGTCAGGGTTCAAGACGACAGGCTGAAGGTCCAACAGATCACCCCGGCCACGGACCCCGAACATTCCGAAAAAGTGAAGACCGCACGCGAAGCGATCAAAACCGGATTCGGAGACATCCAGCTATGAGCCTGAAAGCCGTCCTCATCACCCAGGAAGCGGTGGTCGACCAAGTGAAGCTACTCGAGGCCCAGAAGTCCGAGATGGAAGTCGAATTCGAACAGCTCGAGAACAAACTCAGGAACATCGAGGCCTCCCTGGCCGAAAACGAACAACTCAGGGTCAAAAACCAGGAGTTGTTGAACCAGACCCTTCAGAATTCGGAAGAGGAGTGGAATCGACAGTCCACCCACTTCCCGGACATTTACCGTAAGGTCCTCGAGTCAGCCGCCGCCCTCGTCGCAACGCCCAAGAAATGATTCCGGACCCTGACGCAACCCGTCCAAGGTGATTTCTTGTTCCCCTACCCGCAGTCCGGTAGCATGGGCCACAAGCGCCATGGAACAAATGACTGATGCCAAACTCGAACGCTCTCTCGGCCCGCTCATGCTCTGGGGCCTCGGCGTCGGATACGTCATTTCGGGCATGTATTTCGGATGGAATCTCGGGCTTCCGGCCGGCGGGACACTCGGGCTCGCTGTGGCCACGTTGTTCATCACCCTCATGTACGTGTTCTTCGTGTTCGCCTATGCCGAGCTCGCCTGCGCGATACCGAAAGCAGGCGGTGCATTCGATTATGCCGGTCGCGCCTTCGGCCCCGGAATGGGCATCGTCACCGGAACCGCCCAATGGATCGAATTCCTGTTCGCGCCACCGGCGATCGCCTTCGCCATCGGAGCTTATTTCCACGAGTTCTTTCCCGCGCTACCCGTCCTGACCATCGCCGCTGCGGCATTTCTCGTCTTCACGATTCTCAATATCGTAGGAGTCCGGGCCGCCGCCCGCTTCGAGCTTTTCATCACTGTATTTGCCGTGATCGAACTTCTGATCTTTGCCGGAGTGACCCTTCCCCACATCAACCCCACCCACCTCACACTGAATGCACTCCCTCACGGTTGGTCCGGTGTATTCGCAGCGATCCCCTTCGCCATCTGGTTCTTCCTCGGAATCGAGGGGCTGGCCAACGTCGCAGAAGAGACAGTCAATCCGGGTCGGAACATCGTGCTCGGTTTCGGAAGCTCGATTGCGACACTCGTCATTCTGTGTGCGATCACCTTCATCTCATCCGTGGGTGTTGCAGGATGGGAAGCGATCGTTTATCCGGTCCAAGGCCTGTCCGAAACCTCCGATTCCCCCCTGCCTCTCGCCCTCTCCAGGATCGTGGGTAAGGACCACCTCCTGTACCACCTACTCCTGACCGTGGGGTTATTCGGATTGATCGCATCCTTTCACGGTCTCATTCTGGCAGCAGGTCGGGTCACTTTGGAGCTGGGGCGAAACGGGCACCTCCCGGGCTTCCTCGGGCGTCCGCATTCGAGATTCAAGACTCCCACAGCAGCGCTGATCTTGAACGCTGTCGTCGGAATCATCGCCTTGCTTTCGGGTAAGACCTCGGAGCTGATCACCATCGCCTGCTTCGGCGCAATCACCCTGTATCTCAATTCACTCGTGTCCTTTTTCAGACTCAGGAAGAAGGAGCCGGCACTCCATCGCCCCTTCATCGCACCTTGGTATCCGCTTTCACAGGCGGTGGCCCTCGGGATTGCGATCATCAGTCTCATTTCCATGTTCTACTTCAATCCCAAGCCGGGCATGATTTACATTGCAATGCTGGCCACCGGATCGATCTGGTTTTATTCACGTACCCGTATTCCAGCCACCAAGGAGGCTTCATGAAACTCAGCAAAGAACGGATCCTCGAAGAGGTGAACACCTCGGCCAACCCCAAGGTGAAAGTGGCGATCACAGACATCGATGGAATTCTGCGCGGAAAATATTTACACAAGGACAAGTTCCTCGGAAGCCTCGAGGGGGGGTTCGGGTTCTGCAATGTCGTCTTCGGCTGGGATTCAGGTGATGTGGCTTACGAAGGGATGGAGTACACCGGGTGGCACACCGGATATCCCGACGCGATCGCCCGACTCGATCCACAGTCTTTCAGAAAAGTGCCCTGGGACGAGGACGTACCGTTTTTTCTCGGGGATTTCGATCTCGACATCTGTCCGCGAAATCTCCTGAAGAAAACCAAAGCCAAAGCGGAGGAAGCCGGATTTCACGCCAATTTCGGACAAGAGTTCGAGTGGTTCAACTTCCGTGAAACCCCTGAGGCCCTCCATGGCAGGAATTTCAGCGATCCGACTCCGCTCACACCCGGGATGTTCGGCTATTCATTGCTCCGGATGTCCCGCAATTCAGACTTCCTGAACGACCTTTACGATCTCATGTTCCAGTTCGGAGTGCCTCTCGAAGGACTTCACACGGAAACGGGTCCGGGGGTTCTCGAAGCTGCAATTCTCTATGCCGATGTCCTCGAGTCCGCCGACCGGGCGGTCCTCTTCAAGTCGGGAGTGAAGGAGATCGGACTCAAGCACGGCATCATGCCGACCTTCATGGCAAAAATCAGCGACAAACTCCCGGGATGCTCGGGGCACCTCCACCAGAGTCTGTCTGACGGGAAGACCAACCTCTTCTTCGATGAAAAAGGCCGGAACAAAATGAGCCCGCTCATGGAAAGTTATCTGGCGGGACTCCTGCACTGCATGCCTGAGATTCTTCCCCTCTACGCCCCGACCATCAACTCTTACAAGCGCCTGGTCGAGGGTGCCTGGGCACCCACCACCCTCACCTGGGGAATCGACAACCGGACCGTCGCCATTCGTGCACTCCCCGGCGGATCCAAGTCGACCCGCATCGAATTGAGAGTGGTCGGCAGTGACGCCAATCCGTACCTCGCACACGCCGCAGCTCTCGCATCAGGCCTGTACGGGATCAAGAAAGGCCTCAAACTCACCGTCCCTGCCACCGAAGGGAACGGTTACCGGAACACTTCGAACGGAGTTCTCCCGCCGAACCTCTGGGAGTCCACCGCTCGCTTCAAGAATTCCGAAATCGCCAAAGAACTCTTCGGCGAAACCTTTGTGAAACACTTTGCAGGAACCCGGGAGTGGGAATGGCGCCAACACGCCAAAGCCGTCACCGACTGGGAATACAAACGCTACTTCGAGATCATTTGAGGAGAACGCCATGCCTTACGACTTCAATCAGAGAATGAATTTCAATTTTCCGACCTCCATCCGTTTTGGCAACGGAGTGATCGACGAACTCGGACCCCACTTGTCCCAAGAGAAGTTGAAGCACGTCCTGTTGGTTTCCGATCCGGGACTCGTCAAACTCCCGGTCTTCGAGCAGGTTTCAGCATTGATCCGGAACGCCGGCTTGCAAGTCACCGCCTTTTCGGAGATTGCCAAGAATCCGGTCAAATCCAACGTGCTGAAGGGTGCCGAACTCTATCACTCCGCCGGCTGCGACTGTATCGTCGGGTTCGGGGGCGGCGCCTCCATGGATGTGGCCCGTGCCATCGCACTCAAGGTTCACCATCCACTCGATCTTTTTGAATATGACGATGCCATCGGGGGCGACCGTCATGTGACTGAAACCGTACCGTACTTCGTGACGGTCCCCACCACCTCCGGGACAGGTTCCGAGGTCGGACGGTCCACCGTGATCGCCGACGACGTGACCCATGAGAAGAAAATCCTATTTTCACCGCGCTTAATGGCCCGCAAAGTGTTTGCGGACCCCGCACTGACCATGGCGCTGCCCGCGATGGTCACCGCGACCACCGGAATGGACGCGCTCACCCATTGTGTGGAAGCCTACCTCGCCAAAGGATTCTCGCCGTTGTGCGACGGCGTGGCACTCGAAGGGATCCGACTCATCGCTGACTCACTCGAGTGCGCCACCCACGCACCGGATCTTGAGTCCCGCTCCAAAATGATGATGGGGGCTCTCATGGGTGCCACCGCATTCCAGAAAGGTCTCGGAATCGTCCACTCACTGGCCCATCCTCTGTCCACCCTGGTGGACATGCACCACGGTCTTGCCAACGCAGTGATGATTCCTTACGGCATGGAGTTCAACGCACCGGTCTCCGGTCCGCGGATGAAGACCATCGCAAAAACCATCGGTCTCGAGGACGAGTCGGCCGGAGGCTTCATCAACTGGCTCCATGAGATGAACGCAAAACTTGGAATTCCAGCTTCCTTGAGCCTTTTGGGGGTGACGCACGATCATGTGGAAAAACTCTCCGCACTGGCCATCGCTGATCCTTGTCACGGTTCGAACGAACGTACTGTCACCCGGGCCGATTTCGCCTCCCTGTACCGGAAGGCTTTGGCATGATCCGGATCGGTGTCTCGGCTTGCTTCATGTACCCTGACCCGGCAAGGACTGTTTTCGGCCACAAACAACTCTCCTACTTCGAACATGACATGAGCCGATGGCTGGCAAGACCGGGCGTGATGCCGATCCTGATTCCGGACCTTGCCCCGGAACGGCTCATTCCTTACCTCGAAATGATGGACGGGTTTGTCTTCCAAGGAGGCGCTGACATCGCCCCCGGGACATACGGGGCAGCCGCAATCGAAAACGGTCGTTGGCCGGGAGATCCCCATCGTGACCGGTACGAACTCACCCTCATGGATTGGGCCTTCAAGAACAGGAAGCCCGTGCTCGCGATTTGCCGTGGCTTTCAACTCATGAACGTGTACTTCGGCGGCACCCTGTACCAGGACCTGAAAATCGAAACAGGCACACCTGTCGAACACCGGAACGCTGAAACTTACGATCGGGTCAGTCACGAGGTCCGCTGTACCGAGGGAAGTCTTTTGTCCCGGATTTACATGAAAGACCGTTTTTACGTGAACAGCGTCCACCACCAAGGGGTGAAAACGCCCGGCCGTCACTTGAAAATCGACGCCCATTGCTCCGAAGACGGACTCGTGGAGGCCTTCCATTACGAGGGCCCGGAGCAGGTGTGGTTCCAAGGAGTGCAGTGGCATCCGGAGTTCTCACACACTTTGGGAGAAACCGTGATCAGTCCCGAGCCATTGCTCGACCGTTTTTTGAAGGAGATCCCAGCATGAAAATCTTCAATCCCGCAACCGGCGGTTTGATCAAAGAAGTCCACGAAACCACACCTGCCGCGATCCATGCTGCCTGGACGCGTGCGAAATCAGCACAGCCCGTCTGGAACTCGAAGACCCTCGAGGAACGACTGACGGTGATCCGACGCTATCACGATCTACTCGACCGGGACTCGGACCTGCTGGCCGAGGATCTGTCCCTCGAAGTCGGTAAGCCGTTGCAGGAATCGAAAAACGAGGTTCAAGGAGCCCGGGGACGCATCCGCTTTTTCCTAGAACAGGCTTCGAAATGGCTCCAACCCCAGCCCGTCAGGACGGACGGGAACACCCGCGAGGAATTGAGCCTGGATCCGCTCGGGATCATTGCCAACATCTCGGCCTGGAATTATCCCTATCATGTCGGGGTCAACGTTTATGTCCCTGCCCTGATTTCGGGGAATGCGGTCCTTTACAAACCCTCGGAATTCGCAACCCTGACCGGCCTTCATATTGCGAGGTTGCTTCATGAGGCCGGCGTCCCCGAGGACGTTTTTGTTCCTGTGATCGGTGATCGGGTTGCTGGCGAAGCATTGCTCGATCTTCCACTGGACGGCTACTTCTTCACCGGGAGTTACCGGACCGGGAAACACATCGCCGAGCGTGTGGCTTCGAAGTTGGTACCGGTCGGACTCGAACTCGGGGGCAAGGATCCGCTTTATGTCACCGACGAGGTCGATGATCTCAAGAAAATCGCCGGTGCCGTGGCCGAAGGGTGCTTTTACAACAACGGACAGAGTTGTTGTGCGGTCGAGCGTGTGTATGTGCACGAGCGGATCTATGACGGATTCATGAAGGAGTTCGAGTCCGAGGTGCGGGCTCTCAAAGTCGGGAATCCGATGGAACCCGGAATCCAGCAAGGTTCGTTGACCCGGCCGGCACATCTGGAGTTCCTCGAAGCGCAGATCTCGGATGCCTTGGGCAAAGGTGCCAAACTCCTCTGCGGAGGAAGGCGCCTTCCCGGCCCGGGAGCTTACTACGAGCCGACAGTGGTGGTGAATGCCGATCACTCCATGAGGATCATGACGGAAGAAAGCTTCGGTCCGGTGATCGGAGTCATGAAGGTCCGTGATGACGAGGAGGCGATCAGTCTGATGCAAGATTGCCAATACGGACTCACCGCCGCAGTCTACTCCAGGAATGAAACCAGGGGACGCGGCATCCTCGGCCGGATCGACACCGGTACGTCTTATCTGAACTGTTGTGACCGGGTCAGCCCCTATCTGCCATGGGCCGGACGCAAACACTCGGGTCTCGGAACCACCCTTTCCTGGCTTGGAATTCTGAGCTTTGTGAGACCTCGCGGATGGCATCTCAGAACTCCATGAGGGTTTGGGCGTTTCTATTGATCTGGATGGTCTACGGAGCGATGATCAACGCTTCGGAACTGCGGACTTACGCCCTCGCCCAAGGAGTGGCCGAGTCCCTGGTTGAAAGGGGAACCTTCACACTCGGACACTCGACGATTCCGGACTTCAATTCGAGTCTCGACTCGTTCAGTTTCGATGGCAAACTACTACCCGCCAAACAGCCCGGGGTGTTCTTCGCGACCGCCATCCCCTACTCGTTCCTGCGCCTGTTCGGAATCCGATACGAGGGATTCCGTGACTTCGTCTCGGCATGGACAACCTGGTGGACCTCGGGGCTGCTGACCGCCTGGTTTGTGGTCTGTTTTTTCGGATTCGTACGGAAAATCGGCGCCCGGCGCGGGCAGGCGCTGGTGATCACTTCGACTCTGGCATTCGGAACGAATCTGTTCCCCTACACCGGGACCCCTCACCACGACGTCCTCGCCACCTGCATGCTCGGATTTGCATCGATCGGATTGCTGGAGCTCCATCCGGGACGAAGACCGGTGAGCATTCTTATTGCGGGTGCTCTTCTCGGTTTGGTGATTTTCTTTTCGATGTTACCCGCACTCTTGGTGGCGACCTGCCTCCTGTTCTCCCTGATCCACCTCGGACTGCGCGGTGGTGCGATTTACGGAGCCGGATTCGTGGCGGGTTACTTGCCCACCGCACTCTACAATTTTCATTATTTCGGCAATCCACTGACCCAGGCGAACGTGGCCGGGAATTACTCGAACACCTTCTTCGCGCCCTCCTGGTCCACTTTTCTCATCCGTTGGAATGAATACCTGAGCCCGATGAGCAACATGTCGATCGCACACACCATGCCGGTCGTGCTCCTGGGGGTGATCGGAATCCTCTTTCTGCCGGCATCCCTTCACAAGATCAGGAATCTCGGATTCGCATTCTTGGTCATTCACATGACCTACCTGTTCAACATGGGTACGGAGGGGCACTGCCAGTTCGGAGCGCGATACTTGATGCCGATCCTGCCGTTCGCTTGCATCGGACTCATGGCCTGGTCCGGGAATGCCCTACAGAGAACGTTGGTCGTCGGGGCATGGATCTACTCTGTCACATTCAATCTGATCGGCGCATTGGGCCAGAGCATGATCTGCACCAATCTGGTCCAATCCCCTATCAAGACTGTTCTTTCGACTCCTGAACTGTTTTCGGCGGATCAAAGACCCCTGATCCCGTTACTCGCGGTGATTTCCGCGATTCTCTGCCTGGTCCTGATCAAGAAGTACCGTTCGATACAGCTTCAATCCAGATAGAATGGATTCCATCCCCCTTCGGCTCCGACTGGGGCACCCATTCAGCGCTCTTGATCACCCGTAAGCCGGTCCCCAATTTGGGTTCATTCTCGAGCTTGAGCATCGAACATGTGGAATACAGGATCAACCCTCCGGGAGCGAGATGCGATTCGGCCCAGTGGAGAAGTTCTTCTTGTTGTAAAGCCAGGCGCTCCACATCATGCCAACCCCGGTTCCATTTGATCTCCGGATGCTTTCGAATGATCCCGGTGCTGGAGCAAGGAGCGTCGATCCAGATCAAATCATAGGTCTCGGGGCTGTCCCAGACCGACGAATGTCGGGTGACCGTGATCTTGGAACCGAGTCCGAGGCGGTCTGCGTTCTCCCGGACCTTGGAGAGCCTTTCTTCATCAATGTCGGTCGCGGTCACCGAGTACCCGGCAGAAGCGAGACCGAGCGCTTTCCCGCCCGGCGCGGAACACAGATCCAGGACTCTCGGGTTTTTCCATCCCCGGCCTTCGATGGTCGCCACCACTTCTTTGACCAGCAACTGGTTGGAGATGTCCTGAACATATCCTGCAGGCTCGTCGCCCCGGAATCCGTCATGCAGAATGGTCATCTCATCCCCGCTGCGGTACCACAGATTTGGACGGCTCAACACGGCCTCCGAAAACGCGAAAGTCCAAGGACTCCCCCGCTCTTTCCGGAGCTTCTTGAACAGCCACTCCGGAAGACTGCACCAGGCGAGCTGTTCCTCGAAGGGGCTTTGCTCGGACACCTTCCAGTTCTGCCACTGCTCACGGAAATCCGCCACTTTCCGCAAGATCGCGTTGACGAACTTGGAGGGAGCCTCGCCATCCATCTCACGGACGGCCTGCACACACTCCGAAACCACCAAGGCTGCCGGCGTGTCTTGGGCCAACAACTGGAAGACTCCGGTCTGCAGAAACCGACGGATCTCGCCGGTGGGTTTCTTTTTCAGGGAATAAGTGTCGATGATGAAGTCGATTCGCCCACGATGCCGGAGGACCCCCGAACACAGTTCGAAGATCCAAGACCGGTCGAACTCCTGGAAAGTCGAGCCACTGTCCCTGGACAGGACGGAGGTCATCGCCTCCTCGAGAGGACCCTTGGAATTTCCGGCTTGGGCCAGAACCTCAACCGCGAGTTCCCTCAAACGCACGAGGGACTGGGCGTTTTTCTGCCCCTGACCTGATCCTGGTTTAGCGGGCGGCATGCCAGATCGCATAGAGTCCGGCAGGGAGCACCCTCGCCTCGTTCGCACCACCGACCAGACGTTCGGTCATTTTGCCCACCAATCGATCGATGAAACTGCTCTCCTCTTCCTCGAAGCCTTCATCCTCGTCCTGGGACCCCATGAGGAGCTCCTGCAATCCCTTCATCTTCCGGATCGGATAGACGATCTGAGGCTTGCCCTTGAATCCGGCTTCTTTGGCGATGTAGCGGACGGCATCTTCGAGAGTTCCCAGCTCGTCCACCAGCTTCAACTTCAATGCCTGGGTCCCGGTAAACACCCGTCCGTCAGCCACCGCATTCACTTCCTCGGGCGAAAGTTTCCTACCCTCGGCCACCGCTGCTTTGAACTGTCCGAGGGTGTCCATCACCAAGGCTTGAAAATATTCGCGTTCCTCGGGAGAGAGGTCCCGCCAATCCGCTCCGCTGTCCTTGAATTTCCCGGTCTTGATCGAGTAACGCTCCACCTTCGCCCATTCATAGAGCTTACGGAGATTCATGAACTCCATGATCACTCCGATGGATCCGGTCAAAGTCCCTGCGTTGGCGAACACCCGCTTGGAACCCGCGGCGATGTAGTATGCACCCGAGGCCGCCACACTACCCATTGAAACCACCAACGGTTTTTTGAAACGTTTCACCGCCTCATAGATCTCCTGGGAGGGCGCAACCGCCCCGCCCGGAGAATTCAAACGCATCACCACGGCCTTGATGGACTTGTCTTCTTCGGCGTCTTTCAAATTCCGGAGGACTTTCTTCGATTCGAGAATCACTCCTTTGACTTCAATGAGGGCCACACGCTCGTTCTTGTCAGCGAACATCTTCTGCTGATCCCCGTTCTTCCAGGGGTCTCCACCCTTCATGAAGTAATAGACGAAGGAGAAGATCAGGAAAAACCCGAAGAGGACGGCCGAAAGCCCGAGGACCAGAGCCAGGGGATTCACATTCCGCTTTTTGATTTCACTCATGTTTTCCATTCTACCCGGTAACCCCGAGATTACACTGACAAAGGTTTGCCGGGTGCCGTCCCATCACGACCACATGCGCGCCGCACAAAAATCAGTTCTCTTCCACTTTCTTCTTGAATCTTCCCTCCCCCTCGATTACAAAAAGGCTTCCTCTAATCATGCGTCCCCATCGTCTAGAGGCCTAGGACACCGCCTTTTCACGGCAGTAACCGGGGTTCGACTCCCCGTGGGGACGCCATTTTTTCCAGACCATCACCGACACGAAAGCGGCAGAGCGAGGGCCAACGCCCTGCGGTCCCCTTTTGGTTGCAACTTGCCCTCAAACCTTCGATCATCAAAGGGTGAGCACTTACAAACGTAAACTCAAAAATTACCTGATTGAACCCGAGTTCCAGCTGAAACTGATCTCCTATTTCGCCGGACTCTTCGCATTCACGACCGTCTGCCTCTACTCCACGGTCTTCATCTTCTTCTGGCGGCTCCGTCAGAAAGCATTGAACGTGGGAATTCCCGAAGGACATGTTTTTTTCCAATTCATCGGGAATGAAAAACGGGATCTCGATCTGACCTTTGCTCTACTGGCTGTGGTCAACTTGATCGTATTGGTGGGAGTGGGAGTCGTGATTTCCCACCGGATTGCGGGCCCCCTGCACAAGCTGAAGGGCTACCTTGCGAATGTGATCGCGCCTGCAGGCCCGGATTTCAAACTCAGAAAGAACGATTTCCTCAGAGATCTTGAACCTGTGGTCAACGAGCTCAAAACACGGATCAAAGAATGAGCAAGCGCCTCTTGACCGGCTGGTTGCTGGCCACACTGACAGTCGTGAACGCATCCTGCTCGGTCTCGACCCCGGCTCCTGGGTCTACCTACGCCATGGAAGAGCTGGTTCTCATCGAATTCGCAGCCCGCTTGGAGGAAGATTACCACCGACTCCATCCCGCCGGTAGAACCTCGACACCCGCTTCATCACTTCCTCCGACCGACGTCGGCGCGGAAGCTCCACCCGAGCCCGTACAATACGATCACGGCACATGATCCGTTTCGGTGACTAATACTTGAACGACCGGAGACTCTTCTTCTCCGAGTGGCGCTTTTTGCTTTCTTTGGCTTTCATGCGACTCGAACGGGTTTTCTTCGTTTTTTTACGAACCTTCGGCACATGAAGCGCCTCTTCGATCAAGATGTTGAACTTCTCGATACAATCATCCTTGTTTCGACCCTGATCCCGGAACCGATCGCTCGTCACCAGAAGCTCGCCGGCCTCATTGAGCTTCAATTTCGAACAAAGCCTTTGGCGCTGATCTTCTGTGAAGGCCCGACTGTCTCCGGGGCTCCACCTCAAGACCGCCTTGCTGTTCACCTTGTTGACATTCTGACCCCCTGGACCCGAACTGCGCGCGAACGAAAACTCGAATTCGGCGAGAGGAACGGGATGAGAAATGAACCGGGCCATACTGCGAGGAATACCACGAAAACCACCCTCCGGATTGACTGAATTCTTGCGATGGTTTAAGATCTCTTAAACCAAATGAGCACCCAACTGTCTCCCCTTCATCTGGTCTGGTTCAAGCGGGATCTCCGGGCCGAAGACCATGAGGCCTTGGCCGAGGCGCTCCAGTCCGGACCGACTGTCGGTCTGTTTGTGATCGAAGATGTCTGGCTCGGCTCTGATGAGTTCGCGCCGGCCCACCTCCAGTTCGCCTTGGAGTGCCTCAAGGATTTGCGCGCAACCCTTGCCGGGAAAGGGGTCCCTCTCTTGATCCGGACCGGTTCCATGGTTCAGGTACTCGATGATCTGCGGCGGGAACACCCGATCCATACCCTTTACTCCCACCAAGAAACGGGACTCGATTGGTCCTTCAAGCGGGACCTTGCCGTCGGATCCTGGTGCCGCCACCACTCCGTTGCCTGGCGTGAGTTCAAGCAGTTCGGGGTCGTCCGTAAGCTGAAGGACCGGAAAACCTGGCCCTCGAAACGGTCCGACATCATCGAACGCCCGATCATACGAGTGACCGGGCAAGCTCCATTCGTGTCCCCTTGGTCCGAGTGGACCGGGGCGATTCCGGTTCCCGATCGGGCCCTGTTGAAGCCAGGGGCCCAGACAGGCGGTCGGAGTGCGGCTCTCAGTCTCCTCCACTCCTTCTTCGAAGAGCGAGGGGAGCACTACAGCGGATCCATCTCGTCTCCCAATACGGCGAACGAGGGTTGCAGCCGATTGAGTCCGCATCTGACCTGGGGAACAGTCTCTCTGTCTGAGGTCCATTGGGCGATCCAAAAAAAGCGTTCGATCCTTCATGCCCTTCCCCGGACCGGAAAGTGGCTCCGTTCACTCGAACAGTTCGAGAGCCGGCTGTGGTGGCACTGCCACTTCATCCAGAAGCTCGAATCCGAGCCGTCCATGGAGTTTGAAAATGTGAATCGTGAATTCGACGGAATGAGGGAGAGCGAGTTCGACGACGCCAAGTTCGATGCCTGGTGCAAGGGCGAGACCGGCTTCCCCATGATCGATGCTTGCATGAAAGCCCTGCATCGTGACGGTTGGATCAACTTCCGCATGCGCGCCATGCTTCTCAGTTTCGCCACCTACCAGCTCTGGCTGCACTGGAAGAAACCGGCCATTTTCCTCGCCCGTCACTTTGTGGACTTCGAGCCCGGGATCCACTACAGCCAGGTCCAGATGCAAGCGGGAGTGACCGGAATCAACACGATTCGGATCTATTCTCCGAAGAAGCAGCTCCTCGACCAGGATCCGGAAGGACGATTCATCAGATCACACTTGCCCGAACTCTCACGGGTTCCCGTGAGTGATCTGGCCGAACCCCACCTGATGCCCCCTCTCCTTCAGCTCGAATCGGGTTTCCAAGCCGGTGTCCATTATCCTCTCCCCATTGTTGACCCCGAGGAGAGTTATCGACGGGCAAAGGAGCGGATCTTCGAATGGAAGAACCGGTCCGAGGTACGGAGGGCGGCAAAAAAGGTCCTCCAGCGTCATTCTTCCCACACCTGAGCGAGCTTCTTTACGAGTTCCCTCAGCCGGAATATCCTTGAATCCAAGTACCCATGATTCCACGGAAGCTGTCATCGATCCTCCTCATCACACTTTCTTTTTCGATCCCCTCGGGTTCTTACGCCGGGGATTGCGACCAGGCCTTCCGGAATTTACTTCAAGGGATCAGCGCCCCATCGGCGGCAGAGGACCCCAAAGCTCTCGTCAAAAAGATCGGAAACTCGACTCGGGAACAGAGCGTCCAAAACGGACTGCATTTCGAGGAGCAAATCCGGGCGATCGAGACGATCGCAAAAAGGGATCCCACTTTCAAAAAGCTACTCGAGATGTTCGAGCAAAAGCAGTTCACTTTCGCCGTGGACACCAGTCGCGATGCCCGTATGGACATCCTGAAAGGCGGGATCAAGAACCAGCACGAAATCGCGACATCGAACGGAGTTTTCAACCCGGGTGCACGGAACGTCGTCGAATCCAGATACTTGAGGATGGATCCGTCGGATTACGAGAAAATTGCAGCCCCGGTCAAACCCAAATCGATGTACTTGGTTCCCGAACCTTCTTCAGGGATCGAGTTCACGCCCACCCATTACAGCATGGATGCATTTCAAGAAAAGCGGGTCGGAGACACGTGGATCCTGAAGCGGGAAACGGTTGAAGACCACACTTTGGTGACGATCGGAGACAGTCTCGACCGGGCCTTCATCGAGTCGGGACTGGTCGATGATTGGCGGTCGATGGAAGTGCTCCCGGACCAGAAGATGAGCGAAAAACTCGCCGTCGATTACCTCCTTCCCCTCGATTGGGCCAAAACCTCGATTCCTTTCTATTACCGGGAAGTCCAACAACACAACAAGCTCCGCTTCGTCGAGCCGGACGCTTACAAGCGCTCCTATGAAAAAAGAATCGACGAGGGCGAACACATCCCGACCTGGCTGAGCATGCTCGAGAACAGCTCACAGCCCGAATTCGACAAGAAATTCTTCAAGAAGTTCCCCGAGCTCGCCCCCCGGCAAGGTGAACAGTTCTTCCGTCCGTACGGGAATTATGTCGAAGGACTCCACTTTGGCGAATTGCCGGCTTCAAAAATCAAGGCGTTCATTTTCCACTCTGATCCTCCGGGCCCGGAAGAACTGGCGGAGCTCCAAAGGCTCGGAATCGAAGTCATTGACGGGCGGGGAAAGTACAAGTGAGAGCCGGGCCCGTGGGTCGCACTGATTCCGAAAGTGAAAACTTTTACTACAAACTGCGCCCGCTCACGGACTTCTCCGATCTGGCCGATTTGTCCCATTACACGCGGGTTCCTCCGGATTGGTGGATCATCCTGACAGACATCCGCGGTTCGACCCGTGCGATTCGTGAGGGCCGATACAAAGACGTGAACACGCTCGGAGCAGCCACCATCGCTGTGGCCAGAAAGTCTCTCAGTGACCTGGAGTTCCCTTTTGCATTCGGGGGTGACGGTGCCACCCTCTTGGTACCGGACGCCCGTCAGGAAGCAGTTTTGGCCAGTTTGGCGGGCCTGAGGGATCTTGCTCAAAATAACTTCGGCATGGAGCTCAGACTTGCAGGAGTCAGGATCTCGGAACTGGAAAAGATCGGGGCTGGAGTGCAAGTGGCCAAGTTCGCGGTCTCGGAAACCTGCACGATTGCGGAGTTTCGAGGCGATGCCTTACGCCTGGCTGAGGAGCAATTCAAACAGGCTGCAAGCCCTCTTGAATACCGGGGGCCCGCCATTCCCGATCCCGACCTCAGTGGACTGTCGTGCCGGTGGAAACCGTTCCAGACCCGGAACGGGGTGATGCTCACGATCATCATTGAAGCCCGTGCCGGAGACGGACATGAACCGTCCGCCACCTTCAGCCGCCTGGTCCGACAAATCGAAGCGCTGTTCCCGGGAGGCATGGCCTCCGCGAATCCGGGCCTCGGAGAACTCAGAGGATACCGTCCGACGGGGAACTTGCTCCGCGAGGAATCCCGCCTTCAAAAGAGTGGCCTATCAATCCGCAGACTCGTGAGGATCTTTGAAATCCTAGTGGCAGGCTTTATGTTCAACCGGCGGATCCCGGTCCCGGTCCTCCGTCGCTATACAAGGGATACTCCTTCTCACTGTGATTTTCGCAAATTCGACTCATCGTTTCGGGCGGTTCTGGATTGCAGCCCGGAACAAGTCCTGGCGCTCGAGGGGCTTCTCAAACGGGAATACGAGACCGGGTCCATTTTTTACGGCACCTGCCCATCAAACGAGGCCTTGATGACCTGTCTGGTGGAAGGATTGAATCCCGGGGAACACCTGCACTTCATCGACGGGTCGGATGGGGGTTATGCCATGGCAGCTGAACGCATGAAGATTCAAAAAAAGGGAAAAACTTCAGACACTTGAAGATACATTCCCCGGGGTTGATTCGCTTGCACGCCTTAACTCGCCGTGCTAAACCTCCATCCCATGAAATCCCTTTGGTTTCTTCTTTTTTTGCCGCTGACTTCTGTCGCCCATGGAGAGCCCATGAACACGCTCACGCTTTATTTCTATCGCTCCCCTGTGATCCTGAATTGGTCCACTCCTGGCGCCCTCACTCGCACCACACTGTTGAGTGGAACCAAAGATCTGCTGAGAGGTCAGGAAAACATCGCGCTCGGTCATGTCACAATAAAGCTCGAGTGTGAGGACGGGACCACCCTCCACACCGCCATGACCCAGGAGGACCCGATGGAGTCGGTTCGCCTGCTGACGACAGGACAAATCGGATTGGGCGTTCTCTTTCATCGTTTTGCGGGAAGACTCGAAAACCGGGAAGAAATCGAACGTCGCCTCGAACGCAACCAAAAGGTCCGTTTCTTGAAGTTCACTCTTTCAGGTACGACCTGTCGCCGGGTGATCGACTACGCCCGGGAGTTCGAGAACCGGGGACACTCGCGTACCTACGGACTTCCGCTCCGCCCCAGAAAAGGAGAAGGCGCGGGATGCTCGGCGTTTGCGATGAGCTTCCTCGAAATTGCAGGAGCCCTGCAACACACCTCTGTCCGTGAAGCAGCTGAACGCTGGAGTCGCACGCTCCACGTGCCGAAATCCATGATCGGATCACCCGATCGGGGCGTGAATCTTGCCGCACTCTCATTGAAACCCGCTCAATGGCCACTCCGCGCATCCGACGAAACGGTTCCGCTGTTTTTCTGGGAACCGAATCGCATGTACGACTGGGTCGGGGAACAACGGCTCATGGGCGCCGAGGCTCCGTGGATCGAAGCCCAAGAAGGATCGCGCGCAGGACTGAGCCTCGATCTCAGCTCGATTCCCACCCCCACTGAACCGTTCTTCGAATGAAGCCATTGAAGAGTCTCGTCATGATGGGGCTCGGGGTTCTCTTCGCCACTGTGGGCCTGAAGGGGTTTCTCCTCCCGAACGGATTCCTCGACGGTGGTATCACGGGAATTTCCCTCCTGATCAACCGCTTGACCGGTATCGATCTCTCGATCCTGATTTTCGGACTGAACCTTCCGTTTTTCATCCTCGGGGCGAAACAGATCTCCCGTGGCTTCGCCATCCGGACCGCACTGGCGGTCCTGACCCTGGCTCTGATGGTCCACTTTTTCAGGTTCCCGCAAATCACCCAGGACAAGCTCCTGATCTCGATCTTCGGTGGCTTCTTTCTCGGGAGTGGCATCGGTCTCGCCATGAGGGGTGGCGGTGTGATTGACGGAACCGAAGTTCTGGCACTCAATCTCAGCCGCAGGACAAGCCTCACCGTCGGGGACGTGCTCGCATTTTTCAACATCGTTTTATTTTCGATTTCAGCATTGGTGACCGATATCGAAACAGCTCTTTACTCGATCCTGACCTATGTGGCGGCATCCAAGTCGGTCGACTTCTGGATCTCGGGCATCGAGGAATACATCGGAGTCACGGTGATTTCCAAAAAAGCGGACGAGATCCGCCAAGCGGTGATCCACGAATTGCAACGCGCGGTGACCGTATACAAAGGTCAAGGCGGATTCGGGAGCAGCGGCATCCGCGAGAACGAAATCCGGATCCTGTACTCGGTGGTCACACGTCTCGAGGTTCACCAACTCACCACGACCATCGAGCGGATCGACCCGAGTGCGTTTGTCGTCCAGCAACCGGTGAACGAGACCCGTGGGGGAATGATCAAAAAGCGACCGCTACACCCCCACTAGATCCCTAGTCGAGGAACAACTGCTCGAGATCCTGCTTCGAAAGTTTCTTCATGAAGTCGGTGTCCTCGGCGATGACCGCATCGGCAAGGTCCTTCTTCTTACGCTGGAGCTCGAGGATCTTTTCTTCCACCGTGCCTCTGGCCACCATTCTGTAAGTGAAGACGCGGTTGGTCTGACCCATCCGGTGCGCCCGTGCAATGGCTTGGGCTTCGACCGCCGGGTTCCACCACGGATCGAGGATGAACACATAGTCTGCGGCAGTCAGGTTCAAACCGGTGCCTCCGGCCTTGAGACTGATCAGGAACACGGACTTGGACGGATCATTCTGGAAGCGCTCGACCGGAGTCTTACGATCCGTGGTCTGGCCGTCCAGATATTCGTACTGGATCCCCTCGGCTTCGAGGGTGGAACGGACGATCGAGAGCAGGCTGGTGAACTGTGAGAACACCAGCGCTTTGTGCCCCTCGGCAATGAGTTCTTTCAGACGGGTCAACAGGAGTTCGAGCTTGGAGCTCTGCTCTTTGAGCTTCCCTTCGTCGATCAGTCCGGCATGGCAAGCCGCCTGACGGAGCCTGAGCAAGGCCTCGAGGACGTGAATCTTCGACTTCCCGAGACCGTTCTCTTTGACCGACTCTTCAATGGACTGACGATACCGCTCGCGAACGGCGGCATAGTAATCGCCTTCTTCCTGGTTCAGCTCGCAGAACAGAACCTGCTCGGTCATTTCGGGGAGCTCGGTCAATACGGCCTCTTTGGTCCGACGGAGCATGAAGGGCTTCAGCAATCTCGCGAGGGTCCCTTGGAGGTCTTTCGACAGATCTTCCGGATTCGGGAGCTCGAGCAAATCAGGATTGGAGAACTCGAGGATGGAAAGCAGATCCCGGATGGAGTTCTCGATCGGAGTCCCGGTGAGTGCGATCCGGTATGAGGCCTTCAACTGTTTGCAAGCGATCGCAGCCTGGGAACGGGGATTCTTGATGAACTGGGCTTCGTCGATCACCGCCACATCGAATTGGATTTCACGGAGTTTCTCGATATCCGTACGAAGGGTCCCGTAGGTGGTGACCACGAGATCAGCCGAGGCGATCTCTTTCTCCACCTTCTGGCGTCCCCCACCGGCGTACTGGACGACCTTCAGCGTCGGCGCGAACTTCTGCGCCTCGTCGATCCAGTTGAACACCAGACTCTTCGGGGCCACCACCAAGCTCGGCAACTCGGTGTCTTTCTTGCGGGAAAGGAGGAAGGCCAGCACCTGAATGGTCTTACCGAGACCCATGTCATCGGCAAGGATTCCACCCGAGCGGAAATCCTGCAGGAAACGGAGCCAGGTGAGTCCGTCCTTTTGATAGGAACGGAGCTTGCCCTTGAAACCGGTCGGGGCCTTGGCCGCCTTCACACGGTCATAATTCAAAATACGTTCACGATAAGTGGTGAAACCGGTATCCCCCCGGACTTCTTCGTCATCGCCCAATGCGGCATTGAGAAGGAGACCTTGGGAGGCACTGAACCGGAGGGTACCGTCCTCGGCTTTCTTTCCGATCCCCTGCAAGGTCTGGAAGCGGTTGATCCACTCTTCCGGAAGAATCCCGACACTACCATCCTTGAGCTTCACGACAGAGCTTTTGGCTTCGAGTGCGGCGATGATGTCGGCTTGCCGGATCTTGTCGCCTCCGAACGTCGCCTCCATGCTGACCTGGAACCAGTCGGTGGACGAACTCACCTGGATGGCGAAATCGTCGGCCACCACGACCCGTTTGCCCTCGATGTAGACCACCCACCCGCTTTCACCGAGCTCGGTTGCGGCTCGCTGCAGTCCGCTCATCGGGATGGTTCCGGTGGGATCCATCAGGATTTCGAGTGCCTGGGTCAAGGTCGCTTCTTCGAATTCGCGATCACGCGAATAAACCTGGAAATGTTCGAGATCGAGGATCTGATCGACTTCATCTGCGAGAGTGATCTCATGCCCGGCATAATCGAAGCTGACCGTCAGGGTCATGCGACCGGTTGAAGGATCGTTTCCGAGCGGACGGAACACTCCTTTGGGCCTCGGCTGGATGGTCGTGCGTTTCCATCCCATCCCTTCGGGCCAGGTGATCTTGGGAGCGTTCGGATCGGTCAGGATTTTCTTGAGCAGCAAATCGCCCTGATCCTGGGGTACCACGAAGTCACCGCCCCTGAGGTGAATCAGCCAAGAAGCGTGCTTGGGTTCAGCGAGTCGGCTCACCCGGTCGCCGAACAGCAAATGCCCGGAACGGAGGACGGAGACCGGCTCGTTGACCGGCTTCACTTCGTCATCCCGTCTCAGCACACCCTCGAGGCGGTAAGCGGATCCGAGAGCGTCGATCCTGAGTTCGAGATCCCACGCTTTTCCCCGGTCCATGCGGAGCGGGCGTTCGGCGTTGTCCGGAGAACCGTTGGGAGAGCGGGAAATGAAGAGCTTTCCGACCGAGGTCAGGGTGCTGAGCACCTGGTTCTCGAGAATCAGGTCCAATGTGAACCGTGTACAAGGACTTCCGAAAGAGCTCACGGTCTTGGGATTTCCGGTCCTCGCCAGCAAGGCCACCAGCTCTTGGTCGGACGAATCGGCGAAAAAATGCTGGAAGTCACGCTCCGGTGCGCGAGCGGGACGAAGCGGTCCGGCCTCGCCATGGATGCCTTTCCGACGGTTCCAGAAATCCAGAACGAGCTTTCCGGAGGCGTTGGTCTCGGCGGCATGAATCACAAAAGCGGCAAAGAAATTGCCTCCGAGCCTGCGTGAAGCCTGGACGAACTTGCCTTGCATCAGATCCAGTCGCTCCATCCACTTTTCAGTAGGAACGGCGGTACGGGGTTGGATCACCCCTCCGGATTGCTGGCCTTCCTGGGGCTTGGAACGCAGAGGCGCTTTGCCACCCTCGAGCAGGATCTTGAGCGGACCGGAACCACCGACTTTTTCGGAAAGACCCGAACGCTCGAGCTGGATCACTGCGGCCCACAAGTGTTTGCAAAGAGCTCCGCCTGCGAAAAACGGACAAGTGCAGCGGGCTTCAAGCGATCCGGACACTGATGCTTGAGTGAAATCCACCCAGACATGGTACTTCTCGCCCTTCCCTTGGACGGTGAGGGAGAACGCGTTCCCCATCTGGCTCACGTCCGAGACATAACCCGAGCGGAAGTAATCCCGCCCACGGATCAACACCCCCCTGGGGAAGTTCCGGATGCAACGTTGCTCGAGACCCGACTTGTTGTGTGAGGGACGTGAATGATTCTTGCCACCGCCAGCCTGGGCGGAAGCCTGCGGCTGCGCAGGATCACGGGCTTCTGCCTCACCCATGGGTTCGGATGCAGCCTCTCCGTCCATTTCGGAGATCTGCTCGGATGCCAGCTCACCTTCGACCGGGCCGCCTTCTAGAAGCGCCTGGTCCTCGGGTGCATCCTGCCCCGGGATGGGGGCTCGAGGTTGCTTCGGACCCCCTCTTCTGCCGCGACGATGTCGGTTGCGACGAGGGTGACCCGTTGGAGATTGAGGATTCGTCATCTGAAAGCTCAATTCTTGTCAGTTTGTGAGTCTTTCGTCCAGTGTTGTTTTTGGGTGATGCGGCGCATCCCGTAAGGAGTCCGCCTTGCCTCCGGAACGGGACTCCTTCACACTGACCGGGCATGAGCCCTCAAATTCCCTCCCTCAGGCTTCTGGCGAACCCCGAACAGGCCAGGGTCTCGTCCAGTTTTTTCAAAACCGGCACGGGTCAATACGGAGAGGGAGACCGCTTCCTCGGAATCCGGATGCCCGTACTCCGCGATTACGTCAAAACCCATCGCGGGGCACTGACTCCGGCAAGACACAAAACCCTGCTCAAGAGCCCCTTCCACGAGGAGCGAATGGTAGCGCTTCTGGTTTGGGTGTACGAGAGCGAAAAAAGCACTGAAGCAGGACAAGACAAGATCGCCAGGGCTTTTCTCCGAGCCAAGGTCTACGCGAACAACTGGGACCTGATTGATGTTTCGGTCCCGGATCTTCTGGGGCCCTCCCTTTATCGACGGGCCCCATTCATGGTCGCCGCATTCAAAAAGCTCCTCAATTCCGAAAAACTTTGGGACCGTAGGATCGCCATTCTGAGCACCTTCCATTCGATCAGGAAAGGCGATTTCGAACACGTGCAGATCGCCTGCGCCTCGGTCTTGGAGGACCGGGAGGACCTGATCCACAAGGCGTCGGGATGGATGCTGAGAGAGGCGGGTAAACGGAGCCCTGCTGTGCTACGGAGGTTTCTCAAGGAACACTCGGGCCGGATGCCGAGAACCATGCTTCGCTATGCGATCGAGCGCTTGCCCGAGCCTGAACGGAAACGCTGGCTCAAAGCACCGGTCCTCTTGCAATCCGCAACGGGATTCGATACGAAAATCACATGAAACACTTCCTTTCGCTCCACCTCGCTTCCGCCCTGTTTGCCGCCACCGCCCTCGCCGCACCTTCCGAAAAGTGGGTATCAGAGAAAGCTTTTTTCAACTTCGAAACGTTGATCCGGGTGAAAGTTCCGGCACAAGTGGTCGAGGCTGTGGATGCCAGGATCGTCGGCGAATCCGCCGCCTTCGTACAATCCCTGCTCTACACCGCCAACAAGTCGGTTGAATTCCAGGGCGTGTTCAACTCGGAGACCGAAGTGAAAGCTGCCGTCATGAAGGAGCTCTGCTCCTCCGAGCATGAAATGGACCTGGCTCCGGTACGCCATGAGGGCGCAAAGGGCGAGCGTCGATTCTTGAGCAAGGTCAGGCCGTTTACCGTGTCTGTTGCCGGGAAGACCGTCAAGGGTGAGACCGTGAAGGCTTTTTCGGTGTTTCTCGTTTGCACCAAACCACTCTGAAACACCCGTTTTCCGTTTCGGGGTCAGTTTGAAACAGGAAACAGGACCTCGTTCCGCCTCAAAAACCAAAGCGTCCATGGCGAGTTGTATCGGGCGAACACCGGAGCCCCGATCGCCTTGAGCCCGTTTTTTTCCATCCACTTCTTCAACAGCGCTTCATGCTCGAGGTAGCGCTCCTGCGACCACCCGCCACTGTACCGGATCACCGCCATCAATCGAGGCTCCAGTAGCCTGAGCTTGACTGAGGGTTCGTCCGGATCCGGCAGTTTCTCCAGGGTCCACGATTCGGGCATGGTGAATTGAACCCGGTAGCCGTCCCCCTCTTTTTCCATTCCGACCGGTGCCGTCATCGCAATTTTGGATTGATCGGAGTTTCGTCCGAAAATGTATCCGGCCAGACGTCGAAAGGCACTGGTACCGGCATCCTCGAACCCGGCCTCGACCCGGGTCTCGGCCACCACTGTCTTTTCGTACTGACGCAGACTGTATTCACCGTCTTCTTTCAAAATCTTGAATTTGGGCTCTTCAATCGCCATGGTCACCCCCGGAGTGAGTAGAAACAATGCAGCCAAGAAACGCATCATACTGACCCTTGCGCCAACCACGCCTTGAATGCATCCAACGGTGCGGCTCCGCTTTGGCGCTTTTTCTCATTCCCGTTTTCAAACACCATCAAAGTGGGAATGCTCCGGATCCCGAATGGAGCGGCTCCTTCCGGGTGGGCCTCGGTGTTGAGTTTGGCAAAGACAAAGCGACCGCCCAGGTCCCGGGAAGCCTGCTCGAACGTCGGAGCGAACATCCGGCAAGGCCCGCACCACGGTGCCCAAAAATCGACCACCACCGGCAAGGGAGATTTGCGGATCAGTTTTTGAAGTCCGACCGCATCCACCTCGACCACTTGCGAGTGCATCGGAATTCCGGTCTTGCAGACTCCACAGACCGGCTTCCTCGCCTCAGAGTCGATGGAGATGCGGTTCAAACGGTGACATGACGGGCACGGTGCGTAAGTTTCCATGGAACCTCTTCACCTTAAATGGGTCCGTCCCGGCGGATGTCAAGGCGTCCAGGTCCTGAGATCGAATCGATCCCGATCGTGGAGCTCGAATCGACGGACCTGTCCTGACCTCGATTCATAAAACACCACATGAGGCTCTCCCAGGACTTCAGCACGGCTCGAGTCCTCGATCACCACCGCTCCATCTTCATCCACTCCGATCCCGAATTGAACTCCGGCACTCTCCATGGCGGCGAGAAGCCGTGGCTCACGATTCCTCTTCAAGAAGTGCATGTCGATGAGGGCACGGGGCAACAGTCCCAGCCCCGGAGCGGTCCGAGGATCTTCCCGTCCGGTGATCATGGTTTCGGCCATCAATGCCGTCCCCGCACTGGTACCTCCGAAAGGGACGCCGGCTTCGAACCGGCTTTTCAGGCTCGCCCTGAGAGCCAGAGATTCAACGGCAGCCATGGCGCGATTCTGATCGCCTCCGGTGAAAAACACGCCCGTCGCTTCATCCAGCAAAGAAAGGAACTCTGTTCTTTGGGCCGGGCTAACCGGGGCCGTTTCAGAAATCAGGAACTTGGAGACCCCGAGCTCTGCAAACTCCATTGAAAGACTTCGAACATAATCCCCGGGAATGGTGGAAGGCCATCCGATGATCAGGATCCTCGCGCCGGTTCCCCCGGACCATTCCACAAAACGCCGTAGGGCTGATTCGGGCCTGGCCCCGCCACCGACAAGCAGCATGCGGGTCGAGGCGAATCCATCCACGGAAAGAAACAGCATCAGAAGGAAAAACCATCGACTCGGACTCATCGCCCTAGTGTTTCGCCGTTTCGATGAATTGTGTCAACCCGCATTATTGTCGCAATGCACAACGTTCTGGCTATTGTCCTCACCGGACAAGGGTGGTAGCGTCAGCAACAAGTCTCCTTAGCTCAGCCTGGATAGAGCGTTAGCCTCCGGAGCTAAAGGTCAGAGGTTCGAATCCTCTAGGAGACGCCATTTTTTGCGCTGTTACCGGATCCGGAGCCGGTTGATCGCGCAACTCAATCCATCAGCCCGATTCGACGGATCAGCTCTTCGACCGTTTCCGATGGCTTCAGATGCTCCGCCCGAAGGCCGGCACATCGAGCCCCTTCGACATGGTGGAGACCGTCATCCACGAACAAGGTGCGCGCAGGGTCGAGGCCGTTCTCGAGAATGATCTTGAGAAACCCGGCCGGTTCTGGTTTTCGGGTACCGAAAAGGTGTGAATAGTAGGCTTTCTCGAACAAGTCGGAAAAGGCCCCGGGCGCCAAGTCACTGTAGAGACGGTTCAGACACTCCAAATGGATGGCGTTGATGTTGGAATAGAGGAAGAGCCGCGTCCGGCCACCGAGTCGCCGCAACCACCCGATTCGCTCCGGTGGAAGCGACAGGATCATCGCATTCCACGCATCTCTGAACCAAAACGGATCAGCCGGATTCCCCGAAGCGTCACGAAAAGCCGAACGGAACTCCTCGGAATCGATCCTTCCTGTCTCATAAAGGTCGAACACCTCGTCCTGAGACCTTCCTCCGCAAAACGTTTCTGAAGAGATCCCCACAAAACGCCCGGCGAACAATCGCCGGGTGCGCCCGTAATCGAGGGGAACGATCACGCCCCCCAGATCGAGAATGACTGCATCAATGCCCGGCTTGGAGGAGGAACCTTCCTTGAAATCTTCAATCACTCTTTAAATGTACACAAAAAATGAATAACGCCATACATCAAGTCGTCACGACGCCAGTATTTCTCACTGAATACGGGAAAATCCATTCAAAATCAGTGACTTTCACTCCGAAGAGTCTGATGATCCTAATGAGAGGTTACCGATGAAACTGAACTTCAGAAACCGAATGCTTTTCACCATTGCCGCCGCTTGCGCCGTTTGCACTGCGGCCGCCATCTTGATCGCCTCCAACAAGTTGAGAGATCAGGGTGAGGAAGCGCTGGTGGAAAAATCACGGGCGATCCTTTCCCGTCTGGAAGTCGGTGCGAGCTATGTCGCCCAAATGGACACACTCGATGCCGTGGTGGCCGACACCGTGAAGAAATTTCCTGACGGCAAGATCAGTGACGAACAAAAAATGAAGGTCCTGAAGAGTGTCCCGATCTTCGCTGCGATGAAGATCGGTGAGATCGGCTCTGACAAAGAGAACTACAAGTTCCGGATCTCATCGGACCAACCAAGGAACAAAGACAACCAGTCCACCCCGGACGAAACGGCTTTGATCGAGCGTTTCAGAAAAGATGCAAGCTACACCGAGCACGTGGAGGTGACTTCCGACGGACAGTTCTTGAAAGTCACCCGCCCGGTCAGGATTTCCGAGAAACAGGGTTGCCTGACCTGCCACGGTCATCCTTCCACGAGCCCGTGGAAAAACGGAAAAGACATTCTCGGCTACGCCATGGAAGACCAGAAGGACAATGACCTTCGCGGGGCCTTCACCATCATTTCGAGCCTCGGTCCGATCAAAGCCGGGGTCAACAACGCCATCATGAACATCCTGCTTTGGGGCACGATCATGACAGCAATCGCACTGGGCCTGGCATTCCTGATCATCAGACGCCCGATCGCGGGTCTGTCCCAACTGGCGAACAATCTCTCCGGTGCGGCAGAGGAAGTGGCCGCCATGTCGGCCCAGATCGCTTCGACCAGCACCCAGCTCAACTCGGGAGTTTCAGAGCAGGCTGCGGCCCTTGAAGAAACTTCGGCATCCATGGAGGAAATGAGCGCCATGGTCAGCCGGAATGCCGAGAATGCGATGAAATCGCAGGGCATCGCCAATGGAAGCCAGCAGAACGCCGAACGCGGCAAACACGTGGTCAATGACATGATCCATTCGATCGAGCAGATCGACCAGAGCAACAACGAGATCATGGTCCAGGTTGACGAAAGCAACCGTCAGATGAGCGAGATCGCCAAGGTCATCGCCGACATCGGGAACAAGACCAAGGTGATCAACGAGATCGTGTTCCAGACCAAGCTCCTCTCCTTCAACGCCTCGGTGGAGGCAGCCCGGGCGGGAGAACACGGCAAAGGATTCGCAGTCGTGGCCGAGGAAGTCGGAAATCTCGCCCAGATGAGCGGAACAGCCGCATCTGAAATCACGCAGATTCTCGACAAGAGCATCTCCCGCGTCGAGATGATTGTGGACGAGACCAAATCCAAGGTCGAGAACCTCATGAATTCAGGTCGTGAAAAAGTCGCTGCCGGAACCCAGGTGGCCCGACAGTGCGGTGAGGTGCTCGACGAAATCGTCGACGGTGCCCTGAACGTGAGCCAGATGGTGAGCGAGATCAGCGCGGGCTCACAAGAACAGAGCCGTGGCGTGATCGAGATCAACAAGGCCATGATCCAATTGAATCAGATCACCAACCAGAACACCGCTGCATCACAAGAGTCATCGGCCGCGGCCGAGCGACTCTCCAAGCAAGCCACCCAGCTCCGTGCTTCGGTTCAGATGCTGAAAAACACCTTGGAAGGTCAGTCGGGATCCCGCTCGAGCTGAGCGACTACCGACCACACCACTCCGATCAAGCAAAGAACGATGGCCACCGTCTCATGGACTTGTGGCCATCGTTTTTCAAACAGGAAACTGTACAGCAATCCGAAGACCGTCTCGAAAACAAGCAAGGTTCCCGCGATCGAATGCGGCACCTTGCCTGAACAGTAGTTCCAGAGCCAATTCGCAAACCAGGAAGATCCGATTCCGAGTCCGGCTGCGACCGCCAGGTACCCTCCGGCCCCCGGTCGGGCCACGATTTCCACAGGATCCGAAAAAGCGAACAACAGGGGAACCATGAATATCAGCGAGGTCACTCCCATCGCGCTGGAAAGGTCTTTTCCTGATATCCACGGGTGTGCCCGCAAAAAATTCCCGTTTGCGATGGCATACCAGGTCCAAGACGCAAGGCAAGCCACCAACACCAGGGTTCCGAGAGGATCATGGACCTTGATCTCCCCACCCTGACGAAACCACGGAATCAGGACCAAGACGACCAGGCCCGAGAAGATCATGAAAAGTCCCGGCAGGACCCGCAGCCCACGGGCCGCCCTCCCCCCTCCGAACAGGGGGATGGTGATGGGCAACAACCCGAGAATCAACGACGAGACGATCCCGTCGGTCCGTTGAATTCCCCAAAACAATGCGATCGAGTACGCCCAAAACCCGCTCGCACTCAACAGAAGGAGCCTCAACCGACCCGAAGGAGCCAAGCCCTTCCAGATCCGTCGAACGGACCCGAGGAAAGCCAGGCTCACCCAACCGAAGAAAAAAAACCGGCCGAAAGCGATCTCAAGGGCACTGAACCCCGTAAGCACCTGCGGAGCCAGAAAGGGTAAACCCCAAAACACGCCCGTCGAGGCTCCGGCAATGAGCCCCTTGAGAAGATCGGGATTTGAGTTCTGGCGCCACATCAAGGAACGCCAGTGTGCATGCTCAGTGGAACTTTTTCAAGGAACGGACGATCTCGTCCTTCATCTCTTCGTAACGTCCACGATCCCCGGTGACGCGGAATCCGAGCTGGGCTCCGACCATCTGCTGGATCAGGCGCTCGGCGAGCGCTCCGGACTCGAGATCAGCCCGGAACTCACCTGTATTCGCTCCTTCAGAGATCACCTGGGCGATCCAGACAACCTGTGACTGGCGGAGATTCCGGTAAGCCTCCTGGATCGAAACCGGCAAAAGCGGGCCGTCCAGGGCCAAAGCCGCATGGGGACATACCTTACCGTCCACCACATACTCGTCGTAGATCCCGAGAAACGCCTTGATCCGGGATTCAGGAGACAGGCCTCCCAAACCCGAAGACCAGTTCAGGAATCCCTCCTGATAGTCTTGCAACAGCGCCACAGCCAACGCCTCTTTCGAGTCGTAATGGGCATACAAGCTGGGTTTACGAATTTGAATCCGATCCGCCAGATCCTGGAGACTCAATCCGAAGAATCCACGACGTTGAATCAGATCCTGGGCCTCTTTCAAGATACGTTTACTGGTAGGTAGTTCAAGCATGCTTAAACTATAACCACGACTCTGCGCTTTGTCAATTTTAGTTCATGCAAACTTGAACATATGGATCAAGGTATTGAATTTGTTTAAAATAAAAGAATTACAACCTTTAGGTAGTGGAGGGTGGATGGCCCACCTGCCTTCATGTAGCCTGAATCCATGACCCTTCAAAGTACCCATGTGCTCCTGACCGGCTTTCCCGGATTCCTGGGATCCGAGTTGCTCTTCCGCTCCATGGATCAAAGCACCGACCGCTTCACTTGCTTGGTTCAGGAAAAATTCCTCCCTTTGGCGACACAGAAGCTCGATTCCTGGGCCATCAAACAGCCGGCAATACGGGAAAGAGTCCGGTTGATGGTGGGTGACATCACCCGACCCGGCCTGGGAATCCCCGAGCCCGAAACCTTGAAGGATGTGAGCCGGGTCAGACACTTCGCCGCCGTTTACGATCTGAATGTCAAAAAAGAGGTCGCACAAAAGATCAATGTGGACGGCACAGTCAACATCCTCCGGTTCTGCGAGGGCCTCGCAGGACTCCAGCGGTTGGACTATGTGAGCACCTGTTACGTGAGCGGAAGATTCGACGGGGTTTTCCGTGAAGCGCATCTCGAGCAAGCCACGGCGTTCAACAATCATTACGAATCCTCCAAACACACCGCGGAAAAAGCGGTTCGTGAAGCCATGAAGCAAGGCCTGCCTGCAACCATCTTCCGACCGGCAATCGTGGTGGGAAACAGTCGCACCGGCGAGACCCAAAAATTCGACGGCCCCTACTTCGTGATGCAATGGTTGCTGAGACAGGGGCGACACGCGCTGTTGCCCCGCCTCGGGGATCCGGATCGCCACACCATCAATCTGGTTCCGAGTGATTTTGTCGTCGATGCGATTGCGGCACTTTGCAGTGATCCCACCACCACGGGGAAGACCTTCCAATTGGCGGATCCTTCCCCTTTGAGCATCCGCGATACGGTCAGAGCCATCGCCGACGCCTGTGAAAAAAAACTGATCGAGATCCCCCTGCCCAAATGGTTGGCCAAGTCTGCGGTGGGTGGTGTTCCGGGATTGGAAAGCTGGCTCGGGATTCCGAGGTCCTCTCTCGATTATTTTGTCCACCCGACGTCCTACGACACCACGAATGCGACGGCTCACTTGGGCAAGCTGGGAATCCATTGCCCTCGTTTCGAGGAATACGTCCCTCGCTTGGTCCGGTTCATGAAAGAGAATCCTGAGATCCGGAATCAAGCGATGATCTGAGGCTCAAAGCGCCCGGAGCATTCTGCCCACATTGATCCGTCCGCATCGGACTTGGGATTGGAATCGCGAGTCTGCTGTGGTGCAAATCAACTGCTTCACTGACGCAGGGGAGAGAGAACGGTTCTTTCCGAGTGCGAGGGCCACAGCTCCGGCCACCTGAGGAGTCGCCATGGAAGTCCCGGAGAGCGAAGCGTATCTGCCGTTCAAGTACGTGCTGTAGATCCGGTCGCCGGGTGCCGCGACCCAAACTGCAGAAACACCGAAGTTAGAAAACCCGGCCATCTGATCGATGGAATTGCTCGCAGCCACTGCGATCACCCCGGGCAATGATGCGGGGTAAACCGGTGAGCGATCGATGTCGCGTCCCTCATTCCCGGCCGCTGCGACAAAGACCACTCCGGCGTCCACCGCGTCCTGTACCGCCTGTGCGAGCAAAGAACTGAATCCCGGACCACCCCAGGACGCTGAAATCACCCGGGCACCCATCCGGACGGCATAGCGGATCGACCGAATGGCGCCTTCGGTGGTCCCCTGCCCTTCGGGCCCCAAGAATCGGATCGCCATGATCTTCACCCGGGGTGCGATTCCGACCACACCGTTACCGTCCCGGGTGGCACCGATCGTTCCGGCCGTGTGGGTGCCATGACCGTTCTCATCCACCGGGTTCCCCCGATCGGCATAGAAGTCGTAGCCATGCACATCGTTCGGAAAACCGTTTCCGTCGTGATCGCGCCCCGGGGTCCCTTCGCTTTCTCCGGCATTCCGCCAGAGATTCGGTACCAGATCCGGGTGCGAAAGATCGACCCCGGAGTCGATGTCAGCCACAACGATCTCCTCACCCTCCCCCTTTTCCCAGGCTTCCGAGACATTCATGATCACTTTCGCCATGTCATACAGGTCTCCGCTCTTCCCGAAATTGAGCGGAACGGATTCGTCCAACACAGGACGGGGCGCAGGGGTGGGCGTCACCGAGAGCGTGGCCGGTGGGCGACGGCGGGCAAAGTTGGCGTAGAGCAGGTAATTCGGCTCGCAGTAGCGGGTCTCGCAAACCTGTTTGGCCTGCTCAGGATCCCGGATCACCACGGGTTCTTGATTGACCAAGGTGATGACCCCGTCCGCATCAGGAGTACCGCTTCCACATGCTTGAAGCAGGAAGCTCAGACCGATTCCAAGGAAAAATCCGTTTTTCCGCATCGTTTTACTTCATCCTTTCCGAAATCCGTTTCGGAACGAGACTCTTTCAGTGTAGCGGGCCAGCGGGACAGGAATCCAGAGGAAAAACAGGACCCGCTCCAAGTGCCGGCAAAAACGGGGTTTTTCTCCATTCTGGATTCCCCTCTCCCGTCACCTGTGTTAGACCGCAGGGGATGACCCGGCGGTTCCACAAGATCAATATCGAGATCAGCAACATCTGCAACTTCCAGTGCAGCTTTTGCCCCGAGGTGATCCGGGCCAAACAACTGATGCGCCTTCCCCTTTTCGAGACCGTCATCGACCAGGTCGCACCCCTCACCGAGCAGGTGACCTTCCACCTCATGGGGGAGCCCCTGCTCCACCCGGATCTGGCCCGGATGCTGGATCTCTGCGGGGAGAAGAACGTCCCGGTGTTTTTCGTTTCAAACGGGGCGCTGCTGACCGACGCAAGGGCGGAACTGTTGCTCCACCCCGCCATCCGGCAGGTGAACTTTTCGGTCCACAGCTTCGCCGACAATCATCCCGGAGAGGATCCCGAGCCCTATCTGAGGAAAATCTTCCGGTTCACAAGGGCCGCTTTCGAGCAGCGTCCCGATCTTTACCTGAACTACCGCTTGTGGAATCTGAGAGATCCCCGCTCTGATCATGACACCAATGGAAAAATCCGTGACCTGATCGAGAAAGAGTTCGGGGTGAAGATCCCCGGGATCGGTGACGTCAGGAAGCAAAAGAGCCACCGCCTCCTGAACCGGCTCTATCTCCATTACGACACTGAATTCGTCTGGCCGGACCCCTCACTCCCCGAGCTCGGGAACCACGGAACCTGCATGGGCCTCAGAAACCACATTGGAATTCTCGCCGACGGAACAGTCGTTCCTTGTTGCCTCGACAAGGAAGGACGGATTCCCTTGGGAAAGATCGGGGAGAGCCCTCTGGTCGAAATTCTTGAAACTCCGAAGGCACGCGAGATGCTGGAAGGATTCCTCGCGAGGAAACTGACCGATCCCCTGTGTCGGAGATGTCAGTACGTCACCCGCTTCTCCTGAACCTCACTTCAGACTCGAGAGCTGATCCTTCGAGTCGACCTCGGCGAGCTGGGTGTATCCACCGATCAGCTGACCGTCGACATAGATCTGAGGGACGGTTTTCATCCCGCTTTTTTTCACCCATTCATCCCAGGCGTCGTCCGACCAGTCGTCAATCATGACAGTCTCGAATGCCACCCCCCTTTGTGTCAGGAGCGCCTTGGCTTTCACGCAGTAGGGACAATTGAGCATGGAATAAACGGTGATCTTCTTCATGGATTCATTTTACCCCAATTCGATGCTAGAGTGAAACACGATGAAAACGCAGGGAATGAGACACATCGCACTCAATGTCCGGAACGCACAGGTCTCCAAGGAGTTCTATTGCCGGGTCTTCCGGATGCAGGTGGAATGGGAACCGGACACCAAAAGCGTGTACGTGACCTCTGTGGACGAACAGGGCCCGGGACTGGACAATCTGGCGCTCCATCAGGCAGACGCCCCCCTGCACCGTGCAGGCTATTTGAACCATATCGGCTTTTTCGTTCCGACCCCTGAGATGGTCGACGAATGGTACGCTCACGTTCAAAAAGAAGGCGCCAAGATCTTGAAAGAGATCAAGACCCACCGCGACGGTGCCAGATCTTTTTATCTGGAAGATCCGGACGGAATCGTGATTCAGGTCCTCTACCACCAGCCGGTGGCCAACAGGACGACCTACTCGCCTTCGACCTGATTCTTACCTGTCAGCTTGACGGTGCGTCCTCCCTCGAGAGAGAGACGGAGGTCCCCGTTCAAAAACGACAATAGGACCTGCAATCCAGAATCGCCCAGTTGTGGACTCACCAAGCCGGATTCGGACAGATCCGACAGCTCCTTGGGGTGGAGTCTGAGAAGAGGCAGGAGGTTCTGGGGCTGCACAATGTGCTTGGCCGAAACCCGGAACTCGTCCGAAAGAATGTCCAGGACCACCCGGAGCAGATCCATCGCACGTCCCTCTTGGGCGCTCGGCTGCAGGATGTTCCGACGCTTCACTTCCACGGGAATGTCATCCTGACTCGAGACTCCACGGAGAACCGCTTCAAGAATACGTTCCCCGTGCGGAGCCTTGGTCTCTCCCTTGGACAGTCCGCGGAATCCTTGGAGCTGTTCCAGTGTCGACGGCTTGATCTTGGCCAGATCGATCAGAACCCCGTCCTCGGCCAGCCAACGCCTGGGTACGTTCAGCTCGCGCACACGGGCTTCACGCCAACGAACGAGCTCGAGCAAAATGGCATAGTCCCGGACATGGAATTTACCGGATTGGGCCAAGCGCTTGGCAATCTCTTCGGGCGGAACTTCATAAAGATTGCGGTCCGAGAATTTGGAGGACAGATCGAGCGCCCAATCCCTCCTGCCGTTTTCATCCAAACGCTGGACCAGGATCTCGGCCACTTCAATCAAATGCTTCACATCGAGGAGGGCGTACTCCAATACGGGTTTCGGAAGCGGTCGCTTGGACCAGTTGGTCCTGGCATAGCCTTTGGGGAGCTCGATACCGAGTACGGACCTGAGCAAGTTCCCGAGTCCGATGTTGTCTCCCAGACCACACAAGGAGGCACCCACCGCCGTATCGAAAAGGGGCTGTGCGAGAATGCCATAACTCGCCAGGAGGCATTCTTGATCACCGTGTGCGGCATGAACGATTTTGAGGATCGCCGGGTTGGTCAAGGCATCGAGGATCGGTGCCATGTCCCGCTTTTGGACCGCCTTCGCATCGATCAGCCACGCCTCGTCCGGCGTTGCCAATTGAAGCACTTCCAGCTTGGGATAAAAGGTGCTCTCGCGGATGAACTCGGTGTCGTAAGCGATCCACTTCGCCTCGGAAAGAGACTTTCCGATCTCGACGATTTTTTTCGGATCACTGATCAAATCCAACTCGGATGGGACGTGGGGAGCAAATGCGGTCATGCTTCAGTGGTAACCGTAGATCCGGCCGTTGACTCCGACAAACCCGTGAGGATGCTTTCCACCGTCACGATCACCCGGATTGTAGTGGACCCAATGGATGATCGCACCCATGGGAGATGGAAGTCTCGAGCGCGGTCCCGCGGTGATGTAGTCACCGCAAGCCAACACGTTCATCCCCGGAACGATCTGGGGGAGACGTCCGAACTTCTGATTGTAAATGATCTCGATGTCGCCCGCCGGATGGGAGTCCAAATTGAGAGCAAAGTGATTGTGGCCGGTCCGATCGGCGTAAACATTCGTGACCACGCCATTCACAAAGGCACGATCCTTGTATTGGTCCTGGGTGCTCTCACGGAGCCGGAGCACGTGGGAGTTGTCCAGATTCAAGGGTTGATACTGGTCATCGAGGCACGGGGGAACGGCTTCCGAGAACGACGCCTCTGCAACCTGAATCCCGAGGAAAAACACCAACAAGCCGAGCAAGCTTCTCATGTCTGGACCTTTCGTTCGCCTTTGAAATGCGATGCGGTAGGTTTACGACAAGATGCGCCTTCCGGGCAAATGGTTTTTGTCTGAAATCGTCAACTCAAGCAGCCAAAGCGGGCCGGTATGCGGTCAGGTCGATGACCCGGATCCTCACCCGCGCCTTGGGACCGGCCAAAAGGAAATCAGTTTTGGCAGGATCGTCGGCAAAAACCTGAAATGCGTATTGGGCGATCACCCGTGAGGCCTCATCTTCGGCCTTTTGATAACTCTCTATTTTTGAACGGGATTTGAACCACTGGACCGCATGCTCCTGGACTTCAGGCTTCAGGAAGGGCTGGGAAAGCAGACTCTCCACGTAGTCCGCAAACTCCTCATCATCGGCTCTTTGCTTGGTTCGGAACGCCTCCACCCGCCTCAGGGGCTCAGGCTCCCGATTGATCATTGCCATTTCCAGCTCGAGAATTTCCTCGGGGCTGGTCAGCGTATCAGCTAGGACAGGTTCCCCCCCGTCCCGGGTCACTACGATGGCAATGGTCGGTTGTTCCGCACTTTTCATACTACACTTATCGGACTAAAATGGTCAGGCATAAGAACTTTCTTTGGGCAATCTTTATATTCTTGAAAAGATTGGGGAATTTTGCTATCACGCTCCAGTGAGCGATTCCATCGTCAAACTGAAAGAAGAGATCCAACGTCGGCGGACCTTTGCCATCATTTCGCACCCTGACGCAGGGAAGACCACACTCACCGAGAAGCTCCTCTTGTACGGTGGAGCCATTCACCTGGCCGGTGCTGTCCGGGCCAAAGCCAACCAGCGCCACACCACTTCCGACTGGATGGAGATCGAAAAGCAGCGTGGGATCTCGATCAGTACCTCGGTGCTGCAGTTCGAGTACAACGGAACGATCATCAACCTCCTCGATACTCCCGGCCACAAGGACTTCTCGGAAGACACCTACCGGACCCTCATGGCCGCCGATGCGGCCGTCATGCTGATCGATGCGGCAAAAGGGGTCGAGCCTCAGACTCGTAAGCTCTTCGAAGTTTGTCGGATGCGTGGACTCCCGATCTTCACCTTCATCAACAAGATGGATCGCCCCTCGCGGGAGCCTCTCGACTTGTTGGACGAGCTCGAAAAGGTGCTCGGCATACGCTCTTGCCCCATGACTTGGCCGATCGGCTCGGGAGACCGCTTCCGCGGAGTGTTCGATCGCCAATCCCAGGAAATCCATTTCTTCCAAAAAGATTCCGATCAAAAGGGAAAACGGATCGAATCTAAGAAAATGGCGGGAGTCGACGACCCCGAGTTTCTGAAATCCCTCGGCGGTGAACGCCAGGACGAGTACGAGGCGAAGGAACTTTACGACCAATTCAAGACCGAACTCGAACTCTTGGAGATGGCGGGAGACGCCTTTGACTGGGACCGGATCCTGAAAGGAGACCTCACTCCTGTGTTCTTCGGTTCGGCGATGAACAACTTCGGAGTGGAACGCTTCCTCACACGCTTCATCGAACTCGCACCCGAGCCGGCTCCGCGATCGGATGGCGAGCGCGAGATCGACCCTGCCCAACCGAAATTCTCGGCATTCGTTTTCAAGATCCAGGCGAACATGGACCCGGCCCACCGTGACCGTGTGGCCTTCATCCGGATTTGCTCAGGACGTTTCGCACGGAACATGCTGGTGAAGCACTCCCGTCTTGAAAAAGACATCAAGCTGGCCATGCCGGTCAGTTTCTTCGGTCAAGAGCGCGTCGTGGTGGAAGAAGCATGGCCCGGCGACGTGATCGGACTCGTGGACACCAACAGCTCGCTCCGGATCGGTGACACCATCACCGAGATGAAGGGACTCGAATACAAAGGTGTCCCTTCTTTCTCGCCCGAACATTTTGCAAGTGTGCTGATTCTCGACCCGATGAAGCGCAAGCAGCTCCAGAAGGGCCTCGACCAGCTCGCAGAAGAAGGCGTGGTCCAGATCTACCGTCAAAGGGGAATGGGAGACAAAGACCCTGTACTCGGCGCGGTCGGAGCGCTCCAATTCGAAGTCCTCCAACACCGCTTGAAGGCGGAATATTCGGTGGACATCAGAATTGAACGGTTGCCCTATCAGCACGCACGCTGGTTGAAGGGCGCGAATCTCGACGCGGACCGTTTCGAGCGTCGGGAAGACTCCCGTTGCCTGCTCGATCGGGACGAGAATCCCGTGATCCTCTTCAAAAGTGACTGGGCGATGCGCTGGGCGGTCGACAACTACAAGGACTTGGAGTTTCTCACGACAGCTCCGCCGAAAAGGAACTCCTGAAGTTCCTGCTTTCTCTTGAGAGTGTCCTCGTACCCGAGTTCGGCGAGCTGACCGGTGTAAGCGGATTCGAACGCCAGATAAGAGACGAGGTCCCAGCCTTTGTCGTCCTGCGCTCCCACACCACGGAGAAGGTAACGGATCAGAGCGGGAAACTCTTTCAGGGTTCCACGGGCCAACTGACCCAGATCCCGACTCGGACGGAGGGCGAGAATGGGGATTTGTTTGAGTGCACTCGGATGGGCAAGCCGCTGTTCCTCGGACATGAGTGAGAGGGTGTTGTTGATCCGCTCCATGCGCTCGATGTCGGTCTCGAGAGAATCCAGAAAAACCGCATTGAGCAAGACACCGCCGATCTCGGCCAGGCTCAAATCGTCCCGTTTCAATGTCCGGTTGAGTTCGAGCGTCTGTTCGTTTGTCCTGAAATAACGGATCCCGACCGCAATGATCCTGTCCGCTCCGAGATGAATCGCGGGACTCAGCGGAGATGTGAGGCGGATACACCCGTCACCGTAGAGCGCCCCGTCCAGACGTTCCGGGGGGAAGAACACGGGTATCGCGCTCGAAGCCATCACATGCCGGTTGGTGAGCCGCTCACGCTGACCGAGTCGTGTGGATCGGACCCAAGGTTGGATGTCCTCATGTCCGTCAAAAAAGCTGATCGCCGTCCCGGTCAGATAATTGGTGCAGGAAAACGCGACCCCCCTCAGGATCCCGTTTCGGATGAAGCCGGGGACCCGGTCCAGTTTGAGACTCTCGTCGAGAAGCTCACGGAGTGGCCCGGTGCTCAAAAGATAGTTAGCACGCTTTCTACCGAGAATCCCTCCCAACCCGAGGGTCTGAAGCCATCTCGAACCGAGGGTCGCCACCGCAGCCGGATCACTCCGGTAAATCCGTTCGGTCTCGAGTGTGGTCCAGAGACGGTGCAATCCCTCCGAAGCTTTCGAAAAATCGTCAGCATGAGACATCAAATAAGCCCCGTTGATGGCACCCGCTGAAACGCCCGTGATGACATTGAACGGTGACGGTCCCGGACCCGAAAGTTCGGCAAGTGCCTTCACCACCCCTGTTTGGTATGCAGCTCGAGCCCCTCCACCGGTCAGAACGAGACCGAGATTCATGTCCGATGAACCTCTTCAAAGCGTAAATCGATGAAATGCCTGAAGTTCTGTTGAATCCGGTTCCGGTTCAACTTCTGGGTCTGGGTCAGCTCCTGCTTTTCTGTCTGGAAGTCACGGGACAGAATCACGATCTGCGACACATTCTCCGGAAGACGCTGCTTTTTCACGAGCTCCTCGATCTGAGAGCTGATCCGCTTTTTGAGCCCATCATCCTCGACCACCAGGCCCTCGATCGCCCCGGGCTTGAAGCGAATCTCCATCAGCAATTCTTCTTTCAAGGTGATCAGAGCCATCAAAGAGGGCTTCCCCTCCCCCACCACACAGACATTGGAGACTTCAGGGATCTCTTTCAGGACATTCTCGATGGGAAGCGGAGCCACCATCCTACCGTTCGACAACTTGATGATGTCCCGATTCCTTCCGATGATGGTGAGTCCGTCCCTCCACTCTCCCAGGTCTCCGGTCTTGAGAAAGCCGTCTTCGAGCAGCACCTCACGGGTGCCATCGGCGTCTTTCCAATAGCCGAGAAACACATTGGGCCCCCTCACCAGGATCTCTCCGTCGACCGCGATCCGGACCTCGACGCCGACCGGAGGAGTTCCGAGACTTTTGAACCCGGTCCTCTCACCGTGGGTCATGGTGATGATTCCGCTGGACTCGCTCATCCCGTAAATTTCCTGGATCCCTATTCCGATCGAGGAGAACCACTCACCCACCGCAGGAGGAAGCTTGGCCGCACCTGAAACCGCGAGCTCGACCCGGTCGAGCCCCAACTGGTCCCTCACCTGTGCAAGATAGATGCGGTCTGCGATCGCACCCACCTTCTCGAATTCCATCATTCGCTGGAGTAGACGGGGTTTTGCCGCCTCTGCCTGTTCCTTGAAACGCTCCCACACCCTGGGGACCGCCAACAACAGGGTTGGCCGGACCTCACGGATCTCGGGCAGGAACCGGTCCATCGATGAATTGAACCAAACCGGGTACCGTTGGGTGATCGCGACAGCGAGCGTTTGGAGCTTCTCGGCAACATGTGCGAGAGGCAGAAAAGAAAACAGATGTCCGCCCATGTAAGGCAAGCGCCACTCGCGGGCGAGGCAATCTGCAGCAAAACCGAGCTGGGAAAGCCCGAGCATCACCCCTTTCGGAGTGCCTGTGGTTCCCGAGGTGAAAATGATCATCTGGCAGGCCCGTGGGTCGACCAGATCGAGCATCCGCTCCTCTTCCTCCGGTGAACACACCGTATCCGGCGCCGGGATCTCTTCGAAAAGCTTCACGGTGACGAGATCGGGCCTCGCATTCAGGATCCGTTCACGGAAAGACTCAGCCTCCACCAGGATGAGTCTCGCCTCGACCTGGTCGATCATCAATCCGAGGTCGTGAGCATCGGTCTGGGGATGAACGCCCACCGATACTCCGCCGACGAACCAAACCGCCGCCTCCCACTGTACCCATTCGGGGGAGTTCAAACCGTAGATCACCACCCGGTCCCCGGGCCGGACTCCGGCAGCCTTCAGTCGCAAACCACGATCCACCACACCGGACCAATAGGCGGATGCGGACCACTCGACCCAGTTCCCCTCGGTGTCTTTCCCGTACAACGCCGGGGCTTCCGGTTGATCCAGAGCCCAGAGCCGTAGACGGTGCAAAAGCGTGCTGCTGTTCCTCATCCGATTCCTGTCATTCCGACTTGAGTCCCCGGAATTCGACCGCCTCGGAACCTGCCAGTCCGGCAGGACTTTTTTTCAACTCCTCGGCATACAGCTTCGAGTACCAATAATAATTCCTGCCGATGAGAGTCACGTAATTCCTGGTCTCGGCGTAGGGAATCAGATCCAAGAACAAGAGTCGGCTACGCGTCGGATACCGCTTCTGCCAGCGGTCGACGACCTCGGCTCCCGCATTGTAAGCAGCCAGGGCGAGCTCGACGTCTCCGTTGTATCGGCCGACCAGCTGTTCAAAATACTGCACGCCGAGACGGATGTTCACCTCGGGCTTGAGCAGATCGCCTCGCTTCACTTTGCGGTCCATCAGTTTCGCGGTCGCAGGCATCAGTTGCATCAACCCCACCGCACCCACTCTCGAATGAGCCTCATCTTGAAACGCGCTCTCCTGTCGGATCAGAGAAGCGATCAGCAAGGGATTCACTCTCTTCACACCTGCCACGATTTTTTCGACATGCCGGATCGGATAGAAGAGTCTCAAGGTCGAATCGACCACGTACTCGCTCTGGGTACGGAACACACTGTCGAGCATCCTGAAGAGCGAAATCATGTCCTTCGAGCGATAGGCGAAGGTTGCGAGATACAGGCGGACCCCGGGCTCGAGACGCATCAGGAACTCGGGGGTCCTGCGTGCCGGGGTGAGCAGTTTCATGACCATGCCCATGTCGCCCATCTGATCGAAGTCTTCGATGAGATGGATCCAGGTGTTGAGTTGACCGTCGCGCTGGGTCCGGGTCTTCACGATCGGATCCACAGGAACATTCAAGTTCTCAGCCAGAATGGAGTCCCCGTTGTTGACGGAAAGCGTGTGGTAGCCGAGAGGATTCATCCGGAAGAGCTCGTCAAAGCTGGCCAGAAACTCCTCTTTTTTCTCTTCTCTGCGTGCGCAATACCCGTTCCAGTACAATGCGCGTGAAGAATAGTCATTGGCACCCATCCGTGCCAGTCGGGTGAAAACCGCCTGAGCTTTTTCACAATCCTGTTCGAGTATCGAAATGAGTCCGAGACGGAAACGTGAAAGCTGGACGTACTTGTTCTGCGTGGCGTTGGTGTAGCACTCGTCCACCCGTGAATAGAGCCGTGATGCGGTCTTGACCCTGTCCCGGGAAGGGAAAAACTCCTCGGCCTTCAGTCCCATGTAAGAGTAAAATTCCGGGTCGAGGCATTTTTTCTCGGCCAGCATCGCTTCAGATGTCTTGTCGAGTTCGGTGTCCCAGGCTTTGAAAGTCTTGAGTGCGCGGTAATAATCCCCCTCGATGCGCCCGGGAACTTCCTCGATGCTCCCCTCCCGGATCCGGCTGACCACTTGGTTGATCACCTTCGCATGCTTGCCACGCTGGGCCCGGGTCATCTTGCCGAAAGGTGTGCGCTGGGACAGCTTGAGTGCGACTTCCAGATCTCCGGCGTCCAGCCCTTCTTCGTCCTCGAACAAGGCGTCGATCCAATCCGCCTTCACGAAGGAACATTCAGGAGCTCCGTTGAATTGCTTCTGACACTCGGAAAAAGTGACCGCTGGATTCTTGGTCTTCCTGCGTTCTTGGGCTTTCTGCAAAAAAGAGAGAAGTCGGTTGCGCTCGGGGGTATTGACCTCCCGGGTGAGAGGGCGCTTGATCGCCTCCGACAGACGCACTCCGGTTCCCTCGGAGACCCGTGAAGGATCCGGCTTCCGTTGCTGAAGATCGATCAGATAGTCACTGAGCTTGAGTCCTTTGCCACTGCACCCGGACCCGAGAAGGGCAAAAAGAAAAACCAAGGCGGTCTCTGATTTAATCCTACTCAAAACAGCCATTTTTCCTTACCCTTACCCTCAAGATGCACACCATGACGTCCGGAGAAATCTTGCTCTGGGTGACCGATCCTTGGCCCACCCTATCGCATCCAAAGGATACCACGCTCAGGCTGATGGAAGAAGCGGTCAATCTGGGAATTCCCACCTGCTGGACCTCGTCGGATCTCGTGTTTGCAGATCCATCAGGCTCCTGGAAAGCAGCCTTGATGGACCGCACCTGGATGCGGAGTGCGTCGTTTGATCCGGTAAGCCTCATGCGTTTCTGGGAACCGTCATCTTTCAGGCAGGTCCATGATCGGATCGATCCGCCTGTGAACGGACACTACATCGACCTGGCCCGACGTCTCGATGCCGGAGCGATCTCGGGAGAAGGTCTGCTGAACCCGATTGAAGTCATCACCGGACAGACCGAAAAGCTCCCCCTTCCCGAACTCGGGCACTTGGCGCCCCGCCACTTGGTGGTGAAGCCGGAGGATGATCTGACTTCCGCCCTCGACTTCATCCGTCAACATCCGGCCTTCGTTTCAAAGCCGATGAACCTCGCACAAAGTATCGGAGTTCGCCGGCACAACCGTCCCCCGTCGGAAGAGGAATGCCTGAAACTCATCGCAGAGATCACAGACCACTCACAGAAACCCGTGTTCCTGCAAGAATACCTCCCCGGGATCTCCGAAGGCGAAGTCAGAATGTGGTTCGCCATGGGCCGGTTCATCGGCGCACTGAAGAAATTCCCGGTGTCCGGTGACTTCAGGGTGCTGATCGACGAGGGCTCGAGAATCGAAGGCCATCATCCTGATGCGAAAGAACTCTCGGTTGCAGAAGAGATCGGCCACGCCCTACGCAAGCGTAGGATCGCATTGGCGGCGGTGGATTTCATCTCAGGGAAGATCTCCGATTTCAACATCACCAGTCCGGGACTCCTGGTTCAACTCGAGGAGGTTCACGGATTGAATCTGGCTGAACGGGTGATCCGTGACCTATTGAAGGGATTTTAGTCCGGGAATCTCAAATCCGGCCGCTCCCGGTTCGCGAATCAGATGACGGAGGGACTCGATCCGCTGCTGGAGGGCCCCGACCCCGATCTTCGGGAAAACCATGGGACCGGCGTCACCCGAAGGGACGGGCTTACCCGAAAGAACGGCATCCATCGCCTCGCGGAGCCTGGCGGATTTACGCAATTCAGCGAGTTTTTTCCTCGCTCCTTCGATTGAAAACCGTTCGATGTGGAGCAGATGCTTGACGAGAATCAGGGCCTCGATGTCCGAACGACGGTACACGCGCTGACCACTCGACGCCTTGGCCGGGGCCAGGAAAGGAAACTCACTCTCCCAGAAACGGATGACGTGAGGTTTGACCCCCAAAATCGCCGAAACATCTCCGATACGGAAAAACGTACGGTCAGGAATCCGAAAGCTCACTCGTCATCACCCTCGTCGTCATTCTTGCCACCACGACGACGGATCATCTCCTCGGTGATCGGCTTACCCTTGAGGGTGTCGTTCACCTCGGCACGAAGCACTTGGGAAGGCTTGAAGGTGAGAACGCGACGCGCGGAGATCTCGATGGCCTGACCGGTTTGCGGATTCCGCCCCGTTCTGGAGCGCTTTTCGCGGACGACGAAGTTGCCGAAACCGGAAATCTTGATCTTGTCTCCTTCGGTCAAAGCACCCTTCATGGTGTCGAAAATCAACTCCACCATGTCTGCGGCCTCTTTTTTTGAGAAACCGATTTTCTCATGAATCGAATCCACTAAATCCGCTTTGGTCAGTGCCACAGGACATCCCCTCCAGTTGCTGGTCTCATTGCCGGTCTATCTGATTACCGCTTTGAACTCATCATTCCACTTCTTCACGATCAACTCGGAACAGAGATCCACTTGTTTCTCTTCCAAGCTCTTCGAGTCGTCCGAAAAAATCACCCGGACGCCGATACTGATCTTTCCTTCTGGAAGTTGAGCTCCTTCATAAGTATCAAAAATCTTTGCGACTTTTGCAATCGGCTTCCCGTGTTTCAATGCGGATTGAATCAGATTTTCCGCCGGAAGGGTCCGATCCACCAGCAGTGCGAAGTCCCGCTCCATGGTCGGGAACTGGGACCATGCCTTGAAGGAAGCCTCTTTTTCAGGCGTCAATCCGATGACTGGCTCGAAATCCAGCTCGGCCCAGAACACCGGCCCCCGGAGTTTCAACTCCGACTCGAGTTTCGGATGAATCCGTCCCGCGAAACCGATCGCTTCTTTACCGGCCGCGAACTGAAGACTCTGGCCGGGATGGAACAGGCCTGACGAGGCCTGCAAGAGACCCGAATCAGTGGCCCTCATCCGGATTCCTTTGGTCCGGAGCTCATCGAAAAGGGTTTCCAATACCGCTTTGAGGTCGAAGAAATCGGTATCGCCCCTCTCGACCGAGAGTCCCTGGGCATACCTTGGCCCGGAAAGGAGAATACTCAGCTTCAACCGCTCGGTGACCCCGGTCTCACCCTCACCTTTGGCTTCGATTTTTTCTCCGGCAAACGAGAATACCGGGCGGATTTCAAACAGACGCACCGAGAGAGGATCCGAACCGAAGTGGTGCCGCTCGTTCTCGAGGTAGGCCTTCATCATACCGGGCAGCAAGGAAGGAACCAGGAATCCCTGCTCCTCGGACAGCGGGTTGAGGATCGGCACGCTCGAACGCATCCCGAAACGGGCAAGCCAGCTTTCGCTTTGGAAGGAGTAGGTCAGGACTTCGTTGATCCCCAAGGAAGCAAGAGCGTCTTTGGCCTGATCAATGACCGAAAGACGGTGATCCTTCGGGTTCCCGAGACGCATTTCAGGCATGCCGCTCAAAGCGGGAATCGTGGTCGGAATGGCGTCGTAACCGATACTCCGCGCCACTTCCTCGGCGAGATCCTCCCGGATCCTGAGATCGAGACGGTAGGTCGGAGGAGTGACCCGGATTCCGGAACCGGATTTCTCGACCCCGCATTCGAGGGTCTCGAGGATCCCGATGATCTTCTCTTCAGAGAGCCCGGTCCCGAGAAATCCGTTGATGAAATCAACCGTGGTCGCGATGGTATTGACAGAAAACGCCGCGCGGGAAGGCAGCTCGGCAAAGGTGGTGCCCACCAGTTCTCCGCCGGCGATCTTGCACACGAAATCGATCAAGCGACCCATGGCCTCGCGGTGCCCTTTCGGATCGATGCCTTTCTCGAAACGCAGGGACGCCTCGGATCGTCTGCCGAAACGGAATGCCGCACGCCGGACAAGGGTCGGATCGAACTCGGCGCACTCGAGGAACACACGCTTCGTACCCTCGCTCACCTCGGAGTTCCCGCCCCCCATGACTCCTGCCAGACCGACGGGTTTCACTCCGTCTGCGATGATCAATTCTTCTCCGGTGGTTTCAATCTCGCCACCGTCGAGCAGCGGGATCTTCTCACCGGCCTTGGAGCGGGTCACTCGAATCACCCCGCCCTCGAGTTTGTCAGCGTCGTAGATGTGGACCGGGAAACCGTACTCGAACATCAAGAGATTGCTGACATCGACCAGATTGTTGATGGAACGCTGACCGATCGCTTCGAGACGCTTCTTGAGCCAATCGGGTGAAGGCTCGACCTTGACCGAGTCCAAATACGCGCCGAAAAATTGGGGGGCGAACTCGCCGGCATCGAGCTCGACCCGGATGGGAGATCCGCTTCCAGGGAACGGGCTCACCTTCGGGGCCTTGAGGGGCTTGCCGAGAGCCGCGGCCACCTCCCGGGCCATGCCCCTATGGGAAAGACAATCTCCGCGGTTCGCGGTCAATTTGATTTCAAGAATGGTGTCGTCGAGACCCAGGATGTCCGCGAGCTTCCAACCGACCGGAGTCTTGGCAGGCAGGATCAGGATCCCCTCGGACTCCTTGGCCATCCCGAGCTCTTCTTCCGAACAAAGCATGCCCATGGATACGACTCCACGGATCTTGCCTTTTTCGATCTTCATTCCGTTCGGAAGATTCGCGCCGATCTGGGCGAGACAGACGATGTCTCCGACCTTCATGTTCTGAGCGCCACAGACGATATCGAGATACTCGGCCCCGCCACCCGGATTCACTTTACAAAGTGAGAGCCGGTCCGCCTCGGGGTGTTTGTCCTTGTGAAGGATCTGGGCCGAAACCACCTTCTCGAACCCGCGATCCTGACGCTCGATGCTCTCGACTTCCAGACCGCGCGCGGTCAGGATTTCAGCGAGCTCCTCGGGCCCTTTCAATCCGCTCAAATCGACCCATTCATTCAGCCATTTGTAAGAGATTTTCATTTTCGGTCACCGTTCTTCAGAATTGTTTCAAAAACCGTTGATCACCCTGGAACATCAGGCGCAGATCCGGAATGTCGTGCAGGAGCATCGCGATCCGCTCGACGCCCATTCCGAATGCGAATCCGCTGATCTCCGACGGATCGTAGCCGGCGAGTTCGAAGAGACGTGGATGCACCATTCCGGCACCGAGGATCTCGAGCCAGCCCGTGCCTTTGCAGACCTGGCAGTGGGGATTCCTGCCCGCACACAGGGCACAACTCACATCCACCTCCGCGCCCGGTTCCACGAACGGAAAGTAGCTCGGACGAAGGCGGATTTTGACGTGAGATCCGAACAACTCCTTGGCGAAGAAATCCAGAACCCCCTTCAGGTCACTCATCGAAACCTTCTTGTCGACCCAGAGTCCTTCGATTTGATGGAACATGGGGGAATGGGTCGCATCGGAGTCACACCGGTACACGGCTCCCGGGCACAGGATTCGGACGGGCCATTTCTTCTCGCGCATCGTGCGCATTTGAACGGGCGAAGTTTGGGAACGCAACACCACGCCAGGCCCGAGGAAAAAAGTATCCTGCATGTCACGCGCCGGATGGTCCTTGGGAATGTTCACCGCTTCGAAATTCATGAAGTCGGTCTCGACTTCCGGGCCGGTGGTCACGTCGAATCCGAGGCGCCCGAGAGTGTCGGACACTTTGCGGATGGTTCGTGTGATCGGATGCAAGCTACCCAGATGGATTTTGCGCGATGGAAGGGTCACATCGACCCGGGTGCGAATCAGATCGGCTTCAATTTGAGCAGCAGCGAGAATCTCTTTCCGGGCCTCGATGGCCGCTTCGATCTTCGCCTTCCATTCGTTGGCCAAAGCGCCGAGTTTGGGACGATCCTCCGGCGGCACCTGTCCCAATTGCTTGAGAGCCTCTGACAAGGACCCTTTTTTTCCAAGCACAGACACCCGGACGGCGTCGAGGGACTCCAGGTCGGAGGAGACTTCGATCTGATTCAATGCGGAACGGCCTTTTTCTTCAATCGCGGCGTGGATGCTCATGTGCCTGTAAAATAACAAAGGCTCCATTCAAATTGAAGGAGCCTTTGTCAAAATTATTGGAATTTCAGGCTTTTGCCGATCAGGCTGCCGGAGCGAGTGCCTTGACCTTGGAAACGATGGCTTCGAAAGCCTTCGGATCATGGATGGCGATCTCGGAGAGCATCTTCCGGTTCAGAACGATCTGGGCTTTTTTGAGAGCCGAGATGAAACGGCTGTAGCTCAGATCCTGGCCGTTGGTGGCAGCGGAAAGACGGGCGATCCACAGACCACGGAAGTCACGCTTCTTCACGCGACGATCGCGATAAGCATAGACTCCTGCACGGTCGACCGCTTCGGCGGTCCGACGGATTTGACTTCCCAGGCCGAGTACAAAACCTTCGGCTTTGTTCCTGAGTTTATTGTGACGTTGACGACGTTTTGTTCCACGTTTTGCGCGAGGCATACGATCTCCTTAAAATCTTCTAGAATTCCTGCTCACTCGCCGTAAGGCATGCACTTCCGGACGTGACGGGCATCGCCGTCGGTCATGTAACCGTCTGCGCGGACTCCGAGCATTTTCACGTTGGATTTCTTGCTGAGCAAGTGGCGACGGCCGGCATGGCCGAACTTGACTTTACCAGTGGCGCTGAAGCTGAACCGCTTGGCCGCTGCTTTTTTTGTTTTCAGTTTCATAGAGAGGTCGACCTTATCGGAATTCGTGGATTTCAGCAAGGAGGAATTTTAGATGAATTTCGGACGGATTTTCAGGCAAAAAAATGGCGTAGCAACGCCCGGACGAGGTGGACCAACACAGTCCGGAATGAATCTCCCCAGACCAGAGCCGGAACCAGGAACAGGGCACAAACCCAGTAAAGCCCACCCACCCAGATCTGGGTCCAAATCCGGGTCAGCCAGGTGTTCACCTTGCCGAGCCTCCAGGCCCGAACCACCCACAAGAGGACCAGCAAAACGCATTCGTAGCCCAGAAAACGGGCCCCACCCTGCTCCTGGGCCATCTTCTGGATACCGGCCTTGAAGTCGGCATCCTGGCCGAGTGTGAGGCTGAACTGGGTCACCGGATGATTCCAGAGCTTCTGAATCTCCTCGTAATTCTTGAAGAGTCCAGGCCCGACGGACTTCAACCACTCTTCGGCGTCCTTCGAAACCTTGAGCTCGTGCTTGAACCAATCGGGTGCCGGGCTAGGGCTTTGAATCGAACTCGGAGTCCCTTCCGGTTGCCGACTCATCCGGTCTACTTTTTCTTGGCTTGGGGATTCGGAGCCATGATCATCATGAGCTTTTTGCCTTCAAGCTTCGGGGCCATTTCCACGATCCCGACCTCTCCGAGGCGCTCCATGACTTCCTTGCACATCTTGAAACCGGGCTCGGTGTGCGCGATCTCACGCCCCCGGAACAGGATGGTGAACTTCACCTTGTCGCCCTCTTCGAGGAACTCGTGGGCGTTTTTGATCTTGTATTCCAGGTCGTGCTCGTCGGTGTTCGGACGGAGCTGAACCTCTTTGACCTTCACGATCACCTGGTTCTTGCGTGCCTGGGCTTCTTTTTTCTTCTTCTCGTACTTGAACTTGCCGTAGTCGCAAATTTTGCAAACTGGAGGACTGGCGGTCGCGGAAACCTCCATCAGGTCGAGACCCTTGTCGCGGGCCATCTGCAGAGCCTGGGGGGTCGGAACGATACCGACCTGTTCTCCGTTTTCGTCGATCAAACGGACTTGGGGAACGCGGATCCGCTCATTCAGGCGGACGTCGTCTTTGTCATCTCTTTGGTAATTCCGGTCGCGGGAGGGAAACGGACGGCTCGTGGGAGAGCGGGGTGCGAAGGTCCCTGAAGGGCGGGGGGTGACGGGCGTGGAAGGAGTGCTTCCGGGCTCTTTGGGAACAATGATGCCTCCGGAAGGGGGGGCCGAATTATTGGTTTTAAATGCCATGTAGGGGTGCGTGATCCTTTCTCGCGGGCAAACTCCCGCATTTTTACAGGTTTACCGAGGTAGGGAGCGGGTGTCAAGGGGAGAGGGCCTAGTTACCCTTCCCGCCCAAAGTGTTCAGCAAAGTTTCCAATTCGGTTCTGCTCGCCTTATTTCCTGAGTTGGCACAAAGGTTTTTGGCTCTCTTCCAATCATCACAATTGTTGCTGGTCCATTTTGTACCCGTAACATCTTCCCAGATGGTGGCTACGCCCCCACCCCCACCCGTTTCGATCTTCTGTTGACGACAGTAGTCCTCGAAGTTCTTCTGCACGGGGGAGCAATCCAAATTGTTCACCTTGTCACTAGAACTCGCCAAACATTCGGACCTCAAGTCCTTGAACTCCTTTGACCCGTCCTTGAAGTCCGCCAACTGCTTCTCGAGTTCTTCTTTTTTCTTGTCTGCTCTTTCTTTTGCGGCTTCACGGACTTCTTTCAGGCCGTTCTCCTCAAAGTTCATCATTCCATCGGGTTGCATCAAACCCGAGAGCACTTTGGACATGCTGGTCGGGTTCTCGTAGGGACCTGCAATCCCGCCTTCCTTCGCCTCGGCCTGCTTCAGAGCCTCAGATTCAATGGAAGCCGGTTCACTCACCGAAGAAGCCCCCATCTGGGTCAAGGAGGTGTTCAGTTTTCCGAACTGGGCCTTCAAATCTCGTTGCAGCCCGGCCAGGGCCGTACCGAACTGACTCAATTGGGTTTTCACGCTCGCATTGGAGTCGTTCACGAACTTCACCAATACTTTTTGAGAGGTCGCCAATTGGGTTTTCTTGCCGGTGCGGATCCCCTTCAGGGTGGTGATGCACCCGTTGATTCCTTTGCAAGAAAAGCTGACCGGAGGCAGGGCGTACGCTCCGGACTGGGTTCCACCGGTGATGGTTTTGGAGGTCCCGCTCATGCCGTTCCCCTCGAGGAGGTCTGTGACCCCTTGCTTCATTTGCACGAAGCAACCCTGCATTTTTTCGGGGTCGTCCGTGGTGCAGTTGTAGCGGTTCACATTGGCGACCTGCCCGCTCAATACGGACATCGCATCCCCGTAAGACTTGTTGACCGCGGCGAGATCGTTCCGGAGGTTGGCACTCACCTCGTCCTTCACTTTGGTGATCTCGGCCTTTTGTTTGTTGTAGGGCGATGTCATCGAGCGTTTTTGCTGTTTTCTCCAGCCATCCGCTTCGGTGAAGCAGCTTCCGGCGATGGCGTTCAGCTGCTGGCTCACGTTGACGCCGGTCTTGCCGGAGAGTTCCTGCATGGCCGCCGAATGCTTACGTGAAATGTCGTTCCAGTTCGTTTCACGGGTGACCAACTTGCCCCCGTCCTCGCCCTTTTCGTCCTGGGCTCCGAGATCCCGCAGGATGGCGGTCTGCAAGGAGTCGAACTCGGCTCCGAAAGACTCAGACTCCTCCGTCCTCCGCTGATCCCGCATCACGCCCCGCGAAGTGATGAATGCCGACTGACTCACCTGGCTCTTGAGCCACTCCATGGGACCACAGGCCTGCTTGTTGTAGATCTTCTTTCCGGCCGCATCTGTTTTGGCGACAAAACAGGTCAAGGCCCGGCCCCCACTGATGCTGACCCCTTTACCGACCTGCATGCACTTGGAAACTTCTCCCATGCGCCCGCTCTCGAGGGTCTGCTCGTTGGCCTCGGTTTTCGTCTTCATTTCGTCGATCTTGGTCTTGAACTCCGCCTCACGGGTGTTCATCTCCTTGAGCTGGGTATTGAGCGCCCGCTGGATCCCGAAGAGACCCTTGAACTGGTTACCGGCATCGCCCTCCGCACCTGCGAGTTTTTCGTCTTCCGGCCCGAGCATCTCATCGACCTGGCGGATTTGATCGCCCACTTCGGCGACGAACTGCTCGCCTTTTTTGAATTCCCCCTGATTGGCCTGCAAAACGGTTTGCAACTGGGTCGATGCGATCGCCACGGCGCTCTTCATGGCATTCTGCTTACACTCGTAGACCTTGATCTCGGCCTCGAGAGCTTTTTGATCCCGATCCGCACAGTTTTTGGCTTTCCAGGACAAGAATGCACGGTAATTGGCGATAGTCCTCAGTTGCTTCTCAATATCGTCATTGCCTTTTTGCTTCTGCTGCTCTGTCGGTTCCGAAGCGGTCCCGTAGTAGGCCGAACAAGAGGAAGGCTCTGCGGAAGGCTCAGGGAAAACCGAGTCGCAATGCTCGAGCTTGAACTTGCTCGAGTCAAAGTTCGCGGGGTCCGAAATCCTGGCCCCCACGAGAGCGGTCCGACCCGCTTCGCCGGGAGTCTTGAACTTGTTGCTGACGAGATTCGCCACCCCGCCACGAACGTTGAAATCACGAAGAGCACCGTTCGCAAGCCGCTCGGCGGCCCCCATCTCGCACTGCTTCATCTGGTACTGGAGCTGCGCCATCGGATCCTGGAGCGCGAGCTGCTGGGCGGTTGGATTGAAGATCATGTACTGAGCCTGGCTGGCGAGATTCCCCACCGCTCCCGCCACGTCCTGCACACCGGTTCCGGCCACGCCCGGACTCGAAATGAAGGACAGCAAAACCACCCAAGACGAAACACCCCTGAATTTCTGGCTCATTCTCTGAAAACCCCTTTCAGACTAACTCAGTCAAGTTTAGGGGGTATCGGGGGCAAACGGAAATGAAAAAAGGCGAAAACCAAGGCGCACAGCGTGGATCAGCCTCCGATTCAACGAAAGCCGTTGAAAATGACGGACCGAATGAGGCTTGATATTCGCCCATGCTTCGGGTAAGACACTCATGGATCCTCAACAACTAGAGTATGGATGAGCGGGTTCGGAAGATCCCCGCTTTTTTTTTACCTTATGGACCATATGACACTGAGTACTACAAACACCACTACCGCCATCGCCGATACCGGGCTTTCGACCCCGGAAGAACGGCTCACGCGTCACTTGGAAAGCCTGCTGGCTCCGTTGGGTTATGAACTGGTGGCGATGGAGATCACGAACCATCGTGAGAAGAAGCTTTCTCTTTATATCGACCTGCTCGTCAAAAACGATGACGGCGTCGGAATTGAAGATTGCGTGAAGGTGTCTCATGCCCTGGACGCTCCGTTGGAAGAGAATGAAGAACTGAAGGCGATCTTCAAGGGTCCTTACGAGCTCGAGGTTTCGTCTCCCGGTATCGACCGCCCGCTCCGGAAACCTTCCGATTTCGAGAATTTCCAGGGAGAAGTCGCCCGCCTGAACACCTTCCGGCCATTGACCGGCGAAGAGACCCGGGCGCCGGAATACAGCGCCAAAAACCCGAAACAAAAAAACTTTTACGGAATCCTGAGAGGATTCGAGTCCGACACGCGGAGCATCCTCTTCGGAGTGATCCCCGAGGACGGAACCCGTGCTGTCTTCAAAAACAAAAAGTCCAAAGACAAGAAAGCCCCGGAAAAAAAGGATGCCGGGCGAGCGGAGACTCTGATCCGGGTACCCCTCGAGCTTGTGGCCAAGGCCAATCTCGAACCCATGATCGAAATCCCCGAGAACAAGAACAAGTAACTTAAGAAGAACCCAATCGAGAGGAGAATTGAACATGAATCTGATGACAGAATTGAGCCGGGTGATCGAATCCGTAGGCCGCGACCGTGGCATCAAGCGTGAAATCATCGTGAGCGCCATCGAGCAGGCGATCCTCGCCGCCGCACAGAAGAAGTACGGTCCGCACGCCATTCTCGAGGCCCACTACAACGAAGAGTCCGGTGACGTGGATCTCTACCTCTTCAAGAAGGTGGTCGACAGTGAAGACGACATGCTCGAGGAGTCGGAGGAGATCAAGATCCAGGACGCTCTCGAACTCGATCCCCAGGCCCAAATCGGTGACGAACTCGGTGTGAAGGTCGAAACTCCCAGCTTCGGCCGGGTGGACGCCCAGACCGCCAAGCAGATCATTTTCCAGAAGGTCCGTGATGCCGAACGCGACATCATCTTCAACGAATACCTCCCCCTGAAGGGCGAGATCATCTCCGGGATCGCCCGCCGCATGGAGCGTGGCAACCTCGTGATCGACCTCGGCAAGACGGATGCATTCCTTCCGAAGAACGAGATCATCCCCGGCGAACTCTACAAGCCGGGTGACCGTGTCCAGGCGATCCTGGTCGATGTGGTGACCACCACCAAGGGTCCCGCGCTCTACATCAGCCGGACCAACCCCAAGTACCTCATGAAGCTGTTCGAACAGGAAGTGCCTGAGATCCGTGACGGCATCATCGAAATCAAGCAGTGCTCACGCGAGCCCGGCTCACGCGCCAAAATGGCCGTGATCTCGAAAGACCGTGACATCGATCCGGTCGGCGCATGCGTCGGGATGAAAGGCGTACGCGTCCAGCAGGTCATCCAGGAACTCAAGGGCGAGAAGATCGACATCATCCCTTGGTCCGACAACCCGATGGTCTTCGCCCGTTCCGCCCTGTCTCCGGCAGAGATCTCCTCGATCCGGATCGACGAGCGCACCAAGGCCATGGAAATCATGGTCGAGGACTCCCAGCTTTCGCTCGCCATCGGCAAACGCGGTCAGAACGTCCGTCTGGCAGCCCAGATCACCGGATGGAAACTCGACATCATCTCCAAGACCAAGCTCCAGAAGCGGGTCCAGGATGCCATCACCAACCTGATGAACATCGAAGGAATGAATGACACCCAGGCCCGGGCACTCGCCCAGGTCGGCGTCCTGAACATCCGCCAGCTCTCTGAGACCGGAATTGACAACCTCGCCAAGGTTCCCGGCTTCGAAGATCGGGAAGTGGCCGAGCGCATGAAGGCCAGAGCCCAGCAGTTGGTTGATGAAGGCTCCCCGATTGTGAACGGCGTGCAAGCTCCGACCACCATCGGTGCGGTCGAGAACGACGCAAAGGCCCAGGCCTCCGAAAAACTGAAAGAAATGATTCAACAAGCTGAAGGCGCCACCGCCGGAGGAACCGCTGAATGACGGATCGCGAACCGCTCAAGGTCTACGAACTCTCCAAAGAGCTCGGCATTGACTCCATCACCCTGGTCGACAAACTGAACGGACTCTCCATTGCGGTGAAAAACCACATGAGCGAGCTCTCGGATGCCGACGTCCAGAAGGCCCGGGCCGCTTTGAAGGCCAGTGCCACGGCGGAGGACACATCCAAAACCAAGAAAAGCGCCGGAACCGGTGCGGTGAAGAAAACCGTGACGAAAAAAGCCGCTCCTGCGGCAGCCGCTCCGGAAGCTCCGAAAGCCGCAACCAAAAGCGCGGCACCGAGCGAAGCCCCACCGGCACCGAAAGCCGCCGCCGTCAGGAAGCGTCCGAGCGCCACTCCGGCTGAAAAACCGGTTGCTGCAGCTTCTGCAGAAACCTCCTCGAGCAGCTCGACGGTGATCCGTCGTCGCGTTCTCTCCGATGGCGCGACCCAGACCGTGACTTCGACCATCTCGACCACGACCGGAACCGAGTCGGTTCCTGCGCCGGCTCCACTGGAAGTGGTGCCCGAGACCGTTCTTGAAGTCGCACCCCAGCCCACCGTTGCACCGGAAGAGACTCCCGTCGCGGTCGCGACTCCTGCTGCCGTCGAAGCGGTCGGAATTTTGAAGACCGTGGAGGCCCCCAAGGCTTCCACCGAAGGCACTGTTGAAACCGTCCGTACGGAGGTCAAAACCGAAGGTGGCAAAACCACCACTTCGATCATCCGTAGGACCGAGATCACGACTTTGACGACCTCCAGCTTGAAAGACATCAAGCGCACTGGTGGCCTCCGGATCATCGAACAACCTAAAATCACCCCGAAAACCGCTATCCGTCCCGGGCTCGACAAAGCCGCACCTGGAACGACGGCGACCGACGGGAAGAAGATCGGATTCAAGACCGATCGGGACGGATTCAAATTCGCACGGGTGGACAAGGAAAACCTCGACCGCATGGCCGAGGAAGAAGCCCGGAAGCGTGGCCCCAAGGCCTTTGAAGCCGTGGTGAAACCTGAAGACGTCAAATTCTCCGATTACCGGAAGAAAGAGATGATCTTCATTCCCAAGAAGAAGAAGGCACCTGTGGGGAAAGAGACCAAACGTACCGAGATCACCGTTGCCGCCGCCCACAAACGGGTGGTGGAAATGGGGGACACCATCAAGGTCTCCGATTTTGCCCAGCAGATGAGCGTCAAAGCGACCGATGTCATCAAGAAACTGATGAGCATGGGGACCATGGCGACCATGAACCAGGTGATCGATCTCGACACCGCGACCATCATCGCAGGTGAGTTCCAGTTCGAAGTGAAGAACATCGCCTTCAAGGAGCACACCGTCCTCGAACAGGGAGAAGACCGGGAAGAAGACCTCCTCCCACGTCCTCCGGTGGTCACCATCATGGGCCACGTCGATCACGGTAAGACCACACTGCTCGACTCGATCCGTGAAGCCAATGTGGCCGGTGACGAAGCCGGTGGGATCACCCAACACATCGGTGCCTACACCATCGAAAAAGACGGAAAGATGATCACCTTCATCGACACTCCGGGCCACGAAGCGTTCACCAACATGCGTGCACGTGGAGCGAACGCCACGGATATCGTGATCCTGGTGGTTTCGGCTGACGACGGGGTGATGCCACAAACCCGTGAAGCCCTTTCGCACGCGAAGGCTGCGGGAGTGCCCATCATCGTCGCGGTTAACAAGATCGACAAACCGGGTGCGAACCCGGAGAAGATCAAGCAAGCACTCGCCGAGCTCGACCTCCTCGCGGAAGACTGGGGTGGAGACACGATGTTCGTCCCGGTGTCTGCATTGAAAAAGACCAATCTCGACAAATTGCTCGAGAGCATCCTTCTGGTGGCTGAAGTCCAGGACTTGAAAGCCAATCGCAAGGCCATGGCGACCGGCGTGGTTCTCGAGTCACGTATCGAAAAAGGGCGTGGACCTGTGGCCAGCGCGCTCGTCGACCGGGGAACTCTCCGGATCGGTGACATCGTGGTCAGCGGAACCCAATGGGGCCGCGTGAAAGCCATGACCAACCACCTCTCGGAGTCCGTGAAAGACGTCCTTCCGGGCATGGCAGCCGAGATTCTCGGTCTCGACGGCGTTCCGAATGCGGGTGACCGCTTCGACGTGGTCAAGGACGAGAAGGCGGCGACCACACTCGTGGACCACCGGATCCAAGCCGCCCGCGACAAGAAATCGATGAGTTCCAAGGCTTCCATGGAAGACCTGTTCGCCCGCGCGCAAGCCGGGGAGCTCAAGGAACTCCGTGTCGTCCTGAAGGCGGACGTGTTCGGCTCGGTGGAAGCGGTGAAGGACTCCCTCACCAAGCAGTCCACCGACAAAGTGAAGGTCAAAGTGATCCACTCGGCAGCGGGCGGGATCACCGAGAGCGACGTGATGTTGGCCAACGCCTCCGAAGCGATCATCATCGGTTTCAACGTCCGACCGGAGACCAAAGCCCGGGCGATCGCCGAATCCGAGCATATCGAGATCAAGTGTTACAACATCATCTACGAACTCTTGGATGAAGTGAAACTGGCCATGGCCGGGTTGCTCGAGAAAAAGAAGGTCGAGACCTACCTCGGTCGTGCGGAAGTCCGCCAGACTTTCAGCGTACCGAAGGCCGGAACAGTCGCCGGTTGCTTCGTGATCGACGGAAAACTCGTGCGGAACGCCCAAGTCCGATTGCTGCGTGACAGCCGGATCATCTTCGATGGCAAGCTGAATTCCCTGAAGCGTTTCAAGGATGACGCCAAAGAAGTGGCCCAAGGTTACGAGTGCGGGATGGGTATCGACGGGTACAACGACATCAAGATCGGTGACCTGATCGAGGCCTACCAGATCGACATGGTCGCCCAGGAACTTTGATCGGAGACTCCCATGGATGCAATCAGGATCCAGCGGATCCAATCGATGATGAAGGACGAGCTCACACTCCTGATCAACCGGGAACTGAAGGATCCTCGGATCCCTTCGGTCTCGGTGACCAATGTCGAGCTCACACGGGATGCCAAACAGGCCACGGTGTTCATTTCCATCCTCTCACTGAATCAAACCAGTGCGGACCCGGAACTGATGCAGAGCTGTCTGGCCGCTCTCGAAAAGTCCAAGGGCTATCTGAAGAAGTCGATTTCGAAGATCATGCAGCTGAGGTTCGTGCCGGAGCTCCTCTTCCGTGAGGACAAGGGTCTTGAGAACACCCTCCGGGTTCATGAGTTGTTGAAGCAGATTTCCGACGAGAAAAAACCGAAGCCATCGGAATGAGCGTTCATCCGCTGCCTCCCGGAGCCTTCCTGATCGACAAGCCGAAAGACCTCACCTCGAGCGATGTGGTGAACCGTCTGAAGCGCGTCCTGATCCGGAAAGGATGTGCCCCGAAGAACTTCAAGATCGGGCACGGAGGAACCCTCGACCCTTTCGCCACGGGCGTCCTCGCCGTACTGGTCGGAGAAGCGACCAAGCTCGCCGACTGTTACCTCCATTCGACCAAGTCTTACTCGGGCAGGATCCGTCTGGGTGAGCGCAAGGACACAGGGGACCTGACCGGAGAAACCCTGGAGCAGGCTCGGGTTCCGGACTTGAATCCGGAACAGTGGCAGGAACTCGCAAGACATTTCGCATTGGAGCCCTACTGGCAGACACCTCCCATGTATTCCGCCAAGAAACAGGGGGGTCGGGCCCTCCATGAGTTGGCCCGGAAAGGGATCGAGGTGAAGCGCGACCCGATCCTGAAGCGGATCGACTCTTTCCGGATCCTGTCGAAAGAACAGGGATCCCTCGAGTTCTCCGTGACCTGTGAGAGTGGAACCTATGTCCGCGTTCTGGCCGAGGATCTGGCCCGGAAAGCGGGTACCCTCGCCTACCTCGACCGATTGGAACGGACCGCCTCGAGTGATTTGCAGCTCTCTTCCTGTGACTCTTTGGACGTCTGTGCCCAACGGATCGAAGACGGTGTCCCATTCACGGATTTCAAGAACTTCTTTCCGCTGGATTCGCTTGCGACCCACCTGCCACGGATCGAGCTCAAAGGATTCGAGATCTTCCGGATCCGGAGCGGTGTCCCGGCTGAGATCGAACGCCTACTCGGAATGGCGGATCAAGCGGACAGCATTTCCCGCTACATGATCGCAGGAGTGCACGGGAATCCGGTTGCCCTGCTCGAGAGGCCCGATGCCGGCCATCCATTCCGTTTGCAGAGGATTTTCGTCCATGAAACGCAAAACCCGGCTTGATTCCCAAAAAGCCTGGATGGACCTCGCGCTTTGGTACTGCTCGAAGCGGGAAACCTCGCGTGCCGGGCTGCTCCGCTATCTCAAGCGAAAACTGCGCGAAACATCCGAGGGCGTGACTCCCACCGAGGAAACCGAGGCCTGGTTGGTGGCGGTGGTCGATGAGTGCGTCCGACTCCGGATCGTCGAGGACGCCCGTTACGCCGACATCCTCCAACGCGAATTCGAGCGACGGGGCAAAGGCAGTCGATACATCCGTCAAAAGTTGACCGAGAAGGGCCTCAAGGAACGGATCGAGACTCTGGAGTTCGATCCCGAACGGGAACTCGAACGGGCCATCGATCTGGCGACACGGACGCTCGGAAGAACTCAGTTCAAGAAAATCACCGATCCTCGTGAACTCAAGATGAAGCTCCTCAAAAAGCTCGTGAGTTCGGGATACGAGCTCGGAACCGCCAAAAGAGCCGTCGAGCACGCGATCAAGAATCCCGTTTGAGTGCCTCAACCTCGGCCATCACCCGGGCGAAAAGACCCCTGAGGAGACCGAGATCCTCGCGAGTGAGGCCGGCCCTTTGGAAAATCTTCTTCAGTCGTCCGAGCATCCGGTCCGGATTGCCGTCGCGATCGAGACCGACCCGGATCATCATGGTTCTCAGATGTTCGAACATGGGCGACATTTCTTCGGTCGGCGCGTAGGTGAGATGCCCCCTCCTCGAGTCGCTCTCCTGTCGGTACAGATCCGAAAGCACCACCGCGACCGAATGACTGAGGTTCAATGCGGGAAAACCGGGACTGGTGTCGAGAGCGCACAAATGGGTGCAAAGCTCCACTTCGTCGGCAAGGAGACAGAAGTCCTCCCTTCCGAAAACGAGGGCCACCTTGCCGTCGAGCTTGGCGGCGAGATCCTCGAGACGGATCGACATCCGACGGTTTTTTCCTGCGCGGGCGGTGAATCCGACCACGAACTGACAATCCGCCACGGCATTTGCAAGAGAGTCGTGGACAGGAATCGAGTTCAAGCGCTCTTTTGAAGTACCGGTGGCCATCCATTGAGCCACCCCCTCCCGCCATTCGCAATTCGGCATGACGAGACCGGCCTCGGGCACCTCGAAGTTCTCGAGCAACCGGGCGAAGGAACCGATGTTCTCAGGGATTTTTGTCCCGACGAGCAGGGGTCGGAACCGGTTGAGTCTGGGTGAATGCATGGTTACTGAAGTCGAAAACCACCTTCGACTTTTCCTCCTTCAGGGGATTACTCAAAAATGCGATCTGGAGTTTTCCGGATTTCCGGCCGTGGAGCAACTCCACAATGTCATGGCGATCGAGCGAGGAAACGGATTGCCCGTTCAACTCGGTCACCACACTCCCCGATCTCAAACCCACGGCTGCCGCACCACGGACCTCGGAGGCCATCAAGGACCTCACACTCAAGTGCCGCGAACCGGGGAGAAAGTCGAAAGTCATCAACGGGGTACGAAGTGCGTTCGGTCGGACTTCGGTCGGATCCGAAAAGAATTTAATATAACGGAAACGGAGGTCGAGCACCCACTCCTGCACCGAAGCGTCCGACACTTCTCCCTTCCAACGCACCTTGGGGGAGTTGACCGAAAACAAAGCTTCGAGCCCTTGCAGTCTCGGCACATTCGGCGCTTCCATGTGGCCACTCGGCTCCCACTGGATGTGGGTGGGAGTTCCGGGTCTGAGGAACAAACGGTATTTTTCGAGGACATCCCGCCCGATCGAACCCATGCAGCAGTTCTTGGCGAATTCGGGAGAAACCGCAAGGTCAGATCGCTCTGACTTGAAATTCCGGAGCAGGATCGTCACCCCTGAGAGTTCGACCTCATCGGCCTTGAAATCCTTGTAGGGCCACCCGATAAGCCGCATTTGTCCGGGATCGAGTGTGCTTTCGGCTCGATCCGGCCGGACCCAGACCGGAATCACGTACGAAAATGAATCCCGCCAGATGGTCATCTTGACGCTGTAGGCGGAGCCGAAACGTCGCGCAGGCGTATGAAAGATCTGAGCCTCGACCGCGGACGGAATCAAGGTGAGCAGGAACAAAAGTGCGTCAACCCTGATCTTCGTTCTTGGAAGTCGCATACTTTCTCACTCCGAGTTTGCGGGCGATGCCGGAATCGAGCATCACCTGCATGAACACGCCTTTTTCGAGATAACGGGTCGTCTGGATCGAACCGAACTCCTGCAGTTGGGCCTGGAGTTTGCCTTCAGCATACGGAAGCACGAGATCCCAGGTTTCCATCCGGGTTTTGAAATGATCAAGGATCCGGTCACGGAGGCTCCGGACCGCATCGGGATCGAGGGCTGACAGGCGCACGGCTCCGGGAACTGCGATCCTCGCCTGGTTGATCTGTGCCGGAGTGGTCAGAAGGTCGGCCTTGTTGAGGACCACCATCTTCTCCTTGGAGTCGCACTCGAGTTCTTTCAATACCTCGCAGGTGGTCTCAAACTGCTCCCTTGCCTGCTGGGACGATGCATCCACCACGTGGACAATGAGATCCGCCTCACGGATCTCTTCGAGAGTCGAACGGAAGGAGGCAATCAGGCTGGTCGGGATCCGACTGATGAATCCCACCGTATCGATCGCCACCACCGGAGGGTGGCTGTCCGGGTTGAGAGCCCGGACGGTCGAATCGAGTGTGGCGAACAGCTTGTCTTCAGCCAGCACTTTGCTTTCGGTCAAAGAGTTGAGCAGGGTCGACTTCCCCGCGTTGGTGTACCCCACCAGAGCCACCTTCAAAAGGTCCTGTCGCGAAGCCCGCTGGACCACGCGCTCCTTCTCGATCTCGACGAGACGGCCTCTCAGAATCTGGATGCGCCGCTTGACCAGACGCCGGTCGACCTCGAGCTGCTTCTCTCCCATCCCCTTGTTCCCGACTCCACCGCCACGTTGGCGTTCGAAGTGATTCCAGAGGTGAGCGAGACGGGGAAGGACGTATTGGAGCTTCGCAAGCTCGACCTGGGTTTTCGCTTCACGTGTGCGCGCATGTCTCGAGAAGATCTCGAGGATGATCCCGGTCCGGTCGAGGACGGGTTTACACAAAAGCTTCTCGACATTCTGGAGCTGTCGGGGAGTGAGGTCGACGTCGATCACGAACAGATCCACCTCCGGTTCCATTGCAGCTGCGGCCAGGCGGAGTTCATCGAGCTTGCCCGTTCCAAAGTAGGTTCCGGCAACCACCCGGCGCACCGGAGCGGCGACCCGGCAGGCGGTTTGCAGGTCGAGCGTGTCGAGCAGACGGTCGAGTTCATTCAATGACTCGTCATCGACGCCCAGGGTAAATACCCGGCTGGCTCCGTTCGGCAGGAGTGACTCAGAATTTTCGATCATAATCCTCTCAGTTTTATTACTAAACCTGTTAGAATTAGCCCATGAAAAACCGCGGCACCCTGATCAATTTGAACGGCGAAATCCTCGACCCTGCAGATGCGAAGGTATCGGTGTTCGACCGGAGCTTTTTGTACGGCGACAGCCTTTACGAGGTGGTCCGGACCTACCGGGGCAAGCCGTTCCGACTCAAAGAGCACCTGGTCAGGATGGAAAAGTCCGCCAAGCTGTGTCAAATGCGTTTTTTCCAGACATCCGCCGAGTACGAACGGGAGATGCTGAGGAGCATCGAGGCCTACCGGGCCCAGCCCGGAAGGCAGGATGAGGACGTATACGTCCGGATCGTGGTTTCGCGGGGCAGTGGAAAGATCGGATTCGGGCTCGGGAATCTCGAGACTCCGACGTTGTATGCGATCATCGTGGAGCCGATCTCGATGTTTCCGAACAAACCTTTCGAGAAAGGGACCAAGCTCCAGATTTCAGAGAGGATCCGGAATCATCCGAAAGCCTTGGATCCGGCGATGAAGTCGGGGAATTACCTGAACAGCCTGCTGGCTTACCTGAGCGCCACCGATTCCGGATACGACGACGCACTCATGGTGGATCAACAGGGATTCATGACCGAAGGCACCACCTTCAATCTGTTCTACGTGAACCGAGGTATTGTTGCGACAGCGCCACTCGACGTCGGCATTCTCGACGGGGTCACCCGTCGCGCGATCCTCAATCTGTGCATCGAACAGGGCATTCCTTGCCGGGAAGTCCGCTTTCCGAAAGAGTACCTGTATGAGGCCGACGAGGTCTTCGTCTCGAGCTCACTGAAGGAAGTCCTGCCGGTGCTGGATCTCGACGGGAAGAGGATCGGCAACGGAAAAGCGGGGCCCGTCACCCGCAAACTGAGAGACGCCTTCGACGATCTGGTCCGGCGCGAACTGTCGCTCGCTTAAATCAATTTCTTGATCTGACCGTGCAAGGTCCGGTTGCTGGCCAGGATTTCCATTCCGTGAGGATCGAAGCGTCCTCCTTTGAAATCCGTGACCCTTCCCCCGGCTTCCTGAACCAGGAGGGCTCCGGCCGCGACATCCCACGGGGACAGGTGGCGCTCCCAGAATCCGTCGAAAACACCTCGAGCCGTGTAGGCGAGGTCCAGCGCGGCGGAACCGGGACGCCGGACCGCACGGGCTGAACGACTGACTTTTTCGAAGGACCCCATCTCGGTCGACAAGAGATCCCGGGCCGAGTAAGCGAAACCGGTCGAAAGCAGTGCGTTCCGGATTCGAGAAGTCGAAGACACCTTCATCCGCTTTCCATTCAGAAAAGCCCCCTTGCCCCGGATGGCCGTGTACAACTCGTCGAGAATGGGATGATAGGTCACCCCCACCGTCAGGTCGTGTCCGAGTTGAAGCGCCACCGTGGTGCAAAACATCGGAAAGCGATGGACAAAATTGGTCGTTCCATCGAGCGGATCCACGATCCAAAGCCCGTCTTGTCCGGCCTCCCGTACCCCCGTGGAGTGGGTTTCCTCGGTCAGCAGAGCAAATGAAGGCTCGCACTTCCGCAACACCTTCATCGCGACTTCTTCAGCCTCGACATCGGCATTGGTGACCAGGCCGAGCTTTCCCTTCTCCCGGACCTTGAGCGGTCTGACGTAATGTTTCCGGATCACCTGCCCGGCACGGAGTGCCGCTTCCACTGCTCCGGCCAGCCAATATTCAACGTGTGACATGGGTTCATCCTAACTCCGTCCCCGGGGAGAGAGTCCACGAATTTCGTCAAGGGGATGACTCCACGACGCGATTTGACACTGCCGCACCGGGACTTGTACACTGACAGGACTGGAGTACGGTCTAGGAGGGACCTGATCTATGGCATCTTTCATCTACATTTATTCCCGCTTCACTGAAGAACTGCTACTGCTCAGTGCTGCAGGAATGTTCGCGCTCCTCTCTGCGTACTGCTACTACTGGGTGATCCGGAAGCGCAGACTCGGGGCCGCCCGGAATGAGATTCCCGCCACGGTGGTGAAGGCTTACCTCGGACAACTCATCAACGAGGCTCAGTTTGTCAGAACCCAACTTTTTGGAATCGCCCAGGCGAATCTACCCGGAGAATACCCCTCCCACTCTTCACCCTCGGTCACGGGCTCCATCACGGACGCCTTGTCCGGACTGAGTGCCTCCGCACCCAGCGGAATTTCGGGGGACCTGAGTGACCGACTCCGCGCCCTCCAGTCCCAACTCACCGAAAAAGAAAGCCTGGTGGTGAACATCAACATCGAGAAAACCAAACTTCTCGAGGAGCTCGAGAACCTCAGACAGAATCAGCACGCGATCCAGAGTGCCTCTGCTTCGGGCAACGCCGAGGACATGATCAAGAAGATCAAGACTCTCGAAGAACGTCTCGAGGAATATTCCTTGTTCGAGGAAGATCTCGCCAACTTGAAGCGGCTTCAGCAAGAGAATGCCAACCTGAAGAAGCGCATTGAAGAAATGACCGGAGCGACGCCGGAACCCAAGATCACAGCGGCGCCTGTGGCGACTCCGGCACCTGCGGCCACCACCCCCGAACCCTCCATCGCGCCTCCTCCTGCGGCAACACTGGCCCAGGATGTGATCGACGCCCTCCTCGACGGTACTCCGGCCATTCCTCCGAGCGCGGAGCCCGCGGCAGAGCCATCGATCGCTTCCCCCAAGTCCGGACCGGATGAATTCGAAAGACTGGTCGACTCGGTCGAATCGAGTCTGGACCCTGCCCCTGTAGCGGCAGCTCCCGAGGCTCAGACTCCTGATGCGACCCCGACACTTCAGGCGGTACCTTCACCCGAAGAGACCCTCGCAGCCGATCAGCCGTCTCCTTCAAACCCAGAAACCTTGGCGACGAAATCCGACGAAGAGTTGCTCAAGGAGTTCGAGAATCTGCTGAACTCCTGATTCATTCCCCGCCGGGAGCCGGAATCTTCACGTCTTCGAGCTGCTTTTTCAGCTTGGCGTTTTCCATGTCCTGGATCCGTTTCCGGTAATCGATCACCTTTCCGATACGGTAGAGCAAGGAATTCTCCTGGATCCCGTCGGTCTCCTGATTGATCCATCCCTCCAGGACATCCCGCTGGATCTGCTGCTCCTTTTGAACACTGACCCGGACAGAGGGCCGACCCTCGTAAAAGCCCTTGGCCAAGACGACACGGAAACGGTACTGCGCCTTGATGTAATTGCTGACCAACCCACCGGAGTCGAGAAGGTTCCTCTCGGCTGTATTGTCGATCCACTTGGTCTGGAGAGTCCCGTTTTCACGGTTCACAATATCCATCGGTGAAGCCTTCATCGCATCCACGGCGGACTCCCATGCCATCGGGTATTCGCTCAGGAAGATCTTGCTGAGGACCCGATCCGCATCGCCTCCCACGGACTTCAAGTAAGCCGACATGCAACCCTGCAGAAGCAGTGCGGCCAGAAAAATTTTCACGGCGCTGGACATGCAAGTTAGTGTAGCATAACTCCATGAGCTTCAAAGAATTTTGCCGGGTGATGGAACTCGAAGCCCGGGCGATCACAGACGCTTTGGCGCGTTTCCGCACGGATGCAAATGCCGAAGCTTCGATCGGACGCGCGTTGGAATTGATGGTGGAACGCAGTCGTCGGGGTGGAAAAGTGATGGTGGTCGGCCTCGGCAAGTCGGGCAAGATCGCAGCAAAAATTTCAGCCACCCTTTCCAGCACCGGGACACGTTCGGTCTACCTTCATCCCACCGAGGCCCTGCACGGAGACCTCGGTGTGACCGGCCCGGAGGATGTCGTTCTCGCAATCAGTCAGACCGGCAACACCGAAGAAATCGTATCGCTCATCCCCTTTTTCAAGAAGCGGGGACTCGGGGTGGTGGCCATCACCGGCAATCCACGTTCCCGTCTGGCGGCAGCTGCAGATGTGGTTCTGGATTCCTCGGTGTCTGAAGAGGCCTGTGCACACAACCTCGCCCCCACTTCGAGCACGACCCTGGCACTGGTGATCGGTGACGCCCTCGCCGTGGCCCTGATGAAGACCCAAGGTTTCAGTGCGGAGGATTTTGCGAAGAACCACCCGGGAGGGGCATTGGGCAGGCGCTTGCAGCTCACCGTGGCCGACCTCATGCACCCGCTCGTACGGGTGGCTGTCCTGGGACAGGACTCCACCATGGAGGATGTCTTGGACGCCTCCACCCGGATGCGTCTCGGAGCGGTGTTGATCACCGAGAGCCAGCGCCTCTCCGGCATCATCACCGATGGTGACATCCGGAGAGCCCTCAAGCGAGGTGAAGCCTTCTTCGGGCTCAAAGCCGGGGAAATCATGTGCTCGAATCCGACCACCGTCGGTCCGGAAACCCTCGCTTATGACGCTCTCCGCATCATGGAAGAGCGCGAAAGTCAGATCAGCGTTCTTCCGGTGGTGGATCCTCAGGGCAACGCGTTAGGCCTGCTCCGGATCCACGACCTTGTACAAACTTTCTAGGTAGGCTACCCTTCATTTATCACGCTACGAAAGGACGAAGCAAAATGAACATGAAACGCACACTCGGTGTGCTCAGCGCATGCGTACTGGCCTCTTTGGCCGTGGTCGCCTGCTCCGAGAGCGCCAAAGCCAAGATCAGCATGGTTTTCAAAGATCCCCCCAAGGCCGGAATCGTGGCCAAAATCAACGGTGAAGAAATCACCGAAGATCAACTGATCGGGGATGCCCAGATCGAACTCATGCAGATCAAGAAGCAGGAATACGATCTGAAGATGAACCAGCTCAACAAGATGGTCACTGACCGCTTGCTCGGTGCCGAAGCCAAAAAAGCCGGCCTCGCCAACGCTGACGAGTACATCGCGAAGAAGCTCCTCAAGGGCGAAATCAAGATTTCCGACGCCGAATACAAGAAATTCGTGAAGGAAAAGCAGATCCCTGAGAGCAACATCAACGACCAGGTCAAAGAGCGCATCTATGCCTACATGAAGGAACAGAAGCGCGAAGAAACCGTCACCGCGGCAGTTGCCAAGCTCTCCAAGGGCTCCCCGGTGGAAGTTTACTTCAAGAAGCCGAAGTCGAACATCCAGGTCGAAATCGGACAATCTCCGATGGCCGGTGGCGAGAACGCAAAAGTCTCCGTGGTGGTTTTCTCCGATTTCCAGTGCCCCTTCTGCTCTCGCGCGGCCAAAACCGTGTCAGACCTGAAGAAGAAGTACGGAAACAAGGTGAAGATCGCTTTCAAGCACTTCCCACTCCCCATGCACAAGGATGCCGGCCCTGCGTCGGAAGCCTCCATGTGCGTGCATGAGCAGGGCAAGGACAAGTTCTGGAAATTCCACGATCTCGCTTTCGCGGCCCAGGACAAGCTCGACGCCGAAAGCCTGGCCAAACACGCCAAGGCTGCCGGAGCTGACGAGAAGAAGTTCAAGGAATGCTTCGACGGCAAGAAGTACGCTGAATTCGTGAAGAAAGATCTCGCTTACGGCGAGAAGCTCGGCGTCCGTTCGACTCCGACCTTCTTCGTGAACGGCCAACTGCTGAGCGGAGCCCTTCCGATCGAGCAATTCTCCGAAGTGATCGACGAAGAACTCGAATCCAAGTGATTTCCTGAAACAGGACACACCGACCCCCCGGAGGGATTCCTTCCGGGGGGTTTTTATTTCGCGTCCGCGATGTCATAATGATCGGGATGTCATTCGAATGGACCACTACCCGGATTTTTGAAACACTCGGGCTGCCTTTGCGCCTGGCGGACAGCCCAGTCACGGGCATCACCACCGACTCCCGTGCAGTGAAGGCCGGGAACCTGTTTGTCGCCATCAAAGGCGACACTCATGACGGACACGCCTTCATCCCGCAGGCCCTTTCAGCCGGAGCCGTTGCGGTTCTGAGTGAAGTGCCGGCACAGGAAACAGATCCGAGGGTCATCGTCGTTCCGTCCACCCTCGACGCCATCCGCGCGTTGGCGGGCAGGTGGAGGAGATCCTTCGACATCCCCTTCATTGCCATCGTCGGCGCTGTGGGAAAGACGACGACCAAAGAACTCAGTTCGTCCATTCTCGAGGGACGGTTCGGTCGGGTTCTCAAGACCGAGGGTAGCCAGAACGGTTTTCTGGGTGTCGCTCTCACACTTCTCCGCTTACGTCCCGAGGACCGGGCTGCGGTCATCGAGATCGGCATCGATGACATCGGTGCCATGGATCAGCACCTTGCTCTCGTGGCTCCCACTCATGTGCTTCTGACCCGGACGGGCCCCGAACACCTTCATCAACTGAAAACCGTCGAAATCGCGGCACAAGAAGAGCTTCGTGCGTTCGATCATGCTGCGGAACACGGACTTCCACTGGCCGTAAACCTGTCGGATCCGTTTGTGAAAAACTGGTGGTCCACCCACCGGGCCACACTTCGTCCGGGACAAGCACTCACCTATTCCATGGATCGCGAAGACGGAGCAGACCATCTCGGCATCGATCAGGACGGAACGATCGAGATCGTCGCGAAGGACTGGAGGGTGGAGCTCGATTGCCCCCTGCCCGGGACCCACCACGCCCACAACTTGCTGGCCGCGGTCACTTTGAGCCGTTTTTTCGGGCTGAACGTGGCTGAAATCAAACAAGGCCTTTCGGGATTCAAGACGGCACTCGGCCGCACCGAAGTGTACCGGCTACCGGACGGAACCACGGTGATCGGTGACCACTACAATTCAAATCCCACTTCACTTGCAGCAGCGCTGGAGCTCCTTGCCCGATCGGGCAAGGGTCAACCGCTTCACGCGATCCTCGGAGACATGCTCGAGCTCGGCGAAAACGAGGAGCACTACCACCGCGAGGTGGCTTCTGAACTGAGCCGCCTCAGGATCGGATCCCTCTGGCTCTATGGTCCGAGAATGAAATGGTTGAAGAACGAACTCGACCTCAGGGGAATTCCCGGAGCCAGACACTTCGAATCGCATGCGGAATTGATTTCGAACCTGAAACCGTCCATCGGTGCTGGAGACCGGATCTTGATCAAGGGTTCCCGCGGAATGAAAATGGAAACCGTCTTGAAGGCCCTCCTGGAGACCCGGAACCAGGAATGAATCCACTGACGACCCGATATCTGGGGCCGGATGAAGTAGAGTCTGTCGCAAGCATCCTCACCCACGGCGGAATTGTCGCTCTTCCGACCGAGACGGTTTACGGATTGGCGGGGAACGCCTTCTCGGGTGAATGTGCTCTCAAGATTTTCAAGGCGAAGGAGAGACCGAGCTTCGACCCGCTCATCACCCATGTGTCGGAGAAGCTGTTGTCCGGGCGCGGAGGCGTTCTGAACGCCTTGGTCGAAGCAGGAGTGATCGATCGATCGACGATCGCCTGGAGGACCGCACCCCAGGTTGAAAGACTCATCCACACATTCTGGCCGGGTCCCCTCACCCTGATCCTCCCGCGAGGATCGAAGATTCCCGACGAGGTGACGAGCGGAAGCCCCCGGGTGGGCGTCCGGATGCCGGAGCATGTCCTGTTTCAAAAGGTCCTGAGTCTCACCGGATTTCCATTGGCCGCACCGAGCGCGAATCGCTTTGGAAGGATTTCACCGACCACCGCTTCACATGTCAGGGCGGAATTGGACGGGCGGATCGACGCCGTTCTCGACGGCGGACCCTGCAGCGTGGGAGTGGAATCCACCATCGTCTCGCTGGAAGAATCCGACCATGGCACCTTGATCGCGACTTTGCTCCGCCCGGGAAAGATTTCCCGCGCTGCTCTCGAGCTCGCCCTCGGAATCCCGGTGGGTGACGGAGTCGGACTGGGAGAGAAGAACCAGAAGATCGCAGCACCGGGCATGCTCGATCAGCATTATGCCCCTGTAAAACCCCTCTTTTTGTATCCGGGCCCCTTTCCCTCACGTACCGTTCTCGATTCATGGATCCGGAAACTCGGCTTGAACGGCACTCCCGCTTTTCTTTGCCAGCACCTGAAGAGTTCAGAATGCCTGGACCCTGAAGATCTCCGGAGCGTCCTCACTCCCGAAGCCGACCCCGAGACCGCTGCGAGGGCTCTCTTTTCGGCCCTCCGTTCGCTGGATGAGGATGCCGCCGTTGATTTCATTCTCGCAGAACTCCCTGAAAACACGGAAGAAGGCCTCTCTGCAGCGATCGCCGACCGTTTGAACCGCGCAAGCGTCAATAAACCGTTACTGAAACGCTGAGGGCGCAATATTTTTGACTGGGTTCCGGATTGCCGGGCCCTTTGTTACCCTGTTCTTCTAAACCAGAATTTCCCAAGGATGGGAGGGGGACACATGAAAAAGCATCTCTTGATTGCATTGAGCGCAATTATCTTCACCGGACCAGCATTCGCCGGACAAACCGGCGTGAACGTGGTTTACGGCGAAGACAACCGTAAAGACCTCTTCGAGGTCACCAACCCGATGTACCTGAAGCTCGCACGCTCCACGGTCGCATTGATGAAGACCAACAGCCTGTCGCAAAACAGCTCCGGCATGGTCGAAATCAAAGCCCGTAGCTTCCAGCAGCTGATGGGTGTTTGCAACAACGAGCCGTTCTTCGACCAACCTTCCGGCGGTTTCTGCTCCGGTTCCCTGATCGGCAAGAACATGATCCTGACCGCAGGCCACTGCATCAAGTCCCAGAGTGATTGCATGGGCACGAGCTTCGTGTTCGACTACGCCGTCACCGCCAAGGGCAAGTATCCCCGTTTCGCCAAAGAAGCTGACGTTTACAAGTGCTCGAACGTGATCCACACCGAAGCATTCGGAAACGGATCTGATTTCGCAATCGTGACTCTCGACCGCAACGTGGTCGGACGTGACGCACTCGAACTGGCCCGTGAACGCGCCAATCGCGTGATCCCGAACGGCACCGAACTCCTGATGATCGGTCACCCGGCAGGCCTTCCCACCAAGTTCGACGACGGCGGCAAGGTCCGCAGCAACACCCAGAGCGGGTTCTTCGTGGCAACCACCGACAGCTACGGCGGGAACTCCGGATCTGCAGTCTTCAACAAGAAGACCGGCAAGATTGAAGGAGTTCTGGTCCGTGGTGAAACCGACTACGTGTACGCCAACGGCTGCCGCGTATCCAAGGTGTGCAGTGAAACCACCTGCCGCGGTGAAGACGTGACCAAGATCAGCTCGGTTCTTCCTTACCTGAACTGAGCTCGGAAGCTCGAAGGCCCGGGGGTGCGAAAGCGCTCCCGGGCTTTTTTTTTTGCCGTGATCCTCAGCGCATCACGAACAGCGAGAGCAATGTGGCACCGAAATACACGAACATGTTGGCCGAGCCTTGGAACTCATTGGCGAGCCTGAGTCCGAAACAGAGGATCCCGAACAGGAAGAGTGAACCGGTGAGTGCCCAAGGGAGAAGTGCCGGCATGAACGGCGAGAGCACGAACATCACCGCGAGTGCCGTTTCGAGCAAGGTGATCACCGCGTAGCCGATCTTGGCCCCACCCGGAATGGAGCCGATCGGGGTCTTTGCGAACTGCCCCACAAACCAATCAGGGGCCACACCGAATGATTTCAGCTTGTCCCAGGCTGCAGTGCCCATGAGTACGGAATAGATGAGAACGATGGCGTAAGACTGCAGCAAGGCCGGTGTGAAATTTTCCATAGCGCCGATCCTAGCCATGGAACCCGGCTTCGCGCAAACAAAAATGGCCCGGAGAGATTCCCTCCGGGCCATTTCGTCGATTGAATTGAATCTCAAAGTTTTGCGATCAGGGGTGCGATCAGCAAGGAAACGACGCTCATCACCTTGATGAGAATCGCAATGCCGGGACCGGAGGTGTCCTTGAACGGATCGCCGACCATGTCGCCGACGACTGCGTTCTTGTGCACATCCCCGCCCTTTTTATGACCCGGAAGATTGCCCTTCTCGATGTACTTCTTGGCGTTGTCCCAGGCTCCACCGGCGTTCGCCATGTAGAGTGACAGGGTCGCACCGACAGCGAGTGCACCGGCAAGCAAGCCTGCAAGAGCTCCGGCTCCGAGCACGAAGCCGATGATCACCGGAGACACCACGGCGATCATTCCCGGAAGGATCATCTCCCTCAGAGCGGCGGCAGTGGCGATATCCACGATCTTCTTGGGCTCAGGATCGGCCTTCAGCTCCATGAGACCGGGGATCTCTTTGAACTGACGGCGGATCTCTTCCACGATCGCACCGGCAGCGCGACCGACCGCCAACATGGTGGTCGAACCCACCAGGAACGGAAGGATCGAACCGACGAGGATCCCGATCAGGATGTTCGGATCGGTGATCTCGAGCGACATTTTGGCCAATCCTGCGACTTCACGAACATGGTTCACTTCCATGTTGAAAGCCGAGAACAGGGCGAGCACGGTCAGGATGGCGGAGCCGATGGCGAAGCCCTTCCCGATCGCGGCAGTGGTGTTCCCCACTGCGTCGAGCTCGTCGGTGATCGCACGGACTTCAGGTCCGAGACCCGACATTTCGGAGATCCCGCCCGCATTGTCCGAGATCGGACCGTAGGCGTCCACAGTCATCACGACGGCCGTTCCGCCGAGCATTCCGACCGCAGAGAGGGCGATGCCGTAAAGACCGAGGTACTTGTTCGAGAGGTAAGCCACGAACGCCACGACCAGCATGGGAATCGCAGTGGATTCCATTCCGACCGCGAGACCGCGGATCAGGTTGGTGCCGGCTCCGGTCGTCGACGCTTCAGCAATCTTCGCCACAGGACCCATGGAGGTGTAGTAGTCGGTCACGAGCCCGATCACTGCACCACCGAGCGCGCCCAGCGCCAGGATGGCGGTCACCGATTGGGTGATGCCGAGGATGTTCATGACCACGTAAGAAACCACTGCCAGCAGGATCGGCGGGAAAATGAGTGATCCGCGCAACACAGCCGCCGGGTTCATCCCTCGCATCGCACGGGCGATGAAGATACAGAGGATGGACACGCCCAGACCGAGGCCTGACAGAACCAGAGGCAGCCCGATCGCCACCAGACGGTTGTCGAGAGCGGTGGTCAGGGTCGGGAGGGTTTCGTTCGAGGAAGTGATGGCGATCGCCATGGCTGCCACGATGGCTGCAATCATGGATTCATAGATGTCTGCACCCATGCCGGCCACATCACCGACGTTGTCACCGACGTTGTCGGCCACCACGCCCGGGTTCCGGGGGTCGTCTTCGGGAATACCTTCAATCACCTTGCCGGCGATGTCGGATCCGACGTCGGCCGCTTTGGTGTAGATCCCGCCACCGATCCGCGCAAAGAGAGCGATCGAGGAAGCTCCGACCGCGAAGGAGTGCAGGATCGGGCTCAGGGATTCATGATCCTTGAACATCTGGTAAACCACGCCGAGGCCGATGAGGCCGAGGGCGGCTACCGACAATCCCATGACGGCCCCGCCGTCGAGGGCGGTCAGAAGAGCATTGGCCTTGATCCCGGAACGGGCGGCTTCAGTGGTCCGGACGTTGGCATAGGTCGCAGCCTTCATGCCGATGAAACCCGCCAGGAGACTCAAGAAAGCCCCGAGGAGGAAGGACGCGGCGGAAATCCAGCCGAGCCCGTAGCCGATGGCCAGACCGACCACCACGGCGTAAATGCCGAGGACCTTATACTGGCGGTTCAAGAAGGCCATGGCCCCTTCGCGGATATAACCGGCAATCCGCCTCATGGTGTCATTTCCATCCGGGATGTTTTTCACCCTGAAAAAGAAGAACGCCGCAATCGCCAAGCCCAATACCCCGAAAACAACGGGAGAATTCATCCACGAATTCCAAGATTCCATTTCCACAGATCTCCTTAATGATGTTGAATTGCGGAGACTATTCCCCAAATTTGACGCCCTGTAAATAGAGGAAACCGCTCGGAAAGTTTATTTTTATTCCCGGCTTGACTTTGGCCGTTCTTTCAGGCATCCCTGTAAAGCTATGTACGCAGTCATTGAAACAGGTGGAAAACAAGTTCGTGTTCAAGCAGGCGATATCGTTCAGATCGAGAAGCTCGCGGGAGAAGTCGGTTCCAAAGTCACTTTCGACAAAGTGTTGTTTGTGAGCACCCCTTCCGAAACCAGCTCTGAGATCACACTCGGTCAGCCCTATATCTCGAACGCTAAAGTGGAAGTGGAAATCCTGGCCCAAGGCCGTGGCGATAAAGTGACCATCATCAAGATGAAGCGTCGCAAACAATATCGTCGCACCCAAGGTCACCGTCAGGAGCAGACCCAAGTGCTCGTGCTCGGACTCTCCGACGGCGCCAAGAAAACCGAGATCACCGCTGCGGACAAGAAGGTCAAGCTGGCCAAGTTCTTCACGAACCTGAAGCCTAAAGGACCTGCGAGCCAGACCAAGACTCTGGGCTCCCGCAAGAAGATGAATGCTGCCAAGAAAGCGGCTTCCATCGCGGCGAAAAGCACCAAGGCGAAAGCCAAGAAATAATTCCAATCCAATTTGAGGGTGGAGCCCGGAGGAAGACATTTCACTCCCGGTAACCCGTCGGCATGAAGGGCCGATCCAAGAGGTAAAGTCATGGCACATAAAAAAGCGGGTGGTAGTACAAAAAACGGTCGCGACAGTAATCCGAAGATGCTCGGTGTGAAGAAATTCGGCGGTCAGCATGTGAAGAGCGGTCAGATCCTGGTCCGTCAACGTGGAACCAAGTTCCACGCCGGCAAGAACGTCGGTCTCGGACGTGACTTCACCATCTTCGCCCTTATCGACGGCGTTGTGAAGTTCGAGTACAAGGACCAGAAGCGCCAGAAGATCTCCGTTTACGCCGCGTAAGCAGAGATTCTTCTTGAAGGATTCCGAACCGGGGGAACAGGCTCTGTCTCCCGGTTCTTTTTTTTGAGGCCCGTCAAGGGAAGGGATCATGAGGTTCATCGACGAAGCGAAAATCAAGGTCATGGCCGGTCACGGTGGCCGCGGTTGCATCAGCTTCCGCAGGGAGAAGTTCGTTCCGCGTGGCGGACCGGACGGTGGTGACGGCGGCAAGGGTGGAAGTGTCGTGTTCGAATCCACCACCAATTTGGCCACACTCCAGGACTTCCGTTTCAAGCGCAACTACCAGGCCGAGAACGGCCAGCCCGGTTCAGGCAAGAACAAGGCGGGGCGTGACGGAGAGGACATCATCGTCCTGGTGCCGGTCGGAACCTTGATCAAGCGCCAGGATGACGGAGAGATCCTGTTTGATTTCACCGAGTCCGGACAACGTTGGACCGCTGTGAAGGGTGGCCGTGGTGGAAAGGGCAACTCCCATTTTGTGACGGCCGTTTTCCAGGCTCCGAAATTCGCCCAACCGGGTGAAGAAGGCGGCAGCCTTGAATTGACTCTCGAGCTGAAACTCCTCGCAGACGCGAGCCTCATCGGCTACCCCAATGCCGGAAAGTCGACCCTGATCTCCCGGATGAGCGCCGCCCATCCCAAGATCGCTGACTACCCCTTCACCACCCTTTCCCCGAACCTGGGTGTGGTGAAAGTGGCAGACTTCCAGAGCTTCGTGGTGGCTGACATTCCCGGACTCATCGAGGGAGCCCACAAGGGTCTCGGACTCGGACATAAATTCTTGAAGCACATCGAGCGGACCCGGATCACGGTGCATCTGCTTGACGGAACCCACCTCCTCGATTTCACCACACTTCCGGACGACGAACCCGGAGCTTCGGTCAAAAAAGGGGCGAAAGAGCTTCACCGTCTTTATCTGGCCATCCGAAAAGAGCTCGAACTTTTCAATCCTGAACTCGCCGACAAGGACGAGGTCATCGTGATCAACAAGGCCGACCTCTTCCTCGGGCAGCCGGGTTTCCTCGACGATGTGAAAGCCGAATTCCGGAAACTCCTGACCCAAGGATCCAAAAAAATCGACCGGAAGTTGTTGTCGAAAGAACCTTACTCGATTTCTTGTGCCTCGGGTGAAGGCATTCACGATCTGATCCACGTGCTCTGGGAGCGCCTGTCCTCATGATGTCCGGGCTTCGTGGGCACACCGCTCTTTTCGGCGGGAGCTTCAACCCGCCCCACCGGGGCCATGTGAGCGCAGTGAGAAGCCTTCTGGAGAATGCCGGAGTCCGCAGGGTCAAGGTCGTCCCTTCGTTCGGAACCCCCCTGAAAGAAACTGCAGTCCCCTATCCGCACCGTCTGGCTATGGCCCGGATCGCATTTGAAGGAATCGCAGAAGTCGATGGAATCGAAGGCGAACACCGTGTCGAGTTCACCTGGCAACTCCTCGAGGTCCTGAAGAAGAGCGGTGAGCCTCTGGCGTTTGTGATGGGCTCGGACCAATTGGAATCGATGCCGCGCTGGAACCGTTTTCCCCAAGTCCTCGGCCAATGTGATTGGATCGTGATCGGTCGGAAACCGGGAGGTCTGGATCGTGCCGAGCGCGCCGCTGCCGTTCTCGCCGCAGGCGGAATCCTCAAACCCACCGAATCCCGTGGCGTTTACCAAACCCCCGAAAGGTCCTCGTATTTGAGGCTGTGCGAGACCGACGCACCGGAACTTTCATCCACCCGGATCCGTGAGCTTCTGGCTCTCAACAATAAAGAATCGGCCGGGGAACTGCTTCCCCCGGGTGTGCTCGATTACATCGAAAGGAACAAAATTTATGGCACCTGAAACCACCACCGTCATCGAAGTCGGCGAAGTCTCCTTGGCGAAGGCCTATTTGGCTGTACAGGCCTCAGCCAACAAAAAAGCTGAAAACATCAAGGTCCTCGACCTGAAGGACCTCTCCTCGTTCACCGAGTACTTCATGATCGCCTCCGGTCATTCCGACCGCCAGGTCCAGGCGATCGCGGACTCCATCATCATCGAACTGAAAGAAGAAGGCTTCCTGCCGGTTGCCGTGGAAGGCTACCGTGAGGGTCGCTGGGTCATCGTGGACTACGGCGACATGGTCGCACACATCTTCCTCGATGCACTCCGCGAATTCTACGACCTGGAAAACCTGTGGCATCACGCGCGGAAGGTGCCGATTCCCCAGGAACTCTTCATCACCTCGATCGAGCACTGATTCCCCGATCATGAAACGGATCACCCTCGTTTGCTTCGGAAAACTGAGAACGGCCGGATTCGAGGCCTCCGTAGGTGAGTTCGAGAAGCGATTGAAACGCTATACCGCATTCGAAGTCCGTGAACTCCGCGGCCTCCCCGTGCCGGAGAAGGAAGGCGTCCTTCGTGATCAGGTGTCCGAAAAAGAGGCTGACATGATCCTGGAGCTGATTTCGAGTCCGGGGTTCAAATCACGGTCCGGAAGGAATCCGGACCTCTGGTGCCTCGATGAGACCGGTAAGGCGATGAAAACCACCGACTGGGCCGCATCTCTGGCAGACATCTCGGATCACGGGAGCGGCGAGCTCGTGCTCGTCATCGGAGGGAGTCTTGGCCTGGGCGAACGGATTCTGAAGCAGGCTCAAAAACGTATTTCTTTCGGACCCCAGACCCTCTCCCACGAACTGGCTCGATTGGTACTGATGGAGCAACTCTACCGGGCGCTTTCGTTCCGGGCGGGACACCCCTACCACAACGAAGGTTGAGCCCGATCCTTGCAACACCCGGGACATGTTCTGGCCCACCGTGTTTTTTTGTCCGGGATGCCTTCAGCCCTCCTTCCATTCTTTATGTGCATCCTGCCTTGCATCCATCCGCCTCAACCATCATCGATTCGATCTGGGGCGGAGCGGGCTCGAGGGCTGTTACCCGATCCTGATCTCCGCAGGCACCACCAGAACCCTTCTCCGCCGATGGAAGGAAAAGCGGGGCAACGTCCTGCGGCGACATCTTTTCAGGATGGCCCCGGATTTGGCGCGATCCCTCACCAACCTCGCACCACTCGCCGTCGTCCCGATTCCTCAGAGCCGGAGACGATCCGATCGTAGGGGGCATGCCTCCTCCTACGAAGTTGCGGAATTCATCGCCACCCGGATCAACCGACCGATCGTCGAACTCCTCGAATTGGACACGGACGAACCTACCCACATGACCGGAAAGACTCGCTTCGAACGGGACCATTCGCCCAATCCGTTTCAGATCTCGAAGGAGTTCTCAGCCCGACATCCCCTGTTCCCCCTGATCGAAGAACGGGTGTTTTCAGGCGCGGAAATCCCCTTGCTACTCGTCGATGACCTGATCACCAGTGGCGCGACGCTGGCAAGAGCAGCCGCAATGATCCACGGATTCCTGCCACGTGCACGGATCCACACCTCGGGGCTTGGTTACAGACCGGAAATCAATCAGACCTGCGCAACCGGTCCGTCTTGAAGCGGCGCCTCGATGAGATGGGCTGGAAGCTCGATGCCACTCAGATCAAGACCGGCAGACTCCGACTCCATCACCGACTCGGCATACGCATCGACATCGACCGCCTCATACTGGAAATGCCGGGCGATCCGCTCGAGAGTCTCGGAGAATCCGAGAGCGTCGTTGAGCAGGATGAAGTCGGGGTTCGTGGTGGTCTCGCGGATGGTCCCGCCGGAAAGCAAGCTTCCCGACTCGAAACGGACCTGCTCACGATCGACGGTGGCCATGAATTCCTTCTTCCCTTCCGGGAGGAACTCCGGGCTGTCGAAAGCGCGGTTCAGCGCCTGCTTGAGCTTCCGGAGCTTTTTCATGATCTCGTGATTGTCTTCGCACTCCGAAGGCTGGAGAAAAACGGTCCAGACGGAGCGATCAGCGGAGAGGAACCCACCGAGCACATTCCGATCGAAGGTCTCACCGGCATCCCGATTCAGTGGCACAACCAGTCCGGAACGGATTTCCTGTTTGAGCGGGGTTGAATGATGAAACACCACTTGGAGGGCGCTCATGCGATCGCCCGATTTCAAAGCTCCGAGTTGGTGCTTGAACACCGTGAGGAGTTTGGGGATCGACTTCAGGCTCGCAAGATCGTCACAAAAATAAAGCTGTTTGAATTCGGAGATCAGACCGTTCGCCAACTGGATCTTCCCTCCGCGATCGAGAATTTCAAGCTCCACCACCGGGGCATGCCCGATCCGGGTGATGCGAGGATCGTTCTCCAGGGACTCTCGCAGGCCTTCCTCGACTTGCGCCGGATGGAGGTCCTTCATGGCCAACTCGTGCGAAGCGACCCAGGACTGCTCGGGAGCCCAGGTTTCCTTCAGAAACGCTTCCTCGCGAGCCACCGGATCCGAGAGACGTTTCCAGACCGGAAGTTTGAATGCCTTGTTCCGGAAAACCCGGTGACAAATCCCTTGCTCGATGGCCGGATTGGCACCCGGATCGTCCTGCAGGGAGGAACGTCCCTCCATCAAGGTTGCCAGAGCCAACGGACTTTTAACGCTCGGCATCACAGGGAGCAGTCTCGCTCCTGAGCCGGCTATCCAGAGAATTTTTTCGTTTCTTTTCAAGAGCTCCTGAAGCAGGAAAATGGAAGCGGAGCCTTCGCCAAAGAGGATCACAGGTGCTGATTCGTTCATGTTTTACCCCCTGCGTCCATTAGAACGAGTTTGATCGACTCCGTCCAGTAAAAATTTTGACACCCACCAGTTAACTCTTTGCGTCACCGGTCTTGATGGCGGCGCTTGCCAAGGTTCGAACTTCAAGGGATAAGGACCCCCATGAAGCCAGCTTGGTCAGCCCTGATCTTCCTCCTGCTCTGGTCGATCCCTACCCACGCACAAATGTCGGAAAGGCAGTATGCGCGATCCCTGAGGGGCGTCTTGTCGAACGTTCTCGAGAACGGCGCCCTCCTCGCCTCTCCCTCGGGCCAGGAACCGAATTACCGCTTTCATTGGGTTCGGGATTCAGCCCTCACTTGGAAGGCCTTATTGGGGGTGGTGAACGCCTCAGACACTCCTTCCGATGTCAGAGCGAACATTCTCGCAAACGCCGAGAACTGGGTGAGTTTCGAAACCAGACTTCAAGCGACTCCGAAATTGACCGGGCTCGGAGAGCCTCGCTTCGAACTGGACGGCAGGGCGAACTTCGATCCTTGGGGACGACCCCAGAACGACGGTCCTGCACTCCGGGCTTTGGCCATGATGGATCTCGCGACTCTTTGGATGGACGCCGGAAGGACCATCGATGTCGAAACGAAGCTCTACGGTGGCCGACTTCCGGCCCGTGGGTTGATCAAACAAGACCTCGAGTTTGTCGCGCATCACTGGAACGATCAGAGCTTCGATCTGTGGGAAGAAGAGAAAGGGCTTCATTTCTACACCCTTCAAGCCCAGAAGACCGCCCTGGAAAAAGGCGCGGTACTCGCGCTCCGCCTGGGGGATCCGGGTGCTGCCTCGTTTTACCTGGAGCAAGCTGGAAAAATCGGTGCGGTGCTGAAGCGATTCGTTTCGCTCGACGGCAAGCTTCTCAGTTACGCCATCGAAAGAAGCTCGCCCCTGGCACACAAGAACAGTCCGCTCGACATTGCCGTGATCCTCTCGGCCATCCAGACTTGGGACCGGGGCTTCCGGGTGCCCCTCCGCGCAGCCTACGGCACACTGTTGGAGCTCACCGCCGATGCCGGGAGACGTTACCGCATCAACTCTGTCCGGACAGACGGCCGGGGGATCGGACTGGGGGTGGCCTTGGGTCGCTACCCCGAAGACATCTATACGGGCACCGGCTTCGGTGAAGCGAACCCCTGGTTCCTCTCGACACTGGCTGCGGCTGAATTCCTCTGCCGCTTGTCGGCTGAACCCGCTTTTGCCCGCTCACGCACGAACCTGCTCGAGCTCGCTGACCGCCAGTTCGCCCGGGTTCACCATCACATGCTTCCGGACGGAGGATTGCCCGAGCAATTCGACCGCAACAACGGGTATGTCCGAGGCGCCCGGGACCTGACCTGGAGTTACGCGTCTTATCTCACTGCGTATCGGGCTTGCCTCGAGGTCGGAAGTACACCCGCTCCTTGATCCCTTCGGGGAGAAGGCTTTTGGCATGGCCCTGATGGAGTAGCGCCTGGGGAATCGGCAGTGCTCCCGTCTCTCTGACTTCAAGGATCGCCGCTTCGATCGCTTCGTACACACCCCGGTCTTTACGGGCCAGCGCAAGCGAGATCGCCGCATGGGCGAGATTGATCCTCGCCTCGGGAAGACCCACCGTCTCGAGCGCTTCTTTCGCAGCCACAGCCATGAGCAAGCCTCTGGGTTCGGCGTTTCCGACATCCTCACTCGCGAAGATGATCATCCTTCGCGCGATGAACATCGGATCCTCACCCCCCTCGAGCATCCTCGCCAGGTAATATACCGCCGCATCGGGGTCGGAGGCCCGCATCGATTTGATGAAGGCTGAGATCGTGTTGTAATGGGAATCGGAAGCTTTGTCGTAGGGAATGATACGCCCCCCGCTTCCCTCCAGCACTTCCCGGACCGTTGCAGCCGTGAAAAGTTCGGATTCCGGATGGAGCAACACCACGGACTCGAGCAGGGTCAACAACCGGCGTGCGTCCCCTTCGGACTGCCCGATGAGCAATTCACGCGCCTCGGGTTCGAAGCGGATCCTGCCCCCGAACCCGCGCTCTTCGCGGAGGGCCCGATCCAACACCCGTTCCAGATCGGAAGAGGAGAATCTCTCGAGCCGGACGACCCGGAGTCTCGATAAGAGCGCCGAATTGACTTCGAATGAAGGATTTTCCGTGGTCGCTCCGATCAGGGTGAACACGCCACTCTCGACGTGGGGGAGCAGACTGTCCTGCTGGGACTTGTTGAGGCGATGAATTTCATCGAAGAACAGAACGGTTTTCCGTCCGAGCTGACGGAAGCCCCGGGCGCGTTCCGCCGCATCTTTGATGTCTTTCACCCCCGAGCTGACCGCACTCAATTGGATGAAAGCCTCACCGAGAGATTCTGCGATCAGGATGGCCAGGGTGGTCTTACCGACACCGGGAGGGCCCCAAAGCAAGATCGAAGGGAACTTTCCGCTCTTGAGCCAGCGCCGGACCGCACCTTGCTCTCCGAGCACCCGTTCATGGCCGACCCATTCCTCGAGAGTCTTCGGTCTCAATCGGTGGGCCAAGGGCTCCGTGTCGGGAGCCCGGGCCGACTCGAACAGGTCCATCGATCAGAGCCGGCTGTGACGGCGGTTGGACTCGACGCGAGCCTCGCTGGTCGGACCGCTCTTCATCCGCTTCCGGTTGCGAAAGCGACGGGAGCGGTTCTTTTTCGGATAAACCGGATCGAGCAATTCGAGGGTCTTCAAGGACGCGAGGGACCGGACAAAATCACTGGGGATCGGCAATTCCACCAATGTTCCGGGCATGAAGGACACGTTCTGCCCCTTGATTTCGTTCATGTCGATCAGAGGATCGGCACTGATGCCGAAACGCTTGGCCACCTTCTTCGGTGTGTCACCCTTCCGGGCCTTGTAGACGAGGAAGGTCACGTCTTTTTGAAACCCGTTGTCGAAATACTTTTTGATGAAGATTTCTTTGTGGCTGAGGGGCATCCGGACCCGGTAGGTCTTGGTGTCCGGAGGAGTGACCCAGCGGGAAAGTTCAGGGTTCATGGATTTGAATTCCATGTACGTGAGTCCGGCGGCAGAGGCCACCTTGAACAGATCCGCAGGAGAGGGAACCTCGACTTCGGTGAGGATGTCGCCGTTCACCTCACCCTTCACATTCACGTGGGGAGTGCGTACCGGGTTCGACATCGACCGGAGCATGGACTCCATCGAGTCGGGAGCCAGCTGAGCTGCCTCGTCAGCGTCCATCGGCGAATCGCGGGTCAACTCCACCAGGTTGTCCGGAGTTGCAGGAGAAGCCCCTTCCGCTTTGTCGGAATCCAACTGGTCCGGAAGGCGTCCGATTTCATCTTTTTCTTCGGCTTTGGCCGCCACCACTGCGGCGTTCACACTCCGCAAAGCGGTGTAGTTCTCGGCGAAACCGAAAAACTTCCGGTTTTTGCAGATGATCGCGGCGGCGAAGAGCTTCGGAACGTAGTTCTTGGTCTCGGGCTTCAGGTACTTGCGCTTTTTATCGGAGAGCTCCCAGAAATCGCGGGTCTTGTACTTCCCGATCGCACGTTGGATCTTGGCCTCACCCGCATTGTAGGCGGCTGCGGCGAGGTGCCAGCTACCGAACATCACATTGAGTTCCTTCAGGTACTGGATCGCGGCGATGGTCGACTTTTCGACATCCCGGCGCTCATCCACCCACCAGTTCACATCGAGGCCGTAACGGCGTCCGGTCGCAGGGATGAACTGCCAAGCCCCCACGGCACGGGCGTTGGAGCGGGCGTTGTTGTTGAATCCACTCTCGATCATCGCCAGATAAACCAGGTCTTCCGGTGCTTTGGCGTTGCGAAGGATGGGCTTCAGGAAGGGAATGAAATACTCCGAGCGTTCGAGGTATTTTTCGAAATGCCCACGGCCCTTGCCGGTGAAATAGTCGATCCATTTTTCGACCGTTTTGTTCATTTCAACAGGAAGATCGAAACGGGTCACCGGAACGGCGTTTCCGCGGTACTCGAGTTTGAATTCAACCGACTCGGGAGTCTCGTTCGACCAGGTCACGGTCTCGGTCTCATCGGTCGTGCCGACGCCCGTGGAGGTGCCTGATTTGAAAAAGTTACCACTCAGTGTTCCCGCGCAGCCCGAGAGGTTCAGAACCATGAAAAAAGAGAATCCGAGGGCCAGAAAGCGAGAATGTCCGTTCACAATGCAACTCCCATGGGTTTCCATCCTGGAGGTCAGGAGGGTGCCAAACCAGTGTAACCAGAAGCACCGGATCTTTGCCACCCGGAAATCCCGGAGTGGTCCGGTGCCAAAAAACCGACACCTCCGCTCAATGCAGAAGGTCAGGATTGAAACGTTTCAGGAAATCGACGATGGTTTTTTCAAGCTCCTCGTCGGACGGGAAGACCTCTTCCACCTGGGTGTGGGTCATGAGGAACCGGGCGATTTCCTGGGCCACCACCTTGACCGGTCTCTGGTAATAAAGCCCGGCCACCGCGTTTTCACCGAACTTGGCCATCAGAACCGATTTGGCCGCCTTGAATTGATCGTTCTCGGTTTGACCTGACTCACCCAACTGCTCGGCTTTTTGTCCGAGTTCGACGAGAATCTTCTCGCGAATGTCCTCATCGGTCAGAACCAGCGCCTCGAGCTTCAGGAAGAGGTCCTGGTAAACCATCTGCCGTGTCCTGGGATTGAGAGCGATCGCCTGATCCTGCTCCAATCTGCTCACAGCGTTTTTGGCCAGTGCCTTCAGGTGGTCTTTTTTGGTGAACATCAGCGTTTTCCTCGGCTCCATCTTCTCTTGAAGAGTTCGAGCAGTTCAAGGGTTTCTTCGATCCGGGTCAAAATACTGATCCCCACATACACGCCCACACCGACCGCCACCCCGAGTGCGACCCGCACAGCCCGGAACCACGCCGGATTTGAAGGAAACCGGGGGGCGACCCAGTATCGATCCAATGCCCAGACCGAAACTCCCATGATCAATGCCGCAACCAGACATTTGAGTGCCGATCCGGCCAAATCCGAACCGGGGACCTGCACTCCCCTGCTCCGAAGCCGACGCCCGATCCAAAACCAGAGCAAACCCGCATTCAGTAAAGCCGTGAGAGAAGTCCCCAGGGCCAACCCGGTGAACCCGAAACTCCCCACGAGCAGGAAATTGGTCAAGAGGTTAACACCGACCGAGAAAAAACTCGAAATCACCGCGATCCGGGTTTCCCCCATGGAGTAACAGACAGGAACCAGGACTTTCACCACGGAATATGCGGTCAGCCCGACTGAATAGGCGGCCAAGGCACGAGCCGTGTTCAGCGTGTCGATCGGTGAGAACCTGCCGTGCTCGAAGATGAGGGACAAAATAGGAACTCCGAGAAACGCAAGGCCCGCTGAAGCAGGAAAATTCACCGCGAAGACCCGACGGATCGACTTACGAAGCACCTCGACCGCTTGATCGGGCTCCCGCGCCGACCAGTGCCGGCTGAATGCGGGAAGCGTGGCCGAGGCGAGCGACACTCCGAACACCCCGATCGGGAACTGCATGAGCCGGAATGAATAATTGAGCCAGGAAACCGCGCCTTCGCCCACCGAGGTTGCAAAAACGCTGTTCACAAGAATGTTGATCTGGGTCGCGGCGAGCCCGACCGTGCCGGGGATCATGAGGCCCATCATCCGGATGAGGGCCGGATCACGGAATGCGGTCGAATCGAGCGGTTGCGACCATTGCGGACGGTAGCCCACCCGCAACAGGACCGGCCACTGGATCAAAGCCTGGACGAATCCACCGGCGACCACCCCCCAAGCCATGCCTTCGATGGGGTGCTCGAAAAATCCGGCGAGCACCACACCCGTCAGAATGGAGACCACATTGAACAGGGCTGAGGCGAACGAAGGGATGAAGAACTTCCCTGCTGCATTCAGGATGGCCATGAAAGCCGCCGCGAGCGCGACCAACGGAAAAAACGGCATCATGATCCGGGTCATGGTGACCGTCAGTTCGTACTTCCCGGGAATGTTCCGGAAGGCGCCGGCATACAAGTCGACGAGGCGCTCGGCGAACAGGATCCCGAGAACGGAAATCACCGAAACCGTCGCGAACAGGACACCGAACACCCGGGTGGCGACCTGCCATCCCCTGGCTTCTCCCTCTTCTTTTTGAACCCGGATGAAGGTCGGAACCAAGGCCGCACTCATCGCACCCTCGGCAAAGAGGTCCCGCAAGAGATTGGGAATCCGGAATGCGATCTGATAGGCGTCTGTCGCGGTCGAAGCACCGAACATCGCGGCGAAGACCTGCTCACGCACCAAACCGAGGATCCGGCTCAGAAAGACGGCGATCCCCATCGCTCCGGCGGACTTCAGCACGGAGGATCCGGACTTTTCAGACATGGAAGGTCTTGTTCAGCCAGCGTGTCACGCCTTCTTCGATCTTGCCCTTGAAGGCCGAGGCGAGGAAGCTCAGTGAAACTTCGACCGACAACTCACCCTCGGTTGCGATGAGTGTCCCGCTGGCCATCGAGGATTTGAAGGTGACTTTTTTCGAGGTGTCTTCGCGAGAGACCTCCACGGTCCCGAGAGGGGTCTTGCTCAGGAAACGGTCGATATCGGTCGATATCGCCTGATAAATGACATCGGAGGACTTTCCTGGAATCGTGAATTTTTTCGAGAAACTTGCCATCAGACTCTCCTCACTTTCAATTGTTCTCCCAACGCTCGAGTTCGATCAACTCCTGCCCCACCACCACTTCGTCCTCGGCCCTCACCTTCAGGGACTTGATCCGGACGGGAATCGGAAGACGGTGCGGGATCAGGTTCTGATGGGTCTCGACAATGAGTACGGTTTGCTTGGGAAGAACTTGGGATTGCTCCTTGAAAAAAATCGAATGGACCCGCCCTCCGGTGAGCGCCATCAACGAAAGCGGACGTCCGCGCTCGGACCTGCGGACGGAGAAAAACCAGTTTTTCATCCGGACGATGTAGCGTTTGTCGTGGACCGGATAGACACAGATCCGCTCGGCTTTGGCCTCTTGGTTCTGGAAATACCCTTTCACCCCTCTCAGAGCACCGGCACCGATCTCGAGACGCTGGGTCCAGCGAAGCGCAGGCGCTCCGACCGGGAGTCGCTGATTCATCCAGATGAAGCTCTCGTTCTCGGACAAGGGCGGGGTGATTTCTGCAAGCGCCGCGGAGATGGCCGGCAACCAGGACGGATCCGGCGTTTGTTTCGGGATGAACTCTTCGTCCACGAAACCGGTGAAGAACATCGATTCCTCGACCCAAGGATGGGAAAGCAATTCGTGTAAAAACCGTTCGTTGGTCTGGATGCCACCCGAAATCCAGATCGATTCGAGAATTTCACGGGCACGGACCAGTGCGGTTTTCCAATCCGTGGCGAACAGGGTGACCTGCCCGAGGGCACCGCTCGAACGCCAATCGACATCTTGTCCGGGGGTCACGCCCCAGTGGAGCACCCCTTCGAAATCACTCCCGCTCCAGTCGGTCTCCTGACTCACCTCGTGGACCACACCCGGATGGGGCACTTTCAGCCAGGTGTCCTCGGAGTAAAGTTTGAGATTGATGCCGACAATCGGAGAGTCTCCGCTCTCATCGGCCGAGATCCTGGGCATGGATTTCGGCGGGGTCCGTAACAAGGAGGGCGCGAGCGTGTGCACCTGCCACTCCACAGCACGGGTCCGACCGACACTCTCCCAGAGCCTGAATCCGAAATTGAGTCGCCCGAGAGCCTCGGTGAAATAAACTTCCAACCCGTTCGAGAGGAACACGAGATTCCCGACCCCGACAAAATCGGCCGCATCGAGGAAGCGTGTGGAATAATCCTCGATCTTGAGACGTGTCTCCTCGTCGAGACTTTGGGCAGGACAGACCTCGACCCAGTTGCGACCCTCGAACATGAGGGATCCGTCGATGACTGGGAAAAACTCGATGTGTCCTTCCTTGGTCCTCGCAAAAGGCTGGACGAAACAGCGTGAACTTTCGAGGAAACGCTCAAAAAACAACAACGACGATCCCGAACCCTCACGGATCTGGTTCATCCAGATCGGTACCCATTCGTCGAGCTCCTCGATTTCCCGGATCACCCTGACCCCGAAACCGCCACGGGCCCGGTAGGCGCTTTTCAGGACGAACGGCAATACGGCCCGACCTTCACCCATCAAGCGCTGAATGGATTGCTCGATCTCACGGGTGGAGGTGACGGGTTCGTCGGAAAGCACCAAGGTCGGCACTCCTGCACTTTTGGCGAGGCCGAGGGATTGGTGGATGTTCCAGAAGAGTTGGAGATTGCGGGAGGAGGAACAGATCGCGGCCAGACCGGATTGGCGTGCCCAGGTCTCCATTTCGGGGCGCTCACCCCAAAGGGTCACCCCCGGGTGGACCCAGAGGTGTTCGAAGGGCTCGACCTGGTCCCGTTGCTTGAAGGCTTCGAACAAGACCTTGATACGGGTGCCTGCGTCGGGGTCGGTGATTTTGGGAAGCTGGGCCACGTCGGGATCCAAGCCCAATTCGGACAATTGGAACACGGCGAGACCGAGGGCGATGAGATCGTCCCGGATCTGCGTGGTGGCAGCCCCCTCACCGAGCAATAAAATTGCCGGTGGACGAGGGGCAGTTTGATCAGCTAAACCTAGTTTCATTCAGGGTTTAGGTTAGCGTAAGGTCAATCCAAAAGGAAACAATTCCATGAGAGTTCCGGTCGCACTGGTGGACGCGTTCAAAGACGGCTTCGAGCCCGTCTTGACTGACTTCATGTCCCAACAGCGCCTGCTTCCCGAGGGAGAAACCCTTGAGTCGAAACGTTACCTTTCACGGTCCATTGCGCCCCATGTGAAGGCACTTTCCAACCTCTTCAACCGGATGGAGGGGAGTCAAACGGATGGCATCGACACCGAAGCCTACTGGACCGAGGGAGGGAGTGCGAAAAACCGACGGCTCGCCTACTTCCTTTCTTTCATGCCCTGCAATCTGTTCCGGGTCGCCGCGGTCTGGAGTGAATTGCAACGACTGGGATTCAAATGGCCCTTTCCGGCCGATGGTGAGTTCCGCGGACTCGAATGGGGAGCCGGCCTCGCTTCCGGCGCCTGTGGGATCATCGCAGGAGAGAAGCACGCCCCCCTCGGGCTGCCTGTCCGGGGTAATTTCGCTTTGATCGAACAGAGCAAAGCCGCCTTGCAAATGGGGAAGGCCTGGTTCGAGCATTTCTCGGGCTCGGGATACGACGCCCGCCCCTTTCACCGCAGAGTCGAACTCGGACGTCGCTGGCTTCCCGAAGCGGCTCCTCGGTTCCATTTGTTCGTCTCGAGCTATTTCTTGAACGAGAGCGAGCTGCCTCCCGAAGTTCTCGCGGCAAACCTCATCGAAACTTGTGAGCACCACCTCGAGGACGAAGGCGTGGTGATCCTGGTCGAACCGGCATTGAGACTCCAATCGAGAAAATTGCTCGAGATCCGCAAAGCCCTGATCGCCCACCCTAAAGTGAACTCCGGAGCGGTACCGCTTCAAGTCCTCCTTCCGTGTCTCGGACACCAGGCCTGTGGAGCGCTGACCAAAGAAGACGACTGGTGCCATGAAGAGGTGAATTGGTGGAGACCGGCCTACCTCCGGGAACTCGATGCCTTGGCCGGACTCGACCGGAAATCCCTCCCCTTCAGCTACCTCGTACTTCAAAAGACCCGGAAATCCCGCGAAGAGATCCTGCCCAGACTCCAGGGCCCGTCCGGAGCACGCCATCGTCTGGTCAGTCCGACTCATTCGCTCGGAAAAAAAACCTGGGAATTCTTCATGTGTGGAGAAGAGGGAAAACGTCGTGCCCGACTCTCCCGGAAAGCGATCACCGGCGGAAGTGAAGAGCCGGATCGCGGCTCCATTTTGCAGCGCGCCAAGCTTCATGGCGAGGCAAGCCTGACCCAGATCGACTCCACCGAAGTACTGGACTGAGAATGTTTGACTCGACCGTCCATGCGCGGTATCCCTTGGCAAAACCTTAAGCTGGAGGGCTCCCATGTTTGGCATTTCTTTCGAACACATCGTGATCGTCGGCGTCGTACTCCTCATTTTCGGACCGCGCAGGCTGCCGGAACTCGGGATGACCATGGGAAAAGCGGTCAAGAACTTCAAAGACTCGATCAGTGGCATCGAAGAAGCCAACTTCAAACGGGTGAATGAAACCGAGAAGCCCAAGACCACCACGGAACCAGAATCGCAGGCATGAACGGGACTCCGAAGTTCAGCAAGGTTCTGAGCGAGGGTGACATCAAGATCCTGGTGCGGGATCTCGCAGACCGGATCCGCAAGGACTACGACGGTGTACCGGTCCTTCTGATCGGCGTCCTGAAGGGCGCTTTCGTTTTCATGACGGACCTGATGCGCGAACTCAGGATGGATGTCGAAATCGATTTCGTCCGCCTGTCGAGCTACGGCAAAGACCGTCAATCCAGCGGAACAGTCACGCTCTTGAAGGACATTTCCCGCGATATCCGCGGAAAACACGTCCTCATTGTCGAGGAGATCATCGACAGTGGACGGTCACTCAAGTTTCTTTACGAGCGCCTGATCCAATCCGAGCCCGCCTCGCTCGAGATTGTGACCCTGCTCGACAAGGCCGAGAAACGGGTGGTTCAAGTTCCGGTCAAATACGTCGGCATGAAAGTCGACGACCAATTTTTGATCGGCTACGGTCTCGACCTCGAGGAAAAAGAGCGCAATCTCCGGGAAGTCCTCACGCTCAGCTACCCCAACTGAAGTCGACTCGGTCGCCCCCTTGGGCCGGAACCATGCGCAGAGTCCGGAGCTCACGGAAATTCCGGAATTCAAACGTGAGCGGATGCCCCACCCGGGTTTCGATGCACTCGAAGGCCCGGGGCTCACTCAGCATGAACCGGTGGTTCGCGATCGTTTTCTTCGCCATCGCATCCGGATCGAAGGGGATTGGATGGTAGCCCGCACAGACGGTTTGTGCCGCCGGATCCAGTTCACACGGTATTTCGGTCGGCCGGGGGATCACGCAAAAGATCGCATCAGGAGTGCAGATGAATGGGCGACTCAGACGATCATTCCCGAGAAACCGGAATTTGGAACAGTATCCGAATGAAGGAGAATACCAGGTGGGTGCCTCCTCTCTTTTGGGGTTCTCCATCATCAATCTTGCCGTTTCATCGACGTACACAGAGAGAAACACACCGTCGGCCCCCTCTGCATCCTGAATCACCGGATAAGCTCCCGAGGTGATGTCATTCTCGATCCGGTTCGCCAGTCCGGAAGGCGTCACCTCGAACCGCACTTGACGCTCCACAAAAGAAAGAGTTCCGACCGGAGAACCCGCAGAAACAGGCGGATGACCCTCGAAAATCATGAGGCGTACCGGGGCAGTACCGGCCCCCCCTCTCACCTCCCGCAAAAAAACCGGGGCCCTCAAGGCTTCGGACCGGAACCGGACTTCCCCGCATCCAGTCCCCCACACCGCCAACCATCCGATCCAGAAAATCTTTCTCCCGTAGCTCATTCGGAATCCACCCCTCTTGTCTGACGGAGGGTGCAGAACTCCGGCCAAGAGTCAGGACTGGAAACACCAAGCATTCCAAAAGGATGACAGATCCCACTCCCGAGCCTGCCGACTGAACTCAAACCCGGATCCGGATTCCGGAACAAAAAAACCCCGGCAGGAGAAACCTCCCGCCGGGGCCCGTAAAGGGTCAAACCGATCACTCCCTCGATCAAGCCAATGCTTTATCCAATCCCTTGGATGGACCTCGACCGCAACCACACTTCGATACAGTTGCCTCTTCCCTGAAGCCGATCTCACAACCGATGTAGCTCTATCGTAACGAACCCCCACCGGGTGTCAATTCCCCCCCGATCTTTTTTGATAAAATATTTTATTTTCGAAATGATCTTAGATTGAGAATCTAAGATGGCATGAAAGAAGATCCCAGCACTCTCTGGCGTGGAAGCTCCGAGGAACTCCTGAAGGCCCTGCACATTCTCACCCGGGACGGTAAACTGAACGCGGACTCCCGACGCAAATTGAAGCAGGTGCATCACCTGGCCCAGCTCATCGAGCCTTTGGTCCGGAAGCTCCACACTCCCGAGTCAGGCCTGACCGTCGTGGACATGGGAGCAGGGAAGTCCTATCTCGGATTCATTCTCACCGATCTCTACTTGAAGCAGCTTGCCGGAGCGCGCATGGTCTCGATCGAGAACCGCCCCGAGCTCGTCGAGCGCTCACAAAAGCTGGCCTCGGATTCCGGATTCGGAATGATGGAGTTCGTCGCGTCCGACATCGGAGAGGCGCGTGTCGAGGGACCGGTCGGTTTGGTCACCGCTCTGCATGCTTGCGATACCGCAACAGATGATGCGATCCGCTTCGGATTGCGTCACGACGCCCGGGCCTTCGCCCTGGTTCCGTGTTGCCAGGCAGAGGTGGCCGCACAATTGGGCGGAATCCCTGCATCCGAACGATCCCCCCTGTATCGCCAGGCCCTGCACCGAAGGGAGTTCGGAAGCCACCTCACGAACGTGATCCGGACCCTGTATCTGAGCTCACTCGGTTATCAGGTCACGGTCACGGAACTCGTCGGGTGGGAGCACTCGATGAAAAACGAGCTGATCCTGGCGGAGAAAAAATCCGGACCGGAGCACCCTGAGGCACTCCGGTCCAAACAACAGCTCGACGACCTTCTTCAGACCTTCAAGGTCACACCGACACTTCTCAAATAGAGCCCTGCAATCCCACCACGATGTTCCGTCCGGGCAAGGGCGCCAGGTCCTTCAGGAAGGAAATGTGGTTGCGTGCCTCGACATCGAACAGGTTGTTGGCGCGGAGGATCGCTCTCAGGTTTCCGAAGCTTCCTGAGAACGGAATTTCCGCTCCGAGATTCAACATAGTATAACCACGGGTGGTGAGCTCGTTCGCTGCGATCACGTTCTGACCCTCGACCCGCTGGAGCTCACCATCAATTGAAAAATAGGACTGCTGGTAGCGCACACCGACCGTTCCCCGAGCCGGCACCATCCGGGGTAGATTTCCTCCGCCGCCGAGATCCAGGCCCCGCATCCAGTCGGCTTTGAAGTCGAACTCCCAGTTCCCGTTCAAAAAGGCCTGCCCGAGCTTGTGGGTGTACTCGAATTCCGCTCCAATCAGGCGGGCCGGAGTCGATCGAAATTCGTAGATCTCCATGTCGTCCGTCGTATCCCCGGGCGTCCCCATGTCATCCTGGGTCCCGGTCGGGGTCAGCGCGAGATAATTCCGGAAGTCCTGAACATAGGTGGTGAGCCGCGCTTCGTTTTGCCGGTCCTTCACCTTCAGAGAGACCTCGAGCCCGAGGTTTTTCTCGGTCCGGAAGGAGCTGTTACCCTTTTCGACAATCCCGGTCGCCATGTGAGCTCCGTCAGCGAAAAGCTCCTGATAGTTGGGTGCACGTTCGGTATAGGTCGAGTTCAAACCGACCGTCCACTCTTGCCCGGTGATCGGAGCTGGAACGTCCACTTGGAAACCGAGCGAGCCACTCGGAGCGAAGAAGTTGCGGGTCGTTTCTTCGGTGAGCAGATTTCCCGCTTCACCCGTCACCGAGGAAGCATCGAGCCTGACCCCGAACGAAGGACGGATCGCTCCCCACTTTGCCTCTTGGAGGCCGAAGAGCGCCCAAGACGAGCTCCGGTTCGTCGGCAAGAAGGCCTCATCGCCGAGAGCACTCAGACGCGAATACTGCTGCTGAAGCCCGACAGTGGTATTCCCGCTTTTCGCATCCACCCGCGATTCGATCCCGCGGTTGCGGAAGACGGTTCCGATTTCATCGCCCTCACGTTCTTGATGCTCGTACTTGGTGTAGGCCGACTTGAAGCGGATCGAATCGAAAAACGCAAAGCGCTTGATTTCACCCGCGGCATCTAGCCTGACCCGGTCCATCCCGATTCTCACGCTCTCCTCGGCGACTGTTCCGTAGTCGGTCAGATAGCCTGAGAGCGAAAGCCCCGCAAATCCGTTCTCAAAGGGGCGACTGATCCCGATCGCGGCCTGTGACGTCCGGTTCGAGCTGTTCTCGACCTTTTCCTGCGCAGTGGGAACCGCATAATTCTCGGTACTCCGGATCGATCCGTCGATGTGGAACACATAATTGCCGAGCTTGTAGCAGGCCACTCCTCCCGCTGCTTTTCCTTGATCCATACTCGAATAACGGAGGCTGAAGTCGGAATGTCCGGTTTCGATACCGGTTTCTGAGATCCGGTTCGTGCGCAGGTTCACCACACCGCCGACCGCGCTGTTCCCGTACAGAAGTGCCGAGGGTCCGCGCAGGATCTCGACCGATTCGAGTAGCAGGGGATCGATAGAAAGAGCGTGATCCGGACTCGCGCCTGATGCGTCTAGGAGCCCGATCCCGTTCTCGAGCATTCGGACCCGATCCCCGTCCAAACCCCGGATCACCGGGCGGGAAGAGTTCGGACCGAAGAAGCTCGAGCTGACCCCGACTTCCTGCGAGAGTGTTTCGCCAAGCGTGGTCTGTTTCTTACGGTCGAACTTGGCTCCACCGATCTTGGAAACAGTCGGCAGAAAGTCGAATGCCGAGCGACGCTCCGGGGTTCCGAGCACGCTGATTTCAGGGAGCTCGAGTTCGTGGGCTGTTGCAGAGAACACAGGCAAACACAGGGCCAAAAGAATGTGTCGGGTCTTCATGGGTTTTCACGCTAATACAAATGCAACTGGTTTGCATCTAAAAAAATTAGCGGAGCTGGAAGCGGATCGGAATATGGAGGGTGACGGACTTGGCGATCGGCACCGGGGGCAAGCGCCCCACACTCCGCACTGCCTCCAAGGCAGCCCGATTGAGACTCTCGAAAGGACAGGGATTCTCGACCTCCGAGTGCAGCAGTCCCCCGTCTGCCGCGACCTCGATCTTGAGCATCACGGTTCCTTCTTGCTCGTTGAACTGCGCTTCGCGGGGATAGCGCTTGGTTTGATGAATCCGGGCGATGATTCCCGCCAGGTAGCGCTCCATCTCACCGGGGGGCGGTCCGCTGGCATCACGACTCAGACCCGGATTCCCCGGCGTACCCCGTGGAACGGGAGGGCTCAACGGAGGGGCCGGTTCTGTGGTCACCGACTCTTCAGGTTCCTCATGAGGAATCCCGAGCTGATGAACCGCCTCATGAACAGCTTGTTTGACCTCCTGCTCGATCCGGATGTTTTCGAGCGTGATGCTTTCGTCTTTTTTCTCGGGTTCACGGGATGCAAAAAGAAGCACCGACACCGCACCCACCAGGGCCAGGTGGAGCAGGATGCTCTTCAAAAAGGGGCGTCGCATTCGTTTTGCCATTGATCGAAACCTTGCGCGCATTCTATGGTGTTGCAGATGATTTGCAACCATAAGCATGAAAAATCCGAGTCCCTGGAGGATCGGATCCGGGAGGCCGGACTGAAACTCACCCCCTCCCGACTCCGGGTGCTGGAGCTTCTGGAAGCCAAACGCTGCCTGATGACCGTGGACGAGGTGGTGACGGCCCTCACCCGCAAGGCGAAAAAGAAAGCCGACTGGACCACCATCTACCGGACCCTACTGAGCTTCACAGAAGCCGGAATCGTGAGCTCCACCCTCCTGGATGATGGCGTGGCGCGTTACGAATACAAGTGTCTCGCCCCCGGGGACACCCACCACCATCACCACGTTCAGTGCAAATCCTGCGGTAAAATCGCTCCCATCGAAGCGTGCGAGATCCAGGCGATCGAAAGCCTGGTGGCGCGAATGGGCTACACCGGGCTTTCACACAAGCTCGAATTCACCGGGATCTGCCCGGAATGCCAGGATTCCTGAAAAGCCGTTGATTGACCCCCCGTTCGATGCTACCTTCCACCTTACATTTCATCGTTCAACTGGAGGGGTGTCCGAGTGGTTGAAGGAGCACGCTTGGAAAGCGTGTAAAGGGTCACACCTTTCGTGGGTTCGAATCCCATCCCCTCCTCCATTTTCCGATCATTCATTCAATAGAGTCTTGCGATGCGGTTTTTCCTGCCTCTCTTCCTCCTGAGCCTCTCCGCATCCGCTTCCCGATACTCCGTTCCGATCAAGATTTCCTCGCTCAACCACAGACTTTATTTCGACTCTGCCGTCAACATGAAGCATGTCAATGCCGATCCCGGGTACGCCCGGTACGCTTCCAAAGAGTTCTCCATCCTGACCCCGGAAAACGAATTCAAATTCATCTCCATCCATCCGGAGAGGAACGGATTTGATTTCAAGGTGGCGGATTCTCTGGTCGACTTCGCCAAACGAAACCATCAATTGGTCCGAGGTCATACGCTGGTGTGGCACAACCCTGAAGCCCTCCCCCCCTGGCTCACCGGAAAAAAACACTCCCCGAAGAAACTCCGGGCCATTCTTCGAAACCACATCGAGAAAACCGTCAAGCATTTCAAAAAAACGGCAAAGAACACGGTTCCTTGTCTGTTTTTGATGTGTTAACCCTCATTCCCATCCGGAAGGGGAATTCAAAGGCATCCATGCACTTACAACGAGCATCATTGACATCACTTTGGACAGACCTGTTTCGACCCCTTCTCCCTTTTCCACGCCTCCGATCATGAGAGCTTTTTGGGACCGATTCGTCAACCAGAACAGCCGATCCTCCTTCATGGGGCGGATCGCCCGTAATGCGGACCGTTTCCTGAAGCACTATTGGAACGAGTCGAATTGGGAGTTTTCCCGGAATGGCGAAGGGCGCGTCATTCGCATCCTGTCCGAATCCTGGAACTCGAAAAAAGTCCGGGTGTTCGACGTCGGAGCGAATCGAGGTGAATGGTCGGCGATCATCCTCGAACGCTTTCCCCGGGTGGACCTTCATTCGTTCGAGATCGTCCCGGACACCTTCAATCGACTCCAAGGAGCCCTCTCGGGCAAACCCACACCTGACCAGCACCTGCATCTGAACGCACTCGGCCTGTCCGACCGCGAAGGGGAAATCGAGGTGAGTTATTTTCCGGATGTCGACAACGGCAGTTCGATCGCCCCTCTCCCGCACGGAATCCGGACCGAGAAACGCCTGGCGCGGATCGTTTGTGGAGATGCCTATGTCAGTGATCACCAAGTCGACCGGATCGACCTCTTGAAAGTCGATACCGAGGGGCATGACTTGTATGTCCTTCGTGGACTCAGACGGATTCTGGAATCCGGAGCCGTTCCCTGCATCCAGTTCGAATACGGCCACGTTTGCGTTCCGGCCCGTGTGTTTCTCGGAGATTTTTATTCCCTGCTCGAGCCGATGGGATACCGGATCGGCCGCCTCTTCCCCGACGGAGTGGAATTCAAGGATTACAGCCTTTTCCACGACGAGCACTTCCGTGCCGGAAATTACCTTGCCGTCCGCAAGGACCAGCCGGACCTACTCCGGGCACTGTCGCGTCGAAACTGAAGACCTCTCACTTCAAAACGTGTAGCGGTGGGCGACATCCAATTCGTCGGCGGACTGGATCATGACCATCGACTTACACAGCCCGGTGTTGATGTCATAGACCCAACCGTGGAGTGCCGGGAATCCACCCCGCTCTTTCCAGGCTTTCTGAATGATCGAGGTACTCGCCAGGTTCTTCACCTGGGCCATGACATTCAATTCAACCAGACGGTTGACACGATCCGACTCACTCTTGATCCCGTCCACCTCGAAACGGTGGAAAGAATAGGTGTCCTTGATGTTCCGGATCCAGTGATCGATCACCCCGATCGATGCGCTACCCATCGCCGCCTTCACCCCGCCACAGTTGTAGTGCCCGCAAACGATGATGTGATCCACCTTCAGGGCTTCAACCGCATACTGGACCACACTGAGCAGATTCAAGTCGGAGTGGACCACAAGGTTGGCCACATTCCGGTGCACGAACATCTCACCCGGCTGGGTGTTGGTGAGTTCCGAAGGATCAACCCGCGAATCCGAGCATCCGATCCAGAGGTAGTCGGGTTTCTGCCCTTCCGCCATGTTCACAAAGTATTCAGGATTGTTCTGGGTCTTCCCTTTCGACCAGGCGAGATTCTCCAACAGAAGCTTTTTGATTCGATGCATGATTATCCCCTGAAAAACGGGCTCACTGCGCCCCGGGTTTTACGGACATTGACTTGAATTCCCCGACCTGCCGCCCCTTGGACGAAGTCTTCGAGCACACTGACGATGTCCGGATCGAGGTGATTCTCGGACCCTCCGTCAATCTCAAGGGTTGTCCCCGGCTCGACGGATCTCAGATGGAGCAAGAGTTCATGTTTGTTCAAGAACGAGACGTCTTTCACAAATCGGAGCAGACTGAAAGATTCGTCGCCCTTCACCAGAATCATGGATTTCTTCTGGCTCCGCTTGATCACAAAAGCAAACCCGACCACCATCCCCACAGCCACCCCTTTCAGAAGGTCGGTGAACAGGATGGCCAGAATGGTGACCACAAACGGAACGAACTGGTCCAATCCTTTGGCATACATTTTCCGGTACAGCTCGGGTTTGGTCAGCTTGTAGCCGACCAGAATGAGGACGACCGCCAAAACCGAAAGTGGAATCAAGGTCAGAACCTTCGGGAATAAAATGATCGCCAAGAGAAGCCAGATTCCGTGAAAGATTCCTGACCACCGATCCTCGGCACCGGCATTCACATTTGCCGAAGTCCGAACAATGACCGCGGTGATCGGAAGGCCTCCCAGGAGTCCGGCAAGGGTGTTGGATACTCCTTGTGCCAAGAGCTCACGATTCTTGGAACTGCTTCTCTTTTTCGGATCGATTTTGTCCGCAGCGTCGAGACTGAGAAGGCTTTCCAAGGATCCGACGATTGCAATCGTGAGAGCGGTCACATACACCGAAGCTTTTCCGAGCGCACTCCAATCCGGCCGGATCAAACCTCCGACGAGTTCGGAAATCCCTCCATTGAAGGGAAGATCGACCCGGTGCTTGATATCAAGCTCCATGCCCAAGGCATGAAAACCATACCTACTCAGCAGCACCCCTGCGACCACGGCGAGCAATGCGCTCGGAATACTGCGGATCCAACTTGCTTTCACCTTTGGACCGATCCGCTCCCAACCCAGGATCACTCCGAAGCTGACCAGTGCGATGATGACGCACTCCAAGTCGAATACTTCAAAGGCTTCCATCAACTCACTGAAAGTGTTTTGCCCGTCCTCGGGCTGAAAAAACTCGAGAGTTCCCATGAATGCGCTGTCCAAACCGACCGCATGGGGGATTTGTTTCAGAATCAGCAACAAACCGATCGCTGACAACATGCCGGTGATGACCGAAGACGGGAAAAAATTCCCGATCACTCCGGCTTTCATCAAGGAAAATACGATCTGGATCAGACCTGACAGGAAGACCGCCACGGCGAACGCCTCGAAGCCCCCCACTTGGTCGATTCCATTCGCCACGATGACCGCCAAGCCCGCGGCAGGACCGGAAACGCTGAGTCGGGAGCCGCTCAAGCTCGACGCCACGATGCCACCTACAATCCCGGCCACCAAGCCGGCCACCAGGGGCGCCTTCGATGCAAGTGCGATTCCCAGGCAAAGCGGTAAAGCCACCAAAAAGACAACTACCGAGGCGCGTAAATCCGAACGTACATTTTGCATCATTTGTACAAAACTACCCGAGCAGGGATTGGACGACAACATGAAACCCTCACCCGCCAAACTCCTCATGGCCCGCTTCATGCTTGATGAACTGACATGGCCGTTTCCGGTCCGGAGCGGGCACCGGTGTTCAAAGCCCGGAACCTCGTGAAAACCTACAGCTGGGGTGAAGTGACCGTTCATGCGCTCCGTGGCGTGGATCTGGACCTGTATGAGCATGAGATCGTGGTGCTTCTGGGCCCGTCCGGTAGCGGCAAAACGACCCTCCTCAACATCCTGGGTGGGCTCGATTCTGCAAGTTCAGGGGAAGTCTTTTACCGTGAGCACAATCTGGTGACCTCGGACGAGGACGTCCTCACCCGCTTCAGGAGGGAACATGTCGGATTCGTCTTCCAGTATTACAATCTGATCGCGAGCCTGACCGCGTTGGAGAACATCCGACTGGTCACGGAAATCTCATCTTCACCCATGAAACCCGAAGATGCCCTCGATCTGGTGGGCATGAAAGCTCTTGCGGATCGATTCCCTTCCCAGCTCTCGGGAGGGGAACAACAGCGGGTCTCGATCGCCCGCGCCATCGCCAAGCGACCTGACATCCTTCTGTGCGACGAGCCGACCGGAGCCCTCGACTATGAGACCGGCAGAAAGGTCCTCGAGGCGATTCAAAAAATCCACTCAGAACTCGGCACGCTCGTCGTCATCATCACCCACAATGCTGCAATCGCCGGAATGGCGGACCGGGTGATCCGGATCGAAAACGGAAGAATCGGAGAAATCCGGATCCAACCCGAACGACTGCCTCTGGACGAGATTCGATGGTGACCCGGGCACTCGATCTCAAAATCCTGAGAAGCCTGATGAGCCTCCGGTTTCAAACCGTGAGCATCGCTGTGTTGGTGGCCTGCGGCTCCGGACTCTTGATTGCCGCGTGGAGTTCATACGATGCACTTCAACTTGCGAAGCTTCGTGCCTACGAAAGACTTTCCTTCGGAGACATTTTCGCTGAAGTCAAAGAGGCCCCGCTGTCACTCGAGTCGCGAATACGGTCCATTCCGGGCGTACGGGAGGTGGACCTACGTTTGGTGGAGAGTGTTTTGATCCGCATGCCCGGAGCTCCTTCAGCACAGTTCATCTCCCTGCCGGAGCCCGGTACTCCCGGGCTCGACCGGGTTCATTTGAAATCCGGGAGCCTTCCATCTCCCTCGTCGGTTCCGGAGATTTTGTTGCACGAGGGATTCGCATTGGCGCGGAATCTCGGCCCCGGAGACACACTGAGTGCCATCGTCGGTGGAAAGCAATGGCTGTTCCGGATTTCCGGCGTGGCCCTTTCGCCCGATTCCGTCTATTTGATCGGCCCCGGCGCCCCGCTCCCCGACGACACCCGCTACGGAATGGCTTGGATGAGCCGCAAGGAGCTCGAGAGGGTCACCCGGAAAGGGCGGACCTTCCAACGGGTGAGCTTGAAAGTCTCTCCTGACGTTTCCAATTCCATGGTACTCGAAGACCTCGACCGGATCCTGAAACCTTACGGTTCCTACGGATCGTTCTTGCGTAAAGACCAGCTCTCCAACCGCCTCGTGGAGAACGAGATCACCGAGCAAAAGACCTTGGCTGTCCTGTTTCCGGCGATTTTTCTCGGAATCGCCACCTTTCTCATTCACAACACATTGGCCCGACTGGTCCAATTGGAGCGGGTCCCGATCGCAACACTTCGGGCGCTAGGCTACCGGTCTTTCGATATCATGATGCACTATCTGAAACTGGCGCTAAGCATGATCGCTGTCGGGGTAGTTTTCGGCATCGCACTGGGCACGGGAATGGGACACCTGTTGTCACGATCGTATCAGGCATTTTTCCGTTTTCCGGAGATCCGGTTCAGTCCGGGAGCTGACGCCATCCTCCTCGGCCTGTTCGCTTCCTTGTCCGCCGGCATTCTCGGGGCCGGATCAACCATGCGTTCGATTCGTTCTCTCACGCCTGCAGAAGCCCTCCGACCTCCGGCCCCTCAACGTTTCCAATCCGGATTTCTCGATCGCTCGTTCCTGGGTCCTCGGATTCCAGTCCGGATTCGTATGGTGCTGAGAAACTCGCTTTCAAGGCCTCTCCGACTCACCTGGAACATCCTGGGAATGTCCTGTGCCTGGATCCTGCTGATCATGTCCTGGTCATGGAATGACATTCTCGAGAACCTGATCGACGAACAGTTTCACCGACTTTCGCGTGAAACCATCTCCATGTCCCTTCGTGCTCCGGTGAAAGATTCCAGTGCCGATTCCTGGGGTAAACTCCCCGGTGTGCTGGAGCACGAGACCTACCGTATCCTTCCCGTGAGAATGCGGTTCGCCCAGCACTCGAAAACCCTGGCATTGACGGGGGTTCCTCCCCTCCCCCGTCTCGAACTTCCCGCCGTCGACGGCTTGGCTCTGAGCAGGTACTTCCAGAAAGCCTGGGGTTTGAACGCGGGCGACAGGGTGGAGTTCGAATCTCTCGAAGACGGCAAAAAAACTTTCTCCCTGACCGTGAGTCACTTCATCCGGGATGCGATCGGAGTTTCAGCCCGGGTACCCAAAGCCCGACTTCACTCGAGTCTGAACGAGGAGTCCTCATTCAACCGGATCCTGCTTCGGGTGACCCCGTCATCCGTTCCAGATGTCCTTGAACGACTCGAGGCAAGTCCTCTCGGAACCTCGATCCGTACCAAAAGCGACATTCTCGCCAGCTTCGCACGCACACTGGGTAAACTCATCCGGACGTCGAGTCTGGTGCTGGTGGTGTTTGCGATCACCATGGCAATCGCACTCCTGTTGAATTCGATCCGCATCAGCTTCGCCGAGCGACAAAAGGAAATTGCGAGCCTCCGGGTCCTCGGCCTACCGTTCTCGACAGCCTTCGACCTGCTCTTGTCTGAAACGGCGATCCAATGGGTTCTTGCCGCCCCGATCGGTTGTGTGGCCGGCAACCTCCTGACCCGGGCCGCACTGAAAGCCATGCACGCCGAGGAGTATGACTTCACCGTGGTGATTTCGGCAAGAACCTATGCCTTGTCTTTCATCATCCTGGGAGCTTGTTTTCTGGCAGGATCGCAATGGATGCGCACCATTTGTCGCTCCACCCCCCTCCCGGATGCCATCAAAACGGAGGAATGAGATGAAGCAACGATATCGTGTCTGGATCATTCTGATGGTGGGTTTGATCCTTCTCTGGATCATTCTCCGCCCCAAACAAATCCCGGTCGAGACCGTGATCGCCACGAGAGGCGACGTGGTGGAAACCCTCACCATCGACGGCTACTTCCGGAGTCTGGATCGCAGGGTCCTTTCCGCCTTCGCTGACGGTGAGGTCGGAACCATCACTTTGAAGGCGGGAGAACCCGTCAGGAAGGACCAGGTGATCACCCGCATCCTCTGGGATGTGACTCCGGAACCCCTGCGCTCACCCTTGAACGGTGTGGTGTCCCGTGTCTGGCGGGAAACCGCCGGCCCCGTCAGGCGAGGGGAACCGTTGATCGAGATCATCGATCCGGGACGACTCGAGATCGTCGCAGAAATCCTGACAACCGATGCGGCACGAATCCGGCCGGGACAGAGCGCGACTGTGAAAGGTTTCGGCTTGAAGTCGCCGATTCCTGCACAAGTCAAACGCCTGAGTCAGGCCGCATTCGTCAAAGTCTCCGCCTTGGGTGTGGATGAAGAGCGAACGGAAGTGATCCTCGAACCCTTGAGTCCGCTCTCGCACCAGGCCCCCTGGACCGGAAACCTCTTTCATGCCGAGGTGAGCATTGAAACCGCCCGGGTGGGCCGGTGTCTCAAGGTTCCCATCGGAGCCCTGATCCGGTCCGGTGGCGATTGGTCGGTCTTTGTGGTCAACCGGCGGAAAGCTCAACGGAGATCGATTGCCCGGGGAATCGATGACGGGCACTGGGTGGAGATCCTGGAAGGTCTGACCGGGATCGAGCGGGTCATTCTTTATCCGGAGGACCGGATCCGGGAGGGAATCGGAGTGAAACTGGTGGAATCCCCGGTGGCTCGATAGGGCGCCACTTACCGAAGGCTTTCAGCCCACATCTTCTCGAACTGCCTCACAAACGGCGACACCAACCCGGCTTCTTCAAGATAGATCTGGTTCTCCTGGTTCTTGTTCGCAGCCCCGTTGGTGAAATTGAAGGATCCGGTTTCCATCCGGCTTCCGTCCACCAAAACAAACTTGTGGTGCATGATCCCTTTCTGACGTCCGTAACGGACCTTCACTCCGGCACGCAACAACTTCGGAACACCCGAATGGCTGTTTTTGGAGTTCCGACGCTCCACCAGGACTCTCACAGGGATTCGAGAAGAAATATCGATCAATGAGTCGACGACTGACGTGAGATTGATGTCGAATACGGCGACATCCACTGTTTTTTTCGCTGACCGGATGAACTTGACCAGCTTGACTTCACAAGGCCCGGAAGGCGAAAAACAGATCTCATTCGCCACCGGCGCCTCGGCGAATGTGTCGGCCACCACCTTGGCGGCCCGCTCCGCAAGCCGATCCGCCTTCGACCGGGCTTCCGCCACGCCGCCCGTCACGCACATGAATACGATGGAAAACACCCAAGCGAACCGCACGCCCCCCATTCTAGCTGTCGATACCGGCACGTCAAGCCCTCGACAGCTTGCCTCAACCCTCCCTGCTCCTCTATGCTCGGTATATGATTCCAACCAAAGCTTATGCGGCCTTCTCGGCTGACGCCCCCTTGGCACCCCATACCATTCAACGAAGGAAGCCGGGACCGGACGAGATCCTGATCGAGATCCTGTTCTCGGGTATCTGTCACTCGGACATCCACACGGCCAGGAGTGAGTGGGGCCCCACCCAATACCCCTGTGTTCCGGGACACGAAATCGTGGGCAGAGTGGTCGAGGTCGGAAAAAAAGTGAAGCGATTCAAAGTCGGCGATCATGCCGGCGTAGGATGTTTCGTCGATTCCTGCGGAAAATGCGCTGAATGCCGTTCGGACGAGGAGCAGTACTGCACGCAGCATGCGTCTTTCACTTACAACAGTCTGGAGCGGGACCTTGAGACACCGACCTACGGTGGCTATTCCGAGAGAATCACCGTGCGCGAGTCTTACGCTCTCAAGATCAAGAAATCACTGCCACTCGAGCGGGTCGCCCCTTTGCTCTGCGCAGGCATCACCACTTACTCCCCTCTCAAGCGCCATGGCATCAAGAAAGGCATGAAAGTGGGAGTCATCGGACTTGGCGGTCTGGGCCACATGGGGGTCAAACTGGCCAAGGCGATGGGCGCGGAAGTCACCGTCTTCAGCACCTCACCGTCCAAGCAAAAAGACGCCAAAAAGCTCGGCGCAAGCCACTTCATCCTCACCAAAAGTCCGGACGCATTTGCGAAAGTACAGGGGAAATTCGACTTCATTCTCGACACGGTTTCAGCCAAGCATGACTTCACTCCTTATCTGGAGTCCTTGAAGAAGGACGGCACGCTCGTCTTGCTGGGCGCGGCACCGGATCCGAGTGAGGTTCATGCCTTTTCGCTCATTTTCGGACGGAAAAAACTGACCGGATCACTGATCGGGGGGATTCGAGAGACACAGGAGATGCTCGATTTCTGTGCCAAGAAGAAAGTGCTGTCGGAAGTGGAGGTGATCCCGGCTTCACGCATCAATGAAGCTTACGAGCGAACACTCAAGGGCGATGTCCGCTACCGCTTTGTCATCGACACTTCGACGTTGGGGAATGGAAAGTGACCCACCAAGCGGTGATCGGCATCCTCCTGTCGTGTCTCCCGATTCAGGCCTTGGCGGGTCAGGAGGGGTATTCCTGTTCCCGATCTCCGGCCGATCGATCCGTCACCAGACCTGTGGCTTGTGACGACACTCACGGATTCGGTCTGATCACACCCACCCAGCTGGCGAGACCTGAGTTGAGGGCCTTGTTCGGAGGTAAATCGGAAGCCGAAATCGACAAGGACCCCCGTCTCAAGAATCTCGCCCTCGAGGCGAAATTCCGGACCACTTCCAACATGAACGGAGCCCGATTCCGCTTTCCATCCGGGATCGAGCGAACCGTCTTTCGAGGATCGTATCTCGCTCCCCTGTTCTCCCGGACGAGCGTCACACGGAGAAACCGGAACGACCGGGAAGACGCACGTGCCCAGTGCATGCAGTCCCTGGTCAAGGATCACGGACTTTCCAAAATTGTGAACTACGACGAATTGGATTGGCCTTCGGCGAAGAACCTGACCGAGGAAGAACGAGAATCACTGTTCCGCAACAATCCGAAGGCCTCATACTGGAAGTTCAATGATGTCACCGGAAGGACATTCCAGTACAAGATCTCGAAAGTCCCGGGCACCGACGATCCTGCCAGAAAAAAGTTCATTTTTGACGATCTGGCGCGAATCATCCGCGAGATCGAGGGAAAGAAGGAAGACCCGGGCTCGGTGTACATCCACTGCTACGGTGGGCATCACCGGACAGGCGCGGTATACGGTGTGCTTCAAAAGTGCATCGGTGGAATGTCCGTGGAAAAGGTCATTGAAGAGTATCGCTGCCACATCGGTTACGAATCGGAAGCGCGTCGGGGCGGACAGCATCCCGACAATGAAACCGTCATCCGCGAGTTCCCCTGCGGGGATTACTTCACCTGAAATAACTGACGGTCAGATCTTGCAAGACTCCGTCGCCTGATACCACCTCCAGGACCAAACCGGACGAGGACTTCAGACGGTGGGAAATCTGATAAAGGGGATAAACGAAAACCCCGTCGAATGAGCCATCCGGACCCCTCGGTTTGGAGCAGATCCCGGCCTCAGGATCACAGATCCGGACCTTGAGACCTGATCCGTTCGCGGTCAGACTGAGGCGGACCTCCTGGATCATGAATGGATCGAGCGCTCCGATTTCACCATTCAGGAGGTAGTCCAGGGCAGGAGCACCTCCGATCGAAGACAGAACCATAGGCAGATCCCCGGTCGACCGGAAATCCAAGGACTCGGGACGGGTGAATTGGACGTTGGGTTTCAGACGGAAGACTTTCGGTTCCCTCCGAAAGAGCTTCCAACAATCCGCTCCCGCACACTTGGGAAAAACCTTTCCTGCCTCCAGTTGGTCGGCAAAGGGACGGAAATGGGCTTCTGCCGCAACACCCGGGGAATACTCGAGGTCTCCTGTCGATACCGCCTCGATTTCCCGTTTGTTCTGCTCGAGGGCCTCTTTCAATTGATCCACAGACCAAGCCGAGTCGCGAAGCACTCCGGACAATTCCTTCGCTTCGGCGGAGTCGGTGTCCAGATCCACCTCTTCCCGGAGCACGATCGTCCCGGTACGGCTCCCGGACCGGTTCACCACTGCATCGAACAATTGCATGGCATCCGGAAGGCTGGCACGAATGCATCCCATCGAGGCCGGGGCACCCAGGTTACCGTAATGGGGAGATGAATGGATGAAATACCCACCCTGGATCTGGAGTGCCCAGTACATGGGTGAGTTGTGATACTTGATAGAAGTCCTCCAAGGCCAGGGCTTCCCCTCGATCTGTGGAACCGTCATACGATAAGTTCCGAGGATCGGGTCCTTCCCCTCAATGGCGGTCGAAACCAGAAACGCCCGCTCGATCCGTCCATTGATCAACAGCAGGGCGAACTCGTGATCGAAGTTCTTGGGTTTCCTTTGAACCAGCACCCGCACCCGACTGGCCACCGCCGACTCAAGCTGGACCCCTTTTCCGTGCCGGACATCGTTCAATCCCTCGGTCAACAAGGTCGACGGATCAGCTTCGGGGATCGTCTCTTTCACCAAGGGACGGCGCCACCCTTGAGCAAAGGCAGGATCCGCCAGAAGCAGACACACGAGGAGAGACCAATACTGGATCCAGGAAGGGTTGATCATGGTTAAAGAACGAAAGTGTACTAAATCACTATCCCATTGTCAATGCCTGACTTGACTTATCCGGTTCGGAGCGTACCCTGAAATCAGGAAGGATTGGTTTCAATGGAGCCGAAACTCAGGATCACCAAGCGACTCCAGGAAATTTTCCGTCTTCTCGACGGCCTACCCGTCCAATCCGAACTTTCACTCTGGATCAACCGGGGAGACAAAAGGCACCTGTTCCCCGGTGTATTGGTCCGGGTCGACCGGTCCCAAAATCTCCTGTTCATCGAACTCCGGGAGGGGGCCCCGGACCTGACCGGTCAGGAACATTGCTTTGTCCGCCTGACACCGTCGGAAGGGGTCGCTCGCTGCGCCGTTTCGGTGTTCCATGACCGGACCTTGGTGCTCGAAATATCAGATGAGTTGGTTCTGACCGAAAGAAGACGCCACCGTAGGATTTTCTTCCAAAGCGAGGATGGCAAAAAAGTGCGGATCAAGATCGACCGCCACACTCTCGAGCTCGACGTGATCAATGCTTCTCGTGGAGGACTCCGCCTCCGTGCGGACCCCGGCCAGACCTCCATGCTGAAACAGGCCGGATCCTTCGAGATCGAAGCCATCGGGAACCACACCCGGCCGATCCCGGCTCGCCTGGTCTGGACCCGTGAAGGCAGTGCGGCCATCGCACTCGAGGAGGAAATCCCCGAGGATGTTTTCAAGGACTTCATCCGGCTTCCCCGCTCGGCCAATGTGGATCCGGAAAAGTTCTTCCAGGACCAGGAGTACTTCCAGACCGTCCGGAGCAACATGGACTCGATCATTTCGAGACTCGAAAAGAGACCGAAGTTCGCCACCGCCATGAGGACCCTCAAGGTGGACCGGAACGGGAACTACCTGAAAACCCACATCGACCTGCTCTGCTACGTTTCGTGCTCCATCGGCAGGACACTCGGTTGGGTCACCGAAAGCACCATCGACAAACTGATTTACGTTTCCTATTTGCATGATCTTCGTTACTTCGAAATGCCCAAACTGGCACGGATTCCGTCAAAGGCGGCGTTCGAGGCACAAAAAGACACCCTCACCGAAGAGGAACGAACGGCTTACCTCGAGGGACCGGGGTACAGTGCCCTCATGTCCAAGGATGACGAAATGAACTCGATCGATGTGGAGCGGATTTTGCTCCAACAAAAGGAAAGACCTGACGGTACGGGATTCCCTGCGGGAATCTCCTTCAAACAGCTGTTCCCCCTCTCCTGCCTGTTCATCATCAGTCATGAATTCGTGGATTATGTTTACGATCACCCGGACTGGTCCTTCCGGAAATTCGCAGACGCGGTGAGACCGCAGTTCAAAGGGCCATATTTCATCAAAATTCTCCAAGCGATCGAAGAGCTGGAGAACTCGAGAGCGAGGTTCTGAGATGGGTTCATTGGTCCTGGTGCCCACCCCGATCCACGATCCACTCCCCCTCGAACCGGAAGCATTGGCTCTCTTGCAGAAGATCGCACTCGATCCGGACTGGACCATTCTGGTGGAGGAATTGAAAGTCGCGAGGACCCGGTGGCTCCGTTGGGGATTGCCTCGTGAGGCCATCGCCCGATTCGTCACCTTGAACGAGCACGACCAGGCGGATTCCACCAAGAGGGTCCTCGAGTTCCTCAAAAAAGGTGGATCGGCCGTCCTGATCAGTGACTGCGGGCTTCCGGCATTTTGTGATCCGGGTCGGATTCTCATCGACGCCTGCCATCAAGCCGGAGTCAGGGTCACATCGACCCCGTTTCCGAATTCGATCGCATTGGCCGTCGCCTTGAGCGGGTTTCCTCACGAACAGTTCTTTTTCGCAGGCTTTTTGCCGGCGGATTCGGCTGGGAGAAAGCTAGCCCTCGATCGTTTGGCGCGGATCGAGGAGACCCTCGTGGTGATGGACACGCCCTACCGCTTCCGGGCCCTGCTCGAAGACATCGCCAAATCCAAACTCCAGAACAGACCGGCTTTCATTGCAACCGGGCTCAATTCCCCCTCCGAGCGGCTCTTTCGCGGATCACCGGCCGATTTGCTCGCGAAAACAGGCGAGGTTGAAAAACCGGAATTCGTGATGGTGCTCAGGGCCCATCAAACCGGCCGTCGGAATTGAGGGTGACGGGCGATCCGATCGTCCATCTCCCTCCGACCTTCTTCATCCAAGCCCGCGGGATAGCGGGCGTCACTCCTGGCTCTGCGCTCCAGCCAGTCCTGCCCGAGCAGGATACCGCTCTCGAAGGCTTCGTCAGCGGTATTGAAGGCCACGGTCGTCGAGGACTTCGGTCCGCTCGAGGGCCCGGCCCCTACAAAGAATCCACAGTGCAAAAGGACGGACCGCACCAGCGTGGAATGGCTGTAGGTCATCAAGCGAACTTTCCGGTCACCGAGTACGGTTTTCAATCGTCTGAACGCCTCGGGTGTCCAAAGCGAGGAATCGGTCTTGCTCGAAAACGGATCATAAAAAACAAGATCGGGTGCGGAGGCTGAATCCAACTTGGACAGGAAATCACCCTCACGGAGCACCCACTCCACTCCTCCGTCCCGCCGCACCCATTTCCCGTCACGAAGGAGGACTGTCGGCGCGGGATGATGCAAATGCGGGAACCTCGGTGCATTCCTGATCGCCAACTTCAGCGGGTCGAGATCGTTTTCAAAGCTTTCAATCCTGAGTTTCGAACCGGATGCGATCACTCCGTCGACCTCACGGATCGACGCCATGGCGTTGTGGGCCGCCCCGAGACCGACATCCCAAACCACGACCTCCGAGCCGTTCTTCAGACGATCCTTGAGATTCGAAGGTTCGACATAGAGGCGCCTCGCCTCCTCGTCAGGAGGATTCACGGAGTGCATCACCTCCCCCGAGCTTTTTTGGCGGATGCTCGAGAATCCGAGCGGATTACGGATCACCTCGAAGTCACCCAACGTGAGCCGTCGGTCGGCACGATTCGGTTTCGGACCTTGAAACGGGGTCGAAGGGTGGTCTTCGTCCGATCGGACGAGCAACTCACGCTGCTCCCGATAGAGCTCGAGAAACCGGTCGGAAAGAATGCTCTCCCGGATCCTGCTCATCAGTCCGTGGTAAAACGCGAGATTGTGTCGCGACAGCAGATGCCAACCCAGAACCTCTTCGGTCTTGTTGAGGTGATGAAGGTAAGCCTTGGAATAAGTCCGACAGGTGTGGCAATCACAATCCGGATCCAACCGGTCCTCGGAGAACTTGTAGACACTCCTGCGAAGCTGCAGCTTGGCCTTCGAGGTGAATGCGACACCCCGTTGTGCCAACTGTGACGGGAGGATGCAGTCGAACATGTCGACCCCCCGGTGAACCGCTTCGAGAATGTCGATCGGTGTTCCCACCCCCATCAAATACCTGGGGAGATTCCGTGGCAGCATCGCCGCCGCAAGCTCGGTGAAATCCTCCCGCTGTTGCTTGCTCTCCCCGACCGCCAGCCCCCCGATGGCAAAACCGTCGAACGGGAGACGGGTCAGGAATTCAGCACTCTGAGCCCGCAAATCCTCGAAACAAGCTCCCTGGACGATCCCGAACATGGACTGGGGCGAGTCACCCCTTGCAAGAAGACTCCGCTCGGCCCAACGGTGGGTGAGATGCATCGCCTCGATCGCCATCGGCTTGGGTGCGGTCGAAGGGATGCACTGATCGAGCACCATCATGATGTCGCTTCCGATCGACTTCTGCATTCCGATGCTCAACTCGGGCGAAAGAAGGATCATCCGACCGTCGACATAACTTTGAAACCTTGCCCCGGCCTCGTCCATTTTCCTGGAATGCGGAAGGGAGAAGATCTGGAACCCCCCTGAGTCGGTCAATACGGGACGATTCCAATTCATGAAGCGGTGGATCCCGCCGAAGCGGTCGAACACCTCAGGTCCCGGCCTCAGTAGCAGGTGATACGTGTTGGCGAGGAGGACATTGGATCCGGTCTCGAGTAGGGACTCGACGGTCTGGCTCTTCACAGTCGCCTGGGTTCCGACCGGCATGAAAATCGGAGTGACCACTTCCCCGTGAAGGGTGTTGAACCTTGCAGCTCTCGCTTTGGACCCGGACGCTTCGGCTTCGACACGGAATTTCAAACGACTCATCAGCGCAAGACCACCTTGCTCACGTTGGAGAATTCTCCTGTTTTGACATCTTTCACACGCCAATAGGCCTGACCACGCAGTGGCGGCTTGATCCGGATCAGGTTCATCCGCGTTTCCTGGGAAAAAACGATCTTGGTGAACAGCGCATCCTCGGCAAGTTCGAACACGAAATGATCCTGAACACCGAGGGAGGTCCAAGTGAACATGGACCCGAGCACTGAGTGGACTCTCTCGGAGCTTCCGTCGGACGGAAAGGTCAGGATCGGACACTGCCTCCACTTCGGCACATCGAGGAGACCGGTCTCCCACTTGAACCCGTCATCGAAAGACTCGACCACCTTGATCTTGACGGGAGCGGTGATCGATTCACCGGCCTCGATGACCCCTTTAAACCCGACACCACTCGACAAAACCTTTCCGTCTTCGGACTCGACCGCGACACTGGATGCCCTACCCGAAGGAACGTAGACCAGTGTCTTTCCGCACCTCAGAGGCTGCGGGTCCCAATTCAATCTTCGGGTCCTCTCCGGCACAGTGATCGCGGTTTTGACGGACTTGGCTTGATCGATCTCGAAGGTGTACACCCCCGGCTTGACCGGGACCCACGCCACCTTTCCGGGAAGGTTCGGCGCGATGGCGACGGTTTTTGTAGCCACCAAAGCCCCCGTCGAATCGAGGATCCGGACGTTTCTTTCGGCGATGACTCCCGGACAGACCATCCGGATGTCCATCTCATTCCCCTTACGGTCGATTGCGGGCGGTTCGCAGTCGACAGACCGTTCAATCGGCTTGTTCTCGGCGATGGCCGCTGCGATCTTGGCGCCTTCACTGTTATTCGGTGCCAGTTTGACTTCCACGGGTTTTTTGTCCCGGGTCACTTTCAAATTCTTGAGCGCCCCGGCGGACCGGACCTCTCCTTTTTTCACATCCATGAGCAACTGGAAGTTACCGAGCGAATCCGGTGATCCGGATGTGTCCAGTTGAACGAGTGAATCCGGTACCAATTCCACCACGCTGCCGTCGATGAAGTGAAGGACGGCCACGCTGTCCGACCCCGTCATGACCGAATCCTTGACCCGGACATCCTGCCGGATCTGGACGTTCCGGAACTCGGGCATTTCGAACTCTTTCCGTCGAACCATGTTCCGGATGACTTCGACTTCGGCGATCTTGGGACGCTTTTCGTAACGATCCAGTCCGATCCACCTGAATACACGATCGGTGTCGAACATGAACAGGTAAAAGCTCGTCATGAACATGACCCCGCCGAACGCCATCATGCCGATCTCGGAACGTTTAAGACGCATGATTCTCCTGTTCGATGACCAGGAAAGTGACGTCGTCCAGGAGTGGCGCCCCGTCATTCAAAGGAACCAGATCCTGGATCACCGATTCGACGATGACCTCGCCACTGTGACCGACATGCCCTTTCAGGAACTTCTTGAAGCCTTTCCTGCCCAATACCTGCTCCTGGACCCCAAGATCCTGGATGCCGTCCGTGAAGAGCACGATCTTGTCCTGCTTGGATGAGAAAGATCCCTCCACTTCATCGAGTTCGTCCGACATCACCAAGGTGTCTCCGAGACGACTCCCCGAGGCGTTCATGGATCTGGCCTCTCCGGACACCGAATCGAGGTAGTACGAGGGGTTGTGGCCTGCACTCGAGTACACATAAGTCCCCTTCCTGATGTCGAGAACCATGCAAACCGCGGTCATGTTCATCTCGCCCCGGGTCGCCTCGAATACGACACGGTTGAACGCACGGAGGATCTCTCTCGGGCCCATGTTGATCTCACCCTCTCGATCCACCTGGTCCTGGATCATGGAGACACAACCCCGGGTCGTGGCGACCAGCATCGCACTCGCATAACCGTGCCCGGTCACATCCCCGACGAGGATGGCCACCCGTTCTTTGCCGCGGATGAATCCCCACCAATCACCGCCGCACTGATCCGCAGGCTTGTAGAAACTCGACACCTTGAGATCCCCGAAAGCGACCGTTTTTTCCGGGATGAAGATCCTCTGAACCGCTCCTGCCACCTCGAGCTGGGCTTCGATCTTTGTTTTCTCCACCTCGGACTGGATGAGCTTCTTGATCTTCTGGGCCATACTGGCGACAGAATCAGCCAGGATCTTCGTCTCGTCCTTGGTTTCGACGTGAATCGGAGTGTCGAACTCCCCCTGTGCGATCCGTGCTGTCGCGCCGGACACCTCGATGATCGGGGCTGCGAGTTTCCGGGCCACCAGGATCGACGCACCCAGTGCGACACCGACCGACATGAGGATGAGGAGGACGATCTTGACGCCGAGTACGTAGGCGGGACGGTAAGCGGTTTGGGTGTCGATCACCGAAACGACCTTGCCGATGTCGAGGAGGTCGGAGTAACCCCAAAGACCTGCGCTCTTTTCAAGTGTCCCGGACTTGAAGCTCGAAGCGAGAATGTCCCTGACCGCGTCCATAGCGGCACCCATGCGCTTTTCAGCCGTGTCACTGCAGAACATCACCGGATCACCGTTCCGGTTGAACACCCCGATATTCGACCCCTCGCACTCCGTTTTCAAATGTTTGAATCCGAGTCGGACTCCGATCACCACCGACTTCGAGGGGAACAAGGCCAAACTGTCCTCACCCAGACCCGGATTGGAAAGCACATACGTTCCCGCAAGAGAGCCGAGCCATGTGGCATCCCTCTTGATCAAACCGGAGAACTCCTGCTCCCCCGCTTCAACCCACCTGGGGGTACCTTCTTTCAGGTAAATTCCGACGGCCTTCACCGCCGAATTCACATCACGGGCGTCGTTCAGGATGGTCTCGAGCGAGCTCTTGAGATCGTCTTCCCGGACCTTGAGGTTGAACACCTTGGCGGCCACCTCGCGTGCCTTCGCAAAATCCGTCTCGAAAACTTTTGATATGGCCTGGGTTTGGGACTGCTGCCCTTGCAGCGTGTAGGCCCGACTCTCGGTACTCAAAACCTGGAGTGAAAGTCCCCCGTTCAGGATGATCAGCGTACTGACCAGCAACAGAGTGAGTACGAGGATTTTTGTGGATATGTGCTTCATCTCTTATTCTCCGAAATAATATCCCAACATCAAACCGTAACGATTCGAGGTGTAGTCCGCATTGACTGCCGAGACTCCGGCCGGAACCTTCACCCAAGATGCATCGGCCGCGACATGAAACGCCCTTCCGAACAACCGCAGCCTCACATCGGCGATCACCCCGGCCCAGAAGCTTTGCAACGAGGGAACGGGCGTCAACAAGGGCCCGTAAGTGGCGGCCACGAAGAAGCTCCTGTCAAAGGGTCTGAGCACCAGATGTCCGGCCCATCCGAGAGATGAGATGATCCCGTACCTGCCTTCTCCGTTCATTCCCATGATCTCACCCCCCAGGCCCGCGAGAAGTGCGAGCTTCCGGGATCGGAGGAGGTTCTTGTGAAGGTAAGCTCCGGCCACCGACACCCCTGACAGTCCGCCTCCCTGATTCATACGCATTTCGATTTCCGGAATCAGTCCGAAACCGACCGGTGAGAACCGGTTTGCATTGAAGTAAAGCGCAGCCTGCTTTCCGGACCAGTTCTGTACCTGACCGGATCCATCCGCGGCACGGTTCTGATGGGTCACATCGGAAACACCGAGGTATCCCCCAAACACCCAATATCTCCTGATTTTCGGCTTGGGTGTCGGGGAGGGTACCGGAGTCGCTTCAGTGACGACCACCGCGGGCGTCGGCGAGGGCGCCACCGGCAACGGAATCCGCATCACGAACTTTCCGGCCACTGCACCCGAGCGGTTCAAGACCAGATAATGAGGATCACGCCCCTCGGGCGCATCCGTGTCCTTGATCACCTTCAGCCCGTTCGAAGTCGAGACCTGACCCGCTCCGCCGGCCGCATCCCAGCAGACGGATTTTCCTTCACCCAATTCTGCGCACTCGGGACCGCTGGCTCCACACCTGACTCCCACAATTCCGTAACCGCGCACGAGACTCGATGGCTCCACCTTGATCCCCGCCGTGTCACATTCTGGAGATGCGATCACCACGGGGTACTCGAACGGCAGGTCAAAAACATACCGTGCCTTGACCTTCTGTGCTTCTCCCGGTTTATCTTTCTGAATCACAGGAACGACGGTGGAGATCTCACTGAGGCAGACATTCAGTTTCCTGATCTCTTTTTTACCTTTTCCAAGACTGACACAAGGAAGAGAGGCGCTGTCTTTCCAGAGCCATTGTCCCTTCACTTTTGAAACCTTCACTTGCCCTTTGTCATCGACGCGGTTGGCGATGACGGAAAAACCGTCCTCCTCCTTCGCGTGTGCCGGGAAAGAGAGGAGTACGGAAAGAACAGCGAGCACGGTGCCCGGTCGTCGAACCCGAGGCTTTTTCAAAAGAATCAGACACTTCCAGTGTACCCGTTCTGCAGGATGAAAGTGAGTAAAAACAAAAACACCCGATCGAATAAGCGCCAGAAAAATGCCGTCTGACCTGGCGGTTCCTGCATTTTTTGCCGATTGATTGCGCTTCTTATCAAAACCCATAATCCCCTTAGAAAGTAGGATTTCTAAATGAATCAATGGCAAGCGTGGGTGAATGTGAAGTGGAAGCCGGGCACTCCGGAAACCGCATGGCAAAACTGGAAAACCAGCAAATGGGTTCGCGGAGTGTGGTCTACCACGGGCAATTGGGATTGCTCGATCTGGCTCGATGTCAGCACTCCGGACGAGCTCGAGGAATTCGTCTGGAAAGAAGTCCGTGGGAACACTTGGGTGGAAGCCACTGAGACCCGCTGGGCCAAACAGTGGTGGGAAAACCGCAAAGCTTCTTGATAACAGGACACGACCCCGGAGGGTTCAAGCTCTCCGGGGTTTTTTTATGAAACCACTACTGAAACAGGTACTGACCAGCGCGTCGACGGTTTTCCACGGTAAAGACCGGGAACTCGAACTGATGCTGTGCTGTTTGTTGGCACGGGGACATCTCCTGATCGAGGACATTCCCGGAATGGGTAAGACCACCTTGGCGAAAACCCTTGCCCGACTGCTGGGATTGAAATTCAACCGGGTCCAGTTCACGAACGATTTGTTGCCCACCGACATCCTCGGATTTTCAATTTTTTCCGAAACCGAGAAAAGAATGGTGTTCCAACCCGGCCCGCTCTTTTCCGAAATGGTGCTCGGCGACGAGCTGAACCGCGCCTCTCCGAAGACCCAAAGTGCCTGCCTTCAGGCGATGGAAGAACGGGAAATCACAGTGGACGGACTCACCCATCCCCTGCCCGCGGTGTTCCTTCTCATCGCGACCCAGAACCCGAAAGACAGTTCGGGAACCCAACTGCTTCCCGACTCACAGCTCGATCGTTTTCTGATGAGGATTCCGCTCGGTTATCCCGACCTCGAATCCGAGAGAAAACTCCTCGAAGATGGAGTCGGCTCGGACCGACGGTCGGTGAGAATCCTGAATCTCGAACCGGTTCTGGACACATCCAAACTGCTGGAAATGCAGGAACAGGCCGCACAGGCCACCGCCTCTCCCGCGCTCATCGATTACATTCTCCGTCTGGTCCGGGAAAGTCGCCTGGGTGGCGAAGGGCTTTCTCCCCGGGCGGGCCTGGATCTGCTTCGTGCCTCCAAGTCCCGGGCATTCCTGCATGGAAGGGATTTTGTGATCCCCGAGGATGTTCAAGCGGTCGCCCACCCTGTGATGAATCATCGGATTTCAGATGTGACAGGACTGATGGCCCATGTTCCGGTGGATTGACCGATTTGTCCGGAATGACCGGACTTACATCGTGCCGAACGGCGCAGGAGTCGCATTCGGATTTCTTTTTTTCATCCTGTTGTTCATGGGTGCGGCATTGAACCGGCCATTGCTTCAATTGATCGGTTTCATGATCGCAATTCCCTATTTGAGTGCGATGGTTCAAAGCAACAGCAACGTCAAAGACCTCAAGATCCGGATTCTGGAAAGTCCGCTCGCCCCGGCGGGGGCGACTGTCGAAGCCCGGGTGGTCCTGGAGCAAAGCGGTCGTGGCACCAGTCGTAAAATCTCCATCCGTGTACGTGGAGATTCGGATTCCGGAAGGTTGATGATCGAACGGGTGGCTCCGGGTGAGCCGGTCGAAGTGCGGGTCCCTCTGGGATCATTCATCCGCGGCTTCCATCCCTTTCCGGATCTCGTCGTTTCGAGCGGACATCCCATCGGAATGTTCCATACTTGGAAGCGATTCCGCCCTGAACTCGGACTTTGGATCCACCCGGCCCCTGTCGGGTCGCTTCCCTGGCGGCAGGAACCGGCGAAAGAGGAAGACTCCCGTCTCGAATACAGGGAGCATCGGCAGGTGGGCCCGGGGGATTCCCTTTCCAGGATCGACTGGAAGCGCTTTGCCAAGGACAAAGAGCGGCTGTTCCGCGTTTATGAAGACGATCCGGCACGAAAAGTGGTGCTGTCGTGGGAAGGGGTCCGGCACCTTCCCGTCGAGGAAGCTCTCTCCCAGATGACCCGCTGGTTGCTCGATGCAGAACGTGGCGGAGTGGAGGCGACGGTGGATGCCCCGTTCACCCGGGGCCCCGTGACCCGACATTCCATGAAGGCCCATCTCAGAGCCCTTGCCAGTTACGGAGAGGCTGGATGAGACCTGTGTTGATGGCATTGATCGTCCACCTTCTTGCCACATTCACCCTTCTGCCTGTGGCGGCGTCAGCCGGGATCGTCGCAGGGGTGGCGCTGAGTCGCAAGACTCTGATCCGCCATCCGGCGACACTCGTTTTCTTGTGCTTTGTGATCCTCGCCTTCAGGGTCTTCACGGTGACTCCCGGTCCTCTTCCCTTTTTCATCGTGTTTTTCGACTGTTTCCTGCTCTGGATGGTGCTGTCTTGGGAAAACAGTCCGGGTGACCTGAAGACTTTTTTGAGAGATCTTCTGAAGAACGGGGCACAACTCTCGCTCGTGATCGGCTTGCTGGCGACCCTGTTTTTTTCTGTCTTTCCTTCCAGTCCGTTCAGGGGGTTCCTCCCCTCATCGAAGAATGCGACGATCGGACTGGGGGCAGGCCAGGAGATCCAACCCGGACAGCAAGATTCCGTAATGGCCTCGGGTAAGACGGCATTCATCGTCAAGACCGGAGTCGAGATCCCGAAAGAACGACTCTACTGGAGGGCGAACTCTCTCACCACTTCTCTCGACGGTATGCATTGGTTTCACAAGAAGCCGGTCCGAAACCGGTCTTCGGATCCGGACTCCGAGGTGAAACAAAAGGTGATCCTTTTCGCACACCAGTCGGAGGTTCCGGTGGGTCTCGACTCTCCGTCCAGGGTCGACGTGATTTCCGAGAACCTGATGATGGCGGGCTCGATGGGACCGGAACCGGACTTGCCCGGGCCGGATACCATCGAAAGGCGTCCGATCCGCATTTCAGATGCGGTGTTGTCGCGAAAACTCGACTCATGGAGGCCCCGAAAGGCCGGAGACGAATTCTTGCTGCGTGACCGGATCCTGGACTGGTACGCCCGTGAATTCCGTTACACGCTGAACCCTGGAATCCTCCAACACCCCAGACTCTCGAATTTCCTGCTTCACTCGAAACAGGGCTATTGTGAGCACTTCGCAGCATCGTTCTCTACAGTCATGCGACACTTGGGAGTGCCCTCTCGCGTGGTGTCCGGCTACCGTGGAGGCACATGGAATCCGATTTCAGCGAGTTACCGGGTGGATGAGGACGACGCCCACGCCTGGAGCGAATTCTGGTCGGAAAGCAAGCAACGCTGGATCCGCGTCGATCCGACTCTTTCCGTCCCCGGAGCAACTCCTCCGAACTACAATCGGATCTCAGGTGTTCCCGGTCAGCTCTATGAAGCAATCATCAGCGAGATCAGACTCTACTTCGAGGAGAATCCCGGATCCGCACTGGCCCTGAGCCTCACTCTTTTTTTCGTGTTCCTCTACGGGATTCTCACTTTCACGAGAAAGAAGCCCGGGTCAACGGAGAAGCTTCTGGGGCTTTACCGGACCTATTGCCGCCGATGGGAAAAAGCGGGGTTTCCCCGATTCATCCATGAAGGTCCCGAGGATTACCGCATCCGCCTGACGGCACTGCACCCCGATCAACGTTCGACCATCTCGGAATTCACCCGTTTGTACGTCGAGCACCGGTACGGAGATCGGACACCCGATCGTGAAGCCCTCGGAGCCCTCGAAAAAATCCTGAAAAGAATCACTTTTCGAGCCGGGAAAGATCGAGATTCCGGATCTCGGAAGATCGCCACCCCACCCAAGCGACAGTGAGCAGGGTCATACTGCCACCAAAGAGGACCGAAGGCACGGTCCCGAGAATCTTCGCCGCCAGGCCTGATTCGAATTCACCGATTTCGTTCGATGAGCCGATGAACACTGCGTTGACCGCGGCGATCCGTCCACGCAGCCCTTCAGGGGAGCAGAGCTGGACGATGGCACCCCGGATGACCATGCTCACCGAATCGAGGGCGCCACTCAAAAGAAGGGCTCCGAACGACAGGAGATAACTTTTCGACAATCCGAAGACGAGAACACAAATTCCATAACCGGCGATTGAGCCCAGAAGCTTGGATCCGGCGCCCTTGGAAACGGGATGCCTGACCAGCACCGTGCCCATCAGGATCGCTCCCATCGCGGGAGCGGCTCTCAACCATCCGAGACCGACCGGTCCAGTGTGAAGGACCTCGACGGCAAATACGGGAAGCATGGCCGTCACACCTCCGAAGAGGACCGCGAACATGTCGAGGCTCATCGCAGAGAGCAACACCGGATGGGCCCAGACGAACCGGAAACCCGAAAGGAGTTCTTCACGCCAGGCGGACGGACGCGCAGTCGGATGCCGGGAGGGATGAAAACGGTTTTCCATCGTCCAGAGCGTGAGTGAACCGACCACGAGGGAGGAAACACACAAAACATAGGGGAAAGTGTAGCCGCCAGCACCAAGCAGGATCCCAGAAAGCCCCGGCCCCACCACTCCGGCGAGCTGGAATGCGAGTGCCGTATATGCGGAGAAACGTTTGATCTCACTTCTCGAGATGATTCTCGGGATGATCGAGTTCATTGCGGGAGAAGAGAAACTTCGTACCAGACCGGTCAAAAATGCCGCCGAGAAGAGTCCGGCAGGGGTCGTCGAGTTCCATGCGAGCAGAACGGAAAACAGGGAGATCACCATCACCCCTTGATAAATACGCAGTGGGTTCCCGCGGTCCACCCACCACCCCGAAAAGGGTGCCAGGACCAGTGCCGGGAGTGCCGCACACAATCCCACCAACCCGAGCATCCAGGGATCCCGGGTCTGTTCATACATCTGCCATCCCATCAGGACCGCTTGGCTTTGAACGGAGAGCGAGAACAAGAATCTCGCGGAAGTGGCTTTGAAAAACTCGGGGTTCACCCCCCCATCATCCCACGGGAGCCGGTGGCCGGGCAGGCATTTTTTACCGACTCAACCCTCCACCCCTCGAGTCCGATAGGTGATTGAAGGGATGTTCACCATGAAACCATATGCCAACCCCGGGTTCTTGATTTTCGGCATGATTTTGACGATGGCGTTATCCGCGTGTCGCTTTGGAAACTATTCGGAATCGCCCAAGGCGCCGGAAAAATTCAGCTCGATCGAGATGTTCCGGACCCAAGCCCGGAACTTCCAGACCTATGTCCAACTCGACGACAACACCGAGAACACCAACACAGCGACACCGCTCTCGGCGATTCCCGAAAGTCTGCTCGACAACTTCACCGACCCGCTCTACATCGCCCAGCCGATCTCCACTCCGGGGGTCAAACTCTTCATCGGTGCGAGACAGAGTGATTGCTTTTACAATCCCGAGGACTCCTCCTGCATCGGTACCATCGTGGAACCCGACGGAACCATCGGTGTCGAAACCTCCTCGCCCTTCTCCCAGTTCGGATCCAATCCAGCCTGTAAGATGAATCTGCAGATGCGTCAAAACGGTGCACTGGACCGGACCCGGCCCGGAAGCATCACCTACAGCGACGGAACCATCGGTAAAATTTCTGGGGACCTGTTGCTCGACTTCACCATGATCCGTACTTTCCAGGGGGACTGCTCGGGAATCCTGACGGTCCTCGCCGATTGTTACACGAACGGAGTCGGGTGCTCGAACGAGGAGCTCTACTGGGCAAACCAACTGTTCGGCTTGTACGCGCGTCAGTCCGGAGTGCTGCGGATGGAAGATGCGGCAAGGATCAAAGTGCTGGCCTATATGGTTCATTTTGAATAGAATGGGGTCCTATGAGGACAGCCAACACCCTGATCATCGCCACCGCGAACCGTCATAAAGTGGAGGAGTTCCATGAACTTTTCCATCCCTGGCCGTCGATCCGGATCGCATCGGCCGGTGAAGTCATCCGGAATCCTGAAAAACTGTCCCTCGTGGAGTCCGCTCCGGATTACCGGTCCAATGCATTGGCCAAAGCGCGCGCCTGCAACCACGGTTGCCATTACCCGTCACTCGGTGACGATTCGGGTCTTGAGGTCGACGCCCTCCAAGGCCGTCCCGGTGCCCGCTCGCATCGCTATGCCCTCCCCAAAGCAGGCGAAACCCAGGACCAGAGCAACATCAAGAAACTTCTCGAGGAGCTGAAGGGCGTCCCCGCTGAAAAGCGAACAGCACGATTCATCTGCAGGCTCGCCCTGGTTCTGGAAGGAACCGTGGTGGAAACCGAAGGCGTTCTCGAAGGAACCATTGCGACCGAACCCTCCGGCAAGGGCGGTTTCGGATATGACCCGGTCTTCATTCCCGCCGGTCAGACCCAGACCCTCGCCGAGCTGGGCGCTGAGTTCAAAAACCGCATCTCCCATCGTGCACTCGCAGTTCGGTCGCTGATGGAAGAAGTGCAAGGCCGGGAAATCGTATTTGCCAAGCCCTGATCCGTTGCCCGCTGTTCAGTAAGAATAGCGATAGTAGAGCCACTTCAAATATTCGAATACCGTGACCCGGACAGCGTACTCGTCACGGTGCCATTCGTTCCGTCCGAAATGCCTCGCATCGACCGTCTCGGTCATCAAATCGACATCGGGATCGAGCACTTTGCGCAGAATGAATTCCGCCCTGCGCATGTGGTATCCGGCCGTGACCAGCACGACCGACTTCCAGCGCTTCTGCCGCGCAAAAGAAGCGAATATCTGGGCATTCTCGAGGGTGTTTTCGCTCACATTCTCGAAAACCACATTGTCCCGGTTGAGGAGGCGGATGAGGGCCTCCGGAACCCCCTGCTCCGAAAAGGTCTCGATTCCGTTCCCGGGTCCGAGCCCGGACAAAAAGAGGACCGGTTCCTGCCCTTTTCCCTTACGGTCACGGATGTCCTTCCAAAGGGTGACGGCCTGGGGAATCCGACCCTTGCCACCCGCGAGCACCACCACGACATCCACCTTCCCGGCGTCGCGCTCCAGATTGAAGGTGTCCGAATAGTCGTAGACCTCTCCGGCCGCAAACCAGAGGAACATCGTGGCTGTGCCGACGACACCGACCAAAACCGTCACCAAGCTGGCCAAAAACCTCATGACTCAGGATCGGAGGGCGATCACTTCGATTTCGACAGCCACATCTTTGGGCAGACGGGCCACTTCGACAGTGGAACGTGCAGGATAGGGAGCCTGGAAAGACTCCGCATACACCGCATTCACTTTCGGGAAGTCGGCCATGCTCTTCAGAAAAATGGTGGTCTTGATGACCTGCTGGAAGCCGAGTCCGGCCTGCTTGAGGACCTCGGAAATGTTCCGCATCACCTGGCGGGTCTGAGCCTCGACATCGCCTTCTCCCACGATCGCACCCGTCGAGGGATCGAGAGGGATCTGTCCGGAACAAAACACCATCGAACCCGTGTCGATGGCTTGGGAATACGGCCCGATCGGGGCCGGGGCCGAAGAGGTCAGGATTTCCTTTTTCATGCTGGTGCTCCTTTGTATTCACGGTTGACGTTGTACACTTCGAATGCGGTGATGGCGGCCATGTTGACGATGTCGTTGACATCGCTGCCACGCTGGAGAACACACACCGGCTTGTTCATGCCCACGAGAATGGGTCCGATGGCTTCCACTCCACCCATGCGCCACACCAGTTTGTAAGCGATGTTGGCCGCGTGGAGATTCGGGAAGATCAAGACGTTTGCATCACCCGCAACCCGGTTGAACGGAAAACTCTCCATCGAAATGTCAGGCTTCAATGCCGTATCGGCTTGCATCTCGCCGTCGACGACCAATTCCGGATGACGGTCTCGAAGAATGCTGACCGCGTCCCGCACCGGTGCCGTGGCCGGATGATCGTTCGATCCGAAGTTCGAAAATGACAAAAGCGCCACTTTGGGTTCGGTCCCGGTGGAGCTCTTCACCAACTCGGCGGTGGTGACCGCGATGTTCGCCAGCTGCTCTGCGTCCGGTTCGACATTGATGGTGGTGTCGGCGAACCAGTAGGTTTTCTTCTTGTTCGCGATCATGTAAATACCGGCGAGGGTCTTCCCGGGCTTCGCGCCGATCACTTGCAAGGACGGCTTCAGCGTGTCGGGATAACTCTGGGCGATGCCGCCGATGGTGCCGTCAGCCATGCCGGTCTCCACCATCATCGCTGCAAAGTAAGTGCTCTGCTTCATCAGAACTTCGGCATTTGCCAGAGTGACTCCCTTGCGTTGTCGCTTCTGGAAAAAACGCTCGGCGAACTGCGCGAGCAGCGGACTCTGGGAAGGACGGATGATCTGGACGCCGTCCATCACGGCACCGAGGCCGAGACGGGAGATCTCCATCCGGATTTTCTCCGGGTTACCGAGCAAGATGGGTTCCGCGAGATTCTCATCACGGATGATCTTGGCCGCATGGAGGATCTTCGGATGCTCGCCTTCCGGGAACACCAATGTGATCTTCCGGCCCAGATCCCTCTCGGCTTTGCGGACCTGCTTCCTGACAAAGCGCATGGCCGTGTAGGTGAAACCGAGGAAACTCTCGAGTTTTTCGCGGTATTGTTTGATGTCGATCTGGATCCTCGCGACTCCGGACTCCATGGCGGCTTTGGCGACGGCCGGTGCCACATACAAAAGTGCGCGCCGGTCGAAGGGCTTCGGAATCAGATAGTCCCGTCCGAACTTGAATTGTTGCCCGCCGTAAGCACGCGACACGTACTCGGGCACATCCTCTTTGGCGAGCTGGGCGAGAGCCCGGACCGCAGCCATCTTCATCTCTTCGTTGATGGCCATGGCCCGCGTGTCGAGGGCTCCCCTGAAAATGAACGGGAACCCGAGAACGTTGTTCACCTGGTTCGGATAATCCGACCTGCCTGTGGCGATGATCGCGTCCTGTCGGACGGTGAGAATGTCTTCAGGCAGGATTTCCGGCTCCGGATTCGCCATGGCGAAGATCAACGGATCGCGGGACATCTTGGCGACCATCTCTTTGGTGACGATGCCCTTCACGGAAACGCCTACGAATGCGTCTGCACCGTCGAGGGCTTCTCCGACCGTGCGCTTCGGGGTGTCGACGGCAAATCGCTCTTTGTAGGGATTCATGCCCTCGGTACGACCTTTGTAAATGACCCCTTTGGAGTCACACATGATGATGTTCTCGCGACGGACACCGAGGTTCACATACAGGTTCGCACAGGCGATCGCTGCGGCTCCACCTCCGCAAAACACCACCTTCATGTCTTCAATTTTCTTGTTCACGAGCTCGAGGGCGTTCAAGAACGCCGCCCCGCTGATGACCGCGGTCCCGTGTTGGTCATCATGGAACACGGGGATCTTGAGGCGCTTTTTCAGCTCTTCCTCGATGTAAAAACACTCGGGAGCCTTGATGTCCTCGAGATTGATCCCGCCGAAGGTGGGCTCGAGCATCTCGCAGGCACGGATCACATCGTCCGGATTCGGAGCTTGGAGCTCGATGTCGAACACATCGATGTCGGCGAACTTCTTGAACAGGATCCCCTTGCCCTCCATCACGGGCTTCGAAGCCTGGGCACCGATGTTCCCGAGTCCGAGGACTGCGGTTCCGTTCGAAACCACGGCGACCAGGTTCCCCTTGGTCGTGTATTCGTAAGCGAGATTCGGATCTTCAGCGATCTTTTCACAGGGCCCGGCCACTCCCGGACTGTAAGCCAGAGACAGGTCTTTCTGGGTGGTCACAGCCTTGGTCGGCACGACCTCCACTTTCCCTTTTCTTCCACTGGAATGGTACTCAAGCGACTCTTCGTAGATTGACATGATCTTTGCTATCCTTAGACGCTAGAGGTTAGGATGAAAGGCATGAAAACTCAAGGATCGGTTTTGGGGCGCCGTATCACCAATTTTATGATTTTATTGGGGTTTTTAGCGCCACTGCCCCGGGCAGGCGCCCATCTGCTCCTGCAGCCACGGGAAAACAGAACGGGTTCACATTCCGGACTCCAAATCGAACCCCGGATCTCCCTGTTCTCGACAGGATCCAACTTCTCGGACGACGGCGGACTCACCGGTCTCAGTACCGGAGCCAAAGTTTCCAGGACCCTGATCGACCTGAACCTGGTCTATGGAGTTTCCGATCACCTGTTCCTGTTCGGTAGAGCCTCCTTGCTTTCAGCCAACCAGACCGGAAGCACCACCGCCCGCCAGTCCGGATTCGGATTGGGCGATCAACTCGTGGGAGCCGCCTGGAGGATGCTTTCTTCCGCGGACGGCTTGGGCGTCAACCTCCAGGCCGAAGCGCGAATCCCTGCCTATTCGAATGTCAGTGCGCGATCGGCCAACCGGCTTTATCTCGGGGACGGATCGATCGATCTGATCGCCGGCGCCTACCTCGAGTTGCCCGCCGGATTCATCGGGTGGTCTGACAGCTATTTCGAACTCGGCGGGGCTTACACCCAGCGGAGCGCGGGGTTTTCTTCGGCCCTCCCGCTCAGTCTTCTTTTCAGAAGGGACCCGGCATACGGAGGGTTGGTGCTCGATGCCGGCTTCCGCGCCCAATTGAGCTTGAACTCGGATGTGGCCGGCCAGGATGCGAACAAACGCACGGACGTCTTGCTGGACCGACTCCAAGGTTCTCTCGGGAGCGACCTGGTCAACGGAATCAACCCGTCTTGGTTGGCCGCCCACCTCAGGATCGGGCATAATTCCGGAACCGGAAAAACCTTCTACCTCTCTGGCGATCTGCCCGTTTCAGGTTCGGCGGTTCCCTCGGGGATTCTGGTCTCGGGAGGAGTCGCCTTCGATCTCCAGCACCACGGAGGCGTCGATCCCTCCCGGTCCGGCCCCGAATCGTCCCGCCCCCGCAAACCGAAAACACCTCTTCGGGGCTTCCAGAGCTACGACCTCGAAGGCAAGGTTTCGACCTACAACGATCAACTCTACTTGGTGAAGATCGATCGGGGCTCAAGCGATTCGGTGGAAAAAGGACAGCTTTTTGACATCTTTTCGGGCAAGGACGTTCTTGCACGCGCCAAAGTCACTCAGGTTCGGGATGAAGAGGCCGTCTTGACTGTGATAGAATATTTCCAAGACCAATGGATCGAAGCGGGATTTGTGGCGCGACGATTGCTGAAATGAAGAATGACGAGGGAAAAGAAATGAAGCACTTTAGGATCTTCGCGGTGATTTTCGGCCTTTTGATGGGAACGGATTCCGCATTCGCTGTGAAATTTGCAAACCAATTCGTCGAGTTCGACCTGCCGACCGCATGGAATTGCTTCCTCGAAGGAACCGAATGGGTGTGCCAGAACCAACAAGACGCCGCCAAGAAAAAGGAGGCGATCATCATTCTCGCCGCCAAAATCCAGGGCGATCAAGACACCCTGGACCAGTACCTCAATTATCTGAAGGCTCCCAAAACTTTCACCAGCGCCCAAGGGAAGTCACTCACCTCCACGGTGAGTTATGCGCAAAACAAGTCGATCAACGACCGGATGTGGGTCGACTCCCTGCACATGGAATCGGAAGTTCCGGGATTTTACACCCGCTACATCGCCACCGTCACCGACGGCATCGGCATCCTCGTCACCTATTCGGTGAACAAGGGCAAATACCAGGAATACACCCCGATGTTCGAGGAAATGGTGAAGTCTTTGAAGGCCTTCCGCAAAGACGGTGGACTGAACGCAGCCCCTGCGAACAGCGACCTTTTCAAGAATGCAAAAATTCCTTCGGGCGTGACGGGTGACACCGTGTTCGGCTCGGTTCAAGGCGCGAACGAAGAAGCACCTAAGCCGAACGAGTCCGGGCTTGACGCCCTCATGAAGGATCCGATCCTGTTCTACGGCGGACTGGGAGCACTTGCACTCATCATCCTGTCGATCCTGAAAAAACGGAAGAAGTGATCAGGTAGATTCGATCTCGGGCGGAAGCCCGGTGAGCTTCAGGGCACAGGCCCGGATCGCTTGCCGGGCTTCCCTGTTTTTGGGCCAAGGACTTTGCACCAATATCGTGGGTGAGCTGTTTTTGACCCAGGACTGGGCGAGTTCACGGGTCTCACCCGGCCGGATGGAGCGGATGAGATCCTCATAGGCTTTGTAAGTGAAGCCCCGTTTGAAGAACAGTTCCGAGCTCGAAATGGTCATCATTCTCGACTCCGAGCTCTCGAGTGAAAGCTCGAAGGAGTAAACCAGACTGTCCTGGATCCGCTTGAGATCACCGATGGGGATCCCCTCCCGCGCCGTCTTCTGCATTTCCTGGTGGAAGACCGCGAGAGTCTCGGCGACCTTGTCGGGCTTCACTCCTGCGTAAATCGAAAACACAGAGGAATCGAGGAACTGGATCGCACTGGCGTAGACCGAATAGGCCCAACCTTTTTTCTCCCGGATCCGGTCGAAGAGCACCGAGCTCATTCCACCGCCCAGATGTTGCTGGATCATGGTCGAAATGACCCGTTCCTTCTGATTGCCGACCGGTGCCGAAATCCCGTACAGGACGTGGGCTTGCTCGGCCTCCTCATCGACCCACCAGAATCCCGGGTGGGTGTTCCCTGGAGGGCTGGCTCCCCAATTCGGTTTCAGCGCCCTGACTTTCTGACGGCCCGGCCAAGCTTCCTCACCGAGTCTCGAAAAAATCCTTCTGCACTTCTCGAACCCGACCGCCCCCGAAACCGCAAGCACCATGCTTTCGGGTCGATAGTGCTCGTGAAAAAACGACATGAGTCTCGATCGATTCACCGACTCGACACTCTTCCGGGTTCCCAGGATGTTGCGACCGAGAGGGTGGTTCGCGTATGCCTTTTCCAAAAACCGGTCGAATGAATCCTCCTCGGGATTCTCCTTCGTCATGGCGATTTCCTGGAGGATCACCTGACGTTCTTTTTCGATTTCTTTTTTCTCGAACAAGGGTTTGAAAAGGATTTCCCGGAGCAACTCCGCTCCTAGTTCGATCTCCTGATAGGGCAGGTAGAAATGAAAGCAGGTGTGCTCCCTGGAAGTGAAGGCGTTGAAATCACCGCCGACGCGGTCGACCGCCTTGGAGATCTCCGAAGCACCCCGTTTCTCGCTTCCCTTGAAGATCATGTGCTCGAGGAAATGACACATTCCGGAGGAGTCGACCGATTCATGACGCGATCCGGTCTTGACCCATGCACCGATGGCAACGGACTTCAGCTGGTGCGCCTCGTCCACGATCAGCGTCAAACCATTCGGATAAACATGCTTTTTCGCTTCGTGCCTCATCCCACTTTGTACTATCTGTGATACAGTCCCTTCCGCAACAGGAAAACGGCATGGCAAGAACCGGTGGCCCGAAATCGAAAAACCCCCCATCGTCCCCGGAAGAGACCCCGGAGGACAACCTTCCGGTCGCCTATTCACCTGCGGAGACCTCTTCCGAGACCGCCCTGATCCCTTCCGACCCGCTCAAACGTTATCTGGCTGAGATCCGGAACGCCCCGGTGCTCACCGCGGAGCAAGAGCAAGTGCTCGCCAAGAGGATGCAAGAGAAGGGGGATGTGAATGCCGCCAAGCTTTTGGTCTCGGCGAACCTGAAAAACGTGGTCCGGATCGCTTATGAGTACCGCTCCATGTATCACAATCTGCTCGACCTCATTCAAGAGGGGAACATCGGGCTCATGAAGGCTGTTTCGAAGTTCGACCCGACAAAGGGGGTCAGGCTCGGCTATTACGCATCCTGGTGGATCCGTTCCTACATCCTGAAGTACCTGCTCGACAACTTCCGACTGGTCAGGATCGGGACCTCCCAGGCGCAAAAGAAACTGTTTTACCACCTGATGCGCGAAAAACAGCGCCTTGAAGCCCAGGGAATCGCGGCCGGCCCCGCCCTCCTCGCCCACAATCTGCAAGTGAAGGAGAAGGATGTCATCGAAATGGAACAGCGCCTCCTGGCTCCCGGTGCGGAGACTTCTCTCGACGCCCCCATGGGCAACGACTCTCCCAATGGCATGAACCTGCTCCAAACCCTGTTCGACCCCGGGGCTTCTGCCGACCAGATTCTGGAAAAAGAGGAGTGGCTCGGAATCCTCCAAAGGGAGATTCCTGCCTTCACTTCGACTCTGAACGACAAGGAGAGGATGGTTCTGGTCACCCGCCTGCTTTCCGAAGAGCCGAAAACCCTCCAGGAAGTGGCTGACGAATTCGGTTTGACCCGGGAAAGAGTCAGGCAGATCGAGACAAAGTTGATTGAAAAACTCAAGAAGCGCCTGGAACCGTACCTTCGCTAGGCCCTTTACAGACTTTGCCGGTTTGTGTTACCAATCCAAGGAACTAAAAAGCAAGAAAAGTACATTGAGTACGCAGTAAGGAATCAAACCGCATGCAAATGGGTAAAGCTCGTAAGACCGAAATCAAAGCCAAGAAAGCGAACCTCGTTCAGACTTTCGGCAAAACCACCGCAAATACCGGAACCACCGAAGTCCAGATCGCCCTGATCACGGACCGCATCAACACTCTCACTCCCCACTTCCAGAAGCACTCCAAAGACCACGCTTCTCGCTTGGGACTCCTCAAGCTCGTCGGCCAACGTCGCCGCCTGCTCAACTATCTGAAAGCCAAGGACGAGAAGGGCTACACCGCTCTCCTCTCCAAGCTCGAACTCCGTAAGTAATTCAACTCCAGAACTGAATGACTCCTGCCTCCTGCGTGCCTGATGAACGGCATTGCGGGAAGGCGGGGGTCCATCCGTTCATTCAAAGAAAGATCGACAAAGACATGATGAATATCCAGACCGTCTCCATGAATCTCGGGGGCAAAACCCTCACTCTCGAAACAGGTCGTATGGCCAAGCAGGCCGACGCCTCCATTCTGGTTCACTACGGTGACACCCGTGTACTCGTGACCGCTGTTTCCAACAAAGACCCCAAGCCAGGCATCGACTTCATGCCTCTCACCGTGGAATTCGCCGAGCGTTTTTACGCCGCCGGAAAAATCCCCGGAAGCTTCCTGAAGCGCGAAGGCCGTCCTTCTTCCGAGTCCACACTCGCGGCCCGTCTGATCGACCGCCCGAACCGCCCGCTGTTCCCGGAAGGTTACTATCACGACACCCAGATCATCGCGACCATCCTCTCGGTGGATCTCGAAGCTGACGCTGAAATGGCCGCTTCCATCGGCGCCGGTGCCGCTCTCCACATTTCGGACATCCCTTTCAACGGACCGACCGCCGCAGTCCGCATGGGCCGCATCAACGGCCAATTCGTGGTGAATCCCACCTGGACCCAGCGTGAGACCGAATCCGAACTCGAGATCGTGGTCTCCGGAACCAAGAACGCCATCATGATGGTTGAAGGTGGCGCCCAGGAAGTACCGGAATCGGTCTGCCTCGACGCGATCCTCCAGGGTCACGAAGAAGTGAAGAAGATCTGTGCTCTGATCGAAGAACTCCGCACCAAGGCCGGCAAAGCAAAGCGCGATTTCACTCCGCTCTCGACTCCTGCCGACCTGATGAAGCAGATCGAGAACATCGCCAAAGACCCGCTCAACAAAGCCCTCCGCACCAAGGAAAAGCAGACCCGCTACACCATGGTGAAGGACGCCAAAAAAGCGACCCTCGAAGCGCTCGTGCCCGCAAGCCTGAAAGAGAGCGACCCCAAGGCGGCTGATGCGAAAGAGAAGGAAGTGAAGCGCCTGGTGGAACTCCTCCAGTACAACCTGATGCGCGAAATGATCCTCTCCGAAAAAATCCGGATCGACGGACGTGACACCAAGACCATCCGTCCGATCACCGTGGAAGCCGGCCTCCTGCCGAAGGCCCACGGTTCAGCTCTCTTCACCCGTGGAGAGACCCAGGTCCTTTCCGTGACCACCCTCGGAACCGCGGATGACGAGCAGATCATCGACAGCATGTACCAGAACACCATGGGCAAGTTCATGCTCCACTACAACTTCCCTCCGTACAGCGTGGGTGAAGCAGGTCGTTTCGGTGGCCAGTCCCGTCGTGAGATCGGTCACGGTGCACTCGCCGAGCGTTCGATCCATGCCATGATGCCCGGACACGACAAATTCCCGTACACTGTGCGGATTGTTTGCGAAACCCTCGAGTCGAACGGCTCCTCTTCGATGGGTTCGGTTTGCGCTGCCTCGATGTCCTTGATGGACGCGGGCGCCCCGTTCCTGAAGCCGGTCGCCGGGATCGCGATGGGTCTGATCAAAGAAGGTCCCCGCGTGGCGATCCTCTCTGACATTCTCGGAGACGAAGATCACCTGGGCGACATGGACTTCAAGGTTGCCGGAACCAAAGACGGCATCACCGGGATCCAGATGGACATCAAGATCGAAGGCGTCGACGGCGCGATCATGAAGCAGGCTCTCGAGCAGGCGAACCAAGGCCGGATCCACATCCTCGGTGAAATGTCCAAAGCCATCAGCGAACCTCGCAGCGATCTGAACAAGAACGCTCCTCGCATCACCACGATCAAGATCCCTGTCGACCAGATCGGCGCCGTGATCGGACCGAGCGGAAAAGTGATCAAAGACATCGTTGCCAAGTCCGGCGCGAAAGTGAACATCGAAGACGACGGAACCTGTAACGTCGCCTCCAACGACTCCGCCGCGGCTCAAAAGGCCGTCGACATGATCATGGGAATCATCGCGGTTGTCGAAGTGGGCAAGACTTACAAGGGCCCGGTCAAGAAGATCACCGACTTCGGCGCTTTCATCGGTGTCCTCCCGAATCAGGACGGACTCCTGCACATCTCCGAGATCGCTTATGAGCGCATCAATGCGGTGACCGATGTGCTCAAAGAAGGGGACATCGTCGAAGTGAAGGTTCTCGAAGTGGATCCTCAAGGGAAGGTCCGCCTCTCCCGCAAAGCCCTCATGACTCCTCCGGAAGGTTACGTTCCACCTCCTCCACGTGAGCCACGCAGTGATCGCGGAGACCGTGGTGGTCGTCCGGGTGGAGATCGCAGGCCGGGTGGCGGCGACCGTCGCCCAGGCGGCGGTGGTTTCGGTGGCGGACGCCCCAGAAACTGAAGCGTCAATCCTCTAACAGTGTTGAAAACCCCGGGAAGCTCTGCAACCCGGGGTTTTTTTTTGCCCGATCATTCTCATCTGTTACACTGAGTCCATGACGGAACAGTGGTTCCTCGATCTCGATGGGGTGAGATCAGGACCCTATCAAACACCCGAAGTCCTGAGTCTGATCGCAGAGGGAGAAGTTCTTCCTCACCATCGCATCTCCCGTACCTTGAAGGACTCCGCTTGGGTGACGATTCTCGACTGGCGCCTCGAACAGGCCCGTCACACTCCGACTCCGGTGGCCCAACCCGCACCTCCTCCGCCTCCACCCGAAGTGAGTCCCCTGGAGTTCAAGCTTTCCGATCCTGAACCCGTGGCTGAAATGGCTCCAGAACCCGAACCGACTCCGGCCCCTCCTCCGTTGACTCTGCAGCCGGTGGTGAAGACACCTCCAGAGCCGGTCGCTCCGGTGGAGCGTACGGTGAAGTTGGAGCCACCCATGGAGGCACCGTCCGACACCTCCCGCCCGAAGCGTGACCCCACCGCCGAGCTTTTCGACATCATCCAGACCAGCAAACAAAAGCGCGAGGTCCGGCAGCAGCACCAGGCTCAGGCCGAGGCGAACCGCTCCCCGGCTCCTGTTCAAGAAAGCGGCTTGATCAAAGTGATCTTGATCGGAGCGGGCCTCGCTCTGATCGGATTCTCCTTGGGACAACTCTTCCAACAGTCCGCTCCGCCGATGGAACCCAAGGTCACCCGTGAGTCTCCGGCGCCCCCGGTCGCCGGTACCGGCGCCAGCCCGACCCCTGCCGAGCCCGTACAGGTTCTCGACCGCTCCAACGAGAAAATGACCATCAAAGCGGTCGTCGCAGGGACGCCGAAACCCGCTTCGAAAGTCGCATCCAAGGCCACCCAGGGCATTCCATCTCCCCAGAGGGAAGAACCCCGTGAGAATGAGCGGGAACTCCAGGAACTGAAGGACTTGAAGAAAGAACTCCAGGAACTGAAAGCCATGAAAGACCAACTGCGGGACAACTCTACAGCTGAAGAGTTCGACGAAGAAACCCGGGGTGCATATCCTTCGGAAGGCTCCCCCACCTTCCCCGAGCCTGAAACCATCACACCGGGCATGCCGGGTGGCGACGGGAGCGGTCGGAAATACCGCGCTCCGCCAAGTGGCTCACCTCCTCCGGATAGCTACTACTGAGTACCGGTTGTCCTTGACGGGAAAACCCTCCTTTTGAGAAGTCTTTCTGCATGTTCATCACCTTCGAGGGAACAGAAGGATGCGGCAAGTCGACCCTGATCCGCAACCTCTCCACCCGACTCCAGACACTCGGTGTCGCCCACATCATCACCCGCGAGCCCGGTGGATCACGAACCGCCGAAGAGATCCGGAAGATCATTCTCAACGAAGAGATGGATCCGCTGACCGAGCTCTTCCTTTACGAAGCTGCACGAGCCGAGCATTTCAGGAACACCGTGGCCCCGGCTCTGAAGCAGGGCAAATGGGTGCTGTGCGACCGCTTCACGGACTCCACCCTCGCCTATCAGGGCTATGCCCGGGGAATTCCTTTGCCGATGATCCGGACTTTGAACCGGATCGCGAGCAACCGTAAATCACCCGATCTGACCTTTTTTCTCGATCTCCCCGTGGAGATCGGTCTCGCACGTGCCAGTGACCCGAACCGTTTCGAGCGCGAGGGCGTCGTGTTCCAGAACAAAGTCAGGAAAGGTTTTCTTGAAATCGCGAGGAAAGAAAAGAAGCGTTTCCGCGTGATCCGGGTGTCGGAACTCGACCCGGAACAGGTCTGTGAAAAAGTCATCCGGGCACTGAAAAGTCATCTGAGGAAATCCCTGTGAACGCGACCTTCCCGGCGGCACCCGAACTGATTGAATGGCACAGCCCACGGCTCGACCCCCTGCTCGACCGTTTTGAAAAGGACGGGGCCCTCCACACCACGCTGTTGTTCACCGGAGTGGAAGGCGTCGGGAAGAAGAGCATCGCCCTTCATTTCATCCAACTGCTTTTTTGTGACCGATCGATCTTTGCCGGTGCCGAGGAACCGGAGGATTCGTTGTTCGGAGGCTCTACCACGGTGGAAACTCCGAAAAGCCGGATTGCCTGTGGAGAATGCGGGTCCTGCATCCGCGCCTCGCGGGGTCAGTGGCTCGATCTGATCTGGATCGATCCCGAAACCGACGAGGAAGGAAAGCGACTCGGCACCCACAAGATCAAGGCATTCCGTGAACTCAAGGAAAAGCTCGGACTCGGGCCGGCGGAAGAACCTTTCCGGGTGGTGGTGATCGCGGATGCCGACCGGATGAATCAGGAGTCCGCAAATTCCATCCTGAAAGTCCTCGAGGAACCCCCGAAGAACTGGCTCTTCATTCTCACCGCTTCAGACTCCTCCCGACTCCTTCCCACCATTCTCTCGCGTTGCATGGAGATCAAATTCAGCCCTCTTGAACCGGACCGGATTTTCTCGATCCTGAAGCGGGATCCCTCGGGCGAGTTCCCTTCCAGACGGGCGAAAGTGGCCTCCCGGGCCGCGATGGGAAGCATCAGTCGGGCCAAAAGCTGCCTCGAAGAAGAAACCTGGGAACTCCGGGACCGTCTGATCGGACTGCTCTCGAATCCAGCGGCCGAGTGGATGGGCCTGATCGATACGATTTCCACCAGCCAGATCAGGCTCAGTCTCGCACTCGACCTGATGGAAACGATCCTCATGGACCTTCTCTCCCATCGCATCAAGGGTGACGGACATCTTTGGATCCATGAGGACCAGAAGGAACCTCTGATCGAGATCGCCGATCGCCTGGGGTGGGACATCGCCAGGTTGGTCCGGACGCTCGAAGGAATCGCAGAGAGAAGGAGGCACACGGGACTCACCTTGAATGCCAAACTCCTTGCCCAGGAGGTTCTCGCACCTTGGATGGATCGTTCATGATCCGGTTGGAATCCGTGACGATCACTTTCAAGAACCGGACGATCCTCGAAAATGTGGAACTCGAGGTGAAGCAGGGAGAGGCCGTGGGAATCATCGGTCCTTCCGGAGCCGGAAAGAGTGTCATCTTGAAAACGATTGCGGGACTGATCCGACCTGATTCCGGATCGGTCACCGTCGGGTCGGACAAGGTCAGCATGTTGTTCCAGAAGAACGCACTGTTCGACTCCTTCACCCTGCTTCAGAACCTGCTCCTTCCACTCTCCGAGACACTCGGAATCACAGGAGATGAAGCCGAGACCCGCTCTCTCTCGTTGCTGAAGGCCGTCGGACTCGACCATGCGGCACACCTCCACCCGGACGAGATCTCGGGGGGCATGCAAAAACGTCTTGGAATCGCACGGGCCCTCATCATCGAACCTGAGGTCATCCTGTATGACGAACCGACCGCAGGGCTCGACCCCATCACCTCGAAATCGATCGCCGAACTGATGATCCGGCTCCACCGGGCGAACCGTACCACACTCGTGATGGTCACCAACGACCTCCAAAGGGCGTACCAGGTTTCCGACCGGATCGGCTTCTGTCATGGGCGAACGCTTGAAATGTTCGGAAGTCCGGATCAGGTGAAAGATTCGAAGAATCCGGAACTCAGGCGCTTCATCTATGCGAACGCCCTGGTCTCCGACTCCGGGGGGATCGAACCGTGAGCATCCGCTTTGAAGACGTCCACAAGGCATTCGGCACGAAGAAAGTCCTCGACGGAGTCAGCTTCGAAGCGGGAAAAGGAGAAGTCCTTTTCATCCTGGGTAAATCCGGCATGGGCAAATCCGTCACCCTGAAACACATCATCGGAGTGCTGGAACCCGACCGGGGGCGGATCCACGTCGACCAGTTCGAGGTCAGTGCACTCTTCAAGGGCGAGGCCAGAAACCTCCTGCCCAAGGTCCGCCAAAGATGCGGGATGGTGTTTCAACATCCCGCACTGCTGGATTCACTGAACAATTTCGAAAACATCGCGTTCGGACTGAAAACCCCGCAGTATGCGGAAAAAATCGGCCGGACATTGGGCGCCGACGAAGTCGACCGGATCGTGCGGGAAAAGCTCGCGCTCGTCCATCTGGATCCGGAGGTCTTGACGCTGTACCCGAACGAGGTTTCGTACGGTGTGCAGAAGCGCATCTCGATGGCGAGAACCCTCGCCCCCGAGCCCGAATACCTGCTGTTCGACGAACCGACCACGGGACTCGATCCGCTCAGTACGAGCTCGATCAATTCTCTGATCTCCGAACTTTCCAGGAAACTGAATGTCACCAGCATCATCGTCTCACACGACATGGCCTGCGCCCTTTCGATCGCCGACCGCATCCTGTTCCTGGATCAAGGCAAGGTCGTCTTGATCGCGCATCCGAGGGAAGTCGTCAAAAGCGAATTGCCCTTGGTCAAAGAGTTCTTCGAGGAAACACTTTCCTTGCTGCCTCCCGGATGGAGCCCCGCATGAAAACACTCATGAACATGGTGGCAGCAGTGCTCCAGGAGTTCGGCGGAGCTGTCATCTTCTTCATCAAGATCATCCGCACCTGGAGGAGCAGTGGCGGCTATCGCAGACCTGTGATCCAGCAGATCGCAGAAGTTTCGACCCGAACCATGAGTACCGTCATCTTTGCGGGCGTGTTCGTCGGGGCGATCCTCGTCCTCCAGTTCGACCTGATGCTACGTCGATTCGACGCCCAAGCCCTGCTGGGGGGCCTCAACACCTCCGCAACGATCCGTGAAGTCGGTCCTTTGATCATTTCTTTCCTTCTGGCGGGCAAAGTCGGCGCCTACACCACCGCCGAACTTGCTAACATGCGTGTCACCGAGCAGATCGACGCGATCGAGAGCCTGGGAACCGACCCGATCCGTTATCTCATCGTTCCGAGGTTCTTCGGGGTCATCCTGTCTTCCATCATCCTGCTGGCGATCGGCTTGTCGGTTTCAATCCTGGGCGCACTTCTTGTGGCACAGACCATGAGTGGCATGAATCTCCACCAGTACCTGGCGTCGATTCCCAGGTTCGCAGGACCTTGGACACTTTTCGAGGGTCTGGTCCGTTCGACCATATTCAGCACCATTGTCGCAACCATTTCGACTTACAAGGGATTCACAGCCAGTGGTGGCGCCCGGGGGGTCGGGAGGGCGGTGACCGAATCTGCGATTTACATCAACATTTACATCGTCTTCGGCAATGCCATTTCAAGTCCATTGCTGGAATGGACCCATGATTTCACTTTCTTCATGATCGGCGTGATCGGGAGGGCGCTACCGTGAACCTCGACGCCGCCCACCGCAGACATGTCCGGGCCCTGTACATCGCAGGGGATCTCCTGCAAAAGCTCTTCCGCCAGGCCTCCCGTGGTCCACACCGGAGGAACGAGGTCATCCAAGCGATGGACTCCATCGGGATCGGAAGCCTTCCCATCATCTCCATCGCGACAGGATTCACCGGTCTCGTCATGACAAGCGAGATCGCCTGGCACATGGATTTCGCCCTGTCGAACGTTTCCATGATTCCGGGATTCACCGGCCAATTCGTCCTGAGGGAACTCGGAATCGCCGTACCGGCTCTCTTGATCGTCTCGAAAGTCGGAGCCTCCATGACCGCCGAATTGGCGAGCATGAAGATCACGGAACAATTGGACGCCTTCCGCTTGCTCAAGATCGATGTCGTCTCGTACCACATCTTCCCGAGATGGGTCGCCTGCATCGTCTCGACCGTCTGTTTGACGATGATCTCGATCGCGATCACCCTGTTCATCGCGATGTTCACCGCGGTCACCAAATACCATTTCAATTCCGAGGAGTACCTGAACACACTCGCACAGTTCATCTCCTCGATGGACCTGTTCTGTGCCCTGACCAAGGCGGCTGTGTTCGGAATGATCATTCCGCCGATTTCCTCGGCCTACGGGTTGATTTGTGGGGGTGGAGCACAGGGGGTCGGTCAGGCCACCACGGATGCCGTGGTCACCGCCACTCTGGCGGTGATCACCTTGGACTTCGTCCTGACGGCGATTTTTACTGCCCTACTCTAGGGATTCAGGATAGGATGGGAGCGCAATGAAGTGGACCAATGAACAGAAAGTCGGAGCCCTGGTGACCGGGACTGTGGTGATCGCGATAGGATTCGCGTGGCTGCTCGGATTCAAGAACCCCTTCACGGACCAGAATTATTTTTACGTCACTTACAACTTCGCCGGCGGGATCGATCTCGGATCGCATGTGCGGCTCTCGGGCATCAAGGTCGGGAAAGTGGAAGAGATCCAGTTCTTCGCACCGGCTCCGAATGAGACCGTTTCGAACAAAGAGCCGGGAAGTGCGGATCCGGGTGCGAACTACGCCTTGACCCCCGTGCGACTCAAGATTTCGGTGAAGAAAGCCGCTCTCCCGGGAATCCGGAAAAACTCCCGATTCTATGTGAACCTCGCGGGCCTGATCGGCGAACGCTACATTGAAATCACACCCGGAACCATCGACGCCCCTCAGTTGCTACCGGGAGATGTCATCGCGGGAGTGGATCCCCCCCGGATCGACCAGCTGATCTCCCAGAGCTTCAATCTCGCCGGAAAGATCCAGGACCTGATCGAGCAGAACAAAGGGGACATCACCCGTTCGATCGAACTTCTCTACAAGCTCAGTGCCAACTTGAACCGGACCCTCGAAAAGATCGACCAGAGCAAGATCCTCTCTCACGATCTGGCCCAGCTGATCACCAACCTGATGGAAGTGACCCAGGACATCCGCGAGGTCACGCGTCACACCCGGTCTCCCGAGGGTCAGAAGACACTCAAGATGCTTCATGACGTGCTCTGGAGACTCGAACCACTCGATTCCGAACGGATCCGCGCCTTCCTTCAAAAAGAGGGCGTGAGAGTGAAGATCTTCTGAGGTCGGAACCATGGACGAACAAAAGCATTTCATCCGCAGACAGATCCCGTTGCTGGCAGGGGTGATCCTTTCGATCCTCGCGATCCGGTCCTCCATCATCGAGCCTTTCCGGATTCCGACCCGCTCCATGCTCCCGACCCTCATGACGGGCGACTTTCTCTTCGCGAGCAAATTCGAGTATTCCGTACACTTCCCGTTCAGCGAAGTGTTCGCCATCCGGCCCTGGTACCTGGGTCCGGTGGGTGGACCGAAACGGGGGGACATCGTCATCTTCACTCCACCGGAGGCCGGGCAAGAAAGTCTCTACATCAAACGCGTGATGGGATTGCCCGGGGACCGGGTCCGCTTCGAGGGAAAGAAATGGTTCCTGAACGGTGCTTCCGTTTACCGGGAAGAGATCACCGGCCCCGAGAGGGAGTCGACACTGACCCATCCCGGCTTCGATCCGGAAGAACGGTACAATTTATCCAAGCTCCACCTTTACCGCGAAACGCTGGACGGCAAGACTTATCAGATCCTCGAGGATGACTCCTTCGAAGGGTTCAAGAGTGACCGGGAGATCGTCGTTCCGCCCGATCATTTCTTCGTGATGGGCGACAACCGGGACGACACCCGTGACAGCCGGGTGTTCGGGGTCATCTCCATCCACTCCATCCGTGGAAGGGCATTTGTGATCTGGCTCTCGCACCGGGTTTCGCTCTCGGACTCCAAGTGGTCCTTCCGGCCCGAGCGCATCGGCAAAGTCATCCAGTGATCTCACTCCTCGGCCGGAGTCGGAACGGGAACGGGTTCGAGGGCCTCTTCGGATGTCTTGGGGGGCTCGGTTTCCGGGATCGACATCGGCAGGGATGACTTCGGAGTCGAATAGGCCGCACGGTCCAGATCTTCCTCGCTCACTTGTTCGAGAGTCCGCTTCGGACGGGAGGTCGAACCGACAAACGGAAGATCGAACGCCATCTGGAAAAAAGCCTGGATCTGATGCACTGAACGGTCCGTTCCCGAGATCGGTGTCAGCCAGCGGGCTCCCAAACGGAACTTTCTTTCGCGCTCCCACTCATGCACCACTTGGACTCCGACATGCATCCCCTGATTCGATCGACCGGAATTCACATCGGTGTTCAAAGCGAAGTCTGAGCCCAGGTTGTACTGGAACCCTGGACCGAATTGCAGGTAACGTCCGAAACGGTAGCGGATTGAAGCATCCAGAAAAGGGATTTTTGTCAGGATCGAATCCGTGCATCCACTGGCACAAAGGATCGAACCTGCGGGATTCTGGCCCTTCACCGAAATGAACGCCCCACCTCCGCCCGCTTCAGCCACCATCGAGTACCAATAGTACGCGACGAGCAACCGACCTCCGAGCGCGTATCCTGACTTGGAGCCTTCATTGGCTGCATTCAGGCTTCCGTAAGTGACATATCCTGCATCCGCGCCGACCAGGATCCGCCAGGGGCTTCCCGCCTGATCGTGAAAGCGCCAGTCCGACGACTCGCGTGTCGAGCCACTTCCAGGAGGCACCGGTGTCTTCCATGAGCGCAAGGGGGCCGCTTGGACCTGGGAGAGGAAAAGAAGCGAGAATAAGAACACCCGGAGCATCTTCATCAGGTTAATTCAGGGGCTCCGTTCCGGGCAAGTTCAGAACGGAGTGCTTTCTCCAGGAGCGGAACCCAGGGGCCGCCGTGATCTTGACGACACAGGTGCACAGGCTGTCTCCGCCGGACAAAGTCTTCGACGGTCAACACCATCTGATGCCGGACGGAGTAGCGGAACTGGGCCTCGAGCATCGGAAAGCCTTCCGGATCCGTCGTGTTCTGATCGCACTCGGAAATGTGAATCTGATAAATTTCGAGCGCGTCGGCTCCATAACGTTCGAAAAGTTTTTCGGGGACCGCATATCCGCGTGCGCGGGCGACTTCTCTCGCCCGCTGGACCTCGCTCGGCATGGCCGGAACGAACAGTGCCGTTTCGGTCAGCGGCTCGACTTTGGGGATCTGGCGAGTGGCAAAATCGACGATTTCCTCCGCCATCCGGCGGAAAGTCGTGTACTTGCCTCCCGCGACGATCACCGACCCTCCCGGGCCCTCGTCAATCGTGTGCTCGCGGGAAACCTTCTGGAGGCTCTTCGAGTCGCCACTCTGCGAATTCCTGTCCGGACGGACCAAGGGGCGGATCCCGATCGTATGGCTCAAAACATCGGCCTCGGTGATGCCGAGATCCGGAAAATACTGGGCCAAAAGCTTGAGCAAGTAGGCTCGATCGTCGGCAATGGCTTGGGCTTCATCCTCGACCCGGTCGGGAGGCAAAGAGCACGGTCCATCGGTGGTTCCGACCAAGGTGATCCCCTGCCCGTAGTCCCGTCTCGGAATGGCGAAGGCGATCCGTCCGTCCTCGATCTGCATGGTCACCGCACCGGGTACCGGGAAGCGTTTCCAATCGAACACGAGGTGCACTCCGCGACTGGGGGCGATCCAGTTTTTCCAGGAGTCACCTCCGAGAATCGAACCGATCTCATCCGTCCAAACGCCGGCACAGACGATCAATTTCTTGAACCGGACCGGAATCTCACGTCCAGCGAGCTCGTCCCGGATCTGCATCGAGGTGATTTTGCCCTGATCGTCCCGGCCGGCACTGACAGCGCGAGACCGTGACACAACACAAGCACCGGACTCATGCGCTTTCATCAGCACATCGAGAACCAGAGCGTCGTCCCACATCGAAGCGTCGAAATACTTGAACGAGCAACGCAAGCCATCCCGTTTGATTCCGGGAATGATCCGGGATGAAACTCCGGCTGAAATCCGCTGGTGGAGCCCGGGTGCCCGGAACATCGAAAGCAGGTCATAGAGCCACATTCCCGCACTGAGAAGGGTCGGAGAATGGGGACTCGAGCGGTACACCGGCATGTAAAACGGAAGCGGTTTGACCAAGTGAGGGGCGGCTTGCATCAGGTAATGGCGTTCACTCAGGGCTTCGAAGACGAGCGGAAACTCATAGTGCTCGAGGTAGCGGAGACCGCCATGAATGAGCTTCGAGGATCGCGAGGAGGTTCCCTCGGCGAAATCCCCCTTCTCCACCAGTGCGACTTTGTACCCTCTCGAGGCCGCATCCCAGGCCACTCCGGCCCCGGTGATCCCGCCACCGATCACGAGGAAATCGAACTCCTCCTCCTCGAGCCGCTTCAGGTTGCGCTCACGCGTCCGGAAGGAAAATTCGGGAGTGGTGTGCATTGCAGATCAGGCCTCTTTTTTCTGGGGTTTGACCACCATCACGTTCAGCTCCTGGAGCTGGTCGCGTGTCACCTCGGAAGGTGTGCCGGCCATCAGATCGGTTCCTTTTTGCGTCTTCGGGAAAGCCATCACGTCACGGATCGGACCGACTCCGCAAATGAGTGCTGCCAGGCGGTCCACACCGAAGGCCAGCCCACCGTGCGGAGGTGTTCCGTACTGGAGCGCATCGATGAAGAAACCGAATTTTTCCTTCGCTTCTTCCGGCGACAGCCCGAGGAGTTTGAACATGGCCGCTTGGACATCCGAACGGTAAATCCGGAGCGATCCGCCCCCGACCTCGACCCCGTTCAACACCATGTCATACGCAGAGGCTTCGAGCGCGTCCATGTTGCGTCCATGGATGAAATCTTCGAAGAACTCAGGGCGCGGAGAGGTGAAAGGATGGTGGCAAGCGAAGTAGCGCCCCTCTTTGTCGTCGAACTCGAGGAGCGGGAAGTTCACCACCCAAAGGAAGGCAAAGTTCTTGTCTTCAGGCTTGGGGATGATTCCGAGCCGGTGACCGAGCTCCAGACGGAGGGCACCGAGGGCGTCGTACACGACCTTGTTCTTGTCGGCGACGATGAACACGAGAGACCCGGGCTTGAGCGCGAGACGTTCAGTGAGCGCTTGCTTTTCTTCGGCGCTGAAGAACTTGGCGGCGGGAGATTGCATCTCGCCCTCCGGAGTGATCTTGATCCAGAGGAGCCCCTTGGCTCCGAAGGCGGAAACATGCTTGGTCAAATCGTCGAGATCCTTGCGCGAGAAGCTCTCCGCCTTTTCGTGCACGACCAGGGCGCGGACCGAGCCCCGGATTCCGCGGGCATTCGGAGCCAGAGCGGTCGAGAACACCTTGAATTCGGACTTCGCGAAGATGGAAGACAGGTCCTGGAGCTCGAGCCCGAAACGGACATCCGGCTTGTCACTTCCGAAACGGTCCATCGCCTCGCGATAGGCCATCCGGGGGAAGGGTCTCGGGATGTCGACATTCAGGAGCTTCTTCCAGAGCTTCTGGATCATTTCCTCCAAAATCGGGAACAAGGCCTCTTCGTCGAGGAAGGAGGTCTCGATGTCGATCTGCGAGAACTCGGGTTGCCGGTCGGCACGGAGATCCTCGTCGCGGAAACAACGGGCGATCTGGAAATAACGATCCATCCCCGAAATCATCAATAGCTGCTTCAAGGTCTGCGGACTCTGAGGAAGAGCGTAGAATTCTCCCGGATTCAAGCGCGAAGGCACGATGAAGTCACGGGCACCTTCGGGTGTGCTCTTGTAGAGGATCGGCGTTTCGACCTCGATGAACTGGTGCTCGTCGAGGTGCTGACGGACGATCTGGAGCATCTTGTGACGGGTGATCAGGTTCTTCTGAAGGTAGGGCCGACGGAGGTCGAGGTATCGGTACTCAAGACGCACCTGCTCCGCGACATCCACTTCGTCTTCAATGGGGAACGGAGGGGTTTTGGCCTCGGACAAGATCTTCAAATCATGACACGCCACCTCAATGGTGCCGGTGACGAGCTTGGAATTGACCATGCCTTCCGGTCGGGAGCGGACCTTGCCCTTGCACCAAAGGACATATTCGGACCTGAGCTTGCCTGCGAGCTCATGGGCAGCCGCACCACCCGCAACAGCCGGATCGAAGACAATCTGCGTCAGACCGTACCGGTCGCGCAAGTCGATGAAGATGAGCCCGCCATGGTCCCGGCGCTTGGCCACCCACCCACAGAGGGTGACCTCCTGGTTCAAATGATTGACTCCCAATTCCCCACAAGTGTGCGTCCGGTTGGTTCTCTGATGGCTCATGGGAACACTGTACCGATTGACGGAAGCGCTGGCAACTATTACGGTGTAATCAAAGGAAAAATCCAAGCTTGAACCCTGAAATTCAGCCCGATCTCCGGAACTTCGAGTACCTGAAAAGCATCAACGCCGAATATATCGAAGATTTGTACACGAGCTATGTGGAAAATCCCGATTCGGTGGACCCGTCGTGGAGGTACTTTTTCGACGGGATCTATCTCGGTGAAGTCACCACTCTGGTGGAAGCGACCAGCGCCGTTCAGGAATCCGGTTGGGCCACTCCGACCGGGGGAGATCTCGAGCGCGAACTGAAAGTCTTCCGTCTGATCGAAGCCTATCGGACCCACGGACACTTGGAAGCACGTATCAACCCGCTTCTACCCGGCACCGAAGCCGCACCCGAACTTTCACTGGCGAAATTCGGATTGAGCGAGAGCGACCTCACAGAAACATTCCGGATCGCAGGTTCGATCGGGCTGGAGCCGTCTCCACTTTCGACCATCCTCGCACGCTTGCGGGCCATCTACGCCGGACCGGTCGGGATCGAAACCCTCCAGTTCCAGAACGAGGAGGAAAAGCAGTTCATCCAGAGCCGTTTTGAAGCACTTTCTGGAAATTACCGGGTCGGAAGCGAAGACCAAAGACACATCCTGAAGCGCCTGACCGAAAGCGAAAGCCTCGAGCGTTTCATTCACACCCGCTACGTGGCGCAGAAGCGCTTTTCGATCGAAGGCGGTGAAGCATTGATCCCCGGACTCGATTGCGCCATCGAGACGGCCGCAGGATTGGGTGCCGAAGAAGTCGTTCTCGGGATGGCCCATCGAGGACGCTTGAACGTCCTGGTGAACATCCTGAAGAAAAATCCGGAGATGCTCTTTGCCGAGTTCGACGACAATTATCGTTTGTCCACGGACCACGGCGAAGGTGACGTGAAGTACCACAAGGGTCACTCCCTCGACTTCACCACCCGCCAGGGCAAGTCGGTTCACCTTTCCCTCGGATTCAACCCTTCCCACCTGGAATTCATCAATCCTGTCGTGTCCGGGATGGCCCGGGCGAAACAGAAACAGCGCAAGGATTCCGAGCGCACCAAAGTGCTTTCGATCCTCATGCACGGTGACGCCGCTTTTGCGGGTCAAGGCGTGGTGTACGAGACGATCCAGGCCCAGAAACTCGACGGTTACACCGTGGGCGGAACGATCCACATCATCTCGAACAACCAGGTCGGATTCACCACCGATCCGCGTGACTCCCGCTCCACCCGCTACTGCACGGATCTCGCTCGCGCGTTCGACGCCCCCGTGTTCCACGTGAACGGCGACGAACCTGAAACCCTCTGGCACACGGTCCGGATCGCGACCGAATTCCGCTACCGCTTCAAGAAAGACGTGTTCATCGATCTCGTGTGTTACCGCCGCTACGGACACAACGAGGGAGACGAACCTTCCTTCACCCAACCACAACTTTACAGAAGCATCAGTGCACACGACACCCCTCGCGGCGTTTACGCTTCCCGACTGGCGGCTGAAGGCGTGATCACCGAAGACCAACCGAAACTCCTCCAGGACGAGGCCATGGCCCCGCTGGCCAAAGCCCTCGAAAAGGTCCGTGCCGAAAAGCCGGAGCCCACGTACTCGGAATACCAGGGACCTTACTGGTCCAAATACCACCACGCCCACCCGGTGGACCTGTTCAAACCGGTGAAGACCTCGGTCAGCGCCAATGAACTCGTGACCGTTGCAAAAAAGATCAACCGCTTTCCCGAGGGCTTCAAGGTCCACCCCAAACTGGAGCGACTTTTCGAAGGCCGGATCCAGGCCGTCGAACAAGGCAAAGGGATCGACTGGGGGAACGCGGAAGTGCTCGCCTACGCCACTTTGGTGAACGAGGGCACCCCGGTCCGCATGACCGGTCAAGATGTCCGTCGGGGAACATTCACCCACCGTCATGCGGTGGTGACCCACTTCGAAACCAACGAAGCACACACTCCGATCAACAGCCTTCATCCGGAGGCCAAGATCTCGATTCACAACTCGCACCTGTCCGAGACCGCTGCGATGGGGATCGAATTCGGCTACTCGGTGTCGGACCCGGATTCGCTCGTGATCTGGGAGGCCCAGTTCGGTGACTTCGCCAACGGCGCCCAGGTGATGATCGACCAATTCATCACGACTTCCGAATCCAAGTGGCACCGCGCCTCGGGTCTCACCTTGCTCTTGCCTCACGGCTTCGAAGGCCAAGGACCGGAGCATTCTTCTGCGCGCCTCGAGCGCTTCCTGCAGCTGTGCGGAAAAGACAACATGACCGTCGCCTATCCGACCACCCCGGCGCAGATCTTCCATTTGCTCCGCCGCCAGGTGAAGCGGAACTTCCGGAAGCCCTTGGTCGTCATGACCCCGAAGAGCCTGCTCCGTCATCCCAAAGCCGTTTCAGAACTGGTGGATCTGACCGAACGCACGTTCCAGGAAGTGATCGATGATTCGGCACTCACCGATTCCCGTGCGGCAGCCGGAGTGAAGCGCGTCATGATCTGCTCCGGCAAGATCAATTACGAGTTGCTGGAAGAGCGCGAAAAGCGGGGTGCTTTCCAGAACGCCATCCTTCGCATGGAGCAACTTTACCCTTGGCCTGAGCAGGAACTGGCTCGCATCCTCGAACGCTACCCGGATGCAAAAGAGGTGTTTTTCGTCCAAGAAGAACCCCGCAACATGGGTGCTTGGATGTACTTCCAGGGCATGTGGTCCGGGGCGCTGTCCAATTTCGGCACGCGATTCCCGAAACTCGGCCTCACCTACGTCGGTCGCGAAATTTGCGCCTCGCCCGCGGTCGGATCCAAGAAACTTCACGATAAAGAACAACAGGAAATCATCCTGAAAGCCTTTCAAGATTAGGAGCAAACATGAAACACGAAATCCTCGCCCCGCTCGTCGGAGAATCCATCACTGAAGTCAGCATCCTGAAGTGGACCAAGCAAAACGGCCAAGCCGTCAAAGCGGGCGAAGTCCTGCTCGAAATCGAGTCCGACAAGGCCACTGTCGAGATCGTTGCCGAACATTCCGGCGCCCTCACCATCCTGAAGGGGGATGGAGAACGCGTGGCCGTGAAATCGGCCATCGCTTTCATCGACGACTCAGTGACCGGCACCGCAGGCACCTCTGCAGACAAGACCCCGCCCCCTCCTCCGAGCGCATCCCGTCCGACCACTCCGGCTCCGGCCGCCCCCGCAGCGAGCCAGGCCTCGCTCGAGTCCCTGAGCCCCGCAGTCCGCAAAGCCGTCGTGGAAGCGAATGTGAACCCGTCCCAAATCCAAGGAACCGGCAAAGACGGTCGCATCCTGAAGGGCGACGTCATGGCCTTCATCGCCTCGGGCGGAGCAAAATCCGCACCCACGGCGAGCCGCTTGCCGACCATCAACGACAAGCCGGGCGATCGCCGCGTTCCGATGCCTTCGATCCGGAAGCGCATTGCCGAGCGCCTGGTGTTCGCCCAGCATACGGCTGCGATCCTGACCACCTTCAATGAAGTCGACATGAAGCCCGTTCAAGACGTGCGCGCGAAGCACAAAGACGCTTTCGAGAAGAAATACGGCGTGAAGCTCTCCTTCATGTCCTTCTTCACCCGCGCCTGCACGCTCGCACTCAAAGAACTCCCGGCTGTGAACGCCTCGATCGACGGCTCTGACATCGTTTATCACGATTACGCAGACATCGGCGTTGCCGTCGGGACCGAGCGTGGCCTGGTGGTTCCGGTCGTCCGGGGAGCCGAGAAGCTCGACTTCGCCGGGATCGAGAAAGCCATCGGCGAGCTCGCGCTCAAGGCTCGCAACAACAAGCTCTCGATCGCCGACATGAGCGGTGGAACTTTCACCATTTCGAACGGCGGGACCTATGGATCCCTGCTTTCGACCCCGATCCTGAATCCGCCGCAAAGCGGGATCCTCGGCATGCACAAGATCATGGACCGTCCGGTCGCGATCAACGGCAAGGTCGAGATCCGCCCCATGATGTACCTGGCACTGTCCTACGACCACCGGATCATCGACGGCAAGGAGGCGGTGACCTTCCTTGTGAAAGTGAAGGAACTCCTCGAGAACCCAGAAAAACTCGGACTCGATTTCGCCTGAAACCGGGAACCATTAAGGAAAAACCATGAATCCAGAACAATTTGACCTGATCATCATCGGTGGTGGACCGGCCGGCTACGTGGGCGCGATCCGCGCGGCCCAGCTCGGCCTGAAAGTCGTTTGCGTCGAGAAGCGAGCCTCCCTGGGAGGCACCTGCCTGAACGTGGGCTGCATCCCCTCGAAGGCCTTGCTCGATTCGAGTGAGCACTTCTCGATGGCCCAGTACAAGTTCAAGAAACACGGCATTGAAATGGACGGGCTCAAGATCAACGTCCCGCAGATGATCTCCCGCAAGGACGAAGTGGTGAAGCAACTCACCCAAGGGATCGCCGGGCTCTTCAAGAAAAACAAAATCGAGTGGGCCCAAGGCTACGGCCGGTTCGCAGGTCTTGAGGGCGATTTCAAACTGGTGGAAGTCGACGGTCCGACCAAGCGGCTCCTGAAAGCGCCGAAGGTCATGATCGCGACCGGAAGCGAAGTGATCGAGCTCCCGAACCTCAAATTCGACGGCAAGAAGATCATCTCTTCGACCGACGCCCTCAACATCCAGGAAGTCCCGAACCACCTGGTGGTCGTGGGCGGGGGTGTGATCGGTCTCGAGATGGGCTCGGTCTGGAAACGCTTGGGCGCCAAGGTCACCGTCATCGAGTTCGCCGACAAGATCCTCTCTGTGATGGACCAGCAGATCGCCAATGAAGCGAAGAAATCTCTCACCAAACAAGGTCTCGAGTTCAAGCTGAACACCCAGGCTCTGGGTGCCACACCTGCCGGCTCCCGCATGCAGGTCGAAGTCATGGACCGCGGCACGGGAGTGAAGGAAATGATCGAGTGTGACCTGATCCTGGTCGCCACCGGACGTCGCCCCTACACCGACGGGCTTCAGCTCGACAAAGTGGGGCTCGCTGCCAACGAAAAAGGTCGGATCGATATCAATGATCACTTTGAAACCAAGGTGAAAGGGATCTATGCGGTCGGAGATTGCGTGCAGGGCCCGATGCTCGCCCACAAGGCCGAGGAAGAAGGCATCGCCGCGGCCGAGATCATGGCGGGTCAGGCCGGCCACGTGAACTACCACAACATTCCTTGGATCGTGTACACTTGGCCTGAAGTCGCCGGTGTCGGCTTCACAGAAGAGGAGCTCAAAGCAAAAGGCATCGAGTACAAGACCGGGACCTTCCCGTTCCTGGCCAACGGCCGGGCCAAGGCCATGGATGAATCTGAAGGCCTCGTGAAACTCCTTGCCGATGCGAAGACCGACAAGTTGCTCGGCATGCACATTTTCGGTCCCCGGGCCTCCGACCTCATCAGTGAAGGCGCGACAGTGCTCGAGTACGGCGGATCGGCTGAGGATGTGGCCCGCACCTGTCACGCCCACCCGACCCTGTCGGAGGCCGTAAAAGAGGCGGCCTTGGCAGTGGATGGGCGAAGGATCCACCTTTAAAACAGAAAAGGCCGGGAAGGCTCTCGCCCTCCCGGCCTGATCGAATTATCACTTCCCGAAGACCTGGAACTCTTTCGGTACGTCGATCTTGTTGTTCGCGATGTAACGAGCCAGACCGGAAAGCGTGTTCCGGGGCCATTTCTTCTGCTTCAAGCGGACGATCCATTTCGGAATCGCACCCTTCGGATCCACAATGATCTCTGCGGTCACAAAGGTCTTCTTGCCGCCTTCGATCGCTTTCAAGTAGTAGCGACTCAGGTGCATCTGACCGCGAACGATCCCGTCCTGCGAAGGCATCTCGGCGGCTTCCACCGATTGCATCGTGATCACCATTGTTTTTTCCTTGGTGTTCACATCCACTTTGGCGGAGTAGACAAAATCACGGTTCTGGAAAGGCCAGGGTACCGCGGTGTGGTTGTACTCGACCCGGTCAAAGATGGAACTCATCCGGATGCGCTTGGCTTCCACAACCTCGTCCATCCACTTCTTCCGGCTCGGCATGTCGGCCAGCACGGTGGCGATCTGTTCGAGGGTGGCGTCCATCACGGTCTCACCGCGGAAACCGACGATGCCTTGATCCGTATCACGCTGGAAAGTCTTGAGACCGTCCTTATTCGCGATCAGTTCCCAGTTTTTGTACTGGGAATCCGGGGCCGCCTGATTCTCATCATTCGCAAGCGCCGACATGGGCGCGACCAAAAAGCTCAACGTCAAAACCATCAACTGGAGTTTTTTCATTTCCCCAGTTTAGCCACGCGGGAATGGGATTTCAACTCATGGAGCTTCAGATGCTTCACAAAGAAGGCATAGGCAGAAAGAACACTCCAGCACCAGCCTGCCCGACCGTTCAATAGGTTCCCGTGCTGGATCAAAAACTGCAAGAATTTGACTGGAAACGCCGCAGCATAAAGCAAAGCGATTCGGCGGGGATGCGCCCGAAGCCCCTCTTCGGCACCGAGACTGGTGTAGCGGTTCATTTTTGAAACGTACACATCCAGAGAGGGATAGCTCTCGTGGAGGAGAGGCTCCCCCGCCCGATGAATCTTGCCTCGAACCAACCGGACCTTTTCATGAACGGCGGCCTGATCGAAGTTTCCACAGGACTTCCGGAAAAGCCGGAGCACTCGGTCCCGGGACTCCTTTCCGTACCGGAATTCGGTTCCCATGAACACCAGGCGACGGGGGATCTCGAGGCCGGCGTCCTCGACTCCAGCCCGAGAAACAAACTCTTGAATCTCGCGGGCAAGGTCGGGCGTGACCTTTTCGTCGGCATCGATGTTCAGGACCCAGTCATTTCGGGCTTGGTCCACCGCATAAGCTTTCTGCGCCCCGTAACCCAAAAAGGGCTGTTGGATCACCCGGCAACCGGCTTGTCTTGCGAACTCTGCGGTTCCGTCATCACTCCCGCTGTCCACCACGACAATCTCGTCGCAAAATGACAACAGTGGCAGAGTCGTTTCAAGCTGCTGCCTCTCGTTCTTGACGATCAACACCGCGGAAATCATTCGGGGAGAACCTTCCCTGGGTTGAGCAGACCCTTCGGATCGAACGATTGCTTCATTTGTCGCATCAGTCGGATCTCATCGTCGGACCGCGAATACGAGAGCAAGTGACGCTTCAACAGGCCGATTCCGTGCTCGGCTGAAACCGATCCTTCGAATCGGCGGATCCAGGCGAACATGCCCTCGTCCGCTTTTTTGCAAAGTGCCTTGAACTCACCCACCGGCATGGACTCGGGCTTCATCAGGTTCACATGGAGATTTCCGTCTCCGATGTGCCCGAAGATGTAGGGTTTCAGACCGGGATAGTTCTGATCGATGTCCCGGGTCCAAATCTCGATGAACTCCTTCAGCCGGTGAATGGGGAGGGAGATATCGTGTTTGTGCAGAAGTCCGCGATGGGCGAGGGACTCGGAAATGCCTTCTCGCATGGCCCAAAGGTTGGAAGCCTCTTTTTCAGACTGGGCCAGAACCGCATCCTTCACCAGTCCCGACTCCATCAAACCGGTCAACCATGTTTCGACCGCCTCCTGTCCCGAAGCCCCGGTGGGACGTTCCACCTCGAGGAGGACATACTGGGCGCAGGGAGAGGTGAACGGCGCGGACAAATTTCTGTGCTCCAGCACCTGCTCGAGACAATCCTGCGAGAAACACTCGAAGGCGTTGACGAGCAAGCGGCTTTTGCGAGCCGCCTCGAACAGGTCGAACACCGCGGGAAGGTCTGCGAGCCCGAACAAAAACACATCCCGGTCACCGGGCAGAGCGGTGAGCTTCAAAGTGGTTTCAGTGATGACTCCGAGAATGCCTTCACTCCCGATGAAGACCTGCCTGAGGTCGATACCGGTGTTGTTTTTTTCCAAAGAACCGTTCATCCGCAAGACGGTCCCTTCCATGAGAACCACGGTCAAGCCGAGCACCCAGTTCCGGGTGAGTCCGTAACGGATCACCCGCACACCACCTGCGTTGGTGGCGATGTTGCCCCCGACAGTGGAAGAGCCCTTGGAAGCAAAATCCACAGGCCAGGTCAGCCCGTGCGGTTTGCAGTGTTCGTGCACCGCCTCGGTGACGGCTCCGGCCTCGACCTGAACGGTCAGCGCGAGCGGATCGACCGGCCCCATCTTCCGCATGCGCTCGAGACTGAGAACCACTTCTCCTTTGGCCGCGACCGCACCTCCAGCGAGACCGGTACGCCCCCCGGAGGGAACCACGGCGATCCCATCACGAAAGCACAAAGCCAACAGGCGCGAGACTTCTTCAGTCGAGGAAGGAAAGCAAATGGCCAATGGTGCCGGCTCATGCGCTTTGGTCCAATCCTTACCGTATGCCTGCAGATCACCCGGATCGACAGATACCGCATTCGGACCCAAAACAGTACGGAGCAGGGCAACGAGGTCGTTCACGGTTTCAAGGTTAGGCGAAAGGGGGAGCCCCCATCAAGCGTTTTTTAGCGATTATTCCGGTGATTTTTTAATGGTTTTCAGCACATATCGGGGCTATGCTCTGCCCCATTCCCCTATGCAAGTCGCGGCATTGATTCCCTTCCTGATCCTCTTTTTGGGATTCGCGGGCTTACGCCTTCCTCTCACTCATGCGTCGTTCTATGCCATGCTGAGTGGCACCCTCCTCACGGGCACCCTCTTCCGCGCCAATGAAACCGTTTGGGCTCGCGCAACGCAAAAAACCCTCATTCTGACCTTCGAGATCGGGTTCATCCTGATCGGGGCCTTCTTCTTTTTGGAGATGGCCCGGAAAGCCGGGATCATCGATTCCCTCGCCCGCCTGGTCCGGGGCATCTCTCCGAACCGGGTGGTGCAAGGAATCCTGGTCTCGTTTCCACTGGCACTGATGGTGGAGGGCTCGAGCGGATTCGGCACCCCGACCCTGGTGATCGCCCCCATTCTCCTGGCCCTGCATTTTGAGTTGAAGTGGTGTGCCCTCCTTCCCTTCCTGAGCTGTGTCGTGGGCATTCCTTACGGGGCGCTCGGCACCCCCACCCGACTCGGCTTTCCGGATGCATCACCCGCACACGATATTTTTCTTCACCTGACTCCCCTGATGGTGATCGCGCCCTGGATCTCCGCTCGACTCATCGGTGGGAGATGGAAACTGAAGGAGTCCCTCTGGACATTGTCCTTGAGTGCCGTGTATATCGCGTCGGGTGCGATCATCTCCCGAACCGGGCCCGAGCTTTCCGCTTTGGGACCGGCTTTTGTCACTTTCTTGTTCGGTCTTTGGTCCGCACGCCGGTTTTTCGGGAGTGACGCGGTTCAATCTCTCGAGTGGAAGGGGTTGACGGTGTATGGACTCCTTCTCTTTTGCATGTGGGCCGGGAAGACGATCTGGATGGATCGTCGCTTCGAAGGATCCGAGATCAGGATGTTCAATCCGGGTATCGTTTTCATCCTGTTCGGTTTGCTCATGATCCCCTCGGTGAAGCGGATCCATTCCATGCGTGCCATCCTGCTGGAGACCACGATCCGCTCGAGGAAGACCCTCTTCGTGTTTTTTTGCACCACCTTCCTGGTCCAACAACTCCGTGTGAACGGTAGCCTCGAGATTCTCACCGGCTCACTTCCCACTTTTTGGCTCACCGAGGGAGCTCCGATCCTCGGGTTCTTGGGATCGATCTTCGTCGGCACTTCGACCATGTCGAACCTTCTGCTTTCGAAAGTGATCGAACCCGCTCACTTCGCCGCGCTTGCAGCAGGAAGTGCCGTGGGGGTTCCTCTTGCCTTCCAGTCCATCGTCGCTGTCCGGAGCATGTTGCATGACCAGGTGGGCGAAAAAGAAACCTACCTGCGTGTGGCACCGATCGGATTCGGATTTCTCTTCGTGGTGATCGCGTGGGCGTTCGCCCTGTCGAAATGAAAAAACCCGGAGGACATCACCCCCCCGGGTTCACCTCACTGGAGTTTTTCAGACCTTACCGGCAAGCCGGGTTCTGCTGGGCGAATTGCATCGCCTGATTGTAGTCCGGAGTGTTGAACAGGATCCGGCCCGAGCGATCGACCACCCGGTAGAAGCGCTGTCCGTAGGCATTGCCTCCAGCCATGATCTGACAGCCCTGTCCGGGGTATCCACCCTGTCCGGGGTATCCACCCTGTCCGGGGTATCCACCCTGTCCGGGGTATCCGCCCTGTTGCACATTGTTGATGATGCTGGAGCAGAAGCCCATTTGCCGGGATTGCTCGGCGATCCGGAGCGCTTCGGCGTACTGGACGGTGTTCCCCATCACGCGACCGGTTCCATCCTTGACCATGTACACCTGGAACCCACGCTGATCATAGTAGGAGTTGATCACACAAGGACCGACTTGCCCGGGATAAGGATACGGATTGGGATTCGGCACCGGAGTTGGCTGAGGGTATCCCCCGCCATTGCCCCAGCCTCCATTACCCGGATTGCCTCCTCCGCAAGTCCTCCACTGGAGCTGATACACCACTCCGGCCGAAAGATCGGCGGAGTCGAGAGTCATGATCGCCTGCTCGTTCATTCCATTGGTTTGCACGGCGATACTGGTATTGGTTCGTAAGTTCACATCTTGGCCGCACGGCGACCACACATTGGCCGTGGCCACGAGGGTGTTGTTCAAGTTGAAGTTACCGTCATTCGCACCGACGAAATTCTTGTGATAAGCGGGACCGTTCTGTCCTGCGAAGAAATATTCCACATCAAAGGTGGCACTGGCATTCATCGGGATTCTCGAATAGCCACGGTAATCGATCTTGATGACCGAAACCGAATAGCCCCCGGGCACGTTGACCGGAATCGCGATGTTACAAGCTTTACGATCCACGGTATTTCCGGACATTCCCCCTGCTTGGGCCTGGAACGAACCGAACAGGATGCTCAGGCTCTGGGCATCCGGACTCAAGGTGGCGGAGACGGTCCCGAGAGGACACCCGGTTCCTGCATAGGTCGGAGTCCCCAGCCGGATCTGATCGCCGGGCACTTGCGCCTTGGCCTTTCCGACAATCGCAAACATCAGGATTGCGAGGATGATTCGATACGAATAGTTCTGCATGGTGTTCCGCCCCCCTTTGGTGGAATCGCGTGTGGTCTGAAGGAACATTCCCTCATGGAACTTCCACACAGCGAATCCCGTGCCAAAACAGCCGGGTTCGGAACACTGTCGAAAATCAAATCATTGCAGCATCTTGATGCGATGCGCTTTTCTCCGAGTCGAAATCGGAGCCAAAACGACCCCTGTCGGACCGGACGCCTTCTGGCACCGATTCCGGTTCCCGATCAGGATTCTGCTTTTTCGACCGGGGTCGAAACCGATCCACTCGGCGCACGGGATTCCACCACGAAATGTGGCTTGCCGTCCTTCAGCACCACCCGTACGGCACCGCCCTGCTCGAGTTTTCCGAAGAGGATCTCCTCCGAAAGCGGTCGCTTGATCTCGTCTTGGATCACCCGGGCCAAAGGCCGGGCTCCCATCTTGCGATCGTAACCTTTCTCAGCGAGCCAGGTCCGGACCTCGGGCTCGAACTCGATTTCGACGTGCTTCGCAAGCAAGAGGTGTTCGAGCTCCACAATCTGTTTGCCGACAACCTGGTCCATCATCCGCATGTCCATCGGGCTGAAAAAGATGATCGAATCCAGACGGTTCCGGAATTCGGGTGAGAACACCCGCTCGAGCTCTTTCTGTGCGGCATCGGATCCGGCAAGGTCGCTCACAAATCCGACCATCCGGCGTTCGGCGTCCCGTGAGCCGACGTTCGAAGTCATGATCAGGATGACGTTCCTGAAGTCCGCCTTCTTTCCGTTATTATCTGTGAGAAACCCGTGATCCATCACCTGCAGGAGTATATTCCACACACTCGGATGGGCCTTCTCGATCTCATCGAGCAACACCACGGAATGGGGATTCTTCATGACAGCATCGGTGAGCAAGCCCGCCTGCTCGAACCCGACATAACCGGGAGGTGCTCCGATCAAGCGTGAGACGGTGTGTTGCTCCATGTACTCCGACATGTCGAAACGCAGGAAGGCGACCCCCATGTGGCTTGCCAGTTGCTTGGACAACTCGGTCTTCCCGACACCGGTCGGACCGCAAAAGAGGAACGAACCGATCGGTTTGTCTCCGCTCCGAAGTCCCGAACGGGCCAAACGGATGGAAGACACGATGCGATCGACCGCAGAATCCTGGCCGAAGATGCTGAGCTTGAGATTCCTGTCCAGACCCTGCAACCGGTCCTTCTGCGAGTGTGTGACGGTCTTGGCCGGAATCCTCGCCATCTGCGCGATCATTTCTTCGATGTCGAGAGCGGTCACCTCGGTCGGAGGGGCATCTTCCGCAACGCCTTCTCTCATCCGCTTGATCCGGAGCTTGGCTCCCACCTCGTCGAGAACGTCGATCGCCTTGTCCGGGAGAAACCGGTCGGTCAAATGCTTCACCGAAAGCTCGACAGCCGTCTTGATCGAATCCTGTGAATACACCACATGGTGATGGGATTCGAACTGGGGACGCAGTCCGTGGAGGATCTGGATCGTCTCGTCCTGGGTCGGCTCGGGCACTTCCACTTTCTGAAAACGCCGCGAGAGCGCCTGGTCCTTACCGAAAATGTTGCGGTATTCCCCAAAAGTCGTGGATCCGAAGCACCGGATCTCACCCCGGGCGAGCATGGGCTTCAGCAAATTGGCCGCATCGACGGTACCGCCGTTCACCGAACCGGCACCGATGATGGTGTGGATTTCGTCGATGAACAGGACGGGAAACACACCTTTGTTGTGCTTCACCTCGAGGGCCTGAATGATGCGCTTCATCCGCTGTTCGAAGTCCCCTCGGAACTTCGTACCGGCCAACAATGAGCCGAGATCCAAAGAATAAACCACCGCTTGTTTCAGAAGCTCGGGAACCTCACCCGACACGACCCGTTGGGCGAGCCCTTCCGCGATCGCAGTCTTACCGACTCCGGCCTCGCCGACCAGGAGAGGATTGTTCTTTCTCCGGCGACAAAGGGTCTGAATCACGCGATCGAGCTCGTTCTTCCTGCCCACCAGCGGATCCAGGCGGCCCTGTTTCGCCGCTTCGTTCAAATTCGTGGTGTAGCTCGAAAGAGCGTCATTGGCAGAAGCCCGGCCTTCAGAAGACTTCGGTGTTTCCGGAGCCTCTTGCCCGGAGGCTGGGCCGGCATCGTCCGAGGTTTGTCCGTGACTCAAGAAGTTCACGACATCCAACCTCTCCACACCCTGCTGGCCGAGCAAGTACAACGACCAGGAATCTTTCGCCTGGAAGATCGCAACCAGGAGGTCGGCAGGCTCGATCTCGGTTTTACCGGCCGACTGTACCTGGAAAATGGCCCGTTGGACCAAACGCTGCACACCCAAAGTGGCGATCGGATTCTCGGGATCCCCCTTTTCCGTCTTCGGGGCGAGCGGGACCTCTTTCTGGAGATAAGCTTTCAGATCGGTTTTGAGTCGACCGATGTCCGCCTTGCAGGCCTCGAGCACCTGCATCACCTCGGGCTCGTCCAGCAATACCAGCATGACATGTTCGAGCGTGAGGAACTCATGCTTGCTCTCCACGGCATTTGCGAGGGCACGATTCAAAACGGATTCAGCTCTTTTTCCGATCATGACTCAACTCCTTTCCACGGGCTCGAGGCTCAGCTTCAGGGGAAACCCGGAGCGTCGCGCCTTTTCCGTGACTTTTTCGACCTTGGCTTCGGCAATCTCGAACGAGTAAATACCGGCCACCGCCTTACCTTCTTCATGGACTTTCAACATCAAGGCCATCGCCTCTTCAGATGGTTTCGAAAAGTCGTTCGTCAAGACCTCGACGACAAATTCCATGGTTGTGTAATCGTCATTGTGAAGCAGGACCGCATAACGCTTCGGTTCGGCGGTCTTCGGCACCGCTTCTTGAACCGCCACTCCCCCGCTCGAATCATCCTTGTGCGTCAATCCTTTGTCCTGGCCCATGGTCATTGCTTGTAAACATCCTAGCATCATTTACACAAACTGTGGATAATTTGAGCATGGGCTTCCGCACCAATGTCGATGAAAACGAAAAGACCGACTCGAATGCCGGGGCGATGCCGACAGGCGCCACGGATCCGAATCCTGCTGCGACCAGCAGGGGAATCCGGCTTCCGGACCTGGGACTGTTGAACACCGTGCTGCAGGATCCGGATGTGACGGAGATCATGGTGAACGATCTTCGAAACATCGCCATCGAAAAACGCGGACAGATCGTGGTCACCCCGGTTCGATTCAAAAGTCTCGAGGAACTGAACCGGATCGTCCGGATTCTCATGGAGCCGACCGGAAAGCAGATCACACCCGAAACCCCGCTCGGCATGACGAGCCTTCCGGACGGTTCAAGGGTTCATATCGCCGCACCTCCGATCACTGAAATCGGCCCCTGCATCACGATCCGGAGATTTCCAAAACGTTACAGTCTGGCCGCCCTCGCAAAAAACGGCTCCCTCGACCAACGCATGGCGCACTTCCTGAACGCCTGCATCCAGGGAAAGCAGAACATCCTGATCAGTGGCGGAACGGGCACCGGAAAAACCACCTTCATGAATGCGCTTCTGGCGCTCGTGCCACCTCACGAGCGACTCGTGACCATTGAGGATACGGCCGAGATTCCGCTCATGTTGCCGAACCAGGTGAAGATGATGACCCGCCCACGCTCCATGGGCACTGAAAGCATCGGCGCACGGGATCTGGTGGCGAACGCGCTCAGGATGCGCCCCGACCGGATCATCATTGGTGAGTGTCGGGGGCCGGAAGCGATGGACATGATCCAGGCCATGAACACCGGGCACCAGGGATCCATGACCACCATCCACGCCAATACCGCACGGGATGCCCTGTTCAGACTGGAAACACTCGTGATGTCCGCAGGACTGGATCTTCCCTTGCCCGCGATCCGGAGGCAGATCTCGAGCGCGGTCCAACTGATCGTGCAAATCAAGCGTTTCCGCTCCGGAGTCCGGAAAATCGTCTCGATCCAGGAAATCACGGGACTCGAGCAGGACACCATCCTGCTTCAGGAGATATTCTCTTTTGAACCGGCCCACCCGCTCGACCCGCACAGCGACGAAGGCTCGTTCCGTTTCAACCTTTCGACCAAAGTTCTCGAAAGCCTGAAACTGCAGGGAATCAAGGCACTACCTTGAAAGTCCGGCCGCATTCAAGTAGCGATGGTAGCGGTTGAGCACCTCCCACTTGACCCGGTCGATTGCGATCTTTTGTGCGAACTTGAAATGAAAATCGAAATCGGCGCGATTCCGCAGCTCGAGACCGAAATCGACTTTTGAATTCGCCATCCGGACGACCAGCTTCGCATACCAATGCGCGACGACTCCGGGATCACTCTTGTCTTCATCGAACTTCCTGAGCGCCTCCTCACCGAGAGTGCGCTTGAGGGTGAAGGACGATGCCCCGATGAAAATCCGGATCAACTCCTGGACCCTGGCTCCTTTGTCGAGCTTCTTCTTCACCTCTTGCGACGCGGGCGATGCGATGACGGGTATGTTGCCGTCCGGAAAGGTGATTTCAGGCGCTTTTTTCGCATCGACGATGGAAAACTCGGTCGGATTCCGCATGATCCCCTGGATCTCGGCCATTTCTTCGGCGAAAGCCGTCAACTCATTGGGAGATGCCGCCTGGGACTTCGACTCCAGCGCCCGGTAACGGGAACCGGCGATGATCCCACGGTAGATCCCTTCCAGACTGGCACCTTGATTCAACGACTGGAGAAGCCCTGAATAATCGGTTTTGTCTTCAACCAGGTCCTGGTTGAAGACGACTCGAAACATTTCCGACAGGATCTCTGAATTCTGTTTCGACAATGTCTCGGCCGAGAGTACCGGGTCCACCTGCTGTGCGGCCAAGGACTTCTCATCGTGAATCTCTTCCGGAGAATGGTCTTTTTTGACCGGAGTGATGAAACCGAGGAATTCGAGTGCGTGGTTCACCGCTTTGCAACCGGAGAATCCGAACGGCATGATCGCCAGGGACAAGACCGCCAGTCGCCGCTTCATTCGTCTCCTCCGAGTCCTTTCGGAGCACGCGTACGCCCCATGGCAAGTGCGAGCACCAGGATGGTGATCAAATAAGGAAGAATCTGGATCCATTGGACAGGCACGGCACGATCCCCCCAGAGCACCACCCCTTGGAGCCGGATCTGGACGAGCTCGGTGAATCCGAACAAGAGACACGCGGTCACGGTTTGCAGCGGCATCCATCTTCCGAGAATGACGGCGGCCAGAGCGATGAACCCCCTCCCGGAAGACATGTTGCGCGAGAAGGACGAGGCCAGATAGATGGACAACGTCGCTCCACCCAGACCGGCGAGGATTCCACTGAGAGCGATGCCCTGCCAACGCTTACCCCGGACGGAAACACCCGAACTCTCGAGTGCCTTCGGGTGCTCACCCGCGAACCGGATGCGCAAGCCGAACTTGCTGTGGTGGTACAAGATCGCACTCGCCACCACCACGGACCCCATCAGGAGCAAAGGCGCGGAGCGGAAAAGGGACTCCCCGGGAATGACCGGGGTCGACCCGGTGGAGTCGAACCAGATCATGGACAAAAACGGAGGAATTCCCATTGCGAAAAGGTTGAAGGCGGTTCCCGAGACAATCTGGTTGGCTCTCCACTTCAATACGGTCAACCCGTACCCGAGCGAGAGCACCAACCCTGCCATCATCCCTGCGACCAGTCCCCACCAAGGATTCTGTGTGGAATGGGTCACCACGGCCGCGAAAAAAGCCCCGACCAGCATGATCCCCTCGAGACCGATCTGGATGACCCCGCTGCGTTCACACCACATCCCGCCCAAGGCTGCAAAAATCAACGGCGTCGAGACGCGCAAGGTCGGAAGAATCCAGTTTGAAAAAATGGTTTCAAGCATTCCGTCTCCTCCAAAACCCCGCAAACCAGTCCCAAAGTCCGTCTGAAGCCACTCCGAGGATGATCAACCCCTGGATGATGTAAGTCAGGTCGCGCGTGACTTTGTCGGTCTCGAGGTCGAGACTCCCGGCCCCCTTTTGAAGGACCCCGAAAAGGAATGCCGATGGGAGGATTCCGAGGATGTTCCCCCTTGCCACGAGGGCGACGGCGATCCCGACGAATCCGTAGTCGGCGGAGAACCCGATCTTGAACCTGTGTGAGTTGCCCAGAACTTCGACCAAGCCGGTCAGTCCCGCGATTCCACCCGCCACGAACATCGAGCTGAGCCAGGATGCCGGGGCCGGTATCCCGAATGTGGATGCCGCCGATTCATTCTCTCCGGTCGCTTTCAATCGGTAACCCCAGACGGAATTCCTCATGATGACATGGAGAACGACGGTCATGACCGCCAAAGCGATGATCAACTCCCCCATCGGGGCCCCGTTGAAAAGCGCGAACGGCTTCAACTGGAAAGCCTCGGGGATCGGAATGGTCTCGGCTTGGGATGAATCAGGATCCTTCAACGAATACAGCGTGAAGTAGGACGTGACCCCGGCCGCGATGAAATTCATCATGATGGTGGTGATCACCTCGTGACTCCCCCGACGGGCTTTGAGGTATCCCGGAATCGCGCCCCAAAGTCCACCCGCCACGAATGCGGACGCGGTGGCAAAAAGGATCGCCAGAGTGTGCGACTGGATGCCCGCTCCGACCACACCCGCCCACGCAGCTGCCAACGCACCGATGGTGAGTTGGCCTTCTCCTCCGATGTTGAACAACCCGGATTTGAAAGGAATGGCGACCGCCAGCCCCGCCAGGATGAAGTAGGCGGTGTAGAACAAGGTCATGCCGAAATCATAACCGCTGCCGAAGCTGCTGTTGACGAGCACCGAGAGAACTTTCCCGGGTGATTCACCGGCAACCCGGCATATCAGCAAGCCGAGAGCGAGGCCACCCGCCGCTCCGGCGAGCGATCTGAAGAACAACCGGACACTTTGGGGGATCCTGACCTTTTCAGAATTCTTCACCGGTCACCCCCACCCATGACCCGGCCGATGGCCCAAGGGTCGAATTCGGACCTCGTAAATTGCGCACGGACCATGCCGTTGTAAAACACCAACATCCTGTCACAGAGATCGATCAATTCGTCCAGTTCGGAAGAGAAGAGCAGGATCGCCTTCCCTCGATTCCGTTCCTGGATGATCGCATCGTGGATTTTTTCGATCGCGCCGACATCGACACCCCGGGTGGGATGGGCGACGTACAATACCGAAGGTCCCGGGTCGAGGGCGCGGGCGATCACGAGCTTTTGCTGGTTTCCTCCGCTCATCCGCCCGGTCCATACCGTCGGATGGGGCGGCCTGATGTCGAATTCCTTGATCTTCGATTCGGTGACCGCACGCGCTTTGGCACGCAGGAGGAAGCCGTTCTTCGAATAACGGGGATCCTCGTGTTGGCCGAGCAGGAAATTCTCCGTCATGTCCTGATTGAGCAAAAGGCCCTCGGTCAACCGGTCTTCGGGCACCAACCCGACGCCAGCATTCCGAAGCGCGATCGGATCACTGTCCGAATGACTCCGCCCGTTCAAAAGATATTCTCCGCTCCAACTCCTGCCGTGTCGGGCGGGATGGGAAAGGGCCCGAAGCAGAGTCGACTGGCCGTTTCCCTGCACACCGGCGACTCCCAGAATCTCGCCCGGTTTCAAATCAAAGCTCACGTCCCGGAGAGGTTCGGTGGAACTCGCAATGGAGAGCCGCTCGACCCTCATCACGGGCTTCATATCGCCCGCATTGGCGAACACTTTCCTGTCACCCTGGTAGGTGAAAGACACTTCACGACCGACCATCATGCGGGCGAGCTCTGACTCGTCGGTTTCCGAAGCACTCCGTGAGCCCACGGTCTCTCCCCGACGGATCACGGTGATTTCATCACAATATCCCAGCACCTCTTTGAGCTTGTGGGAGATGAGGATGATGGTCTTCCCCTCTTCCTTGAGCTTGACCAGATTCCCGAACAGGTCCTTGACCTCTTGCGGAGTCAGGACTGCGGTGGGCTCGTCCAGAATGAGGACTTGCGACTTCTGGTAGAGCAACTTCAGGATCTCCACCCGTTGCTGTTCACCCACCGAGAGTTCTGAGACAGGGCGGTCCCAGCGGTCGAAATCAAGCCCGTAGGTCTTTGCGATGGCGGTGAGTTCGGCCTCTGCTCGTGCGCGCCCTACGAACATCCGCCCGGGTTCGTGCCCGAGAATGATGTTGTCGAGAACGGTCTCGGGACCGGCGAGCATGAAGTGTTGGTGGACCATTCCGATCCCGAGTCTCATGGCATGCACCGGATTGGCGATCCTGACCGGACGGTTCTCAATGAGGATTTCTCCCGAATCCGCTGGGTGGATGCCGAACAGGACCTTCATCGCGGTCGATTTCCCGGCGCCGTTCTCGCCGATCAATCCGTGAATCGAGCCCTTCTTCACCGAGAATGAAAGGTCACGGTTCGCCGTGAAACCACCGAACCGCTTGGTGACCTTCCGGAACTCGATCGCGTTCATCATTTTTTCTGGATCAGGTAATAATCCGGTACCTTGATCTTCCCTTTGACAATGTCCGTACGGAGCTGCTCGATCTGTTTTTTGTCGCCCTCGGTGACCAAACGGGCATTGTGTTCATCCAGAGAATAGTCCACGCCCTTGGTTTTGACCCCGTAACGAATCAGACCTGTGGTGTATTTCCCTTCTTTGAAGAGCTTCACCGAATCGAACACCGACTCATCCACCCGCTTCAACATGCTGGTCAGGATGAATCCCGGCTTCAGCCAGTTCTGGTTCGAGTCGACTCCGATCGCGAGCTTCTTCCGGTCGGCGGCGGCATCAAACACGCCGACACCCGAGTTCCCGGCGGCGACGAAAATCACCTCGGCACCCCGATTGAACTGGTCGAGCGCGAGCTCCTTGGCTTTCGGCGGATTGTTCCAAGCCTCTCCGGTCACACCCAGGTAATTGGAAAGGACCTGGGCCTTGGGGTTGATTTTCTTCACACCGGCCGCATACCCCGTTTCGAATCTCCGGATCAGAGGGACATCCATTCCTCCGATGAACCCCACTTTCCCTGAAGGAGCGTGCAATGCCGCAAGCGCTCCGACCAGGTAACTACCCTCATGCTCCTCGAACATCACCGAGCGGACGTTGGGGGATTTTGCGTCCTCGTCGACCAACAGGAATTTCTGGTTCGGGAATCTGGCGGCGTTCTTCTTGACCGATTCGAGCTGATGGAATCCGACTGCGATGATCAAATCGAACTTCTTTTCGGCGAAGGCGCGTTGCAAAGACTCATAGGCTGCATTGTCGGGCGCCTCGACCGTTTTGGTCGTGACTCCGAGCTCTTTCTCGGCACGCTTGAGACCCTGGTAGGCCGACGCATTGAACGACTTGTCATCCTTGCCGGAACGCTCGAGCACCAAACCCACCCGGATCTGTGCGGATGCGGAAGGGAGTGAAAGCACCACCATGACCCAAGCCAACACAAAACAGCGGTATCGCAGAATGTTTCTCATATCTCATATTTATCCGAGCCGGAGCTTTCCGTCGAATTGATTTTGGGGTGATGAAGGGTTAGCCTTGAGACCATGGAATCGCCCCGCTCTCGCCAAATTAATGACAAATCCGGACGGGAGGGACAGGCCGCGATCCTGCTCGCGATCATGGTCTCGAGCTTCTTGATGTTCTTCATGTTCGCTGTCAACACCGGACTCCTGATCAATGCGAAGATCAGCGTTCAAACCGCTGCAGATGCCGCGGCCTATGCCGGGGCGGCGGTGCAGGCGCGCCAGATGAACGCGATCTCCTACCTGAATTACGACATGAGACGGCAGTTCAAGAAGTTCATGTTCCGGTACGCATACCAAAGCAGCCTCGGGAACCCGAGGTTTCCAGGAACAGGCAGTCCTGACGCCGAATACGACTTTCCGAAACTCGATTTCTCGGGAGGCGCTGCCGGCGTACTCCTTCCCTTGAAGGTCCCCGTGGTGTGCGTCCCCATTTCAGCGGCCGTCGGACAGAGTTCCGACAGTTGCCTCTCGGTGAATTACCGGAACACCGCTTATGACGTGAATGCTGCGACGAATATGATCAACAGTTTGAACTCCACGATGCAGGCGTACTTGAATGGTGCGTCGGCCATTGCCGCAGTTGCCAACGAGCTCTGCGCGGGGCGGTCGGGGGTGAACACCTTTGCCGCCATATCCTGGCTGTTTCGTGGGGATCTGGAAGAAACCAGCGTGGACCAGATGCTGCAGGACACCACCCAAAGCACTCTTTCGAATCAGGATCGCGCCAAACTCAAGACCCAATTGAGCCCCCTGACCCGAGGGCTCGGACTCTACCCGAGAAACGTGCTCAACCTGATGAGGATCGAAACCCTGAAAGACTTCATCAACGAAAAAGCCGTGAGCGTGGACTGGGACGGCATGAAAGCGCTCGAAAACAAAAGTGGCGCCGATGCCCATGAGCGGACGATCCTCGCTTACAAGTCGGCCCTCGGAAACCTGAACAGTTCCGTCTTCGATGCGGAGAAAACCCAGCTCGAGGAGTTGCAACCCTCGAAGATGCTTGAATTGGAAGAGATCAAGGCCTCATTCAAGGTTTACGTCCAAGCCATGATCCCGATCACCGCCAATCCGACCGTGAATGATCCGACTTCTTGCAGATCCTTCATCTACAAGATCAACGCCAACGATGCCCCGGTGGGTGTGAAGCTTGCGAGCACCGGAAACAAGAATGTGCACTATGCGGTCCGCCTTCGCACCTACGTGAAGCCAAGGGGCTTGCTCTTCATGCAAGGATCGGGTGAGCTCGAGCTGGACGCGATGGCCGCGGCGAAACCTTTTGGCAGCCGTATCGGTCCGAAGGGCCTGCAGGTCAGTGATTTCATCGTCACCAAGTCCAACCTTCCGTCAGTGAACGGGAGTCCGATTTGCACCACGGACTGCAACAGCCCCAATCTGTCTCTCGGGAACACCACCAACTTCTACACTCTGGGCTTCTTGAAGGACATGCACACTCTTGCCGGAGGGAACACTCCGAGCACCACGGGAATCCTTGACGCACAAAGTCACGCCTTGGCGCCCAACCCGGGTGAGGTCGGGCTCTACAACATCATCCCCCCGCCCCCCGCGGCCAATGGCAGTCAGGACCCGATGGATTTTGAATTCATCCCCTTCTCGGATCAAAACTCCACCCGATCCACCACCCAAGTGTACAGGTTTTATGCTCCGGTATTTCCGAAAGGGGGGGCGTCGATCGCCCAGAAGGTCGATCAGTTCCTACAGTCGATTTTTCCAAACGTTTCGGTCAGCAACGACCCCGTCGGACTCAACCTTTCCGATCTTCGCAACAAGCTGAAGACTTCCCTGGTCAATTACATCGGAGGAACCGCCCTTTCCACCGGAGGAAATTACAGCGAGAACGGTGAAACGGAGACCTTTGCGGCCCTCGAGCTCCCGATTCAGAACGTGACCCAGCCCAAACCCTACATGGTCACCACGGCCAAAGAAGTCAGAACCTCCTGGAGTCCGGACCATCACAAGGTGAGCTCGTACGACGTCAAATTCACCCCCCGGTTCGGGTATTCGGTCAAGCTGGTCTCCTTTCGTGACCTGATGCGACAAGGGCTCACCACTGACGATCCGGACGTGGAAAAAATGTCTCATTGATTCCAGTGCTTCAGGCTTGCCAATTCGGACCCCCTTTGGCACCTTCACCATGAAGGAGAACACCATGGCAAAGAAGAAATCCGCCAAGAAATCCGCTAAAAAAGCAGCGCCCAAGAAGGCTGCAACCAAGAAAACTCCGGCAAAAAAGAAGGCCGTGAAGAAAGCCCCTGCGAAGAAAAAAGCAGTGGCCAAAAAAGCACCTACCAAGAAGGTCGTTGCAAAAAAAGCGACAGCCAAAAAAACCGCTAAGAAATTAGCTCCGAAAAAAGTTGCGGCCATAAAAGCGCCTGCTAAAAAAGCCGCTCCGAAAAAAGTGGCTCCCAAAAAAGCTCCAGTGAAGACCCCTGTGGCAATGGAACAGAAGACCAGTCTGGCCACGGCACTGGCCGCCACTGCGGCAGCTGCAGCGGTCGGCGCGACCCTGAGCCACTCCATGGAAGATTCTGAAGCCGAGGAACATTCCTTCGGCGACGACGAAGATTCCGGAATGGAAGAAACCCTCATCGACGACGAAGAATCACTCCGCGAGATGGATGAAGAGGAAGACATGGACGAAGACGATTACTTCTCCCGCGGTTTCGATGACGAAGAGGAAGAAGAAGAATCCGACATGGACGAAGAGCTCGACGACGAAGAAGACGACTTCGGCGACGAGGACGAAGACCTTGAAGAAGAAGACGAAGATGAAGAATTCGGTCTCGATGACGCCGAAGACTTCAGCGACGAAGACGAAGACTGATTGATGAACGGGACAGGGAGCCGTGCGATGGATATCCGGGATGTGATCCATGGTGTGATCCTGATCGAGCCGCACGAGCTCCCTGTACTGGAATCGTTCCTTTTCCAAAGATTACGACAAATCCGGCAGACCGGTTTCGCGGAACACTCCTACCCCGGGGCGACCCACAACCGGTTCATCCACAGCGTGGGTGCCCTTCACACCGCAACAGAATCTTTCGAGGCGATTTTCGACGGCCTCAAGCGCAGGTATCCCGAGACCTGGAAGCGCTATCGGGCGGTCGTCCGTCTGGCCGCACTCCTGCACGATGTCGGACACGGACCTCTGTCGCACACCACCGAGTTCGCGATGCCCGAGGTTTCAAAACTCGACCCGTCGAAGAACTCCCGCAGGAAAGCCACCCACGAGGATTACACGCTCAAGATCATCCTCGACTCGCCCCTGACTCCCGTACTCGAAAAAGCCGGCAAATCACATGGATTCAGCCCCACCCACATCGCTTCCCTGATTGACGACGAAATCACGGTGGATGACGGATTCTTCCACGAAACATTCGACGGTGAACTGATCGACTTCAAACCCGTTCTCCACCAGTTGATCTCGAGCGAACTGGACGCCGACAGGATGGATTACCTCCGTCGGGACAGCTTTTACAGCGGGGTGAACTACGGGGTTTTCGACCATTCCTGGATTCTTCGGAACCTGTGCGCCCACCACCACGACGGCAAGCTCTATCTGGCGATCCGCCACCGGGCACTTTACGCATTCGAGGACTTCTTGCTCGCACGGTTCAACATGTTCATGCAGGTCTACCTCCACCACAAAACCGTCGTATACGACGAGATGCTGGCGAACTACCTCAATGATCCTGAATGCGACTACAAGCTCCCGGCGGACATCGAGGCTTACGCCCGGTGCACGGACGCCCATCTGTACGCCCACCTCTCCCGGTCCGGGAATCAATGGGCGAAGCGGATCACCGAAAAACAGCCGTACAAGATGCTGGTGGAGACCCACAGCGGAATCCCGTCGACGGCCAATGCCCGTGAACAGCAGGAGCGCATCCTCAAAAAAGTCCGGCACGAGCTCGAATCGAAGAATCTCTCTTTCATCGAGAGCACCTCGACGGGGATCCTCTCGAAATACTTCGGAAAGTCGGGGCATCCCATTTTCGTCTGTTACGACAATCTTTACTCGGCACCCAGTTTCATCCCGATCCAAAAGTGCACCACACTCTTCACCCAGTATCCGAACAGCCGTTCCATCTCGAGGATTTTCGTGTCCCCCGAGGATCATCACAAGCTTTCCACTCGCGCACGCGACAAGGCGCTCCTGTTCGAGTGATCACGCCTTGCCGGCCGCATGAATCAGACCCTGTGCATTCACTCTCAAATCGATCTTGAATGCCTCGAGACCGTTTCGTTGCAAGGCGGCTTGCGTTCTCGACACGAGCGTTTTCTCGACATCCTCGGTCGCCAGGGCTCCTGACCGGATTTCCGACACGACGTCCATCGACATCCGGACCCCCCGCCGGAGCTGTTCCGCCGCAACGGATATGGAATCACGTTCGATGAATCCGTAGTGCGTCAGTGCAACTCGGGCCGGTCGCATGGACTCGATCAAATCAATACTCTTCAAGGCTTCTTCGCCGTCGAAGTCCGTGGGACTCGTCGAGGGAATCACCACCGGACCCTCTCCGTTCAAAACAGGATAGCTGACCCCGAACGCATCTCCGGTGAAGACCGTACCGGAGTGAGGCTCCCGGGCGATCACATGGTGATTCGCATGACCGCGGACATGACGGGTCTCCAAGCCCAGGGGCCCGAAGAGAATCACAGCTCCGTCCGGCAGTTCTATCACCCGATCCGCCGGGCAGGGCAGGATGGTCCCGTACAAGCGCTTCATGAACTCTTCCCCGTACACCCGGGTTGCGCTGTCAATCAGACGGGAAGGATCGATCGCATGACGTGCGGCACGAGGATGGGCATACAGCATCGCATTCGGGAAAGTCCTCAGGAACAGACCCGCCCCACCGGCATGGTCGAGATGGACATGGGTGATGAGCAATCCGACGATCCGGTCAGGTGTCAATCCTTCTCGGACTGCCGCTTCCATCAAATGCGGGATGGCGTGATTGGTGTTGCACTCGACGAAGAACCCGCGGTCTCCGTCGATCAGGAGATAAGCCGCAGCGAACTCGATTTCGACGTATTTGCAATCCACGACAATGATCCTCATAATGGGAAGACTATCATGGGGCTGAAAATCCTGACTTGGAATATCTCTTACGCTCACGGAAACGGGTCGGAAGGCACGGCAGGTTGGCGACGTCACCCCGTGCTTCACTACGAGAACGCCTTGAGCGCGATGGCCACACTCATCCGGAACACCGGGACCGACATCGTTCTTTTGCAGGAGGTGGATTTCGACTCGTCCCGGTCACACCGCCGCAACCAACTCGACACTCTCGCCCGGCGCTCCGGACTCATCCATCGTTCCTCCTGCATCAGCTGGGACTTGCCTTGGGTACCTTATCCGGGCTGGAACCCCCTCAATCACTTCGGAAAAGTACGGTCGGGCGGTGGAATCCTCTCCCGCTTTCCGATCCGCACCCTGCAAAACGACCTGCTCCCGAAACCGCGCGAGAATCCGGATTGGTACAACCGACTTTACCTTCACCGGTACTTCCAGATTGTCGAGACCGGAGGAGTCCGGATTCTGAACCTCCACCTCGAGGCATTTTCGAACGAAAACCGTCTGCTTCATCTCATGCGACTCGACGAGCGGATCCGGGATTACGGCCCCGATCTTTGCGGTGGCGACTTCAACGGTTCGATCACCATCGATGACCGTCTCCGGAATGATTTTGAAATCCTTCCGGCACCGCGTCCGACCTTTCCGACACCGGAAGCGCATGAAAGGCTCGACGGCTTCATCCTGAAAAAATCCCGCTTCAAATCACTGAAGGTGGAAGTCCCCGACACCGGAACTTTCTCGGATCATTTTCCGGTGTTGATCGAAATCGAAGAATACTGAAAAAACCTGTCCAGTTCACCGCGGGTGTAGGCACCCATTGTGCGGAACAAGCCACAGGTGCTGGCTTTCACCGCCTCCACCGCACCGACCACGGTGACCGAACGCTCGACTTCCCTCTTCTCTTCCCGATCGAGAAAGTCCGCCTCTTCGTCATTCACAAACAGGGGTTTACCCCGGATCAATTTGAAATAGTCGATCCCGCCCACACCCTCGGGGAGGTTCACCGAAGGGGACTTCGGATAACCTCCGAGCAATCCGAGCAGGGACCGGCCCAGCTTCGGAGCCTCATCCCGCGGTTCCTTCATGATCTCCGAAGGATCCGAGAACACACGGGTCTCAACCCCTCGCAGGCATTCTCCGATCGAACCTTCCCCCCGCTCACGCAGCATTTCCTGGACGAGCCCCTCATAGGCGAAGTGATAGTTCGCCATGGTCCGGGTGGAACGGGAGACGAAGCCACTGAACAGGGACTTCCAGGGAAGCATGCGGACATGCGGGACCTGGGTCGAGTGGAAGGGTTGGTGGAGATCCTGGATCAAGTGCAACTCCCAATTCAGCACCCGGAGGGCCCAGAACAGGTTTCTCTCATTCCGATAGCGATCCGCCGCGGCCCGGAGTGTCCGGATCCGTTCAAGAGCCTGTCCGACCGGACGGAACGGAATCTGAAGGGTCCGCACCGGTGACGACCACTCGAACCCCGGGAAAACCATGTGCCTGAATCCCTGTGAGGTCGGCCCACGCAAGCCGCCCATCCATGCCCGATCCCCTGACGGATCCGATTCCGGAGGAAGATCCTGATCCATCCCGAAATCGGGCTCGTCGATCCAATCGGAAAGCAGGAGCTCACGCACCGTGCTTTCGGTCGAGGAGTTTTTCTTGCCGCATTTGTGCGTTGAATGGAGAGGAATCTTGGCCGCGTTCACACCGAGGGAGCGTGCCAGCGCATCGGCCTCACGTCGCTCGTCCTCCTGACAGGGGATTCTCACCTTCTGGATCAGGTATGACTTGCCGGACGCCTCGATGGACGGGATCAGGCGCTCGTGGATCAGGCGGTGCCCGTCCCAAGCAGCGGCCGGACCCGGATTCAAGAGCAGGAAAACGATTCCGAGAATCATCCCCGCCTCAAGGGAAGAGGCCACGGAGGAGCATCGCTTGCGACAAACGCTCGACCGAAGTGATCAGGGCCGCGGTTTTCATTCCGCAATTGAATTTTTCCGCATTGCCGGCCACCCGATGGAAAGCGCGCGCCATGATCTCGGCGAGCTTTTCATTCACTTCCTTCTCATTCCAGAAGAACTGCTGGAGACCTTGCACCCACTCGAAGTAAGAGACGATCACGCCACCTGCGTTTGCGAGAATGTCGGGGATGATGTACACGCCCTGGCTCTCGAGGTACTGCTGGGCCTCGGAAGTGATCGGGCCGTTGGCACCCTCGCTGATGATCTTGGCCTTCACGTTTTTCATGTTGTCGCGGGTGATGACGCCGTCGATTGCCGCAGGCACCAGGATGTCCACATTGAGGGCGATCAGCTGTTCGTTGGTGATCGCCTCGGCTTTCGGATAGCCCTTCAGGGTCCGGTTCTTCGACATGTAGGCATTCACGTCTTTCAGATCGAGTCCGTTCTTGTCGTAAATCCCACCGAAGAAATCACTGACCGCGACGACTTTGCAGCCGCGCATCGAAAGCTCATCCGCCGCAACCGTTCCGACCTTGCCGAATCCGTGGACGGCGGCCGTGCACTGGTTCAGTTTGAAGTCCGCTTTGTTCTGCTTCTTGAGCAGTTCGATCGCGTGCTCGATCACATAAACCACACCACGCCCGGTCGATTCGGGACGACCGGCGGATCCGCCGATCTCCATCGGCTTACCGGTCACCACGCCGGGAACCGCGTGGCCTTTGGCCATCGAATAAGTGTCCATCATCCACGCCATGTGCTGGCCGTCGGTTCCGACATCAGGAGCGGGAATGTCCTGCTCGGGTCCGATCATCGAGATGATTTCCATCGTGAAACGACGGGTGAGCGCTTGTTGTTCTGCGCGGGAAAGCTGGGACGGATCGACACGGATCCCGCCCTTGGCTCCACCGAGCGGCAGACCCACGAGCGAGCACTTCATGGTCATGAGCATGGCCAATGCCGAAACTTCGGAGAGGTTCACTTCGGGATGGAACCGGATCCCGCCCTTACCGGGCCCGAGGGTCGTGCTGTGTTGGACCCGGTAGCCTTCGAAAGTCTTCACTGAACCGTCGTCCATCCGGACCGGGATGCTGACACACATGGCCTTCTTCGGCATTTTCAGGCGATCGAGCACGTTGGAAGAGAGGCCCATGGTCTTACCCGCCATCTCGAGGTCCATGACCGCGTTTTGGTAAAGGGGGGAGGTTTCGTACAGACCGGATCTCAAGTTGTGACTCATGATTCACTCCTGTTTTCAGCAAGATTTTTGTTTGGGATGACACTAGCAGAGGTGCTACCCTTCTGTCATGACGAATGTTCCCGGGGAAAAGATCATCGTTGGCATCCTTTACGGAGGACGGAGCAGTGAACACGAGGTCTCACTTCGCTCTGCGGCAAGCGTATTCAAGCGCTTGGATCGAAAGCGTTTCGAGCCCCGGACCATCTATATCGACAAACAAGGTACTTTCCACTGGGCGAACATTCCGGAAAGCTTTACGCAAAGCGGCGAAAGCAGCCTTCCGCAGGCAGTCATGACCCCTGAAGTGATCCTGCTTCCCCGCCCGCACCATGACTCAAAAGGGCGTTCAAAAGCGGTGTTCGCCTACCTGGACTCTTCCCACTCCGGAAAGATGGAGATGGTCGACGTGATCATCCCCATGCTTCATGGCAAGAATTGCGAAGACGGCACTCTCCAGGGTTTGTTTGAAAGCGCTGAAGTCGCTTACACAGGAAGCGGAGTGATCGGGTCCGCGGTCGGGATGGACAAAGAAGTCGCCAAGCGACTCGCCGAGCATGCCGGCATCCCGGTGGTCCCCTACCGGGTCGCCCGCTCCTGGGACTCGACCCAGAAGCGTGAATTGCTCCGCAATGAAGTTCAAAGCGCCTTCGGCTTTCCGGTTTTCGTGAAAGCGGCCCGTGAGGGCTCATCCGTCGGAGTGTTCAAGGTCAAAACGCGTGAAGAGTTCTTGCCCAAACTGGAGGAAGCCTTCCGTTACGACAACAAGGTTCTGATCGAAAAAGCCATCGCGGCACGAGAAATCGAGTTCTCGGTATTGCAGAATCCCGATCGCTCGCTCAAACCGTTCGTCAGCACTCCGGCCGAAATCATCCCGACCCACGAATTTTACACCTACGACGCCAAATACAACGACGAGGCGGGAGCGGTTTTCAAGATCCCGGCCGAAATCACCCCCGACCAGTACCAAAAGATGACGCAGATGGTAGAGAAAATCTTCGTCACACTCGAGCTGGAAGGGTACGCCCGGGTGGATTTGTTCCTGGACCGCGATTCCGGAGCCTTTTACATGAACGAAGTGAACACCCTGCCGGGGTTCACCAGCATCTCGATGTTCCCGAAACTCTTCGAGGTGAGCGGCATCCCTTACACGGAACTCTTGACGAAACTCATCGAGCTTGCCTTACTCCGGAATAAGAGGTGATGCCCCCGTGGCCAAAGAAGCGTCAAAAAACTGCCTGGTGATCGTCGAGTCACCCACCAAAGCGAAGACCATTCGTAAGTTTCTTCCCAAATCCTATGTGGTGGAAGCTTCGATGGGCCACATCCGCGACCTGCCCCAATCTGCGGCCGACATCCCCGAGAAGTTCAAGAAAGAGGAATGGGCCAAGGTCGGCGTGAACGTCGATCAGGACTTCGAACCGCTTTACGTGGTGCCGAAAGGCAAGTCCAAGGTCATCACCGATCTTAAAAAGAAACTCGCCCAAGCAGAGATCCTCTACCTCGCGACCGACGAGGACCGCGAAGGGGAATCCATCTCCTGGCACCTCCTCGAGGTGCTGAAGCCCAAAGTTCCGGTCAAGCGGATGGTGTTCCACGAGATCACGAAGTCCGCGATCGAGCACGCCCTCACCGACACCCGGGAAGTCGACATGCGGCTCGTCCGCGCACAGGAGACCCGCCGGATCCTGGACCGGCTCGTCGGTTACACCGTTTCTCCCTTGATCTGGAAGAAGATCGCCTACGGTCTGTCGGCCGGACGGGTGCAGTCCGCCGGACTCCGCCTGATCGTGGCCCGTGAGCGCGAACGCATCCGTTTCAGGAGCGCTACCTACTGGAACCTCGAGGCTGAGCTCAAGAAATCCGGGAACAACGGCGGAATCTTCGCCGCGAAGACCATCACTCTCAACGGAAAGCGGATCGCCACCACCAAGGACTTCGACGAATCCACTGGAAAACTCATCGAGAAAAAAGAGGGAGAAATCCTCCTCCTCGAATCCACTGAAGCGAGACGCCTGGAAGACGCACTGAGAACCGCTGACTACACGGTCCAATCCGTCGAAGAAAAACAATTCACCCAGAAGCCGTCGATCCCCTTCATCACCTCCAGCCTCCAACAGGAAGCGAACCGGAAGCTCGGGATGTCGGCTCGCGATGCCATGAGAACGGCCCAGAGTCTTTACGAGCAGGGTTTCATCACCTACATGCGTACCGACTCCCCCAACCTCTCCAGCGAGGCGATTCGCGGAGCAAGAAGCGCGGTCGAGGAGCTTTACGGAAAAGAGTACCTGTCCCCGGAACCCCGCCAATTCAGCTCGAAAAACAAAGGCGCGCAAGAGGCGCACGAAGCCATCCGCCCCGCAGGTGCCGAGTTCAAGCACCCACGCGAAACCGGTCTGACCGGTCGTGAGCTGGCCCTTTACGAGATGATCTGGATGCGGACCGTTGCCTGCCAGATGGCCGAAGCGCGCAAGCTTTCGGTCAGTGTCCGCATCGAGGCCACAGCCGGCAAAGACCGCGTCACTTTTTCTGCCAGTGGCTCGAGAATCCTGTTCCCCGGTTTTTTGCGCGCCTACGTGGAAGGTACGGACGATCCGGAAGCATCGCTCGAGGATCGTGAAGTGATTCTGCCCGAAATGAAGTCCGGAGACAAAGTCACCGTGGATTCCATCGAGGCCCAATCGCACACGACCAAGCCCCCGGCCCGTTTCACAGAGGCATCACTGGTCCAGCAACTCGAAAAGGAGGGGATCGGCCGCCCGTCCACTTACGCTTCCATCATCGACACCATCCTCGACCGGGGTTACGTGAGAAAGCTCGGAAACGCACTGGTTCCCACCTTCACCGGGGTGGCGGTCATGCAGCTCCTCGAGAATTACTTCGAGAATCTCGTGAACTACCGTTTCACTTCCGAAATGGAATCCTCGCTCGACGAAATCGCCGAAGGAAAGCGCGAGTACCTACCCTACCTGAAGCAGTTTTTCCTCGGTAAGTCAGGACTGGCCGAACAGGTCAAGAGCCAGGAAAAGAAGATCAACCCCACTGAATCCCGCACCGTCCAGCTCGACCACCTGAAAGAAGTCGAGGTGAAGATCGGCCGCTACGGTGCTTACGTGGTGAAGCCGGGCACAGCCGGAACGGAAGAAATCCACGCCACCATTCCGGATGACATCGCTCCCGGGGATCTCACGGTTCATCAGGTGGAAGATCTCCTGATTGCCTCCGAGAAAGGCCCCCAAAGCCTCGGGAAAGATCCCAAGTCCGGGCTCGACGTGTACTGCCTCTCCGGACGGTACGGACCTTATGTCCAACTCGGACAGGTCACTGATGACCAGCCGAAACCGAGACGCGCCTCTCTCTTGAAGGGAATGGACCCGAAGAACATCGAGCTCGAAAAAGCCCTCGAACTCCTGTCCTTGCCACGGGAACTCGGCATGCATCCGGACAAAAACAAGCCGGTCCTGACCAATCTCGGGCGCTTCGGACCGTATGTGATGTGCGACGGGGACTTCCGCTCCCTCAAGAAAGACGACAACGTCTTCACCATCACCTTCGACCGGGCCATGGAACTCCTCCGTGAAGAGAAGAAACACCGTCGCGGAGCCCAGGCACTCAAAACCGTCGGCAAATTCGAGGAGCAAGACATCGAGCTCTTCGACGGCAAGTACGGCATGTACTTGAAATGGGGCAAGGTGAACGCCACCGTTCCCAAAGAGCTCGACGTGGAAAAACTCACCCTGGAGCAGGCGATCGAGATCGTGAAAGCCCGCGCCGAGGTCGAGAAGCCAGCCAAGAAAAGCCGCAAGAAAAAGAAGTGATTCTGACCCATGTCCGATACCCGTCATTGGCTGATCACGTCTTTTGAACCCTTCGCCGGACGTCCGGTCAACAACTCCCGCTCGGTCATGAATGAATTGGTTCGGATCGTATCGGAAGACCCCTCGTTTCCGGTCCGGGTCCACACCCGGGTCTTGCCCGTCGAGTACGATCGGTGTGCCGAATCCCTGCTCACCGAGGTGAATCGTCTGCAACAAGACGGAGTCCATCTGAGCGGTGTGCTCTCAATCGGTGAAGGTGCGGAAGAATTCAAACTCGAAACCCGCGCCAACAATCTCGATGACGTGCCCGATCTGGCGGACAATGCCGGGGTGACTCGAGCAAAATCGGTCATTTTCCCGGATCTGTCGGCTTCCGAGACGATCCCGCTTCGTTTTCCATTTGATGCATTTTCCAGGATTCGAACCTCGGTCAACCCCGGATACTTCATCTGCAACCACCTCTGCGCGCGGATGGCACGACTTTGGAGCAAACCTTCCGATCCTGTATTCGGATTCATCCATGTCCCGCGCACAGGAATGGGCGGAATGTTCACTGCCGAAGTCTGCGCCGCTGTGATCGCCCAAGGCTTGAGAAAAACCGTTACTTCTTGAACATCGCAATCGCCTTCAGGCGCTGCGTCTTGTGATCGACGAGGGGCTCGGGATAGCCAGCCGGAGTCGAAGAAAAGAGCCCGCCCTCATGCGGCCAATGGATCCGTTTCGAGTCGAGCCCTTTGAGCTCCGGGACATACTTCCGGATGAACTCTCCTTCCGGATCGAAACGCTCGCTCTGGGAAATCGGATTCATGACCCTGAAATAAGGCTGGGCATCGCATCCGGTGGAAGCACTCCACTGCCAGCCACCATTGTTGGCCGCAAGCTCATGGTCCAGCAACTGTGTGGCGAAGTAGCGTTCCCCTTCCCTCCAGTCGATGAGCAAATCCTTGGTCAGAAACATGGCCGCCACCATTCGCAGTCGATTGTGCATGAATCCGGTCTGATTGAGCTGCCTCATCGCCGCATCGACGATGGGATAGCCGGTCCGACCCTCGCACCAGGCCTCGAAGTGTGAACGATTCGACGACCACTTCAAGCGATCGAATTCCGGCTTGAACGCCCCCTTTTCAACATGGGGGTATTGATCGAGGATCATCTGGTAGAACTCGCGCCAAATGAGCTCGTTGAGCCACACCTTGGTCCCCGGAGAAAAGTGCTCATGACAAAACCGGACCGCCTCACGCGGAGAGAGTGTGCCGAAGCGGAAATGGGGAGAGAGTCGCGAAGTCCCCTCAATAGCCGGAAAATCACGCTGCTCGTGGTAAGCGCCGATCTTTTTGGAGAAGCCCTTCAAGAGACTTTTGGCGGCAACCTCACCGGGCGACACAAACAAAAAGCTTTCGACAAATCCGAGCTCCGAAAAGCGGGCGTTCTTCTCCCGGATTTTCTCGGCCGGCACCAAGCGTTTCAGATCAGGACGATAGTCCCGCAAATGCGCATCTTTCGCTGACTCGAGGGTCTTGAGCCAGTTCTTGGAGTAAGGCGTGAACACCTTGTATGGATCCCCACTGCCGCCCAGAATCTCGCGGGATTCGAACACCACCTGATCCTTGAAGGACTGGACAGTGACGCCCCCGGCCCTCAAGGTCTTGGATACCGCCTGATCCCGCAGCTTGGCCGCAGGCTCGTAGTCATGATTGAAAAACAGCGCGTTCGCTCCCAAGCGCGAAACAACGGCCGGAATCGCCTCCTTCGGCCGCCCCCGGATCACGAGCAGTCTCGAGCCCCGCTCCTTCAGCCGTTCGTCCAGTTCGTCCAAACAGCCCTGGATGAAATGCACCTGACGGTTGTCCTTGGCCAAGCCGTCGAGAATGTCTTCGTCGATCAGAAACACCGGCACCACTTCCTCAGAGGCGGCACACGCTTCGAACAGGGCGCGGTGATCCGAAAGCCTCAGGTCCCTACGAAGCCAGACCACACTGCGTTGGAAGGGCTTCATCAGGAATGCACTCCCAACAGAACCAGCACCGCGCGGGAACCGTAATACACTCCCGCACCCGCAAAGATCCATCCCGGCGCAAAACGAAGCTTGAGAGCGGTTGGAAGCAATTGGACCAGGGTCACGAAGATCAGGATCCCGGTGGAGAGTGCCAGGAAGGTGCTCTCAAAACCCCTGAAAATGTGGGGAATCAAGGAGCCGGCCAGAAACGCCCCACCGATGAAAAACAAAACTTTCTGCGCCGAACGGACACTCGCACCACCGGCGAGCGCCATGGCTCCGGAAAGCACACCCTCGGGCAGGAGGTGCAGCACCACTCCGATGACCAGAATCACACCGAGTTTTTGATCCACGGCTTGAACCGAGGACAGAGCCACTCCGTCGAAGAAGGCGCAAATCATGAAGCATGCGATCGCCGAACACACTTCACCGTGCCCGAGCACCTCGAGGTGGGTGTGCTGGTGGAGGTGTCCATGCTCGTGGGAGTGAGCACAATGGGTCGCCTCTTCCAGGTCATGATGCTCGTGGTGACTGTGGGACTCCTGTCCGTGGGACTCATGGACATGCTCATCGTGGGTTTCGATCCGACGGAGGGTTTCTTGGTCTGTGGAAAAAAACCGATCCACGAACCGCAGACGGGGCACCCCGTAGCGTTCAAAAACAATGACGAGCCCCATGCCTAACAAGGACCACTGGAAAAATGACCGGGCGCCGGAAGGATAAACCTCGATGTTTTCGGGAAGGAGATCGAGAAAAAGGATCGCCATCATGAAGCCGGTCGCCACTGCGATGAACACCTGAAGCCGGTCCATGTTCACATGCCGACCGGCACGACTCATGATCCACATGCCGAGCAAGATCATGGACAGTGCAATCACCAGGGAAGCCAGGAGTAGAATCATGCCTCCAGACTACCGCATTTGACGGTACCCCTCAATGAAGATAAGCTCGAGCGAATGGAAGCCTCTCCCCGCATTCTTTTTGAAAACGAGGACTTTGTGGCTGTCGACAAGCCGGCGGGATGGCTGAGCGTTCCGGCCCGACACCCCACCCCTTCCGATCTGGTGGTGAGCGATTGGCTGAAGCAGGGTCCGCTCGGGTCGGCCTACATGATCCATCGGCTCGATCGGTTCACCAGCGGTGTGATGCTGGTGGCCCGGAACCCGAAAGCCCATCGTGAAGGATGTCTCTGGTTCCAGAACCGGGTTGCCAAAAAAATCTACCGGTTCATCGCATCTCCGGTCCCTTCCCGGCCGGCGATCCAGATCCGCACTCCGGTCGATGGCAAGCCTGCACAGACCCTCTTTGAAGTGCTCGAGTCCACTGCCGGAGCCTTTCTCGGGCAAGCCACTCCCCTCACGGGTCGGTTTCATCAGATCCGGGAACATGCCGCGGAGGCAGGATTCCCTCTGCTGGGAGACAAGTCATTCGGTGGACGCGCGTCGGAGCGGGTCTGCCTCCATGCATTTTCGCTGGAAACTCCTGTCGGGAGATTCGAAGCCCCCATGGCTCCGGATCTCGTCAAATTGTGGGAACACTTGAAACATGGTTGAAAAAGAACTGATCCCTGCATTCGAACTCAGGAAATCTCTCGGACTCTTCGACGAATCCGACGCTCTCCGGGTGTTTTACGGCCCCGGAGAAAGCACCGATCCCGTATTGTCCCAAATTGCGATCGATGTGTTTCTGGACCAGACGTGGATCACCCGGTGGGCCCCGATTCCCGACAAGGCACTGATGAATCTGGTTGGCGTTCTCAGACAAGCACTCCCCGAACGGTGTCGCGGGATCGTCCTCATGGACCGCTCGGAAGTGGCCAGTGAAAAGGATTCCGTTCCGCTGGATGGCGAGGTCCGCGAAGGAAAGTTCGTGGTGAAGGAGTTCGGGGTCCCGTACCTCGTCCAAATGAAGCAAACCAAGCACCCGGGACTCTTTCTCGATCACGCGCCTCTCCGGCGCTGGTTGACCCGGACCCAGAAAGCCAAGCGCGTCCTGAATCTCTTCTCCTACACCGGGGCGCTTTCGGTCGCGGCGGGTGCCGGAGGAGCGTCGAGCGTCACCACACTCGACCTTTCCAAGCCCACGATCGAGTGGGCCAAGGAGAACTGGGAACAAGCGGCCCTCACCGGGCCCAAAGGCGATTTCATTTACGGCGATGTGTTCGATTGGTTGCCTCGGCTGAAGAAAAAAGGGCTCGAATACGACACCATCTTGTGTGATCCACCCTCCTTTTCCAGGACCAAGACGGGTGCGTTCTCCACGGGTAAGGATTTGGCCCGACTCCATGGATTGATCCTGCCCCTGCTCGCAAAGAACGGCATTCTCGTCACTTCAATCAACTCTGAAAACATCCCGGAACGGGCGTATTTGAGTGAAGTTGAGGCCGCCGCACGACTGACAGGAACACGACTCCAGTGGCTGGGACGGGTGGATCTGCCGGAGAGCTTTCCGACCCCCATGGATCCGAAACAGCGCTACCTGAAGGGGTTCTACCTCCGCTCTGTCTAAAGTTTGTACACCCCTTTTCCCACTGGTCAGGGATCAGAGCCGAAACCCCTCCGGATTCGAGCCCGGGTTGGCATACCTTTCGCTTTAGTACTGGGTATGAAGCAGTTCGGAATTCAAAACATCAAGTTCTTCGGTTTCATCTGCATCCTGGGCTCTTTGTTGCTCTCTCAGGGCGCCACTGCCTCTGCCGCACCCTCTGCGGCTCCTGCACTGAAAGTCCACGTGCTCGACAACCTGAACGCCGAGGAAGCCCGTTTTGTCCGCCTGACCCTCAAAAAGATGGGCTACGCCCCTTCGAACGATTCTTTGTTCAGCAAGGCTCCTGACGCGATCATCATCACGAAAACCGTTGAATCCGATCTCGAAAAAGCCGGTCTCAAGGTGGAGCTCGTCCACCTCGAAAGTGAAGCCAGCCTTCCCCGGACTGTGTTCGAATACCGTACCGAATCCACGGACCTCAAATCCGTGATGAACGCTTTCCCGAAGCCGGAGTCGGTCGGACCGATGAACGCTATGCCTGTGGCGCTTCAGAAGTGACCGGAGCCGCTGGAGCATCCGCAGGCGCCGAACCCTGAAGACGGGTCTCGGATTGCCCTTTCAACACCAAGCGAAGCTCGCCTGCGCCTTTCGGTCCCTGTGGAGCGCGGGGAGGTCTGGGAGCGCGAGGTGCGCGTGGCGCTTGTGGAGCCCGGGGCTCACGCGGAGGCCTCGGTGCGCGGGCCGGACGTGCGGCGCCGGCTTCCCCACTGGGAACACCATCGGTTTTGAACTTGGCATCGGTCCGGGGAGCCGGACGATCTCCCCGAGGAGGACGCCCCCCACCCTCACGACTGTCTCCGCGACCCTTGCGGTCGCCTGGGCGTCCGTCGCGGCGTCCGTCGCGGCGGCCCCCACGACGATCGTCATCGCCGGATCGGGCGGAACTCGTGCGCTGATCGGCCGAGTGAAAATACTCGATCAGGTAAAAATGCCCTTCACGCTCGGTGTAGGACTCCGGAACCTTCTCGGTCTCGGTCGCCTTGAGAGCCACGACCACGCGCTTGACCCGGTCCATTCGCGAACTGGTCATATCGACCACGTTCTTGTAGAAGCCGGCCTTGGCTTCGTCCAGCTTGAGCATCTCGAGAATCTGGGCTTGAGCCTCTTCTTCGGTCTTCCCTTCGGAAAGGAGGGCGGCTTTTTTGGCAATGGCGTCTTTCAGGACGAATCCTGAGAATTCGGTCAGGGTTTTCATAGTGCCAAAACGCTAAGTCAGTTCAGGCGCAAAGTCAAACCGACCAGGTGCTGGGGCAGGCTCCGGTACTGGTACTGGAGCAGGATGGAATCGGCGATCCGGATCCCGATTCCGGCCGTCATCCTGGAGTAAACAAACTGGTCGGAGGTTCCGACATAGCGGAAGCCGTATGCGGCGGTGAACTGGACCCGATCCGTGTGCAAGGTGAATCCGGGTTTCACCACCCCTTGTTTGAGGCGGGTTTCGTAGTCCGCATCGATCACCAGATCCACCATGGAATCGACCATGAACTGAAGTCCTGCACCGACCAGATGCAAGCCATGCCCCACATCCTTGGCCAGGGCGGCAATACGGGTCCGGGGGATGAAGTCGAAGAAAAGGCCGAAATCGTAGCTCGAGACGCCCGAAACGCTTCGCCCGGAAATGCCGAGGGTGGTCGACAGGGACTGCAGGGTTCCTGCGGCGCCCCAATGGACTGCGCCGGTTCCTGACGCGTAAGCTCCGGAGTCGAACTGGGAATAACCGACCCCGGCACCCAAGACCCCGTTTCCAGCCAGCACCGCACCGGAAGCCTTCAAGTTCGTTGTGGAATCATCGATGGACGCAACGCCACCTTGCACCTTGAGGCGTTGGTTCTGGACCAGGCCCGCCGGATTCTGACCGAAAAGCGCCCCATGAAAGCTGGGTGCTGCAACACCTTGCCCGTTTGCCACCTGCACCAAGTCCTCTCGGACACCGAATCCACGACCGTGGGATTCCGCGACCATCAGGAACGAGAACACCACCATCGGCCAAAATGTCTTCATAGGACCTCCGCTTCTCGAGTGTATCTTCATTGAAAACAAGCCGAAATCGTTAAGTTTCTGACGCTAATTGCCCTTGGTGAACCCGACCCGTTTCCGCTATACTCGAAAGACACTATGAGCATGGTCTATTTCATTCCTTCGTCCCAACGAAAAATCGCACTGTCGGCCGCCCAATCCGATGATGAACCCGTATTGGTCATCGGGGGTACAGGAACCGGCAAAGGCGCTCTCGCCAAGTGGATTCACAAGAATTCTCCTCGCGCAGCCCAGATCTGCATCATGGCCACCCGGGACCGCACCATCGCCGAGCAAATCCGTGACTGCAATGGCGGAACCCTGATCGTCGACGATATCGCCAACTATCCGGTGTCGGAACAACTGGTGGTGCTGAACTTCCTGAAGACCCGTGCAGTCTCCCAGTCTGACAAAGGCGTGAACGTACCGATGATCGTCAATGTCAGGATCATTGCGACCGCGGTTCCTCAGATCGATTCCCGCGCCCGCGCCGGGATGTTCAATGACGAGCTTTTGTTGCGCTTGTCGAAGAACCGCATCGAAATGCCGAATCTCGCCGAGCGTGAAGACGAGTTCGAAGACATCGCCATGGGGATCCTCCAGGAGATCACCCAGGAGCTTCACAAAGAACACATCAAGGGCTACTCCGAAACCGCGTGGCGCAAGCTCCGCGACTACGACTGGCCCGGCAACCTCCGCGAGCTCCGGAACGTCCTCCGGATGGCGGCCGTGTCCTGCGATTCCGAGCGGATCGAACTCCGGGATCTCCCTGATTTCGGCCACGACAAGATCAATTTCCAGGCGACCCGTTCCGAGTTCGAGAAGATCTACCTCTCGGAATTGCTCAAGAGCTTCAATCACGATCTCGACAAGACCGCACGCGCCGCCCGTATGGAGCGCGTGACCCTTCTCGAGAAGCTCAAGATCCACGGACTCATGCACTGATCTTGAGATTGAATTTCGAGATCAATTCGCGGCATCGAAGGTTGCTCCAGTTCCGGAACTCAGAGTGCAGGTCACAGAAGAGACCACCGTACCACTCCATGAGGCGGCAGGAGCTCCCACATCTCCATCAAGACTTTTGTACTTCGCCACTGCATTCGTGATGGAAAGAGTTCCCACGGTCGCCGGAGTGAAAGAAATCACCCCTGCCAGGGTGGCCGAGTACGTGTTCCCACCAAAAGTCGCAAGACTACCTGAAGCCACAGGCAAAGGCCGCCCCTGAAAGTAGGCCTGAATCTGCCAGGAGTTACATTGAGTGCTGACCTCGAATCCCGCATTGACCGGGTTGACACCGACGGAAAGTCGGGAGGTGGTATTCGCCGGAATGACTGGCACGAATGAAAACCTTTGCTTGTAGAAAGCGATCGACCCAACTGCGTTCGAGACTGATTTCACCAGAATCTCCAATTCCCGAATCGGAGCACCATTGACCATTCGGGATGAAAGCACCAAGGTCCCGTCTGACAGAGTCACCATCCCCGCGTTCGTGGAAGTTCCGGCATCCGAACGAATCGACACACGTTCAATGGTCACCGCGTTTCCGGTGACTGAAGGGAGACTCCACACACCCCCGAGAGCGGATACAAAAGTTTGGGTAACCGTCAGAACCGAGCCCAAGGTCGGGTTGTAAACCAAATCATTCCCCTGACCCACATACCCGGATGGATAGGTGTGCCCGGCTAGTGTCAATTGGGGAGTAAAATATCCCTCAAGCCCAGAGCCATCGCTCAAACCGAGTTTCAAAATGGGGTGATTGGTTGCGGCGACGAATGCACTTCCATTGTAGACCCGATAAAAAAACTCGCAGCCTTTTCCTGCATTGAAAGGACGAGGGGATACCCCACCCGTGTCCTTCTGAACCGGACAAGAAGCCATGGCCCGTTTCACCTTGTTCGAATCCCCGATGAAAATCGCACCCGATGAATCCACAGCAAGCGCACTCGGTGTCGAGAGCGCTGAATCTTCAAGCAAAAGTCCATCTGTGGCACTTCCGGTCGTACTTCCGTATTTGCCCACCAGAACTTCTGGGCCCCCTGAAGGAGGAATCCGGTAGACGACGTGACGGCTCGAATCGGAAACTAGTACCGAATCTCCACTCATCGCAATTTGGGAAGGGTTACCGTATGCAAAAGCTGCCACCGGTGACGGCAAGGTGGTGACAGATCCGCCCACGACGACCCGTCGGATGGACATGTTCCCCCCATCCACCAACAAAATATTCCCCGATGCATCCCGAGCCATGGCTCCTGGGTTCTTGAATCGGGCAGTCGGGAGGAGTGGTCCGTCGACATTACCCATCGTACCGACCTCACCAGCGAGCAAGGTGGCACTTCCCGGCGCCGGTGAGGTTCCAGCCAGCGCTGAATTGAGCTGAGTCGGAGTCAAGCGAAGGAGAACATGCCTGGCAGAATCAGATAGAACCAATCCACCTACCGAGTCCAAAACCATTCCCTTGAAGGCCGCTCCCGTCCCTCCGTCATAAACCGGCACGGGACTGGGACTAGCTGATGTGTAGTCAATCGCACTTATTGCCTGGGTCTGATCCGCAATCAGAACTTTCGTCCCCACCACCAGAAGTGCTGTCGCAGACACCGAGAGAGTGACACTGTTGATGGCAGTAGTCGTCGACTGGTTGAAATTGTAACGACTGACCAACTTGGTTGGCGTGGCGACAAAGATCATGGTTCCAGCCGGATCCAGCGCCAAGGCAGTCGCACCCGTCTCACTTGTAAAACTGCCCAAAGTCCCCGAGGCCTCAACGGGTGACAAATCGTACTGGGTGTTGACGGCCGAATACAACGATCCATAGGGCCTCACCGGAATGACACTGCCACTCCGGGTGAAGTCCAATCGGGCTTTGTAAAGATTGGCATAGCCCGCAACTTGAGAAACCACAGGACTCGAAATGGGCGCCGGCGTACTGTGCATGACCCAGGGAAAAGAATGAACAATCGAGGCCGATGATCCACCACTGTAAGGCAAGGTGATTTGAAGCTGGGATGGAGTTGTGCCAGTGGGCGCAGGAGAATAGTTCGGGAAGACCCACTGATAGAAGGCTCTCTCTTGAGAATTAAATGTCTGCCGAGAGAAATAACCATTAGGCAATCCGATACCGAGTCCACCAAGCGTGGCAGAAGGAGTGTAAGAAGGCGTTGGCCAGATTGGAAATCCGAGCGGAGAAGCCCCTTTGTTCTTCACCTCTCCTCTGACCATTAGGTAATGGGGTGTGTTGTTCCAGGCCCGATAAGGATTGATTTGCCCGTTCGGCCCCAACCCTTCCCACGGTTCGTAATTGAGCAACTCCACATCGGCATTGGCGATCGGCGGTTGATTGTTCCCTTGGGCCTGACACAGATTCGGAATCGCTTCGGGAACCGCTTTTTCAGTCAAGGTCACGCTCTGATCGCCGTTCAAAAACGGGATCGTGGCCTCGGCGAGCACGAACATGTCTCCCGAAACCGTATGGCCCGGATTCCGCATCTTGAACTGGAACGGGCTTTCACCGAATTGAGGGCTCGAGGATCCGGCCGGTAGACTCAAATCCACACGCACAATTTTGATTTTACGATTGGCTCCGACGGGAACCAACAACTCGAGCTCGGTCCTCTCCGCTTCACCCGCTTGAAGCAAGGCCGGGACCATGGCACTGCTGGTCGGACTCGCCTTCACACATTTGGTGGGCTCGATGACTTGACGGGGGATCCCCTCTCCCTCCACATCGATCACATAATAAGAAATCGCGGTCGGTGCGGCCATGCCCCCACCCGTCAGGGTTCCGAGACGGGAGGGCCCACCCGAATGAGCACGCGTGTTCAGTTGAATCCGCACGAGACCGTCTTGCCCACGTTGATCGAGCGAACAAGCCGACAGCGACGCCGCCGTCAGGATCACTGTCATCAGTAATTTCAAAATGGTCCCCGTTCCCATGATCCCCTGATCCCCACTCATCGATTGAAGATGACCTTCAACTTCGCCATCGGACGATTGAAACCCGGAAGGAAATTACCGTTGAACCCCGGTTGCGCCTGAAAGGATCCTGGAATACCGAGTTCTCCGGCCTTCGGCACTTCGATATTGCCCGGGTTCTTGGCCATCATGTCCTGAATGGCCGAGAGGGTTTCACCCCCGACTCCGGAGCCCTTCCCGCCTTGAACCTGGGGCAATCCTGACTGCCCTGGTTCCGCCTCGGGCTCGACCACGATCGCCTTGGCAAACGTGGTGTCCTTCAACTTCACTTCGGCCTCCACTGTCTTGATCTCTTCAGGAGTGACCTTTTCCACCTTCGGAGGTTCACGAACTTCGGGTGGACCTTGGGGTGCTTCGCCCTTCTTCTGGGGGGCGGTTTCCACCACAGCGGTCACTTTTTCTCCCGGGTTCACCTCGACGGGCTTCGAAGCCTCGCGCTCCCTCGGACCGGCAGCGACCGGAACCGGTTTCGATACCACCACCTTGCCTTCGGTCACCACGACCTCGGTCTTGACGGGCTCGGATTTCGGTTGCTCCGGATCGGGACGACCTCCCGGAGCTCCAACGATGTCGCTCATCACGTAGAACTCCGTTCCCCGGACACCCATGGTGGCCGCCCGGGTCCTCAAAATGAACTTTCCACGGGGACCGAGCTTCTGATTGACCGAAGCCCGGACCTTTCCGTACTCCAGTCCCATTTCGACACGACGGTTCTTCGAGTCCCCAGCCGAATCGAATTGTGCGACCTGGAACAACGAGCTCGGACCGACATCCATGATGGACTCGTCATTGAACAGAATTTTGACGCTTCCGTCACTCGAAGTGTTGATCAGATCTTTTTTGTAAACAGAGTCACCGGACTTGAGGTAACGGAGACGGGCCAGACCGGCAATCGATCCCTCCACGCGGGCAACGACCTTGCCTTGAATACTCACCACTTTCCCGATCGGGGCTTCAGCCCCGAATGCAGGGAAACTGACGATGAGCCCCAAAAGAGCCAATGCGGAACGAAAGCCCCTTTTCATTTACCCCACCCTTCCTTACTCTAATCTTATTCGGCATGTTTCATGACCAACAAGAGTGTCACCCCGGACCCATATGAGGATGTTTTCCACTTTTTTGATTTTGATCCTTTGCAGCCTCGTTTCAGCGAGAGCTGACATCCTCAAGCAACAAGAGCCCAAGTACAGCTTGGCCGTGATCGCTTATAACGAAAAAAAATATCAGGAGAGTCTCAAGATCCTGAACGAGCTCCTGCGTGACACGCCGGGATCAATCGAGTTCCTGGAGTTGAAGGCCCTTGCTCTCAAAACAGCCAAGAACGACGCTGAAAGTGCGAGCACCTATGAATCCCTGATTCAGGCCAAGTCCCAAGCAGGTGCTCCGGAAAAAGAGTTGGCGCCCTATCAATTCGAACTGGGCGTGATCCGCTTCCGTACGCTTCAAAAAGCGGCGTCCATCCCGCACTTCGAAGCCTCGATCCGTTCCGGCTTCAACACCGCACCCGCGTCCTTCTTTCTCGGCATGGTTCACTTCGAAGCCGGCAGGAATGCCGAAGCCGCCGTTCGATTCAAAGTGGCCTCCGATTCCAGCCTCGATGAAATCGCAGCACCGGCGGCCTTCTACCTCGGCCAAGCTCAACTCAAGATCGGCGAGTCGGGCGCGGCCAGCGCGAGTTTCGTGAACGCCAAGCTCCTGGCGCGTCCCTTGGCCAAGCAATCCCCTACTGCGAAGAAAATCCTCGAGGCCTGCGACCGCATCCTGGCGCCCTTGGATCGGGCTCAAAACTTCGGCTCGGTCGCACTCGCTTTGGGATATGACTCGAACGTCCAGGCCCTTCCGGATCAAGCGGAAGGGGTCCTCAACATCAACCAGGACACCTTCAAAGCCCTCGTCCAGGCAGGCATCGGCCGGATGAGTTCGCCCACCGAGAACTTCCAGTGGATTCCGTCTTACCGGATGTCCTACAACAAGAACTTCAATTCGGACACCCGTGAGGGGGAGTTCCTCACCCAGGAACTGTCGCTCTTTCTGAACCACCGTCCACTCGATCCCTCCAACTACGGATTCAAGATCGACCTCGCACACACCTTCCAGAACCAGTTCGACACCAACAGCACGGAAAGCTCGACCTTCAGACAGTTCAGCGCCACATCCGAGCTCGAGGCTTATTACCGCTTCAAGTGGGGTAAGCGTTTGGGAGTGAACCTGAGTGCGGGTGCCGGTCCGCAATTGTTCTTCGGAGACCCTCTGGTCGCACGCAATGACCGGAGGACCGGCTTGGGCTGGAGTGCGGCCTCGCAGTTCACACTCACTTCACAAGGGAAGTGGCTCAATCCGGGATTGACGCTCGGTCTTTCCGGGATCGAAACGGGTAAAACGGATTTCCAATCGATGACCCGAGCGGTTCTCTTTCAAAACGCCCTCCTGTTTTCGGACAGGACCAAGGGATTTGTCTCGGCAGGCGTATCTGAAACAGATTTCAATCACAGACAGGCTGGAGAGAGGACAGACCGCAATTTCACCCTCGGACTCCAAATGCTCCATCAACTGGGACCGCGTTGGAGCCTCACTGCCGACGGATCGATCTCCCGGAACATCTCTTCCGTTTCCGACACCTACCAGTACTTCCGTTGGACGATGTCGACCGGAGTGAGTTACTCCTTGTTCTGATCCGATCAGGACCAGAGATTCTTGGACAGGCGTTCGACCAAACTCTCCCGCGGAAGCCCACGGGAGATCACACCTGAAAATCCGGGAATCCCGGCGAAATCCGACTCCGTCTCGGTGAAGGCAACCAACAGGGCCTCCCCCTTGGACGAATTCAATCCCGAGAGGATCGAATCATCACCCGCAACAATCAATCCGGTGTCGAGGATCAAAAGATCGTACTTGGATCGCGAGCAAAGCTCGATCGCCTTGGAAATCGTGGTGGCATAATCCATCCGGACCGGAAGCCCCTTCAGATAATGGCTGAGCAGAACCCGATTCACCTCGGCATCATCGATGAGGAGGACCCGCTTCTCGGCAAGTTCCTTCCTGACCCGCGGAACGGTCTTCTGAGGGGTCGATGAAACAGCGGGGGCGGCCCGAAGACGCTCGATTTCCGCATCACGCGACTGCAACTCACGTTTGAGAGTGGTCAGCTCGCGAGTGGCTGAATCAGCGGCAGCCCGGGTGGATTCGAGTTCGCTCTCGAACCGTTCGAGCAAGGCATTCATCTCCTGTCGGGCTTCGGGAGCCAGACGGCCTTCGAGGGCGGCGTTCTCGATACCGAGATCCGACAAATGACGCTCGATCACAGGAAGTGCGGAGCTCACCTTTTCCACGAATTCCGGGAAGGCCGAAAACGATTGTTTCAGCTCTTCGATCCAAGGCGCTATCCAAGTTTCTGCCAAAGTCTCTACCGGGGAATGCACGGCCCCACGCTAACACGGGGCGCCGGTGAGATCAACCGACCCGTTCCCGACCCGTTCCCGACCCGGGACCTGCCCGACTTGTTCCCCCACGGCCACCAATTTGAGTTGAAAGCGGGAATGGAACTCTCCGTCATTGTGGGCGTTGCAGCATTTCGCGCAAGCGGCCTTGCGGATTCGCTTGCGGGTCAGGATCTTCTGATCACAAGAGGGGCAGGCGTAGCAGTATTTGAACGGCCTGTGCCGGGGAACGCTGTTGTACCGGCTCACCCCGATTTCTTCCATCTTCCGGTGGAACTCGGGGGTGTGGCCGTAGGGCATGCGACGCTCCCAGAGCCAGAAGTGGATCATCTCGTGCCCGATCGTGTCGCGGATCAGATGTTCGGCATTGGCCTCTTCACGAAGATAGGTCGCCACTTCGATGATGGAGCGGGTCCGGTCCGGAATGAACCGACCGGCGGAAGTCTTGAGGCGGGAATTCCAACGGATTTCAGGAACCGGAAGCTCCCCCGAAAAAGAACGAAGATTCCATTCTGTGAAGATCCGAATCAGATCGTGCTCGCTCATCCTTCATTAAGACTAGGAGAAACCTATTTTTTACACAATCCTGATTTATTTGACTGGGCAAAACTTGCCGTCCCGGATCAGACGGAAAACCGGACCAAAGTCGCGCCGCTGGAGCCCGCATCCTGGAACTGGGCCACATAATTGGTCTTTTTCAGTAAGTTCCGGATCCCCTCGCGGAGAGCCCCCGTGCCGAGACCGTGAACGATGGTGACCTCGTTCTTACCTGAACGGAACGCCCGATCCAGATAAGACCCCGCTTCCCGGACAGCGTCTTCCAGGCGCTGTCCCCTGAGGTCGATCTGATCGGAAACCGGCCCCACGCTTTCAGACTGAACGGTCACTTTCGTCGAACGCTGCTGCCCGACTCCGCCCCGGACACCCAGCACCGTCTTCAACTCACGCTCCGAAAGCGGTTCCATCTCGACCGGGTAAACGGTCACGACAAAGGCTTTCCCCATTCCTGTGGCAGCTTGCTGGGCACCGAGGGCCACCTTGGCGCGCTTTCCGTCCCACTCGATGATCTCACCGACGTTCTTCCACTTCGGAACCCGCACCCACACACCTTGTTCAAATCGCGGAGTTTCAAGAGGGGGATTCACTTCCTCTCCGAAAGCCTCACTGAGCTCGGGAGCGGCCTCGGTCACGGAAGTCCCGATCCGCTTTTCTCCCTGCTCGAACACGTCGTTCAACTCCCGACGGATCTCGTCCAGTTGCTTGTGCGACTTGGTCGACTGGATCTTCTTGATGGTCTCTCGAACCTCGATCTGGGCCAACTCGAGGACATGCTTCAACTTCTGCCGGGCTTTTTCGAGCGACTCCTGGACCGTGACCTTGACCTTTTCTTCCCACTCGGCCCGCATCCGCTCTGCTTCGTCACGGAGATGCTGAGCCTCCCGTTCTGCGCGTTCCACGGCCCCGAGCTGGGATTGCAACTTCTGGAGCACGGTCTCGACCACCTTGTGCTCGTCAGTGAGATGGGCCCTCGCGCGCTCGAGCACGGACTCAGGGAGCCCGAGCCTTGCCGCGGTTTCGAGTGCGCGCGACCTTCCAGGGGCTCCGAAAACAACCCGGTAAGTGGGCTTGAGTGTCGCCTCATCGAAAATGATACTGGCACTCATGATCCGCCGGTCTCCCACACCCATGGCCTTCAGTTTCGGGTCGTGAGTGGTGGCCACCAGGATCGCGCCCTCGGTTTCGAGAACGGTTTCGATGAACGCCATGGCCAGCGCCGCGCCCTCTTCCGGATCGGTGGCGGAGTTCATTTCATCGATCAGGATCAAACAACGGGGACCGAGACCCTCGAGAATGCGCTTCATCTTGAGCACATGACCCGAGAATGACGAGATCTGGTCTTCAATCGACTGCGGATCTCCGAGATCGATGAAATAGGAATCGAAATACGGCACCGTGAGCTTGCCCGTTCCGGGAAAGAAAAACCCGCACCGGGCACAAAGCGCAGAAAGCCCCATCAATTTCAAAAGAACGGTTTTACCGCCGGTATTGGGTCCGGACAGGAGGATCATCTGCTGTCCTTTTCCGAGCTCGATCGAGTTCCGGACAATCGCCGCCTCTTCGAGATTCCAGAAAAGCACCGGATTGGCGGTGTCCTGGAGAAGCCATTCACGGTCCGGACTCAACGAGAGCGTCTTTCCTCCGTAAACTTTTGCGATCCGGGCACGTGCCTGAACCGCATCCCAATATCCGACACGGATCATGGAAGCCCCGATGGCATCACCGAAAGGGCGAAGTTGTCGGGAAACCTCGAGGAGGATGGCGAACATCTCCTGGGCGATGTCGGCCTCCAACCTTCGCAGGCGTGCCTGGAGTTGCTCGACTTCCTTGGGTTCGATGAATACGGTTTGCTTGCTGACTGAGAGCTCGGTCACCCGTCCCTCGACCTTGTTCTGGTCGGATACTCTCACCGGGAGAACGTAGCGACCGTCTCGCACATCCGAAAACCGTTCCTGGAGGAGCCCTCTCTGGGAGTAATCCCGGAGAAGTGACTCCATCCGGATTCCGATCTCCCGGCGGACTTCGCGTGCTTGCGCATGCAATGACGCCAGAGCGGCCGAAGCCTTCTCTGACAACTCTCCGGAAGGCGTGAGGACGCGATCGAGAATCCGCAGGCACTCATGGGGATCGAGGAGCGTGGAAAGAGCCTCTCGAAAAAGCCGTCCTGCGCTTTCGGTCGGAAAATGGCTCCAGGAGTCGAACACGTACAACCACGAGCGGATCCGGGCGAGAGCCGCGGGTTCGAGCACTCCCCCTTTATCGAGTGTTTCGAGAGCGTCATCGATTTCTTCGAGACCGTTCAGGGGCCCCCAAAGTGCCGACTTCTCGAGCAAGGCGGACACTTCTTGGGTCTCCGACTGAAGCTCACGGGCCCGATCGAGAGACTGGGCGAATGCTGCAGGCTCCAGGAGTGACAAAACCCTCTGCTTCCCGTACGGGGTACGCGCCTCTTCGGCGGTCCAATTCAGGAACTTCGGCCAATCGAGATCATCCCAGGCAGAACGCGCGCTCATGACTCAACAAGGTAGCACGAAAAACGCCGGAGTGCATCGCGTTGAAATTCAAAAGACACCATCGCAAGGGCCTGTCCGACCGGCTCCCAGCGGAATTCCACATGCTCCCTCGGATCAAGCACCGGATCGACACCGGAATCCGCCAACCGGAACCCGAACGCCCGCTCCTTGGCAGGTCCGAACCTGCTGTCGAACTTCAATTCGAGTTCAAGATCGATCCATTCCCCCGCCTCCGGGTCAAATCCGGTTTCTTCGGCGAGCTCGCGCTTGGCACCCTCGAGAAAAGTCTCCTCGGGATCCACTCCGCCAGTGACCGGATGCCAACCGCCCCCCCGTTCTTCACGGACCCGGAACAGGAGAACCCGGATCCCGGACTCCGCCTCACGGGCGATCCAAACCTGCGCTTTCCTAGATCGGTTCGACAAAATCGAGGTCCTTCCCGTATGAGTCTCTCAGCCCTCTCAAAGACAGCAGCGCGACAACGATCACAAAGGCCCCGACAAACATGGCGGAACGGACGATCCCGAACGAGGGTTTCAGTGACAACAGGGCCAGATTCATCGGCACCAGTGCGAAGCGGATGAAATTCGGAACCGCCGTCGCGACGGTGGCCCTGAGATTGGTTCCGAACTGTTCGGCAGCGATGGTGCAAACCACCGCCCAATAACCACCGGTCGTACCGAGGACACCGCACATCCAGTACACTTTCTCGGGACTCGCGCCGTCCATGGCCAACAGGTAAACCAGTGAAGCGATCGAGTTCAACACGATCGCCATCAACACGGCACGATTCCGGCTCTTCATCCACTGACTGAGAACTCCGAAGAGAAAATCCCCGACCACGAATCCCGCATAGCACGCCATCACGGCCTTGGCGGTACTCACAGGGCCTGTGACTCCCCATTGGATGGCGAACTCAGGAGCATAGTTGACCAGGATCCCGATCGTGAGCCAGATCGGAATCCCCATCAGAATGGTCAGACCGAACCGGCGGAATCGGTCGAGGTGGGTGAACAGACTGAAAAAATTCCCACGCCTGACGGACGATTCCTTGATGTGCTGGAAAATCCCGGACTCGGACACGCCGATCCGGAGCACCAGCAATAGGAACCCCAGTACCCCGCCGATCTTGAAGGATGTCCGCCAATCGAACACCTGGGCCACCCAACCCCCGACCACCGCACCCGAAACCCCGACGGTGGCCACGATCATGGTTCCATAGCCGCGCAAATGCGCCGGGAGAGTCTCGGCCACCAAAGTGATTCCCGCCCCCAATTCTCCGGCAAGGCCCAAGCCTGCGAAGAACCGACAGAAGGCGTACTCCGTGAACGTGTCGGCATAACCGTTCAGAAGGTTCGCAATCGAGTACAGAAAGATGGATCCGAAAAGCACGGAGAGTCGCCCTTTTTTATCGCCCAGGACACCCCAGAGGATTCCACCGAGCATCAATCCGGTCATCTGGATGTTGTGCAGGTGGGCTCCCACTTCCATTTCCCGACCTGCGAAGCCCAAGGATTTGAGACTTTCGACCCGCACAATGCTGAACAACAGGAGATCGTAAATGTCGACAAAGTAACCGAGAGCGGCCACCACCACGGCGGCATTCAACAAAGACACACGGGTCGAAGCAGGCTTCATGCCCCCACTACATCACTCAGAAGGCAACTTTTCAATGTCCGCCACGTTCTTCTTGACCGTTTCCTTCACATAACGCTTCGAAACGACCTTGAAGATACTGTCTCCAGGATTGATCCGGGACAGATAATCCCGATCGTCTTCAGAACGCGGGGCCACATTTCCTGCATTCCCTTGCCCCTGGGCTTCACCGAAGCGAAGGGTCCCCTGCCCGGGTCCTCCGGCCTTGACCCCACCGGAGTCGCGGCGTCCGAAAAAGTCGAACGGATGGGCACTGTCTTTACCGCCCTTGCCGTCATTCCCGGCAGCACTCTTGTATTTTCCCGCCTCAAGCAAGGCCTCTTCCTCGGCCTTGTCCTTGAATCGCTTGGTACCGCCCGGAGTTCCCAATCCGCCTCCGGCCATTCCGCCGCCACCGGCACCCCCTGCACCTCCGGCGCCACCGGCACTCCCCTCAGACTCTGCAGGCTCTCCCGTCGTGACCCCGGAATTGTTGCCCTTTCCCCCTCCCGGACTCCCGCCACTCCCGGCCACCATGGCTTGCGATTCCGCTATTTGTGAGACATTTTGGGGGTTGTCGTAGTTGGCGGTGGTCCCCGTGAAACTGGCCACCTGTCCGAGTTCCTTGATGGCCTGATTCAGGTGCACCGCCACACCTCCACCCGCACTCGTGATGATGCTCCCGAAGCCCGCTCGACATGCGGGAGGAGGATTCGAGACCAGACTCCCTCCCGAGCAACATTGGCTGGCCAGATTGCTCCCGTTCGCGATCGGGATTCCGTCAATCCCGACGCAGGCATACTTCAGAGCGACTCCAACGGGTCGAGAGTGCGCAACGGGACTTGCACCCGGGCAGACCAACATCAACAGCAACAATCCAATGAATGATTTCATTTGCTTTGTCCTCACCAACTGAAATCCGAAGGTTTGTCAGGAATTCCGGTCGCTTCACTGGTGTCACAGCGGGGCGTGGAAATGTCCCTGCGTTCCGCTCCGCAGATGGTTTTTCTAATCACGAACTCGATCGCTCCGGCGAACCCGTTGTTCCGGGTGAGACGAGGATCTGAAGTATTGACCGAAGAATTGAGTCCGCCTAGCCCGCTTCCGTAGAAGGTGGTGACTAACCCGGCCGCAGGAGAAATGGCATAGGTGTACCAACCCCCTCCCGAAACCCCCTTCGACGTCTTGATCTTTCCGTCAGTGAGACTGAAGCGAGAGATCCTCTGTCCTTCACGCCGACAAGTGTAGCTACTTCCTTCACTCACATGCCAATCTGCCCAAGCCTTGTATGTCGTCCCGTTCCCGAGACAAGAGCCCACAGTTGCCAGGTAATGGCGCCTGCTGTAGCCGCATCCGCCACCGCCTGTACTGTCTCCTTCCCCAGTGGAGCGATTGCAAGCATGGATCAACTGGTTCATCACTCCGTTCGACCCCGATCCGGGGCGAACCTCGTTCGCGATGATGCTCTTGAAAAGCGCATCATGACGGACCTGGGCCCGTGCCACGATCTCAGCTGTCATCAAGCCGGAGAGCGCGGCGCCCGAGGTCGCCATTTGGGCGCGGTAAAGGGTACAGATCCGGATCGCGGGGTCCGTGACGGAGAATCCTCCGTTCATACACTTTTCGCCCACGTCCGTGGCGCCCGAGTCGCACACCGCCTTGGCCGAATCCTCGAGCTCACGGTAGAACTTTCGCGATGCCACCTCCACCTGGGCATACTCGGCTTTTCTGGCTTGAGTGACGCTCGATCTCAAGACTTCATCGATATTGGACAAATCCGGCTTGAGCGTTTGCAAGAAGTCGAACGCGGCCGAGCGAATCCCCCAAGGATAGGCCCCCATCATCCAAGCACCCCATGCCGATCCCTCGTCCCCCTGGAACCGAACATCGAGTATTTTTGAACCACTCTTTCCGGTCATGAAGGGAGGCCTGCCGCAAGATGCCTTGTTTCCGAGCTTCTGTTGCCAAAGTTCGTCATTCCCCGATTTGGATAGATCGTTCCCGACCACGCTGCATACCGGTACGGCAATTGCTGTCCCCACCAAATTGTCCTTGGTGGATCGATCGAGGTCCAAATCCAGACCCTTGTAGTACCCCATGATCTTCATGGAGAGCAGCCTTCGGACCTCCTTGGAATTCTTGGAAATCAATTCAGAACACTTGGGAAGAATGGCTTTGCACACATCTTGTGGTGATGCGTTCTTCACCTGCCCGTCGGCGCCCAAGCAGGCCACTTCAAGCTTATCGGCAGACCAAGCGGACTCCCCAATCCACATGGACACACCCACCACGACCCAACTGACACGCCCCCAATACAAACCCCGAGAAATCATCAGTTCACCCCTTTGAGAAGAATAACGCGCAGTGTTAGGCTTATCAACATGCGAGTCATTTGGTACATATTTTTAAACTTAATTTGTTTAATCTCGGCATCTGCTTTGGCCCAAGCGACTCCCGAAACCCCGGAGGCCCGCCACCTCAGGCAGCGGATCGAACAACTGAAATCGATTGCAGCAGAGAAAGCCACTCTAGACTCCCAGATTCCTGCCAGTGAACAAAAACTCTCCGGAGGGACAGCAGACTCGAAACCCCCTCTCCAAGTCGACTCAAAAACCGAAGATGACGGAGATGTCGACGAGAAGGATCAGGACGGGAAAACCGGCATGTCGGACAAACGAACACCATCGGATGAGGACGGCACATTGGCCCTCCCCAACACACCGAAGATCCCACCCAAAAAAATCGGAACCCCGGTTCCCCCTCGTGTCATCACCGTGCCCAATGGAAACACACTTCCTGTGAGGCCTGGAATGGCCCAACCGACCATCGTGTTTCCAGCCAACTGAGACGATCCGGGATCAGTTACTTCGCACCGACCGGGACTCCCGTGGCGTCACGTTCGAGCCAATCAGCCATGATCTGGATGGACTCCTGGACATGTGGCTCCTTCAACCACAATGCGCGACGGCCTTTGGCGGTGGAAGCGAGGTCCTTCTTCTCTTTGCGCTTGTTCTTGTCCTTGTTCATGCGGTTCATGATCTCACCGACTTTGACCCAACCTTCGTTTTTCTTGGCTTCTTCGAGGTCCTTACGGATGTCCGCGAACTCGGTGTTCTCGGAAACACGCTTGGAGGAACGCTCTTTCAGGTGCTTGACGAGCCCTTCTTGAATCGGGGTCCACTGTTCCTTCGGGTCCTTGCTGTTGGCCGAATCGTTAGCCGTGAACGGTTCGGTCCGCGAAGGTGGAAGTGCGTAGTCCATGAATTGCTCGCCACGGTCGTCCGTGTCCTCGTAACCGGGCATCGAGATGTCCGAACTCACACCGACAAACTGGGTGGAAACACCACCGGGCAGATAGAACATCTGGGTGGTCAGCTTCATCGCTCCGAGATTGAAGGGGAGCTGGTTCAGGATCTGGACCGACCCCTTGCCGTAGGTGTGGTCTCCGCCGACAATGAGTGCACGGCGGTAATCCTTCATGGCTCCCGCGAGAATTTCGGATGCCGAAGCGCTGTCACGCGAGGTCAGGATCAGCAAGGGCCCGTTGAACACCACGCGGGCGTCCTCGTCGGCAAGAATCTCACGGTTCTTTTTGCCATCCTGGGTGGCCACCACACCTCCGCGCTTGATGAAGAGTCCGGCGATCCGGACGGCATCCTGGAGCAAGCCCCCGCCGTTCCGGGAAAGGTCGAGGACGATGCCGTCGACTTTCTTGCGGACCGCATCTTCGACGATCTTTTTGATGTCCTCGTAGCAGTCACGGGAATTACGGTCCGATCCACCGTAGAAAGAAGGCAGGTCGATCACGGCGATCTGAAAAGTTTTTCCACCGGACTTCCGGGTCTGGTATTCCACCTTGGCCGCTTGATCACGCATGTCGACCTTGTCCCGGACCAGGGTCACGTCGAAGGTGGAGCTCTTGCCCCCCTTCATCCGGACGATGGTGAGTTTCACCTTGGTTCCTTTTTTACCGCGGATCATTTTGACCACGTCGGAGAGATCCATGTCCATGATGTTGACCGGCTCTTTGCCTTCCTGGGCCACAGACATGATCTTGTCCTTGGGCTGGAGTGCATTGGCCCGATCGGCACTTCCGCCGGGGATGATCTCCTGGACAATCGTGTAGCCGTCATCAGAACTGAGCGACACACCGATTCCCTCGAGTGAGAGCCCCATGTTGATGCGGAACTCATCGAGCTGCTCCGGAGAGAGATAGTCGGAGTGCGGATCGAGCGCGTGAGCGAATGCTTCTGCGAACGTGTTGATCATCTTACCGAGCGTGAGCTCTTTTGCACGCTTCAAGGCCAGCTCGTAACGCTTCACAAGCTGTTCTTTGGCTTTGTCGAGCTTCACATCGCCGGCCATGATGGTGGCCACCTGGGTGTGGATCGCCGCTTCGAGCAGGGCACGCTTTTCGTTGATGTCGGCCGGATAGTCGCGCTTTTTCGTGTCGGTCTGGTATTTGAGCTCGGACTTCAGCGCGAAATCCTTGGAGAGCTTCTCGGTGGCGATCTTGAGGTTCTCGGTCGAGCGCTCCACGATCACAGAACTCATCTCATTCAAGGCTGCGCAGTTTCCGCTTTTCATCGTTTCGAACAGCGATTCGAGCTGGGTTTTCATCCGCTCGGCGTCCTTGCGGTAGAACATCTGCTTGTTCGGATCCATGAACTTGAGGAAGAGACTCACTGTCCGACCCTTCAACTCGGGGGTCAACTGGTTCACCGAGATGTGGTTGCTCATGAACACGTTGATGAGGGAGGGAACCTGCTGGCAGTGCAGGGTCTGGGCACCCGCCTGGAGTGAATAGAATCCGAAGAGGGACAGGACAAGCATGGAGCGTTTCATAGTCTTTAGAGTCTCTTATTTTTAAGGAATTACCGCAACACTTCAGTCAGGACCCGACCTTCCGATTGGGCCGGAGGCAGGACCCCCAACAGGCTCGAAAGCGTGGGAGCGACGTCCACCATGTTCACGATTTGACGGTAGGTCCCCGGCTTGAATCCCTTGCCGAAGAAGACCAGAGGAACATAACGGTCGTATGAGTAGTGCGTCATGTGGGTGATCCGGTAAGAGTCGCTGTAATAGAACGGCTTCAGGACCACGATCCAATCTCCGCTGTTTCGACTCAGCGTGCGATCGGCCACCGTCCCGTACTCCCCTGCCGGGATTTTGCGATCGTACAGGATCTCATCCCTCGCCCACACCTGGTCGATGTAGGGCTCCCGCAGCAAACGCTCGCGCACCGCCTTCAGCGCATCCTGGGACTTCAAGGACGCCGCACGCAAAGCATCGGCGTTGAAGTAAACCTGGAATTCCACCACTGCTTCGACCCATTTGCCCGAACGGGGTTTGCCGAATTGCTTTTCCATCTCCTCTTCCACCAGTTTGGGGAGTCGCTCGATTGGGATGTTCTCCGACGGGATACGCTCTTGAGGAAGCGCGCTCGGGGGAATCCCGTGATCGCCCGTCAGCACGATCCAGGTGTCTCGCAATCCACCCGGAACCTTCTTGGCCAGTTTTTTCAGGAATTCGGACACCAGGCGGTCCTCATCCAAAACCATTTTCTTCATGTGGGGATCGTTCGGACCGTGATGATGCCCGTAATAGTCGTGACTCGAGAGACTCACCAGAAGAAGATCCGTGTCTTTTCCCTGCCCCAACTTCATCTCGTCGACCGCAGCCAACGCGAGGTCAAAGGTCTTCTCCATGGCGAATGGGGTTTGGAGCCCTTCTTTGGAACACCAGGAGACATCCTGGAAAGGACCCCAGGAAATCCGTTTTGATTTTTCACGGGCGATTTTTTGATTTTGATCGAGCGCAAATCCGGGAAGTGCCTTCCCGTAGAAAGTGCTCGTCACCCACTGGCAATTCCGGTCGTCGAACCAGATCGCGTGATCGGCCCGTTTTCCTCCCATCAAAACCGCGGCACGATCTTTCAGCGCAACGCTCACCACCCGGGAGGGCCGATCGGCGTTCTTGAGTTCGTCTCCGACAGTGTCGGCATTCATCGAGCGCGGAGAGACCCCGCCACGGAGCGAGGGCAATTCTCCTCCCGGTCCGACCAGCGGGTAGGCTTCGTCGGCCACACAGTACTGGGTCTTTTTCTTTTCACGGTCGAACCAGACGTTGGTCGAGATCTGATTCCTGTAGGGATACGATCCGGAAAGGATCACCGCATGGCCGGGCCCCGTCATGTTCTGAAGCAGGCCATGATCCGAGAGAGGAAAGTAAGCCCCCCTCTCCATGAGCATCCGGTAGCCGGACTCGGAAGGGGATTTAAAGTCCCGACGGAACCGGAGCAAATAGTCCGAACGGAACTGATCGACCACCAACACCACGCCCAAGCGGTGGTCCGGAGCCGGCGTCGCCCCCGCTGGTCCCCAAGCCCATCCCGAACCCACAGCGATCATCAGCCCAAAAAGGATTTTCATTCCCCCATTGTTGGGGGACACCCCTGGGCATTCAAGAGTCAATAAATTGAAATCAAAGGGCTTTTACTTGATAAGGCCCAGCTCGAATCACTCATCACGCGGGCTGTTACTCAATTGTTTGACTTGATTAATTAAAATAATCACAAATTATCTTCTAAACTGATTTCTTTTAGTGTTTAGTAGCGCCACTCCGGATCAAGAACGGTCCGGGAGAAGGAATGACTCATGAAAGACATGAACGGCTCACGATCCCTCTCTCGCTCTTCGACTCTTGCCAGCCTTGCTTTGCTGGTGCTGAGCGCTTGCGGACAACAGAACCCGGTCACTGTGGAAGCACTCCAAGCTCCCACCCAAGCGACCGCAGGATCGTTCGAGTATCATGCTTCCAAAATCATCGGCGCCAACTCTTTGACCCCGGTCCGCGTTGACGGATCGAATGTCGACGCCGGCCTCCGCCAGTACCTCGATGCTTTCGGAATTGTCGCCATGGGCAATTCGGGAATCTGCTCGGGAACCCACCTTGGAAACGGATACGTCCTCACCGCGGGGCACTGCTTCGCAGAAATGGGCCAGATCTTGAAGAACCAGGCCTGCGGAACCACCAAGGTACACTGGGGATATCGTGGATCACCTGCAACCGGCAGCCCGAAGCCGGTGGTCACTTCGACCAGCACTTGCACCAAGATCCTCTACGCAGAGCTCACCGAAGCCCGCGACTTCGCCATCTTCCAGGTCAGCAATCCTCCGAAAGCCAAAGTGGCGATTGCGACGGAATCGGCTCGCACCGCGGCCAACACCAAGCTGACCATCTTCGGGTATCCCCAGGGTCGTCCGCTCGAGTGGTCCCAGTACTGCTCCCTCAAGCGCAACACGGTCATCACTTACCAAACTCCGAGCGCGGCGCGCATGGCGTACCAATGTGATACCGAACCGGGGAACAGCGGAAGCTCGGTCCTTGCAATCGGTGCCAATGGAGCCAAAGTGGTCGGCGTCCACGATGCCGCGACCCCGGATCCGATCGAATACAACATCGGAACCTACATGTACGACATCCGTCAGACCCTCTACAAGCAGACCGGTGTGAATCTCGACCAGGCCACCGGGGCGAACACCCCGAATCCAGGCCGCTGAGGCTGTAAATCCCGCTCATTGGGGTTTCTTTTCAGACAGGGATTCAGTAGGCTCCCCACATCATGAGTACGATCCAGATCCGTGAAGTGAAAGGCAAACAGGGTACCGATGAGTTCATCGATGTGCTCTGGAAGTTGTACGACCAGAAGAAATATCCGCAGTGGGTTCCACCCCTCCGGATGTCGGTCTACGAGGCCTTGGACACCGAGAAGAACCCCTTCTACAAGAACGCCGAAATTGCGCTGTTCATCGCCGAACGCGACGGGAAGGCGGTCGGAAGGATCGCAGCGGTGGAAAACCGCTCTCACAACCGTTTTCATGAGGACAAAACCGGGTTTTACGGATTTTTCGAGTGCATCGAGGACCAAGAGGTCGCCAACCTGCTTTTCCAAACCGCTGAAGGCTGGCTGAAAGCCAGGGGATTCGACTCCATGCAGGGACCGATGAATCCCTCGACCAATCACGAGTGCGGACTCCTCGTGCGGGGACAAAGCCAGCACCCGACCCTGATGACCACGTGGAACCCGAAGTACTACGAGGAGCTCCATGACCGCTACGGACTCTCGAAGGCGAAGGACCTGGTGGCTTACATCATCGCCAAGGAGAAAAACGCGGGACTCCCTCCACGGGTGATCGAGCACGTCAAGAAGCTCCGCTCTGAAAACTCGAACGTCACCTTCCGGGACTTCAACATGAAGGACTTCAAGGGCGAGGTCGCGAAGTGTTTTGAAATCTACAATTCGGCCTGGGAAAAAAACTGGGGATTCTTCCCGATGTCTCGGGAAGAGTTCGAATTCGCCGCGAAGGATCTCAAGATGATCCTCGACCCCCGGATGGCATTCATGGCCGAGGTCGATGGAAAACCCGCCGGATTCATGCTCGCACTCCCTGACATGAACCATGTCTTCAAGCGCATTCCCTCCGGGAAGCTCTTCCCGACAGGGATCTTCAAACTCCTCATCGGCAAACACCTCCTCAAAACGGTCCGGATTGTCACTCTCGGCGTGAAGCCCGAGTTCCGGGGAACCGGGATTTTTGCGCTCTTCACCTTCGAGGCATTCGAGCGGGCCAATCGCTTCGGATACCTCGCTGGAGAGGCCTCGTGGATCCTCGAAGACAATGAACCGATGAACAAACCCTGGACCGACCTCGGCGCTCCGCTTTACAGGCGTTGGAGGATTTACCAGAAGGAGCTGACATGAAACCCACCCTGACCTGCTTGCTGCTGATCGCCGGAGCCTTCCTCCCCCTGATCGCGGAAGCCAGGGCGGGTGATTTCGTCACTCCGACAGTCGAAGTCAGCGGTTCCCAGATCACCTACGAGGACGATCTCAATTTCGAACTTCTCGACCTGGCGATTCAACGCCAACTCGACGCCTTCGACCAAGGCGTGGACCTGAAAGGACGGGTGAAGTTCGGTGAAACCTGGTTTCCGAAAACCATCCTCCGCGACAGCCTGGTCCTCTTCCAGGAACTCGGGCGTGGTGCCCGGGAATGCATGACGGAAAAAATGCGGGGAGAATGTTTCGAGCGGTTCAACCGCTCGGTCCGGACCCGTTTCAGGGTATATCGTCCCTCCGTGAAGTCGACGCGCTTCACCGCCTACTACAGCCCCGACTTCGAAGGGTCCTTGTCCCCTTCAGATCGATTCCGGGTTCCGCTTTACCGGACGCCGGAAGACCCTGCTCTGAAGGAGTCAACCCGTGAACAGATCATCTATGACGGGGTTCTTTCGGGAAAAGGTCTCGAAACCGTCTACCTCGATACCGACCTCTTCGAGCTCTATTCCCTCCAGATCGAGGGTGGTGGACGGGTCCGGGTGGATCTCGGGGACGGTGTCCGCGTGATGAAACACATCAGCTTCGACGGAATGAACGCCCAACCCTTGCGCTTTTTTTCGAAGCTCATGGTCGAGCGTGGCTACCTCCAACCGACCCAGACTTCGTATGACCAACAAAGATCGGTTTTTCTCGGGCGTCCGGAAATCCAGCGCGAACTGTTCAATGCCAGCCCGAGCTATGTGTACTTCAAGCTGACCGATGAGGAACCGGTGGGAATCCACGGGATTCCGCTGACCGAACGGCGCTCGCTTGCCTTCGACCGCCGCCATTACCCTGCGTCCGGTTTGTTGAACTTCATCAAGGTGAATGTGAACGGCAAAGATGTGACCCGGTTCATGCTGAGTCAGGACACCGGTGGTGCGATCAAAGGACCGGCACGCGCGGATCTTTACTTCGGATACGGCCAAGAGGCGAGGATCGCGGCAGAGAGCCTCGGTGGCTACGGATCGCAGTACTTTTTGATCAAGAAGAAGTGAGCCTTTCGGCAGGATCAACGGATCGAGTTGACTCATCTTGTTGATTTTTATTCTTTTTCTATTTACAAAATCAAAACGGTCAGGTAATATTCGCTCACTCTTCAACGCGGTCCCCCTCCGGAATGCACTGCCGCTTTCCGCAACCCCTGCGTTGAATTTGCCCCACAGGATTTCCATATGATGAACCGTTTGTTCTTGGCCTTGCTTTGCCTCTCCCTGATCACCCCCTCCTTCCAGGCACATGCCGAATCGATGAGCGCGGAAGACGCGGTCCTCGTCGAGACGTTCGAGCAACAGGTGTCGGAGTCGATTTCATTGGAGCGCCTCCAGAACAGTATCGATGTGGTGCGCGCCGAAGCCGCTTCAGCGGAAGAGATCGAGGTGATCGACTCGATTCAAAATGAAGTGAACGAACTCAAGGCCGAGCACGCCGGCGAGAAGACGAAGAAGCAGACCAAGATCGGCAAGTTGGCCTCGAAGATCGGCCTCGCCTTGAATCGCGGCATGATGAAGGCGATGACGCCATTCTTCTACGGAACCGCTTACCTCACTGGACGCTTTGAAAAGAAGAAGCGCTTGAACGACCAGACCGACAGCAAGATGATCAATCTGATCGCCCGGATCGGCAATGCCCTCCGGAACAAAGGTGAAATCGCCGCTGCCGAGATCACCGACCGCATCCTCCGTGGCGACAAGGTGAGCATGGATGAGATCGATCTTCTCGTGACCGCTTTCCCGAAACTGGATGTCAAAGTATGGGAAGGAATCGCTTCGGTGGTCGGCTTCGGTGTCGCAGCCGGAACGACCGTGAAGATCCTCACTCTGGCCGGTTTCGGAGCAGCATCCACCTTGTACGGCGTGACCCTGCTCGGCTGGTACTCCTCCACCCTCCCTTGCCTGATCAGTGATCTGTCGGACAACCCCAATGCCAATCTCGAAAAATATTGCGACCAGCAGCTCGAGGACTCCTACACGATCATCATGAAGTCCCGGATCCGTGGCTACGTCCGCGGGATCAAGGATCGCAACAACGCAGAAAGCCTCTGAAGCAACGCATTTCCAACAACGACCCTCATCATCATCGGAACACCCGGGGAGCAAAACTTCCCGGGTGTTTGCGTTTTCACTCGCCGAGCGTCATCTCGGCATAGCCGTAAGGAAAATACTCCGACACCGGTGAGCCTTCGGAATTCGAAAAAAGACTCCCCTGCACCGGAAGTGCTTCCCCCTTGAACCAAAGTTCGGATTCACCCAGCAACTCGGGCTTCAAGCGGAGATCCAATCCGTATGGCGGTCCCTTCTCAGCGTCTTTTTGCTCCAGGCGGATCGCCACATAGGGGGTCTTCACTTCGGAACGGACCGGATCGGGGCGCACCCACTCAATCGGCGACACATGCTTCGGAAGACCACCGTTCAGCGGGTTGTCCGGATTGGAGGGTCGACAAGTGATCTTGAGAGTGTCCCGGATCCGGCAATTCTCGTCCGCGGCACTCCAGCTCATCATGAAGAGACTCTTCGAACCGAGTGTGGTCAGGATTTCGGCATTCTTGCCGATCAGCTCTGCCCGTTCGTCCTGGGAGGCATCGTCGGCCAACCCTTCCAGGGCCCGCAGGCGCCGCTTGTTGCGACTCAGGATCCGGGTGTCGTCAAAAATGGCTTTCCACTCGAGCGGAGAATAATCCTTGGGAAACACCACCACGAACAATTCTTTGACCCGAAGGCCCTTCAACCTTTCGATCGAGAGTGCGGTCTGGGGTTCGGTGCGGGTCACCGGCCCGAGATCCAAGGGAGCGCGTCCGCAGGCTACGAAGGAGAGCAGGAGTAAAGCTGTGATCCGGGTGTATTTCATCCGTTCCTCCTAAAAAAACATGGTCCCTTGGAGTTCAACCACCGGTTCAGCCACCGCATTCTGTCCGGCAAGTGGCAACCCCACCCCGAGCTCCGCCTGGGCGGGAAACAAGAATCCGCCTTCGAGAAAACTCTGGATCGAATTGAGATCGACCGAGGCGTAACCCGACAGCAACTGGAAGGAGGACCTTCCCGAGGCCAGGGCATAGGCTTCTGCAGGTTGAAGACTGCCGCTGATTTTCTCGCTCAAGCGCCGTTGATACACGGTCCCCACATTGACGCCGACCCAACGCGGAAAGGTGTATCGGAGCTGTGCCTGCCCCTGGAACCGCGCGCCCCCGCCGATCCGGGCGGCCGGGTCGACCAGTTCTCCGAGGCTGTCGCCGGAATCTTTGGGCAATCGCCTGCCTTGGGTGGAGTTGAACAGATAGGTTCCACTCAAACCCACGTTGAACTTGAGCCGGTAGAGGAATTCCTTCTCGGCCGCGAACTTCATTCCGAAGCCCCAACGGCGGTCACCCGCACGCAGACCGTAAAGATCGCGTAAATCCGCGTTGGTGGAGGTCGGCAGAATCACATGAGGTTGAAGGGATCGTTTCCAGGAGCCGGGAGCGGACGGGACGATCCGGAGAACCGTGATCTGTGCATCTCCGAGATAATCGCGATTCACCTCCGGATTCCAGCTGAGACCGGCACGCGTCAGCTTGCTCTCGAGACTGTTTCCCAGCGCGGTGTTGAATTCGGCCGCAACGGAGGACTGGTCGGAGGCCTGAAGCTGGGAGAGCAAGCCTGATGTGGCCGAGCTCGGTGTGAATCGATAGCGCGAACTGATCCGGAAATTGAGGACAGGAAGGGAAAGGTAGATCCCGGTGTCATCAGTCAGTCCGTAGCCCAAAACCGGGATTTTACCGGAAACCGCACCGGAGATGGTTCCGCTCAGAGATCCCGCCGAATCGGAGAGACTCACTCCGTTCGAGAGAAACAAGCCAGAAAGCTGATTGCCCCGGACAGAATCCTCCTCGGTGATCTTCTGGAAAGTGACTCCTTGATTGAGATTGGAAGACAGCGACTGCCTCTGGCCGCTCCGCCCGTACATCGAATCGAGCGACGCGGTGACATTCATCACACTCACGAGGAAGCGCCCCTTGGGGAGGGTTCCCACCTGTTCCCGGACATAGGTCGAGAGGACCTGGGCCTGAGCCGGGCCGATCGATCCGAGCAACGATGCTACGGACAGTGCTGTGAACCACCGGGAAAGTCGCATGAATCTCCGACTCACTCTTCCTCGTTCAGTTCCTGGAGCATGGACTTCGCGGTCTTCCGATCGCGCTCGAGCTCGGGCTTCACCGTACGAAGCGGCTCGGAGGGATACGGATCAAGGTCCTGATCTTTCGCCGCGATGAAACGCTCGAGCACCATTTTGGCCTGGGCGTCTTTTCCGTTCACCATGAGGATCTTGGCGTACGCGACATGATTTCCGCTCAGTTCGGGCGCTCTTTGGTAGGCCTCGAGAAGCAGATTCTCGGCAAGTGATTTGTCTCCCCCGACGATTCCCGGCATCTGGGTGTGCATGATTCCAAGCACACGGTTCGGACCATAAACGTGGACCTTCGGATCGAGCGACATCGCAGAACGCAGGTCCTGCTGGAGACTCTTCAGTACGGCAAAAAGATTTTTCGGAAGAACGGATCCGCGATCCTTCCTCATGGCATCGAAGCTCACGAACACCGCCCGCCAGTACGCGAGATCACCGGTGCCCGGGGCCAACTTCTCGAACTCCCCGACCAGCTTGAGCCCGAGTGCGATCGCATCGGTCTCGGCCTGGGTTTTGGGTCCGTCGTTGACGGCAGCCGAAAGGGCGATGAAGGCCCGCTCGTACACGGTCTTCTTTTCACTGTCCGATGCGGTGGACAGTGCCGTCTGGTAACACTGGGCTGCAGGAATGAGCCGATCTCCTCTGATGGAATACATGCGGTCACATTCAGAGAGATCGAGGGGTGCGGCGAAACTGTTCATTGAAATCATTCCCGTGCAAAGCAGAGTCAGAGCGAGGTTCATCATGGGCGAGGTGATACCCCGCGCTAACCCGATGCGCAAGGGAAGTTCACCCGGGAGTCGTCAGTTCAAAAAATCTTGAACTTGGTGCGCAATGCGGCGCGTCAGATTTCAATTTCCCGCAGGAAGTAATACCCGATCGGATTGATCTTGAAGCCCTTCACTTGCTTGGCCACCAAGGCCTCGTTCTCTTCGTAATAAAGCGGGAGCACCGCCGCCTCTTTGGTCTGGAGGATTCGCTGGGCTTCCTTGTAGAGGGCATCGCGCTTGAGTGTGTTCCAGTCTTCGCGTGCTTTTTGGATGTTCTCGTCAAACTTCGGCTGGGAGAAGCGAGTCAGGTTGTTCCCCGTCCCGGTCTCGAACAGACCCATGAAGCTGTCCCCGTCGGGATAATCCGCAGCCCACACCATGAGCATCATCGGAAAGTTCCCGGTCTGGACCTGACTCCGGAACACCTTGTGGTCGAAGAGCTGGATCTTGAGCTCGACGCCCAGGTTCTTCTTGAGCTCGCTCTGGATGTATTGGGCCATGATCTGCGGGCGCTCGGCGTTTCGGGCGACGATCTCGAGCTGAAGGCTGGCCGGATTCACACCCGACTTTTTGAGGTACTCTTTGGCTTTTTGCGGATCGAAGGGAACCTCGATCTTCGGATCGTGTCCGGTCACTTTCGGCGGAATGAAGCTCGAGGCCACTTTTTGCGTTCCGTTCAGGATGCTCGGAATCGGCTTACGGTTGATCGCATGGGCGAGCGCCAATCGAAGCTCGCGGTTTTCGGCCACCGATCCCTTGGTTTTGAAGGCCAGATAGTGCGTCTTCAGGTAGGGAAAGGTCTTGAACTCGCTCATCGGACGCGCGAGTTTCAGGTCGTTCGGAGCGAAGTCCTGCATCACCTGAACGCCGCCGGACTTGAAGACATTCATGGCGGTTGCACTGTCCTTGATCACCATGGCCACAGCTTCGGTCACATTCCCGGTCTTGCGCCAGTAGTGCGGATTCGCTTTCATCACGACCTTGGTCTGCATCTGGTAACTTTCGAGCACGAAGGGACCGACCGTGACCAGTTTCCCGGGCTTGAGCCACTGGTTTCCATCCCGCTCGATCAGGTCCTTCCGGACCGGGAACAGTGGCCAGAATGCGGTCAAATAAGGGAAGTAAGCCACCGGACGGGCAAGGGTGACCACGAAAGTGCGTTCATCGCGGGCCTGGACTCCGACCTTCGAAAAATCAGATGTTTTCTTCTTGTTGAAGTCCTCCGCTCCGACCACATCGAAGAGCAGGTAGGCATAGGGGGCGCCGGTGGCGGGGGTCAGGAGGCGTTTCCAGCCTTCGACAAAATCCTGAGCCTTGAGCGGAGTGCCATCCGACCACTTGATGCCTTTCCGGAGGGTGAAGGTGTAGGTCTTCTGATCGGGGGACACGACCATTTTCTCGGCCAAGCAGGGCTTAGGCTTCAAATTGGCATCGACCTCGCTCAGCCCCTCCATGAGGTTCATCATGAGCGGGGTTTCCACCGAGGTGCTGGCCAGATGCCAGTCGAAGGTGGTGGGCTCGGCCAGGATCCTGAACTTGAATGTCGCAGCGAGTGAAGCCTGGGAAAGCACCGAGAGGCCGAAAAACAAGACCGTCAAAAAAGAAGCTGATTTCATCAGGCAAAAGGGTATCGGAGGAGGCAAAAAAACGCTAGAGTTTCAAGGATGAAACTCTTTCAACCGCTCCCCCTGGGTTTTACGGAACTCAAGAACCGCTTTGTCATGGGCTCCATGCACACAGGCCTCGAAGACAGCCTGAAGGATCTACCGGCCCTGACCGATTATTTCGTGGAACGCGCCAAGGGCGGAGTGGGGTTGATCATCACCGGAGGCTACTCTCCGAACCGCCTCGGTCGATTGACTCCGCGCGGAGGCTCTTTCCACTCAACCTCTTGGGCCCGCGCCCACCAGAGCCTGACCCAAGCCGTACATGCTGCCGGTTCGAAAATCTGTCTCCAACTCCTGCACGCCGGACGTTACGCCTTTCATCCCTTTTCGGTGGCTCCTTCCCGAATCAAGTCCCCGATCACCCCTTTCACTCCGTTTGCGATGCCGGGGTTCCTGGTTCGCTCCACGATTCGTGATTTCGGCAAGGCCGCAGCGAACGCCAAACTGGCCGGATACGACGGCGTGGAAATCATGGGTTCGGAAGGCTACCTGATCCACCAGTTCTTGTGCGAGCGGACCAATCAGCGCAAAGACGAATGGGGTGGCAGTTTCGAGAACCGGATGCGCTTCGCGCTCGAAATTGTGAAATCGGTCCGGGAGCACACCGGAAAAGAATTCATCATCATCTTCCGTGTCTCCATTCTGGACTTGGTTGAAAAAGGTTCCACTTTTGAAGAAGTGGTGGAATTCGCCAAAGAACTGCGTCGGGCCGGAGTGACGGTGTTGAATTCCGGGATCGGCTGGCACGAAGCGCGGATTCCGACCATCGCTTCGATGGTCCCGAAGGGGGCTTTCACCAGCCTTACCGCAAAATTGCGCTCCCAGGTCAGGATGCCGATCATCGCGGTCAACCGGATCAACGATCCGACCACGGCCGAGGACATCCTCCAAAACGGATTCGCCGATCTCATTTCTATGGCCCGCCCCTTGCTCGCCGATCCGCATTTTGTGAAGAAGACCCAGGAAGGTCGAGCAATCGAGATCAATCCGTGCATCGCTTGCAACCAGGCCTGCCTCGACCACATCTTCGAGGGCAAGAAAGCCTCGTGTCTGGTCAACCCCGCCGCGTGTGAAGAAGGCTCGTGGTCGATTTCCCGGACTTCTCAATCGAAAAAAATAGCAGTGATCGGAGCAGGACCGGCCGGCCTCAATGCGGCCCTCACCCTCCTCCGCCAAGGGCACCAGGTCACCGTTTTCGAGCGGGGCAAGACCCTCGGCGGCCAGTTCCTGCTCGCTGCGAAGGTGCCGGGCAAGGCCGAGTACCTCTCCAGTATCGAGCATTGGGAAAACGAGATCAAACGTCTGGGTGGAAAGATCTCGCTCGGACGTGAGATCAAGGGCTCTTTTGAAATCAAAGGATTCGACGAGGTCGTGATCGCCACGGGCGTGCGCCCCCGCAAGCCGACCATTCCGGGCATCGACCTGCCCCATGTGCATTCTTACCAGGATCTGCTCACCGGTAAGGTGACTCCGAAACACATCATGGTGATCATCGGCGCGGGTGGCATCGGAGTCGACGTGGCCACTTACCTGCTTCACCGCGAGGACACCATCGACTACGATCCGAAGGCTTTCTTCGAGCATTGGGGAATCGATCCTGAACAGCGGAGCGGGCTCGTGGCCGGATTCAAACCGAAACGCACCAAGCTTTCCATCACCCTCCTTCAGCGGAGCCAGGGCGGTATGGGTCGCGGACTCGGCAAGACCACCGGCTGGATCCACCGTCTCGACCTGAAGCGCTCGGGCGTGCGCTACCTGAACCATCTCGAGTACGAGGAAATCACTCCTGAAGGCGTGAAAGTGAAATTCAAGGACGGGAAGTCGAAACTGATTCCGGCCCAGCAGGTGTTCGTCTGTGCGGGTCAGGAATCTGAGAACTCTCTTGTGAAAACCTGTGAAGACTCGAAGATTCCTTACCGGATCATCGGAGGAGCGAAGCTGGCAGGTGAAATCGACGCCAAACGGGCCATTCGCGAAGCCTGGGAACTCGCCCGCTAAAGATCGAGACTGAGCGCCCGCACCTGACGGATCGTGTCCCGGAGTTCTGCTGCTTTTTCGAAGTCGAGATTCTGGGCGGCGGTCTTCATTTCGGTTTCCATCTTCACGAGTAAGGGTTTGAGCTTTTCGACGCTCACGTATCGAGAACCGAGGAGTTCCTTGATCCGTTCGATTTTGGAGGCACTGTCGACGTAGTCGAGCATGGGGAGACTCTGCTGCTGGCTTCGCAGCCTGGCCGCAGCGGAAGGCCAGAGTCCGTGTCCGGGCTCGGTACCGCTTGCCGAGCCGCCTCCGGTGTCGATCCGTTCAGCAATCTTCTTCTTGATCGTGGCCGGCGTGATCCCGTGAACCCGGTTGTGCTCTTCCTGGATCGCCCGCCTCCGCTTGGTCTCGTCGATGGCGATCTTCATGCTCGCGGTCACCTTGTCGGCATACAGGATCACGAATCCGTTCTCGTTCCGGGCTGCACGTCCGATGGTTTGAATGAGCGAGCGCTCAGAGCGGAGGAAGCCCTCTTTATCGGCATCGAGAATCGCAACCAGGGACACCTCGGGAAGATCGAGACCTTCCCGGAGGAGATTGATCCCGACCAGCACGTCGAAGGTGCCGAGACGCAAATCCCGCAAAATCTCAACCCGCTCCAGGGTCTCGATGTCGGAGTGGAGGTACTTCACCTTGATCTTTTTTTCGGTGTAGTACTTGGTCAGGTCCTCGGCGAGCTTTTTGGTGAGCGTGGTCACCAAAACGCGCTCGTTCCGCTCGACCCGTTGTTTGATCTCGGACAAGAGATCCTCGACCTGGTTCCGGGCACCACGCACCTCGACGACCGGATCGAGCAATCCGGTGGGCCGGATCACCTGTTGGGCGAACTTTCCTTCGGTGAGACTCAGTTCGTAGGTCCCCGGCGTGGCTGAAACATAAACGCACTGGCCGAGGATTTTCTCCCACTCCTCGAAATTGAGCGGGCGGTTGTCGAGGGCCGAGGGTAGCCGGAATCCGTGTTCGACCAGGTTCATTTTGCGTGCCCGGTCTCCGCGGTACATGCCGCCGATCTGGGAGACCGTGACATGACTCTCGTCGATGAAGCAGACCCAGTTCTTCGGAAAATAATCCATCAAGGTCGGGGGTGGCTCACCGGGCTTGCGACCGGTCAGATGGCGGGAGTAGTTCTCGATCCCCTGACAGAATCCCACTTGCTCCATCATCTCGAGATCAAACTGCGTCCGTTGGGCCAGACGTTGGGCTTCGAGAAGTTTGTTCTGGGACTTCATTTCTTGCAGGCGGTCTTGAAGTTCGGCCCGGATCGAATCCATGGCGCGTTTGCGGTTGTCGAGCGTGGTCACGTAGTGACTCGCAGGGTACACCGTGACTCTCGGAATGCGGTCGATCCGCATGCCCCGGAGCGGATCGAAGGTGGAAATGCCCTCGAGCTCGTCTCCGAAGAACTCGAGGCGGATGGCGACATCTTCTTCGTAGGCAGGATAGATCTCGACGGTTTCGCCTCTCACTCTGAAAGTTCCGCGGTGGAAGTCGATGTCATTCCGCTTGTACTGGATCTCGAGGAGTTTTTTCAGCACCTCCTGGCGCTTGTACTCCTTGCCGACCTCCAGATAAAGAATCAGGCCCTCGTAGGCCTCAGGGCTTCCGAGACCGTAGATGCACGAGACGGACGAGACGATGATCACATCATCCCGCTCGAGCAGGGAGCGTGTGGCCGAGTGCCGGAGCTTGTCGATCTCGTCGTTGATCTGGGAGTCTTTCTCGATATAGGTGTCGGTCGTCGGGATGTAGGCTTCGGGCTGATAGTAGTCGTAGTAGCTGACAAAGTATTCAACCGCGTTGTCCGGGAAGAACTCCTTGAATTCGGAATAGAGCTGGGCGGCAAGGGTCTTGTTGTGGCAGAGGATCAGGGTCGGGCGGTTGACCTGCGCAATGACATTGGCCATCGTGAAGGTCTTGCCGGAACCCGTGACGCCCAGGAGCACCTGCGACTTTTCGCCCTGCTTCAGTCCCCGAACCAGGGACTCGATGGCCTGGGGCTGATCCCCGGTCGGTAGGAAAGTCTCGGCCAGTTTGAAGGATTTGTCGGTGAAAACAGCCACGGCCTCATCCTAGCAAATCAGGGGGGACCCTGCTAGGATGAGGGCATGCAAAAAGTGCTACTCCTTGAAAATATCCACCCTCTGGCCCGCGACCTGTTTTTGAAGGATGGCTTCCAGGTCGACACTCTCAAAGGGGCGCTGACCGAAGACGAACTCATCGCCAAGCTCCCCGGCTATGACGTGCTCGGGATCCGGAGCAAGACCTACCTGACCAAGAAAGTCTTTGAGGCCGCCAAAAGCGTTTCCACAGTGGGCTGTTTTTGCGTCGGAACCAACCAGGTGGATTTGAAAGCGGCGCGCGAAGCTGGCGTGGTGGTCTTCAACGCGCCCTTCAGCAACACCCGGAGCGTGGCCGAGATGGTGCTGGCCGAAATTGTGATGCTGTCGCGGAAGCTCGGAACCCGGAACAACGAGATGCACCAGGGCGTATGGAACAAGAGCTCGGCCCAGTGCTACGAGGTGCGTGGCAAGACGCTCGGCATCGTGGGGTACGGGAACATCGGCACCCAGGTCAGTTATCTTGCCGAGGCCTTCGGCATGCGGGTGATTTTTTATGACATCGTCTCGAAACTTCCGCTCGGAAACGCGAAACCCATGTCGACCCTGGAAGAGGTCTTGAACGGCTCTGATTTTGTGACCCTGCATGTGCCGGCGACCGAGAACACTCGCAACATGATCGGAGAGACCGAACTCGCCCAGATGAAGGAAGGCGCCTGCCTGATCAACGCCTCAAGGGGCGACGTGGTCGACATTCCGGCGCTCGAAGCCGCGATCCGGTCCAAGAAGCTTGGCGGCTGCGCACTCGATGTGTACCCCGAGGAACCCGAGAACAACATGAAGGGCTACCCCTCTCCGCTCATGGGAGTCGAGAACGTGATCCTGACTCCACACATCGGGGGAGCCACCGAAGAAGCCCAGGTGAACATCGGTCGCGAGGTGGCCTCCACCCTCATCCGTTTTGTGCAGACGGGATCGACCCTGCGCTCGGTGAATTTTCCTCAAATTGATGTCCCGCTCGATCGCAACAACACCCGACTCACCAACGTGCACCAGAACGTGAAGGGCGTGTTGAAGGACATCAACCGCATTTTGTCGGAGTATGGCGCGAACATCCAGGCGCAGTCCCTTCATACCGACCGGGAACTCGGCTACCTGATCGTGGACCTGAACCAACCCATCACCGAGGACCTGATCCAGTCGATCCAGCAGCTGAAGGCCGCAATCCGGACCAGACGGGTGTCTTGAAGCACTTCCGTCCGGAAGCAGATTACTTCTTCAACCCATAGCAAAAACTGCTCGTGATTTTCGCGGTCTTGGAGGTGAGCGAGCTGTAACCGGCTCGTGCGGGCGCCATGGCCACACCGGCTGCGATCAAAGCGAGAAAAATAAATCTCCTGAACTCGGTGTTCTGGGTCATGGGGCTTCCTCCTGAAGCGAATTACTATTTACAGTGAGTGTAAAAAGAGAGACCGGTGTGGGTCAACCACATTGATTTGACTGTCGCAAAAACCAGCCGCAAAAACCGACGCAAAAACCCGAGCGTCAATTAACGCGACAGGACGATCAAGACCACAAAGTCGTTCCCCGCCATGTCAAAGCGTTTGACCCGCATCATGACCGACTTGTCCTTCAAGCGCTTCAGGATCCGGTCCAGGTCGGCGACAGACTCGACCGCTTCGCCGGCAATGTCGAGGATCAGGTCACCTCTTGCAAGACCCGACTCGGCGCCAGGCTTGCCGTACTCGAGGTCTGTGACGACCACCTTCGCCTTTCCTTTCAGCGCCTCCGCAGGGATGCCGTATTGCCGGGAGTTCCCCGGATTGACCTCACCGACCCGGAATCCCAGCTCCTCGTAGGTGGACCTTGCGGGCTTCGAGCCCTTCCCGGGCCTGGGGCCTCCCTCTTGGCCGAGCATTGGACGCTCAGACACTTCAACCGTGACCTGTTGTTCTTTTCCGCCCCTGAGGTAGCTGATCTTGGCCTTTCCCCCGACCGCAATCGAGGTGATTTTTGAAGTCAGATCCTGCGCATTCTCCACCTTCTCGCCATTCACAGCAGTGATCACATCATAAGGCCTGAGCCCGGCTTGCACCGCAGGCGCACCGGGTGTGAGGTCCGAGATCACCACGCCTTTGATTTTGGAATCGAGCTTCATCTGCTCGGCCAGTTCGGGCGTGAGGTCCCCCACACTGACTCCGAGGAACCCACGGGAAACAGAGCCCTTGGATTTCAGCTGCCCGAGGATGGACTTCACCAGATTGATCGGAATCGCAAACCCGATCCCCTGCGCGCGAGCGTCGATTGCGTTGTTGATCCCGATCACCTCGCCCTTCATGTTGATGAGCGGACCGCCCGAGTTCCCGGGGTTGATCGAGGCATCGGTCTGGAGGTACTTGCCCATGCGGAACTCAGGATTCCTTCGCCCCTTGGCCGACAGAATCCCGTGAGACACGGTGTGACCGTAGCCCAATGGATTGCCTACCGCGAGCACGAGCTCACCCACTTCGCTCTGATCCGAATCTCCGAGAGGCAAGGCCGTGAGCTTCCCGTTTTTCACCTTGAGCAAGGCCACATCGAGCTCCGGATCGCGACCGATCACTTCCGCAGGAGCGAACTCGGAGTCATCTTCTTTGAATTGGACGCGCACCTCTTCCGCTCCCTGGATCACATGATGATTGGTGAGAATGAGGCCCTCTTTGTCATCGATGATGAACCCGGTCCCGAGCGCCATCGGGACCGTCCGAGCACCCTTGCCTTTAGGTAGGGGTTCGGGCTCTTCTTCATCCTGCGGCCGCATGTCCCGAGGCACCGGCATCCGACCTCCGAAGAAATCTTCGAAGAACTTTTGAAACAACTCCCCCCGCCCCCCGGGCCCCATTTGCCCGAACTGAGGACCCATCATCCTGGGTCGCACATAGGTCGAGATGTTCACCACGCCCGGCATGACTTTCTTGGCCAGATCGGCATAGCCTCGTTCGACCGACTGGGCGTAAGCACGGGACATCCCGCTCCCGAGGCCGACAGCGGTGGACACAGCCAAAGTTGCAAAAACGACGCGATACTTGAGTGAACATTTCATGCCCGATGAAATGGGCATCGATGGAGGCTTTGTAAAGAGCCCCGTTCGAGATTTTGTGCCGGATTTTAGGTGAAAATCACGAGCGTTTCGCTCCGCCTTTTTCCTCAAGCTCAGCCCATCGGGCATAAAGTCGCTCGATCTCGGCCTGCAACTCCCCCATCCGTCCGGTGGTCTTCAAAAGCTCGACCGAATTGCTCACGATTTCAGGGCGGGCCGAATGGGCCTCGAGAGCACCGAGCTCGGTCTCTTTCTCGAGAATGGTCTCTTCCATGCGGTCGAACTCGAGCTGCTCTTTGTAACTGAGGCGACGGCGCTCGAGCTTGGGCTGGGACACGATGGATTCTTGAGACTTGCCACGCGCCAGGTCCAGAGCCCGCTTTTGCTCCCGCTTGAACCATTCCTCCCACTGAAAAACATCCGAAAACCGCACGTTCTCGGGCAGCGCGAGAATGTCGTCACACACCGAGCTCATGAACGAGCGGTCGTGACTCACCAGGATCACCGCACCGGGAAACTCACGGAGACAATCCTCGAGCACATCGAGGGTCTGAAGATCGAGATCGTTCGTCGGCTCGTCCAGAATCAGCAGATTGCCGGGCCTGAGCATCATCCGCGCTAGCAGCAACCGAGCCTGTTCGCCCCCAGACAGCTTCTCGACCATCACTTCGACCGCGCCCCCGCTGAAAAGAAAGCGATCCAAGTAAGAGCGCACGTGCATCTTCCTACCTTGGAACTCGACCGTCTCACCCGAGGGACAAACCGTCCGGAGTACAGAAATTCCAGGCTCGAGGGTCTCGCGATTCTGTTCGAAGTACAAAACCTCGAGACGGTCCGCGCGCCTGATTTCACCTTGGTCGGCGTCTTCGACTCCAGCGATCATCCGGATCAGGGTGGACTTGCCCACTCCGTTCTTTCCCATGAGGCCGAGCCGGGTCTCGGGAGTGATCAGCAAGGAAAAATCCGAAAAAATCGGGCGGTCACCATAAGATTTGGAAACACTCTTCATCTCGAGGAGCTTCTTCGGGCCTCGACCCGAGCTCTCGAACTCGAGCTTGACCGAGCCCTGGCGGTTCTTCTGACCGAGATCCTGCACTTCGACCTTGAGGTCTTCGGCCCGGTCAATCCTGGCTTTTTGCTTGGTGGTTCGGGCCTTCGCTCCGCGCCTGAGCCACTCGATCTCGCGGCGGAGCACGTTCCGGAGCGACTCTTCGCGAGCGGCCTGGGCCTCGAGGTACTCCTCTTTGACCTGGAAAAAGCGATCCAGATTGCCCTCGACACTGAGAATCCCCCCCGGATTCCGTCGATCGACCTCGATGGTACGACGGGCGACCCGGTTCAAAAAGGCACGGTCGTGAGAGATGGTGATCACACAGAGGGGAGACTCCCTCACAAAATCCTCGAGCCAAAGGATGCTCTCCACATCCAGATGGTTGGTGGGCTCGTCGAGCAGGAGCACATCCGGCGAGCGGGCGAGCTCGCGGGCCAGCGCCACTTTCTTCTTCCAACCGCCCGACAAGGAGGACACCCGCGTATCGACCGGGATCGAGAGCCGGGACATCGCTTCTTCGGCCGCGCTGATGCCGGACCAGTCTTCTTCGCTCGTGACACCCTCATAGACCGCATCGCGGGCACTCAGGTTCTCGTCAAGATCGGGGGTTTGAGGAAGGTAGCCCACCTTGAGTCCCCGACCCCGGGTCACCGAACCCGAATCCGGATCCATGTGCCCCGCAATGATTTTCATGAGCGTGGATTTCCCTGCGCCGTTCTGCCCGATCAGAGCGATTTTTTCTCCGGAGGAAACACTGAAGGTGAGCCCCTCGAAGAGCACCCGGTGGGCAAAGGCGAATTTGAGTTCATGGACGCTGAGAAGGACTGACATCGTGCAGGAAGCTTAACACGGGTTCAGTTTTCGAACCAGTCGCCGATCGGACGGGGAGGCGAAACCGGCGCGGAGGGACTCACGACCTTCCCTTTTGTGACGGGGGTGTCGCCTGGATGGTACCGGTCGAAATAGCTCGAAAGGGCACTGATGAACTGGAGATTCCGCGTGCGAATGAAGATCTCCCAGGGATTCAGGAGTGAAGTCTTGGTGAGGTTTCCCGTCCCCCAGATCACTTGGGACCCGTCAACCAGGACAAACTTGGCATGGGCCGTCACCCGTTCTTTGCGGGTCTGGAATTTGAGCTGGACCTGTTTCTCCAAGGACTTCTGAAAAGCCTCATCTTGAATCGGCGTTCCCACCAGGATTCTCACCTTCACCCCGCGCCCGACCGCCTCGAGCAAGGCATCACTCACTTTCGAACGATTCAACACGTGACTGGCCACATCGATGGTCGAGCGCGCCCGAGAAATCTCTTCGAGAATCGTCGCTTCGACCACGCCGTCACCTCCCCGGACGAAAAGATCCTGCTTCTCGTTCGAGGTCAGTTTCTTGCGATCTGCACAGGCCCGGTCCACCCAACTTGAAATCAACTTCGCCCGGGAATCCGTATCCGCATATCGGAGCAAATTCGAACAATCGAGGTATTTGCGGTTTTCGCACTGCTGGTCGAGAACATTTGCCAACAAGGCTTCCAAAGAACGATAGGAGTCCTGGCCCGTCAGTTCTGTCACCACATCAGCCACTTTCTCTTCCCTGAACCTGCGAATATTCACGGTCATCAAATGGATCCCGGTCTTCCGGCCACGAAACCCCACCCCTTTGATGTGGTAAGAATCCTCCGCCTCGGGGGTCTGGAATACAGGAACCAGATAAAGCCCTTTGGATCTCGGCCGGTAGGCATCAGGAAATCCGCCCTCCATCACATGAAGATTGTAAGCGAAGAAAATCCACGCCTCGGTCCCCGGATGTTTCAGCAACCAATCGTCGATCCGTCGAAGCACGGATTTTGAAAAAATCATCGACGTCATCAGGATTCGATCCGGCCGGTTTTTTTCGATCTGCTGGAAGAGGCGCTCGACCAATGGTTGATCGGGAATGGTCCAGATCTGTCCCACCTGAAGCACTTGGTCCTTCATGCGTTGTTCCGACTCTTCCTCGAATTCATCGCCTAATTCAACGCCGACTGGCGCGGTTTTGCGCAAGGAGTCCCGGCAGTGAGGATGACGGGCAAACAAATCCTCTCGGTGCCAACTCTTCCAGAGCATTCCGGGCATGAACCAACTTTGCAATGGATCCAAGCGACATGCCGGCGAATCCAGACACAGATCCACCATCGGATCCCTCGAACGGAACCGGGCCATTTGTTCTTCGATGGGATAAAGTTTGATCAGAGAAGTCGACGTGTTGATCTGCCTGTCCACACGGTCGAGCATCTGGGCACAAGCCAAGTATGAACCCAAAAACGGAGTCTTTTCGTAGCGAAGATTGGCCACTTCCCATTGAACTCCCTCAGCGTCGGAGTACTGGATGCCACCACGCTTGGCTTCCGCCGAACAGAAGTAAGCCGCTTGTGCCGTGCGGACGCTGAGAGCACAGGTCCAAAGGAGCAGCATGACCACCGCTTTCAGGTGCATAGCCACAGCTCCCTTGGGTCAGGACCGAGGGGGCCACCCCTTAGACGGGAGCCGTCTCGACGCTCTCCCTTGAAGCTCCGCTTCTTTCCGAGCAAGAAGGGGTACCGCTTCCAGTCCGTGGCGACTTGATGCAAGAAGCCGGATTCTTCCTGCGTCAGATTGCGTCCACGGTAGAGGGGCCTCCAGAACCCGAATGCATCACAATGAACCAGCATGGCCTCCCGAGGAACGGGGAAATCCTCAGGGACGGGAATTCGCTCCACCTGAACTCGATTGCGGATGTTGAGTGGAAACTCGTTCTGGAGGGCTTCCCATTCTTCGGGATGATGGAACTCCAGGATCTTGCGCTTCCGGTCGAGTGAATGAAGCTTCAAACCCCGAGCTCGAACCTCCTCATTGAAGGGTCGCCACAAGGGCAAGACCGACCGCCACTCGAATCCGATCCGTCTGTGATAAATCGTCTCGGTGTTGACTGAACGCTTGAGTCGCGACCATCCCCAAGTAGCCAGAATCATTCCGATCCCGGAAAACAGAAACAGGGGTGTGCGTCCGGGCCTGGTCAACAAGACCAAAAGCACCAGGGAAACCGAAAACCACGGCCAATCCATTCCAGGAAGCTTTTTTCCAAAAATAAACGCATTACTGACGAAAAGCTGACAAAAAACGGAGGCCACAAAAAAAGAAAACAGGCTGGATCGACCCGATGCCGGACCGACCCAGACCGACACGAGTAGGATCATCATTCCGGTCAGCAGTAGGATCCGGTTCATCAAGCCCGCCTTCATCAACTCGTACCCCTTCCTCTCCATTCGCAGCAGATCGACGGCCAAACTACGAAGCGGGCGGGTCAGGATCCGATCGAAAAAAGCGAGCAGGAAAAAGGGAATCAGAACCCCCCCTGCTCCCAAGAAGGACTGAAGGCGGAATGAGGCGAGCAACAGGAGCGTAAGGTGTCCCCCAACAGCGAGCAAAAGCGGGCGGATCTCGTCCGCCTGCTCGGGTTGACGCTTCGGAAATCGAGGGAGCAAGCGGGTCCGGAATGTTTCACGTGAGACGCTTTTTAGAAATGAGAGCTCTTGGAGCACCCGGACTCCGTTGAAAATCCCGGGAACGAGGATGGCGTAATAAATTCCAAGCGGGAAGAACATGGCTCCGGCGGCTCCCATCCATGCCACCAAAGAACTTCCCCAAATGAACGGCACATTCGGCCTGATCCGCCTGAATGCGGTGGCACGTGCCACCCACGGAGCGAGACCCACCTGGAGCAGGGCCTGGGTGGAGCGCATGCCGAAAAGGATCAGAATCAGCGGATCGGAGCGGGTGGTTCGGTCCAGCGCAATTCCAAGCGCCACGAGCAATGCGAGGACCACTCCCCAGAATGAGAAGTCCAGGACACTCAGGCGCCGCTCGAGCCAGGAGCGGGGAGCATGGCGGGTCAGCTGCCAGTGGTACTCTTGCAAGTAATTGATCATCACATGCGCCAGAGGGATGAGAACCAAGGACCGCAAGTAATGGATGTCGACAATCCAGGCCAGACAACCGAGTTCGATCAGCTCGTTGGCCAGATTGAGCAATTTCCGTTGACCGTAGCCTCGATTCCGGTGAAGGAGATACTTCAAAAACCCCCCCCAGGAGTTGGCGTGGACGGAGGGAAGGGTCTGGAAATCCACTTTTTGGAGATGGTTTTCGAGCAGGTTCAAGAAAGCCTCCATCTCATTCTCCGGATCCGGTTGACTGAGGGGATCCCAAGGGTACGGATACGCTTCCAAGCCAGGGACTTCCCTCCTCCGAAGTGACGGGCGATCCATCTCACCAGGTAACGCCGGATGTTTTCGTCGAGCTGCTTGGTGAGCGCCGGGTCACTCCGATTGAGTGTGATCCGGTCCAATGCCGGGTTCAGACGGGGGTCGAGGAACTGGGCGATCCCGGTCTTTAGTCGCACCTGCGATCTTTCCCAGTTCGGATCGAGTGCGGCTTGCTCGCCGATGAAGCTTTCGAACTCGTTCAAGAACGAAGAATAAAGACTTCGAAAGTGCTTGGGTCTTGATGAGATGCGCCCTTTGGCATGAAAGGTCGCACCCAGCCACTCGATGTAGCGAGTACTCTTTCCCAAATGTGCGTTGATTTTTTTCTTTTCTGAATAGTGCAGCCCCAGCCGCTCGACCCTTTGGTCGAGCTCCCCGACACAGGCCAAGAATTCCGACTCCACGGTGTGCGCCAGAACGATATCGTCTCCGAACCTCGCATAAAAACATCTCGGATCTGACTCGCAGACCTCATCCATCCAGGCATCGATCTCCATCAGGTAGAGGTTCTCGAGGACCGGGGTCAAGGGGGAACCCGAGGGAATGCCCTTGAGCAACTGAACGGGTTCTTGATCTCCCTGTCGGTAAAAGGGAGAGATGGCCTGACGGAGCAAGGCCGCGAAAAGCGGGTTGATTGAAGGCTCGATCGAAGCCTCGATTTTTCGCAAAAGCACTTCCTGCACAATGGAATCGCCATAGGCCGTGATATCGCGTTTCGCGACATGGACCGCCCCGGGATGGCTTTGCAAAAACTCCCGGAAGGACCGGTGCGCGTGCTGAGTACCAAGACCTTTCCGAAATGAATAGAGGCGTTTTGAATAGGCTGGTTCGAGACTCTTGGCCAAGAGCGCTTGCATGGCCATTTGAACAATGCGATCCGGCCAGGGTGAGGTGTAAAGAACGCGGATTTTTTCTCCGGTCAGCAATTCGATTCGATCCTGCACTGAAAAACGTGGATCACCAGACCGGATCCAGACCAGAATCGCCTCGACCACCCAGTCAGGATCCGAGAGCAATCCGTGAACAGGCCGGTTTCTACGACTCCGGGGGAGCTCTTTTTTTGAGAGCTTCAGCAAGATCTCCTGGTATAACCCCGGATCGGTCAATGCTTCATCGAATGTTTTCCGATTCATGAAAGGTTCTACTGGCTTTCAGGATAGGGGGAAGTGACAAACGAGGGAAGAGCTATCTCGATTCCGAAAGCACCAGGAATTTGACTGCTGAAATGCCAAGTCCTTACTGCTACTCTATCCATTGAAGGTGCTTCATCAAAGGCTATGGCCTTTCGTTGCATCAAACTCGAATCGGAAGCGCCGCTCGGGGGAAACCCGCGATCCCAGCAACGGGGAACTTCCTGGATTTCGAGTCGCAGTAAAGTGCTATCTCCCTCCCTACCCAGTCTGTAGGAGACAGCTCACATGAACGCATGAAGCACCTTCACTCTTTCCAACTTTTGCCCCGGCAATATCTTGGCGCGATCGAAATTTCCATGAGGGTGAGCCCAGTAACGGGGTCGTTCCATTTTCAGCTCGCCAAACATTGTGACTCGACCATGCATTAAAATGGACTCACTTTTGAAATGATCAGACTTGCCTTGGATGGATCGCCGGGTAAGGGTCATCAAGATATTGACACGTGAATCTTGAGGTTTTTAAGGATAAACTAAAGTTGGAATGGAGTTGCCTCATTGAAGGCTCTGGCCTTTCGTTGCACCAGACCCGAATCGGAAGCATGGTCCGGAGTAATCTGGAACCCTAGCAACGGGGCTCTTCCGGAATTTCGTGTAAACAAAAAATTGCTGCACTTACTCCATGGATGGGTGCAGCTCAATTCAATCCTGGGGCATCTCCATTTCAAACTAAATGATCAAAAACGGACTCATTTTTGCACTGATCGGACTCACCCTGGCTCTTTGGCTCCAGGTTCGTGAACTGCAGGCGCGCACTTCGGCTCCGAGTAGCCCCACGACCACCCCTCCCAGATCATCACCATCCTGTCCGAGCGTACCGGTATCTTCGCCGTGTGCATCGCTTCCCACTTCTTCGGCAACACCGTCCAAGTTTGTTGCAAAAGAGTTGGAACGCGCGAAGAGCAAGATGGAGGCCCGTCTCCAAAAAATCCAGAAAGAAAAAGAGCGGATCCAAGCCCTGGCATCGGCCGGGAACCGTCAAAACCTGATTCAAAGCAAGCTCGAGGAGTTGTACCGCCTCCGCTTGGAACTCAATCAAGCCTTGGGCCAGCCCCCCCCCGCACCAGACGATTTGAATCCGGATCGGGCGCAGCAGAAAAAAAGAATCCACGAGCTCCAGGCCCAACTGACCCGCTTGAAACCCCCACAACCCGGGATGCGACTCGCCGACCCGGAAAAAGAGCAACTCCGTAACCAACTCCTTCAAGAAGTGAAAGCCTTGGAACAAGAGAACCACAGCTGGAAAGAAATCAAATCCGGGAAGTCGAAAAAAAACGAAGCCCCCGCAATGCGAGAGCTTCGTTCCAGAATCAAATCTGTTTTGGAGGAGGTCCAATTGCTCCAGCGACCCCACTTGGATCAAGATCTGCGTAAGCTAGACGCTGAGGAGCAAAAATGGAAACAGGAGCTCCTCAATTAAGACGAAGGACTGGAGCCCGAGGCATGACAACCTCCAGAGCCAGAACCCTGAACACAAGGAGCCTCTACCACATCCGAGCGAAGCACAGGACCTCCCGCTCCGGCAATTGACTCAACACACGCACTGGTTCCAAAACTCAAACCTACAACCAACATCAATGACCACAACTTTTTCATCACTAAATCCCCCTCACGACTTCTCATTTTAAGAAATTGACCATTTTAGTCAACTAAATTCTTCAAAGTTTCTGAAAAACATCAAAGCCCCGAGAGGACTCCCCCCGGGGCTTTGATGAGTACTTGTTTTTAATCAGGATTTTAGTGCTTCACCGCACTCCCGGTCTTGGTCTTGGTGGTGGCTTTCTCGAGGATCGCAGCCGGGATTTCACCGACTCCGCCCGCCTTGGCGAGGAATTCCTCGGGCTTCTCGAGCGAAAGCGCACAACGGAGCACCTGGTCCACATGATCCACCGGGATGATGCGCATGCCTTCCTTGATCTCGGTCGGGATCTTCTTCAGATCGGCGACGTTGTCCTTCGGAATGAGCACGGTTTTCACGCCAGCGATCTTGGCTGCGAGGAGCTTCTCCTTGAGGCCGCCGATCGGAAGCACCCGACCGCGAAGGGTCACTTCGCCGGTCATGGCCACATCCCGTTTGACCGGGATCTTTGTCAGAGCGCTGGTGATCGCGGTGGTCATGGTGATCCCCGCTGATGGACCGTCCTTCGGCACGGCGCCTTCCGGCACGTGCAGGTGGATGTCAATGTTCTGGTAGAAGTCGGGGCTCAGACCGAGTGCCTCTGCGCGGGAGCGCACATAAGACATGGCCGTGGTCGCCGACTCTTGCATCACATCACCGAGCTTACCGGTGATCTTGACCGCACCCTTGCCCGGAACGACCGACACTTCGATCTGGAGCATTTCGCCGCCCATCTCGGTGTAAGCCAATCCGTTTGTAAGACCGACCTCGTTATTCTCCTCGAGTTTGTTCTGGAGGTAGCGTGGTGGCCCGAGCATTTCTTCGAGATCCTCGGACTTCACGCGGATCGCGCCGATCTTGTCGGACTTCTTGCTCCGGGCGGCCTCGATCTTGAGGTCGACCAGTTTCTTGGCCACCTTCCGGCAAAGGGTCGCCATCAAGCGCTCGAGATTCCGCACCCCGGCTTCACGGGTGTAGAGGCGGATCACGTTCCGGAGTGCATCGTCGTCGACCGAGATGTCCTCGGACTTGAGACCGTGCTGCTCCATCTGCTTGGTGAGCAGGTATTTCTTGGCGATGTTGTACTTCTCGATTTCGGTGTAACCCGAGATCGTGATCACTTCCATCCGGTCGAGGAGCGGACGTGGAATCCCGCTGATCGAGTTTGCGGTGAGGACGAACATCACCTTGGACAGATCGTAATCCACTTCGAGGTAGTGATCGCCGAAGTTCATGTTCTGTTCCGGATCGAGCACTTCGAGGAGCGCGGAGGACGGATCACCCCGGAAATCCATGCTCATCTTGTCCACTTCGTCCAAGAGGAACACGGGATTCGAGGATCCGGCCTTCTTCAAGCTCTGGATGATCTTCCCTGGAAGGGCGCCCACGTAGGTCCGACGGTGACCGCGGATCTCGGCTTCGTCGCGAACGCCACCCATCGAAGCTCGCACCATCTTCTTGTTGAGCGCTTTGGCGATGGAACGGGCGAGAGAGGTCTTACCGACCCCCGGAGGCCCGAGGAAGCAGAGGATCTGCCCTTTGGAGTTTTCAGTCAGGGTCCTGACCGCGAGGTACTCGAGGAGACGCTCTTTGACGTCTTCGAGACCGTAGTGGTCTTCGTTCAGGATGTCTTCGGCCACTTTGAGATCGTGGCTGTCTTCGGTGTACTCACCCCAAGGCAGGTTGATGAGCCAGTCGATGTAGTTCCGGACCACGGTGGCCTCGGCCGACATCGGCGACATCATCTTGAGCTTTTTCAATTCCTTGATGGCTTTTTCCTTGGCCTCTTTGCTCATGGCCTTGGACTTGATCTGTTTCTCGATCGCCATGATTTCGGCTTTGAACTCGTCTTTTTCGCCGAGCTCTTTCTGGATCGCCTGCATCTGCTCGTTGAGATAGTACTCCTTCTGGGACTTCTCCATCTGCTTCTTCACGCGAGTGCGGATACGACGCTCGACCTGGAGGATCTCGATCTCGCCCTGCATGAGCTCGAGGAGACGTTCCAGGCGCTTGGTCGGATCGGTGATCTCGAGCACACCCTGCTTGTCTTCGAAGCGGAGGTTGAGGTGCGCGACGATCACATCACCCAGGCGCGAAGGGTCTTCGATTCCGTTCACGCTCATGAGCATCTCAGGCGGAATCCGCTTGTTGAGTTTCACGTAATTTTCGAAGGTGGCCTTGAGTGAGCGGACGAGTGCTTCGGCTTCGACACCCTTGTCGGAAGCTTCGGTGATCACTTCGACATCGGCCTCGATCATGGCTTCGCCGTCCATGAACTTGAGCATCTTCGCACGGCGCTTGCCCTCGATGAGCACTTTCACCGTGTTGTCAGGAAGTCGGAGAATCTGGAGGATCGTCCCGAGCGTCCCGATCTGGAAAATGTCCTTGTCGCCGGGGTTCACTGTCGTGGCGGCCCGCTGGGCGACCAAAAACAGCTCCTTCTTCTTCTCGACGCATTCTTCGAGGGCGCGGATGGATTTCTCGCGGCCGACGAAAAGCGGAACCACCATGTGGGGGAACACGATCACTTCGCGGAGCGGAAGCACCGGTACCGTGATTTTCTCAGTTTTCGCTTGCTTGCTCATTTTGAGACTGCGTAGGTCGGGTGAGTCCTTCCCTACGACTCCTTCCTGATCCTTAGTTCATCACAAGCGCGGCCGCGAAATAAAGGAGAAAGGACAGTTTTGTACCCGGAAAAAGATTTGGTCCGGGTGTCATGCGTTTTTTCTTTACTTTTGGTTTCGATTTCGTCCCGGCTTGATGTACGGTGTCAGAACCATGCTGACCTTGGCCTTGATTTGGAACCTGCTGAACCCGTCGCCTGCTTCGGCCGACGAGCTGGTCCTCCATCTCATCCCTGCCCCGACCCGGACCGATTGGAGCTCGCCCCGCAAGCTCGCCCTTTCTGCGATCCGAAACGAGATCGTCCGCTATGACGGTCTCAAGAGGCATGGAATCGGTCATCTGTATGTGGAGCTGAACTGTGGCGGGATGAAAATCCTGACCGGAGCCACCTCGACCGGAAACACCGAAGAACGCCAGGCTCTGTTCAAACAAGGATACGGCCTCGGAGTCTTGTTCAAGAATTATCAGGGAAAACTCGATGCCCCGTCGGAAGCGGAACAGGACCTTCTGTCCACTCAAGCTTCGGGAAGGAGCTCGTTCATCCGGTACCTGATCTCCCCGGAAGCCTGCTCTCGGGCGCTGGGGTACTGGTTCGAGTACCAACTCCGCGGGTACGACCGGATTTATGCAGGACTCAATGCCCGCCCCCTGAAGGGCGAAAGTGCAGGGTGTACGGCGTTCGGAATGAGCTTTTTGGAAATCCTGGGCCTTCAGGCCCCCCTTTTCGAGGAGCATTGGAAGACCCGCTTGGTCGTCCCCCGCAAATTCGTAGGGGGCCCCCTGACCGGAAAACGGGTCCGGATCTGGAAGATCCTCTTCGCCTTCAGCGCCGGTTGGGATGACGATTTGTCGGACGGGGGCTTGGCGGTGGATTTCTGGGACCCCGAGAAAATGGACCAATGGATCCGGGAAACCTCGGAAGCCCTGGCCTCCGGAGGACCCCAGCCCCTGGATTGGCCGGCCTCTTCCTCACAACTGGAAGCCAGCCCCGGGATCGAAGTGGACGCCCGGAGCGCCCCGGTCCCTACCGGTCAGGTGTTTGATTTTCCACAAGTTCCATAGAATCAATTCGGAGTGTCATTTTTACCGTTTTTTTGGTAAGACTGGGGTCCATGAACGCACTCAATATCTATGCCTTGGTCGCTCCGGCGGTACTCGCCCTGGTCTTGTTTGAATTCATCTATTGCCTCCGGAAGAAGAACGGATACTACTCCTTCCAGGACAGCATCATGGGAATGGGAACCATGATCATCGCTCAATGCGTGAACGTGCTCGTCTCGGTGCTGGTGATGATGAGCTACGGCTGGGTGTACGATCACTTCGCCGTGACCAAGCTCGAGCCGACCGTGCTCAACCTCGCCATCTGCTACGTGGGCGTGGATTTTCTCTTTTACTGGTTCCACCGTGCCGGACACCGGATCAACTTCCTCTGGGCGGCCCACGCCACCCATCACTCGGCAGAAGAGCTGAATTACGCCGTGGCTCTCCGGACCAGCTTCACCCAGCGTGCGGCTTCCTTCCTGTTCTACTGGCCCCTCGCTGTCATGGGATTCAGTCCTGAAATTGTCATCCCGGTGGTGGCTGCGAACCTCGTGTTCCAGTTCCTGCCTCACACCCGGGTCGTGGGTCGCTTCCCGAAGTGGATCGACGCCTGGCTGAACACTCCATACCACCATCAAGTCCATCACGGCGCGAACCGCGTGTACTGGGACAAGAACTACGGCGGCACCTTCATCATTTGGGACAAGATTTTCGGCACCTATCAGGACCAGGTCGAAGAAGTGTATTACGGCATCACCATCCACCCCAAAGCCTGGGATCCGACCTACCTGAATTTCCACTGGTTCATGGTGCTCTGGAACGACATGAAGCAGGCCACCCACTTCGTGGACAAGATCAAGATCTGGTTCATGCCTCCGGGATGGCGTCCCCGCAATCTCGGCCCGTACGACAACAAGAGTCCGCACACCAATGCCAAGGACCAGATCAAGTACGTTTCGAACGCACTTCCGAACTCATCGGTTTACCTGACCCTGCAGATGATCCTGTCGATGGGCATCCTCATCCTGATCATCCGGACCGACTCCCCTCTCACCATTCTGGAGCGGGTGTTGATCGGTCTGTCGCTCTGGCTCGGAATCACCCTGTGGGCCGCAATCCTGGAATCCAAGAAATGGGCACGTACGGGTGAAATCGTCCGGATCGCAATCAGCGCCTCCCTCTTGGGGAGCGTGATCGCGACTCACGATTTCGGGACCTTCTGGATGGGCGCACTCGGAGCGGTCACCCTGGCCTCGGCGGCCTGGGTTCTGATCGGAATGCGTCCTAAGACCGAAATGGCTCGCGCCTGATCAGGCCGTCTCGCGCTTCTCGCCCGTGACGAGGAGCGGTTTCTCGCCCTTCACGATCGAGTTCTTGGTGATCACGCACTTCTTGATGGTCTGATCGCCGGGAAGGTCGTACATCACATCGAGCATCGCCTGTTCGACGATCGCCCGGAGACCCCGTGCCCCGGTGTTCCGTTTGATGGCCTCTTTGGCAATCGCATCGAGAGCATCCGGCTCGAATTCCAACGTCACGCCGTCGTACTCCAAGAGCTTGGCGTACTGCTTGGTGAGCGCGTTCTTCGGCTGGGTCAGGATGTTCACCAGAGCGGCTTCGTCGAGTTCTTCCAGCGTTGCGATGACCGGCACACGACCGATGAATTCAGGAATCATCCCGAATTTGACCAGATCCTCGGGCTCCGCCTTGGCGAAGAGCTTGGAGATGGAAAGATCTTCTTTGTTGGTGATGTTGGCATTGAACCCGAGCGAGCGCTTGCCGCTCCGTTGGGCGACGATCTTGTCGAGACCCACGAAGGCTCCACCCACGATGAACAAAATATTCCGGGTATCGACCTGGATGAATTCCTGCTGGGGATGCTTCCGGCCGCCCTTGGGCGGAATGTTGGCAATGGTGCCTTCCATGAGTTTCAGGAGCGCCTGCTGCACACCCTCACCGCTCACGTCACGGGTGATGGAAGGGTTTTCGCTCTTGCGGGAGATCTTGTCGATCTCGTCCACATAGATGATCCCACGCTGGGCTTTTTCAACGTTGTTCTCTGCGTTTTGCAGAAGATTCAGAACGATGTTCTCGACGTCTTCACCCACATACCCCGCCTCGGTGAGAGTCGTGGCATCGGCGATCGCGAAAGGTACGTTCAACACGCGGGCAAGTGATTCCGCGAGGAGGGTTTTCCCCGATCCGGTCGGTCCGACGAGGAGGATGTTGCTCTTCGCGAGCTCGACTCCGCCTTTGTCGCCTTTTTTGAGGTTGGCCTGATGGTTGATCCGTTTGTAGTGGTTGTAAACCGCAACCGACAGGATGCGCTTGGCCTTCTCCTGTCCGATCACGTACTCATCCAGGAAGGATTTGATCTCGGCGGGCTTCGGAAGACTGCCCGACGCAGGACCGGTGCCCGGTGTGGCCGTGCCAGTCTTCTGGCCTTCTTCGCGGATGATGTCATTGCAAAGGTCAATGCACTCGTCACAGATGTAAACGGTGGGACCCGCGATGAGCTTCTTCACGTCCTTCTGGCTCTTCCCGCAGAAAGAGCAAGTGAGGTTTCCGGAGCTGTTGCCGTATTTAGGTGTGTCCATCGATCAAGCCCCTCTCTTTTCGACCACTTTGTCGATCAATCCGTACTCAGCCGCCTCGTGGGCGCTCAAATAATTGTCCCGGTCGGTGTCCTTCTCGATCTGCTCGATCGGACGGCCGGTGTGACGGGCCAAGGCCTCGTTCAGTCTTTTCTTGAGATACAGGATTTCTTTGGCCTGGATCTCGATGTCGGACGCCTGTCCGCGTGCTCCGCCGAGCGGCTGGTGAATCATGATCCGGGCACTTGGCAGCGAAAAGCGCTTGCCCTTGGCTCCGGCAGAAAGCAGGAACGCACCCATGGATGCGGCCATGCCGATGCAATAAGTGGCCACATCGCACTGGATGAAGTTCATGATGTCGTAAATCCCGAGGCCGGCATAAACCGAACCACCCGGGGAGTTGATGTAGAAGTGAATGTCCTTGTCGGGATCGTTCGACTCGAGGAAGAACATCTGGGCGATCAGAAGGTTTGCGACGGTGTCGTTCACTTCGGTGCCGAGAAAAATGATCCGGTCGATCAGAAGACGGGAGTAGATGTCGTACTGACGCTCACCCCGCGCGGTTTGCTCCACGACGATGGGATTGGGAATGTATCCCTGAGGAGAGAGCTCCGGGCTGAATCCCACCACGTCGGGCTGAATGAGACTGGAAGGAATCTTGGGTCGTGAGGGAAGAATCAGCATGGGGTTGGGTTTCTCCTTTGAAAGCCTATCGGTCATGATACGGGATCACTCAAGAAAATAAAACCGTCCAGCCACGGAAGCACGCGTCATTTTTTATCTAAATTTCGATTAAAAATTGAAGACCTGCGTGAATTCCGAAGTGGACGTAGCGTGCCGCAACCCCGCCAGGACTGTGGAAGAAAGTCCCGACTCGGAGCTCCGTGAAAAACTGGGCACCGCTGACGCGGTAATCGATGTCGATTCCGACGCGCCCCGAAATCCCTGTGGGCTGTTCCGCTCCGAAAAAGGAATCGGTGATCAGTCCACCGTAAAATCCGACACTCGGGGGAGGCTCGCGGAAGCCGGCGATGAAACCCGCACTCATGAAGGTCGGGTAGCTCGAGTTGAGGCCGGTCATGACTCCGAGACCGATATCGGGAGCGAAGTACATTCCGTCGAGTTCGATCTTGAGCCGGGTGTACACCCTGGGACTCAAATGGAATCCGGTGCTTCCGGAAAGATCACCTGCTCCGAGACCGGTCTCAACGCCGGGCTGGAGAAAAAACTGGAAGGGCTGGGTGAACACCCCACGAATTCCCCTCACATCGGCGAGGGAGCTCTGGGGAAGCAAAACCAAGGACGCGAGAAGAACAAGGAGTCTCAATGCCTCTCACTGCTCTGGGCGGATTCGGACTCGATCATCTCGTCATTGACGGTTTCGAGGTAGCTGAGGAGAACGGAACGGAGCTGATCAAGCGTCAACTGACTGACGCCCTCGCCCGGGGTACCGAGCAGCTGGGCGATCTGGGGTCCGAGGATGTCCTCGGGGAGACCGGTCATCTGTACCACTTCTTGTAATACCGCCGCTCCATCCGGTTGAACCGTTTTGATCGAGCCGCCTTGCTCTTTTTCCATCGTTCCTCCAGTGAACTCCGCCCCTGAAATCCATGGAGCGGCCCATTCCCGAATCAAGTATCCACCCGCGTTGAAAAAATTTGCAACTGAATATTTGGCAAAATTTTGTTTGAATGAAGGCATGAACCTTGCCCCCAAAGCTCCCTCGGAATCCGCCGTCACCATGACGGAAATCGTGCTTCCCCAGCACACCAATGCGCTCGGAACCATCTTCGGGGGAACCGTGATGTCCTGGATCGACATCGCCGGGGCGATTTCGGCCGGAAAGCACGCCCGCACCTCGGTGGTGACCGCTTCGATCGACGCGCTTCACTTCATCGCCCCGATCCGTTTGGGACATTTTGTCGAACTCAAGGCGAGCGTGAACGCCACCGGGAAGTCCTCGATGGAGGTCGGCGTCCGGGTGGATTCCGAAGACCCCAAAACCGGTGAGCGGTTTCACAATGTGAGCGCCTATCTGACCTTTGTAGCGGTGGGCGCGGACGGCAAACCCCTGCCGGTTCCACCGGTGGCCCCGGTGAGCGAAGCCGAAAAACGGAGAAACCAGGCTGCAGGCCTCCGTCGCGCCTCCCGGGTGAAACTGGCGCAAGAGCTCAAGCTCGAGGAACAGCGACAGAAACCATGAGTGCCCAATCCGACTCCAGCCTCTTCGGGCTCTTCGAGGATCTGATCCTCACCCGGAACGGGGTGTGGCTGTCCAATGCCGAGCCGATCACCCATGAACGGACCATACAGGCGTTTTCCCGGAATCTTTACCGTTGTCAGGAAGGTTTCGAAATCCGGATAGGCCAGGAACGCAAAACCGTCCACGTCGAGGATACGATTTACTTTGTCCAGTCCATCGACGGCCTGCCCGAGCTCGGATTCAGTCTCCGCTTGAATGACGGCAGGACCCTGGAGCTCGACCCCACGACCCTCAAATACTCACCGGGACGCCTCACCTGCTCGGTACCCCATCCGAATGAGGGTACCCACGAGGACGCCAAGTTCCTTTCAAACGCCTACCACGAACTTCTCCGGCACATCGAGACTGACGATCGGGGCTTCTTCATCACGATCGACGGGAAGACCGTCATTCTCGCGAAGGCATGATCTTCCGCTCGAAGATCCAGGTTCCGAATGGAACCGAAGAAAGGACCAGTGCGGCCATCAGGATCTTGGGAGACCACTTCTCGCGGTCATACAGGACGAAGGCCAGTGCGACATAGGCGATGAACAGGCCACCATGGGCGGAACCGACAATCCGGACAGGAAGCGGATCACCACCGAGGTACTTCATCGGCATGGCATAAAAAAACAGCGCCAACAGGGACATCCCCTCGATCCAACCGACACTCACAAACCATCTTCTCATGCTCGTCCTCAATCTTTCGCAGTCAGGCGGAGTCCGCTCTCGACCGTGTAACCCACAAAAGCCAGGTGCTCGGGAGACATCGCCATCACATCGATGGGTCGGTGCCCCTCGAAGACACTGTTTTCTCTCTGGAGCCAACCGTTCTGGTCGTCGGCTTCAGGATAGGTCGCACGGATGTTCTTGAAGATCCCGATCAGGGTCACCGCTGAGTCAAATCCGGCGGGAACGGTCGGGAGCTCTTCGATCTCGGTCGCTGACAAGGCCAGGTGGTGTTGCAAAACATCCACCGGACAGTGACAGAGACGGGCCAGTTGATCCGCAGGCAACTCCCAAGCGAGTTGCACCTTGCGGAGCCATTCGATCACGTGAAGATTCGATTCGTTCATTTCCGCCGATTCTAGCCGAAACGGTGCCGGAATCAAAGCGCTGACGCTTTCGTCAAGGCTCTTCGGTTGAGTTGAAGTTCAAAAGAATATAAACTACAGAAATCATGAAACTTTCCCTCACCCAAAAAGTGTCCCTTTCCACCCTGCCCCTCATCCTGTGTTCGGGTTGGGTCTCCTGGCACATTTACCTGACCTCGCACCAGACCGATGCCCGTGCCGATCGGGCGATTCGCATGAGCCGGCTGATGCGTGAAGGAGAGCTCCACATGGTCACCATGTCGGAAGCCCTCCGCGGCTACCTGTTGAATCCGGACCAAAGCTCTGAGGCCGATCGAAAGGAAGCGGCCGACGTGGCCTATGTCAAAGGAGCTGAAGAGATCGGAAAGCTATTGGAAGACGATGCTGAAGCACAAGCCCTGAACCGCGAGATGGCGGATTTTGACGAGAAGACCCTGGATGCCTCCGAGGATGAGGTGGTCGCCCTGATCCAGAAAAAAAGTCCGGACGCTTCCAAGGTCTACCGCGAAAAATACGCCCCTGCGCGTACGATCCAGAACAAGAACTTCATCAAACTGAAAGAACTCGTGGATCGCAGATCCGAAACCATTCTGGCATCGATCGAAGCGGAAAAGCGCGCGAACGGACTCCGAATGGTGAGCTTCCTGACCCTGGCCACCCTCATCGGCATCGGCGGAGTGCTCGGGATTACCCTGAGCAGCATCCGCTCGGCCTTCTCGGTTTTCACCCGGGTGGACAGTGTCGCCCGCTCGGTCGGAGACTCCGCGAGTTCACTCTCCAGAACCAGCGACAGCCTCTCGGCCAGCTCGACGGAACAATCCGCGGCGATCACGGAAACCGCGAGTGCGATCGAAGAGATCCGCTCGATGATCGAACGGAACGCCGACCACAGTGACAAGTCCAAGCAACTCTCCCACCAGAGCCGGAGCACTGCGCATGACGGGCAAGAGTCGATCGCCCAGATGAAGGAGGCCATGCACCAGATCTCGGCCTCACAAGAGGCGATCATCCGGCAGATCCAGAGCGGAAACCGGGAAGTCGGGAAGATCACCGAACTCATCCAGGAGATCGCCGAGAAAACCAAGGTCATCAATGACATTGTTTTCCAGACCAAGCTCCTCTCCTTCAATGCCTCGGTCGAGGCCGCCCGGGCAGGTGAAGCCGGAAAAGGCTTTGCCGTGGTCGCGGAAGAGGTCGGCAAGCTGGCCGAAATGAGTGGTACGGCCGCTCACGAAATCTTTGAAAAACTCCAGATGAGTTCGGAGCGGGTGAGCTCCATCGTCGCGGAAAGCACCTCGAAGGTCGAAAAACTGGTGGTCGAGGGAAAATCAAAAGTCGACCAAGGCGTGGGAATCAGCTCCCGTTGCGCAGACATTTTCGACGAGATCCACAACAAAGCCGAAACGGTGAACCACCTGCTCGAGGAAATGGCGACCGCATACCAGGAGCAGACCCGTGGGATCCGTGAGATCAATCAAGCGGTCACCCAGCTCAATCTTGCGACCACCGAAAACACCAAGCTCGCTCAAAACTCGAACCACGAGGCCGTGGCCATGAAGACCCAGTCCGACTCGCTTCTCAAATCGGTGCAGGACCTCCGGACGATCTTCATGGGCTGATCCCGGACAGAAGATTCAGCCGTGTCCGCCCATGAGAAACGGCTCTTCCAGAAAGCTCATGTCCCGCTTTTTGAGCGAAATTTCGAAGAACCGGATCGCCTCGCTCCAGAGCTCTTCCTCTTCAGGTATGTGAAACACCTTCTTCCGGAACTCGCTCGAGCCCGGATAGCCGCTCGAATACCAGGCCAGGAATTTACGGGCATGGAGCATGACCGAACGGCCCTCGAAGCACTCTGACAAATAGGTCCGCTGGGTTTTGAGGAGTGTGATGATCCTCTCGGCGGTGATCGGCTGGATCTCCCGACCCGCGAGCAAATCCCGACTCTGCTCGAACAAGAACGGATTCCGGAGCGCTCCCCGACCGATCATCACCGCATCCACTCCGTAGGTCCGGTAACGGTCCACCGCCTGATCGGGCGTGTTCACATCCCCGTTGCCGATGATCGGGAGGGCGCTTTTGGCCTTCACTTCTCCGATGAAATCCCAATCCGCAAGACCGCTGTACCCTTGGGCCCGGGTCCTGCCGTGAATCGCGACCCACGAGACTCCCGCATCGGTCGCCACTTTCACGATCTCGTGCGCATTCCTGAGTCCCGAGTCCCAACCCGTGCGGATCTTGATGGTGACCGGGATCTTCACCGACTTCACCATGGCATTCAACACAGGGGCCAACTGTGCGGGGTTCCTGCACATGGCGGCACCGCCCCCTTTTTTGACCACTTTCGGAACCGGACAGCCCATGTTGAGGTCCACGAAATCCGCCCCCATCCGCTCCACCACCTGGCAGGCGCGAACGAGATTTTCCTCGTCTTCACCGAAAATCTGAAGCCCCACCGGGCGCTCGGTCTCGACAAATTTCAACAGATCCAAGGTCCGGTTCGATGCGTGTTCGATTCCGTTGGCGGAAACCAGCTCACTGATCACGACCGAGCTGCCGTACTCGCGCATGAGGCGACGGAAGGGAGAATTGGTGATGCCCGCCATGGGTGCCAGCAAAAACGGATGATCGACCTGAAGCGGCCCGAGACGGATCATGTCCAGACTCCCCCGCTCCGGACGGATTCGATCTCGGCAACCGTCCTCGGAAGCCCTGAGGTGAGAACTTCCGATCCGGTGGCGGTTACGAGGATGTCGTCTTCGATCCGGACTCCGATTCCGGAGTACGGTCCGGACTCGCGGAAATAAAGTCCGGGCTCGTTGGTGAGGACCATGCCCGGCTTCAACAAGAAATCCTGGCCGCGATCGTGATAGATCCCGGCATCGTGGACGTCGAGCCCGAGGTAATGCCCGACACCGTGGGGGTAGTACTTGCGGTACGCGCCGGTCAAGACAAGCTCTTTCGCATTCCCTTCCAGAACACCGAGAGACAACAAAGACTCCGTGAGACACTCGACGGATCTCGAATGAAGTTCGCGGTAGCTGACTCCCGGCTTGATCATGGCGGTGATCTCACGATTCACACCTAGGACCTGCTCGTAGACCTTGGTCTGGGCAGGCTGAAACTGCCGGGAAATCGGAAAAGTCTGGGTGAGATCGGCGGTGTAACCCTCACACTCCCCTGCGGCATCGATCAAAAACAGATCGCCTTCCTTCAAGGTTTCGTTGTTCCGCGTGTAGTGAAGGGTGGTGGCATTGAAACCCGAGGCGAAAATGGGTCCGTAGCCCAGCTCCGAGCAACCCTGACGGAGCAAGGTGTACTGGAACTCGATGAATGCATCGAACTCACTCATGCCCGATCGGACCTTCCTCAGCACATCGGAGTGGGCCTTGACGGTGGCTTTGCACGCTTTCCGGATGAGTCCGAGCTCGACTTCGTCCTTGATCGAGCGGAGTTCGGAAAGCTCGGGCAATGGAGAATGAACCGGAAGGTGGCCGAATCTACCCTTGCCCCGGAACCGGGAGGCCCCGTGGAGGGTCTTCAGCAAAGCCTGATCGCGTTCCGGATCCCACCCGAGAGTGGTCCGGACCGACGAGGCCTCGGTCAACAAGGTGTCGAGTCGGGAATGGAATTCGTGAACCGGATGGGTCTCGTCGACTCCGAAAACGGTTTTCGCACGCTCGAGCCCGTAACGCTCTCCGTCCCAGATTTCACGGGTTTCATCGCGCTCGAGAAGGAACAGGTGGGACTTCCCGTCGACCAACACCAACACAGCACCGGGTTCGTCGAAACCGGTCAGATACAGGAAGTCTGAATCCTGCCGGAACGGAAAATGGGTGCTGTTGCTCCGAACCACTTCCTTTGCGCCGAAAAAAATGAAACAGGCGTCGGGAGCTGAGTTCAGCAACCGCAGCCTTCTTTCTCGGTGGACGCCGGGGACGGACGACTTCAGCATGTGCGGTTACGCTTTCAGCGTCCCTCGCTCGATCTGGTCGCGCTCGATCGCTTCGAAAAGCGCGCGGAAATTGCCTTCTCCGAACCCGTCATTGCCTTTTCTCTCGATGAACTCGACAAAGAACGGGCCAACCAGCTCCTGGGTGAAAATCTGCATGAGATAACCGCCACCCTCGCCGTCGAGGAGGATCCCGAGCTCTTCAAGAATCTTCAGGTCTTCGGTCACACCCGGTACCCGGGTCGGAACCATCTGATAGTAGGTGGACGGCACAGCCAGGAATTTGAGGCCACGGGCCCGGTAGGTACGCAGACCCCCGATGATGTCACGTGTCTGGAAAGCGAGGTGTTGCACTCCCGCTCCCTTGAAGCGGTTCACAAACTCCTGCACCTGACTCTCGGGCTCAGTCGCCTCGTTGATCGGTACTTTGATCCGACCGCAATCGGACTGGACCACATCCGAGAGGAGCCCGGTCCTTCCGGTCTTGATGTTGAACCGGCGGACGGCCTTGAATCCGAAGACTTCGGTGTAAAACTTGAGCCAAGTGTCGAACTGGCCCATGTCGATGTTGTTCGTCAGGTGGTCGATCCTGAAAATACCGGTCGGAGACGGGCTCTCGAGGCGCGCGACCTTCACACCGTCAATCAGGGGTGCCGGAACCGAAAGATCCGAAGAAGCCCGCCGCTGGACGAACCGGTAACGGAAATCAGCCGGGGAAAACACCTCGGCCAGAATCAGCGTACCTTCCGGAGATTCGAAAACGGTCGGCTCGAGAGCGGGTCTTGCCCCTTTTTTGACGAGCTCACGGTAGATTCCAGCCGCATCCTCGACCTCGGCCGCCAGAACACAGATCCCGTCGCCGTGGATCTTGTGGAATGCCGAACCCGCCTGCTTTTCGGCTGCAGGAGTGGAATCATAAGAGGTCAACAGGATCCGGACAAAGCCCTGGGACATGACGACATGCCGGCACCCCTTCGAAGGGACTTGTACGTCGGCCGTCTTTTCGAATCCGATTTTCTCCCACATTTGCTCATGGACGGAAATGTCCGCCACCACGAACTCGACATGGTCGAAGCCCTGATTCAGGAGTTTCATTGCAAGATGTCTCCGTAAAGCGGAGTCTGTCCGGCATCGGCGGGAAGTGTCTTCTGGAGGTTCGGCTTCAGGTTGTCGATGTAGGTGTATCCTTGCAGCACCGCCTCGTAGAAGTTCTGGAGTTCCACCCCTTCCCTCGGCTTGATCGTGCCGTCGCGCACCCGACGATCGATGAGGCCCTTCACCTCTTTTTCGATGTGGGCAGGCGAGTACTGGATCCAGGAAAGCACGGATGCGATGTTGTTCCCACGGATCACTTCTTCAACGTAGTAACCCCCGGGCTCGGTTTCATCGAGGAACACGTGCACTTCGTTCACCTTCCCGAACAGATTGTGGAGATCGCCCATGATGTCCTGGTAGGCACCGGTCAGGAAGAAACCGATGTGGTAAGACTCACCGTCTTTGAGACTGTGAAGCTTGAGAGTGTCCTTGACGTCGCGAAGATCGACGAATTTGCAGACTTTTCCGTCCGAGTCACAGGTGATGTCGACCAGGGTCGCGGTCCGGTTCGGCTCTTCATCGAGCCGGTGCACCGGCATGACCGGGAACAGCTGCTGGATGGCCCAGTGGTCGGGCATCGATTGGAAAATGGAGAAGTTACAGAGGTACTGGTCGGCCAACGCCTTGGTGATCTTCTCGACTTCTTCCGGGATGTAGCGCATGTCCGGGGCCCACTGCTGGACCTTCCGGCACAGTTGCCAGAACAGGTGCTCGATCTTGGCGCGGTCCTGGATGGTCAGGAGTCCGAGCTTGAACATCGAGAGCGCCTCTTCCTTACGCTGGATGGCCTCGTTGAGACTCTCCATGAGGTTCTTGTAATTGATGTTCTGGAAGGCGTAGCGCATTTCCTTGACCACGTTGTGCTCGTCGTCGGTCTCGGGAAGATCGATGGGAGTCGTTCCCACTTCGATCGAACCGAAGATGTTGACGATCAGAACGGAGTGGTGGGCCGCGATCGCACGACCGCTCTCGGAAACGATGGTGGGATTCGGCACTTCTTCGTGCAGGCAGATCTCCTGGATCGAATAGACCACGTCCGAGCAATATTCCGGCAGGGAGTAATTGGTCGAACTCTCGAAATCGGTGCGTGAGCCGTCGTAGTCGACGCCGAGTCCGCCGCCGACATCGAGGTACTCGAGCTTGAAGCCCATCTTGTAAAGCTCGGCGTAGAAGCGGGTCGCTTCCTTGACCGCTTCTTTGATGGTCCGGATGTTCGTGACCTGGGAGCCGATGTGGAAGTGGAGCAATTTGACGCTCTCTTCGAAACCGTTCTCCTTCAGGTAGTTCACGGTGTAAAGCATCTCTGGAGTGGTGAGTCCGAATTTGGCCAACTCACCGCCGGACCCTTCCCATTTGCCGGATCCTTTGGAGTTCAATTTACACCGGAGCCCGAGCAAGGGCGTGACGTGCATCTCTTTTGCGATCTGGACGATCTGGTGCACCTCGGAGAGCTTCTCGATGACGATGATCACCTTCTTGCCGAGTTTTACGCCCATCAATGCGAGCTTGATGACCGAAGTGTCCTTGTAGCCGTTCACGATGGTCAGGGCGTCAGGATGCAGGTCTTGCGAAAGCACCGCGGTCAGTTCGGCCTTGGAGCCGGCTTCGAGTCCGTAGGCGTACTCGCGGCCCGCGTCGACCACCTCTTCGACCACTTCCCGCATCTGGTTCACCTTGATAGGATACACGCCGCGGTAGACGCCTTTGTAGCCCGCCTCTTCGATGGCCTTCTTGAAAGCCTCGTTCAGCTGGATCACCCGGTGTCGGATGATGTCCTGAAACCGGATCAGGAGGGGCAGCTCGAGCCCCCTCGAGGTGACCTCTTCCACGACCTTGGTCAGGTCGATGCCGGGTCCCTGTCCCTGACGGGGGTGGACCGTCAAATTTCCGGCCGGATTGATGTTGAAATACTGGTTACCCCAGTTCTCGATTTGGTACAGCTTCAGTGAATCGGATACGCCCCAAGGTCTCATGCGCTTCCCGTATCACGCTTTGTGTCTAGATCAAATGGAATTCCTTGAAATCTTTGCGCTTGCTGGGCGATTGTGAAGAAAATATCATTGTTCAGAATGAAGCAGACTCTGTTCATCCATCCCGATCTGGAATTCCTGAATCGAATCAAGACAGAGGGGGGAGAACAGGTCATCTCCTGCGCATCGATGCTCCAAGCCGTGCAGTGGCTGACCAATCCGGAAATCGCCTTGCTCGGCATCTACGTCAACCCGAACGATCCTCACTACAGCGCCCTCCGCTTCCTCGAGGTCTGCCTGATCCAGCGCCCCTCCACCCCGGTGTTCCTGATCGACTCGCAAAACGAAATGGGACCGGATCGACCGCTCTCCTTCCTGAAGAACATGAATGTGAAAGGCGTTTTCCGCGGAAGTGAATCATTCCTGGATTTTCTGAAGCCCTTGAACACCGGCCCCGGAGTGGACCTTTCCGGCGTTCTGAGCAGAGTCACCTCCCGAAACCTTCACGCGGGTTACATCGAGATTCCGATTTCCGACTACTCCCACCTGAAAGCCCACCCTTTCGACGTCTTTGTGGAAGACCAGAACCGCGGGCTGCGCCTGTTCGCCGCGAAAGGCAGCTCGGTGGATCCGGTCTACCTGCAGGAGCTGAAAAAACAGACCTCCTGGCTGTTCATCGAAGAAAAAGCAGTCAGCACCGTCCGGAGCCGCATCCGCGAGGTCCAATCCGAATACCAGGATCTGGAGGGATTTCCGGTGGCCTGGAAGACCGCCGAAATCCTGTTCAACGCCCGCATGTTGCTGAAAAGCATCCAAGCGGGTGGGATCAGCGATGGCGCAGTCGAACAAGCCGGAAAGATCATCGGGGATCTCCTTCAGCTGGTTTCCCACCTCGGTCAGACACCGAACCTCCGACGCCTGGTCCAGCAAGCAAAAGAGAGCGACAAGAACGTCGCCTGCACCACCTTGGCGGTGTTGATTTGCAAGATTCTCAAGTTCGAGACAGTCTCGGTGACCGAGATCCTCGGGGTCGCGAGCTTCTTCCAGGACATCGGGCTTTACCACACCCCTTACGGCGACCTGAGCGCGACTCCGGTGGTGAAGATGTCGGAAGAAGCCGCCAAATGGTACGTGAACCATCCGAACGAGAGCGCCGACCTGTTGGCCAAGAACGCCGACCTGCCGGAGGTGGTCCTCCAGGTGATCCGCCAGCACCACGAGCGACGGGACCGCTCAGGATTTCCGAACAAAGTGGGCGGTCTTCAACTCCATCCCATGGCCGAGATCCTCAGTCTCATCAACGCCTACCTCGATTACGATCACGAGTTCGACGACGTGAAGGAAGAGGTGTTCTCGCACTATTCGGAACGGGTGGTTGCCGCTTTCCGGGGATTGCTGGACCTCCTCGAGCCGGTCCGTCAGTCACTGAAGTAAAAGCGCCACACCAGACTGTAAGCCGGGTTCTGTCTTCGGCCCTTGCGAGCCGGAGGCAATCATTCCTCTAGACGCCCGGTTGCCCGGGTCATTCATCAGCAACCTATACCCGAAGGTCGAACGAGCAGAGCGACTCTCCCTTCCTATTTGGTCTTGCTCCCGACAGGGTTTTCCGTGCCCCGCTCCTCACGGAACGGGCGGTGAGCTCTTACCTCGCCTTTTCACCCTTACCCCTCCGCTTGCGCATCGAGGCGGTATGTTCTCTGTGGCACTTTCCGTGGAACGGGCATTACACCCGCCCCCCCGGCCGTTAGCCGGTGTCGCGCTCTGTGGAGCCCGGACTTTCCTCCCGCCTGCTTGCGCAAGCCAGCGATTGCCCGTCTGATGTGGCGGTCCTGACCTTAGCCCGACTGTCCTTCGCCTGTCCATTCGATAGTGGAATCGAGAAGGACCCGGATCGAAAGACCGTCGGCACCGGGGAAAGTCTGGCAAGCCAGACGCAATCCGCGCGAGAGTTCTTCGGGACTCAATTGATGCCGCTCGATGGGGCTCGGTGGATTCACCTGCTTTTGCGACTCCGGATCGAGGATCACCCGATCGGCCCCGCATTTTCCATGACCTCCACAGCGACTTCCGGTGGGAAGTTCGATCATCTGGGCATGAGCGAGCAGATTCAACCCGCGGAGACACACTCCCGAATCGAACTCGATCCCGCCACGGACGAACACGACGGTCACAGGCGGGGCTCGTTCTTCAAGAACTTCGTCATGCTCCAAAGAAAGTGCGGCAGATGGGTGAGCTTTTCAAACACTCCGCCCTGATAAAGCCGGATCCAGGAACGGAAGAACTCGCGCTGGGCTTCCGAGTAAGGGAACCACCACAAGGACTTGAAGGTGAGCAGACCGACCGCAGGTCGATTGATGTGCCGGACGTGAACAAATTCATAAAGGCCCATTTCGGCGTGTTTTCTGCCGAATCCGCTGTCCTTCATCCCTCCCCAGGGAGTCTCGGGCAAGCCCGCGGAGAACAGCACCTCGTTGATCATGACCGACCCCACGTGGAGTTCCCGGGCGATCTCTTCGGCCAAAGCCATGTTCGTGGAGATCACACTCGCCAGCAATCCGTATTCGCTGCGATTCGCTTTCTCGATCGCCTCTTGGACCGACTTGAACGTGGTCATGGCGATCACCGGACCGAAGGTCTCTTCATTGTAAATCCGGGTTTCCTCGATCCCTTTTCCGCCGACAAGGGTGGGAATCATGCGGGTCCGGTCACTGCTCATGATCCCGCCACAGATGAATTCGGCACCGCGCTCCTTGGCGTCTTTCAGGTGGTCCTCATAAACCGCCTTCTGCTTGTCCATGGTGGCGACCCCGAGATCGATCCCGGGGGTGAGGCGGAGCACCTTTTCTTTCAGCATTTCGGCGAAAGGCTTGGCGATGGATTCATGAACGATCAGGCGCTCGACCGAGGCGCAAGCCTGCCCGGAATTGGTGAATCCACCCCAGAGTGCGGCAGAAGTCGCGAAATCCAGATCCGCATCCGGAAGCACGATCATGGCGTCTTTTCCGCCCAGCTCCAGGGTGACCGGAATCAGATATTGGGAGGCTTGCTTCATGATGGCCTTCCCGGTCCGGACACTGCCCGTGAAAAAGATCTTCGCGGGCTTCTGGTCGATGATGGCGGCTCCGAGATCCCCTTCTCCCATCAAGGTTTGAAGGATGTCCCGTGGAAACCCGGCCTCGTCGAAGAGATCCTGGATCATCTGCCCCACCTGGGCACTGTACTCGCTCGGTTTGAACACCACCGCGTTCCCGGTGAGGAGTGCGACGGCGATGTCACCGAAAGCCAGGAAAAACGGGTAATTCCAAGGCGAAATCACAGCAACGGTCCCGAGAGGAGCGTAAGTCAGGAGACTCTTGCGATAACGCAGGATCGGATTCCGGAGGGAGACTTTCTTGTCCCGGAGCTTGGACGGGGCGATGCCCGCGAAATACGTGAGCAGCTCGATGGCGGGCAGGATCTCGCAGATGTAAGCCTCGATGTGGGGTTTGCCGTTTTCTTCGTGGATCACCCGGGCGACGTCGTCGACCCGACGGCACAAAGTCTCACGAAGCTGGAGGAGCTTCTTGGCCCTTTGTTTGACACTGAGTTTCGACCACAGCGTCTGGGCGCGCGCGGCTCTCTCGAAAACCTTCGGCAAGTCATGGGTCGGACTTTTGGGAATTTCTTTCAAAACGGACCCGGTGCGGGGATTGCGGCTGATCAGCATTTCCATACCGAGGACTGTACCGCCTTTTCGAAGCGGGGTCTAGGTTCGAGGAACACCCCAGTTTTCGAGGGTTTCCCTCTCTTCCAGACGGTTTTTGATCTTTTTGTACCGCGCTCCGGCCTTACCCTCCACCGCGGTCCGACACTCTTCCCAGGTCCGGTGACGGCCGAGTTTTCCTCCCACCCAACTCAGGTAAACCGGCTCGAACTTTTCGTCGGTCACGAAAGAAACCGGATAATTCTCGAAGCCGCCTGAATACAGCTCCACCGCTTCATTTCTGGAGAACCGGACCGCGATCTGGTCCGCGCGCTCGTTGACTTCGCTCCCGGCGTGGCCTTTGACCAACTCGTACTTCAACCGGAATCCCAGTCCGACCAACACTTCCTGGCCTTTCAGGATCTTCTCCCAAAGGTCGCGGTTCTTCACATCGTCACCCGCGCGGGTCTTCCAACCCTGGGTGGACCAGTTCTTGAGATTTTTTTCGGCACCTTCGAGGACATACTTGGAATCGGAAATCACCCGGAGCTCCCGGGAAGGACTCTCCTGGGCCGCTCGATACACCTCTTGGAGCCCGCGATAGAACCCGAACAACTCCATCCGGTTGTTGGTCGATGCCGGGTCTGCGCCCCCCCACTCCTTGACCCCCACACCGGGGATCGAAAGGATGAGACCCCACCCCCCCGGTCCGGGGTTCTGGGAACACGCTCCATCCGAGACCAATACCCAAGCAGTACTCAAAAATTCTCCTTTGAATCAAAGCACTTGTGATTCGAACACCTTTTTGACACAACCATGACACTCGAACCCTTGAATCGAGTTAAGGTCTTCGATGAATCCCTATGGAACTTCACATCGAAGAATACCGAGCCCATGCACCTCTGGAACCGCAAACACCGGTTTTTGAGATCCGCACGTGTCAGCGTACCCTGAAAATCTCGGCCCGTCCCTTCGAAATCGAGGGTTCCCCCAGGCGCCGGTTCTCGGGCGCGGAAGCGTATGAGTTCCTGCTCCGTTTTGCTTCGGGCCTCGAGAGCGAGATCAAGGGCGAGACCGATGTCTTCGGCCAAGTGAAGACCGCGTTCCGCGATTTTTCGACCGCCCATCCCGAGCGGTCGGGCGAACTTCACTCCGTGTTCCAAATCCTGTTCGAGGACACCAAGGAAATCCGCGCGCAGTACCTCCAGGGAATCGGTGGAAACACTTACGGCGCACTGGCTCGCCGGGTGCTCGATCCCCAGCCTTCAAACCGTGTTTTGTTGCTCGGCGCAGGCCAGATTGCAAAGAGCGTGGCTCCTTATTTCGCGGATGCAGCGCTCAAAGTTTTCAATCGATCGTCGGAACGCTTGATGGAGCTCCAGGTGTCCTTGCATCAGAAGGGGTACGCCGGTGTGACAATTCTGGCCCCCGATGCGGACCTTCCGTCCGAGATCTCGTCGGCAGACATCATCCTGCTGGCCACGCCGGTCGGTTCCCCGCTCGATTCACTGGTTCTCAGCCACCGGAACTCCGGAACCCGGGTGCTCCACCTCGGGGGCCGCTCCGAGGACCTGAACCTCCCTTCAAACGAGCAGGACCTCTTCACCCTTTCCGATCTGTTCTCGCTCGAGAAGGAACAGAGTTCGCTTCGTGAAAAGAAAATTTCCAAGGCGATGGAAGCGTGCCGTCAGCGCGCACTTCTTCGCTCACTGGCACGCTCGATCCACATCCATCACGGCTGGGAAGACCTGGCCTACTTCAACTGAGTCATGATGCCGATTCTGAAACTCGGAACCCGCAAATCACTCCTCGCCGTGGCCCAGAGCTCCTGGGTGGCGCGGGAGGTGGAACGGTTGAACCCGGGAGTTCGCGTCGAACTCGTCGGCATCGAGACCCGAGGAGACGTCATCCTCGACAAACCTTTGAGTCAGATCGAAGGGAAGGAATTCTTCACCGCGGAATTGGACCATGCCCTGCTCGACGGATCGGTGGACTTCACCGTTCATTCGATGAAGGATCTCAGCATCGAGCGACCGCCGGCGTTCCGATTGGCCGCAGTGCCGGAACGTGAACTGGCCCACGATGTGATCCTGTTTCATGAAACCGTTACGGAGCGGATCCGCAGCGGATTGCCGGTGAGGATCGGAACCTCGTCTCCACGCAGATTGACCCTGATCCCGGAATTCTTGAAATCGGCACTCCCACGAGTCCGGTCGGAATTGGAACCGGGTCTCCAATTCGTCGAAATCCGCGGAAATGTGAACACCCGCCTGTCCCGCGTTCACGAGCCCGAAGGTCACGAGAGAAAACTCGACGGAGTCGTCCTCGCCTTCGCCGGGCTCGAGCGCCTGGCTAAGGACCCCACCGCTTCGATCGAACTGCGGCGACTGCTCCAGAACACCCGGATGATGGTGTTGCCGCTGAAGACCTGCCCGTCAGCCCCCGCACAGGGCGCACTCGCCATCGAGACCCGGTCTGACCGTCCGGAAGTGATCGCCTGCATCGAGCGTCTGCACCATCCGGGAACCCTCGAGGCGGTACTTGCCGAGCGCGCAATCCTCGAGGAGTGGGGAGGCGGTTGCCACCAAAAACTCGGTGCGAGTCGCATGGCGTCCGGCGCGCTCTTCATCAAGGGCGTCAAACCGGACGGAACACGTGTCGAAGAAACCCGCGGTCTTCCTCGGCCGCAGGAAATCGATTTCACCCGGATCGAAGCTGGCGATGTATTCGATTTCGAGAGACTGGCTACCGGACCGCGTGAAAACACCCTTTTGGAATCCCAGGCACCGGTCTTCATCGCCCACACCCGTGCCTTCGACCACCTCGACTCCACCACGGCTCTGAGAGGAGTAGGAACCAGGATCTGGGTCTCAGGCACCCAGAGCTGGTTCAAGCTGGCCCGCCAAGGTCTCTGGATCGAGGGCTCGCTCGACGGACAGGGATTCGAATCCATGGGCCCTTTCATGCGGAAGGCGCTGCTCGGATTCGAAGGGAAGAATTTCACCTTCCTCAGTCACACCCAGAGCCCTCCCGCATCCGGAACCGTGTTGTTGCCGACCTATACTCATCGCTTCCGCGAAGTTCCGCGCAAATTCATCGAGAACGACCGGATTTACTGGAGTTCCGGCTTACCCTTTCAGGAACTTTGGAGTAAGGTGGGAGCCGAAGTTTTCAAGGGCAAGACCCACGCTTGCGGCCCCGGACGGACCGCTCAACTGATCAAGGAGAAATTGGCCGAAATCGGGATGGAACCGGTCATTCTTTCCGTGGAGTAAACCATGTTTCCCGAAGGCTATCGCAGGATCCGCCAGAGCCCGGTTCTCCGGAACCTCACCCGTGAAGTGACGATCGATCCGTTGAAACTCATCCAGCCTCTTTTTGTCGTGGAAGGCATTCCCAACAAAGAGCCGGTTCCGGGTCTGACCGGCGTTTACCGTGAAACCCCGTTCACCCTGATCAAGCAGATCGAGCGCGACCTCGAGAAAGGCGTGAAGAGCTTTCTGCTTTTCGGCGTCCCCGGTTCCAAGGCGGAACGGAACTTCGACCCTTCTTTCACCGCAAGTCAGATCGCAGCGATCAAGAAGCGTTTCGGACAGGAAGTCTTCCTCGCGGTCGATGTGTGCCTCTGCTCCTACACGACCCACGGGCACTGCGGGATCCTGAACGACTCACACGACCATGTGATGAATCACGAAACCGTCGAAGCCCTCGCAGACGCGGCACTGGCTTTCGCCCGGGCAGGCGCGGATTGTGTCGCTCCGAGCGACATGATGGATCACCGGATCGCCGCCATCCGTGAAAAGCTCGATGCCCACGGTTTCCACCGGACCCTGATCATGAGTTACTCGGCGAAGTTCCACTCCGGATTTTACGGACCTTTCCGTGCCGCCGCCGACTCAGCCCCGAAGGGTGAGCTGAAGATCAAGGACCGTGCGACCTACCAGATCGACCCCGCCAACCCCTCTGACGCCTACCTTTCCAGTGTCCGGGACATGGAGGAAGGCGCGGACATCCTCATGGTGAAACCCGGATTGCCCTACCTGGATGTCATCCGTGACTTGTCCGACAGGATTCCGCTTCCTTGGGCGGTTTACGAAGTCAGTGGAGAGTATGCGGCCGTGGAGCTCATGGCCGAAAAGGGTCTGATCGACGGGCGCAGGGCGCACCTCGAGTCGTGGACGGCATTTTTCCGTGCCGGCGCGCAAATGATCATCACTTACGGCGCGCGCCATGCGCGGGATTGGATGGAGAGCAAATGAAACACGATCAATCGCAAGCTTTGTTTGAACGCGCAAAACTCACCGCTCCGGGAGGCGTGCACTCTCCGGTGCGCGGATTCCGTGGAGTGGGTGGAGCTCCGGTGTTCGTCGAATCGGCGAAAGGCGCCTGGCTCCGCGACGAGGACGGCAACTCTTATCTGGATTTCTGCATGAGCTGGGGGCCTCTGCTCTTCGGTCACCAGGATCCCGAGATCAAGAGCGCCATCGAAGGTGCGCTCTCGAGAGGATGGTCCTACGGAACGGCTGAGCGCTACTCGCTCGAATTCGCCGAAGACCTGATCCGGGCCATTCCCCACCTCCAAATGGTCCGCTTCGTGAGTTCCGGAACCGAGGCCGTCATGTCGGCCATCCGCCTGGCACGTGGCTTCACCCGTCGCGATTGGATCCTGAAATTCGACGGTTGCTACCATGGGCACGTCGACTCCCTTCTCGTCCGTGCGGGCTCTGGCCTCGCGGAAATGGCTTCTCCGGACAGTGCAGGCATCTCGGCTGCCACCGCATCCGAAACCCTGGTGCTCCCGTTGGACGACGAGTCGGCACTCGAACAGGCGTTCGAGATGCACGGTGCGAAACTCGCAGCCGCCATCATCGAACCGCTCCCGGCCAACAACGGCCTCTTGCTTCAGCGCAAGGAGTTCCTCCTGAAGCTCGCCTCTCTTTGCAAGAAACACGGGGCCCTCCTGATTTTCGACGAGGTGATTTCGGGATTCAGGACCGCACTCGGAGGCATGGCCGAGATCACCGGCATCACTCCCGATCTGGTGACCTACGGTAAAATCATCGGTGGCGGCATGCCGGTCGGTGCCTACGGCGGCAAGAAGGAGATCATGGAAATGGTCGCACCTTCTGGGCCGGTCTACCAGGCAGGCACCCTTTCGGCGAATCCGGTCGCCATGCAAGCCGGACACGCGATGCTGAGAAAGATCCAACGCGACAATCCGTATCCGCAACTCGCGTCCATGGGAGAGTGCCTCGTCGGGGGACTCCAGAATCTGGCCAATCGTCACCTGCCATTCCCGGTCTCGATCGCTTCGTTCGGATCGATCTCTTGGATGGTTTGCGGGGGTACAGGTCCCGTTCACCGGATCGAATCGATCCCGGCGGACCAAAAAGCCAACTATGCGCGGATCTTCCACGCCATGCTGGACGAAGGTGTTTACTTCGCTCCGAGCGGCTACGAAGTCGGGTTCCTGAGCACCGCCCACACCGGCAAGGATTTGGATTTCGCCATGTCTGCGGCCGAAAAAGCCTTCAAGAAAGTCAGGGGCTGAAAGCGGAATGAGTCAGGGCGATTTCATAAAAAAGCCGGATCGGAGATTCAAGCTCCTGGTACTGACCCAGGGCCTGTGGATGACCACGCTTCTGATCCTGGCGCTGTGGTGGGGGACCTTGCTCCGGCAACAGGGCGAGGAAATCGCAAGCCTGGAATCCCAGCTCGGGATGGCTCCGCAAAAGGTCCAGTCCCGGCTGGAAAAGACCACGAGAATGATCGCTGCCGAGTCCGGGACATTCATCCTGCTGATCCTGGTCACGAACGGCGTCCTGTTGTTTGCTTTCGCCCGTGACACCCGCCGCTCCCGGAGCTTGGAGGCTTTTTTCGCATCGGTGACCCACGAACTCCGGACCCCACTCACCAGCATCCGTCTCCAAGCGGAGGCCTTGAAAGACATCGAAGACAACCCCAAGCACACGCCTTTCCTGAACCGCTTGCTCGAGGATGTCGGCAGACTCGAGGGTCAGGTCCAACAGACCCTGGAACTCGCGAGGATCGAGGGAGGAGGAGGTCTCACTCTCCAATCGGTCCGGATCCGCAACTTCATCCAGACCCGGATCCTGCCACATTACTCACTGAACGAAGGTCGGATGCACCTCACGACGGACATCGAGGAGGCATTCATCCAGTTCGACCCCTCCGCACTGATGGTGATCCTCAGGAACTCCCTCGACAACGCCATCAAGTACACCCGAAACGCCCCCACCTTGCTGGAGCTGAAGGGCCGGTGTGAGGGTGCCGGGTACCGACTCGAAGTGTTCCATCGAAACTCCACTTTCACCGGAAATCCCGATCAACTCGGAAAATTGTTCTACCGCGGACCTGAGTCGCAGGGCGCCGGGGTGGGCCTGTACCTCATCCGCACCTTGATGGAAAAGTGCGGAGGAAAGGCCGGCTTCACTCCTTCAGAATCGATCTTCGTGACCCGCCTGGAGTTCAAGATCGATCCGGGAAGCGAGCACCATGGGGCATAAGATTCTCCTGCTCGAAGACGAACTCAATGTGGGCTCCACCTTGACCGAGCGGATGAAGCTCGAGGGTTACGAGACCCGCTGGTGCACCTCGGCCGCAGATGCCTTGTCCGCCATTCATTCCGCGCATCCTGATTTGGCAATTTTGGACGTCCAACTCCCGGACGGGAGCGGATTTGACGTGGCTCGCACCCTGCGTTCCCTCTCTCCTCGGACAGCCATTGTGTTTCTGACCGCAGCAGGAACCCCTGAAGACCGGATCCACGGCCTTGAACTCGGTGCCGAAGATTACATCGTCAAACCTTTCCACACCAAAGAGCTTCTCCTCCGGGTGCGGAATGTCCTGAAGCGAATGGAGTACATCCGGGAAGTCCGGGAGCCTGCTCCCGGATCGGTCGTGATCGGCAAAGCCCGAGTGGACTTCCAGGAATACCTTCTGGAAGAGTCCGGGCAGACTCACCGTCTTTCTCACAAGGAATGCACCCTGCTGAAGCTCCTTCACGACAAGCGTGGGCAGGTGGTCAGTCGCGATGAGATTCTGGATCTGGTCTGGAGCGAAGACGAATACCCGACCCCGCGGACCATCGACAATTTTGTCATGAGGCTCAGAAAAATGATCGAACCCGATCCCGAAAACCCCACCCTCATCCGGAGTGTTCGCGGTGTAGGCTATTTGATGGAGAAATCGAAATGAATCAGACTCTTTACGCATCCGCAGTGGCCAAAAACAATCTTTCACGTCCTCCCGTCTGGTTCATGCGTCAAGCCGGGCGGTACCACTCCCACTATCAGAATCTCAAAAAACAACATTCGTTCATGGATCTTTGCAAAGTTCCAGAACTCGCCGCCGAGACCACCTTCGGACCCATCCGGGATTTCGACTTCGACGCCGCGATCCTTTTTTCGGACCTCCTGTTTCCGCTGGAAGTCCTCGGCATGGGACTCGAGTACTCTCCAGGGCCCAAGCTCGGCTGGCACCTGCACCAAACAGCCGATTTGAAGAAGTTGAACCCCGAGGGGAGATCCGTGACCGAGCTGGTGAACGGGCTTTCCTACCAGGGCGAAGCCTTGAAGCTCATCCGTGCAGGTCTCGCCCCGTCGAAGTCCTTGCTCGGTTTTGTCGGTGGCCCTTTGACCCTTTTCTTTTACGCCGTGGAAGGTTCGCATCAAGGCGGGCTCGAGGCCGCCAAGCGCGGGATCATCGACGGACGCTATGACGGATTCCTGAAACACATCGTTCCTTTCTTGATCGAAAACATGAGCCTTCAGGCCCGGAACGGGGCCGATGCAGTGGCCATCATGGACACCTGTGCGGGTGAGATCGATCCGGTGCTTTACCGTGAGGCGATCGTTCCCGCCTTGCGTGAGGTGATGGAGGGATTCAAAGCACGGCATCCCGACAAGCCCGTGGTGTATTACTCGAAAAAAACCGATCAGGCGCATTGGCAGCACTTGCACGGACTCCCGTTCGAGTGTCTCGGCATCGACTGGCACCCGGATTTGAGCTCGGTCCTTCGCGAGTTCGGGTCGACTTGGGCGATCCAGGGCAACTTCGATCCGAACTTGATGTTGCTCGAGTCCGGGGCCTGCATGGAAGAGATCAAGAAGTTCTTCGAGCCGATCCTCGCCCTCCCCCGCTCGGCACTGAAGGGGTGGGTTTGCGGGCTCGGTCACGGGGTGCTCCAGTGGACCCCGGAACAGAACGTACGGAATTTCCTGCGCTACCAGCGTGAGATCTTCGCGCCATGAACCGTACGCTTCTCGAGAAGTACAATGTCCCCGGTCCTCGATACACCAGTTATCCGACCGTACCGTACTGGGAGAAGAATCCGTCCACCGACGAATGGATCGTCTCACTCCGGAAGGCGCTCCTGACGTCGGAGGGTGCTGCCATTTACGTACACATTCCGTTTTGTGAATCTTTGTGCACTTACTGCGGGTGCAACAATCGGATCACCCGCAACCGTTCGGTGGGCATGCCCTACGTTCAAACGGTTCTCAAGGAATTCGCACTTTATCGGGAACGCCTTCAGACCGGAGAAAAGATCCCGCTCGGTGAGTTGCATCTCGGAGGAGGCACTCCGACCTTTCTCGCACCTGACGAGTTGACCGTTCTGCTTCGTGGGATTCTCGATCATTGTACACCGGTCGAGGATCATGAATTTTCTGTGGAAGTGGACCCGAGGGTCACCTCGACCGACCACCTGGCCGCTCTCCGTGAATTCGGTTTCCGCCGGATCAGCCTCGGCATCCAGGATTTCGATCCCAAGGTCCAGGAAATCGTTCACCGGATCCAATCGGTGGAACAGGTCGAGAAGGTCACCTCCGAGGCCCGGAAGCTCGGCTTCGACAGCGTGAACTTCGACCTCATCTACGGGCTTCCTTTTCAAACCGTCTCCAGTATCGAGGGAACCATCCGGTCTGTTTCCGCCCTCCGCCCCGACCGCATCGCTTTTTACTCTTACGCCCATGTTCCCTGGATCCGTGCAGGGCAACGCCGCTTCACCGAGCTGGACCTTCCTGACGGGGAGGAAAAGCGCCGGCTCTACGAGCGTGGCCGTGAGTTGCTCGAGCAAGAGGGCTATGTCGAGATCGGGATGGATCACTTCGCCCTGAAGACCGACTCACTTTACACCTCGACTCTCGCCGGGGGTCTTCACCGGAACTTCATGGGTTACACGGCAAGGAATGTGAATCCCATCCTCGCACTCGGAGTGTCCGCGATCGGTGACGCATGGACGGCATTCGCTCAGAACGAGAAGCTGTTGGAAACCTATTGTGAGCGGGTAGAGAGGGGCGAGATCCCCGTCTCCCGGGGACACGTGCTCGACCCGGAAGATCTGGTGCTCCGGAAGCACATCCTGAATTTGATGACCCGGATGGAGACCTCCTGGGAAACCTCCGAAATGAAAACCCCTTATCTCGAATCCGTACCGGCCAGACTTTCCGAGCTCGAAAAGGACGGTCTTTTGAAGGTTACCGGAAACCGTTGCACCGTACTGGAGTCCGGCAGGCCCTTCCTGCGGAACATCTGCATGGCCTTCGATGCACGCCTTGAAAGAAAGGCTCCGGGAACTCGTTTGTTCTCGAGTACGGTTTGAGGAATTTCGCATGATCGGAAATCTGGATCCACGTCACCGCGAAGCGACCGTGATCGGAGCAGGCATCAGCGGCCTCATGGTCGCCTACACGCTCAAAAAACGTGGCTACCGGGTCCGGGTGTTCGACTCCTCCTCCCGGCCGGGTGGGCTGATCGAAACTCGCACCACCGCCTTCGGACCGGCTGAAACCGCCGCACACAGCCTGATGGTGAATGATCGGGTTTCGGGTTTTTTTGACGAACTGGGCGTGGAGCTCACCCCGGTCCGTCCGGAATCGAAAGCGCGCTACATTTACCGGAAGGGGAAAATGCGTCGATTCCCGCTCACATTCTGGGAGACCCTGCACACCCTCCGGCGTTTTTTCTCAAAGCCCACGCGTCCCATCGATCCGGCGAGCACCTCACTCGCCGATTGGGCTCGTGCCTACATCGGTGAGCCGGTGCTCCGGAACCTGCTTGCTCCGTTCGTGACCGGAGTTTACGCGGCCACGCCGGAGGAATTGCTGCTGTCGACCGCTTTCCCTTCGTTGGTTCCCACTGATCCGCGACGATCTCTATTTTGGAATATTCTGGCCGCCCGGAAAAAGCCGGGACGGGATAAGAACCGACCGAAGATGATGACTCCGAAGGCGGGCATGGAATCGGTGGTCCGGAAACTCAAAGAGCTGGTCGGACCGGACTTGCATCTGAGTCATCCGATCGAAGAACTCCAGGATGTTCCGAATCTCGTCGTCTGTGTTCCGCCCCCTGAACTCGCACGATTGATTGAAAAATCCGATCCGGATTCAGCGAATGCCCTGAGAGCGGTCAGGGCTTCTCCCTTGGTGACGATCACGGCTTTTGCACGGAGCATGGATTTCCAAAACGGCCCTCCTCGAGGCGTGGGAGTTCTGATTCCGAGAAATGAGGGGCTTCGGATTCTCGGAGTCCTGTTCAATTCAAGTAGCTTTCCGGAAAGAGTCATCGAGCCCGAAACAGTGTCGATGACCGTCATGCTCGGGGGCACCACCGACCCGGACGCCGTGAAGCTGGGCGATGAGGAAATCACGGGTTTGATCACCCGGGAACTGGGCGCTCTGTTGGGCTTTCATGGCAATCTCCTCCACCGGGAAATCACCCGTTGGTCTTCAGCCATTCCCGTGTACTCCCGGTCCCTTCAGGACGCCAGGACTTTGTTATCAAAGGGTTTTTTCTCAAAACCCGGACGAGTACTCTTCACCAATTACTCCAAGGATGTCTCCATTCGAGGGATGATCGATGCCCTGAGACTCCTTTCCTGAACTGGAAAAGGTGACTTTTTGTATCTCTGCGTCATTTAGAAATTGATCTTTTCCCGTTTATTCGGTAGGACTGCGTCAAACCGCCGGATCTGGCAACTGTCACCTAGAGAGGGGATTGAGATGAAAGTGTCACTGTTTGTTCTTTTGACCGCGCTCACCATCAGCCAAAGCGCTTTTGCGCAATCGAGGAGTGTTCGCCACTCCAACGCTCCCCTGTCGGTTTCGGTACGCGAAGTGACTGGTGAGTATGAGATGAGCCAAGGCGGAGTGTCGATCTATCCGACGCCGGCTCCGAATGCGGGCACCAAGCCGAACACAGGCGCCTACCCGACCCCGACCCCGTTCGTCGATCAATTGCCTCCGTTCCCCGGCTCTGATCCGACCAACCCCAACAATCCGAACAATCCTTATCCTTATCCGAACACCAATCCTCCGAACCCGAACCAGGTCACTCTCGATCACTTGATCACCCTCGGTAGCAAGGTGTGGGACTTCGTGATCAACAACAAACCCACCACCACCTATCAGGCCCTGAAAGCCTCGGTGGTTCCGGCCGGAATCAGCAGCTGGACCCAGCTTCGCGGTTGGTCCAAGCCGATCGCCAAAGTGTATCGCGTGGAGTTCAAGAACATCTACGGCAAGGTGGCTGGAAGCTTCGATTACCGGATCACCTTCGTTTACGGTGGAAGCTTCAACGGCAAAGGCAAGTACATCGGGCAGATCTCCTTCGTTCCTGCCAATGTCCGCCTGCACACCGATCGCTCACTCGACGTGAAAGCGGAATTGCTCGAACCCCTCAACTTCGGAACCGAGGAAGATCCGATCGCAGCCGCACAGCTCCAGATCACCTGGACTTCTCCGACCACCACCCGTTACCAGCTGAACTCGGTGGACTTGTTCCTCTACGCCACTGGCGAGATCCAGAATCTCACCGATGGCAACTGAGTCGCGAAGCCTTTCTGAATACGATCCGAACGCCCCCGCAGATTCTTCTGCGGGGGTTTTCGGCGTTCCGGGGTCCTACGAAACGGCCTCTGTGGTTTACGTTCCCGTACCCTGGGAAGCGACCACCTCTTACGGTGGCGGGACGGTTCACGGACCTGAAGCCATCCTGGCTGCCAGCGCCCAGCTCGATCTCTTCGATCTCGAGGTCCTGAACCCTTACAAGCACGGATTGTTTTGGGCGCCGGAACTGCCCGGCATCCTCGCCATGAATGAAGAAGCCTCGGAAAAAGCCACCGGAATCAAAGAGGCCGGCGGTGTTCCGGCCGACCGACCGGACCTTGCCGAATCGCTCTCCTTTGTGAACCGGGCATCGGACGAGTTGAACCGGAAAGTCCGTGGCGAAACCGCGAAGATTCTGAAGGACGGCAAAATCCCCGCCATCATCGGTGGCGAGCATTCGGTGCCTTTCGGCGCGTTCCAGGCCGCGGCCGAATTTTCCGGCGGATTCGGAATCCTCCACTTCGACGCCCACTCGGACACCCGTTCGGCTTACATGGGCTTCCGGCACTCACACGCATCGATCATGCGTAACGCAGCCGAGCAGATTCCTGCCATCACCCGGTTCGTACAAGTCGGGATTCGTGATTTCTGTGAGGAAGAACTCGAGTTCACCCGCTCCCAAGGATCCCGATTTGAAGTGTATTACGACCAGATCCTCCAAACGAAGAAGATGTCAGGAGTCCCGTTCTCCAAGATCGCGGATGACATCATCAAGAATCTGCCCGAAAAGGTCTGGGTGAGCTTTGACATCGACGGCTTGGATCCCCGCTATTGTCCACATACCGGAACTCCTGTGCCGGGCGGATTGGATTTCTCGGAGGCCCTGATGATTCTCCGTGGGCTGGCGAAGTCCGGCCGGAAGATCATCGGATTCGATCTGGTCGAAGTCGCTCCGCCACTGAACGGAGACGGAACGCCACTCGAGCCGGTACAAGCGATCGACGAATGGGATGCGAATGTGGCGATGCGCCTGCTCTACAAAATGAGCGCCTACGCACTCGCCTCACAGGGAACAACTGAGTGGAATCCGTCGCTCAGGACGCCTGACGCTTCATCAAAGTAGCGATCTGGCCCTGAGCCTTGACGAGCTCGTTTTGAACACGGTTCTTTTCTGCCTCGGCCTGAACCAGGCGCTGTTTCACCGTATCCACTTCTTTCTTGGCCTGACTCGAGGTCTTCATCACCGTCTCGACCTTGGCTTCGAGGTCCTGAATCACCGGGGTGGACTTGGCGAGCTCTCTTTCGGCCGACATCGCCCGGGCTGACAATTGGTTCGACTTGGCTTTTTCTGCATCGAGTGCACGGGTCGCCCGGTCGAGTTTCTTGTTGAGTTCATCGATGTTCCGCTGAGCCGCCATCCGTTCCGATTCCGCGATCGATTCATCGACACCGGGATGGTTTTCTTTGCGTTTGAGATCGGCGATGGTTTTCTCGAGGATCTGGTTTTCCCTTTTGGACTTCGAAAGGGCCTCGAACATCTGCATGGCTTTTTCTTTGAAGGGGTTGTTCTGCTTGAACTCCATCTCGGCTTTGCGCAACTCCGCCACTTCATCGGTCAGGGACTTCTGGCGACTTTGGAGCCTGAGAATCATCCGCTCTTTCCGGTTCAAGAGGCTCTCCAAGGCTGTAACCTTGCTGTTCACGATCCAAGCGTCCCGCTTGAGGCTCCGCTCTTGCGCCTTCATCTCCTCGATGAGCGCGTCGACCTCGGGGGATCGCTCTGCGGCTTCCGGGCCCGCATCCTCGCCCTCTTCACCGGCATCCCGCCCCTTCACTTTTTCGAATTCTTCCGCCTCGGCCGCGTCGACACTCTTGACGATCCTGCTTTCCTCGTCCGAAATCTCCCGATCGACGGTGAAACGTGCCAGCTCGACCTCTTCGAGGGTTTCTCCCTCCTCCAAGGTCACTTCGCCGGAGCCGGCGTTTTTCTTGTTGGCCGCTCCATAGGTCTGCTGGAGCCAGTCCTCATAGGGCATGTCTCCGAGGTCCCGGAAGGACTCGTGTCTGGTCGTCACTTCGTCACGGGAGTCGACCATCACCAAGAAGGAAACGCCCATGTCTTCAGGATTGACCTCGCCCAGGGGCCTGACCACCCGCCATTCCACCAAGCGTGTCGACGGCTGGTACCGGACTTCGATCCGGTCTTCCGGATTCAGGATCCGTTTGAAAATTCCTGCCTCGGGGCTGTTCAGCCAGTGTTGGGTGAACACCTTTTCTGCGTCCTCCCTGGAACACTCCATCCAACTGATGAATCGGATCGCAACGATCACACTCGATGAAGGGGCGGCGAACTCGATCAAAGGAATCCCTTGTTGTTCTCCACGGATGGAGAACTCGAGCATGGCCTGAACCAGCATCCTGAGACCGCTCACGGAATCCAGCTGAAAACCATGCTCACGCTCGGACCACTCACAGAGCAGATCGGCGACCCGCCCGAAAGCGGAACGACCGCTGATGGTCGTGTGGACCACCAGATCGGCGTCCGAAACCGCATTCGAGATGCCGATGCACTCAAGCTGCTTCATTGAAGAAGCCTCCTGTTCGATTCAAACTGAGTGACTCGTATTTCTGGGTGACGGAATTCTCACCGATTTTCCTGATCCGGGAACCCAACTTCCTGGCCCAATCCCCGTCGATCGAGGCCAGCATCGGGATGCTCAAAACGGATTCGCCCTCGAAGGCACGTTTCAAATCGCGGACAATCGACTCCCAGTCGGTTTCGGCGTGCTCCCAATCGTCACCCTCCACCGTTCGCAGATAAACCTGTTCCCGGATCCACTTGAGCGTGAACAGGGAGTGCCAACCGAGCTGGACGAGGATGAAGGTCAGTGCGCCGCCCAGAAGAATACCCTCTTCGTGCCGGACGATCGCCGTTTCCCGGCCATGCATGAGACGTTCGGCCGGAAGCGGACCACACAGCTCATCGGCATAGATCGATGCGAAAAACGCCTCGACACTGAGACCGGCTCCCCAGAGTGGGGCGGTCGCCTTCATGACCTGGTGCGAAATCTCGAAGGGCGCCCTGGCGGCCATGTCGTTCACCGGTTCGATGAAACTCCGGTGCAGGCGGGCGGCAGTCTGAAACCGACCCACTTCCTTCACTGAAACGGGAAGATAAACCACCTCATAGCGTTTGAGGGATTCGAGCTCCTCATCCGTGAAAAAATCGAGCGGGGCTTTCACACAGACCAGCTTCTCGTTCCGTCTCATCAGGACGTAAACCGGAGCGATCATCAGGGAATACGGATTCACCGTATCCACCCGGCAAGGGTAGAGACTCTCGATCTGAGATAATTCGATTGTCCGGTCCTTGAAGTTCATTCTGACTTTCCCGATATCCGTTTCGGACAAACCACCGGAAATCATGAGTCTGGGTCGAATTCGGGTACGGATCGGGAGAAGATCCTGCGTCATGGAATTGACACCCGTGTGGAGTCGAATCTTGACCCTCTGCCCGATCAGGGGTAACCTCCAGAAAACGAGAGGAATTTTCCATGGGTAAAGGACGCAAGAGCCGCACGCAAAAAATGAAGAACCGCAAGAATCAGGCGAAGAAGAAAGCTTCGATCAAGCGCAAGATCACCGCCAAGAAATAAGTCACCGCCCCCTTTCCCTGAGCGCCATTGCACAGGGGAAGGGGCCACTCACCGTGGAGCCATACGGGCAATCACCCGTCCCCAAGCCTGGGCCATTCCACCGTCTCCACTCGCAAACTTCATCTTCAAAACCAGGCGCCCCATCCCGTCCGATTCAAGCACGAATCGACCCAGGTCGATGCCCTGGAGCATGTGAAGAGGAATGCGCTTGATCTCCTTGCCGACCGAAGGAGCCAGCACCTTACGGATCTTGTTGATCAGCCACTTCCGGTTGATGCCCTTGTTCAGGTTCGACGGAACACCGTCGATCCCGTTCCTCAGGGTTTCATCACTCAAATCGAAATCCCGGATTCTCAAACTCAACTCCGGCCCCTCTCCGGTTTCGACCAGGGTCCACTCCGGACGGATGACCACCGGAAACTGCAATTTGCGTTTCAGGGTGGCCAACGCCAGCGCCAGCGAAGGAAAGAACCCGGGTTTGACCTCGAGGTCGATCACCACCCGACCTTGCCGTTCCTCGGGCCGGTCGAGCATCAGGAACACACCGGAGCGCCCAATACGGACCCAATCATCGATCTTCGACTCAGGATTTTGAGGAAGTTCGATGTGCCCCCGGGTGGCGGTGAAGATGGACTCGTTGATGAAATCCTGTCCAAGACCGACCATCGCATCCGCTTCCCCGTCACGGATCACCCGGGTGATCTCCGCCTCGCTCGCATCCAAACGGGCTGCATCGGTGACCGGAAATGGCAGGGCATCAGGAACAAGAAACGCATTGTTCAGCCAGATCAAACTCTGGTCGGATCCGACATGCACTTGGGGCCTGGAGCTGTCGGCATCCACGACGCCGATCGAATTCAACCGGGATTCCAGTGCCATTTCGTTGAATGGACCGGGCCTCGCGAATCTCAAATAGTGTGATCCTCCGATTTCCACGGAGTCGATCGCAGACCGCATCGCAGTCTCGATCTTGTCCCCGTTGAGGGCCGCCGAAGCTTGACTGGCCAGAAGATCGATCAACATCGTTTTCTTCTTCTGAACAAGGCCTGAAATGTCGTTCTTGAAGCGGAACTCGGACTTGCCGAACTCGATCGCATCGAGTCCGCCGATCCTGGACCGGGTGCCGAGATTCACCACGAGCCCGTCCCCCATGAGTGCCGAGGACCCGCCACCGAAAAACTCGACCTGATGTCCTCCGAAAGAAAGCTTCAGGGACCCACCGGCTCCCTCCCGGACATTCAAGGTGACTTGGCCACGAATCACCGGAACACCGCCTTCACCGGTCTGAACCGAGATCAAAGGCAGCTCCTCGGGACTTTCCAGACGGACGTAAATGTCATCAATCAGGGTCATGTGCTCCTGCCCCTCGACGCGCACACGTCCCTCTTCATCCGTGGGAGATACGTTCACCCCCGGGGAATGGTGGCTCAATTGCAGGTGCTCGACATCCACTTCCAGCGATTTGACCTCGAAGCCGATGTTCAACACCAGATCCTGACCGTTCTGGACCGAAGACTGGAGCGACAAGCGCGGCATCCCGGCGCGGTAACTCATTTTATAGATTTCGAGAGATGTCGAAATCTGCTTCAAACTGAATCCGATCGCGTCTTGAATCACCCGAACCAGCTTCCGGTCCATGTAGTCCTCGAGCGAGATCCCGCTTTCGACCGGTGCAAGAGGCTTCAAATGCACAGGCCCCTGCAAAAGATCCTTCCCGCTGTATTGGCGGACAATCTCACGCGAAAGTTCGAAGGCCTGTCCGAGTTGTTCGGGACCGACCGCGGCACGAACCAACACATCCGGGGATCCGGCCCGCAACCGGAGAACCCGGTCCTCGGCACGGACACCGAGCGGAGCCAGCATCAAAAAGGCGATCATCCAGGATTTCATTTCGCGACTCCCGTCATGTTTTCAATGAAACGCAGCTCTTTGATCCGGAATGTGGCCTCCATGGCCGACTGTCCGCCGGACAACTTCCGGAAGGACAGGACGGTCGGGAGCATTCCGGACTCTTTCACGAAGTCCGTCAACTCGATGTCTTTGGTGTTCTTCCGGATGTCCTGGATGTAACCCTGCATCTCACTGCGCATCTCCTCGAGCACCGCCGCGGAAACCGTGGTCGTCAACAGGGGCCCGAAGAGCAAGTTCGCGACGACATAAACGGTGGTCACCTCGGCACTCGGCCTCATGTTGGCGATGATGCGGGATGCGTCCGGGACCTCGAGATTGAGTCTGAGCCAGGTTCTGCCATCCTGCCCGGTGAACACCGTCGGCTTGGCTTTCACCGTGAAGGTCACCTTGAGGAGGTCGACCCCCGAGTAATCCAGCTCGATGTGCGGTGAAAGATCGATCCGCCCCTGCGAGTCGATCGAGAAAAAATCGTCATCCATTTTCACATGAAAAGATCCGGGAGCGTAAGTCTTGAGCAGGTGGTCCTTGATCGGATTGATGATCTTGTTGAGCAGACGACCGCTCACCGCTGCAGAAACTTCGGACCCGGAAACCTCGGTCCACGGAAAACGGGTGGTCGGCGCCTGAAGAGCCTGGTCCTCACGGTACTCCATCGTTCCCGAGTTCACAGAAAGATCGGCGTTCACCCCGAGCTCTAGGGAATTTCCGGCTTGAACGGTGGTGATCCCTCCCAGACCGAGCGCGGCCCGGTAGGATGCGAAATCCTTGAACACCCCGTAGAGGTCGCTCTTGAAATCAAAGCCGAGCCCGGTGAGGAACTTCCGGTTGTCGACATCCAATTGGAGTTGCCGTTCCGCCGGAGTGAGGACCAGCCTCGAAGGCAGTTCGGGAATTGCCACATTTGAAAGCCATTCGTCGGCCAGGGCCATCCATGCATTGACGTTCTTCTGGGTCAGATGCGATCCGATGGCTTGTGCGATGGTTTTGGACAGGAGTGGAACCAGATCACTCAAGGGATGGTGGTCCACATAAGTGCACCGGGTGATCTCCTCGGAAGTCATGATCCCTTCGACGATCTTCCGCGCCTGGGTTCTCACGAAGGTCGGGGGAATGATGATCCCGTTCTGAGGAATATAAACGGGCAGGCGGGCACCCCCTTTTTTATTGAGATTGTGGGTGAAGGAAACCAGACGGATCCCGTCGCCGCCTTTTTTGGGGTCGAGCTTCAGCTTCAGGTTCACGATCAGCCGGTTCCTGTTGTCGGAGTAAGCTTTACCCGTGTTGTAGCCGATCTGAAGTCCGTCGATCCTCGACCAGATTTTACCTTGGTGGCCCTGGAACGACTCCTTCTTGAGTTTCGTATAGAAAGTCTTCAGGTGTTGGCGGAGCTGGACTTCCGGAACGGCTGAATTGAGCAAAAAATCCACGCCCTCCTTCGTGGCAGGGTTCCCGAGGAGGTGGTGGCAGCTGTTCTCGGAGAGAGAATCGAGTTCGATGATTCCGGCAGAAGTGAACCAGATGTGCTCGAATTTGACCCGATAATTGGTCACACTCACCGGAAGGGTCACATCCAGCTTCCCTTGGCCGTCACTCAAAAAAGAAGGCTGACCGAAATCAATCCGGCCCTTCACTTCCGGCGACTGAAGAAGAATCTTCAACTTCCCTTTCCCTGCAAGATCGACCTCTCCCAGGGTGCGGGCCCATTCAGCCATGTCGGCTGACAGGTTCAAACTGGAGAGATCAAAGGGGATTTCCTTGGATTCGTCCTCGAGACTTTTGACCATTTCCCTCGACTGATTTTCAAAAGGCGCCACCGCCTGATAGAGGGCTTTTTGAACACCTTCCGACTTGAGCCGGACATACATCTCGGAGATGGCGGCTTCGGCCTGAAACAACGGAAGGACCAGCAAAACACCAACCACCATCGAGTACAGCTTGGGCATGTGGATTCCTCCGGGTGCTCAGAATACCTGTTCATTTTGGTCAAATGTGTAAAAAATTGTGAACTTCACGTTCCACATCAAACCATGATGATTCAACGAGATCCGTTCAAGGATGATTTTTCTACAAAAGCTAAATATAAAATTGTATGCTCCGGCGCATGAAAAACATCCTGCTTCTTCTGTCCTGGTTCGCGGTCACGATTGCAGTTTCCGCTCCGGCCCGATGCGAGGAAATCGACTTCGATCCCGCGAGTGTCACCGCTGTTGAAACTGTCGAAGACAACGGCAAGCCCTATCTCCGTGTGGATCTGGACCCTCGTCTTCCGCTGCACTTGCTCGCCGACGGTGCGATGGCTTATGGAATGTTCCGGATCCACTCGAGCCAGGACAAGGTGAAGCATCTGCTTGCCGGCTATGTGATCTCGAATGTCAGCAGCGGCATGCTTCAACTCTATCTTCCTGATGATCTCAAACATCGCAAACTGCTGGTGGGACTCATCGGTTTCGGCGCGGGAGCCCTCGCAGGGGTCGCAAAAGAAGTGATGGATGCCCAGGGATACGGAACCCCGTCTGTGCAAGACGCCGTGGCAACCGCCCTGGGAGCGGGACTCGGGACGCTCACGATCGATCTGACTTTTGATCTGAATTTCAAACCATCAAAAAAACGAAAAAGACTGTGGTGATTGACGGCACTGGAATGGCGAGTGCATCCCAAAAATGTCACGCGTGACACATTATCGACCCAATTCGGATACAGTAAACTAAAGTAATGAAGCGGAATCTCCGCCCATTATCTTCCATCTCATGCCTGCTCCTCGTACTGTTGAGCTCCTGTACTCCCATAATTGTTTCTAAATCCGATTCCAGCACCTCTACGGTTGGCAGTGGGAGTGGTTCGAGCTCCGGGAGTCCTGCCTCCGCCTGTGTGGCGGGGAAGTCAGTTTTTCAGAAGGCAGGAGATTCCGTTTCAGGGGGCTCGGACCAGACCTTCACAGTTCCGGAAGGATGCAGAAGTGTCCTGATCAAGGCTTGGGGTGCCGGCGGGGGCGCAGGGGGCCCGAACAATGATAATGACGGCGGATCCGGGGGCTTCATTCAGACCACCCTTTCAGTCACTCCCGGCGAGGTGCTGACCGTAAAGGTGGGCCATGGGGGCTATTCCTCCCTATCGGCAGCTGCCAATTGTGGGGGGGGATGCCCCTACGGGAACACTTATCTCTGGCCTTTCGATATTTACGGCGGAGGCGGCAAGGGTCGCCCGGGAAACACGGCGAACGGCGGGGGAGCGAGCTCCATACTCAGGTCGGGACAGGTTTTGGTCACCGCTGGCGCCGGAGGGGGGGCTGGATTTTACATTGGCCATCATGGAGGAGCTGGCGGGGGTGATGTCGGCGGATCTGGACTCCCATTGGTTCTTCATGCTGGCCAAGGCTACAAGGGGGGAGCCGGAGGAAGCCAAGCGTCTGGGGGTGCCCCTGGAGGCGGGGCCGATTCAGGGACCCTCGGCTTGGGTGGAAATGGCGGAAGTCAGTTTTGGAGTGAGGGCGATCCTTATGCAGGAGGTGGGGGGGGCGGTGGAGGGTACTTTGGTGGAGGGGGTGGAGCCGGGAGTCAAACCGGTCCCTTCCAATATGCATCAGGCGGAGGGGGCGGCGGATCCGGGTTTTCTGCGGGAATCAACTCAATCAGCCTGACCGGTTCAGGCAAGACTCCCCCGAAACAATCGGATGCGGATTACCTGGCCGGTATTGGTGTCGGTGGAGCTGCCACCAATACCTCGGTTGTGAACGGAGACGGTGGAAACGGATTGATCGTGATCAGTTGGTGGCCGGAGTCCAGCACCACCCCTCAGGTGACTTATTCATCCACCTCGATCGACTTCATCGATCTCACACACACGAGAAGAACCTCCGGAATCCCGAGCATCAACATCCCGGGGGGAACCATCACCGACTGCAGGATCACCTACGATTCCGGACCGACTCCCATCACTTCACCCACCATCAATAGCACCACCTGCGAAATCTCCGGCTTTGAAGATGCGGGCTTCGGATTTTGTGGCGGATCCCACGGACCTTCGAATGGGACTTATTACTATGTGACACCTTACGTGAATGGCCAGGCCGGTACTCCAGTCCGGGTGTTGTTGTACAACTCGGCCGATGACAGTGGTCCATGTTGAAAAACGAGGAGCATGACTGAAATAAACATACTACTGTGGCCACATCAAGCCGGGATCAGGTCTGCCGAGAGTCGACCCCTCGAAACTGAAGCTGCAGCAAATTCAAAATGGAAGCTGCGCAAGCGCGCCCCCTGCCGGATGCAAAGCGGTGAGCTGTAGACGACTCCCGCCGGTACCGTAGAAACAAAAAAACCCCCGGTTGTTGTGAAGAAACAACCGGGGGTTTCGAATTAAATGGGGGCGTCGTGCTATTTTGACACCGAGCTACCTCGGCACTATTTTCGCCGCAGGCGGGCTTAA
>JAIYBN010000008.1 GCA_027488515.1 Pseudomonadota bacterium
CCAATGGCTCGCCTTTGATTTCGTGGGTGAGACCGAAACGAGAGGCGATTCCTGACACTTCGTCGGCAAAGGCAGTTCCATCGTGCATTTGCACGATCAACGCAATAATCAGGGTGATCATGATCCGAAACTTGAATGCCATGCCTTGAAGTGTTTCGGTCGGTCCAGACACTTCCTTGAGTGCCAGCAATTTGACGTTCGCACTAGATTCAGGGTTCTGGACTGAATGTCCGAAAAGCCAGAGTGAAGAATAGTGCCTCAATGCAATCGAACCATTCCTTGTTGTTCAGGCTTTGTTTGATGTTATCCCCATTGTTTCTCACCCACTGCGGAACAAAAGATCGGCAAGTGACGCTAATCACCCCATTTACGGTACTTTCACCCTCGGTGGATTTGAGTCATGCGGTCATCGTACCGAATGTCGGTTTGACCGAACTCAGCGAACTACCGGGCGGCTTGTCGAACACCCTGTTTTGCCTCCAATCCGATATCAGAGTGAATTTCTTCGACCAAAGGCCGGGGTTTCAACCTATTTTCGCGCGTGTAAATTTGATCACCCGCCGAGACTCTTCCCCACAATGGAATTCTCCCTCATCCGGCGCAGTCGGGCTGGACGATGCTTTGGCCTGGATTCGAAATAGCTCCAATACTTTTCTCGCCTCATCTCTGGTGATGAATCTTCCCAAAGACTCGGGCGGGATCATCCGGATTCAAGGTTCTTTCGTGAGGCCAATCACAACTGCTGGCCAGAATCCAAGCCTCCAATGCCCGAAGTTGGATCCACAGCAGACAATGCCCACACCACTTGAAACGTACACCATCTGGGGAGAAACGGCTCTGACTCCGGGCGGGCCGTCCCAAATCACTTTGCCGATCAATGTCGTAAGATCTCAACCCGTTTCTGGAGGTGCACCGATCGCTTACGGCATTCCTAACATCACCAACGGAACCATCACTAATCCGAGTAGCAACGCAAGCTTGAAGTGTCGTAACCCAGCCAATAAGGCATCCTGTGCCAATCGAAATTTGATCAGCTTTCAGATATCGGGTAACTATACGGAAAAACCGCTATTTTCAGTATCCTACGGATCAAATACGCTTGATGGGACCATTGATCATAAATTCAAGGTGAGTTCAGTCAATACGGAATACCTTTATCTTCCAAAGAATCCGGTCTTTGATTTGGAATACCAAAAATCTAGTGGATCGAATGGTTTCATAACCATCAAGGTCCGGATAGAATGGAGTAATAAGCGGTACCAGTTTATTGATCCCGTTACCTCAATCCAAGAAGACTATGAAATGCTTGATTGTCAAAATGGAACTTGGGGAGTCAAGTTGCCAAGTGCCACTCTTACGAACGCAGGGCCTTCAACTTGTAACTCAGCATTACCGAATGGTGCTAACATGATCATTCAAGACTTGGGCCTCGGATTTTATTGAAAAGGAGCTAGTTCTTTTTCAATAGATCCGCTTACCGAGAGCCGATGCGATCAGCTCGATGCCCACTTCGATCGTGATGTTCGAATCCTGCCTGAGCGCAGGATCGACATACCCGAGCCGTGGATTGATCTCGACCAGATCCATGCTCACCAGCTGACAGGTCTCTGCCACTGATTCAGCCACATAGTGTGCCTCGCGATAACTGAGTCCGCCCCGGACTTTGGTGCCGGTGCTCGGTGCAAAATGGGGATCGACGGCATCGATGTCGTAGCTCAAATGAAGTGGGCGTGGGCCGTTTTGGAGCAGGATCTTTTTCGCCTGCTCCATCACCTCTCCGATTCCATAACGGTCGATTTCGGTCATGGAGAAAACATTTGCGCCCCACTCCTTCATCAACTTGCGTTCTTCACTGTCAATCGAGCGGATCCCGATGAGCACTAACTGTTCGGGTCTCAGGTGATTCTTGAGCCACGAAAAAGAAGGCAGTTGATACGGCGTCATGAGACCGCTAAGAAACGCCAATGGCATTCCATGGATGTTTCCACTCGGTGAGGTCTCAGGCGTATTGAAATCTCCGTGAGCATCCACCCAGATCACCCCCAGATCCGGACGGGAGAGCAATGCCCCGCCGATCGAACCGATTGCGATACTGTGGTCGCCTCCGAGCGTGAGGGTGAACGCCCCCTCTTTGGACGAGACCTCTGCCAAACGCGCGATGTCCTGGCAGGCATCTCCGAGCTCCTTAGGGAACTTGATCCTGGTGCCATGTTGGTGGGCCGGAACGTCAGCGGCCGGGGAATTCCAGGTCAGATTCCTGATGTCGATCTCGGCATTCCGCCCGAGCGTCCAACCCAAGGATTCCGCCGTCCCGATCAGGCCGTTTTGAATCAAAAGTCCGGGCCCCTCATCGACTCCCTCCAAACCTTGGCCGAGAGCGACCGGAGCCCGGATGATATTGAGCTTATTCGTCATGACGATCGAGACTGATGAGCGAGCGATCGCACTTGCCTGCGAAGCGGTGCTTCGAAGCACGCTCGGTCGGAGCGGACTCGAGCATGCGCCGGATTCCCGGGACATTCACCTGCACCGCGGTCCGGACTGCATCCGGGTTCGGGCTGTGGGAATAGCCGATCTCGAACAACAAGGACCAGATTCCGTGCTCATTGAATGCGTAATCCTCGTAGGTTCCGTCTGCAGGATACAGCAACTCGGTCGAGTTACCGGTGGCGTAGTGACTTTCCCGCGTCGCGTCCATCACCAGACCTTGGTAGATGCTTTCGTACCCGGTTTTGAGGTCATGAGACGACAATCCCCAAGGATAAAGGACCGCTGGAGAAAACGTGTGCAAGGTTGCGGATGAAACGATGTTTTTCTCTTTGATGAACCGGGCCAGAGCCGCGGTCGACTTCAAAGTGAACGGACCTTCGGTTCCGCAAGGGCCCGGGTAGTTCCGGTTCGGATCGAAGCTCTTTCCCTTGGCTGTCTCACGACGGCTTTTGGCGTTGTAACCTGCGATGTTCAGGACAGGGATCACATAGACCGTCTGGTCCTTGATGGGGCGCTCGGAGATCTCCCGAGCGAAACCGAGAGCCGTCTCGGTGGATCCGTATTCATTGCCATGATGAGTGGCGACGACGACGTTGCTGATGGGTCCGTTTCCGATCTGAAGCCCGATGATGGTTTCACCCGAGTCACTATCGCCCAGTGTGAACAGCTTGGCTGTGGCAGGAAAAGCCTTGGCGAGTTCACCGAGGTAAGCCTTCACCTCGGAATACTGCCGACGGGAGGCGCGTGAAAAATCGAGATCAATGCCACCGGCGCTTGCATCGAGACCGAGGGTGCAGATCATCAAAAATGAAAGAAATACAGAGCGGAAACCCAACATGAAAACTCCTCCTTGAAGAATGGCAGGCAGGCCGTTCGTGGCTTGCAGATGAATCGTCCCTTCAGTTTCCGGTGCAGACCTGACTCTGGCAACAGAAATTTGTCAGGGGCGATTTTTGCCCATAGACTGGGATTCTCATGAGTCCCTGGAGCACTTGGATCCCCGCTGCCTGCCTGCCCGACCATTGCAACTGTGAGGCCGTTCGTGCGGCTTGGATCGCGCAACCCTCTGCTTTTTGGAGCTCAGGAGCTTATCTGATTGCTTGGACCGGTCTTTGGATGATGCGACGTCAATTTTCCGACGGATTCCGTGTCTGGATGACCGCATTCTTCATCCTCGCTCTAGCCAGCCACTTCGCTCACGGAAGCATGACCGAGGTGGCCATGGCTTGTGACTTCGGCGCGATCTGTCTTTTGCTCCTGACACCGGCTCTCTTCCGGATCCGTCGCAATCGGAACTCCCAAATCATGATTGGCGCAAGCCTGGTGCTCCTGTTTGGAATCCTGTCCTTTGCCTTCTTCGGGGCAGGAAAACTGACCAAGATCGGGATCGCGCTTTCGGTATTCGTGGTGGCCGTACTCGAAAACATTGCTGCACAACGGATTCGCATTCGAGCGCCGGGATTCAAAAAAGCTCTCACGCTCGTCACACTCTCTTTCCTGCTTTTCATCTGGGATGAATCGAAGCTCCACTGTGAACCCGAAAGCTGGCTCCAAGGGCACAGTTTTTGGCACTTGGGGAGCGCCTGGGCCATTGCCGAATACGGAAGATGGCGCTTTGGCCGGGAAACATGATTCAACGAAGTAGGTTTATTGTTGACAAATTTTGTCGGATACAGTAATCTCCCGCCTCATGTGGCCATTTCGAGTCTTCGCCTTAGCCCCCCTGCTCCTTCTCGCCTCGTGGACCGCATCAGCCGGACTGATCAAACCGGATGCCAGACATTTTCGGAAAGCCGGAACATTCGAATCATTTCAGTGGCAACCCTCGAGCTACAGCGACTCCAAACACATGAATCCTTTCCGATATGACATCTTTTACTACATCCCCGAATCACTGAAGAATGAGGCCAAAGTCAAAGCCCTGGTTTTCAATCATGGCGGTGGCGCTTCGACCAAAACCCGGGATGGATCCATTGAATCCGTGCGGCGCTACTCGGACGATTTGATGCGTCTTGCAGATGAACTCGGATTTGTGGCGGTTTTACCGTCGGCCAACGGGTTGAACTGGGGAGGACACACCGTTCCCCTCATGAAAAACCTCGTGGCCCTCATGCGATCGGAACTCGACATTGATCCGGATCGTATCGGCCTCTCCGGCCACTCTATGGGTGGAATGGGAATCACACGGTCCTATTTATGGCTCGCAGACCAGTTCGCTTTTTTCATGCCTCAAGCCGCAGGAATGGCTCTCGAAAAACTCGAAGATCCTCATCAAATGGAACAACTCTTGAACAAAACATTCAATGTGCCGTACATCCACCTGCAAGGTACGCGGGACTCATTCCAGGAGTTCGTCACACGCGCGAAGAAACAACAACAAGAAGTCCGGAAACTCGAAGAACGGTACGGATCGAAATCGAAGTTGAAAGTGATCCTGTACGACACCGACCATCAATACCGGTATGAGATGTTCAGGGACCAGTTGAAGCTGGCCTTTGAGAAACCCAGAAATCTCTATCAAAAGCGCTTGTATGGCAGCCTTCTGATTGACGAGCGTTTTTATTCCGAAAATAACATCCTTTTCAAGAGCCGGGGAAGTCCCAGATACTTTTGGATCCAAGCCGTGAACACATCCGGTGGACCTCCGGAAAGACTCGATTTTTCGACGCGCATTGAAGGAAACTCGATCAGGATCGAGATCGATCCGGCAAATGACCTCGCCATTCGGACCAAGAAACTGAGGGTGTATCTCAAACAGGGAATGGTGGATCTGAACAAGAATGTAACGGTCCGGATCAACGGTATCCCGGCATTCATCCGATACCCGGATCACCGGAAAACAGCCCCACGATCCTACGACATGACGGATCAAGGATTCAAGTTTGACGCTGTCATCGATGTTCCCCTTCCATCGCAAAGCTCTGCCTCGTTCATGATCCGTCGTTTCACCAGAAGCTGGGAGATCGGTACCTGATATGAAAAAAATCGTGGTTCATTCTCCAGGCAATCATGAACATCTCAAGCTCGAGGAGCACCCCGACCTCTTACCCGGGCGGGGAGAAGTCGTGGTGGAATCACGTGCTGCCGGCGTCAACTACGCCGATGTTTGCGTTCGATGGGGCGTATATGAATCGGCGAAGAAACTCGTGGGATGGCCAATCACCCCGGGATTTGAGTTTTCGGGAGTTGTCGCGAGCGTCGGCGAGGGTGTTGATAAATTCAAGGTCGGCGACCCTGTCTTCGGTGTCAGCTTCTTCAACGCCTACGCATCTCAGGTAAGGGTTCCCGAGCGACAACTCTACCCCCTCCCCGGCCAACTCACGTTCGAAGAGGCGGCGGCATTCCCTGCAGTGTTCATGACCGCGTACCACGCGCTATTTCAGCTCGTCAGGCTACCTGAAAAGGCGAACATTCTCGTTCATTCTGCAGGAGGAGGCGTGGGCTCCGCCTTGATCCAACTGGCAATGGCTCGGGGTCTGCGTGCAGTCGGGGTGGTTGGAAGCCCTCACAAGGTCGACTACGTCAAAGGCCTCGGTGCTGAAGTGGTCATCGACAAATCCAAGCAAGATCTCTGGTTGTGCGCTAAGCAGGCTTGCCCTGAGGGATACGACGCGGTCCTCGACGCAAACGGTCCGGAGACTTTCAGGGGAAGCTACGAGGCCCTGCGACCCACAGGGAAACTGATCGCTTACGGTTCCCACGGAATCTTGCCCCAGAACTCATCCGGGAGGATGAATTACATCAAAGCGGCGATCGGACTGATCCGCATGCCGAGATTCGAACCCATGAAACTGATCACTGACAACAAAAGCGTCATCGGCTTCAATCTCTCCTTCCTGTTCGACCGGGAAGACCTGTTGACGGACGGGATGGAGGACTTGTTGCAAATGCTCCGGAAGGGCCAATTGAGACCTCCGAAAATCACTTCCCATCCTGCCCATGAGGTCGCCCAAGCTCATCGACTCATCGAGTCGGGTCAATCCACAGGGAAGATCGTGTTGCGTTTTTGACACGCGCCCGAGAATTATCCGATAGTTAGCCACGAAGGCAAAGATTGCCCACCCGTGATTCTGGTTTTTTAAACTACACCCATGGAATAATCAACATGGGAGTACCTCATGATTCGCCAAGGAAGGCTCGTCACACTCGTATTGATTTCAATCGGCATCACCTCTTGCGGTGGTGCCTCTCATTCCGGATGGCAGAACCTTCCGGTACCGATCTACGGCGATGCGACCATTGTGAGCAATCCTCAGGCCATGACCGACCTTCAAGACGCTTTCCGTTACTGGGAGCAGAAGGCAGGTAAGCAGGTTTTTGATTTCAAGGGTCAGTGGCGTGGAGGCTCGCCCTATTCGGGTGATCCGTCACGGCCGAGTTCGATTCTTGGAAATGTCATTTTCTTCCAAAATCCCTGGCCATTCGCACAGAGTTTCGTCGGAATGACCACGGTTCAAACCGAATCCGAAGGAATTCAGGCTGCCATGGTGATGATCAACGGTACGCAAAGTTTCTGCCCCGGTGACTGCGTCCGCGACACACGAATCAGTGCCAGGAAAACCTTCGCACACGAGCTCGGTCATTTCATCGGACTCTCACACAATGACAACCCGAACGACATCATGTACCCTGATGCGAGTCCTGGTGGAAACATCAACCACCTGACGGTGGATGTCGGTACTCTCCGGGTGCTGACCGGACAAGAATGAATAAGGAGCAAACGTGAAAAAAACATTTCTTAACCTGATCCTGCTTCTGGTCCCGATCCAATCCTTCGCCGAAGGATCGATACAGATTGCAGTCAAGCTGACTCCTGCCGGGTCGTTTGTGGCGAAGAGTGAACGACTCAAGGGAGACCTTACCCGGAACCAGGGGGAAATCAGCTCACAGAAATTGAGCGTCTCTCTCGACTCGTTCAAGACAGGAATGTCATTACGCGACGAACACTTCTGCAAGCACCTGGGGTGTGAATCCCAACCCAAAGCGGTTCTTTCCGGTCTCAAAGCGAGCGGCGGCAAAGGGACTGGATCACTGGAATTGAACGGAGTGAAGCGCGACATCTCCTTCAATTACGAAGACAAAGATTCAATGATCGTCGCCAAGTTCGAGCTGAACTCGACCGATTTCAAAATGCCGCATGCTAAATACCTCGGTGTGGAAGTGAGCGATGTCGTGTCGGTCGAGGTACGGGTTCCAGCGCCGAAGAAATGAAACTCTCCCAGTATCCCGCATTCGCTTTCTTTATCGTAGCGCTGACCTCGTCCTGTGCCGCGTACAATTCGAGCTCACAAGATGACGCGCTCTACAACGAAGCGGTTCTGGAGACTGCAGGTGATCCCAACTTTGCACCTGCTTTTGCGATCATTCAAAACCAGTGCGCCTCCTGCCACTCCCACTCGGCATGGAACAATCTGAACTCGAACACCCTCTGGATCGCCTCGGGCCTTGTGATTCGGGGACAGGCAAACAGCTCCATCTTGATTCAAAAGACCTTCCAGAACGGGACAGGGAACATGCCGCCATCCAACTCCCTCAATTCAACCGATTTCAACACCTTGAGAAACTGGATCAACAACATTCCATGATGCGCGCGGTGCTCGCCATAGCGATGTTGATGGCTCCCGGTTTGGCCTCAGCCTATCCCCAATTCATCGGGCATGGCTATCCGTCTTGCATGAACTGCCACTACAACCCGATGGGTAACGGTCCGTTGACCGATTACGGCCGAGCCGTTGGTGCCGATGGTATTGCATCGGGCGCTCTTTACCCGAAATCATGGTCCGAAGAAAAAGTGGCCGATCTCTCCGGATTCCTGTTTCGCACTCCGGTTCAGAAGCATTTCCGTGTCCAGGCGAATTATCGCGGAATGGAGATGGTTTCTTCTGTGGGAACCCCGAGTGAACGGTGGTCTTGGATCCACATGCAGGCCGGTGGACAGCTCATTCTGAAATTTCTTGAGAACGATCGACTCACTTTCGTCGGAGAGGTCGGCTACAACCCGAGCTCCAACTCCGCCAAAGCCACCGGCCAGGACAAAAGGAAACTGAGGACTCGGGAACATTATGTCGGTTTCCGCATCACGCCGGAGGTCGGTGTCTACGCAGGCCTCATGGACAAAGCCTATGGAATCCGGGTGGCCGAACACATTGCATTCAGCAGAATCCTGCCGGAGATGACCCAAAACGACCAAACCCATGGAGTCATGATTCATGGTTTGTTCGAAGGGTGGGAAGGCGCCCTACACGGTTTTGTCGGCAACCTGTTGCAAGCGAAGGATTTGAGACAGGTCGGGGCCAGTGCACAGATTGAAAGGCAACTCTTCACCGATCACCGTCTCGGGATGTCCTTGCTTTCTTCGAAAAACGACTATGTGAAAATGCTTTCCTACTCACTCCATACCCGCCTGTCCCTGTCGGAAGGATCAGCTCTCCTCCTTGAGGCCGGCCAGACCGAGAGAATATCCCTCGGTTCGAGAGGCGACCGGATCGGGAGATACGCCCTTCTCCAAACCTACACCCGTCCGGTCCGTGGATTGTACTGCCTCACCAATATCGAGTACATGAAGAGTGATCTTTCGAGTGCCGCAACCACTGTCCGTTGGGGGCCTGGGATTCAATACTTTCCCGTTCAAAAACTGGAACTGAGGACCGACCTGTACCAAACCAGAACATTCAACCCCAATGCATCCACTCAGGACGGCTGGACCATTCTCTTCCAGACGAATGTCTGGCTATGAAAAAACGGGGGGGATGGGTCTGGGTGATCACGCTGTTCCTGTGTGGAGTGCCGGAATCCTTCGGTGCTGACCAGATGAATGACTGGATCAAGGCCTTCAATAAGAACCACCCGGTCGAAACCGCAAAGATGAGAAACGGAGTGAACCGCGGGGAGGAAATCAAAGGGTCTGATTTCAGCCAAGAGTACAAAGAACTCCTGTACAACCTGTATCAAGGCTATGCGTCCAGAATCATCGAGTCCAAGTCGCTGGACCCTGGCGTCACAAAAAGCACTCCACAATTTGAATTTTTCAAGAAAGCGCTGGGCAAACTCGAATACCGTGAGGATGAGGTGGATTCCACATCCGATCGGATTCGATCCCACCTGACCCAGCTGGAGGAGAAAAAGTACCGCCTCAGGTGGCGCGCATTTCTTCACTACATGAGTTGGCAGAGTCAGGCAGCCTTAGTGGGTCCGTTTGAAACCACAAGCCTACTCACCACCAACCTCGGCTTTTGCCCGGGAGTCGGAGCAAGCCTGGAAAACCGATTCTGGGCCCTCAGTCTCGACCTGAGTGGCCTTTACGGGTCCGGAGGGGTCAGCGCGGTTCAAGGCTTGGTGGAATACCAGCAGTCGCAGGTTCCCGCCCTGGGAGGTCGCATCGCAATTGGGGGTGGAAGAATCGTTTCCTCATCAGGATCCGAAGTCGGACTCCGGGGAAGCCTTCTATTCGTACGTCAGAACCTGACCAAACCCTCGGATTCCCAATATTCCGTCACCCAAGACAAAATGATCAGCTACACGGTTTCACTGTTTTCGAGATGGCGATTCAACAGATTCTACCTCGAAACTGATTTTGGAAGAACCGTAGCCCGCCCATCCACTCTATGGTCGATAGGATTGGGATCGGTCTTTTAGATCAAACTCTGCCATTCCGGGTTCACACACAAGGAAATCAGAATCAACTTCCACGCTTCGTCATTGTTCGATGCCGTTGCCCCGAGTTGGATGAGTGCGGCCACGACATCCTCGTCAGGTTCCCGGCTTTGGAAAAACAGCCCATAAGCCTTTTTGACATTCTCTACATTCGGTTTGTGCTGGATCTGCACAGAGCCCGGCGACCATCCGGTCAAAACCTGGTTCATCGCAGCTGCAAATCGAGCCGGTCTTCCGACAATGTTGTTTTCACAGGCTTTCGTCGTCCAAGCGTACCGCATGGGGTTGGTGGCGGCGGGAAGATCGGAGGTGATTCCCGACCCACACCGCGCTTGAATGAACTCGTCCGTGGTCGTTCCATTCACAATCACCTCGGAACGGCCGTAGGGATCACAAGATCCTCCGAATTCCTTCTTGAAGAAGACTTCCGTTCTCAGATTGTCTCCATCCGTGCTGATTTCTTGAATCGCAAATACTTGTGAAAAAACAGAAGCGATGTAATGCCTCTTGCTGATGGGAAGAACGAGGGTGTAATCCTCGACCACACTTGCCGGCACCCGCCCTGATGCAACCGCGGCTTGTTGATCATTGAACTTGAGCTCTGTGGTCTTGAAGCAACCACTCAACAGGAATCCGGTGAACAATGAGAGCAAAGAAACAGACCGACAGCGAATCATGGTTCACCCCACATTCTTGGTTCTACCGACGGTAGACACCACTTTCCCTGTCGTCGGATTGAGATTGACGAAGGGCGCGTTGTTCGGAGTAGGCGTCGGGAAGTCCAGCATCAATGCAACCGTCGATGCCGCGTTTCCGACCACGGCTTGCTGATTTGTAAACTCGATCATCGTCGATCCCGTACCCCAGGTTCCACGGTAACCGTTTCTTCCGCCATCTTTCCTGATGTCCCCGACCACAAGTGGCTGGGCGATCATTCCAGAGCACAAGGTATAACAACTTCCGTCGGGGCCATGGTCTGATCCGTTCCCGGCGTCTCTTGCACTACGGTTGAACTCCGCATTGATCGCAATGACCGTCTTGTCGAAGAGGTTTCCGGCTCCAGAAGGAACAGCTTTCAATCTCTGAATGAGTTCGAACATACAGGAAGCGATGGCACGGTAATACCGGGTGAACTGTATCAACTGAATGTAGGACCCGGTGTCGTGGGCATCAATAATCAAACCCTGACGCTGATTCTGACTCACAGATCCATCGACTGTGAGCGAGTCGAAAAGAGCAGAACCCACCGTTCCGATTTCGGCGTGGATCGTGGATGAGAAACTACGATTGAAACTCCCCCCGCACATCATGAATTCGGTCACTGCCATCATCTCGGCCAAGCGCCCCACGGTCGTCTGGGAGTCTGTGATCGAACTCAAATCTTGTCCCGTGTAAAATGTCGCGGTGGTTCCGTTGTGGATCCTGAACTGCCCGACTGACGAGCCCGGGACGGCCAAGTCATCCACTCCCGCTTGACGAAGAGCCGCATCGCCCATGGATCGACTGATCAAATTCAGGTACTTGTTACGCAAATCGGTATAAACCCCCGCCAAGTTGGTGAACTGCGTGGTCATGAGTTTCCGGGCATTGATCCGGTCTTCATAGGTGAAGGGCACCATTTTATGGCGACTTCCCGCTTTTGCCCTCATCACATTCAACGCTGTGTCGATCGCTTCGGCGGTCGACACAGCATTCGATCGAAGATTCATTGCGGAGCTGAACGGAAGGAATGCCGTCGTGAACGGATCGGTCACCGGCATCTCCTGAGGGACGATGCCCTTCCCGGATTTGAAAGTCCCGTTTATCGCACCCATGCTGAGCGCAGGCAGTACCGTGGTGGCCCGATCTGCGACTCCCCCGCCCAACGAAACACCCCCGCTCGGCTTGGTCTGGAGGGTTCTTCCCAGACTGTGAGAATCGACTGATTTGATCCCCCTCATGAACAACATGTTTTGGGCCAGCGCAGCCATGTTTTCACTGCCCCCCCCGACTGTGGCGATCTTTCCTCCCCACATTGCGGGCAGATGGTACCCCCCCACTTCCACCGTGGCGTACTCACCCGTGTAACCCCCGGGCCCGAGGGGGTCAGGATTCAGCTTCGTGATCAACATGGAGGTCCGGGGGTCATTGATCGTATTGTATTGAAATGCGTCGTTACCGTTCGGCCGGAGAGGGAGATCGAACATCCACCTGGAGGCTCCACCCGACAAGCTGATATTGACGAATTTTTTGTCGAGATACCCTGCCTCGCCTTGTTCCAATGCCCACGCTCTTTGGAATACCGAGGAAAGAATGTTTCCGAGCATCAACTGGAGTGGCGAGGTGAGGAGGTAAGCTCCCCCGATACCTGTCACCGACTTTTTCAAAAATGATCTTCTGTTCATAGGCTTCAAATCCCTCGATCCGGATAGATGAAGGTGGGCGAACTGATGATGCGCTTGAACAACTCGCGCGCACTCTGGTCCTGCTTCAATTGTCTGCCGAGCTCGATCACCCGGTTTCGATATTTGGTTTCAGAAGGAGAAAGGTTGAGCGGATTGAGAGGATCCGAATCATCCCGCATGTCGGTCTCAATACCCGTCAAAAGCTGGAAGTAGCGTTTGGCCGCACAAACATAGAGATCGTCGCGTTCGGCCAGGGCTTGCCCGAGCGCGGTAATGCCGGTGCCCGGAAGCTCCACCAGAGTCCCGTCGAAAGATCTGTATTTGAGTGAAAAATCGGGAGGGCGTCTCGCGTAATCCGGATCAGGCGACATCGAAGGGTAAGGCGCGGAAGGCCGGTCGATCGGTCTCGACACCCAGAAACGCACTTCGTTCACGGGGGACGCCCGAATCAGGCCTTGCGTCCTCATCGCAGCGGAGAGGGGGTCCATGGTCTCGTGGCACTGCATACAGGATATCCCTTGGCGCCAGGCAAAACTGGAGTCGGTCTTCACGGCTTGCAAAACATCGATGGACCTGAGGACCGGAATATCCTTACAAAGGGCATCGGCCATCAGGTCTTTCGCCCAATTCCTGAAGTTTGACCCGTTCCAAGTCGCAAGCATGTAGGCTTGGGACCCGAGAAATCCGGCACCAAAGTGGGCATTGGTGTTCCGCCCTTGGTATTGGGCATTTCCGGTCTCCAGCTTTTGAATGGGATTCTGGACCGAATCCGGAACCAAGCCTGCGATTTTTCCCGTATCAATCAAAGTCGGATTCCATGGATCGGGGGTGGGTCCCGGTCCTTGTGAATATGCGATCGCACCCAAGTCCACCACCCTCCGTGTCCGCGGAGTGCTCCGGGAAGTATACCGGATGGCTCGAATCCCATGCGCACGTTTGACGACATTCGAATAGGGCTCATTCGGCATCAACAGAGAGTAAACAAAATGGAAAGCAGGCTCATTCGCGTCGAACAAATCCATTTCCCTGAGACGTGCCCCCCCGGAAGCGGCATTGAAATCCGGGCTTTCCAACTGCGACCGATGGAACTCGACCAAGTTGGCCAAAATCCGATGCCCGGTCTGATCAGGAATCCCGTTCACAGAAGGAATCCGACCGTCCGGACCCAACCGGGCACGATCCAACAATGCCATACAAGCGTCCGTACCCGATGTGGCGCCTGTTGAAACCGCCGCATACAAGGACGACGACTTTGAGATGCGCTCACCCACAAAAAGCCCATGGCATTTTTCGAGTCTTCTCAACTCATCGGGAATACTCCCCGCCACAGCACTTCCGGTCAAAGCAAACCAAATCACCCCTAAACCGAAAACCATCCCCCGAATTCCCCCTCAGACCAGTTTAGAGGGTGCGGCAAAGGAGTTCAATCAGATATTTAACATTTGTTTAATAATTTAAATTCATCATTACAAGCACTTGGGCTGCATATGATTGATCGATTTTCTCTATCGTGTGACAGACCGAAGCGAATGGGTTCGAATGGCTCCCTGGTTTAGACTGATCAAAACCATAGGAGTCATCATTATGAATACGTTGATCAACAGTAAAATCCCGGATTTCAAAGTCCAAGCTTATCACCATGGCGAGTTCAGAACCGTTTCCCAAGAAGATCTGAAAGGAAAGTGGTCGATCTTTTTCTTTTACCCGGCTGACTTCACTTTCGTCTGTCCGACCGAGCTGGGCGATATGGCGGATCGCTATGAAGATTTCAAGAAAATGGGCGTGGAAGTTTACTCGGTGAGCACCGACACCCACTTTGTCCACAAAGCCTGGCACGATGCCTCTGAGACCATCAAGAAGATCCATTATCCCATGCTGGCGGACCCGACCGGGATCCTGACCCGTGCATTCGGGGTCCACATCGAAGAACAAGGGATCGCGTATCGTGGGACTTTTGTCGTCGATCCGGAAGGCCGGATCAAAATCGCAGAAATCCATGACAACGGAATCGGACGGAGCGCAGACGAATTACTCCGTAAGGTCCAAGCGGCTCAGTTTGTGGCAACCCATCCGGGAGAAGTGTGCCCCGCCCGGTGGAAACCCGGAGCACAGACTCTGAAGCCCGGAATCAATCTCGTCGGGAAAATCTAAAGATTGACACACTGAAGCTGAATTGGAGGCGTGGGGATACATTCTCCACGCCTCGTTTTTTTGGTGAATCACCCCGAGGTCTCGGATAGCCTTTTGGAATGCTGAAACAAACCGCTCGGACCCTCACCCTTCTCACTTCTTTTTTCACCCTCGCAGCCTACGCCGAATCGTCGGCGGACCGCTCCCAGTTCCATTTGTTCAATCCCACTCCGAAGGAGCTGATGAGAGGACTCAACACCGACCGGCCTGACAAGACAGAAAGCGCCTACTCGGTGGATGCGGGACACTTCCAGATCGAGACCGATCTCCTGGTCCTGAGTCGTGAAATCAGCGGTGGAAGCACTACAGAAGACCTTGGCGTGATGGTCAGCAACTTGAAACTCGGCCTGACAGACTCGATCGACTTCCAGGCGGTGGTGGCGCCCTATGTCTCCACTTCCGATGGCACAAACAAAATCAGTGGATTCGGAGACACCACCCTTCGACTCAAAATGAACCTTTTCGGGAACAACGGTGGAGACATGGCATTCGCTCTCATGCCCTTCATCATCCTTCCGACCAATTCAGGGGGTACCGGACACAAGTTCTATGAGGGTGGACTGATCGCACCACTCTCCGTGGGTCTGCCGGGAGACTGGGACATGGGCACCATGTTCCAATACAACCGTATGAAAAACGAATCGGATGACAATTTCCATGACGAGTTCGTGACCTCCATCACCTTCGGTCATGACATTGTCGGAGATCTCGCAGGATATGCTGAGTTCTGGAACAGCTTTTCGAGCGAGGCCGGATCTGAATGGACAGCCACCGCTGACTTCGGACTCACCTACAGAATCACCCCGCTCATCCAGCTCGATGCGGGAGTGAACGTGGGTGTGACCGATTCCGCGGATGACCTGAATCCATTCCTGGGCTTCTCGGCCCTGTACTGAGCCCGGTTCCATGGGTCCGTTTGAAGAGCACCTGAGAGACGCAATCCGGATCAACCGCGAGAGGCGTGCCAGGTATTCCGTACTGACTGCGGGAAAGTCACTCTTCATTTCGGACGTTCTGATCCGCTCCGAGCAACTTTCCATTCCGTTTGCAAGACTCACCGACCTTTGTTCCATTCCTTTCAGGAAGCGGGGCATCCGTGTTGTCGAGCTTGAGTTCATTTCAATGGAAAAGATTCCTGTATTTTCGGAGAAGCTACCCTTCCAGGCACCTTCACTTTCTGCCTTCACCCCGGCGAAACCCTGGCCTATGATCCTCGACTTCTGCCGGAGTGTATGGAGAGGAGGCTGGAGGGAGGCGTCCAATGATCTGCGAAACGAACTCCATCGTCTGGAAGCGACACCGGGATTTCACTTGATGTTGAAACACATTTTGGAGTCGATGCTTCGGATCACCAATCTCGCGCCGATTCACTTCAGGAAATGCAAAGAACAAGGAATGTGGATCTCGACCACACCGATCTCCGCCTACCTGTACTTCTCGCACCTGCTCGCCATTCCCTTTGCCTGCTGGCTTGATCGAAAGACCGCCCCTTTGCTGGCAGAAGGCATTCCCATCCTGTATCAGGATGTGCCGGCAATCCCGGAGGCAGACGACGAATATAAGTGAATATTTTCGATTATTTATACCTATATTGAAATAGTTGACAAAATCAGTCACCCATTAGACCCTGATTCAGGGAGAACATCTACATGAAATGGCTGTTTTGGTTTCACTTCGCGTTGGTTGCAGGGGCTGCTTGGTGGACTTGGAGTCACGAACCTCTGAAGCGGGTCCCGGCATCCCAAGTGGAATGGAAAGATCCGTATCGTCACCTGAAGTACTGATCAGGCAGATCCAACCAGAGCTGTTCCGGGTCATGCGGGTTCAACAATTGCGAAACTGAGATACCGACCAATCTGACCGGCCTCAGGCCTGCTTCCGTTTTGGAAATGAGCAGCTCCATGGATGTCTCGAGAATGGGCCTCACCTCGTCCACATGACGGTGCAAGGTCTGACTTCTGGTGACAGTCTCGAAGTCGGAATACCTGACCTTGATTGTGATTGTTTTGGCTTTTCTTTCATCGGCAACCAAGGACTCGGACAAGTCTTTTGCAAGAGTCTTCAGGGCGTTTTCGATTTCTGCGACTTGAAGCAGATCGCGCTGGAAAGTGGTTTCTCCCCCGTAACTTTTCCGCTCCCATCCAGGATCCACCATCCTTGAGTCTTCTCCGAACGCCAGCCGGTGGAGGAATTTCCCGTGTTTCCCGAGCTCACGCTCCAGGGCATCGACCGGGAACGTACGTAAGTCGGCGATTTTGAAGAGCCCGAGCGAATGAAGTATTTTTTCTGTCGCAGGTCCCACTCCCCACAACTTCGAAACGGGCAAGGGTGCGATGAATGCTTGGGCTTCTTCAGGCTTGACGATCGTGAGGCCTCTCGGTTTTTTGAAATCACTCGCCAGCTTCGCCACAAAAAGCGTGCTGCTCACTCCGGCGGATGCAGTGAGACCCAGCTCTTCGTGAATCCGGCGTTGAATCCTGATCGCCACCTTGCCGCCCAACGGTTCACCCCAATGGTTCTCGGTGACATCAAGATAAGCCTCATCCAGCGAAAGGGGTTCGACCAGATCGGTCGCCTCTTTGAAAATCGAATGAATCCCCCGACTGGCCTCCTGATAAGCCTCGAAGCGGGGCAAAACGAACACGGCATTCGGGCACAGGCGTTTGGCTTGGGCCGCACTCATGGCAGAGCGGATCCCGAAAGCCCTGGCTTCGTAAGACGCCGACGCGACCACACCCCGTCCCTCGGGAGTGCCCCCTACAACCAAGGGCTTACCCCGATACTCCGGGAAATCCCGTTGTTCCACCGAAGCGAAAAAAGCATCCATGTCGACATGGAGAATCTTCCGGACCATTGGATCCGCCATGCTCAGTTCCCGAATTGAAGCCGGACCAGATGGTAATCCAGAAATTCACCGTCTCCCAGATACTCCTGGAACCGGACCTGCCCGAACGGGACTTTTCCTAGGATCGTCGTCATCTGTGAATCCTCATGGTAGAACTCGCAGACTTCGACAGTCCGGCCCTGGATTCGCTCCTGTCCCAACGCACCCTCACGACTCACACAGGTCTTCAGCAAATGATCGATTTTCTCGGGCGAGTAAAAAAAGATCCGCGGCATGAGCAACACCTCGTCGCGGAGAACCGAATCGCCCACACGCACCAGAAACCTCACTCCGAAATGATCGGTCGCGGAGTCGTAGGTTTTCACACTCTTCTCGAGGACGATCTTCCGATCTTTGTATCGGGATTCGAACTCGACATGGTCTCCGACGGCCGGAAATGCGTGGGCCGACAGGGTCGAGGCAAGGAACATCCAAACCGTCACAGGGAGCCGAATCATCTTTCCAGATTAGCAAGGTCAACGCCCGGAACCAAGGCGGATCCGAGGGGGCTGTGCGCCACCGAGTCTCAGAAAGTTCAAAAAACAGGACTCGCTCAATTCGGTCGACCTCGGCAGGTAGAGGTCTGTTTCCCGAAGTACCTGCTCAGGATTGATGATTCCGGGATTTTCCTCGAAGAACTTGATGTTCGACGGTGTGTCAACCCAGTGACGGATGGTCGGTCGATCGATCTCCAAGTGGAATTGGAATCCGTAAACATGCCTCCCGTACCGGAACCCTTGGGAAGCGCAAATATCGGACTCAACAAGGTGGTCGGCGCCCTTCGGTATTTCAAACGAGTCTTGATGTGACTGGAATACGAACTCCTCCGGTCCGAATCCTCCCATCACCGGATCGGAATCGCCTTCCGGGGTCAATCTGATTTTGCTCCATCCCATCTCCCGGGTCGGATGAAGAGACACCTTGGCGCCCAACACATGAGCGATGATCTGTGCCCCCAGGCAAATACCGAGAACAGGAAGATCCCTCTTGAGTGCTTCCTCGACGAGGCCCATTTCCACCCGGATGTGTTCATACAAGTGGGACTCGTAAACAGCCATTTCACCCCCCATCAGGATCAGACCGTCATAAGAGTCCAGACTCGGTCTTGCATCAGGCTCCCGGGCAAAATTGACGTAACGGATTCTGATTCCCTCGCGCTTCAAAAGCGGGTCGAGGGTACCGAAAGGATCGAAGGCTTCGTGCTGGATCAAGAGCACACGCTTCATGGTTCCATTTTACGCTCACGAACACGTTCGGACAAGACTGTGCTAAGCTTCTGGAATGGGAGCCACCTGGATTGCCAAGCCCGTCAGGGCTTTGTCCGCAGATGAAATCGATCGGTGGCACACTCTCGACTGGGGTCGGAATCTGTCCCCCAGCCAGACTCCGGCCTGGGGTGGAGCCGGGAAAGTCCTCGGAGTGGAGCCGATTCTCGTCTTCAGTCCGGAGAGAAGAATTTCAGCTCTTTTCTTCACCAAAGGGAACGAAGCCGAATGCGTGAACGGCCCGGTACACGATTGGTCAATTCCGGGTTCTGCGACGGAACAAAACGAGCTCATCGGAATGACCGTCCACGCACTTCTGAAATGCCGCCCGGAGGTCACTCAAGTGACACTCAGACCGAGAATGACGGAGGTGGAACTCGGCCATTTCATCGAACGGAGTGCCTTTCCGTCCGATCGGGTGGACCGCAGCTCCACCATGACCATCCCTCTCGAAACCCCGGGGGAGTCCTCACTTTTCGAATCGCTCGGCTCGAGGATCCGACACGAGGTCCGACGCGCGGTCCGTGGTGAGGTGACCACGGAAGTACATGACGCCGAAAAAGTCATCGAACCGTTCTGGGAACGCTGTTCGGACCTGTACAAAAAGAAAGCGCTCTGGCTTCCGCCGATCGAGTGGATCCGCTCAATGGTGAACGACCCTCACCAAAGGGCCCTGTTCGTCCGGAGCCTCCACCTCCCGACAGGCAGTCTTTGTGAGGTCCTGAGCGTCAGTCCGGGCCCCGTGGCATTCAATCTGTTTTCGGTGGAATCGAGAAACCCCTCGTGCCCCAACTTGAGTCTGAATGCCGTTGCACAATGGACCACGGCAAAAATCCTGAGGGAAAGAGGACTCCAGGCCTATGATCTGAACGGCATCGCCCACCGGGATTCACAGGATTCCGGATTCACGGGTGTGGATGCATACAAAAGAAAGTTCAAAGGCCGTATCATCGAGTTCGCGCACCCGATGCTTCGATTCGGTTGAGACCAAGCTTTTCACTGGTCAACCCATCTCCGTTGGCATAGGAAGATGGCATGGAATCCTCTACGGTCGTTTTTGCAAGTGCTGTGGCCGCATTCATCCTGATCAGGTTCTTTCAAGGAGTCCGGATGAAAAAAGCCGTACCACAGTGGCTCTCCAGGGGAGCGGTCATCATTGATGTCCGGACACCGGCCGAGTTCGCGACAGCAGCGAATCCAAAAAGCGTCAACATCCCGCTCGACCAACTCGATGGAAAGATCACGAGCCTTCCAAAAGACAAGCCCATCATCGTTTGTTGCGCAAGCGGGATGAGAAGTGCTGCTGCCAGGGCCATCCTGAACGCCAAAGGATGCAAGGAGGTCCTGAATGCAGGGACTTGGACCCGCACGCTGGTCTTGATCCTCCTGGTGCTTTCCTTCACTCCACAAAGTTCCGCAGGTGAATGGATCAAAACTGGAGAGGTCGCCGGCGTGACCCTCTACAAGCGTGATCTACCCGGATCGGATGTGGTCGCCATCCGGGGGGAGGCGGTGATCGAAGGGAGCATGCCGCGAATCGTGGGTGTACTTGAAAACGTCGAGCGCGGGAAAGAGTGGATGGCCGACATCGCGGAGAGCTACAACATAGAAAAGAACACCGAAACCGACCGGTGGGAATACAACCGGACGAAGACGCCCTGGCCTCTTCAGGACCGGGACTTTGTGATCCATACCCAAACCCGCTTCACAAAAGATCCTGAACCCCGTCTGACCATTGAAATGACCTCGGGTGAGAACCGTAAAAAGCCGGCCTTGTCCGGAGTGGTTCGGGGACAACTGATCGACAGTCGTTTCATTCTCAAATACATCGACGCGAAAAAAACCCATCTGACCTGTGAAATCCAGGCAGATCCGAAAGGGGTCATTCCGAAATGGGTCGTCAACCTGTTCCAGAGCCACTGGCCGGTTGACACCATTCAAGGACTGAAAAAGCAGCTACAAAAACCCGACATTGTCGAGAACCAGAACCTGGCTCGACTGCTGGACAAGTCCTGATCCGGCCATTCCACCCTGCCCTCGCCAAAAGTGACCGTTTGGAGTACAATCTAGTCCAAATGACCAATCAGAATTCACCGAAACTCGTCTCTTTCCTGAACACCCGGATCTCGGATGGCGAACCCGATCAGGACACTGAAATGGCACGCACCCACGGGTCCTCGCTGGGTGAGGCGGACCTGCAATCCTTGATTCAGGAGATCCGTGATCTCCGCTCGAAATCCGAGCTCGATTTGACCGGGTTCGGCACCGAGGGGAATCGGTGGTTTGCAGACTCAGATGAGGCCATCGCCTGGCTCGGATCGATCGAGACGGCTCTTGAGAGTGCGCAAGGGCAAGACGAGGCTCGGACGGCGCTGGATTGCAACGGCACCCCGCTCCAGGACGAAGATTCGGTGACCGTGATCAAGGACTTGAAAGTCAAAGGTGGCTCAAGCGACCTGAAAAGAGGAACCTTGATTCGCAAAATCCGCCTGACTGCAGACCCGAAAATGATCGAATGTCGTGTGGATGGATCGGTCCTCGTTCTCAAAACCGAGTTTCTGAAAAAGGCCTGAATCCCGATTCACAAAATGCGGACGGGGATCTCGGACTCCGTGACGGTTCCCGCATTGATTCCAACCCGGAAGGCTTTCTTCCCCGGTAGGGCACTGATCGCCTCGTGAAAGCCGTCATCCACAAAATGAAGAGCCACCCCGTTCTGTGCCGCGTATCCCCCAGGGAGGCTTCCGCTTTTCAGCAGGTCCAGAAACGACTCCCGCCTACCCGGCTCGTCATAATGGGGACAATGACTGCCATTCAACCACCCGAGGCACTTCATCGCCGTGAGTTTTCCGGGAATGGAGTCCGTCACGCCACTCTCGTACCAACACAGACTCCCCGCACTTCCGCCAGCCAGGACCACTCCCCGATCGTATGCCGAACGGAGCAACGGGCCGAGGCCCCATTCCTTCCACAGGACGAGCATGTTGCGGGTGTTTCCACCGGAGACGTAAATCACATCCTGCTCATGGATCAGAGCACCGAGATCCTCGCGATCTCCACGAAAAAGACTCAAAACGGAAGTTCTGGCACCGAGCCCTCCGAAGACCTCCTCGAACGCATCCACGATGAACTGGGCGTCACCGGAGGCTGTCGGGATCAGGCAGACCCGGGGGTTCGGAACCCCCGAGGTCCGCAGGATCTCTGCATAAAGTCCGGTGGTCTTCCGGTCCTGGTAAAATCCGTTGTCACCGATGGTGAACAGGTTCTTTTTCATTCAAATCGAGAAAAGAACTTTCTCCGGAGCCGTATTCCAGACTTTTGCGTTTTCGGTGAACCCGCTCTTGTTCCTATACGACTTCAACACCCGGCTCAATGAGTCCGCCTGAATCATCTGAAGCGTCGTCTTTTCTTTCGCCGAACAGTCAGAGCAAGCCTCCGTGAGTTTCTTCAGAACCATGGCGCCGATGGTATAGGGACCGTTCAAGTTCTTTTCACATGCATAATACCCTTGGTAGGCATGCCCGACCGGGCACATGGCATGGGCGAAGCCGAGAGATTTCCCGTTACCGTCACTGTGACGGGCTTCGTGGAAATAGGTCGAAAGGCGGGCAAGCCGGTTGGCGGGAAGGTCCACCCGTTCAGGATTGACCCGAAGCCGTTCGTGAAACAGACCCTCTCCGATTTGAACCAATCCGTCGCGGGGAGTCCGGATCTCCATTACTTTACCGTCCGAGCCCTGAAGTCCTAGCAACTTCGCATTTTTCTTGCCGTACATGTAAATCGCCGTCCCCATGTTGGACATCACGACCATCGGTTTGAAAGCAGGCTTGCCGGAACCGTCGGTTGGAGCGGGTTTGGGCGTCGGTGTGGGCACGGGAGCATCGATCTCGGGCATGGTGCCCCCGTTCTGATAGTAGGCGGCGCGACTGACGATCCGAACCGACGTTTCAATATCGGTTTTCTCGGAAATCACCGCCTTCATTCGACTCGACAACCAGCTCTTCAATTGGGGCGCCGACACTCTGGGCGTCTCGAGGAGCTGTCGGGTGAGAAGGTCATTTCCCTCATCCAGAATCTGGAGGCGGTCCAGGTAACCGTAATCCTCGAGCATCACTTTTCTCTGCTCAGCCGGAACCGCAGGATCCATCTGAAAAGCGGAAGCGGTGTGCGGCAATACTCCGACAAGCATGATTGCAGAAAGTGCTGGAATTGATTTCATGAGATCCTCCGCCCCAATCGGGCAGGCAGTTTTTAGCACGCCGCGTCAATCATTGCCAGACTTATTCCTCTCAAATTGCTTTTTGCGTCAAAACGATTTCAGTTTATGCTCCCCGAATGTTTGATCCGAGCAAATTGAGTCCCGAGGCCATTTCCGAAATCAGCTCCTTGATGCGACAACTGAAACCCGAGCAGATGATGCGCCTGCAGACCCTGATGCACAATTCCCTGGCCGGATTCGATGTCGCCAAAGAAATGCAAGCATTCGAGTCCGAGCTTCCTCCCGGGTTCCGGGAAGGCATGGCCCGGGTGCTCTACCTGACACAAGGAATTGCAGTCCCTCCGAAGCCGGCCGTCAAGGAACCTACCGCGAGCGAAACCCTTCCCAACACCGAGGAGGAGGCTCGACTGGTGATTCTTCGATCGGTGGCCGGTGGAATGATCAGCCCGGAAGAGGCCCTCAAGGTTCTCTTCCCATGATTTGATTTTTTTCAACCCCGGGAGTTAGAATTCACCTTATGAACACCATTTTGATCTGCCTTTTGACCCTCATCGGTTCAACGCCCGTCCATGCCACCAAGGCAAAAGAGGCCAAAGACCCGGTCGCCGTAATCCAAACCTCGATGGGTACCATCAAGGTACGCCTCTTCAAGAGCAAGGCTCCGATCACCGTCGAAAACTTCATCGGGCTCGCGACAGGGAAGAAAGAATGGACCGATCCGAAAACCAACAAAAAGGTGAAAGGGAAATCCCTTTATGCCGGTACTGTTTTCCACCGGGTGATCCCGGGCTTCATGATCCAGGGTGGTGATCCTCTCGGTCAGGGCATCGGTGGTCCGGGGTACCAGTTCCAGGACGAGGTCAGCCCTCTCGACAGCTTTGCCAACCCGGGGATTCTGGCCATGGCCAACGCCGGACCCAATACCAACGGCTCACAGTTTTTCATCACCGTGGCACCGACTCCCCATTTGAGTGGTCGCCACACCATTTTCGGTGAGGTGATCTCCGGCCTCGATGTGGCCGACAAGATCGCCGGGGTTCCCCGGGACGGGATGGACAAACCCAATAAAGACGTGAAAGTCGTCAGTATCAAGATTCAGAACTGATACAGGGATTCGCTTGTTTTCAAGGTCCGGGTCGGGTAGTTTCCCGGCCATGACTTTGCGCATTCTTTTTTTGACCGCACTCCTGTCCTCCCCTGCCCTGGCAGCTTCGCCTTGCTCGGGTGAAAAGACGGAACTGCTCATTCTGGGCGATTCGCAAACCGGTTCGTACTGGGCCTCGTCCTATTTCGGGAACTTCATTCAAAAGTGCCTCACCAACCAAGGATCGTCTTTCGTGTCTTATGCACGAGGAGGAACCCAACCCGCTCACTGGATGACCGATTCAGGTCTCGACCGGATCGAGACCGTCTTCCGGAGCCCTGCCGAACCGCATCTGAATTTAGGGGTGGACTCGGTCCCGACTTGCAAAAAAAGACTCGACCAACTGATCGGTATCCACGAGCCCTCCCGGGTCCTCCTGTTCTTCGGCGACAACCTTCTTTCTGCAAACACAGATGAGATCCGGAAGCAATTCCGCGAAATGATCGGGATTTTGGACAGCAAGGGCATCCGGGGTGAGAACTGCATCCTCCTCACTCCGACTTATGAGATGGCAGTGGCATCCAAAAGGAATGTTCCATCAAAGAATCTCGAGAACACCTTGAAAGTACTCCGGGCGGTTCAAACCGAGGTGGCAGCCAGGTGCCGGATCATCAACGGCCTCGAGATCATGAAGGACAGTCCACTCCTGAAGGGCGACATCCTTGCACGTGAAGCGGTTGAGGGAACCTCCGGCTGTTTCGGCCCTGCAGCCAATGACAACATCCACTATTGCGGCAAAGCCGCACAGGAACTGGCCGAAAAAGTCTGTGAAACCGTCACCGGCAATTCGAAATCCGACGCCCCAGAGAACGGTAAGCTTTTCTGAAAGCCGAAGCATAATCCTGGATTCCACACCACTGTGTGAAACAGATTTTCTCCTCTACGACTTGGAGATTCCCGAATCTCATTTCCGCCCGGGCCCGATGCAAGCGGCCCTCCACTTCCTGGCCGGACAACGTCAACATCAGATCGGACGCGGCAGGCTCGGGCACCTCAACATAGCCCTTCGCTGTCAGAATGGACTCGAAATCGAACCGGATGGAAAATCCGGAGTCGTGGAGGAATTCCTTTTGGGGAATGTGCACCCGACAATCCGCCAAAGTCACACTTGGCAACAGCCAGCAACTCAAAACAGCCAAAGCTTGAACGACTTTCATGCCGGAAAGAGTAACACCAACACGCCGGAAAAAGGAAGCGGGCCACAGGAACCCTGTGACCCGCTCGATTCTTGATTTTTGGAAGGATCAGTTCGCCTTGCCGTTCAGGTCCGCATCTTCCTCGCTGAGGGACTCGGATCCGGGGAAGCTCACCGGGCGCTCGGTCGGCATCTGGCGATGAGAGACTGCTGCGTTCTGGTTGCACTGGGAGCTCTTGAGGATGCGCTGGATCTCATGTTCCTGACGCTCGGACTTGGAATTATCGACATCTGCGACCAGGGCTCCGAGATCGGCAAGACCTTTACCGAGCTTCTGGAAGAACTTACGCTTGCCGCAATTTTCCTCATGGATCGCCTTGGCCAGGGAACGAAGGCCCTTCTCGGACTCACGGGCGGCTTCCTTCAAAGCGTTGCGGGCTTCGATCGCCTGCTGGAGCTCGACTTCGCCCACTGCCAATTCTTTCTCATCAATCGCCAACTCATCTTCGATTCTGGCGATCCGGTCAGCGCGGTCTTTCGCGGTCACCTTCCGTGCATCACGAGCGGCATCCGAGGCCCCCATGTCACGATCTGAAATCTTGTCTTCCAAGCGCTGGTCCTTCTCGATCTTGCGGATCAAGCGTTCCCGCTGATTCATGATCTCTTTTTTGGCACGAACAGCGACCCGCTTGGCTTCCACCACTCGCTCGGCTGCATCCAACTTGACCTGCAATTCACGGAGATCATCAGCCTGGCTTTGCAATTGGGTACCGGGATCTGCAAATGCCGCCGGAATCGGAGCACCGGCCATCAAGGACACCACCACGACCAAGGAACCTAAGAACGACTTCTGATTCATCATGCACAGAGATAAAGCAAGCAAGGTGCCAAAACCGCCTCGGGCCAGATCACGTTTTTTTCCTGTGATTACAAACACTGAAATCGGGGATTCAACGAAGCTCATTTCATCATCTGAGTCGTCCACTGACAGCTGTCCAAAAAATTGACGGACCGGAGTGAGGAGCGAACGGATTGGGTCTTGTGAATTTTGCGAGTTTTGAGAGAATCAGGGTCGTCGGCTCTTTTGTTTTTGCCGCTTCTCATAAGAAGGAAAAGGATTTCCTCATGAATAACAAACAGATCAAGCCCGAAGCCTACCCGCTCATCATCCAGGTGATCCACAACCACTTGATGATTTACTCTCCCGACTTCAATTACCGGGTCGTGGAAACTTGGCGACCCCATGACATCGGGCAAACAGAGATGATGGTGCTGAAGATCCGTAAGGAGCTTTCCAATCGCCTCCAACTTTCATCGGGTCGGAACACCTCCCCTCCCCTGCCCAGCTCCCCATCTTCTCTTCACCTTGTCGAGGATCAGGATTGGATCTCAACCCGGGACACCGCTCGCCTTCTTCAAGTGTCCGAAGAAACTGTCCGTCGCCTTGCAGACCAAGGCGGTCTTGCGTGCAGACTCACTCCGGGTGGACATCGCCGTTTCAATCGAAAGACGGTTTCTGACTACCTGAAGCGGTCGCATGACCACCTTCGGCCCCTGGAAGGCGAAGCCTAATACAGCGCAAGTATCGGTTTTCATTTGCCTCATTCTGAGAATTCCGAGAAAAAAGAGAATCATTCTCCATTTTCTATTTCTCCGATTCGTACGAATCGTCCTTTTCACAAGTATCGGGCGATTCCCACAGTGATCCTTCATCCACCTAAGCGTACGAGGCGTGCGAATCGCCTGAAGCTACTTATTCTGTCAAAAAAATATCAGAGGAAGATTCGTCGGGTTCCATCTATGCTCACAAATAAGGAATGATTCGAAGTTTGAACGTTTCGTGAATTGCGAACACATCTCAAGGAGAGAGAAATGAAAATCTTCACCGTTGCGAACTCGAAAGGGGGGTCTGGCAAAACGACCACCGCCTTCAATCTGGGTCATGAACTGGCCCGCCTGGGCAAAAAGATCCTGATGGTGGATTTTGACCCCCAATCCAGCCTCACGAACAGCTTCAAGGTGGAACTGCCCCAAGATCAGATCTATATCGAGGACCTCGTCTCAAAAGCAGGGCAGGGGAGACTCTCCATCGGGGACGCCATCGTCCAACCCAAACAAAACCTCTTTTTGATCCCCTCCACCGGAGCACTCGGAAACCTCGAGAGCGAATTGAAAGGGCCCGCCGGACTCGTGAGACTCCGGGAGTGCCTGAAGGGTATCGTCCACTTGGGATTTGATGCCGTCATCATCGATCCCCCGGGCTCGTCGGATGTGTTCATGTCCATGTCGTTGCTTGCTGCCAATGAAGTGATCATCCCGGCAAGGCCGACCGATACGGACATCACCACCCTGAAGGAGTTCGTTCCGTTCGTGGAAGAGCATCGGGCCCTGAATCCGACTCTCAACATCAGGGGAATCGTGCTGAATCAGGTGCAAAGCTCCTCGAAAAACGCACAGTTTTATCTGGACCGGCTCACTGAGATCGGCCTTGGAAGTTTGATCTTCAAATCAAGCATCCGCTCTGCGATCGACGCTGCAAACTCACTCGCCTACGGTCAGTGTTCGTCTGAACACAAACCGAAAGCACCCGTATCAAAAGACTATCAAGAACTCGCTCAGGAGGTGGCACCATGGCTCTAGATCATAACGCAGGACAAAAAAGGACAGTCGGATTGGCCCGCAATCTTTTCGCATCGACAGATGTCGCGCCAACCGTGGCCACCACTCAGGCCCACCCCGTGCCTGCCAAAAGCGAATCCCTCTCGACTTACGATCGTAAGGCCGAGGCAACGCAGGGCGCACAGGCCCGCACCAAGAAGATTTCCTTTCTTGCTGACCCCCGTCTCGAAGAGCGGTTCCGCAAGGCGCGACTCCGTGCAGGGTTCGACAAGCTCGAGGACGCCTACAATGAGGCGATCAAGACCTTTTGCGACCTTGTCGATGCAGGAAAAATCGACCGTTTTTGACCGGAAGGGCGCTCCGTTTTTAGCTGAAATCATTACCTGATTTCTGCTAAAAATAGGGCATGGCAAAATCCCGTCCTGACCTTCTCAAGTACTACCGTCTTGGAGGCCAAGAAATCGCGATCATCTCCGTTTACGGAGTCTTGATCGGGTTTTTGTCCTTGTCGATTCCCATTGCGGTACAGAGTCTCGTGAACTCGGTTGCATTCGGATCCGTATTGCTTCCGGTTTTCATCCTTTCATTGATGGTGTTTCTCGGACTCGGTTTCAGTGGAGCACTGAAGTTGGCGCAGAGGAAAGTGGTGGAGTGGATCACGATCAAGGTCTTCTTCAGAACGACCATCTCCCTGGGTCGACACCTTCCCAGCCTCAAAGAAGAGGCTCTCGACACCACCTATGACAGGACCTACTTTTCAAGATATCTCGAATTGTTTTCAGTCCAGAAAAACCTGAGCGCCCTGCTGGTGGACCTTCTGGATTTCGCTCTGATCGTAGGATCGGGAATGCTGATTGTGGCTTTGTACCACCCGGCCTTCCTGGTGTTCGACATCCTGCTCGTGTTCTCGTTGTTTTTCGTGGTCCGTGTGGTGGGCAAAGACGGTATCGACACCAAATTGGACGAGTCTGAAAGCAAGTACGACCTCGCCACCTGGATGATGAGCCTTTCCAGGCCTGCAGTCGCCCTACGGGGATTGAACGGGATCGAACTTGCACAAGAGAGGACCCAGGCGCTGGCCGACTCCTTCATCCAGACCCGTGCCAAGCACTTCAAAGTGCTGTTCCGCCAACAGGCCGGGTTTTTGTTGATTTCGGTCCTTTCTTCGACGGCTCTCCTCGGGGCAGGCGGAGTACTCGTTTTCAACAACCAACTCTCACTCGGTCAACTGGTAGCGGCCGAAATCATCCTCGCGGGTGTTCTCGCGTCCATCGGGAAGCTCGACAAGATCATGGAGAATTACTTCGGCATTGTCGCCTCCGTCGGAAAACTGGAAAGCCTCTTCGCCATTCCTGCCGAGACCATCAACGAGTCGGGCCATTTCCCTGCAAAGCTTTCAGGGAAGATCGACTTGCAGGGGATCAATTACCGCTACCCGGGTGGTTCGGAACTCTGGATCCCCATCCATCAAACCATCGTGCCTGGATCGAAGGTAGCCATCAAGGGGCCTTCCGGTTCGGGAAAGAGCACCCTTTTGGAGCTCATCTACGGTCTCCGGAATCCTTCCGAAGGCCAGCTTCTTTTCGATGATTTGAACTCAAAAGACCTCCACCTGAAGCGTTTCCGCGATTATATCGGCTTCACATCCATCTTCCAGGTCATTCCCGGTACACTCCTGGCCAATATCGAACTCGGCCGAAGTGTGGACTTTCCCCATTTGACGTCACTTGTGCGCGACCTGGCACTGGAAGAATCCATTTCGGCTCTGCCGAACGGTTATCAAACCGAACTGGAACCTGTGGCCCTTCCATTCTCGGTCGGACAGAAGGCCCGCTTTTCGTTACTCCGGGCTTTGGTCCATTCCCCGGAGATCCTGATCATCGATGAATCTCTCGATCAAATCGATCCGGATCTCCAGGATCGGGTCTGGGAAGTCATCCGCGAGAGGATGAATGGCAAAACGGTTTTGATCGCCACACACGATGAACGAATCCTCAAGAAATGCGATCAGACCATCGAACTCAAAAAATCGAGTCATTTGCGGGGTGAATCATGAGCTTTTCAGAATCGGAAATCATGAAACACGCCAGGACGGCCAAAATCCTCTCCTGGTCTTTTGTAGGATTCCTGCTCTCATTGACCTTGCTTCCCTGGGCCCAAACCGTGATCGGGAAAGGCAGGGTGGTGGCGTTTTCTCCGACCGAGAGGGAACAAAGGATCATCGCTCCGATCGACGGCAGAGTGAAGAAGTGGTTCATCGCCGAAGGTTCCATCGTCAAAAAAGGGGATCCGATTGTCGAGCTGACCGATGTCGATCCCGACATTCTGAAGCGTCTCGAGCAAGAGCAGATCGCCACCAAGAAGAAGATCTCTGCGGCCAAACTCGGAATTGAAACCGCGAGAAAGAATCTCCAGCGCCAGGAGAAGCTTTTCGAGGAAGGGATTTCCTCGAGAAGAAGTTACGAGCTTGCGAACCTTGAACTCGTGAAGTACCTCACAGATGAAGCCAATGCCACTTCTGAGTTGGCCAAATTGGACGTCCGGATGGCCAGGCAGGCGGCTCAGTTGGTCTCGGCGCCCGTTGACGGCATCATCACGAAGCGTCTCACAGGACAAGAGGGAGAGGTCGTCAAGATCGGGGCTGAACTTTCCGTACTGATCCCGAATACCGAGTCACGTGCCGTTGAGCTCTGGGTCCGGGGGAACGACATGCCTTTGATCCACAAGGATCAGTCGGTCCGGCTCCAATTCGAAGGTTGGCCTGCCATCCAGTTCTCCGGCTGGCCCTCTGTGGCCGTGGGGACCTTTCCAGGCAAAGTCCTTTGGGTGGATCCGACCAGCAATGAAACAGGGGAGTTCAGGATCATGATTCTGCCGGAGGGCGGCGTCGGCAATTGGCCGGACCCAGGATTTCTCCGCCAGGGAGTGAGAACACTCGGCTGGGTCAACATCAAGTCGGTTTCCATCGGATACGAGCTTTGGCGCCAATTCAACGCCTTCCCCATCGTCCCTGAAATCACCTCCGGAAAGAAGTCGAAGGACGGCAAGGAATGAACCGTCGCTTCGCCCTTCTTCTTTTGACTCTCATTGCGGTTGAGACCGAGGCCTCGGTCCGCTTCTCCGAGTTGGCAGGTCGTATTTTTGATGAGTCCGATTTGAAGGCCCAAATCGATAGCGATCGGCTCCGGGTTTCCCTGGAGTATCAAGTTGCCGTGGGTAACCAGTTTGATCCCGTACTGAAAGGGAAGTACTTCGACCAGTTCAGAGGTGACTACATCCAGCGCCGCAAAGAGCTGAGTGTGATGCAACGGCTTTCTGTCTGGGGCTCGGCAATCGAGTTCGGTTACAACAAGAGCCAGGGTGATTTCGCTGACTACGATGGAAAATACATGACCCAGGACGGAGGATCCCTCCGTGCGAAATTGGACATCCCCATCCTGAGGAACGGTTTCACGGACAGCCTCAGGGCCGCCCTCCGAAAAGGAGTCATTTCTAAAGAGGTCTCCGAGTTGCAAGCTCGCTCCCAGTCCTTGGACCTGCTCCGGCAAATCGGATCCCGTTACTGGGATTGGTATCTCAACGGTCAGCGCCTCAAAGTCGCAGAAAAGATCCTGAAGCTTGCGGAAGACCGTCAGGAAAAAATCCGGATTCGCGTGGAAAGAGGGGACATCGCCAAGATCGAGGAGCTCGAAGGGGACCGGACGATCCTGCAGAGAAAGTCCGCCTTGGCACAGGGAAACCGTTCATTCACCCGTGCGAGACTCGACCTCGAGGGCTTGCTGAGCACCCGTGCGGAGAAAATCCCCGAACTTTCCCTCTCGGAAATTCCCGAGATTACGATTCCGGCAAATTTGAAACCTCAGTCCAATTCCTGGAAGGAGTCCGAGCAAGAAAACGCTGAGACCCATCCCGAGGTCAGGCGCCAAAGGCTCGTGCTCGAGCAGACGGGGATTGATCGCGAACTCGCGGGTAACCAGTTCCTTCCCAAGTTGGATTTTTCCGTGGAGGCCGGAGAGAATCTTGGAAATCCGATTTACGGCCTCAGTAAGTTCAGGATGAACGGTGGACTGTTTTTCGAGTTCCCCATTCCTTCCAGGGCGGCCTCCGCTCGGATCTCCCAAGCCGAGGCACAATGGGTGAGACAAGAGGCGACGGCGTCCCTCACCTTGGTCAGGATTCGCAACCAGATCTCAGATGCCGGCATCGCCCTGGGCCTCGCCATGGAGAGGCTACGACTGGCCACCTCCGAGATGGAGCTTGCCAAAAAGCTGGTTGACCTAGAGAGCAAACGCTTTCTCGAGGGCGACTCGAACCTTCTCCTTCTGAACATCAGGGAACAAAACCTGGCAGAAGCCGAAGTCCGCAAGTTCGAAGCATTTTCAGAAATGAAAAAATCCGAGATTGATCTCCATGCTGCCCAAGGCCGTCTCGCACTTGGTGACTGACTGAGTCATTTCCGTGTGGTACGAATTCTTCGCTGAATCCTTTCCACAGAGTACGAATTCCGGCTCTTGGATGGGCGAGAATTCGAACATCTTAGAAATGAATTCGTACTCTCTGGAAAAAATGCTTGAGTTCATACCGTTGGGTCGGCAAAATTTTCTATATGACCGGGTGTCCCTCCAGATCGGTAGTCGAGTTTCGTCCCAATCCAGGTAGGGTTGTGGCCTTAAATCGTACCATCTGGAAACCTGAATCGTACCGGATGGAATTGTATTCGTACCCGAAGGAAATTGGCTCGCCTTTAATTCGTACTTGCCGGAAAAATCACCTAAGCACCACCCCCTGGGGTGGCATTAAGTCTTATGATTTCAAAACCTTAAGTGAAAGACCCATCAAGAAGGCTCTGAAAATACAGGATCAGGCCGAATTTCGTACCTGGTGGAAGATCAATTCGTACCCGGTCGAATTTTTTACGGGAAGAATTCGTACCCACTGGAATTCTAATCGTACCGCCCGGAAAGCCGGGCCCGAAATCATTGGTGAATTACCCCAAATGACGGGCGCTATAAATACGTTTTTATTCATTAGTAAGGGAGAGGAAAAGGATGACTCACTCAAACACTGAAATCGTACCTCATGGAAACATGCCTGCAGTGAAAGAAGAGCAGCGAGAGCTCTTCAATCCGGACTTCACGGTAGAAGCCAATTTGGTGAAGTACTCCGCATTGTTCCCGCCACACTCCCCAGAGACCCCGCTATACAGTACGCGACATATCGATGCTCTGAACCCCACAGGGGGAGGAGGGATCATCGTGACACAACTGACCACTTCGACTTCACCGATCTCCAACAAAGGGAAGATCGAGCAGGACAGGGTCCCCGGTGATTTTGAGAAGAAGGTCTTTTATGCAATTGTTTCGATCTGGGTGACCAACGGCAAGCCAGCGGACGGCATCGTCCATTTTTCCATCGGCAAGCTCATCGAGCAACTCGGATTGAGCACAGGCGGGAAGAATTACAAGATGGTCAAGGAAGCCATCAGCAGGATCAGTCGGTCGACCATCAAAATCGAAGGCTCCTATGTGTCAGCGCCGGATTTCAGGAAAGACACGAGGGAATTTTCACTGTTCGCCGACTGTCAGGAGAGCCAATCGAGAAGAGGCCGTAAAAGCCTCAATGGCAATATCGAGACCGATTTTTACAGGATCCGGCTCAACACGGCGATTGTCAGTAACATGATCCATGATTATTCCATTGTCATCCAAGTGAAGGATTACACCTCGGCATCCAGCAAGTATTACCGCCGACTGGTCGACATCATCGAATTCGAGTTTCAAAAAGGTTCGGGTGTGGGTCAGGAAAAAATCGAATTCCTGCTCTCGCAACTGGCAAAAAACCTTCCTTTGGAAGGGGAAGCCTCCAATGTCAGTACCATATTGAAAAGACTTTCCGCATCACTCAGGGAATTGGTCGATCTCGGCGGATACCGTTATGATGTCACGAAAGTCGGTAACAACGCTCTCCTGACCATTTATTCCAAGACACACACCCGGAGAATCCTGACACAGAAAACAATTGAAGAGGAGATTGACGAGTATTTCAACATCCACGAGCGTCTGTTCTCGATCCCGATTTGGAGTACGCTCGGAGAGTCTCAAAAAGCGGTTTCCGACTTTTTGTCGGCGGATGAAGCCAGGATCGATTTCGACGGTAAATCCTTCCTGAAGCCGGTCCACATCCTCGATGTGTTGATGTTCCAGTACCATGTCCGGAACGGGAAGAAACAACTCAGAAAGTGGTCTGCCGCGAATGAGGAACGTGGGTCGATCCTCAGGATCGCGAGAAGCATCCTGAACGGATCGAACACGCTCAAGTATCCGGACGGTTACAAGACGTATTTTGAACGGTTACGTGATGCAGAAGCATTGATCGCGAAGAACCAACTCGAAGCCCGTGAACAGGTGAGGACTCAGAGTGCCGCCCAGGAGGCAGAAAAACAGGCCCGCACACTCTATGGAGAATTGAATGCTTCAGGGCTCAATCACTATTTGAAGAGGCTGAGGGAAGAGTTTCCGAAGTTGCCTGAAGAAGCGATCCGGAGCGAGAAAATGATCACGGATACCATCATGGAAGACATTCTGGACGGATCCTTGAGCCGTGTTCATTTCAAGAACCTGCAACCCCAACTGGAGCGTGCACCGTTCAACAGGGGTGAAATCGGTTAAGGTTTTTTCTTCTGACGTTGCCCGATCGGGATCTTGTATCCACCCTCCACGATGAACTGGATGGACCCGATGGGCGTGTGCTCCAGCCGGTCTCCGGCGGAGTTGACCAAGGCATTGTCGATCTTGATGTACGTTCCGCGGACGGTGGGTTGTAAGAAAAAGTTTCCGAGACCGAGACGGACGTGAGCGTCTGCGTGGCCACCGTATCCGGCGATGTGGAAATTATTGTCCACACCTTCCCAGTTCCACCAGCTGTCCTGGTGGAACTTGACCGTTGTCTGGGGAATCATGAGCCCGGCCCCCGCACCGCCACCAACCCCCAGCGAGAAACGGTCGTTTTTCGAGTGCCAGAGGTCTTTCTTGTATACGGCTCCGAGGTGGGCGTAGTTGTACCCGTTCGTATGGTCGAAATACAACCAGCGCATGTCCCCGGTCGACTTGACTTGGTCGAAGTTCAGGCCTGATAGAAGGGCCGGGTCACCACTCGGATGGGGTACGAAGACGGTCCGGTTGTAATCACCGGTGATTTCGTACTTCCTGTCGTTTTGAAACACCCATTTCATGTGATCGAGTCCGGCGACAATGTCCCAGTTTTCATTCACCTCGTAGCCGATCTTCAGATTGTACTGGGGAATGGGAATCCGTGCGGGATGGATGTAGTCCAACAAGTCCTTGGATTGTCTGTCATGTCCGACAGCATCATGGATCGTGAAAGTTCCCGAGGCCGTTTTGAAGGTCGCATCCGACTTGGTGTGAAACCCCCGATGGTATCCCCAGGTGATGTAGACATAGTGTTTCTTTTTCGGAGGAACGTTCACCAATGGCGCGGGGGCATGGGTGAGGGGATTCGTGTTCGCAACGGGGAGGTTGCAGGTAGCGCAATGGGGCTGGCCGGGTGTGAGAGGCGTCGGTGAAGCCGTTACCGAAACGGGGACGGTTTCCACCACCACTTCGACATCGAGAAGTTCGAGTTCACCATCCTGGATCTGATTTTCAGCACTTTTCAGGACATGCTCTTTAGATTTTTTCGCCAACTCATCGATCTTGGAATCTTCAAGGGAGACTTTTTCAAGCTCCTCATAGGGAATGGTTTGACGAGGAGACTCAGGGGACCCTGCCATGGCATGGGTGAACGGGTAGATGCAGGAAAGAACCAACCAAAAAAGAGGCTTCATCGGAAGGCTTATCGTCAAAAAACAGACAGAACTTGAGTTCGGCCGAAACAGAGGGATTACAGGTGGTTAGGTCGAATCACTTCGAGAACCACTCCTTCAGCTTCAGCAAGAGCCAGAACACCCCGTTCAGAAGCAATATCGTGGTCAGCGGAAAGTAGAATTTGAAGTTCGGTCCTTCGTAGGAGAAGTCACCGGGCAGGTGACCGAGCCACTTCAGGCGGTCACCGAACCCCCACAAAAGACCGCCTGCCAGACAAAACACGATTCCTACGGCGAGCAGCGCTTTCCCGGTTCCTTCCTGTGTCATGAAGAATGGAATACTTTGCAGAATGCCAAAGGTCAACCTCCGGTACGGTGTAATAAGGATGGGATTTAGCGGGTCACCATGCTCCAATGGATCCATGACCCGGATTGTTGCTGGCATTTGTTTTTTTGGGATGTTTTTCAGTCCTCAGGCGTTCTCCGATCAGTTTGGCAGCTCGAGTTCTGTCGGCGGAGGAACTGTTTCACAAACCCTCAGTCTTTCAAAGCGCTTCAAGGACCCCAAGGAAGAAGAGTCGAGATCCATTTATCTCGCTTACACCCTCACACAGAACGAGGTCGGATCGACCACAGGTGAAACCTCGGATGCCTTCAACTATACTCACGCCATGAGCACCACCTATTCAGTTTCAGGAGAGACGCGTCGTGGTTTCAGCGGGTCATTCTCGACCACCCCGGCCGAGAATCTGAGCTCATTCGGGGCAACCGGCTTTTTGTCGAAGAACTTCGAGCTCGGTACGAGATCCGAGGATGAAGAAGATGAATCCTATCTTCCCACCATCGGACTCAGAGGCTCCGTCGGATACCAGCATTATTCCCAAACCGCTCTTGACGATTCCGGTTCCAAGAGAAAGGGAAGTAAGAGAAAACGACCCAAAACAGAGGATCAATCGATTGGAAAGGGATCCCTGGACCTGACGTTGAACTTCGACCCGTTTGAGTGGTTTGGTGTTTACGGCTCTTATACCCGCTATCTGTATACCCGGGATGTCTCGAATTTCATGGATGTGCTGGATGATCCGCGTGCCATTGCTTCCGGGGCGGCCGAATTCAGTTCGACCCTTTCTGGTTTTTCCTCGAGGGAAATCGAGGCCGGGTTGGATCTCACTTTGCCTTTGGATTTGTCGTTGACGGTATCGAAAAGCCTCGCCACCAACGAAACCACTTCGATTCTGACGCATTCTTACTCGATGGAATTGAACAAGGATTGGGGAAAGAGCTGGAGTACCGGGATCGGAGCGGACCGTTATGTGAGCAACGGAAGCTCCCAGGATCTTTACAACTTGTCCCTCTCTTACAGTTTTTAGGATTTCAAACCTTTTTCAGAACCATGCATAGCGAGAGCCCCGGAATCCGGACACCGAGCCTTGCGAGCCATCGACTGAGATTCGCATCGGTGTTCAACACCCTCCCCAATCCACGGGTCACGGGATGACTCTCGTGATGCTTCCATTCGCTCACCGTGTGGGAGGCATCCACTTCAGGTTTCACGCCGAAAAAGAACTCGAGCATTTTTTGGAAGATGCGGACGAAAAACAGCAGATGGAAAAAATAAAAAGATTCCTCGACCCTGACCGCCGAAGGATTCCGGATCAGATACATCAAGTGGGCCCGGTGGTAACGTCTGAAGTGCTTGAGTCTGAGGTCGTGAAACGAGAACAAGAGTTGGAAAGCTGGGACGGTGATCATCAGGATTCCACCCGGCTCGAGCATCGAGATGAGCCGGTTCAGCAAGGCCTCGTCATCAGCCACGTGTTCAAGGACATCCAGTGCGCAAATGGCGCGATACTTCGTGGCGGGGAGCGCCTCGATTTCTTTGAACATCGAGACACCCGGAATCGATCCGGTCGGATCCTGAAAAGCCGTATCGACTGCATCGACGGACGCGCCCGTTGTTTGATGGAGCTGGAGCGCGAAATAGAGGTCCCCCGCGCCAATGTCCAGGATCCGGTCCTCGGGCCCGAGGGTGCCTTGGTCCTCGAGCACCTGGAGGATGAATTTCGACCGGGATAGCTCCCAGGGGTGGCGGTGAGGGTTATTTGAGAGTTCTGAAAGGTCCAAGTTCGATTTCCTTTGTGATGTCTTCACAGCTTGCTTCACCGGAAACAAGTCGCGAGTATGCCCGTCCGAGAGTGTTGTTTTCGGTCTGGAACCACGCCCCTGCGCGTGTGGTCCAGTTTCCGAAATAGGCGCTTCCGAGGAATGCTGCGAATCCCAGACAGAAGAGCAGGAAGTAGGGTCGGAACAGCGGAACATGGCGGGTGAGATTTCGACAGGCCATGGCCGCCAGCACGACGAAAAACGGCCACGCAGCGATTGCCCGCAGTGAGTGGGGGACGCTCTCCCAGGTGAGTGCCGACGGGAGGATTCCCAAAGTGGCGCCCACCAGGAGGAAGCGGATCCCCGTTCCCGGGAGCTTTCGCCGACGAATCAGTGTGATTGCGCCAGTGATCGCCCCTCCCACCAGGAGCAAGTATTCGATCGGGCTCATCATGCCTACGGCTCCCGTCGAGTGCCGTAGATTATGATCACCGGTGAGCAGTAAAAAATCAGGACTGAGGTGACTGAGTCCGTTCAGGACAGCAGCCCACAGAATATCGAGGGCTCCAGCGTCTTGGAGCGGACTCATCGGATGACTGCTCCAGAGAACGAGCATCTCGGCACGTGCAGTGAAGCGGGGGTCGATCAACGAGCGCCAGAAAACTGGCGCAAGAATGAGTGCCAGAATTGCCGTCGAGTACGATTTTTTCTTCCATCCGAGACCGGGTAGAAGGAGTACGAGCGGGAAGGTGAGGATCCGCGTACCCGGGTAGGCCAATGACGCCATTCCAAAAGCCATAGCGCCAATCACCCAATGGAAGCGCCATTTTAACGCTTCAAATGCATACAAGCCGAGCACGATGAAAAAAGCCGACACAGGTGGGTCCCAAGCGATACGGGAGAATTGGAAGACCCAAGGGGAGACGCTGGCAAGGAGGGCTGCGGCCAGGGCGGTTTCCTCATCCTCCTTTTTTCGTACCCAGAGGAAAAGGAAGAGCACAGTGAGGCAGGTGATGAAGGCCGGAAAGGTCCGAAGGCCCGCGGTCGAGTTTCCGAAAACACGGGTCCAGAGAGCTTCTCCATAGAGATAGGGCGCGGTGTAGTATCCGGCCCCCAGACCAGCAGAAAAAAGCGGGAAAGCGTTACCGAAGAGGTCCTTTCCTGTTTCTCCAATGCAAAGGGCATGTGCTGCTCCCACCGCCTCATCCACATAAAAACCGGGCGGCGAACGGTCGGTCGCAATGAATCGAACAGCATTCAGGATCAGGATGGCCCCGATGGTCCAGGCTCGAAGTGACATGGACCCATGATGCCCGAATTCGTACCGGATGGAAACGGCTTAGATTCCCGCGCTGAGTCCGATGGAGAGGTTCCGTGGCATGGCGGGCTCGATGCCGTTGCTTCGCACCCTCGAGAAGTATCGCTCATCGAGCAGGTTGAAGACTCCCGCGAACACGGTGATCCCGGTGTGTGGAATCTTTCCTTCGAGTGTCAAGTCGAGGACCCGATAGGAAGGGATCGTCCGATTGACGCTGTTTCCGTCATCCCCGAAATGGTCGGAAACAAAGGTGTGGAGGAGGCTCGCCTTTGCGCGGTTTCCGAGATTCGAGTAGAGGCCGTTTTTGATGAGCCATTTAGGAGCATACTGGGGCGTTTTCCCTGATAACGAGCCTTCCTTGAAGCGTGCGTTAAGGGCAGTGAGGTTTCCGACCCAGTGAAGGTCGAGAGCTCCACGAAGGATTTCGAGATCGTATGCGGCCTCGAACCCCTGGTGAATCGCCGCCCCGGTGTTCTGGAGGATGTTCCCAACCCGGCCGAACTGGTCTGAGTAGGAGATCAAGAACGCAGACAGGTCCCAAGTGAGACGCTCGCTCAGGCGATCACGGATTCCTGTTTCCAGTGTCCATACCTTGGAGGGCTTCAGGTCTTCACTGATCAAGTCGCCGTTATTCAGAGGTACTGTGTCTTGGAAAGTCATGGGGCGGTAGCTCTGGGAAAGGTTCAGATAGACTTCGTGCTTGGGATCGAGCTTGGTCTCAATTCCAAGGCCCAAGAGCGGCACATGTACCCATTCCGAGTTTGTCCTGAGTGGAACCGCGCTCCCGGAATTCAAGTTTTCACGAATGGACTGGTAGATGTTCTCGACCCGAATCCCCGGAGTGATCGAAGTGTTCCCCCACTCAAATCGTTCCTCGAGGAAAAGGGAGACGGTCCGGGTTTTACGATCGATGTTTTTCTGGGCGGTTCCCGACGAAGCATCAGCGCTTCCTCCCTGCTCCTGGATGAAGGGGGAGTCCACGGCGTAGAGGAGAACGCCCGAAGACAATGTATTTCGTTCCGCAAGGAAAGCATGGTCCCATTTGATGCGGGTTTCGCTCGCCAAGGTGTAGAAGCTTTGTTTTTGAATCGTATTGGAGGGATCAGTCGGTGTACCGCCGAACTGAGCCGCCCCAGTGAGTGCTTTTTGTCTAAAAGAGTTCCGCTCGAATGCACCCCCGTATAGCTGTGAGGTCAAAAGGAGCCCCGGGCTGCGTTCATTGCGGTATTCAAGCGAGCCGAAGGTCCGTCCGAGCTCGAGTCGGTCGTTGGGAGTGGTAGTCAAAGTGCGGTCGACGGAAGGAGACGCAAGTCCCCCCGGCTCACCGTGTTTGGATCCGTAGACATGTGCCGAAAGAGAGAGAGTCTCGCCACTGCGGAAGGCATGGAGCCAATTCATCCGGGCCTGACCGATATTGTAGCGGCTGTTGGATTGCCGGAAGCCGTCACTGGACCGGATTTGGCCCTCGAGGAGTACCGAATCTTTTCCTGAGACGGGAATCTGGGTACCGAGCGAGTAGGTATTGGAGTTGAAGCTTCCGCTCCGGAACCCCGACCACAGTTTGAATCCTTCCCCGATTCGGGGTTTGCGGAGTTGATAAGATACCGCTCCACCCGGCATCGGGCCGTACAACAGGCCTGCGCCTCCTCTGAAAAACTCGGTACGCTCGACCCACTCCGCGGGTGGCTGGTAGTAATTGGCCCCATAGCCGTACATGTCGGCGGCGAGAGGGACTCCATCGGCCACGAAGAGCAAATTTTGCGATTCGTGGGGATCTCCAAGACCACGGACACTCATGGAGGAGAAACTTTCGTTGTTCACCTCACTGACCATGATCCCCGGCGTACGAGCAAACTGGTAGCGGAAGTTGTTGGTTGGAGCCAAAGGCGCCGCTTTGGAATCGATCGCAATGACTTTCTTCCCCTTTTTGAGGGTGGTCTCACGTGTTTCTGAAACCAGGGGGGACAGGGATTGACGCCAGGAGTCGCGATCGCCCGTGACCTGGATTTCCGGGAGAGTGAGGTCATCCTCGGCCCAGCTCATCGGTAAGCTGAAGGAGAGCAGTATCGGCGCAAGAAACAGGGCGCATCTCTTATTGATAATCATTATCAATAGTCATTAACTTGATTCAGAACCCCCGTCAAGACGGATTTCATGCTAGAGTGCGTCCATGATCCCCGAACAACCGAAAAACTCTTATCGCGTGACGCTGGTCCTTCCCTACCGTGAGTCCCGACTCGATGGAGTTTTGATGAAGGCTTTGCGTGATCAAAAGGACAATCTCAAGTTGAGAGTCTTGAGTCGGACCGAGTTCAAGCAGCTCTTCAAAGAAAAGCGAATCCTGATCAAAGGTCAGGCTGCGACTCCTGCTTCGAGTCTGGCGGCCGGGACCACTTACGTGGACATTCTCGGATTCTGATTTTCTTCGAGGAGTCTCCGGTCCATGTACCTGAACCAAAGTGGGGGAATCAGGGCCATTAGAATCATGCCCGGATATCCGGTCGGCATTTGAGGCGCATCTTCAAAATGTCGGAGGAGAGGGTACTTGCGTGTCGCGTGCGCATGGTGATCGGAGTGGCGTGAAAGCTCGAAGAGTACGAAGCGTGACAGGGGATGACTCGAGTTCCACGAATGTCGGGGCAGGACTTTCTCGTAGCCTCCCCCTTCGAGGCGCTTACGGCTGAGTCCGTAGTGTTCGATGTAATTCACGGATTGGAGCAGGAGCGCGCCGATCCCCGCACTGGCCGAAAAAGCCAAGGCGGGACCCGTTCCGAATTTGATCTGAATCCCGGCGAGCAAGGCTGCTTGAGCGACGGTTCCCAACACCATTTCTGTTGGATCCAATCTCCAAGCATTGCGAAAGGCGAGCCAAAGAGCCCGGATCCAAAATCGAGGAAGGCTTTCTCCGGCGAAAGCGCTTTCCGAGTCCTCGGGCGTGGCTACGTGCTTGTGATGCCCCCGGTTGTGCTCGACGTAAAACTGCCAATATAGCGATGTCATGAGCAAGAGGCGGGAGAGGATCCTCTCAAAACGAGATTTCCTGTGCCCCAGTTCATGGGCTGCATTGATGCCGAGCACTCCGCAGCAGATTCCCAATGAGAAAATCAATCCGCATGTCTCGAGCGGACTGAGATCGGCCGAACCGATTCGGAACATGCAAGCTAGCAAGCATGCCCACTGAATGGGAACTGTGGCCCAGAGGATCCAGTCCAGGATTTTCGAACCATTCAGTTGGACCTCATCTTGAATCTGCGGGTTACTCCGGTCTGGTTTCAGCATGAGCTCGAGTGATGGCAGGATTCCAAAGGCGTAAAACACCGTAAAAAAACTGCCCAAACCCTCCGCGTTCAGAGAAACGAGGAAGCTCGCGGGAATGCTCCATGCCAAGAGGTATTTGGACGGGTGACTCATTCTTTGGGCATGGACAATACGTTCTTCACATTGAAGGAGGACGCTTGTTCAGGATTCAGGAGCGTGTCGATCGGTTTGAAGGTCGGAGATCCTGCGATCTCGAACAGCTGCTCGATTTTCACCCGGATCGAAACCGATCGGGCCACCTCGCACCGGATGTTGCCGGCGGCATCCGGTTTGGATCCTTGATGGCACTGAGTGATGATGGCAGCGCGGACGAGTACCGGGCACAGATTCATCTCCTGAATGGTAGTCGGAAACTTGTTTCTCTTTCCGTTCATATGGAACGAGGCCGAGATGGAAACCGGCACTTGTAAAACAGGATAGGGCGTTCCAATGGGATCGATGCCGCTCGTCGAGGAGGCATGTTCCTGTTGAATGGTTTTTTGCATGGCTTCGATCTTGTAGCGGGTCAGGGCTCCTCCGGGAGCCATGAATTCGCTGTACTGAGGGCAGAGGGTGCCCTCTCGAGAGTAAAACCCGGAAATCACCGATCCGATGCGAACCACTTTACCTGAAGGGAGCACTTCGGTTTTCGCTCCCGGTGCGGCCAACAGGGTGGCATTCATTTGTCCGCCATCGTGATCCATGTCTTTGCTGGCCCAAAGTGAATCGAAATCGGCATTTTTGGTTTCGATGCAGTCGAGCTTATGATCCGCCGGATCGGCTTTGGAACCTGAGTTCATGCAACAACTGAGCTTCCGGTTGATCCTGGAATTGTAGTCATTGTACGAGTTCTGGTCGCAGGCATGTTTCACGTATGATTCCGAGCAACCGGCTGATCCGATCACGCAAGGCGGGTTCCAAACAGGACCCGAGCCATAGCCGGTCCCGCCCGTACTTCCACCCGTAGTGCCGCCGGTAGTGCCACCGCCTGTACTTCCTCCGGTGGTTCCACCACCCGTGCTTCCACCGGTAGTGCCACCGCTCGTCGGAGTTGGAGTGGGCGTCGGAGTCACCGATGGTGTCGGTGATGGACTGGGTGAGGGTGATGGACTAGGAGAGGGGCTAGGGGATGGAGAAGGGCTTGGAGTCGGATTGTTACAGGTTGCAATCGGTTGGCAACTTGCCCGTCCGAAGCTCGAAGTGTAATTCGCCGGAGTGTTGCAAAAGCCACTGGCGACGACCGCATCATCGTAGCCATCAGCGTTCACGTCATTTCCTGTGGCGATCGTGGAGAAGGTGGCATTGGCCCAAAGGTCACCACATTCAGGATTCGAGTCGACCCCTTCACGTTTGCACTTGTCGGCAGTACAGCCGGCGCCGGCCGGGAGATAATAGGTGTCACAGCACATCGTGTTTCCGAACTTCCTCCAACCTGCATCGTGGTCGTAAATGTTCGGTCCGGAGTAGCCGCAACCACCCTCCATCGAATTCCCCTCGACAGAGGCAGCGATAATGGCGTTCCTGCAGGCTGCCGGGAATGTAGCCCAGGTTCCATTCGGTGCGCTCGGATCAACGCACGCTTTCGGTTTGTTGCTCCCACCCGTCGCGACGAACTGAGTTCCGGCTTTCATGGGGACTGTGGCGCAGGCTCCCTTGAAACTAATCGAACCGGCAGCCGGGAGCTCGATGGAATACCCCATGCCGAACGATTCGGGGGCCGTACAGGAACAGTCCGAATTAGGAACGGCTTCGGCATGGCTCGCAAACAGAAAGAAAACCAGTGTGAGACAGGTCCTGATCAAAGTTTCTTTGCGCATTCCGTTTCCCCCTCCTCCAAGTATAGGGCAGAAATGACACATGTGGAATCGCTTAGTTCACACTATTAGGCGGCTTGTACGTCCTTCATTCTATGAAAAGAGTAGAGAAGTTGGAGAGTTTCCGAGATTTGTTCCGTCCGAAAGGGCTTCTCAATCATGAAGTTGGTCCGTCCACGAGTGACCCCTGACATTCTGGCAACGGGTTTATCGCTCATGACCTGTCGTAGCGCTTGATCGAGCAGGTGCTGTTCTGGCATTTGAATGTCGGAGATGATCAGATCCGAAGTCGGGATCAGTTTCAGGGCCTCCCGTACATTCGTCGTCGTGACGATGTCCAACCGTTGGGTCAGACCGAGGATGATGTCCTTCAGGATCTCGCAAATGAGCGGTTCGTCATCGATGATCAGCAGTACAGGTTTTTTCGGAGTCACAGGGAGCTCCCTCCGATAAACGCATCGGCAGATCCTTGGCGGATCTTGAGGAAAATCAGAGTTCCCGGAATCGGTCCAAAATGACCGGAATTTGATCGTGTTGTGTCTTGGCCAACAGGATCAAGCGAATCGCCTCATTTTGGCGGATCTTTCCCTCTTGGAGTAAAAGGCACAGGGTTCCTTCAACCGGATCGGTAAGCGTGTAGATCTCCGGGTGTTGGGGCCACAGATTGTCAATCTCATTGCTCCCGCCCATGCAGAGTGGAATCAGGTGATCGATTTTGAAGTTTCTTCTACCTTGTTGCCCGACCCTCGTCCCCAGCGTGCGGTCATAGAGTGCAACTACTTGGTCTTTACGCTCGGACTTCACAGCACGTTCGCAGTAAGCGATGCGCTCGGGATACCTGTATTCACTGGGAGTCTTGCACATGGAGCCCGGAGTGAGGCCGGGATGCGGAGTACGTGGCCAAGGCTCTGCAGCGTTCGCAGTGAGGGCAAGTCCGAGAGCCAAACAAATGAGAGCGGTGATGACTTTCATTTTTACTCCCCGTGTAATAGCATCCCGAAGTTCAGAGTTCAATGTGTTATTCAGCAATGATCGAATCATCGGTCCGGGAGTTGTCCCTCCGCTACCAGGCGCGGGTGGATCTGAGCGCATTCGAGGGTCTCTATGAGGAGCAGGAGACCACTGGAAAGCTTAAGTTATTGAAAGGCCTTGAGAGTTTCGTCGAATCTGAACACCCTGATCGCAGGGCGGGTGTCCGGGAGCGACTGGAGAACTTGAGGGTCCGGCATAAGTCGTCCCTCCTTGCAGACTTGGCCTCGCAGGAAGAGCGCCTGGCTCGTGCCAGCGCTAAATTGGCTGAAAAAGAGACCAAGTCGCTGTTGAATGAAGCCCGGATCGCCAAAAACAAGGTGCTTCAGATCCGGGAGCGAATCGTGGAACTGGAGCAACGGGCACCGGAGGCCGAGCGGATTTTTCCAGGCGTATTCGCACCGCTGATTGTGGCGCACGAGGGAGAGCGCTGGATCCGGCCGTTCCGATACCAATTGCGTCCATCAGGTGAAGTCGAGGCTTTCGACCGTAAGTTCAACGGAACCTACAACGTCCGGAGGGACCGACTTCACGAGGTCCGCTGGTGGAAGGGTCTTTACGGAAAGAATCACGGATTATTGGTGATGAGGCGGTTCTACGAGCATGTGGAGGCGCCAGACGGGAGCTCCATGATTTTGGAATTTCGTGAGGAGCTCGAAAAGGACCTTTTGATTCCGTGTTTGTTCGACCGGAACGAAGAGGGTAGGTACCCGTTGGACTCATTCGGGCTGATCACAGATGACCCGAACCCGGAGGTACTCGCTGCGGGCCATGACCGGACGCCGCTCGTGATCCATCCCGAGTCGATCGATGAGTGGCTCGATACCCGCGGCTCTGTCAGGACAGACCGCTATGACAGGGTTCTCTCTCGAAGATACTCGACCCGTTTTTCGCACCGGCCATCGCGTTGATCATTCGCCGAACCGGTACTCGAGTCCCACCTTGATCAAGGTCGTCGGATTCACTTTGAAGTTCACGTGTTCGAGTCCTGCCACCACAGCAGCCTTTCCTGGAACAAAGTCGTAGCCTGTGTCGAAATGGAAGGATGCGGCATTGGCAGAACCGAGCCAGGTGTGAACGCCGATCCTGGGTTCAACACGGAATCGATCGAAATTCTCCAGTCTCAGTCTCATTCCTGCAGATGCCGAAAGGACCCACACCACGGGTTTCACCGAATCGCGGGATTTCAGTCCACCCCATGACAAAGCGCCCACCCATTCTGTGAGCTCACCGCGCCGGTACCCGGGCAAGTAGTTCAAGAACGCAGTCCTCACTTGTCCACCGGATTTCTGGAACACGCCGGCCCCGAGAACTTGCCCTCTCTTCCAGATCCATCGCTGAGGAGAGCTGTTTTCGACGCGTTCTCCGCGGACGAAGGTGATGCGATTCAGCACTTTCCCGTCGGGATCGTAAAAGGTCCAGATGCCGTCGGGCTGGTTTTCAGTCCAGTTACCCTCATCCAGGACCGTTCCGCTTTTCGAATGACGTTTCCAGAGGCCGCTCATTTTCCCGTGATTGAATTCTCCGGATCGGGTCAAGACTCCCTCTTCCCGCAGAACATAGGGTCCATGACGGAGTCCGTCTTTCTCGCACCACTCTCCGACGGCTCCGGTTTCGGATGTTTCCTCGACATGGACGGACCCCTCTGGACAGCTGACGGTGCTGGCGAACAAGGGCAACGGAAACAAAAGCGAAAATGCAATGGCGAGTCTGCCTCGCACAGGGAGCATGAGCTTTAGAATACTCGAAATTTCGGACATGGGTACTGTGTCAATCAAGACAGTTGAGGCTGGAATCTTCGGGAGTTATACTGAAACCGTACCCTGAAAAGGAGAGCTCATGATCTGGATCGGCGTAGCGGTGTTTTTGATTTTGGTGGTCGGGATTTTCTTCACGGTGGTGATCTCGGTCTATAACGGGATCGTGGCTCTCAAGAACCAAGTGGATCGGGCATGGGCCAATATCGATGTGGTGCTCAAGCAACGGTACGATGAGATCCCTCAATTGGTTCAGGTGTTGGAGCAGGCAGCTCAGTATGAGAAATCCGTCATCCAAAAGGTGATGGATGCCCGTGCACGATACGGATCTGCACGGAGTCCGGACGAAAAGGTGGGCGCATCCCAGGAAATGTCTCTTGCGCTGAGAGGGGTGTTTGCCATCGGAGAAGCCTACCCGGAGCTCAAGTCCAATTCCAACTTCACGCATCTTCAGAACCGCTTGAGTGCGCTCGAGGAACAGCTCACCGATCGGCGCGAGGTTTACAACGAGGCGGTGACCAATTGGAACACCCGGATCGCACAATTTCCCGAGATCCTGTTCCGATCTTTCATGACCCTCCAGGAGAGGGTTCTCTTTCAGGTGACCGAGCAGGAAAAATCACGTCCCAACCTGAAAATGAACCTCGGAAACTGAACTGTGGCCAAAGACAACTTGTTGCAGTTCGCGGTATTCGGTCTGATCACCGGGGGTGCCCTGATGATCCGCGGATACCGGAAATTCAGGGTTCGCAGGAAGATCGAGGATCTTCCCACGAGTCGTATTGCCCAGGCCGCACAAGGGCTCGTGGAGTTCGAGGGTAAGGCCCGACCCTATGGCGGGAAAGTCTTCGTCTCTGTGGACGGGCTTCCAACACTTTATTCGAGGGTGGCGATCGAGGAGTACCGTTCAGAAGGCAAGAAATCCCGCTGGGTGACCCGCTGGACCTATGAGTTGGGTGAACGTTTTCTGATCGAAGACACCACCGGAGTGGCTCACGTGATGGTCAAGGGTGCGGAGCTGCATTTGAAACGCGAGATTCGTGAGTGGGATCTGGTCGACCCGGGCCTGAAACAATCCTTTTTGGCAAGTTCTGCCGGAAATATCTCATCTCCCTTCGAGATGATGTCGGGTGAATGGCGGGTGACTGAGGAGAAGGTGACGCTTGACGAGGACTTGCTGGTGATCGGGAATTTCAGGACCCGTAAAAACGAGCCAGAGGTGGTGATCCAGCATCCAGGGAACCAGGTCCCGGAGCGGAAGTTGAAGTCATCAGGCGGATTGATGCGGGATGCGGTCCATCCCTTGATTCTGGCTGACGGGACCCAGCAAGAGGTGCTTTCCAGGGTCAATCACGGAGTCCCGATCATGATTCTGGGGGCTGCGGCTGTCAGTGTAGGGGTGGTATTGGCTGTAATGGAGATTTGGGGTTTTCAACAGACTTGACAGGGTGCGGAAATCAGTGCAGTTTTCGGCCATGGTTTGGCTAAAACGGGTCTTGTTCGTGGTTTGTGGATTGCACGGTTTTTCCGTGTTTGCAGAGCCACGGGAAGAGGCGGCCACACTCCTGGCCAAGCACCAAAATGCAGAGGGCGCAGGCGCCCGTCTCAGTGCTTTCTCCTCCGAGTTCGTTGGGCTTCCCTATGGGTCCACCGGCCCTCTCGGAGAAGGTGTTTCCGGCAGGTACGATCAAGATCCTCTTTATCGCTTTGACACTTTCGATTGTACCACTTTTGTCGAAACCGTGGTCTCGCTTGCTCTCTCAAAAGATGTGGACGCCTTTGAAAATTCCATGAACCGCATCCGCTACCAGGGGGGCGAGGTGGAGTTTCTGAAACGGAATCATTTCCCGAGTCTTCAGTGGATTCCGAACAACCTCTCGAACGGCATGTTCGATGAGGCCAATTCCAAGGTGATCCCTGTTGAAGAGCAGGCATTGGCAGAAGCGATCGTCGATGTCGGGGGATGGCTCAGGAAATCGGGCCCCGGATTGATTCAAATCCCGGGTCTTTCGAGCGCCGAGCGTTCGGAGCGTGGAATCGAGCTTCAGCGTCAGGGTGACCGGTACTCACCCGAAAAAGCGACCCTTCTGTATATTCCAATTGCCAGGTTGCTCAAGGAACCGTCCTTGCTCCGGCGCATTCCGGATGGCGCAATCATCAATTTTGTCAGGCCGAACTGGGATCTGACCGCTTCCATCGGAACCCGCATGAATGTTTCGCATCAGGGATTGGTCTTCAGAACCCCGGAAGGTGTCCGACTCCGCCATGCCAGTGTGGGTGGCGAAAAAAAGGTCATGGATGTGAGTTTGCTCGCTTATTTGAGGGGGTTTGAGAATCACCCTACCCTGAAGGGCGTCCATTTGCTCACTTTGCGCGAGTCAGGGCTTTGATCACCTGAGAGCAATCCGCATCAAACCGGAATGCCGCACAGGATGTGCCCATCGATTTGGTATAAAGCAGTCGCCGCGCGAAGTATTCGCGGCACAGGACTCGGGCTGCAGCCTCACTCGGATTTTTCCTTGAGAATGACTTCACCAGGTCGTCCGCACAAATCGATTTTTCTTCCGTCGCGTACGGATGATCAGTCATCAGGGTTAACGGGATTTCGCCTTCTGTTTCGCTTTCGGGCAGGACACAATCACCAAAACAGGATTTACCGGTAATCCGGATGGAGCAATTGAGCGGTTCTTGATGGGTTCCCGGTGCCAGGGGCTGCGGCTGGCTGGACCTGGAAGGCAGAATGAGTCCGGTTTGTGCCTTGTGGGCAAGTTTGAGCCGCGAATCATACGGAGATCTCAAGATTTTTTTCGAAGAACAGCTCGGGGCCTCTTCCATCGTCCAATCACCGGAGGATGCCGAAATGAAGCGCGAGTGTTTGATCTGGCCCAGATCCGAACAATTTCTTTCGGCTTGATTCAAACATTCCCTCTCTGCCCAGGCCGCAAAAATGGATCCGAGCGAGCTCGGTGTGATGAAGGAAGGGGGATGGTGCCCGTCTCCCGGCATCAGTCCCTGTTCTTCCGGGTTGAATGTCCCGGTGAATGTCGTGGCCACCGGGTCTGCTTTCCCCTCACAGGCGATCTCGCATTTGATGGACGCCTCAAACGCATACTTTGCCAATGATCCGTTCAAGCCCGGAAAATCACAGTGGGATTCGGGTCTCTTTTGACCCAGAATTCGATCCGCCATCACCTTCGGGCTGTACATCCCTCCGGCCTCAATCTTGGGTTCTGCCTGGACAGGCAGCGAGAAAAGAAGAACTGCAATGATTGCCAGCGCGCGTCTCACTGGCTCAGGATATCAACGAGAGAGCGGTTTTCAATACATTTGGTTTGTGACATCCTCACGGGGGATGTTCAGGAAAGCTCTCAAATCGATTGTGGCCTCGATGGGGATTGTTTTGGTGGTCACGCTCCCGTACGCCCGTGGGGTGAAAGATGTGCCCAAGGGCACGGTCGAGTCCGGGGTCGACGGCGACGGTCGCGAAGACGGTCTTCCGGGGCCTGAGGTGCTCGATGCGACTTTTGTGTACGATGCCAATGTCGGTACGGGAGGGGGAGGGATTCAGGTCACCGTTCACAACCCGGTGGTCGAGAATGCCAATGCTCCCAACTTGAGGCGCATTTCCGAGATCTCCTCGACCTCTTTCGGGATCTCCGCCCAGCCTTGGACCCGCCCGCCGAGGAGCTTCAGGGATTCGATCCAGTATCTGGAGAATATTTCAGCCACTCTGAAAAAAGACGAAAAACTTCTGTTATTGTCCATGGCCGGAGAAAAGCTCGGGAAGGGTTACGATCAGACTCTTCCGAATGGAGAGACTCCGCTCGACCAGTTGTTCTTCAATGCCCAAAACGGGGGTGCCAAGGGCGGGGTTTGTCGGGATATCCATGCGTATATTTCTGAATATGCCGAGGCACTCGGTTTCAAGAACACAGGCATGTTCAATTTTGCCATCGACGACGAGACCCGGCATCAGGTGTCCTATTTCCAGGATCCGGCCACCGGCGAATACCTGATCCAGGACTACTACCGGATCATCAATACCGGCAGGAGCACCATGCTCGAGGCCCTCGACATCGCAACCTCTGTGGAAGGTGTCTTGACCGAGATCACCTACATCGGCACCAAGGCGGGAGTCCGGGCCTACACGCCCAGTCCCACGCGCTGGATCACCAAGCACATGAAGGATGCTTCCCGGCTCGATCAGCGATCCATGGTGTCGCTCAATGTGGGTCGGAACGAGCGTACCTTCCAGTTGGCGCTCTCGAGCAGCAAAGATTCGATTTTCAGGGCCAAGGGTTTTTATCTGCACTCGGATTATCAGGCCGAGGAGGGACAATACCGCCTGGATATGTTCGGCGTCGCGGGAGGTATCGATACGAAGATCCTGCTCGACAATCCGATCATCAGTGAGGTGGGTCTGAATGCAACAGCCATGGGGGGGCGGATCCTGTTCCAAAATCCGCTTTACCTGGCTCAGCTCCCGAGTTCGAGTGGTGAACCGATCCATCAAAGCAACATGGCCCGCTTCGGGCTCAAAGGTTATGCCAAGATCGACCGCTTGACCGGCTCTCTGATCGTAGAAGGTTCCACTGTCGAGAACACCGGTGGCCCGATGAACGCACCGTATACCCACCAAATCAGGCCCCAGCTGACTTATCAGACCTTCATCCCGTCTTTCTTGGTCGAGGTCGCCCGGTCGCTCCAGCTCCTGCCTAAGTCGATGTTGGAACCCGGTTATGCACTGAAAACAGTCTACGACCAGGTCAGCGTGGTGATCGATGGTCGGAATGACGGACGGAATGCTTACCTCTATTTCCGGGGAGATTATTACCTCTTTGACGGAATCAGCGGGATGAGTGCCGAGGGGGTCAAAGGCGTACTCCGCGCGGCGATTCCTTCTGAAACCATGGGGGAGTTCGCCGTGGTGCTCGAGACATCGAAGATGTTGAAAAACCGTATTCAAGATCCTTACTACGATGCCCTTCCTTATGGAGAGGCCGGCATCGAGTGGCTGAAACGTGTGGGTCGGAACATCGAAGTCGGGTCGGGGGTTTCTGTCGGGAATGCCCGACGTCCGTCTCCGCTGTTTGAAAACGCCGCTGATGCCATTCCGACCGTGACCGGCACCCGTCCGGTATTGAACGGCGATCTTTGGATCCGTTACAAGCTTTAAGGCAGTTTTCCCAAGTCCAGGAACAGAAGCCCTGAGGTTCCCGTAGGGATGGTTCGTGTTCCGAAGTTCCGTTCGGTCCGACCTTGGGATGATTCTGCCTTCACTTTCAGCTCGAATAACCCTTTGAGAGAGGGGACATGAGTGGAGGCAAACACCTGTGGGAGGAGATTCCACGAGCGAAGATCGGGTGCGTTCGCCGCATCAATGGCGCGTTTTGCGATGAAATAACCCGCCAGGATGGCCAGTTTTTTCAGCCCAGCCCCCTCTCCATCGGCGGACTGGTAGGCTTTGATGGCAGGAATCAGGATCGCGAGGTATTGGAGTCCGATCTTGAGAGCCTTGCCGGCAAACTCCTTGTCCCTCCGGGCCTTGAGCTCCGTGTGCAAAAGCTCATGCACGGGTGCGACCAGTGCCAGGGGAAATTCCTGAACTTGCCCGTCTGATGATTTGAGCTCGAGTGTGAGGAGCAGGTCTTTCGGTGGAGTGGGCAGGGAGGGGGTTGAAATCAGGAATCCCAAGCCACGATCAGCGGCTTCCGTCAGGTGCCGGGGGCCGTCTTCCGCATCACTGGAAATGGCTCCTGCCATGGCTCCGGTGAAGGCCACGAGCCCGAACTCGGGCGCGTAGTGGAGGAGGATTCGAAAACCGATGTCCTCCAGTTGAGCGCGTAGGAATGGGTCCTCAATGCCCTGAAACAGAGTGGAAAGTCCAATATAGGTGTTCTGTGCCTTGTAGGGGCTGATCACCCCGCCCTGTACCAGGACGAGTGTGCCTTCTTCGGCTTCTTTTCCGATTTGTTTTTCGAGATCTGAAGTCAGGTTCCGGATGGATTCAGAAGATTGGCTCAAACTCTTCACCCTGGCCTGCTCTTTTTCCAGAATCTTGATCGACTGCTCCAACAAAATCCGGGCCGTCTTTTTTTCAGAAGCCTGGGGGGAACGACCATGCAGGTAGGAGGCGAGGATCCGGGCCCAGGTGTCTTCTTGATAGTAATCTGCATGACCGTAGGACCGCTTCAGGTTTTCAAGATGGCTGTCCCACGCCAGAAGTTCGGCGCGGGCCTTGATTCTGAGATCAGCGATTTCCTTCTGAGAAAAAGTCCGGGCAGGATGCTGCTCGGCTTGAACCTGAATCCGCCCTTTCTCGTCTTTGATTTCAGGAGTTTCCCAGGCTGCGGTTTTTCCCTCATCTGCGAGGAGGGTGTACGCCAGGACCAGGTACTGATGCAGATAGGAGTACTCGATGGGGTTTCCACCGTAGGCCCTGTCATACCAAGAGAAGGCCCCTTGATCCGATCGGACGCTGTTTGAAACCTCACGGCTCTTGTTCAAAAAGTATATCGCCTTCTCGTACTGTCCGCTCGAGAAGGCGATCGAAGAAAGCATCAAAAAGTGCTGAAGCCTGCTTTCACTTCTTTTCAGCACTTCAGCCGTGTAGAGTGACGCTTCAGCTTTTACGAAATCGCGTTCCAGAAACGCATTCCTCGCGTCCTTGATCCTGAGCTGGTCCCCTCCGGCGCAACCGGTGAGCCAGAGGATCAACAGGAGAGAGGCCGCTCTCACCACTTCCCGCCACCCTCACTGTACTTGTTGATTTTCTCACGTACCCGACAAACCTCTTCCGAGCTTTGAATGTCGGTCAGGCGGATGTTCACAGTATACGTCTTGATGGTCTTGCCGTTCCGGGTCTCGGGCTTCATGTTGATGTCACCGAAAATCATGGCATCCGCACCGGACTGTTTTCCCACCTTCTTGGCCTGAGCCGGATCCACCATCCCGTCATTCTGGTAGGTGATTTCCTTCAGGAGCGCATCCCGCCTCGAGGCGTCGATCAAAGTGAACTGCTCTGAATTCGAAATCTTCTCAAGCAGTGCGTCCTCGAGGTCCTTCACCGGAAAATACGCTTCCGAGGTGTTGTTCCGAATTTCTCCGACGAACAGCTTGATCCGCTTCCCTGCGTATTTGAGTGAAAACTCGTTGAAGCGTTTGTGGGCGTAGACCTGCTTCATGGAACCGTCGATCACCCGGATGGTGTCGCCGTCCACCCAGTTGTCAGTGATCTCCATGGCTTTTTCGTCAGCTTTGGAATCATCGACCCGCTCGGCCTTGAAGCTCGAACAAGCGGGGGACAGGGCCAGAAGGGAGAGAGTCAGAGGAATCAGGATATGGGTGCTTTTCATGGTTCAACCTTTCTCGGACCCGTGGATCAGCGGGCTTCCATGTATTGATTGTATTCTTTTTTGATGTCTTCAATCTTGCCTTCGACCTTGGCTTTCAGGGCCGGGTCGTTCTTGAAACGGAGAGTCTGGGCACGGGTGATCATGTCATCCACCTGCTTTTTGCTCACTTTGGCGAGAACCCAGCAATAAAAGATCGATTTCGCTCCACCGATCTGTGAGAAGTCACGCTGTTCCCAATATTGTTTGTTCTTCTCCACTCCCGAAACGAGGGCTTTTGAAAGCTGTGAGGAGATTTTCGAGGTTTCGGTCTGGCTCGCGGAGACCGAGCTGACTCCGCTCGAATCAGTGCCGGTGGAGTCCGTACTCGCCCGGGCAATCGTGGTGTCCACGAAAGAGCTCACTTGCTTGGCGATATCATCAATCGCGTCGGCATTCGCTTTTTCGCAAGTCATCCGCTTGTCAGCGCCTTGAGATTCACCGACGTAGTAGTAGAACTTTTCGGTATCCAGACCCTCTTTTTTTGCCCAGAAGTTCGGGTTGTCGAGCCAGGCTTCACGGCCGCCCGGGGCTGCGTCGGTCACTTTGAACTGCGGAGCCTCCACAGTGACTTCCTTCACAGGGGCGCCTCCACAGGCATACAAAACAGAGGAGAGAGAGAGGGTGATCAGTGTCTTTTTCATGGCGGTTCCTTTCAGATTAAGGGGTCATTTCCCCGATGCGGTTGAATAATTGGTCACAAAGACTTTTGGCGAGCTTGTCCGAGACAGCTTCGAAAACGGCCGCTTTGCTTCGGGCGGTCTCGGTTTCGCTGACCTTGGCTTGAAACTTCCGGCCAGAGGACTCGATGATGGAGGCTGAAAGATCGAAGCGAATCTTGGTCCACCCCTCGGTGGCCATGTGCTGAGGACGCTCGGTGATCGAAATCTCGATCCGGTTCACCGACCCGTCGCCTTTTCCGGCCTCGTAGACCTGCCCCCCACGATCATTGATGCAGGACTCAAGATCTTTGGCAAACCCTGCGTCGCCCGCTTTCACTTCCACCACAAATGCCTTCTTCGCATTCCTACCCCGCATGCCACTTTCGATGCGGTCGAGTCGGGTCCGGGAAGGCGAGGTTTCGAAAAGGGCACTCATTCCAAGGACTGCTGCTTCTGAGTGCAGGGTCTCCAGGCTTCCGTAGAGTTCCTTTGCCTTGTTGAAGCTCGTGTTCGAAAAGCGCTCTTCGATCGAGTCGAGTTCCAGATTCAGTGAGGACTGGATTCGATTCGCCTCCATCAGGAGTCCGGAACGGGCGGATAGCTTGTCGAGGGCGATCAAGGCATAAGTGATGTTCCCTACGGATGCGACTTCCTTCACTTCGGCCCCACGAAGGTGGGTCGAGGTTTCGAAGGTCACCTCTTTTGCCATGTTCTGGTTGGATTCACCCGAAACCATCCCTTGTGTGTTCTGGTTCAATGAAGACTGGGCCGTGATCTTGCTTTGGCTCTGCACCTTCACCACAAAGCTTTCGGCCAACTGGCGCTTGGCATCTTGGATGGCCTCTTCTCTGTTCTTGCCACCGCCGACAGCCGCGAGAAAACGGGTTTGTGGATAGAGTGTCTCGGGGCGGTTTACCCAATCGGGAGCAAGATCCGATTTTGAAGGTTCCGGAGTCGAGGCGCATGCACTGAGTGTCAGGATCAGGAAGAGTTGAAAAACGGACTTAGACATGTGTCTAGTCTAAGTGCGAGCCACTTCTTTTCAAACCAGATTCAGGTTAGAGGTAGCCATTTTTGTGAACGCCCCGCAGGAGTCAAGAGTTTTGCAACACTGTGCGCATACATGTGTCGCGGCCTGCGACAAAGGTTGAAGGGCGTGTTCAATTTTTGAACTCTCCGGTGGGAGTGAGTACAGGGTTCAGGGCTCGATTCGATATACGGAACTCATCGAGCACTCCGTGGAAGTTGAAGTGGTTCTCATCGTCCTCAAGTCCACCGCCAATCATGAGGGGGTTGTTGCTGGGGATCAGCTTGGCGTCTTTCGATCCGAGGTCGATCTGAATCAGGGTCCTGAGCCCGCCCCCCGGTTTTTCACCATAGAGCACATTCATGGTGGTCCCGTCCCTGACGAGTGCAAAGTACACCAGTTGATTCATGGGAATGCTCCCCAGGTTCTCGCTTTTCTCAATGATTCGTTTTCCGTCGATACCGGTTACTGCCAATTCAAAAAAAGGCGAATCCTCACGCCTAGCGATTCTGAGCTCGAATGAAGGTTCTTCCCGCTTGTCGCCTTTCGAGAGGATGATCATCGAAGTTTTTTCATCAAACTTATCAGAGTCCGCTTTGAAAAAGCCCTCCACAGTAAAGTCAGCACTCGTGAAGTCAAGTTCGGCAGAAGCCATTGGAAAATGGAGTTTTGTCTTTCCTTCCAACGAGGCGCCTTCTGTTTCAAAAATCCCTCTGGCAGACTCAAGGTCTTCTCCATCCGCCTTCAGGGAAATTCGATTTCCGCTTGAGTCAGCCAACAGGTTGTCATGGGCGAAACGATACAGGCCGACAGTGGATGAGGACTGATAGGTCCACTTGGTCCCAACAGATGTTCCGGTGTTACCAGCCGGATCAAGCCCATAGATCGAAAAGACGTGGAGCCCCGGTTCGACATTCACCGAGTAGACGCTCGAGCAGGGAACGGCCTCATCGAGGTCAATCTTGCAATAGAACTTGACTCCTTCTTCCTGAGAATAAAAATCAAAGCTGGCTGTCGGCTCGGACATGATCGAGGCAGGCACTGATTTGAACTCCACCACTGGGGCTTCGGTATCATAGGTCCATTGAAGGGGAGTTTCGTCCGAGTAGAGGTCCATCCAAAATTGTTTGAACTTGTAATTTCGAACCCCGTCCGAATCAGAGTTCAGACTGAAGGTAAATTGTCCTTTTTCCGAGCATTGGACTTTGTCCTGTTGTTCACCTTCCATGACGACCTGGTAACCCGGAGTGCAGTTCCCGCTGACAATGAGAGGAGATCGATTTCCAAGGGGTGTGACAGTGGAGGGAGTGAGGATCACGGGAGGGGCAGGCGCCTTGCTGGATCGAACCCAGGTGAGTGTGGTTTTTGGCGACCCATTTCCAGCAGCATCTTCCTGGAAGAGGTAAAAGGTGTGTTTTCCATCGGCAAGCTCATTGAGATACAGACTGAATGTTCCGTCTTTACAGACTCCGCCCGTATCGACCGCTCCCGCAATTGTCACTTTTGCTCCGGTTTCACAAAGAGCGAGGACACTGAGCGCGCGTGGCGAGGTGTAATCGGCTGACGCCGGTGAGATAAGCCTCATCTGAGAGGGAGCCACCGTATCCAAGACCAAAATAAAGGTGTCTTTCGCGGATTCGGTTTTCGTCGCAGTGTTGGTCTGGTGAGCGTAGATCCGGTAGGTGCCATCCAGAGGCTTTTTGATCAGGAAAGCGACTTTGCCCTCCTGACATTCTTGAGAGAAGACACCTGCAGGGGTGATCATGTCGGAGCTTTCCAAGTCACCCGAAAGTGTGACCACCGATGGTCCCGGATTCATCACATCACAATCAAGCTGGAGCTCGACCTCGTTCCAGTTGGTATAGAAAGGATTCGGACCCGGAGAAATGAACTTCGGGGTACCCGGAAGGGATCGATCCAGGATCCAGTCAAACACCACGCCATCAGAGAAGTTCCCTGCCTCGTCAAGTTGGCTGACAGTGTACGAGTCCTTCCCGTCTTCTGTTCTTGAGATCGGGAACTCGAACCGCCCCGAGTCGGAGCAGGTTGTGTCGGTGTCGAGGTTGCTCGAGTTCGAGTGGAGTCTGACTTTGGTGCCGAGCTCACAGACACCGATGAGTTTGAATGCGGGACTCCCGGTCAAATAAGGTTGAATGGTTGGGGACTCGAACTTGATCGTGCCGGGGGGCAGGGTGTCTCTCGCCCATTCAACCGGGACTGCTTCCGAGGTGTTTCCCGCCAGGTCGGTTTGGTAGACTTTGTAAGAGAAGGTACCGTCTTCTTTAGATCCGATCAAGAAGGAGTAGTTTCCAACACTGCAGGTGACGGACTGTTCTTCTAAACCCACTAATTCTACTGTTCCTTGTTTCTCACATGTTCCCGAGATGACGAACTGGTCACCGTTTGTGATCCCTTTGAGCCCAGCCGGTGACGCAACTCTCGGAGCATCCGGTGCGACAGTGTCACGAACCCAAGTGAGGGCTCTTGCAGCGGATTCTACTCCGCTTTTCGAGGTTTGGATGATCTCGAAGTCAAAGCTTGCATCTTCCTTTCGTTCCACATTCAGGGTGAAAAGGCCTTTCGTGCAAGGTGCCGAACCCTCTTCTGATCCTCCGGAAGCGACGCGAACCACGGCGTCCGTGACACAAGTTCCGCTGATTTCAAGAATATTTTGATTTGAATGAAAGATGGCGCTTGGTGGCGAGATGATGGTGGGTGCGGGCGGGATTTCGCTGTTTTTGATCCAGGTCCAGATGCTGGTCATCGACGCATTGCCGGCTTTGTCGATTTGCCTAAGGTGGTAGAGATAGGTGTCATCGTCGTCGGCTGCCAGTTTGAACTTGAATACCGAGCTCGAACAGTCACCAATGAGGCTTTCAAGAGCACCTTCGAGATAAACCTTGGTTCCCGACTCACATGAGCCTGAGACTTCGAGTTTCGAATCCGAGCTGGTATGGGATTTGACCTCGGGACTCGTGATTTCTGGTGCAGGGGGAGCCTTCGTGTCGAGAGTCCAGCTGAAGGTGGTCGGTGTCGATTGGTTTCCCGTCGGGTCGATCTGAAGCAGCTGGGCGCTGAAGTGTCCATCGGTGTTCGCGCTCAGTGGAATCGTAACAGTGCCACTGGAGCACAGGACTTTGCCACTCACCGCACCCGAGACGTAACTGATTTGATGTTCTGCCTTGCAAGACGCTTGAATATAAATGGTTTTCTGGTTGGTGGTGAAAGGATTCGGAGTGGGGCTTAAAATTGCCGGTGGAGATGGAGGTACCTTGTCCTTGATCCAAGTGAAGGCCACAGTGGGAGATTGATTTTTAGCTGCATCGACTTGAAAGAGTGTGAATTTGTAGGTGGTGTCTTCCGTCGCGGTGAGCGGAATTTGAAAAGTACCGGAAGGGCAATCGACGGGCGAGGTCGGAATGTCTCCCATGAGCGCTACGGTGCTTCCAACTTCGCACTCTCCGGTGAGGGTCATCTTGTGGTTTGAGCCTTTGTTTGGGTTCGGAGAAGTGATTTTTGGTGCGGCCGGGGCAACAGTATCCCGGACCCACGTGAAGAGGCCCTCTCCAGAGTCGACTCCGGTCAGGCTTCGCTGAGTGATCTTGAGATCGTACTTTCCATCGACTGAGGTCGTCAGGAATGTCGCAAAGACCCCCTTGTCGCTACAAGTGAGGACGGGAGCAGGAAGGCCCGCGATTCGAACTGTGTTCTTCGGAGTGCACGAGCCCTTCAGTGGAATCATGGAGAGGTTCGAGTAAAGCGGGTTGGTGTCCGGAGAGGTGATGGTGGGAGTCGTCGGAACCGATGAGTTACGCGTCCACTGGAATGACTTAGTGGCCTGATTGTTGTTGCCGTCGGTTTGAATCAATGTGAAATCATAGGTGGCATCGTTGTCTTTAGAGACATCAAAAGCAAATGCACCTTGGTGACATCGCATCGTGTTCGAGATCGCTCCTTGAATCTCGACCGTGGCTCCACTCAAGCACTTACCCTCGATCCTGATTTCGTTTCCGGAAGAGATGTACGTAGGACCGCCACTTGGCTTCGAAATCGAAAAGGCCGAGGCGGCCAAGTCGGCCGCTGAAATTCGGCTAGGAGTTCGGGTGGCTGTTTTGTTTTTCGCTCCGCACGCGGACACAGCGCCTGCAATCATGCAGCCGATAAGTGCCGAGCGAATGTGACGATAGCTCCCCATTCTTTATAGTTTATCGGCATTTGGGTCGGTCTTTTAGAGGGTCCGGATTGACACAGCCATGAATCCAGTAGAATGAAAGTGCGAGCGAGTCATTTATGGCATTCAGAGCGTTTTGGAGTGAGCTTGAATGAGTGAAGCATTCCTCAAGAGCTCTTGAGCCTCTGGAATGCCCCCTAAACCCGGATGGCTTTCAAACAGAAGGGCTAGCTCTCGGTAGTACCAGGCGACTTCGGTGGCGGGGGCCGAGAAGCGCGAGAAGGTGTTCTGGACACCGGCTGTTTCCAGGTCGCGAACGATGCAACGAGAATTGTGGAGTTTGTCGGCCAAGATCACTTGGAGAGATTTCAGGTCGAGTCCCCGGATCTTCTCGATGGCGCGAAGCTTGCGCTCTTTCCAAGGGGCTTTGGGGCCGTCTGTTTTTTGTGAATCTGAGCAGTTGAGGACGATTCTGGCCACTTCGGCGCCTGCCAGGGCTTCGATCTCAGAGGCCGAAACCGGCTGGTCTTCGAGCACATCGTGGAGCACGGCTGCGAGCACGCCCTCGGGTCCTGCTCCGATTTCCATGGCAAGTCCCGCGACCGAGAGGAGGTGCGAGAGGTAGGGAACAGAGGTGCCCTTTCTCACCTCTGTATGAAAGTGCCTGGCCGCAAATGCGGTGACTTTGCCGAGGGTTTCAGGGAATTCGACTGGCCACTGTGTGTTTTGACTGCTCATGGTTTCAGTTTATCGGTTTACGAGCTTGTTGCAAGACGGCCTTGACCTTGGGTGTCATGCTCGCGCGGGATAGTGAAGGGAGACGAGGAAGCGGGAACTCAATTTTTTAATCGAGCGCGACCCCGTATGACACAGGCCTGTGGGAGAGGAGTGCTATGAAGCCAAAGAAGGGACGGAACTCACAGATCGCAAGGATCATCAGTTTGCTCGATGTCTTTGAGCGGGCCACGGATGGCCTCACGGTCGCCGAGCTGCACCTCAGGCTCTCGGAGCGGGGCCATGAGATCGGTCGGAGGACCATCTACCGCGACATCGAGGCGCTCGCCAAGGCCGGCTTCCCGGTGTTTCCCGAGGGCGAAGAGGGGATCAACCAGCGCTTCAAGCTCGATCGGGCGACCCGGATTCCGGATTACCTGGCGTTCACTGCAAAAGAGCTTTTCGCGCTCTTCATGGCGCGCGGGGCGCTGATGCCGCTCAAGAACACGCCCTTTCATGTCGATCTCACCAGCGCGTTCCAGAAGCTCGAAGAGCACCTGGGGCTCAAGCAAGTGCGGCACTTGGATTCGCTCGAGAACGAGCTCCGCTTCCGTGAGTCGCATGAGTGGGGAGCCGCCATCCATCCCGAGATTGTTGAAACCCTCCGCGCAGGCTGTGCCGAGCGGCAGGTGGTCGAGTGCCTGTATTATTCGGCAAGCAGCGGGTCGGAGCGGGTGCGGAGACTCGGGCCTCATTACTTGTGTTATTCGAAGGGTGGGCTCTATTTGGTAGCTGAGGACCTCACGGACCAAAAGGTAAAGCTCTTTGCCGTGCCCCGGATCAAGCGCGCCGAGATGCTCCCCGAGGCTTACGAAGGCGCAATCGAGCCGATGGATCGGCTGTTTCAGGGCTCATTCGGGGTTCACCCTGCGGGCGAGACTGCTGAGGTCGAAATCGAGTTCGCGCCCGAAGCCGCACCCTATGTGCGGGAACGGAAGTGGCACGGGAGCCAAAAGTTGAAGGCGCTGGCCGACGGGAAGCTCAGGCTCAAGCTCGAGGTCTCGATCGATCGTGAGCTCCTCCACTGGATCCTCTCCTTCGGTCCGCGTGCGCGCGCCATCGGGCCCGAACGACTTGTGGTCGCAGTCAGGGATTTGATCGAAGAGACCCGGCAATTTTACGGGCCATGAGTCCGGCAAGAGTTCCGAATACCACGCTCACCCCCATCAAGGGGTAGTGGCTCACTAGAGTCGCTCCGCACTGGTAGGCATCAGGATGAATCCGGAGGAACTCATTGAATCTGAATGTGGCGCAGTACAGGAACACTGCGATCCAGATTCCGGCAGACAACACAAAGGATTGCTTCATCCGCCATTCCTTGAACAGAACCGTGGCCAGAAAGAACGGGAATCCGTGGAGCATAAAAAACCGAGTCGTATGCCCTTCGTAGCCTGTGATGGTGATGCCATAGTCGTCGGGAATTGGGCCCTTGGTCGTGAAAGGGGATGGATCGTTGAACAGAAAGTGACCGTAATACTTGTAATAAATGAACGCTGTCAGGATTAGGATGATGGATCCGTAGGTCTGCTCGCGCTTGGTCAGTTCGGGGAGTTTCAGCACGCTTTTATTATGACCTATGCGAGCCTGCGAGACAAGACTCCGGCCAGGAGCCCCGTCCAGGTAATGGTCCGGACCCAGTTGGTGCGGATCAGGCGTTCGATAGAGTCTAGATTTTTGCCACTCCCGAGCAGGTTATGTTCCGGAACCGACAAAAATGCAGTCGCCCCGAAGATGAGGAGAATCCCCGCAAGCTGGATCAGCCACCCGAGGTTGCGTGCGGGAGTGGTCATGATCCAAACACAGATCAGAAGCTCCACAAACATGGGCCACACGAGCAGGCTGATTCGAAAGCTGTGAGCGGCATGGTGAAGGCTGAATTCGGCTTCAGGAACCGATCGGAAGTTCGGGTAAAGGAGCAGCTGCACCACCCAGATGATTCCACACATCCAAATTACACAGGCATCATGCAGGTTGATGAGTCGCAAGAGCATTCAGGCCAAATTCTAGCATTTTGTGGTATGCTTTCAGCAAGCAAATCCGGGAGGGCTCATGGCTCAGAACAAGGTCAAAGTGTTTTTCGATGGAAACTGCATCGTGTGTGACTACGAGATCTCCCACTACTCGCGCATCATGCCAGAGGTGTTCGAGCTCGTAGACATCAGCGCGCACGGCTTCGCGGCGGCAGGTCATGGGCTCGATGCCGAGGCGGTGAACCGCCACATGCACATTCAGACCGAGCAAGGCGAGATTCGGATTGGCGTTGATGCCTTTGCCTACATCTGGAGCAAGATCCCGCGCTATGCGATCGGAAGCCGCCTGATTCAGCTCCCCGGGGTGTATAGCCTGGCCAAAGTGGGTTATTGGATTTTTGCGAATAACCGCCACCTGTTGCCGAAAAAGAAGCGCTAAGTATTTGAAATAAAGCCATTTTCTAGAGCAGGGATGGATTTTCTCCCTGTGTCCTCTGATGTCAGGGTCAGGCTGTATCCTAGACCTATGTACGGGTTTGAGTGGCATGAGTTGCTGTTGTTGCTCCTTGCGGTTTGGATCTTCCACTACCGCGTCGCCTGTTTGTTCTGCACTGGGCGGAAGGCGCTGTTTCTGGCGTACTTCATGACCTGGATGTTCAATGTCACGCGGCCGTTTTGACGGACGCACTGAGGAGAGAAGCTAGAGAATGAGTCATTTGTCACTGGTCCACGATGAACCCTTGCGCACGGAGAGGGAGTGCTTTGAGCCGAACCGGGAGAGCCTCAGGCTCATGAATTCGTATACCGAGATTCTGACTCTTCTTCCGACGATTCAGGACAAAGCCAAGATCAAAAACGCCACACGGGCCAAAAAGCAAGTGGCGGAGTGGTGCCGGCTCGAGGGGAAGATTCCAAGGTGGTTTTTGGACCTGATGGGAGTCGGGGTGGAAGCTTTGATCATCTCAAACTGTGAAGACCGTAGGCGGATTGAGCGCCAACTCCACAATCCCGAAGGTTATCGGCCCCGGGGCGTGTGGTGGAAAGAAGAGCAAGGCCAAGCTGGGATCCTTCCGCTTCCGAACCCGGATCGGCCTCCACACCTGGTCATTGAAGAGGTGAAAGCGTTGTCCATTCACCATCCCGAGCGGCAGTATTCGGTCCAGACCGAGTACGGGATCATCACTTACCGGATCAAAAACGGTCGGATCCGAAACCGGCACCCGAAGATCGGTTTTGAGGTCCACCCCGAGTATGTGGTTTTCAAGCGGGAGGAGGTGCCCGTCTCGCGCTACACTCTCTTGGCTCGATACTTCGGGGCTCCGGCTCGATCGAAAAACTGGATGGGTATTCAGGAGTGATGAGAGGAATAAGTTAAATAATCCAGGCCGCCCATCATTCCGCTAAAAGTCCCTTAATTGACGCGGTTTTGCGAAAAGGTTGGCCAATTTAAGGATGTTCCATCTCGCAGCTATCAGGCAACTGGCGCTCCAGTACGAGGAGCATTGCTTGGCCTCATTTATGCCTTGCTCGGATCCGGGCTTCCTTTCCTTCATCGAGCTGGAAAAGCCGGAGATTCCGGCTAGTGAACACTCAGGAGCCGTCAACCTCATGACCTACCACGGCTCGAAGGGTCTGGAATGGCCGGTGGTGATTCAAGCTTCCCTCTTCACCAGTCCGGCAGCGGTCAGCCTTTTTGACCTTACGGTCGGGATGAAGTCGGGGGCCTTGTTTGATCTCTCTGCACCGCTTGCAAATCGCGTCATATTCGCCCTCTATTGGCCGTTCGGTGCGCATGAGGTGATCGAAAATCTGGATGCTCACATGCAGGCTTCAGACTCTTATAAAAAGCGACTGGCTTCCCAGCGGGCTGAGATCCGAAGGTTGATGTATGTCGGGATGACCCGGGCAAAAGAAAAGCTGGTCTTACTGAAAGAAGGCAAGAAGGACTTTGATCCCGACTCCTTGTTGGGCACTCTAGAGCAGAACGGGAAGCCGGTCTTGGAGTTTCCAGGGACGGGATGGTCACTCAAGGTGGGAGGCGTTGAATTTCCGTGTGTTCAAGTGGATCTCGACATGCTCCCTGCAGATGTCCCCGAACCTGTGAATTTACAGATTATGATCATTCCGGCAGCAAAGCCATTGGAAGGCGAATCCCGACCGCTTTATTTGCAGCCCAGCAAGATGAGTCAGGCAGTGGCCCAAGAAGACGGACAGGACCTTTCGATACGGGAGTTGATTGAGTTCGGGAGCGATCTCCTACTGAACCGCAATCAAAAAGACGAAGAGTCCAATGCCCCGAGACGCGACCACCTCGGAACAGCGATTCACCTGTTTATGGGTTCAGATGATCCAACTAGATCAAAGGATGAGCGGTTGAAGCTCGCAGACTCCATCATCGAGCGTTTCGCGGTCAGAAGCGAGATCACGGCAGAAGCCCTCGTGGAAGCGTCCACACGCTTTTATTCCAAGATGGAGGCGCTCTGGCCCGGGCAGCGTGTCCATCGCGAGGTGCCGATCGAGTTTGAGCTCGATGGATCGATTGTCAGAGGCAGCATGGATGCCTTTCTGCTTACCCCCGGCGAGGCGGTCATCATCGATCATAAGGCGAGTCTGAAACGAGCCGATCAGGCGGCTGATGTGCTGTCTGTGTACTCGACCCAGATGAAAGCCTATATCCGTGCGGTGAGCCGTGCGTACCCGGATCGCAAAGTGCGTGCCTTCCTTCATAATCCGGACGGGTGGCTCGCCGAAATCGGTTGAGCCATCATTTGACCAGAGACATACAGGGGCCGGATTAAAGCTTGAACACTCCTTCGATCTTTCTTCTTGCCCTCACCGGTTTGAAAAGTTCTAGGTATTCGAGCAGGAATTTGAAGTAGGATTCGCCCGTGAGGATGCGTCGTTTCATGAGCCGCTCCTCATGCCTGAAATTTCCGCCCAGGCGTTGAAAAGATCAGCGTAGGATTTGATCTTTTCCCAATCAAGATTCTCTTGGAGCGAAATGAGCTCTTGGATGTCGGCAAGATCCTTATGCTTCCGTTTTGCATCATTTGAAAACGCCTGGATCTTGAGTCCGATCAAATCCTCCGCACGCACTACCTTGAGCTGAAGTGACGACGAGTAAAATGAATCGTCAATCATTTTGCGCGAGATCGGGCGTCGTGCGATCAAAAAATCAACAGGGGCCAAGCCCTCGAATTGGATCACATCATCGGATTCGTGCAGGATGCTGAACCCACTCGCGTGAAATACGCTTTTCACAGTATTTTTTGATTCTTCGGGGATGAGCCAATCCACATCCTGAGTGCCCCTGCCATATCCGTAGTGGGCCAAGGCAAGGCCCCCAATCAGGGCGTGGGGTACCCCATTTTCGGTCAACTTTTGATCTGTCCATCTGAGGCTCTCGAGCAGGTTCACCGCTTTATCTTACCATGGATTTAACCGTCTCGCCCACCTGCTCACGCAGCTGGTTCAATTGGTCCTTCGGAACCACCTTCAGGGTCGCTTCATGGGTGGCCTCCAGAATCACCTTGGGGGCTTTTCCTGCGTCATTTGCCTCTTTCCAGCGCTCGGCACACAGGCACCAGCGGTCACCGGGTTTGAGCCCCGGGAACCCGTACTCCAAGTGCGGTGTGGAGAGGTCGTTCCCCTTCGACCGCGTATAGTCGAGAAACCGTCTCGTGACCCGGGCGCACACCGTGTGTAGCCCGCCGTCGTCGGGTCCGGTCTCACAAAAACCGTTCCGGTAGAATCCTGCCATGGGGCTCTTCGAGCAGAGCTTGAGGGGCTTTCCGAGTACACTTTGATGTCGGCTCAGCTCTGCCGGCTTCTTGGTTTTTGAGATGCCCAGGCAAGCCGGGGGAGTCTCGGACTCTCCATCAGCACGACATACATTGTCAGCAAAAGTGGATCCTGAAAAGAGTCCCAGTCCACCCACGAAAATCAGGAAAAGAAATAGGAAACCCTTACGCACCTTGCTTTTGATACCTTTTCGCCGTGTCGTTGGCCATGGTTGCGACCTGGTCTGCAACCGTCGGAGGCGAGATCACCTTCGCATAAGAGGCAAAACCCAGAATCCAATAGTAGAGCTCAGGCGTTTCGGCGAGTTCGAGATTCACCCGGATCCGACCGCCTTCGAGAGCCGTCACACGCTGCGAGCTGTGCCAGCGGCGCTCGCGCACATAAGGCGCGACTTCGGCCTCGAATTCGACCACGACCTCGATCAGTTTTTCACCCGAGTAAACGCCCATCGAGCCTTGGAAGAGCACTTCGGGGGTTTTGACTTCGCCCTCGTACGCTTCTTCTGTCATGACGGCATTCTTCATTCGCGGGATGGCGAACATTTTGACCTTTTGATCGGCCAAATCTTCGGCAACGAGGTACAAGCCTCCCTTGGCGTAGTAGAGGTAGTGAGCCCCGAGCCTTCTGACCCGCTCGGTCTTGGTGTTGGCCGAGTAGTAGAGGGTTTCCAGAATGTGGCCTTCGGCACAGGCGGCGCGCACGGTTTCCAGAATCTCGGCATTCAGTCCGAGGCCCCATTGGGGGCCGGGCTCGAATTTGATCTCGTTCTCGAGAGAATCGAGGTAGGTATTGGCCCTGAGGCCGAGGTGACGCTCGAGCTTTTGGAAGACTCGCGAGATGTCTTCGTAGAATGGCGTCGATTGCAAGGGTGCAAGCACGCCTTTGGACAGGTAGAGCGCGAAGAGCTCGCGTGCAGTCAGCACGAGGTAATCACTGATCCGTGCCGATCGATCGAGCTTCCAGGTCTGTGCGTTCTGATCCGTCCCCTCTGGCTGCAAGGGAAACCCAGCCTGCGAGAGGGCCTCGAGATCACGGTACACCGTCCGCTTGTCGTATTCGTGGCCCCGGTCGGCCAGCTGCTCATGAAGCTCGTTCACCGTGTAGGCCCGTGCAGCTCCATCGAGCAGGTCCAAAAGACTCAGTATTCTTGCAACTTGTGAATTTCTGCCGGCCATAAGAACCTCCTCGGATTCTGTTCTTTTCATCTTGAACCCGGGCTTCGTCAAATCAGGTCAAACGCTTTGCGTTAAGTCATTCATCAAAATCCCCACAAATATGCGAGTGAAAAGTCCCAAAAGTGCATCTTGGTCAGGGAGCTGCCTCCGAGACGGTCGGGGCGGTAGGCGGTGACTTCGAAACGCACCACGCCGATCTTGGTTTGGTCCGGTGGTTCCATGGCCCAGTCGATCCCGGCCTTCCAAGCATTGCCGGAGAGTCGGTATTGGATCGACAAGAGGGGGTCTTCCATTTCGTGCCAGAAGGCTTGTCCGCCTGCATAAACGCGGACTCGCTTGATGTAAGGCGTGTGAAGGAGAAACCCCACACTCGCTCTCGTCTTCATCCTGCGGTCCTGACTCGACTCGTCCTCCTGCTTTTTCAAGCCTGCACCGAAATCGAGAGCGAAGTCGGGGCCCATCCAACGGTTCCACTCCCACTCGCCACTGAACCCGATGAACAGGCTTCTGTCATCGTATTGACGCAGGGATTGTCCGTCGACCCCCATCCGGATTCCGAGCAAGAAGTGGCGGATCTGATCGGATACAGGATGAGACGTAGCGGGAGTGTCCTCCACCGGCTCGGGGGTCGGCGAGGGCTTGCTTTCTCCTTTGGCCAGAACCACCGGAGCGCCGAGGAGTTTCGTCGAACCACCGGGAAGCGGCTCGATTTCGACGGTTTTGTTCTCGTAACCCTCTTTGACGAGTGTGAGCCGATGGGCCACGTGAGCGGGGAGCTTCAAGGTGGCGGGTGTTTCTCCCAGTTTCGCCCAATCCTCGGCCAAGATCTCAGCCCCCTCGGGAGATGAATTGATGCTGACGAGTACGGGCTTCAGATCGAGCAGGAAGGTTCGCGTGAGCTCATCGTTCCGGCGCAACAACACCTCTTCACGAACCGGAGCCCCCGCTTCCGGGTGACTCACTTCGAGGCTGAGCTTCACACCGGCCGGTACTTCGATTTCTTCGATCGGCGTCAGGTAGGTGCGGGCTCCGAGAGTGAGGGTGGCACCATCAGGCGAAGTGTGGATTTTGAGCCGACCTTTAGCCGGCTTCATCACCGCACGGATCACATGGCGTGCCCCGGGTGTTGCCGAAAAAGCCTCTTCGTAAAGCTCAAAGCGCGGGTCGTTGATTTTGACGAGATGTTTTCCAACTGGCAAACCTTGATAGAGCAGGGGGGTGACGAGTTTTCTTCCCAAGATCTCATCAAAGAGATCGATTTGGACCGGCAGTCCCTCAGGAATGGAATGGATTTCGATCACGCCGCCGCTTCCGGTCGCATCAGGACTGCCGAAGCGACTGAGCTTGGTTCCGCCGGCCTGGGGACTGCTCTGGGTTCGAAGCGTGCGAAGACGGGCCTTTTCGGTGTCAATCTCGTCCCTCGGGTACCGGAACCGGACCCAGGCGTCGACGCGTCCGTTTTTTCGCTCGAAGTGGAGTCCGACTTGCTCGAACTCGATCAAGCGGACTTCGTCCGAGACTTCCTCGGAGCTTTGGCCGAGACTCGTGTGGGATCCACTCAGATCGCTTGAGCGGAAGGATTCGCTCTCGATCTTGACCCAGGTTCCGAAGTTTTCGGAAATGGCTTGCTTACGAGCATTGACGGTCGCTTGGAAGACACCCTCGGAATCGCTAGGAGCCGAGACCGCTCGCCCCACATAGTACTTGTGAGACCCGTCCGAGCTGCTGCCTTGATCGGTCCAGGTGGGACGGTCTTCTGCCCGAGACGGGGCAGTGGAGATCAGCAAAAGCACGATCAGGCACGCACGGTTCATCTTGAGGGCTCCTTCTTGAAACAGGATCGCCCGCAGCTCTGACACCAAAGGTCTACAACGAATTTCATTTATCCTAGGGGCTTCCTTAGGGTGAATGAGGAGCACTGCCCGTGTGATTTCCAAAAATATTCCACTACGGTCCCTCGGTGTCATGTTGACCCGTTATCATGATAAACACAGTGAGTTCGACAGTAGTTGGGGAAAACCAGGGGGAGGTAAAACATGAGAATCGTGGTATTGACCGGGGCCGGAATGAGCGCAGAGAGCGGAGTGATGACTTTTCGCGGAAACGGGGGTCTTTGGGAGAACCACCGAATCGAGGAGGTTGCCACGCCTGAGGCGTTTGCCTGGAACCCAGAGCTGGTCCTCAGGTTTTACAACCAACGGCGCGCGCAGCTCAATCAGGTAGCGCCGAATGCCGGCCATCTGGCTCTTGCAAAACTCGAAAAAGAACACGAGGTGAGGATCATCACCCAGAATGTGGACGACCTCCATGAAAGAGCGGGGAGTACGCAGGTCTTGCATCTTCACGGAAAGCTGAGAGAGGTGCGCTCGGTGCGTAACCCTGAAATGGTACTCCCGTGGACAGGGGACCTGAACTTGGGGGATACCGGACCGGACGGAGCCCAACTCAGACCGAACATCGTCTGGTTCGGCGAGCCCGTTCCCGCAATAGATGAAGCAGTGGAAATCACACGCACTGCGGATCACTTCCTGATCATCGGCACTTCGCTTCAGGTGTACCCTGCGGCCTCGCTGTATCGCTACATCGAACCAGGGATTCCGTGCACCTACATCGATCCGTCACCCAATCGTGACGGACTCGACGCAAGAGTACGGGTCATCGCCAAGAGCGCAGGAGAAGGGGTGCCCGAGTGGATCACTTCGCTTTCGGTTCAATCCCGTTGATTTCGCCTTCTTTCATGAGCTTCTTGAAGGTGCCCTCGCCGAACTCGGAATCGACCTCACTCCGGATGAGTTTTTTCTCATCCCGGCAGCCCTTCTTCAATCGACGGAGAACCCCTGGCTTCTGGAGAGTCAGGTTGTAGACCGGGATGTCTGTGTAGTTGGTCTGATTGGTGGGAGAAACCCGACCCCGGCAGGTCACATCGATCTTCGGCTGATCGACGTTCTCGGACTTCTTACCCGGAGCCTCGATCGAAGCCGCCACATCGAACAACTTCAGGGCGTTGAAGTCTTCGAGCACCTTCGGGTCGACTTTTGCACGACCGTCTTCATAAAAACCACCTTTTACGGCATTCAGATACATCTTCTTTCGGACTTCTGCGTTAGAACAAACGCGACCGTGAAGTTCCGGATTGGATGAAGCCAGGCTCGGGCACTCTTTGTCGAAGAACTGATTGACCGAGCACTTGTAAAGTTCGCTGCTTTGAAAAGGTTTCATGTACTTACTGCAGCAATCTTTCAGGAGGGGATCTCCTTCCTCACACACTTCTCCATAAGAGCCTGAATAGGGGTACTCCGGACTGAGTGGGCCGACCGCTTTCGAGACCCCTTTCTTGACAAAAGATGATTCAGGAACCTGATACGCTCCGGCACCATCCCCCAAATACGATCCGAACTGTGCCCTGATCTCTTCCATCATCAGGCGCTCCGCCTCGGATTTACGCATCTGAGCGAGCTCGTCGAGGGTCTTGGCGGTATTGTTGTTGTTCCGGTTCGCCGTCCCCATCACATTCAGGTTGATCTTGGCATTCTTCAACGCCTCGTCCAATTGCTCGCGCGTCACCGGTTTAGCTAGCTTCAATTGGCTCATGTACCGATCCACCATCTCCTTGGCCTGTCCCTTGAGCGCCTGATTCCCTTGCTTGATGTTCTCGTAGTTGTTGTCGTTCACATCAGAGCAAGTCAGGATATCCTGGGAGCTTTGACCATCGTGGATCCGGTATGCACCCAAGGTAGAGTCATTCAGGGTGTAGCCTTTCTGGCAGTCACCCGAGAACTTATTCAGGTCGAAGGTCGGGACGTTGTCAGGAAAGTACTCGCCCACTTCTGATTTGCTACCGACGGTCAAGCTACTGGTGGAACAAACGACGCCGGTCGGGTGGACATACTGTGTGGTGTGCACCTTGTCGAAAGCCGTCGTCACCTGGTCGGCATCGAGCTTGGCGACTTCAGCTTTCACCTCGTTCTTACAATGCTCAATGGCTTGATCCTTCAGGCTGTCCAGGAGTTTCTCGTTGTCATACGGCTGATCGCAGACCTTCCCGGTGACCTCTCCCAACCAGTTTCCATCAACGGTGAGGACTTTGATGTCGCAGGTTTCTCTTTTTTTGTCTTCTTTCGGGGTGTAAGTGTAGCACGGATCGGTACAAGTACAGTCGGCCCCGTTCCAGGCAGTAGGGTCGCCGTATTTGTTCACACATTTGGCCCTGAGTTCATCTTTGTGACCGGGATGCTTGAGTTTGATCTTTCCACAATACTCGGGTTTTTCTTTGATACGGGGGACGGGCGGACAATCACAGGAGGCTTCGCGCCAGCTTCGACGTGGGTCGATCTTGATCAGTAACTCACAGTACTTCTTCTTCCGCTCGTACTCACCGAGACCGATTTGCCCGAAGTTCGCTCCACAATCATGAAGCTTCTTGGTATCACTACATTCACAGGTGGCCAGATTGTACTCGTAGAGTTTTCTCGAACTTGGATCTGAATTCGGCTTCTCGCACTTGTCTTTTTCGGTGAGCCTTTCGTCGTTCGTCATCATTTTTCCGTTCGCGCATGGTGTGACTTTTTTATCGTCAGTTTTACATTCGCAAACTTCTTCGTTCCAAGTGTGGGTCTTGAATTTGTCGTCACACTTCTTCTTTTCTTTCTCGAACTTTTCCAGAGTCCAATTCTTCTCGCCACAGAAGCGGGCGGTGTGAATTTCGAACTTCTTTTTCCCCGCCCCGAGCGATTGAAGCTCCTTACCTTTGAGTTTGAATTTTTTATCAAACAGACCTTTTTTCAAAACGGTGAAATCACCATTCGGGTCGCCTTTGACCTTCATTTCGATAGCGACCATTTGACCGTTGTTGTAATTGATGAGCTTGTACAAATTGTTTTTTTTGTTTTTGTCTTGCTGAATAGTTCCGGTGATGTACTTGCCGGATGGGCCGTCAATTCGTCCGCCTTTTTTGAGGAGTTCCTTCAAGCAGTTCTCTGCCGCCTCAGTGCTCGAGAACAGCGAAGTCTGTTTCGTATCCTGTTTCTCCTCCGCGTCCGTCAGGTTTTCTGCTATGCCCGAATTGTTGAGGAGCGGGTCGGTGACATCGTGAGCATGGAGCAACGAGGCCATACCTTGATAATCACAAAGATCAACGGGCCGGGGGTTTTGTGCTTGGGCCGGTGCGATCCCTTGAAGTGACAAAGCGATCAACCAACCGAATGTGACGAGTGAATGAGAAACTTTCATGGATTAACCCCTTGAGTCGACAGGCTACAATCCAGCCCGCCCTGAATACTTAAAGTTTAACGGATACCAACATGATGTCATTTAGTTTTTTGCTTTGTGGCAAAAACACTGTCAGAAGGTAAACGGATTCAGTTGTGTAGCAGCCCTGTCTCTATCCTGCACGTTCCAGAAGGGATGGCAGGAGGCTTTTGGACAGAACTCGCACCCCCGCCTTGAGAGCCGCCTCAATCAGCTCTGGCTCATCAAACCGACCCGTGACCAAACAGGCCTGGCGTTCGAGCCCGAGATCAGACAAGGCCGATAACCCTTTGTTTTCAGGCTCATGGATGAAGTCTTGGTCCATGAGTACGAGGGTGCGCTCAAAGCCATCGAAATTCTTCGAGAAGTACTGTTTGAATGCGCGGAGGCTCAGGAATGACTGGATCGGGAATTTTGATGAGAGTTGGATGTTCCAAGCCTCGTGAATGAGTGGATCGTCATCGACAATGATGATGTGCTCCCATCCTGAAGAAAGGAAGTCTCCCTGAATCGAGAGACTACCGTCTGCGCGGGGTAGGGTGATGCTCACTTCAGTTCCGGATCCAGGTGAGCTTTCCACCGAAATTGAACCTCCGGAAGCCTTCGCCAATTGTTTGGCATGGTGAAATCCGATTCCTGACCCACCTGTCTTGCCGTGACTGAATCCTGCTTCACCTAAACGGAGTACGGTCTCCGGAGCCATTCCGACTCCGTGGTCCTTTATTTTCAATATGAACTCATTAGCGGTTGGCGAATCCAGGCTGACCGAGATTTTCACTGTGGAGTCGATACCATGGGCTTCTTGAGCATTGTTGAGAAGGTTGGACACCATCCGGGTGAATCCGGCTTTTGGCGCAAAAAGCATCGTCAGTCGCCCGGAAGGTGTTGAATCGAATTCGATGGAACAAGGTTGGTTCAATCCAGAGTATTCGACCCGCTTTTCGGCGATGACGGCTTCAATGACCAAGTGAGGATGAAACAGAGATGTGTGTCGATCAGTGGATTCTCGTGCATCCGGAAGGTCAGCGTTCATCGGGCTACGATGGTGAAGGAGCGCATCCGCCACATCGCGTATACGACGAAGGGCTTGTTGGAAGAGTTTGGGATCACTGCGAGTAACCCGCTCTTCCGATCCGACCAGGACTTCGAGAGTGGTCAGCGGAGACCTCAGATCGTGCGCCACCTGACGGGCCACCTCGAGCTCGATTTTAGCACGTGCGACGACCATCTCTTGCTGCTGATGGGCATGAATGCGCTCGAGAAGCGCCTGGAACTGCCTCGCCAGTTCGGTGACTTCGTCAGCGCCTTCGATCTCAATGCGGTTCAGAAGCGGAGAATCACGGTGACTTTGCTCGATAAGACTATTCAGAAGGCGGATCCTCCGGGTGAACTTCTTGGCCAGTCCGAATGCCACACAAAGGGAGAGGAGCCCCCAGACCATCGCATATCCGAGCCCCTTCAACAGCTCTTTCCGGATCCATTGATGATGAGATTCATTCTTGATCATCAAAGAGAAGAGGTACTGGTGTCTACCGGACCGTAGATCACCGGATTTTCTGCACTGACCACAGTCGGGGTGGGAAGAGTCCACCCAATTGAGGAGCCGCGTTCCTTCTTTCGAATGGATCACCGTCTGTGTGCTCTGGATCAGTTCAGGCAGTTTCACCCGTTCCGTTTCATAGCGGAATACCCCGCGCTCGAAACGTCCGAGGCTGGTTCCGTTCGGAGAGAGAATGTGGACTTCCAGGATTTCTGGATCGGAAGCCACCAGTCTCGAGAGGGCGGTTTCCATGAAGTCCGCTCTGAGTCCCGCATGCAAGAATCTTCCCGTCGCCCGATGGAAGACGCTCTGGAATTTATAGGGTCTGATTTCAGGGTCAGGGGGAATCAACGGTGTGGAGAGGGGCATCTCCGGTCCTGACAAGAGCAACCGGTATTCGTCTGAGAAGGAGTACAGATTCGGAATGAGTTCAGGGGCCTCGTTGGTGGAGCGGATGAACCGTCCATAACGGTCGATGATGAAGAAGTGTGACATTCCGAGCTGCTTGGCTTTTTGAACCAGTAGACCTCTCGAAGGAAGACCTCGAAGATCGTCGTGCTTCAGGTGCTGCAGCGCAAGCCACATCTTCGCCTCTGCATCCCGCTCAAACTGAAGGATACTCGCTGACAGCAGGGACAGGGTGTGTTCGTACTTCTCGACCCGGGCGCTTCCACGGGCCTCGATTCTTCGGTCCGAGTGGATGCCGATCGCAAGAAAGCCGATTCCACTCAAGACAGCCCCCAAAAGCAGGAACAGCTTGCCTTCGACACTTCTGAAGTAGGGCTTCATTTGATGAACTCCTGCAGCTGTTGCTTCAAGTCCTCGGGCCAGCGGGAGAACTCCGAGCGGGTCAGCATTTCGAAATCCCTGAAATCGAATCCAGGTGCGACAGTGGTTCCGACCAGTGAATAACCGAAGGATCCTTCGACCCGTCGGGATGCCTGCCAAGACCCCGCAGGAATCACCGCTTGGGGCCGCTGTCCCTCCAAGAGGTTTGAGCCAAGGTGGATCTTTTTGTGCGAGCCTGAAGAACCGATTTCGTGGAGCTCGAGCGGATCGCCGAGGTAGAAGTGATAGATTTCATCCGACTGCAAACGGTGCAGCATGGAGTAGGAGTCGGGTGTGACCAGGTAGTAAATTGCGCTGACCGTGGATCGCCGGCCCATCCAGAATTCGAGTTCTTGGTTTGAGAGAAACGTCCTGGCAAAGTAGCCCCCCTCGGGCTCCAAGGGACGCAGGTCCAAGAGTCGAATGATGGTTGCAAGATCAATCGGGGGTGTCACAGGTTTGGCGATGGGATGCATGGTCTGATTCCTCGCTCAGGGAGATGCAATCATCGGGCCCCCTCAGATCTGATTCAGAGGACATGGGGCCCAGGATTTGTGGCCCCTACACGACAACTCCGAGGATTGTGGTAGGCTGAAGACATGTCCATTCAGACCTGCCTCCGATGCAAAGGGCCTTGTGTTCACCACAATCACGAAGGGGTGATCATCGACCGGTGTTCGAGTTGCGGCGGCGCTTGGCTCGATCAGGGTGAACTCGAGGCGATTGTCGAGTCCCGTGAGAATTCTCAGCCCGCGTCCATGGTGCAGGAGACCTTGAAGCAAGCTCAGGCGGGTATTCCGGAAGAATCACAGAAGGACCAGGTGGCGTGCCCGAAATGCGCGATGAACATGAAAGTCGTCAATTACGCCTATGACTCGGGAGTGATCATCAACGTTTGCCCGAGCCATGGAATTTGGCTCGACTCCAAGGAACTCGAGCACATCGAGGCTTACCGCGATCATTGGAAATCCGAAGCCAGCAAGCGTCGAGCAGAATGGTCGGAGCACATTCGTCCTGGGTCTACTGATGGCGCGACCGGAAGCGGACTCCTTCACTTTTTGAGAAGCCTTCTCTAAGTCCGATAATAAAGATTATGTAAACTGATATGAAGGGGAACTCTGCTGTGCTCATTTGCACTGGATAGATTTTCCGGCATTCGACTCATGCTTTTTATCGAGTAAGTTGCCATTTTCGTCTGCACACAGGGTGACCTGGTATTGGTTGTTCCCGATGCTCTTGTAGACCTTCCATGCGCAGCCGGCATGGCCTGCGGTGTCCTTGACCCAGAACACATTCTTGAAATCGACATCCGGAATGAACTTGTGTTGGCCACACTTGAACACCTGATTCTTGTTTCCTTTGCCTTTTTTGACCTTGGAGAGCTCACTCATCGGATCCCAACGTGAGCCCACCTTGAGACGGTTTTCGTGACCGTTCAATTGGGCGAGACGACCGGCAAATTCTTTGGCCTGATCACAGGGCTTGGCAGCCATTGCTTTTGCAGAAAGTAAGAGCAGCAAGAGGATCAAGCGCATCATAGGACGCATTGAACCACCTCCATCGATTTTCCGTGGAATCCGTGCTTGCTCAATGTCTCAATCGCATTCAAATCAGCGTCCGGGATCTTCCCCCTGGCCAGCTTCTGATAGAAAGACTTGGGAAGCTTGCCGATGGTCTTCAATTTGGACAAATGCGACAAGAGCTTTTCCACCTTCATGAGGCGCTTGGCATATTGGGCGAGACTGACCATCACTTTCCCGGATGCCGCTCCAGCAGTCAGGGCTGCAATGATGATGTCCGTACCGATGCTTCCCAGAAATGAGCAAAGCAACTCCGCTCGAACATCGTTCGGCATGGATTGGATGGAACCCACGATTTGAGAGATCCGTGTGTCGATATTGACGATGAAGTCCTTCATCTGTCTGAACTGAGACACGGCATCATCCCAGAATTTACCGGGATCGGTGACCAGTGTCCAAAGTCCTCTACCGATGGATTGGATCAATCCGCCGGTGGAGGCCCACACACCCTGCAGGATTCCGCTCGCACAGGAGTAAACGGTCGACCAATAACCGCTCCCGAAAAAGCTTTTGATCGGCCCGAAGCTGCCGAAGCTGAATCCCCCGTTCGAGCATTCCTTGGCAGAAGCAGAGGGCAGAATCAGTTCCGTGAATCGGGATGCGATTCCGACACTTTTGGACGCTTTTGAGTCTTTACTGGAATACGCCAGCCATTCCGAGCGGGATATTCCCACAGCAGCCAAAGAGACATAGGTATTGTCTGATGTGGGAAACTCCACCAGCAAGTAGCCGTTCCTCTCCTCAATGCGTGCTTCTTTTTTACCTTCGAGACGGTCCAAAACCAGAATGGCGCGATCGAGTCTGGGATCGGTGTAGATCCGGTGAACCCCGGGATGGACCAATGGCTCGCCTTTGATTTCGTGGGTGAGACCGAAACGAGAGGCGATTCCTGACACTTCGTCGGCAA
>JAIYBN010000002.1 GCA_027488515.1 Pseudomonadota bacterium
TCGAACTCCCCCTGCGCGAACGCCCCCACCTCGCAGGTGCTGGATTTCAGCGATGCGATGACCGGCGACGGCCCCGTGGATGTCGTGGTGAGCTCACCCGACTACGACAACTGTCGCACCTACAATCCGATGTACTACGGCTGCCAGATGAGCGCAGTGTGGATGAACCACATGGCCGCCGCCAATGTCTCGGTCCAGACCGACGGCACCTGGCTCAATCCTTGAGCTGAATCCTTCCACTCAATCCCGGATCGAGTCGAGCACCCCCCGGACATCGTCCCTCTGGGACTGTCCGAAATCGGAGTCACTCAACCTGGAAAGTCTCTTCAGAAAAGCTGGCACATCCCCATGGTATCGATCCAGAAGCTCGCGGAATCCGCGATCTCCCGGATCGTAGGTTTTGAACTGAATCAGGGAGGCATTGTTCAATTCCCGTTGAATCCCGGCTGCCTTCCGAAGATCTGCAATGATCCTCGTTTTCCCGGCCAACTTCGCATCCGCACCCAGATCGGACCGGTACAGGCTGTCCAACTCCCGATAGGCGGAAGAAAACAACTCACGCACTTTCCCGATGCGAAGGCGGCGTTCTTGATAACGGCTCCAAAGGGCCTGCCCGGACTCCCCTCCGGACCTGAAGTAACGCTCGGTCAGGACATCTGCGACAAAATCAGCCAGACTCTCGTTGAAGTAAGACTGCCCATTGAAGTAGAGGGTGGCATGAACCGATTCATGCAGATAAACCTGCACCAACTCCGGTAGTGCGTCAGGATGGATCTTTCCTTCGGCGGTCTTGGGAATCATGGTCGAGAGCAAGGGATCGGGAAACCATCCGAGTGTGGAGTACGCAGAGGCACCCCGGATGTCGACGTCCAATCCCCTTTGGCGGTAAGAAGATGCGAACGACTCGGCGTCATTCCGGTCGAACCAACCGATGTAGGTGAAGCTCCCGACCAGTGGAAACGTGAACACTTCCGGCCTGAAACTCAGGGCATCCGAAACGGTGACCACGTGAACCACCGACTCTCCCGGCAATTGAACGTACTCCCTGTAATTGGCAGTGGGCTTCAGTCCCTGGGACTCGCCGAAGACGCGGATCTCCGGTATTTTCAACAACAACTCCCTCAAGGCTGCATCGACACGCTCGTCAACGACGAGTTCTTCGATCGGTTTCCCACGGTTCAGGAGCATGAGCTGACCTCTACCGGCCTGGACGAGAAACTTGACTGTGGAACATCCGGTCAGAAAGGTCATGAAAGTGCAAACCAGGAGAAAGGCCCTAAAAATAAAATGAGCCTCCGAGGGAAAGATTGAAGTTGTCTTTCCAGGTCGCAATGCTCCCCCCGGTGAGATACGAGGTTCCGTCCAAACGCAGGCCGAAGCGACTGCTCAATTTCACCTTGAGGCCGAGACCGCTGATCACGGTCACTTGATCGAGGCGACCGGGAGGGGAATACCCTCCCTGATAGCTACCGGTGGCATCCCGATTCAACTGCCCCACTCCGAAGCGGAGAAAAGGACGGACAGGGGATCCCTCGGAAAACATGTGATACAGGAAGTTCATGCTGTACACGCGGTCGCGGTACTTGATGTCCTGGACATTCGGAACGAACTCGGTGTTCAAACTGTCCTGATAGGAGAATTGGACCTGACTGTCCTGGGTCAGATAGTAGCCCAGGGCACCGTTCCAACTCTGGGTCACGCTGTAGCTCCCCCCGTTGTAAGCACTTCGAGAGTAAGAAAAACCGAGTGAAGTCTCGAACACACCCGCGCGCGCATCCCATGCGAAGAATGACACGATCGATCCGAGCAAGATTCCAATCTTCAACATCTGAGCCCCTCCTTGGGCCGGACCTCACTCTTCGGAGGAGTCCGGCCGGATCGAATCGATTTCCTTACCGATCCGCTTGACCTCGTTCTTCAATTTCTTCCTGTGGATCCCGTATTCCTCATCCGAGAAAACAGGTGGGACAGACCTTGATGCGGGTCTGCGGTCATTTTCGACCTTGGCAACCTCCGCCGGCTTCCCGAACAGACGGTCCCGCAACCTTCCCATGACATATTCGGCCTCGAGGACATCCACTGCGGCTGACCCTACAGATGCCGGACTGCGCGCCTGAGCTTCGTCTGGAGCCTCATTCCATTCCTCGATCTCTGAAGCCAGTGCTTCACTCCTCGACTCGTGGATTTTCTTCACGATCGAGACCCACTCCTTGATCTCGTCCGTGGGGAGTCCGAATCGGACCAACAAAGGCGCGACAACTGTGTGATTGACGATTTCCGGCTGGGAGGGACGGATCCAGGCTTGCTGAATGACCATCCGGCTGATTTCACCCGCCTCGACTTCACGGGACGCGTCCCGGTTGAAGCGGTTGACGAACCGGACCTTCCGGTTGAAGACCACCAGGGCGCTCGAGCGTTCAGAAGGTTGATACTGAAGCCACACCACGCCGCCTTTGTATTCGACGATGGAGTTGGGGGAAGTCCAGGTCACCGCGGAATTCAATGCAGGACCCGTGACCAGCACTTCTCCACGATAAAGACTCCTGACCCCTGCTCCTTGGAATTCTACAAACGTTCCCGGTGCGATCTGGACAGTGGTCCTGTCTTCCAGGCGGATCCGGGCCACCCCTTGACGGGTCATGATCATGGCTCCGCAAGGTACGGGCTCCTGGGAAGGAATCTTGGTCTTCACCACTCCCTTGGACGGAATCAACTGGGTTCCCGGGTCGGCTTGTTCGACCACACCACAGGTTTTCGATTCACTACCGGCCCGGACAGACAGGGGCGAAATCGCCAGCATGCAGAGTGAAAACAATGTCAGCAGCCGGATTTCAGTGGCCATGATGGACAGCCTCCTCGGCGTGATGGGACTCGGGCGCATGCGAAGCCTCTGAAGCCGGACGACGTTTGCTGTTCAGCCAGTCCGCTTCGTCCGAATTCGGATACAACTCGATAAAGTGAAGCATGGTCTTTTCAGCTTGGGCTTTCTTGCCGAGGGAACGGTAGCACAGGGCCTGCCAAAACATGCCCTTCCGATGCCCGGCCTCACCCTTCTGACTCAGGCGGATCGACTCACGGAAGTCCCTCAGGGCCAGATTGAAATTCTTCAAGTGGAACCAGGAAATCCCGCTCATCAGGTAGTTCTCGGGCTTCCGGAACTGGGAATCGTCCTTCAAAGTGAGCAAGTGGTGGAGGACCATGGCCGCCTTTTCGTGATCCTCACGGCGGAAATGCCCCACCGCCAAAGCGTGAAGCTGATGAACCGCCAAGTGGGAGGGAACCTCGTACTTGATCGAATGCAGTGCGGTTCCGAGTTCCGAGCCGGCCTCGTTTTTCAAACTTTCTTCAAGTGTCTCATTCAGGGAGGCCAGATCGCGGGTGGCCCGGGCCGCATCACCGAGAATCTGGTCTTTCTCGAGTTCAGCGAGCTTTTTGTTGAGCTGACGGTTCTCGCGGTCCAGGATGGCGAACTCGTCCACCCGGTCGATGAACGAGAAAAAGTGTTTCTTGTAGGTTCCGTATACCCCGAGTTGCTTGAATTCCTTCATGGCAAAGGAACCCCTGAACTCCTCGACGACGGGAGTCCCCACTTTGTACAGTCCGAACAGACCCACGGCACAGACGAAACCGGCCAGGGCGTGACGGAATGCGGGTTTTTGAAGCAGCTGAGGAGCCTTCACGTCTCTCAGATCGGCGTTACAGGTACAAAACTTGAGAAAATCTAGGCCGCTTTGCCCGATTTCTTGGCGCTTCCGGACGCCCCGGCGCCGGTCGGGAGGATATAGGCTCGAGCCTGAACGAACAATTTGAACAGAACCCCGTCGAGCTTGCCCTGCTTGACCTCGGATTCAAGGATTTCAAGGGCTTTGTCGAGCGGAACCGCCGCCTTGTAAGGACGGTCTTTCGCGGTCAATGCGTCATAAATATCAGCGATGGTGAGCATCCGACTCTGAATGGGAATGTCCTCACCCCCGACTTTGAGCGGGTAACCGGTGCGATCCAGTTTCTCGTGGTGACGGTGCGCGATGGTCGGAACCTGTTCCAAGCCCCGACTCCAAGGCACCATCTTCAAGATCTCGTAGGTGAAAGAAACGTGTTTCTCGATCTCAATCCTCTCTTCAGGACTGAGGGAGCCTCGAGGAATGCACAGACGCTGACTCTCGTGGGCGTGGAGGGCGCAACAGACCTCCCCTTCATCGATCTTGACCTGCAATTTGGTCAGCTCGAGGATGTTTTCGGAGACCTCTTGCGGGAGAACGGTCGGCTCGTTCGCTTTCAGGATGGTCTGATACGCGAGATCGAGGTCTTTCAAACGTCTCCCGAGCTCGAGGCGGTTTTCTTCTCCATGGAACTCGAGACGGTACGCGCTTTTCATCAACTTGAAGCGCATCTCGATTTCTTTCAGCTCCCAGGGATAGAGTTTCTTCTCCTTTTGTAGGATGTGCTCTTTCACCGAAATTTTGCCGATGTCGTGCAACATGGCCGCATAGCGGAGCTCGCGGAACTGGGTGTCGGAAAAGTGAATCAACCCGAGTGGACCCGACTGTTCACGGTTCACGGCAGAAGCCAGATTCAAGGTGAGGTCACAGACCCGTTGAGAGTGCCCGGAGGTCACCGGATCGCGGGCTTCAATGGCCGTCACGCAAGCATTCACGAATCCGTCGAGAATGTTCTCCTGCTCGACGAGTAGCATGCTGTTTTCAATCACGAGGGCGGCCTGGGACGAAACGATCCCGCAAAGCCGTTCGTCTTTTTCTCCGAACACGGCTTCGGTTTCCATGTTCTCAGGGATCTTGTTCACCAGTTGAATCACCCCGACCAGGTCTCCCCTCGGTGTCAGCAGGGGGGCGGAGAGCATGTTGCGGGTTTCATAACCCATGGCGATGTCAATGGCGCTCCGGGGACGCTGGCGTGGGACGGTTCCGTCAGCGGTAGGCTGCACGGGAATCACACTGTCATTGTAAACTTCACGGTTCAATCCGGTCCGGCCTACGGTGCTGTTCTCGTCCAGGCGGAACACCAGGCTCCTGAGATGGGTCGGAACGGCCTCGACGCCGAGACTCCGGGTGATCATGGCCTTGAAGACAAGCACATCATCCCCCTGGAGGTTCTTCTCCAGAGTATAGATCGAGCCCCCGTCACACCCGATCAGATCGAGGAACGAGTTCAGGATGGAATGCAGATCTGTGGTCAGGCTCTGTCTTGACATGATCCGTAGTCTCATCGGAACAGAAAGGCGCGATATTGAGAGAATTCCATGCTGTCAATTTTTTGGACAACCCCCCAAACCCCGATCAACTCCGGAAGGGCGGCCCGGGGAAAGGATTGAGAAAACCTGTTCTAAACCACTGAAATAACAGGAAAGTCCTTCATCAACCGGATCAAGACCTCTCTGGCTCGACCTTTGCATCTCTCGATCTGAGAGTAGAGATTATGAACAAATCAAATTGGTTGAGAGCTCTGGTTTCCCCCGCCCCGTTCAGCGCCTTGCTTCTCGGGTTGACTGCTTGTGGCCCCCAGGCCTTTGTGCCGAGCGGGATGGCTTACCGTCAGACTGCGGCCGGTACTGTGAACATCCCCCCGAAAGTCGATGTGGTTCTCGGCGTATCGATGAACGGAACCATGCAGAACATCGCTCCCGGAATCCAAACCGAGATCCCGGCCTTCCTCCAAGGCCTCGAGAACAGCGGCTGGGACTACCGGTTCGTGTCGATTCCTCTGGGTGAGCACACTCCGGTGGATCAGGCGAACTTCCCGATCGAACGGAAAGTATCGGTTTCACGCTACGATACCAACACCCCCGAGGCGAGTTGGCTTTCTCCCTATCCGGGAGCCAGCCATGACGATCCGAAGCTCGGCATCGCCCCCCAACTGATCGCGCCTGTGTTCACCGTCCCTTCGGTGACATCGGGAGTGATGAACGGCCGTGAAACCGGCGTGCACAACCAGGTGAACTTCCTCTCCCGCGCCGACGTCCTTCCCTCCGCCGGAAGCAATCCGAACGCCAACTTCCTCCGGCGGGATTCCATGCTGGCTGTGATCACCCTTTCCAACGGGGACGACCGTTCCGGTGGAAATTGGATCTACGACCCCTACTACAACCGGACTGTCTGGCAATCCGGCGGAACCGCCGTTGACCTTGCTTATCGGGACACCTTCATCGACGTGAAGCAAAGCGCTTCGCTCGTCCGCTACTACTCGGTGGTCGCACACCAGCGCACGAGCTGCCGCGGATACGGGACCTGGTCGGGAATCCGCTATGAAGGCTTCGCGAGCATGCTCGGCGGGATCTCCCTGGATATTTGTAACAACCCGGTGAAAACCGCGCTTGAAGCGGTCGCCAACCATCTCCAAAGCGTGAAGCTCTCGTTCCGGAAAAAGTTCCTGGTGATGGGAACAGAGCCGAATCCTGCGACCATCAAAGTCGTCCGCTACACCAATGGCGAATCGTCCAGGGCGGAAGTGATTCCTCAGAACCCGACGAACGGATGGACCTACGTCGGATACCGCAGCAACCAGAACACGATCGACGCTCCACTCGAAATGGAACCTGCGACCGGCTACATGGTCGAACTCCATGGAACGGCAAAACTGATGGGCGCCGACACCGCTGACATCACCTACCAGAACGCCGGTGACCCGGTTTCGAACTGAAAATGAGAACAGGAAAATCAGCCCTTCACGGAATCCTCCTGCTCTCAGGCACCTACATCTGCCCTCAGGACCCGAACATCTGTGACCAGGAAGTCAGGGTCTACGGAAGGAGTGGCCAAACCACCGCGGTGAAAGTCGAATACACCGGATACTGCGGAAGCATGGGCCCCTACCTTTATCCCTGCTCGGGACGGATCTGCAAAGACACCAACGCCGAGTTCAAGATAGAGAGCGAGCGGTCTTATTCCTGGAAGAACCTCGGACACCCCTACTCATGCCGGCTCGTGCTGAAGCCGAAGCACCCGTCTCAGTTTCTTCCCGCCGAATGAGGGGATTCCCCGGTGAAACCGGAGGACGGGGGCTCGGGCTCCGATCCGGACGGCCAGATCACCGACTTCCGCGGCGACCCGTTGCTCGATCCTGGGGAACTCACCCTCCCCGGCTTTGATGTGGATGTCGATCTCGCCCTCAAGAGCCTGAGTGACCAGGTATTCCTCGATCGCATCGTCCGCGGTGATCACCGCCCGCCGGATGAAATCGGGAAAAACAGCGACCGAACCTTCCCCTGAACGGCTTTTGAACTGGAGGACGTCATCCGAACGACCTTCGATACTTTCGATGGCGGTCATCACCGAACCACACGGACATGGTGATGACTTGAGAGTCAGGATGTCATTCAAACGATAACGGATCACAGGTTGCGAGGTCCTGGTGAAGTCCGTGATGATCGGGATGAACTTGGTCCGGCCGGAATCCAACCACTCGGGTTCGATCTTCACACAATCCTCGTTCAGATGAAGCGTCCCTTCAGGACAACTGGCTGCGAGGAAGCCTTCCGTGCACTGGTAAATCTGGTGCACCTTCATTCCGAAGGACCTCGATATCCTCCGTTCATCCAGGGGGTCCAGCGTCTCGGCAATGGAAAAGATCCTCACCGGACGGGAGGTAATCCTGCCCTCTTCCCTGGCCTCGGCAAGCCGGATCAGCATCGAAGGAGGGGCGAACAGCAGATCAGGCTGCTGGGCCTCCAACCGCCTCAAATGGTCCTCCATCGAAGCCAGAAGGTCGTAGAACTCGAACTGGATCCTCGATCCGGCGGACGCAGTGTAGAGATTGGAGTTCGCCCTCATGAAAAATGCGACCCGGTACCGGCTGAAAATCGATCCGGGCAGGATTTTCCCGAGAATCGTCCCTGCATGGCGGGCACGCTCCGAATCCGAGACCAAGAACAACCCCCGGTTCCCACTGGTCCCGGAGGAAAGTCCCACCGTGACCCCGTTCAGGGTTGCGGTGAAGTCACGGCTGTTTTCGGCCTTGAAAGCCAGATCGAAGGCACGCTCCCGGTCCACTCCCACCGTATTGAGGTCGGAGAAGTGCTCCATCATGATCTTCTTGTCGATGACTCCTCCGGACCACTCCCTGTAGAACTTCGAATGCCGCAGAACCCAATCCAGGTGACTCGCAATGCGACGGTTCTGGTACCGCTCGAGCGACGCACGATCGCGGAAACGCCTTCCGTGACGGGTCATCAGGTAATGGAACAGGATCCGCAATTTAAACCACATGGGTCCGCTCTCTCTCCATCGCTTCTTCGCAGTGGCAGGTCAGGATCCGGAGCCTGCCCGACAAGCGGGTCTCACAATCGAGTCGATGAATCCGTGTGAGAGTGTCCCGATAAGCCGGTGGATCATGGAAGATCAAATCGGTGATGCGCATCGGCGGGATTTCTTCCCGGAAGGAGGGAGTCAACCAGGCGGCATCGGCAACCAGAAGGTAATCCACACCTCCGACAGAGGGAACATAGAGACCCATCTGCCCGAGGGTATGACCCGGGAGCGGCACGAGGAAGACACTTCCGTCACCGAGCAGATCATTGCCCATCCAACCCTCACCGAGGGATTTCAACTCGACAGGAAAATCGTCCGACCAGCGTGTCCGGGACTCGAACGATTCAGGGAGCAGTGCCTTCAAAAAACCATGCCTCACCTGGCTGACGGTTCCCAATGAAACGAGGTGATCGTATTCCCTGCGTGAGGCGACATAGCGTGCACGGGAAAAATCCGAAGCACCTCCGATGTGATCCGCATGGAAATGAGAAAGAATGACGTGTGAGATGTCGGTTTCAGCGAGACCCAGACCACGCAAGCGGCCGACAGCGCTGGTCTCCGGACTGACGGTCACCGGAGTGACCCAGGCATAGAGTTTCTCGGGAAATCGCCGGGTGACCTCTTTGAACCTTCCAGAATAGCCTGCGTCGAACAAAAGATAGCCGTGACGCGGGTGCTCGATCAAAGCCACGGTCGAGGGAAAGCGGATCTTCCGCCACTTTCCGGTGACCGGATTCACGATCTTTTCAAACTGCTCGGTGAATCCAGCCTCTAGGAAGGTGATCGAGCGAACCATGGGATCGTCCTTTCGAGTCCCTCCTGCATCCCGATCGCCGGGCTGTAACCGAGGAGGTTCTTTGCTTTTTCAATCGACAAGGTGCGGGTGTAGGCGAGCGTGCAAACCCCGTAACGGGTCAACAGGGGCTCCCGGTCGGGGGCGAAATTCCTGTGGATCCACTCCAGTAGTCCGGCGATCTTCCACGCACGGTCCACCTGGATGTGCTTTCTCTTGACCGGATAGCCCAATCGTCCCAGCAGAGCCTCGAGTGTGACCAACTGGTTCACCGGCTCGCCGTTGGTGATGTTGAAAACCTCTCCCAGAGCCCGGGGCCCGGCACCGAGAGCACAAAAAATCGCAGATGCCACATTGTCCACGAAGGTGAGGTCGATCCGGACCGACTCATCCATCACGGGAACGAAACCCTTCTGCGCGACGCGGATGAGTCGGGGTAAAATGGCGGTGTCCCGGGGGCCGAAGATCCCTTGCGGACGCAGAATGACCGTCCCGAGACCGAGCTGGAAATACTCTTCGACGATCCTCTCGGCCTTCAATTTCGAGTCCGCATAGTCATTGATCATGGTGGGAGGCAACGGGTCACTCTCACGGATCGATTCTTTTGATGCTTTTTCGACATAAACGCTCGGAGTGGAAATGTGAACCAAGCGGGCCACCCGCTTTTCGAGGGCGACCGAACACAGGACCTGGGTGGCCAGCACATTGGAGTGGTAGAAATCCGAGGTCCTGCCCCAAGGACTGGAGAGGGCCCCACAATGGACGACCATCCCGTTTTCCGGAATGACCTTTTCCAAAAAAGTCCGGTCACCCAGATCTCCGGCATGCGTGGTGGCCCCCAGAGCCGACAGTCGGGCCAAGGCGACCGGGTTCCGTCCGAGAGCGATCACACCCCGCCCTTGCTCCACCAGAAGCTCGGTCAATCGACCACCGAGAAATCCACTGGCACCCGTCACCACCACAGTCATGGGCCGTTCCATTCGATGTCACGGGTGGAGGCCTCGAGCGGAGTCACCTCGTCACGGAGTCCTGCACGAACCAGCTGGTAGAATGAAATGAACTGGTCAAAAAAAGGTACCGGATCCCTCGAGTCGAAGACCACTTCCCGCGCACTGAAAAAAATCGAACTCCAGAGAGAAAGCCGATGCCAGGACCTGACCGACGGAAGCCCGTAAACCAACATGGCCAATCTCAACTGCGCCGATTCACCCGCCCGGGGTGTGAGCGTTTTCGTGGAATTCTCCTCACCGGCAAGGAGATCCGCGAACTCGGGGTTCCCTGCAAAGAGGTGCAGACCGCTGGTCGCACGGGGGTTGCACTCCAGAGCCCGGACCGTGCCGGACTCATCTTCGATGAAATCAAATGCGATTTGACCGGTGAAACCGGTCGCTTCGACAAAACGGGCGACCCAGGCCTCGATCGCAGGATGTGAAACCGCCTCAAAACAAATTCCTGCGCCCTTTCCGGCTTTGAACTCATGTGAATAGGTCAAATGGGCGAGAAGACGACCTTCCCTGGCAAGAGAATAGGTGCAGTATTCTTTCCCGGGCAGGAACTCCTGCACACACCAAGCTGTTCCGTTGGCAAGTCCTTCAACATCCGTCAAGGCCCGGGCCCGATCCAGAATCAGGGTTCGGGTCGCGAAACGGGAAAATTCAGGTTTGAGCACCACCCGATCCCCACCGATGGCGTCGATCGCCGTCCGGAGCTCCTCGTGGGTGGTGGCCCGGAAAGTGAACGGCACGGTCAATCCTGCGGTGAGGGCGAGGGTGTTGAACTCGACTTTGCTGTGCAGGCGGCTCAGAGTCGCCGGATCATCCGACCAAAACAGGACACTGCCGGATGGAGCTTGCTTCAACTCACTTCTCAAGGGCGCGAGATGAAAGACTTCCTCGCAAGTGGGGACGAGAACCTCCACTTTCTCTTCCTCGAGAATCTTCCTGACCGCGGAACGAAACGCATCCGGACCTGCATTGGGTGCGGGAACTTTGAAAAAGGCGGAGAACGCACTCGACCTCCTCGAAAGGGCATGGTCGAGACTCTCCGCTCCGATCACACGGTGCCCGGCGCGACTCAATGCACGGGCAAGATCCAATGTCACCGGGGCCCGGGCTCCGGTCAAAAGAAAGGTCTTTCCCATCTCAGTACTCGAAGATCACCATTCCGAGGGACATGCCGGCGGAAGTTCCGAGGAGGAGTACCTTGTCCCCCCTCCGGATCCGTCCTTCTTCCAATGCATGATGAAGCGCCAGGGGAATCGATGCGGCGATCATGTTTCCGTGCTTCGACAGGATGTCCATGTACTTCTCTTGGGCGATGCCGAGCTTCCTCCGGACCAACTCCATTCCGTTGCCACTGGCCTGATGGGGCACCACGAGGGCGATGTCATCGAGACCGAGACCTGCCTCCCCCATGGCTTCTTCGAAAAAGCCGGGGATGGTCTCAAGAACCAGACGGAACACCTTACGTCCGTCCATACAGAACAGGAATTTTTCAGAATCGGGTTGTTCTGTCTTCGGATGGACCCGGGTCCCTCCTCCTTCAATCCGGCAGTATCCGGCCCCTTCACTGAAGGTCTTCATGTGGGCATGGATCACTCCCGATCCCTCTCCGGGAGCAGGACGGGTGACGATGGCTGCGGCCGCTCCGTCACCGAACAAAGCATAAGCTTCGTGTTGTGCCGGGTTGAGACCGACCGATGCGATTTCGGTCGAAACGATGGCGATCGTGCCGAACCGGCCGGTTGCGAGGAGCGATGAAGCAAGATCGAATGCGGTCACGAAACTGAGGCAAGTGGAATTGACATCGAAGCAGGGAATCGGAATTTCAGGACGGTTCAAGGCTTTCTGGATCAGTGCCGCGGTTCCGGGAATGGCTTGCTCGGCGGAACCACTCGCACAAATGATGGCATCGAGATTCTCGTACCGGATTCCTGATTTTTCGAGCGCTGCCATCAGGGCGAAGGCGCCCATCTGGGAGGCGGTTTCGTCGGTGACATAACGGCGCTCGGAAATCCCGGTCATCTGCTCCGACTTGCCGCGGGCAAGACCCAGGCGATCATCCACTTCAGCACCGGTCACCACACGCTTCGGGAGGTAGGATCCAGTGGACAGAATCTTCAAGGGACGTTTGTCGATTTTCATGAAGCGGATAATACCTGACCTTTTTTGTTTTTTCAATAGACTTTATGTAAAAACCCGTATATTTTCCCTCCACAATGGAGCGTTCTGAATGGCTCAACTGAAAAAGTGGTTCCGGTTCCTTTCTGCATGCTTTCTGCTGGTTTCGGGCGGGGTGATCCTCATCTTCAACCGCCGCAACTACAAGCCGATTTACCGTGGTTTCAGGTATTTCATGGAACATGAAAGCTATCAGATCGCCCTCCGACGCCTCCGCGAGGACCCGGGAACACGGGAGTTGCTGGAGACGCGTTACCGGCAAGGGCTCACCGTCGACTGGAAAAGACTGAAGGCCCTTCCCGAGAACACTCTCGGCTTCCAATTCGCCCGCTTCATGAACCACCCTGAGGTCACCTCTTTGGAGCGCCTCCCGGAAGCCAAGACCGAGATTTCACCTGAGATCGACTACCTCAGACAACGGATCAGATTGATTCACGACATCCACCATGTGGTGTGCGGGTATCCGGCGGATGAGATCGGTGAAATGGGAATCTCGGCTTTTTATGTGGCGCAAATCAACAGCCCCCTGAACTCCATGCTGCTCGCTTTCGGGCTGATCAAATGCACCCTCCAGATGCCCGCCCGCCTGCCTGAACTGATGCAAGAAATCACTCGCGGTTGGCACATGGGCCTGAAAGCCAAAAACCTGTTCGGAATCAAATGGGAAGAGCTTTGGGAGATCCCGGTCGAGGAAGTCAGGAAGCAAGTGGGAGTGGCGGTTTTGTGAGTCCCGCGTTCTCACAGGAATTGAAGCAAGAGGTGCTCGCCCTGCTGAAAGCGGATCCCCACGGACGCTACGCCGACCCACTCACCTGGCTCAAAGTCGCGATCCTGGGCGGCCTCACCGCGGTCTGCTACTTCGGCCTGGTCTTCGCGGCTTCCACTTTTCCGACCCGCATGGTGCTGGTTCTGGCTCTTGCAGTCAGCACACTCTTCCTCGGCCTGAATGTCATGCACGAAGCCGCACATGGCAACCTCTCCAGGCACCCCATGGTGAACCGGGGGTTGGCATTCATTTTCGACCTCTTCGGGATCAGCTCCGATCTGTACGCCATCAAGCACGTTCACTTTCACCATCACTACACGAACCTTCACGAGTTTGACGGTGACATCAACGAGGCGCCGCTGATCCGGATGTCACTCGAACAGGAGCGTTGGGAGATCCACCGTTACCAGGCACTTTACACACCGGTCCTGTATTCACTCATCACCCTGACGTGGCCGATCTTCGACCTCATGCGACTCCTGCAGCCCCGGGTCGGGCAGAAACCCTTCACCCCTCCGCATCCCGGGGTCAGGGTCCGGATTCTCCTGTTCAAGGGCGTCCATTACGCACTCGCGCTGGGACTTCCGGCTTCCCGGTTCGGGTGGCCCGAAACCCTTTTCCTCTTCACCCTTTTTCATGTGGTTCTCGGAGTGATTCTGGCCCTGATCTTCCAGGTGGCCCATGTCCACGAGGCGGGCCTGCTTCAGCCGGGTAGCGCCAGGAAAGACTGGCACCTCCACCAAATGCTCACCAGTGCGGACTTCAGCACCGCGAACCCGTGGACCAATCTCACCTTTGGCGGCCTCAATTTCCAGACCATCCATCACCTGTTTCCGAATGTCTCGCACCGCCACTTCCCTGCGATCCAGAAGATCGTCATCCGACTCTCGGAGAAGCACGGTGTCCCTTACAATCGATTCGACAGCTTCGGAGAGGCGATCCGGGCGCACTTCAATCTACTTCAACGTTTGGGACGGTCCTGACCCATGATTGAAGTTCAAATTCACGAGAACCAAGCGGGTCCGCGTGAAACCTCACTCCTCGGGATCATCCGAGAGAGCCGGGTTCCCGGCATGGTTTCTTATCATTATGAGCGCCCCGAGGGATACGAGGCGTTCGCCCGGGTCCAGGGATCCGGCTTCCGGGTGGTCGAGGCTGTCGAAAATGGAGTCACCCTCGGATTCACCCAAGTGACCTTCGACCGGGTCCGCTGGGGAGAAAAAGAGATCGACATCGCCTACAGTGGAGACACCCGGGTCGGGACGGCCTCCCGTGGCAAACGGATCTCCGATGCCCTGATCGCTGAGGCATGCTCACTCCCGGTTCCGGTATTGGGGGCTGTGATGAACAGCAATTCCACCGTTCTGGATTCGAAGCTCCGACACTGGAGCAAATCCGGAATCCACTTCAAGCCGATCGGCGAGCTCGAGGCCTGCTTTTACCCTCCTCTGAAAAAACCCCGATCCCATCCGGATCTGACCTGCCGCCCTGCCCGACCCCCCGATTTGCCGGCCATGTTCGCATTTTGGAAGCGGTATTCTACAAGTCATCATCTGACCCGGGCCTATGACGACCCGGAGTCGTTCGCAAACGACTTCCCACGCGGCACCTCACTTGAAACCACACTGCTCGTTCATCAAGATGGCCAACTGATCGCCATGATGGGCCTCTGGAACCAGGATGCGGTGCGGACCATCCGCGTGGACTCGAGGGCGGGAATCCTGAACTTCGCCCTGTCCTGGATCCCGGACGCATGGATCCGGATTCCGGCGGCAGGAGAGGAACTGAAGATCCTCTACTCCTACCGACATGCCTGGATTCCGGAGCATCCGAAGTCAACACAGGCTCTCCGGTACCTCATTCAAGAGGCGAGGTACCGCTCCGGGCAACTGAACCGCCATTTTTTCTGTTTCGGAATCGACACTGCCGATCCAATGGCCCGCCAAGCCCGAAAAGGGATCCTATTCAGCAACCGTGCCCGGATCATTTGTGATCCTCGTGGAAACCCGGACCTTCTTGAAGGCAACAGAAGCCTGCACCTTGAAGTGGGAATGGGCTGAACGGGTCGGTTCTTGATCCGGACTCAGACGGGAAAAGTCATTTCGGGGACATCGCCTTCCACCAGGAGCGGGGCTTCGGTGGCCCGCACAATCTCATCCACCGTGACACCGGGAGCCCGCTCCACCAACTGGAGCCCCCGTGGAGTCACATCGATCACCGCGAGTTCGGATACGATCCGGTTCACACAACGCTTTCCTGTCAAAGGGAGCGAACACTTGCGAAGGATCTTGCTCTTGCCGTCTTTCGAAACATGTTGCATCGCCACGACCACGCGCTTGGCTCCGGCCACCAGATCCATGGCTCCCCCCATGCCCTTCACCAATTTACCCGGAATCATCCAGTTGGCGAGGTCACCCTGCTCGTCGACCTCCATCGCACCCAGTACGGTCAGGTCGATTTTTCCGGCCCGGATCATGGCAAAAGAATCGGCGCTCGAAAAAAAAGCAGCACCTGGAATCACGGTCACGGTCTCTTTCCCGGCATTGATCAAGTCGGCGTCGACCTCCTGCTCGGTGGGATAAGGTCCGAGACCCAGAATCCCGTTCTCACTCTGGAGGACCACCTCGATCCCACGGGGGATGTAATTCGCCACAAGGGTCGGAATGCCGATGCCGAGATTGACGTAATACCCGTCGCGGAGCTCCTGGGAAATCCGGATGGCGATCTGTTCACGTGTGAGACTCATGATTGTCCTCCGCTACGGACCACTTTTCTCTCGATCCGTTTCTGATAATCTTGCCCCTGGAAAATCCGATGGACATACACCCCGGGCAGATGGATTTCGTCGGGCTCGAGTGCCCCGACCGGTACCAGCTCCTCCACCTCGACGATGGTGATCTTGCCCGCCATTGCACACAGGGGATTGAAGTTTCGGGAGGTCTTCCGGAAAACGAGATTCCCCATCGAGTCGCCCTTCCAGGCCTTCACGATTCCGAAATCACCGACGATCCCCTTCTCCAGCACGAACTTGCGCCCGTTGAATTCACGCTCTTCTTTTCCTTCGGCAATCAGTGTCCCGACCCCGGTGGGAGTGTAGAAAGCGGGTATCCCTGAACCTCCGGCACGGAGTCGTTCGGCAAGAGTGCCTTGCGGCGCGAATTCGAGTTCGAGCTCACCGGACAGGACCAATTGTTCAAACAGCTTGTTCTCGCCGACATAGCTCGAAACCATTTTTCGAACCTGTTTCTTTTCAAGCATCAGCCCGATACCGAACCCGTCGACACCTGCATTGTTGGAAACGCAGGTGAGATCCTTCACGCCCTTTCTCACCAACGCGGCGATGGAGTTTTCAGGGATTCCGCACAATCCGAACCCCCCCATGGTGAGGACCGCACCGTCGAAAACATCCCGGACCGCTTCATCCGGACCGGACACCACTTTGTTCATACCCTTGGCCATGATCACTCCTTCGTCAGTCAAATTACTCTTTTTCGGACGGCACGTCATCCACGATCACTCCTGATACGATCGGAAGAGCGACGTGGTTGAATTCCAGTTTGCGGACCCAGGAATGCTGAAGAATCGAGTACTCCTCGTCCAGCAGGGGCAACATCACGAATTCCTCGGTCAGGTAATGCCGCTGCGCCTGTTCATAGGCCCGGAGCGCATCTTTCGGGCGCTGTGCCTGCATGCCTTCTTCGACCCACTGTTGGAAGTAGGGACTCTCGAACTTGAGACGACTGTTCGATGCCGACTTCCCGTAAGGTCTCAGAAAATCCTCCGGAGTCGGAACTTTCGCACTCCACCCCACCAGGATGATGTCGTAGTCGAAAATGTTGGCATACAGGTTGAACTCCCGCTCATGGAGGGCGGCGAGATCGACATTGATCCCGAGACCTTTCTGGATCTGCTCCTGGATTTCCTTGCCGACCGAAACATTGGCGGGATCGATTCTAGTGAGGATCCGGAGCTTGAAAGTCGGTCCGAATACGAGCCCCGACTCCTTGAGCGATTTCCGGGCCTGGGTGAGATCGAACTCGGGAGCGAGCGATCGTCCGGATCCCGGAAGCGGATGAGGGATGAGTCCGTTCGAGACACGTCCCGGGAAGCTCGCGGCGGAGCGGACCTTCGAACGGTCGACAGCCCGGAATACGGCTTTCCGGAAGTGGCGGTTGTTCATCGGAAACTTGAGTGCGTTCGACACCAGGACATGGTTCCGGTAAATCCGGGGATGCTTGAGGTCGGGCTTTCCCCGGTACGGCTTCACCTGGTCGGCCTTGGGGTTGGGCAGGAATGCGTAGTATCCGCTCCGGTACTTTTCGAGAATCGAGGAGGCATCCTGTTCGAAGTGGACCTCCACCGAATCGACATTGGACGGCCCCTTCGGGTAATGGGGATTCCGTTTCAGATTCAGCATTTTCCCGGGCTCGAGGCTGTCGGTCAAAAAGGGACCGTTTGACGGCAGGATTCCAGCGCGCCAAAGATTCCCACCGTACTTTTCAATCATGTCCTTCCTGACCGGATAAAAAGGCCAGAAACTGGTGAGAGACTCCCAACCGGCCATCGGCCGTCTGAACTCCACTTCGAGCAAGTGGTCTCCTCGGGCACGGATTCCCACTTTCGATGCATCCTGGATTTTCTTCTTACGGAAATCCTCGGCATGGACAATGTCGAAAAAATAATAATTGTAGAGGGAAGTCCCGAAGGGGGAGATCACTCGAAGCCAGGATTCGACGAAATCCTGGGCATAAACAGGCCTCCCGTCGGACCACTTGGCGTCCTTGCGGATGTGAAACACATACTTCTTCAGGTCCTTTGATTTGACCACCGATTCGGCCATGGCCGGAACGAGTTTTCCGGACGGATACTCATACCGGAAAAGGCCTTCAGCGATCAGGTGAATGATCGGTGCCTCAGTGGTGGTGACCGTCCCGGTCCAATCCAGGGTCGCTGGTGCGTCGGGAATCGGAAAACGCAAAACTGCAGCGCCTGCTCCCGACGGAATCCACAGGAGCAGACAGAAGAGCCGGAATGCGTAATCAGCACAATTCCAGCGCAATCGCAGTCGCCTCCCCGCCACCGATACAGATTCCGGCAAGGCCTCTCCGGAGGCCCTGCTCTTTCAGTGCCGAGATCAGGGTGATCAAAATCCTTGCGCCTGACGCTCCGATCGGGTGACCGAGACTGATCGCCCCACCCCTCACGTTCAGCTTTTCAGCAGGAATGGAAAGCTCTCTTTGGGCGGCCATGGCCACCACGGCGAACGCTTCGTTCACTTCGAACAAATCGACATCACCCACACTCCATCCGGCCTTCTTCAGGGCCGCATTCATGGCACCGGCCGGTGCCGTGGTGAACCATTCCGGTGCTTGGGCATGGGTGGCCATCGACACGATTCTCGCGATCGGACGGGCTCCCGTCTTCAACGCCCGATCCTCACGCATGAGCACCAGTGCCGCAGCCCCGTCATTCAAACTGGAGGCATTCGCAGCGGTGACCGTACCGGCTTTGTCGAAGGCGGGCTTCAATGTGGGGATCTTCTCGAACTTCACTTTACCCGGAGCCTCGTCGTGCTCGAAGGTCACCGACTCACCTTTCGGGCCCTTGATCGTCATGGGTACGATTTCGTCTGCAAAGGCACCGCGGGCCTGGGCCGCTTGTGCGCGCTGATAGCTCGCAATGGAGTAAGCATCCTGGGCCTCCCGGGTGAATGCGAACTCCTTGGCACAAATCTCACCGCAATTTCCCATGTGCTGCGAATGATAGGGATCCCAAAGCCCGTCGTGAATCATGGAGTCGAGAACCTGGGAGTTCCCCATCCTGAATCCGCCACGGGCCTGGGGCAGCAGATAGGGAGCATTCGACATGCTCTCCTGCCCTCCTGCGACTACCACTTCGCTCTCGCCTGTCAGCAAGGATTGAGCTCCGAGCATCACGGCCTTCATGCCGCTTCCGCACACTTTGTTGATGGTCAGCGCCGGGACGGACACCGGAAGTCCTGCGGCGATCAACGCCTGCCTCGCAGGAGCCTGACCGACCCCGGCAGTCAACACGTTGCCCATGATCACTTCAGAAACATGACCGGGCTCCACTCCGGCGCGCTGGAGAGCGGACCGGATCGCATGAGCCCCCAGAGTCGGGGCGGTCAACGAGGCGAGAGCTCCTTGAAAAGAGGCAATCGGAGTGCGGGCATAAGCGGTGATCACGATATTGGAATTCATGCTCCCCACTCTAGCCAAAGGCCTTCACCCTTGCAATGTCATGGGCTTCGGATTATTCGGAAATCCATGCGATTTTCACTCGGAATTTTACTCGCCGCACTACTCCCCGCACTGCTGCCGACCCCGGCCTCCGGGGGCCCATTCAATCCGGAGAATCTACCGGACCTCGTGGACCGGATGGCTCCGTCCACCGTACACATCTCGACCCGGATCGATCAGCGACGGCAATTCAAGGCGGCAGGATGGGGTGACTATCTCCAGTATTTCGGGATTCCGGAGGATCAACAGACCGGCTCACTCGGAACCGGCTTCTTGATCGACCTGGAGGGGCACCTCCTGACCAATTATCATGTGATCGAACAGGCGGCGGAGAACGTGGCGGTCGACATTGTGGTGACCCTGAAAGACAAACGTCAGTTCGGTGCGCGGATCGTGGGCAAGGACCCGAAGACCGACATCGCACTGCTTCAGCTCCGGGACAAGAGCGGAAAACCCCCTTCCATGGTGATTCCCACCCGGATCGGCGATTCCGACCGCGTCAGGATCGGTGAGCCCGTGATTGCCATCGGGAATCCGTTCGGCTTGGACTATTCGGTCTCGGCGGGGATCATTTCGTCCAAGAACCGGAACATCGGCCAAGGTCCCTTCGACAACTATTTGCAAACCGACGCTGCCATCAACCCCGGTAACAGCGGAGGGCCCTTGTTCAACACCAAGGGTGAAGTCATCGGCATCAATTCGGCGATTTTCTCGCGTTCAGGCCAATTCGGAGGCATCGGATTCGCCATTCCGATCAATGATGCCAAGACCGTTCTGGAGAGCCTCAAGAAATACGGACGGGTCAGACGACCTTGGCTCGGTGTGATCACCCGTCAGGTGAGTCCGACACTCGCCTACATGTACAGCCTTCCGGTCGACCACGGGATCGTGATCCTGAACCTGGTGGACTCGGCGCCGGCGGACTCGAGCGGACTCCGTGTCGGAGACATCCTGATCGAAATCAACGGAAAGAAGATCAAGGAAGGAATCGAACTGGAGCGGGAACTCGGGAGACTCAAGCCAGAGGATACGGTCCAATTCACTATACAACGCGGCCCGCGTAGGCTAAAAACAGGCGTCAAACTGGAGGAGTTCCCTCCGCAATTGAACCGGGTACGTGAAGGAGTCATTTGATCCATGACCATGAAATGGGAACGCAGGAAGAAAAGCTTGATCACCGCTCCGGAAGGAGCGCCGGGACCGCTTCCCGTGGATTTCGTCCGGTTGGTCGAAGAAACCCTCACCCAGGGGCTCGAAGAAGGACTCGCCGCCATCCGTGAGATCCACCCCGAGTCCGGGTTCCATGCCGGAGGGGCCATTTACGGGAATGAAATCCTGCTCGCCATCACACTCACCCACGGAACGAGCCAGATTTCGGCGACCACCGTGTTCGGCAGTGCCGACTATGATCCGAATGCGGAGAAACCCGCACTGATGGAAATCCTGTCTGCATGCCTGGACGCAGCGGGTTCCGTGTTCCAGCATTACCTCGACCCCGCCTTTCCTGAGCGGATCGCCCAGATCGCGGATCAATCCTTGGGCGCACTCGAAGAGGCTCCATTCCAATGGAGTCCCCTGAAATCGGAAAACCACCCTAAAATCGAAGTGCATGTCAAAATCGACAAGTCCAATCCGGTCCTCGACGCATTGACCGAGGACTGGCTCCGTAAAAACGACCCGAATTACCGGGAAGACTCGGTCAAAAACAAGGATCAAAGCCATCAAGAGGCCGAGGACTTCCTTGAAGAACGACTCGACGCCATCCAGGGACGTAAAGGCGGAAAAGGCGGAAGCACCCCACCCGGACTGCACTGAAAACCGGAACCTGACCGGAAGTCAGCCGGTCAGAAATCCGTATCGTCGATGCCGTCGTCTTCCTTGCGGATGCTGCCGATCAGGGAATCGATCGAATCGCTGTCATAATCAAGATCATCCATCGATTCGTCCAACTCGAGGTCGTGAATCACTTTGTTGAAATTCACTTCCGAGGACAGGTCCTGGCGGATCACATCGATGTACTTGTCAGGATATTTGCTGACCAATTCCTCGATGTACTGATTGAGCTTTCCCTCTTTCAGGATCATTTCCTTGCGTTTGATCTTCTTCCAATTCTTGATGTAATCGAGGCGGCAATACCCTTTGGTGGTTGCGGAATTCTCACAACCGGTCTCGCGACACATCTTTTCATTGTGGACGTGAACAACGGGCTTGGTTCCTTTTCCGCCCTTGGCGCCCTTGCCCGGCTTCACCAAAGCGGCGACCGGAGGGAGAGGAAGCTGGGGTTGAACTTCGCCACCTTTGGTCTTTTTTCCCTGGGGTGCGGCCGGAGTCTTTGCCGGAGCGACCTTAGCAGGAGCCGGCTTGCCCGCGGGAGCGGTCTTGACCGGAGGAGCAACTTTGGTTTTTTTAGCCTTGGTGTCGATCTTGGCAGGAGCCTTCTTCGAGACGGCCTGCGCCTTCACGACCTTGACCGGCGCCTTGGCGGCCTTCGGAGCAGGTTTGGTCTGAGCTTTTTTGGCGGGCTTGGCCGACATGGCGCGCGCCAGGCCCCGGGCAAGCTGCTTCACCTGCTTGAGGACCTTGGAGGGACCCTTGACCTTGTTTTTGATTTTGTTCGGTTTTTTTGAAACAGGGGAGCCTTTTTTCATTCGAATGGTTTCCTGACTCTACAGGGGTGCCCCAAAGCTGCAGGAGCGTCAAGCTTTTTCTTGACAAATTCCGGCAGTTAGAGGAACTTCATGGTTCTAAAAATTTCAATCGAAAGGGTACAAGGACCATGGCAGTTCCTAAGAAGAAAAGTTCTCGCAGCCGTCGCAACATGCGCCGCTATTCCGCAGCTTACAAACTGGATCCGATTTCCGAATCCACTTGTGAGTTCACTCACACTCCGGTGCGCTCGCACACGGTCTCGATCAAGGCCATCAAGAACGGCCTGTTCGAAGCCAAGAAGAAGACATCCAAGTCCGCTTCTGCCCAGGCCTGAGGGCCGGGATCCGAAAGGGTCCGCACATCGGCATGAATTCGAGAGAAACTCCCGGCGGATGAATTCCGTCGGGGGTTTTTCCTTTTTTGGAGGTAGCTCAAGGTGATCGCAGGTTTCTTCCCCGGGCAGGGTTCGCAAAGTGTGGGCATGGGACGCGAGTTCTATGACGAGTTCACAGTTTTCCGTCAGACCATCGAGGAGGCTTCCGACACGCTCGGAATCAATCTCAAGACCCTCTTGTTCGAAGGTCCCGACTCGGACCTCACACTGACTGAGAACGCCCAGCCGGCGATTCTCGCTGTTTCCACCGGATGTTTCCGTGTCGCCGAATCGGTGATCGGGGCCAAGACCTCGGTTCATCTCGGCCACTCGCTGGGAGAATATTCCGCATTGGTCGCATCGGAGGCATTCCCCTTTGCAGATGCGGTTGCCTGGGTCCGGACACGCGGTCTGGCGATGCAGAAAGCGGTGCCGGTCGGACTCGGAACCATGGCAGCGGTGATCGGTGCTGAAGACGCCGATATTGAGGTCTGGTGCCGTGAGGCGACCGACGCGGCCCGGGCACTCCGGGCTTCCGGTGCGCAGGAAGTCCAGGGCGAATTGAAGTGTACGGTGGAGTGTGCCAACTACAATGCCCCCGGGCAGGTGGTGGTCTCCGGTTCTGTGGACGCGGTCGAACAGTTCGAAAAGTCAGTGTCTTCCAAGGGAATCCGGGGAGTGATGGTGAAGCGGTTGTCCGTGAGTGCTCCGTTTCACAGCTCCCTGATGGGGCCCGCCCGGAGCCGGATGAAAGAAGAGTTCGATTCGGCAAAAGGACGGGGCCTTCCTGAGGCGCTCAGAACCCCGTACATCCCCAATCGGACGGCCATCCGGACTTCCGAGCCCGGAGTCGTGTTCCCTTTGCTCGAAGAACAGGTTGACCATTCGGTCCTGTGGAGTCAGAGCGTTTCCCACCTGCTCGATTCCGGTGTCACCCGTGCGATCGAATTCGGTCCCGGAAAGGTCCTCCAGGGTCTTGCCAAGCGAATCGCCAGACAAAAGAACCTGCCTTTCGAAACCATCCCTGTTTTCGATCTCGAAACCTTGAAATTAGCCGAAAAAGGAATGCATCCATGATTCCAAGTGTGAGTCCAACCGTGAAGGACAGTTCATCTTTGAAAGGCCTTGCTTTGGTGACCGGGGGCTCGCGCGGAATCGGTGCGGCGATCTCGAAGAAACTCGGGGCGCTCGGGTACCACGTGGTGGTGAACTACGTTTCGAACGAGGCCCGTGCCCAAGAAGTGGTCCGTGAGATCGTGGAAACGGGAGGCTCGGCCGAGCCGCTCCGGTTCGATGTTTCGAAGGAAGAAGAAATTCAGAACGCATTCCAAAAGATTTCCGGATCCCCCCACCCGCTCCGGGTTCTGGTGAACAATGCGGGCATTTCGGAGGACTCACTGATCCTCCGCTTGAAGAAGGAAAGCCTCGACCGGACTCTCGATACGAACCTTTCGAGTGCGATACTCTGCTCGAAGGAAGCGGCCCGTTTGATGATGAAACAGCGTACGGGATCGATCATCCAGATCTCTTCCGTGGTCGGAGAAATGGGGAATGCCGGCCAAGTGGCCTATGCCGCCGCAAAGGCCGGCATGATCGGCCTGACCAAGAGCCTGGCAAAGGAGCTGGCGTCACGTCAGATCCGGGTGAACGCAGTGACCCCGGGATACATTGAAACCGAGATGACGGGGGTGTTGACTCCGGAACAGAGGGAAGCGATCACCCGGAACATCCCTCTCGGCACGCTCGGTCAGGCTTCGGATGTTGCTGAAATAGTTGGATTTTTAGCCTCTGATGGCGCCCGATACCTGACCGGTCAGGTGATCGGGGTGAACGGTGGCCTTTACATTTAGGCCCCGGCGCATTAAAACACCGGAATCGTTTTCAAGCGATCATAAAGGAGAAGACAGAAATGTCCACGAATACAGAAGACAGAGTCCGTACGATCATTTGCGACCAGCTGGCGGTTGAATCGGAAAAAGTGAAGCCGGCAGCATCCTTCATCGAAGACCTCGGTGCAGACAGCCTCGATATCGTCGAACTCGTGATGACCATGGAAGAAGAATTCGACATGGACATCCCCGATGAAGAAGCAGAGAAGATGAAGACCGTGGGGGATGTGATCAATTACATCAATGCGAAGGCCAGCGCTAATCACTGACCAACTGCCCCATTTGGCTGTTGATATTTTCAAACAGTAACAAGGTTCGGCCTGGTTTTTGTGGGATTAGCTTCCATGAAACCAGGCTGTCCTCGTTTAAAGTGCCCCTCTCACAAAACCCAAGGTCCTAGAACCGGATCAGTGATCGCAAACGGGACATACTTCCGCGCATGCGACAGCCGTCGTGTCAGACGATTCATTTGTCGCTCCTGCGGACTCAACTTCTCACAAAGCACCGGAACACCCAGGTACCGGCAAAAAAGAAGGCGCATCGTCCAGCCTCTTTACCGTCTCATGGCCTCCACCGTTTCCCAGAGGAGGGCCGCCATCCTGGTGGGGGTCGACAAGAAAACCGTGGTCCGATACTTCCGCTTCATTGCCAATGAATGCGCCAGACGGGAGAAGACTCGCCTGATCAAACATGGGCGGGATCGACTGAAACACGTTCAATTTGATGACCTCGAAACCTTCGAGCACACCAAATTGAAACCCTTGAGTGTGGCTCTCGCAGTCGATCCTAACACTCGAAAGATCCTTGGGATTCAGGTCTCGAGAATGCCTGCCAAGGGATCACTTGCCAGGAAATCCATCGAAAAGTACGGCCGGAGAAAAGATGAACGAAAGCAGGGCTGGAATCGTTTGTTCAAGGGCTTGGTTTCAACAGTGATTCCGGATGCAGAATTCCTCTCTGATCAAAACCCGCATTATCCCGCGGCTTTAAAAAAGTATTTCCCGTTTGCAAAACACGCGGTCACGCCGGGTGGCCGAGGGGCGGTGACTGGTCAGGGTGAGTTGAAGAAACTGGCGTTCGATCCACTGTTTGCACTCAATCACACCTGCGCAATGTTGCGTGCGAACCTGAGCCGCCTGATCAGGCGAACTTGGTGCACGACAAAAAACATCCGGGGACTTGAGGATCACCTGGCCATTTATGTTGATTATCACAACCGGGTACTCACCCCCGAATGAGGGGGTGATCCACAGGGAAAGGGGTCAGTTTGTGGTGAGCAAAGAGGCAGCCTTCTGAACCGCCCCCTTGTACTTCTCCCTCGCCATCCCGAAGGTCTTCAGCTCCACCGTCGGGCGGACACCGAAATTCTCGATATACCCCTCAGGGTCGACCGTCCGGTCTTTCCGCACGATCAACGACTCTGTCTGTCTCAAATCGAGGTGGCTGTTCGGCGCCTGGTTGTGATTCACCACATTTCCGCCCGCTCCCATCGTCCTTTGACCGATGACCGTGGCCATCCCGTTGTCCTGCAACATCGCGGCGAAGATGTCACACATCGAAGCACACATCTCGTTCACCATCAAAACAACCTCGAAACCCTCTTCAAGAGCCTCATTCGGGGCGATCGAGAATGGAGCGAGAACCTCTGCCGACAAAGGAGCCGACAGCCGGAGTCCCGCCCGTCTCTGGGACTCGAAATCCCCGAGAATTCTGCGCGAGATTTCGCGCTCCGAGTCGTTACTGGCATTCATCGACTCCGATTCGAACTGATCGAGCCAGCTGTCCGAAAGACGGAACTGCATCTTCGGCATCTCGATCCGGGTCGAAGACAAAGCCTGGGCCATCTTCATTCCGAGAACCAACGACCCACCGCCGTTATTGATGGTGTCGAGGATCAGGCGTTGCACACCCAGGGACTGCATGGCCTTCAAAGTCGCCTTGAATTCAGCCATCACCGTGCTCTCCTCCTGGTCTGGAGAGAAAGTGTCGATCAGGATGTAACCCACGAGTTCCTTCTTCTTGGTCGGTTTACCGGTCGAATCGAGCAGTCGCACCGGGGCCACGTATGCAGGATAGGTTTTTGCGACATCGATCATCACTGCATTCTCGAGCACGAACCTCCGCTTCGAGAGGGCTTCGAGGGGAGAGAGCTCCCCGGCGGCTCCTGAAGCGTTCTCCACCGGACTCCAGGTCTCGATCCCGTCGATGAAGCGGAATCCGTCTGCAAATGTCTTGCGAACTCCGCGGAGTACGCTTTGAATCCGGTCGATCGGCATTTCCATCCTGCCGTCGAATCCGACAAACCGGAACGAGAACACCCCGGTTTCTGCACGGTTGTCCGCCACCATCATGAAATTCCCGTTTTTCTTGGCTTGGGCGGCCTTGGCCTGGTCCTGCTCCATCCTGAACTGGAACAAATCACGGACCACCCAAGGAAGATCCAGTTCCAGGGTCTTTCCGTCCCGCTCTACGGTCAGCACGGCATTTTTACCCTCCGGAAGCCCGTTCTGGGTCGAGATCCGGGTGAACAGCTTGTTCATGTGGAACGTCAGGTTGGCTTCCCCGTTTCCGAGGTCACGCAGTGGAACCAGTACGCTCTCGATCTGCTCGCGCAGGGACTTCCCGTCGAGTTTACGGATCTTGTCTCCGACCTTCACGGGATACTCCGACTTGGGATCAATGGTCGGCAACAGCTGACTCACGACCAGTTCCTCGCCCTCCCGGTAACCGGCGAATCCGAGGAACGCCACCTGTGCACGGTTCGGCAAGGATGCGTTGGTGAGCGCCGCAGAGGTGTGGGCGTCTTTGAACTTCGCGACGAATTTCATCATCAGCGCGTAAAACTCGTCATTGTCCTTCGTCAGGGTGGCGGCATCGTTGGTCTCGAGCTTCAGGCGCTCATAATCGAACCCGTGGAGCTTCTGCTTCATTTCCAGAGGAGCGTAGTTTTCTCCGAACTGGGAATAAATCCACGCGAGATCGGCCAGCTTCTCCTCCGTGGTCAATGTCCGACGGGGAACCGGATCACAAGCGGTCAAGGTCAGAAAAAGGGTGGCTATCAGTGACAGAAGAATGATGAGGCGTTTCATGCCGCCGGACGCTACCCCGACCACCATGCTTTGTATAGGGTTTTCCAGGGTGCGTTAAACGCCATTGCGTCACAATTTCTAACGCTTTGCGCAAAGCAACGAATCCGACACCGCTTTCCTGTTTCCCTTTCCGACCCGGATTGGTTAAATTCCGGGCATGTCACGTTATGGAAGCCACCGTGTTGCCGTCACCGGTATCGGAATCGTGAGTCCGGTCGGACTGAACCGCGAGAGCAGCTGGAGCGCCGTCTTGGAAGGCAGATCCGGCATCGCTCCCATCACCCTTTTCGATCCTGAGGATTGCTCGTGCAGGATTGCGGGCGAAGTGAAGAGCTTCGACCCGACGGCTCCACTGCACACCCCGCTTCATCCTCGTGGAGCATCCCAGGCAGCCCTCACCCAAGCCGTGTCCCAGAAAGACATGAAGCGCATGGACCGGTTCATCCATCTGGCACTCGTGGCCGGTCTCGAAGCATATGCGGATTCCGGACTGGATTCCGCCAGGGATCGCATCTCTCCCGAGGACATCGGGATCAATATCGGCGTCGGGATGGGCGGACTCCCGGGTATCGAAGAGACCCATGACACCTACCGCGACAAAGGCATCCGCCGGATCTCCCCTTTCTTCATCCCACAGGTGATTCCGAACCTCGCTGCCGGACAACTCTCGATCCTCCTCGACACCCGGAACATCAACACTTGCTCGGTTTCCGCCTGTGCTTCGAGCGCCCACTCGATCGGTGAATCCTTTCGTGCCATCCAGAGGGGCGAAGCGAAGGTGATGCTGGCCGGAGGAGCCGAGGCCGTGGTTTGCGCCCTCGGCATCGGAGGATTCGCATCGATGCGCGCCCTCTCCACCCGCAATGAAGAGCCGGCAAAAGCCTCACGTCCCTTCGATGCGGGACGTGACGGATTTGTGATGGGCGAAGGCGCCGCAATTCTGGTCCTGGAAGAATTCGAACAGGCCAGATCGAGGGGTGCAAAAATTTATGCGGAAATCGCTGGCTATGGTGCCACAGCGGACGCGTACCACATCACCGCGCCTCTCGAGGACGGTGCGGGTGGCTTCCGGGCCATGAAGCTCGCTCTCGAAGATGCGGAGTTGGAGCCTGCATCCGTCTCCTACGTGAATGCCCACGGAACTTCGACACCGCTCGGAGATGTGCAAGAAGCATTGGCGGTGAAACGGCTTTTTGGTGACGCCGGGAATCTTCACGTGAGCTCCACCAAGTCCATGACCGGGCACCTGCTCGGTGCCGCGGGAGCGATCGAAGCTGCATTCTCGATCCTGGCGATCCGCGATTCGGTCATTCCGCCGACGATCAACCTCGATTCTCTGGATCCGAAGTGCGCGGAGACCGGGCTCGACTTCACCGCCCACACAGCGGTTCGCAAGACCGTGACGGCTTCGATGAGCAACAGTTTCGGATTCGGAGGCACGAACGTGTCCCTGGTCTTCAAGAAGGCGGGTTCCCCATGAAACTGCTGATCGCCTCCGATCATGCCGGATTCGAACTGAAAGAAGCTTTGAAGGACCGGGCCGGGACACTGGGCGTGAGCTTCAACGATCTCGGGACCCATTCCCGAGACAGCGTCGATTACCCTGACTACGCCCACGCGCTCGCACGCGAGCTCCTGAAGCCGGGATCCGTGGCTTCGCTCGGAATCCTGATCTGCGGAAGCGGTGTCGGCGTGAGCATCGCCGCGAACCGGCACCCCGGAATCCGGGCGGTTCTCGCCGAATCCCCGGAAATCGCGCGCCTCGGTCGTGAACACAATCATGCCAATGTCCTGTGCCTCGGTGCCCGCTTCCTGAGTCCCGAACGGGCTGTCGAAGTGATCCGTGCCTTTTTGACCGCAACACCCGAAACCGGCGAACGCCATGTCCGCCGTGTCCAAAAACTGGGAGAACTCTCGAAATGAACCAGAATCCGAACTTCACAAAGCCCCTGAAACTCACCGACCCCGAACTTTACGCAACGATCACCGCAGAATCTTCACGCGAAGAAGAAGGTCTCGAGCTCATCGCTTCCGAGAACTATGCCTCACGTGCCGTCATGGAGGCACAAGGGTCGATCCTGACCAACAAGTACGCCGAGGGCTATCCGGGAAAACGCTATTACGGCGGTTGCGTGAACGTCGACAAAGCCGAAGCCCTGGCCATCGAGCGGGTGTGCAAACTCTTCGGTGCCGAGGCTGCGAACGTCCAACCCCATTCGGGCTCGAGCGCCAACATGGGTGTTTACCTGTCACTGTTGCAACCGGGGGACACCATTCTGGGCATGAGTCTGTCGCACGGGGGACACCTGACCCATGGAAGCCCGGTGAATTTCTCGGGCAAGCTGTTCCGTGCGGTTCATTACGGTTTGAATCCGGCAAATGACCTGCTCGACTACGATCAGATCCGGGACATGGCCAAGGCCGAGCGCCCGAAGGTGATCATTGCCGGAGCGAGCGCCTATTCCCGCATCATTGATTTCAAAATCTTCGGTGAGATCGCCGGAGAAGTCGGGGCCAAGCTGGTAGTGGACATGGCCCACATCGCGGGCTTAATCGCCGCCGGCCTGCACCCGAGCCCGATCCCCCATGCGGCTTACACCACTTCGACCACTCACAAGACACTCCGTGGCCCACGCGGTGGGATCATCCTGTGTTCACAGGAAAACCTGAAAGCCGTGAACTCCCTCATTTTCCCGGGAATTCAGGGCGGCCCCCTCATGCACGTGATCGCCGCCAAGGCCGTGGCATTCGGCGAAGCGCTCACTCCCGAATTCAAGGCTTATCAGGAGCAGGTGATCCGGAACGCGAAGACACTCGCTGAATCCTTGATCCAACTCGGATTCCGACTGGTCACCCATGGCACGGACAATCACCTGATGTTGATCGATCTTTCGCAGAGCCACTCCGGTGAAGTGACCGGTAAAGAGGCCGAAGCTTGGCTCGACCTCGCCGGCATCACTGTGAACAAGAATACGGTGCCTAATGAAAAACGATCGCCTTTCGTCACGAGTGGCATCCGTGTCGGTACTCCCGCGATGACCACCCGGGGACTCAAGGAAGCCGAGATGAAGCAGATCGCCCTTTGGATCCGGGATGCGGTTCAATCCAAGGGAGACGCAGGAACCCTCACCCGGATCCGCGAATCCGTGAAGGAACTGTGCGGACGATTCCCCGTGTACGGAGAAAAAGTATGATTTTCGACACCACCTTCGAAACCGAAGCCCAAATCGAGATCCGTACGCTTGCGAGAAAGTTCGCCCAAGAACGGATCCGCCCGATTGTGGAACATGATGAAGAAACGGGAACCTTCCGACGCGACATCATCCGGGAGCTCGGTAGCCTCGGGCTCACGGGCATTCCGGTGTCCGAAAGCTCGGGTGGAGCAGGACTCGGTTATCAAGAGTACCTCGGAGCCATCGAAGAGATTGCCGCCGAGAGCGGATCCTATGCGGTGAGTGTCGCGGTCACCGGCCTGCCTCAGGTCATTCTCGAGAAACAGGGGAATGAAGCTCAGAAACGGAAATTCATTCCGAAACTCGCATCAGGTGAGGGAATCGGATCGTTCGTCCTATCCGAAGCGGGGAGCGGCTCCGACGCCGCCAGTCTCCGGACCACAGCGGTCCGGGACGGAAACCACTACATCTTGAACGGCACCAAGCTCTGGATCACCCAGGCTGACGAAGCCGATGTGTTCATCGCCATGGCTCGCACCGGTGGTCCCGGTGCGAAAGGCGTCTCCGCCTTCATCCTTGAAAGAGGCATGGCGGGCATCTCGATGGGGAAGCGCGAGAAGAAGATGGGGATGAACATCTCGCACACCATGGAAGTGCTTTTGGAAAACGTCCGGGTGCCGGCTGAAAACCGGATCGCCGAGGAGGGGGATGGAATGAAGGTCGCCTTCGCCGCGCTCGATTCCGGCCGGATCACGATCGCGGCCACAGCGCTCGGGATCGCCCGCTCTGCGATCGAGTGCGCAAGCCGTCATGCCAATCTTCGCGAGCAGTTCGGAAAACCCATCCTCGAGTTCCAGGGCGTCGGCTTCATGCTGGCTGACATGCTGAACGAGTACCATTCGGCCAAGCTCATCGTTCAAAAGGCCGCTTTTCTGAAGGACCAAGGACTCCCCTTCTCCATCCAGGCCGCCCAGGCGAAGGTGTTGGCGACCGACATGGCGATGAAGGTGACCACCGATGCGGTCCAGATCCTCGGTGGCTCGGGATACACTCGGGAGTTCCCGGTGGAGCGACTCATGCGAGAAGCGAAGATGCTCCAGATTGTCGAAGGCACGAACCAGATCCAACGCCTCGTGATCTCCCGCGCACTCAAGCAGAACTGAAGTCCGGCCAAGGGGCTCTTTCCAACGGGACGGGATTCAGCTAGGATCGCCCCATGTCGATCAGTGCATCCCGTTTTGGCAGTTCCCCCCTGCTCCTCGATTGGAGCGGACTCAATACCGAGATCACCCGTGAAGAGCGGGAAGAAGCCCATGCGAAGTGGCTCGCCACCCTGGACGGTCTTCGCGCGAGGGTGTCCGGATTCTATGACTCTGTGATCGATCCCTCCCTTTCACAAATCGAAGCCTGCCGGACCCTCGCCGACCGCTTCAAGGGTGATTCCAGGATCCGTCACTGCCTGTTCATCGGAATCGGTGGAAGCAGCCTCGGCCCCCTCTGTCTGATCGAAGCCCTCAAACACCGGAGTTCCTCACCCGTTCAATTCCACTTTTTCGAGAACCCGGACCCGATCGACTGGCAATACCGGATCGCGCGGATGAAGCCCGAAGAGACCCTGGTTTGCGTCGTGACCAAATCCGGGACCACCTACGAGACGATTTCGATCTTCATGCTCGCCTGGAATTGGTTGGTTCAAGCGCTCGGAACCCAACGAGCCGCTGCCCAGACCGTGGCCATCACCGACCCTGCCAAAGGAGAGTTGCTCGAATTCGCCCAGAAAGAGGGGCTTTCCACACTGGAGATCGCACCATCGGTCGGTGGCCGGTTCAGTGTCTTCACTCCCGTGGGTCTATTCGCTGCCGCACTCGCCGGCCTCGATCTGGACGCATTCCTTCTGGGCGCCAAGAAAATCCGCGATTACTGTGAGCGCGCAAGCCAGGAGAAGAACCTGTTTTTGACTTGGGCGGTGTCCTTCATGAAAAAACGGGAAACCCATCCCATTCACGTGATGATGCCCTACGCGACCCCTCTCAGACAGGCGGGTGCCTGGTGGGTGCAGCTCTGGTCGGAGAGTCTCGGTAAGGATGGAAAAGGCTTCACCGCCGTACCCTCACTCGGAGCTGTGGATCAGCATTCCATGCTCCAGCTCCTCCGTGACGGCCCGAACGACAAGGTGATCTGGTTTGTGAACATCCAGGATTTCGGACCCAAAGTGCCTGTCCCGTCGGTGAAGTTCCCGGTGAAGACCTTCGAGCTCCTGGAAGGTCAGGAGCTCGGCTCATTGCTGGACACTGAGTTCCGCGCCATTCAAAAGGTGATGAAGAACCGGGGGCGTCCTGCACTCCAGCTCCAGCTGGACTCCCTGACCGAAGAATCCATCGGTGCCTTTTTCTTCGCGTTGTCCGTTCTGACCGCCTATGCGGGTCGACTCCTCGGGGTGGATCCCTTTGATCAACCGGGGGTGGAAGAAGGCAAGGTTTACATCCGTGAGACGCTGGAACAGATCAAAAAACAGGCGAAAAACGCCGATCCGGAGGACACCGTCCATCGCTTGAGGCTCCACCGGGAGTGAGTTGACGCATTTTGCCAGTCGGGATTCTGACTCAATCCGGGCGATCGCACCTTCTCTTTCAATTACAGCGGCTTTCCTTTAAGATGGGGTTGCCATGGCAAACAGTGATTTTGACTCGAAAGACCGCACAGCGATCCTCGGATTCGACCAAGAGACCATCAACCGCGAACTCCAGAAAGCGAAGGAGCAACCGGCTTGTCTGATCCTGATCAAGGGGACCCCGCAAGGACACCGGTATTTCATCACGGCGGATGAGATGGTGATCGGTCGGGATCCGGCAGCGGACATCTCGATCCCGGACGGATCCATTTCCCGCAAGCACGCCCGGATCAAACAATCCGGCGGGGCCGTGACCATCGAAGATCTCGGTTCATCGAACGGAACCTCCGTGAACAGCAAGAAGCTCGAGCCGGGTAATGTCGTGACCCTTTCAAAAGAGGACATGATCAAACTCGGTAACTCCATCGTGAAGTACCTCCCTGCGGGTGAGCTCGAAATCGTGTTCTACGGAAACCTGAACCAGGCGGCCAACACCGATCCGATGACCAAATGTTTCAACAAAGGTTACTTCCTCGAAGCCATCGAGGCGGAAGTGAAGCGCGCCAAGGCACTTTCCACTCCCATCTCGCTCATGTTTTTCGATCTCGATCACTTCAAGAAAGTGAACGACACCTACGGACACGAAGGCGGGGATTTTGTACTGAAAGAATTCACCAACCTGGTCCGGGGTCTCGGCCTCATCCAGAAGAGTGACATCTTCGCCCGCTACGGTGGTGAAGAGTTCTGCCTCATGATGCCGTCCAAGTCCGCGCAAGAAGCGGGCAAGATCGCCGAGACCATCCGTGGCAAAGTGCAGATGCATGAATTCAATTACGAGGGTCAGAGGATCCCGGTGACCACCAGTCTCGGCGTCGCAGAACTCAAGTCCGACATGGAAACCGCGACCGACCTGATCAAGGCCTCTGACAAGGCTCTTTATGAGTCGAAGAAGAGTGGCCGGAACCGCGTCACCATCGCCGTCTGAACGGCCCTGCCATGGGAAACATCCGGATTCTACCTTCCCTGATCGCCGAGCGGATTGCCGCCGGTGAGGTGGTCGAGCGGCCCGCGAGTGTCGTCAAGGAACTTTGTGAGAATGCGATCGATGCCGGTGCTTCCGCCGTGGAAGTGCGTCTGGCGAAGGGTGGAACCGAGTTGATCGAGGTCACCGACAACGGCTCGGGGATGCCTCGCGAAGACCTCGAGGTTTGCATCGGGCGCCACGCCACCAGCAAGATCCGCGAATTCGAGGATCTGTCGAGGCTGAACACCCTCGGCTTCCGGGGAGAGGCTTTGCCGAGCATCGCCTCGGTTTCCGAACTTTCTGTCGTCTCCAGAGCGAGCGGCTCAACCGTGACACACGAGATCCGCCTCGCCCAAAGCGCTGCAGAGCGGGTGGATGCGCGGAATGTTCCGAACATCTCCTTCCTGGGATCCGCTCACGGAACCCGGGTCCGGGTGGCTTCCCTGTTTTCCCAGATCCCGGCGCGCCTCAAGTTCTTGAAGTCGATCGGCGCCGAGACCTCCGCTGTGCGTGAGATCATCGAACGCCTGGCATTGACCCATCCGGAGGTGGCCTTCACTCTCAAGAATGAAGACCGGACTTTGCTCGAGCTTCCTGCAGAGAGTCTCAAGGACCGGACGGTCCGGATGCTGGCGGACGACAACCCTTTCGAAATCGTCGAAACCGAACTTCCGGGCTCTTATTCGATCCGGGTCATCTGGCTCAAGGGCCTGAGCCTGCCCCACACCCGGGGGATGTACCAGATTGTGAACGGTCGGGCCCTCCGGGACCGGACCCTTCAATCCGCGATCTTGAATCCTCTGAAACAGTCTTTCCTTCCGGGAAATTTCCCGGTCTGCGTGGTCCGCATCGATCTCCCTACGGATGAACTCGATGTGAACGTCCATCCCGGGAAGACCGAGATCCGCTTCCTCGAGTCGCGTAAGATTTATGCGCTCTGTGATGCGGCATTCGAGCGCCTCCTCGGGCGTCCGGCCTTTCGGGATGCCGGTCCCGGTCCGGATCCGGGCTTCCATCCTCCACAGTGGAATCGCGAATCGACTCCCTTTCTCGCATTGAATGCGGAAACACAGGCAGGCACAGGGCCATCCACCACCCCACCCGCCTTTTTCGACTCGACACCGATCGGTGAGTACCGCGGAGTCTGGTTCGCCACTTACCTCGCTTTCGAAAAAGACGACAAGATCACCCTGATCGATCAACACGCGGCCCATGAACGTGTCCGTTACGAGCAAATCAAAAAAGGCGTCCTCGGAAAGCAAGGGTGCGAGACCCAACAGCTCCTGGTCCCGGAGGTGGTGAAGTTTCCTCCGGATCGACTGATACGACTCAGAAACAAACTCGATTGGGTCAAGCCGCTCGGATTCGACGCTGAGGTGTTCGGTGAGGAGTCGGTGGTTTTCCGCGCCATCCCGTCGGTCTGGGGTTCAGGCACCTTACCGGAGCGGCTCCGGAACCTGCTGGAACGACTGGAAAACGAAGATGCCGGCCCCGAGCATCCGACCTGGGACGAGGTCTTGTTCGAGAAAATCGCCATGGAAGCCTGTCGCTCATCCTTCAAAGCTGGAGACACCATTCACGAATGGTCGGCCCGCGATCTGGTCCGGAAACTGTTCACCTGCGAACACCCCGGGAATTGCCCTCACGGACGCCCCACTTCGATCACCCTCTCCCGCAACAAGGTGGAAGAATGGTTCAGTCGATTGTCCTGAGCGGTCCGACAGCATCGGGTAAATCCTCCCTGGCCGTCGAAGTCGCATCGAGTCTGGGCCTTGAAATCATCAATGCCGACAGCGTCTGCTTTTACCGGGGATTCGATATCGGATCGGCGAAACCGACGGCCGAGGAGCGCGCCCAAGTCCCCCACCACTTGGTCGATGTGGCCGATCCGCTTGAAACCTATCACGCAGGCCGTTTCCTCAAGGACTGCAAGGAGCGGCTCGAGGAGATCCACTCACGTGGCAAACGGGCCATCATCGTGGGGGGAAGCGGATTTTATCTGAAAGCGCTTCGCAAAGGACTCTGGGACGCCCCCGAGGGATCTCCGGAGTTCCGGAACAGCCTTGCCGATCGCCCGACGGAAGACCTGTTCGGTGAGCTACTGAAAGAGGATCCGGTTCAAGCTCGAAAAATCGGACCTGCTGATCGATACCGCCTCGTCCGGGCACTCGAGATCTTCCACCTCTCCGGCCGGAAGCCTTCGGCCCTCGAGTCAGCAAA
>JAIYBN010000006.1 GCA_027488515.1 Pseudomonadota bacterium
CGTGTAAATGGGGTCAAGCTGTGTAAATGGTCTCAGGGAAACTGCAGGAGTCGCGGGGAGCGGAGAGAGAGGGGCGTCGGGGGGTCGTGGGGGTGGCGTTTTGTGTTGGGGGATGTGCAGGATCCAAGTGGAAAAGGGCTCCTCCCACCCCTGAGGGGAGCGCCTTCTATGGAGAGGGTCTGTTTATGGGTTGTGTAGTTTGGTTGTCATACAGTCTGTCTAGTTCTCCTCCTCGTCGTCAGAGTCGTCTGCTACCTCCAGCACCCGTGCCTCGAACTCCTCGAGGAGGCCCCTCTTTGTCCAGCAGGCCTCCCGCAAGAGCTTCCAGCGCCTCTTCAGCTCCTTCTCCTCTGCCGGCGGGACCACCGCTGCAGGCTTGATGCCAGCCCAGACCTTGGTGCTGAAGTCCATCATCGCCCAGTCCACGACGGCCAGCAGGACCGAGTTCATGTCCTCCCGAGACACTGCGCTCTTGTTCACCTGTACGCCGATGTGGGCGTCGTTGACCTGGGTGAAGAGGAGGCCGTGGCGCGAGTTGGCGACGACCTTCCGCTTTCCATAGTCATCAGCCCCCGGGAACTGGGTGCGGATGGCGCCCAGGAACCGCCCATTCCGGCACGGGCTCATGTACCCGCACCCCAGCCAGCTCGGGTCGTAGGCGCTGAGGAGTTCGAACTCCCCCACACACTCGAACCCGCTCTCCAGAGCCTGCTGGTGGTCCCGGTGGATCTTCCGACCGTCCTTCCGGCACCAGACCTTCTTCTTGTGGAAGTCCCGCTCGAGGTACCCCCGCATCTCACCGGTCCCGGGGTTGCGCAGGAGCTGGATCTTGGTCGCCTGCTTGTGCGGGGCCGTGGCGTAGCCCAGCGCGCGGGCGGTCGAGAGGTCCTGCTCGACCCCATCAATCACCACCCGTATGACCCGCCCGTCGGCGAGCCTGCCCTCGTAGACCCGCACCAGCTCCGCGGCCAGGTTCGGGAGGAGCCTCTCCAGGACCGCCTGGGGCATCTTCACCTGAACCACCGTGCCGTGTTCCGGGTGAATCCGGTTCTCCTCCCACACCCTGCAGTTGTCCAGCGTGAGGCCAGACGGCGTGGGCGCCCACTTGTCCTCGCGCATTGTCGCCGGCCAGTCAATCTCCACCTCATATACCTTCTGTCCCTGCATCTGCGAGAGGATGAGGGCCGAGGACTCCAGCCCCGAGAGGACGGCCAGCCCTGCCTTGCCTCCCACTCCCCGGAGCCCAATCGCCTCCGAGGCCGGGCGCGTGTTGTTGATCCGGAGTCCCGTGGTCATCCCATCCTTGTCCATACCCATTCCGTCGCCGCTCACCGTGAGCGTCTGGGTCCTCGTGTCAATGTCGAAGACCACTGTCTGTGCGCCTGCGTCGAACTCGTTGTCGCCGAGTTCCATCGCTGCATCCTGGGGCGTGATGCCCTGGTGCAGAAAGTTCTCAATCGTTCCGCGAGAGCTGATGTTGGAAGCCATTGTTGCGTGTGTCTGAAGAGAGTCTTGGGGGGTACTAGGCCTCCTTCCATGGCATGAACCTTTCCGTTTTTGTCACCTAAGAAAACGGACGTCTCGCCTTGAAAACAACGGCCTTGTACCATGAAGCCTCTCCTCAAGTGGGTCGGAGGCAAGACACAGATCCTCGACACCCTTCTCCCCCTGATTCCGGCAACGCTAGAGACCTACTACGAGCCCTTCGTGGGTGGAGGCAGTGTCCTGCTGGCGGTCTTGGCCTCTCGCAGCCCCACGCGCGTCTATGCCTCGGATGTGAACCCAGCGCTCATCAACGTCTACCAGTGTGTCCAGTCCTCTCCAGAGGCTGTGAGTGTCTGTCTTCGCATCCTCGAGGACGAGCGAGGAGAGGACCCGGAAGCCTTCTACTACCGCATGCGCGATCTCTCCAACAGCCTTCCCCCAGCAGGGCCGCAACACGCAGCGCTCTTCCTCTATCTGAACAAGACCTGCTTCCGAGGTGTCTATCGCGAAGGGCCGCGGGGCTTCAACGTCCCCTATGGGCACTACAAAAGCGTGGAGCTCCCAAGCCTCGAGACCCTGCTGGAGATGTCGAAGGTCCTCGCACCGGTCGTGTTCTCCTGCGAGAGCTTTGAGACTGTGCTCCCTCGCGTGAAGGCGGGGGACTTCGTCTACGTGGACCCACCCTATGCCCCTGAGACCGCAACCTCCTTCGTCAGCTATGTGGCAGGAGGGTTCTCGCTCCACGAGGCGCTCTTCACAGGACTGAAGGCCCTCCCCTGTCCCTTCCTCATGAGCAATTCGGATGTCCCACTGGTTCGCGAGGCGTTCCCGGATCCCAACTACAAAACACATCAGGTTCTCGCGCGGCGGGCCATTCATTCGAAGGACCCCAGTGCCCGCACGATGGAGGTTCTCATTACCAGGTCTTCGGAAGGAACGTCGTGATGAACTGCGTGCGCAGGTAATACGCACGCGTCTTCGGCGCAGACCCTCCGGCGCCCTTGGTGCGGGTCTGGAGGTACGTCCCCGTGCTCGAGGAGAGCGTCTCGTCCGCGAGGAAGCCCGCACGAATCGCCTCGTAGTCCTTGGCGAGCGTTGCCGTGAGCTCAGGGGAGAGCGTGAGATCGGTGGGCGGGAAGAACTTCACCATCTCCCCCTCCCGCAGGTAGGGGACATACAGCACCCGCTTCAATTTTGTCCCGCAGTCGGAGGACTCAAACGTGTCCTGCGCCTGGAGGTGGCTCTTGTTGAGCATCGTCACAGCGATGGTCTCCTTCGGCACAAGGCCGGTCTTGGTTTGCTTCAGCGGGAAGACCTTCACCTCCCCGTCCATACAATCCAGCTTCGCCGAGCTCGTCGGGATGCCGGTCAGCTTCTCACACAGAAGTCCTACAATACCTTTGTTCGTCGTCTTGGGGCAGTGCACTGCCTCCAGCCTGGACACGGCGAGCGCCACATCTGCGATGAGTGGGCGTGCCATGGTGACTGGGATAGGAGGGTTCTCCATGCCCAACTCGGATATGTTTTTGTCACCTAGGGGGAGGTGACAAAAACGGATTGGGTCTGGCCATGGAAACCGGACAGGGCCCCTGACTCTCTCACACCAGACACTGACACAATGCCTCGCTGCGCCTTCTACACTGCCGCCTTCACCCGCTGCACCCACGGGGCGCGGATCAACTCGGACTACTGCGGGACACACATTCGCAAGGGAGAGGCGCTGGGACCGCGGCCGGACGAGACACGCTGCCACTGCACACGGCGCGTCGCGGGGGAGGAACAATGGTGCGGGCTGGACCGCCGGGCGGGAGAGGAGGTGTGTGAGTGGCACTGGGGACGCATGGAGGTCCGCCAGGCTCGGGATGAGCAGCGGCGGCAGGAGGCTCTGCACACGCAGGCCACACTGGACGCCTACCTGGAGTGGGTGCCGCGGCTGACCTGGCAGGAGGTGACACGGGGCGTCCGGGAGAGGATGCGCCTCCCCGTGGGAGATCCGCTGCGGCTGGAGGACCACACGGCCTTCGCAGTGGCGCGCCGGTACTTCATGGCGACAGCGCCGGTGGAGCTCCCGGGAACCGTGATGACGGACTTCTGGGTGAACCTCTGGCGGGAGGAGCGGGGGCTGCCGCCGATGGAGCAGCAGCCGGTGGTGTGGGCGCCGGTGCACTGGGTACCGCCCGCTGACAACCAACCGCCGCCTCCGCCCCTCGGGCCGATGGGACGGCTCGCTGCGGACAACCAGAACGTCCACACGGCGGTGGTGGCCAAGCAGACCAACGACAACGTGGACCTGCTGCTGGAGGCGACGCCCTCGACGCCGGGGGACACGCTCAGCATCCTCACGCGGTGGTGGATGGCCGTCATGAGGCCCTCGTTCGAGGACTACTGGCGCGTGATGGAGGATGTGCGCCACTGGTATGGGAAGCGCACGTGCCGGAAGACCAACGACACTCTGTACAAGCGGGTGCTGGAGGGGTTGGTCGAGAAGGTCCTGCTGGCGACAGATGACAGGACCCCGGAGGCCAATGCGCTGTTTGAGGAGTTGGTCAAGCGGGTCTGGGAGGAATGCGTGGAGTCTGTCGGCATGTGCTGCGACGGACACCTGAGCCGGTTGGCGAACGTGCTTGTCGGATTCGACGAGGCGTTCCGGCCCCCGGTGGCGGTTGGAGAGATCCTCCAACAGAAGATGGCCGCCATCGCAGAGCTGAAGCTGTCCCCACGGCATAAGCTCCAACGGGCGATGGAGGTGATGGAGGAGTTGAAGGTGCCGGTTGAGGAGCGGGCACCGTGGCTGGAGGCGCTGGAGGAGTAGGGGGTGGACCTGTGTGGGGCGGAACCTTTAGGTGACGTGGGGGGTGGATTTTCCCATGAGGATACAATGAAGACCCGCAGGCTTCGCTTGAAGAGTCTCAAGCGCTCCCACAATCCCGCGAAGAAGTTCGATGCGACCTTTGTGTACCCGGATGGGCATACGAAGACCACCTCGTTTGGAGCCCGGGGCATGTCCGACTTCACCAAGCACAAGGATACGCGGAGGAAGGCTCGCTACCTCCAGCGGCATGGACATATGGGGGAGGACTGGACCGATCCCACCACGGCCGGCGCCCTTGCCAAATGGGTCCTCTGGAATAAGCCCAGTCTCAAGGCCTCCATCGCGGATTACAAGAAGCGTTTTCACTTGGGGTAAGGGAACAGAGCAATGTCCTGTATCCTCTGCAATCGCGACGTGAGCGAGACCGCCCAGCATCGAGAGTGTTTACTTCAGCTGTTCAAAGAGTCCAAAATCAAGGGGATTGCCGATTGGATTCGGCTGTCGTCCAAGCCCAAGACGATCATCAAGGGGCGAGTGTTTCGCGTACTAGAACGCCCCACGAGTGCGGGAACGCCGAGTGCAACAGGGTAGACACCTCGTTCGCAACATCCCGAATCTCCTTCTGGGCATCCTCGGTCTTCCGCAGGTTCACCAACCGCGCATAGGCTGCGAGACTGCCCGTCTCAATGAACTCGGTCATCATGTTCTGGGGCAGGACCATTCGCGCCTGCTCGGGAGGCACCTCTTCCTCGAGAAGCACTGTATACGTCCGCATGGACTCCTCGCAGGACTGCTGAATGAGATACAGGGCGTCGTCGGACTTGGGGTGCTCCTGCTCGCTGCTGCCCTGCTTCTTGTTCGGGGCGCGGGTGCGAATGGCGTCGGGCAGATGGAAGGTGGGCGGGGAGTCCACGTAGCGGCGACTGACTTCATTGCGCGCAAAGCCCACGGTGTGACGATACCACTCGCGGGCCATCCAAATCGGCATCTTCAGGCGAAACCGAGCCTGGGGGTGGAAGAACGGGCTCACGTGGTTGTGGTCCGCGAGATACGTGATCAGACGCGCATCCTTCTCTCCGAACTCGTGAACCTCCTTTCCGAGGCTGACGCGTGCGGCATTGACGACCGTGAGGTCACTTCCAAAGGTCTCCAGGAGTTCGACAGAGCACGATTCAAACATCGTCCTTCCTTTCTCGTACACAGCGTCTCGTAAGCTCTTCGACGACGAGAACGAAGGCTGTCATCCCGAGGGCGGCAAGGAGAGGGACAATCATTTTATCCTTCTAGGCGAAGAGAGAGGACCGGAAAGAACCGACGCCAGAGCCCCCCGAGGGTGAGGTCCGGGATCTGGGCGAGGGCGTTAAAGAGGTGGATGTAGAGAAGGGCAACCAGAAGAACGACAAGCCACTGCATTACCCTTTCCGGCGAGTCAAACGACGCGGGTCTTCCGCACTACTGCAGGGAAATCTGCTGGGCGCGAGGCAGGCGACGGGTCAGAAGCTCACGGGTCACGACAGAGCCCGCATCCGGCTCCTCTCCGGGTCCCGGAAGTCCCTCCATCGTCCGAAGGACTTCAGCCATCCGCTGGGGGTCATCGGCAAGGAGCATGGCAATCTGGGTGCGCACAACGGCCTTGTTCGGGCGAGCCCGTGTGGTCCGCTGCTGGCGGGCAATCGTCCCCCCACCTCCCTCCAGCACGAACTGGTCGAGGTTCTGGCCTCGCATGAACTCCATCACCTGGGCACTGAGCGCCTGCTTGCGAGCCCGAAGATCCTTGGCCTGCGTCGCCAGAGCCCGAAGCTCATCGTCTAGCGCAATCCAGCTTCGGAGAATCTCACGGACAGGGGAAGGGTCTTCCATTTGGAAGCACGACGCGTCTTTGTTGAAAGCCTGTTACCACCCCGGAGCTGTTTGGGGGCGGTGAAGGAGGTTTTCTGGGTCCGAAGTCGGTCGAGGGCAGATTGGGCTGGAGCCGCGACGGGTTGGGGAAGTGGAGGGGGTGCCGCGACAGGAACGGGTTCGGGGACGGGCGGGGCGACAACAGGAGCCGGGGCGACAACGGGTGGGGCAGATGGGACTGGAGGTGCCGCGACAGGGACGGGTTCGGGAACGGGCGGGGCTGCAACAGGAACGGGCTCAGGAACGGGAGTCGCCAGAGGGGCTGCGACCGGGACAGGCTCGGGAACGGGAGCCGCGAGAGGAATGGGAGACGCTGCACGCACACCTTGAACTGCGTTGAGGAGCGTATCACTTCCTGATTGGATCCGTCCGAGAAGTCCGGATGCACTCGACCCTGCGACCTTGGACGCAGTTCCAATCATCTCCTGGACGAGTAGAAGACCGTTCCAGATGTCGTCCGTGAGCTTGATACGCTTGTCATTCATCCGGTCCCACGTCCGGTTCAGTTCCAAGAACCCGTCTCCGAGGGAATCTCCCAGCGGAGGAGGGAGGACCCGCAACATCGAGTCGATGGCCGAGGAGAAGTCCTGCCGCTGGAAGGAGATGATGGCGAGAATGGTCCAGACGAACATGCCGACGACAGAGACGAGAATGACACCTACGAGTTGCGCATACGGGACAGGAAGCAATCCCAGTGCGGCCGGAATTCCCTTCTGGAGGACCTTCACGAGCACGCGTCCACCAGCAAGGGTCGCATCCAGCGCAACAGACAGCACACTCCCGACGAGCGGCGTGGACTCCAAGAAGCTGATGAAAAACAAGAACACGAAGGTCAGCTTCACCAGGACTCCGAGATACGGAGACGCGGCTGCTTTCACCCACCAGCGGGCTCCATTGCCAAGGAAGTCTCCGGGGATCTTCTTCGATGTCACTGGAATCTGAGGGATGCCTTGCGACTCCAGGAAACTCTCCAGGGTTGGAGCCTTGGCGCGCGGAATCTCCTTCGGTGTAAGGGTTCCGATCATGTCCGCAGCCCCTGGAGGCAGAAGACTTGCGAGCGGATTGGCGGCCTTGTCCTTGGCCTGTCCAAAGAGTCCCTCGGCCTTGTCCTTGGCCGTTCCGAAGAGTCCCTCGGCCTTTCCCATCAGCCCCTGTCCAGTCTCCCCCTGTGCGAGTCCCTGGGCCTTGCTGGCCAACCCCTCGAGAAACCCCGCGCCACCGGACTGCGAAAAGAGGCGGTCCAAGCCTCGTGACGCTTGGGACACGAGGTCCTTGGGAAACATCCGACGGCCTCCGGACTGAGGGAAGGGAGATGTCGTGTGTCCTTTCAGACGGTCAAAGACGTACTGAACGCGCTCTGCGATTTCCTCCGGGGATACCGTTGCACCCGGGATGCTCTGAAGCCGCTGGGTAAATCCGGCCAACCTGGGATCCATTACCCTTTCCCGACACTTTAGTATTTCCACTTGGTATCGCACTCCAGACAGGTCACGAAGGTCGTCATGGGCTCATCCGCCGACCTCGTCTGCACCTGATAGTAGTCGCACTTGGTCTTGCGCTTGCAGGACCGGCAGAACATCTCGATGTTCGCGGTCACCTTCTTCGAGTACTTCGCCTTGTCCTTCTCGAGGGCCTTCTGGAGGATATCGCGCCACCGGTCGGGACACTGGTCCACCGGAGCCGAGTTCGCGAAGGCTTGGACTCCCATCGCGCTGATGAGATGGCGATGGGGATAGAGACTCACAGCGCGAGACCGGACCATCTCACGGAAGGCGGGTGTCTCCCAGTCAATGTCAATCAGCCAGGCCTGAGCATCCGCCACACAGCGGTTGAGAATCGCAGCCTCGACCTCGTCGGATCCGAATCGCTCACGAATGAGGTCGCGAAGGGGATGGTCCACGAAGACGTTGGAGGCGTGGAGGATATGGGCCACAGGAGCCTCACGAGGCGCTTCGGGTTCATCTTCGGGCTCTTCTTCCTCTTCCACGACCACATCTTCGGCCTCTTCATCGTCGACTGCGTCCTCGTCGTCGGGGCTCTCAAAGGACACTGACGCATAGTAGGCCTCGTATTCGGGAATCGGGAAGTCCTCGTACGCGGACGCTGGCTTGTCGTACTCATCTGCGTTCTCCGACCGCGTCTTCAGCATCGCGATAGAGCCCTGGAAGGAGTCCTCGGAGAACGGAGGCGGCAGAATGTGCTGCGTGTCTCCCTCCTCAGCCGGTGTTGCGAAGACCGCGTAGGAGACATCTTCCGTCACAAGCTTGCCCTGAAACTGAAGGCCAGGAGACTTGAGCTTCTTGCGGAGCCACTCCAGCACGTCAGTTGTTTTTGCAGGAAGAGAGACATCACTGAATGTGCCTTGGGGCGCGATCACGAGTCCGAGAACCATTGTGCAGACGATTCGTTTGGGAATTCCTGTTTGGTTTTCTGAAAACGGAACTGTTCGTCGGCCAGCAGGGCCTTGTACCCACAGACACAATGCAGTCCGCACGCCAGCAGCTTCAGCACAACCAGAGGGGAGGTCGCCCCCAGTACCGCTATCAGCGGTGGACTCCGCCCCCGGAGCCCAAGCCCGAGCCCAAGCTCGACCTCTCCGACAAGAGCTTCCCCTCTCTCCCGATGTCCAATGTCCCGCAGACCCAGACCAGCGCAGGGCATGACTTCGGAACCAAGTTCTCAACCACCGTGAAGGTGATGTCCGAGCTGGAGAAGCTTCAGGAGCTCCGTGAGGCGCGGGATCGTGAGACCACTCGCCAGGAGCGAGATGCGATGAAGGGAGTGTATACAGGGCGCTTCCAAGCGGGCCGATTGGCCACAACGAGGTTGGAAGAGCCTGAGGAGCATGCGTGGGTTCCCCGCACAGTGCCCCGAGAGCCGGCCGAGGACGAATGGGTGGAGGTCCGGCACAGCAAGGCGCGCAAGACCGCGCACGTGAAGACGGTCGAAGAGCTCGAGGAGGACTATGAAGAGAAGGCTGCGGATGAGGCTGCAGCCGATGAGTACAATGGAGACTTGTTTGAGCGGTCGCATCGCCACGACCACTACGCGACGTAACGACGCGTTGACTTGCGCTTCATGCGCTTGCGACGACCGCCCTTCATGGCTGGGCCTTCTGTAATGATCTTTCCAAGGACTTCGAAGCGCTGATTCTGAGCCGTCAGCGACTTCTTTTCCTTCTCCTGGGTCTGCTTGATGAAGCGGGTCATGCCCATCTTCTCAAGTCCCTTGTCCGCGGGGAACTTCGCCACGGCCGACTCGAGCTCGGTGAGCTGGCTGTCGAGGGTTTTGATCGTCGTATTCAGTCGAGTTTCCAAGCGCTGATTGAAGATGCGATTGGGGTGCTCCTTTGTGGGCGGGTTTGCGTTGATGAAGACCTCCTGCTTGCCGATGGACGCCAGGGTCGCATTGATCTGGCCCTTCAGACGCTCGGCATTCGTCAGCGCCATCAAACTCGTGGAGGACGACTCGACGCGACCCTTGAGAGCCCCAGACGGAGGAACCGCACCCACCGGAGCGGGAGGCGCTGCAGTGGCACGTCCGGATGTTGGGCGGAACTTCGCGGCCTCTTCCTCTTTTTGCTTGGCGGCGTACTCGTCGGCCTGTTTCTTGCGCTCGGCTTCGGCCCGGGCGAGAAGGTCCTCGTCCTTCTTGACCTTGGCCATCTGACGCTCAGCGGCCCTGGAGGCGGACGCAGCGGCTTCTTCAGCCCTGCGCTTGATGTCTGCGGCTTCGTCTGCAGCTTGCTTGGCATCAGCCTGGGCCTTCTCCTCTGCAGCCTTGGCCGCCTCTGCAGCCCGGGCCGTCTCTTCGGCAGCCTTCCGAGCCTCGTCAGCTGCCTTGGCCTTCTGGGCAATGACGTTCGGAGCCGGAACCGTCGTCGCAAAGGTTCCGCGCTTGGGCTTGGGCTTCTCGGCAACCGCTTCCGCTGCCACAGCCGCCTGCTCGGCGCGCTTGGCCTCCTCCTTGGCCTTCTCCGCTTCTTCCTTGGCTGCGTCTGCGTCTGCCTTCGCCTTCGCTTCCGCCTCTGCCTTGGCCTTGGCCTCTTCTCCCTGCTTGACGGCCGCCTTGAACTCCTCCAGTGTCTTCTTCATCTGGGCCTCCTGCTCTGGAGTCCGGCTGGGATCCTTCACGGCAGCCTCCACGTCATCCTTCACCTTCAGCTCATCTGCAGTGAGAAGCCCGGTCCCAGCTGCGGACTCCGCACGGCGGCGGGATATGGGGGTCTTGACCTCGCTGGGAGGAGCCAACCGGCCTTCCGCGTTGGGGAAGATCTTCGCTTCATCCTCCTTGGCCTTCGCTTCGGCCTCTGCCTTGGCCTTGGCTGCAGCGGCTTCGGCTTCCACCCGGGCTGTCTCAATCATCTCGGCCTCTCGCTTGGCCTTCGCTTCGGCTTCCGCTTCCGCTTCCACACGAGCCTTCTCAATCAGGTCGGCGTCTGCCTTGGCCTTGGCTTCGGCCTCGAGTCGGGCCTTCTCAATGAGGTCGGCCTCTTTCTTGGCGGCGTCGAGGTTGACCGGATTCGTGCCGGACTTGGCCGCAAGACGGGCCTCGGCGTTGGGGAAGACCTTCGATTCGAGCTCCTTGGCCTTGCTCTCACCCATGGCCTTGTCCTCGGCCTCAGCAACCTCGGGAGCAAAGCGCGTGTCGGGAGGAATCTGCTTGCGCTTGTCGGAGACGAAGGATTGCGAGAGCTGGTTCCCGGCCAGTGTTGCCTGGTGGGCCAGCCAGCGGCCCTGCGTGGTCTTGGTGAAGATGTACACGGCGAGGTAAATCGCAAGTCCGACGCCCAGGGTCGTCAGCAGTCCGATGACGAGATTCACCAAGATGTCCTTGTTCGGTGGGGGGAAGGATCCCGGTGCAAACGGGTCGCACTGGTTCTCCAGACCCTCACGACCCGAAAAGAGGTCTGTGATGGCTCCTGTGGCCGTAGACGGCGCAGGACATGCGGCCTGCCAGGTTCCGTCGGGTCCAACCTGTCCTGCCTGACGATACGACAGCGTGTGCTTGAGAATCGGAGCAAACGCTTCTGTGGTGGGCGTCATCGGAAGCATGCGAATGGTCTGGAGGTCCATCGAGCTCACAAGCGCAGGGCGAGAGAGCATGACGTACTGAACCGGAACGCTGCCAGGATTGGGTTGCCAGGAATACCGCTGAACGCCAGGCTGACGGATCCACCAGTTCAGAAACCACTGCTTCTCACCCCCACGGGTGGCAGCTCCGTCGGGCCGCAGTTGGAGCGGAGGATATCCCGACCAGACATAGTAGCCCGGCTCTGTGACGTAGGTCTTGCCGGCTGCCCCGGGAGCGCTCGTGAACATCTTGGAGAGCTTCCAGTCATTGCCCGTGGGCACATCGACGGCCTTGAAATCACCCGAGGCCGGATCAGGCTGAAGCACGCCGGTCATATACCGGACAATCTTATTGATGAAGTCGCCAGAGGACCCCGCAGTCAGCGCGCCCTGAAGGGGGATGAGGACAACGAGTCCATCGTGGTTTCCCTCTGCGGGATCTCCGAGGGTCAACATCGCGTCGTGCTGAATGTTCTCCACGCGAATTGGGGAGGGGTGCATGAGAGTCAGCACCGTAACCTTGTGGGGCTTGCCGTTGAACTCAATCTCAAAGGGAATGGCGGGCTTGATGAAGAGCTTGGTCACCGACGAATAGCCTCCAGACTCGGACATCTTGCGAATCGTCATGTAGCGAGCCCGGTCGACCGGAAGCTTGTCCACCGTCCGAATGGCCTTCAGGTCCTCTGCGTCGTAGACAATCTGTCGGCAGTACTCGTTTCCAAGGTCTTCGTAATAGGTCCCTGCGATGAGATCCTTCTTCACCTCTTCAAAGGACTTCTCATTCTTGGACACCTTTTCGAGGTCTTTGGCATACCGACGGCATTGGTCGCGACGAATCGTCCCTTGGTCTCGATAGATTTTTGCGGCAGAGGCTGAGACTCCTTGCGGAACCGCTAATTGACACGTCCCTCCGTTCCACTGGCACCCTTGGGCCATTCCCTTCCCAATTCCAATCGCATCGACGACCGGGTACTCGGCTTCATCACGGCGCGGAGGAGGCTCATCTCTTGGAACGTAGAACTTGCTGCCACCACCGCCCATTGTGTCTAGAAGATAAAACAAGTCTAGCAGGGAAACAAGATGGCGGCCTACGCTGATACGCCATGGTGGTCGAACCTCATTGCAGTTCTCCTGACGTTCGTCGTCACCCTTGTCGGGACTGTCTTTGCCATGCGCGGGACTGGAGCCCTGCCCTCTGCGGGAAGCCCGCCGGGCCTCGGTGCCTTCGTCAAGGACACACTCGTCTATATGCCCCACGCCCTCCTGCTCTACGGCGTCATCGCTGATATGCTGACCTACGAGGGTGTCTACTCGATCGGAAGCCTTGTGGGTCTCGTGTCCCTCGTTGTCCACGTTCTCTTCAAGTTCATCTGGAAGGGAACCTTTGAGGTGATTGAGAAGGTCTCCGATGCACTGACCCGGCCGGCTGGACAGGCTGCGCTTGCGGCCTCCACGCGTGCGAACAAGCCGACCGTCATCAGTGGAACCGCAGCTCCCGCGGGCGGTGCGCGGCCGGGCTCGTTCTTCAGCACCTACAATGGGTGTGACATTCAGGGCTTCGAGTGGGCGCACTCTCCGTATGCACCTCAGACCCTGGTCGTCATCGCGACGATCTTCAGCTATTACGGAATTGACCTCATCAAGAACCGCGGGGTTGCGAATGCTGGAGCCACGATTGGCTTGGGGATTGTCTTCTTCTTCGTTCAGCTGTTCCTCGCGGGCGATTGCACGCTGCCCGGAGACCCCCAGCCCCCGACGAGCAAGTGGTACCAGGCGATTCTGGCTGCGGCCGAGGGTCTCTTCACTGGCGGTGTCGCGTATTCCGTGGTTCAGGTCTATTACCCCGACCGGCTTGCGTCGTCCGCGATCTCTCCCTTTCCCAAGACCACGCCGAACATGCTGAAGGATGGAAAATACGACAAAGACGGAAACCCGTGGGTCTGCGTCGGTGGCGTGTGTTATCCGGATATGAGTACCGTCGAGGCCCGCAAGAAGTTTGCGGACATCGCAGCGGCGAGTACTGGAAATGGGCGGGCGGCGGTCAGCGAGGATTGCCCGGCGGCTTAGGCGGCAAGCGCCTTCCGCAGAAGCGTGTAAAACATCGCCATATTGGCGCCCGTGAACCGACCGACTTCCAGGCCTCCCTTCAGGAAGACGAGGGTCGGAACCACGGTGACCCTGTACTTGTCAACGTAGCCCTCGCGATCGTCCTTCGTATTCACGTCAATCCACGTGACATTCGGGAAGTCCTCGGCCATCGCCTCCAGACCCGGCTTGATGGTGCGGCACGGACCGCAGGTGGGAGACGTAAACTTCAGAACCGTAACTCCAGAGCTCATTCGACCTTGTCTATGACAACGGACTCTATTTGTAAGTGCCCACGCTCGGCCTGGATCATCGGACGTTTTGCGATGGTCCGCTTGCGAAGGGTCACATCCCGCACCTTGCACAGCTCTCCGAACGCTTGGAGGAGATACTTGTCCACCACCGCACGGTCCATCAGTCCGAGATTCCCTCGCATCCAGTCCAGAAGCTCGACTTGGGTCACCGGAGGACCCATCAGACGCAGCGGGCATCCGGGGAAGAGGTCATCGAGGGCCGGGGGTTCCACAACACGGACGGTGTCATCCAGCGTGCCGCGGGCCATCTTGTCCACCACATCATTCTGCTTCGAGAGGTCATCCTCTCCACCGGTATGCGCACGAACGTGTACAAACCGGTGACTCTTAAACTTCGCGAGACGGCTTGTCGTGTCCCGAATCAAGTCCTGATGGAGGACATCCTTGCCCTCTGCGGTCTTCCAATTGCGATTGACCCAGCCGGTCAGCCACTTCGTGAGACAGTTGATGGAGTAGTCGCTGTCACTGTAGATCACGAGGTCGTCAGTGTGGAACCCTCCCTCGTCCAGCGTTACAACTGCTCGATGAATCGCTGTAAGTTCGGCGCGTTGGTTGGTTTGGGGGTCGGTCTCCGGAAGACGGCCAGAGCAGGACAAGTGACGAGCCTCCGGAATCCACACTGCGTAACCAGCCTTTGCACCCGGGCGACCATTGTTCGAACACGCTCCATCTGTAAAGATGCGCATCTACGTCTTACTGTCTTGCTGCCGCAAAATCCGTTTCCACCTTCCGCGGATCAATCCAATAGGAGAGATCCAACGGAGGTCCGATGAGACGTGGAACATGCGGACTCTGGGGAAGGACGGTCACGATGCAGCGGCTCAGAATGGCGTGCTGAAGGGTGGGCTCTTCGATGTGAAACCAGACCCGACAGCGAAAGGACCGCTGCTCTAAGGACCGTCGGAGCATCTGCTGACAGGCGAGACTCAGGAAGTGCGCGTGCCAGACCAGAAGGATCCGACAGCGAACCGACGGGCGACTGGGCGCGAAGGCCATCCATTGCGTGAACCATTTCGCAAAGTCGTCCATGCCATTCAGGACGGCGGCATCCACCGTTTCAAATTCGGCCTGCTCGGCATAGCGGGCTGTATAGGTCTCCCACACTCTCTGTGTCTCTCGGTCATTGAGAGCTTCATAGAGAACGCGATGGGGTGGAGGGAAGGTCTCCATAGATAGACTTTCTTGCGAAGAACTAAATGCCACCGCTCGGTACTCTGATTCCCCTGGAGGTCATTGAGGCGGTCCTTGAGCTGAAGGACGAGGCCGGAGGTCTCAGGATGTACCGCGTGAAGGAGGCTGCGAAGGAGGCCCTCGCGGGCCATCTTACGGACCCCGTCGTGCAGTCGACGCCCTACGGCGAAAAACTCACGTTCGGTCCGGTGAACAATCGTCAGAGTGTGTTTCTCATCATTGATTACGACAGCATGATCTTGGCGGGAGAGGAGTGGGAGGAGCCTATCGATGTGGAGTTGGCGAACGAGTACACGGTCATTGACAACGATGAGTTCGGGGGAGATGCGGCCGTTCGACAGCAGGTGCTCCAAGCCCTGACGCTCGCCGCGCAGGATGTTGGGGAGAATCAGCTGATGCAGGGGAATGACCCGAATGCGGCGGACGATGTAGAGATGAACGGCGGCAAGAAGCGCCGTCGCAAGGGCAAGACCCTCAAGGGCAAGGGCAAGGGGAAGAAGACCACGCGTCGCAGGAAGCATTAAGCCGACGTCTCACCGGATCCGACAATCCGCTTGACGGGGATGTCGGCGGAGACAACGTAGAGGGAGTTCTCCGTGAGGACGAGGTACGCCTTCTCCTCCTTGATGCGCATGATAGACTCGATGGGCGAGGTGTACTCGGTGTCGGACTTGACGAGCATCTTGGTGGAGCCCTGGACGCCGATGCAGCAGGTCTTCGCGAGGCTATCCGCATAATAATCCAAATAAATAGGACGATCCTGTTCAAGTGCCACCTTCGCAGCCTGGGCCATCACTGTTGCAGAGGGAACGCTCATTTGTGAGGGGGGTAGAGTCAAGTTCCATGGTTCAAACGAACTTCTTGAGGGAATCCTCCAGCGAGAAGCGAGACTTCATGGTCAGGTTCGGTGTCTGCGTGCGGGGCAACGCCAGCAACCCACGAATGGGCGGACGGATGTCGACCTTGGCCGCAACCGCGAACACGAAGCGGACGAGGGCGTCCACATGTTCTTCCTTCACACCCGACTTCGGGGTCTTGACGCTCTCTTGGAGGTCGTCCAGAATCCCCGACACATAGGTCATCATCGTCTCCTGGGGCACGAGTCCCCGACTGTACAACTCCGCGAGGTAGACCGCGAACCCCCGCTTGAGCTCCTTCTGCTTCGTCCACGCGATGACTGCGGTATCATAGCCTGGGTCCTCAGAGCTGGGAATCATCGTGACGTTGCCCGTATCATAGAGCACGTCCACCATCTGAAGCTGGAGGCTGAGATCCGGTGCGGCCTCCGGAACTGCCTTCACAAGGTCACTGTACAGGTCCGCCAGAATCGGCGCGAAGAAGGGCTGGCGAATCCCTCGGTCAAACAGGAGGGTCGTCACCCGCAGGCGGAAGAGTCCATCGCGCTTGGCCAACAGGGTCATCACCTCCCCCGAGAGCTTGGCGTAGTTCGCCTTCGAGAGCTTGTTAATGGCCGACGAGACCGCATCATAGTCGGAGTCATCCTTCTCGCGCACCTTCCGCACCATGTCCACAAGGACTGTCTCCCTCCAGTTCACGGGTTCCTCCGGCTTCCGTCGCGGCACCACATAGGGCTTCCGGTAGACGGGCTTGAAGGAGAGTTTCAGGCGCGAGATGACCTCCGCAATCGCGGGGCTCAACTCGGCCCGAGGAAGAGAGCGTGCTGCGTAGATACTTTGAACGTCCATGGCAACACGGCTCTTATTCCTTTCGGAGATTCCATCCGTTTTCGCGAAAACGGATTGTGTCGCGCCAAAACACAAGACCAGGGCCGCACACAATGGATTCCTGGACACTCTGGTATCACGATCCGATGAATTCGGACTACTCGCTGGAGAGCTACATCAAGATTGCAGAGATGACAGACGTCGCGTCCTTCTGGACGATCGTCGAGGCCATCTCTCCCGACGCGTGGAATGCTGGAATGTTCTTCTTCATGAAGACGGGGATTCGTCCCCTGTGGGATGCGCCCGAGAATGACCGTGGGGGCGCGTGGAGTAAGAAGGTGGACGCCCAGGACACAAGTACGGTGTTCCTGGATTGTATGGTGCACTGTGTCGCAGGGAAGCTGCTGACCCGGAGCAATGAAGTGGTGGCCGGCGTGACGGTCTCGCCGAAGGGGGCCTTCCACATCATCAAGGTGTGGAACACGACGACGGCGGTGTCGGATCGTCGACTGTTCAGTCCCAGCCTGAAGATGAAGCTGGGGGAGGATATCGCGTATAAGGCGCACAATCTTCGCCCGAAGTAATGTAAAGCGACTTACATCATAATGTCTGTTGTACCCCCTCTGTCGGGGCCACCGCTGTATCGCTATCTGCCAGGGGTGGGGCGAGTTGCCTCAAGTATTCCGGGTGAACGTGGACCTCCTGGATTTCCGTCCAAACAGGGACGTCTTTTGCGTGTGGATCAACTCTATGGAAGCGACACCTCAGGTGCTCTCAACAAATACGAGAACGCCTTCCAAACCATCTCCGGTGCGTTGTCGAATGTAGCCGCAGGTGAACTTGTTGAGATCCTTCCTGGAACCTACAATGAGAAACTTGTTGTCCCCGACAACGTTTCCGTTCAAGGAACGGGCGCGCAGGCCGTTATCATTCAGCAACTCAATTGCACGAGCAACACAACCCTTCTGACGATGGGATCCAATTGCCGTGTAGAGAACTTCACGGCGAACCTCTCCTCCTCGTCCAACGTCAATCTCACAGGGGTTCTGTTTCCCCAGGGAACCATCCCGACAGCAAAACTGCGGAACTCGATTTGGACGGTCACCTCGACGGCAACGGGGTCCAACACCATTCTCGGATGTTCGTCTCCTGGAACCTCAACCCTCGACTTCTTTCCCGCCAACATGATTCAGCGGTCCACTCTCAACGTAATTTCCAGCAGTGCAGGGACCACACGGGGAATTCTCATTAACAACGCAAGCCGGTTCGCGGTTCGCGATATTGTGGTCTACGCACGAGGGTCGGGGTCGAACATCGTGGGTGGAGAAGTAACGGACGCAAGTGGAATTCTTGAAATCAAGTCATCTACAATTGGGGGTGTAACGAGTGGTGCCGGAGTCGCGTATGACATCAACCGAGCTGCCGGAACGATCTTGCTTGGGAGTACGGATCTGCTCTACAACAACGCCAATGGGAACTCCTTTACGCCCACACAGGCTCCCACGTCGTTTACGTGGGGAGTTCTTGGAAATATGACCGCCAATCGCCGGTATTATTTGGTTCCTGGAACCGTCACTGTCGGAAACCTTACGAACGAAGCTGTGACGAACACCTATGATGGGGCGAAGGCACTGCCAGTGCCGTTTGTTCAACCCTCCAGCGTGATTGATACAACCATGACGTTTCTGGGAACCATTCCTTCGGATTGTACGCTGACAATGAAACTGATCAAGAACCGGACCGCTCCCCCGGTTCTGTCGGTTATGATGACGTCCACCGACGGAGGACTCAAGCGAAATACAACTCAATCTGCATCGTTTGCCGCAGCAGATACGATAGACGTAGTGTTGGATGTCTCGGGAAACCCGGGAACTGGAAGTTTCATTGGTGTCGTTGGGTATTACTGAAGCGTGAAGAGATACAAAACCTTGTTCAGCTCTCCGAGAAGCTCATCGCGAAGGTTGAGGAGATCCGTGTCAGTGGACTTGATCTTCTTGGGGAGAACGGTGGTCAGATAGACCGTCTGTGCGGCCACAAACGAACGCGCCGCAGACTCACTGAAATTATGAAGCTTGATGGACCCCGAGACCTTGGGGCGTCCGTAGCGTCCCATGTAGGACTCCACGAACGAGTCAATCGTCTCATCGAGTTTGGTGGTCAGACCATCGGTTGCGGTGTGGCGCGCGAACGACTTGGTCTGCCAGTGATACAGCTTCACCTGATTGCGGATGGTCAGAAGTGACGTAACGATGTCTCCGCCAGTAGACTTGTTGCGACGAGTCCCTTTGCCAGACATCGGAAGACGAACCTGGTTTGTCTTGGCGCGAGAGGAATATGCGTTGGCAATCCCTGTCTTCATCGTGGACTTCACAAGATCCTCGGCCGCGTTGTACTTTGCATTCGCAAGCGCACGATTCCCCTGGGTCCGCGCAACGTCCTCCTCCTTGGCCAGCTGAAGAATCGCAGGTGCGATAGACGTCGGAAGCGGAGGGGTAAACTCCTCGTGACGGGGCGGCGCTCCTGCCATTTGGGTTTCCGCAAGACTTTACGCGGCACACGGCATGAGGCAGAGCTTGATGTCACCGAGGTTCGCGATGACGTACCGGATCATGATGAACCAGTCGTTCTTCATGTGAATCTCGAGGTTGTTCGAGAGGTTGCTGCACTTCGTGAACAGAACGAGGTGGGGAAGCGAATAGGTCCCCGAGACAATCTCGTTGGACTCCTTCTTGGAGATGCTCATCTCGGACGCACTATCGCCAAGGGTCACTGTCTGGGAGGCAAACGGGCCCTTGCAGGAGAACGTGAGCGTGGACCCGACGTTCTTGATGTCCACAGTCTTCGCGGAGAGCAGGGTCATGTCGCGGCAGATCTTCTGGAAGTCCAGGGACGGCATGGTAATCCGCGTGGCGAACTCGGTATCGAGCATCTTGATGTCCGACTCATCGCGGTCCAGGAGGTTGAGCTTGTAGCGAATGCGGCGCTTCTTCTCGCCGTTCTCGAGCGTGATGGTGAGGTGATTGGACTCGGACTTGGAGACGCTGAACGTGATGGTGTCATCGTTCGTCACGGTCTTCACAACGCGATAGAAGTGGTCGGTGTTCAGACCGACATCAAACTTGGGCGCCGAGTGGTTGTACTCGTAGTGCTCAAACTTGTTGGCGAAGAGGCGCATATGGGTGAACACGGTGCGAGTGTTGTCCATCGCCACCATGCGGACACCCTCGGCATCAAAGACCAAGCTCATCTCCACGAGCATGGACTTGAGACCCTCCGCCAGTGTGCGGATCGGCGCCGTCTGAACCGTCTTGGCCACCACGATATCGTCGCTCATTTTGTATACCCCTCGGCGGGAGTTGTAAGTTCCTTACCGCGGGCCATAGACAGCATAGAGGACCCCCACAACAAGGGCGAAGAAGCCCAAGACGATGAAGAGAAAGCTCAGCATGTAGCTCGTGAAGAGACCCATGTAGCTCAGGAGACCCGTGGCGTTCTTCGCAGCGAGGAAGGAGAATCCAGACGGCATGAGGACGAAGATGAGCACAAGGACAAACAGAGCCGCACCCGCAATCCCGACGGCGACCTTCCAGAGTTGCGCTGTGGGGATGCGAACCCCGAGGACCGTTGTCATCTCCGAGGCCTGCTCTGTGGGCGTATCGCTTGCAGCGTTGGTCGGCATTATGTCTATCGGAGATCTACTTTCAGACCCCTCTCAGACTCTAGACATGGTCGACCTTGTGATTGTCTCGCTCGTGCATCAGACTCCCGAGATGGTCGAATGGATGGCGGAGAATCTCAAACGCTACGTCACGGGCTCGTTCGTGTGGGTTGTGCATTACAATGGAGAGCGTCCGTTGGATCTCTCTCGTCTTCCCGACTGGGTCTGGCCGGTTCCCAACCCCGAGTGGACGCAGACCTATACGACCCGCGTTGTCTATGCCCTTGCGAAGTGCATTCGCTATGCAGCCTCTCGAACGACGTTCACAAACCTGCTGACGATGTCCTCGGGGTCGGCGTTTTTCCGTCCGTATACCGTTCCGACAACGGAGCGTGTCCAGTTCCCCTCTCACGAGCCTCTCTTCAATGCATCCTGTGCTCGTGTTCATACCGAGCCGATTCCGACCGCACACCTTGGAGCGTGCGTTCGGTATATCAATGACCGGGGCTTCGAAGGGCCGTGGCAGTTGGGGGGATTTGACCAGCATACCGACGCACAGGCCAAGATCCGAGCCCGCGGGTTCCAGTGGATTGTGGGCGCGCAGTGGTCGGGGCAAGTGATGCCGCAGACACCAGCGCTTCAGTTCGCAGAGGATATCACATCGGACGGTCCGAACTACGTCGCAGAAGAGGTGCTTCTGTCCACGTATTCGTACAATTATGCCCACGCGAAGCGTCTTCCGGTGTGGACCTCCGAAGCGATTATCAACTGGGGACCGGAGTACATGGTGACGCGTGTCGAGACGATTGACGCGTACCGGAGGGCCGCACAGACCTTCCCGGGACTCGGGCATCTGGTCTGCAAGGTTCCCGACGACCTGCAGCATCCCGTTCGAGTGGCCTTGGCTAGCGGGATTTAACGAAGAAGGGATACGCCAACAGCCCCACCAGAAGCACCAAGACCGCGATGTCCACGGTGCGAATGATCTTCTTCTCGCGGTCGGGGAGGGCCTCATACTTGTCGGAATACTCCTTGGGTTTCAGACCCTTCCACATCCAGCCCAACAGGGTGGGTTTGAAGTGGTCGGTGCAAGCGTACAGGACGTCGTACCAGGCGAGAAGGGTATACGCGAGGCCCGCCAGAATGAAGTTCATCACGATGCGATGCGTCAAGGCCACCGGGTGGGGCAACCAATAGACGACAAGGACAAACGCCGAAAAGACAAGACACTTGGGATTGAGCGCAAGATCAGTACCAAAGAGACCCCCTCCCATTATGGGGTACCGAGATACAAATAATACGTCAGCGGGTTCGTGAGATAGGCAATGGGCACTCGGGAGGATTCAAGGGTCCGACGGAAGAGCGTGTCTTCCTGACGCCAGGCCGACAGGCGCTCATCAAACTGGAACCGCTTCATCAGCGAGGCCCGCACTGCAACATGTCCGTTGTGGACGGAGGTCTCGGGGGGTCCCGTCGTCAGGGGTCCCGGGTCCGGATGCTCGGAGGGATAGGCATGGCGATGAAGGCGGTGAAACGCATGATAGACGGCCGCATAGGGGCCCGAGGCAAAGGTCTCTAGGAGATAGCCCAGACGCGCAGGATGCATGAGATCGTCGACATCCAGAAACGCGATGAACTCCGTCGTCAGGGCGCGGGCCGCTCGGTTCCGATTCGCTGCGGTGTCTAGAATCTGCGTGGTAAAGAGAATGTCAACGGGGATATCTGCATAGACAAACCGAAGGGTTCCGGTCCTGTCCCATCCAGAACACGCGATGACAACCTGGGTTGGGCGAACCGTAGACTGTGCAAGGTTCGCGAGAAGGGCATCCACGTAGTGGAAATGCCCACGATAACATGGAATTGCGACTCCAATTGTCGGCATTACTTGGTATACAGGATATACATCAGGGAATAGAGAGCGAGGAGTCCGGACCAGAGGACCTGGTCGTCGGTCAGCCAGGCGTCCATCTGCTCCATCAGGAGCACAGATCCCGCCACCATGGCTGCGTCGGCGACGAGAATCTTCCACGTTCCCTCGGCGGCATACCGCTTGAAGAGGTCGATGATCCGATTCTGTCCAAACGGGACGGCCTGAATGACGCCCACATAGAAGAGGACATCATGGAGCAGCTGAATCCCAACGGCGACTCCGACGAGCTGGAACCCCGAATACGACGGGAAGAGGAACATCGCGAGGGCAATGCCCAAGACGATGATGAGGATGTCTGTCCCGATGGCCACGAGACCAAAGTCTGCGTACCACGTCGCGAGAGATTTGGTGAGCGGGAACACCTTCGAGATCACGATGACGATGAAATCCACCCACGCAGTGGCCGCGAGAAGCGCTGTCCACGGAAGCATTGTTCTTGTGCGAGAGTTTACTCCTCGTCGCCCTCAGCGCCGCCCTTCTTCACCTTCTTGACGCCGAACTTGCCCTTGGTAGCCTTGTAGCCCGCCTTCTCCAGACGACGGGTCTTCTTGGCGAGCGAGGAGCGCTTCTTGGAGACGATGCGTCCCCACTTGTTGTACTTGAGATCACGCTTGGTGAGACCGCCACTGGTGTGGTGGGCCGTGTTGTGCATGACCTGTGCGCGAGAGCCAACCTTGCGACCGCTTCCAGATTGTTCGTCCATTTACTCTTCTCGTAGAAATTAACGAACGCGGGTCACGACCTGCGGGAGCGAGAGGAGAGGTTTGGGTCCCGGAGTATCGATGAAGCCTGTCTCAATGCGACCACAATAGATGTCGTTGGTCCAGGCAAACGGAAACTCAAGGGCGTGCTCTCCGGTCATCTTGCGCCCGTTGCTGTAATGGACGAGCAACCGAGGCTTGACGCGAGGATAGACAACATCGGTCAGGAAGTTCTGGTCGTGTGCAAGACGATGTCCGAGCGTCTCGTCTTCCTTGTAGGCTGCATAGGCCTCGCGAATGGAAATCCCAGCGGACTTGCGAAGGCCCCAAAGCCCTCCCATCATATGGGCGGTATGAACGACATTGTCCCGAATCGTGTGCGCAACGTACTGAGGAGAGTTCGCGAACTCCTGGATCGCCCACCGGTCCTTCCAATGAATCCGACTGTCGGCGTCTCGGACCATCATCAGCTCGACCTCAGGTTCATCGATGGCGAAGAAGCGGTGAATCATATTGATGGCGCCCACCTGGTTCGTCTCGCGGAGAACGACGTTGTGATAGGCCTGAAGCCAGCCCACCAGTTCAGGCTCCACATCAGGTCCAAGATACACGTAGACCTTCCACGTGGGAAAGTACTTCAGAGCGAGGAGAACGTTCTGTTGCATTCCGACGTAATAGCGGTCGTTTCGCGGTCCATACAGACAGAACGAAAAGACGTTTACCATTGTCTTTCTCTTTCCCTATATGATTTCCGGAAAGTCGTTTGCCGATCGATGCACGTGGGTGTTCGACCCACGCTATCCGGACCGCCCGCGGTTTTCCTTCGCAGCGGCACAAACGGGAGACTGGGTGTTTGTGAATGGGGATTACCTCACGCAGTTCCGCGCCTTGGCTCCTCTCTTCTCTCCGAAGCAGTTCGTCGTGATTGTCCACAACACAGACCGCCCGTTTGGACTCGCGCAGCTGGGGATGTTGCTTCCTCTCTGCCGTCATATCTACGCAATCAATACGACAGTTGAGCATCCCCGCCTGACGACGATTCCGCTGGGGTTTGTGGATCGCCAGCTGCCGTTTCTCCAGGACTTCGTTCGCCCAGATGTGCCGCGAGACATCCAGATCTACGCCAACTTTACACAGGCGACGAATGATGACAAACGTCGTGCGTGTGCCATGGCCTTCAAGGGGGACCCACGTGTGACCTGGCGGACAGGGCTCTCGGTTCCCGAGTATTATGCCGACCTCTGTCGGTCTCAGTTCGTCCTGTGTCCAGTCGGAACAGGGCTCGATACGCATCGGGTCTATGAGGCCTTGTTCTGTGGCGCAACTCCGGTCGTCCTCCGGACCTCGTTGGCTCCCCTGTACGAACACCTTCCGGTCTGTATCCTATCTTCATGGGAGGATGCTCTATATATCCCAACCGTGCATGCGGATCGAAACACCGAAGTCAGTTCATGGTTGTTTTGATGTGTTCCACAACAACGGTATCACCTATGTCATTACATCGAAGAGCAACCCCCTTCACGTAGAGAACTCGGTCGCGGTCACACGGGCTACCGCAAAGGTCATCGTCTACAAGGTGGCCGGATACGAGGTACGTATCAACGGAACCTGGGTGGTACCGAACCAATACGAGATTGCGGACTGTGCTCTTGCGTTCACAACTCTGGAATCCTCCAGCGCACGGTTTGCGTACCATTGGTGTGCATATCACAGCGCGATAGGCGCGGGGTTCTTTCTTCTGTACGACAACAACAGTTCCGACGAAGAGTTCAACGCACTTGTCGATGCGACACGGTCGTTTCCGGGAATCATTTTTCGCTGGAACTATCCCTATGTAACTGAACTGGGATTCACTGCGCAGGCGTCGCAACAAACGCATGCACTCTGTGTCTCGCGCCATCACATCCGTCGCATCGGACTCACGGATCTCGACGAATACCTCGTCGTCAACACCGGGACGCTCGATGAACTCCTTACACCGCCCCTCGTTCGAGTTCAGTGGAAGTGGGTTGGCCAAGCAGGCAAGCAAACGACAGACCCTCGAGACTATACGCGATCGGCAAGGCATCTTGAACCCGGACACTATAGCAAACTTATCTGCGACCCACTTTGCGTTGAGATCGCAACCATTCATCAGTGTTGGGGACCGTCTGTCGCCGAGACTGGGACAACAAACGCGTGTCTTCATCACTATCGCGCGCTTTCGAACGATCGGGCGCGTGTTTGTACCATGGCAGACCACGCACACTGTCGGTTCTGTGAAGTTGAAAACACGGATCTCCTACGGGCGTTTGTTTCAAACTGAAACACCGTCTTCCGCCGGCTCTTGTCTATCGGAAGAACGTCTATAGTCAGGGCGGTGAAGACGGACTCCACCCGATACGGTTCAAGACTCCAATCATTTCTCCTAGCGCAGAAACGCCAAGGGCAGTCTCCTCCGCGTCAGAAAGACCGAGTAAAAGAGTGCCATCACGGCCCGAGGTGTGTACTGAAGATACCCGTTGGTCGACATGTCCTTCTTCCACGATCCCGTCTCAAAAATACGAAGCAAGTCCTCGGCGGTCGCGTACTGCGTGCACGCAGGCCCGAGGATGTCCAGATGCGCCCGCTCTGGGGACTTGGAATACGTGACAATCGGAACCTTGCACACGGCAAACTCGCCACAGGCCAATCCGAAGGTCTCTCCGCGTTCGCGCGCATGCAGCATGACATCGCACGTATTGATGAACTTCCGCTTCACGCGAAGATCGGTGGTGCAGGGAAGATACCGGATGCGCGGATGCTCTGCGAACGGCTTCGTATTCAGCGCAACGAAGACCATCGTCGGGTCTCGCTCCAAGAGCTGAAGGACGGTGGTATGGACGAAGGGAATGTCAAAGGATCCGTAGGACCCATGCCGTCCCACCACGAGAGCGTCTGCGGGAATTCCCAGCTCCTCGCGAAAGGACTCGGACGACTCCTCGACATAGACCATGTAGGGGACGACCGGAACCTGGGTTCGGTACAGAGTATTCAAGGACGAACTGATCGCCGCATAGACATCCCCGTGGGGGAACCGAGTGTCAAAGACGGCGTGAACGACGCAGGGACGATTCGTGCACACGAACCAATCGACCTCCCCCGATTTCTGGACATAGACCACATCCACACCTTCCCGTGCGGCTACAGCATTGATGTCGGCCTGTGACGTGATGAAGAAGACCGGGAACCGGGCCTGGAACTTGGCGTAGATGTCGCCATGGGTCGCCCGGAAATCGCGCGTGAGGACGATGGAGGTATTCCCGAGAAGCACCTCGTTGAAGTGGGCATAGTCGTACAAGGAGACCTCCGTCCCTCCGTACGAAATGTGGTTGGTGAGAAAGGCGACCTTCATGTTGTTGAGACATCCGAAGACTATAAATGGAGACGAGCGGACTCCGTGGGAGGCGGGAAAAAGGGCAGAGACCTGTCCAGCACGGGTTCGGTTGAGCCCAGTCGGCTGACGTGAACATTGTGTCGGTAGCCGAAGGTTGTCATCTCAGTCACGCGAAGCGGGACCACCTCTGCGAGAACGTAGATGATCATGGCGTGCACATTCGCATCCATCCATCCGTGTCCAAGGATCCCATTGGCCTCCTCAAGGGCCTCCAGATACGCGCGCACGACCGGGTGAGACCACATCCGGAGGCTTGCGATGTGGAAGTTGTTGTAGGGAGCCTTCCCCGAATATGCTCCATTCCGAAGGACTCCCAGCCTCGTCAGCCGTGCGACAAGCCCGGGAAGACGCAACCGATACTGGGCCAGACCTAGGTGCTGTTCCAAGAAGCGAAGGGTAAACGTCAAGAGAGGTCGCTGATCGCGTGCCTCGAGGAACGTGGACCGAAGAATATAGTCGGACTGAAGGAGCTCTGGAGTGAAGGTCAGGTCTGGGGGCAAGAAGAAGGAGTCATCATCGAGACGCATCATATGCGTGTAGCGCTGGATCTGGGGATGCGACTGAGCGATCCCGCTGAAGAATCGGCACATCATCAAATACCCGTAGGGAGCCTGCCCGGTCCATCGAGCTTCGTGGCCTCGAAAGTCAATGGGGAGAAAGTCCGTCACCCCAGGAAGACTCGCCTTGTCCTCCTCCGTGTACTCCTCGTGAAAGACGTAGAGGTCTGTTGTTGGAAAACAGCGGCGTGTGTGCTGGATCGAAGACCGAAGCATGGTCAGACGAAGCTCTGTCCCGACACGTGCCTCTCGCGGAGAGGCGAGATAGACGATACACAAGGACATTGTTCTCCCTCCACATCTCGATTCGGAGCTCCGAACTCAGATGTGGGGTTTCCCCCGTGTTCCTCCCCCGACGACCTTAGGATGTTCTGGTGTTTAGTTGGAGTACGCGAGGCCGCCCATGCCGGACATGACACGGAGGACGTTGTAGTTCACGGCGTACACGCGCACCTGGGCAGTGCGGCCCGAGCGGACAGTGTTGACGGACACCGTGAGCTGGAGGGTCGCCTTGTCGATGCGGGAGAAGTTGCAGGTGCCGCTGGGCTGGTGCTCCTCGGGCTTGAGCGCGAAGGAGTACACGTTGATGCCCGGGGACGGGGTGCGGCTGTGGTGCTGGAAGGGCTGGACGCGGTCGAAGTAGCGGCCCTCGCGCTCCGTGAAGCGATCCTGGCCGTTGAGCTGGAGCTTGGCGACCTCGACGGGGTTCTTGCCGGAGCACTTGACGCCAGAGTCGAGGATGACCTTGGCGAGCAGGTAGTTGGTGGTGGCCGCGAAGACCTCCTCACCCTGGTTGGAGCCAGAGTCGAGCCAGGAGGCACCGCCCAGCGAGGGGCCGGCGGCGACACCGAGACCCGGGAGGTAGGGGCCAGAGGGGCCATCGGTGCCCGTGGTCGGGATACCGACGGGGCCACCCTGCCCAGTGCCGAGGGAGCCGCGGGCGAGGATGTCCATGACAACACCCTCCGTGGTGAAGTCATCCGTGTAGTTGAAGGGCTGGCAGCCGTTGACCTCCTGGATGAAGTTCTGGCCGGGGGTGCAGTCGACGAAGGAGTCGCGCTGAACAACCCAGACAAGCTCCTTGACGGGGTGGTTGAAGTTCAGCTGGATCTTGTTGGAGGAGGAGGTGATGGACTCCGCGCCAGTGTACTGCAGCTGCTCGATGAGGTACTCGTGGGTCTGCTGGGCGAACCGGCGGCGCTCCTCAGTGTCGAGGTAGATGTAGTCGATGTAGAGGGACGCGGCGGTGAGGGACTGGATGGCGGTGGAGGGGGCCGTGGCGCCAATCTGCTCGTAGTAGCAGCAGTTGATCCACTGCTCGAACTCCACGTTGATGCGCACCTCGTGGTACTGGAGGGCGATGAGCGGGATGGCGAGGCCGGGGTTGCGGCAGAACCAGAACTGGAGGGGGATGTAGAGAGTCTTGGCCGGGGTGCCCGCGCGAGGGGCGCAGGAGTTGGTGAGCTCCGCACCCGCGCAGGAGGCATCGAGCTGGTAGCCCTTGGCATCCTTCATCAGGACGAGGTCGTGGGTGTTGCCGATGATGTCATCGAGCGCCTCGACGGTGCCAACATCCTGGGTGAGCTGGGTCCAGATCTGCATCCAGTCACCATACTGGCGGTCGATGCGCTGGCCGCCAATCTCGAGCTCGACGACCTTGATGAGGCGGTGGCCGATGTAGTTGAGCCAGCGGAAGCGGTTCAGGTTCGTGCCGCCGCCAACGAGGTCGACGGCGGGGAGGACAACCTGGACGTAGGTGCGGTACATCAGGTCCGCATTGCGGTTGATGACGGCGGTGACACGCTTGTTGAAGTCGGCCTGGCCGTTGAAGGTGACCTCGATGGACTCCATGGCGAAGTTGGTGTGGCGCTTGTAGAGGATCTTCCAGAAGGTGATCTGGGGAGTGCCCGTGATGTAGATGTCCTGCGCACCGTAGCTGACAAGCTGAAGAAGACCGCCACCCATGTTGTTATGCTCCTTGGCAACACTTTTTTCTACGCCGACGCGGCGTCCCGAAGAAATTCAAGGTGGTAGCACTCTCTACAGAGGGCGACGTAGCGTTCCTGACCGCCAATGAGTACCTGTTGGTCGTGTGGTCCATTGCAACGATAGGTGAAGGGCCCCGGCGTCCCATTGGCACAGCGACGGCAAAAGGCTGTGAGACGCTCCACATGGTCCGCCAGAGGGATGCACTCCAGAAGCTCTCCAAAGGGTCTGCGGTTGGAGTCTCCATCCAGCCCCACCAGGTACAGATGCTTCCCATGGGTGTCCACGACCCATTCCACAAACGGCACGAGGCGCTTGAAAAATTGGGCTTCGTCCACGATGATCACGGGAAAGCGAGACCAATCCTCCAGGCGAAGGTCGTCGAGGTCTCGCACTGAAATACACGGAGCGCGCTGTCCATCGTGCGTTGCGATTTCGTCGCGACTGTACCGACTATCCTCTGCGTGCTTGATGACAAGAATCGGAGTGTCAAGAGCTCGATAGCGAGAGACCAAATTCAAAATGCGGCTCGACTTGCCCGCAAACATCGGGCCCATCAGAATGGAGAGGGACATTTACGGAGAACCCGCGGACTACCGCTAAATGGACTCGGACGACGCTCTCAGTCTTGCCGCTGCGATTGGTCTTGCGATCTGCGGAGGGTGCATCTTCTATACCTCATGGAAAACTGCGAGGAACTGGCGCCGTCATCATCCAGGCCTCAAGCATTCGCGGTCCGACACCGATCTCACCGACATTCTCGAACATAGCATTCCGTCCTCCTCTGCACGTCGTCTCACCCCTCCGGATGACCCTACTTCAGCACCATCCGAGGAACGATATGCATCGCCTCTAGCTCTTGGACCCAGAGCTTCATCGCATATGGGATCGTCTTCGTGACGAACTCCGTCTTCCCTGCGCAGACTCCACAGGCATAGATGCCTTCCTGCTCATTCACCACCGCCAGCGTCCCGCACGTCTTACAGATGCCCGTCGGGAACGGGTCTGAGACATCCATCAGGCGCTCCTTCGTGAACGCCGCCGCACCGTGCGACAGCATACAATCACGTTCCATCTCTCCCACGCGGAGACCCCCATCTCTGGCCCTGCCCTCACACGGCTGGCGGGTCAGACTCACGATGGGTCCGCGGGCTCGAGAGTGCTTCTTGTCAATCACCATGTGCTTCAGGCGCTGGTAGAACGTCGGACCCATGAAGATTTCAGCCTCCATCATCTCGCCCGTCTGCCCGTTGTAGAGCATCTCATTCCCGTAGGACTGAAGCCCGAGGTCCAGCATGTGCTCGCGCAGGTCCTTGACCTTGAGGTGGTCGTACGGCGTCCCATCGCCCAGCGTGCCGCGGCGCACACCTACCTTGCCGAAGATGTTCTCCATGAGCTGCGCAATCGTCATGCGGGACGGAACAGCGTGGGGATTCATGATGAGATCCGGACGCTGTCCGCTCGCCGTGAACGGCATGTCCTGCTCATCGAGCAGCATTCCGACCGTTCCCTTCTGCCCGTGACGGGAGGAGAACTTGTCCCCAATCTGCGGGACACGCTCCGAGACCACGCGCACCTTGATGAACGGATAGCCATCCGAGTTCTTGTCCTGCCAGACGCCGTCAATGCGACAGGGCTCCGAGTTCTTGTGGGTCGTGCTGGCGTCGCGATACGAGTAGCCTGCGGTGTCGTTGCGAAGGTTGACGACCTTGCCGATGACCACGTCGTTCTCCTGAAGGGTCGCATTCAGGATGGGCAGTCCATTCTCGCCGATGGCCGCGTACGAGCTGTTCTTGTACTTGCGGGTCATGTGCTTGATGGGCTTCATGAACTTCTCCTCCCGACCCGAGGTCACATTGCGGTGCTCCTCGTCCTTGTACATCGTGTAGTAGAGACCGCGCATGAACCCGCGGTTCACGCTGGAGCGGTTCATGATAATCGAGTCCTCCTGATTGTAGCCTCCGTAGCACGCGATGGCGACGATCGCATTCATGCCAGCGGGCATCTCGTGCATCTTGAGGATGTTCATCGAGCGGGTCTCCACCAGCGGGCGAGACAGCGAGCACAGCATGTAGCCGTTCTTGTCCAGGCGCTTGGCGTAGTTGCCCGCGTACACGCACATGGACTGCTTGCCCATGGCCGACTGATAGGTGTTGCGGGGCGACTGGTTGTGATCCGAGAGCGGGATGCTGGCGGCCATCTGGCCCAGGACGAGACTTGGGTGAAGCTCGTGGTGGGTATGGAGCGGCGTACATTCGGCCCGGCTGGTCGCAATGCGCAGGGTCTCCGTCTCTGAGGCATCAATGTACTCGAGGCAGGTCGAGAGCCAGGTCGTCCAGTCGGCTCCGGGAGCCGGGAACGGGCAGCCCACGCGGACCACGGGGCGCACGAGACGACCGCTGTCGGTCTCGATGAGGATGCTGTTCAGCAGCGTGTACCAGGCAATGGAGACGTGCGGGTGAATCCGGAAGGAGTGCTTCGCGGACCGCAGCGTGTCCGTGAGCGTCTTGGGATCCTGCGTATAGGCGACGAGGACACCGTTCACCGTCACCGACGTTCCGTGATAGACACGCGGTGTGTCCACCCACGTCAGACCCGGGCAGCTCTCCAGGAAGTGGAGGACGGTCGCACTGGGAACGTGCTGCGTGACGCTCGAGAGCAGGCTCATGGTCTTGACGATACCCACCGAGTGACCTTCCGGCGTCTCCACGGGGCAGACGAAGCCCCAGCTGGTGCCGTGGAGCTTGCGGGGCGCGAGCAGCTTGCCGGACTTCTCCACCGGCGTCTGGATGCGGCGGAGGTGGGAGAGCGTCGCCGAGTAGGACATGCGGGCCAGCACCTGCGAGACACCCACCTTGGTCGCATTGGACAGCGACGTCGACGACGAGGTTCCGAGGCCCTGCACCGTGAAGTTGCCCGTGGCGAGCGCCTGCTTCAGCTTGCCCTCGATGGTCGAGAGCTTGAGGATCTTGTAGAGGTTGTTGATGTTGAGGATGTCCATCGGGCGCGGCTCGCCCTTCTTCCAGGCGTCGTTGTTGACCTCCTGGACGAACTCGTTGCGCGTGTCATTGCAGACCTTTTGGAAGAGCTGGCGGAAGAGGTGGGTCAGCAGCGCTCCGGTCGTGACGACACGCTTGTTCGGGTAGGCATCACGGTCATCCAGCGCAATCTGCCCCTGGTCGGTCAGGAGGAGACGGCGAATCATGCTCGCGGTGAGCAGGGCCTTGCGCGAGTTGTGGACCGCGAGACCGACCGCCTCGCCCGCGAACTTGACGTGCGGAAGGTACTCGGTCGTGAGGAGCTGGCGGACATACGCGTTCTTGTCCTCTTGCGTCGTGCCGTACTGGAGGTTGTTCGCCAGGAAGGTGATGGCTTCCTCCTGCGAGAAGACGCCTAGCTCTGCACAGTCACGGAATGAAGCTCCGAGGAGATCGACGTGGGGGTCGTCGAGACTCCCCCAGACCAAGCGGGCGACGTCCGCGTCAGTCCGAATGCCCAGCGCACGAAAGTACACCAGCACAGGAATGTCCTCACGGAAGCGGGGCACGCAAGCCAGCAGAGGATATCCAAATCCATTGAACTTCGAGGAGAGGCGAATCTCTAGCTTCTTTGGCGGCATCGTGAAGGTCTCGGAGAGGGACTTCAGCTCGACAGAGTAGGAGTGCTTGCTGCTGGCCTTCTTGGACTGAAACACCATGATACGGTTGTCCGCAACCTTCTCCTGACAGAGGATCGTTCGCTCGGAGCCATGGATAAGAAAGTAGCCAAGAGGGTCGTGGCCGCACTCTCCATACTGCTCGAGAGAGAGGGGGTAGTCCTTGAGAAGGCAGAGACTAGAGCCAAGCATAACAGGGAGCTTGCCAAGGGAAATGCCCTCGAAGACGCGAGACTCCTCAGTACAGGTTGCATACGTGTCTCCAGAGTACGTCTTGGCGGTAAACCGGATGTCGGCATGCATCTGGGCCGCGTAGGTGAAGTTACGGACGCGGGCCTCCATCGGGAGCATCGGCTTGACGCGACCCGTCGCCTCGGTGATGCGCGGCTTCATGTACGAGACGTTCTCGAAGGTCAGCGTGAACTCATACTTGTACTTCTTGTGGACCGGATGCTGCTCGTGCCACACCTTGATGGGCGGCGTGGACTGGACGATGAGCGGGAGCTTGTTGCGCACGAAGTCCTCATACGAGTCCACCTGGTGGTCGACGAGGCGGCGAACGCCATTGGCGAAGTATGACTTGACGGCGTCCCAGCAAGGATCCATGGTATCTGTGTGCTGGGCTCTGCTCGTAAACTTGTTTGTCCGTTTTCAACAAGAGATGCCCGACGCGCCCATCACAATCACCAAGGTGGGAGGAACCCCTCCGCCTCCACAGCATGCCGCGACGCGAAAGGTCGTTCCCAAGGTCGTCAAGAAGACCATGCGTACGTTTCCCCGCGGTATCATGAAGCGGGGCGGTGCGGCCCCCAAGGGCATCGCACCCGTTCGGGATCCTGCGAAGTCCCCGCCCATCGCCGCAGGTCGCAAGTCCACGCTTCGCATCCTCACCGAGAAGGGAGCCGCCAAGCGTCGCGAGACGATTCACAAGAAGGTCAAGTCCATGCCGATTGGCGCGGTCCGTGACACCCTTCGGCGGTCAGGCCTTCCTATCTCGGACAAGACGCCTCCGCATATCGCCAAGGAAATCCTCGAAGGCGGAATGGAGGCTGGGATGATTGTCTCCAAGTGAAGTAATGACCGCTGTCTGGGGGCCCATGGGATGGATGACCCTCCATTCCGTGTCCACCATCTATCCGGAGCGACCGACGCAATCTGAGAAAGACCTGATGACGACGTGGCTTGGGCTGTTCGCGGACAGCATTACGTGCCCGCATTGCCGGGATCACTTTCGGTCGATGCATTCGAATTACCGGTCCCGGTATCCGAGCTACCTGGACTCACGGCAGTCCTTTGCGATGTTCGTGTTCCGATGCCATAACGTTGTGAATGCACGGTTGTCCAAGCCCGTGTATGCGACCTTGGACGAATGCATGAACGTCTTGCGATCCAATCTCAAGACGCGAACCGCGCAGGACTATCGGATTTCCTATATCAACCATCTCACGCGGTTCTGGTCGGGGATGCAGGACACCACGGGGATTACCACCCTCAAGAAGGTCTATGAGATGAAGAAAATTGAAATTGACTACGTTGGTCCACGGGACACGAAGTTCGAGGTCCAGCTCCGCGACGACGGCGTGGTGATTCCTCGTCAGTGGGTCGAGCACGTTCCGGGGCAGGCGGCCGAGCCCCAGCCGATTCGTCCGTCGTTTCGCCCCAACGACCAAACGCGCGCCGGGTTCAGGATGCAGGGAGGGCGTATGCGGCTGTTCTAGTCAACGTCCCTCGCGGAAGCGAGACCCACGGGTCGGCTTCCCACGCAAAGCGCCGCATCCAGGGATAGCGCGTATCCGTCGCCTCGTCGTAGAGTTCATCGGGGTACTGGGGCTCCAATCCTGCGGCCCGCAGACTCGTCTCCGGAAGAATGTACCGCAATTGATCGTCAACTCCATAGGGCGGCTCGGGAGCGTCCCAGGTGAACTCGGTCTCCTGCTCGAAGGTGTCAATCGTCGCGAGCAAGGGCGCCTCGGGATACGGATAGACCCATTCCCAATCGAGAACCTCCGAGGTCGTGAAGTAGTGGTACGTCCAGGCATAGGTCTTCCAGAAGGCATGGACGACAGGTTCCCAGTTGACAACCCCATCCATACAATGCACTGCAAATCGTTGCTCCACGGCGTGTCCGTCGGGAGCCACGATCCGACGCGCCGACTCCTTCGCTCGCTTGAGGAGCACCCGCAGCTCATCCTTTGGGGCTGAGTTCTTGTTCGCGTAGAAGAGGGCTCGCGGATAGCCTTCCTCTCGTAACGAGAACATCGCGAGGTTGGGCAGGAAGTCATTCCCGAAGCTCATCACCGACAGCTTGACGTAGAGCTCAGGATCCAGGGGAAGCACAGACGTCAACGCCGGAATGCTGATGACGGAGAAGCCTGGCTCCTTCTCCTTTTCGCGAAGGACCTGCATCGCGCCGAGATGCCGCTGCGCAATCGCGATGAGCACGAGGTCGGCATCCAACCCGTAGATACAGATGCTCTTGCGCTCGTCCTCCGGCAGAGTCCGGAGCCAGAGGAAGATCTTGTGCTCGCCTTCGCCTCGCTCCAGCGTGTCGGAGAGGATGCACTGGGGGAACAGAATCCGAAGTGTGTCGGCAAGCTCCCGCATATACGGCGTCCCCGGGGAAATCTGATGCTTGTCGAAGGAGCTGGCCGCCTCGGGGGCCTTCATGCGACGGTACCGCTGTTGGACCATTTTGGCCACGGGAACGAGACCGTCAAAGGCGATGTAGATGCGCGTGGCGTGGACTGTCTGAAGGAAGGAGTCCAGGGCCACCACGATGCTCCCAATCGGGTCATCGGGGTTCAGGTACCGGTGGAGAAAGCAATTGAAGTCCAAGGCGAGGACATCGACGTCCGTCGGAGGAGGTTGCTCAATGTGAGGATGAGAACGGATCAGAGACCGGACATAAAAGGGAATTCCCATACCAAGACAATGGCGCTTCGCCTCAAAGTCCCTCCCCCGCTCGAACGACAAGTGACCGAAACCAAGTGGGACGCCGCCGAGGGGGCCCTCCGAGCCAACCTCGCGCTTCAGGTCTCCAATGCGCTGCTGACGCCCACGCATGCGTATACTGTCGTTCGAGAGTCGGATGGGTCGTTGACGCGCACGCGCACGAAGTCTCGGGAAGAACCAAATGTGGACCTGGCTTCTTCTGTTGGCACTGGTGGTGTTCCTCGTGTACTGGGTGACAAGTCTTCCGACTAGCCCGCCGGCAGCCTGTGGAGCCTGTGCGAAGGCACAGAAAGTCTCCCCGCTAGAGTAAATGGCATCGTCAAAGAAGTTCGTCCTCCCTCCCTTTGCGTGGATGCCCCTCGCGGTTATCGTGATCTTTTTCATCGTCAACTACTTCGTCTCGCCCGTGGTGGGAGCGAAGACGTGCCCAGGGTCGCAGGTCTACTGCCCTGGGGTGGGCTGTGTCTCGGGCCAGGACAAGTGCTTCGCGGGCTCGCTGGGTGGGGCGTCGAAGATCTTCTCGAAGGAGACGTTCGCGATGAAGTCGTGCCCGGACAACACGCGTTCGGACGGCCCGTGTCTGCTGGAGGCGTAAGACAAATGGACGTTGGCTCTGTCGGCGCGACCTCAGGCTTGGGGTTGCTTCTCCTTCTCGGGGCCGTCGTGTGCATCTATGACCGGTGCGTCGACCATCCACGGGAGCTCCTTCCCCTGTATCATCGGGCTCCTCAGTCCCGTGTCCGAACGTTGTTTCCCGCTGCGCCTTAGGATATTTTCGAACGAGTACATAAACAAATGTGGGTCAAGCTTGCTTTCTCTGCGCTCCTCTTCTACGCGTTCGTCCCGGGTGTCCTCGTCAACCTCTCCACCCCCTTCACCTCTCCGGCCCTGACCCACGCGATCCTCTTCGCGCTGGTCTCTGGCTTTGTCTGGAAGGCCGCGAAGCCCATGCTCCCCAAGTATTAGGCTTGGTGACAAAAACGGATTGAGTTCGGGCAAGGACAGAAGGATTGCCCCCCTCTAGACACAATGAACACCACTGCCATTCTCGCTCGCCTCGACGAGCTCCAAGGGGAGCTCAACACCCTTGAGGCCCAGATGACCAGCAACACCCTCCCGCACTCCGACCAGGCTCTCCTGGATGTCGCGTGGGACTTGATCGTGAACGAAATGGAGGCCCTGCAGGACATCCTGGCCATCCAAGAGGCCAACCAATTGGTGGACCCGCGGGAGGAGGAGTCCCAGGACCCGTATGCAGACTACGCCTATGGCGAGTCCTATGACCCAACTGACGAGATTTAATGTGTGTCTGTGCGATGACAGTGTACTGTAGCCTTATTTTCGGGGTACCGGCAACCATGGCAACCACACGCATCGGCGCACCTTGGACGAAGGAGGAGGAAGACACCATTCTCGCGCACGTTGCGAGTGGGCTTCATATCGCGGAAATCGCAGTCGTACAGAAGAGGACTTCGGGCGGCATTCGCTCTCGCCTTACGCGGATCGCATGCCAGCTCGTGGAGCAGAAGATGTCTGTCTTTGAGGCAGCGGGACGAACGGGAATTCGGGCGGTTCGGGTTCAGGAGGCGCTCAAGCGGAAAACAGAGCAGGAGGCGGCGAAGACGGAGTGTCTCAAACCCAAGATGGAGTTCAAGTTTCAGCAGACGACGTCCCGTGAAGAGCTCCTCGGACTTCCGATGAAGCGCAAGATGGCATGCCTTCAGAACATCGTCGACCAACCGAATTCGGCAATCCAAGGACATGCGACGCAAGGAGAGACGAGTTATCTGTGGGAGATGGACGAACCGAAACTCGAGCAGTTCCTCGTCCGGCAAAGTATGGGGCAGAACAAACTTACTCTCCAAGAGGTGATGGAGGCCTTGCGCGCTCGCTATCCGGGGTGCAAGATTGAACTGGTGGAGGAATGGGTTGACCAGATTGGTCGGGGAAATTTCAAGGGACAACCTCCGACGCGTGTCCTGAAGTCGGGGATCAAGATTGACTGGTCGTAACCAACCAGAAAAACAGACTTAGTGTTGGTGTAGCCTTATTTTCGGAGTACCGGCAACTCTCAACCATGGCAACCAAGCGCAAGACGACCACAGTGCAGACGAAGGAGATCACCTGGGTGTGCGGAGAGTGTAAGACCGAATGGAAAGCCAAATGGCAAGCTGATTCGTGCTGTGCGGCCGCGAAGACGGAGGAAGAGAGTACATGCGAGCGGTGCGGTCGCGACGGACATGTCCGGAGCGAATGTTATGCGCGGACCCATGAACGCGGATACAGTCTCTCACAGCCCGCTGGTCGTGGAGCGTGTTACCGGTGCGGAAGGACAAGTCACTACGCAAACGAGTGTTATGCGAGCACACATATCCGCGGGTATGACCTCGACGACTAACCAAACAGAAAACAGACTTAGTGTTGGTGTAGCCTTACTTTTCCAATGGAGTATCAGGACGACGATCGTGCCTACATTCGACCTCAGAGGGTCTGCTGTGGCGACGGAAGCTGTCTCATGCAGACGACGGGCTGTAACACATATGAAAAATACCCCGAGTACACGTGCGAGCACAATTGTCAACCTCTTCCCTGTCCGAACGAGCGCGTGTGTGGCGACTGGTCTCCTCAATGGTACTTTGAATGCTTTGGTGGACGGTGTATGCGCTGCAAGCCCGCGTTCGGAAAGAACCTGACATTCCCTGAAGAGCCACAGGAGTGCCCCATCTGCTTTGACACGAAGCTTTCCGTCGTTCAACCGAATTGTAACCATTCGATCTGTATCGACTGTTTCAAGCGAACGCGAGTGGACGGTCCTCCTCGTACAGGGAAACCGCAGTTCCCGTATCCCGACCGCGAGGATGAATACTATGAAACCAGTCCATTCGACCCACCGCATCCATTGGATTCAGACCCCCTTGTTGTGAAGTATCACCAAGACTACGAACGATGGGAAGAAGAGTGGAGCCAAAAGCGGGAGGCAGAAGAGTACCTCCGGAAATGCCCGATGTGTCGGTCTTAAACGGTAGCCGAGAGAGACCCTCAATGGACCCCACGCCAATGTATGAGTGCTCGGCCTGCGGGCAGTGTTTTTCAAGTGAGCTCGGCCTGCGCGTCCATGATTCCGTCTGCATTCCCAGGAATCTTCCCGGGACAACCGATAATGGGAGCGTCGCAGTCGCACGACATGGCCATCGGGCTCGTGGTCTTCAATCCCGCCAAGTCCAAGCGCATGCTGATGAACGCGCTCTACGTGTGGAATTACTACAAGACGAAGGGGCTTCCCGTCTTCGTCTTGGAGCTTGTGTTCGGGGATGCTGATCCCGAGTTCAAAAAAGCCTTTCATGTCCGAGGCGAGTCGCCGATGTTCCACAAGGAGCGCCTGTGTCGCCTCCTCGAGACGCGCATTCCTCGCAAGTACAAGAAGATTGCCTTCCTGGATGCGGACGTCCTCTTCCCCGACGATACCTGGTACGAGGAGACGTCGGATCTCCTGGACGACCACGATGTGGTCCAGCCCTTTTCCACGGCCGATTGGCTCGACCTGACCTACAAGAAAGCCGAGGTCCGTCGTCCGTCCGTCGTCAAGATGCCCGGCACCAAGTGGGATTTCACGTATCACCCTGGGTTCGCGTGGGCCTTCCGTCGCGAGTGGTACAACCGGGTCGGCTTCTACGATTGGGCCGTCTCCGGCAGCGGGGATACGCTGTCAGCCGCCCACTGGCTGAACAAGCAGTTCCCGCCTGGCTTCAAGTCGCTTCCTCTGGCGATGACGGCGTCCTATGCGGAGTACTGCAAGCTGCCTCGGCCTCGGATCGCCCTTCGCAAGGGAACCGTGCAGCACCTCTATCACGGCGCCCGGAAGAACCGTCAGTACTCGGAACGGCACAAGCTGTTGGACGTCAAGGGCGACATTCGCGACATGCTGGAGACGAACGACGATGGTGTCTACGAATGGGTGGACGGCAAGTGGAACAAGGTCTTCCAGGCCTACTTCAAGAACCGCGACGACGATGATATCTCAGCAGGAGGGACGTACCCGCTGACGTCTTAATAATACTGGGGGAACACGGACCGGAGCGTCCAGTAGGCGACCGCGAAGACGACTGCGTGGACGAGGGTCTGAACGAGCTTGCTCGCTCCCGCGGGAAGCGCGAGGAGGAGACCCGGGGTCAGGAGGATGAAGAGGATCACGGGGACAACGATGTTTGCATCGAACGGAGCCATTTCTCCTCCGGCGAGAAAAACGAACTGGTGCGCGTCTAGTAGACGGAAGGCATGGCATTCGCTCAAACGTATAGGCTCTTTATAGAGACGGCGACGAGGCGTGGAACTGACGTCCGCACGATCTCTGGAACTCTGGACGAGTGCGACCGTCTGTTTCAGACGTTGCTGTCGCACGTCGGTGTACGGACTCCGATCCGCACGTTCGGGTATCCAGACACGCGCATTCTCAAATCCATTTGCATCCGGTGCGACGGAGTTGTGATCAAGTCGGCAACGTACATCGGTCGTGGCGACAAACGGTACAAACGGTGTGAACTCGTGAATCCGGACGGGACCCGGGTCGAGTTTATCAATGACACAGAGACCGGTGCAATTGAGTATCTCACAGACGAACGAGTACGAGCACGGGTGGACTACCGCGAGAATCTCGCAAGATGGAGACGCGAACGTCATGAGGCAGAGCAACGAGACCGGGAAACCCGTGAGGAGGAGGAACGAGCGCGCAGAGCTCACGAGGAGCAGGCAGCGCGAGACTATCAAGTGGCACTTGCAGAATGGCGACGGACTATCGAGGCCAACCAGCAACTGCAACCGCCGTAGAAAACGGATGACCGATCCCGAGGGGTAGACCTTCCAAATGGACTGCCCAATCTGTCTCTGTGCGGTTGACGCGACGACGAGCTCTGCGCGGACGAGCTGTGGACATACCTTCCACTTCCACTGCCTCGCGACATGGTCCAAGACCAACACGTCCTGCCCGATGTGTCGCCAGGCCTTCACAGAATCCGAGACGCCGGACTGGACGCGGGAGTCGTGGGACATCCCCCGGCCAGGCACGACAAGCTACTTGACCGGGATGGACGACTTCGATGGCGCCGACCGGTTCCGGATCATCACCGAATCCACCGGAGGTGTGGGTCGCAACTTCATGATCGATAGCATCCTGGGACGCAGAGGCGCATGGGGACGGGCCCTCCGCGAACACCTTCGGACTCGGATGAACGCCCGACCGATCGAGCAGGTTCCCCACGAGGGAGTGGACCCCATCAGTATCGAGTTCATCATGGAATACGCAATGGTGACCCGTCGGCGCGCTGAAGCCTATCTGCGGTTCTTCGGGGACCCCGTTGAGACGGTGCTGTGCCTGGCCGTTCCGGGTGAGGATCCCATTCCTGACTTCCGGGAACGCGAGCGCCCTCCGCTGGAGGTGCCCTATGTCTCGCGGTATACACGCAACCGCAACGCAACCTCGGCAGAGTCCCGCGAGGGCTACGAGTCGGCGTGAACAATTTACACACAACCTCCCTTAATTTCGTAAGATGTCTGGGCGCATGAATACAGCCGGGTGGTATATCTCCACCAATCGTGAACTTGAAGGGGCCACACTGGCCAGTGTCACGTCAGAGGACATTCATAATATTGAGCACTATCGGACGTCGCACCCGACTGCAGGCCCTGCGACGCTTCTCTATGGATCGTGCAAATCCGTGTCGGACGGGACTCCGCTCTTTTTCCGTGCCTCGAACATGCCGCATACCGAGGAGATCTTCGAGAAGAAGTTCACCGCCTTCGCAGCCAAGCCATCCGAGTCCATGGTGGCAACGCACGGGTATGGTGCGGTTCTCCCGCCGATGTACATCGGAGGCTACTACGAAGGGGAGTTTCTCGACGAGAGGACGGGGGCGTGGATGCAATTTGAATTCAACATCGAAGAGCAGTACGAGGAGTGTGTGCGCGACAACGATCTCAGGACGTTTCCGTCGAAACCGAAGAAGCTGAGAGGCCACACCAGCCGCTGCATCGAGAACGCAGCCCTGTGGCCAGCGGAGGTTCTCCGGGCCTTCCAAACCCACCGCATCTGCACACTGGAAGTCCACACGAGTCCAACCTTCATGGGACACGAAGACATTCGGAACCCAGAGCATTTCTCTCAGTTTCTCGAGTGTGTCCAGGCCCAGTTCGAGGAAATGCTTGTTCGGAAGGAGGTCGTCATCGCGGGTCTCTTTGTAGACGACGAGGGTCAGACGACCACCTACACCCTTCCCCACAACTTCTATGCGACACACTACCCGGGGTCCACTGGATTTCCGCTCTCCCCGTACGGGATCACCCAACTTGACGACGCGCTTGATTTCGACATTACCTACACGGACACGAGCATGCACGGGTGCGTCACCTTGCCCAACGGACCGGTCTACTTTTCAATTGGACCCACTGGAGCCGCGAGAGGGGTTGAGGCGATTCCGGGGTTCACGCCTCGGATCACGGTTCGGATTGGTCGCATCACGAAGGACATCGAACTCTACGCACGGAAAATGACCGAGACTGTGAAGCACCCCCTCCATCTGGACCTTCTTCAGTCCTTCGCGGATGGACTCCTTGTGAACCTGGGGGAGTCGTACCGAATGACGATGAAGCCTCTCCACGGCGTCCTGCCTCGGTCCCAGTACCTTCCCTACCTGGCAAAGACGCGTGTGCGGGCTATCGTTCACGATCGGGAGACCAAGCGCCTGTATATCGACGCAAAGGCCCACAAGGATACGTCGACATTGAAAATGATTCGGGACGGTCGGGGAAACCCCATCCAGCTTGCGGTCACTGCGCTGTGCACACTTGTCAAGTCGGCTGTTGAGACTGGAACCCTCGATACGACTCGTCTCCTTGACCAGTTGACGCGGGCTCCGGCTCGTCGGGTGGCACGGGTTCGGAATGCCGTCAACAACGGACTTTCGTATGAGGCGATTTGCGTGGAGGCTCTCCAAGGTTCCCTTTCCCATACGGTCATCGGAAATGACATTGTCATCCGTCGCGATATCCTCGGAACGACGGACTCCCAGTATCAGGGAATCGATGCCTTCATCCAGACGAACGCTGGAGTGTCGATTGCGATCCAATGCAAGCGGAAGGAGCGTGTCTCAGGTCCTGACGTCGAGTCGTTCCTCCGTACGCTCAAGTACGCGCGCGAGAGGTTTGAGTCCGATTACGTCCATGGGCTGTTCGTGGTCCAGAAAGACCCTGACATGAACGCCAACCTTCGCGAGCTTCTTGCGACGCCCTCGGTTCAACTTCTGGTTGTCCCGGAGACACAGGTCGGTGAGCTTGTCACGCGCGTGACGGCCATTCTCAAGTTCTATGGACGCTAGCCTAAAAAACAGACTCGGCCGCGTTTAAACACATTCATACATTCCCATTCAGAATGCCCGATGAAGACTGGAGAGACGTTGTAGGGTACCCCGGATACAAAGTGTCCTCTGTAGGAGAGATACGAGGCCGAAAGGGATGGATTCTGAAGCCCTTCGTGCGAAAGGGTGGTTACAAGTATGTGAGCCTCTATACGTCGAAGAGCGAGTATGAAAGCGTACCCATCGCGCGCGTCGTTGCAACTGTATTCATCCCGAACCCCGAGAACAAGCCACACGTTGATCATATCAATCGTACCCCAGAAGACAATCGCGTTGAGAATTTACGTTGGGTGACTCCGAGTGAAAATCAATCCAACCGCGGTGTCTGTTTCGGAGAAACGCGGGGGATCTGTTGGGATGACGGCCACAAAGCGTATAAGATTTCCATCACGAAGGACGGTAAGACAACAAACTATGGGAGACGGAAGACGCTCGAAGAGGCGGTTCGGTTTCGGGACGACGTTCTCAGGTCGACGGAATGTATTCCCAGTGCAAATACTGACAAATCCGCTTCCAAATGATATCATGGGAAATCAAGCGGTCGCGACTCTTGAGGAGCGGGAAGTACACCTTGTACTCATCCAGCTCCAGCAGCTCGAAGAACTTGTAGAGGATGTAGGAGTAGCTGAGGAAGTTGGTCCGGTCGTCGGGACAATAGATGAGGAACGGCGCCTGAATCTCCTGAAACATCGCTCGAATTTTCTCCTCAATTTCAGGAGTAATAGTCGGCGGCGGATTTCCGTTAAGTCGGCTGAGGATATGGGTCCGGTGCTCATAATACTTGGATCGACCCAGCTTCTTCAAAATCTGTCGGATGTCCTCTTCCGACAGGTCGGCCACGTTCGTAATGCGCCGCTTCTTCAGCTCGAGAATGACCTCGTTCATGACCTCCTCGGGAATGACCGTGGACTCCTTGGCCTGAAACTGGTTCAAAATCTCATTGAGGTGGTTGATTTTCTTGTACGCGTAATTGTTCCGCTCCTTGGGCGGATCCCGGAAACTCGGAAAGTCCGAGACCACTAAGGCATACTCTTCTGACCCACACCTGGGGCAGACGAGAATGCCCTCCGAGGGAATCTCCTCGCGGGCCACATTGCACGACAGGCAGTGCTCGGTCATCTGCTGCGTCATCTCAGGACCCGCTGAGAGCTTCATGCGCTGGACGTACTCCTCGTACATCTGCTTGCGCGTGGGTCCGGACTCTCCTGCTGCCCCATTCGCGAAAAACTTGAGAAACGTGCTCGCATCGCGCGGCGTGGTCTGGAGTCCCGTCGGCTCCTGCTTCTTGTAGTAGTCGAGCAGGAGGTCGGCGTTCTTCATGTAGTAGTCCTCCACGGGATTGGCCTGTGTCTCGTCCGATTCGATCTCGCGCATCTTGGTCTGAAGATGCGTGGCCTGCACAATGGCCTCCATCGTGTTCGCAGCGTAGAGCTCCGAAATCTGAGCCTTCAGCTGGTCCACTTCAGTCTGTCGCTCGTCCTGTGTCGACATCAGGTCCCGAAGCGTCTGCACCACGTCCCTGTGCACTGAGTCGAGTGTCCCCGTTGTCTGTCCCCCCGACGGGGCCTCCCGGATTTTCCGAACCCGGAACACGTCCATTTAGGAAGTTCAACACTTGCCCCCTGTAGACGGAATTCTGAAACATGCAGGGACGTTGCCGCTTGAACGACTCGATCATCGTCTCTCCATCCATGTGAAACCGGTGGCACACGTAGGTCAGCGCGAGAAACGCACTGCGGTTCATGCCGGCCTGACAATGGACATACACGACACCGCCTCCTGGGCTTCGCAAATACGAAAACATCGCCTGTTCGAAGGCGGGATACCACTCCAGAATCCGGTGCTTCAGGGTGTCGGGTGCACTGAGACAGGTATACTGGTGGGGATAGCGAAGTTGGAACCACTCCGGACTGTCGCCTGGGAAGGCGCAGTTAATGACATGCGAGATGCCGCGCTCGTAGGCGAACTTCGGAGTCAGATAGGCTCCGGGACCCACGAGGATGCGCGTATGGAAGTAGGCAGGAGGCTGACGAAGGTAGTCCGGAACAGGGACCAACATTGTCTAGACTCGAGGCTTGCCTTTTAATGGTCACACGCAGGAACGCCTCCTCCAGCGACTCCACACCATCCACTCGTGAAGCCCTTCGCCGCACGACATCCGCAGGCCCGCTCGGCCCGGATCTTCGCAAGCTCTTCTTCATGGCGAAGCTGCTGGGTGGACTTCACCAGGCGAATGCGATTGGCATAGGGCTCCCAGCCTCCCTTGGCAATGGCTTCCATCTGGCGCATCGTCCACGCGTACGACGCTCCACTGTGGCCCGTGAAGGTCATCGCCGCATTGATGACCGCGAGTTCGATGTCTGTGCTGAGCATGAACCCATCTTTCCCGGGTGTGGACTCGAGCCGGAGATAGTCCCACATCCCAGCCTTGGTGACCGCCTGATACGCGTCCGCCAGCAGCGTCGACTCGTAGTCTGTGAAGCCAAGAGACGTGAACCGCTCCATCGTGTATGGAAAATGGATGCTGTGATCACAAAGCATCCGTTTTTCAATGGACATAGAGGCGTATCTCAATCAAGTCTGGGAGGAAGGCCGACTCGATGATGAGATCCTTCGGATTCAGAATCTGTTGCTTGGGCTGACCAAATACCCTCATCCTGACAAGGCGATCCAGGCGCGGAAGGTTCAGCTGATGACGCAGATCTTCAAGGGGCTTCTCTCAACCAAGGAAGCCCGAGAGAAACGTATTCAGCAGGTTCGTGAGGACAACCGTCGCCGCGCCGAGAATGGCAGCCCCAGTCCAGCTGACAACGCCCCCGGAGGTGTAGGCGTTTGGAACGTACTGAAGCAGAAGGTTGCGTGGCGTTGAGAGCGCGACGATAGCGCCCGCAAGGAAGATCGCGATGTAGAGGGTGGTGTTCGCAAAGAGGAAGCGCATGGCGGGGAGGCTGGGCTTGAAGGTCGGGGCCATGGCCGAGTGCCCCGGGGAGACCACCGAGGGCATCGACATCATGGGGGGCTGGGACTGGGGACCCTGCGGAGACGGGAGGAGCGCATCCAGAGACGTGGCGTCGTCCATTTGTTTATGGAGAGGACAAGCTTTCGCAGGACGCATCTTCGACGCGGTACCGGTAGCACTTCCCGTCTACCTTGACGACTTTGTCCACCATCTCCTTCAGGGGGAGGGCGGGCACTTTTTCTGCCGTGTACGACCGGTGAAAGAGAAGCGCAAAGACCCCCAGGCCGATGAGAAACGAGAAAAAGGGCCGCGCCTTGGTAATCGCAGCAGACACGCGCTCTCCGGTGACGAACGCCATTATCTACTCGCAAGCAAATTCAACGACGTCGGGTCGGACGTGCACGGAACCTCCTCGGAGACGAACCGGACACACCCCGAGTCCACATGAAACGGACCTGAGTCTGCGGGAGACGGGAGCACCTTGATCTTTCGGGTGGGCGGCACGAGCACTGTGGAAATGAGCATTCCAAGAATCGCGCCAGCGATAACCCAGCGGGCGTCGAGCATTACTTCCTGGCGCAGAGGATTCTTTCCTACTTCCGTGGGGGGTCCCGCACGAGCGGGTCTGCGGCCGTCGGAATGATCCCCTTGCCCAGCTTCGAGAGGTTCGCAAGCGGGGTCGTCACAAACTCTTCAGGGACAACCGCCTGCATACGTGCGAGTTTCTCGACGCGGAAGAACTCGGCGATGAGGGGTCCAAAGACGACCAACCCAAACCCAGAATAGGGAATGAAGACGGCAATCGCGACCATGCCCGCTGCGAACAGCTTGGACCCATAGCGAACAAACGTCATCCAGGTGAGAATGATGCTGCTCGCATACAGAAACGCCAGGAGGGTCAGTCCAAAGACGCTCCACCACGAGGACAGAACCTGCTTCCACACCGGATCGACGGTCTCAATGGGCGGGTGCTTTTCAGGTATCTTTCCGAGCTTGTCCGCCTGAAACTGCTGTCCCTCGGGAATCACAACCTCATGCCGCTTGTTGTACTCGTCGATATAGGTGACCTTGAGTTTCCGACCCTTGATGATTTCGGCCGTGGATTTCGTCTTCGCGGCTTCCTTCTGTTTGAGCTTTGCCTCCACGAGGTCTTGCGTCTTCACCTCCTGACAGACTTGGTCGGTCGGCCCGCACATGTCCGCGACGGCGTCCTTAATCTCGCGCTGTTCGTCGCCTTCCAGCCGGACACTCTTCGCACCGGAGACCCGGTCCACGATCGGAATAAGCGACGAATCCACATGGACATCAATGCCCCCATCTTTCACGGACCTCCCCAACGATTCTGTCACGTCTGTGCTCCCGAAGTCGTCCCCGAAGGTTGCAGACACGATCTTCACCATCTCGTTATTAGTTCGCAAACACAAGATTGCCGAGACCCGAGACGATTCGGAAGAAATTGATGGCCTCGACGTAGACACCAACCGTGTACGTATAGACGAAGATCACATTGTCATTGCCTTGGACCACTGTCACAATGTCACTCGGATTGTAGACAAGGCTTCCGTCGAGGTTCCGCAGGGTCAGATTGGCCGCCGGAATGATGGTCGGGTTCTGACTGAAGAGCGTGGACTTCAGGACGCAGACAATGCTGGTCGTCGCCGCGCCCGTCGTCGTGCTGGCCTGGGGAAGCGGCTGCTGGAGCGTCAACCGAAGGATGACCTTGTTGAACAGGCTGCCGTTCGCAGCACCACTGGGTTGGTATTGGTTGTGGTCCAGCGCGAAGGAATACATGTAGACACCCGGAATGTCGTGCGTGTCGCCGGTGGTGTGGCGATACATCTGGAGCAGCGAGAAGTACGGCAGAGGCTTGGTCTGAAAGCGCTCCTTCGCATCGAACATCAAGACACCATCCACCATCGGGTCCCGTGGGAACGTGGAGGTCGTCTGCTGTTGCCCCGAGGAGTACAGGGACGTAACAAGGGAACTGGAAATGGAACTCCAGGGAGCCCGTTTCGGATCCGGCCAGTTCGTATAATTGTCCCAGTCGTTCGCCAGAATCCGGTCCGACCGCTGGGCCGCAAAGACAATCCGCGTGACCAGATTGTACATTGGAATCTCCAGGTCCGTGTTGCCTCCAAACTGGCCTTCCTTGCCCACATAGCGAACGGTCTTGACGAGCACCGTCGTATCCGCCTTGGCAATCTGATTCCACTCCATCTCAGTGAGATAGATGAAGTTCCCCTCCAGATACGGGTCGGGGAAGAACGACGTCAGGAGCGGGTTGCTGGGTGTTCCATCGACCTTCGGAGGGCTCAAAAAGAGCTGGAGCGGGTAGTTGGTCGGCTTGACACGCTGGCCGTACGTGAGCGTGTTCGCAGGGTTCACATCAATCACGGTATAGAGATCCGTGATGGGCCGCAGCGTCACGTTGATGAAGACTTCGCTGTTCTGGAGCGCAGCGAGCGGCAGAGCAAGTCCAGGGTTCTCTGCGAACCAGAAGTGGAGCGGAATCACCAGCTGCCGAGAGCGAATGCTTGGCTCAGGGATTGTCGTCTTCGGAAAGGCAGCCGGAATGGCCATTGGCGTAATCGCGTGGGGGTACTGATTGGTCCGGTCGTACGCATTCGCAGGATCGGTCAGCTCCGGAACATTCCCCACCATCTGGTCCACGAGAGCCCGCTTGTTGCGGTCGTGGGTCATCTGCGAGTAGAGCTTGAGCCATTCTCCGCGAAGCGTCTGAATGGCCTGCCCGTTGAGGGTAATGTCCACATGGTCAATCATGTTGTAGCCGATGGTATCAATCCACTGAAACTCATACCCGATGGAGTTCGGAGTGGTCTCGGTCAGAGTCCCTGCGCCATAGCCTGGCGGAAGCGTCGGGGTTCCCGATCCCAGGTACTTCATCGGAGACCAGATATCGGGGAGCGTAATCACCAGGTACGTATCATGGAGGAGCTGCGCATACCGGTCAATCCGGCAGGACAGCGTGCGGGTTCCTGTCTGCGAGAACTCCAGATTGGAAGCGGTGAAGCTCATCCGAATGGATTCCATGGCAAAATTCGTATGACGCCGGTAGACGGCTCGGAAATGAGTCATGGACGGTGATCCATTGACCAACTCATTCTGAGCCCCGACTGCGACAAGCTGCAGCAAGCCACCGGGCATTTGTATCTACGGAGATGGAATCTTTAACTCTCTTCTTCGACGAGGTAGACGAAGCGTAAGAACAAGCATAGACTTGCAAGTTGGAACGGGAAGACAAGGGCCCAACGTGCGATGGAATCGTCCATGTTTACTGCTGAGAAATCGTTGAGCGGACGCCAATCGGCCGGAGCGCCTGGCGAGACACGACATCCTTGACGTTGACGGTCTGGAACGTACCCGGAGCGCCGGTCGCCAGACTGCAGTTGCTCGTGCACAACGAAAAATACGTCGCACCGCCCGGAGCCCCGCCCCAGGCACTGACCACCGTGGGGGCCTGGTGCCGCTGCCGAGTCTGGGCATTGTTCGCCATGGCACTGAGGAAGACTCCATTCGTCTTATCCTTCTGCTCGGGAGGCGTCGAGTAGAACGTCGCTGCGATGATGCGACGCTTATAGCGCGTCAGATAATCCTGTGCGGAGTTGACCTGCATTGTCTTACGTGAAGAGATTTATACGCGGCGACCGGTGTGACTGTAATGCGAGTCGTCCTCGTCAGCACGCACATTGATCAGACCACGGGCTACTCCAAGGTGTCCTACAATCTCCTGAAGCAGGCCTCCACGCTCGCCCCGCGTGTGAAGATGTTTCACTATGGCTTCCAGCGCCATCCCAACGCACCGGGCCATCGCAAGGCCCCGCAGGGTGTGAACCTGTATGATGCCGCCGCCAACGAGGACCCCAAGGAGGAGGGCTTCGGCTTCAACAAGATCCACGACTACCTCGAGATGATTGGTCCGGACGTCGTCATGATCTACAATGACCCGCTCATCATCTACAAGTTCCTCGAGGCCATGAAGCACGACAAGACAACCTCGACCTACAAGCTGTGGATCTACGTGGACCAGGTCTACGAGGGAATCGCAGCCCCTCTCATGAAGCAGATTCGGGACCATGCGGACCGCGTCTACTGCTTCACCGAGATCTGGAAGCAGAAGTTCCTCTCGTATGGCGACTTCCCGGATGTGCGGATTCTCGAGCATGCCGCGGACCCGACGACGTTCTCGGCCCTCTCCCCGGATGTGCGTGCGGCCCTCCGGAAGAACCTTGGAATTCCCCCCTCGGGTGTAGTCTTCCTGAATGCGAACCGCAACAGCCAGCGCAAGCGTCTCGACCTCACGCTCGCAGGGTTCGCGCGTCTTCTGAAGACAACCCCGAACGCCTATCTCATCATCGCGACGAACGTGAACCCGCAGGGCGGTGCGTACTACGACATCCCCACGATCTTCCAGCGCGAGGCTGCACTCCAGGGACTGGACCCGCTCACGATCTCCCATCTCGTTCTCATCGATACGTCTCCTCCGAACGTCATCGGAGACGATGGAATCAACCAGCTCTACAATGCGGCGGACATTGGCATCAACACGTCGGACGGCGAGGGCTTTGGGCTCTGCCAGCTCGAGCACATGCTCACGGGAGCTCCGCAGGTCGTGACGGATGTTGGAAGCTTCCGGTCGTTCCTCGATGAGTCGACGACGGTCTTCATTCCTCCGGGCGATGTGGCCTATTTCTCGGGCGCCATGCCGCTGGGAGGATTTGCACCCTCCTTCACCCACGACTCGGTGGCCGCAGCGATGAAGCAGGCCATTGAGACACTTCCTACGCTGCAGTCGGGCGTGAAGTCCTATCGCTTCCAGACGTGGCCGCAGATTTGCGATAGCTGGCTGGAGGATCTGCTGTCGGCCTAAGGCAATGTCCACTCAATGGTCGTGGACGACGTAAGGCGCCCCACCCGAAGCAGGCGCTCGTTGTCCTCAAAGGCCGGTCCGTCGTAGACCTCCTTGGTCTGGGGGTCGATGAGGAAGATCATCTGCTTGATGGAGACCTTCTGGAGCTTGCGCTTGCGCTTCGTCATGTTGCGCAAGTAGGTCGCATCCGTGTCGTCCATCTTGAGGCTCGGCTTGTACGCAAGGTCCTCTCCCGTCGCGGTGCTATCAAACCGCATGCACGAAATGACCGGCGTCTCCTTGCCGTGCAGCTTGCGATGAAGCTCACAGTCGACGGCGGCTGACTTGAGCAGGGACGAAATCCGCTTCGTCGTCACGTCCTTCTCATACGAGATCTCGTAGAGGTACTCGTCGGTCGTCATGAAGATGTCCTGCGGGTCGCCCTCATACCGCTTCGTGCCCATGTCGGAGCGACGCACCAGCACCACGTTGTTGGACCCCTCCGTGGACTTGGCCTGCTCCTCCGTGAACACCGACACATAGAAACTCACCTTCACCGTGCGCTGGTCTTGAGGAAGACTCGCATGGGAACAAATCCGCACTGCGCGACCAATGACCTGGTCGTGCCGCGCAGGGTTCCAATGGGGCTCCATAATGTGGACACGGCGGACGTTGAGGAGGGTAATGCCTTCTGCACCCGCCGATGACGCCATGAACAAACACAGAAGCTTCTTGCCGCGAGACTCGACCGAGGCCTTGAGACTGGCCGGAAAGTCACGGGTATACGATCCGTTGAAGACCTGGCGAATGTAATCGCGCTTCTGGGCATCATCTCCGGCCTTCGCACCGGTATAGAAGGCATATGCCGGCTTGTCGGGGGCCATACTGGGATCTTCGACCCACTGGTTGTTCTGCTTGACAATGCGGTATTCCTGCCAGCCATTGGCATCCAGAATCGCGCTGAAGACACCGAGACCTTCGAGCTCGCGGTACTGCGAATAGACGAACTGATTCTGCCAGACCTCGCCGGTTCCACGCGTCTTGTTCACGCCCTTCAGAATGGCCAGCATCTTGGGGCTGAAGGTCTCCAGGGCTTTCTCGGAGAGGAACCGCTTGGGGTCGGCCCGGAGCTTGTTGAGAATGACTTCCTTCTCGGGGACACTGTCCTCTGTGCCTGCGTCCTCATCCATCTGCCGCAGATCGGGCGGAATCGCGTAGTTGCACGCCAAGCGAGAGTTGACGCGGAAGGTCTTCATCTCCTTGTCATCCGTCCCCATCGTGGCCCGGTTCTTGTTCTGCTGGATTTCCTTGAAGCGCACCGCGAGGTAATGATTGAACTGCTCGGAGGACATCGGGACCTTCTGCAGCATCTGCTCGGACTCAATCACCTTGGGAAGCATCCGCTCATCGGCGCCCTTGAAGTAGGAGACCAATCCCTGAATCCGCCGTTGGAAGAGCATCACGTTCTTGACCTGAAGCCCATCGAGAAAGAGACTGGCGAACTCCTCGTACTTCGTCGGCAGACACTCGAGGGACTCGATCGTAATCCGGTCCGTCGCAAGCTCAGCGCCTCCCGCCTCTGTCTCAAAGGTGGACTTCCAGGACCCGACCCAGTCTTGGGGACTTGCGACATACGGCATCTCCTTCACATACTGAACGGCCGTTCGGTCACCCTTCTCGCTGTAGATGCTGCGAAAGTACGGCGGATTCCGCGTGACCATTAGGTACTTCTTGAGCGTGTTGAACTCCACGGTGTCCATGTCAGGGACGTTGCGCAGGACACTCGTCATCTTCTCCTCGTCCCACGTGGGAATGGACTTGATGGGAATCGTGATGCGCTGGATCGGACCGCGAAGGAGGTTCATGAGGTAGGCGACTTCGTTCGCACGGTTAATGACGGGCGTTCCGGAGAGGGCGACCACTTTGCAGTCAACGGCGTTGTAGAGGCGCTCGTAGAGGCGGCCGCCGAGCTCGGATTCGTTGATGACGCGGGAGATGAAGTTATGAACCTCATCAATGATGACCACGCTACCCGAATACGGATTCGAACCGTCGTCAGGAACATACTTGCCTATGTTCGCGGAGGATAATCCGTTGTAGCGGATGAAGGTGAACCGCTGCCCCAGCACGTCATCAAACTGGGCCTGAATCGCATCCTGCGCGGTCTTCGGCAGCTTGGTGTAGTTGGGCTCTTCGCCCGACACGGTGGTGAAAAAGAACCCCTGCCGATCAAGGAAGCCCTCCGAGATGCCCAGACGTTTCGCAATCTCGCGCGAGTCATCCGACAGCGCCTGTTGACGCCAGTGGTGGTCGTAGAAATAGAGCGGAGCTCCGCAGGTCTGAAGTTCCTCGCGGTAGTTCGCTTCGAGCGATGCCGGCAACATCACGTAGACTTTCTTCGTCGTGAGCAACGACTCGGCCACTGCAATGGACGAACACGTCTTGCCGGATCCGAGTCCGTGGTAGAGCAACAGGCCCCGATAGGGTGTTTCCACCGCAAGGTAGTCGCGCACAATCTTCTGATGCGGCAGGAGTTCACGCGTCCCCGTGTCGCGCTTGAGACACAAGTCCACGTCCTTGTCCTCTTGGGTTTGGGGTGGCGTGGGGTATTTCAAAAAGATGCGGGCCACCGCATCCGCAAAGGCTTTGCGGTTTGGAAGGATGTACGGTCTCGCCATTGTTTTTCGTGAGGATTTGATAATGGGGCGGAAATCCTATCGCACGTTGATGGTCGCCATCTATCTCTTCCTCATGGCGGGGTTCCTGTACCTCAAGCCCAGCATTGCCTTTGGGCGTGAGGGACGGATTCGTCCGTTTGGGACTCAGGACCGTGAGGCCACTGTGTTCCCGCTCTGGTGGTGGGTCTTCATCCTTGCTGTTGTGGCGTATGCCGCCACGGTGTGGTATTATCGCTTCCGCATCTAGGCCATCTCCGTCTCAAAGGTCTCCAGAATACTTGTGAGGTACTCCAACATCGCCCGTCGTTCGACATGATGGGGGCGAATCAGACTCCTCGCGTCCGCCATCGTCTTCCACGCAATTCCGGAGATCTCTCTCCGTTGCATGGGAGTGAACTTCTGTGTGAGATTCACGAGGTCTGGGTGCTGCAGCAAGGCCACATAGTAGATGTGCTTGTAGCGAACCCCGTTGAGACCTGTGAACGTCTCCTCGAGGATGATGTTGTTGAGCAGGAGATACGCATGACGCGGAATGTTCGTCTCCTCGGTGAACTCGCGCACAGCACACGCCAAGTCTGTCTCTCCACGCATCCGGCGTCCCTTGGGGAAGCCCCATTCCGGCTCGGTGTACTCGGAGAGATTGTCCTTCATCAGCGCCATGCGGTCCAGCGAGTAGAATCGCTCTTTGGAGGTCTGGAAGTCGGAGGACGATCGGTCATCGCCCCAGAGGTTCTTCCAGAGGGTCTCAAAGGGCTCCGTCGCAATGGACACCTGCTCCTTCAAGGTCATGTTCTTGACCAGAGTGCCCACATAGGGGAGATTGGTGGGATCATACTTCCCGCGAAGGAACTCCGCGAAGCTCATGCTGTCCTTGCGGCGAATCATGAGCACGCGCGTCGCCTCTGGATCCACAGGAAGTCGGGCCTGGTCCATGAGCAGAATGCCACAGGACAGCACAGGGTCTTTACACATCCGAAACAAGTGACCACGCCCACCGCAGTTGTTACAAAACATCTGCAGATGGTGTGGTGGGGGCAAGAAGGTCCGTTTTTCCATTGCCTAGGAAGCAGAGACACAAGAAAGTTCCTTGCGAACTACTAAATGGGTTCGTGGGGATCAAAGCCAACACCGCCAGCGACACCACCGGTCAGCCTCTCGCTCACTCCGACGCCGCCCAAGCCTCCGTCCTCGATGGGGTCCTGGATGACGGGCTCTGTCCGGACAGGTCTCGTCCTGTTCGCCGGAGCCGTCACCTTGCTGGTTGGCATCCTGATTTACAACGCCATCCGGAAGAGCAAGGGTCTCTCGACGGTCAGTCTCACGGGAGACTCGTCCACGTCCGGAGACCAACTTCCAGCCCCTGTGTCTGGAAAGGCGAAGACCGTCATCCCCGCAGCCAATGCGCCGATTGGAGCGAACGGCACCTTCGGCATGCAGTTCTGGATGTTCATCTCGGACTGGGACTTCAACTTCTCCAAGGAGAAGACGGTCATCAAGCGGATCGGGACCGGGACGAGCACCGACGTCAGCCCGTGGATTACCCTCCACCCCACGGACAACAGCCTCCAGGTCAAGATTGCCATCTACCCGTCGGCGACGGGAACTGGGACGGCGTCCAGTACCGGCGACTCCTTCACCTGCACGGTGGAGAACGTGCCGCTCCAGCGGTGGTTCTCGGTCTCCGTGACGGTCTTCCAGCGCAACGTGGACATCTACATTGATGGCCGTCTCGTCAAGTCCTGCGTGCTTCCGGGTGTCCCGAAGCCGGTGCTCGGCGACATTCACATCGGCGATGACGCGAATGGGTTCTCGGGCTCTGTCTGCACCCTCAAGTCCTACTCGAAGATGCTGGGTCCCACGGACGCGAAGGCCTATGCGACAGCCGGCACGATGTGCCAGGCCCCGACCCCTCTGACAACCTCGTCTCCTGCGGATTCCAGTGTGGCCTCGCTGTTCGGCTACACGTTCCGGTTTAGCACGCTCGACAAGGCTGGAAAGGAGTTAAGCACATATACACTCTAAAGACGTATGCGGATTCTCCTCAAGTGCCCAACACGCAGTCGCCCCCAGCGTGTTCTCAAGACCCTCAGTACCTACATTCGGCTCGCCGCACACCCTGAGCTTCTCGGTGTGGCGATCTCCTGTGACAGCGACGACCCCACCATGGCAGAGACATCGGACCTTCGTCAGGTTCTCTCCCCGTGTGCTTGGTCCCGTATCTTCTACGGGGCCAATACGTCCAAGATTCAGGCCTGCAATGCGAACATGAACGACATCGAGTGGGACTGGGACATTGTTGTCTTGGTCTCCGATGACATGGTCCCACAGTCGCGGGGCTACGACGATGTCATTCGGACCCAGATGACCAATCGGTTCCCCGACCGCAATGGCATTCTCTGGTTCAATGACGGGTTTCAGGGACAGAACCTGAACACGCTCTGTATCTACGGACGGACGTTCTACGATCAGCGGGGGCACATCTACGACCCCGCCTACAAGAGCCTCTTCTGCGACACAGAGCTCACGGATCACTGTCGTGGTCCCCTTGCGGACCGGTGTCTGTACATCCCCTCCTGCATCATTCGCCATGAGCACCCTGGAACGGGCTACAGCCAGTATATGGACGCCCTCTATGACCGCAACCAGAAATACTGGAACGAGGACATGTATACCTACATTCGCCGCAAGTCCTATGCGTACGACTGGTCGGTTCTGATTCCGACGATTCCGGGCCGCGAGCAGTCGCTCCAGTCCCTTCTTGCGTCCATTCGTGACAAGGTCGCGCGTCTGGCGCCGCATCTCCAGGTGGAGTATTCCGTCGCGTTTGACAATCGCGAGAAGAGCATCGGACGGAAGCGCCAGGAGCTTCTCCAGGGCGCCCGCGGCAAGTACATGTCCTTCATCGATGACGATGACGACATTACCGATGCCTACATTGAGGATCTCCGGGACACCATCGCAGGACAGTACAACGTCATGCGTCTGCGAGGACAGATTCAGCAGTATACGTTCACGCACAGTCTGGAGAACGGTCTCACGAGCCCGATGGCCCGAGGGGACGTATTCCTGCGGCCTCCCAATCATCTCAATCCGATGCTGACCGATGTCGCGAAGCTGATTCCCTTTGGGGATGCGACACGCGGAGAGGACCTCGATTGGACGATTCGGCTTGCGAAGCGCGGATTTCTCGAGCGCGAGTATCGGTCGGATCCGGCCCGGATTCATTACATCTATCAGATGGGAGACCGGAGGGTCAACCCGGGCACCCTTGAGAATCAGCGCAACACCTCCTATGAGACCATGCTCAAGGCGGTCTGGACCCCCGCAGGAGCTCAGATGCCGTCCCCGCAGCAGGGGTCTCGGATTCCCGTTCTGCGCCTGACCCCACGGGGTTTTGTTTCTTCCTAACCAACAATGGGTCTGTTGGTGATTTTCGGGGTTGTCATCCTCATCGGTGCACTCGTCTGGTATCTTGTGACTCCCTCGGCGCCGGCCGATCGCGTCACACTGATTCCGGACCTTCAGTCTGGGCTCTATAGCACGACGCGGTCCGCGACCACGCTCGTTCCCTCGTTCAATCAGCCCCAAGGTCGCGTCTATTCGTACACGGCGTGGCTTCTCGTCAAGGACTTCTCTCAGGGCTATGGGACCAAGCGCAAGATCTTCTCTCGGGGAGATGCTCCCGGTCTCTATCTCGACAGTACCCCGAACGCGCTCCTGGTTGCCGTGAAGACGTACAGTACGACTGAGACGATTCTCATTCCGAACATTCCGGCGATGAAGTGGATTCACTTCGCACTTGTGGTGGACCAGCAGTCCGTGGACATCTACATCAACGGAACGCTCCGGCAGCACCACACGCTGACACAGCTCCCAGACCTCACGGAAGATTCGATCACGTCAGGTCCGGGCTGGGATGGGTATCTTGGGCGGCTCGTCTACTACCGCCGCGCGCTCTCGTATTCTGAAGTCAGTGCGATGGCAAGTGCGCCTCCTCCTACCCTCCCTGAGGAGTCCATCGGCAAGAACGGCTACTTCGACATCACCTGGTACATCGGACGGTTAAATTCTGCGACCTAAACAAATGAGCTCTGGCGGTGCACGTGGCATTGATGTCTCGGGCATCACGGGACTCCGTCTTCAGACTGCATCGGATGTGACAGCACGGACTCGGCTGCAGGAGACCTATCTGAACTTTGCGTCGACGGTGGGCGCGAATGCGTGGCGGAATCGGACTCCGAACAGCACCGGGGCGTTCTTGGACTTTGTGCAGGGTCGCAAGGAGGTCGGGCGTCGCGATATCTGCGGATCCGATTGCTCGACATGCACGGGTCTCCCCTATCAGATGAACCTCGTGATGAACTTCAGGAACGCCTAGTCTTGCGAAGGGCCTTGCGAAGACGCGCCTTCTGGGTCTTGCTCATCGACGGCGTATACGTAAAGAAATAGCGAAGGAACTCTGGCGACGACTTCCTGGACGAGAGTTTCTCGTACAACACGGCCTTGTCCTTGCGCATATCGACGAGCGAATGCTGGGTTCCGAGGCAGTCAATCGGAGTCAGAATCTCAAAGCGACGCTTCTTCTTGTGGTCTGCGAGATCGACGAGGCGCTGTGCGACACAGAGGATGCTGGCAATGTTGGACTGCGTGGCTGCCGAATACACATACGCAAAGAAAAATTGAAGAATGGTAGGAATGGAGGCCACACGGATGCCCCCCGCGTTGTGATACGAGTGACACGCGGTGGTCTCATAGAAGCGAAGATACGCCTTGGCCCCTTCAGGCTCTTCCGGCAGATGCACGAAATACAGGGGTGGCAAGATCTCGGACCCCTCGTTGAGGAAGACCTTCATTCCCTTCGTCAGACGCTGAATGGTTTCCTTGGTCGCGAGTAGCGTCATCGGGAGAGTCCAGTCCAGTCCCAGATGCGTCTCGGCTGCATTCACACCCAGCAGCACCACGTCTTCCTCCTTCAGCATGGTCATCAGCTTGGCCTTGAGGTCCTTGGGAACAGGATCGTGCTTCTCCGCAGCCTCCTGTTTGCACACGATAGGGTAGTGCTTGTTCAGCAGCTGGAGACGCGTATAGACCTTCGTCCACCGGGAGACATCTCCCTGGGGACGAGAGAGCTCCAGGTACATCGACATCCGGAGGAAGTCTGGGGTCACATAGTGAATTCCATCCTTCACGAGGTTCGCATCCCAGAGACGCTGGAAAATCTCCTCGTCCAACTGCGTGATGTCCGCGACACCCTCGAAATCTGCGAAGACCTTGAAGGTTCCGAGGTGGACACCCGGCTTGACTTCGACCTCCTTGATGCCCTTCTCATGGAGCCGGTTGGCGAGCATCATGGCGTGCTCTTGGGGCGTCCTGCTGAAGAAGTCGTAATCCGGAATGTCTGTCTTCGGATTGTAGAAGCGGTCCTCCTTCGGGAGGAGGTTGTTGATGGCCGTGCCACCGTAACACATGACCGGATGGAGATGCAGAAACTCCTCCACTGTCTCGAGGGCGAGCTTGACGGCCGGATCCGCCGCCGCCCGGGTGTCGTTCTCGGTCTGGATGGTCTCGATGAGCGCTTGGAGCTCGTCCATTGTTTAAGTCCTAGAAAACGAAACGGCTTGGGTTTTTCCTCTTGGGAGGCAGCAAGGATGCCTCGCCGGTACAACCTTCGGAAGCGCGACCCGTCTGTGAAGTGGATCGAAGACGATACCCTGAAGGAACCCGAAGCCGAGGACGAGTCGGAGGACGAGGACTATGTCCCCGACGACACCCCCGAGGACGACGAGGAAGAGGAGGAGGACGAAACCCTCGACGACGAGGAGGCGGAGAGCGAGCCCGAGGAGGACGCCCCCGTCATCCGTGTCCCCATCCTCAAGAACAGTCGCATCAAGATTGAGATTGACAATCGGCCTCGTGACCGCTATGTCGAGGACGAGTATGAGGACGACGAGGACGATGAGGACGACGACGAGATGGAGGACGACGATCCGAAGGGCGGGTTCCTCGGCTACCTGATGAACAAGTACGTGCCGTCGCATCGCATGAAGAAGAAGAGCAAGAAGGGAGAGGAGGAGCCGGAGTCGCCGGCCCTCGAGCTGAACGACGACGAGCAGGAGTACTACGAGGAGCTCCCGAAGTCCAAGCAGAAGAAGCTGAACAAGCAGATGAAGCAGCTGTCGGCCCTGGTCAAGGACGGCGATGTGCCCTACAAGTTCCGCGTGCTCGACCTTCCGGTGACCGACAGTCTCAAGGCGACCGTCATCAAGAAGCTCGACCAGCTCGCGCGCATGGAGGACGAGGGCGGTGAGAACCACAAGCTGCGGTCGTGGGTCGATGGCTTCCTGCGCCTTCCCTTTGGGCAGACGGTTCCGCTGCCGGTGAAGCTGGATGATGGACCGAAGCCGTGCGCCGACTTCCTTGCGACCACCCGCAAGACGCTCGATGGTGCGGTCTACGGAATGCAGGGGGCGAAGACGCAGATCATGCAGATTCTCGCTCAGTGGATTAGCAATCCCCAGTCGGTCGGCAATGTCATCGCGCTGCGTGGACCGATGGGTGTCGGTAAGACGAGCTTCGCCCGCAATGGCGTGGCCAAGGTGCTCGGCCGTCCCTTCGAGTTCTTCAGTCTGGGAGGCGCGTCGGACAGCGCGAACTTCGTCGGACACTCCTTCACCTACGAAGGGTCCACCTGGGGTCGCATCGTGGACAGCCTCATGACGGCGCGCTGCATGAATCCCGTGATGTACTTTGACGAGCTGGACAAGGTCAGCACCACGCCGCATGGCGAGGAGATTGTCAGCATGCTCATCCACATGACGGATCGCTCCCAGAATACGCAGTTCCACGACCGGTACTTTGCGGGGGTCGAGTTCGACCTCTCGCAATGTCTGTTCGTGTTCTCGTACAACGACGAGAGCAAGATTCACCCCGTCCTGCGCGACCGCATGCAGGTCATCCACTGCAGCGGCTATACGGCCGATGAGAAGAAGATCATCCTCACCCAGTACGTCTGGCCCCAGATTCTGGAGCGCATCAAGATGGCCGACCTCTCTATCTCGGACGAGGCCATTCGCTTCCTGATTACGGAGTACTCGAAGGAGGAAGAAGGCGTTCGCACCCTGATGCGGGCGGTAGAGTCGCTCGTCACGCGTATCAACCTGCTGCGCATCGCAGACGAGGAGACCGCGAAGAGCTACAAGTTCTACACCAAGATTACGCTGCCCTTGACCATCACCAGCGACCTCGCCAAGCACATCCTGGAGGACCTGTCTGCGACTCCCAATGAGTCCTGGCGCCATCTCTACGTCTAAAGACCAATCCACCGAAGCATAGACAGCGGGAGCGTGACGAGGCGAGGATTGTCATCCCAGGACGAGACCACACACTCGAGAGACCGACCGACCAAGGAGACTCCAATGCAATACTCAATCCCCTTCTCCGCAAAGACGAACGGCAGGCTGAGACGGAGCGGCTTGAAGTCCGTCGCGGAAAGGGAGACCACACAGTGGTAATATTTGCGTGGCTGCGTGTACTCGACATAGTGCACAAGGAAGAGGAGCTCGGGCCCAATGGAGACAGGAGCCGCGGATCCACGGAGGTGCTGGAAGAACCACGGTGTGGTATGGCGCGTGTCGATGACCAGCTCCGTGCCCTCCAGATGGCCCACCTCCAGCGGCGACCAGCGATACACAATGGAATCGGTTCCCGACACCGGGATCCAATTCTTTTCGCATCCGGCCTTGGTCGGAGAGGTCAGGACACGGCAGTCCGTATAGCCATGGGTCTCCAGGTCATAGACGCCCGCAATCTGCGAGATGGACTCGGAGTATTCCGACGAGGTCGCAAGGAAGCGAAGGACACCCGCTGCATCGGTATACAGGCGCAGGTCCTCCAGTCCTCGAATCCGCACCTCCCGACGAGGAAGCGCAACCGAGGCATCGCGCATCAGCGTCGCAACCTCTCCATCCCAGAGCACGTTCTGCGTCCGCACCAAGTGATCCGCGGAGTACGTCCCGTCCTTCATGCTGTACGACCCATTCCGCCGGTCAATGATGTAGTTGACGAAGCGGACGTTCTGAAGCATGCGGCCCTTGTACAGGACTGTGGACACGGACGTCGGATGGTAATCCCCACCGGCCGCCTCGCGGTCAATCGGATGGTTCCGGAGCGGGAGCTTGAGCGGCTCGACATAGAAGCCGAGGTTGGTGTAGACGTTGGTCATGTTCTCGGTGCGCTTCAGGAGATAGACCATCGACGTGATGAGACCATCCTCCAGGCGTCCCACATAGAAGTCGAGGATCGTCTTCTCGTACTCAAAGAGACCGGTGTAGACATTCGTCTCCACGAAGAGCGAGTCGCCAGGCTGGGGAAGGGCCATTCCCTTCAGCGTATACCCATAGGCCTTGTAGTGCTGCGACACCTCGCGGAAGTACTTGGCCAGCTTGTACAGCGGCTCGGCGCGGCTCGGACGGAACGCCTGGGCCCGCAACATCGCGGCTTCAAAGGCAATCTCATCCTTCAAGGCCAGGTGACACTGTCCAATCATGTAGAGGGAATACCAGCGCTCTTCGTCCCATCCTCCGGCCTCATATCGCTTCGTATACATGTCAATGGAATCCTTGAAGCGACCGAGACTGTGGTAGGTCTGCGCAAGGTAGAACATGTAGCGGACATTGGTGGGCTCCTCCTTCAGACCCTGCTCCAGAAGCCGGGCATCACGCTCAAACTTGTCCGACTTGCAGCCGCCGTCATTCCGGTCATCAATCCAGCAGACCGCCTTCGGAATCGGCGTGGTCGGACCATCCCAGTACTCGTGGGTGACGCCCCGGCAGACCCAGTCATGATCAAAGCGAACGAGACGGCAATTCGGATACTCCAGCGCTCCCGCCACTTGGAGAATCGTATAGCCCACCTCAGTGAGCGTCTGCTGCTTCAGGAGTCCGGCCTGGAAGACCATGTCGCCATCCAGGAGAAGCCCATAGGTGTCCTTCGGGTCCCAGCCAGACGAGAGAACGAACTCCTTCGCAGCCTGGAAGCTCTTGGTGCGGTTCGTCCCGAAGTCGGACCACGTGCTTTCCGTGAGAGAGCCGGGATGGTCTGCGAGAAACTCGGTTGCAATCGCCTTGGTGTCGTCCGTAGACCCCGTATCATGCACACAGAAGGCGTCGACGATCCCGACGACCGCGTCGAGACAGCGACGAAGAATGCGCGACTCGTTGCGCACCATGAGAATGAGGACAAAGCGCATGCGTCTGTTTGGAGGAACTCTTGGCCTTCCGTCTAAACAAATGAATAGCGAATTCGTCAAGCAGAGTCTTCGCGAGAACCTCGCCCGCACGGTGGTTCCCCACGTCGCCGATGGGCTCTGGAGTATCTATGACACCGCCAAGACCGCCTGCGAGCGCAATCGCCAGCCTGAGAAGACCCTTCAGACCTTCCAGAACCTGCTCACGCGGATTCCCCAGTGGACCGACGAGATTCTGGAGACGGAGGTGGAGCGCATCCTGACGGCCTCCAAGTGCGACTACATTGAGGACCTTCTCCTCGGTGTCTTTGTCAGCTATATCCGGGCGTTCGCTGCCCTCCAGCAGGCGGACTCCTCGCATGTTCAGATTGATTTTGACCGCCCGAGCCTCTCCAAGTTCATTCACGCGTTCTACAAGCTGGCCGCCCGCAAGAGCTGGAGTGGTGCGTATCTCTTCAAGACGATTGGCGTTCCCTCGGAGCAGCAGGCCCGGAACCGTCGCGAGATTGAGGCGATGCTGGAGGCTGCCCTCTCGGAGACCATCGATGGGTTCATTCCGTGGCGTGACATCAGCAAGGCCTATTTCCACGCGCGAGCCCCTGTGTCGGAACCCGCACGGGTTGCGGAGCCGGAGCCCGAGCCCGAGCCGGAGGCCAAGCCGCCGGTTCAGTTCGCCCAGACGAACGACGTCCATGAGTTTGAGACAGACAACGAGGAGTCCGAGGACGAGGACGAGGGTCCTCCGCCGATCAAGCTGGGGGAGGACATCAAGCTGGACGACTTCGATGACGACAACGCGTCTGTGAACACGGAGGACGACCTCGAGGCCAAGCTCAAAGCCGCCGAGCCCCTTACGTTAAATCTGTAAGGTTCGTTGTCGTGCGGGGGAACAAATGGACGTTCAGACGATTGGCATGATTGTTGGAGCCGTGCTCGTGGTCACGCTCCTTCTCTATGTGTACGACCGCCGGTCGAAGCATCAGCCGGTGGACGTCTTTGATGCCGCGAAACTCGGTGTGGGAGCGGCTGCGATTGCAGGAGGTGTCACGTATGCTGTGGGGGGTGAGGCCGTCGCGGACGCAGTCGAGGCCGTCGCGAGTGTCCTTCCCGAGCAGGAGATGTTTACGGGCAAGCCCGAGTTTTAAGCAATGTCTGTCGTGACACTGCGTCGGTTCCGGTGTCTCCTGTGCAAGACGATCCTCGAGACCTCCAACCCGCATCCCCGGGATTTTGTTGCGTGTGCCTGTGGGGCCGTGAGCATTGACGGAGGGACCTCTCCCGGTGCAACAGTCAATGGAGACCCCAAGGCGATGGAAGACCTCTCGGTTTACCAGACCCGAATTGACGTGAAGTGATGAATTGCGAGATAGATGAAGAACACCCACGCCGTCAAGATATACATGGACGTCCAGAGCTTGGCCCCCGGAGTCTCGGGGATCATGCCTGCGACTTCCGCTGTCGTCAGAGAGCCAATCGCATAGTGAAGGTAATCCACAAACGTCTTCGCGCCACGAATCTGTCCGTGGAAGAAGAGGTAGGTGAGGGCCGCAAAGGCGATGTTGATGGTCAGTGCAAAGGTCAGGAGACTCAGGAAGGTCCGCATTACTCTCTTGGTAGAGAACAATGCCGGAGACCAAGGTCTTGAAAACCAAGTGGTTCTTCAAGCTCGACGAGGCCCAACAGAAGAAGGTCTTGAATTCGATGCTGAGTCTCTGTACGCCTCTCCGCGACGAAGGAGAGCTTCTCGGAGCCCTTGAAGAGGCAGAGACGTTCACGCTGACCCGCGACGATGCGAAAACCCTCATCGCCTTTCGCGTGGGAGACATCTCGTGTCCGACAGAGGAAGACCCCAGCAATCCTGCGGGAGGTCGGAAGCGCCGCTCACGCATCAAGAAACAGACACGGCGCACCCAGCGGAAGCGTCGGAACACGGTACGCCGTTAGCTTCCCAATCTCCTTGCGAGGCACAGCGTCCTTGCAGTACCGTGCGATCGCCTTGTAGAGGTGAAATCCGTGATAGCGGTCGTGGTTGTCCTTCGCCTCGCGGAACATCACGGAGCTTCCGTCGCCCTGCGTCATCCACGCCAAGAAGACGCTGAACAGGGGATGCGTGCTCTGGGCCTCCGGACCCTCGGGGAACAGATCCCAGAACACCGACGTCGCAAACCGACACAGGTCAAACGACGGGCAGGGAGGGAGATGCGGGCGCTCCTGGTTGAAGAAGGGCTCCATGTTGTACTGCCCGGCCGCCTCTTCATCGGGCTGGAACTGGCTGCTTACGAACTGCCGCGGCTCCTTCATGCCCTGAAGCCGGACCGACACAATCGCACGGTCGAAGTCGATGATCTTGAGAATGTAGCCGTAGGTGGGAATCCGGTAGACAATCCCGAGGTGGCGGTAATACAGGAACTCCTCCTCCGTCGGGGTGCACATGACATTATTTCCATGGAGGTCGTTGTGGACAAATCCAAACGTCCTCTGCGCGAAGGCAAGCGCCATCACAAGCTGGGCCACCCACGCTGCGTGCTTCTCGGGAGACGGATCCCGTGCGATGAGCTCATAGAAGGTGCCATCCAGCTTCTCCATCACGGTCGTAATCACCGGCACATTGTGAAACGTCGCCCACGCAAACGGCTCCTGCTCATCATCATCCTTGAAGGACGCCTCACTCGCATCCGAGTCCGACTCACAGTCACACGACTCAATCTCAAACTCGTCCTCGCCATCCGTGCTACTTTCATCATCCAGGAAGGTGCTCTCCTCCTCCGAATCCTCCTCCGCCTCATGAGACCGCGACGACGGCTCGGACACATGATCTGCCGTGACATCCTCGACGCCCTCCAGGAGCATCTCATCTCCGAGCGAAACCCCAGGGCGCTGCGACCGCGTATGGGTGAACTCAGGCGCCGAGCTCCCCGCCTGCCGAAGCTGAAGTTCAAAGGTCTTGCCGAGATTGTCGCTGAACCAGCGCTTCTCCATGAGGTCTTCGTAGTCATCCGAAATGTCCAGCAGATGGTCCTTGGCCAGGCCGACGTAGACGCCGTAGACCTTGGGGAAGTGAATGCACCCCGACTCCGAGAGAAGGACACTCGACAGCGCACCCACGTACCCGGCGGAATGAATGCTCTGGAGCTTGGACTGCATGTCGGTCGCGACATCGCCCGGCTTGGGGAGTCCAAAGACCCCGTAGTCGCCCCGCATCCACTTGAACGGGCTGAGAATCATCGTGGTCTTGCGATGGACGGTCGTGGTCCGGCCCTTGCTGGTCTTGATGGTGTCGGCGTCCACGACAGCCTCGACGCGCTCCCCGAGCGTGACGCCATACTCTGCGCGATTCGGAAGTCCATCCACTTTGAAGAGGGCCTCCAGAGGCGGGAAGAACGGCTGCGGGTTCTGGAGTCCCCAGACGGTCGTGTCCACGCGCGGCTGCCGAGAGACTTTGAGCGAGACGGGGAGGGTGCGAAGCTCTTTTCCCATTGTGTTCCCCCCAGAAGTCTACTCGCTGTGTTGAACGAGCGAGATGGATTTCCGTGCGAGAAGAACAAGATGAATTTCCAGCTCCGGAAGTTCGACATCAACATGATCAAGGACAGATGTGACATCGACTCACGAAAGTCCCCCATGATGGTCATTATCGGCAAAAAGGACACCGGCAAGTCGTTCTTGGTGCGCGATATTCTCTTCAATACGCAGTCCTGCTACCCCGTGGGCACTGTCATCTCCGGCACAGAGGTCGCCAACGAGTTCTTTCAGCACATGGTTCCGTCCAAGTTCATTCACGACAAGTACAAGCCTGAAATCGTGATGAACGTCATCAAGCGCCAGATGAACATCAAGCAGAAGCGCAATCAGGACAAGAACAATCGCGGCGGGAACTCCTCCATTGACCCTCGGGCCTTTCTGATTCTCGATGACTGCTTGTACGACAAGGCGTGGATCAACGAGGAGTCGACGCGCTATGTCTTTATGAACGGCCGTCACGTGGACCTGACGACCATGATTACGATGCAGTATCCGCTCGGCATTACGCCCAATCTTCGCACGAACGTGGACTTTGTGTTCATCCTTCGTGAGAACATTCTAGGGAATCGTCGTCGTATCTATGAGAACTATGCGGGCATGTTCCCGACGTTTGAGATGTTCTGTCAGTTTATGGACCAGTGCACGGAGAACTACGAGTGCCTGGTCATCTGCAACAACGTGTCGTCCAATCGGCTGGAGGACCAGGTCTTCTGGTACAAGGCCTCCGATCACCCACCCTTCAAGCTCTGCGACCAGTCGTTGTGGCTGGACAATCGCCCCTTCCAGAGTGCGATGCTCGCTGGGGACGACTACAACGCTGCGAATGTTCAGAAGAAAGGACCGTCCGTCTGGGTTAAGAAGACCGGCGAGAAGTAGCCCGCTTGCGGCGAGTTCCACCCCGCGGGCTGCGAATCAGGTCATCCGCCCGTCCGGGGAGCCCAGGGGTCAGGGGTTTCATCGGAGGCTCTGCGGTTCCGGTCAGCGCCGCCCGAGAGAGCGTCCAGGTGTAGGCGTCCTTTCCCGTCGGAAGCACGAGCGGGTGCTCTTCCGCGAGAATGCCCGTTGTGGAAATCAACACGCAGGTCGGTGAGGGCTCCCATTTGAGGCTGATCGGGTTGAAGGCCTGCACTTTGCTGACGGACGTGGCCGGCACCGTCTTCTCCTCTGCGGGTGCGTAGGAGGTATAGCGATAGGCGACCTGTCCTGCGACTCCAGCGGCGTTCGGTGTGACAACCGTATCGTAGGTCCAAATCGGGCCTCCGGGAACCTCAAGTCCCGTCTGCCATCCCTGGAGGTTGTAGGGAGCAAACGCAAACTTCGGGGTCAGCTCCTTGAGGGTCGCAGCGAGATTCGCCTTGTCCTTCGGCGCCTGGTTGCGAACATACTGCACGATGATGTTCGGGTTGAGCACGGGAGGCTGTCCTGGGATGTGCAGCTCGTACTTCTGAGCGATGGCATGGGCGAACCGCTTCAGCAGCGCGGAGATGTGCGAGATGGGCTCGCCGGTCCTAGCTCCAAGCGCGAGGATTCGCACATGGTCATACCGAACTCCACCCGTGTTGATCGCATAGAAGAGCGCAAGTCCGATGGCCTTGACGGACGGGTCTTCGGCCGGGTGGATAAGCTCAAAGCAATAGATGGGATTCGCGTCGGTGTCTGCACCCTTCAGCTCTGCGAAGTCCACGACCCGCTCTCCATACTCAGGGAAGCTCGCGCCAAGTGCACTGGCTTCGGACGCGATGAGCTCCTTGACTCTCCGAAGGCGAAGAACCTCCACCTCTTCGTCGACCGATCCCATGGACGAGGCCGAGGAAAGACTGAGCGCAGTCTGGGACATGGAGGACGGCGGGGATGCGTCGGGGGCCGCAACCGGAGTTGGCGCGAACCCAGGAGGAGACGGGAGGGGGCTCTCCTCGGCCTCAGAGTCCGGAGCTGGGGCTGGGGCAGGCACTGGTGTGGCCACTGGCGTCGGCGCTGGCGTCGGGAGCTTGCGTGCAGCGGTCAGCAGTGCGTCCTCGGTGGGTGGGGCTGCAGCGGCAGCAGCGGCTGCGGCAGATCCCGGCTCGGCTGGAGGTGGAGCGAGTAGGGCCGTGGCCTCTCCGACGATCTCATCTTGGACTTCTTCCATCAGGAGGACCGACTCGTAGGTCACCTCCGGACGACGCGCGATCAGCCCATCCAGACTGGCTCCCAGCGCCTCCAGTTTCTGATCCTCTGTCGTGCCCTCCGGAACGCCAACGGCCAGACGGGGAAGCAGCATTCCGAGAACATCGTCTTTGGTTGCGCCTGGAGCAGGCTCGGGAGCGGGCTCGGGAGCGGGCTCGGGAGGAGGAGCCTCCTCGGCCTTTTTCTTGTCTTTGGGAGCCTTGCGGGCAGTTGTCTTCCGAACCTTCTTGGGGGTCTCGGGGGGCTCTTCAGCCGCGGCCGCAGAGGCCTCTTCAGGGGGAGCCGCAGCGGCCGCCTCTGCAAGCGCCTGTTGCCGGCGAGTGAGCCGCGGAGCCGCGGGAGCCGCTGCCTCCGCCTCTGTCTTCCGTTTCGGGGGCATCTCTTATCCTCTCCCGAGAACTTTACTCCCGAAGCGCTCCCTCGGTCGGGTGAATGGGCTTCGCGGCGTCCTCCAGCGCGGCCGCATTGGAATACTCCTTCTTGCGACGGTCGTTCTCCTCCTTCTGCTTCTTGATGGCCTCCTGGCGCTGCTCGGCGAAGAAGATCTCCTTGTTCGCCTCGTTCTCCTTGTACTTGCGCATCAGCTCGTTGAGCTCCTTCTCGGCATACTCCACCTCGGGCATCAGGTGCTCGCTGGGGTCCCACGGGAGCCAGCAGCCGACCTTGCCGATGTAGATGTTGTCCTTCGGGTACTTGCGCTGGAAGACCTTGGCCATGACCTGAGCCTCCTCCACATTGCCGAACACACGACGCACCTTCACGCCACGGACGTTGGTGCGGAACTCCACGGACTGGTCGTACTTCTCCTGGGTCTCCTTCTCGTGCTTGAGGAGGAACACCTGCCACTGCTCCTCGACATCCGTCGCACGGATCTCGGCGTCACGCACCTTGCCGAACTCCTCAGCATCCTTGAGGAGGTCGTCGATGGTCAGCGAGTACTTCTTCGCGAGGAAGGCCATGAAGTGCTCCAGACCCTTCACCTTCCAGTCGTAGTTCATGTACTGCATGAACTCCTTGAAGAAGAAGCGGTCCTTGTCCTGCACAACCTTCTCGGGGGAGAGGAAGGACATGATACAATACCGCTGGGTCGGGATCTCCGGGTCCTCGTCAAGGTAATCGACAACCTGTCCATCCTCCGTCTTGGGAAGCGTTTCTGCGGGCATAGTTTTCTATTCCCCGAGAGACGATTGAAAGTCCTTTCTCCGCAGACCTATAAATGTACGACTTATTCACGTCATCGATCCTCTTCTTCGTGCTGGTCCCCGGTGTCCTTGTCACGCTTCCTCCCGGAGGAGGATTCACGGCGGCGGTCGTGCATGCCATTGTCTTCTACGTCGTTCAGCGGTGGGTCGCGGAGTATGTCCCGTGGTGGGGCATCCTCCTTGTCGCACTCGTTGTGGTGGCCCTGAAGGTGTTTGGCGGCTCGTCCAGTCCCGCACCTACAGCCTCGATTTCAGGAGGTAGACGGTAAGCACCGCAGCAACCTGAGCCCCGACAAAGGAGAGCGCCTTGGACTGCGAGAGCGTCCCCGAGATGAACGCAAGGAGCGTCTTGGCCGGGTTGACGTGCCCCCCAGAGATCTTGCCGATGACAAGAATCACGAGGAACAGCGTGCCTGCAATCGCAAGCGGAGTTCCAAGAAACACAGTCGAGGACAGAAAGACGGTCGTGCCGAGGTATTCAGCCAGGACGGGGTTCATCATTTCTTGGATCGCCTGAAAAATCTTCGCACGAACTTCATAAACCAATGGAGTCCAAGCCCAAGCCCACTGCGCCTGCCTTTGACATGGGAGACCTTGTCATGCGGATTGTCAAGTATGTCCTGGAGGGTGTCGCGGTGGCGGTTGCCGCGTTCGTCCTCCCGGGCAAGACCCTCAAGGTCGCCGAGGTCGCCATGATCGCGCTCGTCGCCACGGCCACCTTCGCCATCCTCGATATCTATGCCCCGTCCGTCGGCTCCTCCGCCCGCACCGGCGCTGGCTTCGGTATCGGCGCGAACCTCGTTGGCTTCCCCCGCGTGTAAGCCTAGGGAGCCAGAGACCGTGCCACAAGCGCTGCCACCGTCGTCGTGACGGTCACAGCGAACGTATTCTGAGTCACCTGCATTGTACTCAATAACAGCCCACAAATGGGACTGGCGGTGGACACAATGGATTGCGCCAGATCCCACATGGAGTGAGGGACACACACCGACTCAAACGCCAGCGATGAACCCACGTGAACACCGTAGTTCATCGCCAGTGTGACCGCGACCGCCTTCACTGCGACGGGGACCATTTTCAGAGGGCGAGACTTTGTTTCTTCAATGTACCTGGTTCGCTACCAAGGGCAGTGGAAGACCATTACCCCGAAGCCCTTTGAACCCGAACGCATGACCACAGACGTTGCCTGGATCCAACTCAAGGAGGGAGTCTCCGCCGAGGAGGCCTATCGCCGCTGGTTCGCACGACAGCGAAAGCTTTCTCGCCTCCTTCAACAATGACGCCTCTGGTCCTCGTCCTCTCCCTTGCGATTCTCATGATTCTCGTCTACCGCTTCTGGGAACCCTTTACGGTTGCGCCCAAGCGTGACGTGCCGGTGGGAACCGCAACCCTCTACTTCTTTTATACGAACTGGTGCGGCTATTCCAAGAAGGCCATGCCCGAATGGGAGAAGCTGGAAGCCAAGCTCCAGGAGACGCCTGTCTTCGGCACGACGAAGGTCAAGGCAGTTCGGGTGGATGCCGAGACGGATCGGGCCCTTGCGACGCTCTATCAGGTGGAAGGCTATCCGACCATCAAGCTAGAGACCAGCTCCATTCTCACGGACTACTCCGGGAAGCGGACCGCCGGAGACATCCTGACGTTCCTTCGCGACACGCTTGGCCAGGAACGCAAGGGTCTGTGAGTCGCCCGCTGCAGCCAACGCGAGCTTCTCGGCCTCGGAGACATCCTGAAGAATCCCAATCGTGCTGTTCTGGAGCCACAGGACATTGGGCTCGGTCGGAGGCTTCCGCATGGCGCGATAGACGCGGTGGAGATACGTCGACAGAGGAAGCTGCGAGAGTTCGGAGGCATACAGCTTCTGACCCGGGTCTGAAATATGGAGGACAAGGCAATCGGGAGGCGTCAGAGACGACAAACAGTCGACAAAGAGACCGCCGTCAAGATAGACGTGGTTGTACAGGACTTGGGGTTGAAAGAACAGAGGGAGACAGGAGGAACACTTGATCGCATCCAGAATGCGGACATGCTTCGTAAACACCGTCGGATTGTGCGTGGTCAAATTGGACGCCACAATGTAGAGGGGCTGCGGCGCATCCGCAATCACCATATCGGTCAAATCAATCCCATGGGTCTTGAAGGCCGTGACAATCGCACGCTCATAGACATCCATGGGAAACAGGCCTTTGGTTGTTCCAAGCTCTGCGAGCGCAGACAACTTGGGTGTCGGAAGGACGGCGGACACGTCCATGTGGCCGTGATAGAGCCCTGCGATCTGGGTCGCGGTCAACTTGAAGGCCACCGCTGTCGCCAAGACCGCGCCCGCAGAGCATCCCCAGATTCCGTCCGGAAACACCAGCGAGCCCCGATGGGCTTCCAAGGCTCGTAAGGCTCCGACATGAAGCCCGGCGCGAACGCCACCGCCTCCGAGGGCCAAACTGCGAAACATTCTGTCTGAAGGAGGTAAGCATGTTGAAAGCCCGTGATGTCTGGGAGGAGCAGGAGGCGCGCAAGGAGCAACGGATGTCCGCCATGCGTCCTGTGCTCTCGCAGCTCTTCGCGAAGATTCGCCAGCAAGCCATTCATGATCCGAAGGCCCCGTACATCGTCTATGAGATTCCGCAGTATGTCTGGGGCTATGCGCTCTTCGACATGACGGAAGCGCGCGACTATCTCATCAAGACGCTGGAAGCCTCGGGGTTTCTGGTCTGGGTGGTCGACCAGAAGTACCTGTTCATCTCGTGGATGAAGGTTCCGGGAGGCCAGAAGCCGAACTACCGTCCTCCGCTCATTTCCAATTACCGTCCCAACGTGTATGACCCCAGCACGCTCGGGTCGAGCTTGCGGTAAAACAGACGAGTCCAGAGTCTAGCGAACCAACACCATGGAGTGTCTGCATACCGAAGTTGATGTCGACTGTGGCGAGCGGATTTGTACCGACTGTGGTGCGATTCTCGGCAGCTTTATTGATGAGGGCGCGGAATGGCGGGTCTATGCGAACACCGACGACGATCCGTCCCGCACGGGCACGATTACCTCTGAACTCCTTCCCAATTCGTCCTACGGGTCCATGATGATGCGTAAGCGCATGCCTGGACAATCCGATGAAGTCAAGAGTCTGATGAAGCTCTCGGCGTGGTCGTTCTCGAACCACGGAGAGAGGTCCTGGATGGGTATCTTTGAAACCATGCAATCCACAGCCTTTCGCGCGGGTCTCCCCAAAGCGATTGTGCTCGATGCCTGTGGTCTCTTCAAGCGTGTGGATGATGCGCAGAAGACCCGAGGCGAAACCCGACGTGCGTTGATGGCAGCCGCTGTCTTCACCGCGTGTCGCCAGAACAATGCCACTCGGTCGCATGAGGAACTCGCGGACATGTTCCGCGTCAGCATTCGGGCCCTGTGCAAGGCTCTTGCGAAGTTCGCAGGAGAGGAGTCGTCGGTCCTCAACACACAGCTCGGAATCGCCGAGCGGCTGTGTACAGAGTTAGGCGTGAGTGAGACGGATCGGGATGCCGTGGTCCTGACGCTTCAGTCGCTGCCGGAGCTGGAGCATACTCCGAAGACGGTTGTGGCCGGAGTGCTTGCTATGCGCTTGGGGGTTCCTCGGGTGGCGGAGGTGTCGGGAGTGTCGGCGGTGTCGATTCGGAAGATTGTTGAGAAACTTCGGGCGTAGGAGGCTCCAGGACATCCTCGACGGTGAGGCCCTGACCCTCCAGATGGGTCTTGAGGAGTCCGTAGAGATAGGCCATGTCGCCGAAGGTGCCCGTGAGGGACAGGTAGTCGGGAAGTCCAGGAGTTGAAATCGGACGTTTTCCGTCGAGGCGTCGTTCACGGGAAATGTATGTCTGGGGCTTCATCGTGATAGTATACTCTCCGCCGCCCACCGGATCGAACGTAACGCCGTTGATCCGACAGTACACGCTCGAGACCGCAAACCCTTGCTGTGTCTCGAAGGACGTTTGAATGAGAAGCCCCATTTGTCTTGTATGATGAAGACATATTACTGTTCCCCGAGGAACGCGATAGATAAGACCGCACCAGGACGATCATCGACTCCGGGCTGAGCTAAGACTTTGAATTTGTAGTAATTGGTTGCACTGGCTGGAAGATAGCCTGTATAAGAAAGGCACCCGCTAAAATATCCACCATAGATGTGCACCAACGCCCGATTATAGCTAGTCTGGGTGTTCGGAGCCGAATTTTCAGCGGGATCTGTGACGATATCAATGCTAATTGACCCCAGCTCCGTACCAATAAGAGTCCTAAATGTGATAGACCATATGCCAGATTTCTTACATATGAATGACGTACCATTGTTGGCACTGTCTTGGATAGTTCCGAGTTCAGAGTTCAGAGTTGGTGAACCGCTGTTAAACAAGCAAGAATATGTCGCAATCGCCCCGCCACCAGTGGGACCCTGCAACCCCTTCGCATAATGGCAGACTGATGTCGCGTATCTCGGCCATGTGGACATGCTGATCGCTGCGGTCGTCGTCGACCCGGCGACAACATCCAGCGCATAGCCAGGATTTACCTTCCCGATGCCAACCCGAGAATTGTCAGAGTCAAACCGCACATAGGGAGTGGTTGAATTCGTAACGAGTACACTCATGCCGTAATTCGAATTGTAGTCGTGTTGAAATCCTGTCTCCACGTAGCCACCTCCGGACCCCCGTGACGCGAGTCGAAGATTGGCCTTGTTCGCACCAGACGAATATCCGTGTCCAGCATAAATCCGTACATCTGCAGCGACCCCCTGTCCCGGAGTCTGGACATCGAGACGGTAGGCAGGAGTGGTCGTTCCGATCCCAACGGTTCCATCCCACTTAAGCCGCATGCGCTCGTACGTCTGCCCTGCGGCCTGTGTGGTTGTAAAGGCAATGTCTCCGTGATACGCCTCGGCTCCCGTTGCACTATCCACTCCCGCGATGCCTGCAAGATAGACATTTCCCGTGCCGCTATCCGAACCTCTGAATTGGATTTCACTGTAGGCCGAATTCTTAATGCTTCCAGTTGAAAGGGCGAGGACATTCACTGCACCGGTCGCGGTCGATGGATTGTGAACCGAAAGCTGCCCCACCGGGGCGACCGTTCCCATACCGATATACCCCGTTGTATCAATCGTAAACGGACGGAATCCAGCGGTTTCTCCGCCAGCGACGACGCGATAGAAGCCAAACCGACTGTTCGTCCCAAACACATTCGATGATGTTCCGAAGATCCACCCGGTGTACTGCCCGGATGCAGTCAGTGACGTCGGGTTGACGTTTCCATCTTCAACATAGATGTCATTGGTAGGACCTGCCCGAACCTTCAGGGTGCCATACCCTGCCGTATTCGAGAGGGTCAACCCGCACTTTCGAACGACAACTCCAGGAGTCGACGCAAAGGAAATATCGAGGATGCTCGCAGGCGCCGACGTTCCGATTCCAACGTTGTTCGAGAGGATATACCACTTGTCGTCGGGAGCGAAAGAGGCTACGACATTTGAAGCTGCCTTGTCGGTCGTGCCTGCCTTGTACATCGTAAAATACCCATTAGTGGTCATAGATGCGTAATTGCTCGACGCACCCGTAGGGGTCACATCAAAGAGTGCACGTCCGTTCCCAACCCGGAGAGTCGTACTCACATCGAGCGCGACCCCCGGGCTCATACCGATTCCGATTCGGTCATTTGAAATCTCAGTTTTCCCAACGTAGATCGTTTCTGCACTAACGTCCCCGACGACGGTCAGCGTCGGAAAGTAATTGCCTCCAAATGTATAGCGATTGATTGTCGTAACTCCATTCGAATCGACCGTCATGCGATTGCTTCCACTCGTTACGAGTGCGAGCGTTCCTGCGGTCGGACGATAGAGACCCAGATTGGTCTCGCCCGTAAAGGAGTAGGCTGGGGTCCCTACCGCTCCGTCACTTACCCGGACATTGCTCGTGGTGATCAACCCCGCATTGCTGAAATTGCCGTTGGAGAAAGTCGACCGAAGAACGCCACCTGTCGCGACTGCAAGGGTTCCGGCGGCAGACTTGTACAGTCCAAGCCCGGACTCGGTTCCAAAGGTATGGCCCGGACTTCCCGCGGTCCCGTCCGCGGATGCAATGAATTGACTGGATGTCGTGAAGGACGAATTGCTGACTTGGTTGTTACACAGGGTCACGCCGCCGATTGTGTTCGCAGACGCCAACAGCCCAAGGATCCTCCCCCCTCCCGTCAATGAGACATCGTAGTTGGAGAGGACGGTGCCACCGATGCGATTGCTTGACGTGAGGCTGTTGCTAATCGTTGAATTGCTCAGTGTCACACCACCAATCTGATTGCTCGTTGTGCTAACCGTATTGTTGATCACTCCAGCAAAGGTGATGTTCGTGTTACTGAGCGTGACACCGCCGATGGAGTTGCTTGTCGTGCTTGCGTTGCTCAGAACTCCCGTGGAGGAAATGAGGGGCACGCCAGCGAGGTTGATGTTTCCGTTGCTGAACGTAAGGTCTCCCGCCACCCCAATCACGCGGAGGGTTCCGGACACATCGAGCGCATTGGTCGGGGCCGTCGTTCCGATGCCGACGTTGCCGTTGGAGATTCGCATGCGCTCCGTTCCGCCTGCCGTCATTCCAATCATGTTCGCGCCGGGGAAGAACACGCCCGTCGTGCGATCATCGGAGAACGTGTAGTGTGGGGCCGTCTGCGTTCCACCCGGACCGTTGTAGGTGGTCGCAGACACATCGCCGAGAACATCCAGCGCAACCACAGGTGCTGCGCGACCAATGCCCACAAAGCCACCCGAGATGCACATGCGCTGAACTCCGGATGTATCAAACCCGAGCGTGGACGTTCCCACAAGGTGAAGTCCGACAGACGGGTCCGACACGAAGGAATAGGCCGGGGCGCTCACAGCTCCAGACGAGGCCCGGAAATTGCTCGACCGAGTCGTGAGGGAGTTGCTGATGTTCCCGCCGCTGATATCGAACTGCGTGGCCGGGTCCGTGTTCCGGATCCACCCCGGGACGAGCAAGTTGGTGTTCGTCGCCACACCCGTGAGAATGACGTTCCCGTTGCTCAGTGTGACACCGCCAATCACGTTACAGCCCGTAGAGGTCGTAATCGTCCCGCTCAGCGAAATGTCTTGCGCGACAAGTCGGCCCGCCGACACATCTCCGTTGGACAGAATCTCCATGCGACGAAGCCCTCCCGTCGAGACTCCAACCCGATTGGACGACACGAGGTACAGACCCGAGGAGAGGTCGCTGACAAAGGTCATCGCAGGTTTGGACTGGGTTCCGGCTGTCACGGCGAAGGCGCTGATATCGATGTTTCGCGCGGTGAAGGTCCCGGAGACATCCAAGCTCTGATAGAAGTTCACGCGGTTGCTCGAGAAGATGGCAGCGGGCCCACGATTGACAGAAATCGCAAAGGCACCCGTTCCGAAGCCCTCCGACAGCTCCGGAACGTACATACCGGATCCCGACGAATCAATGAAGGTGTACATGGGGTTGGAGACGTTCCCCTTGCCTCCGATGATTTGCTCCGTAGCATAGACCGACCCGGCAATGTCGAGTGTGTAGACCGGATTGTCCTTCTGAATTCCCACCTTGTTGCGGAAGACGACCTCACCACTGACATCCAGCGGGCGAGTGGGTACGGACGTATTGATTCCGATGTAGCCGTTCGAGAGATTGCCGTACAGCAGCGTTCCAATCTGAAGCGAGTTCGACACGGTCGCGCGGCTCAGATCGACTCCGATGAGGATGTTGTTGGAGCCTCCCGTCAGCGTGACGTTCGTGCCAATCAGGACGTTCCGCATCCCGACACCCGAGATGTCCGTGGCCGCACCAATCGCGACATTGCTGTCCGAATTGGAGAGACCTTCGAGAGCGAAGGTTCCGATGGCGACGTTGGAGGTCGCATTGAGCGACCCAGCCATCGCGCTGAACCCAATCCCCACGTTGGAGAGCGTGTTGCTCGCACGGAGCCCCGCGTCAGCTCCGATATACGTGTTCACGTTGTTGTCACTGACCACCAGCGCGTTCGCTTTGATCTTGCCGGCGATGACCTCCGTCACGTTGGAGACGACGAGCGACGGGACGAACCCCGTGTTGGAGTCCCATTTGTACGTCGGTCGAAAGACGTTGACGAGAAGGTCCTGAGCGTTGCTCGTACTGCTCATTGTTCTCTCTCCCTAGAATATCGTTTAGGTGTTTTCTGCGGTAAGTATACAGCACGATGTCGTATACCCTGTTTCCGATCCAGGCGCGCGAGGAGCACCTCTACAAGATGTACAAGCAAGCCGTCGCCTCGTTTTGGACCCCCGAGGAGATTGCATTCGGAAAGGACGCGGAGGACTGGGCCAAGCTGACCTCCGACGAGCAGCACTTCATCAAGCAGGTCTTGGCCTTCTTCGCAGGGTCCGATGGCATCGTCCAGGAGAACCTTGCGAGTCGCTTCCAGCGCGAGGTGACCTCTCCGGTGGTCAAGTTGTTCTACTCCTTCCAGAACGCCATGGAGGGCATCCACAGCGAGACGTACTCCCTCCTCATCGACACCTACGTCAAGGACAAGACCGAGCAGGACCATCTCTTCCGCGCGATCGACACGATTCCGTGCATCGGGAAGAAGGCCGACTGGGCCCTCAAGTGGATTGAGTCGGAGTCGTCGTTCGCCAAGCGTCTTGTGGCCTTCGCAGCGGTGGAGGGCATCTTCTTCAGTGGAGCCTTCTGTGCCATCTATTGGCTCAAGAAGCGCGGTCTCATGCCGGGGTTGACCTTCAGCAATGAGCTTATCTCCCGCGATGAGGGACTCCATACGCTCTTCGCGGTGGCGCTCTACCATACCCTCCCGTCCAAGCTTGAGCCCGTGGCGATTCGCGCTATCATCATGGAGGCCGTGTCCATCGAGCAGGAGTTCATCACCGAGGCGCTGCCCTGCTCGCTGATTGGGATGAATGCGACGCTGATGAAGCAGTACATCGCGTTCGTTGCGGATCGTCTCCTCGTCCAGTTGGGCGTTGAGAAGGTCTACAGGGTGTCCAATCCCTTTGATTTTATGGAGCTCATCAGCCTTGAGGGCAAGACGAACTTCTTTGAGAAGAAGGTCTCCGAGTACTCGCGTCCGACGGAGACGGCAGAGAGCATCCGGTTTGATGATGAGTTCTAAGTCCACGACGGATCCCCGAGAGAGGCAAGAGACCCCCCGCGGTCTCCGTGGTCATTCCGGAACAGTCAATACATGATGACGTTGCCCGCCGGAGTCGTGACCTTCTCATCCCCCTCGGCAGACGGGGCAATGGGAACAAAGCGCTCGGTGGTCGCAAGGCTGATGAGCCAGGACACGAGGAAGATGGCCAGCAGGATGGCGAGGATAACAAGGGAATACTTCACCAGCGTCCAGATCAGCTCTCCGATGCTGTTGGAGTTCTTGGCGGCGTATGCGCCGATACCACCCGCCCACACGTCGCTAATGAAATCACCACCTTTCTGCTTGCGGACCATTTTGTTCTCCTGCGAGAGGAATTCTCGTTCAGACCGCAGAGTTCTCTTGCTCCCCCTTCACAAATGGAGTTTCTTCATGCGTCCCTTGCGCTTCTTGCGTCGATGGTCCTCGTGCTCGCGGGCATGGTCGGCTGGCTCTACTGGCAGCAGACCCGCCTCTTCCAGAATATGAACAGTATCATCATGGTCATCGGAGAGCTCGCCCGCCCGCCGCCGCCCGTGGAGGAGGAGCTGGTGGATCTCGTGGGCCTCTCCGAGAAGGTGAGTGAGCAGATTGCCGAGCTCAAGGAGCCCGAGGAGGATGACCGCGCGTCTGTGGAGCCGGAGGCCCCGAAGACCGACATCGTGGAGGGCCCTCCCGCGCCGCTGGACACCGATGGCCTCGAGTCCAAGTCCAAGAAGGAGCTCCAGGAGATTCTCACCAAGCGCGGCATCCCGTTCGGGAAGGGCGACACCAAGAGCGGTCTCATCTCGCTCCTCAAGGCGACCGCGTAATCGTTTAGACTTCAGACTCGTACGAAGGTAATGAAATTAGTGTCGTTTGACGTTGGACTCCGAAACCTGGCCGTGTGTGTCCTGGAGGGCACCTCACGGTCCGATGTTCAGATCGTCCATTGGGAAGTCATCGACGTTCTTGCAGAGCAGAGTGGGTTGGACAACCCTCGCTGTTTTCGCTGTACCCAAGGCGCAACGTGGAAGCATGCCTCCGAAGGCACGCTCGCCTGTTCGCGTCATAAACCCAAGCGCAAGGAGAAGGTCACAAAGACCGCACTCGCGAAGCTCACTCCCGAGGAGCTCAAGGGAGAGCTGGACCGACTGGGGCTTCGCTGCCCCAGCACACGCAAGGCCGAGATGGTGACGATGCTCTATCTTCATGCGCGGCAGAACACCTGGCTGCGGTGCGTCAAGACGGTGCATACAGGAGCTGTGATGGAGCTGGCACCGCACATCAAGGCCAGTCTGGACAAACGGGCGGCCATCTGGCGGGGATCCGACAAGGTGTGCTTTGAGAACCAGCCGGAGCGCAAAATGTTCGCCGTCCAAGCGATGCTTCAGATGTATTTCTGCTGCCAAGGATTCGCCTGCGAGGGCGTCTCAGCCACCCACAAGCTCAACAACATCATTACCATCGACGATCGCGTGGACAGCTACAAGGGCCGCAAGAAGACTGGAATTGTTCACGCCCAAGCCCTTGTCCCTCCCGTCTGGCTGGAGCACCTGAGCAAGCACCCCAAGAAGGACGACCTTGCGGATAGTTTCCTCCAAGGACTCTGGGTCCTGGAGCACGCGAAGTGAACGCGGTAGAACTTTCAGAAGGAACACCAGAGGAAGGAACAAGAATGGATACAGAGCTTCTCGTGAATCCAAAACTCAGCGGTACCGCAGGCCTGGAGACCGTGGACATCCCGACGCTCTCGTTCAACGATCTCCCGACGAACGAGCCGCCCGCGGCCCCTGCTGCGCCCAAGCTGGTTCCCTCGTTCGAGGAGACCGGTCCCGTGCACATTGGTGGGTTTGAGAACCTCAACGCAGAGGCCTTCGCACCTGCGCCGACGCGGACGGTCAAGATGTCGGACGATGTCGTGATGAAGGAGAAGTACGAGATTCTGCGCAAGTTTGAGCGTCTCTCCAAGCTCGGTGTGCCGATGCGCAAGCGCTTCACCATCGACAGCCCGCTGGAGGAGATGAAGATGGAGCTCGAGTTCATCAAGCGCGAGAAGGCTGCGGACAACACCATCAAGCAGTTCAGCGAGTGGTTCGTCACGGGCATGTCCGGTCTGGAGTGGAGCTCCAAGAATGTGGGCATGATGAAGGCGTTCGGGCTTCAGCTCGACGGTCTCTCCGAGGCGGCCCAGATGAACGTGGTGGATCTGGAGGACGACTTCGAGGAGCTCTATGACCTCTACGGCGAGAACCTCAAGATGCACCCGCTGGTGCGCATTCCTCTGCGGGTCTGTATGATGGTCTACATGGTGCACCTCACGAACCAGATGACCCGCAAGGCGCCCATCCCGAACATTGATGAGATTATGCGCCAGAACCCGGACATCGCGAGGTCTCTCGCTGCGGCGGCCATGCAGAACCAGTCTCAGCAGATGCGCGGCTCTGCGGCGGTTCCTCCTCCGCAGCCCCAGGCCAATCCGCTTGCGGGGCTCATGAGCTTCATGCAGCAGTCCGTGGCTCCTGCGCCGCCCCCGAGCATGATTCCCAAGGTCGCGGAGAACAAGCCCATTCAGATCGGCGTGGCGCCCAAGAAGTCCGCGATGAAGCCTGCAACGCCCCCGGCTCCCGCCCAGCCTCCTCCGGCGATGAAGCCGCCCTCCGTGAACATCGATGACCTCCTCAAGGACATCAAGCAGAGTGTTCTCCCGCCGTCGGGTCCTCCTCCGCCTGCGCCCGAGAAGATCCGCAAGCCCGGGGCCAAGGCAGGCTCGACGGGGAAGAATTCCGTCGTCATTAAGTTGTAATGGCAGAGATTCCGTTGGACAAGCTCACTGTCGGAGACCATGTCGTCGCTACACTCACAGGTGGACCGACAGCGTACACCGGAACCATCGCAGACATCCAGCGGTATCCTCCCGTTCGGGGGAAGACTCAGGTGCTTGTCTGGCTGGACCGGAAGGGGGGGATGGCGCACGACCTTGGGCTCCGTCTTACAGCCGAAGCGCCCGAGTGGACGTTTACCGAGGATCCTGCCTTCACAGCAGAGAAGACCGCTGTCCTCGGACTCGCCCACGTCGCACGGAGGAAGAACCTCCCCGAGGATGTGGAAGGCGTGGTCAAGGGGTATCTGACTCGGAAACGGAAGGGTGGGCGTCGTCGCAAAACGCGCAAATCTCGCCGCTAAACAATGGAACTCGATCCCGCTACCCTTCGTGTAGGACAGCGGGTCCGGGTTGTCAGTGGATTTGGTGGACAGGTTGTTGGAACGATTCTTCACATTGAGGAGACGATGAACGGAATGCGCGAGGTGACACTCGACCGCGGCGAACCGGTCCTTGCGCCTGCACCCGGAGACCCCATGCCGATGAACCGGTTTTTCACAGAGCGCGCAGAGACACCTCCCCCGAAAGCTCCCACGCTCACACCCGACAATACACCTCAGGGGATCCGGAGGAGACGGGGCGCATCACGCAAACAGACGAGGCGCCGTCGTGTCGTACGCAGGCTGGTCCGCGCGCGATCCACCCGGCTCCGTCGGTAGTTTGTTTGCCATGCCCTCGCGGTTCTTCATGGAGATACCGGTGGAGATGATGATGAACGCAGCTGTCAGAAGAATGGACACGACAATATCGCGGGTGCCGACGAAGCACACCGCAAACACCGCAAACCTGCGCAGGATGAGGTTGCGGTTGTACTCCTCTGGACTCGCACTGAACTCGTCGACGAGGTGGCGCGATCCCAGATTCAACGTCAGGAGCATAATGCCCAGGAAGAACTTGTTGTCATTCAAGGCGGACAGCATTGTTCTTGACAGACATTTTTACGCCGAGGCCGGGACAGAGCTCAGTCCTCCACCCGCCGGCTGGACTCCACCATAGCTGCCCGAGGGAACAAAAGAATCCCGCAAGAGTGCTGCCCCCGCACTGCCCGTCGTCTGGGGCACTTCCGTGGGTCCCTTCGTGCCATCCGTGGCCGGAGCTGACGCCCACAGCGAGGTGCCCATGAAGGATTCCTTCTTGGTGTCGCCCTCGGCCTTCGGCTGTTCCGTGGGCGTCGGAACGATCTTCGCCTCCGCCTCCTTGGCTGCCGTTGCCTGGGCGTCCAGGGCTGCTGCCACCGGGTTGTCCGCCGGAGGCGGGACAGGAGGCTGGTTCGCCGTGACGGGGATGCACTCCTTCTTCCCCTTCTCACCGCCGTCCCAGGCATAGCCATTCGCGCAGGTGCATGTCTTGATGGGACCCGCGGCATTCCCGTTGGCGTCCTTGCAGGTCTTCGTGGTCGAATCCCAGGTGGCACCCGCAGTCTCGCACGTGCAGGAACTCTCTGCGCCCGAGAACAGCTCCCAGACATTCCACTTGGCGCAGCGCAGGAAGGAAATCACGAGGAGGAGGCCAATCGTCTGGCTCACGTACTTCCAGATGTACACGATCGCGACCAGGCTCGCAGCCTTGCCCAGGGATGTGGCCAGGACGGACTTGACCACCTGGAACCCAGGCGTGAAGGAAAGATAGGCAATGAGTGCGGCGATAAGCGCCCACTCGGTGTTCCGCGTCAGCTTCATTTGTAAACCTCGCACATTTTTCTATGCTCGTCTACACAATGGACTATACGTCACTTGAAGAGGCGTACGGGTCGTCCTTTGCACAGCGGGCCCCCATTACGCACCAGTCCGCGTCGACCCCTCCTGAGAAACCTCTGACCACCTCCAAGCCGATCGAGCAGCGGGGGGCTGAGTCGGTGGAGAAGCACAAGGTCCTTCTTGATTCCGTGAAGAAGACCATTGGATTTGATACCAACCCCACCACCGAATCCTTCGCCGTCCAGCAGGAGGAGCGCCAGCAGACGCGCGAGCGGTTCGTGAGCTCCCAGCCCGCGAATGTGGCCGTGGAGGCAGCCCAGGCCGATAAGTTGTCCCGGATTCTCCGCTTGATTGAGCAGAACAAGACGGGATATGAGCGCCCTGCGATTCAGGACATGGTCCTGTACATCGCCACGGGCATCTTCTTCCTGTTTACGTTTGATACCTTCGTCGTCCTCGGAAAAAGTATGCGGGGAAAGCAATGAAGACCAAGACATCCACCCTGACGTTCTTGATGCTTGTCATCGTTGTCGTCCCGCTGGCGATTGCGTTGCGGCGGCAAACAAACGCTGCCGTTGCGGCCAAACTCTCCTCTCCGGCTTGAGTAATGAAGCGCTCCTGGATGTACTATGCTCGCTATGCGGTCGCCGCGATCCTCCTGTACCTCGTGTTCGGATGGGCCCGCGAACACCTGGAGAATGACAAGCCCGAGTGCCCGGTGGGACAGACGGCGACCCAGGACAGCGACAAGTCCTGGCGCTGTATGTGCAATGACCCTGAGCTGATCCTCAAGGACGGACTGTGTACGAAGGACAAGGGCCTAGACCCGATGGATCCCAAGACCTGGTCTACCTAACGTAGTTCACCGCATTCAGCCGGGTCTCAAACGTAGAGAAGTCCGTGAACCCATTGTCCAGCATCTCAACCTCAAATGTAAAGCTGTTCTCACTGGTGCCGAAGGTAATCGGCGCATTGAGAACACGCCCAGTGATGTCTCCATTGCCAGCCGTCGCTGCAGGACCCGCGTGGTACTTCAACGTGATATGGAAGCGGTCCAGTGTCCCAAGCGCCGGCGTGTACCGTACGACGTTCTCCTCATCCACGTTGTCGTTGTAGAAGATGGTGTAGTCCACATTGGTTGAGGCCTTCGTGACGTTCGGGTTCGAGATGCGCGCGAAGGTGTTGTCAATGAAGCCCGCCTTGTTCGCACCATAGGCGGTCTCGTCAATCTTGTTCAGACCCTCGATGGAGAGGAGAACGTAGTTGTCCGTGAAGTTTGTGGACTGGGGCGCTGCGATGATGGCCGACTTCAGACGGATCGACACCACGTTCTGGAGAGGACGAGGGAGGTACACCACGTAGTCGCCCGGGTCGGACGTGCTCGCACCTGCATTGACCTTGACATACTTCGTGGGGTCGCGATCGCGGGAGTCCACCAGAATCGTCCGCTTGACGGTCCGCAGCTCCTTCACGGGCTGGGTGGTCCGAGTCAGCACTCCGTTGCTGTCAAAGTTCATCTTGTTCTTACGGAGAGGGATTTTTGACGTTACGGGAGCGAATACCTGGCCCAGGACCCTGAACCACCTTGGCTTCCCGCCGTTCCGGTTCCACTTGTCAAGGCCGAGCTGAGTCCATTGATCTGTTTATACATGAGTGTCATCGACCCGCCTCCAGACCCACCGCCAGCGACGCCTCCTGCGGTCGTGCCGGCAGAGCCCCGCGTGGACAGGGTCCCTCCACTCGACCCATCCACGGTTCCGTCGCAGATGACGATGAGCGTTCCACCCGTTCCGGACTCGGCCGTTGCATAGCCTCCCGTGCTTGTGCCTCCCGGATTTCCCGCACCTCCTCCTCCGCCGCCCGATCCTCCGCCAGCTCCTCCTGCCCCTCCATTGGTTCCTCCGGACTCCGATGCGGGACTGATTCCACGCTGCCCACCGCCTCCAGACCCACCTGAGAAACAGGTTCCTGTACTTCCAGACCCCGAGGCAGGGCCTGCGACATTCCAGACTCCTGCCGTCCCTCCTCCCGACCCCCCGAGGAGTCCGGTCGTCCCTAGGTTCGCGGATCCCTCTTGGGCTTTCCCGGCTCCTCCTGCGCCACCGGCTGCAGGAATCGTGGGATTGGTTGTGCTCCCTGGGGAAAAGTCAATGACGCCAGTATAGGTTCCTGTCGCAATGCGAAGCGGGACAGCTGTCGTCGCTCCCCCGGAATCCCCCGTCCCTGAATGATTGGCACCGCGGGCGGTCATGGAGATTTCGCCCGGAAAGGTCAGGTTTCCCTTGACGTAGAGCACCATGAAGAGCTTCCGTACGGGAGGTGTGAAGAGTTGTCCACTGGGGATCGTGAGATTGCCGTTCACAATCACCCAGGAGGAGACCGTATCCTTTGTGGAGCTAAACCAATCGGCTGCGACGAAGGACGACACTGTCGTATTCCCTTTCCGGGTTGTCACTTCGTAATTCCCTGCAGCTTGCGAGTTCAGCGTCAGCGCGCCTCCGTTTGTTGGAGCCAGGTCGGTTCCCAGGTACGTTGTCGCAAGCGTGCGAGCAAAGGACAGAATGTCGGTGGCCGTACCCGTGGGAGGCGCCGGAGGTCCCATGGCTCGAAACAGCCGGAACCGCCGCTTGGGGGAGTACATTGCTTATACCCCATAATTCGTTCGCTGGACATTGAAATTCGCGAGGATTTGGGCTTCGGTTAACACTGCGTTGTAGACCAAGACACTTCCCATGAGACCCGTCCAGTTCACTCCTCCGTCCACACCCCCGCCAAGGGTGATCGTGGCCTGTGATGTAAGGGCGCCCGAATTCGTATCTCCAGTTCCTGTCTTGACGAGAACCCCGTTGATGAAGAGGCGAATGGCTCCCGCCCCCGTTCGTGTGGCTGCGACATTCAACCAAGCCCCTGTATTCACAGACGCATCACTATTGATCGTGACATCGCTACTTCCTGTACCAAATCCAAGTTTCCCAGAGTTATTAATGCCAAATCCAAAGTCAGTGGGGTTTGACACGCTATCGGGGGTTTCGGCGGAGAGGATTTGCATTTGTAAAAAGTGCCACGTCCCGCTTCCCACACCTGTCGTGTTAATCCAAGCTTGGATGGTCACGTCGGTCTGCAGGAAGTTTGCTCGCGTGAACACCCCTCCACTGAACGACTTGACTGGACTCGACACAAAGGTCCCCACCGACCGCGTGAAGTGGTTTCCAGCCGGACTCAAATCCATGTAGGTGTTTCCTGTGCCAGGATAACTCAGGGCGTTCGCGGGATCGAGATGCAGTGTCAGATTCGTCCGTATCACACCATTAAACGAGGGATTGCGGAACAACCGGAGACGCCGATGAGGGGAGTACATTACCTCTTGGTCGCCAAATCTTTATCTGCCGTTCGGTATGTCTTCCCCTTGGTGACGAAGGAATGCACCCGTGCCATGCCCCACGCGTGTTGGGACGCTCCGGGACGATGTCCGGTGCGCCAGGCCGCCATCCCACGGTTGTAGACGGTGCGCAGGGTCTTCGTCGGAACCTTCGTGCAGCGAGAAATCTGAGGAAGGGTCTTGGCCGTGGGACAGCGCTTGCGGAACCGTGCGGTATAGCTGGATCTGCGCGTCGTCACGCCTTTGTCCGTGGCGAAGGGTCTATACGCCCGGGGACTCCGCCAGGACATGCGGGTCCGCCGCGTTGCATCTCGCTTGCGTTCCCGGTTCTTCCGTGTGGAGAGACCGCGGAAATACTTCTCGGGCCAATACATTGTTTCCTTGCCGAGAAGAAATGGGCGATAGTGCGACATCGGCCGCCGAACTGTCCAAAGACATTCACTGGACCGAGCGGCTGGAGGAGTATTTTGTGACCACGGGCGAGAAGGCAAATTGCCTCGCCTGGGTGCACAAGAAGTCGGAGGAGTTATTTTCTGTTCGCAAGACCTTCATTGACTTGCCTGTGATTGTGGGGTCTGGGGTCATTGCCTTTCTCAACGCCGGCTCGCAGTCCATGTTTGACGACGCGCGCTTGGCGTCCATTTCCCTCGGTGTCGGATCGCTCGTCGTGGGAATCCTGAACACCATGGGCACGTACTTCGGCTGGGCCAAGCGTGCGGAGGGGCACCGCATCTCCGCGATTAACTACGCGAAGCTCTATCGCTTCATTGCTGTTGAACTTGCTCTGCCTCGCGACGAGCGCCTGTCTCCGCATGACTTCCTCAAGATGGTCAAGGATAGCTACGATCGCCTCGCCGAGATTAGCCCGATGGTGCCTCCTTCCATCATTCACAAGTTCCAGCGGCGATTCAAAAAGGTTCATGACATCGCCAAGCCCGAGGAAGCGAACGGACTCCACAAGATTGATGTCTATCGCACACCCGGCGATGATGTCAAGTCCCCCGATGTCACGCCGTTCAAGCTCGACTCTCCGCCCAGCTTCGTCAAGGAGAACCCCATGCGCGGTGTCCTCAAGAAGGCCGTGACCGTCGCACGTGTGCCGTCTGCCGAAGAGCTCGAGGACATCTCCAAGTCCATCAACCTTCCCGCCCTCTCGAAGGAGGTCATCAAAGAAGCGTCATCACCCTAGTCGTATACGACCGCTGTTTGTACAAGGCATTTCGCTCCTGGAATTGCCGACGGAACTGCGGATCCACAATGTCCAGAATGAGCGGATGGGTTGTCCGGGCAGACTTCTCCACGCGGAGAATCCGACCCACAATCTGGTCCACATCCGGGCGAGGCGTCGCCATCAACAGGGTGTTCAAGGTGGGGACGTCAAATCCCTCCTTGCACATCGCATAGGTCGCAATGAGAATCGTCTTGGTCGCACAGAACTCTGCCCGAGCCGCGGCCTTGACCTCTGTGGACAGAATGGCTGCGGACGCGCGGAGGGCCTCGGGCAAGGCCGCCAGCAGGTCCTTGGTATGCTGAACCCGGTCGGTCAGGACGAGCACCTGTCGATGCGGCGTTTCCTCGAGAACATCCTCCAGAATCCCCACGAGCCACTGGGTTCGGTCCTCGCACTCTGCAAGCTTGTTGATCATCAGACTGGTGAACATCACGCCCTGCGCGTTGTAGAGAATCTCATTGAACACCGGGTCGTCGTTCTTGTATTCGTAGACCTCGACATGGACGCCCGTATCGGCCTTGTCGCCGGTGTCAGACGTATAGAGCAGCGGACCCAGGAACCAATTGGCCACGAACATCAGCCCGTCCTTGCGTGTGGGTGTCGCGGAGAGTCCAAGCATGTACTTGCTGGTCACCTTGGGCAGCGCCTGAACGAAGACCTCGGACGCAATGTGGTGGCACTCGTCGACGATGACAAGACCCAGAGGACGGAACTTCATGATAGAGATGGTCTTCATGGACAGCGTCTGGAGCATCGCGATAATCACATCCTTTCCCTCGATCTCGCAGAGGTCTCCCTGAATGCGTCCAATGCGAGCGTTCGGTAGGAATCCCTTGACGCGCTCTTCCCACTGGTCGCGCAGAAACGAGTTGTGGACGATGACCAGCGTCGGGAGGCGAAGTTGACTTGCGATATACAGCGCGCACACGGTCTTGCCTCCTCCGGTATGGAGACTCAAGATTCCGTCATGCGGCTCGGGCTTCAAGAACGCGTCCACGACAGGCTGCTGGATGGGACGAAGACTTCCTGCAAAGGTCCAGAACTCTGCGGGCGTTTCGGAGACATCGCGGGTCGTTGAGGTTGGGGGGCCATACTTGGCGATCCCAAAGTGTTTGGGGAGGTACAGGCAATCAAGTGCCTCACCATACACTTTGTACCGCGGGACAGCATTCGGATTGGACACAAAGACCTTCGGCACATAGGGCTTCACGGTCAGTGTCTTCCGCAGCTCCTCCAGCGGGGGGTTGGTTGATTTGGAGAGTCGATATCCGTTCAGGGTCAGCATTTACTGTCCCTCCACAGGAGTTCGGACCGTCTGTTTTAGCTTCATCTGCTCCACATTCACGCGAAGCGCCTGGAAGACCATGTCATCGAGGAGGTCCTGCACACGGCGGGAGGAGAGGTCCATCGCAGAGAACATGATGGACGGGTGGATGGCCGTCTGGATCTGCACGAACTCAAACGGGTCGGTATCATGTTCCATCGCATCGAAGATGTTGTCCACATACGACAGCGCATCCTTGCTCGTCAGGTGAAACACGTTGGACTTCTTGGTGTGGTCGCCGGGAGTGTACACAAGCCGAACCATGTCGACGTGGGTCTCGTCATCGTACATCTGGATGATATCATCGGCTCCGCGGGTCCGAGTGAAAAAGAGCTTGACCTTGAGCATTTGAACCTTCTCTGCATCTCACGTCTAAATGGACCGCTCTGGGTCATCCAGGATCGTCGCCTCATAGGGGTCGCGTCCCTCGCGGAACGGAACCGCTTCGTAGTCGCCATAGTTCCCGTTGTCCACACCCGCTCCTGCATTGGACTGCGCGATATCGCCTTGCTCTTCCGTATCCTGCGGAAGCCCGACCCCCACGTCCATGAGATGCGAGAGGTCCACGCTGCGACCCAACTCGGTGCGCTCTCCGAGGGTGAGAATCGTGGGTGCCATTCCACGCTTGGCGAGTTCCATGTTCACCTCGCGCTCCAAGTCTGTGAACGTGGCCATGCGCTGGACGTACGTGATGCGCTCTGTGGCCCGAATCTTCTTCGCTTCAGACCGAGCCTTATCCGGCTCTGCGAGAAGGCAGAAGAGCGTCACATCCTTGGAGGGATCGGCTGTGAATCCCTGTGAGGCTTCCTTCGCGAAGCCCTTGCCGATATCTCGGAGCAACGCAGGCGATTGGGTGGGGTCCACGGCGGCAATCTCGAGAGGCTTCCGCTGGACTGCCGCGAGCCGAGATGCGATGAGAAGATTGGTGCGCCAGGTGTCCTTGGTGAGTCCGTCCTTGAGTCCAAGCCGACGACGGATTTGGTCCTTGGGCGTCTCTGCAACCTGGGTCCGGACTGAGACGGGAGCCTGAACCGGGAACCGAGAGGACGCCGCATGGAGTCCAGGACGAAGCGGGACCTTGGGCTGACGAATCCGAGGCGGGTTCTTGCCTGCGAGAATCGACTGCGATCCCGGGCACTGCGGATAGCCCTTGGTCGTCTGCTCCGGAGGGCGAATGGGAAGGAAGGGAATCACAGGCGGCGGTGCAGGGAGACTCCGAACGAGGTCTCGGGCCTCGCGGAGGGACTCCTGAATCTCCGGCTTGGGAAGCAGCTGGGTCTCCAGAAGCACCAGCACCGACGACCGGACCTTCTCGGGCTTCGTCAGCACCGCCCGAACGACTTGCTTCAGGGCTCCCGACAGTGCGGCCGGGAATCCGCGATAGGTGTTCTCCAGCACCATCAGGAGGATATCCACAATCCCGAAGTCACTCGGCGTCCCCTCGTCGCGGGGCCAGCCTGCGAAGGTCATGGGCTTGGACCAGAAGGACCGACGAGGCTCCAGCAGCGGAACATGGGCCTGCAGAAGAAGCGCTGTGGTCGCAAGTCCAGTGAGACCCCGGGCCTCCATCCCGGCATCGGTTGTCGCTTGTCCCTTCTTGAGCTTGGACATGAGGGCCCGTCCCTGGGCGAGGAAGAAGGCGGCCGTCTCTCCGGTGGGAAGCACCTGGAGCAGCGACAGAAGATGATAGGTTACCGCATCGGTCGGATCGGTCTGGTCAAACAGACCCTCAATCGCCTTGAGACCGGTCGTAAAGGCTTGAACCGACTCGCCAAGGAACACCGGACCTGTCTCCAAGGCTTCTTTCGTGTTGAGACGGTACCCCTTCTCATCATACTCATCTTGGTCCACGAGGTCTTCGCCGAGAAGGCGTTCTCCGCAGAACTTGCAGACCCGCCACCCTTCGACAAGGGCCGTCCAGACATCGTAGAAGAATGTGCGGTCCTTTTCCAGGTCTCCGGAGAGCACCGACAGCGTGTGCTGGCAGAGGACGAACTGTCCATCCGCATCACGATAGACGTTTGTGTCGAGTGTGTCATCCTTCACAACCTCCGTCAGGTCGCGCACCTTGTCCCGCGAATGCCGGCGCGGATCCTGAAGAATCGCCATCGCATCCCGACGGTGGGCGGACTCCGGCTTCCCGGGTGTCCTCTGCTCGGCCAGGACTGGAATCTCCGGCTGCTGCCGGCGGGCCGACCGGAGGGCCGTCAGATGCCCCACGAGAATGTCATTGGGGGTGGACTCTTTCCACGGCCTGCGGTTCAGGTACCCGAAGCGAGCCCGCTCCTGCCGAACGAACTCGAGGGGCGCGCAGATGAGCTTGCCGGTCGGTGTCTTGCGCAGCAGACCCTTCACGAGGAAGTCTGGGAAGGTCAATCCGGTCAGCGCACAGTCCTCTAGAGTTGTGGCCGGAGGCTCAGGCAGAGGAAGGTCCACACCCGGAACGCTCTCCACACTCCCATTGTCGATGGACTGGGAGAGGAGAGCCTTCACCACGAACTCTCCGCCGTCGTCCTGCCGCATCAGCCACTCACGCACAGACAGACCCGGAGCATAGGTCGTCTTGTAGGCCTCTAGGATCTTTGCCGACGGAGCCATCTCATCCGGCGTCGGAAAGGGAATCTCAGCCTTCTCGCGGAGGCTCTGCTCCACCTCGACGGGTGGAAAGCGAGACTTCCACGCGGACCACGGGATGTCAGCCCTCTGAACGTCGTAGAGCTTGAGGAAGGGCTCTCCTACGCCATAGGGGTCGTTGGTGACAGGAACAGCATGTGTGAGGACGGCATCGAGCGACGGAAGAACATCCTTGAGCGGAGCGGTGGACTCCACAAAGACAGCCTCGTTCGCCTTGAGGAACGGATGGTCGGCGAGAGGATTCGGGATCTCAAGCGGGCGCTTGTCGAGGTAGTAGCCCAGTCGGTTCACGATGTCCTCGCTTCCCGGCATCGGGCGCGGCGCAATCTCGGTTGTCTTGTCCTCGTGGACGATGGTCTTGGTCGCCGTATACACAGGCAGGACGCGGAACCGCTTCTCTCCGCCCGCATTCACGAACTCGGTCGGCTCTGTGACCTCGTGCTGCGTCCCTCCTGTCGTCTGGTAGGGCTTGGGAAGGGCAGCGATCATGCGGGGGTAGAATCCCGGCGCTTTCCGCGTCTCCTCTGCGAAGAGCGGACCCCACGAGGTCTCCACCGAATACGGCCGGAGCTCGACGTCTGCATAGACAGGGTGGACCCAGGACAACGATGTCCCGCGCTCCGGCTCGCGAAGGGCGTAGTCATCCGGAAGCGGGAGGACATAGGCATCATAGAGGGCCCGCATGCGATCCACGACCTCGCGGACTTCATCCCGCTGAAACTGGGTGGTGCGGCCCTTCGGCATCAGGAGCTCGTAGGCCTCGGTCTCCTGCTCCTCAATTGTAAAAAAGCGAACCGGCTCCGGTCGCTGAATTGTCTCATCGACTTCAATCGCCTCTTCCAGCACGACGAAGTCCGTGGGGTCAAAGGTGAAGACCCGTGCGTCACTCATTATACAGACCGAAGAACATTCTCGCACAGCTCGAGCGCTTCCCGCTTGAAGGTCTCCAGCACCTTCTCGGGCTGCTGCTTGGTGGCGAACCGGACGATGAGCTTGGGCAGAAGCGGATGTCCGATGTCGCGGCTCACAAAGTCCACGTTCTTATCGCGGTACAGGAGGTCCTGAACAAGGTGGCCGAGCGTATACGTCTCGCCCTCCACTTCCATGCGATACCATCCGACCTCCTCGCGCTGGACCGGCACCTTGAGGAACTCCACGATCTTGTCCTTCAGGACCTGGACCGAGAGCTTGAGAATCTCCTTCGCCGGGACGACGCCAATGCTCTCAATCGTCATGTCAAACCAGTACGGACGGCCCTCCTCATCGCGCTCATAGAACTTCTGGAAGTAGAAGCCGTCGAACTCGCGCGGGTCCTTGCCCTGCTCAATCCAGAGTCCACGCTGAATCCGCAGCTTCTCCGGGTCACAGTGATTGCGGAAGGTGGACACGCAGACGTGGGAGGCCGAGACAAGTCCGAGCGCAGCCTTGACATGCAGACCCTGTCCCGGAGCGAGGCGGAGAATGTAGCCCGGCTCCTGCAGGTCGCGGTCCTTGAGGAGAATCTCCTTGCGAGGTCCGAAGACTGTGATGTCGTCCGTCGTCACCTCGACTGGAGTATCGGTCGCTCCCGTCTTGAGTTCGAGCCGCGTGTCGCGGATCACGCCGACCTCGTCGGGCTTCACGTTGACCGGCATCATCTCGAAGCGATGCCGCAGCATCTCGTGGGTCAGCACGGTCGTGTTCTCCAGAATCTCCACGTTGGTCAGTCCGACGACCGGAAGCTCCGCGAGCGCAATCCGGCGCAGGGCATTCACGAACGCCACAGGGACGCCCTTGAGTTCACACTCCAGCTTGTAGCCATTGAGGGAGGTCTTTGCGTTCTCCATTGTGAGGCTCTCTCTTATACGTTCGCGCCGTTCCGTTTTTCTCGTCCGACCGAATAATGAGCCAGCCGTACTTGTTCGTCCACACCAAGGACCAGAACTGTCTCAAGATCGTCGAGACGTTGAAGCAGCTGAACAAGGACACGCTGTGCCGCATGGTGCCGATTGACGGCAAGCAGCGCCATGAGCTTCCGGCGTTCCTCAAGAGCGTCCCCACCCTCTATGTCCCCGACACCAAGGACATCTACGTGGGCAAGGACATCTATTCGTATATCGCCAAGCCCGTCACGGCACGTCGCGAGATTCCCACGGCCACGTCCTCGGGGGCTGCGGCGGCCGCGTCGTCGGCCCCGAAGGACTACCAGGCCTGGGGCTTTGGAGGCTCGGGATTCACGGACGCCTATTCCAGCTGGGAGGCCCCCGGCAAGTTCATGGGCGACGATCAGCTCCAGTACTCCTTCCTGGGTGGAGCCACGGCGACTCCGGGTCCGAAGGAACCTGAGACGAAGCAGTCCTACGATGGCGCGAAGCAGGGGCGGAATGATGACATTTCGGCGCGCATGGAGCAGTACAAAAAGGTCCGAGAGAGCGAGTTTAAAGGCATTTCCCGCCAGTAAACACAATGTCCAAGGCCATCTTTCTTAGCGCGTTTTACGGCCAGTTTGCCCTGTTTCTGGATCAGCTCATCGTCGTCTTCCCCGAGGACTCAGACTTCCCGACCTACAAGAGCGGCCTCTTCCTCCTCCAGAAGACCAACCCAAAACTCGTCCCTGAACAAGTTGTCACCCACGTGGGTCCGTTTGAGACAACCATCCGTGCACGGGATGAGGATTTCTTTAAGAAGCGTGGGTTCCCCGAGTATGCGGAGGACAATGCGCTCGACCTGATTCTTCAGAAGATGATGACGCTCTGGGACACGCTGTCCACAGAGAACAAGGCGGTCATCTGGGACTACGTTACTCTGTTGCTAGACCTTGCGAGGCGGTGTACTGTGTGAGCGTCTGGTCGAGACTCGTGTACATCTGGTCCGCAAGCTGATGGCGAGACCGACCCGCCATGTCAATCACAGAGAACCGGCCTGGACCCTTCTGATACGCCCGCTCAAACCGGTCCAGCATGAGGTCCGTATGCCGCGTGATGCGGACGAACGTATAGTGAAACCCTTCTGTCGCGAACTGGCGAAGAAGGGTTGCAGGATCCAACCCAAAGGGGTCGCCTTCCGGATAGGTATCCGAGACGTCCTCGTTGTGATAGAGCCTCCCATGGGCGGGGGCATCTGCGATATGATAGAGAAGACAGAGGTCTGCGCGGTCCCAGCTCAAGGTATGGGCCTGTCGAAAGGCCGTCGCAACATCCTCGGCTGCATCATCACCACCCTTCGCGACAACGGTGGACAGATAGACCTGCAGATCCGGGACGTCCGAGAAGTTGTGGAGGAGAATGCGCTCGACATCTCCGTAGTCCCGATAGCCCACAAACGCGACCCGAATGTCGGCCTGCGGGTGCTTGTCCTCCATAGTCTCGATGATGTTGAGCACCTCATGGCGAGCGGTGCGAATCCATGGCTCCATCGAGGCCGTGCAATCCATGATGAAGCAGAGTTTGACAGAGAAGACGTACATCCTAGTCGATGCCAGGAGTCGGGAGGAAGAGCTCCGCTCCGTTTTCGGCAAATCCATCCAGCGTCTCGCGGGTCAGTGTGAGGAGTTCGGTCACAGCCGTCTCGGGGTCCGTGAAGTTGCGAAACAAAATTTGATTCACCTCAGCGGGGCTCCACTTGTAGTCCAGCGAGGCATCGTCGGGAATGGAGACCTCACGCTCGTAGAACGCCGTGGCCATCTCGCGAAGAATCGCCCGATTGCACTTCTTGAACGGCAGCATCATGTCAATTCGCCCCGGGCGGATAAGCGCCCGATCCAGTCGCTCTGGGAAGTTGGTTGTAACAATGAGAATTCGTCCCGACGCTTCCAACGTCCCATCCATAAGATTGAGAAGGAAGGAGAGATCAAACTGCTCCTGTTCAGATTCCTTTTGACGGTCCAGCCAGGCATCTTCGTCACTCTTGGGCTTTGTCGCAGCTGGCGTCGGTTTTTTCCACTCCCGACGGAGAACCGCATCCCCCATCGCATCGATGTCCTCAATGACGTACAGGCGCTCCGAGACCGGAATCGTGTACTTCTCCGTATTCAGTCCATTGTAGACGTGGAGCTCATCGTTGAAGAAGAGATGCTGGAGTTGGGCCTTCGTCTTGATCTCGGACAGCTGGATGTTGATGATGTGGCGACGTCCCTCATTCGCGATGGCCTTGACGCAGGAGGTCTTGCCGGTTCCGGGCGGCCCATGGAACATGAAGCCCAGCGTATACGGAATGCCCTTCTTGTCGTACCAGGCCCGGTTCTCGAGGAAGAACTTGGTCCGGTTGCGGACATGTTCCCGCTCCTCGAAGAAGACGTTCTCAAAGGTCCGGTTCGTCGTGAACTTCGCCTTGCTGAACACGAGATGCGTCAACGGCAGAGGGTTCTGGGTTCCGCGCACCTTGGACTGCACGACCTGATCAAAGAAGTAGCGATGGGTTCCGAGCTTGTTCGCCAGACGACGCTCGTAGTCCGCCGTACAGGTCTCCAGGAAGGTCTGGAGGTGCTGCACGTCATGCTCATAGGACATCAGGATGAACTTCACAATCTCCAGCGCTCCGTCCTTGACCTTGAGCTCCTGCAGGTGGAACCAGATGTCTACGTCGACCTGAATCGGCTCGTACTCGTTCGGAAGGTAATCATGATGGGTCACCGCGAGAAGACTCTTCACGGCCGGAAGGGTTGTGACAAACTGGACGACGGCATCCATGCGGATCTGATACGGCGTGCTCTGCGCAGGACGCTGCGGCGTGACAGGAGGCGCACCGCGTTCACAGGTAATGGAGGCCTTGGGCACAGAGGTAGCTGCGGACGGACGACGACACCACGGCAGCATTGGAAAAGACTCGCGAGACAAGAGTAAATGGGACTGCGAGATTCCCTGTTGGCGCTCCTGAAGAAGACAAAGAAGGTCAAGACCGACGCGGTCAAGAAGACCCAGAAGGCGAAGACCGCCAAGAAGAAGGTCTCCGCAGCCGAGACCAAGCTCAAGGCCTGCAAGGAGGAAGTCACGATTGCCAAGCAGAGGGCCAAGGCTGCCGATGATGCGGCGAAGACGGCGCTCAAGTCTGCCGATGCGACCATTCAGGCGATGTCCAAGGCCACCCAGAAGGAGATTTCCGAGACGAAGAAGACGGCCAAGTCTCTCGCGTCCCTCACGATCAAGCGCCCCACGCGCAAGGTTGTTGTGGCTCCTGCTGCACCGCTGCCTCCTGCGCAGCCCACCCAGCCCCTCCCGCCCGTTTAGAACCGCATGCACTTATCGAGCGTCGCCACATTCGCATGCACGGGCTTCGAGCGCTTGAGCCGGAGCTCCTTGCTGGCCTTCTCCACTGTCTCCTGCGAGAGCGCCACGAACTTCTTGACATCCCGCAGCGGTCCCTGGGTATTCATGCTGGGGATGTGGAGGCGGATGGGCGGAAGCTGCACTCCCACCAACTCATCTCCAAACGCCGTCTGCTCGCGGAATTGCTCAATACTGAGCGGACCCCCGAACATCCGGAGTGTGGCACGAGGCGGGGCTGGAAAGAGGTCGCGTTTCGTATACAGAGCCCGATAGAGATCGTGGAGCAGGGCATGGCGAGTCCAGCGGGTTCCGTCGGCCACCCCAGGCTCTGCATAGAGGTAGGCCAAGGCGCACTCCGGCGAGCAGAAGTGCCCCTCGCAGGTGTACATCGTCTCATAGGCATCGTAGGACAGTGGAAGCACGCAGGAGGTATGCGGGAAGGGATGGCAGCACCAGAAGCAGGCCGTCGACGGAGAATAGGTGGGACGCTTGGTGCGCGTGAGAATCTCTTTCATGACTTCGCTGCTGAACCGCTCGGCCGCATGCGAGACCTCGACAGCCTGAAGGATGTCCGAGTAATTGGTGGCTGTATCGGCGGGAACCGGAACGCTCTCTTCTGTTGGAAGCCGAAGCGTGAAGATGACGGGAGCCTCGGGGAGGGCCTTCTTGGGAGGCATATCTGTTCACATGCGTCAACGATGAAAGTTGAAAACAGACCTTCAGGCAGCTTGGGAAGAGACCAGTACCACCATGGATCTCGCCAAGGCCTACAAGAAGCAGACGCACCGGGAGCACATCCTCTCGCTCCCGGACACCTATATCGGAAGCGTGGAGACCGCACAGGAGGAAGTCTGGCTCCCCGATGCCTCCGGAACGTTCGCGCGCGAGACGATTGCCGTCAACCCGGGCTTCGTCAAGCTGGTCGATGAGCTCCTCGTCAACGCCCACGACCACGTCATCCGACTGCGGCAGCGCAAGAGTGAGACCCCGGTCAAGCACATCGAAATCCACTGCGACGGCACGACGCTCGCGGTCGAGAATGACGGCGACCCGATTGATGTCGCGCAGCATCCGGAGCACAAGGTCTGGATTCCGCAGCTCATCTTCGGCGAGCTCCTGACCTCGACCAACTACGACAAGGAAGAGAAGAAGCTCGTCGGCGGCAAGAACGGGTATGGAGTCAAGCTCGTCAATATCTTCGCGAAGGAGCTGGAGGTCTCGATCGTGGACGCCGGTCGCAAGCTCCACTACACGCAGACGTTCTCGGCCAACATGACCAAGGTCGAGACGCCCAAGGTCAAGGCAAGCAAGGGCAAGTCGTATGTCCGCCTGACGTGGACGCCGGACTTCCAGCGCTTCGGATTCGGAGACCGCATCCCGGAGGCGATGGTCCGCCTGATTCAGCGCCGTGTGACGGACCTGGCGATGACGGTCGGGAAGGAGGTGAAGGTGACCTGGAATGGCGAGCCGGTGAAGTGCCGGTCGCTGGTGGACTATGCGAAGGCGTATGGGGTGGAGACGGTCGTGACGGAGAGCCCGAATGACCGCTGGACGATCGCAGTGACGGCGACACCGGGCGAGGGCTTCTTCCAGTCTTCCTTCGTCAACGGCATCTGGACGAGCAAGGGCGGGACGCATGTGGACGCGGTGACCTCCCAGGTGGTGACTGGAGTGGTGGAGTACCTGGAGACGAAGAAGAAGGTCAAGGTCAAGCCGAGTCTCGTCCGTGAGACGCTGGGGATCTTCGTGACGGCGCTCATCGAAAACCCGAGCTTCACCTCGCAGACCAAGGAGACCCTCACGACCAAACTGTCGGCGTTCGGCAGCAGCCCGAAGCTCAGCGACGACACGCTCAAGAAGGTCCTCTCCAAGCTGGGCATCGTGGAGAGTATCCTGGCGGCGCAGGCGGTGAAGGACAGCAAGGACAACACGAAGACGGATGGGAAGAAGCAGAGTCGGATTACGGGAATTCCCAAGCTGGACGACGCCGTCTACGCAGGGACGAAGGACTCGGCGAAGTGCACGCTGATTCTGACGGAGGGAGACTCCGCGAAGGCGATGGCGCTCTCGGGCCTGTCGCAGGAGCAGCGGAAGACCTATGGAGTGTATCCGCTCAAGGGCAAGGTGCTGAACGTGAAGGACACGTCGGACTCGAAGGTGGAGCAGACGAAGGAGATTGCGGAGTTGAAGAAGATCCTCGGCCTCCAGTCGGGGAAGAAGTATACGGACACCTCGGAGCTCCGCTATGGGAGTCTGATGATTATGACGGACCAGGACTATGACGGCTCGCACATTCGGGGCCTGCTCATCAACCTCTTCCACGAGCTCTGGCATGACCTCATCGCCATTCCGGGCTTCCTGACCTACATGGCCACGCCCATCGTCAAGGCGTCCAAGGGCAAGGAGACGAAGAACTTCTACTCGCAGTACGACTACGAGCAGTGGCGGACCAACAATCCGAAGGGCTGGACTGTCAAGTACTACAAGGGATTGGGCACGTCCACGCGTGACGAAGCCAAGGACTACTTTGCGAAGCCGACGGCGGTCAAGTTCGGCTTCACGGACGGCTCGGACGAGGCGATTGACCTGGCGTTCAACAAGCAGCGCGCGGATGACCGGAAGACGTGGCTGCAGGGCTACGACAAGGCGGCGATGCTCCCGCCGGGCACGGTCCTTCCCTATCCCGACTTCATCCACAAGGACCTCATCCACTTCTCCAACTACAACCTCGAGCGCTCTATCCCGAGCGTGATGGATGGGCTCAAGACGTCGCAGCGCAAGATCCTCTACTCGGCCTTCAAGCGCAACCTCACCCATGAGATTCGCGTGGCCCAGTTCGCGGGATACGTCTCCGAGCACAGCGGCTATCACCACGGTGAGGCGTCGCTGAATGAGGCCATCATCGGAATGGCGCAGGACTTCGTGGGTGCGAACAACATGCCCTGGCTGGTTCCGGCCGGGCAGTTTGGAACCCGACTCCAGGGCGGCAAGGATTCAGCGTCGCCCCGTTATATCCACACCCATCTCCAGCCGCACGTCAAGCATCTCGTTCCCGCAGCGGACTTCCCCATCCTGACCTATCGCGATGATGATGGTCTGCCGGTGGAGCCGGAGTTCTATGCGCCGATTCTACCGATGCTCCTGGTCAATGGAGCCCGCGGCATCGGAACGGGATACTCGACGTCGATTCCGCCCTGCAACCCCAAGGACCTGAAGACGCGACTGGTCCAGTGGCTCCAGGGAGACCCGCATGCTCTGGATCGGCAGATTCACATCTACTATGAGGGCTTCAAGGGTCTCTACTACGGAGGAGACCACGCGAGCGGGAAGTGGACCAAGGTGAAGGAGGGCGAGTACCTTGTGACGGAGCTTCCCCCGGGAACGTGGACGCAGGACTATCGCGAGTGGCTGGAGAAGGAGCTGGCGGAGGGCCGCATCAAGGACTATGTGGACACGTCGACGGACAAGGACATTCACATCGTCATCCGCGGCATTCAGGAGAGTGCGCTGACTCGGTCGCTGGACATGCATGCGCGGCTCTCGAACATGCACGCCTTCAATGCGAAGGGGCAGATCACCAAGTATCCGACCCTGAATGCCATCCTCAAGGAGTATGCGGAGGTGCGACTGGCGCTCTACGAGACACGCCGGGTTCACCAGATTCAGGCGCTGGAGGGTGACTTGCCCTACCATGAGAACATCATGCGGTTCATCGATGACCAGTGCCTGGACACACCCCAGGTTGTCCTGAAGAAGCAGAGTCGCGCTGAGTGCGACCGAATCCTGGCCACGTTCGGGTATGCCAAGGTTGAGGACAGCTATGAGTATCTTCTGCGGCTGCCGGTGAGCAGCTTCACAGCGGAGCAGAGTGCCAAGCATCGGGCCAAGTTGGCTGAGCTGCGGGCAGAGGTCGAGCGGTTGAAGGCGACAACGGCTGCGGACCTGTGGCTTACGGAATTGTCCGCCCTGTAAGCAATGAGTGACTATCTGAAATTGATGATGCGCGAGCAGGCGGAAGCTCGCAAGGGGTATAGTTATAACCCCCGGGAACGACTCCTGACCCAACCCTTTTCCACGTCCAATGTGGAGACGTTCACGGACTCCAAGAAGACGAACGTCATGAGCGTGGATTACACGGGTGTGCCGGAAGGCTCTCGCTCGGATCCCGATATCGTCCAGGAGACACCCAAGACGAAGATGATGAAGCGCTACGTCATCATGGACGCCTCCCAGCGGGACTGGCTCAAGCAGCCGAATCCGTACACGAACTTGGTCTATACGTTCGGAAGTCAGACCACTGCGGCAAGCAATCCGCCTGTCTACGAGAACAACTCCTTCGTCCCGACGTTCGCGGTCGAGCAGCAGGTTCTCCCGAGCCCGATTCCTGGCATTCCCAATACAGGAGGATGGACCCTTGCCGCAGAGCCCTCGAACATCCGGTATCCTCCCTACAATTCCAGCTTGACGCGCGGGAACTTCATTGCCTACGACACAGGCTACCTCATTCAGCCCTCGGGAGCCGGGTTTGGCAGCGTGTTCACACCGTCGAACGTGTCGGCGATTCGTCTTGTCCGCGCAGTCCTCCCCCAGCGGCAGTTTTTTAGCCTTCCCATTGATCCCTGCGGAACGTCTGTCGATGGATCCACCTCTCTCTTCATTGAGTCCAACATCACCGGCAAGCCCTATTCGTCCTTCGGCACGTACCCCTATTTGCTCTTCTACCTCAACGAGTACTTTGGACAGTATGTGGGCGGCAACGAGCCGATGCGTCGGGCCTTCTCCGTGATGACGCAGAAGGGCCGCCAGCAGACCAACTTCGAGACCGGCATCGGTGTGCAGCAGTACGACTACGAGCCGTGGAACCAAGAGGCCCTCAACCTCCAGAGTCCCATTACGAACTTCCAGCGGATTGCGGTGACCATCACGGACCCTATCGGAACGAACTTCATCCAGAATGACACGCTAACCCTCAGTCTCATTCAGGCGACGAGCAATCAGGTCTACCTCAAGTGTTTCACGGGCTCCTTCCAGTACTTCAGCAGTAATGACCTCCGTGTTGGGGACCGCGTGACGTTCTATTCCAATACCATCACAGACATGCTGAAGTCTGTGATCCTGAACAATCAGTCCCCGGACAAGAAGTCGTTTCTCACATCGCTTCTCAATGCAACGTTTCCCGTCCTTCAGCTGCTGGACTACGTTCCGGATGAGAACGGTGTCTACGTGCCTCGCACAGATGTCCCGGGTGCAGCGCGTACGAGACCCTACGTGTCCTCCTACAACGGGTTCTTGATTCCGAACTTCGTCACGATCACGGCCCTCGGAGATGCGTCTGCGTCCTTTCCGGGGTCCATCGATGCGACGACGAACAACGTGCTGGAGCCCAATCTCTACGTCGGGTCCAACCTTCCCTTCCTGAACACGAGTCTTCAGCCGGTGTACACGCTCGAGCTGGAAACCCAAGAACCGGATACGGGTGCGATTGGAGGGAAAATCGTCGTGTAAGGAAGTAAATGTCTCGCATTGCAGACTACGGGGTTCCTAACCTCGCGACGTTTTACACCGCAACGGCGATCCCCGATGCGCCCAAGCACACGGGACGCCTTCCCCTCTCGGGCAAGGAGGAACATCTCGGGGTTCCGGCTTCGGTTCTCTTTGCTCCGGAGCCCTATCTGCGTCCTGCGGCTGTCTCCGAGCAGATTCAGTACCGCCACTCGGAGACGCCGCTGAACAAGCTGTTCTTCAGCCAGGGGAACATCGACACGGTTCAGGGCCAGATTCAGTCGACGGTCCAGCAGATGGTCAACGCGTCCATTGATCGGCAGAGTGACTCGGACCTGCTCCTCGTGATGCGCTCCTACTACCTCCAGTATGCGCAGAACAATCCGGACCGCCTGGCCCAGGAGCTCTCGGAGCTCAACCAGCGTGTCGTCAACTTCTGCGCGAACCGCATTGCCGTGGAGGTGGAGGCCTACCGCTATTACCGCAAGGACATCATGGACTTCCCGGCGCCCATCGCCAACCCGGTCAACGTGAAGAAGTATGGCTCCATGCCCGGCGAGCTGCGTTCGTTCTTCTAACCTGAATCCGACGACATCAACAATGAGTCTCGTCAAGGTTGGAGACACCGTGCTCCTTCAGTTCAAGACGGTCTGGTTCCTCTGGGAGCCGGCGTGGGAGTCCTTTCGGCCCATCACGTCGCTCGCCTGGGATGGGCAGGCGCTCGCCCTCGATGACCGAGCCTATTGCGCGGATCCGACAGACCCTGAGTACGGCTACGGAACCGCGAAGATGCGCGAGGTCTGTGGAATTCTCACGAAGTCCTTTCGGCCTGCCGACGCACGTCCCAGTCTCCTTCCTGCGGTCGGCCCTCAAGAGTGGTTCTTTGACCGCTACCTCAGCCTGACACCCTGTGCACCGCGAGACCGCGCCTCTTGGAAGCGGTTCCACAAGGGACGCTACCGGACTCCGAAGGCTGCACCCAAGACTCGACTCACGCGGAGGACTCGCGCCTAATTTAGACAGGACATCCTCCCAAACACAAATGCGTGTGAATCTCATTGGCAATCCTCGGAAAGGGACCGGCGTGTCCCAGGATGTTCAGATCCTCCATGGTCTGATCGCCCATGTGTTGGGGGACACGGCGCAGATTCGTCATGTCCCTCACTATGTCCCCCACTGTCCACAGGCCGAGGTCAATGTGTTCGTGGAGGTCTTCAACCCGAGCCTTGTGACCTATGCCGGCACCAACATCTGGGTCCCCAATCCCGAGTGGACCTACAAGACCTGGGAGCCCTACGCCAGAATGGTGGACCAGATTTGGGTCAAGACCCATGAGGCGGAGAAGCTCTTCGCGCAGTGGGTGAACCCGGAGCGCATTCGCTACATCGGCTGGACCTCCATCGACAAGGTCTTTCCCGAGAAGAAGAACTACTGGAAGGCCATTGTCCCTGTCGGCAAGAACATCTGGCGTAATCCTCGTCCCATCATTCAGACCTACATGGCCATCAAGCGGGGAGACCCGAGCCTCTATAGCGCACTTCCCGAGCTGAACGTCGTCTACGACCCGCAGGCGATGACCCTTCCTCCCATTCCCGAGGAGTTCGCAGGGAAGATCAAGCTCCACACCACCCTCGCTGAGAAGGACTACGACGAGCTCCTCCACGACTGCGGACTCTGTATCTGCCTCTCGGCGGCCGAGGGCTTTGGCCACGCCGTCAACGAGGCGATGTCGGCAGGCTGTCTGCTGCTCCTGAATCCGATTGATGCCTTCCGTGAACTCGCCGACGATGTCCTCTGGACCTCGACCCAGAAGGTGACGCCCAACCCGAACTGTCTGGGAGTCCTCGAGGATGTGGACCTGGAGTCGGTTCGCGATGCGCTCGCTGTCTATGTGTCGTCGCAGTTCCCGTGGAAGCAGACCAAGTCTCGCATCGTTCGGTCCGAGTATGAAGGCCGCCATGCCACGTTCGTTGCGCGCATGACGGACCTGCTCACGACCCTCTTCCGCGACATGCCAACCTATTCCCTCGAAGACCGCATGCCGAAGGAAGAGACCCTGCCCGCGGTTTCGGTGATCACGATTACGAAGGACCGCCGTGCCTTCATCCCGCTTGCGAAGTACTGCTTCCTCGCGCAGGCCTATCCTGAGGACAAGCTCGAGTGGGTGATCGTGGATGATGGAGCGGACCAAATCAAGGACCTCGTCAGCGACCTTCCCAACGTGACGTATGTGCTCTGTGACCGCCCCATGACCATCGGAGAGAAGCGCAATCTCGCCGTCCAGCGCGCCAAGCATGATGTCCTGGTGATGCTCGATGATGACGACGTCTATCCGAACCACAGCGTGGTCTCGCGGGTTGCGATGCTGCTTGCTGAGCCAAAGAAGGACTGTGTGCTCTGCACGACCATTCCGTGCTACGATATCCACGAGACCAAGTCGTTCATGAATGTGCCGCCGATCACGCTGCCGATGGCCGAGCGTGTGTCGGAGGCGACGCTGGGGTTCACGCGGGCATTCTGGGAGGAGCGGACCTTCGCGGAGGTTCAGATTGCAGAAGGAAACGCCTTCATTCGCGGTCGCGAGCAAAGGTGTCGGGAGATGTCTCCCCAGGATGTGATTGTGAGCTTGACGCACAAAAAGACGACGTCAGATCGGAAGGCTCCCGCGGGGGAGGCCAACGGATGTCACTATGGATTTGCAGACGAGCTCTTTACGCTCGTCTCGGAGATTGGTCAATCGATTGCTTAATAGAGGAGACCCGAGCGGCGCTTGGTCTTGCGGGTCTTGCGGCGGCGGGCGCCAACAGCCTCACCCTCGGCGGGCGCGGCGGCGGGGAGCTCACCCTCACCACCCTTCATCAGCTTCTTGAGCTGCTTGGGGGTCATCTTCTTCATCATCTTGAGCATCTTCTTGGAGAGCTTCTTGGTGCGACGCTTGCCGCCACCGAGGGGGAGAGGGGAGAGCATCATGCCGCCCTTCATGGGGGTCGCGGCAACCGCAGAGCCGGGCTGGGGAACACCCCCCGCAGTCGGAACAACAACACCAGAGGGAGGAGCAGAGGCAGGGGCAGACATTTATTCTACCCCCCACAGAATTTTACGCAGAGCAGGTGGTACAGGCGGGAGGCTCCACCGTGAATTGCTGGGCCTTGGCGGCTCCCTTGGTTCGGAGGTAGTAGCACCCCGTCTTGAGGCCCTGCTTCCAGGCGAACAGGTGCATCGAGGACAGCTTGGAATACGTGGGCTCGGCGAGAAAGAGATTGAGGCTCTGGGACTGGCAGATGAAGGGGGCCCGATCGGCGGCGAGGGTGATGAGCGTCTTCATGGGAATCTCCCAGGCCGTGCGATAGAGCTCGCGAATCTCCGTCGGCAGCTCGGCGATGCCCTGGACGGACCCATTGTTCGCAATGATCTGGGCGCGAATCTCGGCGGTCCAGAGCCCCCGGGCGACGAGGTCGTCCACGAGATACTTGTTGACAACCACGAACTCTCCAGCCAGCACACGCCGGCTGTAGAGGTTGCTGGTGAAGGGCTCGATGCACTCGTTGTTACCGAGAATCTGCGAGGTGCTGGCGGTCGGCATCGGAGCCAGGAGCAGCGAGTTCCGCATCCCGAAGGTCCGCGCATTCTTCTTCAGGTTCGCCCAGTCCAGGTACGGCGTCTCGCGCGGCTCCTGTCCCCAGAGGTCGAACTGGAGCTTGCCCTGGGAGGCCGGCGACCCGTCGAAGGTCTCGTACGCACCTGCCGCAAAGTGGTCCGACGGCTCACATCCCTCCATCGCAACGATGGTGCTCTCCCGAACCGCGGCATAGTAGATGTTCTCGAAGATCTCGCGATTGAGCTTGGTCGCAGCCTCAGACGTCCACGGCAGACGGAGCTTGGCGAACACATCCGCGAGTCCCTGCACGCCAATCCCGATGGGACGGTGGCGCAGGTTGGAGCGCTTGCACTTCTCCGTGGGGTAGAAGTTGATGTCAATCACCTTGTTGAGGTTGCGAGTGAGGACGCCGGTATACGCACGGAGGGCCGTGAAGTCGAACGCGCCGTCCTTGACGAACCGAGGCAGAGCCAGCGAGCCCAGGTTGCAGACAGCCGTTTCCTCCGAGCTCGTATACTCGATGATTTCGGTGCAGAGGTTGGACGACTTGATGGTCCCAAGGTTCTGCTGGTTGCTCTTGCGATTGGCGGCATCCTTATAGCACAGGTAGGGGGTCCCGGTTTGAATCTGTGCATCGAGGATGAGCTGCCAGAGCTTCTTGGCCGGAACCTGACGGCGCGCCTTGCCTTCTGACTCGTACCGAGTATAGAGAGTCTCAAACGCCTCGCCCCAGCAGTCTGCGAGTCCCGGGCATTCATTCGGGCACATGAGCGACCAGGGCTTGTCCTCCTCCACGCGCTTCATGAAGAGGTCGGGAATCCAAAGGCCGTAGAAGAGATCGCGGGCGCGGTCCTCCTCGGCACCGGTGTTGAGCTTGAGACGCAGGAAGTCCTCAATGTCCGCATGCCAGGGCTCCATATAGATGGCGAAGGACCCGTTGCGCTTGCCGCCCTGATTCACGTACTTGGCGGTGTCATTGAACACCTTGAGCATCGGCACGATGCCCGTGGACTTGCCATTGGTGCCCTGGATGTGGCTGTCGCGCGCCCGGATGTTGTGGATGGAGAGCCCGATACCACCCGCCCACTTGCTAATCTGCGCGCACTCGCCGAGCGTGTTGTAGATGCCCTGAATGCTGTCCGACTCCATCTGGACGAGGAAGCAAGACGAGAGCTGCGGGTGGTTGGTGCCGGCGTTGAAGAGCGTGGGGGTCGCATGGATGAAGTAGCCCTGCGAGAGCGCATCGTACGTCTCGCGGATCTTCGCATCGTCGGTGCCGTGGAGCTGAATGGCCACGCGCATCCAGAGGTGCTGCGGGCGCTCGAGAACCTTGCCGGCCTTGTTCCGCAGGAGATAGCCGTTCATCAGAGTCTTGAAGCCGAAGTAGTCGAACGCGAAGTCCCAGCTGTAATCAATCCATCCCTCCACCGGACGCGCGGACGCCAGGGCCAGAAACTCCTTCGAGATCACGTCCTCGCGGGCCAGCATCTCCATCGTCTCGACGAAGGTCGCCGGTGTGTTCTTCTGGTGGTTGTCGATGACGAGACGCGCAGCAAGCTTCCCGTAGTTCGGGTGGTTGCGAGCCTGCATCATCGCACAAGTCTCCGCCGCAAACTCATCCAGCCTAGACGTCTCGATGCCATCCGCAATCTGCGAGCACACCTTCTGGGCCACAAGATCGGGATTCACGTGGTCGAGCCCGGAGGCGAGGCTCTGAATTCGCTTGAGCACCTTGTCAAAGCTTACAGGCTCGCGAGCCCCAGTGCGCGTTGTGACGTAGAGATGGTCAGACATTCGCAGTACCTCTTCCATGGCGGTCTCCTGTAAGTTAGAGGGGACAAAATCCAGACTCCTTCTTAGGCAATGCTCCCGTTCGGCGTCGGGGTTCTTCTCAAGGTCTACGATGATTTCGTGGACGACGTTCCCGTTCTCACAAACGAGTATGTCGTTACGAGTCTTCGCACGCTGCAGATCGGTCTGACCGCCCTCGTGCTCGCAGGGGATTTCTGGGTGTGTCTGACGTTTGTCCTGTTCAATGGACTCTGTGCGCTGTCCAGTTGGGCAGAGTACTCTGGCCCCCACGTGCTCTCCTATTGGGCGCTCGGACTCCTCTGTCTGGGGGTCAGCTGGCCACACCGTCCGATCTTCGGCTCTCTCGATGCTGCCGTTCTCGTGGGTCTCCTTGGAGTTGCCGTGTTTGAACCCATCGCCTTCCCGGAGGAGACAGGATGGCTCAAAGGACTCAGTCGGTTCTGGGGAGCATGGTGTCTGCTCTCCGCAGCGATGCTCTTCCGCCGGATCAATTCGTCGACCCGGTCTCTTCTGTGGATGTTTGGGGGCTACTCGCTGGCGTCGTCGGTGGCGCAGGCGCTGCGGTTGTTTCCATCCGGACTGTCACGTGCATCGCTTCCAGCTCCTGCGTGAAGAGCGCCATGGAATAGGGCATGTCCATCCGCTCGCGGGACGTCCCAATCCGGCCCTCCTCCGTGTCAAACTGAACGGTCGTCTTGTCAGACCGCTCCATCAGCGACTCGGTGAGGAACTTGGACATCCCGTGGGCCAAGAGGGCATCGCGCTCCATCTCTCCAATGCGAAGGCCGCCCTCATCGCCACGGCCCTGCGTGGGCTGGTGGGTCAGGAGCTTCTTCGGACCGGTGTTGCGAGAGTTAATCTTGTCCGCCACCATGTGCTTGAGGCGCTGGTAGTAGATCGGGCCCATGAAGATATCGGCCTCCATCATCTCGCCGGTCATGCCGTTGTAGAGCTTCTCATGTCCATACGGCTCAAACCCGTTTCCAATGAGAGAGGCCCGCAGCTCTCCGACCCGATTCGTCGTCGTGAACGGCGTCGCATCGGTATAGGCTCCCAGGTGGACGCCCAGCTTGTTGGACGCCATCTCAAGGAACTGTCCTGTCGTCATGCGGGTGGGAATGCCGTGCGGGTTGAAGATGAGGTCCGGACGAAGCCCACTCGCGGTGAACGGCATGTCCGCCTCGTCGAGGATTTGACCGACTGTACCCTTCTGCGAGTGCCGCGACGCCATCTTGTCGCCGAGCTCAGGAGACCGCTCTTCCAGAATGCGAATCTTCACGCCACGCCGTCCATCGGGCGTTGCATACGTATACACTGCATCCACACGCCCATGCTGTCCCTTCTTGGTCTCCATGGAGATGTCGCGGTAGCCCGTAATCTGCCCGGTTGCTGACGTCTTCGGCGAGAGATGGCCCACGAGGATGGTGTTCTCCTTGACCAGAGTTCCCACGCGGACAATCCCATTCGCGTCCAGCTGCTCATAGTCCATCCCCGCCTTTTGCTTGACGTCTGTGTTGCTCTTGGGATTCGCGAAGATCGTCTTGCTCCGAGAGATGGGGTCCAGCAGCTCCTCTTCCAGACTGTAGCTATGCCAATACATCGTCCGGTACATGCCGCGCTTCAGGGACGTTCCGTTCAGCACCACGGAGTCCTCCTGGTTCTGGCCTCCGTACATCGTGATGGCGACGATGGCATTCTCGCCATAGGGCAGGCACCCACCCCGACCCATCATGTGGTTGTAGATCCAGGTCTGCGCGAGCGGCTTCTGGGGAGACACGGCCAGCATCGCGATGGTGTCGAACCGCTTCTGGTAGTTGGTGTGATACCACGAGGACGCCTGTTTCTGCTGGGCAATGCTGAAGACGGAGCGTGGACTGGGGTTGTGGTCCGAGAAGGGCACCAGGTTCGCGACGACCGAGTAGTTCATCGTCATGTGAATCTCGGAGGGCAGGGTCGGGTGGAAGGGCTCCAGGGACATCAGAAGGGAATCAGACTCCGAGGCATCCACATAGTCCATGATCGTGCGCATGTCATCCCACGTCCTCGCCGCAGCGACCTGCTCGGGGGTCACACCCTCGCGATAGAGCGGGCGAATGGGACGGCCTGCATCGCAATAGATAGAATAGGAATTGTTCACGCGCATCCACGAGAGCGAGACCGTCTCCGCGAGGGCACCACTCCGACGCGCCGCGAGCATCTTGCGATGGAACTCCTCCGTGTTGCCGATGCACACGCCGACGAGGTCCGAATTCAGGCGAATGGGTGTCCACTCCGGCTTCCACGTGGAGGGATGGATGTCCTCCACGCCTCGAACCATCCCCGTCTTGATCAGAACCTCCCGCACCGTTGCCACTGGGAATGCCGTGGAAATCCGAGCGAGCACCGTCAGAGCCTTCTTGTAGCCAATATCGGAGCCATCGGGGGAGTCAATGGGACAGAGGATGCCGAACTGCGACGCAAAGAGACGACGCGGAGGCGCCGTGCTAATCGTCCGGTCAATCTGAAGGAGGCTCATGCGCAGATGGTGAATCGCAGCCATGTAGCTCGGACGGGCGAGAATCTGACTCACACCCAACCGTCCGCCCCACGCACCCTTGAACGCTTTCTCAAAGCTCGCGAGCATGCGCCAGGACTGCCAGTAGCGTCCCAAGGTCTCGGGCTGGAGAAGCTGGGCGAGTCCCTTGCCCGCATACGTGGTGGCCTCGTACTGGACACGGCGATCCATGCGGTCGAGCATCTCACTCCGCATGTCGTAGTAGCAGCGACGGAACTCCTCAAAGCAGAGCACGCCAGAGGTCTTGAACCGCTTGAACTGCATGTTGTCGCGGTCCGAGGGCTTGCGACGTCCGATGTCGATATCCAGGGCCATCCGCAGCATCTGCCCCAGGGCATAGGCCTTGCGACGGAAGAGTGCACCCGTATCGCCAGAGGTGTCCTCAATGTGTGAGAAGATGGACTCGTGGAGGACCTGGACGACTTCTGCGCGCGACTTGGTGCGGGTATACTTGCTCAGGATGTCCAAGTCCGTGACGTCCTGCTTCGCAAGGAAGCGCTCATGTGAGAGGATGATGGAATACAGCGTGTCATCGTAGACCAGACGGTCGGCATCCGGAACGCCCGCGAGAACGGTCTCGTAGAGGTCGCGGTCCGAGGCACACCCCAAGGCACGAAACAGAGAGAGGAGGGGAACCGGATCACTGAAGCCCGGAAGCTGAATGAGCGAGAGACGACGGTCGCGTCCCAGGACCCCTGTCATCTCGTTCAGCGCAGCGGGAAGGAGCGTGGGCGCTGGCAGCACAAGGAAATGTGAAAAGGGACCCCGTGCCCCGTCCTCGGACATCGTCTTGACACCCACATAGGTCTCTGTACTCTCTTCCACTTCGAGGTCCTGCTCTGACGCCCGCTCGTCCTGGAGAAACGAAATGGGCTCATCCTTCTCGACGAGGGCCTTGGCGCTTCCCGCCGGAGCCTTGCGCGCACGGGTCCCCGCGTAGAGCATATTGTTGCCCAGCAGCTCTTGGGTCACAAGGACATACTCCACGCCTCCGATGACGAAATACCCACCGAGCTCGTACTTGCACTCACCTGCGGCATAGGCGTCGAGGGTGTTCAGGTAGCAGGGCTTGCTGCGAAGCATGAGGGGAATCTGCCCAAGGACGACATTGGGAAACGACCGAAGCTCCGTGCTTCCATCCGCAAAGGCATACTCCACATCGATCGTTCCTCGTAGGGTCAGGGCGTAGGTCCGGCTGTCCAAGCGACACGCATGTGGAAGAATCGGGGTCCCATCGCGCTCTGTAGGAGATTCGTACTGAAGCTTCGTGCCATCTTTGCCTCCGAGGTAGACGCGAATCTGACGACGCACATCCGCTCCCGCCGTTCGGTCTCCGAGCTCCAAGGTCATCGGATTGGACACGCGGAGAAAGGTGGGAATATCTGTGTCGAGGAGTGCATTGAAGGAGTCGAGGTGATGCTGGACGAGCGGGAAGTCCGTGGTCTCAAAATAGGTTTGAAGCACGTGCCGCGGCAGGTCCATTGTCTTGAAGACAGCAATCATTTTCGGGAGGCCGACGAGACACGCACATGTGGAGTGAAACTCGGCGTCCAGACCGAGTGGAGGGTGTGGTGGGACATACGGATGTCAAGGCGCGCCTCCTTCAGTACCTTCAGACTCCTCCGTATTCCAAGGTCGTCCTCCTTCACGGTCCACCGGGGATCGGCAAGACGACGCTTGCGCTCGCCAGTGCACTCTCTGCAAACTTTGAACCCCTAGAGTTGAATGCCTCCCAGTCTCTTCGCAGTTTCGCAGACATTGAGACCCTGGCCCAGTCCTGCACCCATACAAGAAGTATCACGGCGCTCCTTCGAGGCGACGTGAGACCCTTGTGTTTGATTTTAGATGAAGTGGATGGCTCAGACCCCCACGCCCAGCGGAAGCTCGCGGAGTGGATGGCGAGCCCGAGACGGCGCATTCCGATTCTCATGACCTGCAATGAAGTGCCTCGCATCTTCAAGGGAAAAGACGTCCTCGACATTGTGCGCTGTTACCCTCCCAAACCCTCTGACATCGCGAGTCTCTTCCCTGACCAGGACGTGCAGGCGCTGGCCAAACAGTTCAAGCACGACATTCGACGGATGCTGCAGTTCCTTCAGTACGGGGCGTCAGACCCGCTTCCGGTGGCTCCGCACCCCACGGAATGCAGTCCGGACGTTGCGCTGGTGCTTCGTCAACAAAGGTACGTCTCCACAGATCCCATGGTACAGGCCAACGCGCGCGGAACGCCATCTTCCCGTTGATGTCATTGATGATCTTCGCATTGAACAACTGGGGGCGTGCGAGGAGCTGTGACTTGTCCACGGTATTGCGACTGTGCCCCATCACGACGATGGTCTCTTCGGGAACCATCTGCTTGAGCTTCGCGGTCCATCCCTTTGTGAAGGTGACCTCTTCTCCGCGGAGCTTCTCGGGGTCAAAACGATGGGCCTCGGCATACCGGCGCCGAATGGTATGGGTCGCAGCCGTCGCATGCATGGGATTGAAGGGGCCCGTCGTCATGAGCACGTTCTCCCGCGTGAGAAGGAGATACATCAGAGACGAGCCGGTCATATCGAGCGTGGGATCGGCTTCGAGCGCCCGGACACCCGCGGAAATGCGCGTGGGAGGATAGTAGTCATCATCGTCCCAGAACACGATGTAGTCGGCGCCGTGCTCGAGGGCAAGCTCCAGGCAGCGGTTCCGCAGCCATCCAATCGGCTTCTCCTCAAACACGCGATGGTAGTGCACCCATGGAAGCTCTTTCGAGACAACCCAATCCTCCGCAGGACAGGAGCTGTTGTCCACCACAACCCAGAGGTCCGGCTTGAGCTGTTGCCCCAGCATGCAGCCCTTGGAGAACTCCCAGGCCCACCGCCTATTCTTCGTCGGAGTACATGCGACTACCTTCGGGGACATTGGTCTCTCTACGGGGCGGTGTCTGTAAGTTTCGGATGTCGTGGCGGCAGACAGGGCAGCGCGGGTTCATACTGAACCACTGGCCAATGCAGGACGAGTGGAAGCAGTGTCCGCAGTGCCGAATGCGAGTCGCACATTCCACAGGCTCCTGGCAGATGGCGCAGGTCTGGTCGCGGATGTTCACATGGGACTCGGTGGCCGCGCGAATCTGATCCACCGTCGGGACGACAGGCACGGGGTCAAAAAAGTTCCCCGAGGCGTCCAGAGCGCCCGTGGGAATGGGAATGGTCAGAGTCATATTGGCGATGGGAGACGTCCGCATGTACTCGCGGAGAAGCAGTAGCGTGAGGTTGCTGTTCCGCTGGTGGGCCGCGACAACGTGGGTGCGGTGCTGCCCATCGAGGAAGCGAACCACACCGTAAAATTGGCGGTCGGCTTCAATCATCTGCGAGAGGACGTCGAGTACATCACGGGGTTCGTCCTCCATTGTCTTCCTGTATGGTATTGCCTCTAATCTACTTCTTCCCAAAGAACGCGTCCAGAGGTCCCGTCTGGGATTTCCGAACGAGCTTCTTCAGCGGCGGGCTCTCTAGGAACAGCAGGCTCTCCAGCTGGCGCTCCTTCTTCTCGAGGACTGCGAGGGTAGCTTCCTCCTCATTGTTCTCGTACTTCTTCAGCATGTCCTCCATCAGCGTCCCGTAGCTCGGCTTGCGGGGCGGCACGTAGCCCTCCAGATCTTCCAGACACAGCGCGAACAGCTGGGCCACTGGATTCTGAATTTGGTTCGTGATGTAGAACGTCGTATCAGGATGGAGTCCCTTCTTCCGGACATACCCGACCTCCTCAATCTTGTCGCCCTGCTTGTGCGCGGTCTTGTTCTCGGCCACGTAGATGTAGGCAATCCGGTCGCCGACCTTGGGCGCTGTTCCCGGGTCCCGCATCGCCATGCGGTCTGCGAGCACGCGATGCGCAATCTGGTCTGGGTTCTTGTAGTCATCCCGCAGGGCCTTCGTGACGATGAACTTCTCCAGCGGCACGCGGTTCTCGAGCACCTTCACCAGCATCTCCGTCACGAACGCCTGGGCCTTCTTGATGTTTCGCTCCTGCATCAGCACATCCAGAGCACCGCCGAAGACATCCTTCACAATCGGCGCGTTGTCCCGACGCTTCAGCACGATGCCCATGCTCTTGCGCTTGGGCTTGATGGTCGGGTCCTCTTCGAACATCATTCCGACATAGCGCTTGCGACAGAAGAGGATGAACGGATAGAAGGTCTTTTCATAGGCGATCTTGTAGGGACGACGGTCGATGGCGGACGTGATCCGTTTGCCCGCATCAATGCCAAGACGGATTGACTCTGCAAGGTCCCGGGTGGGGAACTTGATGAAGATGGAATCCGTATCTCCGTAGACGACTTCGGCTCCATACTCGGTCTCCGCGATCCGCTTGGCGGTGAAGAGGGCCTTGCGTCCAGCGGCTGTGGTACAGGCGGCAACGCAGAGCTTTCGGATGGGGCTGGTTCGGGAGCCGGTCTGACCGTAGACGGAGTTGGCAACCACCTTGTACGCAAGTTGGAGACCATTGAAGACAGAGCGCTGAGCTTCATCGTATTGTTCATCCTCCATCTTCGTTTTGAACTCCTTGCGCTTCTTGAGCAGGATGTCCAGCGTCTTGGGCAGGATGCCTTCCGTCATCGGGTCCTTGCTTGTCTGGATGTAGGTGCAGACCGTCTTTCCGCCTGGGACATCATACTCAATCTCATCCAGCACATAGCCCGCTTCCTCCAGGCGCGCGAACTCGGACTTGGCATAGCCCTCCGAGCCTGTCAGCTGTCCCTCCTCGTTGTAGACGCGCATGGAGACGAGGGTATCGGGGCTGAGGTTGTAGGCAATCATGTTCGAGGGATAGAGACTATTGAAATCCAGAACGGAGACCGGCTGGTCCAGGTACATGCCGATCTTGGGCGGGAGGACAATCGCACCTTCGTACCCCGTGTCGCCTTCCATCGCCTGCTGGACCCGGAGAATCTGGCCGCGCTGCGAGGCGTAGTAGAGCACCGCGCTGAAGATTTTGATGCCCTGCCCCCGTCGGAGCACAAACTCCATCGGGACCTTACAGACGTCCGCCATTCCGCGCGCGTTGACAATCGTGTCAAGCTTCGCCATCAGCGTGAGGACGAGATCGCAATCCTGCAAACAGTACTTGGCGATGGTCGCGCGGTCCGCGGCACTGCCCTTGTGCATCCGGAAGAGGTCGTGCGGCTCCACGTCGTCCTTCGAGAACGTCCACTCCAGCGACTTCCGCTCCTTCTCGGTGAGGTCGGTGAACAACTCCTCGGAGGCCCGAATCGTGAACGACTTCGGCGTGACCTCCGTGACGATGAACTTCTCGCCCTCACGATACGGGTCCGTCGTATTGCCCACCACATCAAACCGCACATAGTTCCCGACCGAGAGACCGCGCGTGCTCTTGGTCTGAATCACGGCTCCGGACACGCCCAGGACGCGGTCGCGCAGGAAGACCGACGCCACGCTATCCAGCTTGAAGGAGTCCAGACTGTGCTCACGGCGCATGTTCAGGAGCAGGTCGATGCCCAGCCGTCCGCGAATCGTCATGAACCGCAGGTCATACTTGCCCGACGCCAGCTCGAACTTCTTCGTCTCGAACGCCTTGTCGCGATAGCCCGGAACCTTCCGCGAGAGATCGAACGGGACCCCCAGTTGCATCGCCCGCGCCTCCAGATACGCGTCATCAAATCCGAAGGTGTTGTAGCCGCAGAGGACATCCGGGTTCACGTCCATCACCTCCGCGACGAACTCCTGGAGGAGCTCCTTCTCGGTGGCACAGGAGATGTATTCGACATCCTCCTCCTCGGGCTCGGCCACGCTGCCCAGCACGAAGACCACGCGACGAGATGGCTTCAGGAGGTTCGTAGACCAGCGATAGGAGATGCCGATTTGGATGATGGGGTCACCCCGCTCGGCCTGCGGGAACTTGCCGGACTCCGAGTACATCTCAAGGTCATAGCACCCTACGAGCAGCGGGATGGTCGTCTCGTGGGCCACGATATCGCGATAGTCCGCCTGCCAGACCTCCTCGACGGCGTAGACCGGCTCACCGTCCTCTGTCTCGGGCATCTCATCCAGCAACGTCGCCTTGATGCAGGCAATCGGAGACGCAGGGCCGAGATCGCGGTCATGGAAGAGCCGCAGGAAGGGTGGAAGATTCGACTCGTAGAGCGTGTGCTTCGCCCAGGCCGTTCGGGCTGCGTAGAAGACGGAGAGACTCGGACAGGTCGCACGCCAGACCTGGACCTGCTTGAGCTCCTGGAAGCCCGCGAAGACATCGTACTTGGTCGCCTTGGTCAGGGTGGGAGCTGCTCGGACGCGATCCGAAATCGGTCCCGTGAGCGGTTGCTGGGGTCCGCCGACGTAGAAGTAGGGCTTGAAGCCGGTGATTTGAAGACAGGCAACCTTGCCGGAGGAGGTGCGCCCGAAGACGTCCACACGATAGGCGCCATTCACATCGGACTCCACCCAATCACACGGTTGCAGAATGAGCTCCATGGTTCAGTGAAGTCCTCCTTGTTCTCCTCCTGCCCGTCCGTTTTCCCTGACATTTTCGCACGGAGAGACAATGACGACCAACGTCCTGGATTACTTCTTTGCTCCGACCCGGATTCGGTCGGACGAGTACGACGCTGCACGCAAGGACTTTGGCAACCAGTCGGCGCTCACCCGCCAGACCAGCTCGACGGAGGCCGGGTGCTCGGCGACGCTCAACCCCGCAGCGGCCATGGCGGATCAGCCGGGCTTCATCCCTCGGGGTGGCTTCGGACACGCGGGTGGCTGCAAAATTGATGAGAACACCGACCTTCGCTGGGGCACTCCCGGCGCCTGGCGGCAGAAGGGTCCCAAGCAGCTCTGGGCCCGCCCCTTTGCGACCACGCCCAACCTGGGTGGTGGAGACCCGGGTGTTGTGGATGATGAGACCGGCCTCATCTTCAGCGAGCCGCCGCGCAACCGCAAGGAGGCCTCCACCATCATGGACAAGGCCATCCCGAACTTCTACCAGCCTCTGATCTCGACCAAGGCGTCCGAGTACTCCAACCCTCACAACTGGATTGAGGCCTGGACGCGCGGTGGCGATGCGACGCGACTGGTTCAAACGAAGCGCGAGGACCAGTAACAATGGAAGGAGCCTCGATGATGACCGGAATGGTCTTGCTTCTCGCAGGAGGAATCCTGTTGCCCACAACCGAGAAGAACCTCGGCATTATCTTCATGACCTGCTTCTGGGTTCCGTATGGAGCCTATTGGTACATTCGGCGCGTCTCAGGGCCACCCCCGTCTCCGGCCAAGGTTCCAACCGCGCCTGTCCTCGAGGCCCCCCTGCCCATTGCGGTTGTGGTCGATGAAGATCCCGCGCCCGCCTCGTAAGAACGACCTCTCACCTCTTCATAATGAAAGTTCTCTTCTTCGCCAACAAAATGCCCGACCTCTGTGGTGCGTTTCTGCACGACATCGATCTGGGCACAGAGCTCGTTCGGCGAGGTCATCAGGTCGTCTTCCTCACAGTGAAGATTCCGTCCACCGGAATGAACGGAGGAACCTATCGCGGGTTCCGGTATCTCCACTACAGCGCCGCGAGTTCGTTTCTGGACACCTCCGAGGTCTGGATTTGCCCGCATGCCCCCATTCTTCCCGAGGTGCGGAAGCTCAATGCCCGCGGCTACAATCGTCCTATCATGGCGACCTGCCACTATGACGGGAACTACACGATGATTACCGGAAACGGCGGACGGGGGTGGGCGGAGATGCTCTGCTTCATCAACCGGATCATGGAGGTCAACTACCGCCGCAATATCAGCCCGTGGCCGGCCCAGATTGTGCGGACCGAAACCGTTCGACCCATCCTGCACCGCGACCAGATTGTCATCCCTGAGCCCTTCCAGGGAGACTGTATCACGCTCATCAATGCCAATGAGAACAAGGGCGTTCATCAGTTCTTAGAGCTTGCGCGCCGAATGCCGGATCGCAAGTTCTTGGGCGTTCGCCCGTATTATGGAAATATGACCACGCCCCTTCCGTTGGGCGGAAATATCGAGTGGGTTCCCTTCAGCGATGATATTCGCACCATTCTTCGCAGGACGCGCATTCTTCTCGTCCCCAGCTACTACGAGAGCTTCGGACGGGTTGCGGTGGAGGCAATGGTCAATGGGATTCCGGTCCTCTATTCCAAGCCTGCGAAGACGTCGCCGTATCCGGGCGGGTCGATGGAGGGAATGCAGTCCTGGATTGGAGATGCAGCCATTCAATGTGACCGCGACAAGCCCGAGGAATGGATGGCCGCTATCGGTCTCCTGGATGATGAGGAGACCTATGCTTCCTGGTCGACCAACTCCAAGGAGCATATTGAGTCGATGGAGCTCTTTACTGAAGCGTCTCGGATTGCAGGGTTGGTAGAGTCATTCTCTCGAGACCATCCTGTGGTGATCCGGGCGGCGCAGCCGGCAGCGCAGGGGAGCCAGCGTCGGGAGCTGATGCCGGCAATGCCGAGGGAGCCACTTGGGCCGGTGGGCTTCGGGTTTGTGAATGGGCGACTGAGAATACAGCGTTAACCTGGTCCTGCAGCCAGCGGCCCTTGCGACAGCGCTCCTCCTGCTCCGGTGTCAGTCCCCGGTCCACCTTCGGGGGAGACGGAATGTACTTGGCTCCGCTGACAACAGGCTTCGGGAGAAGGGCATCCACCGCATCTTCGACCGTCTCGTGCTCGAGGAGAGCCCGCTTGGCCGTTGCCTCGTCGACGCCCGCAAGCTCCATGACAAGTTCCATTTCTTTGGTCTATACAAATGCAGTTCATTGAAAGCCTTTGCCCGCCGGCGCTGCTGTTCCTCGTCTTTCTCGTGATCCAGCTCGGACTGGACACGTCCCTCGGTCTCTTCGTCACGGCGATCGTCAAGGGCATTCTCGGCATTGCCGTCGTCTTTGTCCTGGACATGTTCTGCGGCATCGAGCTCTCCGTCGTGTCCTGGTTCCTCGTCGCGACGCCCTTCATCATCTCCGCGCTCGCAACGGCCATCGCCATTGGCACTGGATTTGACAGGAAGGTGATGAACGGCCTCGTCTACGAGACATTTTTGGTGAAGGATGCGAAAACGGATGACCTGCCGGCTGACTCCAATGCTGTTACACCCCAAGAATGAACGCGCTTCTCCAGACTGCCGCCTTTGAGGCCCTCCGCTATGCCACCCTCGCGTGGACCCATGTTGTGACCCTGTGGGACACCTTCTGGGACTGGTACCACTGGGTTCCCGAGTCTCGCCCGACCCATCGCTACTTCCTCACCCTGACCGGAACGGATGACTTCGAGGGAACTGAGACCACTGTTCCGGAGGACGCCATCTACGTGGAGGAATGGATTCTGGCCGGAGCGAAGAAGTGCGTTGTCCGCTACCCAGGCGATGTCATTCCAGACACCTGGGACGTCTCACCGCATCTTCTCACGGCCAAGTGTCCTTGGATCTGGGTCGGCGACCGGAATACGGAGATTGACCTGACGCAGACGTTCGCGAAGTTCCTGGTTCCCGGCAATCGGATTACGATGGACCTGGTCGAGCGCCTCATTCGCGTCACGGACCAGACGCGCTTGGTCTACATTGAGTACGGCTCGTTTGAGGAGAAGGAATTTCCTGGAGATGGACTTCTAATTAAGGCGAATGGACCCCTTTAAGGTCGCCGAACGCTATCTTGAATTGAAACGTGTGTGCGCTCCCAAGTCGGTGGGAGATACGATGATGCGAGTCAACGAGATGATTCTCAGCCCGTTGATTAGCCTTACGGTTTTGCAGTTGGAGTCGTTGGATGTCGTCTCCATCGTGACGGCGGCGTTTTCAGCCTACCGTGTCTGGAGGGAGTGGTTCGAGTATTCCGAGCTTCGCTTTACGATGCAGCATATGTATCTGATGACGATGGCCACCGGAGGCCCACAGATTGTGACGAACGATCCCGAGTATCTTCCCTACGTCTACGCGGATGCCGTGGTTAGGGCCGGTATGCGCCGTCCGGGTTCTGTGCCGGTCCGCCTTCGACCGGAACCCTGGAAGAGTATCCAGTTAGCGAAAGCAGGCCCCGCTCCCCCGCCCCAGTGAAGCTGCCGCCTGCAGGGGCAATGGTCTGCCACTGCGCACCCCCGCGCATGGTCTTGCGACGCTTGCCGCCCTTCTTGGACTTCTTCGACTTGCGACGACGACCGCCCGTGACCGGCGGGCGCTCCGCCGTATCATAGATGGGCTCTCCGCTCTTGGTGATCTCACCGCCCCACGACGAGTTCCAGACTGCGCCGTTGGTGCCCATCGCACCGCCAAACCCATAGCCCATTCCGCCCTTCATGGTCTTGCGGCGACGACCGCCGGGCATTCCGCACGACCCATCTCCACCCCGCATCTTCTTCGAGCGACGACGGCCGCCGAGCATGCTTCCACAGGTTCCGGCCATTTATTCCTTCACAGGACAAAATACGCCTAGGGTTCCAGGAGCCTCATCGTAGTGTTCATAGCCCCGCACGGGAGTGTCCCAGGTTGGAACCTGGTCGGGTGTCTCCAACGCAATGAGATCGGGAAAATGAAAGGCCTCCAAGACCTCCGTGAGCTTCTCTTGCCGCTGGCGATAGGAGAGGGTCTCCAGGAGAGGCTTGCCATTCAGGGCGGGAATGTCGTACGCCACATAGCGCCGCGGACCCAGCTTGACAACGCGAAGCACGGTATCCGAAAAGACACGCTCATCCATCACCAGGTACACCAGCTCAATTCGCTCACGCGTATCGACGAACATCGCAATCGGATCACCCGCTTCGTTGTGCGTCAGCAGGAGCCACCCTGGAGTCCCCACGAATTGAGGTACTTTCAGCAGGTGGCGGGCCTCGGCGTTCCCCGGTTTCACGAGGGGCTTCAGCGGGAGCAGGCGCTTCATACGTCGGTAGGACCACGCGCTGGACATCCTCGGGGTCTGGTACTTCCTTGGGCGGCTCTGCGAAAGTCACCTGGGGCGCCACCGGCTCAGGGATGGGCGCAACCGCCGCGGGGAGGGGAGGGTACAGCGTCTTGACCACCCAGAACACAGCCAGATGGGCCATGACCATAACAACGAGAGTTGCGACAGCCGTCGTAACAATGTCTGTCACGTTCATTTGTCTCCTGCCCATTTTTTGCGACGAGAGAACATACCGCGATGCAGACCAACCCGCTTCACGAAACCGATGCCCAGATGGACGCTCAGGTGGATGCTCTCTATCGCACCGTCAAGGGCCGCATCAACTGGGACAACCTGATCCCGACGTGCCTGGAGCTCGCGCGGGAGCTGGAGGGACTGACCCATCTTCGGGGCCGCGAGCGCCTCGAGCTTCTCCAGAAGACCCTTCGCTTTGCCCTGAAGGACTCGGACAAGACCGCCGAGGAGAAGGAGCAGATTCTTCATACCATTGACACCGTCGTCCCCATGGTGATGCAGGCGGCGACGCTCGCGTCCAAGGTTCCGATTGCCGGTCAGGTGCTGACCTGCTGGAAGAAGTGTGTCTCGTAAGGCGCTATCTCCTCCGCCCAGATCTTCGGACTGTCCGAGTAGACAACCACGCGGACGTGCTCGGCCGCATACACACGCGAAAACGTGCGTCCCTCATGCGCTCGCTCACTGTACAGAAGTTTGCCCTCCGGCGTCACCTGAATCGTCGACAAGACCTTGCGGTCCACATCATAGCGGCTGAAGCCCGTATACAACAGCCGGGTCTCATACTCCCGTAAGGGTCGCCGTGCCTGCCAGGCGGGGGGAACGCCGTTCGTGAGTGTCACTTCCATTGCCTAGAGACACTGTGTTTGCGAAGACCACTCGCTCCAGCTCCTCCTCGGTCTCCACGATGGCGTTCAGCTTTGCGACCGCAGTCTGCAGCGCTGAGAGCAAGTTCGCCCACTTCTCAGGATCATTCGTATACTTGGTGTGGCGCGTCCGTCCATCCGGGAAGCGCTCCACAAGTTCAGACTCCTTCGCGTCGTACATGACCATGTAGCAGCGAAGCTGAATCTCATCATAGAGGGGAACCTGCGGCCACCAGCGGGTGCGCTCCTTGGAGTCCACAATGCGACTCTCTGCGGCGACATACCCGTCACACCGGCCGACCAGCTTGAAGGTGCCGAAGTCCTTCTTGATGGTCTTCGTGTTCCGCTCGGTGACCTTGACCTCACGATGGGTCTCATACTGGTCGAGGATGGCGGTCTCATTCTGAATCCCACGTCCCTTGCTCACCTTGCCGCGGACCTCTGCGGCAATCCGGTCGCGCACCTCAGGAGGAAGCGTGTCATTGCGCAGTCCCAGCACAAGGCGGGCTTGGGATTCCACGTCCTCGAGGACAGCGCCGACGTTCTGGGTCTTGGAGGCCTCGCGAACCCCGACGTGGATACAGTCGAGGATCGGTTGCTCTTTGAGGACTTCATTCAGGAGTCCGGTAAAGCCGCGGCGTCCGGTCTGGGTCTCAAGGGTCCGGATGCGCTCACGCGTCGCCGGGTCCTTCAGGAGAAGCTCGTACTGAATCTCATGGGGAGACTGATACTTGTGGAGACCGAGGAAGCCGGCCACCTTGGATGCAGAGAGCTCAGGGATAATCATTTTGGATACAGTCGTCTGGGTTTCGCCAGTCCGTTCCGTTTTTAGTCCTTCGCGCTGCGATTCCCGCCGCGGGTGGAGAACTGGGACAGCTGCTTGTCCGTGAGGCAGATGCAGCCGCGGTCTCCCGAGAAGGGGCTCGGGCAGCAGTCCGCACTCATGCGGTTGCCCTCGAACTGGAAGAGCTCGGAGTCGTTCGCCATATCATAGGGACGCTCAGGGACGGGCTTGGGCTCAGAGCCCAACAGGGGAGGCGTTCCGCTGTAGCCCGCAACGCCCGAGGGGCCCGCAACATCCTGCATCTCCAGGGGCATCCCGATCTCACGCTGGAAGAACCGCTCCTTCCCGTCCTCCGAGTCGCTGTCTGAGTCCTCTCCCCGCTTGACCGGAGAGGAGGAGACGGAATACCGCATGACGAGGCCTGCAATGAGAGCTGCGAGGAAAAGCGCGACGACGACGATCGTTTTCTTCATTGTTCATTGCGCGGAGAAAAACGGATGCGTTCCGGGCTGGGAGCACGGACAGTACCATGGACTACGCAGCGATGTCTCTCCTCGAACTGAAGCAGGTCGCCAAGGGGCGCAAGATCAAGCTCTATTATGTGATGCCAAAGGACGAGCTCGTCCGCCTTCTCACCCTTCCCGAACTCCCTCTGGAGCTTCAGCTTCAGAAGAAGACCATTCGTCAGCTTCGCCAGGAGGCCAAGGCGCGGAATCTCTCCGGATTCTGGGGACTCTCGCGTGGGGAGCTCCTACAGCTTCTCTATCCCGACCAGCAGGGTCCCGCGGACAAGAATGAGAAGAATCAGCGCCACGCAGATGAACATAATTCCCCACAGAAGCATCGCGCCGAGTAAATAGGGATACAGGACATTGAAAATAGAGACAAGGAGGGGTCGAAGGATTGCGTTCTGGATCTCCGGACGTTGAAACTGCTCGGCTGCGTCGGTGAGCAGCGCGTCCAAGAGTTTCTTCATCCGAAATTTGTCTATCGGTTGATATAAACATGAAGCTGTCACAGACGAAGATGACTCGCCTCGGGCTCGTGCTGGCCGGTGTGGTTGCCCTCTACGTTCTTTTTACCTCGTACTCTGGGTCCAAGGGCGCCGTCCTGGACAAGGCCGAGGAGCTCGGTGGTCTCGGCACCCCGGGTCCTCTCTCCGAGCAGGGCCCGTCGATGGGTTCGCCCCACGCGGTTGCGGGCAACGCGGCCTCCGTCCAGGGCATGCAGGGCCGTACCCCTGCGTCCCAGCAGACCTACACCTCCACCAGCCTCTCCTCGTCTGAGCTTCTCCCCAAGGGTGAGCTCGGTGCGTCGTTCGCGGCCGTGAACCCCGTTGGCGCCGAGGACCTCAAGGGCCAGAACTTCCTCCAGGCCGGCTACCACTCGAACATCAACATCGTGGGCATTGCGCAGACCAACCGCAACCCCTCGTACGACATCCGCACGGAGACCCCCAACCCCCAGGCGAAGGTCGGCCCCTTCCTCCAGACCACCATTGACCCCGATCCGTTCAAGGCGACCCACGCGCAGGACGGACTTGTCGCGTAAAGTCTCCCCCCTAAACAATGCCGGACACTCCCATCCCCTGGACAGAGCTCAAACCGGGGAACCGCTATCGGATTGCCTTCTCTGACGACCCCAATCAAATCGGGACGTTGCGGTCCGTCAAGAAAGGCCCCGGCGGGGCGGTCGTTTTGTTTGACAAGCAAGCCCCCTGGATTGGACCCAAGGCGACAGAGCCCATTTTCTTCCGCATGCCGGCCGATGAGACCCGAATCAAGTTCTACCCGACCTTTGGCGAGAAGCTCGCACTCCTCAACACCAAACTGGGCGCCGACCCGGGACTCCTGAGCGAGATCATGAAGTTCAACAAGTCCAACTTCAAGCCGGGTCCGTGGACGGAGATGACGAAGGCGCAGGCAGCGGTGTCTGCGGCGAACGCGAAGGCGGGGACACGTCGGAGGCGGAAGCGCCGGTCAACCCGGCGTCGTGTCTAGGCCGAATCCAGAACACGCGTTCTTTGTCGCACGCAAAACAATACATCCTGTAATGATTCGGCGTCCCATCTTCGTGGGTCCACATGTGGTAGTAGCCCCCTTCTTTGTGCAGACGAAGGCAGGTGGGCAAGTCCATACTCTTTCTCTTCGCATCTCTGAATAATGCTTCCCGCCGCCGCTGTCGGCATTGGCGCCCTGGCCCTGTATGCCCTCCAGGGACCGCGCAACACGATTCGTATGACCGGACCAGACGGACAGTCGTACGACATGCAGAACCTCCCCAACAAAGAGAAGGCCGTCGCCCTCATGGCAGAGGTCAAGGGCCGTCTTCTCAAGCTCATCGACCACTACAAGAGCGACCAGGCCCTCTCTGCCGATCCCCCGGTGCGTCGCTTCCTCGAGCGGTTCAAGTCCGATGTCTTCATTGAGAACGACATGGGCTCCAAGGACACCTCGTACAGCGAGAACAAGGGACAGAAGATCGTCGTCTGCCTCCGCGACAAGACGAAGGCGCCCGAGTACCCGCTCATCGACGCGAATACCGTCATGTTTGTCGTCCTCCATGAGATGGCCCACCTCATGACAGAGACCATCGGACACACGCAGGAGTTCTGGAGCAACTTCCGCCGCATCCTTCAGGACGCCACTCAGATTGGCCTGTATTCGCCCGTCAACTACGCGTCTCGTCCGACTCCGTATTGCGGGATGGTGATTTCCGATAGTCCGCTATAATCATTAACCCAACACGAGACGAATACCGGCAAACCTTCTCTTCCCGAAACACAATGAAGGTCCTGAAGCTGTCAATTGAGGACACCTTCGCCCGGGTGGACTTCTATCCAGACGATACAATTGAACGAGTTCGCGAGCTCATTGCGATTGACCGGAACTCGCATCCCGACCGTCTGTTCATCCAACTTCGTGTCACACTTCCCGAGGGCTACTACAGGACGCCCCGCGAGTGGACCGATCTCTTTTTCCGCTTGTCGCGGGATGGCCAGACCGTCTCCAAGGAGGTGCTGGAGACCTACCTGACGGATGTGCGCCCAGGCGTGACCTTCCCTCGGCAGCCGTACACCCGCGAGCAGTGGGAGGCCGTCAGCATCGAGAGCGCCATCCGCGATGGAGGGCAGGAGTGGCATATCCTTGGCGCGAAGATCCAGACCGTGCTTCCTCGTCCGCCGAAGGATGTCGCCCTTCCGACCAACGCGATTCCGCTTCTGTCCCTCCAGAGTCTCTTTGAGACGATTCATCCCTTTCCCCCCTCGGAGTTGCGGGTCACCGAGCTTCCGGCCGACCCGTCAGACTCCGTGCTGCGGGCGTACTTCCCTCGATTCCAACCTGAGACCCCGCCGAACCTGGACACGAGCAAGACCGCGATTCTCAAGGCCCAGTCGGACCTCGCAGCTCTGATGGCCCTCGTCAAGCCCTCGATGCAGCATCGTACGGAAACCGTCACACGCGCCAAGTGGTACATTCCCTTGAACGCGACGTCCATTGCGACACCTCGGACAACCTTTGAGCAGATGTTCTATGGCCTCACGGTCTCCGAAGAGACGCCCTGCATTCTCTACTTCACCTCCGAAGGGAATGCCCTTCGCAGCAAGTACTACGTGGAGGATTCAACCGCGAAGGTCCCGCTTCTGGATCCCGCACTCGTGAAGGCGTGGTACAATGCGACGACTCCGAACCGCACACGCCCGACCCTTCTCCTCTATCGCAAAGGACCGAAGGGCGGACAGTCGGCCTCCCGGACGGTCTTCCAGCGCATCGCCATCACATCCTCGGACATCACGATTGACATTCGCAAAGACAAGACGTCGACGAAGACGAAAGATGAGCTGCGGGTGGAAGGTGAGGAGTGGCTGCTCTCGTTGGATGCGATTGCCCCGAGTCTGGACCCGCGGGATCTGTCTCCCGACCGCTGGGACCTTGCCGACCTGTCCCTTCACGCAAGCTATGCGAAGGAAGAGACTGAGTTTGACATGCTCCGGTTCCCCTGTCTCCAGACCCTCTTCGGACATCAGGCGGGAACGTTTCGTCTCCTTCGCTCCGAGCAAGGTGACATTCCTCGTCGGGTTGTGGATGCGTGCCAAGCGCTGACCCGGGAGGGCGCAACCCCAACGGCGGCGTACCTGGCGACTGAACTCGGGACCTCCACAGAGGAAGCGTCGTCGCTCCTGGAGTCCATCACGTCGGGAGATATCAACTGCGACCGGTCGCTTCGGGACTTCCCGACGATTACCTTTCACCGGAAGGACGTGGACATCCAGTTCGCAACGACGATTGACCGAACCCTCGACTATGTGGACATTCTGCGCTATGTCCTGACCGCGAACACCGATGATGTCAATACTGTGTGCCCGCGTCGCAAGGAGATGGTTGGTCCGACAGCGGTTGTTCCGCAGGAGGCCGTGGTCGAGGACGAGGTGGACGAGGGCGGTGACGACATCTTGGCCATGCTGGATCTGTCCACGTCCAATGCCGCTGCTGCCGCACCCCCGCCCGAGCCTGTGGTCAAGCCGTCTCGCATGCTGAAGGTCGCCCAAGACCAGAAGACGACGCAGAACTACTTCAATGAACGCCTCAAGGCCTTTGATGCGAAGCTCTTCGGACCTCCGTATGCCCGCGAATGCGAGAAGAACAGTCAGGTTGTCGTCTTGACTCCGGAGGCCAAGGAAGTCATTCGGGCGGAGAAGGGCGCCGAGTACACCTATGAGGACGCACCAGCCGAGGAGCAGATGGACATTCCGAACGGGACGGCGATTTGCCCGCCGTATTGGTGCATGACCGACCAGATTCCCCTTCGCGAGGACCAGCTCGAAGAAGGAACCGACGGCGCGATGCACTGTCCGGTGTGCAAGGGAAAGGTGCGACCGAACGATAAGGTGAGCACCAAGGAGTTCCCCGTCATCAAGCGGGAGACGTCCAAGGGGAAGATCTCGAAGTACCCGAGACCCATGCAGAAGCACGACGGCGTTCCCTGCTGCTATCCGACGCCTGCGAAGGAGGCTGTCGTGTTGAATTCTCGACTGGAAGTCACCTATGTGCTCACGGAAGAGCTGCGCGATATTCCGGCCAAGCGGGTTGCACGCTTGTCGCCTGACCTTGCGAGTCGTCTGGGTGTCAAGACGAAGTACGACAGCACAATTGTGAAGGGCCGTCTGGAGTTCCAAAAGGAAGACGTCTTTCGCATTGGACTGGGTCCTCGGCCCCGCGACACGCTCCCCGGGACGCTTGTTCCCGCCAAGCCGATTCAGTCCCCGAAGGAGAAGCCGGACATTGTCCGCCGGTGTTCCTTCTTTAGCACCCTCCGGTCAGCCGACCCGATTGAGGAAGCAGAGCGCAAGTGGCAGGACGGAACCCTCGACCCTCTGGATGAAGTGGAATACCTGTCGTTCCTGTTGGAGTTCAACGTCATTCTCGTCGCGATGGATCGGTTCAAGGTGCTGTGCGGGTTTCAGACCCAAGACATCCTGGCCCGCGGACAGACGCTAGTGGTTCTGCTGCGGTCGGGCGGACACCCCGAGGTGCTCGGAACGATGCGCCGGAAACGAAAGGGCGCGGGAGGGGAGACGATCTACAACGTCAACATTGTGACAGCTCCGCTGGATGCGATGACGACAAAGCTCGTCCAAGCCCACCAAGAGGCCTGTGCAGGAGACCTTCCGACGCTTGCCGATGCGCTGGTTGCGGTTCGAGAGCTCGGTCGCCTCGACTCCTACACGGGTGTCACGGATCCGACAGGCCGTCTTCAGGGCCTTCTCGTCCCCGGGCGGGCCCTCATCCCCTGTGTGCCCACAACCCAGACCCTCGCAACGCGTGTCCCCCTGAAGATGCTCCATGAGATTCCGGACGAGGACCTTCCGACCTATGCAGATGAGATTGCAGCCCTGAACAGTCTCAAGGCCGAGCGTCTCTTCCGCCACGAGCCCTCCAAGGACCGCCGGAATGCCGCAGGGCTCCTTGTGGAAGTCGAGACGGTGACGGGGTTCCGAGTTCTGGTCCGTCCGTCTGCGCCGCCCTCGGCTGGTCCTGTCGCAGAAGTCTTCGAGACGGTCCGAGCGGCGACGGGGTTCGATGCATCTGGGAATGCGCTCAGGGGTGAGCAAGTCCTTGTCTCTGGAGTTGCCGACCCAGATGGGCGTACAGAGAAGGACAAGATTGACTACCGATCGGAGCTCGTCGAGTTCCTCTTGTTCTCGCTGGCGAATGACATCGCGCCTGCGGTGGACGATGAGGCGCGGGATGTGAACTACATGGCGCTCCGACGGGCCATTGACCGGAAGGACACGGCGAGCCTTGGCCGTCTCCTCGCAGACTGGTATGGACGGGAAGCCTATGAAGAGACAACGAAGACGACCTACAAGTTCATCAGCAAGGTTCGCAAACCCTGCGGGCAGATGACCGACGAACCGACCTGCTCAAAGTCGTCCTTGTGCGGATGGGACAAGAACGACTGTAAGGTTCAGGTTCAGACGTCGCGAGTCACCTCTGCCGAGCTTCTCGAGCAGATTCAGAGGATCCTTCTGACCAATGACAAACAGCGAGCCTTGGTCTTGGACAACCGGCTCTCTCGGTTCTTTAGTACTGTGCTCTATCTTGAAATGCCGCATGAGACGATTCGGGTGGGGATTTAGCGCCTCGACTTGCGCCGAAGGTCGAGAAGCTTCGCACGCAAGTCTGCCTCCGTCAGAGGGGCCCTGTCATCGACGGACTTGCTGTAGACACGCATCATCCGATCCACTTCGAACGGCCGCAGCTTCAAGTCGGCTTCCAGACGACGAAACATCGCCTGCAGAGGAGGCGGCGACCCCACCGGCGGAGGAGGACCCTCCTTGGGTCCCACGAGGGATTCAGCCATGCGAACGCCAACGTGGCTCGGGTCGACATCCTCTCCTCCACGATAGCGACGACGCGTCTTACGGCGAGCCTTCTTCCCCGTCTTGGTCTTGCGACGGCCCCCGAGCGGGAGCTCCTTGTAGGTGTTGGTGTCAAACCGCTTGACGGCAGACGGGTCGTTGGCGGGAACTTCCTCGCCAATGGCGTTGAGCGTCACGATCTTTCCGCCCTTCATTTGTTCTAGAGTAACGGGTTTTTTGCAGGTCCCCTTGGTGGACTTGCACTCGGCCTTGTTCGACACGTCGTGGATACAGACGGTAAACCCAGCGCGTACATACGCCTCGAGTTTGTCCGTCGTCAAGGCGTCCTTGAGGAAGCGATCCGCAACAAACGCCGAGTCTGAGAAGGTCAGTGTCTTCCCACGAAAGAACGCTGGAAGCACCTCCGTCATCAGCTTGTTGCGAATGAAGCGTTCCATAATCTTCAGCGTACAGGGCTCCGGAAGCACCCACGACTGCATGAACGTGCCGGACAGAAAGTTGACCGTATACGCCGTTCCATGCTTCCAGAGCTCTCCTGCTCCATGGACGCGCGTCGCACCGACAGACATCGCAATGGAATAGTGAACAGTGCCCAGCTCGAGCATCGTCTCCGTCTTGGAGGCAACGAACTCGATGGACCCGCCCTCCTCTTTCGAGTACAGAAGCCACGTATAGACGCCCTGTGGCGCGGAGTGAAGATCGCGCACAGTCAACCGTGGAATCGTCGCGAGGAACGCCAGCACTTCCTCCTTCGTCTTGGGGAGACCGACATACGCGATGTCCTGCGTCCCCTGCACCCGGTATTCGCAATTCATCGAGGGCTTCATGATGATCGGGAACCCATCGGATGTGATCTTCAGCGGCATCCCCTGCGTCCAGGCCTGTTCGCAGACAGCCCGCGTCATTGCCCGTGTCTCCATCTGCGCCTTCGCCTGGGCGCGTGTCAGCATTGTGTTCTCCTGTGAAAAAGAGGGAGGAGCTCCTCCGTCTTTTGTGGAGAGGGTGTTGGATGTGTGGGACAAACCGAGTCTTTACGCCTTGTGGAAGTGGACCTTGAGGTACTTCTGGAGGTTGAGGTAGGTGACCTCGGTCTTGTCATCGACGCGGAGGAGCTTGGAGAGGGCCGCGTTGGGGATGATGCGGCGCTTGAAGTTGGGGTCAAAGCAGTTGTGGCTCTTGACGTACTCGGAGACGAACTTGGTCACCTCAGTCTGGGAGCGCTTGGAGCCCGCGCCGATGCCCATGAAGGAGCAGAGCTCGGGGGAGAGAGGGCGCTGGACGAGGAAGGCGTTGTTCGCGCGGCGAGCCTCCCAGGCCTTGCGCTGCTCGGGGGTCATCTCCTCGGGCGAGATCTTGCGCTTCTTCTTGGAGTCGCGGGCCTCCTTCTTGGCGGCCTTGGCAGCCTCCTGGGTGGACTTGACCGCCTCGCGCACCTTGGCGGTGAACTCGGTGGAGAGGGCCTTGAGCTGCTCGGTGAGGGTCGCGAGGAGGGCCTCAGAGGACTGGGCGACGATCGGGGCCGTCGCAGTCGCAACGGTGGGGACGACGACCTCGGCCTTGGCGGGGGTCTCCTTCTTGACGGGCGACTTCTTGGCGGCCTTGGGGGCAGCCGCGGGGGTGGCGGCGGGCGCGGCGGCGGTCTTGGGGGCGGTCTTCTTGTCGGCGGGCATCTTGTTTGCCTTCACTGCAGAAGTAGAAGAGGACATTTTTAACGCGTTGATATACTCCTTACCTGTTCCGGTCATGTAAACCGCTTGCGTTTGACAAAACTGTTCTTTTTTACGCCCGGCGACGACGGGTCTGGCGACGAGCCTTGCGACCCCGGGTGCGACGACCCCCGGTCCCAGGCAGCTCAAAAATGGGGAGATTCTCAGGCGCCGCAGCCCATTCCATGACGGGGTCGGTGAGGCCCCACTTCGACTGGGTCTCTGCGTCGACGCGAACCTTGAGGCGGATCGGGATGGTCGCCATCATGGACTCCGGTCCCTCCGGAAACGAGTACTCGAGGACGGAGCCCTTGAAGAGCATCGCGGGGGTGACAGGGTTGACGCCCGGGAGCGCGATGAGGTAGGTCTTGTCCGGAGTGGTCTTGGTCACGTGGACCTTCTTTCCAACAAGCGCTTGGGCTTCGGGGGTGAGCTTTGCGGCCATTTATACTCCTACGAGGAATTTCGGACAGTCACGCTTGGTATAGACGACAATCCCTCGCCGCTTCAGTTTGTCCTCGCGATAGTAGGTCTGGTAGGCCTGAATGGGATCGGGATGCTTGTAGGCGTCGGGCATGGCTTGCCGAAAGGGGGTGGCAGGCCCGTTGGGAAGATGCGGCACACGCGACTTGAGCCAGAGGATGTGTCGCTCGGTCTTGTGGGTCTTGTGGGCTCCATAGCGAACCTGGTATTCCTTGCAGAGCCACCACCCGAGCTCCACAAGCCAGAGGTAATTGGCGCGACTTTCCCGAACCCAGAGGGCACACGGGTGGTTCGCATGCGTCTTCTTGTACGCTCCCTCGGGAAGGTCTGGAGTGCCCACAACGTGGTGGGCGGTATAGAGCAGCTGAGCTGTCTCGAGGATCATCTTCACGACGTGTTTGTCGCAGTGAAGGCGAGCCGCAGTGCGCGGACAGGGAGAGAGGACGAAGATATTCATGGTGGGGCACTGGCCTGTCCCGTGGCACGAGAGAATCCGTTTTTCAGAGTTCATAGAGGGACGAGAGAACACAGAAGCCCAGGGTAAACTCATCCTTCGCGTGGAGCAGCATCATGAGCAAGGCATAGGAGGCCTGGAGTGTATAGTGAGCCGGAGGGAGTGTCCACGCCGTGATGAGGCATCGATGAATGAGGACCAACGCATGGCGAGACTGGTGCTTGGGAACCGAGTCCTGAAGAAGATCGCGCAGACGACGGAAGAGGACGATGTAGTCGTTCTTCGAGAGCCCTGTGAAGTAGCCCGGGTCAAGGACTCCAAATCCATTGTCCGCGAAGAGTTGACACAAGAGTGTCCAGCGAAGTCGCATTCGCTCTTGGTACACTGTCGGGTCCGGGGGAACCGGAAGCCGCTGCCGTCGACGCACTGACCACATGCGGCGCAGGCGTCGTTTTGTGTCCACATCCAAGGGCACCTTCGTGTAGGGATTGGTGGGCTCCACGGAGAGACACGACCACTTCCAGAGCGTCGCAAAATCAAACCACCAGATCTTCCCGTTCTCCGTGAAGGCGAAGTAGTCGAGCGGGTACTGGCGGTCCGCTGTTTCACAGGTCTCCAGGTCATCGTCATTGCAGAGTCCTTTGCGATGAAGGACACCGGGTCCCGCAAGCCGAAGTCGAGACCGAACAATCCATCCCCGTGCGAGGGCCTGAATGCGATGAACTGCGAGGACCTTTCCTTTGTTGGCCTCCGCCCAGAGGGTGACCGTCTTCGCTCTCGCATGCGTTCCGCAGAGGGTATGTCCGAGTAACGCTTTGGAGCCACAGGGATCTGTGGTCCCTTTCCGTCGCACCGACGCACAGAGCGTCGCCATTTGTTATGGAATACAGAAACCTGCGCTGAAAACGGATCGGGGGTTGGCAACCCTATCCACCTCATATCACTCCAGAATGTCTACTGCTGCAATCGTCTCTGTCTCTACTCTTGATGCTTCTAAGGTCTCCTTCGGCGACATCCGCATGAACAAGGCGGGCGGCAAGACGGTTCCGATTAAGTACAACGGCCAGAGCCTCCAGATTCGCATCCCCAAGTCGACCTACCCCATGGGTATCAACATCCGCGAGACCGACAATGGCTCGACCTACCAGATGGCGCTGACCCTCAAGGGCTGCGACGTCTACGCCAAGGACAAGGCAGGTCCGGAGGCTGGCGAGTTCGGGTCTCTCTACAACTTCCTCCTCGACATGCAGAACAAGCTCCTCGACGTCGCCACGGCCAACAGCGCCAAGTGGTTCGGCCGCTCCCGCGATCGTGCGGTGCTCCAGGACCTCATGAAGCAGTTCATCAGCCCCAGCGTGGAGAAGGTGAACGGCGAGTGGGTTCCCTCTGGCAAGTACCCGCCCAGCTTCCGCATGAAGGTCCCGGTCTATGATGGCCAGGTCAGCATGGACGTCGCGGACAGCACTGGCAAGCCGGTCCTGGTCGACCTCGAGAACATCTCGGCCATCTTCCCCAAGCGTGTCGAGGCCAGCATCGTCGTCACGCCCAGCGTCTACGTCTCCGGGCAGGGCTTCGGTGTCACCTGGCGCATCACACACGCTCGGGTTGCGCCTCCTCAGCGGCTGACGGCTGCTCAGGTGTTCGCGGACGAGATTGAGGAGGAGACGAATGCTCCGGTGTCTGCAGCGGCAGCGTTTGAGGAGGAGGAGGAGTCGCCGTCTGAGCCTCCAGCTCCGGCTCCGGCTCCGGTTCCGGTGGAGCAGCCAGTGGCAGCGAAGCCCGCTGGGAACCGCCGGCGCCAGGTTGCCGCAGCCGTGTAAAGACGACTGACTCGGGGGGCGGAACATGAAGCACCATGTCTTCATCAACAAACAACACCTTTTCCAATTGGGGCACGTCCAGGTCTCGCTCCGTCATCTGGCAGTGAGGAGACCGACGCAGCGACCGTTTTCCACACGTCGCGCAGGTGTAGACCTTGGGCCACGCTTGGAGCATGGTCATCGTGACGATCCGCGTGGGTCCGTAGAGGCAGTGCTCGAGGAAGCTCTCGGCCGTGGTCCATCCTTCATTGATGAACCGCTCAAAGGGCTTCGTGGGCAGCTGAGACCAGAGCTCTCCGCCGACCGTCCACTCCTCCTGGAAGAGCGTGCCGAACGGAGACTCGTGAAACCACAGGAGCCGCATGTCGCCAGGGTTGGTCAGCGTATGCTCTGAGCAGCCTACGCGCTGGAGGTCTTCGTCATAGAGCCAATAGACGTTCGCATGGGTGTACCGCGGATCCCGCGCTCCCCGATATACGTCGCGTCCATCCATGGTCCAGAGGTCAGAGACCACATCAATATCGGTCTCCGTGATGTCCGGTGAAATATCTGTATAGACAAACCCAGGAACGAGCTTGGACTCCATTATGCTTGCTAGTCAAACTTTACCGAAAGCGTGAACGCTGACAGTGTGATGGACTTGGTCGCAGAGCGGGAGAGCTCATGCCGCTTCCGGCGATCGCCCTCCTTCGGCTGAATGGTCGTCGAGCAGGCATCCATATCCGCCTGCACCGCGTCGTAGTGCTCGTCGAGGTAGTCCAGCACCTCGTCCTCGAGAATCCAGTGGAAGAAGTTCAGCTGGCCCACAGTGGTGTTCATGCCGAGGAACGTAATCTTCTTCCAGCGGCAGAACGGGTCAAACATCTTTTTGCTGTACGCCCGGAGGTTCGCCTTGTAGCGGAGATAGACATTGACGTCGCGCCCTCCCTCTGTGAGGTAGACGATGTTGTGCTTCTTCGCATAGTTCGTCACGAGCCAGTCCAACAGGCGCAGGCTAATCTTGGACTCGCCCACGAGAATCGGCTTGACGCGTGCAAGAACGACGGGATCACTGTAGAAAGCCGAGAGGCGGCGCAGGACCATGTCTTCCTTCGAGGCGATTGTCTCCATGTGTGGGTTCTGGGCTTTCATAGAAAATGGGTTGGGTTGTACAATGAGCGAGACAAAGCTCCCTGAGGACTTTTGGACGGTGGAGATTCCGATTGACCCGCTTGCCAGGGTTCCTGATGTCGGCGCAGACCTTGCGAAGATTGCCGCCCACGAGGCCGAGCTGGACAGCCTCGTCCTGAAGATGTGGGAGGACATGACGACCGAGACCAAACTCCTCGACGGGACCGAGGTTCCGGAGCGCGAGGAGATCGCCGTTCCCCGCATCACGGAGGAGGAGTTCCGGGCCTGGCTCAAAACAGACCAACCGGTTACAGAGGAGACTCCCAGCACAGAGTAATGGAAGATGCCCTCTCTCAGTGGCTCCTTGAAAATCGCCCCTATACTCATCTGGGGACTCGTGTCCGCCAGTTCCTATTATACTGCCGTCGTCTACAGCCCGGCCTCTCGTACACCGCACTCAAACGTCATGTTGCCCCCCTCGTTGACACCCTCATGCTCGGAGACGTCGGACGTCTCTGGCTCCGGGACCGCGCCTTTGAACGTGTACTCCGTCTTTACGGGCAGAACGATCAGCGTTCCGACCAGTGGCATGCGAAGCGAGGCGAAATGATTACCGCCTCCGAGGTCTACAAGGCCTTCGGGAGCGAGGATGCGCGCCGAGAGCTCCTGCTCAAGAAGCTCGAGCCTCCCGCAACCTCCGACTCGTGGAAGCACAATCCGATTCCAGCGCTGGTGTGGGGCACTCGCTTTGAGCCCATCGCAAAGAAGCTCTACGAGGAGGAGACGAACTGCACCATTCTCGAGGTCTCGTGTGCCCAGCATCCGCGGGTCCCGTTCCTGGGGGCCTCGCCCGATGGACTCATTGTGCCGACCGGAGACGATCCGAAGCGCTACGGACGACTGGTCGAGTTCAAGTGTCCCATGAGCCGCGTGGAGAAGCCGGAGATTCCGATTGCCTACGTGCACCAGATGCAGATGCAAATGGAGTGCACGGGCATTGACGAATGCGAGTACGTGGAGTTTCGCTTCAAGCAGCTGAGCTACAATGAATGGGCGAAGTCCACGCTTCGCAAGGGAGCCTTTGGAGTCTATGATGATGGTCGCGTGGTCTACGATGTGGAGTCCCATACCGAGGATATGCAGGTGGTCTACTGGGTCCTCCAGTCCATGAAGAAGGACTTCGTACCCAAGGATCCGAACTGGCTCTCGGACCACCTCCCCCAGCTCCAGTCCTTCTGGGACCAGGTGGTGGAGCACCGCACGAACGGGACGCGTCCCGCAGACAAGACGCTTCCCACACTCAATCTATAATGCTCTATCTGACTCCAACCCTCACGGCCCGCGGCTCGCCCTTTCTCTCTGCGACGAACACGGGTCTGGGGAATGTTCTCTTTCAAATCGCAAGCGTCTACGGAATCGCACACCAGACGGGAAGAACTCCCTCGTATGCGACAGTCCGTGCCTTTGCGGAAACGCTCGCCTCTCGCTTTGGATACACCCATGGGATGACAATCTTTCGAGCGTGTCTGGAGTTCCAGGGAACCGGATGTGAGGATCCGACGGTCCACGAGGCAACGCACAAATGCGTGAGTCCTGCGCTCCTTGACTCGATTCGGGCCTCCACCACCTCGCTTCTCATCGACGGGTATCTGGAATCGCCCCTGTATTTTGCGTCTGTCCGTGAGGACATTCTTCGGATGTTCGCACCGGACCGTGACCGAATTCGGGCTCTCTATCCCGAGCTCTTTGACCCGTCTCGCGTCTTCGTCTCGGTTCACATTCGGCAAGGGTCCGACCGGAACACAGGGTGCGCACCCGCCTACTACACACGAGCCCTTGCGTACATTCGAGAGCGAGCCCCCACGGCGGAGGTCTTGATTGTGTCCGATGGTCCCGACACACTCGGTCTCCCCGGTCGCCGGATCGCAGGTCACGAAGACTATATCGACCTCTGGGTCTGCAGTCTCTGTGCGCACAACATCACGACCTATTCCACGTTCTCGTGGTGGGGCGCCTACCTGAACACGAATCCGACCAAACTTGTGACCTATCCTGCCTCAGCCGCTCGCTTCATCTCACGCTGGAACGGAGTCCCCGTCGAGACGCTCCACACCGACTACTTTTTGTCCGCAGTCTGCATCGAAGATGAGAAGGAGTGAGCTGATGTAGTCCACCTCGGCCTCCGTGAGACGCAGATGGGTCGGGAGGAACAGTCCGGTTGTTGCGATTCGCATCGCATTCGGATAGCACGAGGAGGTCAGCTGAAGCGTATGAATTGCGGGATACGTCACGCGTGTCTGGACCCCGTGCTGTGCGAGGAACGCTTTCAGACGGTCCCGCTCCTCACACTGGAGATCCACAAACCATGGAATCCAGCCCGGAGCTCCTGGAGGGAGAAGCTTGACATGGCGACACGACGACAGCGCTGCCGCATAGCGATCGAAAAGCCGACGAAGGGCATCAATTCGGTCGTCCAGCTTCGCAAGCTGCGCCAGCCCTACCACAGACTGCAGGTCGGTGACCTTGAAGTTGAGTCCGAACATACAGTACTGCTCCTCTCCACCCGACCGCCGTCCGAAGTTCTTCATGCACCGGAGTGTCTCGGCGAGGGCATCCTCGTTTGTGACGACAAACCCTCCCTGTCCTGTCGTGATGATCTTCGGAGAACTCAACGAGAAGCATCCCATGCGTCCAAACGTCCCGTAGGCGCGTCCAGCATAGGTGCAGCCCAGAGATTGCGCCGCATCTTCAATCAGAGGGACTCCTGTCTCGGCACAGTACGCGACGAGGTCGAGAAGCCCGTGGGACCGATTGTTGAGCGAGACGTGAATCACAGCCTTTGTCTTCGACGTCCGCGCGGCCCGCACCGCATCCACTGTGACCGTATACGTTTCGGGGTGAACATCAACCAACACAGCACTCGCACCCAGAGCCGTCACCACATTGGCCGTGGCAACCATCGTGTAGTCCGGAACAATCACCTCATCTCCAGGACCCACGCCCAGGGCCAGAAGCGACAGCAGGAGGGCGGCCGTCCCACTCGGCGTGGCAATGCAATGCCGGACTCCGATACGCCGTGCAAGGGCAGTCTCAAACTCGGTTGTCTTCGCGAACTCCGTGAGAAAGGGGTCTCCCGTTCGGAAATACGCCGAGACAGCCTCCGCTTCCGCCTCGTCAAAGGAGGGACGGGTCTGAAGAATAGGAGGAGGCATCGTCAGCCAGGGAGCCGATCCATCCGCCCACATGCACTGGTAATATCCACCCACGAGCATCTTGACGGGCGTCCGAGCCGTATTCCGTGGGTTTGTCGACGTCACCGTTTTCATTCGAACATAGTCCTTCAGTCGAAGACACCGGAAGTCAAAGGAGACCCGAACATAGGACTCGGTGTTCACTTCGTTGTAGTGGATGCATGTATTCCCATTGAAGACCAGAAGCTCTCCAGGTGCGAGGTCCACTCCCTCAAACACACCCGAGCCCGGATGGGACTCCAGGAAGAGTCGCGTCGTCCCCGTCATGGGAGTCAGAGGAAGAAGGAAGTTGCGCTCTCCAAGTGGGTGCCGCCCAATGTCATCCGAGTCGCAGTGTTTCGGAACCGCCTTGTTCCCGGGGAACTGAAACCGAATGCTCGGGAAGCTCTGATAGAGGAGGGCAGGGTCGTCTGGGAAGAACTGCTTTGCGATGTCGCGAATGAGCCGCTGATAGGCCTCTCGGTAGGTGGGCTCTCGCTTGATCCATGCGTAGAAGGTACGATGGAGGTCTGTCTCCACATCTTGGAGCGTGCCGGCCGGATGCTCGGCTTGGTCTGCAGACACGACCGTCGAGAGGTCTGAGACACCATAGAGAGCCCTGAGCATCGCAGAAAACCCATAGTCTGGACACTGGTAGACTGTATGCTCTCCAAACGTGCGGAGAGGGGTGAACATGCTTGGCTAGTGGGAGTCCTGTGTAAACAGCAGCGTGGACATCTGAACTCCGCGACGCTCCAGTCCGCAGTGCTCGTAGAAGGGACAGAGAGCCTCTCCGCAATCGAGCGTGAGTTTGCGACACCCAAGCTCCTTTGCGCGGGCAATCGCGTGGGTCACCAGCGCCGTCCCGAGGCCTTGATGCCGGACCCCTGCATCGACACAGACGTCTTCCACATGCGCAAACGTACAGGCGTTGAAGATGAGCTTGGGTTCAAGCAGGAGTGTGATCGTTCCCACGAGCCGACCCTCTGTCTCGGCCACCCAGACTTCAAGGGTCGAGGGACATGTCGTCACAAAGGTCTCAAACCGCTCGCGCGAGATATCTGTCTCACGAAACTGCTTGAGGAGGGGAAGGTACTGGTCATAGTCAGACACGCGAAGCCGGCGGAACATACCTACCCCTCGGAGGGACTCCGAAAGTTAGTTTCAGAGAGCCCGGGGAGACTTCGTATGCACGCGTTCTATATCAATCTGGATCACCGGACCGATCGCCGAGCCGAGATTGAAGCAGAATGTGCTCGGATGGGCCTCGCAGTCGAGCGGTTTCCGGCCCGAACAAGCGTCACGCCCACGCATGGATGTGCGCTCTCGCATCTTGAGGTTCTTAAGCTTGCACGCGACCGAGGGCTCCCGGAAGTCCTTCTCTTCGAAGACGACTTCCAGTTCCTCATCTCGCGGGACCAATGGACCGACGTCCTCGCCCATCTCCCGGCAGACTACGATGTCGTCATGCTCTCGTACAACCTCCTTCAGAGCGAGCCCTACAATGACCGGTTCGGACGTGTGCTTGAGGTCCAAACAGCGTCGGGATATCTTGTTCACGCTCGCTTCTACGACACGCTCATCGCAACCCTGGAGGAAGGCTATGCACGTCTCCTCGAGACGAATGCCCACTGGATCTACATGAACGACCAATATTGGAAACGGCTTCAGCCCACGTCGCGCTGGTATTACAGTCTCCTCCGCGTGGGGAAGCAGCGTCCGGGCTTTAGCGATTTAGGCCAGAAGTTTGTAGACAATGGCATATGATCACCTTTGTGACGGCGCTCCTCGACTTGCACGAGGACCGCTCCAAAGATCGATCGATGGCCTCTCGAATTGCCCACTTCCGTCAGCTCGAATCCTCGGGCATCAAGCTTCACCTCTTCGTCAGCCCAGAGTATGCTGACCTCGGGGGTGAGGTTGTCTCGCTCGAGGAGCTGGAGTCCTTCAAGGAGGCACCTCCAGGACTCCCGACCCAGCGGACAGCGTATCATGACACCAAGAACTTCCTCTGTCTCATGAATGCGAAGACTGAGCTCGTGGCCCGCGCGATGAAGACAGGAACGACCACCCATTACGCGTGGATTGACTTCAACGTTGTGCATGTGTTCCGCGATGTCCCGCGGACGCTCTCGTATCTCTCGATGCTTGGACAGACCCGTCTCCGCGACCGGTGTCTCTTGATCCCAGGATGCTGGGGACCTGGAACGATGACCGACCGCGTGAACTGGCGGTTTTGTGGTGGGTTCTTCGTGGGAGACCGTCAGTCGCTCCTGGACTTCCATGCAGCCCATCAGGTCGCCTATCGTGCGCTTCCGCATCTCACGTGGGAAGTGAATACGTGGGCCCGTGCGGAGATTCCAGGACTCACGTGGTATGCCGCCGATCACTCGGATAGCTTGGTTCGCATTCCACCGGAGTTCATGGTGACCGTCGCAAGTCTGACCACGATTCCTCCTCGCTTTGACACCGACTGCCGGTTGGCAGTGGCCTCTCTCGCACCGCAGGTCGACCAGGTGTTTCTCACGGTCCCCGACTCCTATGCGCGCTTCCCGATGCGAGAGCTTCCTGCGTGGATGGACACCGTTCAACTGTGTCGTGGAGAGGACAAGGGTCCTGCGTCGAAGTACTTGGGGGCGCTGGACCGGATTCCGAAGGGAGCCTGGGTGTTCATCGGAGATGATGACCAAGAATACCAACCCGACCTCCTTGAGCGCATGAAGCGAGGAGTCAATTCCATGGGCGTGTACCAGAACCACTTCTTCTCGATTCGTGAGAAGACGTCGGGCGGCATGATTCACGGCTACGTAGGGCTTCTCATTCACGAGTCGCTTCTTCGCACGCTCGCAGAGTTTCCTCTCCCCGAGGCGGCTCGGTTTGTGGACGATCAGTGGATGTCGGCCTATTGCTGTACGCACGGCATCCCTATCTTCCCGACCTCGGCAGAGCCGTATGCAGAGATCTTTGCAGTTCTTCAGAATGGTCATGAGAAGCTCGGATGCGAGTCTCTCTCGGGGCTTCAGACACGGGACGCCCGGGTTCGGGAGCTGGCAGAGGCCCTTGGCGTTGTCTTCAAGGGACCTACCGTTTCCAAATCTTCCACCACGCCGTCGTAGGCGGACGGTACTTCGCGACCCACTCATCAATGGTATACGTATCGCTCATGCTGCGATTGCAGCGAGCACAAATGGGAATCAGGTTGTCGAGCGTCGTCTTGCCACCCTTGCTCTCTGGAATGTTGTGACCACATTCGTAGTCAAAGACCGAAATCTTGTTCTTGCACCAGGAGACGTAGCACTTGGCATCAAATCGATGTCCCATACGGGAAATCCACACTTGCTCGGCCAAGGCTTTGGGAATCTTCTTCTTCTTATACGCTTCGCCGGGTAGATCGCGAAACTCCATTGCGTTTCTTCTTCGCGTGACGCGTAGACCGCTTCTTGCGACGACCGCCTCTGAAATACTGTTCAACGGCCATCGACGTGAGCCCTCCTTGCGTGTTCTTTCCAGGCGTAATGCGTACGACCGGCCACGACGGATCCCACTGCGCTTTAGGAATGCTGGCTCCATTGCGAGTCCAGAAGATCCACTCCGACCCCATGGGAAGAAGCTCGTGCGGGTCCATTGCATCAATGTCTGACCTATACAAGAAGGACCCGCGGAGGGGTTCTCGCTCCGGGGTCACTGTCAAGGGTGTCCGCGCCATCGACGGTGGAAATGCCATTTCTATCTCTCGAGATTACTTGCGACGACGGGTCAGGCGCCGCTTCTTGCGACCTCCGCCCATCCGCTGGTAGATAAGCGAGTACGGAGGGCGCATGCCAGCTCCCAGAAACTGATAGCCGGGAATCACGGGATAGTACCGGAATCCCACCCGCTGAAACCCGGGAGGAGCCGGTGCGCCCTGGACGTTTGCCACCAGAGCCCCTTCTGCTGGGCGCGCTTGAAACCCAGGAGGCGCAGTGAGATTGATCGGGGGATCAATCGTCAGCTGTTGGGGACGCTCATCCGGTCCCTGGCGACCAGCGGTCTGCTTGCGCGACTTGCGTGGTTTGGGCATTTATACTGGGACATAGGATTTATACTGGTTGACCTGGAAGGGGGTCTGCATTCCGTTCAGCGGCCCGATGGCGAACGGGGCGGGGTTCATGTGGTTCGTCATCTGCTCATAGGAGGAGGTCTCCGTCGCAACCGTGCGCTGGACCTGAGACCTGTCCAAGAATTCAGGTTGGAAGCGCTCGCGTCCGAAGTAGATCACGGCTGTCAGCACAAGAAACGCAATCACGAGAAGTGTCGCTGGCTTCATTGTGGTATCGCACGAAAAAACGAACCGCTTTCTGTCTGGGATACTGACAAGCACAATGGAGGAGAAAGCGCTTGAGACCCTTCGCACGTTCCTCGGACGCCGCAAGCTGGACACCACGACGGCGGTTGTCCGCGGAGAGCTTCCGAATGTGAACCTCTATACCATCGGCTCGGTCCTCGTCCTCTTCAGTCAGAAGGACAAGGGTCTCCTCGACAAGGACATTCGCACCTTCGTGAAGTTCGCAGCCGATAACTCGTACACGAATGGGATGATCATCGTCTCAATGGCCAAGCCCTCTGCGAACGTCCTCCGCGTTATCAAGTCCTTCGCGAAGGAGCACGTTCAGTTCTTCTGGATCTGGCACCTGCAGAACGATTGGACCACCCACCGGTACTCCATGCCCCACCGCATCCTGAACCAGGATGAGACGACGGCCCTCATCAAGCGGTACAAGCTGACGAATCCCGCCGAGCAGATTCCGTCCATTGACTCGCAGGATTACCAGGCCCGGGTTCTGGGCGCGATTCCGGGCGACATCCTGGAGATTCAGCGGCACAGTGATGTGGCGGGGCCCGCGATGTACTACCGGTATTGCGTGGAAGACGTAAATGTTGCCTGAACATAATGCTCCGCGAGCGCTTCGGGATCTACGCCGATGGCACGTGCCCTGCGGGGTCGACGATGAACTCTCCTTTGACCGCCAATGCTTGGCCCTGCAGGAGGACGGATGGGACGGGAGCCATGCACACCTGCGCCAGTGGGAAGGCGTTTGTCATCACGACAGACACCCGGCAGGTTGCTGCGATTTGCGTCCCGAGCACAACGGCAGTGTATTCGATGACCCAATCGGCTCCCAACGTGTTCCCCTGTACCGCTGGAGATTACGTTGGAATGGCAGCGGATGGATACAAGTGTATTCCCTCGGGGTCGGCTGCGACGACGTCTACGACCGCGAGCTCGGGAGGCTCTCTGACAGAGTTGTCTGCGCGGCTGGCGGCGCTGCGGACCCAGTATACGGACCTCGTGACTCAGGGCGTGACAACTCCTGCGCAGATTCAGACGCTCCGTCCCCAGATTCAGTCCGTCAACCAGCAGATTGCGGCTGTGCTGGACCAGATGATCACGCAGACACAGTACGCACAACCGGGGCCCAATAGCGATACGTATCGGACCCAATTGGTCGAGCAGTTGGCGCGGATTCAGGCTGATTACAATGGACTGAAGACCAATACCGACGCCCTCCAGACCCTCCAACGCATTCGGACGTTTCAGGATACATCCTGGAAGTCGACGTTGGGACTCTATCTCGCAGGGTTCCTGGTTGCGGCGCTTTTGCTTGTGTTGGTGATGCTGTTCCGTCGTCAGACCAGCGTCAGCGCAATCGCACCCGCCAGCAGTCCAGCAGCAATCCCAGCCTTGACGTAAAGGCCTGACGATGTCGGGGCCGGAACTTGGTCCATTTGCTTTTTGATCGTGAGGTAGGAGTCCTCGAGCTTGGGACCGTCTGTCTTCACCTGCTGGAACTCGGCCTGGGTCTGCCTCAACTCCGAGGGCACAAACCGATAGGTGGTCACGTCCGTGTTGATGGTATCTGCCTCCCGCGTGAGCTGGAGATTGAGGTTCGCGATGTACTGGTCAAGCCACGCCTTGATTCCCTCATATACAGTCTTGTACTCTGACCGTCCCGTCATCTTGTATTCCAGAAGGTTGTCCCGCATCTGCTCCAGAAGACCGGGAATGGACACCGAGGTCGATGAGGTGGGAAGAGTGGAGATCGGAGGAATCGTCCCGGCGGGAGTCAGGTTCAAATACGCCACGAGAAGGCGTTTTGCGTCTCCATTGGAGTACGCGCCTGCAAAGAAGCTAGCGTTGGACGCCGTCGGGTTCGCTTGGTAATACGCGCGCTTCGAGGCCACAAAGTTGTCCACCACGGCTTCCGTGATCGGAGCCGTTGCGGGCACATAGACATCCGCTTGGAAGTCGCGAACAATCTGGGCGAGAATGGACTTGCTCCGGTCTACTGGATATCCTCCTGCCGCATTGGCGGCCCGCGCAGACTGCTGGAGACTTGTGGGAGCGAGGGCAAAGATCCGGTCCTGCTCGGCTTGGTCGACCGTGTCCCGAATGTCTTTGATAGATCCTGTGAAGGACAGATGCTCACGACGCCCCAGAAGGAGCAGGAGGAGAATCCCAACCACCAAGAGGGTATACATTACTTCTCCTCCAGTAAACAAAATGCCGGTTGAATCGTTCTTTGAAATCAGCCAGCCCCGTCACGTTCGCCTCACGTCGACGGCGGGCGAGCACACGCGCTATGTCCGGATGATGGCCCAGGCTGCCCCGTATATCACGGCAGGGCAGACGGTCGGGGCTCCGCGTCTGGGATGGAAGTCTCCGGCCCTGAATGCCGAAGTCCGCCTCATTGCGCCGCTGTGGGGAGGCGTGAACGCCTTTCTTCCCAACCGTAAGTAATGCAGTGCCCGTCCGGATTTAAGACTGTCCAGGAGGACGCCCAGACGATCTGTGTGTCGCAACAGGACAATTCCATTCGCATGCCCCTCGGGTCTCCGCCTCCCGAGGCGCCCCCAACGACGTCCGAGGACCTGGCCGGGACTGCGACGATTCGCAGCGACGTCTATCCGGTCTATGAGTCCTTTGCCACGATCCAGGAGGCGGCCGAGTCCCTGAAGCCTCTTCGGCCTCCGACTGCACCCGCCTCGGACCTCGCAATCGTCCGAAAGGACATTCTCGAGACCTCGGCTCCGAACTTCCTTCTGATTCAGGTGGAGCTCGCAATTGTGATCCTGTGCCTCCTCGTCTACTCCTTCGTTCCGCTGGAGATTGCGCCGGGTCTCGTTGTCTTGCTCTTGAGTGTGGGAGCCGCACTTGGAATCTTTCTGTGGAAGTGAGTAATGCCCGAGACCACCGCGTGTCCCGTTGGATTTGTCGTTTCAACGACTGGACAGTGTGTCCCGTCTTGCCCGAGCGGCGATGGACTTGACAATCGGCTCGTCGGCGGAGAAGCACGCTGTGTCTATCGCCAGGACGAGACGAAGTTCTTTGCCCTCAAGCCGTCTCCGATTGTCCCCCTCACGCGTCCCACCGATTTTGCCCCGACGGTTGCGTCCCTCCAGACGACTCGTCCCGCTCTGTATCCGGCCTACAAGGCGGCCCAGGACGACTTTGCGACGAAGAAGGCCCTCCTCCTGAGTCAGATTTCCACCGCCAAGCTGGTCTCCGATGCCTTCCGAGAGCTGCAGACGGCAGAGAATGCGCGTGGAGAGAACCCGCAGGCGTACCAGGATGCTCGGATTCGCTACTACACCCTCACCCAGGGCGATGCCTGGGCGACAGCTGAGCGCCGTCGGCTTCTGAATGCGGAGGTTCTTCCCACGATCGTGCCGTACCAGCAGTCCATCGGCTTCATCGCGGAGCGGCAAACCCAGCAGGCAGGAACCAAGTCGGCTGTGGAGGCGGTGAAGGCCAAGCTCATCACGCTGAAGGACGACTTCCGGTTGACGACAACGACGCTCTCCAAGCAGGTCTCTGAGCTTCGCAACCAGATTGAGCTTCAGAAGCGGCGGGCCCTGCAGCAGCAGGCGAAGACGAGTGAGTGGTTCATCAACCTCATTCTGATTGTCCTGTCGCTCGTCGTCATTGGGATTCTGATTCGCCGGCTCATGCGCCCGTCTCGCCCGGCGGCTCCTTCCTCCATCAGTAAGACTTCCACTTATACGTCTCGCGGCACACAAGTCTAATGGAATGCCGCATCTGCTTTGGGGGTGAGCACCCAGAGACAATGCTCATCCCCTGTAGATGTCGGGGAACGTCAGCCTATGTTCATGACAGATGTCTTCGCACCTATTTTTCGTACTTTCCCGATCGCATCTGCCGGGTGTGCCATGAACGCATGGGGCACCCGTGGGTGGATACCGAGCGCACCATCGCCTGCGCCACCCTTCTCCTGTTGTGGGCTGCCGTGCTTCTCGCACTGTCCCACGTTCCAATGTCCGTCAAGATTCTTACCTATCTCGGAGTGTCGGGTCTCGTGGTCTTTCACGGCCAACGAAAGCAACTCACCTACGAGACGACCTTTGGGGTGCTGGCCATCTCGGGACTTCTCTTCGTCACGGAGCCCATCTACCTGCCCCAGACTGTCTTCCTGTCGTGTGGACTGATGGTCATTCTCACCCTCTGTCTCTTTGTCCCCATCGAGACCGTCTTTCTGATTCTCGTCTTCTTGTTTGCACTCGCCTATACGGTCCTGCTGACGTTTGCCGTTGCGATGCGCACAGATCCAGCCTTCACAGGACTCTTCCTCCTCCTGATGTGCATCTTCTGGCTCGCCTTTGTGCGTCCCCACCCTGCGAACGCCGTCTAGACCTGAAGCAATGGATGTTGTGGACGACCGAACCGTCGTGGACTTTCAAAAGACCACCTTCTGCGGCCATCCGCGTCCCGCTGTCTCCAAGTTCTTGCTGCAGAACATTCAGCTGGGTCATGCCGACTATGCGTGCTATTGGTCTCTGGAGCTCCTGTGCTCAGGACTTGTCCATACCCTCTGGATGGCGCTCTTTGATGCTGCAGCGCTCCATGTGAACCGTGCGAACCCCAACGTCTTTCTGTATCTTGCGAAGGCCTATGAGACCTACGCACCCCTGGAGTCCAAATACTCGGCCGTAGAGATGACGAGGCTCCGGAACAATCCCGAGGCCCGTCGGATGGTGTGTGAAGCCGCTGCCGTGGTCGCCCTCTGTCGCAAGAACAAGCTGCCTGCACTGCCCACCATCAAGCCTGCCCATGACTTTGATTCGGTGACCCTCCAGGAATCACTGCGAGCCCCGTCCACGCTCTACGGGAAACTCGTTCTCCGTCGCGATGATCCGCTGTCGATGGCGGTCCCGATGAACGAGCTCTGTTACTGTCTTCGCCCCGATGTGCGCGATGCGACTCGGAGTCTCTACTGGATGGCGTGGGTCTACGCCTATGCGCGGGAGCACAAGAAGCAGACGAAAGCGACCTTGGTCTTCGCAGATCGGTCCGACGAGTTCGTGAGTCATGCACATGGACAGCACGTCGTCTGGATGCTCTGGGACGCCGTTCGGAAGCAAACCCAACCCAATGCACGGCCCTATGTCGACGTCCTGTACAAGATGTATTGTCTTCGCTGGTCTCCGTCCGATGCGAAGTCTCGTCAGCCGTTGCTCTCCGCGGCGGCGCTCCTTGTCTGCGAAGGCACCACACTCGACACGACACCCGTGACAGGAGAGACGCTTCAGGTCTCCCAGGTGTTGAACGGAATCCCGGGATGGATTGATGCCATCGTGAAGACCCGCCAGAGTTTCTCGGCGTAGAGTAAATGGTGCGCCTCTCCCAGAAGCAGTCTGCGACACTCCAGGCCGTGCTCCTGTTCTTCCTGATTTCCAACCCGATGACCTACCGCCTGACGAACAGCCTCCTCAGCGGGCTCACGGGTCGTCTTGCAGATCCCAGTGGCTGCCCCACCAGCCTTGGACTCATCGTCCACTCGCTCGTCTTTGGAGCGATTGTCTATGGACTCATGCTGCTGTAGCGGAAGGATTTTCGCAAGAGAACCTCCCGTAAACACTAAATGGAGCACCTTCGCAAGCTTGTCACCTATTGGAAGGGCAAGGAGGTCCCCAAGGTCCCCAAGGCCTCGGAGCCTCTCTTCGCATATCTGGAGGAAACCTTCCTCCCGCATGTCCTTCGTGTCCTCAAGAAGGACAACACCCTTCTGGCCGAGGTCGAGATCTTCCCCGGTGTGAAGGTGCCGTGGACCGGCACGGACGAGGAGTGGTCGCTCCTCCACATGGCCATTCTGTATTCCGTGCTCCATGGCGACCCCAAGGAGAAGTTCGGCAAGATCCTGGAGGCCGTCAAGGGCCTTGTTCCGGGAGGCTCTCCGCAGGCGGATGAGATTGGGAAGATTCTGGAAGACGAGGAGACCCAGTCCTCGTTTCAGGAGATGCTCGAGCTCCTCATGAACACCCGCCTCGCGAGTCTCATTGGCGAGATTGCTGGCTCGATGGAGACCTCGGACTTCGGGATTGACTTTGAGAACCCCGAGGCGATTCTGGAACTGCTCCGGAACCCCCAGGGGAACGAGACGCTGAATGACGTCGCCGAGCGTGCGAAGTCCATCCTGGAGGACAAGATCAAGACCGGCAAGATCAACCAGCAGGAGCTCGTCCGCGAGATTGAGATGCTCCGCGCGAAGTTTACGTCCACCTTCGGGAAGTACCTGAATGAGATGGTCGTGGGCGATGCAGGAGGCGGCACAACTGGCAATACCTCCGCCCAGATTCTCTCGCACTCTCCGGAGGCCCGTCGCGCCCGCATGCTCGCACGTCTCCAGAAAAAGCAGAAGGAAAAAGCTCGTGGCTGAAGGATAAGAGATGTCGCAACCGTTCTGGTATGACGACCCGAGCGTCCTGTTTCGGAAGGACACGTGGTCGCTCTTTGTTCCGACGCCTCGCATGAGCGTCCCCGATGCCCTCAATGCCGTGGTTCGCTTCTCAGCCTACCTCTCGGTCCTCCTCTTTCTCACCTCGCTGGACCCCTGGTATCTGCTCATCGTCCCTGTGGTGATGGGGCTGACGATCTTCCTGCGGGGATGGTTCCCCGAGGCCAAGAAGATGGTCGAGTCGTTCGTGAGCTCCTATGTCGGGGAGGACGCGACGCTCCCGACCCCCGACAACCCGTTCATGAATGCCCCGCTCACGGACATCCTGGACAATCCCAATCGCCCGCCGGCCCCTGCCGATATCACCACGAAGGTGGTGCGCGAGAAGATTAACGATGCCTTCGCCAAGACATCGTCGATCTATCTGGACACGACGGACGTCTACGACCTCGTGCAGTCCCAGCGCAATTTCCACACCGTTCCCGAGGATGACCACGCGGGCCTCCTGAAGTTCCTCGGCAAGGGCGCTCGCTCTGACAAGATCCTCTCAGAGAGCTACGTAGTTGCGAAGGGTACGGCGGAGGAACTTCCGGTGCCGGGAGCGGTGAGTCCGGCGGCGCCGCTTTGAGCCCCCTTTCTTCGGAGCCACCCCAAGTTCCTTGAGAATCTCGTCGCCAGAGGACTTCTTCCCCGACGTCTCCGTCTCTGAGCCATCGGCCTTCTTCACCTTCATGGTCGGGAAGCCATTGACCCGCTCCTCCTCAGGTGTGGCGTCCGAGTCCACCTCCACAATCTCCATGTCCTTGGGAGCCTTCGCCTTCGCCTCCTCCCAGGCAGGCTTGTTCGCCTCGCAATGCGGGCATCCAATCATATAAAACAGCACCAGCACCGGACGCTGGCGGAGAGCCTTCTTCGCAGCGTCCTTTCGGCTCGCTCCTTCAAACGTTGGCATTTCTCTTAACGAAAGAGAAATGGCGACCCCCGTCCAAAGTCCGATCTACCAGCGGAAGGCCCAGGTGACGACCGCCTCCGAGTTTCAGCCCCTGCAGACCGAGCCAGGTGGGCCCATCTTCAAGAGCTACGGCGATTACCTTGTCGCAACGCAGAAGGACGTTCGCCCGGGGTCGAGCTACAACGCAACGTCGACAACCCCCACGGGGTTCCTGGAGTTCAAGCCTCGGGACATGGAGACCCAGAAGAAGTACGATGCCATGTCTCCGTCGTGGGAAGGCGTGGACTCGAGCATGAAGGCTGTGGAGCAGGGTGTCTATTCGCTGGACTCTGCCGAGGCCACCCGTCAGGAGCTTCGGGAGACCGTCAAGCCGGGTGAGGCGTCTGGTCCGACGACCCTCTATCTGAATCAGACTCCTGGAGACATCTGGGCCTCGTTCAAGTCGATGCTTCCTCCCCGGGACTCGGGCGTTCCTGATGCGAAGGAGGAGCAGGCGCTCTGGCCGCCCATCGGAATTTGTGCGACGCAATAACAATGCTGTGGGTTCTCCTTGCCCTTGCGGTGTTGGTCTTTGCCCTTCACCTGCGCGAGACCTATGTGGATCCAGACAGTCCTGTGAATCCTCCGACCCTGACGGAGGGCGGGAAGATCCCGTCCGACTGGCAGTCCAAGATTGACGCCTTCTCCAAGATCAACTCCGATGACATGGCGTACTTCCGTGCGATTCAGGCGTTCTATACGACCGTCTATCAGCCGGCCCAGACCAAGCCGACGGACACGGATGTCGAGCAGTTCCTTGCGGGAACGGGAGCGGCCATTCCGGGGGTAGACCCGGTAATTCTTCGCAAACTCCTGGCCACGTCCTTCCGAGTTCAGTTGACGGCCACGGCCGCCGCACGGGAAGCGAAAGAGACGGTGACCACAGGAGCGCTGGCCGGCTTTACAGGCTCCAACCTCCAACCTGGGAATGCTCGCGACGAAGTGTATACACGTGTGGAGACGATCTATACCCCTACCGATGACACCCCGAGTGACCGCGCAGCGGAGGGCGTCTACGAGGAGACGGACCAGACCAAGCCTCGCCGGAATTTGGAGTCGGGCACTCCATTCGCAGCCGCAAATGTTTCGTAAGAGTAATGAAGTCGTGGCACCTCTGGGTGGGACTCGCCCTTCTTGCACTTGTCTTCCTGACCCTTCGCGAGGGGTTTGTTGCGACCGCAACGATTAAGAATCCGAACACCTGGGACGCAGCAGAGCTCACGCGCATCAAGGCGATGGTGACGCCGATCTCGACGATTCCGGACGCAGACCTTCGGCGTGTTGTCGGGGGCTTCTGGGGAGCCTGGGAGGCCGCAACGACCCGGATTACGCTCGCCGATGTGAACACCTACCTCGACGGAGTCCAGACTCTTGGATCCAAGCGGAACGAATACCGCGACCTGATTCAGAAGTACTACATCGACCAGGGACAGAGTGTCTTCATAGAGGCCTCCGGATATTCGACCGGCCAGACCGCGACGACCACACCTCCACCCGACTCCACCCCGCCCCCTGCGATTGAGCGCCCGTCCTCGGCCTCGCAGAGCCTCAAGCAGGAGATTGCAACGACGTTCGGAATTCCGCTCACCGATGAGACCTCCATCAACGCCGTGGTGTTGAAGGTGCAGAGCTTCTACGATACGGTCTACCTGCCCGACAAGGCGATGCCGACCTACACGCAGATGATGGGCTTCGCAGATGGAGTGAACGCGACGTTGCTTCCGGCGTCCATTCAGAACAACTTCAAGATTCGCCTCGTGACAGTGCTCCAGTCCTATTTCGCCCCGCAGACCGGAACGTCGGTGTCGCCGGCCTCGGGCGGAGGAGCCTCGGCAGGTGCAGCGGATACGTCGGCAGCCGCAGGCGGAGCGGAGCAAGGGTCGTGGTCGTCGACCGGGAAGAATGTCCAGGGTCCGGCAAGCGGTGGCCAGGGGACGACCGACAATACCACAGGAGGCCTCGGAGTCCCGCGCAATTACCCTGTACTCTATGGAGGTATGCAGTCGTATGGAAGCGCGATCCCGACGAGCTCCTCGCTGGGAACAGACCCGACGTCCAAGTTCCTCCCCTATTCGCGTGTGCCGGGAGACCAGGATGTCTACCCCGACCCCTATCGCCTGGGCAAGTACTTCTCCACGAGCAGCTATTCGTCGAAGGATGCGCCGGAGCCCGCGCCATTTTTGGCGGATTTCTCCAAGTTCTTTACGTAAAACGGATTGATGCCGCGTTACTCCAAGCCTCCTACCTCAGACACCATGTTCGGCATTCGCAACAAGAACGGGTCGTGTTGGATCAACGCGGCCCTCCAAGGCGTCTTTCGCATCCCTGACCTTCAGACCAGGTTCAGTGATGGCGATGAAGATACAAACAATACGACGGAAAGCTGTCTCGCGGAGCTCTGGGGCTCGAAGGGAGAGGAGGGACTCAATGCCTTCTACCAGTGCGTCAAGGTCTCTCCCCACATGCCTGCGGGCGAGGACATCGGCGATTCGCACGAGCTCCTGAAGTTCCTCTGGGACAAGGTGCCGTTCCTCGACAAGCTCGTCCGGTACAAGGTCGCGCATACCACGCGGTGTGTGCATTGCGGCTATACGCTGACCAATCACGATAGCGTGACGGAATTCACCGTTGCGCCCACGAAGGCCAAGCAGTCTATCTCGGAGACCATCGCAGAGGCCGTCCAACCCCAGTCGGTTCCGGATTGGACGTGCGACACCTGCAAGCAGAAGGGCTGTACGCGTCAACTCCTGCTGGGGACCTTCCCCCAGGTCTTCGTCTTCCACGTTACGAGCCCGCGGACCACCGTGTCCTATGGATCTCAACTTGTGCTCAATACCCAGACGTACGCACTGTTCGCCGTCGTCTGCTTCAACGGCGGACACTGGTACACATTTGGTCGCAACCTGCCCCCGGGACAGCCGTGGGCCGAATACAATGACGCGCACGTTCGCACCTACGATGCAACGTTCTTCCCGCTCGCAGACAGCATGCGCCTGCTGATGTATTATCGTATCCAAGAATAAGGAATAAATGGCGGACGAAGCGATGTCGCCGACCGTCTACTGGACGCTGGTGGGGCTGTTCATGGGAACTGTAACAATTTTTGTCCTCGTCTCCACGGGATCGTTCACCGCGGTTCTCGTACTCTGGATTCTCGTCGGGATTGTCGTCGGTGTCCTCGTCTACTATGAGTTCATCGAGCTCGTTCCGACCAAGAAAACGCAGACAGAGACCCCGGCTGCTCCAGCGACGGCGGCCGCGGCGACGGGAGGCCCGATGGTCGGAAGCGAGGTCTTCCACGTGTCGGACAAGTCGTTCATCTACGATGAGGCTGAGGCGGTCTGTGCGGCGCACGATGCGACCCTGGCCACGCTCGAGCAGGTCATTGAGGCCTACAACTCGGGGGCCGAGTGGTGCAGCTATGGGTGGTCTGCAGGAGGCATGGCCCTCTACCCGACCCAGAAGGCCACCTGGGAAGCGCTCCAGCGGGAGCAGGATCCGGCCAAGCGCACGGGATGTGGTCGCCCGGGTGTCAACGGTGGCTATTTTGACCCCATGACCAAGTTCGGCGTGAACTGCTTTGGCTTCAAGCCCAAGGGAGACTTCAAGCCCCCGCTCCCGCTCCCGGGTGTGGACAAGACGGCTTTCGATGCGATGGTCAAGAAGTTCCGCGACATGCTCAAGTCCATGACGGTGACGCCGTTCTCGCGTCAGGAGTGGTCGGGCTATTCCGCGGGCAATTACGGCAGGCAGTTCAAGCAGGAGCTTGGACAGCTCACGGAGGGATTCACGGAGCATTCCGATGAGTTCTCGGAGTCCACGGGGGGCACGAACGCGGCCTATACCGCAGCTCCGTATGGCCTCAAGGGTGAGCAGGGTCCGAGGGGTGAGACCGGTCCTGCAGGTCCTGTGGGTCCGGCCAGTACGGTTCCGGGTCCGACGGGTCCGACAGGTCCGGTGGGTCCCCAGGGTCCTCAGGGACCGGTTGGAGCGGCCAGCACCGTTCCGGGTCCCAAGGGTGATCCCGGTCAGCCCGGCCAGCCCGGTCGGCCTGGTGAGCCTGGCCCGAAGGGAGACCAGGGTCCGGCAGGTCCTGTGGGTCCGGCCAGCAAGCTCTCGACTGTGGATACACGGTGGACGAACGATACTCCGCAGGCGTATTGGAACAAGGGGATGGGTCTCTCGACTGAATTCAAGGCGGCGCGCACGATGGGTCTGCCCGAAACCAATGGGCCGTGGGGAATGCTGGAGACGAGTGTTCCCTGGTGGGATCCGTCTGGCGGCTCTATCATTCAGGAATTCAAGCAGGGCACGGTCTTCAAGAAGCGGGAGTCCGTGGGAACCACCAACACGTGGAGTGCATGGGTTTAAAACGGGTTCCAGATACGACCCACACGAAACACGGACGGAACGCTTCCGACACCGCGTCCATACGAGAGCCCTTCGCCCTTGTAGCAGAGATACGGCATCCCGGGCACGCGCTCGCGGAGATTCTCATCTGTGCACGGGCGATAGCAGAGTCCATCCTTGTACTCCATGTGCTCGGGCGACAGGGATCCGGGTCCTGAGCAGACGCCCATCGTCTTCGGATACTGCCTGCCGCGCATCCGGCGTGCGTAGTCCCGGTACTTCTGCGGAAACACCGTGATGTCGTTGGGCCAGACGCAATCGCCATCGCCCGTATCAAACCCATTGCCAGCCTTTCGGAACGGTGCGGGGCAATAGCGATTCAGACGGCCAATCAGGTTTCCGCCTCGAAGGCGGCCCCAGCATTCTCCAAAGAGACCCTTCCAACTGCAGTCATTCCAAATGGGCTCGCGACAGATCAGTCCATCATTGTGCCACCCTGCCGGGCACGGATTGAGTCCAACCGGAATTCCAACGCCAACATTGATGGTATCCGCCCAGCAGACCGGTCCCACACCGTGGAAGCCCGGCTTGCATTTGGGATAACACAACGCTGCATCCAAGTCCGACTTATCGGGCGGGCATGTATTCGGATACGTACTGAAGATCTCTGTTCCCTTGTCTGTCTTGGTGTCGGTTGTCGCTGTCGGAATGTAGCCCTTGGTTCCCGGAGTTCCCTGCATCTCTGAACTGGTTCCCACAACAAGTCCGAATCGCTCACGACCCTTCACAAGTGCGAAGAGGACGACTGCACACGCGAGCAGAAGCTCATACATTGTTTTCTCCCCACACTTTAAGATGGAGCTCGTTCCGACGCCCACGTTTTCCAAACAGGAGATGCAGTCCAAAGTGACCCTCCCCAAGCCCCGCGATACAGAGACGACCTATCCCTTTCAGTGGTTGCTCTTTCGGCCCCAAGCGCATGCCGTGGAGCCGTTTGTGACGAACGTCGCGACGCGCAACGAGAATACGCAGCGGGATTCAGGAAATCTTGTGCGTCGCTAGGAACAAATGGAAGTTGCCCTTCTCCTTGGACTCGCGGCGCTGGGCTATGCGCTCGCGCCCCAGGATGCTCGCAAGGCTCGCCAGGAAGAGCCTCCCACGATGAATCCGAAAGAGACCTTCATCACCCCGCAGCCCATTGCACCCGAGACGGAGCGCGTCACGCTCGTCCAGTCGGCAGAGGGGCACAACAACATGGTTCCCTTCTTTGGTGCGAACGTGACGCAGTCGGTGTACAGCGGTGCGACGGATGGCGTTCTCGATACGTACACGGGATCCGGCAAGAACACCTTCTTCCACAAGGAGGAGGCGGAGGCGATGTTCCAGCCCGAGGCGGGCACGGGTCTGCCGTGGGGTCGCCAGGTGGAGACGGACTTTGAGCAGTCGCGTATGGTGACCTCGATGTCCATGAAGAACGTGGCTCCCATTGATCGCGTCAACGTCGGCCCCGGTGTCAACGATGGCTACACCAACCTCCCGTCTGGCGGCTACCAGCAGGATGCGGCCCGCGAGTACGCCCTGCCCCGCACCACCGACGAACTTCGCGTGGCGAACAAGCCCAAGCTCACCTACGAAGGCGAGGTCATCCCGGGTGCGCACTTCATCACCGACATGGGTCTCCAGGCGCCCGTCAAGAAGAACCGCCCCGACCGCTTCCAGGTGCTCCAGGCGGCCGATGGCTCTCTGCCCCACGTCAACACCACGATGGGCCAGCAGGTGGCGTCCGCGATCTACCCGACCAACCTGATGAAGCTCCAGAACCGCGAGAGCACCTCTGCGGAGTTCAAGGGCTCGGCGCAGGCCGCTGCGGGTGGCTATCTGACCTACATTCGGTCCTTCACGGAGCCGTTCGAGCAGTTCATGAAGCTCACCGTCGAGGGTCGCCCGACTCCTGGCGGCCCTGTGGGCGGCATGAACAACGTCGCAGCCGGTCAGCAGGCCGGTGCCGTCCAGACGCACCGCGATGAGCAGCTCCTTGTGAACACGCGCTCGTTCGAGGCCCCGCTCATGACCTTCGGTGGCCAGGCTCCCAGCGCACACCAGATGGGCTCCGTCAAGTATGTGACCCCGCTCAAGGAGGATGTCTACACCCAGCGCAACGAGCCGAGCATCCTGGATGCCTTCCGCAAGAACCCCTATACCCAGAGCCTCCAGTCCAGTGCGTAAGAATCAGAGAGAGTTTGTTTCCACGACCTACAAATGAACCCTCTGTATACCGAACTGACGAAGCAGATGGAGGAGGCAAAGGCGGAGGGAAGGGATGGTGTTCTGATTGCGAACTCGGAGACTCTGTCCGCAGACCAGATTCACCGCTGGTTCCCCGCGATGGAGGTGAAGTGGACCACGACCAATCAGATTCAGATTCGCTGGAGCGCGTAATCTCGCCTCTAGACAATGGCGACGAGTCCGCCCGGATTTACAAGTGCGATTGAACCCAAGCACGTCCAAACGTATCGCTCGATCCCGCCCGTTCAGCTTCCGCCGTCAGGGCTTGCGTCGCAGGAGACCGCCATCCGGAGTGAGTTTCTCCAGTCTCGGATTGCCCTTGCACGACTGGAAGCCGAGATTTTGAGCCGGCACAAAGAGATCAGGACCCTTGACCCCGAAACGATCCAAGCCAAGGCTCCGGAGTACGCAGAGGACTACCTCGGAGCGTGGACCCGGCGGAATCGGGCCCGGAAGGCCTACGAGGAGGCGAACCGCCCCAGTCCGCTCTCTCGCGGCGTAGACACCTTGGCCCCGACGACTCCTGGGAAGAGTGCCGTGTTCAAGGGTCTGGTTGCAGGCCGCAAGCGCACGAGACGGACGCGGACCCGCCGCAGCACGAAGAAACATCGCAGGTCAAAGTAAATGAATCCCGGACAGGCCCAGAGGGTTTCCTTCGGGCCCGCACGTCCTGGAATCTTTGATGCAAGTCAACCTCCGCTGGGCGGAATTCAGCGGACACCGACAGAGCCCCTTCGCGTGTCGAGTGGTGCGTTCGGGCAGGCTCCTGACATTCCGGCCGGAGATCCTCGGCATGCGTTCTTTCAGCAGCAGAATCAGTACATCGCACAGCAGGAAGCCGCAGCGAAGGCCGTCGGACGGTCGTTTGGACTTCCCACGGCTCCCGTCTACCAACCGCCGGCTGCCCCCGTCTACCAACCGCCGGCTCCAGTCTACCAACCGCTCTCCCCCCAGTTTTACCAGCCGGTTGCCACAGGATACCAGCCCTCGTCGCCTCAGTTCTATCAGCCGGCTCCGCAGTACGCTGCCCCGTCACGCCCGCCTGGAGCTCCTCCCACCTACAACTTCTTCCGCGGGGGCAAACGGACTACACAGAAGCGCCGGAAGACCCGCAAGCATGGATCTTCTCGGGTACGCCGATACCGTCGTGGACGTCTGTCTCGTCGGAAGCCCAAGGCGTGAGCTTCATAACCTCCTCCGCCAGATCTATCTCCACCCTGCAAAAGTTCGCGTCTGTCCCTGCGTCTTGGAGACAAACGACGTGTGGCTGTGGAAGGTTCTCCAGTTTCTTCGCCCGAACTACAGCAATGAACTCACTCATCCGAAGTGAAGACTTCCATCGCATTGAATCCCAACTGTTGCTGCGGCGAGACCAACTCGTCCACGCTACCGCCTGGACCTTCAATGCAGTTGCCTTGGTTGTGATCCTGGGGACGTTCTGTCTCTTCCTCTACGTCCAGTACACGGGCCATCAGACCCAGCAGGAGGAAGAGAAGCGAATCCCCTTTACGCCCACGACATGGTATTCGGCAACCCGAAATGTTCGCGGAGAAGAATATGGACGTGGTCTCCACTCTGCTGAAGCTGAAGTTGGATTTGGTCTACCGCAACCTCTCGACGGAGGAGGCGCAGAAGCGTTACTCTGAGACGACGGCAACAGTTGCTCCCGCACCTGAGAAACCAAAGACTGTGATCAAGCGGAAGGTGATGAAAGGTTTAGTTCCACCCTCTAAGTAAAGAGGAATGGCGGTGCGTATCGGCTCCACTCCGGACATGAGCGGGTACACATTCTACCGAAACAAAGACTTCGATATCAGTTTCTCCATTGTGAACACGGCCGGAGTGGACACGAGTCTCTACTTCAGCAACTCGTTTCGTGTGCTTCCCTACGTCAGCAATGGACATTTCAAGTCCACCTCTGGAATCAACGCACTGGGGTCCATCGGAATCCTCTCTGTTGATGTCCTGTCCTCCAATCCTCGCTTTATAAGCACGGTGACTCCGCAGTCCTATGTCGGTACAGCTGGGGTCTGTACGGATCCGTCTGGGAATGTCTACTTCGCCGTCGGCAATCAGAACAGAATCTTTCGACTTGACCTCTCCGGAGCGATCACACCGTTCGCGGGAACCGGAGTCTATGGCGATAGCGAGGGGGACCGACTCACCACAGCCCAGTTCCGCGCCCCTGGCTTTGTCGTCACCGATGGGTCTGGGACCTTTTACGTGACCGACCAATGGCGAGTCCGAAAGATTGACCCAAGTGGAATTGTCTCCACGGTCGCAGGGACATCGGCCCAAGGCTACGTGGACGGGACGGGGGCGAGCGCACGCTTCCTCGTCCCGGCCAGTATGACCCTTCGTCCGAACGGAGATCTCTTGGTGTCGGACACCGATGCACACACGATTCGGAATGTCACCCTTCCCGGGGGTGTCGTGACAACGTACGCGGGGTCGCCCGGAGCGGCTGGGTATGTAAATGGAAGTCTAGGAACTGCGCGCTTGGCGTTTCCGCTTGCACTCCTGTATGACTCGAATGGGACCCTCTATGTCGCAGACCAGTACAACAATCGGATTCGGAGCGTCGCATCCGGATCCACCACGATGGGGACGTTCGCAGGGTCGGGCTCCGGAACGATTTCGAACGGGACGTTGACCACTGCCGGAATGGCGCGCCCCTCCGGTCTGGCTCTGGACGCCTCGACTGGAACGCTCTATGTGGGGTCGTTTGAGCGCAATACGCTTCAGACCGTCATCGGAAGCAATGTTTCGCTTCTGGCTGGAGCCGAATACGCAGCGGGATACGTCGATGGAGTGCCTGCGACCGCACGGTTCAATGGACTGTCAACTCTCGCCCTCTTTGGAAATAACCTTTACATGACCGAGGTCTACAACGGAGACGTTCGCAAACTCTTGACCCTCCCGGATGTCCGGCCGGGACTCGCTCCCTCCGGATACACGATCGTCGCAACCTCCAATTATCCCATTACGCTAAACTCTCGTATCAATGCCTCGTGGAGCTCGGTTGGCGGTCAGCTTCCGCTGTTCAAGTTTGAACCCTTCACCAATACGTTTACGGCGAGGGTTGACGGAGACACGTTGGTCTATCCGACGTCCTCCACCGAGCTGCTGGGCTATCTGTCCGGAACGGGAACGGCGAACGTCGCCTTTCAGGGACTGAACGGCGCGTCCACAGCCTATACCTATCCGCTGGTGTTGTCCGTGCGCGCGGTGTCCAACTCTGTCGTCGTGGATGACATCTCCACCTCTGTCAGCATCAGCCCGGCTCGGATCACCCTCTCGCCCTGCAACTCCAGTCTTGTCTTCTACCGGAATGAACCCTCTTCGGCTCCGGTCTTTTCGCTCCTGTCCTCCACTGCGAGCAATGTCTATGCGGCGACGACGCTTCCGACTGGTCTTACCTTCACCCGCACGGGCCCAAAGTCCTTCGCACTCACGGGAACGCCGACGGTGCAGACCATTTCGAGCAACTATACGATCTTGGCCACAGACACCTCGGGACGCACGTATTCGACAAACGTGTCCATGATCGTGAACCCAGAGCGCCTTCTCGTCGATGTCTCGGGGTCTCTTGCCCTTTCGAATGTTGGGATCGAAAGTCCCATTGACCCTATCACGTTTACCTCACGGTTCCCTCCCTATGGGAACTCCAACCGCGCAATGCGGTATACGTGGTTTCCCCAACCTCCAGAGGGGATTCAGTTCCGAGATGTTTGCGGGGTCGCGATTCTAGTGTCCTCCTATCCCGTGAATGCTGCCTATGATCCCTCCTTCACCCTGACGCTCTCCGGGACCATTACCGAAACCCAGCTTCGGTCGTTTGCGCTCAGGGACATCTCGACGTACACGATGACGCTCACGGGAACGCGTACCGCACCTCTTCCTGCGTTGAGCCCGTCCCTTCCGAAGAGCATCACCTTCCAGCTCGGAGAGTTCGTGGACATCAGTTACCACGTTCCGAATCTGTATGTGGGGCTCCCCGTCTCCAATTATTGGTATTCCGCGAAGACCTACTTCCCCGTGTTGGACTCGTCCATTGAGTCCATTGAGGTCACGGATGGGTTCATCCCGGATGGTCTTGATGCGAGCTTCACAGTGTCCACCCAGCGGTTTACGTTTGCGGGAACTCCGAACGCCGCCCTCTCCTATGGGTTCACTCTTACGGCCAGCAATGGTCGGGGGAAGTCGGCCACACTTCCGGTGACCGCGACGGTTCGCAATGATTTCGTGACGATTACGGCTCTCTCGACGGACTCCTGCTTCAACTTCATTCAAACGCGGAGTCTCTCGAACCGAAAGACGGGCTTCTACCCGTTCCCCATCCAGTATACCGTGTCCTCGGGGTCGGGGTGCAATGTAATCCTGACGGGGACGAATCTCCCCTCCGGCGTTGAGATTGTCTCCAACGCAACCACCTACGATCTCTCCGGGAGACCGAACGCTGCAGCGGGGCTCACAACCGCCACGATCACAGGGGTTGTGGCGGCAACGGGCGCGACCGCAACGAAGACCTTCCTGTACAGCGTCTCCGCGGAAACCTTCTCCTTCTCGAAGGATCCGTCAGATATCTCCTTCAATTTCATTCAGAACGTTCCTGTCACGCCTGTCCAGATTGACGTGTCCTCGCTCAGCGAAAACTCGGTCATTCGCTTCTCGTCTCCCTCGATTCCGACCGCCCTCCAGGTCACGAACACGGGTCTTGTGAATGGAACGCCGTTGAACTCCAATTCAGGCACGTTTGATGTGACAGCGTTCACGGCCTATGCATCGGGGACCAAGACGTATGCCTATACGATGACACCCGACCAAGTTCTCCTGCAGCCCACCGTGTATACGACACGCACCGCTCCAGGACAGTCCGTGTCCATTCCCATCAATGGGTATAGTCTCAGTGCTCTGACGGTCAGCAACTATCGCTTCCAGTCTGCGTTCCCGTATGGGCTGAGCGTGAATTCAACAACGGGTCTCCTGTCTGGAACCCTCGCGTCCTCCCTGCCCACAAGCACGACGTTTACCATCCTCGGAAGCGCAGGATCCGTGGACGGAAGCCTCATTGGAACGATGACGACGGACAATCTCACGGTCAATCGCGCCCAGATGCTCCGACTGGACAGCACCTCCAATCTGTCTATCTACTCCAGTGACGACAATGGAGTTGTCTGGTCGAATGTAGGATCGACGACCTACTCCAACACCACGGCCCTGACCATCGGAACCAACGGATCCAACATCTATTTGATTCCCCGGTCCAGTTCCACCGTTCTCAAGTCAACCACGGGGTCGAACTACATCGAAACCGCCGCCTTCACGGGGACGTCTCCCTTCATGACCGCGATTGTCAACAAACCGGGGACCTCGACCTGGTGGATGGCCGGGTCCTGTGTGACAGGGGTCGGAGTTCGCGCCGTGCACTTCTATACCAGCACAGACGATGGAGACACATGGTCGCTTCCAACCATCGTCTCTCCCCTCACAGACCGGGGAGGAAACGTAGACCCGTATGCCTCCGCGTATCAGGCGTATCTGAATGGCGGCGTTGCACTCGCCTACAAGGATGGCGTTCTCCTCATCGGCGGAGACCGGATTCTTCGGTCGACGGATGAGGGGTCCAATTGGGTCTCCGTCGCGAATGGATTCCAGGCGGAAGTGGCAGACTTCGCACTGGACCAACAGGATGTCTGGATTGCGACAGGGTCGGACCTCTATCAGACCCGTTCGGCAACGTATACAACCCCAACGACGACGATCAAGTACTCGCTCGACAAAGGAGCATCCTGGACCAATACCTCGGCCTTCGGGATGTTCGGGTATGAGGTTCGCTATGGAAATGGGCAATGGTTTGCGACAGGCGTTGATGTCTGCGGAACTCGCGCTGACGTCGCGGTCCGCTATTCCCTGGACGCAGTGAACTGGCCTCTGGTCTCGTCCATTCCAGTCGTCTCCTACACACCCATCTCGTCTGCGAAGGCTCCTCTGGCCCTCTCGGTTGCCTTTGACGAGACGGAGTGGATTGTCTTCCGCACACCCGATGATGGAACGGTCACGCGGTATTCCCACCCCTATGACACACCCTTGACCTTCGGATGGACAGCCACGACGATTACGTCCGCATTCACGAGTCCCGCTCCGACAGCCTCGACCCGATTCTTCGCATATGCCGCACAGACGATTGACCCTGGAGCGGATACGACCACCATCACCTTCTCGCCTCCCAACACAGGTCCAGTCTTCGTCAGTCCGGCCCAAACCACCTATGCGGTCTGGCAGTACATGCCGCTCCCACCGATTGTCTTCTCGGCACCCGGAGCAACAGCCTATTTCGTCTCCACACTTCCGGTTGGATTGACGTGGAACTCTGTGACCCGTACCATCACGGGATCCTGTGTGCAGCTTGGAACCCAGAGCTTCACTGTGTACGCGAAAAACTCCGGAGTCACAGCCTTCACCGTGACCCTGATCGTCGGTGTCCCTCGTATCGTCAAACGGCAGGGTGGTGCGGGAGCGTATACCGCTCTCGTTCGCGATTACACCGAAGTTGCAGCCGCCATCAACGCGCGCGATACCCGCGTCAATCCTGTGGAGGAAGCTGCATTGGGATCCTTCGCGTCTCCCTACGCACCGGACGTCGTGACCCCCAGCAACTGCCCGTGCTGAGAGCAGTGGAAAAGGTCTGCCTCCCACCCCTGAGGGGCAGAACCTTTTATGGAGAGGGTCTTTTTATGGGTTTCGTGTCTCACCTGTCTCACCTAAATGTCCATGTCCTTGAACTCGAGCAGGCCGGCCACACCGACGTGGCTGCGGGCCTTGACCGTCGCGTCCCCCGTCGCCGTGTAGACGAACTTGGTCTCCGGGTCCACGAGGTACTCCTTCCCGTTGAACTCCACCTCCAGGAACTCCTGCGGCGGAGCCGCCAGCTCGGGAGCGCCCTCCGGCTGGAGGAAGTCGCGGATGTGTGCATCCAGCGCCTTCGCACCCCACTCCTCCGCGGACATGTCGTTCGCGTAGACGAGGAACTCCTTCTCATTGGCCTCCACCTTCAGCTCCGTGGCGATGGCCTTGATGTGCTTCTTGTGGGTCGGCGTGAGCTTCTCCAGGTTGCCCGCGCCCTCGACCTTGGCCTTGGGCTTCGGTCCCGGCTTCTTCTTCGCCGGCTCAGCTCCGGCGCCTGCATTCGATCCGACCGTAGGCTCCGCTGCCTTCTTGGCCTTCTTGGCCTTGGGCTGCTCCTCCAGCGCCAGCTTCCCGAGCGTCTCCGTGAGCGCCTCCACCTCCTTGGGCGCCACCTGCTCCAGAACGGCCACTGCTGCCTCGGCGACAACCGCCTCCTTGCTCGGCTTGGCGGCACGCTTCTTCTTGGGCTTCTCCTCCACCTTGGGCTCCACGACCGGCGTCTGCGCAACAGCCGGCATGGGGCCCAATCCGAGCTCGAAGAGGAGCGCCGCGGTGAAATGGTCGCGTGCTTCCTCCCGAGTCTCCATCTCCATCTCCCTGTACGTCGGGTCCGTAGACACCTTGAAGATCGCGTTGCTAATGAGTGCTGCGAGAGTTGCCATTGTGTGCTGATGTGTGTAGGACTTGGGGGTACTGGTCCTCTTTCCATGGCAGGAGACAATCCGTTTTTGTCACCTTCGAAAACGGAGCGACCTAGACGGAGAGGACTCCCCTCATACAGAATGGACGGCCTTGCCTCTGAGATGCTTCCCAATCTTCGCGATGCCTGGACGGCCCGTGCACGGGAGCTGGCTCGGCAACGCTACGAACGCTATGGAGACCTCCTTACCGCCTACCTCTTGGACCTCCTCACGCCTCAGGTTCCGCTCACGATGAACACCCTGATGGCCAAGATTCAGACGGCAACCTCTCCCAAGGACATTGAGGTTCCGATCTGGCACTACACGGCCTGCTACTCCAAGGTCAAGGAGGAGCCGCTCTTCGATACGCGTATTGGGACGAAGGTCTTCGGGATTCCAGCCCTTCCTGCGGTCTCTGTCTACGCCGTGCTCCATGAGACGGACGCACTCCAGCGTCTTGCCGCAGCCTATGGGCCGGGCTTCGCTATCTACGATCGGCACACTGAGACCCTCTGCGAGAACGACCATCGGGTGCAGTCTCGCCGTCAGCTTGTCCTCGCCTACTATCCCTACGGACTCCCTGAGGTTCTCTTCACTCGAATCCAAGAGGCGACCACCGCGCAGCTCTCGCGCACACCGTACACTCCTGCATGGGCTGAGACCCTGAGCCTCACAGAGCCAGCGCAGACTCCGCACTCCAGTCCTCCCAGCTCTCCGCCGCGGCACCGGACACGCAGGTGCCCCTGTGATGAAGAGGACGAGTAGGTGACAAAAACGGAACCGTTCGTGCCATGGAAGGAGGATCAGTACCCCCCACTCTCTCTGTTCACAGACTCACAATGGAGACTCTCACCACACTTCTCGGCAACACCAAGCCCTGGGGTGACATGCTCTACGAGGACGAGCAGCACAGGAAGCAGGCGCTCCTCCGCATGCCCGAGCCCGAGTGGCTCGCGTGCGTCAACGCCTACTTCACCCGCCTCCGCGGCAACGGCCGGGCGCTCGTCAGCGCTCTGAGCTGGTTCACGCGGATGGAGGCCGAGCGCGCCGCCGTCCAGGCGCCGGAGCCGGTCCCCGAGATGGATGAGGTCACACGCAACTGGCGCGTGTGGCAGGACATGGTGGAGGAGCCCGAGAAGTACGGCTCTGACATCGGCGACTGGGTTGCGCTCGACGAGGAGGTCCGCCGCGGCCCCAAGCGCTGGCGCGTGGACGCCTACTGGTACGACATCGTGCGCGCGATGGAGGCCGAGGAGCAGGCCAACGCGGCCACCAAGATCCAGGCCCTCTGGCGCGGACACCAGACTCGCTACGAGCTGGCCCCGCGGTTCACCTGCGCTCGCTGCCTCTCGCACAAGGTCTGCTGGGTGGCCTGGGAGGACCGCGAGCACTGGCTCTGCGAGCCGTGCGCCTGCGAGTGGTCGGCTGCGCTCCGCGAGCTCGGCGAGCAGCTGGAGGTCGAGGAGGAGCTGGCGGCGTATGAGGCGCGCGTCCAGGAGGACCGGGAGCAGGGGCTGGAGGACGAGGTCTGCGCCGAGTGCGGCGACGACATCGTTCAGTATGCGGCGAAGGTCGGAGGCGAGTGGTTCTGTGCCGCCTGCATCCACAACTGGACCGAGTGCGACCGCTGCAGCCGTGCGGTGGGCCTCGGAGACCGCTGCGACAACCACTGCAAGGAGTGCGGAGACAGCTTGACGGGACTGGGAACAACAAATGACTTCTGCAGTGGCGACTGCCACTACTCGTATATGCGTGATACCTAAACCAAACTCATAAAGAGCGGGGTGGAACGAGAAGGTCCCTCAGGGGTGGGAGACTTTTCTCATACGCGCTTGGTCTTGGCGTAGTAGGCGTTGAGACCCGTGACCTCGAAGAGAAGGTGGAAGGCTGCACCCGCGACGAAGAGGGTCGCCCATTTTCCGTACGAGCCTGTGACCTTCTCTGCGGCCCAGTAGATGGGGATCAGCACCAGACCAACGATGAGCGCTTCAAGCAGAACGTTCATGAAAACGGATTGTACTCTGGCGAGAAAAATGACACCACCCCAACATGAGGAACCTTCACAACGCACTTGCGGACACACTTGAGCGCTTTCAGCCTCAGCTGAACTGGCGCATTCTTCCGGACGCAGACCTGACCACGCGATGGCGCATTCAGGTCTGGACAGGAGAGGATTCACACCTCGAACTTGAAATCTTGGACATTGACGGAGACGCCGTGGGATGTGTTCTGGACCGGAGGAACATCTCCTTCCGCACGATGCAGCGGTTCATGGACACGCTGATGGAGAATCTAGACGAACGGCCGCCAAACAGTCCACCCGGCGGAGAGCCTTAGATCTTCTCCACCTTCTCGGCGACGACTTTGACGAGTTTGACGGGCTCGGGTTTGACGGTACATGAATGTACCTCTGGCATACGACACACCATACAGTAGACACCACCACATTTGCACTTGAACTCCAGGTGGCTTTTCTTCTTACAGCAGGCGCACTTCATTGCTTGTCTTGGGAGAGGAAGGAACGAGGTCGGTTTTCGTGCACGGGCACGGAGCTGGTGCACAGGGCGCCACACAGACGTCCTGCTTGGTCGACTGCGGGCAGGCCAGATGGCGAAGGGTCGAGCTGCGATAGAGACAGCCGGACTCGCAGAGACTCTTGAGCTGGGGCGACAGGGAACAGGCACGACGGAGCATTGACCATGGAACCGGTCCTCAGCTCAAAATCCATTTTCCGGGCCAAAGACAATGCGGTATACCACGGTTGTGGATCCAGGCGTCGTCTATGACCCCCGTCAGTTTGCCGAAGAGATTGCGGTCTATCTGTCTGACCCGGATGGGTGGATCTCGCGCGGTGTGACCTTTACTGCAGTCCCCCACGCGTCGACGGCCGATGTCGTGATTCACCTGACGCCTGCGGCGAAGATGAAGTCCATTGGATGCGATGCAGCCCTGTCCTGTGCCGAATTCAATGGACGGCAGGTCCATCTGAATGCGAAACGGTGGTTCGGAGGCGCCCCTCCCAGTAAGCTCGCCCTGAGTGCCTATCGCCAGTATATGGTCACGCATGAGTTGGGTCATATCTTGGGCTATGACCACACGCGGTGCCCTGGTCGCGGAGTTCCGGCTCCTATCATGATTCAGCAGACGATGGGAATTGGACCTTGTAAGCCAAATACACGCGTGACGAAATATGATACCAAATGATCTATGTGTTGCTCCCGCATGGGGACTTGGGGTGGGACGACCTTCGCGTCTTCACCTCGTTTTCCGCCGTCGAACGCCTCGTGACGCCCTACAATTACGTCATCGCCTTTGAGGGAACCGATGAACTGGTTGCGGTCTGGATCTATCAACTGGAGAAGGGGAGGGTGGTTCGCTACCCGGTTAGTCGGTCACCTTGAGAATCATCACGCCTCCCGCAATCATGGCAATCGCGAAGAAGTCGTGAAGGTGGAGGACTTCCTTGAAGAGGAGCGTTCCGACCACGGTGGTCGCCACGACACTGAGGCCGGACCAGAGCGCATTGGTCATCGCCATTCCGGTGGAAGTAAAGGTGTGCCGAAGCAGGAACCCAACGACTGCATAGAAGAGAACGCCCGCGGCAAACCACGCAGTGCTGTCGGTGCTTCGCTTGAAGCACGACATCGCCAGCGTCTCCAGCATCACAATCAAAAGGACGTACCAGTAGACACGGGGAATCTGCATTGTCTTAGCGCACGAGAATGTGGTCGCGAAGGAGTCGACGCATGATCTCGGGCTCCTCGGATGTCCTGCGCTCCGGGTCCGGTTGCTTCACTCGGTAATGAAAGGTTCCTGGAGGGATCTTGTCGTTGTGCTGACTGTAGTGCTCTAAACTCAGGAAGTCAACGCGACGTGAGAATGTAAACGGCATCCCGACTGCCTGAAGGAAGGTCCCGATGTCATCGTCATCTGCAGTGCCGATGGAGAGGAGACGTGTGCGATGTGCGACAAGGAGGTCTGCAACATCTCGACTCAAGAGGATCCCGGCTCCGGATGCGCCTCCCTTTCCGAGAGGGATACCGCCATAGAGTCGAGTGCTCGGAACCTCCGTGAGGAAGTCAATGAGGTTGGAAAAGTCCCAGACAGAGGAGAGATTGGTTCGAACGACATGCGTATAGGGCTTCCGCTGAAGGAAGAAGGCAAGGGCGTCTATCGTTTTCGCTAACACTGTAGAGTACCGTTCGACTCCTCGAAGGGTAAGGGTATCGCCCGTTAGGGTTGGTAGGAACACCAACGGGGTATACTGAATGAAAAAGCAATCGACGTCGGGATGTGTCTTCATATACATCCTCCACACCTCCCGATGACGAGCATAGACTGGAAAGGTATCACTCGAAATGATCAACATCAAAATCTTCATTGTCCTTAGGAGACGAGAATGTGGTCCCGAAGGAGTCGGCGCATGAGCTCGGGCTCTTCCATGCGGTCTCCACCATGACCTGCGTGATGTTTGATGCGGAAGTGGAACGACCCCTCTGGACTCTTGTCGTGATGCTCGTCGTAGTGTGCGAGACTAATGAAGTCCACGCGCGGAAGGTACGTCGGACTGATCCCCGAGGCCAAGAGCGCTTTCGCAACCGCAACATCGTCAAAGGCCTGAATCGACCGTCCGATGGCGGCGTTGGCCACCAGGGTTCGTGCAACATCAGGGCTCATCAGGAATCCGGCCCCCGACGCAAAGACAAGTCCGGTCTCCCCATTGACTCCAACCTGTCCTGCGTACAGTCCGGTCCGAGGCTGTGTCTCCAGGTACGCACGAAGGGCACGGAAGTCCCAGACCGAGGAGAGATTGGTGCGCACAACGTAGTCGTAGGGGTGACGCTGGAGGAAGTACTCGATCGCCTCGATGGTTTTTCGATAGATGGTTCCGTAGCGTTCAACTCCACGGAGCGTCAGGGTGTCTGACGACAGGGTGGAGAGGAAGACGAGAGGGCGAGATTCAATGAAATAGCAGTCGACCTCGGGGTGCGACTTCATGTAGCTTCGCCAGACCTCACGATGCTTTGCATAGACGGGAAAGGTGTCGCTGGAAATCACCAGCATGAGGATTCGCATTTGTAGACTTAGTTAGAATACGCGAGGCCGCCCATGCCGCTCATGATGCGGAAGACGTTGTAGTTGACGGCATAGACGCGGAAGTTGTAGGGGTACGCCTTGCTGGGGTAGGACCCCGCACCACCGGTGGTCAGGCTATCGTACACGAGGGTGGCGTTGTCGATGCGGCTGAAGTTGCACGTACCAGACGGCTGGTGCTCCTCGGGCTGGATCGCGAAGGAGTAAACGTTGATAGGCTTGGCCGTGGTGCCCACAGTGCCCGAGGTCGCCCACGCACCCGTGCCGCCGGCGGTGTGGTGCTGGTAGGGCTGGACCTTCCAGAAGTAGTCACCATAGCGCTCGTCGAAGCGGTCCTGGCCGTTGATCTGGAGGCGGCAGCGGTTCACGATATCGCTGTAGGTGAAGGGCTGGGTGTACGCGTTCACCGTGCCGGTGACGGTCGTCGCAGAGCCGCCACTGGCCGCCGCCGTGAGCGGGATGTCCGCGAGGGTGGTGTCGCCGCAGTCGGTCAGGCGCGCATCCTGGAAGACCCAGATGAGCTCCTTGATGGGGTGGTTGAGGGTGAGGTCGAGGCGGCCCGAGGCGGTGGTGACCTGCTGCTGGCCCTCGAACTGGAGCTGCTCGATGAGGTACTCATGCGACTCCTGGGCAAAGCGACGGCGCTCCTCGACGTCGAGGTAGATGTAGTCAATGTAGAGCGCCATGTCCTTGAGCGCGGGAAGGCGAGCCGCAGCGTAGCTGACGGTCGTAGCGTTCGACGCACCGGTCGCCTGGTCGTTCGCGGAGACCAGGTTCACTGCGTCATTGAGGGTGATGTTGAAGCGGACCTCGTGGTACTGGAGCGCGATGAGCGGGAGGGCCAGGCCGGGGTTGCGGTTGAACCAGAACTGGAGGGGGATGTAGAGCACCTTGGGGCGACCCCCGCAGGCATCTGCAGTCGTGGCCGGGCGGGTCGTGGCTCCCGAGTACTGGCCGCCGACCATCGCATCGAGCTTCCACGCCGTGTTGATGTCCGCCGTGAGGGTCTCCCACAGGTAGAGCCACTCACCGTAGTGGCGGTCGATGATCTGGCCACCAATCTCCACCTCAATCTGCTGGAGGAGGGCATAGCCGAGGCGGCGCTGGTGTCCTGCAGACCAGACAATGTCCGTGGGATAGCTCGTACTGACTGTGTTCGGGGTGCTATCGGTGTCCGGGAGGGTGACCTCGACGTACGTCTTCCAAATCAAGTCCGCATTGCGGTTGACGGTGGCGACGAGGCGCTGGCCGTAGACGGGGGCGCCGGTGAAGTTGACGCGGAAGGCCTCCATCGCGAAGTTGGTGTGGCGCTTGTAGAGGATCTTCCAGAACGTGATATGCGGATTGCCACTGAGGTAGGCGTCCTGAGCACCATAGGCAACAAGCTGAAGGAGACCACCGCCCATTTGTTTATACTGACGGAAGGAGAAAAACTCCTCTCGGGAACACAAGGCAATGTCGTCCCACACGCCACAGACTCTTCTCGCCTCGCTCGAGGCGGAACCCAACACACCCGGGGTGCTGGAGAACACCATCGACGCGCTCCTCGTGAGGCGGGACGTGGTGGAGGCCGAGAAGGAGGGGCTGCGTGCGTCCAGGGAGCTGCTGCGGAATGCGGCGACGGCCCGGGAGTCTGTGCGACTGACGATTGTGCGCAGCATTCAGGCGCAACTCGTGGACATCCTGACTGGGTTGAGTCCGCCTCAGTCTCAGGGGGCACCCCTTCAGCGGAGTCTTGCGGTTGAGATTCCGCCCCGGCCTGATTTCTGGTCCGAGAACTTTGACCTCGAGGGTGGTCGTCGCAAGTCCCAGGCCAAGCGCTTTGGCTCCTGTGTCAAGGCGGTTCGCAAGACCGTCAAGGCCCGCAAGGGATCGTCCAAGGAATCCGCTGCGATCGCGATTTGCACGAAGAGTGTCCTGTTCCCACGCGGCCGCACCATCAAGCGCTATCGGAAGGGCCGCCTCCTGACCCAGAAACGGAAGTAAGCGCCGTGCGACAGGCCGCCTGCTCGGCCTTCTTTCGCGTCGGTCCCGCGCCATACGCAAGATGGGCTCCAGAGGCATCGCACACTGCCACTCGAATTCCAAGCTTCGGGTCATTGGATAACATCACGTAGGTTGGTGTACAGCCAAGCACCTTCTGGCAATGCTTCTGGAAGAGGTCTTTGTAATTTGTCGCGGACGTCACCACTTCTTCAATTTCCAGATGGGCTTCCAGGACCGCGACCACGAACGCATAGACGATCGTGAACCGATGTCCGCAGTCGGTCCACAGCGCACCCAAGAACGCCTCAAAGATATCCCCCAGCTTCTTCGTATTGTTCCGTCCGTCAATCGCAGCCGAGTCTTCATTGTGCCGACTGATGACGTAGAACCGGTTCAGCCCAATGTCTTTCGACAACGCCCCGATCCGCTCATTGTTGACGAGCTCCTTGCGAGCATCCGTCAAGAAGCCTTGCTTCCGCTCCGGATACTTCCGGCGCAGATACGTGGCCACGCAAACCCCCAGAACACTATCTCCCTCGAACTCCAGACATTCATAGGATTCGTCTTGCAGCGGCATGACGCCCGGAGGACACGGCGCGAGATGCGCAGGACGTCCATCAGGTGTGGTATACTCCGACCTCCGCACATAGGTGGTATGAATCATGGCGGTCTGGAACAGCGCAGGCCGCTGGATGCGATAGTGGGGAAGTCCATAGCGGTGGAGAATGCGATGAATGTCAGTCTCCTTGAAGAACCGATTGTTCGGATTGTAGGGGCAGTACGAGTCCATTTGAGGGTGTCTCGCGTGCCCCCCGTAGGTCGGTTTTCATGGAAAAATGTTTCTTTCTGTATACCATACTCGCGATCTTGATGGTGAAGCCCTTGACGAACCTCGCGATGCGGGCTTTAGAGGTGAACCGAGTGGCGGTTGTCCACCTCACTCGGCTTCAGCATGGGTTTCTGCCAGAGCGCAATCTCCAGCAGACACAGGAGATTCTTGTCACCCTTCAGGACCTTGTCCAGCAGATGGAACGCTGCTTGACCCATCCACCCCCACCCCCACGTCCTCCTGTTGTACCTCTTAAGTAGCCGTCTCGTCCTCGTCAAAGGGCTTCAGATCAAACGCATAGTCTGTCGCCACCATCTTCCGGTCATGCCGGATCACAATCTCCCGCAGGACATCCTCGCCGTGCTCGGGCAGGATTTCCTTCAGGTACTCCTCCAGCTGCTTCTTCGACAGCGTCCAGCCCTTCTTCCACTCACCGGGCTTCTTGACCATGAACATCATCTTGGACTGATTCAGCGCAATCTTCTGGGGAATCTCGGCTCCGGCCCGCTCATTGTAGACGGCTGCGAGGTCCAGCTCCACCGACTGCCGCTCCTCGCGAAGCTCACGTGCCTTGGCATTGAGCTCGGTGAGGCGCTTGCTGATATCCACATAGCGACGAAGGGGGGTTGAAAGAGACTCCATTGTGCTTGTCTCCTCCTCGCACGGAAAGTATCCGTTTTGAACAAGGATGTCGTGGCTTGACGAGGAGCAGATTGCCCGCCTCAAGACCGTCTATGAAAAAGAACACCCGCGAGAGGCTAAGTTCCCCGAGGGAGATGCCGAGGCCACCTGGGAGGAGCTCCAGCGCCGGATGTGGGCGCACTGCAAGACCGGACAGGCCGAGTGCATCATGACGTCCCTCATGCGACGCCCCAAGGCCCCCAAGGAGTGGGCCGTCAATCGCTATGAGTGGCTGAGCTCGACGGACATTGATGCCGCAGAGAAGCGACTCTTCGTGGAGATGGTTCCCGATTACCATTATATCGGATCCCTTCCCATGGACTTTGACCTGAAGAACGAGATGAATGAGTGTCTGGTCTCTGCGCTCTGTGCGATGAAGCTCACCAAGCTGGCGGAGAAAGGGAAGCACCGGATTGGCATCGTCATCAACACGGATCCCCACGATGGACCGGGGCAGCACTGGGTGGCTGTCTTTTGCGACATCCGCCCGGAGCTGGAGTATCCCCGCATGACCTACTTCGATTCCTATGCCCAGACCCCGGAGCCCGAGATTCGCAGACTCATGAAGCGCTGGAAGGAGCAGTGGGATGCGACCAAGACCCATGCGAAGGGCATGAAGCTCACCTACAACAAGACCCGGCACCAGTACAAGGATTCCGAGTGCGGGGTCTATTGCCTGTACTTCCACCTCGCGTGTCTCCTGGAGATTCCCATGGACAGCAAGATCCCCGATGATGTGATGAATGCGTTTCGCAACTTCCTGTTTCGGATGCCAAAGGAATCTCGCACGAAAGAACAATGAAGGCGCTTCTGGCTGCGCTGTTGGCGGCACTTCTCGTCTACCTGCTCTATGATACCTGGACCCAGAAGCATCCGGTGCTCCCCCGCACGGGGCGTCTTCGGGACTATATCGCGGCAGGGTCTGTCTTTGAGGACATTCCCTCGGCCATCCAGCGCGGGATCCGACTCCTGGAAGTTCACATCTACTCGGACGAGCGCGATGAGCCGGTGGTCGCGACGAAGCCCCAGACCGGGGGCAGCAATGTGGCCGTCGACAACGTGTCCTTTGAGAGCGTGTGCATCGATATCGCGAATGAGGCCTTCCCGTCCAAGGACCCGTTCATCCTCTCGATGGTGCTCCACACCGACCGCACGGTGACCCTGAACAAGGTCGCCGAGCACCTCCAGACCATTCCCCGGCAGTTCCTCGTGGCCGACAAGCACCTTGCGTCCGCTCCGATGTCCCAGCTCGGCAATACGCTCATTCTCGTGTCTGGCGGATCTGTCAACGGCACGGCCCTCGAGCCTCTCTTGAATCTCAACTGGTCCGACCCCGACGTTCGGCGCGTGAGCTATCAGGAAGCCGTGTCGCCTCGCGACCCCACGGAATTCAAGGCCTTCACGCGGACAGGGATCGTCCTCGTCGCCCCCGACCCTCGGTTCAAGACGGTTGTGGGAAATCCCTCTGCACCCCTTGCGTTTGGCTGCCAGTGGAATCTCTTTCTGTCTGGACCTCCTGGGTTCGTCGCAAAAGAAAGTCGCGCGTAGGAAACAAAATGTCTGACGTTGCACCTGTTGACCAGTCCGCCGGGAAGCGCTCCAAGTGGCTCGCCCACGTGAAGAAGACCATGAAGGCTCACAAGGGCAAGTCCCTCAAGCAGGTCCTCAAGATGGCCAAGAAGACCTACAAGGGTGGCTCTGCCCTCTCCCCGGCCACTGTTGGCGGTCGCCGCACGCGTCGCGGCACTCGTCGCCATTAAAAGACAGGCTGCGGAGTCTGTTCAATGGACGATCCCAAGACCCGCCGCGAGAGCAAGAAATCCGCGAAGGACAAGCGGTCCTCAGTCTATAGTGCCAAGCACATTCGCCTCTCAGAGCAGGCGGCTGTGCGACACGCGGTAGGTCGTCCGACGGTCACGGGACTTAGTCAGGCCTCCACCCGCTAGCTTGCGACACGTCTTCCCATGGTAGGTTTTCTTCGAACACCCACTTTTGTAATACGCCACATGATGGGCATAGCCCCGAAAGGACGGAAGCTCCACACTGAGCTCATCTGCGAGTGCCTTCAGTAGGCCGTACATCCACTTCAGATAGGTCCTCCGGCTTCCGAGCGACGGCTCGTGAGCCTGAAGGTACTTCGCATACACAGACCGCAGGCGCTGAAAGGGATAGACCTTGGCGAGCGCATGAAGGAACGTCCGCTGGGTCGCCATGTCCTGGGGCTCAGGCGCCTCTGGGTAATTGGACGCAATCGAAAACAAGAAGTCGCGCCCCGGGATGTTGACCGGCTTCATCGCGGCGTACTTCGCCTTGACGTCGCCAAACGACGGATCCGGGCCCGGGTCGACAACGGTCGGATCATCCTTGGATTGCGTCCGCAACTTGGCGTTGACGCGATTGTGCAGGTCGTACAGCCACTTGCCCGGATCGCCGCGGAGGGGATGCTCCTTGACGAACTGGGTCGTGGACTCGCGACAGAAGCGGCACGGAAGAACGTCCTTCATCTGATTGAGAACATCGTCAGGGTGCTCGGCTTTGAACGCAATGAGGTGGAAGAGCTGCCATGCACTCGGCCCCCAGAAGCGAGTGTCCATTGTCCTTAGGCAGAATAATCTCGCAGGAGAAACAAAATGCTCGACACCAAGGATCTCATCATCATCACGGCGGCGATCTACCTGGGCTCGGTTGTCTCCAAGTTCTTCACCGCCCTCTCCGACGGCATCATCGCCCCTATCCTGGCGCCTGCGGCCGCAGCTGGCAAGGGTGTCGCCTCGTACACTGTGACCGTCGGTGGCGCGACCCTCAAGATCGGCGAGCTCCTCTCCGCCTTCGTCCAGCTCGCCATCTCCTTCGTCATCGTCGTCTTCACCATCGGCATCCTCCGCACCTACTTCCTCTCCAAGATCGGCGCTTCCCGCACCGCGTAAAAAAGTAGGTCCCTCTCTACAAATGGCTCGCAAGACCTCTCGTCGTGGCGGGGCGTGGTATGACCCCCGAAGCTGGTTCAAGCCGAGCTGTGAGAAGGCCACCAAGACCTCTGCCGATGCGGATGCGGCTGCGGCCAAGGCCAAGGCCACCAAGGATGAGTCCTGCGCCGGTGAGGCCTCGGCTGCGGATGTAAAAACTGTGACCCCTCCTCCTGTCGCCGCTGTGGAGGAGACCAAGCCCTCCACGTTCGGAGGCCGTCGTCGTCGCCAGACCCGCCGCAAGACCTACAAGGGCGGCAAGCACCGCCGCTCCCACCATTAGACCTGCCCGAAGCGGAAGTTCGCCCACCCGCCCGAGGGCAGCTTCCCGTAGGTCGTCTCCACGCGCTTCCGGAGCTCCTGAACTCCCACGCTGACCTCGTTCTGACGCTTCCACTCCTTGAACGTCGTCGCAATCTCGTTCCACGAGACCTTCTCGTATCCCTCAACGGGATCCGTGACGGACTCCTCCACCTTGTGCATGAACTCGCCCATGAACCGCGCAATCGCATCCGACTCCTCCTTGTACTCATTCGTGTACGCATCGACCTCCTTCGGCGGCGTCAGCTTCGCAAGTCCCTTCCCCTCCTTGTGGAGGTGAATGAGATAGGCCATGAAGCACTCGGCCCACTCCTGCGAGAGCACCTTGTGCATGATGCTCTCGTCCATCGGAAGCTCCTTCGGTCCCTTGGGATCCGCCACGAACTTCATCGGGAAGTCGATGACCTTGAGACGGCGCCAGGTGCCTCCATCGGTCGTGTTGACCTTGGGCTTGTCGTTACAGGCCAGATGGCACTTGGCCTGAACATCGAACTCCACCATCTCCTTGGACCCCTTGAAGAGGTCGCGGCCGGTCACCTTCTCCGAGCTCGTCAGCTCCTTCATGAAGCCCGTCGACAGAGGCTCGCCCTCATCCGGCTCGGACATGAAGACGAAGCGCTTGCCCTTCATGCGCACCAGCTCGGGATTCGCAGAGCCCGCAGAGCCACGCTTCTGGGTGAACATCGCGACGTTCGTCTTGTAGCAGTACTCGCCGAAAGCCGTCGCGCACAAGTTCATGAGCATCGACTTGCCGTTCGAGCCCGATCCCGTGAGGATGTGGAACCGCTGCGTGAAGACACCCGACAGACACGTCGCGAGATGCTTGAGGAAGTAGTCCCGGACGACCTTGTGGGGGAGGATGCTGTCGAGGAACTGCTTGAGCTCCGACCAGCAGGGGAACTCGTGGTACTGGGTGTCGAGGCGGAACTCGACGTTGGTGCAGAAGCTGATGTAGTCCTCCGACTGCCCCGGGCGGAAGGTCTGAGTCAGCGTGTCGTAGACTCCATTCGTGAAGGCGATGAGGTGCTTGTTGTCATCGAGCTTCTTCGCGAACTCGCGGTCGTAGAACAGAAGGCGGCACTGCTTCATCACCGACTCCGCGAAGCCGGTACGACGGAGCTTGAGCCAGGCATTCCAGTACATCTTCTTCTTCGAGATCGCTTGGCACGTCTCGCAGGTCGGGTCCGGCTCCTTGAGCGAGTGCTGGCAGGGGTTGTTCTGCGCGAAGGTGCCCTGCTCCTGCTCCTTGGTCATGAAGAGCTTGGCGATATCCGAGGGCAGGCGCTTCTGGAGCTCCACGCCATCGTCCGTCTGCCGCCAGATATGGCCGACATACTGGTACCACTCCTTGTTCTTGAAGTCCGCGCACTTGAACTCGTCACGGTACTTCGCGAAGATGACCTGCGCGTAGTCGTACTCCGTCTCACGCTCGGCCGCATCGTTCACCAGGCGGTCGACGTTGCTCGCCTCGATGGCAAGATAGCCGTCGAAGTTGTCGAGCTTCGACCACGACCGCAGGCTTCCAAGACCGAGGCGCTCGCCCTCCACACGGAAGACGAAGCCGTTCCACGCCGTCCGAGCCTTGGCCTCCCGACCCGGAACCGTCGTCCGTGCCATGAAGTCCAGGAACACATCCTCCAGATCGGGGTGGATGTTCTTGAGGCACTGTCCGACGGCCGCCCAGTCGTTGTGGTCTCCGCTCCGGCGGTGCTCGCCAAGGTTCTTGACGTGCTTGTCGATGTAGTCCTTGAAGGTCTCCGAAATCGGCGCGATGTAGACACCACGCCCGGGAGACGAGCCGCGAGAGTCAGACTCCGTCCGCTCCATCTGGCGACCCCGAGAGACCGCACGGTTCACCGGCGCCTCAGCGGGAGGGCGGCAGTGCTCGATGGCGAACGGCGTCAGCGGCGTCTCCTCCTCTTTCCGAGACCGGACCGAGAGCTTCTTGACGAGGTCGGGCGTGATGACCTCAGGAACCGCCTCATCGACGCTGATGTCGCCCGTCTCGCGGTCCCAGTCCAGCATGTAGCGGATCTTGTAGGGAAGCGCACCATCCGTGTTCTTCTTGGAGCCCAGCAGCGGCCAGTTGTTCGTGTGGCTCAGCGGCTGCTTGTCGTAGACATCGTCCCAGGGCTTCGTGCATCCGAGGTCGGGGAAGACGGTCTCCATGTCCTTCAGAATCGACCGGCGGATGCTCTGCTCAATGTCCGCACGGGTCTTGATGCTGGGAATCTGCATGTGGATGCCAGAGCTGGAGATGTCATCGGCCTTGCTGTAGGTCGGGTGGTCCTTCTCCAGGACATAGAGCTCCACGCTCTCGGGCAGCTCGTGGTAGAGCTTGAGCTTCTCCATGAAGACCTTCGCGAAGGCGACGACCTGCTCCTGGGTGTGCTTGTGCTCGTCGACGCGGCCCTTGTACTTGAAGTCCAGGTCAATGCGAACCTGACCAATCGGCGTGGACTTCTCCGTGAGGAAGCGAGCCTTGCAGTTGCGGAGGTCCGCGCAGTAGAGCTTGAAGAACTCCGGCTCGTCATCGTCCGTGATCATCCACTTCTCGCGATTCTCGAAGGACCAGTGACTGAAGGGCTTGTCCTTGTCAGTGACCTGCCGGCTTACCTTCTCGCGGTCAGTCTTTCCATTCGGGTTTCCATTCAGAAAGAGGTCCAGACGAGTCGCCATACTACCCCCCCAGACAAAAGGTCGGCCGGCCATCCGTTTTGAACGCACGAAAACGGACCTACAAACTCCCAGAGAGAAGACAAGTACAATGAAGTTCTGTCGCGACTGCTCGAACTTTCTCTTCGATACGGTGGAGCGTGAGGTGGACGGGAAGCGCAAAGCCTTCCACAAGTGCCGGTCCTGCCCGTATGAGGAGGAGGTCACGAAGGCGAATCCCATCGTCTACGACCACAGCCTCCAGCAAGATACGTCCACGCAATACGCGATGAACCCGTACATTGAGTACGATCCCACGCTCCCGACCTTCACGACCATGGTGTGCCCCAACGACGCATGCTCAACCCGGGGCAAGGAGTCCTCCATCAAGGGCATCAAATTGGATGCAGAGACCGTGATGTGGTACTATCGGTGTACGGTGTGTAAGGAAACATGGAAGCAGATGGCGCGGCAGAGTGATGAGTAGGCGGCTCGCCCATACAGGCTCGCTACCACCCCGCAGACTGGGGCAGGCGGGTATAGGTCCCCTGCGAGTTCTTGAAGCCCGTGGGAAGGCCGCCCGGGCGCTGGACGGGAGAGGATCCGAGAGCCCCTGACGTGCCCGCAAAGGACACGGTGGACTTCGCAACGGGGGTCGACCGGACCTGCGGAACCGGAAGCGCAACGACGCGCGCATTGGTCGTCAGGGCCAGCGTACGCGTTGTGTAGACCGTCGTTGTAAGAACACCCGAGGCACCCGTGACCGTTGTTCCCGTGGTGGTGCTAGAGAGGACAAACGTCGTTGACGTGGGGGCCTTGAGGACAGGCGCTTCGGCTGCCGTGAAGGTTGAAATCCCCGAGACGCTAGCGAGATTCCCAACCGTCAGTCCGTGCGCAACATCGGTCGTATAGTAGACACGGCCCACGATGCGCCCCGGTCCAGTGCCAACAATCCCACTTGCGCCGTCGACGTAGAACTCGTTGGCCGTCCCAAGGAGGGAGACCACTCCATTGGTTACATTGGGGTCGGTACCGGTTCCTGGTGTAAGACCCCGGATGGTCACGATGTCTCCAACCACAAGTCCATGCGCCTGGGATGTCGTATACAAGAATTTTGACGAGGAATTGGCGACAGACGTAATGACGTTGGCGAGCGCACCTGTGACGATCGCAGGATTGGTCGTCACAGTCATCTTGGTTGCGACAGACTGCGTGGTCGCCAACGCCGCCTGGCTCGCGAGGACGTTTGCGTTGATGAGCGACTGCGAGACAGCCACATTGTCGCGGGTCTGGATTGCGGGTGCAATGGGAGACACTGACGCCGCCTTAAACTTGAGATACTGTGTGTAGTCCGAGGCACTGAGGGTCGGCATCTTGTTTTTACTTCAAGAACAGTTTCCGGCCTGCCTGCGGTGATTCCCAGATGGGAACCGCAAGCACGGTCCCCGCGATGTAGCGCTGGGGCTCGGAGGCTCGCAGTTGCGCAGCCTGATAGCCCTGCTTCAGAGGGGCCACAAAGGTACGGGACTTCTTTTCAGGGTCGGCCGTGACAGTCGCAGCGGCCTTGATCACACGGGTCACCATGGAGGCATCGGGAACACTTGGCATTGTATGGTTCTGCGAAACTCTTTAGGCATAGGTGATTGTCACGACATCGCCATCGCTAAACGTGTGGCTCGTCTGGGAGACGCCAATGCGATAGTAGCTTCCCGTTTTTACAATGTCCGTAAAGGTATTTGTGTACACCGCAACCTTCGCTCCCGATGTGAGCGTAATGGTCGACGACGCGAACGCTGCGTCGAGAAACGCAGACGAAAGCGTTCCACTGCGATCGGTCGTGCTCAGAAGGATCGTGTAATTCGGGGTCGAGATGGCAATTCCCACTTGTCCACTGGCGGGGAGGTTGGTATCCGGCAGCAATCCAGCCTTGTAGGTGAAGACTGCGGAGAGAGGAGCTTGAGGAGGACCGCTTAGAAACCGTGTCCCCTGCCGCTGACGTCCCTTCCACGCGACAGCCGAGAGGACCGTTCCAGGGCGATACCGCTGGACGTCGGAGGCTTTGAGTTGCGCCGCCTGATAGCCACCCTTCTGAGGGGCGACAAAGGTACGCGACTTGATCGTCGGGTCGGCCGTGATGGTTGCGGCGGCCTTGACCACACGGGTCGCCATCGATGCATCGGGAACCCGCGGCATTTGGTTAAAACGGAAGAAACAATCCCTAGAGAACGATAAGCAATGGAGCCTGTCTTTCGTCCCGAGGTCATCGAGTCTGTGAAGGAGCCCCGCAAGACCCGTGGCTACTACACGAAGTATGAGTACACCGCTCTCGTCGCGATGCGCGCCCAGCAGCTGGCGGAGGGGGCCAAGCCGCTGGTGGAGCTGACGGGACTTCGCACGAGCGACCCCCTGTTCGTCTGGAACGTCGCCAAGCGCGAGATTGAGCAGCGCAAGCTTCCCTTCCTGGTGCGCCGTCAGCTGCCCGACGGGACGGCCGAATTCTGGTCCACCCAGGAGCTGGAAATCCTCTGGTGAGAACACAATGGCGACCGCATTTGAGGATGTGGAACAGTACTGGGCCAAGGAAGACAATCGGAAGATCGCCCTCGAGTTTGTGAGGCAAGTGGATACTGCAACGACTCCTGCGCAGAAGGCCGCAGTCGGCACTCGGATTCGGGGAGACCGTTTTTTGAAGGCCATTTTCGACTTTATGACCTATTACGACCTCAAGAAGCGAGAGGGGAGCCTGACGAAGGCCGAGGAAACCACGCTCAAATCCATGGAGGGATGGCAGCCCGCGATTGCGATGACGTGGGCCAAGGGTGTCAGTGAGGCCATGAAGCGAGGAGGCCGTCGTCGCAAGACCCGTCGTGGCAAGAAACTGTCTCGCCGGAAGAGTAATGGTCGACGCCTTTGAATTTGTAAGCAAGTACTGGGAAACCCAAGCGTGGAAAGATCTCTCCGAGGGGATTCTCGCCTACCGCAAGGCGAAGGGAACTCCGTTCGCGCATGAGGTTCTCAGCCGCTATCCGTGGCTCCCTGACTGGGAGACCTACTACAAACTCAAGACCCAAGGAACGTCCTCGCGCGCGGAGATTCTCAAGCTCGCAGAGTTGGAGCGGACGTATCCCGGATTCAATGAGCTCTTCAAGCCCTCGACAGGCAAAGGACGCTCCCGTCGTCGCAAGCTTACACGTCGCCGGCGCACCACTCGTAAGAGAGTATGAGCACCCTGTACCTGTGGATCCCCGACGAGCGTCTTCGCTCGGACATGCGCGACCATCTCAAGGCCCGTCGTCCCACCGACTCGGGCGTCGACCTTCTCTGTCCCGCGCACACGTTTTTCAATCTTCCAGAGAAGCACCTCGCCCGTGAGATTCGCACGGGTGTCGTGGCGGCGGCCATCAGTGCCCTTCACGGACCGGTTCCGGTGCTTCTTCTCGCCCGGTCGTCTACCTCTCTGACTCCCCTTCGGATGTCCAACCAGATTGGCCTTGCAGATGCGGGCTATCGGGGCGAGCTCATTGCGCGCGTGGACTATTTCGGGACGGATCATTCGTACGAGATTCCCCATGGCCGTCGTCTCTTCCAGCTGGTCGCGCACGACTGGCTTCCGTTTACGACTGTGGTGCTTGTGGAGCGACCCGAGGATCTTCCTGCAGCCCCAGACCAACGAGGAGCTGGCGGATTCGGGTCGACTGGTCAGTAAAGTAGATCCAGACACCGGCGGCCCCGACTAACGCCCCGAGGGCCATCCAGCCCAAGACCTCCATTCTTGTGTTGACTCTAGACAATGCCGGGGAAACGTGATACGTGGACCAGCCCCACACCTCGTCAGAACATCGTGGTTGTTCGCAGGGCGGACAGGAGTGGTATGCCCCGCACAGAGCGTGCAGAGCTTGCGAGGATCAATGCCGAAGAGCCGACGGATCCCAATGAACGCAAGCTCTGGTTGAACGAGCGCAAACTCGTCCTCGGACTCGGACAGGACTCGACTGCAACCAAGATTCAGGGAGGGCGCAAGACGCGTCGTCGCTCAGCGAAGCGTAAGACTCGCAAGAATCGCCGCCACTAGGAGAAAGAGACCATCGGCCCACCCATGCTCCTTCGACGCTCCAAACACAGAAATCCCAAACAGGTCCCGGAGTCCTCCGGACGCGTTTGCGAGCACAGCAAGAACCACGAGTGCGACAATGACGTAGGTCTTGGTGCGCGACATGGAAAACAGATTTACCTTTGAGCGGAGAAAGGAACGTACCATGAACTTTACATCTGAGATGCTCAAGGCGCTTGAACCGCAGGAGCGGATGCTCCTTCAGGTGCTGTATGAACGTGTCTCCAAGCCCCCTCCGCCTCCTGCTGAGTGGCCGTATTGGATGCCGGGTCCTGCGACTGAAGCGCAGGCGTTTAAAGCCCGGAAAGGCGTGCCAAGTCCTCGGCTGACGGCGGGTAGACCATCATCGGAGGTGCCGCCTGTGGAGGAGCGAGCATCTTCGGCGGATCATGGGTCACCAGCCGCATCGCCTGCGCAACATCAATCGACTCCGTCGGAGTGAACCGGGAGTGGTCCTTGACCAGGTCCTTGGAAATCACATCCAGCTTCACGTCCTTCTGCCAGACCAGAACGCCGAACCCGAGAATGAGCATCAGCGCAAACCCGACAAGCGCAAAGTTTTGATACGTGGCGCGGAATCGCATTGTGGTATTGTCAGAGAAGAAAACGGACGTCTCCAAGATAAACCGAAGGACAGTACCATGGACTTCCCCATTCCTGTTCTCTGCTGCACGTGCAACCGCCCGATCTTCGGCAAGTGGAAGTCCTTTCTGGAGCGTGTCAAGGCCTATCGCAAGCAGGATGGACGCCCGGAGTCTGGCGACCTCGAGTATCTAACGACGACGACGAAAGTGACGGCGGAGGGACGCGCGCTGAATGACCTGGGCCTTACGATGGAGTGTTGCCGGGTCAAGTTCCTGAGTCATCCGGGGATTTGAGATGGAATCCACAAGACAACTGAAGCAAAAGACTTCCCCTGCACAGGCATCCCTCGTACAGTCGTCCACAAGACACGGAGCATCCCATGGAATCCGAATCCGGAGCTCCATTTTTTGACTTGCGGGGAAGATAAGAATGTCGTCGTACAGCGAATACCTGTCGCGCAAGATGCAGCGGACACCCCAGATTCTCGACACCCGGCCGCATCGGGATGCCGGTCATCAGACGGAAATCATTCGCCGTCTTGCGGCGTCTGGGGTTCAGGAGCAGAAGACCACGACCGTCTCCGGCAACGTCGTCCTGGACGGTCCCTCGACCCGCGTGAACTCTCTGATCAAGGGCGGACACTCGGTTCAGGATGCCGCGGTCTACGCAGAGTACACAGCCGGTCAGGCGGTGGCCCAGAGTGCGAGGGCCATCAACGCGAAGGCCCCGCAGATTCGGCTGGTCTGCTATGACGTCAGTGCGATGCCGGACTACAATGACCGTCTCCGCGCAGATTCCCAGCTTGCGGCCGTCCAGGCGGCGAAGAACGTCTACCAGCGCGGCTGGAACACCGCGGCGTGCTGCACGGTCTGTGGCAAGCCTCCCCAGTTTGAGGGAGGATGCCAGTGCGCGCTCACGGTGGCCCAGCAGGTCACGCTCCCGACCTCTCGGTCTCGCCCGGAGGTTCCGTCTTAAACGGAGCCGTGGTGAAGACAGTATGTTGACGGTGTACACGGTGCCCGTGTCCCGGAAGCCGGAGTGGATTGATCTCTCTGGACTCCCGTTGGACGACCTCGTGGAGGCCGCACTGGCGGTTCGCACCCACCAAACCTCCGCTGTGATTTGGTTTGGCTACCTCGAAGGCTTCATGCTCACTCCCCAAGAGGAAACACGGCTTCGCACAGTGCTGCGAGCCTTCCCCTGTCATCTTGTCTGCTCCATGCCCCTCCTCCTTCCGTATGCCTGGAAAACGGACGTGGATGTGATTTACACAACTGACCCCAATGGAGTCCCCAATTCTCACGACAATGGTGGTGCTGTACACGATGGGCGTGCGCCTGGACACGACGATGCTGGTGGAGCGCCTGCCGCTGACCCCGGTGTTCATCAAGCTGGAAAAGCAAGGCGTTCTCAAGCGCGGCGAGTCCAAAAAGGATCGGATTCGGCACCGCGTCAAGCCAAGCGTGGCTCCCAAGCGGACGACGGGGTTCGGTCACAATAGCATCACGCTGGTCCTGATGTCCAGCGGCAATGGGTCCCTCCCTGACAAGGAAATCACGGTCAAAATCTTCCAGAACGGCGTGTTTCATATCACGGGCGTTCTGGACGAGCGGTACGACCGCGATGTGGTGTCTCGCATTCGCGAGGCCATTGAGACCACCTGTCCTGAGGCTGTGCTCGAGGGGGCCTGGACTCCGGACACGCGTCGAGTGGTGCTCATGAACTACAAGACCTCGCTCCGGGGCATCACCAACCTCTCGCGCGAGAGCCTGCATTCGGCCCTCCGTCGACAGGGCTACAAGACGAACTATGAGCCCGCGGTCTATCCCGCGGTCAAGGTCTACTTTCCGGAGACCAAGTGGATTGCGAAGGTGTTCAGGACGGGACAAGTGATCCTGACGGGGATGACGACGGCAGCGGAATGTGAAGCGCTGGTGCGACAGCTTTCCCCAGCGCTGTCAGCTGCGGTAGAACCTCGCGCACCGCTCGTCCTCCCCATGCGAGGGTGAACATCGTGATGCCAACGGTACTGAGCATCATGAGGATGCCCTGCTTGGAGCGCTCTGTCGCCTCCACATCAAAGAGACGGAGGTACGGGTCCAGAAACGAGGTCTCGTCCTTCAGCAGTCGCTGCTCGACCTTGGAGAAGACACAACCATGGAAGACGATGTGCTGCGCCCAGACCAACCCACAGAACCCCAGAAGGACGGTCTGAAACCAGAAGGCCGGAATCAGCGTGAAGGACAAGACGATACAGCCCAGCGCCATATAGGTCACACCTGTATGGATGGCCCGCACGATGGTCCCTGTTTTCTCGTCATCGTCTCCGAACATGCGTTTGACCAGCCAGGTTGTCCAATTTACTGCGGTCTCCTCCATAGTAAATCATCGGACAACAAAGCATGTCAGCTGCCCGCGAACTCACACCCGAGGAAGTTGCCGAAGGACGCCGTGGAATCACAGACGAGCTTCTGACGGCAACGCAGATCCAGGCGCTCGTCAAGCGCATGGATGCCAGTAAGACCAAGTGGAGGAAGCTCCGGCGTCAGGGAAAGACGGCCGAGTATGAGGCCAAGCTCAAGGAGGAAAATGAGTCCCTGTATTTCAATTATCCGAGCCTCTTCCAGATGCACGCAGAAGACCGTCTGGACCAGACCTTCTTCGAGATGCTCCAGCTCAAGCGCCGCATTGAAAAGGGTGAGATCACCGCCGAGCAGGCCAGTACACTCGTGGGCCAGCAGCTGTTTTCTCGCTTTGTTCCCCAGGCCCTCTCACCGTCTGCACCTCCTCCAGCTCCTCGCCTGTCCTACGAGGAGTACTGCCGTCAGATGGGTCAGGAGTAGAGTACCTTGCGAAGTCCGTACTCCCGCATGCACTTCTCCAGGAACTTCCGGCAGTCCGCACAGGGCTCCGAGTTCAGGACATCTCCCTGCTTGTTGAGACGAACGACGAGAAGCACACACCCGTTGAGTCGTGAGAGGTCGCCTAACCGTTTCACGACTGCACGTTCGGCATGAATCGTCTGATCCGAATACCCACACCCTCTCGACCGAGAGCCCACGGAATTCCGTGCGGTCGCGATGGGCTTTCCCCGCTGAAGAATCGTCGCAGAATGATAACTTGTCCGATGGACGGACTTATAGGTCTCCATTGAACACCTCTGACCGGCCCGCATTCGGTTTGTTTTACGCATAGAGACGGGTCCACTCCCGCGCCGTCCGGTCAAACTCTGGGCGGTTCTCGACATAGAGGCGCGCGATGTCCGGAACGAGCGGATCCTTCGGGTTTGCGTCCGTCAACAGCGAGCTAATCGAGAGTAAGACCTTCGCGATGGACAGTGCAGGACTCCATTGGTCCTTCAGGATGTCCAGACAGATTGCGCCCGTCAGGCTGATGTTCGGATGAAAAATCTTGGTGGTGAAGGTGACCCTGGGAGGCTTGAAGGGATAGTTTGTGGGAAGCACAAGGCTCAAGTGAAAGACACCGCCTTCATAGGGGCTGTCTTTCGGGCCCACCAAGGTTGCGGCCCAGACATAGAGGTCATTGGCCGTGGGGCCTGCTGTACAGGTTTCAATGGGAGTGGTGCGGAGATCGTCCAGCTCTTTCTGAATCCGTCGAGCTGCCATTGCTCTCTCGGAGCGACATCTCTTTAGACGTCTGAGAACTGCACCTTGAACCGGCGTCCCGGATACCCGGGCATGCGAATCGGAATCCGGTCGCCCACAAGCTTCAGCGTCTTCTCATTCATCCCAGGCGCACCCACCGTCACCTCGCGGATCATGCAGTCCTCGGGGAAGGCACAGGGCTTCCCGTTCTCGCGGGTGAGGAGATAGATGATGTCCTCATCCTCGCGACTGAGCGCTGTGATGAACTCGCGGCGATGGGCCTCGAAGCGATAGTGGTCCCTCCAGAGCTCCTCAATCTCCATGCAGATATCGTTGCATTCGTCCTCCGTCAGGTCTCCAATCTCCTTCCGAGCCCCATTCTCATAGACGTCCACATAGAGCGTGTAGAACTTGTGCGTGGCCATTGTTTGCGTGTGAGGTCGTCTGGCTTCCGCCGAACCGTTCCGTTTTTCGCAGCTCCCTACAATGAAGCGCTGCGTGTTTCCGGCGCTGCCTGTCCAGCGAGAGCAGTCAGACAGTCGGACGTTCGAGGTCGGTGAGAAAGTCTGCCTTCGCAATGATGTCCCCCCGACCCGTGTGCGCGGTCGGTATACAGCGCCTCACCCCCAACCCGGAACGAAGCGGGTGTTCGTGCACATCGTGGACGACCGGTGGCATCGCTGGGAGAACGTCGGAAAACTCGAACCGGTTCCTGTGAGCCCGACTGCGGTCGGGGTTGTTGCGCGGGAGAAGAACCTCCCCGAGGACCTTGAACGCGAGATCAAGCGGTATGGAGGCAAGACCCGTCGTCGTCGCCGTCGCCGCAGCACGCGGCGGAGGTAAAAACCTGTGAGACATACAATGGGACGTGTGGTTGTGGTGTGTCATAACCCCAGCACAAACGGTGAACTCACCTGGGAGGGCCACGAGATCGTCGGATATGTCGACATCACACCTGGACCGCAACCGTCCACAGGTCGGTACTTCCAAGGCTGGAACGCTCCAGGTCTCTCGGACCTGAACGGGACGATTGACATCGTGCTTGCGATGTATTGTCCGGTTCGCGATGAGATGGCCCGAGGGGGCCTGAAC
>JAIYBN010000003.1 GCA_027488515.1 Pseudomonadota bacterium
GGAGCGAGGGGGAGGTTGTAGATATTGCCGGTGGAGCCTGTTGTGGAGCCACTGGAAGAGGAGCCGGAGCCGTCGGAGAGGCCGCTCTGCCCGAGGGTGCGATCCCGGGTGGAGTTTGAGCCACAGGCGCTCAGGAGCACCATCAGACCGAGCATAGAAAACAATGAAAACGATTTCATGAGTCTCTCCCTCTTCTACTCTCACCCTTGAAGAAAGCACGGAACGTGCCAGGGGGCGTGAGTCCGCGTCTGGTGGATTCTATTGGGAAAATCAATGTTTTTACTTGGAAACGGATGTCGAGGCTTCTCGAGACTGTCCAATCCTTTTACAGTGGGTTCATGGGACGCATGAATCGGGAATCACAGAAAAAAGTCATTTCGGAGCTCTACACCCGCTTCCACGATGTCTCGTACCTGGTTTGGGACCCGCTCTCGGTGATCCGCGAATTCCGGGGAACTCCCGATCAAGAATACATCGCACTGGTATCGGCACTGTTTGCATTTGGAGGAGTGAAGCAGATCATCGCTTCGGTCCGCAATGCCGTCGAGCGGATCGGATTGGTGGAACGCCCCGGAATTCTGAGTCGCGATTTGGAGACCTTGAACCGGACACTGAGCGGATTCCGGCACCGGATTTATGTGGAGCGGGACCTGGTGCAGTTGACCTTGCTCTACCAGCAGTCGTGTCGGGTTCATGGAAGTTTGAAATCACACTTTCTTCATCACCACCGCCAGGAGAATGACACCATCGAGGCGGGACTGCGGGGATTGATTTCCGAATACCGCCTCTGGTCCGGTGCGATCCCTCATTCACCCGGTCCCCATTTCGGTCACATGCTGAATTCTCCCGAAGGAGGAAGCACCTGCAAACGCTGGCTCATGTTCCTGAAGTGGATGGTGCGTCCCGATGATGGAATTGATCTCGGACTTTGGTCAGGCCACCCTGAGTTGACCCCGCGACAACTTCTCATCCCGCTCGACACCCACCTGTTCAAGATTTCAAAAAAGCTCGGGCTGACCCGTAAGAAAACCGCCAACTGGATGACTGCGGTGGAGGTGACCCGCAACCTGGCCCGGATCGATCCCGAGGACCCGACTCGCTTCGACTTTTCCCTCTGCCGTTACGGGATGTTCGAATACCGCGGATTGTTGCCCGAATCGAAGAGAAAAGGGTGACAGTGTCGCTCGGGGGCGATAAACTGAAAGTGGAAAAGTCGAAAGGATTTCGACGGGTTCAATTGAATGATCGGATGGAGAAACAGGGGCAAGATGGCCCTGCTTCTGCTGCTCGTGGCAGGTGCAGGGTGTGGACGGATGTGGCCGGGGAGATTCGGTCAGAATGCCTCCGTGCAAGCACCGCCATTATCCTCCTTGACGGTGAATGTCGGTGAGTTTGTGGCTGGCACCGCCGAGCAAGCCAACCTCACGGTGAGCTTGATCGATGACCAAGGTCAGGCCGTAGCAGGGGTGACTCCCGTTCTTGGAGTCAGTGGGTCCCTGAATACGGTGAATTGCTCACCATCCAATCTTGCGGGTAGTGCCACTTGTACGGTGAGTTCCACAGTGGCCGAATCGAAAACGGTCTCGCTGGTGAGTCCGCCTTTGAATGCGGCAAGCGTGGTGGTGACCGCGCTCCCTGCAAACTCTTTCCGTTACGTTTGGAAGGCACAAAATACGGCCACTTTACCCTTGGTGCTCGGAAGGAGTTACAACTTCACCGTGTACTGGGGTGACGGGACTTCGGATCAGATCACCAGTCCTCTCGACTCTGATCGGACGCACACTTATGCTTCGCCGGGGGATAAATCCATCACTTTGGTGGGAACCTTCGACCATTTTCAGTTCGCAACGAACCCCGAGCGCCTCTTGGATGTCACGCGGTGGGGGAGCACGACTTGGCGTTCGATGAATGGCATGTTCAAGAATGCCACGAATCTGGTGAGCTTCAGTGCGACGGATGTTCCGGACACGAGTGCTGTGAGCGACTTTTCAGAGATCTTCATGGGCGCCACCTCGTTCAACGGCGATGTCACCCAGTGGAACACGGCGGCTGCCACGGACATGCGTCGGATGTTTCGGGGCGCGGTGGCTTTCAATCAGGACATCAGTTCCAAGGTGGGAGACGTGTGGAACGTATCTTCCGTTTGGGACTTCTCAGAAATGTTCAGTGCCGACATCAGTGACTTTACCGTGCTCAACACTCCGGTTTACACCCGGATGGCCTTCAATCAGAACCTCTCCAACTGGTTGACGAACAGTGCTGGCAATTTCTCCAAAATGTTCGCGGGTTGCGAAAGTTTCAATCAAAATGTGGGTACCTGGAACACGACTAGTGTGACGGACATGTCCTTCATGTTCATGCATGCCAAGGTGTTCAATTCAAACCTCGCGTGGGATGTTTCGAATGTCACAACTTTCGAGGGCATGTTCCAGGGGGCGACCGCCTTCAATGAGGATATCCAGGCCTGGAACACGGGTTCCGTCACGAACTTGAAGCGGATGTTTGCAAACGCTTCGGCGTTCAATCAGGATATCCGAGACTGGAACACCTCCCAGGTCGAGAGTTTGTATGAGACTTTTTATGGCGCTTCAGCGTTCAATCATTATATCGGGATTTGGATCGTTCATTCCAATCGCTCGCTCTATCGCACCTTTGCCGGAGCCGCCTCATTCAATCGAAATCTGAGTGCTTGGGACACCTCTTCGGTGACCGATATGCATGGGACCTTCATGAATGCGACGGCTTTCAACAATGGCGGGTCTCCTCTCTCTTGGAATACCGCTCTTGTCACCCGCACCTCGAACATGTTTGCGGGTGCGACCTCGTACAACCAGCCCATGGATGCTACGGGAAATCGGTGGAACTTCGCGAATGTCACCCGGATGGAAGAGATGTTCCAGAATGCGACGGCCTTCAATCAGGATTTGGACACCTGGGACACCTCGGCGGTGACGAACATGCGTGAGATGTTCTCGGGCGCGACCCAGTTCAACGGAGCGGTCGGGGCTTGGGATACCGAGCGGGTGACGAATTTTTATGCCGTATTCCTGGGTGCTACTTCGTTCGACCGGCCTTTGACGAATTGGGATATTTCTCTTGCGACCAATGTGGCCTCGATGTTTTACGGCGCGGGTAATTTCAACCAGAGCGTTTCCCATATGAATCCCTTGTCGGCAACCAGTACATCAAGAATGTTTCTCAATGCCCTGAAATTCAATAATGGTGGCTCCACCTGCGGAGTTTACGAACCTACCCGATCGCTAGAATGGGCGACGAGCGCAGTGCAGAACATGGACCGCATGTTCGAGGACGCCGTCTGTTTCAATCAGGAGGTCAATCTTGTCACGGACGCTGTGACCAGTATGGCGCAGATGTTCTCTGAAGCGGAACGTTTCAATCGACCGATAGTCCCCACCGGGCTCTATTGGAACCTTTCCGCAGTAATGGACATGACCGAAATGTTCGAGGGTGCGCACGATTTCAATCAAGACATTCATTCGTGGGATGTTTCCAATGTGAGAACGTTCTCGAGGATGTTCTACAATGCCGCGAGCTTCAATGACGGGGGTGCGCCCTTGCTTTGGAACTCGACTTCGGCAACGGACATGGACTACATGTTCGCTCGAGCGACAGCTCTCAATGTGCCGGTCGGGCTGATCACCAACCGCGTGATGAACATGGACTACATGTTCTCAGGCGCGACCGCCTTCAATCGGCCGATACCGGTGTCCGCGCCGATTTGGGACACTTCATCGGTGGTGAGCATGCGATACATGTTTTTCGATGCATCCGCATTCGATCAGGACATTTCAACTTGGAATGTCTCAAACGTTACGGATGCCCGAGCCTTCCACGGAGGTTCGAACGCGGTGGGTTGGGTTCAGGCTGAACGGCCCATGTTCAGTCAGGGGGCTGGGAGCAGAAGAGTTTTCCTCACCGGAGCGACCTTCAATGGGAATCTCGGCGGAGTGGCCGGTGCCGACGCCCGTTGCCAGGCGGACGGGAGCCGACCGCCCACTGGGACTTATCGGGCCTTGTTGGTGGCCTTGGGCCAACGATCCGTCCAGCTTCCAGGGGGTCCCTTCAATTGGCCTCTCCAAGCCTATATGCAGTACACTCGTGCCGATGGAACTCTGGTGGCCACCACGAACCTATTTAGGGTATTTCCGTCAATTCCTTTCGAGCAGGCAATCTCGACAATTGGAGGCCCATTCTGGACCGGAATGAACGGCCTCTACTCCATGGGCGAAAACTGTCAGGATTGGGCCGCGAGCGGGGCGCTTGCTGGTGGAATCAGTAGCGGTCTCACGGCCATCACGGCCGACCCGGTTACTTGTGACCAACTCCGTCGTCTACTTTGTGTGGAAGAGTGAAAAAAAATGGTGCCTAGGACTGGATTCGAACCAGCACGCTTTTGGCGCTCGCCCCTGAAACGAGTGCGTCTACCAATTCCGCCACCTAGGCACAGTGGATTCACACAGGGATTTTGATCGGAAGTGGTGGGTAGGGACGGAATCGAACCGCCGACACATGCCTTTTCAGGGCATTGCTCTACCGACTGAGCTACCTACCCCAAGCCGGATTCCGGATCAAAATTGAACCTTAGAGTTATGCCAGATCCCGGGATTAGGCAAGGGATGAATCATTCGGTGGATGAATTTTTGAATGGATGGAGTCGACCCACTCGGCGCAAGAGGGGGGATCGGATGGACGAACTGAGGCTGTCGTCCTTTCCTTCGACAAAGGGCTCGATGGATTCAGGGATTTCGATGGTGGGCTTTTTGAACAGGTTCTCTTCGCTCAGCTCTTCGCTTCCGGGTATGGGGGCGGCCGAGGTCCAAGAAGTGCTCATTCCGACCAAGAGGGCGATTATCCGAGTAAAGCGGTCAAAGCGGATCGGTTTCATGGGTTCACTCCGTATTCTGGGTTTGGTATTCGTTGACTCTTTCGGTAGGAAATCGGGAAATCTTGACCCGGTACGGGCAAAAACTTCCTTGATGCAGGCGGTTGGAAGGGATGGGATTTTGACATCGTCAAAAATCCGCGCAAAAAGGCATATTTCTGACTTTTTTTAGGTTTGTCGGTTGACAATCCGGGGGGTGAAACCATCTAATCCGACAGAATCGAAACTTTTGGTTTAACCCAATGAAACCTGAGGAGGTCAATGCCATGCAAGTACGTCCCCTGCACGATCGTGTGCTCGTTAAGAGATTCATCGAAGAAGAGAAGTCCAAAGGCGGGATCATCATTCCCGACACTGCAAAAGAAAAGCCAATCCAGGGCGAGATCATCGCCGTTGGAACCGGTCGCGTGACCGATGACGGGAAAGTCCGTCCCCTCGAAGTCAAAAAAGGCGACAAGGTCCTGTTCGGAAAATACTCCGGAACCGAGATCAAAATCGAAGGCGAAGAATTCCTGATGATGCGCGAGGAAGACATCCTCGGAATCATCCAGTAAACCATCCCCCCATAAAGGAGACTCACATGTCAGCTAAAGAACTGAAATTCTCTCAAGAAGCACGTAACTCCATCCTGAACGGCGTGAACATCCTCGCCGACGCGGTGAAGGTGACCCTCGGACCGAAAGGCCGTAACGTCGTGATCGAAAAGTCCTTCGGGGCTCCGAACATCACCAAAGACGGCGTGACCGTTGCCAAGGAAATCGAACTTTCCGACAAGTTCGAGAACATGGGCGCCCAAATGGTCCGCGAAGTCGCTTCCAAGACCAATGACGACGCCGGCGACGGCACCACCACCGCCACCGTTCTGGCCCAGGCCATCTTCCGCGAAGGCGCGAAGATCGTCGCCGCCGGTCTGAACCCGATGGACGTCAAGCGCGGGATCGACAAAGCTGTCGAAGCCGTGATCGCCGAGCTCAAGAAACTCGCGAAGCCCATCAAGGACCAGAAAGAGATCGCCCAGGTCGGAACCATTTCCGCCAACAACGATCCGACCATCGGTAACATCATCGCTGAAGCGATGGAAAAAGTCGGCAAAGAAGGCGTGATCACCGTCGAAGAATCCAAGACCTCCGAAACCACCCTCGACGTGGTCGAAGGCATGCAGTTCGACCGTGGGTACCTCTCTCCTTACTTCGTCACCAATCCTGACAAGATGGAAGCCATCCTCGACAACCCGTTCATCCTGATCTACGACAAGAAGATCAGCAGCATGAAGGATCTGCTCCCGACTCTCGAAAAAGTGGTGCAGAAGAACAAGCCACTCATGATCATCGCTGAAGAAGTGGAAGGCGAAGCGCTCGCCACTCTCGTGGTGAACAAGCTCCGTGGCACCATCCACGTTTGCGCGGTGAAGGCTCCGGGCTTCGGCGATCGCCGTAAGGAAATGCTCCAGGACATCGCTGTCCTGACCGGTGGAACCGTGATCTCTGAAGATCTCGGACACAAGCTCGAGCAAGTCCGCCTCGAAGACCTCGGCCAAGCTCGCAAGATCACTGTCGACAAGGACAACACCACCATCGTCGACGGTGCCGGCAAGAAAGGCGAAGTCGAGACACGCGTCAAGACCATCCGCGCCCAGATCGCTGAAACCACCTCGGATTACGACCGTGAGAAGCTCCAAGAGCGTCTCGCCAAGCTCCACGGTGGCGTGGCTGTCATCAATGTCGGTGCTGCGACCGAAGTCGAAATGAAAGAGAAGAAGGCCCGCGTGGAAGACGCTCTCAATGCAACCCGTGCAGCGGTTGAAGAAGGCATCGTTCCCGGCGGCGGAACCGCTCTGCTCCGCGCCTCCAAGGTCCTCGAGACCCTGAAAGGCACCAATGCCGAGCAGCAGGCGGGTATCGCCATTGTGAAGCGTGCGATCGAAGAGCCGCTCCGCCAGATCTCCTTCAACGCAGGCCTGGAAGGCTCCATCGTGGTCGACAAGGTGACCAACAACAACAACCCTGCTTGGGGCTTCAACGCTCTCACCGAGACCTACGAAGACCTCCTCGCCGCAGGCGTGATCGATCCGGCCAAAGTGAGCCGTTGCGCTCTCCAGAACGCCGCTTCGGTTGCGAGCCTGATGCTCACTACCGAAACCCTGATCGCTGAAAAGCCGAAGAAAGACTCTCCGGCGATGCCGGGCGGCCACGGCGGCATGGACGGGATGATGTGATTCGCGCTCCGGCGCAATCATCCCGCTGAAACCAGAATGAACGAGCCGCCCGGGACCGATGGTTCCGGGCGGTTTTGTTTTCCGGAGTCGGTTTTATTCGGTCATCTGGAGGTATTGGTTGCGTCCCCCGAGGTAGATCAGCCCCCAGGTGTACCGGTCGGAGATCCGGATCATCTTCGGACCGAGCGTCGCCGCCAGTTCGTTGCCCTCGAGGCAGGCGTTCAGGAGCAAGCCCGGAATCTTGTTCATCAGGGCACGGTCGAGCACGCGCTTCGGATAGAAGCGGACCACGCTGAAGCCGGTATCGTAGGGGACCAGGCGTTTTCCCAGGCTTTCTTTTTCGGGATCGGGCTCTTCACCCTCCCCCGGCTTCGAGAAGGCGTCATAGATCGGTCTCTTGACCAGAGCGTTCGTGAGGTAATCCGTGGTGGTTCGGGTGGCGAAATCCCGGACCGGGCCCACATCGGACACGACCACCTTTTTGATGATCGGACTGGTCACCAGAATGCTCAGGTTGTTCGCCAGCAAATCCGAATACATCAATTTTCTTTTTTCCGGATCGCTCAGCAAGTGATTGCCGGACAACTCCTGGGTGACGATCCCTGCCGCCGCCACCGTGTTGGATGAGACCAGATTGTCGAGAAGGAAGGTTTTCCCTGTCCTGCTTTTCGACATGATCTCGAGGCAGTTCACGGCGACCCCCCGGTCGAGACGAGGGTTCTTTTTCCGCTCGATCTTCAATCCCGGGCTTCGGGTTTCGAGCTTTTTCAGGAGCGCTTCACTCTCTCCGGGCGTGAGATCCCATCCACTCTTCGATCCAAACCGGAGGGATTTCGTTTTCGGGTCGAAGACCGCTTGCCCGGATTCCTTGATGATCCGGACTCCTTCGCTCCCGGGTGTTTTCAGGCTCAAGAACCCTTCTTTACCCTGGATGACCCGCTCACCCTTCACGAAGTGGATCTCGTCGAGGGTGTCGATGTAGTAGGAATAGGGTTGGCCCGCTTCGATTTCTGCCAGGATTCTGCGGTCCAGGCCTTTCAAGTCGGCCGTGACCGGACTCAGATCCAGGGCCAGGGGTGTCTCGTCGCCCAGGTTTTTTTCGAGCAGGGAGCGGAAATCGCAGTCAACTGCAAAGGCCCCTGCGACGGGAATCAGCAGGATACCGGCGATCATCAAGCTGTGCCTTCCGGAAAAAAACACTCCTGGGCCTCCTCAACTCATGTCACGAAGCAGTTCATCCAGCATGGCCGGAGTGAACACGTAAGTTTCTGAACAGAAGTCACAATCGATCTCGAAATCTTTCTTCTCGGCGAGCATGGAGCGGAGTTCATCCGCTCCGATCAGTGTGAGCGAGCGTTTCACACGGTCCAAGCTGCAGTTGCACTTCAGCGTGAGGGGTTGTTCCTCGAGGAGTTGGAAGGATTGGTTCTCCAGCAGGTAGGAGAGGAGGAGCGTGGGAGTGCTCCGGATGTCCGAGCTCGAGTCGAAGTGGTGGAGTTTTTTCAGGTGTTCCTCGATCAGGCCGATGTCGGCGTCCGTCGCTCCGGGCATGGCCTGGATCAGGAATCCCTCTGCGAGCGTGATCCGGTCATTTTCCATGAAGACTTCGATCCCGACCGCCGAATTGACCTGTTCCGACTGAAGCCAGTAAAAAGTGAGGTCTTTGGCCAGGTGTCCGGTCAGTAGAGGGACGGTGCCGATGTAGGGTTGTGCCTCGTCATGTTTGGTCCTGAGTACAGAAAGCAAACCGATTCCCCATGGCCCGACGTTGCGGGCGAGCTGGATGTCGCCCGGGGCCCGCTCGAGGACGTAGCCACGCACTTCGCCCGTGGCGTTCGCATCGATGATCGTCTGGTTGGACCAGCCGGAGGATTGGATGTTCAGGTTCACTTTCTCACCGGTCTTGCAGTAGGACGACAAAATCAGTCCTGCAATGATCGCTTCGGCAAGGGCTTTCCGACCGGACGGAGTGAGTTCATGACGGTCGGCCAGGCGGTTTGAGATCTCCGCTGCATTGACCGCGACAGCACGAATCGTTCCCGTGCCGGAAAGACATTTGACCCATTTGTCGGATGTGGAATGGAATTCGATGGACATGGACGAAAGCTCCTAGAAGGTGAGTCCCGTGTGCACGGTGAATGAGGCGAAGGCTCCACCCAATGACTGCAAATTGCCTTTCGAATCCCTTTTCGAGGAGTCGAACATGTTGTGGTACATGAGCTTGGCCCCGAAGAACACCCGATTGCTGATCATCAGATCGATGCCGGTTCCCAACTGCATGCCGAACAGCAGACCGCTCACCGTCGCGGAATCGGCCAAGGTGAATGAAGGGTTGAAGAATCCGAGACCGACCGATGCGAACGGCACCAATTGGTCGAAGTACATCAGATTGGCCCGGAGTCCGGCGGCGAGATTCCAAGCCGAGAACGTTCCGCTGGAATGGGAGTGGTAGGCGAAGTGGGTCTCGAAAGAGAACAGATCGCTGACTCCGTAGGTGTAATTGAGTTCCGGTCCGATGGCGTTTTCGTAGGTGCTGGCCAGATTCCCGAGCAGGAAAAACTGCCCCACTCCGATAGAAAGGTTGTGAGTGTCGGGTGCGAAAGGTCCTTTTCCGTAGTCCGGCTGGATCTCCCCCTTTTTCTTTTCTGGCAGGTCCCGGGAGGATCGCGAGTAGGTGAGAGATTCGCGGGAGAACAGGGAGGCCGCATGGGAATCTTGAGAAACCGAACACACTCCGATCGTGCTCGAGATGAACATCAGGATGACTCTTAAACCCGCGTCAACGCGCATGATTAGAGTGTATTCGGTGTCTCGAAAGAAGCAAAGCCTCAATCCGGAATCTCAGTAAAACCCGGCATTTCGGCGTACAAACTGGGAAATCAGAGCGTCAGGGAGCTGACGATCACTGATTCATCTCACTGATTCATCAACGGAGCGTTGTTGACGTTCGCAGAAGCGTTTGCTGCGTTTGCGGCTGCTTCAGCTTCGATGGAAGCGAGTTCGCCCTTGAGCTTTTCTGCGATGAAGCCGGAGAAAGAGCCATCGCCGGAACGGATGATGGTCTTCAGCAGGTTCACAGAAGGCTGGGTCTTGGCTTTGCGCTCGGACTCATACAGCAGCTGGGTCAGGGTGGCTGCGGTGATGTCGTTCTTGGTCTTGTTGTCGATCACGCGGATCTCTTCGCCTGCGCGGATCATTTTCGCGATCTCATCGAGAGTCACGTAGCTGGACTCATGAGTGTCGTACAGTTTGCGGTTCTGGTAGCGCTTGATTACTTTTGCTTCTTTCATACTGCCCCCTACCTCTTGAATTCCGAGGTTGTTAGCTGACGTTATTGTTTCCACTTCGATCGGGGATGCCTGCTCCGGAAAAGCCTCAGTTACCCCTGCTTTTCCACGAAGATCGGTCCTTCCAACGTTGAAGTGGGCTATCGGTATCACGTCTTTTGACATGGCGCAACACCTGTTTGCAAGTTTTTAGGTATCAACAGGGGGCGATAAAGTCAAGCCTCGGCGCCGGGGAGGACTTGACCGGGAGGCTTCAGTTTTCAAGGGTTTCTGACGAAAGGGGGAGTAAGGGAGGCCTACCTATGGAAGGCTACACAGTCAGGATTCTGGAATCACTGAGGAAAATCGAAAACGGCCCTTGGGTGGTTTTCGGGCTCATCCTTTGTGCTTCTTGCGCCACACCCGGCCAAGGTCCGGACCTGACTGATCATGACGCACATGGCAAGATTCACTCCCTGGTTCAGGCGGATTGGGAGCGGAGCGGTAAAGCCGACGGCGCAGAGTATCACTTCGTCCTGGGGCAGGCCTATTCGCAAGATGGAAAGGTCGAGCGGGCCATCGAGGAGTACCGGGCGGCGTTGATTCACGATCCCGAATCGGCCTTGATCCATTCCAAACTCGCTGCGGAGTACCTCAAAAAAGGATCGGTTTCTTTTGCGATCGAGGAGTGCGAACGGTCCCTGAAGATCGACCCTCGCTCGGTGGATGTCCGCCTGATGCTCGGGGGGATTCATGCATTGAATCATGATCTCGACCGGGCGCTGGTCGAGTACGAAAAAGTTTTGAAAGTGGATGCGCTCAATGACGAGGCGGCCGTCTACAAGACGCAGGTTTTGGCCGAAAAAGAGCGATTCAAAGAGGCGCTGACCTTCATCCGTGCCTTCACCCGTAAGGTTCCCGATTCTGCAGCAGCGTGGTTTTACGCGGGGAAACTCGAGCAAGTCGAGGAGCATCCCGAAGCCGCTCTGCGGGCGTTCCGGAAGTCCCTCGAAATCCGCCCCGGATTCAGTCAGGCCACGCTGGCCATCGGGCTGCTTCTGGAAACCCGTGGTGACAACCGTAAGGCTATCGAAGTGTACGAGGCCCAGGTTGAAGAGCGGTTCGACTCCCAGGTTGCCGGAAGACTTGTGACCTTGTATTTACGTTCGAATCTCCCCGCGCCCGCATTGAAGTTGCTCCAGTCCATGGTCGCGGTGGATCCCGAGGATCTGAACGCCCGTCTGCGTCTCGGCCTGCTCCACATGCAGAGGGAGAGTTGGGTCGAAGCCAAGGAGGTCTTGGGCGCCCTGGCTGCCAAGGTTCCCGATTCGGACAAGGTCCACTACTATCTTTCGGCGGTTCACGAGCAGGAAGGGAATTTCGAGCTGGCGATCTCCCATTTGCTCCGGGTTACCGAAGATTCGAAGTTGTTCGAGGATTCGCGCCTTCATGCCGCCGGACTCTGGCGCAAGATGGGCAAGCGGGAACGCGCTCATGATGTTTTGGCGGAGGGGGTGAAGCGTTCGCCCGAGAATCCGGGTCTCTACGTGGCACAGGCATCGATGTTCGAGGACGAGAAGCGTCTGTCCGAGGCCGATCGTGCACTCCAGGCGGGCCTGAAGCTTTTCCCGGAACACGAAAAAATGAGGTACTTCCGCGGAGCTTTGCTCGAAAAGCAAGGCAAGATGGACGAGGCGGTGGCCGAGATGCAGCGACTCTTGAAGGTCAATGCCGATCATGCCGACGCCCTCAATTTCGTGGCCTACACCTGGACGACTCAGGGGGTGCGACTCAAAGATGCGGAAGAAATGTTGAGGCGGGCCATCCGGCTGAAGCCCGACAACCCTTACATCCTGGACAGTCTGGGCTGGAACCAGTTCATGCTCGGAAAGTCGAAGGATGCGTTGATCTATCTTGAAAAGGCGGCCCGCTTGAAGGGGGACGAGGAAACCATTCTCGAGCACTTGGTCGAAGTGTATTCCCGGAACCAGATGCCCGAGCGGGCGAGTGCCCTCAAGGCACGGATCGCGGATCTCCAACTGCGCACCACCCGGACCCCCGCATCGGTTGAAGAAAAGTGATCTTTCCTGCACACTTGCAGGAACATGTCTTTTCGTCCTCTCATCGGATCACTCATTCCGGCCCTCCTGTTGGCAGGGGCTTGCGCGGGCACGCCCAAAGTCTCTTTGGATCGGGTGAGTGAGGAGCAGGCCAAGATCTGGCTCGACCGAAACTGTTCGGTTTCACGGAAAGCGCTCACCGGCGAGCTCGTGATGAAGTCGGATTCCGCCGATTTCAGGGGGCAATTCCCGGCGCAAGTCCGGTTTGAACGCGACGGAGCCTTCATCCTGGAGGTGACGCATTTGCTCGGCGGTACCTTGCTGAGGCTGTCGAGTGACTCGAAGACCTTCTCTCTCGAGTTTCCTTCAAAGCCGGCGCGGAACCGGAGCGGACTGACCCACTATCTCGGACTCGAGGTACCGATCCTCTCCCAATTGTTGCAGGGTGACCTGCCTTGTCCTCCGGAAGTCCGGAAGGGTCGCATTCGCGTGTCAGGCCATGTCATCGAGGTCGACTCGGGAGAGTGGAGCTGGGCCTTCATGAAAGGGGAACTTCCCGGTGAGGTTCCCGTTCGTGTGGTTCTGGCGCCACGCGTTCAGATGCCCGGAGTCGGGAAAGTGGAGCTTGAGATCGTTTCCTGGAACCCGGAAGAGCGGTTCGCCGAAAAAGTCTTGCTTCGGGCCCCGGAAGGGACGCTCAAGTGGATTTGGAAAAACCGTCGATCGGGGGTACAGTGAAAGTTCCCATGAGTGACCAAAAGATTCTCGAAGTGAGGAACCTCCAGACCTCGTTCACCACCGAACGCGGTGTGCTCAAAGCCGTGGATGACGTGAGTTTCGATTTGTACGCCGGGAAGACTCTCGGCGTTGTCGGAGAGTCGGGATGCGGGAAGTCGGTGACCTCCCTTTCCATCATGAGGCTCATTCCGAATCCGCCCGGTAAAATCACAGGGGGCCAGATCCTGTACAAGGGACGCGACCTTCTGCAGCTGGGTTCGGAAGAGATGCGGAAAATCCGTGGCAACGAGATCTCGATGATCTTCCAGGAGCCGATGACCTCGCTGAATCCGGTATTCACCATCGGGAACCAGCTGATGGAAGCGATCCTCCTGCATCAGGATCTTTCCAAGGCGGAGGCCTTGAACAAAGCGGTCGAAATGCTCAGACTGGTGGGCATTCCTGCGCCCGAGAAGAGGATCCGCGATTATCCCCATCAACTCTCGGGAGGCATGCGCCAGCGGGTCATGATCGCCATGGCCCTCTCTTGCAATCCGAAAATCCTGATCGCCGACGAGCCGACGACCGCACTCGACGTGACCATCCAGGCCCAGATCCTGGACCTTCTTCGTGATCTCCAGCAAAAGACCGGGCTCGCACTCCTGCTCATCACCCACGATCTCGGTGTGGTGGCGGAGATGGCCCACGATGTGGTGGTGATGTATGCCGGAAGGGTGGTCGAACGCGCTCCGCTGAACGAGATTTTCAAGTCTCCGAAGCACCCCTACACCCGCGGACTCCTCAACAGCATTCCGGTTCTGAGTCGCGATCCGACGGGTAAGGTGAAGAAGAACCGTCTCGAACCGATTCCAGGGATCGTCCCGAGCCTGTTCGATCTTCCTGTCGGATGCCGGTTCCAGGAGCGGTGCTCGCTCGTGTCGGACGAATGCCGTTCGTCCGAGCCGGTGCTTCGTGAATTGTCCGGGATCCGTTCAGTCCGTTGCGTGAAAGCGGAAGAGGGAAGCGTATGAACAACGATTCATCTTCGAGCGATATCCTGTTGTCCGTCCGGAACCTCGTGAAGCGGTTTCCGGTCAAGGGCGGGATCCTGGGTCGTGAAGTCGCCTCTGTCAAAGCCGTTCAAGACATTTCCTTCGACATCCGTCGAGGTGAGACCCTCGGTCTGGTGGGTGAGTCCGGTTGTGGAAAGTCCACACTCGGTCGGTGCATCCTGAGGCTCATCGAGCCCACGTCCGGACAGGTGATCTTCAAAGGTCAGGACATCACCCGGCTCGATTCCAGTGAGATGCGCAAGCTCCGCCGGAACATGCAGATCGTTTTTCAGGACCCCTACGCGTCTTTGAACCCCCGGATGACCATCGAGGAGATCCTCGGTGAGCCCCTCATCATCCACGGTCTTGCCGAGACCAAGGAAGACCGTCGGAAGCAGATTTACGAGTTGCTCGACCTGGTCGGTTTGCGTCGCGAATCGATCTCGCGTTATCCGCACGAATTCTCCGGTGGGCAACGGCAGCGGATCTGCATCGCCCGGGCTTTGTCGGTGAAGCCGGAGTTCCTGGTTTGTGATGAACCCGTTTCGGCTCTCGATGTTTCGATTCAAGCCCAAATCGTGAACCTCATGCAGGACCTTCAGAAGGAATTGAAGCTCACCTACCTCTTCATCGCGCATGACTTGAAAGTGGTGGAGCACATTTCCAACCGTGTGGCGGTCATGTATCTAGGGAAGATCGCGGAAATCGCCGACTCCGAGCAGCTCTACTCGAATCCGAGGCACCCCTACACCCAGGCGCTGTTGTCGGCGATTCCGATCCCGGATCCGACCCACAAGAACGAGCGCATCATCCTCCAAGGAGATGTGCCTTCCCCCCTGAATCCTCCTGAAGGGTGTTTTTTCCATCCGCGTTGTCCCTCGGTGCAGGACCGTTGCCGTTCGGAGCGTCCTGTCCTCTCTGTGACGGACCCTCGCGATCCGCTTCATCAGGCCGCATGTCATTTCCCGGTGGGAGGAGACCGCAAGTGAGTGAGGTGAAGGCTGCGAAATTGACCGCGTCCCAGATCGATCTCGAGTTGAAGCGTCTTCCTGATTGGCGAATGAACACTTCCGGAGAGATCGAGAAGACCTTCCAGCAGAGCGGATTTCCCCAATCTTTGATGTTCGTGAGTGCGGTGGGTGTCCTGGCCGAGGCCAGGAATCATCACCCTGACATCTTGATCCAGTGGAACAAGGTCAGGCTGACCCTCTCCACGCATGATGCCGGGGGACTCACCATGAAGGACTTCGAACTTGCGAAGGAAATCAATGGGCTCCCCGTCCTCTGATTCTTCCCGCCCTTGGGTCTTGATCACGGGTGCCTCGTCGGGGATCGGTGAGTGTCTTGCAATCGAGTGGGCCGAGCGCGGAACGCATGCACTGGTTTTGGCCGCACGGAATGTCGAGCGTCTGAACCGGATCGCAGAAACTTGTGCGGCGTGGACACCCACCCGGGTGATGTCGCTCGATCTCGAGAGTCCGGCTTCCATCGACCGTTTCGCCGAAGGCCTCACCGCTTCAGTGATCCGACTTTCCGTGGTGGTCCACAATGCGGGGATCTCGCAACGTTCACGCGTGCTCGACACCGGACTTTCCGTCGTCCGCAGGATCATGGAAATCAACTATTTCGGCACGGTCCAACTCACACAAAGGCTTCTTCCCGGAATGATCGAGTCGGGTGGGGGTGAGTTCATTGTGATCACCAGTCTGGTCGGAAAGTTCGGAAGCCCCCTCCGGAGCGCCTATTCCGCGTCGAAGCACGCCCTCCATGGATTTTTCGACTCGCTGAGGGCCGAGCTCGGAGGTCGGGGGATCCGGGTGATGATGGTCTGTCCCGGTTTCATCCGGACGGAGATTTCGATCAATGCCTTGACCGGATCGGGAGACCGGCAGGGCAGCATGGACGAGGCCCAGGCCCGGGGCATGGATCCAGCGGTGTTTGCGAGGCGCCTCCTCCGGGCTCGGGATTCCGGTCGGGAAGAGGTGTGCATCGGAGGTCGCGAGGTCTTGGGAGTGTGGCTCAAGCGATGGTTTCCACGGGTGTTTTCAAAGATCATTTCGCGCGCCAAGGTCACTTGATTTGTGCTAAAGTGCGGGCATGCACGATACCCGCTTCACCGTCCCCCATCCAGTCAATGAACCCATTCTCGGCTACTTGAAGGGTTCTCGCGAACGTTCCGAGCTCAAGACGGAGTTGTCGAGGATCGAATCGGAAGTCGTGGACATTCCCTGTGTGATCGCCGGCCGTGAGATCAGGACCGGGAATGTTTTCGAGGTGAGGATGCCTCACGATCACCGGCACATCATTGCGCGGGTTCATTTGGCGGGTGAGGCCGAACTCCGGATGGCCGTCGATGCCGCACTTGCCGCCAAAAAAGAGTGGGAAGCGCTCCCTTGGTTCGAGCGAGCGAAGATTTTCTTGAAGGCCGCCGATCTTCTGGCCGGTCCTTGGCGCGCCCGTTTGAACGGGGCGACCATGCACGGACAGTCGAAGAACGCCTTTCAGGCCGAAATCGACGCCGCCTGCGAGCTCGCTGATTTCCTCCGTTTCAACGCGTCTTTCTACGAGCGACTGCTGGGAGACCAGCCCTTCTCCCCGCCGGGGCTTCACAATTCGGTCGATTACCGTCCGCTCGAAGGATTCGTGTTCGCCGTCACTCCGTTCAATTTCACGGCGATCGCCGGCAATCTTCCTGCGGCTCCTGCGCTGGTGGGGAACACCGTCGTGTGGAAGCCTTCCGAGCAGCAGTGTCTCGCCGCCTACCGGACTTACGAACTTTTCCGCGAAGCCGGCCTTCCTCCGGGAGTGATCAATTTCGTACCGGCTTCCGGCCCTCTCGCCGGAGAGGTGGTCCTCCCTCATCCCGAACTCGCCGGAGTCCACTTCACCGGATCCAGCGGCACCTTCAATCACATCTGGAAAACGGTGGGCGAAGGAATCGAAAGGTACCGCGGGTATCCGCGGATTGTGGGTGAAACCGGAGGCAAGGATTTTGTGTTCGCCCATCCCTCGGCAGATCCCGGAGTACTCACCACCGCGCTCATCCGTGGTGCTTTCGAGTACCAGGGGCAGAAATGCTCTGCGGCTTCTCGTGCCTACGTTCCCGCTTCGGTGTGGCGGGGGATCGAGAAAAACCTCGTCGAACAGATTCGTGAGATCCGTACGGGAGATGTCCGTGACTTCCGGAACCTGGTGAATGCGGTCATCGATGAGAGGGCTTTCAAGAAGATCTCCTCCTACCTGGATCATGTGAAGCAAGACGCCAGCTGCACCGTCCTCGCCGGGGGTGTGGCCCGGGGAGAAACCGGGTATTTCATCGAACCGACCCTGGTGCGGACCACCGACCCGAAGGCGAGGACCATGTGCGAAGAGATTTTCGGTCCCTTCCTGACCCTGTATGTGTACGACGACGCCCGTCTTGAGGAGACTCTCGAGATCGTCAACGGAACCTCGCCTTATGCGTTGACCGGTGCATTGATCGCCCAGGACCGGAATGCGCTGGTCAAAATGGGCGAAACCCTCCGTCATGCGGCAGGCAATCTCTACGTCAATGACAAGCCGACCGGAGCGGTGGTGGGGCAGCAGCCCTTCGGAGGAGCGCGTCGATCGGGCACGAACGACAAAGCCGGAAGCGCCATGAACCTGCTCCGGTGGATGAGTGCGAGGACGATCAAAGAAAATTTTGTCCCTCCCAAGCAGGTCTTGTATCCTTACATGGATGAAGCCTGAATCCAGTTACGAAAGTTACCGCTCCAAACTCGCCAAAATCGCCGACCTCGGATTCGCCGGGGCGGTGTTGGGCTGGGACCAACAAGTCTACATGCCGAAAAACGGTGCCAAGGCCCGTGGTCGTCAGTTGGCCACACTTTCGACCTTGGGGCACGAGATGTTCACGGATGGCGAGTTCGGGAGCCTGCTGGATCGATTGGCGTCGAGCGCGGAACTGACCTCCGAACAGCGGATCAACGTCGCCCTGACCCGGAAGGATTTCGAGAGGAAGAAGAAATATCCCGATGCTTTCGTAGAGAAGATGTCCCTCGTGACTTCCGAAGCTTTCGGTGCCTGGCACGAAGCCCGCACCAAGAAGGATTTTTCCATTTTCAAACCCCTGCTCGAGCAGATCGTCCAATTGAAGCGGGAAGAAACCCGCCTTCTCGGCTATGCTAATCATCCCTACGAGGCTCTCCTCGAAGACTACGAACCCGGTTTGACGGTCGCCAAGATCGATGAAGTGTTCGATCGGGTCCGCAAGGAACTCTTCCCGTTCATCCGGCAGATCCTGAGCCGTCCCCAGCCGGAGCATTCCTTTTTGATGAAGCATTATCCCAAGGCCAAGCAGTGGACCTTCTCCGAGAAGATGGTCCGTCAGATGGGGTATGACTTCGACTCCGGTCGTGCGGACGATGCCCCTCATCCGTTCTGTACGACTTTCGGACCGGGTGATGTCCGCATCACGCTCCGGAGCGACGAGCACGAATTCACCATGATGCTCTTTGCCGCCATCCATGAGGCCGGCCACGGGCTTTATGAGCTGGGACTTCCACTCGAGGAGCACTACGGGCTTCCGCTCGGATCGGCCTTGTCTTTGGCCTTTCACGAATCGCAGTCGCGGTTCTGGGAGAACAACATCGCCCGCTCGCTTCCTTACTGGAAAGCGAACTATCCGGTCCTCCAGCAGGAGTTCCCGGAAAATCTCGGCTCCGTTCCTCTCGATGCGTTCTACCGGGGAGTCAACCGGATCGAACCGTCGTTCATCCGGGTCGAAGCGGACGAGCTCACGTATCACGCCCACATTTACATCCGTTATCTGATCGAGAAAGCCCTGATCGAAGGTTCGATCGAGGTTGCCGACGTGCCCCGTGTTTGGAATGACCGCTACGAGGAGTTTCTCGGCATCCGTCCATCGAACGACTCGGAAGGTTGCCTTCAGGACATCCATTGGTCCTACGGATCGTTCGGATATTTCCCGACCTATTCCTTCGGCAGTTTCTACGCGGCCCAGTTGGCCGCCGCGATGAATAAACAGGTTTCCGGATTCGATGGATTGATCGAACAGGGGAATCTTGCTCCGATCCTCGAGTGGCTCAGGACCAAGGTCCATTCCAAGGGGCGGAGCTTCAATTCGGAAGAGTTGCTGATCCAGACCACCGGAAAAGGTCTCGATGTAGGTGACTTCATGGATTACGCCAAGTCGAAGTACGGGTCGATTTACGGACTCTGACCGGGCGGTCAGTCTTCCGATTCGATCCCGAACGACTTCATGCGACGGTGGAGGTAGCTCCTCTCGATTCCGAGCACCTGTGCGGTTTTCGAGATGTTCCAGCCGTTCTCACGCAGTGATTGGATGATGTATTCCCGCTCGAAGTCGGCTTTCGCGTCTTTGAGGGAGCGCCCGGCCGACAGGGCCACGACACCGTGGGTTTCCATTTCGCCCGAGGGTCCGGGCGTGTACCCCTCGTCTCCGAGGTGCATCTTGAGTTCATCCGGACCGATGGGGTCTGATTCCTCGGGGGCTTGGAGGATCACGATCCGTTCGATCAAATTCCTGAGCTCACGGATGTTGCCTGGCCAGGAATGGCGCTCAAGCAGAGTGATCCCTTCCTTGGAAAATGTGCGTTTGGGTTTTTGATGGGAGGACGAGAATTCCTTCAGGAAGTGGTCACCGAGGGTCGGGATGTCTTCTTTGCGGTCCCGAAGAGCGGGGATGTGGATCCGGATCACGTTGAGGCGGAAATACAGGTCTTCCCTGAAGTTCCCTTTTGCAATCTCCTGCTTGAGGTCTTTGTTCGTGGCCGCGATCACCCGGACGTCCACCGAGTGGGTCTCGTGTCCTCCCACCCTTTCGAACTTCTGTTCTTGGAGGATGCGGAGGATTTTGGCCTGGGTTTTCATCGACATGTCGCCGATCTCGTCCAGAAAAAGCGTTCCTTGGTCGGCAAGGTCGAATCGACCGCGACGGAGTTGGGTCGCCCCGGTGAAAGCACCGCGCTCATGCCCGAAAAGTTCGCTTTCGATCAATTCCTCGGGAATTGCAGCGCAATTCACTTCGATGAAAGGCTTTTTGAAACGGTGGGAGAGGGCGTGGATGGTTTGAGCGGCCACCTCTTTTCCGGTTCCGTTCTCACCGGTGATGAGGACCGAGCTGTTGGTGGGTGCCACCCTCCGCATGAGTTCCTGGATCTGCTTCATCGAAGGTGCGTCTCCGATGAACGGTCTTTTACCCGAAAGTTGCTTACGGAGGGCCTGGTTCTCTTCGATCAGGTCGCGTGCTGAAAGCGCGTTCCGGATCAAGACCAGCAATCGGTCCAGTTCCACCGGCTTCTCCATGAAGTCGAAAGCTCCGAGCTTGGTCGCTTTCACCGCGGTCTCGATGTTTCCGTGACCGGACATGATGATCACGGGAATTTCGATTCCTTTCGCTTTCATCTCACCGAGTGCGGCCATTCCGTCGAGATCCGGCATCCAGATGTCGAGAAGGATCAGATCGGGGTTTTCCCTCAGCGCGGTCTCGATCCCTTGGCGGGCGTTCGGAGACTTGAGTGTCCGGTAGCCTTCATCCTGGAGCGCGCCTGCCAGCGAGTCCCGGATCGAGGGTTCGTCATCGATGATCAGGATCGTCCGGCTCATGAGATCAGCTTAGCGGTTTTGAGGGGAAGCTCAATGATAAAAGAAGTCCCTGCGTCAAGCTTGGAAGACAAGCGGATGTAGCCGCCGTGATCGTTGATGATCCTCTTCACGATGGCGAGGCCGAGTCCGGTCCCTTCCGATTTGGTCGAAAAATAGGGTTCGAAGGCCCGTTCCTGGATCTCTTCACTCATTCCCGGACCGTTGTCCTTCAGGATCAGGGCCGCCATTTCGAGTGGGGCGTTGTAGTGGGTCTCGATCTCGATCCTTCCGGGGCGGGTCGCTTTCACGGAACGGATGGCTGCGATCCCGTTGTCGATCAGATTCATCAGCACGCGTTTCATCTGGTCGCGATCGAGATTGATGACCGGCAAATGGGTTTCAAGTCGTGTGATGAAATGGATCTCAGGATGGGCCGACAAGTACAGTTTCAAGGTGTCCTGGATCAGCTCGTTCAGGTGTTGTGGCGTGGGCGAAACCTCGGGAAGGCGCGCAAAGTTCGAGAACTCGTTGACCATCTCCTTCAATTCGTCGGTGTGCTGGATGATCACCTTGGTGCATTCCTGGACCAATTGACCGTCTTTTCCCGGGAGCTCCCGGAGGCGTCTTTGGAGCCGTTGCGCCGAAAGTTTGATCGGGGTCAGCGGATTCTTGATCTCATGGGCGATCCGTTTCGCGACCTCGCGCCAGGCCATCTCCCGCTGGCCCTTCACGAGGTGGGTGACGTCATCCAGGACCGCGACAGCACCCCAGATCTTTCCGTTCTCCTTCAGGGGTGAGGAGATCGCGGTCAGATTGCGGACTTCACCGGCGACCTTCCCGCTCCAGGTGGTTTCGAGCTCGGTCCTCGGTGCATCTTCCAGGGCGGACTCGAGTACCCCGAGGATTCCGGCGAGAGAAGCGCCCCTGAGGATCGCGTTCATCGGTCGTCCGGAATATTCGCCATCCGCGAGGTCCAACAGGGTTCTCGCCGCGGAGTTGAGGGTGAGGATGCCCCCGCTCCGGTCTACCAGAACCACGCCGGTCGCAATGTTCGAAAGGATCGCCTCGAGTTGTTGGGTGCGCTGGCGGATCTCGGCCTGGTTCCGTTTCAAGTCCGAGGTCATCTTGTTGAAGCTCTCGACCAGCGTCGCGATCTCGTCGTCACCCGTCTTTTCAATGGTGATGTCCAGTCGTCCACGTCCCACTTCGTGTGCCGCGCGTACCAATCGTTCGACCGGGACGGTGAGTTCACGCGCCAGGTAGAGCCCGAGCCAGATCTCTGCGAAGATGATCAGCAGGGTGATCAGGATCAAGATGATGAAATAGGTGGTCTTGATCGGATACTTGAGCGGGTTGATGTCCTTGTATTCCTCGGCGGTGTGGGCGATCTGCCCCGCTTTCTGGGTCAGGTTCACCGGGATCAGGGTGTCCACGAGAACGAGTGCCTTCACGGTTCCGGAAGGATACTCCATGACGGGAATCCCTGAGCGGACCAGGTCGGCTCTTCCCACGGATTGGATGAAGGTGATCCGGGTACCCTGGAACGCGGCCTTCAGTCGATCGAGGCTCGGGCGGACATAAGCGTCCGGATTGTGGGATTTCGAGTGAGGGTCCATGACAATCCACGGTTTCGAAAAGGGATCGCTGTAGATTTCGACCGCATTCAGGGCATAGAGCTCACGCAAGTGCTCGAGCTGTTGGATCCAAGCGGTCTCGGCTTTCTTGGAGGAACCGTATTTCAGGGGGCGGATCTGGTTTGCAATCAGCCCTGCGAAGTGGGCGGAGAGGTTCTCTGCGTTCTTGTAGTAGAGACTGGTGATCTCGAGGGAAGACTCCAGTGTGTTCTGGACCTTGAGCGAGAACCACTTGTCGAAGCTCTGGTTGATGTACAGTGCCGAGATCGTGAAAACCGTCAGGGTCGGGATGATTGAAAACCCGATGAACGCGGCCACAAGCTTGGACTTGAGACGGGATCCGAGAATCCGGCTCCTGCGCTCGAAGAAGATCTTCCCGACGTTCTTGAAGATCAGCCAGAGCAGGCCGACGAGGATCACGATGTTGAAATTGATGAGTCCGAAGAAGAAAATCGAATTGACGAAGGGCAGGGTGGAGGAGATTTTGCCGAGCCTGAACTCGACCGCGGTCAGGAGTGCGAAGGCGATCGCGAGGCCGAAAATGATGACCCTTTCCCGGCGTCTTTTCCGGGCTTCCCGTTGCTCCAAACGATCCGACATGGGGCGAGATTATCATGGATTTTGGCCCGAAATCGAACTATTCTACCCCGCATGGCAGAAAAAATCACACCCCGCAGCGAAAACTTCCCCGAGTGGTATCAGGATGTGGTGATCCAGGCCCGTTTGGCCGATTACAGTCCGGTCAAGGGATGCATGGTCATCCGCCCGAACGGCTATTCCATCTGGGAACGGATCCAAAGAGAGATGAACGACCGGATCAAGGCGGCAGGTGTGAGGAACGCCTACTTCCCCATGTTCATTCCTGAAAGCTTCATCAAAAAAGAAGCGGACCATGTCGAGGGCTTCGCCCCTCAGGTCGCAGTGGTGACCCATGCGGGAGCGAAGGACCTGGATGAGAAGCTCGTCGTCCGCCCGACCTCCGAGACCATCATCAACTCGATGTTCGCAAAGTGGATCCAGAGCTACCGGGATCTGCCCCTGCTCATGAACCAATGGGCCAATGTCGTACGATGGGAAATGCGTACACGTCTTTTCTTGAGGACGACCGAGTTCCTCTGGCAGGAAGGGCACACCTGTCATGCCACGCTCGACGAGGCGGAAGTCTTCACCCAGCGGATGCTGAAGATGTACCACGAGTTCGCAGAGAGCGTTCTTGCGATGCCCGTCGTTCCGGGAATGAAGTCCGAGGCCGAGAAATTCGCCGGTGCACTCCGGACCTATTGCATCGAAGCGATGATGCAAGACGGGAAAGCCTTGCAAGCGGGAACTTCGCACAACCTGTCCGATCACTTCGCCAAAGCCTTCGATACGATGTTCCTCGACAAGGATGGAAAGCAGAAACACGTGTTCCAGACCAGTTGGGGTGTTTCCACCCGTCTGATCGGCGGGATGATCATGACCCACTCGGATGACAAGGGTCTGGTGTTGCCTCCCATGCTGGCGGAAACCCATGTGGTCATCGTTCCGATCGCTCCCAAGGCTGACACCGCTCCCGTGGTCCATGCGGCCGCCGACCGTCTTGCTGCGGCCATCCGCGAGCATTCGGATGCCCAAAGCCTCCCGTACCGCATCGGTGTGACAGTCGACAAGGACGACACCAAGCAGGCCGGTTGGAAGTTCCACGAATACGAACTGATCGGGATTCCGGTCCGGATTGAAATCGGTCCTCGGGACCTCGAGAAATCCCAGGCCGTGTTCACCCGTCGGGATGTCGGCGTGAAGGAATTCGTCCCTCTGGCGGATCTTCCTGCGAAAATCGCGCGGGAGCTCAAGTCCATGCAATCGGAACTGCTCGAGAAGGCCCGTGCCCATCGCGATCGCAACACCCACGAGGTGGACGACTACGCCACGTTCAAGAAGCTTCTCGATGAAAAGGGCGGATTCTACAAGGTTCCTTGGAGTCTCGATCGCGCTGCCGAAGAGCAGATCAAGGAGGAAACGAAGGCGACTCTCCGTTGCATCCTTCTCGACGAATCCTTCAAGCCCGTTCAGGCCGGCAAGCCTTGTTTCATGACCGGCAAGAAGGACGGTACCGTCATGGCGATCTTCGCCAGGTCGTACTGAGAAGGGTTGCGGAATGAGGACCGAGTTGGTGGTGGCGCTCGATTTCAGTGAGCGATCCGAGGCCGAACAGTTGATGGAAAAACTCGAGGGGCTCCCTGTGATCTACAAGGTGGGTCTCGAGCTGTTCCTCGCTACGGGGGCCTCCTGGGTCCAGACGCTGTGTTCTCTCGGGCACCGGGTGTTCCTGGATTTGAAGTTCCACGACATTCCCAACACCGTGGCACAAGCGGTGGTCCAGGGTGCGAAGACGGGGGCCGAGTTCATCACCGTTCATCTTTCCGGAGGCCGGAGGATGCTCGACGAGATCGATTTGAAGCTCGCCGAAGCTCTCACAGCCGGGCAGATTGCAGGGCGTCCGAAAATCCTCGGAGTCAGTGTTCTCACCTCTTTTCACGAAGAGGAGTGGATCGCGAATGTCTCGCACATGGCGAAGATTTCGGGTGTCCGTCCCATCTCGGATTCAGTCCAGCATTTCGCCAGTCTCGCTCACGATCATCCTGCGATCCAGGGGATGGTCTGCTCCCCGAAGGAGATCTCCCTCGTTCGCACCAAGCATTCCCATTTGTTTCTCATGGTCCCGGGAATCAGGCCGGAAGGCGCCCCTGCGCACGACCAGAGTCGCGTCATGACCCCGAGGGAGGCCCGTGAAGCCGGAGCATCCGCCGTGGTCGTGGGTCGGCCCATCACACGGGCCGAAGATCCGCGTGCGGCCACCTTGTCGATTTTAGGAGAACTCGAATGAGTCAGGAATTGTTTGTCCGCAATCCGTACAGTGTTCTCGAGGCACTCAAGCAACGGCCCAAGGATGTGATCGAGATCACTTTCCCCCGTGATCGATTGGAAGGGGCATGGCTCGAAATCCAGGCGCTCGTCGAGCGCCACCGGATCCGGACAAGTCAGGGATCGAAAGACGCCTCCCGTCCGCGTGACCGGAATCGTGGACCGCAGGGCAATCCTGGTAGGGAAAGCGGTCACGGCGCACTGATCCGACCGAAAGCGCCCGTTTCGATCGAGGCGCTTTTGGACGGGGTGAGCGATCAGGATCGGGGAGTGTGGATGGCACTCGACAGTCTCCAGGACCCGCAGAATCTCGGAGCGATTTTCCGTGCGGCCGCGTTTTTCGGCATCCGCGGAATCATCATGACCACCGAACGCTCGGCTCCGATGACGGCAACTGTTTATGACATTGCGGCCGGCGGCGTCGAGCACGTCCCCATGGTTCAGGCGATCAACTTGAAGCAGGCACTTGAAAAGGCCAAGGAGGCGGGACTCTGGATCCTCGGGACTTCCGAGCACGCCAAAGAATCCTTGTCCGGTGTCGCCCGCGACCGGCCTTGGCTGGTGGTGGTCGGGAACGAGGAAAAAGGAATGCGCCGCCTGACTGAAGAGAGTTGCGATGTCATTTGCGCGATTCCTCCTGCCGGCGACGGGGTGACATCACTCAATGTCTCCGTGGCGACCGGAATCCTGCTGTTCCACCTCGGGGGCTGATACCGACCGAAGGTCAATGGGCTTCCAGATTGAAGCAGCGACGGGCGTTTGCCGAGGTGATTTCAGCCAGCTCGGTGAACGGGACCCCCAAAATCTCGGCAAGCTTCATCGCCGTGTGCTTGACCATGAAGGGTTCGCATTTCTTGCCACGTAAGGGCACCGGAGCGAGGAAGGGAGCGTCCGTTTCGACCAGGAGCCGGTCGATGGGAAGGGTTTTGGCCATTTCACGCAAAGCTTCCGAATTCTTGAAGGTCAGGATTCCGGAAAAGGAGATGAAGAATCCGAGATCGATGCAAGCCTTTGCGAATCCGTCCGTACCGGAGAAGCAATGAATCACTCCGAGAGAAGGACCTTTTTGTTTCAATGCATAATCCCGGAGCAGGGGGAGGAGGTCCTCTTCACCGTCCCTGGAGTGGATCACCACGGGTTTCCCGGCATCGGCCGCCAAATCGAGCTGAGCGGCACATTCCGCCTGCTGTTTATTCCGATCCGAGTGCTCGTAATAGTAATCGAGTCCGATCTCTCCGATCGCGACGCACTTGGGATGGGACAGTCTCGGCTTCATGTCAGCGAGGACCGAGGCATCCACTTTGGATGCGTCATGCGGGTGGACGCCGATCGTGTGGTACACGTTCGGAAAACGCTCGGAAATCTCCTTGACCGCATCGAAGTTCGACGGCTCGGTGCCGATGGTGATCAGGGTTCCGACGCCGGCTTCGAGCGCCTCTTTCACCAGTTGATCCGGACCTTTTCCACCGTCGTACTCGTAATCCAGGTGGCAATGGGTGTCGATCAGGTTCATTTGACGAGCATCCGTTCGATCAGTTCGATCCAGACCCGGGTGGGAAGACCGCCCTCGATCTTCCTGCCGTTGATGAAAAACGTGGGGGTCGATTGGACTTTGAGTGCCACACCTGCGGCGGATTCGGCGCGGATCCGGTCACCCGTCGAGGGTTGCGCCAGACAGGCCTTCAGTTTGCCCGCGTCGAGTCCGTGAACATCTGCCAGCACCAGGTCGGCGATCTTGTCTTTCTCGAACCCGCCCTGGTGGCTGAACAGGCTCTCGTAGGCCTCGAGGAACCGGTCCTGTTCACCGGCGCAAACAGCCACAGCCGCCGCTTCGCATGCGAAGGGGTGGATGGTGCGCTTCAGGTTCGGATCGGTGTTGCACTCGGAAGCGAGCGGAAAATTCATGAACACGAAGCGGATCTGTTTTTCATACCGTTTGAAGAGAGGATGGATGGAGTTGGCTCCCAGTCGACAAGCGGGACACTCGTAGTCGCTGAATTTGACCACCGTGATCGGAGCATCCGCCGGTCCGACCGAAAAAACCGTGGCCGGCAGGTTCACCTGGTTGACGGGAGCGCTCAGGATACTTTCGACATGATCCTGAAGATCGGACGATTTGATCTCGGCCATGGGGTCGAGTCCTTTGGTCAGCAGGAATGCCACGACCAGGGAAGCGACTGCCGAGCCCGCCACGCGCGAAAACGGGAACGGACGATCCGACTTGCCGGCCCCCGGCAAGGTCCAAGCGACCACGAACAGGGCGCTGTTGATGACGTCGATGAACAGGCAGAGCAGACAGAGTTTGCCGATCACTCCGACCATGATTGCGAGGTAGACGGCGGAAAACGCCAAGGACAAACCGCTGAGCCCGATCAGCCACGGACGGAGGGCTTTCCGGTTGCCGCTGTCGAGAGCGAACAGTGCCAGGATCAGAATGAGGAGGTACCCGGCGATCGCGAACCCGGAGAGTGGAATTCCGCCCGGCAATTCTGCGAACCGGCTCATTTCGACCGCGGTGCAGTCGAAGGTCGCATTGATGTTGCAAAAACTTTTCATCTCTCCGCGGCCACTCCGGGTCAGATGGAAGAGGCGGGTCTGCCAGATGGAAATTGCCGCTCCTGCGGTCGCGAGGAGTGCCAACAAGGGAGTCAGTGCGGATCTGGTTTGATCGGTTTTCATGTCATTGGACCTTTCCGGCTTTGAACATCAGGTATTGTGCGAAAGCGAGGATCATCAACCCACTCAGGATCTTGATCCGGTTCATCCACTGGCCGGCACGGGGCAATCTCTGGAGAGAACCCGCGAAGGCTGCGATCCCGATCAACAAGGTGCCGAGACCCAGGGCGAAAAAAATCATCAGACCCAGCCCGAGAATGACGGATTGGGTCTGTGCGATGAAAGCGAGGATCGCCGACAAAACCGGCGTGGTACACGGGGCTGCGATGAATCCCGAAGATGCACCCAGGAAAAACGCACCGAGCAGGGTGGCTTCTTTCTCGGAGTTTCCGCGGGGCCCGGACGCGAGGCCGATCTTCCGCTTGAAGCGGTCCATGAGGGCTTGGGGATCGAAAGGGAGCACGTCCATCATCATCAGGGCCGCCAGAGTCATGATCACCGAGAGCCCGAGATACCAGCCCGAGGTGTTGGTCATGGCGCCAAAAACCTGACCCGTCAGTCCCGCAAGCACGCCGAGAAATGCGTAGATGATCGCCATGCCTAGGACATAAGCGATCCCCCGCAAGAGGATGCCCCGCTTGTTTCGCTCTTCATGGTGGGTCTGGATTCCGCCGACCACTCCGATGGTGATGGGAATCATCGGGTAGATGCATGGAGTGAGGCTAGAAAGGATGCCGCCGAGGTAGGCCAGAGCGAGTGCCAGCAGTGCGCTGCTCCAGGAGCCGGAGCTCAGCAAATTTTGAAGACTTCCAGCAAGTTGATCCATGTTACCCTGTTTATCATGATCCGACGATTCGTGACCAGTCTTGTTTTTGTGGCCATTTGTGTGCAAGCGCTCGAGTTTTCAGCGTTTTCGGCCACATTGAGTGTTCAACTTTCGGCGGAGCCGACCCAGTTCGACCCTCTGCTTCTCGAGGATGGTAACGGTCTCAAGATCGCCGCGAACACCTTCGGGACCTTGTTCGAGTACGACGGAAAAGGTGAGCGTTCGAAGAGCCTTGTCGAAACCTACGGGGTCTCCCGTGATCGCAAATCTTACACCTTCAAATTCAGAAAAGGCCTCACTTGGAGTGACGGCAAACCGTTTCACGCTTCACACTTCATGCTCGCAGTGAAGCGTCTGGTTCAATCGCCGGTCCGGGCCGCACTCAGTGAGCTCTTCCCCGAAATCGACCTGGGCGCTTCGCGGGTGGTGGATTCCAAAACTGTCGAGATCCGCCTGAAACGGGCCGACAACCAGTTTTTGAATTGGCTCACCTTGCCGCCCTTCTCTCCGATCCGCGAAGACCTGATCGATCGATACACCAAGGGGCGCAACCCCGTGGCTCCCACGCTCGGAGCCTATGAAATCGTCGAATACAAACGGGAGTCCCATTTGCTGCTGAAGCGGAATCCGAACTTCCATGCATTCAATCCTGCGTCGGTGGAAGAGGTGAAAATCCGGTTTCTTCCGGAAGAGTCGTCCTTGCTTCCTTTGTTCAAGGCAGGATCGATCGACATCCTGAACAAGGTTCCCGTGCTCCAGGCCGAGGACATTGCGGATATCGGGACCGTCCGGGATGTCCCGGTCGAGGCGGTCACTTACCTGGCTTTCAACATCCGGAAACCACCCTTCAACGACTTGAAGAACCGCGTGGCCGTCCGGGACGCGCTCGCGGGATCGAAAAAAGTCGAACTGGCACGCCTGCTCAAAACCGGGGAAGTGGCGGCCCCCACATTCCTTCCGTCGATTCTGATTCCTTCCGGGGCTGTCCGGCGTGAGCGGTTGTCCAACGGATCGAAATCGAAGCCCGAGGTGAACGTGCCTTGGGTGATCCAGAGTGACATGAGTTCCCGTAACAAGACCCTGCTCGAATACGTGCAGAGCGAAATCAAAGACGAGCTCGGCTGGCGTCCGACCCTCGACCTGGTGGACTGGAAAGCGCACTACGCGCGCTTGAAGACAGAACCCGGTCAGATGTTCCGCTTCGGATGGCAGAATCCGGTCAGCGACCCTTATGTCGTCTACCAGGTGTTGACCTCGAAGAGTCCCAACAATTTCACGGGTTGGTCGAATCCGGAATTCGACGAACTGGTGGACGAGTTGAAACAGGAAATGCGCCAGGTGAAGAAATCGAAATTGATCAGCGATATCGAGTTGATTCTCTGGGAGGAGGCGCCGGTGATCCCGTTGCTGCACCAGAGATTGAAATTCGCTCATTCCAAACGGGTTTCAGGCTTCCGTGCGAACCCGTTCGGTGTAGTCGTTTTCCGCGAAATCCGTCTCGCGGAAGAGAAGAAGTGAGACTGAATCAGGCGTAAAAGCGTTTTTTACGCTCGTTCTGCTCCTGGCAGATCACGCAATGAGTGGATGCAGGATTGGCCAGGAGACGTCCGGAGTGAATCGGCTCGTCACAGGTTTCGCAGAGTCCGAAGGATCCGTCGTCGATTTTCCGGAGAGCGGTGTCGATCTTGGCGATCCGGACCCGCTCTTGGTGTCTCTGTTTCAGGATCAGGCTCTGTTGGATTTCGCTTGCGGCGAGATCGGCTTCGTCCGGAAGGTCATCGGAAGAGATGTTGAGTTCACTTTCGATGCTCTTTCTGGAATGAGTGAGCAGGCGTTCACGTTCGGCTGACAAGGTGCTTTTGAATGTTTGTACGTCCATTTTAATTCCCCGGTTAAAACAGTTTCAGTGACAATCCATTCCGGTTCTGACGCGATACAGCACCCGAGGCATCCGTTTCCCGGGTTGCGCGGGCCCATCCTTGGGCGTTTTGACTTTCCCCGTCGGGAGCGTCAAAAATAAGTCGGTGCATTACGGATATAAGTTTATCTAAGATGGTTCAACCGGTTTAGCGTGAAGATTTCCTTGAAAGAACCGTAAAAGTCGGGATTTGCGCACCCGGTCTACCGGGGCAAAAAAGAGCGGAAAAATGATGCGAAATGAGGATAAGGTATGCGGCATGAAATCCGCTACAAAACCCCGTACCGCTGTGATCATTCTCGCTGCCGGCCTTGGAAAGAGAATGGCTTCCTCGCTGCCGAAAGTCCTCATTCCGGTCTGCGGTCGGCCGATGCTTTTCCAGATTCTCGACCGCCTTCAGGAGGTCGCACCCGGAACGCGTGTGAATCTCGTGGTCGGTCACCAGAAAGACAAGGTGATCGATTCGGTGCGGGCCGAGAAGTACGGTCTCAAGATCGACTTCACCGAGCAGACGGAGCAGAAGGGCACGGGTCATGCAGTCCGTTGTGCGATGGAGTCCGATTGGGGTGTGACCACACTCAAGGCGAAAGAAGATGTTCTCGTTTTGCCGGGCGATCTCCCGCTGATCACCGGAGAGCTGCTCCGGGACATGCTCGACCCTCTCAAGCGCGGCTCAGCCATGCGACTCCTGACCGCCACTCTTTCCGATCCGACCGGATACGGACGGATCGTCCGGAAGGGAAAGGCGGGAGCCGTTCTCCGGATCGTGGAAGAGAAAGACGCCACTCCCCGTGAGAAGCTCCTGAACGAAGTGGGGGTTTCGATTTACACTTTCGCACCCCAGTTTCTTGCAACCGGTGTGGCATCTCTCAAAAACAACAATGCGCAAAAGGAATACTATCTGACCGACTTGATCGCCCAAGCGGTTTCAAAAAAGAGAACCATCGAAACCCTGAGTTGGGAAGCTCCGGATGACGTCCGTGGAGTGAACAACCCCTACGAGCTCTCCCTTGCCGCGGATTTGCTCAACGCCCGGATCCTGAAGGGTCATGCGTTGAACGGAGTCCGCTTCGTTTCCTTGCATTCTTGCAGGATCGAACCCGGTGTCCGGATCGAGCCCGATGTCACCATCTATCCCGGAGTCATCCTCGAAGGGCAGACCCGCATCGGAAAAGGAACGGTCATCGGACCGAACGCGCTCCTGCGGAACACGACCGTCGGAGAAGGTGTGGAAATCAAGTCCGGAACCGTCGCGGAGGAGTCCGCCATCGGAAACGCGGTGAAGGTGGGGCCGTATGCGCATCTCCGTCCCGGAAGCACGGTCCGGCAGGGGGCCAAGATCGGTAACTTCGTCGAGCTCAAGAAAACCGTCATCGGAGAGAACACCTCGGTGGCCCATCTCAGCTACCTCGGGGATGCGGAAGTCGGAAAGAATGTGAATATCGGTTGCGGGTTTGTCACTTGCAATTATGACGGTCGGGTCATCGACGGGAGTCGCAAACATAAAACCGTGATCGAGGACGAGGTGTTCGTCGGGAGCGATTGCCAAACCGTTGCGCCCGTGACCCTCAAGCGCGGTTCGTTCGTCGCCTCGGGTTCCACGATCACCGACACGGTCGAAGAAGATGCTCTTGCCATCGCCCGCACCCGGCAAGTGGTGAAGCCCGGTTATGCGAAGAAATTGCGTGGGCAGGGGTGATGATGGATCGGGAACTCGATTTCGATTTTGACTGGAATCCAGAGGATTTTCAGGTTCGCGACGAGAATGAGCGGCCCGCTCCGGCGTTCGTCAACCGTTTGAACGATCCCCAGCGCGAGGCGACCCTCACCACCGAGGGCCCCCTGTTGGTGCTCGCGGGGGCGGGTTCGGGAAAGACCAAGATGCTGACCAGCCGGATCGCCTACCTGGTGTCCCACCTGGGAGTCCGTCCTTGGCAGATCTTGGCGGTGACGTTCACCAACAAGGCTGCCGGAGAGATGCGGGAGCGGGTTTACGCCCTTCTCGAAGAACAGGGAATGAACCGGCACGAGGTTCAGGGGCCGCTCGACATCGGCACGTTTCACGCGATCTGTGCGCGCATCCTCCGGAGGGAGGCGCAGAAACTGCCTTTCACCAAGCCTTTCGTGATCTATGATGACAGCGATCAGTTGTCGCTCTTGAAGTCGATCGTCAAGCAGATGAATCTCGACGAGAAGATCTACCCGCCGAAGAGTTTCCAGTATGCGATCAACCGGCTCAAGTGCGATGCACTCGAACCGTCCGACCCGCTGGCCAAGACGGGGAGGGGGATCGACCGGAAGCTCTCCGAGGTCTACGAGATTTACCAAAAGGCGATGATCGAGAACAATGCGGTCGATTTCGGCGAGATGATCACCCTCACCTACCGGCTGCTCCGGGATCATGCCGACGTCAGGGAAAAATACCAGCGTCGCTACCGTTACATCCACGTGGACGAGTATCAGGACACCAATCGTGCGCAATATCTGCTGCTTTCCCTTCTGGGAAGCCCGAAGCACGGGAGTCACGGAAACATCTGCGTGGTCGGCGACGAGGATCAATCCATTTACGGTTGGCGTGGTGCCGACATCCGGAACATCCTCGATTTCGAACGGGAGTATCCGGGGGCTCATGTGGTGAAGCTCGAGCAGAATTACCGGTCCACCCAGACCATCGTCGAGGCGGCCTCCGCCTTGATCGCGAACAACACCCAGCGCAAGAACAAAAAGCTATTCAGTGAGCAGGAAGTCGGTTGCCGGATCGCGCGGATCCAGTGTCCCGACGACCGCTTCGAGGCGGAGTGGGTGGTTCGTGAGATCAAACGTCTGACCCAGGAGTTCCCTGAATTGTCCCTGGATGAATTCGCAGTGTTTTACCGGACTCATGCCCAATCCCGTTTGGTGGAAGAATACCTCCGCCAGGCCCGCCTTCCGTACAAAGTGGTCGGTGGGCTCCGGTTCTTCGACCGGAAAGAGATCAAGGACGTGATGGCCTATTTGCGCCTGGTCTACAACAGTTCCGACTCGATCTCATTCAAGCGCATCATCAACGTACCCGCCCGGGGGATCGGAAAGACCACGCTCGACAAACTCGATGGGGCGTGGGGACAGCAAGGAGCGCTCTGGGACTTTTTCTCGAAGGAAATGCGGGAGCCTTCCGTGTTTTCCGGAAAAACCCTCAAAAAATTGCAGGAGTTCAAGCGTTCGGTCGATTCGTGGATCGACGCCCAGCCCTCGATGCTCGTGAGCGAGTTGTATCACCGGATGCTGGATGAGACCCGGTATGTCGAGGAGCTCAAAGCCGAGGGTAGCGATGAAGCGCTCGAGCGGGTCGACAACCTCGAAGAATTCAACTCAGTGGTGCTCGAGTTCGAGGAGCGTGAGCTCCAGGGACTTTCCAAAGAGGAGATCGAGAGACGGAAGCCGCTCCTGCTCGGAAGATTCCTCGAGCAAACCACTCTTGCCGAATCCCCCGATACCGACGGCGTGGCCACCAGCGTGCAGCTCATGACCTTTCATGCTTGCAAGGGCCTCGAGTTCCCGGTGGTGTTCATGCTCGGGGTCGAGGAGGGGTTGTTTCCTTCCGTGCACGGTGATGAAAGCGAAGAGGATCGTGAAGAGCTCGAAGAAGAGCGTCGCCTCTGCTATGTTGGGATGACTCGTGCGCGAGAGCGGCTCTACATGTCTCACGCCTCGTTCCGGCGCGTGTGGGGGGATCTGCTGTACCAGTACCCGGCACGTTTCTTCAAAGAGATTCCCGAAAAGTTCGTCGAAGTCAGGGATTTTTCGAAGAATGCGGGTCGATTCTGATCCGGGAACCCGGTCAATCCAGGCGTTTCAGCCAGATGTGGATGTCGTGCGGTGCGGTCTCCTGACCCCCGAAATAAGGGTAGAGCTTGAACCCCTGCATTTTGCTCTTCGAGCAATTGCGGTTCATCACCACGCGCTTGCCTTTGTAGTAAAAGGCGTATTTTCCATTCTCGAGGGCGATGGTTCCCTCTGAAACCTCGCCCGGGTGGGTGGTTCCGAGGTCCTGGAATGAGTGGATCCCCTTGTGGTCGACGAAAGCCAGAATTTCAATCTTGGAAGTGTCCGGGTTCCATCGCCATCCGAAGCGGGCGCTGTTCTGTTGGGGGTCGAGCGCATTGCAATCGGTGAAGCCGAACAACTTGTTCACGTCAAGCTGGTTCTCGGCACTTTGAGACCGGTAAATCGCTCCATCATCGAGCTTGAAGCTCACCTTGAGGGTTTTCCCTTTGAAGTAACCCAGGTGAGTCCCGCTGCTGTGTTTGCCCTTTTTGATCTTGTAGGTCTTGCCCTGCTTGCAGTAGGCCCGGCTTTCTGAGGGGGCGACGAGCAGGCAAATGGATGCGAGCAGGAGGGGGAGCGAAAAAAAGGTGCCTTGCATAACCGGGGTGGATCGCAAGGTTCATGCCTGGAAAAACCTTAATTATTCCAAGGGCCCCACAGGGCTCGGGTGTCTAAGGTTGAGACACCTGACCCGATTCAGCGTTCGACCGGGTATCCCGCTTCCTCCCAATCCGGGAAGCCGCCATCATCCACGCAGACCAGGTTCTTGAGTCCCTGGATCTCGAGCATCTGGCCCGCCATCTGGGCGCGTGCTCCTGCGCGGCAGTAGATGTATACGGCCTGGAACGGGCGGAGCTCGTCGTGGTGTCTCATCACCACGTCGACGGGGATGTTCCGAGAGCCGGGAATGCGTCCTTCCGAGAACTCGCCCGGCGTCCGGACGTCCAGGACCAGGGTGTTCGGGGTCGGGGACTGCAGGGTGGTGTGAAGCTCGGGGATGGTCATGAATTTCATATCCCTCATGCTTAATCCTTGATGCGGCGCGCACTCAAGGAAAGGGGTCGTCAGGGTGGTGATTTTGTGGCAATTCTAGGGACTTATGATCGAAGTCAATGAAGCGCTCATCCGGAAGGTGGCGGAGCTCTCCCGCCTGGAACTCAATGATGCCGAAATCGCAGAGTATGTGAAATCAATCGGCGACATCCTGAAGCACGTGGACCAGCTCTCGCAGGTGAACACGGAAGGGGTCGAACCGATGGTGTACGGAGTGGACGAGGTGCTGCGCCTCCGTCCCGATCAGGCCGAGGACTTCGGCAAGGATGCCCAAGGGCACCCGAGGGTACTCACCAGCGCCCCTGAAGTCATGTACGACGGGTTCAAAGTTCCCCAGATCATCGGGTGAAGGAGTCGAGCATGCAAACTTACAAAACCATCCGCGAAATTCATGATGCCTTCGACACTGGAGCGATCACACCTCTGTCGCTCACCCAGGACTATTTCAAGCAGATCGAAGTCAGCAGTCACAACGCCTGGATCACCCTCTGCAAAGAGCGCGCGGTCAAGCAGGCCGAGTCCATGACGAACGACCTGAAAGCCAAACATGGTGGCAAGGTTCCGCGTGGATCCCATCCCTTGTACGGGATCCCCCTCGGGATCAAAGACGTCCTGACCATGGACGGAGTGCGGACCACCGCCGCCTCGAAGATGCTCGACAGCTATGTCGCGCCCTACACCGCCACTTCCGTCGAGCGCTTGGAGCGTGCGGGAGGGATCTCGCTCGGTAAACTGAATCTCGACGAATTCGCGATGGGGAGTTCGAACGAGAACTCCGCCTACGGAAATGTACTCCATCCGACCCATCCGGACCGCGTTCCGGGAGGATCGAGCGGTGGATCGGGGACCGCGGTTGCGGCAGGCCAGTGCGTCGCCGCCCTCGGTACAGATACGGGCGGATCGATCCGTCTTCCTGCCTCTTTTTGCGGTATTGTCGGAATGAAGCCCACTTATGGGCGCATCTCCCGCTACGGTCAGATCGCTTTCGCTTCCTCTTTGGACCAGATCGGTCCGATGACCCGTTCCGTGGAGGATGCAGCCCTGCTTTGCCAGGTCATGTCGGGCCTCGATCCGCGCGATTCGACGACTTCTTCCGAGCCGGTCGGCGATTGGGTCAAGGTGGTTCGCGAGACCACCGCCGCTCCCTCGGCCCGAGGGTTGAAGGTCGGCGTGCCCAAGGAATACTTCATCGACGGAATCGATGCGGAAGTCCGCTCTGCCGTCGAGGGCATGATTTCGAAACTCAAAGAGCAAGGCGCCGAGATCGTTCCGGTCAGTCTGCCCCACACCGAGTTCGCCGTGGCGACCTACTATGTCGTGGCGGTGAGCGAGGCTTCTTCCAATCTTTCCAGATACGACGGAGTCCGCTACGGAGTCCGTCCCAAAGAAGCGATGGAGGCCGGATCGCCTGCAGAGTTCTATAAAAAAGTCCGTGCGAACTTCGGAGCCGAGGTGAAACGCAGGATTATCCTCGGGACTTTCGCCCTGTCCAGCGGGTACTACGACGCCTACTACCGGAAGGCCGGGCAGGTCCGCCGCCTCATGCGCCAGGATTTCGAGAAAGCCTTCCAGCAGGTGGATGTGATCGTTTCTCCGGTCGCTCCGACCACGGCGTTCAAGATCGGCGAGAAAGCCAAGAATCCGCTTCAGATGTATCTCACCGACATCTTCACCATTCCGGCCTCGATGGCCGGACTGCCGGCCATGAGCGTTCCGGTCGGAAAGGACCATCAGGGTCTTTCGATCGGGATGCACTTGATCGCGCCGCGCTTCCAGGAGGAAAAACTCCTGAAAGCCGCCACTGTGGTTGAAGCGATTGCAGAAAGGAAAGGATCATGAGCGTCACTCATCTGGGAATTCCGGTGGATGCCAATACCGAGTTCGAGACCGTGATCGGTCTCGAAGTTCACGTCCAGCTTTCGACCGAGTCGAAAATTTTCTCCCCGGCCCGTTCTCGTCTGGAAGAAGGCAAGTCGGTCGCTGACGAAGCGGTCAATGCCAACACGAACCCCGTGTGTGCGGGTCACCCCGGTACGCTTCCGGCGTTGAACGCCAGAGCGGTCGAATATGCGATCAAGGCGGGTTTGGCGACGAATTGCAAAATCAACCTGAAGAGTGTCTTTGCCCGGAAGCATTACTTCTATCCGGACCTGCCGAAAGGGTATCAGATCTCGCAGTTCGACCTGCCGCTTTGCCAGCACGGGCACTTGGACATCGAACTCGGAAAAGAGGGTGAGATCGCCAAGCGGGTGGGGATCACCCGGATCCACATGGAAGAGGACGCCGGCAAGAACGTGCACCTCTCGGGCTTCAGTCTGGTGAACTTGAACCGTGCCGGAGTGCCCCTCATCGAAGTGGTGAGTGAGCCTGACATGCGGACTCCCGAAGAAGCCGGAGCCTACCTCCGGAAACTCTATTCGATCGTGACCTGTCTCGGTGTTTGCGACGGGAACCTCCAAGAGGGGAACTTCCGCTGTGACGCCAACGTTTCCATCCGTCCGAAGGGTGCCAACGGTTTCGGCACCCGCGCTGAGATCAAGAACGTGAACTCTTTCCGTTTCGTCGAAAAGGCGATCGAGTTCGAGGTCGAGCGTCAGCGCCAGGTGATCCTCTCGGGCGACAAGGTCGTCCAGGAGACCCGATTGTACGACTCGCAGAAGAACCAGACTTTCTCGATGCGTTCCAAAGAGGAGGCCGAGGACTACCGCTACTTCCCGGATCCGGATCTTCCGCCCCTGGTGATCGAACAGTCCCAGGTGGATGCCTTGCGCGCCGGTCTTCCGGAGCTTCCGGACCAGAAACGCGATCGTTACGTGAAAGACTTCGGACTCTCCCGTTATGACGCCGGAGTCCTGACTTCGGTGAGCTCGCTGAGCCGCTTCTTTGAAGAGGCAGTGAACGGTGCCGGTTCGGCTTTGGCAAAAGGTCTTGCCAATCTGCTCACCGGTGAAGCCGCCCGCTTGATCAATGAGGCGGGGATCGAGATCGGAGCGTCGAAGTTCCTCCCGGCCCACTTCTCGGACCTGGCAAGATTCGTCGCGGACAAGACCATTTCGGTCACCGCTGCCAAACAGATCATCGGCATTCTCTTCGCCGAAGGTGGGGCCGTGGGCGCCATCATCGACCGTGAGGGTTTGAAGCAGGTGAGTGACCTTTCAGCCCTCGAACCGGTGATCGACCAGATCCTCGCTTCGAATCCGAAGCAGCTCGAAGAGTTCCGTTCCGGAAAAGAGAAGCTCCTCGGATTCTTTGTCGGGCAAGCCATGAAAGCCACCCAAGGCAAGGCCAACCCCGGCCTTCTGCAGGAACTCGTCCTCAAGAAACTGAAAGGCTGAACCACATGAAGTCGGTATTGAAATGGATCGGAATCGGAGCCGGACTCTTGGTCGGAGGGCTCGCGGTGGCGCCCTTTTTCATCCGGGTGGATCAATTCCGTCCCGAGATCGTCAAAGCGGTCAATCAGGAACTGAACGGAACCCTGGAGCTCGGAAAACTCGAGCTCAGTCTCTGGGGCAAGGTACGGATCGCGATCGACGGCCTCAAGGTGACCGATCTCGCCAAGAAGGAAGTCCTTTCGGTGAAGGACGCCTCATTTGAGATTCCCTTCACTTCCTTGATCTCGGGAAGTCCTTCCATCACTTTCCAGATGAAAGAACCGGCCATTCAAGTGGTGAAAGATGCCGCTGGAAAGATCAATCTCCTCTCGCTTCCGAAGGGGCTCAAGATCACCGAAGGGGCCGCACCCGGAGCCTCGGGACAAGTGGCGCAGACACCCTCCGTTTCGTCGGGCGAGTCGGTGAAGCTGCCAGCAGTGGTCCTGAACGCACGGTTCGGGCTCTCGATCGTGGATGCGAAGCTCACCTACCTCGATCAGAAGACCGCGCTTTCCAATACGGTCGATCATTTCAATGTCCGCGTTCGGGATCTCTCCTTGTCGCGGAAGACCGAGATCGAACTCTGGGCCGACCTGAAGACCAGCATGCAGGACCTCACGGTAGAAGGCCCGCTGAAGCTCACTGCGGAGCTCAGCCCTGAGGTGAAAGACGGTACGATTCAAGGCGGAAGCTTCAAGTTTGCATTCTCTGCTGATGACCTGTTGATCGAAAAGGGTGTGCTCTTCAAGAAAGGTAAAGGAGTTCCTACCCGTTTCGCAGCCACCTTCGCCATGGACTCCACCCAGTTCAAGATCCAGGAGTCCTCGCTCCGGTTCCACAATGCCGAGATCGGCCTCACCGGAAAATTCGAAAAAACCGGAGCCTTTGCTCTCAAGTTCGATGCGAAGTCGATCGATCTCAAGCCTTGGTCCGAGTTGGTGCCCCTGCTGAAGGAGTATGAGCTCGAGGGCAAGCTCGGCCTCACGGGAGATGCCGGTGGCCGTCTGGATGCCATGAACTACAATGCCAAAATCTCAGTGGAAGGACTCTCTGCCAAGGGTCCGAACCTGAAAGCGAAGCCCGTGATCGACGGCAAAATCGACATCGCCACGGACCGCATCGAAAAGTTCGCCTTCAACCTGAAGGGACCCGGCAACGAGGTGTCGCTCGAAGGTCGATTGGTCGGATTCCTGAAGCCCCAGATCACGTTTTTGGTCACTTCCCCGAAAGGGATGGATCTCGACCAGTGGATCGAATTCCCGAAACCTGTCGAGGCGCCCAAAGCCCAAGCGGCAACGGGTAGCGCTCCTGCTCCCGCAAAAGGCGCACCCGAGCAGGATCTCGACGCACTCCTGAATCCTCTCCGCACGAACGAAATTGCCAAGGCGACTGTGGTGGACGGATCGGTTTCATTGTCCTTCATCAAGGCCAAAGGCATCCGGATCGATGATCTCGGCAGCAAAATCCAGATGAAGAACCTGGCGCTCCAATTGAGTGCGATTCGCATGAAAATCTTCGGCGGGTCCCTGAACGGGAACTTCTCGCTCGACATGCTTCCGGCCGAGCCCAGGTATTCCATGAAGTTCGCGCTCAAGGATTTCGACATGCAAAAAGCGGTCGAGTCCCAGTTCTCTGCCCTGAAAAACACCCTCGTCGGCAAGTTGAGTGCCTCCGTGGAAGGAAGCGGGGCGAGTTTCAACACCCTTCCGGCCAAGAAGAAACTCCAGCTCAAGGGTGAATTCAAGGTCCTGGACGGTGCCTTTCAGACCATGGATATCGCAAAAATGGCCAGTGAGGCTCTCCAGGGTTCGATTTCAAAAATCGCGGAGAAGGTCCCTGTGTTGAAGGGGCAGAACCTCCAGATCGGAACCCGTGCGGATTCCCGCTATGAATCGATCAGCGGGCACTTTTCAATCGCAGGTGGAATTCTCGACGCCCCGGATTTTTTTGCCAAAGCCGCACCCAAGCGAGGGATCGATCTGAAGGGCTCCACCAAGATGGGACTCATTGACGAGTCGATTGACGCCAAGTGGGAGCTCATCGATACGCACCATTTGACCGGGGCGGACCGGATCCAGGTGAACATCGCGGGCAAGACCGTGTCGAATGTACTCGCAAAAGGCGAGAAGGACCCCCTCATTCTTCCTGTCAGTGTCGGTTGTAAGTGGAGTGCTCCCTGCGTGAGTTACACCCAGGTTCCTGAATATCTGGCGGGGGTCGCCTTGGCCCGCGTCGGAAAAGGGGCCGAGGAAGCTGCGAAAGACAAAGTCAAAGAAGCCGTCAAGGGAGCCGTCCAAGAGGGTGTCGGCAAGGCCTTGAAGGGCCTGTTCGGACGCTGAGGAGATTTCATGATTCGTGCTTCGATCGATCTCGGTACCAACACCTGCCTCTTGCTCGTGATCGACGGGGAACGGGTGTTGCATGATGAGTCCCGGGTGGTCCGTCTCGGCCAGGACGTGGCCCGTACCGGACGACTGCATCCGGATGCCATGGAGCGTGCCCGGAGCTGTCTCCAGGACTACGTGAAAACCGCCGGAAGTCTGGGGGTTCCTCCGGATGGAATTCTCGCTGTGGCGACCGCACAAGCCCGCGATGCTTCGGATGCGAAGCCTTTTTTCGACGGTCTGGAGCAGACCTTGGGTCTGCGCTTCCGGATCCTCTCGGGCGATGAAGAGGCACGCGCCACCTTCCTCGGGGCTGCAGTCACCGGATCCGATCCGTCGCGCATGGTGGTGATGGACATCGGAGGAGGCAGTACGGAATTGGTGGCTCAGAGCGGTTCTGCCGGAACCCTTTCCGGTGAAAGTCTCGGCATCGGTGCTGTGAAGATCACCGAAAAGTTCCTGCCTTCCGATCCGGTCACGGATTCAGAGTTCTGGGCTGCGGAGGATGTCATCGATCGTGAGCTCCGGAAAATGCTCGAGTGGAGGAAGGGGCTCGACCCGCGCTCCGGGCAGCCACAGTTCACCGCGGTTGCGGGAACTGCTGTGACTCTCGCCATGCTCCAAGCGGGCATGACCGAATTCCAGGCGAGCGAGATCGACGGATTCACCCTCACGCGCGGAGACGCCCATCGCCTGGTCGAGGAGTTGAAATGGAGAACGGTCGAGGAGCGTAAAGCTTTGCCTGGAATGGAGCCGAAGCGGGCCGACGTGATCCTGGCCGGAGCCTTGATCTTCTGGCGTGCGATGGAGGTCCTCGACTTTCCTGTGGCGAGAATTTCCACCCGTGGTTTGCGCTACGGGGTGTTTTCCCTCGATTAGAGGATCAACGTAGAACGCGGAGGATCTGCTGGGCCAACTGTGGATTCCGCGCGTGGATCCGCTTCAGCATCGACTGACGGAACACGGGGTCCGCATGGCGGAGCATCTGGACGACCTGCTCGAGACCGTTGATCTTGATCCCTTCCTCGGGGGGAGTGGGTTCAGGACGACGGTTGGTTTCCATCTGGTCGAACGAAGGGTATTTCGAGTTCATACGCTTTTGCTCCTTTGGGCTTTACGGGCGGCTTCTTTTTCGAACTGTTTCTCGAGTTCTTCCGATGCTTTCTTGTAATAAGACTGGAGTCGGGTGATCTGCTCGTCTCCGATCCGCTTTTCTTGCTCGACCCGGCGTTGATACTGGGTGTGGATCTTGTCGGCCTCCCGTTCGCCCTCTTCTCGGGATTCCTGGATCAAGGTCTGGTTGCGCTCCCGGATCAGCGCCAACTTGCGGTCCAGGGATTCAGCTTCTTGGGAAATGCGGACATCATAGTCTTTACGCATTTGCTGGATCTGTTGGTCCTGGTTCTGGACCATGCCGGCGAGCCGGTCACGGTGGCCGTCCTCTTTGTCCTTCACGTTCGCTTCCTGATCCCGTTCGAGTTGGGTCAGGTACGCCCGGTAGCGGATCTCATCGACCCCGTTCCCCGCTCCATTCATGGAACTTGCCATACGGCCTCCAGCCAGCGCGACTTCGTGTCCCGCGTCCCACCATTTTCACGCTGTGAAAAGCGCTTCACAATCGGCAAAAAATGCCTATACTTCGAGGAAGAGGAAGCGTCAAAATTTTGGAAACACGTGAATTCTCCATTTTGGGACAGAAGCTGGTGATTGCCGATCCGGATCAAGCCGAGCTCGCATCGCACGCCATCCAGATCGTCCATGCAAAGGTCGAGGAGATCCGCGCGCAAAAGCCGTTTTGGGGACCGAATCAGATTTCCGTTCTCGCCCTCTTGGAAATCGCAGGGAATCTGGTTCGTGAGCGAAAGTCGATCGACGCCTACCGGGAAGAGCTCGATCGCCGCTGTTCCGATCTCATGGTTGAATTGTCCCGACTTCCCCCTGCATGAATCCAGGGGTCACCGCCGAAAAGAAGCGACTGAGGGGTGAATTCGAGCGACTTCTCGGCCAGAAGGATTTCTTCGATCTGATCGGCCGCTCCTCCTCCCTTCGTGGGTATTTCGAGACCTTCGTTCAAGAGATTGCAGGCCCTCTGTCGGGCCGTTGTCTCGTGAGCTTCATTCCTTTCTCGACCGAACCTCAGATCCAAGTGGAAAGTGAATCCCAGGGTGAACCTTACCGGGTGGCCTATGTCCGGGTCGATGATTGGTCGACGCGGACCATGAGTTCCCGCTTGGCAAGGCGTGACCTTCCCGGGCAGTGGGAGGATGTCGAGATTCCGGGCGGAAAGCGGATCTTCCAACCCATGGATGGCCAACCCCGTTGCGCTCCCGAAGAGGTGGGGGTGATCCTGGTTCCCGGTTTGGCCTTCGGGCGGAACGGGTCGCGTCTCGGGCGAGGGGCCGGATTTTATGACCGTTTCTTGAGTGCACATCCACACGCCCTTCGTGCCGGAGTCGCATTTTCTGATCAGGTTCTCGATTCGCTTCCGGAAGACCCTCACGACCAGAGGATGGACATCCTTTTGACGGACGCCGGGATGGTTTGCATGAATTCCTATGGGGAGTGGAAAAAGCACGGTACCATGGGATCAAGGGCCACCTGAGACATGATGCGGATTCTGTTCTTCGGAGACGTTTTTGGGAAGCCGGGCAGGCAGGCGGTGAAGCGCGCCATCCTGAAGCTCATGCCCGACTATTCGCCGGATTTCATCATCGTGAACGGTGAGAACGCCTCACACGGCAAGGGCATCACCGAGAAAATCGCGCACGAGTTTTTCGAGATGGGGGTCGATCTCATCACGACCGGGAACCACGCCTGGGATCAGGCCGAGTCCATCGAATTCTACGCCAAGTGCGATCGTTTGCTCCGTCCCGCGAATTATGCGGACGCGGATCCTCCCCTGGTTCCTGGAAAAGGCGTGGCCGTGATCACGTCCAAGAACCGCCCGAATCTCAGGCTGGGCGTGTTGCTTCTCATGGGCCGGGTTTTCATGGATGCTCTCGAGTGTCCCTTTCATCGAGGCAAACGCGAAATCGAGAAATTGAGGAATGCCGGAGTCCGCAACATCCTCGTCGATTTCCACGGTGAAGCCAGCTCGGAGAAGCAGGCGTTCACCTGGTTCATGGACGGACAGGTCTCGGCTGTCGTCGGGACCCACTCCCACGTTCAAACAGCAGACGAGCGGGTGAGTCCGGGGGGAACAGCCGCCATCACCGACGTTGGAATGAGCGGATGTTTCGACTCCGTGATCGGCATGCGCAAGGATCTCGTGATCCGGAAGTTCCTGACCAAGATGCCGGTTCGTTTCGAGCCGGCCGAGGGACCCGGTGGTTACGGATGCGTGATCATCGATATTGATGAAAAAACCGGTAAAGCCACCCGGATCGAGCGCTTGAGAGAAGCAGTCATCCAGTGGGAGGGACCCGAGATTTGAAGCCCGAGCATCACGCCTACCAGCAATTCATCCAATGGGTCCAGGAGGACTTGAATCAACACCGCCTCATGGTGAACCGGAAAGTGTTCAGCGTGGTGTTCTGGTGTCTGGTGCTGCCGGCGCTGATGTCCCTGGTCCTCTACGGACTCAAGAAGTTCCAGATCGTGAACGACGTCCGCCAATTCTCTGTGATCGTATTCACACCACCCTTCCTTTACGCGCTCTACTCCATCTGGCCCACCTTCCGTGAGATTCCGAGGGTTTTCAAAAAGGGCGGGATCGGGGCCACGCTCGAGGAAAGTGTCCGTGAGGTCGAGTGGCGTGAACAGGTGGTCCAGCGATTGAGTCAGGAAGTCCGTCTCACTTCCAGGGAGTGGAAGCTGGTCGGTTTCCATCTGGAACGCGAGATCGATCGCATGCGCATGCAGAATCGACACATGACAGCGCTCTCGGGCGTCGTGTTGTTTTTCATGTTCCAGTTTCTCGATCTCGGAAGTCTGCCCGAAGAGGTGAACGGAGCCGGGGCGGGCGAGTTGGTCCGATCCTGGGTGGAGCAGTTATCCCAGTGGGGCGGACAGGTGTTCTCTCTCCTGTTGTTCTCGACGCTCTTCTATCTGTCGGGCACGCAGATTCACCGATACCTCGAGCGATACCGGGTTTGTGTCGAGCGTTTGGGGCGGAGCTTCGACTGAGCGAAGATCGGGTTCAGCAGGTCCCGTCGGAACAGGCTTCTTTGGCGGCTTTTTTGCCACATCCACCGTTCTTACCGCAGCCACCTTTGCCACAGTTGCCGCTTCCGCACTTTGAAACCGCTTCGAACATCCACTCCCGGGGGATTTCGTTCAGAGCACGGATCGCCTCGAAGGCGTTGTCGAATTCACGGACGCCGAGAGTCTCTCCGGTGGTGTGCCGCACGATGAATGCGGTGAAACTTCCCGGGTTGGACTCGCTCTCGGTGATCCCGGCCATGAGTTCTTCGTCGATCAGAAAGCCTTTTTTGAAGTTCTCGGCGGTGAATTTTTCCATGCCCTCACATTAGGGGAGGGTGTCGGAAAAGTCAAAACGAGACTATGATGGGGATTGGATGGCAAATCACCGGAATTCCAAGCAAAAAGGTCGCGTGAGCCTGGAGAGGGCCTTGTCGAAGCTCGGGCTCTGCTCCCGGACGGAAGCCCGGGAATGGATCGAGGCGGGCAGGGTCAAGGTGCACGGATCGGTGGAGCGTGATCCGCTCCGGCAGGTGAACCCCGATACCGCCCACATGGAAGTCGACGGACTGAAGGCAACCCGGAATGAAGGACGCCTCATCCTTCTCCACAAGCCCACCGGGGTGTTGACCACCAAGCGTGATCCCGAGGGTCGGCCCACCCTTTACACCTTGTTGCCGCCGGAACTTCATTCGCTCCATTCGGTCGGCAGGCTCGACCTTCACACCAGCGGTTTGTTGCTGTTGACCAATCTCACCCGGCTTTCGAGCTTTTTGACCGATCCGGTCAACGCCATTCCCCGGATATACATTGTGGGAGTGGAGGGCCGCGTGATCGAGGAGGTGCTCGGCAAGATGGAGGCGGGGATCGAGGACCAAGGAGAAATCTTGAAAGCCCGGTCGGCCACTCTTCTCAAAGCGAGCGGAAAAGAGAGCTTGCTCCGTCTCGAGTTGGTGGAGGGGAAGAATCGCGAAGTCAGAAGACTTTGCGCCGGAACGGGTCATGAGGTCCGCAGTCTCAAGAGGGTGTCGTTCGGGCCCTTTGAGCTCGGGGAGCTCGCTCCGGGGAGTTGGCGGGAAGAAGATCCGGCCAAGATCAACGGTTTCAGTTGAGTTGCGGGTAGGGCTTGAGATGGCTCGTGCCTCCCGATAGACTGAGGGAAGGGAGAAACACATGAACGCGTTCCTGAAGAGACTGAAATCAAATGAGGGTTTCACCCTGGTGGAGATGATGATCGTAGGAGCGATCCTTTCGGTCATGGTCCTCGCCTTCACGGGGTACATGTACCAGCAGGCCCGTCAGACGAAATCCATGAGTGAGAAGCAGAGCTACAATCAATTGAAGGCGAACGTCCTCAATGCGACCACTCAGCCGGATACCTTGACCGCGTCTGAGGCGATCACCTTCGACAAACTCTGATTCGCTCATCTCAGCCGTTCAACAAACGAAGCGCTTGTTCCGGTTGGGTGTTGGCTTGAGCCAGAACAGCGGTTCCGGCTTCTCTCAGGATCTTGTTCCGGGCCAGGTCACCGGTTTCGCTGGCGACATCGGCGTCCTTGATTCGGCTGTTTGCGGCGCTCAGATTCTGGTGGCTCGTGCCCAAATTGTCCGCGATGGTGGAGAAACGGCTCTGGAGCGCACCCAGTGTGGAGCGGTAAGAGCTCACACTGTCGAGAGCGAAATCGATGTCCGCCAAGTGCTCACGGGCGGATTCCTTGGTGGTAAAATCGAGCCCGTGCAATCCGAGGCGATCCGAACTGAAATTGAATTTCCGGCGGTCAACGCCGAGAGTGTTGTTCTCGTCTGCATGGATGCCCACTTGGACTTCGAAGCCCGGCCAAGTGCCCCCGCCATTCAGGATTTTCTTACCGTTGTATTCGGTGGTGCTGACGACCCGGTCGATCTCGGCTTTGGTTTGCTGAACCTCGCGGTTGATCATGCGTCTCTCGGTGTCGCTGATGGTATCGGAAGAAGCTTGGATTCCCAGTTCCCGCATCCGGATGAGTTTGTCACTGATGGTTTGGACCGCACCTTCGGCCACTTGAACCATCGAAATCCCGTCGTTGGTGTTTCGAAGAGCGGCCTGGGTCGAGCGGATGTTGGCATTGAGGGAAGTGGAAACGGAGTACCCGGCGGCGTCTTCGCTGGCCTCAGTGATCCGACTGCCTGTCGACAAATGGTTCATCGTCTTGTCTTCAGCGGATTGGGTCCGCTCAAGATGGCGATGGGCATTGATCGCTGAGGTGTTGGTACTGATCCGCATCTTTTGAATCGCCGCGCCCGACCGATATGGTCAGGTATTCGCGTACTCCTTTCTTCCGGGGATAGACCCCTTCATCGGTTTTATCGGTGGGTGGTGGTCAAAACTTGACACTCATGTCATAAAAATCAACAATCCACCTATTAATCCATGTTTTTACTCAGATTATTCTTTGTGACTTTTGCGCTATGCGTTGACACTTCTGCCTTCGCTTGGGTGGAGTACGGGGTATCTGCGGGAAGTGCTTTTCATTACCTGAGTTCGACGAATGCGTTCGGTTCCAATTTGAAGCTGACCGGGCGCCCCGCACCCGAGTTTCGTACTTATGCCGTCATCAATTTCAATCAGGATTACGATCAGTTGAACTTCTTCCTGTCCGGACGCCAGTACACCTATGAGACTCCGTCCGGGGCCGCCAGCATGATCCATAACGGACATTACTTCCTGGGCGGCGGGTTCGATTATGCGAGTTTTTCGTCTTTCGGGCACTATCACCTCGGGTTGGATCTCTTTCAGCGTCCGCTCGGCATGCCGATCGATTCCCAGACGATTTTGTTGAAGAAGGTGGTGGCTTTGTCCATCCCGCTGGAGCTCGCCACCAAGCTGATTGTTCTTGAGAAACAACTGATGCGGGCCGGGGCCTATGGGGCTTTTGCGTTGCCTTGGTTTGAGAATGCAGTGAGTGGCTATCGGGCCGGAGCCTTTGTGGACATTGAGCGCCGGGGGGTGACCCGATTCACCCTGCGGGGCTATTATGAAGTGAAGGCCATGGACCAAGCTACCGTTCATCAGGATGAAGTGGAAATCGGGTTCCAGCTCAAGATCGGCTTCCCGGGCAGGAAGGGGCTTACGCCTCCCCCGGATGAGCGCGAATGAGAACGTTTTGATGCATTCATAAACAATTCTTATTTAGGAATTGGCACTTTTTGCCGATTGGATATCCTGATGCCAGTCTAAAGACCACCGAATTCTCCCCTGACTGAGAGGACCGTTCATTGAGACTCGCTGCGATCTACATCTTGTTTTTGATTCTCGGTGTCTCATTTGAAGTTCGTGCTCAAGTGAGTGAAGGGCTTCCAGAATTGAAGTCTCTTTGTAGCGAGGCACCTCCCCCCGCGGGTTTGCTTGTCATCGACAACGGATTCTGCCACCACTATCTGGAAGCTGAAGCGGAAGCCGAGGCCAAGGTGACCATCCCTGCCTTGGAAAAAGTCGGGGAGACCGCCGCCTGTGCATCAAGCCCGCTCCCGAGTCCCACTCCGGTGGCCGATCGCTGGAAGATTCGTCTCTATGCGAGTCACTCGTTCACCACCTACTTCCACTCGGATGTAAAGTTCAACTCCTCGCGGTACCAGGTGGAGGTGAAGGATTATGAGTGGGCCGAACGTGGATCCCGAAGCTACTTCAATCCCGCATATTGGGGCGAAGAAGGACGGAACCCGTTTCAGTTCATCGATGAGCCTTCGAACACTTTTACCGTCAGTATCGAAAAGAACGGAAACGAGTTTTTCCTGACTTCCTTTCATCCCAAATACCTCCAGAAGGACGGTCAGGTGAAGACCATGATCGGTACGGTCGACGGGGTTGCCGTGAATGGTCCTTTGGCTGTCCCGATTGTCGAGAACCGGAACACCTACCGCCAGATCACCCTCGAGGGCGGTTATGGCCATCGCTTCAAATTGTTGGATTCCAGGCACGGGAATCTGACTTACGTACCCTCGGTTTCGGCCGGGATCATGATCGGTGGAAATGTGAGTCGGGTGACGGATCCTGCCACCGGAGGAGCGACTCCGGCTGACCAAGATGCCTTCCGGGTTCAAGGCTTCGGGGGCAGTTTGACCAACCGGATCGAGTTCAACACCAAGAAGGAACGCTTCGGGATTTTCTACGAAAACAAGCTCAGCGGTTTTGATTTGAAGCATGGATTCGAGGATGGAACCCAGTCTTACCGTCTCGGTTACATGGGGAACAGCGTGGGCATGAAGTTCATGCTCTACAACCCGGCCAATCACAAAAAAAGGAACTGATTGCCGGAGAGCGAGCCTCGGATTCCGTGCAACCCTAGTGCGATCAAGAGCCATCCGGTTCCACGAATCAGGCGGATCAAGGTGGATTCCGGGACAGCATTTCCTGAGCGCGAGAGCCACCGGAGCATCCCCGTGAACCACAGCACGATTCCGATCCCTGCACCCGTTGCGAAGGCCACGGATTCCGGAGCCGCCAGCTCGATCATCCGCCAGCCGTGAATCCAAGCCAAGACAGTGGTCCAGGTCACCATCAAGGTAGGATTGAGGATGCTGACCAGGAAGCCGATTCCAAAGGGGCCTCTTTTTCCGACCTTTGTGGGTTGGCTTCCATCGGGAGCGTTCTTGATCGAGCCGGCCTTCAAGACAAAGTACACACCGAGACCGGTCAGGATCAGGCTCGCCAGGGATCGGGCGAGGGTGTCCACGACAGGGAAGCTCTGGAGCAGAGTGGCGTAGCCGAGGCAGGCCAATAGGACGTAAACCGACTCAGCCAGAGCCGCTCCGGAGGCCAGAAGTCGACCCTCTGCCTCGCGCTGCTGAAGGCCCAGTTTGACGATCATCGCCGATACCGGCCCCGCGACCGGTATGGCACCGAAGAATCCGAAGAGTGCACCGAGTAAAAGAGCCAGTCCCATCTGGACCCGATCTTACCTGCTCTGCAAAGGAATGACAGGGTGAATCTCACAAGACCGTGGACGGTCAGGTTCCTTTCGGAGAAGATCAGGACGTGCAAGTGAACACCAAGCGAAACAAATTGGTTTATGATTGGCCCACACGGATTTTTCATTGGAGCTTTGCCTTCGGTTTTCTGCTGGCTTTCGCGATCGCCAAAACCCAAGACGAGGACTCTTTCCGTTTTCCGATTCACATGCTGATCGGTCTGGTTTGGTCTTCACTCATCCTCTTCCGGATCCTGTGGGGACGGGTGGGCAGTGCTCATGCGCAGTTCTCGGGGTTCAATCTTGGCGCAACTTCGTTGATCTCTTACGTGAAGTCTTTTTTCGGGGGCCGGGAGCGGGAGCCCGCAGGGCACAACCCTGCATCGAGTTGGGTGGCGGTGCTGATGTTGATTCTCGGTAGCGGGCTGGTCTTGAGCGGTCTCCTGATGATCAACGGTCAGGCGGGGGAAATTGGAGAAGAAGTCCACGAATGGTGCGGAACCGGTTTTCTCATTCTGGCCGGGGCCCATGTGGCCGGTGTGTTGATCCATCTGCTTCGTAAAAAAGACGGGATCGCCTTCAGTATGCTGGACGGAAAGAAAGTCCAAGACACTCTCGGCGATGGCATCCCGGATTCCAGGCCGGTTTCGGGCGTACTCCTCGCGATCAGTCTGATCGGGTTGGCGACCGGTGTTTACCGGTCCTACGACTCGCCAACCCGAACGCTCAAAATTGCCGGTTTCACTATGGTTTTGGGTGATGCCGAAGAGCGGGACTGATCCACCATGGGGCACGATCATCATCACCACCACCATCATGATCCTTCAGAGTCCGGAAACCTGAGCGGCGTCTTTGCCTGGAGCATCGGCTTGAATCTCCTTTTGGTGTTGGTTCAGGCTTGGGCGGGATGGCGATACGGGTCACTGGCCCTCCTTTCGGATGCCGGACACAATGCCGGAGATGTGGCAGGGCTTTTGTTGGCTTGGGTTGCCTGGAGTGTTTCGCATTGGAAACCCTCTGCGCGATTCACATACGGGATGAAAGGGGCTTCCACTTACGCACCCATTTTCCAGTCCGTGCTGATCCTTTTTGCCATGGGAATGATCGCCTGGGAGGCCGTGCATCGTCTCTCGGGTGCTTCGGCGGCCCACCTCGAATCGGGTATGACGATGGCATTCGCGGCTCTCGGGATCCTGATCAACGGCGGCTCTGCGTGGTTGTTTCTGAAAAACCAGGGAAACGATCTGAACCTGAAAGGTGCTTATCTGCATTTGATGGCTGATGCCCTGGTGTCGGTCGGTGTCCTCGTGTCGGCAGGGGTGATTGCATGGACCGGGTGGGTTTGGGTCGATGCGGTCGTCAGCCTCGGCGTTTGTGTCTGGGTGTTGAAGAGCACCTGGGGTTTGTTGTCATCCTCGGTTCGCCTGGCCCTCCAGGCGGCGCCGGATGAAATCGATCTTGCTGAAATCGAAAAGGCATTGCTTGAAATCGATGGAGTTTCAGAAGTGCATGACCTTCATGTCTGGAACGTCGGGAGTGCCCACACGGTGCTCAGTTGCCATCTCGCGATTTCGGACCGGGGATCGTGGGAAGAGATTCTGAGTCATGCGACCCACCTCGTGCGCGAGGACTTCGGCATGGATCACTCCACCATCCAAATCGAATCCGTCCAGAGTGATTGAAACTCAGGGGCAATCGGATGTCGGTCTGAACCGGAAGCGGTGACGGAGCCGGGTCTCGGTTCCATCTGCAGCCTGGTGCTTGAGGCGACAGCTCAGGATCAGTTGGCCGGTCTCGATTTCATTCTTGAGGCGGCTTTCGTTCTTACAAAGAGAAACACAGGTCGCGAGGTCCATGTCCCGGTAGCGAATCGTGGTCACCATGATTCCGCTCTCACTCAGTGACGTGCTGACCACCTTGAGTCGGCAATGGTTGTAAACGGGCTCGGCCAGAGCAACAGCTGAAACGAAGGGCACTAGAACCAAGAAGAACTTCATGGCTGAGCTTTTATTCCGACCGGAGGCGCTTGACCAGCCTAAAAATCAGCGGGATTGATTGAGTGGTGAAGGGGGTGTAGGTCCGGTTTGACGCACCGCTCTTGGGCGCGTTATCCTTTCTCAGGGGGGTGCGTTTGGGGATTTCGACACTCATTCTGAGTGAGCAAATCCGGAAAAGTTCGAAACAGGATGAGGCGAAGTGAACCGGCGTCGTCACCAGATTCTGGGATAAGTGCTTGGAGCAAAAGTCCACGGGAATCCCCAAAAATAAAGCAAGTCGGGGTTCTGAATTTGGGCGATCGAATAGGGAACCGGTGCGGTGCCTGTGATGGTGGAGGCATTGCCCGCGCATTGGTCACCGCCGGTGATGCTGGACAGCACATAGACGCCTGTCATGGGAACTGCGCCCGACCAGGACCGATACTGGGCATCACCCAAAATCCGCCCTCGATTCGCAATTCCACTCACACTTCCGGCAAAATATGAATTCGACAAGGCGATGTTCAGAGTGGGTGCGGCCGGATTTCCTCCCATGGCGCCGATCAGTCCTCCTCCCTTCGAGGCAGACCCCAGGGTGGCCACTGAACCGATGTTGGTGAACTGATCCCCGGCAGTGGCGAATCCGATCACCCCTCCGACGAATTCGGCTCCGGAAAAGGTTCCGGTCGAAACCGCTCCATCGAGCCAGATGGAGGCCGCAGGCTTTCCTCCCACCACGTCATGCCCGATTTGGGAGGCTCCGATCACACCGCCCAGGGTATTTCCAATGTTGTTACTCGACAATCCGGTCACAGAGATCCTGCTGAACTTGATGAGCGTATCAGTCGACACGACTCCGATGGCTCCACCCGCCACGCTCCAGAATGAATTTCCATCGTGGAGCTGGGTGTTCGAGATCTTGATCAGATCCACGGCACCCCCGCCATAAAGGTCGGCTGCGGTAGCGGTGTAAATTCCGATGAGTCCCCCGAAAACCTGTGCGGAGATGATCGTGCTGTTCAGGACGGTGATGTTGGAAATCAAACTGTTATGGGCGGAACCAGCCAACGCGGCGACGAGGGTTTTTGCTGCAGCCGATATCGTGAAATTGTCGAGGACCAGATTCTTGACCACGCTTCCTGCTGTTAGAACCCGGAAAAGTCCCACGCCCGGGTCAGGGAGGGCATCCGTGTAGGAATAGTTTGAAAGAGTGAAGTTCTGACCGTCAAATGATCCGGAAAACGTCGGAATCGGATCCATCGAAAATGCGGTGAAGTCAATGCTTGCGGTCAGGATATAAGCTTTGGACGGCTCTAATCGAATGCAGTCTCTGAATTGGGTGGCGGTTGAGATCTGGTAGGGGGAGGTGCTGCTGCCGTCTCCGGCCACACCCATGCCTTGACACGGCGAAGCTCCTGCCGGGATGTTGAGCTCATTCACCCCCCGTAGTGCGACGTTCGAACAGACTTGGGTCAAGGTACCGTTCTTCATCAAGCACACCGGGATGGTGGCTGTTCCTGCGCCCATTTTCCCGGACACCTTGCCGGTTGAAGAATCAATGATGACACCGGCTGGAACCGCGTTGACATCCGTCGGGACGAATTTCAGATCAATCGAGCCATAGGGGTCCGTGTAGGAGTAGCTCGGGGACATCGAATGCGAAAAGGAGCGATCCGTCAGAAAAAAAGACTGGCTGGGATACGATAGAGTCAAGCCAGTGGCCGGAGTGTCCCATGACATTTGAACCGTATGAGCGGCGGAATCGTTGTAGGTCACTCCGTTTTCGATGAAATCATAGTTCAATGAAGGAGTGGCCAGCACATCTCCTGCCGAGACATCCTGATAGCGGATGAAAGCTCGACAGGTGGTGGCCCCGATCAGGGTCACACCCAGGCAGTTTTGCACATCCATGTCAGCGCCTTGTGCTATGGGGTTGTCGGAAATTCCAGTAATGGTCACGGGAATGCTTTGCGATGGATTTGAAATTTCGAACTCTTCGGTGAATTGCACACCGGTCACGATCGAGGAGGGTGGGTTTTGGGACAGGCGCACGATGTTCAGGCCGGGGCCCGCGGGAGGGGTTGCAGGTGGATTGGTGTTTTCAGTCGGGGAGCTGGATGCGCCATCGAGTCCAAAATCGGCCATGCGGACCCTGCCACATCCCGAAATGATCAGGAGCAGGACCGTTGGAAGGACCCATGATGAGGCAACCCCGAATTTCAAACTCAACACCCCGCGTTTAGTTTATCAATCCGGAGTGGCGGGCAAAAGTGTCCGAGGTGACACAGGGCTAAATCTCAAACCTGAGGCCTAGATTCAACCCAAAGCGCTGGAAATCGGTTTTGCGGTCTTCTACCTTGCTTCCGACCAGAACCGACAGGTCGGCTGCGTCCACTGTGAATTCTGAGACATCGGCATAAGAAAAGTCGACATTGAGGTCCAGGAAGAGGCCTTTCAATCCGAGTGGAATCAATGCACCGGTGCCGAAATTGAATTCAAAGGTGGTTCCTGAAGCCTTGAAGCCAAAGGGATAGGGCAGGCGGAAGTCTCCGCTGAAGTGGAAATAGCCGATCCCGACTTCGGCATAGGTCCGGATCCAATCCCAAGGCAGGTACTTCACTGTGAACATGCCCCCGAGGTCGACCGACTGGCTCACCGACAGGAGTGTCCCGGGAAAATTTCCTGTGACAGCGCCAATGTTGATTTCTCGATCGTAGGGTTGCTCGGCACTCCAGCGGGTGTACTGCACGAAGAACAGCAAGTCTTCGCTTTTGCCGAATCCGAGTCTGGCCCGATAACCGGGCTTAGCCGTCATGGTGCCGGACTCGGTACGGATTCCGTCCCCCTCGATGGTGAACCCGTTGGCTTGGGTCCCTTTCACCAGTGAAACGAGTCCATGGACGGATCCCATGATCACTGTCCGGGTGGCTGTTTTTTTCGGCTTCTTCTTCAGCGTTTCGAAGCAGTCGGTCCGTGCCCGGTAGGTCGCACCACCGTGTCTGAACAGGAGGGTGCCGGGCAGGGCTTGGGATGGAGTCGTCGCGTAAAGTCCCGGTGAAAGTTCTTCCGGGCTTGCGTCGACCCACGCTCGATTCTGTCCCTTCTTGAGCTCGCAGCCGGACCCGCCTTCGTAACGCTTCAATTCCCCGCTTTGGGCCTTTGCGGCAAACAGCGAAAGAAAGAGCCAGACGAGGGTCATGTTCAGAGGATATCAGCTCCGTCCGGATCGAGAAAGTCTGAAGGCCGTCAAAATGATGTCTCTCTTGTGCGACAAGTCGGGGGGAGCTAAGGTGGAGATGTGGAACAATTCGAATTCATCAAAGTGACCGAGATCGTGAACCAGCTGGGCAATCTGATCAATCTCCAGCGAATGGACAGGATTCACACATCCATCCGACGTTACCTGGAGGGGGCCCAGAACAAGGTGGGGACCCGGTTGGATTCGAACTTCAAGAAGGTGCTGAAAGAAGCTTATGACCTGCTCGATGGAGTCAGGGTCGAGATCGAGTCGATTCAGGAGAACATCCTGAAGCTCTTGAAGCCGGTGAAGGCCAAGAAGAGAAGTCGCCCGATCCCGAAAGTTTCAAAGAGCAAAACCGTAAAGAAGCTCGTCGCTCGACCAAGGCCCAAAGCCAAACGCTCCTCGGCATCCCCAGCACGCTCCTGACGCAAAACAGTCGAGCCCCTCCTTTCGAGGGGGTGTTTTCCTTCGAATTAAATATTACTCTTGACTAATATTACGTTTAAATAATATTATGAACACATTGAGGAAGGTGTTCATGCAAGAAATCATCGAGAAATGTGACGAAGTCAGCGCAGTGCTCAAGTCCTTGTCCCACCCCGTTCGCCTGAAGGTCCTGTGCCGGGTTCTGGACGGGGAAATCTCCGTGAATGATTTGACCGAGTTCTGTGGAATCGCCCAGTCAGCCATGTCCCAGTTCTTGATCCGGATGCGTGGGGAGGGGTTGCTGGAATCCCGAAAAGAGGGGACCCATGTGTTTTACCGGATTGCCGATTCCCGCACCAAAAAGCTTTTGAAGTCCATCAGGGAGATCTACTGCAAATGAAAACCATTCAGCTCCTGGTTCTGGCGTCAGCACTTCTTCCGGTTCCGGTGTTCGCCACCGAGCGTCTCGAATTCAGCGAGATCTGGAAACGCGTGAAGGTCGAGTCACCCGAGGTCCGGCCCAGATCTTTTTTTCGCGAATCGGTCAGAGATCGGTAGAGGCTGCTGATTTCGCACCTTCGGCGCTGAATCACCCCGGAAGCACCAACTTTCTCTCAACCTCATTGGGGATGCAGTGGTCACTGTTCGAAGGTGGGGCCGGTGTGGCTCACCGGAACCTGCAGCATTCCATGGCCGATATGATGGAGTTGGCCAAAGATCGAACCGAATGGGAAACTTATGTGGAGGCGGCCGGCTCCTACGCAACCATCCTTCATGCCCAATCCACGCGCCAAGCAGTCATGGGGCTGGAGTCCCAGGTCCGGCAGGTGTTGGCGAAGTACTCGGTCGGTTCCAAATCGAATCCTGTCGGGTACTCGGGTCTGCTCGGCTTGAAAAGTCTGCTGAACCGGGCACAGGCGGTGAGCGAACAACTCTGGGTCGAAGGCGAGGGTGCACGCTCCCGGATCAGCTCTCTTGCGAGTTCGATCCCTCCTGAATTCGAAGTGAGACCGGAGCCGGTGTCGGTTTTTCTGGCTGTCGCACTCCCTGAGGAGCGTTTGAACTCCACTGACTCCTTGCCGGTGGGTATCGCAGAGAAGCGCCTGGAGGTCTCCCGGGCTGCTGTCCACCTCCAGCGAGAGAGTCGCCTGGACCGCCTTTACAGGGCCTTCATGGAGAAGCTGCTCGGCAGTCGGGGGCGATCCCTTCGCTTCGGGGGTTTGACCGTCCTTTTGTTGCTCGGCTCGTTCTCCTTGCTGATGGTGAAAGCGGTGAAGGTCAAGATGCTTCCGTTCGACAACAAGAACGAGTTCCAGGTCCTGGTGGACTTCCCGCCCGAGACTCCGGTCCGGAAGAGCATCGAGTCGTCCCAGGAGCTCGCGCGGAATCTTCTCAGTCATCCCGAAGTGAAAAAAGTCCAGATCTTCGCAGGTGAGTCGGCACCTTTCTCCTTTTCCGGAATGGTGAAGCATGCCTATCTCAGACAAAGTGAGGGCCAGGTGGACCTACAGGTGGTCTTGAGTGGAAAAAATGACCGGAAACTTTCAAGCCACCAGATCATCGAAAGTCTCCGCCCTGCGGTCATCGAATTCGGACTCAAACACCGGGCGGTCACCAAGGTTCTCGAGATCCCCCCCGGCCCACCGGTCATGGCGACCATGTTGGCCGAGGTTTACGGTCCGACACCCGAATCAAGACGCCAGGTCACCCGGGAACTCGAAGAGATCTTCCGCTCCAAGTCGAGTGTGGTCGACCTTGATACGACAAATCGTGAGCTGAAACAGCGCAAAGTTTATGCATTTGACCGGACGCAAGGCGGTCTCCTCGGCTCCAGTGCGGCTTCGATGGCGGGGCTCGGGTCCTATGTGTTCTCAGAGTCCCGGGTCGGCTTGTTGAATGAGTCGGCACATCCGGAGGAGATCGGGATCGACCTTTCGGTGAAGCAGGACGTGCGTTCGAGTGAGCGCCCCTTCCAAGGTCAGACCATTCCCTCGTTCGAGTCCGGTTCGGTCCAGGCCTCATCTTTGGTGCGTGCCCCCGAGTTGCTCTCGAATCCCGTACTCTACAGGAAGAATCTGAAGCCGGTGTCTTATGTGATGAGCGAGCTTTCCGGATCAGAGGAAGCTCCTGTTTACGGCATGTTGAAGCTCGCTCCGAAAATCAAGTACCCGACCCAAACCGCCGAAGTGCCATGGGATACCGAGAGTCCGGTGATCAAGTGGGATGGAGAGTGGTTCATCACTTATGAGGTTTTCCGTGACCTCGGGGGAGCCTTCGCCGTGGTGATTGTTCTCATCTATGTGCTGGTTCTCGGTTGGTTCCGGAGCTACCTGGTTCCGTTGGTGATCATGGCACCGATCCCGATCAGCTTGATCGGAATCCTCCCCGGACATGCCATGCTCGGGGCGTACTTCACCGCCACCTCGATGATCGGATTCATCGCCGGTGCCGGGATCATCGTGCGTAACTCGATCATTCTGGTGGACTTCATTGAACATCAAATGAAGTCGGGTATGCCTGTCAAGGAGGCGGTCATCAGTGCCGGGGTGCTCCGGTTCAGACCCATGTTGCTGACCGCTGCCGCCGTGGTGGTCGGGAGTTCGGTGATGCTCGCCGACCCGATTTTTCAAGGTTTGGCGGTGAGCCTCATGTTCGGCGAGATCGCCGCAACGGTGCTCAGTCGCTTTGCAGTACCAGTGCTTTACTACTGGTTTTTAGGGAATATCAGAAAGGGACAAATTCATGAAAATTGACTATCAGATCAGAATCTTCGCGGGAACCTTCATTCTGGCCAGTTTGCTCTTGAGTCACTTCCACAATCCGAACTGGATCTACTTCACCGCATTTGTCGGTCTGAACCTGATCCAATCGGCCATCACTTGCTTCTGTCCGATGGAAATTCTGCTCCGGAAACTGCAGCCCGGCAGGGAGTGATCCTTTCCGAATCACTTTCGGGCACGGTATTCCCTGAGGATTCTCTCTATTTCGACTGCTTCTGGATCCTCCGGGGCCTGCCTCATCAGGGATTCCAGGCTCGATACCGCCAATTCGTGATCCGGTGACTGTGAGTCGAGAAGGATACTCGAGGTCACCTGGATAGCCAGGCGGTTCACTTCGCGGAGAACGGCTTTGTTTCGCTCCGTCTGGTGGATGAATTCAATCGTAGCCAAGAAGCCCGGAAGATCGGCGTCGACAGCGATTCGCTGTAAGAAGTTCGAGCCCTCCCGTTCAATTCCCTCGTGGATCCACTGCTGCCACTCCGACCTTGATCCGAATTCCAGAGGGTCCCCTGAATTCAGATGCACCTTGACGGTTTCGTTCGTAGGGGCGTGGGGCCGGGCGGGGAGGTTTTTTCTTCCTGACCAGAAGGTTCTGGGACTCGGTCCGGTTGCAGGTGGGGAAGGTGGAGGCTCGTTCAACCGGGTGCGGGAATCGTGCCTCGCCAGTTCCGGGTGCTCGGTCAGGGTCTGGGCGAATTCGAGGACGATCGCAGAGCGTTCCTCCTCGTTCTTTTTCGGAGAGGTGTGTAACAGAGGCCAGCCGATGGCAGACAGGAGCAAGGTCAAGAAAATGGCGGTTCCCCAAGGCATTTGAAGGTCAGTTTATGTTCGGTCGGGGGACAAGTTCAACTCGCGATTCATCGGAGGAAAGGTAAAATGTCAGACTGAGGGTGGGTCGCATGCACAAACGGATGAAGTGGGTGGTTCTCGGGCTCTTGTTGGTTCAAACGCAAGTCCTGGCAAGGCAGAAGAACCCCGATGATTTACAGGGATATTGGCGAAGGACCTTTTCGGACGAGTTTCAGGGCCCACCCCCCGGGATGCCTCTCAAAGAGGTTCAGAAATGTTACCAGACGCCTCCCCGTTGTATCGACATCTTCAACAATTGGGACCTTGCCTGTTCCTCCGATCCGATACGGACATTTCCGAAACTCTCGATGTTGAACAAATGTGTCTGGAACGTACACCGGAGTGTGAATTGGATGTCTCCACAGGTGAACGAGTTCACTGCAGACCAGGTCGAGGTGCGTCCGAACGAGGATAACGGGATTCTGGTCCTGAAGGGGAACTCTTACCTGGCGAATGGAAATCCGCGCCCACGCGGGGGCTCGAGTGGTACCGACTTCGGTGATTTCAACCAGTACAAACAGTGGATGAACTCCCAAGGTTATGACTGCGTCGGTCCGAAAAATGAAGGTCAGTCGAACCCGGCACTCCGGAAGTGCCCGATCCATTCCGGACTGGTGACTTCAATTTCCCGTCCCGGTCGCAGTTGGCCCGGGTTTTTCCAGCAGTACGGACTCATCCAGGTACGCGGCACGATTGCGAACGGGGATCAGGCATGGCCCGCTTACTGGATGTTGCCCGATAACACCTGGCCCGGTGGAGGTGAGTTCGATCTGATGGAGTCGTGGAACGAGAACATGGCTTCCCAGACTTTTCATACCGGGGTTTGTATTCCGAATGGCGAAGAGGACCTGTTTCCTGATTCCTGTACGTCTGCAAACGGGAGGGCCCGATGGCACCTGTCCAAGGGTGAGGACATGGTTCATGAGGACACTCCCACTGGCCGGAGCTTTTTCACGAGCTATCACAATTTCAGTCTCGAATGGGATGCGAACCGGATCACCTTCCGGACCGACGGCGCGAAGACCAACCAGATCTCGGAAGGGGACAAGATCCACGGAAAATCGGATGCTCGGACTTTCTGGGATGAAGTCACAGGGAAAGACAACAAAGCAGCGCACATCCCGAGACGGCCCTTTTATTTCTTGCTGAACCACACGGTCGGTGGTCCGGAGAAAGGGCCGAACCCAGTCAATTTCAGCGAGCAAACGCTGAAAATCGATTATGTCAGGGCTTGGCAGAAGTGTTCACTCGCATCAGATTATTGTCCGAACGGGGGAACGTTCGGGAATGACGGAATGTGTACCGGCCCGGGCGCGCAGTACGTCTCACCTTGTACCCGATGTCTTTTTGGTGGGACGGGTGGAAATCCGAACTGTCAGGTGAAAACATTCGATCGGCCTGAGTTCAATCCCGGAGTGAGTTACTGGGTGGATGCGAATCCACGCTGGCCTGGGGTGTATTACAAGAAGCTCAATGGTGCTTGTCCTGCCGGAGGATCCCCGACAGATGGCAATTGTCAGGTCAAAACCTTCGTGAGTGCGGTCGCCCATGTGCCGGTACCCGGCGTGAACTATTGGGTGGATTCGAACCCGGGCTGGCCCGGCATTTATTACAAGCAAGTGAGTGGCAGTTGCGTGTACGGAGGTGTCAACTCCGGGAACGGGAATTGCCAGTGGAGGACGCTTACGGGTCTCAAATCGGGAGTTCAGTATTGGGTTGATGGAAATCCCCGTTGGCCCGGAGTCTACTACAAAGGGGTATCGGGTTCTTGTCCGCACGGTGGCACACCGAGTGGAAACGGGAATTGTCAGCTTCGATCCTTTGCCGTTCCGGCTTCAGTCGGAGTCGCTCTCAATCCCGGTGTCCAGTATTGGATGAATCCGGATCCTCGCTGGCCCGGAGTTTACTACAAGCAACTGTCCGGAACTTGTCCCGTAGGGGGAGTGGTGAGTGGAAATGGAAATTGCCAGCTGATCGCTTACCCCGTGACGAATCAACCGTATCTGGTGAAGGGACAGAGCTACTGGGTCGATGCCGATCCTCGCTGGCCCGGAGTGTATTACCGACAAATCGACGGAACCTGTCGCTACGGGGGCGTCCGCTCAGGGAGTGGAAACTGCCAACTCATGACCTTTGCGACCGGGGTCCTCGAAGAGCAGGTCCTCTACTTCGTCGATTCCGACCCGCGCTGGCCCGGAGTGTTTTACCGCGCGACTTATTGAGGAGCTCTTTCCGGTAGGGAGAGGCCTCCCGAAGCCAGCAGCGCCATCAAGAAGTGAAAGAGAGGCAGATGCCGCCGCATGGCCCGCTTTTGCCGGTGCGGTTTGACGGGATTGAAGGGGCCAAGCAAGCTGAAGAGTTGGAGAGGGTTCTTCCTCACCCAGTTCCAGGAGCCCATTTCCAGGGTGAGAGGCAGGAAGTTCTTCTGTCCGTGAGTCAAGTACAGGTGATCCCACACGTCTCCGTGGGTGGTGTAGTGAAGCGCCTGGGGCTCGATCTTGTAAACATGATGGGGAAGTGCCCGGTTCAGCAGGGCCTCGAAAACCCGGACTTGCTCGAGTGAGGGGAAGGGCGCTTTGGAATGTGCGTAGGGGTACCAGAGCTGATCCTGATTTCCGAAGCCTGAGTGAAGATCAAGCGCCAGGGTGTAAGGTGAGGCCTTCAGCACCGAGCGAAGGGACTCCACCAGGGCCCGGGCCTCGGGTTCCATTCCGGATTCAGTTTGCGACAGATTGCCGCGGTACCAGGGGAGACGGGGAGACCAGTGGTGCCCACCGACGGCAAAGGTCGCGTCGTCGGCTTGCACGGGCGCGTTTCGCATGAGATCGACTCCGTTACCGTTCGATCGGGTGAACCGGAGCCGACCTACCGGATTCACCAAGGGAATGAAAACCAGCTGAAGGTGATCGAGTGTGGAGTGGAGGGTTGAATCCCAGTCCCATCGCCCCGCCAAAGTTTCCATGAATGAGACGGCAACATCGGTACCGATCCGCTCCAGTCCGTGGACGCCACCGGTGATGACCAGGGCAGGGTCGGTGGGTCGGGTGCTTCCCGCCCGGAACTCGAGAATGGGAATTGCTTTTTCACCATGTCGGACTTCGGCCAGACACCTGACTGACCCGATCCGGTCCCAGGTGGATTGAAGGTGATTCAGTGGTTCGAGTGATGGATGCATGAGTGAACTTTACCGCAGAATGGCAACGGGTCGCGAGTGATTTACGGTCTTCCATCCTACTGTCGAAGGATTCGATGAAGTTGAATTCGCTGACGGTGAATCCATCCTTTTGACACAATGTCCAGAGGTGTTGAAAAAACTCGTGATCCCCGTGGTAGGCGATTCCCGGGTGACGGTGGAGCAGGCAAAAGGCGTGGGTCGAGGATCCAGAGTCGACCGCAGATTGAAACAAGGCCGGACGGAACGGCAGGACTTCCCGGCCAGAGCTCGAGGTGCCTTCGGGAAACAAAATCAAGGGGATTCCGGTCTGCAGAATGACCCGGAGTTCCCTTGTTTCTTGATCCAAGTGATCCCTGGATCGCCTCTCGACATGCGCGCACCCCGCCAAGCGCGTGATCCAGCCGAGAACGGGCGTGTTCCGCACTTCAACCGAGGTCACAAAAGAAGCAGGAAAGACCGAGGCGATCACGAGTACATCGACGTATGACAAGTGGTTGCCCACCCAAAGTCCGGAAGACACCGGACCCTGCACATTCGACTTTACGCGGATTTCAAGAAGCCGGAGAGCCCGACGGCTGTAGCGGGAAATCGACTCGCAACGCAATCGATGCAATTCGAATTGCGAGATTCTGAAAATCCTGGCCCAAAATGCGCGCATCATCCCTTCCACGATGAACGCCAGGAAGAGGCCCAACATCAGGATGAATTTAAGCGTTCCCTTGGAGGCTGAAACGACGTTCATACCCTGCCTCCATCCGGCTCAGGTCCAGGACAGTGAAAAAATCAACGCACTCGAATTCGCGATCGTAGGCCCCTGAGCCGTAAACTTTTGCCCCCGCTTTGAAGTAGGTCCGGAGCAGGGGAGGCGTCTCGACCCGGGAAAGGTCCGGAATGGTGACGGAATCATCCTCTTCAAATTGATAGGGAGACTTGGGAGAAATGGACCACTCGTCTCCCACCTTGTCTTGAGTCGCCCAAAGTTCGAGGAGTGCGTCGTTTTCCGCACGGGAGCGGATCTTCACACTCGAGCACCCGAAGAGGTACCGGATTCCCGAGCTCTTCGCATAGTGGACGATTCCCCGCCACAAGAGTCCGAGCGTGGCACCGTTCCGGTGGTCCGGATGGATGCAGGCGCGGCCGAGTTCTAGCTTCGATCCGGGCGAACGGATGAATTCGTCGATTTCAAATTCAGTTCCTGAATAGAATTCTTCACTCTGCCGGGTTGAAATGAGCCGATAGGTACCGATCCACTCTCCCGATTCTTTACACTCGATCGCGAGATGGTCGGCAACGAAATCAAAGCGGTCCACATCGAGTCCGCTCGGAGGGGCGACCCGGCCGTACTCCAAGCTGAACAGACGCGAGCGGAGCTCGAGGACGCGGATCAGGTCCGGAAATGAATCGATCGTTTTGAGCCGGTAGCGGGAAGTCTCCAACTCGATGGGTTGCCAGGGTGAAAGAGAGCGTGAGTTGGTGGGCGGGGTGTGGAGTGGTGAAGTGAGATTCATGACTTCATATTAGTCACGAACGCTCCCGCTTTTGTGTCCGGACCTTGACAGGGATCTGTCAGGATTCGGTCAGGGCCGGATCTTGCGGAAAACGACAGGTGAAGGTGGTGCCTTGACCCGGCGAGCTGTCCACTTCGACGGTACCCTGGTGCCGTTGCAAAATGTGCTTCACGATGGAGAGTCCGAGCCCCGTACCGCCGAGATCTCTGGAGCGTCCTTTGTCGACACGGTAAAAACGTTCGAACAAACGATCCAGATGTTTCTTCTGAATCCCCGGTCCGTTGTCAGAAACCCGGAGCAGGACGGCTTTGCCATCGGGAGTGGACTCCTCGCTCCAGACAATCCGGATCAACGAGCGGTTCGGGCAGTACTTGATCGCATTTTCAACCAGATTGACCAGAACTTGCTCGGTGCGTTTCGGATCGGCAAACAGTTTCGAGCACTGGATTTCCAGGCTGATGGAGCTCGATTTCTGCTGTGCCTCCCGGTTCAGTACATCCAGCACCGTGGCGTTGAATTCTTTCAAGTCGATCCAAGCGGGTTGAAGGTGGTCCGCTCCGGACTCGATCGCCGAAAGATCGAGCAAGTCATTGATGAGGGCCAGCAGGCGATTCGAGTTCTTCAGGATGATCTGGAGAAATTCAGGATCGATCGCACGTCCGACTTGGAGGTCTTCGATGAGTGTTTCCGTATAACCCTTGATACTTGTCAAGGGAGTGCGCAGCTCGTGACTGACGTTGGCCACAAAGTCGATACGCATTTTTTCTGCGCTCTTCAAAGCGGCGATCACATGAGCGTCATTGGAAGGGGTTTTCTTCATGTCCGCACCCCGGATTGCAAGCGATAGCCGAACCCCCGGACGGTTTCGATCAAGTCCGCGTCCGACCCGAGCTTTTTCCGGATTCCCACAATCGTGGTGTCGACCGTCCGATCCACGACCGCCACTCCGGGGCCTTGAATCAGGGCGACGAGCGTTGCGCGTTCAAGGGTGGTTCCCGGGCTTTTAATCATTGCCGCGAGAAGCTTGTACTCATGCGGTGTCAGGGTGAGTTCGCGGTCACGCAATAGGATCCGGGTCGCTTTCTCGTCGAGGGTGAGGACAGAGTGCGTGGCGTTGGTTCCGGATGCGACTTCCTGGACCTGGGAACGGCGCAACAAGGCCCGAACGCGGGCGATGAATTCGCGGATCTCGAACGGCTTGGTGAGATAGTCGTCGGCACCGACCTCAAGCCCGATTACCTTGTCCATGGTTTCGGCCCGGGCCGTGAGGAGAAGGATCGGTGTCCGGATGCCGAGTTCGTTCCTGATTTTTTTGCACAAATCGAGCCCCGACATGCGCGGGAGCATCCAATCCAGGATCATCAAGTCGTAGGACTTGGTCTTCAAGGCGCTCCAGGCGTCTTCCGCTTGTTCGAAAGCATCGGTGGCGTAGCCCTCCCGTTTCAGATGGAGGATCAGAAGCTCCCGGACGTCGGATTCATCTTCAAGCACCAAGACTTGCTTCATGGAACCTTTTTCCACGAATTTGAATTTTCAGGCAAGGCGGATCTTCCTGTTCTCTGTAGAACCAGGGACGGATCCGTTGATTCCGGATCGCGTCAAAGATGTCCGCGCGGTCTTTTTCGGCATCGACGAGGGTTTTCCAGGATTCAAATTGCTTCAGGTGATGGAGATCCGAGTTCGCGATGTAGGGAAGGCCGGATTGAAGCACTGCTGGAAAGGTCTTCTTACCACTTCCTGCTTCCCAAGCATCGAACCATGGAGCCAACTCCGATCTCTGTTGCCACAGCTGAAGGGTCTGGGCCTCGAAGTCGTCTGTTCCAAGTGGGTGAGCCGCCACGGTCAGTGCACCTTGAGCCTTGAGTTCCCTGAGTCCGTCCACGAGGCTCGTGTCCGGGTCGACCCAATCCCGGATTCCCACCCCGAGGTAGTGGGCGGATCGGGCATTGGAAAAGTGATTCTTGGTGATTTCCACCCCGGGGAGAACGAGCATACTGTAGCGGTTCCAGGCTCGACGGGACTCGCGGTCGATCTCCTCCAAATAGGCGGGAAAGCTGTTCCGGGTCAGGGTCCTCCCCAGAAAGCGTGCCCCCCTGCCGAGCAGACTGGACTCTTCACACAGGTGATCCGTGATGGCGATGCAGTCGAAACCGCGTTTTCCATAATGATCGATCAACTCAGGGATGGAATGGTGTCCGTCACTGTGGCGACTGTGAATGTGAAAATCACACAAGAGCATGCATTCAACTTGCCTGAGCAAGAACTGAATGAGGGTCAGGAAAATGTGAGCGAACGGTCAGACTCCGGTCAGGGACTTGAGAGCCAGGAACAGTCCGCAGGAGAGGGCCAGGGTCACGGGGAAGGTCAGGAGCCAAGCGAGCCCGATCGAACGGACCGTCGACTTCTGGATTTTGTAACCCGATGCCATCATGGTTCCTGCAATACCCGAGGAGAGACAGTGGGTGGTGCTCACCGGAACGCCTACCCAGGACGACGCTCCGATCATTCCCATGGCCACGGTCTGGGAGACAGCGCCTTGAGCGTAGGTCATCTTCCCGCTTCCGATTTTCTCGCCGAGGGTCTCGACCACCCGTTTCCATCCGACCGTGGTTCCCAGGCCCAAAGAGAGGGCGACCAGGATCAACACCCAGATCGGGGAATATTCCACCAAGCCGATCAGTTTGTTTCTGAGTGGGCGGACCGATTCGATCGAGTAACCCTTGGATTCGAGCTTCTTCAGTTCCGAATCGAGTGCGTAGATTTTTTTCCGGAGTTCGAGCTTCCGTTCTCCGGAGATCTGTTCCATGCCTGTCCCTTGGGCGAGGATTCCCCGGATCTCTCCCGCCTTTTCGATGGAGCGATTCATGGATTCAGAGAGGAGTGCGAGATCCGCATGGGCCACGGGGATGAGACGGGCTTTTGATTTGACCGGACCCTTTGCCAGATCTTCAGGCAAGGAGGACTTCATCTGGTCGAGGGCGATCAAGATTTCACCCCGGTTCCGCATCAACGCATCCGAAGAAATGGCGAATCGACCGGGAAGGACGGTGATCAAGATCAGCATGATCAAGCCCACGCCTTTTTGGCCGTCATTCGATCCGTGTGCCAGGCTCACTCCGGTGCTCGATCCGATCAGCGCCAAGCGAGTCGGCCAAGAGGGAGGACCTTCAGCGGCATCGGCCGACGCCCGGACGTCCACTTTGCGGGACAGCAGGTACAGGGCCAAGGCGGCGATTCCGAATCCGAGCAGGGGAGAAATCAGGAGCGAGGATCCGATCTCGATGGTTTTGGTCCAGTTGACACCGGAGGAGGCGGGGAGCCCGCGCGAGAGGGCATTGCCGACACCGACCCCGATCAGGCTTCCGATCAAGGCATGGGAGCTCGATGCCGGGAGCCCCACATACCAGGTGGCGAAGTTCCAAACGCAGGATGAAATCAGCATCGAGAACACCGTGACGAGGGTCAGGGTGGTCTGGCCCGAAGCCACGAGCTCCATCGGGAGGAGCTTCACGATCCCCATGGCGACTGAAATGCCTCCGATGAACACGCCGATGAAGTTACAGATCGCAGACCATGCCACGGCCTGACCCGGGCGCAGGGACCGGGTGTAAATCACTGTGGCGACGGAGTTGGCAGTGTCGTGGAATCCGTTGATGAATTCGAAGACGCAGGCCACCCCGATGGCAGCCATCAGCAACAGGACGGTGGGATCTTGGATGAGTTCCAACATGGTCAGTGCTCAGTTCAGGAATTCAGCGGCGAGGGCCGGTGTAGTCCGGGCCACAGTGCCAGCGGTCCACGCAGGACTCGTCTTCCTGAACGGTTCTATTGCCTTTGAAGGTGATGGAGCCCGTACCGAGCGATTTCTCAACACCGTTCGCCCGGAGTTGACCCTGAGTGGATTCACCCACGAGAAGTGCACGCAGTGAAGAAGTGCTGAGGATCAGCCCGGAGCAGGTCTTGATGCCATACGGCCGGTCCGTGTTCATTTCGATGATTTGACGGGTGCCGACCGCTTGGCCGTCCGCCTGGGTCAGGAGCGCTTCGAAGTCGCAGGTTTTGCCGGCTTCCACCAAACTTCCGGTGATCACGTAATCATGGAATCCATGGTAGGGGATCTCGGGGTCTCCATAGCGGTCCACGCGCAGATCTGAATTCACTTTCAAAGTGATGGACTTGGTTTCGCCGGTGCAGAGGGTGATCGACGCTTCGAATTCCCGATACGAGGCTCCCGACTGAGTGGTGACTTGGGCCTGACTGAGGACGGGTAAGCTCAATGCGAGCAGGGAAAATAAAATGTGTTTCATGGGGCGCACTTTATCGGGGGAGTGCCGCCTGTGTCATGTCAGGCTTTTGTCAGGGTTCAGAATCAGGGAAATCGATGGAGCGATCCAGCCAGGAAATGAGGTGATCCAATAGGGAAAACTTCATTGAGAACAATGGTTTTTTTGATTTTGGATCAAGAGAATTCCACTCTTCACCCCGGAGTCCTTCCCAGCAGTAAATCTGGGCCCGAGAGATCCCGGCGGCTTGGAGAGCCCCTAAATCCTGAAGGAGGCGCTTCGGGCGACGGTACCCTCGGACCGGGTGCGGAAATTCGATATCGCCCACCACTCCCACATCCATGGAGGCTTTTTCGCCATACCGTGCTTTTGCCCGGAGGGCGTGTTCATAGACCACCCTCGAATTCATGCGTCCGAGCATGCGCTCGAACTCACTCCGATACGACATGAAACTCAAGTGATCGAAGGCTTCGGGTACGACCGGAATGCCGAGCGCTTGTTCGAGGGAATCGTCCGATTCTTCTGTCAATAACAGGGAGGTCGTGACCAGGTGGGTTTGAAGCCCTCGGGAATGAAGCCAGTCAGCGAGCTCCCGGATCCGCTCTTTCGAAGATTGGAAGAGGCCCGGATCCTGATTTTGTCGAGCCTGTCGCTTGAGTTCCCCGAACCGGAGCTTTGATGCGGATTTCAGGAGTTTTTCGAGCATTTCCGGGGGAGGTTCGAGGTCCATCGAGACCCCGCTCACATTCACTCCGGCGTCCAAGAGTCGGGTGACCAGGGTGCGGACCGATTGAGTGTACTCCTCGGAATTCCACTGATTGAGCCAATAGCCTCGGTCCCGGGGCAACAAGGGCCACAGCCACACTTCCACTTGGAGCTGGTTTGCTTGACGGAGAAGCTCGCTCAGGTCCTGCTCTTCAGGAAGATGAACGGCCAGATGAAGTCTCAGGTTCCGGGCCTTCAGGGTGGGAAGGTCCTCGATCATTTGGCGATAGGGCGTCCATTCGCTCCAGACCCCGAGGCTCATGGGGGTGGCAAAAGCGAACCCTTGGGCAAAACACAACATCCAGAGGATCCACGCGATTGATCTCATTCCGGCCTCAGTCTTTATGACGAATTGAGTCAAGAGGCAACTGGCAAAACAAGGGAGGGAGTTATTTCAGCCGATCGAGCTCCGAGATGAAGGCCTCGAAATTTTGAAACTGCTGGAACCGGGCTCCGGACGGGTCGGAGACCTCTTGAAAGCCCCGACCGGCGATCCACAGCGAACTGAGTCGGGGAAGGTGACGATGGATGAAGCCCAGGTACTTGAGTGGCGCATCCACGGGGCCCTCTCCCTGCTTCAATGTGGAGCTGACCAGAATATGAGTCGCCTGGTAGCGGAGGGCGGTTTCGCACAACTCCTGTTTGGGCACATGAGGTCCGAGATAGAGACTCGGGATTCCACGAAGGCTCAACAAGGTGAAAGCGAACAGAAGCCCGAGCTCGTGATGATCACCCTCGGGTGTGCAGAGAACGAATCGATGGGCAGGCCGACTGCGAGTCGAACCTCTGGCGAGACTTCTCAGGGTCGCGAGTTCCTCTTTGATCAGTGACGAGAAAATGTGCTCGAGCGAAATCGAAATCCGACCCTGTCCGATCCGTCGGTTCATCTCCACCAGAAACGGGATCAAAAACCGGGTCAGATACTTCTCCGGCGTGGACTTTTTCCTCTCGCGGCCGAGAATGCGTCGGATTTCATCCCATGAAAAGCGCTCTCCTTGGATGAACAGACTTTCCACGTTGGATTGAACCGCGTGGGTTACCGAAGGATTCGAGTCCGGTGCGCTCAAGAGCTCACGGAGCTCGGCTTCCTTCAGCGGTGCGATCTCCTTGATGCGGTGACCGAGGGTGACCAGGTCCTTCAGCAAATTGAGCTTGGTCACATCTTCGGCCCCGTACATCCGTCGTCCGGTTTCGGTGCGCTGAGGTCTCACGGCGCGGTAGCGACCTTCCCAGCCGCGCAAAGTGAACTCGGAGAGACCGGTCAGTTCGACGACCTCCCGTAAGGAAAAGCGGGTTGAGACTTGCGTGCTCATGGATATCAAGAGCTTAGACCTTGCCTGAGGTTTTGTATAGAAAATTCTATACAAACGGAAATGGAGGGTGTATTCTCACAATTATGCAAACTGAGACTACGACATGGAATTTTTCGGCTGCTCAGAACTCCTTTGAACGGATGTGCTCTCAGGCACTCATGGAAATCGGCGAAGATCCGACCCGTGAAGGGCTGGTCCGGACACCTCATCGGTTCAGGAAAGCGTTTCACGAACTCACGCGGGGTTACTCGATGACCGCACGCGAGGCGGTCGGCGAAGGGATTTTCGAATCCGAGTCCACGGGGCCGGTGTTCGTGAAAGAGATCGAGTTTTTCAGCTTGTGCGAGCATCACCTGCTTCCCTTCTGGGGCAAGGTGACCATCGGTTACGTGCCTGAGGACAAGATTCTCGGTCTCTCCAAACTTGCGCGCGTGGTGGAAGTGTTCGCACGTCGTCTTCAAGTCCAGGAACGGCTGACCAAGGAAATTGCCGAGTCCATTTCGGACTTGGTCGGAGCCCGTGCTGTTTCCGTGATTGTCGAGGCCTCGCACATGTGCATGGCCATGCGCGGAGTGAGCAAGCCCGGATCCATGACCCGGACCGAGTTCAATCTCGGTGTGGAGAATCTGAACGAATTGGATCGCAGCCGCTTTTTGAAGGGGATGGATTCCTGAAATCCCCCGTCCTTCGGGTCAAGTCGTGCCTCCGTGTGGATGACAACCCGGCACTCGACTCTGCCCTGGATTTCTCCCGTCAGTCCCGGGTTCCGCTTCAGGTCTGGGTCGACCCCTGCCTGAATCCTGCGAATGTGGGAGTTCATCGCAAGCGGTTTGTAACGGACGGCTTGGAACAGTTCCAAAACCACCTCGAACATTGCGGGGTGGTTTGGCTGGATTCCGAGCCGGATTGGAATCAGGTCACCGGATTTTTGGACGACTCCCTCGGGGTCGGTCGCTTGTTCTCAGAACTCCCGGTGTCGGGATTGTCAGGGCTCCGGACGTTCACTGATTTCAGAAAGTCCATTTGTCGTTTGCCGGAAAGACCATCCGGAAATGTGGAATGGATTTTCGACTCGAAGGAACCCCCTCGCAGGGATCCAGAGGCCGATTTGCGTTCAGCCTTTCCGTTTCGAGGAGGAGAATCGGATGCTTTGGCTCATTTGCGGGAGTACTTCTCGGATCCGGTCCGGGTGAAGTCCTACAAGGCCACTCGAAACGGCATGGTCGGGGTGGATTATTCCTCGAAGTTCTCCCCTTATCTTTCCACCGGGGTGCTCTCGGTCAGGAGGATCTGGTCGGAGATCGAGAAGTTCGAAGCCCTTCACGGAGTTTCTGAAGGAAGTGAGTGGCTCAGGTTCGAGTTGCTCTGGCGGGAGTATTTCAGGTGGCTCGCGAGTGTCCATGGAACCGGATTTTTCAGTGAACGAGGAATCCGGGACCTCTTAGTGATGGAAGCGGTTCCGGATCACGATCGATTCAGAAAATGGATGCGGGGCGAGACCGGCCATTCCTTCATCGATGCGAACATGAAAGAACTGTTGCACACCGGATTCATGTCGAACCGGGGGAGGCAGAATGTCGCCTCCTACCTGATTCATGAATTGCAGCTGCCGTGGTGGTGGGGTGCGGACTATTTTTCCAGGGTGCTGATCGATTCGGACCCTGCACAGAATTACGGGAATTGGTCTTATTTGGCCGGAGTCGGGTCGGATCCGAGGAGTTTCGGAGGAAAGCCCAGGAAGTTCGATCCTGACCGACAAGCGGAGATGTACGATCCTGACGGGAGTTTCAGAAAGCTCTGGTTGACCGCTGACTCAGCGGATTCCGGTCCCGCGTAAGAATACGGTCGGGAATCCGTCCTGGGTCTGGATCTGAGCGTTCTGGAATTCATTTCCCTCGGTCCGGGGGGAATAGTGGATGATCCCGTTGCACCATTGACCGGGCCCGAGGATGAACGGGCATTGAAGTTGGCACCAGAAGGATCCGAAGGTCGAGCAACCGAAAACACGAGTGGCTTGTGGGCCCCAATTCTGGACGGTGAACCATCTCGAGGAGGACATTCCCAGTCGTACCGCGCCGTAATCCAGTGACTGCGGCGTGACCTGTACCCAGGCGAGAGCGGTCGAGGACATCAGGATCAACGAAGGAAGCACCAGAGCGAGTGTCTTTTTCATGCCCTGAGCATATCTTGCGAAATTTACGAATGCAATTCCGGCAATGCGGGGCTCACTGCAGTTTCCGAATCCCTTGACCGGTCGGAAGGTACAGGGCGCCATCGGGCAGGAAGGGGAGGTTCACGAAGTACCCGAGGGGAGATGTTCCGGATTGATGGAGGCCCCCGTTCATGTCCACCACGGCAGGGGAGTTTTGAGTGGTTCCGTTCAATGAAGAGACGATCCCGTTGTCGAGGTCCACTTCCCTGAGTCCGTATTGGTCGTCCACATACAGATAGTAGGAGCTCATGTCATTCCGGAAGGCGAGTCCCCGGATGTTCGCAAACGTGGCCGAGGGAAGGGGGCCGTCGAACACCATTCCCGGAGATGCTTGCCCGGTCAACGTTGAAACCATGCCTCCCATCGTATCAAAGGTCCGGATGGTGAATTGGTCGCTGACCGCCAGTTGGGAACCTGTACCGAAAACCACCAGTCCCGAGATCCAGGTGAAACGGGCTCCGGTCCCGACGCCATCCTGGGTTCCGGAAGCGGTGCTGCCGGCCACTGTCGTGACTGCATGGGTGGACAGGTTGAGTTTCCGGATCGAGAATCCGTCCGCAAAAAAGAGGTCTGTACCGAGGACTGCCATGGCGCCCGGGTTCGACAGGACTGCAGCGGTCCCGATGCCGTCTGTGGCAGGACTTCGCGATGCAGAACCGGCCAGTGTCACGACGTCGAGATTCGGGGAAGCAAGATCGACACGACGAATCCGACCGCCATCACTGAGGTAAAGGTAGGTTCCCGAAACGACTCCCAAGCCGATTTCGCCACTGAAGCGGGCATCGGTCCCGATTCCGTCTGTCGGGTTGCAACGATCCGCTGTGTACGGAACGCTTGTCGAGCCTGCCACCAGGCTCACGACTCCAGTGGAGGTGTCCAATTTCCGGATATTGCATGTGGTGCGATCCGAGACATAGAGGATGTTCCCGTCATGGGCGAGGATGTTCGTGGACCGGCCCTTGAAGTCAGCGGTCGAGGTGCCTCCGTAGTCAAAGCCGTTCGAGCCCGCGACGGTGGAGAGGATCATGGAGGACAGGTCGATTTTCCGGATCAATGAGTTGGTGGATTGTGCGAAATAAAGGGTGTTTCCCAGGGCTGTCATTCCACGCGCACCGGTGATCGACCCGTTGACTTGACTTCCGTCACGACTCGCACCCGTCATGTTCATGAAATGATATTGGGAAGAATACGGATCCAAAGTGAAGCTGCGAAGGTATTCCGTTTGCGCACTGTTGAATGAGTAGTAGGTGCTTCCGATCGCTACCATGTTTTCCTGGTGGTAAGCGCCGGATTGGATTGTGGTGACGGTCTGGGTTGCAGGGTTGAGTTCCTTGATCTTCGAGAATTCCCCCAGCACCACATTGCCGTTGCTCCTGACCAGCAAGCCGCCTTGGTTCAGGTTGAAGCGGGCTGAGGTTCCGACGCCGTCCGCATCTCCAGTCGAGGAGCTGTCTCCGGCAATCAAGCGTGTGTCGAAGGTGTCGAGTTCGATCTTCCAGACACTCGAGAGATTGGCGGCGTAAAGCCTGCGGAGGACTGGATCGAGAGTGAGCTGATTCAGGGTGGGAAGTCTGGCTGTGGTTCCCACGCCGTTTGAAGCGCCAGAGGTCGTGCAGTTTCCCACAATCGTGTCGACGTAGAAGGTTTGGACATCCATCCTTCTGATGCAGGACTGGTTCGCAAAATAAACATAAGCGGCATCGGCTGCCAGGTCCTGGATGAATCCTCCGCCTTCGGTTCGGAGAAGGGGGCCGTAACCGTCTCGATTCAGGGTCGAAGTGGAGTCAGAGGCGTTGCCCACCACCGTGATGACTTGTCCGGTTGCGGGGGTGTAGCGGCGGATTCGTCGGAGATTCTCCAGGATGTAAATGTGGGTGCCGTCATTGGTGAGTTTGCTCGGGCTCATGAACCGGGCCTGGGTGAGTCCGTCTCCATCGGCGTATCCGTACGGATTCGGTTTCCCCGCCACCTGCGTGAAGGACGAGAATCGACTCGAGAAAGAAACCTGAGTGGACGCATTCGCTCCAAGCGGGATGTTGCTCACTGTGAGGGTTTCCACCAGGGCCGAGGTGGATCTCAAGTAGAAACTGGCGGAGTGCTGGGAATGCGGAACAGTGACCGAGGCTGCGGAAACGCCGCAACCCGGATCGGTGAAAAGAGTGGTGGAGGGGCTCAGGGTGAAGTCCACCTGGGTGGACGAGGTGGTGAGTTCGGGGAGGTGGTCCGAATTGCGGAATTGAATCGTGTAGGGTCCCACACAGGAAGCGATCCTGCCGGCTCGAGGGCCGAGGATGGCGATCTCCTGGATCGGAGCCGGAATGGGGTTCACGGTGATGGTTCCGGAGGTCAGAGGGGTGCTGGGTGCCGAGGCGCTGAGTACGGGAGCTGCCTCGCCCCGGTTCGAATAGTAGTAAATCGGAATGTTGCTTTCTCCTGCGTTCAGGAGAACCGTGTTGGTCCGACTGGCGGTGCTGCAGTCCGATGCGGAGTGGAAGGCGCCATCACCACTTGTGTTGAGAAGGATCTGCGTTTGCCCCTCCACGGCGCGTTCGTTCGAATACTCGTCCTCCGTCCGGACGGTGAGTGCGGCACAACTACGTGCGGGAAATGCCGTTTGGCCCGAGATGGAGATCCTTTGGGTTGAAGTTCCGATCAAGGGCCGGTTGCCCGAGTTCGCATTGCCACCAAAGTCGGCAAAGCGCATTTTTCCGCATGCGGCCAATGAGAGAGAAAGGAAAATAGTTAATATGCGCGGTAAAGATCTCAAGCCCCCGACCTCCCTTGCTTATTATCTGACAAAGGGGTTCGTCTGGCCAGAGTGTCCGCCCGGACACCCATTCAGGGTCGGTCAGCCTCAATCAGCCCGTTTTGGGTGATTTTCTCAGGCGAAGATTGAGGATTTCCACGGTGAGCGAGAAGGCCATGGCGAAGTAAATGTAGCCCTTCGAGATGTGGGCACCGAACCCTTCGCCGACGAGCATGACCCCGATCATGAGCAGGAACGACAGGGCCAGGACCTTGATGGTCGGGTGCCGTTCGACAAAATCTCCGATCCCACGGGCGGAAAAAAGCATGATCACCATCGAGATCAGCATGGCCGCGATCATCACCGGAACCTGATTCGCCATTCCGACCGCGGTGATGACCGAGTCCAGTGAGAAGACGATATCGAGGAGTAGAATCTGGAAGAGCATGGCTCCGGGTTTGGGTTGTTTCAGGCGGGGGGTGTTCTCGGCATGGTGGAGGTGAACCTGGGGGTCGCCTTCCAACTTGTGATGAATCTCGAAGGTGGACTTCGCGATCAGGAAGAGGCCGCCTCCGAGGAGGATGAGATCACGTCCGGAGAAAGGGCGTCCGAAGGCCTTGAACCAAGGCTGGGTGAGGCTCATGATCCAACTGATGGACAAGAGCAGGAGTACCCGGATTCCGAGGGCCAGGGTGATTCCGGCGCGACGGACCTTTTCCCGTTGGTGCAAGGGGAGTCGGCCGACCAGGATGGCGATGAAGATGATGTTGTCGATGCCGAGAACCGTCTCCATGGCGGTCAGGGTGACCAGGGAGGTGAGGGATTCGAGTGTGAACATGGTGAGCTCCTGCCGGCAGTTTGCACGAGAAGACGGGTGATTTCCAGAAAGAGCGTGACCGGATTCATCTGCGGCGCATTAGAATACTGTTATCCGAATTAATTCTGTTAAAAGAATGACGCGTCGCTTCGGATCGTCGATCTCCGATAGGGGGTTGAATGCCCACCTCGAAAAAGAAACGCACACCACGTAAGCCGGTGACTTCGCCTTTCAAGAAGAACCTTCAGGGATTGATGAAGGAGAAAGGCCTCACCGCAAAGCGAGTTGCCGAACTTTCCGGAGTCAGTCCGACCGTGGTTCAGAACTGGTTGACGGGTTCTGTGCCCCACAATTTTTTAGCCGTGGCCAGTTTGTCGACCGCTCTCGGTGTCGATTTCCAGTGGCTCCTGACCGGGGTTCACGGAGCGGCACCCACCTTGAATGCCCTCAGTTTGTCGGAGCTGTTCGAGATCGAGACCGACCCCAGTTTCTCGGGCCTTTTCATGCTCGAGGCGAAGAGGTTGAAGCGGAAGTCGGAGTGATGGATGGGATCTTGCCTTGAAATGACTGTCCGGTTGAATTGAAGTCTGTTAGTCTCACAACCTGTGAAGCGTTGGTTTGCCGGATCACTTGTCCTCCTTCAGCTTCTCGGGATCACCCTCTCGAGCGTAACGGATCCGTGTGGAGTCGATTGCTGCGATGCGCCTGCTTTGTCGTCTCTTGCGACAGAAGACTCCAACCCTGATTCTGATTGTGGATCAAGCTGCGCTTGTGCCTGCTCTTCCTTGGTCAGGGCGCTCCCGGAACGCACCGTTTTCTTTTTCGGTTTTGAAAGTCACACTCACTTTAGTGCCGAGTTTTTCCGGTCACCCGAACCGGATCTCCCCGCATTCCTAGATCCGCCCATCGCCTGAATCCTGGTTTTCCTCAGGTTTTTTTGTGCAACCTCTATGAATGAGGGCTTATGTTGGATGCTTTGATCCGGAGCTCGCTCCGGAACCGATGGGTGGTGGTGATGTTCACCGCTGGGTTGGTAGTCTACGGAGCATGGTCCCTCCGGACTCTGCCGGTGGATGTCTTTCCCGATTTGAACAAACCGACTGTGAACATTCTGACTCCGGTCGAGGGCATGGCCCCCGAGGAGGTTGAGACTGTCATCACGCGTCCGATCGAGTCCGTGTTGAACGGAACAGCGGGTATCACCCGGATCTATTCCACTTCGATCACCGGACTTTCCGTGGTCCGGATCGAGTTCGAATGGGGAACGGATTTGCGTTTTGCTCGACTCGCAGTATCCGAGCGAATTCAGCTCGCCCGGTCCCGGATGCCCTCCCACGTCCAGCCGATCCTTTCGCCCACCTCCTCGATCATGGGGGAGATCTTGATGATCGGGGTATCGAGCGAAGCTTCCGGAAAAGGTGCCGACCTCAGGACATTTGCAGACTGGACATTGAAGCCGCGTCTCCTCTCCCTTCCGGGAATATCCCAGGTGGTGGTGATCGGTGGGGACCGGCTTCAAGTTCAGGTGCTACTCAATGCCGATCGACTCAGAAAGAAACAGATCTCGATCGGTGAATTGAGGGACCGTCTCGGGAAGGTCTCCGAGGCCTCCGGCGGGGGTGTGCTGGTCCAAGGTGAGAAAGAGTGGCTCATCCGGAATTTCGGGAGGATCTTGAATCATGAAGAAATTCCTAACACACCGATCGGACTTCATCGGGGCTACCCGGTTCTGCTCCGCGATGTCGCCGAGGTGCGTTTCGCCCCAGCACCCAAGCGGGGGGACGCTTCCATCAATGGAAATCCCGGCGTGATCCTCGTCATTCAAAAGCAGCCGGGAGCCGACACGCTTGCGCTCACCCGGAAAGTGGATGAAGTGGTGGAATCCATGAAGGGAGCGCTTCTGCAGGGGGTGCGGGTCGACACCGGACTCTTCCGTCAAGCCGGCTTCATTGAATCTGCGATCGGGAATGTGAAGGAAGCTCTTCGAGACGGTTCGCTCATGGTCGCGATCGTGTTGGTCCTTTTCCTGCTAAACTTCCGAATGACTTTGATCACGCTGATCGCAATTCCGATTTCGTTGCTGATCACGGCCATTGTGTTCCGCATGTTCGGAGTCGGGGTGAATACAATGACCCTCGGTGGCCTTGCGATTGCGATCGGGGAGCTGGTTGATGATGCGATCGTCGATGTGGAGAATGTCCATCGGAGGATCAGGGAGAACGCAACAGCACCGGTGAGGAAGCCGGTGCTGCACGTGATATTCGAGGCCTCGAGCGAAGTCCGGAACTCGATTGTCCTTGCAACAATTCTTGTCGTTCTCGTCTTCTTGCCGTTGTTTTCACTGTCCGGGATCGAGGGTCGACTTTTCACTCCTATCGGAGTCGCATATGTCATCTCCATTTTGGCGTCGTTACTGGTTTCACTGACGCTCACTCCGGTGCTTTGTTCATTTTTGCTGGGTAAGGAAAGTGCTGAGTCAGAGCCCGAAACCGCGCTCGTTCGGCTCCTCAAACTGCAGGACCGGAAGTGGCTCGAGGTGCTCCTGGATCATCCCAAGCGGGTGATGGGTGGAGTGGTGATCCTGACGCTGCTGGCATTGGCCTGCATTCCGTTTTTCGGCCGGAACTTTCTCCCACCCTTCAACGAGGGAAGTGCGATGATGGAGGTGGTGGGTCCGGCGGGGTTGTCGCTCGAGGCAACCAGTCGGATTTCAATGAAGGTTGAGGAGGCCCTGAAGATGGTTCCCGAGGTGAAGTCGACCGCGCGGCGGAGTGGACGGGCCGAGGAAGACGACCATGGAAACGGGGTCAATTTGAGTGAGATTGAGATCGCCCTTCATCCGGTGAATCGTCCGAGGTCGGAATTGATGCAAGAGCTGAGAGCAAAGGCGCTCTCCGTCCTCCCTGCTGACCATTTTCTGGGCCTCACCCAGCCGATCACCCATCGACTCGACTATATCCTTTCCGGGGTCAAGTCCCAGGTGGCGCTCAAGCTCTTTGGGCCGGATCTCAGGGTACTCCGACAAACGGCAGCCACTCTTCGCAATGAAATCGCCAGTGTCCCGGGAATCGTGGACTTGAGGGTCGAGGGGCAGTCGCTCTTTCCACAATACAAGATTTATGCGGTTCGAGACGACCTGGCTCGCTACGGGATCATTCCGGGTGAGTTGGTTTCCAATCTGGAAGCCATGCTTCAAGGGGTACCGGTGACCCGGATCATCGAGAAGGACCGTTACCTCGATGTGTATCTCAGACTGGATGAAGCTTCACGTGATCGCATCGACAAGATCAAGGAGCTTCCGGTTCATGTTCTTCCATCAGGCAAGGTGATCCAGCTCGAAGAGGTTGCAGATGTGTTCGAAACCAGTGGTCCGAATCAGGTGGAACGCGAAAATCTGCAAAGGCGGATCGTCGTTTCATTCAATCTGTCAGGGAGGGACCTTGAAACCACTGTGGCCGAGGTCGAGCGTGTGGTCAGGGAGCGCGTCAAACTTCCGGATGGGTATTTCGTGGAGTTCTCAGGCCAGATCGAAAGTCAAAAAGAAGCCACCCGGAATGTCATACTGCTCGGGTGTCTTTCGTTGCTCGGGATCCTCAGTGTGCTTTATTTTCACTTCAGATCTTTTGCCATTACTTTGCAGATCATGCTGACGATTCCTCTCGCGCTCATTGGCGCCGTGGTTGCGATTTTCCTGTCAGACAGGACCTTCTCGGTTGCCAGTCTGATCGCATTCATCACTCTCTCCGGTATCGCGAGTCGGAACGGCATCATGATGATCAGTCATTACTTCCACCTGATGAAAGTGGAGGGAGTGGCCTTCTCGAAGGATCTAGTCATTCGGGGCTCCCAGGAACGTCTGATTCCGGTGCTCATGACGGCATTATCTGCAATTTTCGCTCTGCTCCCGCTGCTTTTTGCTGCGGATCAGTCCGGAAAAGAGATCCTCCACCCGGTCGCGATCGTGATCGTAGGCGGACTGTTGTCATCTACCCTGCTTGACATTTTTGTCACACCTGTTGTCTTTTATCGATTTTTCAACCCCAAAACCAAGGAGATCCCATGAAGTCGCTTCGTAGTTTGTTCGTTTTATCATTGATGCACGTTTTGTCCGCCCCGTTCACCCTCGCCAGTGACAGTCACGAGGGTCACAACCATGAGGCTTCAGTCGAGGATGCTCCTCGCGGTGGGACGATGAGGGACACGACCCCGGAAAAGGCCGGTGAGACCCGGTACAAGGCAGAGCTGTTGCTCGATGGTGATCAAGCGCTGATTCATCTTTACGATTTCCCGGCCCCTGGAAAGCCAGGACAGGTTGGAAAGGTCGCCTTGGTTCCTGCGAAAATCACTGCGACGGAGATGAGGGGGAAGTTCAAGCCGGCTCGTGTAAAGAAAGAGCAAGAAGTGGTTTTCAAACGGGATGGAAATGTGTTCAAGGGAACGCTCAAGGGAGCGTCTAAAGTCCATCGCTATGATTTCCACTTGTACCTGATCGAAAACGGAAAGAAGAACACACTCGATTTCGGAGTGGACAATATCCATTGAGAAAGAAGCCGGAGGCTCGAGTGAAAGGGATTGCAAGTTCGATCGTGATGGTTGCCCTGAGTGGGGCAGGGGCTCAGGCCCTTCCCCTACGATACCATGACCTGGGCGATCGCGTGCTGGCGAAGAACGGGCACGCCCTCTCGGCCCGGTTCGAAGAAGAGGCGGCACGAGACCGGACAGGTCACTTTTTACGTTCAGTCCTCCCGCGTTTGGAACTCCAGTACGGGGCAGAGCAATTCAGGACCGGGTATTTCCCTGTTCTGAGTCAGCCGGTGGGGGCTGCCCGATTGACCCTCAATCTTTTCAAGGGTGGCACAGATCGCCTGGAGGATTCGATTCGGGAGCGGCAGCTTCAGATCAGTGGCTCGGAGGCCCGGAGTGCCGAGATGGAGGAGCTCACCAAAGCTCGTCGGGCCTTCTGGTCCATCGTGTATTTGACCGAGATGGAGCGGGTACTCTCGACGGCGAGGTCGATGAATTCAGAGAGCCTGGGCCACGCAAAGAGAAAGCATTCTGCCGGAATCGGGACCGAAACCGACTTGCTGGATTTCAGGATTCAAGAAACCAACCTGGACCAGGATCTCTCCCGGGTTCGGATCGAACGTCGGATTCTGGAGCGGGAGCTGAACGCCCTGATAGGTGAAGCAGTGGATGCGGAGCTCATCATTGATGAGCGACTGCCCCATGAGCATGAGGAGCCCCTGCTGCGGGAGACAGCCGAGCTTACCGGGCATCGCGATGTGGTCGCGCTGCGTGCCCGCGAGGATTCCGCTGATCTCAGAAGTTCGATTGAAAAACGTTGGTGGTTGCCCAGGATTGACGTGTTCGGAGTGACCGAGCTCTACTCTTTTCGGGAGCGGAGTTTCACGACTCTCCGGGACCGGACTGATCTTGCATTCGGACTCAAACTCACCCTGCAGGTGTTTGACGGAGGTGGCGCGCTGTCCGAGTCGAGTGCTTCAGGGCATGAACGGGAAGCCTGGTTCCAAAAGAAGGGGCAGAGCCTGCGGGAAATCGAGGCTGAATATGCCGGTGCGCGCGACCGGCTCCGATTGACCCATGGACTCATCGATGGAGCGGAAGAGAACGTAAAGCTTGCCGAGCGTTATCTCAAATCAAGCCTCTCTGAGTATCTACGAGGGCTGAAAAACTCACCGGACTTGATCGGAGCCAATCTCCGGTTTCAGGATGCCCGCCGGCGACTCCTGGAACTCAAAAAAGATTATCAACTCGCGAAGGCTGATCTTCTTCGTATTCTCGGGAATTAACCCGAGGACTTGGGTGAGACCGAACTCAAGAACGACTCGATGTGGCCCGCAGTTCTTTTTGGATTCTCGTACTGCGGAGAGTGACCCGAGTCGTCTTCGATCATGAGCTTCGAACCCGGGATCAGCCGGTTCCACTCAGGTGCGTGGACCACGCGGACGATGTCATCAGCTTTGCCCCAAAGGATGAGTGTGGGGCATCGGATCCGGGAGAGGACTCCGTTCAAGAGGTAGTCGTCTCCATTCCGGATTTCGGAACGGATCCGGTTGTTCCACTCGAAGCTCGCTTGGGAGTTCCGGATGAATTCCTTTTCGAAAGGCGTGGGGATCCAAGGCTTCCGGAAAAAAACCTGTTTCATGTAAAGATCAAAGTCCTCGGAGTTCCGTAGGGGGTGGAGGGCTTCCCGATACGGAACCGGGTCGTCGACTCGAAGTCCCGCCGGGCACAAGACCACCAGGGATCGGACCATTTCAGGGTGGTGTATGGCCATCGCCGCCGAAATGTGGCCTCCCATGGAGTTTCCGACCCAATCGGCCGTGCGGATTCCGAGTGCGTCGGTCAGGGCTTTCAGGCGCTCGACCTGCGAGTGGATGGAGTGGTTCCGGGTCGGGAGTTTCGGGCTGTCGCCGAACCCTGGCACATCAGGCAGAATGACATGGTAGCGTGTCTTGAAGTGGGCAACCGTTTGAACGAATGAAGCCTTGCTGTCGCCGAACCCGTGAACCAGGATCAGATCTCGTCCCGTACCACCTTCGTAATAGTGGAATTCCTCGTCTCCGATTTTGAGGGTCTTTGACTCGAGCCCTGCTTGAATCAGGTAGAAGCGGTAGAGCGCTTTCATGGCGATTCGTGGCTGGTAAAAATAAACGTATGAGCCGTAAAGGGTTGCCAGAGCCAAGGCTAGGATGGGGAGGGTCTTTTTCATGAGGGGTTCAGGATCGGTCGGTTGAGATTTCGGGTTGCTCTTCAGCGGTGAAGGTCACCTGAATCCGGATCGGGCTGCAGCAGATCTCGCAGTCATAGATGAAGCTTTGTTCCGCGCCTTCTTCCTTGAACACGGGGATCGAAAAGGATTCATGGCAGAAGGGGCATTGAACCCGGGATTCGGTGGAGGAGGACCGTCCCTCCTGCACTTCGATTCCGTCATAAGGGCAGTGCAGGCACCCGGACCCGCAGCAGTATCCACGCTTCAGGTGGTAAGACTCGGTGAAGATCATCTTCCCGTCGGGAGAGAGGTAGTAGTCTTCGAGGTATTTGAGTGGGGATGAGTCCGTCACGGCCCCATCCTACCAAAACAAGTGGGCTGGTAAACCCGGATGTTCGTTTGCGGTGGCCTAGTGGTCGGTTTGGCACCAGCGGCCTTCCTATCGCGACAAGGTCCAGGCTGCCCGGGCATGTGCGGGTGAGTTGGAATGAGGGGTGAATTATTAGAACTTTTAGATCGAAAACGACCCGGTTTTGGGATAAGAAACCGGGATGCAAAACACCAGCCTTCCGATTTTTTCGTTCATTCTTAAAAACTATAAAAACTTCAATTCCCGCGCGACCCGCGACGCGACCATTGCATACTGGCGCCACATTGAAAATGGCGGGAAAATGTACTGGACCTTGGCGGGTGCTATGTCTTCAGCGCAGCTCGGGATCTCCCTGGCTCCGGCGATCCGTGCAGGCTTGATCCATGGTATTTCCTCGACTGGCGCCAACCTGGAAGAATCCCTTTTCCGCTTGGTTGCAAACCACGCCTATAAAGATTTTCCTGATTACCGTTACATGACGAAGAATGACGACACGAAGATCCTCGAAGCGCGCATGCGCCGGGTGACCGATACCTCGATCCCGGAAGATGAGGCATTCCGTGCGGTTGAAAAAGTGGCGGTGCCGATGTGGTTCGAGGCGACTAAAAACAATACTCGCCGTTTTTGGCATGAGTATTTTTATGAACTCATCCAGAAGATCGACCCCAAGATCTATGAAGGGAATCCTGAAGATTGCTGGTTGCTTGCGGCTGCAAAAGCAAAGCTTCCCATGGTGGTTCCAGGGTATGAAGATTCCACCTTCGGAAATATCTTTGCGGGTTACGTCAAGACTGGCGAGTGCAGTGCTTCGATCGCCAAATCCGGGGTTGAGTACATGGCTCAGCTTTATGATGATTACGCCGAGCTTTCCAAGGGCGCGGGAGTGGGCTTCTTCCAAATCGGAGGCGGGATCGCGGGTGACTTCCCGATTTGTGTCGTTCCATCGACCAAATACGACATTCAGCAGCCGGTGAAGCCATGGGCTTATTTCTGCCAAATCTCGGATTCCACCACTTCTTACGGTTCTTACTCAGGCGCCACTCCCAATGAGAAAATCACCTGGGATAAACTCACGGAGACCACTCCGATGTTTGTCGTCGAGTCGGATGCAACGATTGTGGCTCCACTCATGCTTCAAGCACTGTTAGAAGCAAAGGCGAATCCCAAGGCTGCAAACGAGCTCATCGCAAGTTTGAAGTAAGCCGTACATTCTTGGTTCAGATTAGAATTTCAAAATAATGGATTGATTGGGACGTGGCCATTTCAGCGTTCAATCAATCCATTGTTGTTTAAGGCCTGGTTCTCGATTTGAGATCACCGGACACTTCCGCCCCTGAAAATAAAAAAGCCGGCAACTGAGGTTGACCGGCTTTTTTGAATTGAATGGTGGAGGTGAACGGAATGGCTCGGACTCCTGTCCTCGCCCCCTTCGGGGCTAAAGCTCGCTCGATCATCCTGATCTCGCGAACGAACCGACAGCTCGCTTCACTCGCGCGGCTCGAACCGCATACCCCGCACCGGTTCAAATAAAAAAAGCCCGCTTTCGCAGGCTTGTTTTATTTGAAAATGGTGGAGGTGAACGGATTCGAACCGATGACCCCCTGCTTGCAAAGCAGGTGCTCTACCAACTGAGCTACACCCCCACAAGGATCTTGAGTTTTTTGGGTATATCAAATCTCGATCGAAAGACAAGGTGTAATTTGTCGGCATCTGGGGTCGAAGTGCTCCCACCTCCATGGGACTCGAGTGGGGTCATTTCGGGAAATCAAATCCTAGCCCGCGTTAAAGTCCAGTGATTCCAAATATTTGTTCGACAAATGTTTTGGCACATCCTTTGCTGATCAGAAAAGTGAGAAGCCAGAAGCGAAAGATCTATCTCTCGCTCCTTCATCCGGGGGGATGTCATGAAAACCAAGATTTCCATTTTGCTGTTCGCACTGATCACGATCCGGGGAGAATCCTTGGCCCAGAGCCAACGCCCCGTGGACCTGGAGTCGGCCGTACCGGTGCAATTGGCGACACTCTCTGATCAGCGGTTTGAGCCCATCTACGGACAAGAGCCCTATCAGACCACGTGTTCACGGGAGGTGTTCTCTCACAACGAGTCGGTTTGCCGCACGGTCAGCGACACCGTTTGTCGGGGCGGAGGCGAAGTTTGCAGGACCGAGCAGGACTCGGTTTGTAACTCGAGCGGTTGTGTCAGTGTTCCGAGGAGAGTTTGTCACACAGAGCCCCGGACCTGCGCCGAGGTGCCCCGCCAGGTCTGTGAAGCGCGTCCGGTTTATGTGACCCAATACTACGCGTGCACGCAGTATCGGACGGTCGTTGTCGGGCAGAGATTGGTGAAAACCTACCAGCATCAGGTCGAGGTCCGTCTCGAGGATCCTGCCGCATTTGCGGGTCAACGCTTGAGGCTGGTGGTCCATGCCCGGGAGGATGTGTTGTCGGTCGATCTGATCAGCGCCTATTCCGATTCCATTCTCTTGAAGTCGATCGAGCGGGTTCGACACCAGGATGTCGGCGATGTGGAGTCGATCTCCTCGCGGATCGTGATTCGAAAAGGGGTGGGTGCCGAAACCCTCAGGAAGATCCAAGGAGGCGTTCTGTTGGGGATGGAGCTCGGGACCTCTGCGGTTCGATTCGATCTGTCGGGAATGGCCGGTCTAGAGAGTGTTCTCAAAGTCAGGGTCAACTTGAAGCGTGCACCCAAGGTGTTCTTCAAGACCACCCTTTACGAAGGAGAAGTGAACTCTTCCCGCCTGAGTTGGGTAGCGCAAGGTGGTGTCATTCGAGCTGTGATCCCTTTCCAGAAGATCGGAGTCGAAGAAATCTCCAGGAAGAGACACGAGATCCGGGTGTCGATCCGACTGGATCCGGAGTCTGTCCTCAACAGCCGGGACTTCAGTTCGGAATTCGACCGTCGTATCGAGGGCTCTCTGGAAAAAGTGACGCCGACTTTTTGAAGAGTCTACCTGCCCTTGATCTGGTGGATGCCGTAGCTCTTCAGCTTGTTGTGCAGATAAGAACGGTCCATTCCCAGTTCCTGGGCCATTTTCGAGACATTCGAATTCAAACGCTGATAATGGAGGGTCAAATAGGTTTTCTCGAACTTCTCGACCGCGCGGTAAAAGTCGGGTTCGGACAGGGGATCTTGATCGGACATCCCCGGGGTCACGCGGATCTGGCTTTTGCCCGGTACCGGAGCGGTGGCCTGCATCCGGAACTTCGGGGGCAAATCGAGGGGGGACACATCCGGTGATTCGGACATCGTGTATAGGTACAGAACCAGGTTCGAAAGCTCCCGGATATTGCCGGGAAAGGGATACTTTTCGATCAACTCCAGTGTTTCGGGGAGGAATCGGAGTGGGGGTTGCCCCTCGGCATGGACTCGTGAGAAGTGCTCGAGCAGATCGGAGATGTCTTCCGGGCGCTCTCTGAGCGGTGGGAGGTCGATCTGTAGGACGTTGATCCGTTGGTACAGGTCATCCTTGAAGGTTCCGTTCGAGACCATCCCGTTGATTTCCCGGTTGGTCGCAGCGATGACACGGAAATCGAGCTGACGGGGACGGGACGAACCGATCCGCAACACCTCTTTCTCCTGGATCGCTCGGAGCAATTTGTTCTGGATCTCGAGAGGCATGTTGCCGAGCTCGTCGAAGTAGAGAGCGCCTCCGTCAGCCTCTTCAAAGAGTCCCGGAGTTGATTTTTCGGCCCCTGTGAAGGCGCCTTTCTCAAAGCCGAAGAGCATGCTTTCCGCAACCGAACTCTGGATCGTGCTCGAATCGACAGCCACGAAGGGTTCGAGCATGCCATCAGGCAGGGTTTTCCGGAGCAAGCGGGCCACGACTTCCTTTCCGGTTCCGGTCTCACCTTGGATGAGGACCGGCGCCCGACTGGTCCGTGCCCGATCGATCTGCCTCCGGATGCGTTCGATCGATTTGGATTTGCCGATCAGGGAGAGGTGGCGCGTGCTTTGGCTCAATTCGCGTTGCGACTGCGCCGTTCTTTTCTTCAGTTCCCGGTGTTCGATCGCCTTGCCGAATCCGTGCCTGAGCTCTTCGAGGCCACATCCTTTCTGGATGTAATCGAAGGCCCCGAGTTTCATCCCGTTCCGGACCAGTTCGAAGTCGGTACTGCCGCTGAAAAGGATGATCCGGATGTCGGACTGGATTTCGAGGATGAGGGGAATGGCTGTGAGCCCGTCGCGGCCGTTCCCGAGATCCATGTCGAGCAGGATGATGTCTGAATTGGATTTCCTCAGTAACAGGACGGCTTCCTCGACGGTGTAAGCGCTTCGGATGTCGAAATCCTTCCCTAGTGCGGATTTCACCGCGAGATGGAGGGTTCGGTCGTCATCACAGATCAGGACTTTGGGGAGTGGGTTTTTCACAATCATTGTGGGAGTTCTCCTACGCTCCGGCAGGGGGTTCAAAATGAACGAGGCACAGTCTAACGGGAAGGAATCGTTGAAATGAAATGATAATTTTTTGGCTCCCGGGCCTTGGCCCCGGCCTTGCTACTTGTCCCGTTCCTGAGGAGGAAGAGGAATGGAGTTTGGGGAGTTCAAAAAGGCGTTTTTTGCAGGGCAGATGATCTGGATCAGTGGAGTGATCGAAGGCGACGAACGGTTGTTGTTGTGTGAGTTGGAAAAACTGCAGGTCCAGCCGTCTTGTGTCGAATTCACGGACATTCAGGGGATCGCATTCCGGGATGGCTGGTCACCGGGGGGTGGAGTCGAAGTGATTGCTGTGAGGTTGGGCTTGAATCCGTTTTCCAAGCAAGTGGAAGCGGGCATGAGGGTGCTCAAGCAACTCCTGGAGCTCCAGTGTGAGCATGGATTCCGCGTGATACTGATTTCCGCGGAATTCCAATCCGAATGGCGCCGGCGCCTGGAGGGTCTCGGAGCTTTGAATTTCAAACTCCCGTTGCGTGCAACCGGGCCGGTCCTGGATCGCACTGTTCATGGTTTGATCGAAATGGCCTCGCTTCATGCGGAAGTGAGGGTGTCCCGTCTCACTGAAAAGGCGGCGTTTTTTCTCGAGGAGAGCGTGAAGACCAGCGTAGACGGGGAGTTGGTGGCGCTGGTGGTTCTGGGGTTGAAGCGCTCGGACGGGAAGGTGCTGAGATTCAGGGATTTACTCCCCAACTTCCATCGACACTTCGAGGGAGGGGACCAAGGTGAAACTGTTTGAAAACAATGAGGAATCCGGCACAGCATTTTTTTTAACGAAAACAGTTGCCAAGAGATCACGATTCCTATAGCTTCAGTTTCCTACCGCTTTGATTGCGTTCGCAACGAAACCGGGTTTTACAACGGTTGAAGGTGTCGTTTGCGTCAAAAAGGTACTGTTCTTTGAAAATCTGTTTAGATGAAAGTGTTTCGCCGGGGATTTCCTTGGCGAGAGATACTTTCATGACGATGAAATATTTGAAAGAGAAGACGGGCCTATGGGTTTGTCGGAGCA
>JAIYBN010000011.1 GCA_027488515.1 Pseudomonadota bacterium
ATCGCACAGGGCATGATGAGCGGGAACCTGAGCGGAGACTATCAGATCAGCGGGACCACCCGGACGGAAGAGTCCGCGAAAGAGGCGAGAGCCCGACTCAAGATCCACTGCTCGACGGACAATTCCGAGGCATTCAACGACGCGGACATCATCCTGCTCTCGGTGAAGCCCCACCAGGTCGAGAAGATCCTCCGGGCCAACGCATCGCGGATCCACGAACGCCAGCTGTTGATCTCGATCTGCGCCGCCATCAGCACGGAGCAATTGTCCGAATGGAGCGGTGGCAAGGCCGCCATCATCCGGGCCATGCCGAACACCCCCTGTCTCATCAAGAGTGGCGTGACCGCCATCTGCGCGGGACCCAGATGCGAAAAAACACACCTCAAGACGGCGGAAAAAATCTTCGGTGAACTCGGACTGGTGAGCGTGCTCGAAGAAAGCCTGTTTGACGGTGTGACCGGGCTTTCGGGATGCGGACCGGCTTACATTTATCTGATGATCGAGTCACTCAGCGAAGCAGGCGTGAAAGTGGGGATCTCCCGCAAGCAGGCGACGCTTCTAGCGGCCCAAACCATGATGGGTGCGGCCAAGATGGTGCTCGACCGTGGAGAACATCCGGCGGCACTCAAAGACGAAGTCACCACTCCCGCAGGTTGCACCATCGACGGGCTCATGGCCCTCGAAGAAGGCAAGCTCCGGGTGACCCTCATCAAGGCGGTGCTCGCCGCGACCAAGCGCTCCAAACTGATGCGAGGCTGATGCGGGGCTGAGACTTTTCTGAGCTCTCAGAATTTGACCGAATAATTCACCATCAGGTACAGCTGCCGGATGAACAAGGGCTTGTTCTCGAGATCGGGATAAACGGGCGAAGAGTAGGTCCTTCCCGACGCGATCTGTGTGGATGCATTCAGATACCGGTTCCCGACCAGGAATGCGAACTCGTCGTCGCGATCCTTGAATGGAGTGAAACGGAGCCCTGCTCGGTAAAACAGGGTCCGCAGATCCTGCTGTCCCTTGAAGAACCAACTCACGTATTCGGTTTCAGCAAAAAGGCGATAAAACACATTGAATCGGATCTCGGCATCGGCCTGCAAGGTGAAGGTATCGACATCGTCGCCGTAGGCCATGATGTTCATCAGCGTGGTGTACGGCTTGTCGTTCTGATCGTAGGCCACGAAGTTGTGCATGACCCGCCCCGGGAGCTGTCCCAGGATCCGGCTGCCGTAATGCCGGTATTGGGGCTTGATCCGGTAACCCAACATGCCTGCATCCCCCTTGAACTCGGCATAAGCGAGGGAGGCCGAGGCATTGGCGTTGGCGCCGGCTTCGAGACCGTATGAGAATCCGTTCCCGTACACCTGCCTGCTGTAGAGGGTCCCGGTCAGTCTCGGGGCACGGAATTCCGTCTGGATTTCCTGTACCAACACCGTTGTCCCGATCAGCCCGTCTCCGAAGGACACATCCAATGCGGCCAGACCTCCGTCGAGGCGGAAACTGCCTGTTCCGTCGACCAGGAGCTTGGCGGTGAATCCCTCGTCAGTGGCTGTGATCGAGCCCCCCACGGTCTCTTTCATCTCGACGAACAGTCCGGTTCCCACCGTCTGTCGGGCGATGTCACTGAGACGGAATTCCCAATCCAGCCCCAGAAAACGGGGCACCCGGTACGTGAGACCCACGTGAGGAATCACGAAAGCCAGGAAGGTCGGTCCGTTGCTTGAGGTGCCTTGGGTCAGATCGAGTTTGACGTTGATACTCAAGTCGTCGACCGGGCGGTACTCGGACCGGAAACTCAACCAGAAACCGTTGCCATGATAGAAGTCGAACTTGTAGAGGTTCGCATCGTTCGTACCGAGGAACATGGGCTTGAAAAAGTCGGCATCGACGGCGAACACCCAATTTTCAGTGCGCGGGAGGATCCGGAACGACTCATTCTCCACCTGACGGAAGAGGTACTCGTTCGGGGCGTAATCTAAATAAGGAAAAGCCGTTCCCGGAAGGAACAGCGAGAAAAACAGAACCGCGCCTAAGCGCCGGAACGGACTCACTTCACAGTTCGCCGGGGAGCGGAGCTTCGTCTTCGCCCTTGTAGAGGGGCTTCACTTTGCCTGCGGCGATTTCGCGGAGGGAGGTCACGATCGTGCGGTTCTTGCACTTCACGAGCGAGTCAGAGCCCTTGAAGAGCTGGCGCGAGCGGCGAGTGGCCAGGTGGATGAGCTCGTACATGTTATCCACGTGATCCAGACAGTCTTCGATTGTAACTCTTGCCATGACAACTCTTCTCCTTGGGATTGCTAGTCACTTGGTTGTACACGAAGGGGCCACCCCCTGTCCAGACGCGCCGCATTCACCGCCGACTGCGCTTCATGGCCTGTTCGATCTCGCGGTTCTGGCTGCGTTTTTTCTGGTCTTCCCGCTTGTCGCCCTTCTTTTTACCTTTGGCGAGAGCGATCTCCACCTTGACGCGGCCCTTCAAGAAGTACATCCGGGTCGGAACGATGGTCTTCCCGTCCTGAGTGGTCGCCCCGAAGAGTTTCCGGATCTGGTGGGAGTGCAACAAGAGCTTCCTCCGCCTCCTGGGCTCGTGGTTCCAGATGTTCCCGTGAGAGTACGGACCGATGTGAAGGTTGACCAACCAGGCCTCGAGGGTCGGAGCGTTCTTCTCTCCCCGTTTTTTATGGGTCACTTCGACAAAGGAATCCTTCAGGTTCGGACTTTGGTTCCTGAGACTCTTGATCTCTGTCCCTTGGAGCACGATACCGGCCTCGACAAACTCGTCGAGGAAGAAGTCGGCCCTTGCGGAAGGATTGGAGGCGATCAGTTTCTCGCCTCCGCCTTTCGACTCACTCATGGGGAACCGCCACTCCAAGACTCAGGATGAGTCTGAATGCTTCGTCCACCTTGAGCCCGCTTTCGATGACCTCGCTCTCGCGGACCATGAGATGAAAACCGGCCGTCGGGTTCGGTACGGTGGGCACGAACACACTGATGCACCCGGGAGGGAGTCCCTTGAATGCCGCCTGCCCGGTCACAAATGCCACCGCCCAGCACTCCTTGCGAGGGTATTCGACGAACACCACACGGTTGAACTGCTTGCCTCCACTCGAAGAAACCGCGGAAAACAACTGGTTCAACGAGGAGTAAATCGCACCGAAGAACGGGATCTTCTCGATGCCTTCTTTGAGCCACTCGAACACTTTGCGACCGAAATAGAGCCTCGAAAAAAAACCGATCCCGGAGATGATCATCACACCCGAAAGCAGGACCCCGATCATCAACAGGAAGCGGAGGGCTCCGACCACTTCGCTGGCGGGATTGTCGAAGAAGATCCGGAACGGAACCTTTTCCATCCAGGCCATGATTCCGCCCAAGATCCATTGGAACACGACCGCAACGATCAAAATCGGAGCAAGCACGAGCAGGCCGGAAAGGAAATGGTCCTTCACGATCAGGAGGGGCTGTTTGAAGCGGCTACGGAATTCAGGCACGTGCGGAATCTCCCTCGAATCTGAGTATCATGGAATCAGCGATGTTGCCAAAGCGCGACCCACTCGTCCCATTCGAGCGCCTCCGCCCGTTTGGTCGGGTCCACACCGGACTTTGCCAGAGCCTGCTGCCAGGGAGTCCCGGAAAGATTGGCCCGGAGCATCTTCCGCCGATGAGCGAAGGACGCCTTGAGAAGGGCGTTGAAAGCGGCGCGATCCTCGGGATTCCCCACTGGAATCCGGGGGGCACTCCGACGCGTCAGTCGGACCACTTCGGACATCACTTTTGGAGCAGGACGGAAGGCTTCGGGTGGAACCAACAGCAGGCGTTCCACATCCCACTCGTTCTGGATGTACAGGGACAAACTGCCCCGGTCCGGGGTCGAGGCATCGGCACGTAACCGTCTCGCCACTTCGGCTTGGAACATGAGGATCATCTCCGGAATCTGGCGTGAGGCCTCGGCCAGCTTCACCACGATGGCGGTCCCCGCTGAATAAGGCAGATTCGACACCACCACGAGGGGCCCGAGGGCATCCAGCGTTTCATCGGACTGGTCCAAAAAGTCGCCTTTCAGGAGCGTCTTCACCCGGGACTCCCCCTGCCAGTACTCGATCAACTCCCGGTCCCGCTCGGCCAGATGAAAGGGAATCTCGAGCGGCAACTGTTCGAGGAGAGGACGGGTCAGGGCACCCTTGCCGGGCCCGATTTCGAGCAAGGCATGCCCGGCGTGGCGCTTCACGGCCTCGATCGCGGCATCCCGGATCGAACGGATCACACCCTCGTCCTTCAAGAAGTTCTGACCGAATGCCCGTTGTTTGTCGAAGGTCGCCATGGTCAATGCTCCGCGATCGCAAAGGCGTTCAGTTTCAGGAATCCGGACGGGGCGAGACCCTGTCCTTGGGAGAATCGAATGGCACCGGCCGCTGCGATCATGGCGGCGTTGTCGGTGCAATAGCGGAGGTCGGGGACGATCACCGGTACCGGTGATTCTGCCGCCAAACGTGCGCGCAATCTGGAATTGGCCGCCACTCCACCCACGACAACGATCGATTTCGCCTTCTTCTGTCTCGCAAGCAAGAGGGTCTTCTGGATCAATGGATCGAGAATGGCCTCCTGGATACTGGCACACAAGTCAGGGATCGCCGCATCGAGGGTCTTTTCCTGCTCGAGGCGCTTGGCCAGCAAGAGTACCGCCGTTTTCAGTCCGCTGAATGAGAAATCAAAACTGTCTTTTTGCTTGAGACCGCGGGGCAATTCGAAGGCTTTCGGATCGCCACCTTTCGAAGCCTCGTCGATCCAACGCCCGCCCGGATAGGGATAACCGAGGATCTTCGCCGTTTTGTCAAAGGCCTCTCCGGCGGCATCATCGATCGACCGGCCGATCAGCGAATCCCGGAGCAGAGTGGGACTCCAGCCTTCGGGCGCCGACTCGATGTGGTGAAGGTGCGTGTGGCCCCCCGAGACCATCAGGAAAACGGCCGGAAACTGGATCCGCTTCGGGTCGTGCTTCTCGGATTGCAGGAAGGCACTCATGAGATGCCCTTCCAGATGATGAACCGGTACGAGCGGCTTGTGCCTTGCATAGGCCATGGCTTTCGCAGCAGTGACTCCCACCAACAGCGCACCGATCAGTCCCGGACGGTTGGTGACCGCGATCGCATCGAGATCGGCGATCTCGACCTTGGCCCGGTCGAGAGCTTCGAAAATCACCGGCTCGATCTGCTCAAGGTGGTTCCGGGACGCGACTTCGGGTACCACTCCACCGAAAGGCTGGTGGAGTTCGATCTGTGAGAAGGTCACCACGGAAAGCGGGTTCAGGCGTTCTCCTTCATGATGAAGAACTGAGGCGCTGCACTCGTCGCAAGAAGTCTCGATTCCGAGGATGACACTCATGGTTTGGCCTTCAGCCGTTTCTTGCCCAACATGCCATCAGCGGTTTTCGGGAACTTGTCGACCAGCTCGGAATAGAACGCCTTGGCTTCTTCCTTTTTTCCGAGGGCGTCGAAGCTCTCTGCGATCTTCAAAAGCGCCTTCGGGTGATAGGAGGATTTCGGGAACTTCTCGGGGAATCGCGAGTAATCGACAATGGCCTTGTTGTACTGCTGCTTTTTGAACTGGGCCTCTGCCCGCAAGAATGTCGCCTCTTCTGCTTCTTTCCCGGACTCGGACGCACCCAGTGCCTGGGTGAGGAAGTGTACGGCCTCGTCCAGATTCCCGGCAAGATAAGCGTCCTTGCCGGCCTGGAAGTTCGATTTCCCTTCGGGCAAGGTCGGAACCTCGGGCGTGAGGTCCTTGAGTTGTTTCTCGAGTTGGGCGATCCGCTCTTGAGCCTTCTTGAGGGCCTCGGCGGAAACCGCCTCGGACTTTTCTTTTTCGTGTCGGTATTCCTCGGCAAGGCCGGCAACCCGGGCCAGCTCGGCACGCAACTCCTCCACTCCGTAGTCGGCCGCCTCGGGCTTCAACACGGGCACAGGAGTGGGCGACGGAGTCGATGGAGGAAGCGCGAAGGGGGGAGCCACCGGAACGGGAGCAGGCGTGGGGGCCTCTGCCGGTGGCGTGGCCATTGGAGTTGGCGCTGTTTCCGGGACAGTCTTGACCGGAGCGAGATCCTCGCTCTTCACGGGACGGGCGGGTTCCTCTGCCGGAGGCGCGCCCTCCGGACCTTCTTTCCGCATTTGATTGAGTTGCTCGCGCGTGGTCACACAAGATGCCGAGAACAGAAACAGAACGAGCAAGAACCGGGAACGATCAAACCTCATGTGAAGAATGTCTCACTTTCAGGGGGGATTGGGAACCCCGCCCGGAGGGGGCGGAGGCGCTCCTCCCGGAGGCTTCGGGGCATCAAATGCGCTGCCATCAGCCGGGGTCGACAAGGGTACCGGCGCATAAGAGGGGTCTGCCAGGGGGTCCGCCGGAACCAGGTCCCGCTTGGCACCGTTCCGGATCGCCTCGAACTCGGCCCTTTCTGCATAGGCGCGGGCATCGTCCGCCAGCTTTTTCGCCGCCTTGAAGTTCTTGAGCCGGTAAGCCTGGCGGGCCTGCAAGCCCACCTCGTTCGACATCCGGTAAAGTTCAGGTGCCAAGGTGTCGGCGTTCACTTCTTTTGCGGCGCGGATGCTGACTTCCATGTTGGACATCTCTTGCGCCGGACGGAATGCCGTCACCGAGCAGGACGCCAAAAAAAAGGGGGCTACCAGGAGCCCCCTTTTCATGGATTTCGTTCTTCCGTTCACCGTGCGGTCACGACGAAGTTCGCGCGACGGTTGCGGGCATACGCTTCTTCAGTCGTCCCTTGGTCGAGGAGTTTTTCCTTACCGAAGCTGATTACAGAAACGCGATCGGCCGAAACGCCGAGCTCGATCAGGAATTTCTTCACCGAATTGGCGCGTTTTTCACCCAGAGCGACGTTGTACTGGATTCCGCCGCGCTGATCGCAATGACCTTCGATCTGGATCTTCGCCGAAGTCTTGTCCTTCAGGATCTGGGAGTTGGCTTTCAGAATCTCTTTGGCTTTCCCGTCGAGGACGTACGCATCGTAGCCGAAATTGATCGACTGAAGCCCCATGGCGTTGCCACGGTCGGAATCACCGATGTTCTCATCGGCATTTGCGGCGGACGCCAAGCCAGACTCGTCAGGCTTCGGCTTTTTGGAACACGCAGGCGCCGCGAGTGTGGCGGCAAGCAGCAACATGACCAGTTTATTCATCTTTTTGTCTCCTCAAGGTTGGTTTAGCTCGCTCCATTTAATCCTCTTTCACCCATTCCTGCAAGACATCCTCGCCAAAAACATGATGCGTGCAGAGCCGGAATCCGGATCCAGGTCCCGACTCGAGCCACTCCCTTTCAGAGAGCCGGTCGAACTTCTGTACCCCGGTGAAGACATGCGCCGCATCAAAAACCCCGTCCCGGGCAAGAGTCCGGAGAAGCCGTGCCCCTCCTTCGACCATCACACTCTGCAGGGGTTTCTGGAACGGGAGTGATTCGAGCGTCCTCTTGAAGACGGCACCCAGCTCCGGAGAATCCGGATCGGACTCCATCCCCACAAAAACCGACCCGTGCCGCTTTGCCTCGGGGATACGATCCCGACAAACCAGGACCCGGAATCCCTCGAGCTCCGAGTCGGAAAGCTTCAACAACTCGCCTTTCGGATCAAAGACCACGCGCTCGGGTTGCCGCTGCCTCGGAAGCGCACAATCCCGAACGGTCATCGCCGGACGGTCGAGCAAAAAGGTCCGGGCTCCGACCACGAGCACATCGTATTTCTGCCGGAGCCAATGGGTGTAAGCCCGCGATTGTGAATGGGTGATCCATTTCGAGTTCCCGTCGATGTCCGCCAGATGACCCGAAGGCATCCGCGCCCACTTGGCCACCCAGACGGTTTTTTTCAATCCCCGGGTCTTGATGAACGGAAACAGGAGGGCACGCACCTCGGCTTCCAGCACTCCGGCATCCACACGGATGCCCGAAGTCGCGAGCCGACGGAGCCCTTCACCGCTCACTCGAGGATCCGGGTCGCCTGTCGCCACCACGATCCGGGCGATGCCTCTGCCCGGGAACAAGTCCGAACAAGGGGGCTGGAATCCGGTGTGCGAACACGGCTCCAGCGTGACAAAGACTTCAGCTCCCTCGAGATTCACATCCGAAGGCAGGGAACCGAAGGCCATGCGCTCGGCATGAGGCTGCTTCCACGCCTGAGTGAACCCGCGCGCAAGTTCGCGCCCGTTCTTGACGATCACGCAGCCCACTCCGGGATTCGGCGAAGAGATCCCCACCGAATTCATCGATTCGATCAGGGCTTGCTCCATCCAGAATTCGTCGGTGCCGGCCGGAAAGCGGGAATCCACCTGTTCGGACAGGGTCCGGTCGATTCTTCCTGCCAGTCCGAATCCGGGGCGCAAAGGCATCCACTGCATTGGCACAAGAATCGCAATCCCGTCTGGTCAATACAACCTAAAAAAGGAGGAATCATGAGAGACATCAATCGAGTCATGTTGCTGGGGAGGATCGGAAATGATCCGGTGGTGAGACAAACCAAGACCGGGATTCCCGTGGCCAATTTCAGCCTGGCCACCGAGTTCTGGAACCGCACCAAAAACGAGGGAGAAACCACCTGGCACCGGATCGTGGCCTGGGGGCGCCCTGCAGAACTGGCAGAACAAGAACTCAAAAAAGGAATGCCCTTGTTGGTCGAGGGAGGCATCCGGGTCAGGAAATACGAAGACGAGGAAGGCGAAGTCCACTACCTGCACGAAGTGCATGCGGATCAGCTTCACTTTTTGCACACGAAATCGAAACCCGAAGCCACCGGCGAGACGCCTCCGGCAGAAGAGAGTGTGTCAGCGGGCTAGTCGAACCAAGTCACCGATCATCACCGTCTGGGGCAGGAGCGAAACCTCCTGCTCCAGCGAAACAAAGCGATCCACACGGGCGATGGCGGTTTTCTCGTCAGTGTGGATGACCTTGATCCGACCCACGGGGATCATGTGTTCTCCACCGACCTTCTCAGAAAGGTTGTCGAAACTGACGACTTTCCTGTACACGTCGAGCACCGAGCCTTTTTTCACGCCCTGGTTGCTTCCCATGTTCACAAAAATTTCTTTGGGGGGTGGTCGGTCCGATTCACCGAGATCCACTGCACGGAAGACCTCATAGACACTGTAATCCGCACCCAAGGCGCGTACTGGCGTGAACATCTCCAGGATGCATGCGAATCCGATCAGGGCGGCAATTCCAAATTTGCTCTTCATGTTTCCTCTCCATGAGGCGTAACGATTCCTGCCGCATCCCTGGCAAAACTCCGGGCGTCCTTGCCCATTCACTCATCGGGTCCCGAAGGACACGGCTTGAGTGTTAAATTCGTTCTCCTGGAAGAAACAGGGTCAATTTTTTGACAGCTTCTGGAGCACCAGCTCGCGCGCAGCGGCAATCGCCTGATCGAGCTTCGAGGCATCCGCTCCGCCGGCCTGTGCGAAGTCGGGCTTGCCACCACCCTTGCCGCCGAAAACACCAGCCGAGTTCTTGATGATCTCGCCTGCGTTCACTCCGACCACCTGGGTGCCGACCGCGACCACCAGGAAGGGCTTCTCGCCCGCCTCACCGGTTTCGCGGATCCCGAGCAGGGTCACCGAGGCCGGATCCTTCTGCTTGATCCGATCGGCCATCTCGCGGAGCTTCTTCATGCCTTCTCCGGACGGAGCGGCCTGACCGGCCACCACTCGAATGCCCGAGTGAGTGCTCGCAGATTGGAGCAGGGTCTCGATCTCCACCCCTTGCTGGGCGGCTTCGAGTTTCTCGATGTGCTTTTTGAGCTCGCGGGTTTCGTCGAAGAGACGTTCCACCTTGGTCGGAATCTCATCCACATGGGACGCCTTCAGTTGATCGCGGAGGGACTTGAGCTTCCCGTCCTGCTCGCGCAGGAACTGGAAGGCCCCCTTCGAAGTGTAGGCGATGATCCGTCGGACCCCGGCTGCAATGCCGGCTTCGGACGCGATCTTGAAGAGGTGAATGTCGGAGCTCTGATCGACATGGGTACCGCCACAGAGTTCGGTCGAGTAATCCCCGACCTGAACGACCCGGACCTGATCGCCGTACTTCTCACCGAAGAACGCAATCGCACCGGAGGCGATCGCCTCGTCCTTGCTCATGACCTGTTTTTTGACCCGGTCCGCACTCCAGACCTTGGCATTGATCAGATCTTCGACCCGGGCGAGCTCGTCCGGCTTCATCGCCTCGAAGTGTGAGAAGTCAAAACGCAGAAGTTCAGGGGTCACGAGCGAGCCCGCTTGCTTGACGTGGTTTCCAAGCACCGAGCGGAGGGCCCACTGGAGCATGTGGGTCGCGGTGTGGTTGCGTGCGGTGAGGGCGCGGATTTCGTCACTCACCTTTTGAACCGCACGATCGCCCACTTTCAGAATTCCTTTTTGCACCTTCAGATGCGCCACGATCAGCTCCGGTACCGGGCGCTTCACGTCGACCACTTCAGCCGAGAACTCTCCGGCGGTCACCGATCCCCGATCGCCCACCTGGCCCCCGGACTCCCCGTAGAAGGGCGTCTTCGAGAACACTGCGAGGAGCAGATCCGAACCGTCTTCCCCTTTGGCCGGCATCACTGCCAGGGTCTCGCCCTCGGCCTGAAGCTGCTCGTAGCCCACGAATTCAGGGAGTTTACCGGATTTCTTGAGCGTATCGACGAGGGTGAACCACTCGGCCTCGAGCACCTGGTCTCCGGTGCCCTTCCAATGTTTGCGCGACTCTTCGCGCTGCTTCTCCATGGCGGTCTCGAATCCTTTTTCGTCCACCGTGATGCTGCGTTCGTCACAGATGGTGCGGGTCAGATCGAGTGGAAATCCGTAAGTGTCATAGAGCGTGAAGGCGACTGCGCCCGGCAGCGTCTTGCTCGAGCCGAGTTTTTTGAGTTCTTCGTCGAGGAGTCCGAGACCCCGGTCGAGCGTCTTGAAGAACTGCTCTTCTTCAGCGAGCACTGCGCGCTCGATGAAGGTGCGCTTTTCAATGAGATCAGGATAAGCGTCCTTCATCTGCTCGATCACAAAACCACAGGCTTTGTGGAGGAACGGACCGTCGAACCCGAGCTTACGACCGTGACGGATCGCCCGCCGCATGATCCGGCGCAGGACATACCCGCGGCCTTCGTTCGACGGCATGACTCCGTCTCCGATCAAGAAGGTTGTGGCACGGGCATGGTCGGCCACCACGCGGAAGGAGAATACACTTTCGTCTTTCGATTTCGGGTCGTACTTCTTGCCGGCCAGCTTCGAGATTTTGGCGATGATGTCGACAAAAATATCGGTGTCATAGTTGGTCTCGACATCCTGGAGAATCGACGCCAGACGCTCGAGTCCCGCGCCCGTATCGACAGACGGCTTGGGCAGGGGGTTCAGTTTGCCGCTTGCATCGCGGTCGTACTGCATGAACACCAGGTTCCAGAACTCCATGTAGCGGTCGCAGTCGCAGCCCATCTTGCAGGTGGGCTTGCCGCAGCCGTATTTCTCGCCCCGGTCGATGAAGAGCTCGGTGCAAGGCCCGCAAGGTCCGGTGTCACCCATGGACCAGAAGTTGTCTTTCTCGCCGAAACGGTAAATGCGGTCGAGTGGCACACCTTCTTGCTTGTGCCAGATCTCAGCGGCTTCGTCGTCGGTCTCGAACACGGTCACGTAGAGCTTGTCTTTCGGGAGCTTGAGCTCCTTCGTGACCAACTCCCAAGCGAAATGGATCGCGTCTTTTTTGAAGTAATCTCCGAACGAGAAATTCCCGAGCATCTCGAAGAAGGTGTGGTGGCGCGCGGTGAAGCCCACATTCTCGAGGTCGTTGTGCTTACCGCCGGCGCGGACACATTTCTGGGAGGTGGAAGCGCGGGTGTAAGAACGCGGGTCTTTCCCGAGGAACACGTCCTTGAACTGGACCATGCCGGCCGTGGTGAACATGAGGGTCGGGTCGTTCGATGGAACCAGAGAAGAACTCTCGAGGACCGTGTGGCCGTTTTTCTTGAAATAATCGAGGAATATCTTACGGATCTGTGCGCCTGTCATAGGCCTTAGACGCTACCGAAGTCAGGCCCTGAGTGGCAAGACTCAACGCGCCCGGCCAAGCAAAAGATTGAGCACCCGCCCGGTCTTGTTCTCCTGGAGCTCGGGCCTGATCCGGATTCCCTTGGCGACGATGAATCGTTGAATCGAGGCCATGGCAGCTTCAGCGCCGGCAGTCTCCACCCGTGCCGACACCTCGAGGGTCAGGCAACCCCCGCCTGTTTCGCGGGATCGAGACCAGCGCTCGAGCGAAACCTTCCGGCCCTCATGCTCCCATTTCCAACGCTCGCTTTCGACCTCGGCGCGATCCCGGGCGTCCGGCTTCTCGGGAGTCAGACTCGCCAACCAAGCGAGCTGCTCGCGAGTGAATTGCCGACCCTCCACCTTGAAGGACCAAGTGGTGACCCGGGACTTCAGCGTCCAATCGCCTTCACTCTCGATTCCGGGACCTGAAGGTGGAACCCCCGGAGTGCTCCCTCTCGGACGGAATTTCACGGTGACATCATTGTGATCTCCCGCACGCTTGCGGAGGATCACGCCGGCCTTGAAAAAGGGCAGACCCCTCTTTTCGAAAAAAGTGATGTGGTCGGTTTTAGACTCGGTCACGACCCCGAGCCTGTCGAAGTCCGAGCAGTCGAGTCCGATCTTGACCTCGGTCTCGGCACTAGCGGCCGCCATCCAGAGAGCAAAACTCAATCCCATGAGACCCATGTGTTCCATTCTAGCCCAGGATTGCCCGCTTGCCCACCCCCACACCCCCGGCTAAACTGGGTCCATCATGAGCGCACTTCCCACTCCTGCATTGCTGATTTACTTCAAGGATTACGAACAGTACCACCGCACCAAGGGAAACAAGATGACCCACATCCTCGGCATCCCGGGTGTGCTCTTCAGCCTCCTCGGGCTTCTGGCCCAGGTGGTGCTCTGGTCACCGGCTGAAGGGTCGTTCTGGACCCTGGATCTGGGCGTGATCCTCCTTCTGGCCGGGGCCGTGTTCTCGCTCAAAGTGGATTGGAAGCTCGGCATTCCGTTCACCCTCTTTGCGGTGATCAATTATTTCCTGGCCCGACTGCTCCCGATGCCGGCTCTGGTGGTCATTCAAATCCTGTCCTGGGTGCTCCAGTTGGTCGGACATTATTTCTATGAGAAAAAATCTCCTGCATTTCTGACCTCGCTCGAACACCTGTTCATCGGACCGATGTGGATTTTTTCGTTCTTCATCGGTTACTACAAGCCGAGTACCTGAATGAAGCGCCTGTGGCCGCTCTTGCTCCTGCTTCCGGCTTGCGATCTTCACTGCGGCCCGGTGGCGGGCCCACTGCCGACGTTCAGCGGTGATCACGCGCATGAGCTGATACTCCAGTACGAAAAACTCGGCCCGAAGCCGGCCGGGAGTGAAGCCCTCGCACGGACCACCGCCTGGATCCGACAAGAGCTGGAATCCTCCGGAGCGAAAGTCCACGTGCAGGAGGTGAAAGTGAAGCCTCCGGTGGGTCCCGAGGTCACCGCCCGAAATGTGATCGGGCAATTCGATCCCGAAAAGAAGGAACGGATCCTGCTATCCGCCCATTACGACACCCGCCCCTTCGCCGACGAAGAGTCCGACCCGAAGAAACAGAAGCAAGCCGTTCCCGGAGTGAACGACGGAGGTAGCGGCACGGCCCTTCTTCTCGAATTGGCCCGCGCACTCAAGACCTCGCGCCCGAAGGCGGGAGTGGATCTGCTGTTTCTGGACGCCGAGGATGCCGGATTGCCCCGGGAATCCGACAGCTACTGCTTGGGCACTCAGGCCTGGGCCAAGAGCCCGGTACCGGCCGGTTATCGAGCCCGGTTCGGAATCAACTTTGACATGGTCGGTCGAATTGGGGCGGTTTTCCCGGTCGAAGGGCACTCCGGTTCCCGGGCCGCCTCTGTGGTGGCCAAAGTCCATTCCGCCGCAAAGGAGCTCGGGCTTTCGGATTACTTCCCCGCTCAACGTGCCGGATTCGTGATCGATGATCACGTCTACCTGATGGACGGACTCGGCATCCCGGTCATGGACATCATCCACCTTTCTCCTGAGGGCAGATTCCCTCCCGAGTGGCACACCCTCCGTGACACCTCCGAATTCATTTCCCGCGACACCTTGAAGGCGGTGGGTCAGGTGACGCTCCGGGTTTTGTGGTCCGAGGAGTTTTGAGGAACCGGCACCCCTGTGCTACCCTGCTCTGCATGACTGATTCTAAGGAACTCACCAGCTTCCAAGACCTCGTTTCTCTTTGCAAACGTCGCGGGTTCATCTTCCCGTCCTCAGAAATTTACGGAGGCTTGGGCTCCTGTTGGGATTACGGTCCCCTCGGAGTGGAACTGAAGCTCAACATCAAGGAGTCCTGGTGGCGCGCCATGACCGACAGGGATGATGTCGAAGGCCTCGACGCTTCGATCCTCATGCATCCGCGTACCTGGGAAGCTTCGGGCCATGTCGAAGGATTCGTGGATCCCCTCGTCGACTGCAAGACCTGCAAGGGCCGTTTCCGCGCCGACAAATTGGAGCACGCGAACTGCGGCAAGAAGTCCTCGATGCGTCCCGGCCAGCACGGCGAGTGTCAGCTGACCGAGCCCAGACAGTTCAACCTCATGTTCAAGACCTTCATGGGCCCGCTTGAAGACACCGCAAACGTGGTCTACCTCCGCCCCGAAACGGCGCAGGGGATCTTCGTGAACTTCGAGAACGTCCAACAAAGCTCCCGCCAGAAGATCCCCTTCGGAATCGCCCAGATCGGAAAAGCCTTCCGGAACGAAATCACTCCGGGCAACTTCATTTTCCGCACGCGTGAGTTCGAGCAGATGGAGATGCAGTACTTCGTCAAGCCCGGAACCGACATGGAGTGGTTCGAGAATTGGAAGCAGACCCGCATCGACTGGCACCTCTCCAACGGTCTGCGTCGCTCGAAGCTCCGCTTCCACGAGCACGGACCGAAGGAACTCGCCCACTATGCGCGCGCGGCCTTCGATGTCGAGTACGAGTTCCCCATCGGGTGGCAGGAAATCGAGGGTGTTCACAACCGCTCCGACTTCGACCTGCGTCGCCACCAGGAGTTCTCGGGCAAGAAGTGCGAGTACTTCGAAGAGTCCACCAAAGAGAGATACATCCCGTATGTGATCGAGACCTCCGTCGGCTGTGACCGCGCACTGCTCGCCACCCTTTGCGACGCTTATCGCGTCGAGGGTGAGCGCACGGTGCTCAAGCTCCATCCGAAGCTCGCGCCGTACAAGGTGGCCGTATTCCCTCTCATGAAGAAGCCCGAGCTCCTCGAGATGACCGACAAGGTCTACGCCGAGATGAAGCGGAACTTCCGCGCCACTTACGACGAGGGCGGAACCATCGGGAAGCGTTACCGCCGTCAAGACGAAATCGGAACCCCGTTCTGCGTGACCATCGACTACGACGGACTCACGGATCAGACCGTGACCGTGCGTGAGCGCGACGGCATGACCCAGGAGCGGATCCCGGCCGAGAAGCTGACTGCGTACATCCGTGACAAGATGGGCGCCTGGAAGTCGGAGTGATCAGGGGCTCTTTTTCAGGAGCCCGATCTTCTCCCCGCTTTTGCTGATCCGGTAGCCCCAATCTTCAAGCTTCTTGTTCATCTTCCAGATGAAGGTGTTGATCGTCCCGTGCTCGAGCACCGGCAGCTTCCACACTTCCGTCCGTAAACGCTCGACCTCGACCGGTTCGGGGTGCCGACGGAGCAGCTTCATCAGGAAGTGGAATTCGATTTTGGAAAAAAGGATTTCGCGGGTTCGGGTTTCCATCAGCAAATGGACCGTGACCTGCACGGGGTCGAGGTGCAAGCCTTCGAGCTCGAAGCCGACCGGCTCCTGGACTCCCGCATGCCGGTGGATCGCATTCCGGATCCGGAGGAGCATTTCTTCGGGGTCCATCGCTTTCCAAAGGTAGTCGTCGATTCCGAAGGACAGCATTTGGATCCTGCTCTTCAAGCTTTCGTCGTTCGACAGCACCAGCACAGGACAGCGCAGACCGGCCTCGCGACAGATCTTGAGCGCGTCTGTTCCGTGGAAACCGTCTGCGAGCTCCATGTCGAGTAACACCGCATCGGGCTCAGTCGAACCGGGTTTCAGCCGCTCACGCAGGCCCTCCAGACTCGAGACCACCTCCAACCCGAAATGGCGCTCGAACTCCTCTCGGAGGAGCTTCACCGTCGTCGGATGATCCTCGAGCCAGAGGATTTGAGGGGTTTTCTTGAGCGACACCACCTCTAAGTTATCAGGATAAATGGGAAAAGGGGTCAAATCAAAAAATAGTGAGTCAGGAAGTCCTCCCTCCATTCCATGGTAAGATCTGAACATCGCGTGACAAATTCAACCCTTCCCCGCACTCAAATTGGAAAGGAAGAGACCCTCCTCCAAAACCAGCAAGCCTACGTCGAGCGCTTCACCCTCATCTATTGCGCGATTGTCATGAGTTTCTCGGCGTACTTCACGCCACAAGACTTCAACTGGAAGGTGGCCCTTCCGGTGAATGCCCTCCTGTTTTTGATCGGAGCGCCCTACTGGTTCCGCAAATCCCGGATCTCCAAAACCACTCTGAGTGTGATCTCCCAGATCGCCAACGCACTCGCCTCCGTTTGGATTTGCTCCTTCCTCGGTCCTACGTCTCACGCCAATCTGGTCGCCATCCCGCAATTCATCCTGGTCCTCATGATGTTCAAGGGACGGAGCCGTCTCCTGACTTACCTTCTCGGAAGTCTCTGCGTGTTTTTGCTTTCGCTTCCGCTCTTTCCTTTTGTCCACACCTGGTACGCCCACAAGCGGATGCAGGAAGAGGCCCTTGCCATTTTGCGCTACCTGCTCGATCTCTCCGTTCTGGCCCTGACCACTTATCAGGTGCACGTGATCACGCAATCCTGGCAGGACGCACACCGGAATCTCGACCAGAAACGCTTGCACCTCGAGCGAGAGAGCATCTGGCGCGCCCGACTCATCCGGATCCTGAGTCATGACATCAAAGAACCCATCGTGGGCGCCCTGCAAATGGTCCGGAAACTCCGTAAAAACCCGGACACCGACAAGCAAGCGAGCCTGATCAACCAACTCGAAAACTCCCAGATGATGATCCGGGAAATCATCTCGAATGTGGAGTCGTACTCTTCAACCACTGAAACCCTAGAACTTCCGACCCAGTCCCTGTCGTTTTCTGAAGTGCTTGAAAAACTCGGCCCCTGGATCCGGAGCCGGATCGAGGAGAAGCGGGTCACACTGGGTGTCGACCGCCTTCAAAGTCATCACCGATTCACCGCCAATCCCGAGTCGCTCTCGTACCAGGTGGTGTTGAACCTCCTCTCGAATGCGATCAAGTTCTCGCCCGAAGGATCGAGGGTGGATCTCGAAACCCGGAGTACAGGTGCCGGTACCGAGTGGATCATCCGAGACCACGGCAAAGGGATTCCGGAAGCCGCATTCGAACGCGAGGGATTCAGTGAGTCAGGGACCTCGGGTGAATCGGGTTCGGGACTGGGCATCCGGATTGCCCGCCTGATGGCTGAGAAGCAAGGAATCCAGATCCGCTGGACACGCGAGACGCAGGGCGGAACGACGGTATTCCTGACGCAAAGCACACCAATCACCAAAGATTGATTTCGGCAGGTCCCCCACTTGGTCGATAAGGCCGCATGAACATCAATTGGAACGCTTTGAAAAACACGGCGCCTGCATTTGCTTCGCTTGCACTCATTGGAACGGTCCTCACCGGCTGCGCACAGGACTCCGCCTCAGGCGACTCGACACCGGTATCGGTTTCGACAGCGCTCAACTCGGCACTCAGCTACATGAGCGAAACACTTCCGAACCTCGGGAACAGCGTGGGCGGGCCCGCACGAGTGGCGCCGGCACGTTTGAGGACTCCGACTCTTGGAAATGCCTTGGTGAATCCGACTTTTGAGCTGATTTACACGAGCAATTGGGCGGGGAGCTCGATCGTGACGAGCCCTCCAGGAGGGCAGGTGAGTTCTCCCGGCTCCGAACCTCAATACGGAGGGGCCACCCTTCCGACGACCGTGAACTACCGAGATTACCTGAAAATGGCGCTCGATGCGGATTTTGAACGCGCAACCGGTTCAAGAACCTTCAAGCCGACGCTTTTCGGACGATTGGACGGGCTGTTGGATATCCTCACTTACATGGGCCAAACCTCGATGCCCAAAGACAGTGACGGACTTCCCAGTGTCGGAACCCACAGTTCGCCTCTCACCATTCCGGGAATGGGAACGGTGACCATCGACGCCGAAGTGTCCACACCCTCGGTCACCACCTTTTACGACAAACACATGTACCTGAAGGGTTCTTCCGGTGGCAGCACCTTGTTTGAAAACCTGATCTGGCTTCGATCGAGTTCTTCTTCTTTGAACATGCTCCATGTGGAGCTCTCGAGCACCAGCCTGAGCTTCAATGTGATCCAGTGGAACCGGATCACCGGCAAGCTCGCCTTCGAGTACCACAGCGGGATCGATGACAGCACGGCGAGTTTTTCGCATTACCGTTACCTGGTCGAGAGCTCGAGCGGGAAACAGTACTTTTACAGCATCGAAGACTCGGATGGTACCGGAGAGAACTACATGCAGATCGCTCTCTATTCTCCGACTCCGACTTCCACGCAAGGAACAGTGAGCCTCCGGGAATCCAATTCCAGTTCGAACAAGATTCTCTTGGGCAACATTTGCGTCGGCTTTGCAGGGGGAACAGGTGTTTCCTCCGACTCTTTGGTGACCGGTGAGGCGAGCGGTGGAACTTGTGCCGGTCACACCGATGCGATCAACACCAAGACCGGAATCATGGGAGCGATCTTCGGACTCGTGAATCAAACCACCTGGGAAGAATCCGCCACAAGCAAGGGGTTTCCGACTTCGGACTGGAGCACCTCAGGAAACCGCGAAGCTTGGTTGACAGCAGGCGATGGAATCTCGACCAGTTTCAACACCCGCTCGGAATTCATCAGTCGTTTTGCCGCGAAGCCCGCGAACTGACAAAAACCGAACGCTTTGAACCCCGTTTCCGACTCAAGATCTATTGATTTGGGCTGGGGCGGGGGTTTCGGCGAAACTGATTCACAAGCACTGAATTCCCATTCACACCGTTCAAGGAGGAACGATGAAACTCATACCCATTCTTCCCATTGCCACGCTCGCACTGACCACCCTGCTCACCGGATGCAGTAAAGAAACCGGAAGCAGCTTCAGTTTCGGAGCCCCGAACCTGGGCGCCATTGTCGATGCAGCCATCCCGTCCACCTTGAAAACCTCGAGCGCGTCGGTGAGGTCGAACCGGATTGAATCCTGGCTCGGTCTACCCAGCGCCTATGCCACATCCGCCACTTGTACCAGTGTGGGATCAACAGTCGCCACAGGCTGCTCGACAGCGTCAAACTATGTCGAATTCTTGCAGTCCGAGGTCTTCCAGAAAGTATCCGGAGTTGCAGGCAGCCAGTACTACCGCTATTGGGTCGACGTGCTCGACAATGCCATGAACGAGACCAACACTCGCTTGGGCCAGACCACCACGACTCCTGCATGCGTGGATCAGACACCGGTGACGGTGAACTTTTCCTTCAATGTGAACAACCAGGCGGTGACCGTAGCGACCAAGCTCCAGTGTTGGGAACAGCAAACCGCACCTGGCTCCGCCACCCAAAACATGGCTTTCGGCAAGGACAGCGAGAACTTTTATCTCGTCTACCGCACCGATGACAATTCCCTGAGTAATGGTAGTGGCGAACGCTATGTGATCGCCAAGGCGTCAATCGACGGGAATACCGCTGACATTTGGTTTGTCGGAGCGAGCTGTCAGAACGTGGGTGTCACGCCCTGCTCGAGCCGGAATGACTTCAAAGGGAATGCCCAGCGGGTCCTTGCCGACAAGAGTACCGGAGATTTCACCTTCAATTCGGTCGAGGACGAGTCGCTCGCAGGCGCCATGATCTTCGGTGATTTCTACGGGAACACCGATGGTACGAACCTGTATATTGAAGGAGCATTCGGAAACGGTGGCACAATCACCGACGTGACAGGGATGACATCCTCGGGAGGCGCCACCAACTGCCTGAGAGTCTCTGATTTGACCGCACTGGGCTCGGATTGCTCCTCCACTATCGGCCGCTCGCGAATGCCGGCTAACTTCGGTCTCACAGCCCCGATGCGGAACAAACACACCACCAAGTGGCAGGCCGATTCGACCGCAAAGACCGCTTTCCTGACCGCACTGGATGCGATCTCGAGCATCGACTACACCGCTCAGGGTGTCGGTAAGTTCGAGTAAGTCACCGTCTCAGGGGGTCGGGCGCAAGTCCGGCCCCCATTTTTTTGATCAGCTGTTTGCCCGACGCCGCAATGTCCGCTGATAGATCTCAAGCAACCGTCCGGTCCGATGGCCCCGGTCGAAATTCTCACGAGCGTACTGGACCGAACGCTGGCCCATTTTTTTCAGCTGCTCGGGATCCTCGAGGAGAATCCGGAGTTTCCTTTGCAGGTCGAAGGAATCGCCCGATCTCATGAGCAGTCCGCTCTGGGAGTTTCCGGTCCACTCCATCGAATCGGGACCGGCCGCACAGATGATCGGAGTTCCCATGGCGAGGGCTTCGATCGCCTGGAGTCCGAACATCGCCTTGCTCGAGGGCAGGACATAGACATCGAGGGATCCCAAGACCTTCGGGACGGACTCCTCGGCCGGAGCGAGGATGATCGACTCTTGCAAATGGAATTGCCGGATGAGGTCGATGAGTTCCTCGTTTCCGTCATGTTCGAATCCGACGATCACGAACTTGGTCCGCGCAGCCAGGTCCTCATTGCGCAAAAACGAGGCGGCCGCCTTGATGAACGCGGCTTGGGCCTTTTTGTATTCGCGCGAAGCGATCATCCCCACGACATAGTGGGAAGTGTCGATTCCCCATTTGCTGCGGAGGATCTTGAAGTCGAAATGATCGGGATTGAAAATGTTGAAATCGAGCCCGGGGTGCACCACACGGATCTTGCTGGCCAGGATGGGACGCATTTGGGCCACGCGCTTTCTCAGGGTCGAGGTCGGAACCAACAAGGCATCAATCCGTGAATAAAACAGGGACTGGAAAAAGTGGCGCAGGCGCTTCTGGACATTCGGTCCCTCACTGACAATGAGAGGCACATCCGGGAACTTCAGCATCCAAGGCAGGATCGACCCCAGGTGATCGGTATCACAGCAGTGGACGATCTTCACTTTGAAACGCCCGATCTCCATGTTCAAGAACTCGAGCAGGTTCCAATCCAGATTCTTGCGGGGGACTTGTTTCAGGGTTTCGACACGGTCCGGAGCCAGAAGTTCCAACCGCCTGTGGATTTCGGAGTCCTGGATGCAGATCGCACGCCAGGGAAGGTCCCGTCCGTGGAGTTCAAACAGGTCCTCGAGAGCGAGTTGTTCGTCCTCTCCGAATTTTCCGTTCAAAAACAGGAAGAGCACCAGGGGGAGTTCAGGATTCAAGGAAGCCACTTTCGATCTCCTCCAATACATGGGCGGGGTGGATCCCCTTCAAGCAGGCGTTTTTGCGATGGTCTTCGAATTTGCAGAGATTCCGTTCGCAAGGCCAGCACTCCACCGGATTGACCTTTACCTGAACCGCTCCCGGCCCGATGGGTTTGGTGCGACGCGGATCGGCCGCACCGCAGACGATCTGTACCCGGCTTCCGCACAAGGCCGCGACATGGGCCAGCCCGGACTCATTGCAAACCGTGAATCGGGCCCCACGAAACAACTTCCAGTGTGCGGCAACCCAGCCCCTGCCCGTGAAGTCCTCGATCTGAACTCCGCGCCTGAACAAGGCGCCGGCAATCGCTTTTTCTGCCGCACCACCCACCACCACGGCCTTCATACCGTGGCGGGCCATGAGGGATTCAATGAGATCGGCGAACTGCTCGGGTGTCCAACGGCGGGAATCGGCGGTCGCTCCGGGAGCCACAATGAAATAGGCGCCCTCAGGTGGCTCGATCGGTTCGATTTCGGGCCAATGGACATAAGGATCGAAAGACCACTCCCCGCTCCGGTGCCAGTACTCCTGGCCTTCGAAATCCGGTGCCGGTCCCGGCAAAAGTCCAAGATAGGCCTGGGCCCGGTGTGTGGAGCTGTCCTGAGGGAACTCGAGACGCTCCTGGAGCAAAAAGCCCCGGGCGTCGGCATCGTAGCCACGACGGATCCGGACCCCGGCAAAAGCCATCATGAGTGCGGCGCCGAAAGAATTGGGAAGACTGATCCCGAGATCCCAGGGTCCCTTTTTCCTCAAAAAGACCGAGAAGGCGATCAGGGTCCAGATCGTTTTGAAGATCGAGTCGCCTTTTCTTCTGGGCAAAACCACGACCTCATCCACCGACCCCTTGAACTGGATGTCCTTCACCCATTCGGTGCACACGACCGAAATCCACGCACCGGGATAACGCGCCCGAAGCGTGCGATAGAAGGGATACGCCATGATCTGATCGCCGATCCAATTCGGCGCCCGAACCAGAATGCGCTTCATAGGACCTGATCCAGAGCGACGGCAAACGATCCGATCTTGAGTTTCGTTTCGATGCGGAGGACCAGTCGTCTTTCATCATCCGAGAACCAGATCTTGTTCTCGCGATTCCGGAGTTCGCCTTTGTGATGATTTTCCACTTGGTAAACCACCGCTTCTCTTTCCTTGCCACCAGCGTAAATCTTCTCTTTGCCTGCGTAGCGGAGGACGGATTCCCAGGGTTTGCCGTCCAGAATCACAGGATAACGGAACTCGGGACCTGCCTCACGAGGGAGTTCAACGGTACGAAGGAAGTAAATGGCCGACAGTGGGTCTTGGGACCAAGGCCGGATCGAATGCGATTCCTTCTGCTCGATGAACCCTTTCTCGGAGTGCTGGATCCTGTTCCAGAAAAAGCTCATGTTCTTGTCGTAATCGTAAAGCTCGATCAGCTTCCGCGACTGCTTCGACTCATCCAGATCCATGGTGAACCGGTGGGAGAACATCCCGTCTGCGTCGAAATAGCTGAAAACGTTGTCATCGACCCGGTAAACCAGATCGAACACGGGGACGGTCTTGATCTTCGAACGGATGGGAATGACCTTGCGCTCGGAAATCGACTTCTCGGGCATGACTTCGAGTTCCATGTGAGCCGCGGTCACACCGACAAAGCGAATGTCGTAGCGGAGCTTTTCTCCGACCACAAAAGGCATGGCCTGAGGTCGACGGACCGGAATCACCTTCGCCTTCGGTACGGCATCCACTTTCTTTTTCTTGCTCTTCTTCGGCTGCGGAGTCGGACTCGGAACGGGGGTGGCGGATGGAAGATCCTTGATCTCGAATTTTTTGGCGAGGTCCTCGGACATCTCTTTGCCCAGATCACCTTCCTCGAACTTACGGAGGGGACCGGATGAACACCCGGACAGGATGGACAGTGCCAGCACCAGCTTCAATGCATCACAAAAAAGGAGTCGGACCATGCCGATAATTTTAATGCTTACGACAACTTATTGCAAACCATCCAAACGATCCCAAACCGCTTGGAGGACAGACGGGTCGGCCATCCTGCGTCGAAGCACCCAAAGGGTCTCGAAGCCCTTCGTCGGAAGTTTGACACGATCCTTCGGCGTCACCGCAAGCAAGGCCCCCTGCGACTCCGCTTCGATCATGCGGTGCCTCACCCACTCTGGATCGAGCTCCGCATGATCAGGAAGCGAGAACAAGCGATCCACACGAGCTCCGGCCTGCTGATAGAACCGCCTCACTTCTTCGGGATCACCCACTCCACACAAAATCCAGAGCGGCTTTCCGGGTAGCGGGGCACTCACCCAGTCGATCGGGAGCGCTTTTCCGAAACGCGAGGTGGCGCGCCCCTTGGCCTGAAACAGAAAATCCGCATGACGGGCCTGAGAGTCGAAGTCACGATACAGCACCCGGTCCCGATCCAAATCCGTCACCAGGATCACCTTGACCTTGGGCTCGAAGCCCAGATTCTGAAACCCGTCGTCGAGAACGAGCACTTCAGCCCCCGCGCGCTTCAGCTCTTGCGCGGCCCGCACCCGATCGGCATCGACTCCGAGCAGGACCCCGGGTAATTCGTCGAGCATCTCACGGGCCTCATCTCCGATGAGGGAGGCCGGGTCGCTTGCTGATGCCAGGTGAAATCCCCCGGAAACACTTCCACCATATCCACGAGTGATGATCCCGACGCGTTTTCCCCGATCCATCAAGCCTCGGGCGAGTTCAATCACGACAGGAGTCTTCCCGGTTCCGCCCGCTTGGAGATTACCCACCAGCACTGCAGGCAAGGGCAAGGGTTCGACCTGACCGATTCCGTGTCGAACGGCAGACCTTCGAAGACCGTTCACCACAGACCACAACCAGGAGAGTGCTGCGATTCCGCGCTTCCGGGGAGGGAGGCGCAGGGACACGGGCCTCCGCCCGATCCATCCACTGATTCGCGCCCCGACCGCGGCAGGAACATCGCGTACAGGGACAAGGCTTTCTTTCAGGGATGATCCCCGATTCTGCAATTCGCGGAGAAGGGACGCATCCTCGATCAGGCGGAACAGGCCGACCGCAAGGGCCTGCGGAGTGGCATCGACTCCGAGCCATTCCTGAAAGGGCGCATCGATCTTCCGCTTCGCACCGAGCAAAATGTTCGGAAGTCCGACCGGACCCGAATATCGAACAATGAATTTGAAAATGAACTCCGAGAGCGGACTCACCTTGTAGAAAATGACCGGGACACACCCCAGCACAGCAGCCTCGAGGGTCGAAGTCCCGGACTTGATCAGACCCAGGGAGTTCCGCGCCAGCACCTCGTGGGATCCGTCTTTGAAAAACGAATAGTGGACACGATCCGTGCTCACCAGTTCACGACGGATCAAGGACTCGCCCACGCCGCTCGGAACCGGAACCTCGGCGTGAATCCGTTTCCCGCTCAGCTCCGACAGTTCTTGCAGGGCCTTCGGGATCACCTTCAGGTGTTGCTCGAGTTCCGCTTCACGACTTCCGGGCATCACCGCGATCCGCACCTCTGAATCGCTGAGCCACGGAGTCTTCACCGGGTCCCCTTCGCGGAACAGATCGGCAATCAGCGGGTTCCCTTCGTAAATGACAGGAATCCCGCGGGATTCGTAAAAATCCCGCTCAAAGGGCAGGATGGTCCACACCCCGTCGTACAGGGCGCGGATCCGCTCGACCCGGTGTTGGCGCCAGACCCATACTTTAGGCGGGATCCCGCAGATTTTGAGAGCTCCCGAGAGCTCGGGCACTCCGGCCACCGCTTCCATGAGCGAAAGGTGGAATTCGGGATAATCAAATGTGAGGATCACATCAGGAGGGCTCCGCTTCAACCCGGACAACACCCGATCGCGCACCCGACGGAGATCCCGGAGCTTGGACAGGACTTCGGTGAACCCCATCGCCCTGAGGTTTTCTGCCGGTTCCCAGGTGATGAAGCCCGGAATCGACCGGAGGGAGGGACCCCCGATGCCGAACACTTCGATGCCACCTTCAGGATGGTGCTCGAGCAAGGCCCGGACGATTTTGGCCGCATGGAGATCGGATGAGATCTCTGCGGCGGAGACGAAAATCCTCATTTGATGCAGCCGTTGCCACTTCCGCGGATGAACTGGAGAAGACGCTTCACTTCTTCGATCTCGCCGTACTGGCTCTCGATCTCGAGCAAACACTGCTCTTTCATCACGTCCTGTCGCTTCCAGAGCTTGAGCGAATCATTGATGGCCGAAATCACATCATTCTTGAAACCCTTGCGACGGAGTCCGATGATGTTCGCACCTTTCACTTCTGCAGGCCGTGACCCGACCACCACCGCATAGGGAGGCACATCACGGTCCATGATCGAACATCCGCCGATGTAAGAGTAGGCCCCGACCCGGATGAACTGGATCACACCTGTCATTCCACCGATGTTTGCGTAGTCTTCGACCACCACATGTCCGGCGAGATTGACCGAGTTGGCGATGATGCAATGATCCCCGACAATGGTGTCGTGACCGAAGTGGACATAGGCCATCAGGAGATTGTGGTTCCCGAGTGCGGTCTTGCCCCCGCCCTGGACGGTACCGAGATTGAGTGTCACCGATTCCCGGATGGTGTTGTCGTCACCGATGATCAACTCGGTCGGCTCTCCCTTGTACTTGAGATCCTGCGGGACGGCACCGATCGACCCGAACGGAAAGAACACGTTGTTCTTGCCGATCCGGGTGTGCCCGTCGACGTACACGTGATTCATGAAGCGGGTCCCGGAATCGACTTTGACATGGGGACCGATGACGCAATAAGGACCGACTTCGACGTCAGAAGCCAGCTCGGCTCCCGGGTGGATGATCGCGGTCGAGTGGATGAGGGCTTTCGAATCAGCCATGTTGTTTCCCCTGGTTCAGTCCGGCCATCACCAGATTGGCCATGATTCTCGCCTCGGCGACGAGCTTGCCGTCAACCGTGGCCTTGCACTCGAATGTCCAGAGACTCGACCGACAGGACACGACTTCGGTTTCGACACGAAGGCTGTCACCCGGAGTGACCGGGACCCTGAAACGGGCCTCGTCGACCCCGACCAAAAAACATTGGAACCCGTGGTTCGGATCCTGCGCAAGGTGTCGCATGCTCGGATACATCGAAAAACTCGCGACTTGGGCCATGGTTTCGACCATCAACACGCCGGGCATGATGGGCAAGGTCGGAAAATGGCCTGCAAAATGAGGCTCGGTCGCGGTGACTTGCTTGATGCCGACCACGCGGATCCCGACCTTGTTCTTCGAACCCTCTTGCTCCATCCCTTCAGGCCCTTGGATGTCGAGGATCCGGTCCACCATCAAAAAGGGATGACGGTGAGGCAAAAAAGCGAGGATGTCTTTCTGCACCAAGGGGAATTCCATGTTCGAACTCATTTCTTCTTCCTTTCACGGAGGAGCTTTTGTTGAAGCGCCAGGATCCGATAGTGTTCCTTCATGGGTCGAGCGGGATACCCGGCCATCTCGGAATGGGCTTCGACATCCTTGGTGGGAGCGGAATAAGAGGCGATCATGGAATACTCGCCGACCTGGACCTTCGTGGCCAATCCGGCCTGGGGCCCGAGAATGGCGAAACGCCCGAGGGACGAGCCCCCTGCCAACCCGGCACAGCCACAGACAATCGCACCTTCGCCGATCCGACAGTTGTGGCCGACCTGGACCTGGTTGTCGATCTTCGCGCCCTTGCCGATCCATGTGTCACCGAAAGTTCCGCGATCAATGGTGGTCCCGGCCCCGATTTCGACCTCGTCTTCGATGAGCACTCCGCCCAAGTGGTAGATCTTCACCTGGTATTCCGGGAGCTTGGTTTCAGAATTCCTTCGGGGTGCGTAGCCGAAGCCATCCGAGCCGACGGTCGAGTTGGCGTGGATCCGGCAGGACTTTCCGATCCGGGTTCCCTCATAAACCGCCACATGCGGAAACAAGACCGAATCGTCACCGATCCGGACCTTCCGTCCGACATAAACCTGGGGATAAAGCACCACACCGTCACCGATCACGGCCCCGGCTTCGATCACCACCCCGGCCCCGATCCGGACGGAGGTTCCGATTTTTGCGGAAGAATCGATCACTGCAGAAGCGTGGATCTCGGATGCAAGAATCCTCACCTGGTGATCGTGGGCGGAAAGGAGCTTCGACACTTCGGCCGTGGCTTTCGCCATGGCGAGGTAAGGATCTTTTGCCGCGAGGACCACGGCGTTCTTCCAGACGGGCAGTCCGGACGCCTTCAAGGGTTCGACAAAGGCCTCACCGGTCAGGATCAAGCCGGCCTTCGTGACCTTGAGATCGTCTTCGTAAAGTTTTGAAAAAAAGAAGGCTGCATCCTGAGGACCGGCGTCCTCGAGGGTGGCCAGACGATGCAAGGCCAAAGAAGGGAAAAGCGCGGCGGGTCCGGCTTCATCGCCATTCACCCACCGCGCTTCACACCAGTTCGAAAGTTGTGCCGGGGTAAACATCACCGCCGTCCCTCGGGCGCTCAGTCGAGAGCTTTGAGGACATCTTCAGTGATGTCGGTCTTGCCGTCGGTGTAGATCACGATGTTGTCGTTTTTCTCGAGCACCAAACCGAAGCTTCTTTTACGTGCGATCTCTGCGACTTTCTCGCGGATCTTACGGATGATCGGCTCACTCATTTCCTGCTCTTTTTTCTGGATGTCGGCCTGGGACTTCTGCACCAGCTCCTGGTACTTCATCACCTTTTCCTGGAACTTGGCCTGCTGTTCCTTCTTGGCGGCGTCAGAAAGGGCTGCTGCCTTCTTCATGAACTCTTCCTGCTGCTTCTTGAGTGAAGCCTCTTGGTCCTGGAGTTCTTTTTTCTTCTTGTTGAAGGCTCCTTCGAGCTCGGCGCGGGCACGCTTCCCGGCGCTGGAGGTCTGGATGCACTTCTGCATGTCGACGACTCCGACCAACTGGCCATCCGCACTGGCGATGCCGGCGTTCAGGATGAGACTACACAGGATGAAGATGTAAGTTGCGAGTTTGTTCATGAAACCACCTTAACCTAAAACGGTTGCCCGATAAAGAAAATGAATGAGGGGCTCGCCTCGACCTGACCGGTGGTCCGGATGAGACCCGGATTGACCGGGAAGCCCCACTCGAAACGCAAAGGCCCGAGCGGAGAGAACCAACGGATCCCGAAGCCGTAGTTCTGCCTGAGACGATAGGGGTTTTCCGGGTCTTCCGCGTCGATTCCGGGGAATCCGGCGAAAGAGTTCCCCACATCGTAAAAGAGCACCCACTTGATCCCGGCTTCGCGAATGAGCGGATGCTCGAGCTCGAACAGGGAATAGAATTGCGAAACGCCGCCGAGCTTCTCGTAACTGGCCCCGAGCACCGGATCCATGTAGGTCCGAACCGGTGACAGCGAGAACACATCGAAGCCCCTCATGTTCCAAGGGCCACCGAGGAAGAACTTCTCGGATGGCGGGATGCCCCTCCCCCCGGTGTTGAAGAGAGCGCCGATCTCGGTGCTGTTCTTGAACACGAAGTTGCCGATGATGTTGTTGTAGTAACGGTTGTTGGCCGTGAACTTTGCGAAGTTCTTCACCCCACCGAGGCCGGCCAATTCCAGGGCGACGTTCTGATAGTTCCCGCCGGTGGTCTCGAAACGGTTGTTCCGCTTGTCCCGGATCACGCTGACCACCACGCTCGACAGGATCCCCTTGTCGAGGGTGTCGTCGGCACGCAGAGGCGGCAATCCGAGTGAAGGATTGGCGGCCAGGAGCGCGTTCCGGTCATCTGCGTAGTTGGCGAGCACCCGGAGGTGTTCGAACTTGTAGGTCACAAAACCCTGCACATCGTCTGTGATCGGATAACCGGCACGGAGGTTGAATCCGGAACGACGGATCAAATAGCGGTCCGGAATCGGGGAGTTCGCCATGAAGAGGTCGAAACCCGCACTCCACTTGGTATCGAAGGCGTACGGATCGAGGAACGAGAGCGAGAAGCTCCGGACCAGGTCCTGTCGACCCCACTGGGTCTCGAAGCTCAGGTTCTGTCCGCGACCGAGCAGGTTGATCTCCTGGATCCGCCCCTGGAAAAAGAACCCCTGCACCGAACTGTAGCCCGCCCCGAGGGTCACCGATCCGGTCGAGCGTTCCTTGACCACGATCTCGATGTCCACCACGTCATCACGTCCCTTACGGGGAATTTGATTGAACTGGATCTCACCGGGAGCGAAGAACCCGAGACGCTCGACGCGCTCCTTCGACACGCGGAGCTTCGAGCCACTGTAGAGCTCGCCTTCGTAAATGCGGAGCTCCCTGCGGATCACCCGGTCGTAAGTCTTGGTGTTGCCGACCACGCGGATCTCACCGAACCGGACCAAGGAGCCCTTTTCAAAGGAGTAATCCAGGCTCACGGTCTTGAGCTCGTCGTTGAAATCCATTTTCGGGATCACGTTCACGAACGCATAACCCAGATCCTGATACTTTTCAGTCAGGCGCTGGATGTCGGCGTTCCGGCCCGAGATCGAGAAGACCTGGCCGTCGCCCATCTGGATTTCTTTCCGGAGCTCGTCTCTCGGGAAGAGCAAATCACCGCTGAAATCGAACGATCCGATCGAGTAACGGTCGCCTTCCTCGACATAGATCGAGATGAACACGTAGCGCTTGTCTTCGCTGATGGTCGTCACCGGAGCCTCGTGACGGAACTTCAGGTACCCACTTTCGAGGTACCAATAAGTCATCCGCTGGAGGTCCATCTTGAACGACGCTTCGCGGAAGGTGCCGGAGTTCGAGAAAAACCCCATCGAGCTGCCTTCTTTGGTTTCGCCGAACACGCCCTTCAACTTCTCGTCGGTGTAGTGGCGGTTGTTGAGAAATACAATGCGCTTGATCTCGACCTTGTCGTAGTCCGAAACCTTGTAGACGAGCTTCACTTCCCCGGTCTTGTCAGGACGGAGTTCGTGAGAAACTTTCGCAAGGTAGTAACCCTTCTCTTCGTACTGCTTCTGGATGATCTCGATGTCCGCCTGGACCTTGTTCACATCGAGGATGGACCATTTCTTGACCTTGATCGCCTCCTGGAGATCGGAGGTGGAGATCTTCTCGTTCCCTTCGAACAGGATCTCGTTGATCAGCGGACGCTCGTCAAAAGCGAAGGTCAGCACCACGCCGTTCGGAGCCGGGTCCTTCGAGATCACGATGTCGTCGAAGTACCCCATGCCGTACAAGGACTCGATGTCGGTCCGGATGCGATCGGCATCGTATTCGGTCCCCGGGCGGGAGAGGATCTTTTCGAGGATCGCAGCACGCTCGATCCGCTTCAAACCCGTGGTCTTGACTTCAGCGATGGGAGCGGCAAAGGCCCCATGAATCCAAAAGCTTGATGCGAGGAGAAAAGTCAAAAATCTCACGTAGATCCGGTCTTATCACGAGTTCGTGATTTTTCCATCTTTCATCGTCAGGACCCGCTTCATTCGACGGGCCACGTCATGGTCGTGAGTGACGATGAGGATGGCGATTCCGAACTCGCGATTCAGGTCGAGCAAAAGGTCGATCACTTTGCGGCTGTTTTCGGAATCGAGATTGCCGGTGAGCTCGTCCCCGAGAAGCAACTTCGGACGGAGAATGACAGAACGCGCAATGGCCACGCGCTGTTGCTCACCTCCGGACAATTCGGCCGGCTTGTGATCGAGACGCTCGCCCAGGCCCACAAATCGGAGCAGCTCCGAGGCCTTCTTTGCGGCCTGATCCCGATCCATGCCGGAAATGAGCGCCGGCATCATCACGTTCTCCACCGCCGAGAATTCCGGCAGGAGGTAATGGAACTGGAACACGAACCCGAGGTTCCGGTTGCGGAAATCCGAGAGCTCCTCGTCGGACATTTTCCAGAGATTCACCGATTTTTCGCCGAAGAAGATCTCACCCTGCGAGGGACGGTCGAGTGCGCCCAGGATCTGGAGCAAGGTCGACTTCCCGGCTCCCGAAGCCCCCATGATCGCCAGACAGTCGCGCTCGTGGATGTCGAGCGACACGCCCTTCACCACCTGGATGCGCTCACGCTCCTTCACGAACTCCTTGAATACGTTTCTGGCTCTCAGAATCACATGGTCCACTTGAGTCCCTCGACCGGATTGCGCCTGGCGATCCGGGCGGCAGGACCGACCGTGGCCAGAAAGCAGATCACAAACGCCATTAGACCAATCGCACACCACTCTGTCCAGCGCACAACCACAGGGAGGTACTCGAGGTGATAGACCTCCGCAGGCAGGCGGATGAAGCGGTAGTGACGGAGCACCCAGACGGCGACAAGCCCCACCACGACCCCGAGCAAGGTCCCGATGAGGCCGAAGAACGAGCCGATAAATGAAAAAAGATGGAACTGGTCGCGACGCCGTACCCCCAGAACCCGGAGGATGGCGATCTCTTTTTCTTTCTCATGGACCATCATCAGCAATGCACTGATCACATTGAAGGCCGCCACCACCATGATCGCGGTCAGAAGCACGCTGATCACGACTTTTTCAAGCGCGATCGCATAAAGGAGGTTCTTGTTGAGCTGACTCCAATCCCGCACCCGGTAAGGGAATCCGAAGTGCTTGGAGAGTTCTGCCGCCACATCGCGTGCCCGATCGGGGTTCTTGAGCTTGATGCGGAACGAGGTGATGTGGTCGCGCGGCTCGTTGAACACCAACTGCTGGACGGATTTGAGCGGAGCATAAGCGTACTTGGAATCATAGTCGTACATGCCGAGATGCACGATGCCGGTGACCTTGAAATCCTGGACCCGCGGGGAACCGTAGCCCTGGTCTTCGTCATCGCCGAGACCGGCAAAAGGGATGATCACCCGGACCGTGTCACCGACCGATGTGCCGAGTTTTTCGGCCAAAGCGGACCCGAGCAGGATCTCGCCCTCGTTCTCGGGCAGGGCACCACCCGGAGCCAGGCGCTCTCCCACGGAGATCACCTGCAACCAGGTTGCAGGGTCGACTCCTTCGAGCGCTCCCCCGGCCACTCCGTTCGGACCTCCGAACATGACCTCACTCACAAAAGAGCCCGTGATGTCCTTGATCCCCGGCGCGAACTGCCAGATCTTCCGTTCCAGGTCTTGTCGGTCACGGATCGGTGCCCCACGGGTGTAAAACAGAACATCCCCCTGGGTCCCGGAAATCACATGAGAAAGCTCGTTTTCAAAACCGTTCACCACACTGGTGACCACGAGCAAAGCCACCACACCCACGCAGACGCCTGCGATCGAGATGGCGGTGACAAAAGAAAGGAATCCTCCCCGGGTCTTCGAGCGGAGGAACCGGAGAGCGATCTCGATGGACAGGCCCAGCCGGCTCACGCTCAGCCGTGCTGATTCTCGAGCCAACGCTCGGCATCGATGGCCGCCATGCAACCGGTGCCTGCGGCAGTGATCGCCTGACGGTACACGTGATCGGCCACATCTCCTGCGGCGAACACTCCCTCGATTTCGGTCTTGGTCGTACCGGGTTGGACGATCAGGTAGCCGGCTTCGTCGGTTTTCAACTGGTTCTGGAAGAGCTTGGTGTTCGGCTGGTGACCGATGGCCACAAAGAGACCGGTCACGGTCAAATCAGAGAGCTCACCTGTTTTCAGGTTCTTCAATTTGAGCCCGGTGACTTCGTTCTCGCCGACGATGTCCTCGACCGCGGTGTCGTAGATCACTTTGATTTTGGGGTTCTTGAGCGTGCGGTCCTGCATCACCTTGGAGGCGCGGAACGTGTCGCGGCGGTGGATGAGAGTCACGCTCTTTGCAAAGCGGGTGAGGAAGTTCGCTTCTTCCATGGCGGTGTCGCCCCCGCCCACAATGGCGATGTCCTGATTGCGGAAGAAGAATCCGTCACAGGTGGCACACGCAGAGACACCGCGACCCATGAGGCGCGATTCATGCTTGAGACCGAGCAATTTGGCAGAGGCTCCGGTCGAGATGATGAGGGTCTTGGTCTTCACTTCACTGCCGTCGGCGAGAGTGAGGGTGAAAGGCCGCTTCGAGAGGTCCACCTTCTGCACATCGCCTTGCTTGAAGCGGGTTCCGAAGCGCTCGGCCTGTTGGCGGAAGCCGACCATCATCTCAGGGCCCTGAACACCATGCGGAAAGCCGGGGAAGTTCTCGACTTCGGTGGTGATGGTGAGCTGACCGCCGGGCTGGGTGCCTTCGACACACAGGGGGCTCAGGTTCGCCCGAGCCGCATAGATGGCGGCAGTGAGCCCTGCGGGGCCCGTGCCGAGGATGGTGACATTCTCGATGTCCATTCGCTCAATCTTCCAATTCATCCAGACTGGTGAACAGCGCGTTCTCGCTGTCGTCTGGAAGTTTTTCGATCGCGGTCTTGACTTCTTTGTCAGAGACGACGTTCCGAACGAGATTCCTCTCGATCATGCGGGTATCGAACTTCTTGTCTTGGATGGCTTCGTGAAGGAGTGACATAGGAGGTCAGATTTAGCGGAAAATCCGCGATCCGTCAACGTCGGTAGAGGTTTCCGTTGGCAAAGAGCGTGGAAGCCGCACTGCGACTGATCATTCGGGAGTACCCGAGACGGGATCCGTCAGTGTGAAATTGGAACTTACCCTCGAGGGTGGTGAATCCGGTGCTGTAATTGGAGTAGCTGCCCACGACGGTGAGAGTGCGGGTTTCGGGATCGAATTTGGCCCGACCGAGAGAGAGATCGAAATCCTGGAAGTCGACCCGCCACTCGCCCTTGTTTTCGGTAGGGATCAGGAGCCCGTCACGGACCGAACTGCAAAAGCCGCCTTGGGGTGCGAAGCCCTCTTCGAGCCACACCATTTGGTAGCGGCCCTGGCCTGCATCAAAAAACTCAACTGTGGCGTCGGTCACGCGGCACCACTCATTGAAGGGGTTGTTGCTGACTGAACCCTGGTATCGCCCGCCGGGGAGCTGGGCATGGGCCGCCAGGCTCAGGAGCAGGGTGGAGAGGGCCAGAAGCAGGGTTCTTGAAACGGAGGTGCGCATGGGGTCGGTATAACGCAAAGCGCGCAATTCCGCAACCCACCCCGATCAATGCCAGGTCCGGGGCCCCCCGCCCCGCTCGTCTTCCTCGCCCGACTCGTCCTTCACCAATCTCAGGTGGTTCGGACGCTTCTTGGACCCGGAGGACCCCCCTCCGGACCGGGTCGGCTTACCACGGAAGCTCATCCCTTTAGCCTGAAGGACCAGAAACAGATAGCCCGCCCCCATCCCGGACAGATGAGCGATGGCGCCGAGGCGGCCCTGGCCTGAGTACAGGGTCTGCAAGAACTCCACTCCGGCCAGCACCCAGACAAACTGCTTGGCCTTCATGGGCAAGAACATCATGAAGAGCATCTCGCGGTCCGGGAACAGGATTCCGTAAGCCAGCAAGAGCCCAAAGATCCCGCCCGAAGCCCCTACCAGGGGAAGCCGGAGCGAAAGGGGATCGTACATCAGCAACTGCATGACCAGGTAAAAGAGTCCCGCCATCAGGGTGCAGTAAAAAAAGAACACCAGGAACTTGCGACGTCCCCAGATCGACTCGATGTCGGAGCCCACAAACACGAGCACCATCATGTTCAGCACCAGGTGCATGACATCAGCATGGAGGAATCCGTAAGTCAGGATCTGCCAGATCCGGCCATTCAGGATGTCGACGGGAGTGAGTGCGAACCAGCCCCGGAGGTTCCCCCCGAAAAACTGGTCCACCACGCTTTGGAGCACGAAAACGCCTACAAAAACGTAAAGGAGACGCTTCAAGGTCTCACTGATTCGGATGGGCATCACGGGCCTCCATGAGTTCGATCAGGACTCCGCCAGCGGTGGCGGGATGGATGAAGTTGATGCGCATGCCTTGCGCGCCCGCCTTCGGTGTTTCGTAAGTGAATTTGAAGCCCTCGTCAGTGAGAGTCTTCATGAGCGGATCCAAGCCGCCTTGCTCCACCAAAAACGACAGGTGATGGATGCCGGGGCCCCGTTTTTCGATGAACTTGGCCACAGACCCCGCAGGATCCCGGACCTCGAGGAGCTCCAGATGCGGAGGCGTCCCCTCCAGATTGAAAAAGTGGACATCGACGCCCTGTTCGGCGACCTGTTCGCTGACGCCTCGGGTGATCCCGAGGAGACGGAAGAGCTTCTCGAGCTGGGTGTTCCCGGCAGCCGTGGCGATGCCGATATGATTCAAGCTGACCTGGAAAGCCATGATTCGAGAGTAACGAAAAAAAAAGGAGCCGTCATCACCTGTGCTGTACCCCGGATTGACCTCCTCAGTCAGTGGTCGTTCCGAAATCAGATGATGCGGCCCCCAGTCAAGTGCCCAAGCGTTTTAGCACCCACCAAAGTGCCTCCAACCTGGACAATGATCTATTCGGCGCGCTGGAGTAAAACTTGAGAGAAAAATGAAATAAAATCCCTGAGGCCAATCGGAGCTTGCGCTTTTCCTCGAAAAATCATAAAGTCCGCGCAATTATGGCTGCGACCGAACGCGTTACGCTTATTCAGACCGAATCCGACCGCCAGCGAGCCCTCCCTTTGTCGGGAGGCGATAGCGCGGGCTTGCGGGTCATGGCTCGCACGACGACGGCTTCTTTGTCCGACTACCCGGAGTGGAGCCTCGATGAGCTGCGGACCTACCGGCGGGATGCGGTGGTCACGGACGGCGCCTGCTCCTGAATTCCACTCGAATTCAATTCATGTAGTTGATTTTTATAGCCATTTTCTACACCGCCCCCTCGACAAAGCCCTGACGAACTCGCCGTCGTCGCTTATCCTGTAATGGGGTGTGGCTCAATACTAAAGGATTCTTTCAATCCCGCCGACAAGTCGTTGACGCCTACTCGGCTTCAGAAAGGATCCCTTTGCCTCGGCTCGTCCATTTCGGCGCCCTGCTTTGCCTGACGCTCCTCACCCTGTCCGGGTGTGGGCGCATGCGCGCGGCCGAGTGGCCCTCAAGTGCCCTGACTGGCGGATCCAGTGGCGGAGGGGGCTCCACCCCGAGAACCGCGAACTACCGGAGCTTGCAATCAGTGGACGGTCGCACTTGCGCCATCAGCAACTCAGGCGCTTTATTTTGCTGGGGAGACAACACCTCGGGCCAGGTAACCCCTCCGCCTGAATGGACGGTCGGTGCAAACGAAGTCCTCGCCCTCGGGGGCGGCCCTATGGAAGCCTTGCAAGGTCCGCCGGCCGGGGTATGGATTCCACACATTGCCGAAGAGAAGAAAAAAATCCTTTCCCTCGCCACCCAATCTGAATTGTCACACCTTTGTGCGGTGATCGGAAACGAAGCATCCCCGGGCGTGTTCTCGGGAGACGTACACTGCTTTGGTACGCCGACGCTCTCCACCCTCTTCGGATCCAGCGTCGGCGCAAATGGGCGGATCAAATCGGGCGATCGGTTCAAAAGCGTCAAAACCTCAGAGAAACTCGTTTGTGCCAGAACCGAGAACGACCAGCTTCATTGCATTGGCGACAGTCCTGCTTTCGTCAGTCCGGATCTTGATCAGATCGGACTTCCGAGTATCGGCCCGTTTTCCACAGCTGTGACAGATTATGCGGTCGGCACCAATCATGTCTGCGTCATCTTGAACGATCAGGGGATCTATTGTTGGGGAGCGAACGATCAACTCCAACTCGGGGTGGCAAGCCCCGGTGCCTACACTCTCGGTGACTTTTCCAACGGAGCCGTTTCAAAAGTCGTTCTGACCGGCTTCGGGAATCTCTCGACCTTCACCCGGGTCTTTGCATCTGACAATCAAACCTGTGCCATCGGAACCGATGCAGCGGCCTATTGCTGGGGGCGCGGCATTCCGCCTCAAAGAGTTTCCTTGGCCGGCTGGTCGGTCCGAACACTGTCCATGGGGACCGGCCACAATTGCCTCGTTTACGATACGACCATCCCCTTGCTGACCGGGCGGGTCGCCTGTGCGGGAACCAATACCAATGGACAACTCGGGCGCGGTACTATCAGCGCCTATGAGCTGGTCGTCACCAATGTGGTTATCGACCAATTTCCCACCTACCCCGAACTCACCGACATCCGGGAGGTCATCGTCGGGCAAACCTTCACTTGCGCAGTCGCGTCCACGGGATCCCTCTGGTGTTGGGGGCGAAATTCCACCACCTTCAAGGAAATTGACATGGCCACCGTGGCCGACTTCACACGAGCCGCAGCCCCGCGCTCAAACGCTGACGTCGAGTTGGTTGCAGCCGGGAATGACTTCCATTGCAGCAGTAGGATCGACGGAACGCTGACCTGTAGTGGAGCGAACATTTTCAAGGATGCGCAGGAATCAGGAGTGACGTCTCTGCCCGAGTTCCTGGACTCAACCTTGGTGATGGGTCCGTATTTCTTCGGCGAAAGCCCGGGGCCTCTTCCAGGGGCACCGTTGGTGAACCCGATGGCTTCGAACAATGTGATGAGCTGTGTTTCGAGCCAAGCCGGAAACGGTGAATTGGCCTGTTGGGGACAGTTTTATGACCCGCAAAATCCATCGACACCCACCGTGCAACTCCACCCGAGCCCGGCTCCGATTCCAGGACTCAGTTCGGAGGTTTCATCGGTGGCTCTCGGCTTGGCCCATGCTTGCGCCGTTCGAAAAGGAGCCCTCTACTGCTGGGGAAGCAACTTCCTCGGGCAGGTCAACGGCGACACCAACGTCAGTGCATACGCGGAACCTCAAATGATATTTCAAACGGGTGTCACAGCTGTGACCGCAGGCGCCTACCACACCTGCGCGATTGTGAAGGGTGATGTGGTCTGCTGGGGAGGAAACCAATACGGCCAGCTCGGTGCCGGCAGGGAGTCCAATATGATCCCCTACCCCGTCCGCGCACTGAAGGGATCTAGTTCGACCGTTCATGCCCTGGCTGCCGGACAACTCCATACCTGCGCCGTGATTGGAACTCCTGCACGGGTCACTTGCTGGGGATATAACCTCAAAGGACAGCTCGGATCAGGCGCTGTGGGTGGGCTCTCTTCAACACCCGGGACGCCATTTTCGGTGGATCCTGCCTACGACCCTGTATCGATTGTGTCGGGTTACGACCACACTTGCGTAAAAGCACTCAGCACCACTTTGACGGAATACCGATTGTTCTGCTGGGGCGGTAACAATGCGGGCGAACTCGGACTCAATCCCGTTTCCGACCCGCAGATCCCCACACCGACACTCATGTCCAACGAAATCCTCTCGGACACAAATCCCATCGCAGCGCAGGGCGATCTGACCTGCTTCACTGTCAAAGCAGGGCCCATGGAGAAGATCCTCTGCATGGGAGACAACACCAATGCCGCGATTGGAAAAGGCTTCCCACAGGTCAATGCACGAACGAATTATTCTCCCGAAGAGTTGATTTCTTTCAATTTGCTCGGGAACTCCATCCACCTCGCGCCCGGGAGCTCCCACCTGTGTTACAGCGTGGGGGGTACCTTCTGTATCGGAAGCAATGCGTATGCTCAACTTGGAAACGGCAAGAAATACGGCATGAAGGTGGCCACTCCGACCCGGGTCTTTGCAAGCGATGTCCTCGAGGTCGCCTTAGGAGCCAACCATACCTGTGCCATCCTATCCGGTGGAAATCTTCACTGTTGGGGCATGAATCTGAGCGGGACCAACCGACTCTTGCCCTTTGTGAGCACCCAGGAGTTCTCGGTCGATGTGAATGAGATCACCGCCACCGGAGTCGAACATGTCGCGGCATTCGGCACCACCACATGTATCAGTAAGGCCAACAAAGTCTCCTGCTGGGGTGCGAACAACGGAGGAATCCTAGGAGTCGATCCCGGCATGACCCCTTGGATGAGCTACGATGACGCCCTGGTCGCGCCCCCGATCCTCTCAGGGAATATCAGGGGTCTGTTCATGAGCGAAACCAAGGCATGCGCCCTCGATGACCTGACTTTGAAGTGCTGGGGAAACAACTCCAACGAAAGTCTTGCCCCGGGAGCAGGCCTGATCACGACTCCCGTCACAGTCGCCACCAACGTGGAACATGCCGTGGTGGCCGAGTGGGGAGTCTGTTTTGCAGGGACGGGAGCACTCGGGTGCGTGGTCTCACCCTGGGTCGCTGATGCCAATAACCTTTCTGCGGACATCTCGATTGAAAATGTCGAATCCATCCAGGACCTCTCTGTGAACCCTTGGTTGCCAACCCTTTGCGCCACCACCACGGACGGCAAATTGTATTGCGGAGGAGACAACAACTCGGGACTCTTGAACTCCTTCGGCGGCACCGGAACGAACCTGACTTTCGGACTCCTGGACAGTGACACCCACAAGTTCTCGATGTCTCAGAACCATTTGTGTGGAGACTCAAGCAGTACAGTTTCTTGTTCTGGCTCAGACTTGGTTGGAGAGATCGGAAATGGTGATGAAGATTTCATGGCCCAGTCGATCCTGACTCCCGTGGAGTTCCCATGACCTGCTGGAGAGTACTGACTCCCTGGCTGACCCCGGCACTGGTGGTATTGCTGGGCTCTTGCTCGAGCCCTCCGCCTTTCGGTGCGAGGCCTGGTGAGGTGTGGAATCAAAAGCCCGCGCCCGTGGCGGAAGCTCCGTCTCCGAGCCCGACTCCAAAGAAAGAGCCGGAGTTCAAGTGGCGCTGCCAGGCCCTGAACGGCGCCGGCAGGATCTTCGTTGGACTCCATGCCGATCGTTACATGGCTCAGCGGGCGGCGCTGGGTCCTTGTGAACGGCAATACCGGGGGTGTTCGATTCTGAGCTGCAAGGAGATCGAGGAAGACAAGTGATTTCGTGGCAGCATTGATTGCATTTGATTAAATATTTTAAATTTAAAATACCAACGGCGTACTTCAATCGGACATGAAGACAGGCTAAAATCAAATCATGATGGGTCTATATCGCTTCTGCCTCTTATCTGTAGCGATTGCAGTCATCTCGAGCTCGGTTGCATGCAATTCCAAAATGAACGTTATCTCTGCCGCTCCATCAGGGAACTCTGGCCCTGCATTGAGCCTCCTCAGCACCCAGCGCACGACGGTCACTCCGGTATTTGAAGTCTCTTCTCTCCAGCCGCAGGACCAGGTCACTCTCCTTCACGGGGCCGACGCCAACTGCCAAGGCGGGGTGACCTTGGACAAGCAAACGAGTTCCACGACCGGAGTCGGCCAATTTGAAGTGCCGTTCTTGACGGGATCCCGGAGTCTACTGTCGGTACGGGTTCGGATCGTGCGGGCCTCGCAAAGCTTTTGCACCGGTTCGGCAGATTACCAGATGCCAACCCTGCAGGGAGTCTCGTCGGTGGCGGCAGGAGATCGTTATTCCTGCGCACTCATGACTGATTCCACCGTAAAATGCTGGGGGGTATAACGAGACCGGCAGGCTCGGAGACGGCACCAACACCACTCGCATGGCTCCCACCAACATTTCAGGTCTGACCTCGGTCCGCGCCATCTCGACAGGTCCCACTCACGCTTGTGCCTTGTTGACAGGGGGCTCCATGCGCTGTTGGGGAAACAACGAGTTCGGTAAGCTCGGAGACGGAACCACCACCAACCGCTTTTCTCCAACTGCGGTGAGCGGCCTCACCACGGTCAGTGCCATTTCCGTCGGGCTTTACCACACCTGTGCTTTGATGGCCGATGCGACTGTCAAATGCTGGGGCTACAACTTTTTCGGACAAACTGGAGACGGGACCACCACCTCCCGCTCAGCGCCAGTCTCCGTAGGCGGGATCACTTCTGCCTCAGCCATTGCGGTCGGGAGCACCCACAGCTGTGCCTTGCTGTCCAACGGAACGGTGAAGTGCTGGGGAGGGAACGATTCCGGCCAGTTGGGAGACGGGACGACCAACACCAGAATGAGTCCGACCACCGTACCCGGGATCACCACTGCGGTCCAACTGACCGCCGGTGCGTTTCACACCTGCGTATTGCTCGCCAATGGTTCGGCTCGTTGCTGGGGTCGGAATGACAACGGCCAATTGGGAGACAACACCCAAATCTCGAGGAGTTCGGCAGTATCCGTTTCGGGCGGGACTTCAATGAGTTCCATTTCGGGAGGTGTATCGCACACCTGTGGGATTTTTGCGGATGGAAGTCTGAAATGCTGGGGACTCAACCAATCCGGACAAATCGGTGACGGCAGCAATACTTCACGCCTCATCCCCACCGTGGTTGCCGGCGTCACTTCCGCAAGCCAGGTCTATGCCGGTGCGAGGCACAGCTGTGCGCGGATTTCAGACGGGACCCTGCAATGTTGGGGGGGCAACGAATCCGGCGAACTTGGCGATGGTACCCGCGCTGATGTCACAACTCCCTTGGCGGTCCCGGATCTCACTTCGGTTGCCTCGATCGCTACGAATCTGGGGTTTCTCATACTTGCGCACTCATGACTGACCGGACCGTAAAATGCCGGGGTTCGAACTCTTACGGGCAACTCGGTGATAACAGTGGCTCCGATCAATTCACCCCTGTGGAGGTACCGGGTCTGACCGATGTCGCCGGGATTGGCGGAGGGGAGAGCCAAACCTGTGCCACACTGATGGATGGTTCGATGAAATGCTGGGGATTCAATGGGTACAATTCGGAAACTTCCACACCCGTGGACGTTCAGGGACTGGGCGCGCCGGTCGTCGCCTTTTCAGTCGGAGCCGACCACACCTGTGCAATCCTGAACGATCAAACCGCATGGTGCTGGGGATCCAATTCTTACGGGCAACTCGGAGATGGCACCCAGAACCCCAGCTCCAATCCTGTGGAGGTTCAGGGACTGACCTCGGTCAGCGCCATTTCGAGCGGCTATTTCCATACTTGTGCTGCAATGGATGACGGAACAGTGAAGTGCTGGGGGGCTAACAACGCTGGCCAAGTCGGGAAAGACACCTTCGTACAGGAAAACGTACCCGTGGCGGTGCAGGGTCTGAGCGGCGCCACCGGAGTGTCCGTAGGGGAACACCACAGCTGTGCATTGACTTCGGATGGATCCGTCCACTGCTGGGGAAGCAACAGAATTTCCCAGCTCGGGCTAGGGGGTCTGTTCCTCGTCCCGCGATGGGTGTTTAGCCCGTGATCACCTCAAGCGGGAAATCAGGGAAGGCTTTCTTAATCTTCACCAAGGTCTCAAGACCGGGGTTTGCGGTTTTGGAGCTCTCAAGTCGTTGGTAGTTGTTCAACGCGCCTTCGATTCCGATTCGGGCCGCCAGCTCACGCTGGGTAAGCTTCTTCTGCATCCGGAACATTCGTAGCGCAAAGGCAAATGCAATCCTAGGCTTCACCTCGACCGCCATCACACGACTCTCGCTGACCCTCTTTTTTGGAAACGGGAAGACCGTCCGGGAATCGGGCGGCTCGTCCAAAAACAGGTTCAGTGCTTCTTCTGCGTTCTTGTTGAGCTCGACGAAATCGTCGGCTTCGGTCACACAACCCAGAAGCTCCACACAGACGGCACTGTAGCCTTCCGATTCCTTTTTCCACTTGAAGTGATAGTTCATTCGACGTCGCCCTCCAGGATCTTTCTCAGTGCAGCTTCAGTACCCTTCTTGAGCTCTTTATGCATTGGAATCACAACGATTTTTCCTTTTCTCTCGAGCTTCAAGTGGCTTCCCCGCTGGCTTTTCACGGTCCACCCCCGCTTGATAAATTCGCGCGCCAATGCCTTCCCACTTACCGGCACCCGACCCCCTTCATTTTACCAGTTATAAGTTGTAAGTCAAATTGAACGATCATCCAGTAGCACCCCAACGGAATGCCAGATCCATGCCAGCCTTAGCGCCTCTCCCACTCCCACGCCGTGCGGAGGATGTTCTCCATCGAAGAATGCACGGGCTCCCACCCCAGGATCTCCCGAGCACGGGCGGAGTCGGCCACCAGAACGGCCGAATCGCCGGGCCGACGGGGGTGGATGTCGTAGCCCACACCTCGGCCCAAGTCTTTTTTGAGGACCGCCTCTGCGGCGCGAATCACCTCGAGCACACTCGTGCCCCGGGCTGTGCCCAAATTGAACACTTGAGCAGCGGCGCCCTGAGACTCGAACGCGCGTAAGGCCTTCAGCCCAAGCAAATGCGCGCACGCCAGGTCCTCGACATGGATGTAGTCGCGGACGCAGGTGCCATCGCGGGTATCGTAGTCGGAGCCGAAGACCTTGAGTTTCTCGCCTCGTGCGGCGGCTCGCAAAAGGAGTGGAATCAAATGCGTTTCGGGTTCGTGCCACTCACCAAAAAGCCCTGAGGACGAGGCGCCGGCCGCATTGAAGTAACGGAAGATCACCGAATGGAGACCCCATTCGCGAGCGGCCTCGGCGATGGCGTTCTCCATGGCGAGCTTGGTCTCGCCGTAAGGATTCACGGGCCCGACCGGAGTCGACTCGGGAAGCGGTAAATGGGCCCCTGCCGGATTGCCATAGACTGCGGCCGTACTCGAGAACACCAAGCGCTGGCAGCCGGACTTTTGCATGGCACGGAACAGGTTCTGCGAGCCCTCGACATTATTCCGCACATAGCGATCGGGTTGCTGAACGGATTCTGCCACCGAGATGAGTGCCGCAAAATGAAGCACGGCCTCGGGTCGCGCCTGCTTCAGCGCCTGCTCCAAAGCAGGCCGGTCGGTGAGACTCACCTCATGGATCACCGGGCGGGGCAGGCGGTGAGACTCGGCCAAGGCGCAGAGTTTTTCCAGAAACTCCCGATGCCCGGTCGACAGGTCGTCGAGCAGATGGAGCTGCACCCCCTGAAGGCCGTAGGCAGAGGCCTGCCGGATCAGGGCCTCGACACAGTGAGACCCGATATAGCCTGCGGCACCGGTGATCAGGAGGGAGGGGGGCATGGGTTCTTCGTAGCACGGAAGGGGGTTTTTAAGCTAGGGTGTGCGCATGGTGCTCACTTTCGATTTTTTCGCATCCTTGGGGGTTTTAATCCTCTTGAGTGGGGGATTCGTGCACCGCTTCGGCGGGGTTTATGTGGACCTCGCATCGGTCGACACCGCGGCCATTCTTTCTTTCGTCCTGTTGGCGTTCATGGGGAATCAATCCATCGCCGGATCCCGAATCCTCTCGGGATTGCGTCGCCTCCTCGATCACCCGAAGGCCGGGATCCACACCCGGATATTTTTTTCGGTCACCTTCTCGCTGCTCTTCGCCGCACATGTCGCCAAACACTGGTCACTCGACACCCACGGCTTCGATCTTTCCTTCGTTCACCAGGCCCTCTTCCATCCGCTCCGGGGACCGTTCCTTCCTGCGGACATTTCTCCGAGCGGAAGCGCGCTCGGGGAGCACCTGTTGTTCGGTCTGATTCCGCTGACCTTGATCACCTCTTGGATCCGGGTGGATGAGTTGATTTTTTTGATCCAGACACTCTCCATCGCCCTCCCTCTCGGACTCCTGGTGTTCCGGGGCCCGCTCCGGGATCGCAGGGGGTTGGCGCTCTGGCTCGCCCTGATCCTGACACTTTCGAACCGCTCGCTCCGGAACGCCTTGATGTTCGACTTCAGGGAAGACTGCTTCGCGTTTTTGGGGTTTTCCATCGCACTGTTGTCTCTCCACCGGGGAAGAATTGCCGGCTACGCCTCGGGGTTGATTCTGGCACTCCTCTCCAAGGAACACATTCCGCTGATCGCGCCGTTTCTCGCTGTTCCGATCCTGTTCAGTCGGGATCTCCCCTTTTCCAAGCGGACCCGGATACGGCTTGCCGTCGGCACGGTCGTGATTTCAGGTCTGTACTTGATCGTGGCGTTCAAGGTCCTGCTCCCCTACTTCAACCCGATCGTCAGCAAGGCCTCCCCTCTCGCCTATCGATTCAAGGAATTCGGCTCGACTCCGAGCGAGATCCTCTTCAACCTGATCACCGTTCCGAAAAACTGGGTGATTCTCGGCTCGAACCTCCTGAACAAACAGGCTGTGATTTACCTGCTCATGCTCCTTCTTCCGCGATTCGCCCTGTTCTTCTCGAAAGAGGCTTTCCTTTGGGCAGTTCCAGGCCTGGTGCTCTTCGGATTGAACATCCTGTCGGGGCATCCGGGGCAAACCGCGATGATCTTTCATTACGATCTGGCGGGTATCCCGTTCTTGGTCTGGGGAACCCTGGTCGGGATCCGGGAAGTCCTTCTTCCCGCGCTCGATCGTCTGGAGTCCGGATTGAGAATCAAACGCACGGCCCTGCTGTTGCTCCTGGCACTTTCCGTCTCGGACAAATGGCCTTTGTTCCATCTGACCTTCAACCTCCCGGACCTCGAGCAGATCCGGGCTCACTCGGCTCTCCTGTCCCTCGACCCCGAGGTTCCGGTACTGGTGAACTCCCGCCTATCCGCACAGGTGAATGCCCATGACCGCATTCTGGTCCGGGACCCTCCCTGCTCATCCCGTCGTGAAGCCGAGCTCGGAACCTTTTCCGGATACCGGATTCTCGATCACCGGCTTCCCCGTGATTCGGATTGTCCGGTACCGGATGTCGCCCCCCTATTCCAGAACCGGGAGATCAGCATTTACCGCTACCCGATTGAGGCGGGTTCAGCTAAATTGAGCCCATGAATCCGGTGTTTCTGGTCCTGCCTTGTTTCAACGAGGAGGAGGCCCTTCCCCACTTCCATCGTCAGCTGATCCAGGTTCTCGAAACCGTTCCGGATCGGGATTTTCATGCGGTCTGGGTGGACGACGGCTCTCGCGACGGGACTTGGGAGGTCATCCGGGCCCTGCCGGACTCACCCCGTATCCGTCATCACGGCATCCGCTTTGTCCGGAATTACGGGCATCAATCGGCAATCCAAGCCGGATGTGAATTCGTTGCCACCCACCCGGCATTCACTCCCGATGCAAGTGTCCTGATGCTCGATTCCGACGGCCAGCATCCGGTCACCGAAATCCCCAGAATCCTGCACGAGCTCGAAGTGAGTCGTCATGTCCAGATGCTTCGGACCGAGACCGAGGGTGTGGGTCGCACTAAAAAATCCACCAGCTCATTGTTTTATCTGGTCTTCCGGACCTTCACGGGAATGGACCTGCCCGATGGTGCGGCTGACTTCCGGGGGCTGAGAGGTTCCGTCCTCCTCAACTATCTCAGGTTCAACGAGAGTGGCCGGTTCAACCGCGGACTGTTCCATCTGGCTGAACCTCCTTTTTACTTGAACTACGAGGCGAAGGCGCGGACCCACGGGGTGTCGAAGTACACGCTCGTCAAGATGCTCCGACTGGCCTTCACCGGCATCACCCACTTTTCGAACCGACCTTTGATTCTGGCATCTTTCGCCGCCACAGCCTTCGGGTTCACCGTCTGCATCGGCTACTTCCTGTTCGAGTTCTACCGTCTTTGGAACGGGCGCGTTTTCCAACCGGGATGGTTCACCCTCATGGCTTGGATCAGCATGTGGGGGATGATTCTCAGTTTTTGCATGCTGCTCTTGTCGGTCTATGTCGGACGGATCTTCGATGAGACCAAAAAGCGTCCGATATACCTGGTCCAAGAGAAAAAATGAAAATCCTCATCACCGGAGGTTCCGGATTCATCGGAACCCACCTCACCCAGGAACTCTTGCGCCTCGGTCACGAGATCCGGATCTTCGACTTGAAGGCACCGGAACCGGGCGACATCCGGATTCCGGAAGGCCTCGAAGCCGTCTTCAGTGGGGGGTTCGACTTCGTATTTCACCTGGCGGCTATCGTGAGCGTGCCCGAGTGCGAGGGCGATCCGGAAGGGAGCTCGCGCACGAACCTCGAAGGCACCCTCAACGTGGCCAACGCCTTGCTCGCTTCGCCGAACCCGGGAGCCCCACTGGTCTTTGCCAGTTCGGCGGCCGTTTACGGAGACCGGTGCGGCCCGGGAGATCGACTCTCGGAGTCCGTTACGGACCTGGAGCCACTCTCGCACTACGGCCGGCAAAAGCTCGAGGCCGAAAAAGCCTTACGCGCCCTTCATCGAACCCGGGGACTCCGCGCGCTCTCGTTCCGGTTTTTCAATGTTTACGGCCAAGGGCAGGATCCGACCTCTCCCTACTCCGGAGTCATCACCCGCTTCCGGGAAGCCCTTCGATCGAGAACTCCGGCCACTTTGTTCAACGGCGGAAAGAACACGCGCGACTTCATACCGGTGACCGAAATCGCCCGCGCCTGTGGACTGGCATTGAAGCTCGATCCCGGGCGCTTTCAAGGGCAGTCGGTGAATCTCTGCACGGGGAATACGACTTCCGTGCTCGGACTCTACCGGTCCATGTGTGCAGAATCCGGGTCGGAGTTCACCCCGATCCTGGCCGGTCCGAGAGCGGGCGACATCGAACACTCTTGCGGGGATCCCAGCCTGGCTGAGACACTCCTCGGATTCCGGGCGCGCACGGTTCAGAACAAAGGGTTCTTCGAGTAACTCGCAAAACCGGGGAGGACTTTGTCTTTGCCCGAAACGATCGGGTCTTTGACCGGCCACTCGATCTTGAGATCCGGATCCGAGTACAAAATTCCGCCTTCGGTCTTGGGTGAGTAAACGGCGTCCACCTTGTACATCACGTCGGCATCCTCGTTACCGAGCACGCAAAATCCGTGGGCGAAACCCGCAGGGATCCAAAGGAGTCGACCATTCTCATCCGAAAGCTCGAAAGCCTCCCATTGCCCGAAGGTCGGAGAGTCTTTGCGAAGGTCGACTGCCACGTCCCAGATCTTACCGCGAATGACACCCACCAATTTCCCTTGAGCCGGATCAGTCTGGTAGTGGAGTCCGCGGATCACCCCGGGTTTTGATCGAGAGTGATTGTCTTGAATGAAGCGTTCCGGCAAACCGTAGCCGACAAAACGTTCCGCCACATAACGCTCAGTGAAAAAACCCCGGTCATCGGCGTAAATTTTAAGCTCAATCAGCTTCAGTCCCGAAAGCCTGCCTTCTTTAACCATGATGTTCCTTCAGTTGATCCAGACACTCCTGAAGCGCCTCCCGCCAAGGGCGCGGCGCGATCCGGAAAGTGGTTTTGAATTTTTCCAAGCTCAATCGAGAGTTCATCGGGCGCTTTGCGGGAGTCGGATACTCCGAGCTCGGAATGCCGATGACTTTCACGCCCGGAAGAATGGCGCGAGCAAAGTCGGCCCAAGAGGTGTGGTCGGAGTTGGTGAGGTGATAGACTCCGGAAGGAAACCCTCGGCCCTCCACTTTGAGCTCGAGCGCACGCATGAGGGCCTGAAGCGAGTACGCCGCCAGATCCGGTGCATAGGTCGGCGCACCGACCTGATCCTCGACCACTTTGAGCTCCGGCCGCTCAGCCCCGATTCTCAACATGGTTTTCACGAAGTTTTTTCCAGTGTGCGAGAACACCCAGGAGGTCCGGAAGATCAGGTGCTCACAGCCGGATCGGATGATGGCTTCATCGCCCTTTGCTTTCGAGGTTCCGTAAAAGTTCACGGGAGAATGGGGGGCGCCTTCCAAGCGTTCGACGGCTCCGGCCCCGTCGTACACGTAATCCGACGAATAGTGCACCAGAGGAATGCCATGATAAGCACAGTAGCGGGCCAGCACTTCCGGTGCTTGAACATTGATCGCCTCACACTTTTCTTGCTCTCTTTCAGCAAGATCGACCGCAGTGTAGGCGGCGCCGTTCAGGATCAGATCCGGTCTGATTTTTTCGAGCGCTTGGCTCAAAGACCAGGACTGCGAAAGATCGCACTCCTTCGACCCCAGGGCCACCAGCTCCCACCCCAGAGGCCAGGCTTCCGTTTTGGAAAGCTCCCGATAAGCCGAACCGAGCTGCCCGTTTGCACCGAGGAGGAGGATCTTCATGGACCCTTACCCCTTGGCGACGAGCGACCAATCGTAGCTCACCTTGACCCCGGGCTTCGAAGTCACTTTTTGGCTCCAATCGAGGTTGGACAGGTACCATTCAACCGTGGCGCGAAGGCCGATTTCAAAACTCTTGAACTCATGGACGTAGCCAAGCTCGCGCTGGGCCTTCGAGTCGTCGATCGCATAGCGGAAATCGTGCCCCGGGCGATCGGTCACAAAGGTGATCAGCTCTTCATACTTGGCACCACCGCTCCTCGGGCGCAGCTCGTTCAACACCCGGCACAGGGCATGGACGACCTCGATGTTCTTCCGCTCGCTGTTCCCACCAAAGCAATAGGTCTCTCCCGACTTTCCGCCCTCGAGTGCTTGAAGGATACCGCGAGAATGATCCTTGACGTGGATCCAGTCGCGGATGTTCTCGCCCTTTCCGTAAACCGGAAGGGGCTTTCCTTGGAGCGCGCAAAAAATCATGTGTGGGATCAGCTTCTCGGGGAATTGCCGTGGCCCGTAGTTGTTCGAGCAGTTCGTGATCAAGGTCGGCAAACCATAGGTGTGATGCCAGGCGCGGACCAGAAGATCAGATCCCGCCTTCGAGGCCGAGTACGGGGAATTCGGCGCGTAGGGGGTGGTCTCGGAGAATTTGCCCGTGGGTCCGAGCTCACCAAAGACCTCGTCGGTCGAGACATGCAGGAACCGGAAGCCCTCCTTCTTGGACCCGCTCAAGGATTCAAAGTACGCGCGTGAGGCCGACAAGAGCGAAAAGGTCCCGTTGATATTGGTTTCAATAAAGGCCCCAGGCCCGCTGATCGACTTGTCGACGTGGGATTCCGCTGCAAAGTGCGCCACCCAGTCGATCTGGTGTTCTTTCAATGTCTTTAGAAAAAGCTCCTGATCGAGGATGTTGCCCTTCACGAAGGTGAAGCCGGGGTTGTTCTTGAAAGGCTCGAGGGTTTCGAGATGGCCTGCGTAGGTCAGGGCATCATAGCCCACGACTTTGTGCCCCTTCGACAATGCCAGTTCGACAAAATTGCTTCCAATAAAGCCGGCGGCGCCGGTGACGAGGATCGATTTCATGAACTCACCCTTGCCTCAATACATGGAGGAGGTACTCGCCATAGCCACTGTTCTTGAGCGGCCCGGCAAGGCGCTCAAGCTGGGCGCCGGTGATGAAGCCCATGCGATAGGCGATTTCTTCCGGACAGGCGATTTTCAACCCTTGGCGCTGTTCGATGGTTTGGACAAAATTGGATGCCTGAAGGAGGGTTTCGAACGAGCCGGTGTCAAGCCAAGCCGTACCCCGGCTCATCTTCTGGACCGAGAGCTCACCCCGCTCCAGATAAACCCGATTGAGGTCTGTAATCTCGAGCTCGCCACGTGCCGAGGGCTTCAATGCTCGTGCATATTCACTCACTTTGCTGTCGTAGAAGTAGAGTCCTGGAATTGCGTAGTTCGACTTGGGTTTGGCGGGTTTTTCCTCAAGGCTCACCGCTTTTCCGGACGCATCGAACTCCACCACTCCGTAGGCACTCGGATTCTGGACATTGTATGCGAAGACGGTCGCCCCCGTTCCGCCGGAACGATACACCTCAGCCGCGGATTGCAGGAGCTTGCTGAATCCATGGGCATAGAAAATGTTGTCGCCGAGAACCAGAGAAACCGGAGCACCGTCGAGAAACCGTTCTCCGAGAATGAAGGCTTGCGCGAGCCCCTCGGGCTTCGGTTGTACGACGTACTCGAAGCGCATGCCCCAATCCTCGCCCGTGCCCAACAGTTCTTCGAACCGCGGCAAATCCCGGGGAGTCGAGATGACCAGCACCTCTTTGATTCCGGCCAGCATGAGGGTGCTGAGCGGATAATAGATCATCGGCTTGTCGTAAACCGGCACGAGCTGCTTACAGACCGGGCGCGTCACAGGATAAAGTCGGGTACCGGAACCGCCGGCGAGGATGATGCCTTTCATGGAGGGGAGGGTATCACAGTGCGCGAAGCCAATCCTCGAAAAAAGCCAGCACCCTGAGGGCGGAGGTACGGGACTCAGCCTCGATATAAAGCCTGAACTCGGGCGCATTCCCCGACGGACGGAGATGAACCGTCGCCCCGGAAGAGAAGCGGGCCCGGATCCCGTCCAACTCGTTCTTGGAAATGCAGTTTCCGAGACCGCTCAACGACTCAAAACACACATTCTTTTCGAGCTCGGAAGCAAATGCCTCCAAAGCAGCCCTGGCACGAGCCGGCTCGAAATCCCTCACCAACCCCGAAACATTGAATACCCCCGAAAAAGGACTCAGAAGGTCGGAAGCACGTTCCACTCCCCGCTCCTTCATGGTGACCATGTACGCCAACAACGGAAGCAAGGAGTCCCGGGTCATGAGCGGCTTCAGATTCCCGACCGCTGAACCGAGAATGTATCCCCCATTGGCCTCGAAGCCGGCTGTTTTTTTCGCAGAATCCGCACCGAGACACTGGAGCATTTTCTCGAGCACAAAGGGCGAACCGATCCGCGTGATGTGACACTCGGCAATCATCCCGGAATCCACCAATGCACTCGAGCAACTCACGGGAAACACCACAGAGTCCATCCCCAAATGTCGCGATGCGATCATCCCGAGTACCTCACCCGGAACCACCCGCGCGTCTTCACAGACCACCAACGGGCGGTCGGAATCACCGTCGGTGGAAACCACCAGGTCCAGTTTTTCCTCCCGCAAAATCCGATGCAGGAAGTCCACACTCTCGACCGCTTCCGTATCCACGGGGATGAAAACATCACTCCTGCCGAACTCGTGAACTTCGGCCCCGAGATCCCTGAACACAGCGGGATAAATGTCCCGTGCGACACTGGAATGGGAGTAGTAACCGACTCTCAACCCGGAAAGGACACCTGCACCGAGCCAGCGGGTGTAACGCTCCCGGAATCGGGAGGCCAGATCGACGGGTTCAGGCACGGGAGCCCCTTCCATCACAGACAGGCTCTTGCCTTTGACCTTCCGGTAGTGACTCAGGATGACGTCCTCGTCCTTCTTCAGGATCTCACCCTCCGGGAAATAGAACTTGAGCCCGTTCCGATCCGCCGGAATGTGACTCCCCGTGACCATCACTCCGGGCAAGCCCAGCTCGGAACAACCCCACGCCAATGCCGGAGTGGGGACGAACCCACCGTGAATCACCCGGTATCCGTTGGCTTGGAACGATCTGGCGACCATCGACAGGATGGAGGGGGTGCTCTCCCGAAGGTCTCCGGCCATCAGGACCGTACGGAAACCCCGATCCTGGACCGACTCGACGAAAGCAGTCACGAATGCATGACACTCTTCCTCTGTGAAATCGACCACCAACCCACGGACTCCACTTGTGCCAAATTTCAGTCCAGACATTTCAAAACCTCCAACCCGTACGCGATTTGCCGTCTAGCCAAAACCGGACCGGGGAGGTAAATTCCCCTACATGCAAGAAGTTGTCCGGATTTTCATCGACGTGTCCATTCTATTTGAATTCAAAGGGAATCTCACCGGAATTTCGCGGACCATCTTCAACATCACCCGGAACGCTTACCGGATCGCCCCTGAAACCAACCGGATCGGGACCCTCAGATTCGACAAAGCCTCGGGAAAATACCGGGTCTTGAGCCCACAAGAAACCTGTGAACTCCTGGACCGTGTCGCTCCGGGCACCCAAGATCACGCCCGAATCCGGGAGTTCCACACCGACTCGATCGAAGCGGGCTCAATGATCCTTCTGCTCGGCGAGCAATGGCTCTACCCCGGACTCGGTTCGGAACTCCGAAGAATCAAACTCGAGAAACAAGCAAAGGTCTGCACACTCATTCACGACCTGATTCCGTTTTTTGCGCCACAGTATTTCTGGGACGGCTTTCCCGAAGACTTTTGCGCCATGATGTCGGAAGTCATGATCGAAAGTGATGTCTGGTTCTGCAACTCGGCGAATACCGACCGGGATGTCAGGAGGATTTCAAAATCAATCGGTATCCAGAACGCCGTTGTCCCGAAGAGAATCAATCTGGGGGATCATGTCTTCGACCAGAAGCTGATCGCCGACGCCACCCCGCCGGCAGAAAAGAACTACATCCTCAGCGTGGGGACGATCCAACCCAGGAAAAACCACTTCCTGCTCCTCTATGTCTGGAAGATGCTCATAGCCCGGTACGGCAGTGAAACTCCGACCTTGGTCTTGCTCGGTAATCGCGGCTGGAACGTGGAAAACTTTTTCTACTTTGTGAAAAACGACCCCGAGCTGAAGGACAAGGTCGTTTTCAAGACCGACTCATCCGATCAGGAGCTGGTGTCCTACTACCTTCACTCGAACTTCACACTTTTCCCCGCTTTTTACGAGGGTTGGGGGTTGCCCGTCGCGGAATCCCTGGCACTCGGAAAGTTCTGCATTTCATCGAGCTCCTCTTCCATGCCCGAGATCGGCGGAGACCTGGTCGACTACCACGACCCGTTTGACTCCGGAGCGCTCTTCGACTTGATTTCAAAATACATCGAAAACCCGGACCTCCTGGCCGCGCGCGAGGAACGGATCAAAAGGGAATTCGTGAAAACCTCATGGGAATTGACGACCCGACAAATCCTCAAACACCTGACTGAGCGGCAGCCGAATTGAACGCCGACGGATCGATCTCGATCCCGGTATAAATCCGGAACTGTTCCAAAAACTGCCACTGGAACATCTCCAATCCTGAAATGTCCGTCATCCCTTCGATACCGTTGCGACCCATCGATGGAACCGCATTCCGGACCGGAAGATCGAAAAACACCGGTGACCGTTTCAACACCTCGGCCACCCCGTCGGGGAGCTCTGCGACCGGTGCGGCATTGATGAAAATATCGGGCACCCGCCCGGAGAACACATCGGCACCAAGTTCTCCACTCCGCAGCAGTGCGGTTGCGGGATCCCTCCCGGTGATTTCAATTCGGACCTCGGGTGAAATCTCCCTCAAGCCGGCCACCACGGTGTTGACCACCGAACCGTAACCGAAAACCAGCGCTGTCCGGGGAGTCACACCTCTGTTCTTGATTGGCATGACGAATCCGGACCAATCGGTATTGTAACCCTTGAGGCGACCCTCATGATTCACCACGGTATTGACCGACCCGATTCCGGCTGCCCGGGGATCGATCTCGTCGAGAAAAGGGATGATCCGCGATTTCAACGGCATCGAAACACTGCAGCCGGAAATCCCCAGTGTCCTGATCGATGAAACGAGCGCTTCCGGATCGGAAACCTTTCGGGAAAGGTAGGCCGCATTGATCCCGAACAGTCTGAAAAAATGGTTGTAAAAAAAAGTACCCCGACTCCCCGGGGCGGAAGAAGCTGAAATGAACAGCCGGGTGTCTTTGTCAAACCTTGTGTTCTGATTCAAGCCGACCGTCCCGCCTTCCAGAATCGTCAGTGATCCGGATCACATCATCCAACTCGGGAGTGGACACCTCGCAAAGCAAAATATCGGTGACCGCCTCGAGACGGTGAACCCGCAACGGCTGGACATCGACCACAGTGCCGGGTCCGATGGTTTCCACTGAAACATTTGCAGGCTGGAAGTCTCGCGCGGCGACTGCCGGATCCGGATTGAAGTGGAGGTTGGCTTCACCCTCGATCAGGAAGTTCGTCTCCCGCTTCTTCTCGTGGTACTGAAGACTGGTTTTCGTACCGGCTTTGATGAAAATCCTCTTGAACGCGAAATGAGGCGAAGGATCACCCGTCAACCAGAGTTCATAACCCCAGGGTTTTTGAACTTTCTTGACCGCCTCACCGGTGAAGTGCCTGAACTCGGTATCGCCGACCTGCCCCACCGTACGGGACCCGACCAGGAGCATTCCGTCTCCCGCCATCCAGTCGATCCTGACTTTGTCTTTTTTGGAGATCCACAGAGTCTCGTCTTGTTTGAGACGTCGGTCCGACACGGAGACTTCCACTGGCGCAGACCCCTTGGAATAGAGGTGGAAGCACCACATGTCAGCTCCGGAAAGCTCGACCGGGGCCCCGTCGTTCCGGAAAACCGCCCGGTATTCGTAAGGATCGTGCCCCAGCATCACCACGCCCCGACCTGCAGCGACACTCCGTAAAATCAAACCGCCTACGGTTTTCTCCTGACTCATCCGACACCTCCGACCAAATTGAAACACTTGAGATAACGCAGAATCGAAGCCTTGACGGCATTCGTGAGCTCCCGGTCCAAATCCAATCCGGCCCGGGCCAATTTCTCCGTGACGGATTCTTTGAGCGCACGGAAGGCATCCGTCGAGAAGACGTAATGACCGCAAATCTCGGCCTTCTGGGAGCGGGTCAGTGCCGAAGCATCAATGACCCACTTGTCCCACTTGCCCGAATCATGGGCGATTCGGACGAACTCTTCCAGCTCGGCATCCAATCCCCGGTCCCGGAGCAGTCCCATGAAAGCACGGGTCTCGGCCACACCGAACTCAGGGGCGACATTGGCCGCATGGATTCCGATTCCCGGATGGACCCGCAAAGACGCATCACTCAGGTAATCGGTGTTGTGCTCTTTGATTTTCAAACCGTACTTTTCGCAAAGTCCGACAAAATCCTCGATTCGCGACTCGGCAAGGTACGTCGGAATCTCGGACTCCGCAGACGGGAACTTTCCGATGTTCCTCGTTTCCATGACTTTGGTTCCGGTCTGAACCACCAGAAACGTAGGGAAAGGGTAACCCCGCTCCGAACAGAACTCCTTGATGCGTCCGATCACATACTCGAGCTTCCGGATGTCCTTGAGCGGGTTCTGCTTCTGCTCTTCCGTACCGATCTCGAAGTGAATGTCACGACCCAATTCGCGGGCCTTCTCCATGCAGAACGCATAAAGTCTGAAAACCTTGTCCAGGATCCACTCTTCGTCGGGCTCACCCGACCCTTGGCTGATCACCGGGTCGATGTGGATGATCTGGAAGCCCGCCTCGATGTCCCTTTGGTAACTGAGCATCGCACTTTCCATCGCATCCTCGATGGTGGCGCACTTTTGCACCTCGACCGGATGCTGGAAGGGTCCGCCATGATCCCTTGCGAGGACAATCAGACCACGCCGGTCACGACGCCTCACATAATTCGCGAAACTGAGAGTGTCCCAGTTGTTCACGTATCCACCGCCGAGCTCGAGACACTCGACCTGCCGACGACTGGCGATGAGCATCAGGGGAACACCGTATTCCTCCGTGAGCTCGATGCAAGCGTCCACGCAGTTCTTGGACATGGGGCCCACGCCGAGATAGGTGCAATCCCTGCGCCCCAGCAACGCCTCCACCGCCTTGAATCGGGCGAGGTCCTTCTCGTACTCTAGCCGCTTCCCGTCACTCAACAATCCCATCGAAGTGATTCCATTTGGCTGTTTGAAAAAAGCTCCGGATACATTATTTTCGCAAATATGTCAGAAAACAGCTCGCTTCGCCACGGTTATGATTCCGTGATCTTCGACATCGACGGAACCCTCTGGAACGCCGCGGCAAGTACGGCAGCAGCTTGGACCGAAGTGTTCTCCAGACACAATATTCAGATCACGGTCACCACCGCCGACATCGAGGGGGTTGCCGGGAGACCGTATCTCGATTGCCTGCGCATTGTTTTCAAGCAATTCGACGGTTTCAGTGACCAGGCCACACTCCTTTCCGATTTGGCCGCCGCCGAGAAAGAGAAAATGGTCCAGCTCGGCGGAACCCTGTATCCGGGGGTGAGGGAAGGCCTTGAGGCACTCGCCTCCAGGCATCCGCTCTATCTCGTGAGCAACTGTCAGGACTGGTACTTGGACGCCTTCCTGGAATTCGAGGGCTTGGGGAGGTTTTTCCGGGACTCCACCTGTCACGGGAAGACCAAGCTCAAGAAATCCGAGAACATCTTGCTCATCATGGAGCAGAATGCCTTGAAAAACCCGGTTTATGTCGGGGACACCTCGGGGGACCACCAATCCGCGAATCAGGCGGGCATCGACTACATTCATGTGTCCTACGGTTTCGAGAAGGACCATCCGGCCCCGGTGGTCTTCGGGAACTTCAGCGAACTGGTCCACCGCCTGTCCTAAATCCGGTATCGAAAGCACCGGGATTGATTTTCCACCCGGAGTCCCGTAGTCTGTGGCCCGATGAACGTGCTTGCACCCGCGCTGTACCGCTTTTCCGAGCTTTGGCTCGCCCGGGACATCTCCACCAAACTCAGGGCCCTCAGTGACCATTCCAAACTCGATGCGGAAGCTCGTGCACGCCGGCACAAATCTTCGATCATTCAAACGGTCAAGCAGGCGTCTGTCGAGGTCCCCCACTACCGTGATCTGTTCCGGAAAATCGCATTCAACCCTGACAAACTCGAGCAAGACTTCTCGTACTTTGAGGACATCCCTTACCTCTCAAAAGAAATCATCCAGAGCGATCCCTCCAGACTTTTGAACGAGCGGCTGGCGGGCCTTCCCCGGCACGAAAGAAAAACAGGCGGCTCCACGGGGATCACCCTCACGGTTTACTATTCCAACGACTCCCTGGATTGGACTGCCGCGGCAAACCGCTGGGTCATTGAAGCGACAGGAAGGGGCCTGACCCAAAAAGAGGTTCACCTGTCTTCCCGGATGTCCTGGGACAACATTCCTTGGAAAGACAGGGCCAGGGAACAGGTGAAGTGCCTCGCCCTCAACAGGAGCAATGTTTACACCGAGGACTTTTCATCCGACGGACTCGATCGGCTCCTGTCCGACCTTGAAAAATCCGGCGCCTACATCATTCAAGGCCATCCATCGACTTTGTACATCCTGGGCCTGCACTTGAAGAACCAAGGCAAGAAGTCAGGCTTCAGGTTCAATGCGTTCGAATCCACCGGTGAATCCATCGACCGGGAAAAGGCGAGCCTCATTGAGACCACCTTCGGCTGCAAAGTCTACAACCGGTTCGGGAATGCCGAGTTCGGTGTCGTGGCCCACAGTAAAGACTCCATTGACCGGCTCGAAGTACTCGACAGCATGGTTTATGCCGAGAATCTGATCTACGGACAGGGCATCCCGGAGATCATACTCACAGGCCTTCAAAACCCCTTGATGCCGCTGATCCGTTACCGCACCGGAGACATCGGTGAAATTTCGGGGACTTTCGGAAATCAACTCATCCTCGGCGTCCAAGGCCGGGTTCACGACACCATCCAAAAAGACGGAAAAACGATTCCCACCCATTTCATCAAAGACTCACTGGAGCGGATCGGCGGGCTCGACGAGTTCCAGGTCGTCCAAGGGAAAGACTCGACCCTCACCGTGAGCCTGGTGGTGCCCGACCCCGCCCGGTTTCCGGCATTGGCCGCGAAGGTCCACGAGATTCTCGGCACGGAGACCACCGTGAAGAAGGCCACCCTGAACCAACTCAGACGTGTCGGCTGGCGTGACAAGTTCAGGTACCTGATCAAAGAATAGGCGAATCCTGGAGAAAAGCCTCGATCAGGTCTTCATTCTCCACCAGTGACGGTCTCCAACCCAGAATTCGGGTCGCCAGATGGTGACTTCCCACAATCTTCTTCGGCTCTCCCGGCCTCATCCGCGATTCATCCGGTCGGAACTCCACCGACTTTCCCATTCGGGAAGCCAAGCCCTCCGCCAGATCCCTCAACAAGCGGGGCCTGCCGTTGCAAATGTTCATGACTGTCAGGGGATCGGGCAGCGCTTCTTTTCGCACACAAACAGCTCTCAGTGCACCCACCAGATCCGCGATTGAACCCATGTCCCGATAGAGATCCAGATTGCCCACCGGAACGACCCCACCCCGTGCGTCGACCTGGAGCAAGGACCGGTACAATGACCCGAGGAAGGTACCCGACGATTGGGACTTGTGAACATGATTGAATATCCTGACCACGACGGCTTCCATCCCCGGACGTGCCGGGAAATTCGCGACCAAACTCTCCCCTCGAAGCTTGGTGGAAGCATAAAAATTGATCGGCTCGAGAGGGGACTCTTCTGACAACTCCCCACCCTCCGGACCCAACGGCTTGTACACCTGGGCCGTGCTGGCGAATATGAATCTCGAAACCCCTCCGACAGCCGAAACGGCATCAAGAAGGTTTTCAGTACCTTTCACGTTCACCGCCTCGGCGCGAACAGGATCCTGCTCACACACACTCGGGTGGCTCACCGCCGCCAGGTGAAAAACCACCGCAGGTCGCACCTCGCCCAGCTCTTTTCCCAAGGAAACGGTATCGAGGATGTCGACAGAGGATTTGAACACTTCCATCCCGGAGGCCTGGAGCGACCGACTCAGATGAGTCCCGATGAAACCGTTCGCACCGGTGATGAAGACGCTGTCAGACACGGGCTTTGATCAACGCCAGATCCGAATCCACCATCATCTTGACCAGATCCCGGAAAGAGGTTTTCGGCTCCCAGTTGAGCTTCTGCTTCGCCTTCTTCGGATCGCCGATCAAGAGATCCACTTCGGCAGGCCGCATGAAGCGTTCGTCGATTTTCACGTATTTCTTCCAATCAAGGTCGGCGAATCCGAACGCCAACTCCACGAACTCCTGGACGGTGTGTGTCTCATTGGTCGCCACGACGAAGTCATCGGGCTTGTCATGCTGGAGCATCAACCACATGGCCTCGACATAATCTCCGGCGAAACCCCAGTCCCGTCTGGCGTCCAGATTTCCGAGTCGCAACTCGTCCGTCAATCCGTGTTTGATCATCGCCACATGATGGGTGATCTTCCGGGTCACGAATTCCAAGCCCCTTCTCGGGCTCTCGTGATTGAACAGGATCCCGCTCGAAGCGTGCAAATTGAAGGATTCACGGTAGTTCACCGTGATCCAATGTCCGTAAAGCTTGGCCACTCCGTACGGTGAACGGGGATAAAACGGAGTCGATTCGACCTGGGGAACCGCCTGCACCTTTCCGTACATTTCACTACTCGACGCCTGGTAAAATCTGGCTTTCGGAGCCGCCTTTTTCATCGCCTCCAGCATCCGGGTCACACCCGTCGCCGTGAATTCAGCGGTGAGGACGGGCTGATTCCATGAAGTCTGCACAAAACTCTGTGCGGCCAGGTTGTAAATCTCATCCGGCTTGGAAACTTCCATGGCCTCGACCAGGGAGGGCTGGTCCAACAGATCACCGGAAAGCAAAGTCATCCGATCCACCAAATGGGAAATCCGGTCGGTGACCACGGTGCTGGAGCGACGGGTCAATCCGTAAACCCGATACCCTTTTTGCAAAAGCAACTCTGCGAGATAGGATCCGTCCTGACCGGTAATACCTGTAATTAATGCTGATTTCATTGGACCCGAGGATACTCCAAACACGGTGCACATTCAATCGAATTGGAGCCGGGAAAACCGGCCCGCTCACCCCGTCCCTCCCTTTCGGATTCACCGGGCTCATGGAATCGTTTTTCCTAAACAGATGGTTTCATGGTAGTTTCTGGGGGAAATGAAGATCTGCTTGCTCACCACACAGGTGCCATTCATCCGGGGAGGCGCTGAAGTCCTCACTGACTCCTTGGCCTCCGAACTCCGCAATCGCGGCCACCGGGTTGAATTGATTCAACTCCCGTTTGCCAGCCACCCTGCGCCGACTCTCAAAGCGTGCATCGATCATGCGCGGGCTTTCGACCTGAGCGCGAGGTGCGACCGGGCGATCGGTCTGAAGTTTCCGACCTATTACAACCAGCACGACCGGCTCTCCATGTGGATCATGCACCAGCACCGGGAGTTCTACGATCTTTGGGACCACCCCGCGATCAAGGATTACCGCGGGAGCACCGGAATCAGCGCACTCAGGGACCAGGTAATCTCTTTGGATTCCGCCGAATTGGGGAAACACAAGAACCTGTTCACCATTTCTCCGAACGTCTCCAAGAGACTGAAGTTGTTCAACGGGCTGGACTCCACTCCGATGTACCCCCCACCATCCGAGCATCACCTTCTTCAACCCGGGGAGTTCGGCGACTACATCCTGGTCCCGAGCAGACTCGGTCCACTCAAGCGACAAGAATTGGTCTTGAGGGCATTGGCTCGCACCCGGGCCGACTCGAAAGTGGTTTTTCTGGGGGCTCCCGATTCGGACGAGTACCTCGACACCTTACGTGGAATCACCCGGGAACTGGGCCTGGAGGCCAGGGTCAGGTGGACGGGGTATGTCACCCGTGAGGAAAAGATCAGCCTGTATGCCGGTACCAAAGGCGTCATTTTCATCCCTGTGGACGAGGACATGGGATACATCACCATGGAAGCCGCAATTGCCGAAAAACCGGTCATCACCTGCAGTGACTCCGGTGGCCCCCTCGAGTTCGTCGAACATTCGAAAAACGGTTGGATCATGCCTCCGGAAGCCGATTCCCTGGCCATGGCCATGGATGAAATGTGGACGTCAAAAGAATCCAGACTCAGGGAGATGGGTAAACTCGGGCATGAGATTTACCGCGCCAAGAACATCTCATGGGAAACCATCCTGGAAAGACTCCTGTGACTCCATCCCCTTCCCATCCCAACTATGAACTCCCTTGGCGGAATCGGATCGTTTCAGAGTTCAAATCACAAGAGCTGAAGCCCATTCCCTTCGAAGGCACCCTCCGGTTTTTCACCCCGACCCTTTTTTTCAAGGACGCGGTTTCACGGTGCGTTCTCGAGGAGGTTGAGCTCGCCCGCTTGATCTGTCCGCGGGTGGTTGTTTACGCAGAAAACCGGATCGGCGAGATGAGTGGGGCGGCCCGTTCATGGACCGAGTTTTCGCAGGATGTGGACCAGGAAAAAGACATCCTCATTTATCATTACTCCATCGGAACAGAGTCCTTGAAGCAGGCACTGAAGCACCCGGTCCGGAAACATGCCATTTACCACGGCATCACTCCCCCTGCCCTGGTTCGGGTTTTCTCCCCTGAAACGGCAGAGCTTTGCGAAAAAGGGATCACCGAGTTCCCTCTGCTCAACGAGTTTCAATCCTGGATGACGAACTCCGAATTCCTGATGGGAGAGCTCCAAGCCTTCGAATCCACGCCCCACAAAAAGTGGATCCTTCCCCCGTTTCTCACTCTCGACAAGTGGGACGACATCGGGTCCGAGGCGATCCTCCCCGAAACGGACTCCGCCTCCGGACTTCTTCTTTATGTGGGCAGGAGGAACCCGAGCAAGAACCTCGAAGGCCTGATTGAAGTCCTCTTCGAAATCCGGAAACTCGGGAATTACCGGCTCGTCATAGCAGGAACAGGCGCCACCCCCTCCTATCACACCGAGCTTCAAAACCTGATCGACGCCAAGGGGCTCCAGGACCATGTCCGGTTCATCGACGAGCCTTCCGATCAAGGTCTCAAATTCCTTTACGAAGCCTCCGATGCACTGATCACCACCAGCCTTCATGAAGGCTTTTGTGTCCCTTTGGCCGAGGCGATGAAACTGGGCCTCCCCGCATTCGCATTTCCCAATTCCGCCCTTCAACAGACGCTGGGGTCGACCTCTCCGGCCTTGGTCCCGGGAAAGCCCGCCGAATCAGCGGAACGGATTCATCGAGTCCTGGAAAATGCCTCCACGCGGGACCAACTGATCGCCGAGCAAGGTCGGCAGTACCGTTCCCGCTTTTCCGATCGAGCCGTTCTCAACGGATATTACAACTATTTCAAGCACATCATGACTCATGAATGAACTCAGGCGTTATTATGACATCATTTTTGTCCTGACCCAGAAAGAGCTCCGGACTCGATACAAGAATCTCGGACTGGGATACATCTGGTCGCTCGCCAATCCTCTTGCTTACAGTGCGGTCTATTACTTCGTCTTCAAGTTCGTGATGAAGGTCAAAGTGGATTGTTTCCCGCTGTTCCTGATTTCGGCACTTTTCCCCTGGCAGTGGTTCAGCAATTCGGTCGGGGTGGCCTGGATCACCTATCTCGGCAATGCTCCACTCATCAAAAAGGTGATCTTCCCGAGGAACCTGCTCCCGTTCGTGGTTTCATTCCAGGACATGCTTCATTTCCTCGCTTCGGTCCCCATCATTTTCCTGTTCATGGCCATTTACTCCAAGCCCTTCACCTGGTGGCTGATTCCGGGGATCCCCCTGCTTTCTGTCATCCAGTTCGCTTACACTTACAGCCTCGGCCTCGCCATCAGCTCGGTGAACCTGTTTTTCAGGGATCTTGAAAAACTGGTGGGTGTGTTCATGACGTTCTTGTTCTACCTCACCCCGATCGTCTATTCGTCCGACATGGTGCCTGAGGCATATCGTCCGTACACCGTTCTCAATCCGGTCGCCCCTTTGATGATGAGTTGGCGACTCCTCTTTTTCGAAGGCAGGATGGATCCGGGGCTGCTCGGGCTTTCGGTCGTGTACGGGATCCTTTTCCTGGTCGTCTCCCATTTGATTTATCGCAAACTGGTCTGGCGCTTCGCGGAGGTCCTGTGAGCACCGTCATCCGTTTCGATTCCGTGAGCAAACATTACCCCCGCTACCACCACCTTTCCGGAGGCATCAAGAACTTCCTGTTCAACCTTCCGAAGAGCATTCGAGGACTGCGAGAGGACCGCTTCAAGGCACTCGAAGAGATCTCGTTTTCCATCAATAGCGGAGAGTCGGTGGCATTCGTGGGACGTAACGGAGCGGGGAAGAGCACCACCCTCGGCTTGATCGCCCAGGTGCTCAAGCCCACGACCGGACAGGTGACCGTTTCCAGGAGGGTGTCGCCACTCCTGGAGCTCGGAGGAGGATTCCACCCCGACCTTTCCGGAATCGAAAACATCCAGTTGAACGGTGTCTTGATGGGACTCTCCAGGAAACAGGTGAAGAGCAGGATGGAGGCGATCATCGATTTCGCAGAGTTGGGCGAGTTCATCGACCAACCGATCCGGACCTACTCCAGCGGAATGCTTTCCCGTCTCGGGTTCTCTGTCATTGCCAATCTCGACCCGGAAATCCTCCTGATCGACGAGGTTCTTGCTGTCGGAGACGCCTCGTTTCAAGAGAAATGTTTGAAGAAAATTTCGGAGTTCAAGAAATCAGGGGTTACCATCGTGCTGGTGTCCCACTCGGAGAATGACATTCTGAGAGTCTGTGATCGAGCGATTTGGATCGAAAATCACCGGTTGCGGATGGACGGTCCGGCGGGTGATGTGATGACCGGCTACCGGGATTCGGTGAGCCATCCATGAAAGCCCTGTTCAACACCTATCCGGTCGCATTTGACACTCCCGGTGGCGGCGAGATCCAACTCCTGAAGACGAAGTCCGCTCTGGAAGAACTCGGTGTGGAGGTCTCTTTGTTCGACACATGGCACCCGAAGATCCGGGAAGCCGATGTCGTTCATTACTTTTCCGTGTTCGGCGGATCCAGTGTTTTCTGTAATTTCGTCAAGGACAGGAAAAAACCGCTGGCGATCTCTTCAGTCCTCTATCCACACAAGAATCTGGAAAGATATCCCATGGGTGAGATCAAACACCTGCTTTCGATCGCGGATGTCATTCTCCCCAACTCCGGTCACGAAGGGGACCTTCTCTCCTCGGTGTTCGACATTCCCCGGACCAAGTTCGTCCCTGTTTACAACGGGGTCGACCAGGTCTTCCTTTCCGACCCTGCTTTCGACGGATCCCTGTTCAGAAAAACCTACGGAATCGACGGACCGTTTCTTCTGTCGGTTGCGAACATCGAGGAGCGGAAGAACCAGATCGCCTTGGCTCGATCCATGGCCGGGACCGATCTCACCCTGGTCCTCTTCGGGAATGTCCGGAGCCAGGAGTACTTCGACGAAATGATCCGGGTTTCAAACGGCAAGATCAGGTACCTGGGGTACCTGCCGAACCACTCCGAGTTGCTGCGTTCCGCTTACCTTGCAGCCGAAGCTTTCATCCTGCCGAGCCTGCTGGAGACTCCGGGACTGGCGGCACTCGAAGCCGGAGCCATGGGTGCCAAGGTGATTGTCACCTCTGTCGGCTCAACCCGGGAATACTTCGAGGACCTGGCACACTATGTGGACCCGGAAGACGAGTCCACCTTTCTTCCGACCATTCACCGGGCCCTCTCAACCTCCAAGTCGACCCTGCTCCGGGACCATATCCGGAACAAGTTCACCTGGGCCCATGCCGCAAAACAGACATTGGCCGCATATCAACGCATTGTTTGACCGGACAAGATCTCCAGCATCGAATCGAGTCGCTCATTCCATGTGTTTTTCTTGACGAGACGGTCTGAATCTTCCGGAGAAGGAACCCCCCGGCTCAGGGCGCGCTCGATTCCGGACACCAAAGATGCCGGATCATCGTACCGGTGGAAGTGGGCGGTATGTTCCTCCAGTGAATCGATTCCTCTCGCCACAATCGGTCTGCCCGCAGCCATGTATTCGAAGAACTTCATCGGAAACATGGACCGGGTGTATTCGTTGAGCGGACACGGAATGGTGACCACATCGAAATGAGCCAGATAGGAGGGGAGATCCGAGTAGGCTTTCGGTCCTAAAAAATGAATGTTGGGTTCGCCCGCCAGGCTCTCCATTCCTGCGTCGGGTTGGCCCTCTCCCACCTTGCCGATCAAAACCCAGTGCCAGTCCCGCCGACTCCGTGCAACCAGCTTCACCGCATCCACATCGAACTTGTAAGAACTCAGAGCCCCGACGAACCCGATCCGGGGTTTCGGGACGGATGCAAGATCCAAGGGCTCGGGGCCGGCCTTTCTTGCCTTCGCGAAGTGCCCGTAATCGACCACGTTACCGAAATAGTGGGTCTTCCCGGGGGCCGTTTGCTTGCAGTGGGCTTCGATCTTCCGACTGGTGCAGAACACGGCATCGCTCGCCTTGAGGAGCTCGGTCTCATGAGTCAGAATCGTCTCACGATCGACCCCGGGTGCGGCCGCAAGATCGTCCACACTGTGATAAACCAGTTTACCGGCTTTCAGAGCCTTTGCGAGGTCGAGCACCAGAGGATTGTAGGTCCAAACCCAAGGGCGTTTGTATCCGAGACGCCACAGGATGATCCTCAACACTCCGATCAAAAGAACACGGTTGAAATGACGGACCCAGGCGAACCGGTGCAAGGGCAGGACGAGTGGCGAGTAGACATGGAGACCGGGTCTGACTTCGCGCACACCACGGAAGAGCTTCCGGATTCGCCCGAAGATCCGTTTGAAATCCGCCGAAGCGAACTTCGGTTGTCTGAGACCCAGGGACTCGATGTACAGCACCGGGAATCCCCGTTCGGCCAAATGAACGGCAGTATGCTGCTTGTTCGTCCAAAAGGGATTGTCCCAGTCGGCTGTGGAGAAGAGGACGATGGGAGGGCTTTTTGAATTCACCTTGCGTTTCCTTCGCGGGGCGTAGAATATCGGTCTTGCCATGAATTGGGAACTGAAATTGAAGACCATGGTGCGCCGCATGCCGTGGCTGAAGCGGGTCTTGAAAAAGGCACTGCGGATCGACACCATCAACGGCCAGATGGCCGAACTCGAGCGGAAACTGATCTATCAATACATCCGCAACCTGGAAGACCGCTTGACCCTTCTCGAATCCAAAGCCGGCTTGCCCGTGCGGCGGGTCCTGGATTTCGGTGACACGAACCCCCCTCGTTTTTCATCGGTCACTTCGCAGGCCGCAACGAAAGAACAAATGCTCGAGCCCGTTTACGCCGAGTGGTGCAGGCGCTTGAACGACCTGCCTAACTTCCACCGCAAACACTGGGAATATTGTTTTGTGCTTCAGGCACTGGATCAGAACGGAGCACTCCGGCCCGGTTCGAAAGGGGTCGGATTCGGAGTGGGTAAAGATCCGATCGTCGCCTACATGGCTTCCCGAGGATGTTTTCTGACCGCCACCGATCTGGATCCGGAAACCGCTCATGAAGCGGGATGGGCCGAAACCAACCAGTATTCCCAAAAACTCCTCGACCTGAACGAACGGGGAATCTGTTCTGACCGGGACCTCCAGGACCGGGTGACCCTCCGGAATGTGAACATGAACGCCATTCCGGAAGATCTCTCCCGCGGTGATTTCGATTTCACCTGGTCCGCATGCGCCTTCGAACATCTGGGCTCGATCGAGCTCGGACTCCGGTTTGTCGAGAACTCCCTGAAATGCCTGAAGCCCGGTGGAATTGCCGTACACACGAGCGAGCTCAACGTCAGCTCGAACGATGAAACCCTGACCGCGGGCGGAACCGTGCTCTTCCGGAAGCGGGACTTCGAAGAACTGGCCTACCGACTCAAGAGCCAGGGCCACGAAATCGAACTCAATTTCCATCTCGGAACCCAGGATTTCGACCGTCACTACGACGTCCCGCCGTACAGCGAGTTCACACACCTGAAACTCGAGCTCGACCGCTTCATCACGACCTCCTACGGACTCGTCATCAGGAAGAAAACTTGATCGTACGGAACCCGGGGAATCACCACAAAAATTCCTGAAAATACGAAAGCGTGCTAAGTTCATTGCCATGAAAAAGCTACTGTTTTGCATCGGCACCCGCCCCGAGGCGATCAAGCTCGCACCCGTGATTCTTGAAGCCCGGACACGGGGCTTCGACACCAAAGTGGTGGTGACCGGGCAGCATCAGGATCTGCTCGAGCCTTTTCTGGAATGGTTCGATCTGAAACCGGACTTCCGTCTCCAGGTGCTCCGCCCCGGACAAAGCCTCTCTGAACTCACCGCCCGGATCCTGAATGAATTTCAGCCGGTGCTCGGTTCTGTGAAGCCGGACCTGGTGCTGACCCAAGGGGATACCACCACCGCATTTGCGTGCTCTCTCGCCGCTTTCTACGAAAAAATCCCCGTGGCCCATGTCGAAGCCGGTCTCCGGACTCATGACCGTTATTCGCCGTTTCCGGAAGAAATGAACCGTCTGTTGATCGGACGCCTGGCGAACCTGCATTTTCCTCCCACCGAAGCGGCCAAGGAAAACCTCCTGCGAGAGGGAATCACGGGTCTCCTTCCGGTCACCGGGAACACGGGGGTCGATGCCCTTCGAATCACACTTGAGCGCCTTCCTTTGAATGCGGGGGCCGGGTCTCACCGTACGATCTTGATGACCTGCCACCGCCGGGAAAACCATGGTGAACCCCTGGAGCGCATCTGCCGGGCGGTCCGGGCGGTGCTCGACCGGATCCCGGATGTGGAACTCGTATTCCCCGTCCACCCGAACCCGAACATCAAAGAAAGGGTACAGGGACTGCTGGGCTCACATCCCCGTGTCCGGTTGATCGCACCCCTCGGATACGTGGAATTCGCACAGGCCATGCGGAACTCGACTCTGCTTTTGACGGATTCGGGCGGTGTCCAAGAAGAGGCACCTTATTTGAAGAAACCGATTTTTGTACTCCGGGAATCGACGGAACGCCCCGAAGGGGTGGCCGCAGGAGTGGCGGAACTCGTCGGCTCTGATGAGGAACGGATCCGGAACACCGTCATCCGGGCACTGACCGATTCCACCTACTATGAGTCTTTTCGGAAGGCGACCAGTCCTTATGGAGACGGATTCGCAAGCCGGCGGATTCTGGATGCCATCTCCAAAGGGGATCACCCGTGATCCGGATCGAGTTCCGTGACCCTGAAGTCCGCGAGATCGTCACCCGCGCACTGGGGCGCTCGTTCACCCGTTCCCAGCTCGCTCTCAACCACGAGCCTGCGAGTGTCCTCGTTTCCGATCGACCCCTGCCCGGATTCAAAAAACAGGTCGTCCTCGGGTCGAAGCCCGGGTTCGGAACGGACGGAACCCTGACCCCTATCGGGACGATCACGGATGGATGCATCCGCTTTTCCGGGCACCCGCTCACGCGGAATCTCCACTTGAAGGAGCGCCACTTCGAACGCTACGACTTCGAGAAAGAGTGGAACAATCTCGGCTACGGCAAGATCGATCCCGTTCCGGGAACCCCTTTCTCGCTCGCGGAACCCGCCTCATCCGACTATTGCCTTCTTCATGAATCCAACGAAGCGAGCCTGCTCTGGTTCAACCGTCCCGTGGGTCCCGTGGACGGATTCGACTGGAGGATCGTTGAAGACTACGTTTCGGATCATGGTGCCGGATCCCGACCGACGCTGCCCGTCCTTTCCGAGATTCCCGCAGGCTACCGGGGTGCGGTGACCTTCCGGATCGACTGCGACGAGGCGATCGCCAGTGGTCGTCCTCTGTTCGAGCTTTACCGGAAACATGAATTCCCCTTCACGCTTGCCATCAAGACCGAACAGGAATTCGGTACGGAATCCCTCGCACTCATCCACGATGTGCTGCAAAACGGAGGATCCATCCTCATCCACTCGCACACCCACGCCCCCGAATGGGGAGAGCCGAGCACCCGCCTCGGACCGAAGTCCCGTGGAGACGCTCATTTCGAGGCCGAAACCTCACTCACCGTGCTGAAAGAGAAAATCCCGGGCCGAACCAACTCCTATGCAGTGTCACCTTTCCACCAGAACCCGAGGGCCGCACTCCCGAAGCTGAAGAAGGCCGGGATTGACGGATTCATCGGGGGAATCATCTGCAACGATCCGGAATACCTCATGGCCCGCGGCGGAGCTGTTCCGTTTGTCGAGGGAATGGTTTCCCACTCCGAACAGTGCATGTTCCATGGAGACTGCATCCATCCCCTTGGAAACTCGCTCACGGTGTATTTTGAGGCCCTGGACAACGCGATCAAAACCGGGACTTTCTTCGGCTACCTCGATCATCCGTTTTCGAACTATCACTATGGGTGGCAATCAGAAGAAGCCAGACTGCGTGTGCACGGTGAGTTCCTCGAACGGCTGGATTCGATTCCCGGCCTGCTGAAAGCCAGCTCGAAGGACACTCTCGATTTCATGTTCGACCGCGATCAGGCGCGAATTGAGTCGGACGGGGGCAAATTGAAGCTCGCATTCCCAGGACCGAGGCGATCCCCGCTCGGAATGAAAATCAGATGGAACGGCGCTGAGACCGAGTTTCCCGGGACGGAACTTTAAAACAAATCCAACCCGTTCCGGATCCGTTGGAGTCGACGCTTGATCCGTTCCGGCCAACCGAAATACCCGGGTCTGAGATCATCCGGATCGAAGCCCCACTTCTCCATGAACAATTTCCGGCCCTCGAGTTCGTGGTTGGACGGAATCAAATGGGCGTGCCCCCGGGTCCCCTTCACCGCGTGCCAGATGAAGCAATCGCCGACCATGAAGAACTTGAGCCCGGCCCGGTCAAACCTGACCCGGAGATCGATTTCTTCGAAGCTCACAAAGTAACGCTCGTCGAACACCCCGACCTTCTCGAAGGCCTCACGCTTGAAGAACATCATCATCGGCACCCAGAATCGACGGTGCTTGCCCTTGTTCCAGCGCGCGAATCGCGCGGATCGCTTCAGGAGCTTCTCTTCATTGAATTCTTTTTCGAAGTAAAACGGCCCCACCATGGCTGCATCGAGCTTCTCGATCGCCCCGGCAAGCGCTGTGTCCCAGCCGCGCATGTGCCAAGTGTCGTTGTTCAGGATGGTGATGTACTTTCCGGTTGCAATGGCGATCCCCTGATTGCAGGCGCGGCCGAACCCACGGTTCTCGGCATTCGTGATCACCGTGAACCGCCAACCCCGGGCTTCGAACTCCGGCTTGAATCGGGCCAGCACCTCAGGCGTGGTATCGGTCGAGTGATTGTCGATGAGGATCAGATCACGGGCCATCTCGGAGTGGTTCAAGAGCGAGTTCAGACAACGCTCCGTCCAGTGCACCTGGTTGAAGACGGGAATCACTACGGAAACGGGGTTCGGGCTCTGCTCGCTCATAGCGTCACCCTAGCAGAAAACAGGGCTTTAGAACATCCCCCGGGCGGCTCTCCGGTTGCGGTATCGGCGTCGGAGGCGCTCCCAAAGCGTATGGTCCAAATAAAGGGGATAATGGCCCCATTTTTCGGTGAATAGCCGCATCCCTTCCTGTTCATAATTGGAAGGAAGGCGGTTCGCCGGGTTGCCCTCCCCCCGGGTGCCCATCGATTGATGCCAGATGTAGCAGCGACTCGTTTGTCCGTAACGGATGCCTGCGATCTTCATCCGTTGGAGCAGATCCCCGTCCTCGAAGGTCACAAAGAACCGCTCATCAAACAGACCCCCATGGGCGAAGCGCAGGCGGTCGACCGCGGACCGGGTGAAAAACATCAGCATGGCCACAAAGTGAACCCGAAAATTGGAGGGATTGCGGCGCAAAAACTCGCGCGCACGCGCCTCCGGAGGATCTTCCCAGGGGCGCTCGTCAAAGAACGGCCCGACCTCATCGAGATCCCGATCCCGCGCCTCGTCGATCAGGGCCCGGTCCCACCCCTCCATGAGCCAGGTGTCATTGTTCACGATGGAGACAAACTCACCCGTGGAGAGCCGGATCCCTTGATTGCACGCCCGACCGAATCCCAGGTTCTGTTCGTTCCGGACCACCTGGAAGCGGATACCCTGCCCGGTGAATCGGGGCGCCCACTCCAGAAGGACGGCAGGAGTGGAATCCGAGGACGCATTGTCGACCACGAAAACCTCGGTCAGGGCTTTCGAGTTCTTGAGGAGGGAATCGAGGCAACGGTTCGTGAGCTCGACTTTGTTGAAAACAGGGATCACGACGGAAACCATGGCCCCGAAACTACTACAAATCGTGCCTTCCGGGTGCTAAATTCGCCGCATGCTCTTCAACTCCTTCGAATTCCTGATCTTCCTGCCCGTGGTCTACGGGCTCTTCAGGCAATTGAGGGACCAAAGACATCGTCTCGTCTTGTTCTTCCTGGCGAGTTGTTTCTTCTACAGCTTTCTGATTCCGGCCTACCTGCTGATCTTGTTTCTTCTGATCGCGGTCGATTTCTGGGCGGGAATCCGGATCGAAGACAGTGCGGATGCCGGCCGTAAAAAGCTCTATCTCGGCGTGAGCGTGCTCGCCAATCTCGGGATCCTCGGATTCTTCAAGTACACGAACTTCCTGATCGAGAATCTCCAGACACTGGCCGCATTCCTGCACTGGAACCTGCCCGTCCGGGTTCTCGAGATCGCACTCCCCATCGGGCTCTCCTTCCACACCTTCCAGTCCCTCTCCTATGTGTTCGAAGTCCATGCGGGTCGTTTCAAGGCCGAGCGGAGCTTGTTGCACTACGCAGTTTACGTGCTGTACTTCCCCCAGCTTGTGGCAGGGCCGATCGAGCGCCCCCAGAACATCCTCCCCCAACTCCATCAAAAAACCGGGTTCGACCCGGAAGGCATGAAGTCCGGGTTGAAGCTGATCCTTCAAGGTCTGTTCAAAAAAGCGGTCGTCGGCGACACCCTGGCTCTCCTGGCGAACCGTGTCTTCGATCGTCCGGGGGACTACGGCTTCTTCGGGACCGCGGCCGGAATCCTGGCCTTCACCTTCCAGATCTACGGAGACTTTTCGGGGTATTCCGACATCGCCCGGGGCGTGAGCCGTCTTTTTGGAATCGAATTGATGGTGAACTTCAACAAGCCGTATTTTGCAGATTCTGTCTCGGATTTTTGGCGTCGTTGGCACATCTCACTCTCCACCTGGTTCCGCGATTACCTGTACATCCCGCTCGGTGGGAATCGAAAAGGGAAAGTCCGGACCCAAGCGAACCTGATGAGTGTCTTTCTCTTGAGCGGTCTCTGGCATGGCGCCAACTGGACCTTCATGGTGTGGGGCGCGCTCCACGGCGGCTACCTGTTGATCGAGAACCTGGTCCTGGCTCGTGTGGGGTATTCCCGTTGGCCTCGTGGAATCCGTCGACTTCTGGTGTTCGGCCTGGCCGCAATCGCCTGGGTGTTCTTCCGCGCGCCAACTGTGGGAGCGGCAACCGATACCCTGCAAGGACTCTTCCGTTCGCCGTTCCTGGGCCTCTCGTCACTCCCTTCATTTGAAATCGGTGAATCGGCGCTCGCCATCCTGTCGCTCCTCGTCCTCGAGCACTTCGATGAACGGAAAGCGATCTGGGTACGCCTACGGGATCTCCCTATGCCTGTCCGAAGGCTCGTCTATGCAGCCATGATTCTTATTTTCCTGATGACCGCTCAATTCGGGGGAGCCCAATTCATTTACTTCCAATTCTGATGAAAACCACTTCCTTATCCCGCATCATGATTGAGCTCGTCCTCCTCTCGATTCCGGGAGTGTTCTTCTTTGTGGCCCTTCAGACCTTGCCCCTTGACCGCTTCACGAGCCGGACTTGGGAGGCCCTGGCATTGGGCTCGAACCGGAACGCCCCTTTTCTTCCGAACCAAAGCCTGGTCAAGATCGAACGCGGGGACCTGGCACTCCGCGATCCAGAAGGGCTGACGCGGACCATCCACTTTGAAACAGATGAGTCGGGCTACCGGAATCCGGCTCCGGCTTGTCCGGATCCCTTTGCCGTCGTGATCGGGGACAGCATGGCGGTGGGTGGCTCGCTCTCTCAAGAAGAGACCCCCTCGGCTCAACTGACCCGGGCCTTCGGTCGCTGCGTGCGCTCGTTTGCGGGCGGAAATTATTCGTATGCACTGAACTCGGTGTTCGGTCTCGGCCTTCGACCGAAGCTGGTGATCCTGATCCTGACCGAACGCACCGCAGGCGGGATACCGGTCCTTCCGGATCCGACTCATCCGGGATTTGGTGCTCATTCCCTCACCCCGATTCAAGACCTCCACCGCGGAATGCTCCAGATCCGGAAAAACTTGTACTGGAATTTCCGGGCGCGACACGGTGTGCTCGAAAGCCTGTCCCGTGTCGTTCAGGAGCCCGAACAGGATGTCGAACCGGGCACTTCCTCCTCGGGCAAACCGATCCGCTTCTTGGAGGGCGAATGGGAGAAGCGGGTGAGCGAGACGGCGATGGATTCGGATCTCGTACGACTCGAAGCCCTTGCGGAGAAGCTCGAACCCCTCGGAACGAAGCTGGTCTATACCTTTGTTCCGAACAAGAGCTCGATTTATCCCGGTCCGTTCACCCACCGGGACTTGGACTTCATCGAGCGGTTTCTTCCGAAAACTCTTGGAAAAAAAGCCCGCTTCGTCGACCTCTTTCATCCCTTCCGTGAGGACTGGAAGCAGGGATTGATGAACCACCACCTCGAAGACACTCATTGGAACGCGCAGGGTGTGGCGAGATTTGTGACGAAAGTTGTGAAGGAACTGCCACATGAGTAGGAATCCGGTCCGTCCCCGCATCCTGTGCGTCGGACACGGTACGATCGAAAGCAATTCGGGAGGCGTCGAAGTTTATCAGCGGCTGATCGCTGAAAGACTCGGAGGGGAATTCGAATTCCTGTTCTTCGCACCCGACCTCAATCAGGGCGAACCCGGCTCCTATGTCCTGTATTCACTCGAGACCGGACTCCGGGAGTCCTTCATGCCGGAACCCCGGGTTCTACCGGAGCACGAAAGTCATCCGGGCCTGGAACAAATCTTCAAGAGCATCCTGATCCGCTACGAGATCTCCCTGGTTCATTTTCATCATTTGCTTCGACAAGTACCGAGCCTTCCCCGAATCGCACAGGACTGCTCCGTTCCGACCCTCCTTTCGATTCACGACTTCTACACGGTGTGCGACGAGTACAATCTTTTGAATCCGGAAGGGCGGTACTGTGGGGTGCTGGAGAGGGGAACGGCAGAGTGCGATTCCTGTCTGTATGTACTCCGGGGATACCGGAAAGGGAGCCAAGAACGGCGGATTTCTGCATTTTTGAAGGCCATGGATGCCACCGATCGGATCCTGTTCAATACCGCTGGAATCCGCGATTCCATCAAATCGGTGTTTCCAGGGCTACCGCTCGGGAAAACCTCGGTGATCGGCGCCCCCTCCGGCACCCGGTTCAGCACGCCGGTGTCCAGGCCCGAAAGCGGTCCCCTCCGCATACTGATTCCGAACGGACTGTCCCGACTCAAAGGCGGGGAAGTCTTGTGTGAACTTCTGGGCTCCACCCGTGATCTACCCTTGGAGTACCATTTTTTCGGGAACACCGATCGGGCTTATCCGGAGGAACGGATCCGGAAGCTCAATCCGTCAGTGGTGTTTCACGGGCATTACACCCGGGCAGAGCTGGAAGCCTTCGCGCCAAGCGCTCACCTTTCCTTGCATGCCTCGATCTGGCCCGAAACCTATTGCATTTCACTTTCTGAAATGTGGGATCTCGGAATCGTTCCGGTCGGTACCCGCATCGGCGCGCTGGGCGAACGGATCCACGACGGTGAGAACGGGTTCTCGGTCGAACCGGGGGATGCACCGGCCTTGAAGGCGGTTTTGCTCCGGATCCTCGGGAACCGTCCGGCTCTTGAACGACTCCGCTCCCGACTCCGACCGGGTCTGAGCACCCATGCCGACGAATGCGCGGAAGCACTGAAAGTCATCTATTCCGGTCTGCTCGAGTGTAAAGCCTCGGCACCTGTGACCCATCAGGACAGCGCAAAACCCGTTTTGTGGAGCACCGGGAGGGGACCGAAATCGAGAACCCTCAGAAGGTGGTTCAAACGATTGACCCTGTTTTCTTAAGTGATACCCTTCCCCCATGACCCGAAACCAGACCCACAGGCTCGTCCTCACCCTGCTCGCCCTTTCCTTCCTCCCCTCCTGCGCCACCTTGGGCTCCCGGACCGGAATCGGCCTCATTTATACCAATCACTTCGAGGGCTCGATGGTCACCGGCAACCAGGCCGGCCGGAAGCGCGGACGCGCCTGCTCCGAGAACTTCTTGGGCCTCGTGACCCAGGGAGACGCCACCATCTCGGCCGCGATGAAAGACGGCGCGATCTTCCAGGTGAGCTCGGTCGATCATCATTACAAGAGCATCCTGGGCATGTACGGCAAGCTTTGTACCATCGTGACCGGGAACTGATTCATGGCGAGCTCTGCATGGCACGATTATGAAACCCGCACTCCGGAGGTCCTCTCGGAGCTGGCCACCCGCTACGAGCTCCACCCCTCGGCTGTTCAGGACTGCTTGGATCCAGCGCACTATCCTAAAGTCGAGCGTTTCGAAGACACGCTGTTTTTGATCCTCCGCTATGCCGACACCGAAGCCAAACCCGACGCCGACACGCTTCTTGGTTTGACACGTAAGATGGCCTTCTTCCATAAAGACTCGCTCCTGCTCACTGTACATCGAGGCGAGGTCGGGTTCCTGAAGGGAATCCCGGTGGACGAAGACCCTGCCCGACAACTGGCGCGGATTCTCAAGCTCTGTATCGGAAGCTTCAAGCCCCTTCTGGATTTGATCGAGCAGGAAATCGACAGCATCGAGCGCCAGATCTTTCTGCGCAAGCTCACCCGGGGGGAGATCCTGCGCCTCCACCGGAGCAGGTCCCGACTCTCGGTAGTGAAACGCCTCATGCTTCATACCAGCATGGTGATCCAAACCCTGGGCACTCTCTTGCCCGGGCTCGATCGCGCGGCCCTCCAAGACCTCCGCGAGAATGCCGAGGCCCACTTTCGCATTGCCGATGAACTCGTCGAGGACGCCCACAATCTGATGCAGTTGCAGCTTTCTCTGGCGTCCCAGCGCACCAACGAGGTCATGCGCTTTCTGACCGTGGTCTCGCTGTTCTTTCTGCCGTTGACCTTCATCGTCGGCGTCTACGGGATGAACTTCAAGTTCATGCCCGAGCTCGAAGAAAAATGGGGCTACCCGGGCGTGTGGGCGCTCATGATTGGGGTGAGCCTGTTCATTTTTGTGCGCGTCCGTCGGAGCGGGTGGTTGTCGCCGGAGTAAATTTGGGTGCCGGACGAAGGTCTGGGATTCGATCGGACAGGGCGCTGAAATCCTTTGTGATTTCAGGGGCCGGGGTGCGCCTGGGAGTTGCGTAAATCGGGTGTCATGAAACCATATCCATGCATGTCCCTAGACCCTCTTGACCGCGTAAACACATTGTTGTTACAATGTGTTTACCTACCCTGGGAGGAGCAAATGGTAAAAAAACTCATTAAACACGGTAACAGCCTGGCCTTGGTGATCGACAAGCCGGTCCTCGACCTCTTGAAGATTACGGAGGACACTCCTTTGGAGATCGAAACACTCGACGGGAAATCTCTTCAAATCAAACCTTTAAGTGGTGCCACTGAATCACGCCCCAGTGTGAAGGATGCCCTGGAACGTACCAACAAGAAGTTTGCAAAAACCCTGAGGAACCTGGCGAAGTGACGCCATGGTTCCTAACTTACAACGAGGTGATCGAGATCCATGTCGATCAGATCACTCGATATGGTGGTACCCAGGGGATTCGCAACGAAGAATTGTTAAGATCGGCACTTGCACAGCCCGAGACCACTTTTGGCGGTGACCTTTTACACCCCACGATCGAGGCTCAGGCGGGAGCTTATCTCTTTCACCTGGTGAAGGACCACCCATTCATAGACGGGAACAAAAGAGTCGGTACGGCCTGCTGCTTGGTCTTCCTCGATTTGAACGGCTTTGAGCTAGGCCCAGAATTAGACGACATCGACGACTCCACAGGGAAGACTCCACTCGAGGAGATCGTTGTCGCTATCGCTTCTGGCGAAATGAACAAGGAAACACTCATCTCAATCCTCAAGGAACACATCAAGCGGGTGTAGTCCTGGTTTCGAACTGGGGGTCCGGCACCCTGAACCCGCAGGCATTTTTTGCCCATTCTCCACCTCCCCCTCGATCTGCCAAACTGTTCCCATGAACCTCCTCCTCATCCCTGCCCTGCTGCTCCTTCAAGCTTGCACCACACTGAACCCCGCAAACCGGAATCCCTCCAGTATCGCCCCGCTCGAAAACGAAGCCCGCATGCTGGTCGATGCCATCGAGGTGAATTACGGACCCCTCAAAATGAAGGAAGAGTCCGTCGGACTCCGCTGGGAGGAGCACAAGAACCGGTTCCTAGAGCGCATGAAAGGCGCCAAGTCCTCGATCGAGGTTTATCAGTCGGTCCTGGAACTCTTCGCCGGTCTCAAAGACGCCCATGTCTCGGTTTCGATTCCGAGCTCCTACCAAGTCCGCTTCGATGCTCAGTTCATGCGGGTCGAGGGCAAGGTCCTGTTGAGTCACCTGGGCGCTGCCGCTCGTCAGTCGAGCCAGTGCGCGGCCCAAGCCGGTGACGAGCTGGTCTCGATCGAAGGCCGCGGCGTTCCCGAACTGTTCCAACTCATGGACCCGGTCCTCCATGTCGGCAATGAGCGGAGCACCCGCGCCCTGCAAACCCGCGCGCTCAGCACTTGGACCGAAAAGAACCGGCTGGTGACCCTCGCTCGCGCGACTCCGGACGGAAAGGGCGTTGCGCGTTTTGCCTTCCGTTCGCGCACCCAACAAACCGACCTGGATTGCACGCTCCCCGCCCAAATCAAAGGCTCACCATTAGTGGCCTTCCCCCTCGATGCCCACCTTTCCGACTCGGATGCCCTGGCCGCAGCACGCGCCGAGCTGACTCGACTGGCATCCGTCACGAAGAATCCTGCTCGCGTGCGCGCCAAGCATGACTCCGATCTCGGTCGACTCCCCCTGTCTCGCGCTGATCGCGAGATCGTCGAGCAAGCCCTGAAAGTGGCCGAACTCCAAGAACAGCTCGTGGGACTTTCACTCCCCGAAGCCCGCTCGGTCGAGATCGGGCAAAAGCGGCCTTACTTCAAGCTTCCGAAAAACTTCCGGCGCATCAACGGCCTCGGTGCCGGAGCGCCCATCATCGGCAAGCCTTTCAACCGGGCCTCGGGAGTCTTCGCCGGGATCTTCAAGCGGAACGGCAAGCGCATCGGCTTGGTACGCGTTCCGTCTTACATGCCCGGAAGTTCGATGTCGCTCCTCATGGCGGACATGAGCCTGAGAGCCCTGTTGTCGCAAATGGAACGCAAAACCGATCTCCTGATCCTGGACCAAACCCACAATCCGGGCGGGGCGGTGATCTTGTCGGATTGGCTGGTTGGAACCCTGGTCGGAGACCTCGACCCCGAGAAGCACCTGAAATTTGCGGTGCGCCCTCGCGGAGACTGGCTCTCGACCTATTCTCAGCTGACCCTCGAGCTGAAAGGTATCGAGCAAAAAGAACTGCAGGCTGCCCTCGGAGCCGGCAAGGCTCCCTCGAGCAATCAAGTGTTCATGCGCAAGGCCTACCTCGAGCAGATGCAAAAGCAGTACGAGCGGGTGTTCGCTTCGTATGCCCGTGGTGAATTCCAGTCTCCGCCAGTCTCGCTCTACCTGACCAGCTCCTACCTGAAGGACACCGTCGATTCACTCTTTGTCCGTCTCGATCAAGACCGGCGCCACCGTTTTGCCGGCGCCCTCCTCGATGTGCTCTACCCCTTCCACTCGGCCCAGGCACTGAGCGACGGACGTGTGTACTCGAAGCCCGTGTTCATGATGATCGACGAGCTCGATTTCTCGGGCGGAGACGCCACTCCGGCCATCCTCCAGGATTACGGTCGGGTCAAGCTCGTGGGAGTCAACACCGCCGGAGCCGGCGGAACAGTCGAGCAGTTCTCGAGCAAGGGGATGTTCCCGGTGAGCTACTCCTTGACCACGAGCCTGATGGTTCGTCCGGGCGGACGCCTGGTCGAAAACTATGGCGTGAAGCCGGATATCGAGTTTGAGCTCACTTCGCAAGATGTAGCCGACGGGTTCAGCTCGACCTTCGATCGACTCCTCACGCAATTGGGTCTCTAAACTTCAGCGCGACTTCCAGCGCCGGTGCGTCCAGAGCCAATCCGCCGGATTCTGGCGGATCCGCGCCTCGAGCCGCTCGGCCACCCGACGGGTCAGGGCCAGCGCGTGCTCGGCTGTCTCGATCGACACCCCGTGTACCCTTGCGATCCGCTCCATTTGGGCACGGTCGGCGGTGGTCCACTCGAATCCGGCCGAGTCAGTACTCAGGATCTCGACCCCCCATTCAAAGCGTGAGCGTCCGAGCTCCGGCGTGCGCTTCATCCAGCCCCAGATCGGCGTGAGTCCCTGCTCGAGAGTGAGCAGTCCCGGGCCCGGCACCACGAAGGTCCGCTGGTTCAAAAACTCCACTTCGAAGGCCTTTTCGTAGTCGTGCGGGGCTTGGTCTCCCAAGAGCCCCAAAAGCCACGGCTTGCCGGGGGGATTCTCCAGCACACCCCGCACCGCTTTGATGGGAATCATCTCGATTCCGAACCGCTGGCGGGACACGCGGATCTCGGCATCCATCTTCGGATCCGAGAGGGGCTTGTACACCCCGTAGCAGTGGTGCTGGAATTCGCGACTCAAAGAAAGAGCCAGGATCTCCCAATTGGCCAAGTGGCTCGAAATCCCCGCCACATTCACCTGCCGGTTCCACAATTCTTGCGCCACTTCGGGGGTGGTCAGGCGGCATCGGTCGCGAAGCTCGGAATCGGTGATCGCAAAGTTCTTGATGGTCTCGACCAGGATGTCGGCAAAATTGGAATAGAACTGCCGTTCGATGGCCCGGATCTCGGCGGGAGATTTTTCAGGAAAAGATCGCTCGAGATTGCCGCGCACGGTTTTCTTCCGGTAACCGAACACCCGGTACATCAGAAAGGCAATGCCACTCGAAAGAACGTGGAGCACCGGAAAGGGAAGTTTGGACAGGAAGCGAATCAAGGGTTTCATCTGCTTGCTCCGGCCCGGGCTCCAGCTTTAGGCCCGGCGGGGCAGTACCCCGGGCGAGGTCCGATCTTCGGAAAGGTCCGGCACACTTCAGGCCGCCGGTCGTAGACGGTGCACTGACGGGTCTTCTCGTCCAAAAAGATGCAATCGCCGTTCACCCGCTGCTCAATGATGAAAAGCCCGCTGTTGGCATGGTAGCTCTGGATGATTCCGGCCTTGGAGAGCTTCTTGGCCGCCTTCCGGAGGGAGCTGGCCGCCTCGTCCTCGCTGATCACCCCCAGGCGGATCAGATCGTAGGCGCTGGTCTCGAGCGGCAAGGTGCAACAGCCCGCCCAACACCCCTCACAAAGCCCGTTTTTGTAGGGCCTCCAGGTACTCGGTTTTTGGGGATCGGCACGGGTCATGATGGCGCCCACCCTAACACAAGACGCGGTGCGCCATGAACTAAAGAATTCCATCGTCCGGACCCCGCTTTTGTGCTTTAATGCCCGACGCAATGAAGCTCCGTGTCCTGATCCTCATCTGCATGTCGACGACTGCGTCGGCGAGCCAACCTTCGCCCTGTCCGAACCCGGGCGTCGAAGAGCTCCGCGTCCAGATGAACTCGAGCGCGACCGAGATTCCGAATCCGCTCCGGCGACCCAAGGCGGTGCGACAGATCGGGTGCGAACGCCCCTTTGTCTACCGCGGAGAAGTTTACACAGTCGACTCGCCTCAGGCCCAAGACGCCTCCAACTTGCGGACTTTCGTCCAAAGCGTCCCTGAATCGGATGAGTTGCTGAAGAGTTACCAACGTCGCCGGGACCTGAGCAAACTGAGCGCCTACACGGGCACCATCGGCATCCTGGCCCTTGCTCTCGCGCCTCGGATTTCGAGGAGTGTCGCGACCGATTCGCAAAGCTCGCTCAAGTCAATCCTGCAAATCAGCGGACTCGCCCTCACCATCGGTGGGTTTGCCTACAGTTTCGCCCTGCTGAAAACGAACGAAACCTTGATTCCGAGAGCCGTGAACGCCTACAACCAGGCCAAACCCGAAGACCCGATCGAACTCAAGTTCGAAGCGGGATGGAGCTTTTAAGTTATGCCAAAAAGAACAGACCTGAAAAAAATCCTCCTCATCGGTAGCGGCCCCATCCAGATCGGACAAGCCTGCGAGTTCGATTACTCCGGCACCCAGGCCATCAAAGCCCTCAAAGAAGAGGGATACACGGTCATCCTGGTGAACTCGAATCCGGCGACCATCATGACCGACCCGGAGCTCGCCGATCGCGTGTACATCGAACCGCTGACGGTACCGGTGGTGGAAGAAATCATCCGCCAGGAGAAGCCGGACGCCATCCTCCCGACGATGGGCGGCCAGACCGCACTGAATCTGACTCTTGAACTGCACAAGAACGGCGTACTCGATCGATACAGTGTCGAGATCCTGGGGGCGAAGCCCGAAGTCATCCACCGGGCTGAAGACCGGGAAACCTTCAAGCGCACCATGGATGCAATCGGCGTACAGAGCGCCAAGTCTTTCGTGGCCACTTCGCTCGAAGAAGGAAAGAAGATCATCCAGGAGATCGGTCTCCCGGCAGTCCTTCGTCCTTCCTTCACACTCGGAGGCGAAGGGGGTGGGTTTGTGAACACCGAATCCGAGTTCACGGAAAAACTTTCGCGCGCACTCTTTTTGTCGCCGACCCATTCCTGCCTGATCGAAGAGAGCTTGCTCGGCTGGAAGGAATTCGAACTCGAAGTGGTTCGTGACAAAAAAGACAACGTGGTCATCGTGTGCTCGATCGAGAACCTCGATCCGATGGGTGTCCACACGGGTGATTCGATCACCGTCGCTCCGGCCCAAACCCTGACCGACAAGGAATACCAGAACCTCCGCAACCAATCGATCCGCATCATCCGCGCGATCGGGGTCGAAACCGGAGGGAGCAACATCCAGTTCGCCATCCACCCTCAGAACGGTCGCGTCATCGTGATCGAGATGAACCCACGCGTGTCGCGCTCCTCGGCACTGGCCTCGAAAGCGACCGGTTTCCCGATCGCCCGGATCGCGGCAAAGCTCGCCATCGGCTACACCCTCGACGAATTGACGAACGACATCACCGGAACCACTCCGGCATCATTCGAGCCCTCGATCGATTACGTGGTGACCAAGGTGCCCCGCTTTGACTTTGAGAAATTCCGTCAGACCAACCCCGAACTCGGCACCCAGATGAAGTCCGTGGGCGAAGTGATGGCCCTCGGCCGGAACTTCGAGGAGTCGTTCTTGAAGGCCATGGCCTCGATCGAGCGTCGAGCCAACTGGCTGAAGCCCCTCCCCGAAAAGCGCATCTATTGGGAACGCATCGAGAAAGCACATCCCGAACGCTTGCTGGCCGTGGCCGATGCCATCGCCAAAGGCGCGAGCTTGGAGGAGATCCACCAGAAGTGCAAAATCGATCCGTGGTTCCTGGACCGGATTGCGGGACTGATCGCGGTCCAGAAAGAAATTGAAACGACGGCATTCCCGTTCAGCGCTGAATTCATGAAGCGCATCAAGGCTCAAGGCTTCAGCGATCATTCGATCGCGGAAATCAAAGGAGTGAAGGCCATCGAAGTCCGCAAGGCCCGCGAAGCGGCCGGAATCTTCCCGACCTATCACTCCGTCGACACCTGCGCCGGTGAGTTCGTGGCGAAGACCCCGTTCTGGTACTCGAGCTACCAAGGAACGGTGAACGAGTCGATCGCGACCAAGAACCCTAAAAAAGTCATGATCCTCGGTTCGGGTCCGAACCGGATCGGACAAGGCATCGAGTTCGACTACTCCTGCGTTCACGCTTCCATGGCTCTCCGGAAACTCGGTTACGAGACCATCATGGTGAATTGCAACCCGGAAACCGTGAGCACGGACTTCGACATCTCGGACCGGCTGTATTTCGAACCCCTGTCGGCCGAATCGGTGCTGAACATTGCCCGCATTGAACAGCCGCTCGGAGTGATCGTCCAGCTCGGAGGTCAGACTCCGCTCAAACTCGCGAAGGCCCTCGAAGAAGGCGGACTCAAGATCCTCGGCACGACCACGAAGAGCATCGACATGGCCGAAGATCGCAAGCTTTTCGACGACCTCGTGAAGGACATCAAGAAATACCGCCTCCTTCAGCCCGAGTCCGTGATCGCATCCACCAAGGACGAGGCGATCGAGAAGGCGCTCAAACTCGGATTCCCCATGCTGCTTCGCCCTTCGTTTGTCTTGGGTGGCCGGGGCATGAAGATCGTGCGTTCTGAAGAAGCCCTCCGCAATTACATCGACGACGCCATGTACGCATCGGGCTCGCACCCTGTCCTGATGGACCGCTTCCTCGACCGGGCGGTGGAGGTCGATGTCGACGCGCTTTCGGACGGTGAAACCGTTCTGATCGGTGGCGTACTCGAGCACATCGAAGAGGCCGGCATCCACTCCGGAGACAGCGCCTCTTGCCTGCCTCCGCAGTCCCTGCCCCGCAACATCGTCGACCGGATCCGGACCTACACCCGCATTCTGGGCCGCAAGTTGAACGTCGTCGGCCTCATGAATGCGCAGTTCGCGGTTCTCGGAGACGACATTTATTTGATCGAAGTGAACCCCCGCGCCTCGAGGACCGCTCCGTTTGTGAGCAAGGCCGTCGGAACCCCGGTGATCAAGATCGCAGTGGAACTCATGCTCGGCAAGAAGCTCGTCGACCTGGGCTACACCAGCGATTTCGACCGGAATCTCCAAGTGTACAACGTCAAAGCCCCCGTGTTCCCCTTCCACAAGTTCCCGAACGTGGACCCGGTGCTCGGACCTGAAATGAAGTCCACGGGTGAGGTCATGGGTCGCTCTAAAACCTTCGCCGTGGCTTACCAGAAAGCCCTCGAAGGTGCCGGCGTGCGCCTGCCCCACAAGGGCAAGGTCTTCATCACCGTTCGCGATGACGACAAGGCCGAGGCGCTCAGTATCGCCGAACAATTCATGAATCTGGGTTTCAGCATTGTCGGAACACCCGGAACCGCCCGCTTCTTCAAGGACAACGGGATGGTGTGCGAATCGGTGCTCAAGGTCTCGGAGGGCAGCCCGAACTGTGTCGAGGCGATCAAACGTGGAGACTACGTGCTCCTGATCAACACCGTATCGGATACCGCCACCGCCATGAACGACGGCTACGACATCCGCCGCGCGGCACTCGAGCGGAAGATTCCGTATTCGACCGTGCTCTCTGCGGCTTGGTCGATGTTGCTGGCCATCGAAAAAATGCGCGATGAACGCATTGATGTCATGACGCTTTAGTTTCCGGGCCGGGGTTCACTCATGGGTCGCTGCTGGTCCTGCAATCAAGAAATCCCCGAAAATCAATACCACCGCCAGGATCATTGCGATCACTGCGGAAGGGACAACCATGCTTGCAAGAATTGCGAGCATCACGATCGTGCCTTCAACAACGAGTGCCGCGAAAGCTCGGCCGAGCGGGTGGTGGACAAAGAAAAAGCGAACTTTTGCGATCACTTCAAGCCAAGCTCGAGAACCGGGGCACAGGCAACCTCGAGAGATGCGCTGAAGTCCGCAGCCGAGGCGCTCTTCAAGAAGAAGTAGCGCCCAAGTCTCCGTTTTTTCAGGTTTAACTCTGCCTTGCGCCGTGCTAGGCTCGGGGAATCATGTCCGAAGAAAAATTCCCCATGACCCTCGAAGGCAAGCGCCTCCTCGAGGAAGAACACAAGCACCTGACCCAGGTCGAGCGCCCGAAGATCGTGGCCGCGATCGAGCACGCCCGTTCACTCGGCGATCTTTCCGAAAATGCCGATTACTCTGCTGCCAAAGAGCGCCAAGGCTTCATCGAAGGACGCATCCAGGAAATCAACGCCAAGATGGCCCGCGCCCAGGTGATCGACCCGAAGGAGATCAAGTCGGACAAGATCGCGTTCGGTGCCACGGTGGACCTTGAAGACGAAAACGGTGGCAAGATCACCTACCAGATCGTCGGACAGGACGAAGCTGACATCAAAAAGAACAAAATCAGCGTCTTGTCTCCCATTGCCCGCTCGATGGTGGGCAAACGGACCGGCGATGAAGTCGAAGTGAACGCCCCGAAGGGCAAGATCACTTACGTCGTGATCCAGATCCGCTACGTGTGACCAAGAAACCCTTCCACGACAATCCGCTCGACACTCCGGTACAGTTCATCAAAGGGGTGGGACCGCGGCTCGGGACGGTGTTCGCCTCTCGCGACATCCGCACGATCCGGGACTTGCTGTATTTCTTCCCACGCAAGTACGAAGACCGCTCCAAACTGGCCTTGGTGAAGGACCTGGTCGAAGGGTCTTCGGCGTCCCTGAAACTGACCGTGCATCAGGCTTACATGCGTCCTCTGCGTGGGCGCTTTTCGAAGCTTCTCGAAGTGAAGGCCTTCGACCAAGACAAGCAGTGGATCTCGCTCAAATGGTTCCGAACCTACAAGGGCTTCGAACAGAAGTTCGAGCCCGGCATCAAGATCATCGCCACAGGAGCGGTGAAGGTGTTCGGATCCATCCGTGAAATGGTCCACCCTGACATTCAGTTCGATCTGGAGGAAGAACTCCACGTCGGACGGATCGTCCCGATCTATACTGAAATCGACGGGATTCCGACCAAGACCCTCCGGAAGATCCTCGACACCGCTCTCACACTGGCTCTACCTTCCCTGAAGGAAGAGCTTCCCGTCCCTGCATTGAAGAAGCACGGACTTCCCGGCATTGCGCACGCCATCCGGGAGGTGCACTTCCCGCCCGTGGTCCCATCGGGTCAAGCCACCAAAAGCGAAGAGGCCTTCGCCGATTTCAAATCGCCTGCGCATCAACGCCTGATCTACGAGGAATTCTTCAAGTTCGAGTGGCACATTCTTTCCAAGCGATTGAACCTCGAAAAAGAAAAAGGTCACGCCCTCGATTCAGTCCGCCTCAAATCAAGCATTGAAACGCACCTCCGCTCACTCCCCTTCGCCCTGACCCGGGGCCAGAGCGATGCCCTCGAATCGATCGGACAGGATCTGTGCAAGCCCCACCCGATGAACCGCTTGCTTCAGGGCGATGTCGGTGCCGGCAAAACGGCCGTCGCCTTTTTGAGCGCCCTTGGCGTGATGGACCAAGGGTTCCAGGCGGCACTGATGGCCCCGACCGAGATTCTGGCCGAACAGCACTACATGAATCTGAAACGGCTCTATGGCGATCAGGTCCCGGTGAAGTTGCTCGTAGGGAAGACCACCACCACCGAACGCCGAGCCATTCAAGAACTCCTCGATACAGGCGGGGCCGCACTTTTGATCGGGACGCATGCGCTGATCGAAGATCCTGTACGGTTCAGGAACCTGGGACTCGTGATCATCGACGAGCAACACCGATTTGGAGTGGACCAGCGCAGGAAACTTCGCGAAAAGTCTGTGATCCAGCCCCACACCCTGGTCATGACCGCGACGCCGATCCCCCGCACCTTGGCACTGACCGCTTATGGGGACCTCGAAGTCTCGGTGATCCGCGAGCGCCCGCCGGGTCGGACTCCCATCAAGACCCGCCTGATCCGCCCTGCCGAACACCGGAAGATGATCGAAGTCATCAATCATGAGTTGGACAACGGGCGGCAGGCTTATTTTATTTTTCCGCTGGTGAATGATTCCGAAGAGGAATCCTTCAAGCACCTGACCAGTGCCGTGAGTGCCGCCGAGAAACTCGCCAATGAGGTATTCCCGCAGTTCCGGGTGGGCCTGCTCCACGGTCAATTGAGCCCGTCCGAGAAGGCCGCCGTGATGGAACGCTTCCGCAAGAACGAGGTGCAAATCCTGGTTTCCACTACTGTTGTTGAAGTCGGGGTCGACGTACCGAATGCGACCATCATGGTGATCGAGCATCCGGAGCGTTTCGGGCTTTCGCAGCTGCACCAATTGCGGGGCCGCATCGGGCGGGGGCAGTATGCCTCGACCTGCTTCCTCAAAACCGATCGACCCGAACACATCCCCACCCCCGAACGGCTGGAAGTGATGTGCGAAACTGAAGACGGGTTCCGGATTGCCGAAGCCGACCTTGAACTCCGTGGCCCGGGTGAGTTTCTGGGCACCCGGCAATCAGGCGCCCTGCCCTTCAAAATCGCGTCCCTGGTTCGGGATCAGGATTGGCTCATCAAAGCTCGTGACGATGTGATGCAGATCCTGAAGGCCGACCCGAACCTGAAGCTGCCCGAGAACCGCCCTTTCAAGGCGTATCTCGAAACGAGCGGCAAGCTCGAGTCGGCGCATCTCAAGACATCTTAAGGATTCAAATCAGTGATCGTCGCCGCTCCGATGCCGGCGATGGTCCAGGCAACGGGTGTCACACCGTTGAACTGGGCATTGCTGGTGTGGGCCTGAATGCTGGAGCAGCCCGTGCCGGTGGTGGCGCTCACCCCTGAAAAATCGAGACATTCGGTGAATTTTCCGAGAGTCGGAGTGAAGCTGTTCGATACGACACTCTCGATCAGATCGGAGTTCGCGAGATCCGCATTCGTGTAGTGAATGGAACTCAACCTTGCTTTGTTGGACGAGCGGGTACCTCGAACTCCGAAGCTGTCACCACCGTTCAGGGTGGTGCGAATCATCCACAATTGAAAGGAATCCCCGTCGTCCGTGTTGAAGGTCACGGCCAGTTTTTCTCCGTTGGAAGCCGATCCCTCCGCAATCTGGAGCATGTCGACCCGGCTTGCATTCGTATTTTCGTTCTTTTGAAAGTAGGCTTCCATGTTGCGTTTCACTTCACGGAGGGGCTCCTTCATCATGTCCTTGTCTGCAATGATGTAGCCGGTACGGATTCCCGTCCCTGCCGGGCAAGTCATCTCAAAGGCCATCACCTGGTCGTCCCCTTTGAAAACACTCACCCGCTTTGCAAACACGCTACCTGCACCGACGTATCCATTCGGAATGGTCAGGGTGCCCAGGCTGAATCGCATGGTCATGGTCATGGCAATTCCATCTTTGGTGATGGTTTCGCTCGCTTGTCCAGTCGTCGGAATCGAGTCACAGTCGGCGTAGCCGGCCCGAGCCAAAGCCCCACCGAGCTTGTTGGTCATTTGCTTGATCATCCCCACGAAGCCGCCATCCGGACCCATCAGGGTGTAGCCGGATCCTTCAGGGATGCCATTCACCATGAAGTACAAGAACCGGATGAAATCCCCTCGACCCGCCGAGGTGGAAAAGTCAAAGTTCACGAGTGGTTTTCTGGCTGAGGCATCCGGGATCATCCAATCCAGGGGGTTCACTTTGCTTTGGGTCTTTTGCACGGATTGAAATCCCAAGAATCCCGTACCCAGGATCATTCCAGCGGCCATCCACTTCATTGCAGTCGATTTGCTGTTTTTCATGGCGATTTCCTTGATCAGTTCACGCAGCTCGAAGAGCCGCAGTTCAGGTTGAAATTCGAAAGGGTGGTCTGACTGGAGTCGGTGTCAGTGCTTCCCGAGTCGCTCTTTGCGCAAGCTGAAAGCTGGGTCAGAGAAAGCACGAGAGTGATACCTAGGGCAAGAAATCCGAAATTCCGGACAAAAACAGGCAGTTTCATAAGCAAGGCTCCTTTGTTTCCATTAGAAACCCTGCCCCCGGGGGGCACAATCGGCAGGTTTTTCCGGGCCCGGATTGCCAAATTCGACGCAGGGTGATATCCCCCACCGCATGAAATCCCTTCTCCTTTCAACCATTTTGCTCCTGAGCCTTTTGACCCTCCCTGCCCAAGCGGGTGGTTTTCGAGGAGACGACGCCCCCACTCTGGACTCCACCGCCACTGCATTGGCTGAAGACGAGATCCAGGTGATCTACGAAAAGTTCCTGAAGGAAGACCTCCTTCAGTCACCCTATTGCAACGAAGGTTACGGCGATCGTCCCGCTTCGAAATTCAAAATGAAGCTCGCCTGCCGGATCTTGAAACAGTCGCTTCTGGCCGAACTGAAACTGAGCCCCAGGAAGTGGAAGCGCAAATTTTACCTCGAGCGGAAAGAGCAAGCCCTTGGAATGATCGCCGGGCAATTCATCCGCGCACCGAAGATGGCGGCGTTTGCTCCCCTCTCTTGCACACTGATCCTGAACGCCGGCTGGTCGATCGAGTACCTCTGGCTAGTGGACGCCTTCTTCGAACTCTATTGCGATCACTGAAGCAAAGCGCGCCCACTTCAGCCAATTTGTTTGAGGCTTGTTGATTACTCTGCCGAACCACCTGCAGCCGGAGCGGCTGGTGCATCCGATGATGAGGAACCGCTTTCAGAGGACTCTGCTCCCTCCGGCTTCTTGGCATTTCGGATCGCTTCCGATGAAGCTTTCAGCTTCTTACGCAGGGCTTTACGCTCTTCTTTAGTGACCTTGCCGTCTGATTCAGCAGCCGCTTTGGCTTCTTCTTTGATGGCATTCACGCCCTCTTGAAGCTTGGCGGCCTCGTCCTGGGTGAGTTTGCCTTTTTCCACGCCTTTTTGGATCCGATGCTCTTGCTTCTGAATGCGCGCCTCAACTCCACGGCGCCTGTCCTTCATGCCCTCGCCATGGCCTTTTCCGCCTTCTTTAGCAAATGCGGTGGTGGCCATGGCACACATTCCCAATCCCAACATCAGTTTCGAAATCAATTTGTTCATACTGTCCTTCCCTTTCATGTTTGACGCCCTCCTCAAGATTCGGGCTTACCCCTTTCAAAGCAAGTAGGGTGCCAAGTGATCGGATTCAATAGTTTCAATCACTTATGCCACCCAAGATTCGCGTTTGTCGCAGATTGCGCCAACTCGCGCACAACTCAAGCGGCTTTCAAGAACCTCTCGATCAAGAGGCACACGTATTCGGGATAATCGAGTGTCGTACAATGGCTCCCCCCATACACCCGCACCAATTGCGAGTCAGGAAGCAACTGGTGCATCAGATCCTGGGTTTCGGGCGGAGTCACCAAGTCGCGGTCGCCGGAAATCACCAGGCTCGGGGTCTTCAATTCGTGCAACCATGGCGTGGCATCAAACGCCTGGTAGTGGTTCATGGTCTGGGTCAGCACCACCGGCGGAAGCTCGGCGATCTGGCGCGTATAGGTTTCGATGTCGCCCGGATGGGTCACGCTCCGGTTGAAACCGAGGTTGCCCAGGAGCTGCCTGGATGCGCCGATGTCGTATTGGACCTTCCAGAGCAGATTCACCCAATCCGGTTTCATGCGCTCAGTCTTGGAGAGCAGGTCAAATGCCGGGCCCAGGTAATTCCCCCCCAGCAGGGTTTCGAGCGGTTTCTTTGCCGTTCCGTTGGCGAGCACCATCCGCTTCACCCGGTCGGGAAATTCGCGCGCGAACTGGAGCACCACGCTGGCACCCATGCTGTGACCGAGAAACACCGCAGGTCCCACGTCCAGATGATTGAGCACGGTGAGGAGGTCTCGAGCGGCGTTCTCCACACTCATGCTCTGAATGCGGAGAGGGATCGGGCTCCGGCGATGACCCCGATAATCGAACCAGATGCACCGGTAGTGCTTCCGGAAAAATTCGATCTGGTAGGTCCAGTGCAAGGTCGAGCACGCGATGCCGTAACAAAATACCAGCGGAGGGCCGGAGCCTTCCTCGCAGTAAAAGATCGGGGTTCCATCATCGGCCGTCACCGAACCGTACCGGGTATGGACTTCGGAATCCTTCGAGGTCTCTAGAAATAAAGGGCGGGCTCCCCGAACCCGGGGATGCCCGCCCTGTGCAGAACCGTCGCCGAGCATGCCTAGTTGCTCAGGCTCTCTTCAGGCTCAACTCAAACCAGGACTGGATCTGAGCCTTGAATTGTGCACGGTCCGCATCACTAAGATTGTTGAAACTCTGAACCACCCACTTGAAGAACTCTTCGTCCTGGCGGGCGATCACGAGTACCGCTGGAGCATCTCCCTGATGTTCAAAATGCTGACCCGCGATCTTGTGGGTGAGCTTGGCGGCGTACTCTTTTTCCATCAGCACCATGAGCTCGGCCTCGTTCAGATCGAGAGCCCCCACCAAAGATTGGATGTGAGGAGCCGGAATCGGGGTGATCCCGCGCTCAAGGTTCGAAACGAATTGAGTGGTGACGGGTGGAACGAACTTCTGTCCCAGTTCCTTCTGAGAAAGCCCCTTGGCTTCACGCTTTTCGCGGAGAAACGACCCGACCCAGTTCGGCGACTTGTGAGGACTTTTCTTGATGGAGTTTTCCATAAACCCAGTTTAATTAATGGATTTCGAATACACAACAAAAAAAGTTGGGTATTTCCAATTAAACTGTAAATGATTGAATTTCAATCACTTAATGGTCCAGTCTCCCCAAGGGAAGCGCCAATCGTGGTACCGATCCACCTGAACCCCGGCCTGTTCAGCCAGGCACATCCACGACTTCCGGCACAGAAGCCCGTGGCAACGCCCCTGCCCCACCCCGATCACCTGGGTCAAGGCCTCGAGAGTCTCGGGCTTCACGGCCGAGATCCTATCCTGGAAGGCCGGAGTCTCAATTCCCTCGCACGGGCAAAGTTCGGACGAAGAAGGATGATCGCGTGTGAAGCGGACGTTCATGCCTTGATGAATGGTGGTCTCACAGGCGAACTTCTTGATGCCGTCGACCTCGATCTGACAAAGGCCGCAACTACCGTCACCACACATGAGGATGTCATTGGGACGGGCCATGCCGATTTCGAACAAAGCCACTGATGTGAGCTGGCCCTCTCGGACGCGTCGGACATCGCCTTGGATCTGGATTTCAACGCGGGTCCCACGCTCTTGATAGAACTCCGAGCTGTCTTGGACGGCGCCCACGTTCTCGAGAGGAAGAATACCGCGCGCCTCCCAAATCAAATGGGAAGGCACCTCGACTTTGAAGAGCGGAACCGGACCGTCCAAGAACAAATCGGTGATTCGACTCTGGGCCAGGACTTCACCCTTACGTGACAGCAGGCTCACGCGATCACCCTTCTTTGGAAGGGGTTTTTCGGTGATCGGAAAAACGAGGTGGGTGAAACTGGACGCCGCATCGCCCTCGATCATGACCGGCACCCGGCTCGGACAGGACTGAAGGCAGAACCCGCACCCGGTGCAGGAGTCTTCGATGAGAAACGTTTTCTTTTCGCGATCGATGCGGATGGCGTCGGCAGGGCAGGATTTCTCGCATGCGCGGCAACCGATCGCCTCCACGCATTCGATCGAGGCCTTGATCTTGCCGGCTTCGAGTCGCTTGGGGACTCCCTCGTGTGCGTGCAGCGCGGCCTTGCTGGCAGCGCTGAGCCACTTGCCCTCATAGCTCCAACGGAAACGACGGGCGGAGAGCGACTCGAGCTCTCTCAGTTTCTGCTTGCTCGACCAGAGTTGCTTTTCGAGCTGGGACTTGAATTCGGCCGAGGGTTCCGCAAGTCCTCGCACGAGTCTTGCGGCGAGCACCACCGCACGGTGTTCGTCGAGCAGGACCTGTTCAACATCCTCTTGCAGTTGCGCGGCTTCGGTGTTCTCCCACTCGACCAACAAGCTGCCCGGAGGGAATTCGCGGTAGCCGGCGTCTTCTGCGAAAGGCCCCACCGAGATGATCCGTGCGGCATCGATGATCCGGACTCCTTGGGTGTCCTGGATCTTGAGCGACCAGGTGAACGGTGATTTTTGCTCGAGGCCGACAGGTTTGCCGAAAGCGATCTTCCCGCCGAGAATCTCGAATCGGCGCAAGTCGACTTCCCAGCCTTGAACCTGATCGTAGACGGACTCCAGGCACACGACGCGACTCGAATGATTGCGCTCGAGCAACTCGGCGCCGAGTCGGAGCGCGCGATTACCGGAACCCAAAATCACCACAACCGATTGCCAGTTCAGGCTCCCCTCGTTGAGCAGGCGCCGAGCGGTGGACTCGGGAATGAGGCCCGGAGAATACCATCCTGGAAACGGAAGCGGGAATTCGAGCTCGGCGCTGACTTTGACGACCGCTTTGGCGAGCACGCGGTGAAGGCGGGACTGGGCATCCTCGACCATGACGACCGCGCCACCGCTTTCGCCCGGAAGCACACCCCGGACTTTGATACCCGGACCTCCGTACCAACCCACTCGAAGGCCTGCATCCGAGCAGTACCGGGAGAGGACCCTCACTCCTTGTGTCGGCCAGAGCCTGAGGCGGGGGCCGGCGACGATGGCCACATCGATTTGTCCGTCACGGAATTTCATCGGTTCATACTCCGTCGATCGCCTTCCTGACCTGGGTCGCGATCCATTGCAAAGGCCCATCGCAGGCGGGAATGATCAGGTTCCGCACGCCCTCTGCGTCGTACTCGATAGGAGTGGTCTGGTTCCAGCGGTAAAAACTGCGTGGAGTCATGTTCCGCACGGTGAAGCGCTCCCATCCCATGAATTCAAAAACCAGTCGACCGATGTCCGAGAAGGAAGATTCTCCCGCCAATCGAGTGGACAATTCCCGGCGCATCACCTTGATCCGGTTCCACCCGTCGGGCGGGGGCATGCCTTCGCCATGGGACCAGATCCGGAGGCTCTCGAGATGGGCCACCACAAAGGGGTTCACGGGATCTCGCGAGATCAGATCCCACTCCTCCCACAACTGAAGGGTGGCTGAATCGTTGAATCCCCGCAAAGCACGCGGATGATAGCGCTCGAGTCCGTTGCGGAGTCCGCGCTCGAGTCTCGGAGTCCAAAAGTGAAGCACGGCCCGGTTCACCGAAACACCGGTCGGTTGGCCCTGTTTGCCCTGGAAACGAAATCCTTTACCGTCCGCACCGAGACTGTGGACCGAGGTCAGGACGTTCTCACGCCCGAGGCGCTCCCGGACAAACTCGAGGAGCCCCGTGCGGTAGCGGGTGACATCCACGTCTCCGAGCTTGGGCCCCATGAATCCGACCCAGCCTTCGAGGTCGCGAGACTCGGCGCTGCGGGAGGAAAACCCCGGAAACCTGCGGGCCATGGCGAGGCCTTCGAGCCACTGGGGCTTCCAACCGAGATCGAGCGCGCGGAGGTACAGACTCTCGAGGCGGTCTCGACTGGGGCCCGAAGCCGGGGCCACCCACATCCTGCGACGGGCGCGGATCCACGGGGCGCTTTCGACCTGGTACTCCGCTCCGGGTTTGCCTGCGTCTTCTTCTCTGGCGATCTCGATCGCCCCGGGAAAGCCGGGAGACAGATCGCGATACATCTGTTCAGGGAGGTTGTTGGTGAAGCGCCGATTGAGATCGGTGTCGGTGGTTTCGAAACTGAGCAGATCGAGCGGAAGTTCCGAGTTCTCGAGAAAGAAATCGGAGTCCGGATTCAGGATGGCGACCGTCTCACCCCGTTGGACCAGCTTTTGTGCCGCCAGCAGCGGTGCGACTCCGGTTCCCACAAGGAGGAAGTCGACTGTGAGCTTCATGCTCCGGAAAGGGCCCCCATCACCCGACGAAGAGCGGCCTGCTGTTGTGCCTTCTTGTATTCGGCATGAGCGCTCCGGCCTTTTTCATTTTCGCGGTGGCTCACCTCGTCCATCACCTGGATCTCGAAGGGATAGAAGAATCTCGCGACCCGCTGGATGTAACGTTGATCGACCTTTTCGATCGCCGCGAGGAGCATGGGATCGATGCTCATTCCGCGTGAGACCTGCTTGAGGTCCCGGATGTGATCCGAGAGCGGATTCTTGATCTTGATCAATTGCCGGCAGGTGAACTGGATGGCTCGGTAATGCTCGGAGCTGAACGGATTTTCTCCCGGCCTTGCTTTCGGAAGCGGGGTGGCCTCGAGAAGGTCACGCAATTCGTTCTCCTGGATTTCTCCGTGCAGAAGGTGCGGGAGTTCGCGAGAAAGCGTCTGGCGGAAGACTTCGGTGTCGATCAGCGTGTTCCGCGAGCGGGAGGGCTTGATGTTGGCACTCACCACAACATGGGTCCGCTCGAGGTACTGGATCACGCGGATCGCATCGACGCGGTTCTTGGTGATGAATCTGACACCCACGCGATCGAACAACTCCTCGGCGACACTCTCGGGCTTGTGGAGGAGCTTCATCAGCGTGCTGTCGCGGGTTTTCTGCGGCTTGACCTGGAACTCGACCAGATTCACCCGCAGGTGATCGTCCGGTGTGCGGCCGAGGTACAGCTGGCCTTGTTCATCACGGTGGAGCTGACGGTAGAAACGGTCGAGGATCTGGGTCTGGATATCCTTGAAGTAATGGGTCCGCATGTCGCGATCCACGTGCGACAGGGTGTGCATGATCCGGAGGATGGCGCAGGCCCAATGCCGGAGCTCCACCTGGGACTCGGAGCTGGCGAAGAGGAGGAGATCGCGGATCTCAGTCATCTCGAGAATCTTTTTCGGGATCTCGAGCTGGAGCCCCTCCGGGTTTGCGGGCTTCAGAAAATAGGTCCGGATGAACCGGAGAGCCTCTTGGAGCGTGCCCTGGAGCTCGGCCCGTTCGATCGGATCGTGGAAGTCGTGCCCGTAAGCGTGGAGGAATTGGTCCGCCGCCTGTTCGTTCTTGAAGCTCCCCCGAAAGCCTTGTTTGGAATCCAGGAACGAACGACCGCCGACAAGCACATCGAGAATGCTCTCGCCGATCCTCCATTTGGACTGAAATTGATGGGCTTTCGCCGAGTTGGCCATGGCTGTTTTACGCTACCTTAGGCCCCACAGGGCCTCAATCAAAACTTGTTCGACGGCACGCCCCCGCTCTGCTAGGTAGAAAGAGTGCGAAATCTCAAGGGATTGATTGTCAGTCTGCTGGCCACAGGCCTCGGTGCGGGTTTCTCTCCGAAAGCCCCCGGTACGGCGGGAACCGTGATCGGACTGCTCCTGGCTTTCGGGATCCGGGACTGGAGTGCGATCTCCCAGGTATCCGTATTCACGATCCTCTTTTTTGCGGGATGGTGGGCCACCTGGGAATGGAGCCGGAACACCCGTCAGCCCGACTCCCAGCGCATTGTGATCGATGAGATCCTAGGATACTTGATTGCCATCAGCTTGCTACCCAAGACCGCTCTGGTGCTCTGGATACAGTTCGGTCTCTTTCGCCTGTTCGACGCTGCGAAGCCACCTCCCATCCGTCAGGTGGATCGCTATGGAAAACGCTTTGAAATCGGGGCCCTGCAGTCCCTGTTCGTGATCCTGGATGATCTCCTCGCCGGGGTCTTCGCCCTGGGTGTGGGCTGGGTGCTTTGGCGGGCGTTTTTGATTGACATCCCGCATCCATGAGCTAGAATCCGGCGCACGGATTTCCCGGGGGTTTTTATGATTCGGAACGTTTTATTTTTGCTTCCTTGGCTCGGCTTGACCGGCATCGCCCAGGCTTACGAGCTGGAAGACCTTCCCGGATACGTGAGCCCTGAATTCGTACCGACAGCTTCTCGCCTGGAAAGCACCCGACTCCCCTTCGATCCGCTCGATCGCGATCGTCGGTTCAAGAAAGTGCTCTCGGCGCTGAAAATTCCGGAAGAACCCTCACCTCCTGCGAACTGGTTCCCGAAAACCGAAGAAACCACCCGTCCCGAATTCGACGCCAATCTGCCCTTCGTGGATCCGGACGGAGGCTTGCGTCGCTACCTGTCTGTCGATGATCAAGGGGTGTCGATGTTCCGGGAGTTTTTCTCGCACATTCTGCCTCGGGACTACTTCGAAGCCGGTGCGGACTTTTTGAAAGAGGTGCAGGGCCCGAACAGTCAGAACCTGCTCTCGCGCATCGCCGCCATCGCCCAGCAAGTGAAGAGCCGCTCCGGGCCGCCACTGAAGGGCCTCCGCGTACTGATCGATCCGGGGCACATGGGGACTCCGGATTGGGACGAAAAAACCGGAAAGTTCGTGAGCATCCGGGGTAAGCGCGTGAGCGAAGGGCAACTCACCCTCTGGACATCGCTTTTGGCTGCAAAAGAACTGGAAACCTTGGGGGCGACGGTCATGCTCACCCGGTCTGAAGCGGGCGCGGTCGCCAACCCGGGGCTGGACGGTTTTGATCCGACTCCCTACCTGAACCAGTATTTTTACAACAGCCTCGATGCCTGGATGACCCCACTCCTGAACGGGAGCGAGTCGGAGATGATCGAGCGGGTGCTCAACGCCCCTGAAACAAAAAAAGCATTCACCCCGGTTCAGCGTGGGCAGTACTTCATCACCGGTGCGGATCTCGAAGCCCGCGCCAAGATGGTGGACGACTTCCGGCCGGACATCGTGATCGACGTCCACTACGACGCTTTCAAGTCAGATCAACTCCAGAATCGCGACAACACGATCGAAGCCTTTGTCCCGGGTGGATTCCGCGCCGCCGAGACCGGATCGCGCGCGGTCCGGGCGATGATGTTCAATCACCTCATGGAGACCCGTCGGTTCAACGCATCGGTGGAGCTCGCTGACCGCGTGATCGGTGGAATGAGCGCAAGCCTCGGACTCAAGCGCCTGAATATCCAGGAGTTCATCACCTCGGTGAAGGTGAAGGACGGCGTGTATGCCAGAAACCTCTACATCAACCGCCGCAACCTGACTTCCCTGATGGTCTACCTCGAGTGTTTGCACTACGACCACACTACGGAGTTCCCGCGATTGACCAAACTCGACGCCCGCGCCCAGTTCCGGGGGCAGTCGTTTTCGTATCCTTCTCGGATCAACGAAGTGGTGCACGGGATCCGCGAAGGCTTGTTGGACTATTTTGAAAACCTGTCCGAGGATCTTTACTTGGGTAATTGAGTCGGGTAATGAATTTGACACTTATTTCTTTACAATTCCAAGGGGAAAGGGCTAACTCTAGATTCATGGGGATCCGGGGAACACTTCTGATTGCGTCGACTCTGTTTGGTTTTTGTTCGGTAGCAGAGCCGATTTCCCCTGTTTCCACGCCCGCACCCCAAAATGCATGGAGCCAGGTTCCGGGTCCGGCTGCCGGCTCTCCTACCGTGATCGGGTTCTACTCGGCCGGATGCATCCGGGGAGCCAAGCAGCTCGCACCAGAAGGAACCGGCTACCAGTCGATGCGCCTTTCTCGGAACCGGCAGTTCGGGCACCCGACCCTCATTGATTTCATCACCGGTCTGGCCCGAAGAACCGGGTCTCTCGGATCAGCCCTTTTGATCAGCGACCTCGGCCAAGCCCGGGGTGGTCCGATGCCTTACGGTCACAACAGCCACCAGGTCGGACTCGATGTCGACGTCTGGTTCTGGACCCATCCTGAACAGCGGATGAGGAGCCTTTCCCTCCAAGAACGCGACAACCTGCCGATGATCAGCATGCTGAACGCCAACGGCATCGTGGATCCGAAGCGGTTCGGCGCCGAGCAGATCTTGAAACTGAAGCTCGCTTCACTCAGTCCGGAAGTCGAACGGATCTTCGTGAATCCGGCGATCAAGACCTATCTGTGCTCAACCCTCGAAGAATCCGAGCTCACCTGGCTCGACAAGCTCCGCCCCTGGCCCGGACACCACGAACACTTCCATGTCAGGATCCGGTGCCCTGAAGGATCCACGGAGTGCACCCCCCAAGAAGCACCACCTGCGGGCGACGGTTGCAACGAACTTTTGCCCCCACGCCGGAAGCTCGTCCTGAAGTCCGAGGAGAACCCCTGGCTCGAGCGGTTCAGCGAGAACACTTTCCCTGAAGCCTGTGTCCAACTGTTGAAGGAATGAACCAGGCACGAAAATTGTAAAACCCGTACCCATAACCACACGAAGAAGGAGCAGCAAATGGAAGTCAGCAAGATGAACGACGCAAACAAGGGGAAGGCGATCGACCTCGCCATCCAAACCATCGAAAAACAATTCGGTAAAGGCTCGATCATGCGCCTCGGAAACGAGGAAACCCTGATCAGCGCCGACACCCCGGTTTGTCCGACCGGCTCACTCGGCCTCGATCTGGCGCTTGGAATCGGCGGCTATGCCCGCGGCCGGATCATCGAGATCTACGGACCGGAATCTTCCGGTAAGACCACCCTGGCCCTCCACGCTGTTTCTGAAATCCAGAAGCAAGGTGGAATCGCGGCTTACGTCGACGCCGAGCACGCTCTCGATGTCGGCTACGCCCGCAAGCTCGGTGTCCGCACCGACGACCTCCTGATCTCCCAGCCGGACACCGGTGAACAGGCTCTCGAAATCGCCGACATGCTCGTCCGTTCCGGCGGAATCGACGTGCTCGTGGTCGACTCCGTGGCAGCACTCGTGCCACGCGCGGAAATTGAAGGCGAAATGGGCGATTCTCACATGGGTCTCCAGGCACGCCTGATGTCACAGGCCCTGCGCAAGCTCACCGGATCGATCAACCGTTCGAAGACCCTGGTGATCTTCATCAACCAGATCCGCATGAAAATCGGCGTGATGTTCGGCAACCCCGAGACCACCACCGGCGGTAACGCGCTGAAGTTCTACGCATCCATGCGTCTCGACATCCGCCGCATCCAGGCGATCAAAGACGGCGAGAACGTGATCGGAAACCGCACCCGCGTGAAAGTCGTGAAGAACAAGCTCGCTCCTCCGTTCAAAGAAGTCGAATTCGACATCATGTACGGTGAAGGGATCTCCAAGGAAGGCGACCTGCTCGACATCGCCGTGAGCCACAACCTCATCGAGAAGAGCGGCACCTGGTTCTCCTACAAGGACGAACGCATCGGACAAGGCCGCGACAACTCGATCCGCTGGCTGAAAGAGCGCCCTGAAGTGATCCAGGCCCTCCGTGCAGAGGTTCTGCTGAAGTCGGGCGTCGGCGCCAAGCCGGCTGCGAAGCCCGAAGCCGGAGCTCCGCTCATGAACATGGGTGCTCCGACCCAGGGTGCCCCCCTGACGAAGAACCCTCCCAAGGAAGCTCCGAAAGCTCCTGTGAAGAAGTGATCACGGGTCACCCGTGACCTGAAAGGGTCGGTCGCTCAGGCGGCCGGCCCTTTTTTTTCGCCCTCAATCCGGGCAACTTCCACCCTTGGGTAAAACAGCCTTGGCCGAGTCTGTCGCACTGCAACTCGGGCAGGGTGCGCTCACTTTGCAAATGACGAATTTCCAGAGTTTGTCCCGGGTTTTCTGGACTCCATATTGAAGAGTCGCCGCCATTCCGAGAATGATCGTGAGCAGGACCACATATTCGACCACCGCCTGACCACTTTGATCCCTGAGCTTTTCCACTCCTTCATTTTAGGTTAAGCTGGGCGAATATGGAAGATTCTGAAAAGCAGGAACCGACCCCGAACGTTTCGCCTTACCTGGGCGACGCGCCCCCGAGCAAAAAGCGGATTTACCTGCCCCTGATCGGCATCCTCGTATTGGTGGTGACCACCCTGCTGGTGATCAAGGCTTCCGTGAACCGTCAAGGATCAGCCGCTTTGTCCGAGCGGATTGAATTGGCCGAAGGCATCGAGCTTCCGGACATGGAACTGACCCAGCTCGACGGGAGCCAGGTGATGCTCTCGAAACTTCCGCATAAGATCATGATGATCAACTTCTGGGCCACCTGGTGCGACTCCTGTATCGAGGAAATGCCCTCCCTGGTGAAGCTCCGCGATCAATATGCCTCCAGGGGCTTCGAGGTTCTCGGGATCAATGTGGACGAGAACCCCAAAAAGGCCGCCCCTCCCATGATCGAAAAATTCAAAATGAAGTTCCCCCAGTACACTGACAAGGGAAACGTCCTTGCTGAACTCTTCGATGTGCATGCGATCCCGCTCAGCGTGGTTTTGAACCAGGACCGGAAGGTTCTCATGTTCGAGACCGGAGGCCGCGATTGGGACTCCGAAGAAGTCCATCAGATGATGGAACTCTGGCTCAAGTGATCTACCAACCCATCCGGTAGTAGAGTTCTTCGAATTCGCCGTAAGGCAGCACAATGAAGTCCGAGTCGAAGCCGGGCAAAATCGCACCCTTTTTCTGTTCAAGACCGAGCGCACAAGCCGCCGAATAGGTCACCCCTGCGAAGATCTCGGCCAGATTCATCCCCATCTGCATCGCCGAGAGGTTCATCATGAGCGGCAGATTGAGCGAATAGCAGGATCCGGGATTGAAATCCGTCGCAATCGCCACGCGGGCGCCGGCATCGAGAATCTTGCGAGCGGGCGCATAGGGGACCTTCAAATAAAGGGCGGTTCCGGGTAAAAGAGTCGCCACCGTGTCGGCCTTGGCGAGCGAACGGATCGACTCGTCGGACACACAGAGCAAATGATCGGCGGAGTGTGCCTGAAGCTTGGCCGCCAGTCGGGTGGCTTGGGTGTTGCCGAGCTCATCGGCGTGGATTTTGAGCTTGAAACCGAGCTTCTTCGCACCACGGAGAATCCGCTCTCCTTCTTGAATCGTGTAGTACCCTTCGTCGATGAAGACGTCGCAGAATTCGGCCAAACCCTTTCGCTTCACTTCGGGCAGGGTACGGTGAAGCACTTCATCGATGTATGCGGACTTTTTCACACCCTCCGGCACCGCATGGGCTCCGAGATAAGTGGAAACAAAGGTCATCTGCGGGAGAGCTTGCCGGAGATGCTTCACTACTTCCAGGCACTTGAGCTCGGTCCCGTGATCGAGACCGTAGCCCGACTTGCACTCCATCGTCCGGACGCCGTAGCGGTAAGCAATCAAGGCTCTTTTCAGGGCAAGCTGAAAGAGCTCCTCGACACTGGCCTTGCGGGTGGCTCGCACGGTAGTGAGGATTCCGCCCCCTTCCCGGGCAATCTGCTGATACGACTCACCGGCCGCGCGACGGGCGAACTCCGAGGCGCGTGATCCGGCAAACACCAGGTGCGTGTGGGAATCGATCAGCCCCGGAATGATGGCGCGCTTTTTCTTGAGGTCGGTCGTTTTGACCTTCTGATACTTCTTCGGAAGCTCCCGAGTGGGTCCCACCCAGAGGATTTTCTTTTCGTCAAAGACGACCGCACCATCCTCGATGGCCGAGACATCTTCGGGCTTCAGCATCCGTCCTTCTTTCAGGAGAACGCCTTCACCGGTCAGCACCCGGGATGCATGAATGAATGCGCGGATCATGACTTCACCGTTTTCGAGGGGATCATCGGCATCCGAGCCCCGTACTCCGGGAGGTTCTGGCGGGCAATCTCGATGGCGGTTTCATAGCCTGCGTCGGCATGACGGACAATGCCCATACCGGGATCGCTTGTCAAAACACGCTCCAAACGCCGAGCCGCTTCGGGCGTTCCATCCGCGACGATCACCATCCCCGAATGGATGGAGTAGCCCATTCCCACACCTCCGCCGTGATGGAGACTCACCCACGAGGCGCCGTTCACTGAATTGATCAGGGCATTCAAAATCGGCCAATCGGCAACCGCATCGGAGCCGTCCTTCATGGCCTCGGTCTCACGGTTCGGGGAGGCGACCGATCCACAGTCGAGGTGATCCCGTCCGATCACGATCGGTGCTTTCACTTTTCCAGTGCGCACCAGCTCGTTGAACAAGAGCCCGGCCTTCACGCGCTCTCCGAACCCAAGCCAACAAATCCGGGCAGGGAGACCCTGGAATGCGATCCGTTCGCCAGCGACCTTGAGCCAACGGTGGAGACCTTCATGATGGGGGAACAGGTCCTTCAGTGCTTGATCGGTGACAGCGATGTCTTGAGGATCGCCCGAGAGCGCCACCCAACGGAAAGGACCGCGGCCTTCACAGAATTGTGGACGGATGTAGGCCGGCACAAAACCCGGGAAATCGAAGGCATCCGCGATCCCGGCTTTGACAGCCTGAGCACGGATGTTGTTGCCGTAATCGAAGACGATCGCTCCACGTCGCTTGAATTCGAGCATGGCGGCCACATGGGCTCCCATGCTCTCGACCGACTTCTTTTGATAAGCTGCCGGGTCGGTTTCTCGCAGATCTTCGGCTTCTTCGAGTGACATGCCGTGCGGGACGTATCCATTGAGCTCGTCATGCGCACTGGTCTGATCGGTCAGGAGATCCGGAAGAAAGTCGCGCTTCAAGAGTTCCTGCAGCACATCCACTGCGTTCCCGATGACTCCGATGGATCGAGCTTCTTTCTTGGCCTTGGCCTGCTCCACCGCCCTCAGAGCGTCGTCGAGGTCATGATGGAGTTCGTCGAGGTAACGGGTCTCGATCCTGCGGTGGGCACGCATCGGATCGACTTCGATGGTGAGCGAGACCGCACCGGCGATTGATGCCGCAAGCGGCTGGGCGCCGCCCATCCCTCCGAGACCCGCAGTGAGCACCACACGACCGGCGAGATCGCCTCCGAAGTGTTGGCGCCCGGCTTCTGCAAAGGTCTCATAGGTGCCTTGGATGATGCCCTGGGTGCCGATGTAGATCCAGCTCCCGGCCGTCATCTGGCCGTACATCATGAGTCCGGCGCGATCGAGCTCATGAAAGTGCTCCCATGTGGCCCACTTCGGAACGAGCATCGAATTGGAGAGGAGGACGCGGGGGGCATCAGCATGAGAGCGGAAAACCGCCACCGGCTTTCCGCTCTGAATGAGAAGGGTTTCGTCGTTTTTCAGGGTCTTGAGTGTCTCTTGGATTGCCCGGTAGGACTCCGGGTTCCGTGCCGCCTTGCCGATGCCTCCGTAGACCACCAAAGCTTCCGGGTTTTCTGCCACATCCGGGTGGAGGTTGTTCCTCAACATGCGGAGGGCCGCTTCCTGGACCCACCCCTGACACTCAATTGGATTCGCCATGAGGCGATTCTAGCACTTTTAGGAATTACTGTTGCGTGGAAATTGCCGCCACTCCGACCGCCATCCCCACCAGATTGCGCTGAGTCGAAACGTGAGCAGAGCGGACCGGACGGCCGTTTTCGTCGATCATCTGGTACTGATTCATACTGGAGTTGTATTGAATCGTGAGGACACGGTTCCCCGTGCTCTTACTCACCACGCTTTTGAGGTAAATGATGTTCAACTTGAGCGACTTGTCCGACGCAGCCATGGCCTTCACCCGGACCACATCGTAGCCGCTTTTGCTGACCAGAACCCGGGACCCACTCTTCAACTCGGAAGGGCTGTATTCCACTGTTTTTCCGGAAGGAGCTTGAAAGTAGAAGCTGGCGATGGAACCGTCGGAGGCAGTAGTGATGCCGATCTTTCCGGTCGAGCCCGGCTCGGTTTCAGCGGTGACACTGACCAGAGGGATGCGGGTCGCCTGGACCGACTGAAGCTCTTGGGCTTCGTCCCAGGAATCCCAAGCGACGGCCCGCGGGCTCACCGCCACCAACAGACTCAGGGCCAAAACTGCGCTACCGATTGATTTTACTGACTTTTTCATTCGGATTCCTCCCAAACCGTTCCCGGTTTGACGCGGAGCATATTCGTCCGTGAATCAATAGTCAACAATAAAACTAGATTAAATAATCAGTCACAACCTGAGATGTCATTCAGGACACATATTGTTTTCCGAAACACACGCCCGTAGCCTTTCCTATGTGGGGCACATCAGACATGGGTTGGGTTTGCTGCCATTTCACGTACGAAATGAAAGGATCATTTAGAGTATGAAGGCATTTCTAGCGCTCGGTGTGCTGTTCGGAATCGTCGGAATCAACCAGTGGGCCGGGGCCGACCCCGTTGAGATCATCGTGGATGGCGTAGCCCAAAAAGTGGACTCCAAATCACTCTCTGTGATCAGCGGTAAGGGGGTCAGAAAAGGAAAAGCGCTCGGACTCGAAGCGATGACCGATGTTAAAAAGAGCGATAAGCTCGGCGTTCACATTCAGGATGGTCCCGGGAAGAGCAAAAAAGGCACTATCCACGTCGTATGGTGATTGAAACAAAACAAGGGGGATTACCTGTGAATCTATATACACTGATACTATGTGGAGTGCTGAGCGTGGGTTCAGCCTCGGCAGCGAAGCTAGAAGTGCACATCGAGGGGTCTTCACAAAAAGGGGCAGTGGATTCGGCCAAACTGGCAAGCGGCAAACGCTCGTCTGGACATGGCCCGATAAAGGCGGCCGGAGACCCGAAGAAAAGCACCAAGATGCACGTGCACGTATCTGACGTGGCTTTTTTGGATGGCGGTCCCCTGATCAACTCCTCTTATGCCACGATCCATGTGACCTCGGTTACCAAGAAGTAAAGACGGCAAAGGAAGATCAGTACACAAAATGCCGTCTATCTTGAACAGGATAAATACGCTGATGGTCATGCAATGCGCGGCCATCAGCGTTTTGTTTTTGGCCGCGCCGGCTTGCTCGTCAGCACCAAAAACCGTCCCACCCGCCCAAAAACCTTACATCAGTATCCAGTCCAACTTGATCGAACAATTCAGGAGCTCAGAGGAGACCACACTGAAGCGCCCGGAGGTCATCATCCGAGCCCTTTTTGAGCAAACCGGGAACGAAATCACAGTTTACCCCTCTGAGTTCTACTGGTATTTCCACATTCCTGTTTCGGGGACGTGGATCCGCGGCACGATCGTTTGGGACCTCGAAAAGCCCAACTTGGAGCTTTCTTACTACCAGGTCAAGCGCATGTTTTTGCCGGATGGAAACGAGAACTTCGACACCCAGAACAAGGATGGCTGGGTAGGTGACCTTGCCAAGGATCTCGGCTGCGAGGTCGGTGATGTCGAAAAAGGCGAAAAAGGCTTAATCAGAAGAGTGAACTGCTTGGGTATCGCCAAGGTATTTCACTACCCCTATGTCAATCAGGATCGCGAAGCGAATCGCACCCGCCTCCGTGCCGCGGGCGTCCTGCTTCCAGGAGAAGAACATTGGGGAGACTTCATAGATGAGAGCGGCCTCAGGTTTTCTGCAATCTACCTTCCGAGCGAGAAAATTTTCATCGAAACACTCCATCCCGGTGACGAGAGACTCGTCCGACTGACGTACTACCCGAAACAACAGGTCTACCACGATGCGAATTCCGACTTTGTTTTCTACAAAGATGGAAACCGGTACATTCTGATTGGAGTCTACAAGTTCCATGTGCTTGAGAACGACATGTTCGACGGACCTCACGATCAACTACCTCACGCGGACATGTGGGCGGGCAACATCGAGATGATCGGGTCAATCATTCCTAAACTTTCAACTTACCACTCTTTTGCTGCCGTGGATCAGTTCGGGAACTTGAAGAACTATCCCGGTGCGAGATTCGTCATCGCAGACCATATCAATTACGAGCACATCAACGACTTCAAGCACATTCCGAGCTGCTCTCGACTGAAAAAGAAGCGCTACTCCTGCCTTGTTGATCAAGAGCGAAAATAAACGGATTACGACCGAGATAGCCGCCGAATCTCCTGCAGGCCATAGTCCAGGGCCGAGAGGTAACCTGATTCATCACCCTGGCTTTCCACGTTCCGAATCAGGCGCGCAAGCTCCGCATGAGCTCCTGCACCGGGGTCTCCGCCACGGACTTGAAGCCACCATCGGGGGACGCTGAACACCTCACGATTCGAGAGCTCGCTGCTGTAACGAGCATCGAACGGTACGGATTCCTTCACCGATTCGATCATGGCAGAGGCCTGCAGGCGGAGCGTCGCCTCACTCCTCAAGAGTCGTTCCAACGATGGTAATTGTGAGACAGGCAGGTTCTCGCGGTAGGAGTCGTAGACAAATTGGAACCAATAACTGTCATCAAACAGCGGGCTGTGCACAAGAATACGCTCCATCTCCGAGGCAAGGTCATTCAAAAGTCCACCTTGACGATGGTGCAAGTCCGAACCTGAATGCCCGAGGCGGTAGGAGCGAAATCGACACCAGGCGATGCATTCAAGAATCCACATTCTCACCTCGCGCACCACCTGGAAGAGTTCGATCCGAGCAGTCTGCGCGCCGGGCTCCCAACGGTCCTTCCGAATCACATCAAAGAGGAACCCGGGATCTGTGACGATCGGAAGTTCCAGATCGAGGAACTTCAGACCGGAAGTGAAGTTGTTATTGACACTGCACCAAACAACACCGCGCTTCTGAAACTCGAAAAAGCCCCTTAACCGCTCGATCAAACGAGCGGCCCACACCCCACAGGTGCCGGAGAAATCACCGTCTTCAGGAAGATCGGGGCCGGCCAAGCCGAGTTCAAGATTCCAGTCGGAACACATATCCGCGAATTTGTACATTGAGTCAGAAATCTGGGTCTGAAGATACCAGTTGAAATTCGTGAAGCGAAGAAAGGGCCCCGACTTAATTGAAATGGCCTTCAGATGAAGATCGCATTCGGGCGCCCCTTCCCGGAACTCGGGAAGCCTCGCCTCACCATTCGAGTAGATCTGTTCGGTCAACCGCCTCAAGTCCTGACCGAGGGGCGAAACCAACACGCCCTCGCATGGGATCACCCGATCAAACAATCCGAGCTTGCGAACCCATTCACTCACCAAAAACTCCCGGGCCGCGGCCGAGGGAAAAAGATGACCCGTTCCATGGTAGTAATTGGATTCATCCGCACGATACAAGGGGGTCACACCGACACCCTTCAGGTAGCTCCCATACACATGCACCGAGCGTGCTGATCCCAGATGGAACTGACACACACCCGGCTGAAACTGAAAATCGGAGTACCCATGGGCCTCCCAGGTACCAAATGGTGCGGCGTCACGGAATGCACCAGGACCGAACCACGGAACCACCTCGAGGGCCAGCCTTTGGTGTTCCGGGAACAAGCTGGAATAACCCGTTTGATGCGCGAGCCTCACCAGGGTGGAGTATCTGGAGATGTCAATTCCCGCCATAGACTGCCTCCAGGCTGATCACCTCATCAGCCACCGTAGTCAACAAATCGCTGTGGGTCGAAATGAGAATAATCCTACGGCTCTTGAATCGCATCAACAAATCCATGATTTTCCTCTCGGACAATTCATCCAGGGAAGATGTCGGCTCATCCAATACGACGACAGGTCTCCGGCTGACCAACGCTCGAATCACTGCGATCCGCTGCAGCTGGCCCCCGGACAAACCGCGCGAAAAATCGGAGATTTCCGAATGAATCCCCTTCGGGAACTGCGAAACGGCCTCCGACAAGCCGGCAAGACCGAGCAGTTCGTGGATCTCAGCCTCCGGCACCATCTCCCCGAGACACAGATTTTCATAGATCGTACCGTCAAAGAATCTGAGCTCTTGATCCACAAAAGCGCAAAGCCTCAGCTGCGATACGGAACCCCACGGGAGTGAGTCCGCACCATTGATACGAAACTCACCCTCAAACGGGATCAGACTCCCACAAATTAGCCCTAAAATCGTCGACTTCCCCGACCCACTCGGCCCACGAATGGCGACAATCTTACCTACCGAAAGACTCAGATCCAGCCGTTCCAGAATGCGGGCCCCACGCTCGCCTTTGAATCCGAAACTCACCCCTTCGAGATCGATCTGACGGATTGCCCCGGAAGATGCCAAGATGCTTCGGCCGTGCGACAGGGCCGGGTTGTCCATGAAGAGATCTTGCACTCGGTCATAAGACAACTTCGCGCTTCGGTAGCTCAGCTGAATTCCGTCAAAAGACGAGACCAGACCCACCAAAGCCGCCTGCAGAGAAATCGCAGTGATCACTTCACCCGAGGTCAACACCCCCTGGCTGAAGAGGCGGAGCACCAGAACGAAGCCACAAAGCTCGAGCAAAACGGAGAGCCACAAGCCGGTACTGTCCCAGAAGAACGAAAATCGGGCCAAGCCCGAATTCATCTTTGCCACCCGCTTGGTGAGGCGTGACCACCGCCTGAAGAAATATGGATAAAACGAATTGTTGCCGATCCAACGCTTCAACGCGAGCAACTCGTAGATATTTGATCCATTGCCCGAAGTGACAATGTCCATCTGGTAACCCATCGCGGCCTTTTTCCGGACTGTAATCGAATTCAAACCCAGGATGGCTGCACCGATGGATGCAGCGATCAACATCAAGCGAATATCGATCAACGCCAAAGTAATGCAGGTCAACACCAAGGTGACCATCCTTGAAAAAACCGAATCCAGCACGTCCGAAGCAAAGCGCTGGAAATCACCGATCGCTCCGAGACGGCCCGTATAGTCACCGTAGCGCCTCGAACTGAAGGTCTGCCAATTCACCCGCAGGATCCGCCGGATGAGCACTCCTGTCAGATGAAAAGAAAAAAGCTGCCCAAGCTTGAGAAACCGGAAGGTCTTGATGTACCCGATGAACTCACGGCTCCCGAGACACAGCAAGTACACCATGAGCCAGCCTAAGGTACGACCGTCCCGCGCTTGGAGTGAGTCCACCACTTTTCCGAAAATCACGGCTGGGACAACGCTCAAAACCGATGCTAGGAAAGCCAAAACTACTACAACTATGAAACCCGACAGGTATTTTTTGACCAGCGCCTGCAATGCAGGACCGGGGTTGCGAATCCTGGGGGTCTGATCCACAACCGAATTTTCCGCGTCCGGAAAAAAAAGGCATGTGTTCTCGAAACGCCCCTCAACCGATCGAACATCGACACGCCGGACGCCGCATGACGGGTCTGAGATTTCCGCACGTCCACCTGACAAAACACGATAGACGACATAATGCCCGTATCCCGCTTGAATGAGCGCGGGCTTGCCACACATGATGAATACACCAGACTCCGCGCCCAATTCTTCCAGTTGTGAATACTGAACCAGATGGTGCCTGAGCTTCATCTCGTCTGACACCTCGGAGATGCTCTCGAGCGTGGCTCCGTCCGGACCGACACGAAGGCGCTCCCGAATCCACCGATAGTCCACTTGCATTTGAAAGTATTTCGAAACCACCTGAAGCACTGCGGCTCCGCAATCCATGAGATCATGCTGCAGTACAGTATCGAGATTCCTCATCTTACTTCCACAGGTTAACAAAAATCATCGAATTCCCAAGGCCCTTGTCAACACAGCGGAAGTATTTGCCCAGGTGTCTGTTTTGACACATTGAATTCACACCACAAACTTCGCTATTCTCTCCGTACGGGGTCAGAGGGCGGGGGGTTCCTGCTGGATGGCTCTCAACCAAACAAAAGGAACAAGAGAATGAAAAAAATTAGCTTCAATGACATTAAGAATGCCGGAATTGTAGGCGGTGCTGCTAGCAACGTGAAAAAAGCCGTCGCAGCAAAAGGCACCGAAGAGAAGGCAGCGGGTATCGAGGCCTACCGTGAGACCACAGGTGAAAACGAGGTCGTGATCGTTGGTGCCGGGATTGCTGCGGACAGGCTGTCGGGCGCCCAGAAGGCTCTGATCGACAAGCTGGGTAAATAATCAAACTGTCGACAACCCTCTCCTGGTGTTAACCGGGGGAGGGTTTTTTTATGGGAAATCTTCCAACACATCCTTTGTTCGATCATTTTTTCAAGGAGTCTTCCTTCAGACTGGTTTCACGCCCGTATGATTCACGCTGGAGTTATATCGGAGCTGTGAAGGGTTTCCAAAGCGGATTCAATCCATTTTTGAATGAGATCTACTTCAACGAAATCTCCAATCTTGCCTTCTGGCTCAGAGGATCGGAAGCCCCGGACTCGACAGGCACCAGAGCAAAGCTCCTTCACGAAGTTTTGTTTCTGGTTCACGACTACCTGCACATCTGGGCAATGCGCTTGATCGACCATTTTTGCAAAACCCGACTCGGCCGTGGCATTCGCGACCGGAACCACCGGGAACTCGAACTCTTCATGATCCTGACCGAGGCGGTGGCCACCGTGGGACTCGACTATTGGGTTCTATCAAAAACTCCCACAGGGAGATCGTTCGGTCTTGATCGCGACATTGAGTTTCTTACGATCAATCTGTTTCCCGACCAGATCGAGGAGATTCAAAAGATCGATCCGCAATTCAACATTCATCGTGAATCCCTCTACGGGGAGATCGTGCAATTTTACCTCTCCGGGCAATTACAGGGATTCACGATCGATGAGGTGAAGGCGAGCAAAGCCCTTGAAAAGTATGTCGTCCATGAAATCAGCTACGGCGAGCTTCAGCGGGCTTATGCAAGAATGTTCGTGCAATACGCATTCGAGGGCGCCGCACCGAAGGAGCATGACACCAGCCCGATGAGTCTCGGAGAGCCCTGGCACCAGGACTTGGTGGAATTCATCGGGAGAACCTTGTGGACCTTGATCAATATAGGCGAATCCCCCGAGTTGAATCCGGTGGACATCATCTTTCCAAGACTCAGACCGGAGCAAATCTCCCATCCGAATCCACGATTGATTTCTGCCGAGAAGCACTTCACGCTTTCTTCCGAGGAATGGCTTCGTGAAGAGGACGGATTCACCCAGGTTTTTTTGTCAAATATCAACCTCTCTTCCTTTTCTTTGGAAGACCAAGGACGGATCCTCGAGGCCGTTAAAAAGGAGAGTTATATCCCCGAAGTTCATGGATTCTACAAGAAATTGAAGAGCTACACATCGACGCAGCGACTAAAACAGGATCACGGGTCTCTTCCTGATTTTCTGTTCAGTATCCCCTAGCAGAAACTAGCGATACCACTCGATCGACATCCAATCCGGGTTTTCTGATGTGATCAACCGGGATTTGAAGCCCGCTTTCTCATACATCGGGAGCAGCTCCTTGGCCTGGTTGCGATCGAATCCTACGCAGTAAATTCGACCTTGAGGGGCGAGAACTTTCTTGAACACAGGCAGATAGTCGAAGAACAGGGATCCGAAAAGATTGGCGATGATGAGATCGTACGTGATCTCCGTGTCCAGCCTGGATACCCACTTCACCTTGAGTCCGTTTTCATTGGCATTGCACCTGGCTTCCCTCAAGGCGGACACGGAGATGTCCATCCCCACCACGCTCTTGAAGCCCAAACTTGCGACCGCTAACGCCAGCACGCCCGACCCGCACCCGAGGTCGAGGACACGGGAGTCATTTTTCGATAGTGATGAACACAAGCGCGGAATCTCCCGAAGGGCTTTCCGGGTTAGTTCGTTAGCGCCCGAACCGTAGGTGAATCCAGGATGAATTTGGATCACTCTTCTTCCAAGCTCTTGCACAACCGGTGTCACCCGCTTTCTGGTATTTGCATCGGGGACGATGACCCAGCACGGATCCACCTCGAACGGTGGGCACAGCTCGAGGAACTTGAGTTCGCGCTCCTGCAGCAGACGCGATTGAGATCTTGAATCACGACTCATGATCGAGCCATCTTTTCATAGACCCCATGGCAGTGTTCGTTTGCCCAACCGGAAGACCTCAATACGAACCCCAGAGGCTCTAATATGCTTTCCAACATTTTGAAATGCTGTCCGAGGATTCCAACCATTACCAGCGTCCCCCCCGGCATGATCCTATCCGCGCAGGCCCGCAGTAACACCAGATCGGGGAAACAATGCAAGTCAAAGATGACTTGGCCCAAGCCTTGGAGCTTAGCGATTTTCCGGCGAGTGACCGGTTCAGCCTTACTGCCGTTCCGATTGAAGTTTCGTGACACCGTATCAATGTCGTCCGAGTATACCCCACTCCACGCCGCACCCAGTGCATCCGCCAGGAGTGCGAACAAGCCGGAAGTTCCTGAAAGATCGAGAAAAGCGGAGCCCTCTACCCCGACCGATTCATCGGCGCATTTCAGTGCCTCCAAAAACACATGACGGACAGTGGAATCCATAGATGGGCCGGCAGAAAGCGGAGTACGAAGAACCACAATGACGGATTCCAAGAACTCAGGCTTCAGACGAGCCAGAACCTGCCTAGTAGGGTTCACCAGAAAGAAGGCCAAATCACCGAGCTGGTATTGATCGGCCTTCTTTGCATCCGAAATCCAGGCGCTGACCGACTTTTTTATCAGTGGATTCATGAGCATTTCACCGCAACGGTGAACCGGTGACGCGCCCGAAAAGACGTTGCTTTGTGCACCATGGCAGCATCGAACAGGACGAGTCGATTAGGAAGAGGGAGTACACCTCGAATCTCACCGTCGATCAGGAACTGGGTCTCACCACCCTCGTCGCGATCCCAGGCCTCTTCAGGGTAATACAGCACGGTGACACCGGATGGTCCGTCGACATGAAAATACGGATTCTCGCCCGGCGCAAAGCAGTTGACGTACATCCTGTAGATCGACAAGTTCACCACTTCTGGAAATTTTTCAAGGATCTTTCCGGCAATGACCATGAAGAGCGGATTCTCGGAATCGATCTCGCTCACCATTCCGGTTGGCGGTAGCGCTGCCTTGTCCCGCTCTCCGTAATGATACGAGGCCTTTCTGCAATACTGCAAAATGGCAAGGTGCTCCTCACTGGAAAATGCCTGATCCACGACCCGAATCATGATCCACCTTTTTCACTGTGCTTCTTCTTCGAAATCCCGATGAGGAAGATCTCTTTCGATTCCTTGCGGGTGCTCTTCGGGCGGAGCACTTCGACCCGTCCGTAGCGCGCTTCCATTTGCTTTTTCAGTTCCTGGAAGTCGTCGGAGTGGAAAAACTTACAGACGAAGTTCCCACCCGGACGCAAAAAGCGATCGGCGACATTCAGAGCCAACTCACAGAGCTCCATCGATCGCGCCTGGTCGGTGATGCGGATCCCGGTGGTTCGAGGCGCCATGTCCGAGAACACGCCATCGAATACCGGCTCGAAGCCGTGGTCGATGAACACCTGGTCCAGATTCAGGTCGCGTAAGTCGGCATGAATGAAGACGGCATTGGGGAGGGTCAACTCCACCTGGATCAGATCGACTCCGAGCACACGCCCTTGGTCGCCGACTTTGGTCGAGAGGTACTGGGACCAAGAACCGGGAGCGGCCCCGAGATCGAGCACCTTCATTCCGGCTTTGATGATCCTGAATTTTTGATCGATTTCTTCGAGCTTGTAGATCGAGCGGGCGGCGAAATTCTCTTCTTTCGCCTTGTGGTAGTAGTGATCCCGCTTGTTGTACGCCATCCTGCCCGAAGCCCCGCTTACATCACGGTGACTTTACGGAGCAGGTCGAGATCTTCGAGCGCCTTTCCGGAGCCACGGACCACACAAGTGAGCGGATCTTCAGCAACGGTGACCGGCAACCCGGTCTTCTCTTTGATCAGGATGTCGAGGTTCGAGAGCAAGGCACCCCCTCCGGCGAGGACGATGCCGTTGTCGACGATGTCGGCTGCGAGTTCAGGAGGGGTCCGCTCGAGAGCGACCTTGATCGCATCCACCACAGCCGAAACAGGCTCGGCCAGGGCGTCCCGGATCTCTTCACTGTTCAGTTCGATCGTCTTCGGGGCACCCGAGATGAGATCCCGGCCCTTCACTTCAAAGGTGCGCTCTTCTTCGAACGGATAGGCGCAACCGATCGCGAGCTTGATTTGCTCGGCGGTACGCTCTCCGATCAGGAGCGAGTACTTCCGCTTGATGTAGTTCACGATGGCGTCGTCGAACTTGTCGCCTGCGACGCGGACGGATTTGGAGTACACGATCCCGCCGAGAGAGATCACCGCCACTTCGGTGGTTCCGCCCCCGATGTCGACGATCATGTTTCCGCTCGGTTCACGGATCGGTAGGCCGGCGCCGATCGCGGCGGCCATGGGTTCCTCGATCAGATAAACTTCACGGGCACCTGCGGACTGAGCGGATTCCTTCACCGCGCGCTTCTCGACCTGGGTGATCCCGTACGGGATACAGATCATGATCCGGGGACGGATGAAACTCCGGCCTTCGGAAGCCTTGGTGATGAAGTACTTGAGCATCGCCTGGGTGACTTCGAAGTCGGCGATCACGCCGTCTTTGAGAGGGCGGATGGCCTGGATCGAACCCGGGGTTCTTCCGAGCATCTCTTTGGCCTCTTTGCCGACAGCGAGGACCCGGGTCTGTCCGCGGGCGTTCCGGTGGATCGCCACGACCGAGGGTTCGTTCATGATCAGGCCGCGGCCTTTCGAGAACACCAGTGTGTTCGCCGTACCGAGGTCAATTGCCAGATCGTTTGTGAAAAACTCGATGACTTTTTGAATCATGTCCATAGTTGCCGCCTACCACTTGTAATGTCGGATGTGTTCGCCTCGCTCGGCGATCTGACTCATCGATTTGATACCGATCTCGAGATGCTTGTCTGTGAACTGCTTGAAGACCGATGAAGCCGAACGCTTGGTCTTGATCCCGCCACGCTTGAGGGGCAGGTCCGAAACGAGCAACAAAGCGCCGATCGGCACCTTGCTGGCGAATCCGGCCACGAAAAGGGTCGCCGTCTCCATGTCGATGCAGAGGGCCCGCTCGTGATAAAGGTCGGCCTTGAACTTGTCATTGAATTCCCAGAAGCGGTAGTCGGTGGTGTGAACCACACCTGTGCGGTAATCGAAGCCGCTCTCGACCAGGATCTCTGATACGAACTTCTGGATTTTGAAGGTTGGAAGAGCCGGCACCTGGCGCGGAAGGAAGTGGTGCGAGACGCCTTCGTCACGGATGGCCGCTGTCGGCAGGATGAAGTCGCCCTTTTTCAGAGAGCGGTGGAGTCCGCCCGTCATGCCGAGAAAGAGCACCGCCTTCGGCTCGAGCACCGCGAGACATTCGATGATGAGCGCGGCCGTCGGAGAGCCGATTGAAAAGTTGACGATGGAAACCCCGTCTTTCTCCGAGTGGACGGCACCCATGGCGGAGCCACGGGTCTTCACTCCGTTCGAAAGCACAGCGAAGCGGTCGAGGTAATACTCGAAATTGGTGAGGATCACCTGCTTCTGAAACTGCTTGAGGGTACTCCCCGTGTATCGCTCCAGAATGTCGCGAGCGATTTTTTGCTTTCGCACATTCGTATAAATGCGATTAGTATTGGGGATCAAATAGGGGTTTTTTTCCACGATACTCAGACTACCGACTGGGGCGGGCTGAAACAAGCGAAATGATTGGATATGTAAGCCACCACATCCCGATCCTCCTCGAGCCGATCACCGATTTTTTGGTGACGGGAATCGAAGCTTTGCCTGAAAACTTGTCGCACGGCATCATTCTGGATTGTACCCTCGGAGGCGGTGGCCACAGCTCGGCCCTGCTCCAGCGACTCCACGAAAAAGCCCCCGATCGCCCCGTGAAAATCGTGGGCATTGACCGGGATCCCGAGGCCATCGCCCGGAACCGGGTCAAGTTCGAAAAGGAGATCTCGGAGGGGCGTCTCGAAGTCCATCACGGGTCCTTCAGCGACGCCCTCCGCTTCGCGGGTGAGCGCCCCATTGTCGGGCTCCTGGCCGATCTGGGCATCTCGAGCGACCAGATCGACTCGGAAATCCGCGGATTCAGCTTTCGCTTTCCGGCACCGCTCGACATGAGAATGAACACGACCCGCGGCATCCCCCTGTCGGAGTGGCTCGAGCATGTGGGCGAGACCGAACTGGCCGACGTACTCTGGAAGTACGGCGAGGAGCGACTCTCGCGCAAGATCGCCCGAAGATTGGTCGATTTGCGTGCCAAGAACGCACTTCCACAAGACACTGCCGCACTGGCCGACGTGATCGCCTCGGTGTTCCCCCCTCCTCTCCGGTACAAGGGAATCCATCCGGCCACCCGGAGCTTCCAGGCTCTCCGGATCGAGATCAACGAAGAGATCCGGGAACTCGAGACCTTGATCTCGAAAGTGTTCCCTTCGGTGGCCCCGGGCGGGCGCCTCGCCCTCTTGTCGTTCCACTCGCTCGAGGACCGCCTGGTCAAGGAGGCCTTCCGCACCCGCGAGCTCTACCAGATTCACACCAAGAAACCCCTCCAGGCCGACGACGACGAAGTTGCCCGGAACCCACGCTCGAGGAGCGCGAAGCTCCGATTGGCGTCAAGGATCTGACCCGTTCTGCTTCGCGTTGCAAGTTCCCCTTGATCACGTTACGCTTTTTCAGGAATGAACAGGTTCTTCCCCATGTGGACGATTCCGGTGTTGATCGCTCTTTCTTTTGCCACGGTCTGGCTCCGTCTGACCGTGGTGCACACCACCTACGAGCTCGACCAGGCGAACAAGACCCTGAACAATCTCAAGCTTGAAAAAGAGAAGCTCGAACTCCGCGTCGCGCAATTGCGATCACCGCGTCGCCTCGAAGCCCTCGCCCGCGAAAAATTCAAACTGCTTCCTCCCACTCCGGAAAAGCTGATCCGGATGAAGGAATAGGAAGTATCCGATGGCGAACACCTACTACCAGACTCCTGCGATCCGCATTCGACTGTCCCTGGTGATCATGGTTTTCGGCCTGATTTCGGCGGGAATGCTGGTCCGCTCGACCTGGCTCCAGATCATCCACGATCCGAAGCTCGCCAAGTTGGCGCGTCGACAGTTCGAATCGAAGATCATCATGAAGCCGCGCCGCGGATTGATCCTCGACCGAACCGGAGAGCCGCTTGCGATCAATCTCGAAACCTCTTCCCTTGCCGGGAGCCCGGCCAAGATCCTGAAATCGCGGACCACGCTCACACTCCTGGCTCACGCGCTCGGGACCACTCCACAAGCCTTGAAAAAGCGATTGGATCCGAAAAAATCCTTCGCATGGTTCGAACGCCACGTCCGCGACGAGCGGATGGACCAGTTCCGTAAACTCGGAATCATCCGCACCAACGGCGAGATGCCTGAAGGCATCTGGATCGTGAAAGAAATGAAGCGGGTCTACCCGCACGGGGAAATCGCCACCTCGCTGATCGGATCGGTGAACATCGACACAGAAGGCCTCGAAGGCGTCGAACTCTGGAAGAACACCTTGCTTCGCGGAAAAAGCGCCTCGGTAGAAGCCTTCAAAGACGCCCTGGGACGCCCGACCCTCATCGACTCGAATCCGCAAACCAAGATGGTCGACGGCGAGAACATCACCCTCAGCATCGACTCCTCGCTGCAATATTCGGTTGAAGAAGCGCTGAACGCATCCATTGAGAAATCCCGGGCTGACTCGGGCATGGTGATCGTGATGGATTCGAGCAACGGCGAGGTCCTGGCCCTTGCCCAGGCTCCGAGCCGCCGCGGAGTGAAGAAAGTCACCGCCATCACGGACGGCTACGAGCCGGGTTCCACCATGAAGCCGCTCATGCTGGCTTCGGCCTTGAACAAAGGCGTGATCCGGATCCAGGACCAGCTGTTCGGACACTACGGAAAGTTCACCATCCAGAAGCGGACCATCAGCGAGGCTGAAGCACACGAAAAATTCGGCATGATCTCGATGAAGCGAATGATCGAGGTCTCTTCGAACGTCGTCGCCGCACAACTTGCCCTGAGAATGGGGGCTGAGCGCACAGTGCAAGGTCTGCGTGAGTTCGGATTCGGATCCCGCACCGGAATCGCCATGCCGGGCGAAATCGCGGGATGGATGCCTTCCCAGACGAAAAAGATCCAACCCCTGACTCTGGCCACCATCGGATTCGGTCAGAGCATCATGGTGACTCCGCTTCAGATGATCCGCGCTTACGCGTCACTCTCCAACGGCGGGTACCTCGTGGAACCGACCCTGATCAAACGCGGAGACAAGGAGGCATTCAAACGGGTTCCGGTCCTGAAAGCCGCAGCGGCTCGTGATGCGACCGATGCCCTGGTCCAGGTCACCGAAGGCGAGAAAGGAACCGGTCACCTCGCTCGCGTGGAAGGATATCTGATCGCAGGTAAAACCGGGACCGCCCAAACCGTCGATCCACGCACCAAAAAGTATTCCACATCCCGCCACATCGCCTCCTTCATCGGTTACCCGGTCGGCGTGAAGCAACCCATCACCATCCTGGCCCTTCTCGACAACCCACGCGGTATTTACTACGCAGGACAAACTGCGGCACCCCTGTTCTCCACAGTCCTCAAACAAGTGGTGAGCCGCTTCTCGATCCCGACCACCGAAAAAATCCGGATCCCCCTGGTGGAAACCACCCCGAGTCCGGCTCCAGCGAAACCCGCCCAGGACTCCGACACCGTTCAATTGGCTCAATCGAGTGCTGAAATCATCGAACAATCGCTGGAGAGCACCAAAGAAGTGAATCTCGACCACCCGGTGATGCCATCGGTGATCGGACTCACTCCGCAGGAAGCCATGCGCGCTCTGCGCCCGTTCATGCCGAAGGTCCAAGTCCATGGCTTCGGCCTGATCATGAAACAGAGCCCGGAGTCCGGCTCCATGATCGCCAAGGGCTTGGATGTCACCCTTCACCTCGGAGAGTGAGATGCACGTCACCGCTGACTCGAAGAGCGTTCAACCGGGTTCGATATTTTTTGCGCTGAAAGGAGCCCGCTTTGACGGGCACGACTTCATCGAAGAAGCCTTGAGCCGTGGGGCGAGCCGGGTCTACTCCGAACGCGAAACCGGGATCCCCGGCGTGATCGCCCTGGGTGAGGGCGCCCGCCGGAAGCTGGCTGAACTCGCGAGCGAGATGCACGGTCACCCGTCTCGTGCACTCACCATGATCGGGGTCACCGGAACGAGCGGTAAAACCACGACCACCTACCTGATCCAGCACCTCCTCGAAAAAAACGGTATCCCCTCTGCGCGACTCGGGACAAACGGCGGGTTCTTCGCTGGAAAAGAGGTCGAAACCGCCAACACCACACCGGATGCGCTCACCCTGCAAGCCTGGTTCGCCGAAGTCAGGCGCCTGGGGGCCCGGGCCGTGGTGATGGAGGCTTCGTCGCATGCCCTCCACCAAGATCGCTGCTATGGTATCGCCTGGGATGCGACCTGCTTTCTGAATCTGAGCCGCGAGCACATGGACTACCATCCCACTCTCGATCATTACTTCGATGCGAAAGCCCTGCTTTTCACCGCTCACTCCGCCTTTGCCAAATCCAGCGGAAAGACACCCGTCGGATTCTCAAACGAAGACTGCGCCTTCGGGAGCCGCCTCCGCAGCGAGAATCCGGATGTCGGCGGATTTTCTCCCCGCAGGCAGGTCCGGAATCTGGTGAACACGTCCTCGGGCATCCGTTTCGAGGTGGCTCTCGACGGCCGATGGATCGAGGCAAATTGCCCGCTCTTCGGTTCGTTCCAGACCGAAAACATACTGGCCGCCCTGTCGGTGGTGACCGGGGTGGGAGTACCTGCAGAAGCCGCTTGTCGCGCGCTCGCTGATTTTCCAGGGGTCCCCGGCCGGATGGAGTTCATTCAGAATGACCGGGGGATCGCCGTGTTTGTGGATTATGCCCACAAGCCAGAGGCTCTCGAAAAGGTCCTGCTCGCCATTCAGGGCCGACGGATCATCACGGTTTTTGGCTGCGGGGGTGACCGGGACAAAACCAAGCGTCCGGTCATGGGTGAAATTGCCACGCGTTTGTCGGATTTTGTCATTGTGACGAGCGACAACCCGAGAACCGAAAATCCCTCAACGATTTTAGCTGAGATCGAAGCAGGCATTCCGAGGGAAAACTACATCATCCAACCCGATCGGGCCCGGGCCATCCGAGAGGCCATTCAGCGAGCTCACCCTGGAGATCTGGTTTTGATTGCTGGAAAGGGCCACGAGACTTACCAGCTGGTTGGCGGTCAAAAACTCCACTTCGATGATCGAGAAGAGGCAAGAAAGGCGCTCGCCACACTCGATTAGTGTGTCCATTTTGACAGCATTCCGAAGCAAATTTTGCCTAGGGACACATTTGCCTCGAATGCTAAACTTGTAGGGATGACGACGCGGAAGGCTTTCTACTGGGGTGTGATTCTGGGCTTGATTGGATCCATGGGTTGGACTTCAGATGAGGCTCGGGCCCAAGCGGACAACCTCTCTCCTCAGGAGCTCGTCACCCGGTGCTTTCAGTCCCTCGCCGACATCCGTCTCCCGTTCAATGATGTGAGACGGGCGGGAATCAGCACCCAAGCTCAAGCTCTCGAGCTCTGCGATTTACTCATCGATGCCCCGAACCTGAATTTGCAGAACGGCGGAATCCAGAGCGCCAACAGCCGGATCCGGCTCCAAGAAGCAAAAGACCTGGTTCGCCGGTTCCATCAGTACCATGAGACTTTCTTCAAGAGTGACAAGTTCCAACATGTGTTCAATGAGTTCGGCTACACCAAGATGCTCCACGACACCGGTGCGCCGGCCGCATATTTTACATTGGCCACATTCGCTCCTGGATCCGAATATTCAAGGGCGGTGACCGAATCCTCCGCTTTGCAAGTGCTTCGAGCAGGGAGTGCGACTTCTCCTTACGGCAATCTTTTCAGAGACCCGAACGGCAATGCCCAAAGCCTGACCCGCTACATCGGGAGCGAAGTGTACGGAACCGACCGTGGCTTGTTTTCCGGAATCAGAATCATTTCAAGCCCCTCTTCACTTGTGGCATCGGGCGGAGTGCCGCCCACGAGCGAGCAAGCCAGCAACTTTGACAGTTGGGCCTTCCGCCCCTCGCAGGCAGTCACTCAGGGGTGGTCCCCTCTCTGGAAAAACACGCTCGGTGGCGGCTTCATGGGAGACCCCTCCTTCTTGCTCTTGAACTCCGGCATGCCCATTGACCAAACCTCGAACGGATCGATGACCCTTCCCCGCCGCTGGTCACGTGAGGTCATGAACGCAGCCCTCTGCCGGAACGGGCCTTACCTGAAGTCCACTGCGCCCACACTCGCACTGGACCGCTCCACTCATGCACAGCGCCCGCCTTTCCGCGAACCCACCGGGTGTCTTCAATGCCATTCCACCATGGATCCCCTTGCAATCGGGATCAAGAACCTCAGGGTTGTCGAGTTCAGCGAGAGATTGCCGGCAGCGCCGGCGAACTCGTTGATCGCCCCCGAAACCACTCTTTTCTATCCGATGATCTACCGGATCCAGGCAAATCAGGTTCTCAGCTCGCAACCATCACTTCCGAACTCCTTTTTTTGGCCCGCGCCAGCTAGCGGCGTCACCAACTTCCACAGATCCCGGGTTCACGGTCGCTTCACTTACACCTCGGCCTGGGACGGAAACCAAGTTTCGCAAACCTTTGATGCCAACCCCCAGCAGACAGATCAATTGACCTCACTTGGTAATCTGTTCCGAAACAGCCAGGACTACTACCTCTGTGGAACCATCCGTTACTTCGAGATGCTCTCTGGCGTGAAAATTCCCCTCGAAAGCGAAAGCCTGCCGGATCTTTCACCCTCAACGCCCGCCTACGAGAAAAAGATCTGGGCGGACCTGAGACCTCTCGCTCAGCAGTTCCTGTCACACAAGAACTCGAAAACCCTTCTCAAGCAACTGCTCCGAACACCACAGTTTCTCTCTCGTTCGTGGGGGCGGAAGGTTCCTGCGAACTGGGTTCGGGTGAGCTCGATTCTTCCGAAATCCGGCCCAGTGACCGGCAACACGCCCGTGGTGATCTCGGGAGCGAACTTCGGTTCGGGCACCTCGGTTCGCATCGGTGGCGTGCCTTGCTCGATCACTTCGATCAACGGCCAGGAAATCCAGTGTCTGACAGGTCCTCGTGAATCAGGGACATTCAGCGTGGATGTGCAGAAGGGCAACCAGCTGGATGTCCTTCCGAATGCCTTCGATTATATTCCAGCCAACAGCTACACTTCGATCAAGAACAACATCTTCGGTCCGAAGTGCATGGGCTGCCACCAGAGCACCCACCCGAATCTGAACAACCACTCAGTCTTGACGAATCCAGCCCATGGACTCGTGAACACAGCAAATCCGACCCAAAGCGTACTCTACCTGAGACTCTCCGGAAGCTCTGTGGGAGATCAAATGCCCATGGGGGCACCGGCACTGAGCCAGCAGGAAATCAATACCATCTTGAGCTGGATCCAAAACGGCGCGCTGAACAACTGATCAGGACGGAACCATGAAAACCCGAAATCAAAAGTTGAATCTACCCGACAATTGGAACCAGATGAGCGAGATGGACCGGAGGAGCTTCCTCGAATGGTCTCTGAAGCTCACAAGCTTGATGGCTCTCGCCCCGGTGCTTGAGCCTGCGCTAGCCCAGGCCCAGACCACAGCAGGAAACCGGCCCACCCGATTTGTAAACTTCTTCATCCGGGGCGGATCCTGCCAGCTTTCGAGCTACCTGTCCCCCACCGCGACATCATCCAGCTTGTCTTCGCTGCCATCACATTGGAAAACACCGGGTCTGGCGACCTCCTTCCGGCCCAGTAATGCAAGCAAAGCCACCGAAGAGAACGTCGATTTCAGCACATCCCAGGCCTATGGCACCCCCTCACAAGGAAGCCAACCCATCTTCCACGCCAGGACCTCAGTGGGATCGTGGCAAATGCCTCTGCTTTGGAGCTCCATGATCCCGGTCGGGGAAGGAACTGGAGTGGCGTCGATGAAGAGCCTGATCCAGAGTAATTGCGCCCTCATTTACGGACTGGAGTCCGCACCCGCTCATCCACTTGCCGAGACCATGCTCCTTGATCCGGAACCGGGAGCGTTCACGGTCGGCGGCTACATCTCTGCAATGGCCGGGGCTGGATTCTTCCCGGCCATCGCCGATTCCAGAGGGATCCGCCCATTTAAAACCCTGTCCGGATCGGGCCTCCGCCTTTTCAATCCTTTCGATATCACTGGCGGACAGGCCACTGACCTCCTCCGTGCCGTGAACCCGATGACGGACGAAGTGAGTCAAAACTCCGGAAGAAGAGCCTGGTTCCAGCAGATGCGGGCGAAGATGCTCCAATCTGTCGAGTCCATGCGACTCAACAACATGGTTTCACGGCCAGGAGTTTCAGAGCTGTATCACTTGCTCAGTCAGGCACAAAACTCCGTAGACTCGAACCTGTACGCCCATGTTCTGACCGACTTCACGAACACGCTTGCGAAATATCGAAATATTTTGGCCCGGGCCAAAAACATGGCCACTAACAGCATACAGGGTATCTCGGACCCCGCCACTGTGGCGGCGAATCCACTGATCGCCCGTTCCATTCTCCGTAACTTCGAAGGCCCGAATTCAGGTAGACAGTCCATCTCGAATATCGCGTCACTGTTTACCGGAGGTGGGCAATTGTCCGTTCATGATTCATTTGCATGCACCTTTGCCATGGCGGAAGTGGCTCTTAGGAACAACCTGACCCGCGTTCTTCAGCTCGGATTCGGTGAGAGGATGGTGAGCATGCGTTACGTCATGTCCGGTAGCACCCAGACCGAATGGGATGCCCTTTTCGACAATCACGAACGGGGAGTGGTGGCGAACTTGATCGCAACCTCGGCCTTTTACTACATCTTCAACACGATGTTGTACGAACTCCGTCGGAACATCCAGGGTATCACCTCGAGTCCCGGAACCCTGACCAACACTCCGACAGCAGCCTTGCCGAGACTCAACGATCTGATCAACGGGAGCAGCTCAGCGACCCCGGCACCTCCACCTCCGAGCCCTTGGCGGGACACAGTGATTCTTGTGAACACGGAATTCCAAAGAAACCCGGACGCACATGGGGGCGGCAGCCAACACGGATACCACGGCTCGAGCGCGGCTTTATTCTCAGGTAGAATCAGTGGCGGCCTGAAGGTGTTCGGACGCACCACTTACGGAACCCAGGCCAACCAGTACGGCTCCTACCCGGGGGCTTGGGGTCGGGCGTCGGTTCAGATGAACACCTCCTCCGGTCGACCGGTTTCTTTCAAGGATCTCGGGGCTACTTTGGCCGGACTTTTCGGAGCCAACCATGAACATCACCATGACCTGACCACCTTGCTTCAGCGATCTGAAAGATTCCTGCAGCTGGATTCGAATGGTGACATCGTGCTCAACGGCACTGTCGTTCAACCTTATCAACTGGTGAACTCATGAAGAATAGAAGTCTGATTCTTTTGATCCTTGGTTTTCTTCTCGCAAAAACCGTCTCGGCTCAAGGGCCTGTAGGAACGGCCTTGATGAATCCGGAACTGTTCCAGGCATTCGGTTCGGTCATCAACGTTTCCGGCTACCCAGCACAAGATGTGGCGTGGCCGGGGTATCGTCTGCTGGATGCCAATGGGGTCATGCGAGTGCTCTCTGATGTAACCGGTCCTGCAGCTCCTCTTGAGCAATACAGCACAGCAAGCCAGTATGTCTGGACCGGGTTCGCCGGGGAGCTTAACTTCAGGATTCAAACGCGTTTTGCGGATTTTGGAAGCACCTGTGATTTGAACAACCCGAACCGAACGGATGCGAACCAAGTCACCCAAAACCCACCGCCCCCCAATTACGGTAATGGCCTTTCTCAATACATTCAGAGCGGACCCTATAATACCTGTGGCGGGAATGATCAGTTTTCGCAGAACAACTTTTCCCCCCTCCCTCTCACCACCCGCGCGGCTTGGCTCTACCGTGTGTGTCGGAGAATCGGGGTCGCCGCCAGCAGTGCTCAAATCTCCACGATGGTCGAACGGATTCGGGTACCGGATCCGACTCCCACTCCGGTTCCGGGCAATGGATTGAACTTGTCGGTTTATCAAGAGGGAATTAGAATTGACGGGACCACACCCAACGCGGCACTGAGCTACAACTGGTGCTCTCGCATTTCAGCACCGACTGAAGCGGACTACCAATCACTGTTCAGAGCGTTCTATCCGGGAAGGAACATCCCTCAAATCATTGATCCGACCCGATCCCAGCTCGCGCCCTCGAAGGTTTCCTCGCGCCGGACTGCGCTTTCTCCGACGGCACTGATCTTCACCATGAACCTTCCAGCGGCGATGGCGCAGGGCCTGATTTCAATCGGCGGGGCCACCCAAGCCCCCCAGTACCGTGAACACCTGATGACCTTGGTCACAGAGAGCAACCAATACATCGACACTCTATCCTCATCCGGTACGACCGGGTGGCAAGCCCTTGAAGACAGATGTCTGCCTGTTCCGGGTGCGCCTCTCCCGAACAAAGACCAGATCAAGGCCCTGGCGGCCTGGCGCGCCCTCTTCATCACGATGTGCATGGACCCGGGCTGGCAAGTGCTCTGAGGAGCACTCGATTCAATATACCAAGTCAGGCAATCACTGTGACGTTCCGGCACTCTTTTTCGAGAGCGGCTATCACCTCGGCCGCGTGATCCGGACCCCGGGTTTCGAGCATGAGTTCGACCTCGGTTTCGTCCAATCGGATCTTCATTTCGGAGCGGTCGTGGATCGCTTGCAGGATATTGGCCTTGAGCCCTGCAATCAGTGCCGTCAGCTTGGAGAGTGATCCGGGGCGGTCGAGAATCTGGACTCTCAGGTGAATCCGGCGGCCCGATCGCATCAAGCCACGATCGATGATACGTGAAATGAGGTTCACGTCTATATTCCCCCCACAGACCACCAACACGACTTTTTTGCCCTCGAATTGGTCCTGGTAGCGGTCGAGCGCGCCCAACACAATGGCCGCACTGCCTTCGACCAGGAGCTTACATTTCTCCATGAAGCGGAGCACGTTCATGGCGATCTCTTCTTCGTCCGAGGTGTAAACCTGGTCCACGAGCGGCAAGAGGAGCCCGAACATCTCTTCGTTCGCTTTTTGAACCGCGATCCCGTCGGCAAGAGTGCCCAGATTAGGACTTTCCACGAGGGATTTGGCTTCGAGTGATCTTGCCATCGAACTCACATTGGTTGATTGGCAGGCCACGATTTTCACCGAAGGCTTCAGACCCTTGAGCGCGGTTCCCATTCCGGCACACAGTCCTCCACCCCCGATCGAGGTCACCACATAATCCACATCAGGCAGCTGAGACAAGATCTCAAGACCCAGAGTACCCTGCCCTGCAATGACGAGTGGGTCATGGAATGCGTGGACATAGGTTCGACCGGTCTCCTTCATGATCCGCTGGGCGGCGAGATAGCTCTCGTCATAGTTATTGCCTTCGAGATGGACTGCGGCACCGAGCGCTTTCGTGTTCGAGACTTTCATGAGGGGTGCAGTCTCGGGCATCACAATCAAAGCCGAGGTGTCGAAATGCCGGGCGCCCCAGGCCACGCCTTGGGCGTGGTTTCCGGCGCTGGCCGCGATCACCCCGCGCTTTTTCTCATCCTCGGTGAGTTTTGAAATCCGGTAAGTTGCACCGCGGATCTTGAAGGAGCCGACGGGCTGGAGGGTCTCGAGCTTGAGGTACACCTCGCAGCCATACAAACGCGACAGGGTCTCGTTCCGGATCAAAGGCGAAGGAGCCAGAATGGGGGATAGCGTTTCTTGTGCGGCTTCGATGTCTTTCAGGGTGATCTTCATCAGGATCTCACTTCTTCATGGAAACTTTGTTGAGGCCGGGATCGAGCCATTCGTAAAGATCGGCAGTCCGTTCGGTAGCGTCGGATGATGCATACCGGACCCAGGCAAAGCACTTGCGACCGAACATTTCACGGCATTCCGGATCCTTGAAGGCAGGCGACCAGGTTCCTGTATTGATTACTTCCACCTGATCCACCGAAGTGTGAAGCTCACGATGGGTGTGGCCGAAGATGACCCGCTGGGTTTTGGTGATCTTGGCGACCAAGGGGGCGTTCCGGAACAACTCTTCCATGGTTTCAACGATCACGCTCTTGATCTTGGTGGAGTAATAGACCAAGCCCGGAAAAAACAGGAAGAAACTCAAGAGCCACCATCCGAGAGATACCGGCACGACCAGGTTCAACACGGCATAAATCTCGAAGCTTAAAAAGGAGATGAATATCAAAATCAGCAAGCGGTCCAGCCAAAGCTCTTGGGCGATCTTGAGGGGGTTGAAGATGGCTGAATGCACCCGAAGCTCGTTGAGGGTCCGGATCATCTCGGGGGAGGCATTGGCTTTCTCGGCAATGCCGTTCACGCGCTGCTCGACATAGAGCGGGTCCCGCATGGCCGGAAGAAGTCCGTCCGCTACCGCCACCCAGAAGGCGACGACCGCACTCCAGGCCCAAGTCAGCGGAAGGAGGGGCTGGACCCGGATGGCGTACTTGTAAAAGAAGCGGAAGTACTCGGGCAGACTCATGATGAAGGTGCTCTCGACATGGGGGTTGAAGAGCCCCATGGCATTGGTCATGTAACGTCCGGCGATGTTCCCGAAGGGGAGACGCACCTCGACCCGCTTACCGATCTTGATGAAGGGATGAATCGGGGAATTGGCCACACAGTAGTCGTCGTACTGGTTGCCGTGTTCGATGGCAGTGTCGGCGTTGGACACAAAAATGAATTCGCAAAACCGCACCCGCGCCTCTTCTTCTTCCGTCAGACGCAGGAACTTCAGAATCTCTTTTTGCACCAGGGGCCAGTGGAGCTCGATGTCGTGGTTACCGATCACGAAAACCAGTGAGTTGCCCTTCTGGATGAAGTCCCGGATCGCATCAAAAAACACCGGGTGGTCACCCAAGATGACCTCCATCTTGAAGCGACTCTTTTCTTCTTCGGGAAACAGACCGCGCTTTTTTTCGATCCAGGAGACATTGAAAGACGTGTGAAGGGGAAGTCGCATCACCGAATCGAAGTCGAAGATGTCTCCGTTCAGCACCAACTCGATCGGATCGTCCTTGGCCTCGGCCTGGATGAACCGGAGCAATCTTTTGAAGCTTTGATCAATGAAGAACTTGGGACGCTTGAAGCGTTTCCACAGAGAACGTCCGGGCTGGCCGAGCTCGGCGTCGGCCAGATGGATATCGCTTAAAACCACAGTGTGCAAGCGACTCGGCATGCTTCAATTTTAACACAAGATCGGTATAAAAACTCAATGGGATTCAGCAAGTCCCCGGGCCAGGCGTTCGGCCAGTCTTGTGATGGATCCCGCACCGAGCGTCAGAATCAAGTCATCCGCTTTACGGTTCCTGAGGACCCAATCCTCGGCCTCGTCGAGCCCCGCCACTTCATGAACCTCGATTCCGAAGCCCAGGGTGGCGCGGATCGCACGGATCAAGGCTCCGGCACTGACCCCCTCGATGGGCTCTTCGCTTGCCGCATAGATCGGGAGCATCAGGAGCACGTCCGTGTCCCGGAAACAGGTCAGGAACTCCTCCCAGCAGAGCTGGGTCCGCGTGTAGCGATGGGGCTGGAAAACCGTCACGATCCTACCTGCCCCGGCCTGACGGGCGGTCTCGAGGACGGCCCGGATTTCGGTAGGGTGGTGACCGTAGTCATCAACCACCCGGATGCCAGTGGTGGGCGACTCGTAACGTAAATCGAAGCGACGCCGTACATGACGGAACCCCTGAAGGGCTTCTTGAGCCGCCAAAAACGGAGCCCCGGCTGAAAGCGCCACACCCACCGCACCGGTGGAGTTCAGGACATTGTGACGACCCAGTACGGCCAGGGTCACCGGACCGAGCAAGGCATGTGCCTCGGCCCGATCGGGTCGGAGCCACAGCTCGAAGCTTTGCTTGCCACCCGTGACAACCTTGAGTTCGCGGATCTGGAGGTCGGCCTCATCACTGAATCCGTAAGTGCGGTAGGGCTTGGTCAAAAAAGGAAGAATCTCTCGCACGCCAGGATCATCGACACATAGCCAGCTCATGCCATAGAAAGGCAACTGTTTGGTGAAGCGGATGAAGGCCTCGTTCAGCTTTTCGCGGGTCCCGTAGAACTCCATGTGATCGAGATCCACATTGGTGATGACCGCGTGAGTGGCCGGCAAGAGATGGAATGAACCATCGCTTTCGTCGGCCTCGACCACGGTGACCGTTCCCTGCCCCATCTTGGCATTGCTGCCGATGGCCTCGACCTTGCCACCCACTACCACGGTCGGATCCATGCCGGCGGTGATCAGGATCTGGGCCGCCATCGAGGTGGTCGTGGTCTTGCCATGGGTACCGGCCACCGCGATGCCGGTCTTGCCCCGCATGATCTCGGCCAGCATTTCGGCGCGAGGAATCACAGGAATCCCGTGGGCCCGCGCCTCGACGACTTCTGGGTTGTCGGCCTTCACTGCCGAACTGATCACCACCACATCCGAATCGGTGGGCAGATTTTCGCGCGCATGACCCAGCTGAATAGTGGCACCCATGCGGACCAGGCGTTCGGTGGTTTCTCCGTGACTCAGATCCGAACCACTGACGCGATGACCCTGGGAAAGAAAGATCTCGGCGATGCCGCTCATGCCGATTCCACCTATACCGATGAAATGCATCCGGTAAACACGGGGCTGGCTCATTTCAGAAGGTCCTCCACGATCCGGGCAGCGGAATCACTCCGGTAGAAGGCGCGCACCCGCTCTTCCATGCTCCGGATGCGCTCGGGGTGGCGCTTCAGATCCAGCAGAAACTCCGCGAACTGCGCCCCGGTGAGCGAGGCTTGGGCCACCACCAATGCGGACCGGGCCTGTTCGAAGATGCGGGCATTCACTTCTTGATGATTGTCGGCCGCGGTGGGAAGCGGAATGAACACGGCTGCGCGCCCCACGGAGGCGATCTCACTCATGGATGAGGACCCCGCACGACAAACCACCAGATTCGCCTGGGCATAGCATGCCCCCATGTCGTCAATGAATTTTTCGACCCGTGCCTCGACACCGGCACGTTCGTAACCGGCCTTGACCCGCTCGTAATCTTTGACACCGGTTTGGTGGATGATGCGCAGGTTCTCGGATTTCAGGTGAGGAAGGCTCTCGAGCATCATGGTGTTGATACCGAGCGCGCCCTGACTTCCGCCGAACACAAATATCGTGAAAGGCTCACTCGGGGCGGGCGGGAGTAACTTCAGTGAAGAGCGAATGGGATTACCGGTGACCAGGATTTTTTTTGCGGGAAAATTACGCCCGCCCGCCTCGAAGGCGCAAAACACGCGGTGGACCCACTTACCGAGCACACGATTGGTGAAACCTGCCACCGAGTTTTGCTCGATGATGGCCGTGCGGATGCCAAGCACCGGCGCCAGGAGGCGTGCAAAAAGCACCACTGGTCCGGAAGCATAGCCACCCACCCCGATCACCGCATGGGGTCGATAGGCCAAGAGAATGAAAAACGCGCGGATGAAGCTCATCGGAAGTTGAATGGCGGTTTGGAGGCGGGTTTTCAGGCTCACGCGGTTGAGAGGGCCGATCTTGAGGACCTTGAGCTCATAGCCGTGTTTGGGAACCAAACGAGCCTCGAGTCCTTGCTCGGCTCCGACAAACAGCACTTCAGGATCAAAGGCGCTCGATTCAGAAAGCTTCCGCTTCCATTCGTCAGCAATGGCCACTCCGGCCAGAATGTGTCCGCCGGTTCCACCACCGGCCACCAAAAGACGCTTACTCGGCTTCATAGAAGCTCCCACGATTGGCTTTTGAAATACTGTACAGAATACCGATGGCCATCAGGTTCAGAGTCAGGGCCGAACCCCCGTAGCTGATGAAGGGTAAAGTCAAACCCTTGGTAGGCAAGAGCCCCATACCCACTCCCATGTTGATGAACGCCTGAAGGCCGAGGAGAAGCGAGATGCCACAGCCCAGGTAGAAACCGAACCGGTCCTGCCGCTCGTTGAGTGCAATCCAGGAGATCTTGAGTCCGCGATAAATGAAGAGCACATAGGCCACAATCACGCCGACGACTCCCACGAAGCCGAGCTCCTCACCGATGACCGAGAAAATAAAATCATTGTGAGCTTCGGGCAAAAAGAAGAGCTTCTCCTTGCCGTTTCCGAGTCCTTGTCCGAAGAGGCTGCCATTGTGAAGCCCCAGCATGGACTGGATGACCTGGAAGCCCTTGCCCGCAGGATCCCGCCAGGGGTCGAGGAAGGTCATCACGCGTGCCAAACGGTAGGGCGAGGTCGCAATCAGGATGGCCCCGAGTGCTCCCGCACCGAAGGCGCCCCCGAACAGGTAAAGCGGGCGAACGCCGGAAAGGTACATCAGCACAAAGGTCGTTCCGACCAGGAGAGCCACCGAACCGAAATCCGGCTGAAGAAGCAAAAGTGCCATCATCGGCAGCAAGAGCGCGATCGGCGCGATGATTCCTTTGCGAAAATCATGGAGTTCGCGCTGATGCCTGACCAACTGACGGGCCACGAACATCACCCCGACCAACTTGGCCAGCTCGGCGGGCTGGAAGCGAAACAGCCCGAGGTTGATCCAGCGCTGGGCACCGCCGACCCGGGAACCCACGCCCGGAATCATCACAGCAACCAGCATGGCCAGCACGGTGAACACCGCCAAGGGCGCCCACTGGTACCAGCGTTGATGGGGAATCCGTGAAGCCATGAACAGGGCTCCAAAGCCCATGACGGCATAGAGGAATTGTTTTTTGATGAAGGTGAATCCGTCACCGGTGCGTTCTTCGGCGAAAATGAACGAGGACGAGTACACCATCAGGAGCCCGAAGAGCACCATGGCCACCACGAGGATCAGGAGCGCGACGTCTCCTGCCGGCTGCCTCGAGAACAACTTCTTAAAGCTGGTTGACCAGTTTCTTGAAATAATCCCCCCGCTCTTCGAAGTCACGGAACATGTCCTGACTCGAGCAACCCGGCGACAAGAGGATCACGTCGCCATTCCTTGATTTCTGGAAAGACATGAGGACCGCTTCTTCAAAGGTACCGACCAGGTAGGTCTCCGCGTAATCCCCCAGGGCCCGATTCAGCTTCTCTTTGGCTTCACCTACCAGAATCAGCAACTTCACCTTCTGCTTCACAATCGGAGCGAGCGGCACGAAGTCCATGTTCTTGTCCTTGCCCCCGGCAATCAAAATAATGGGCGAGCGCTTGAAGGCCTGCAGCGAGGCCTGGACGCTCTGGATGTTCGTGGCTTTCGAATCGTTGAAGAAGTACACGCCGTCTTTTTTGCGAATGTACTCGAGGCGGTGAGACAGACCCTTGAAGCTGGTGATGCAGTTCTGGATCGCCTGCTGGCTCACGCCCATGATCCGTGCGGCACAAATCGATGCCATCAGATTTTGCTTGTTGTGGTCACCGAAAAGCTTGAACTGCTCGAGGGGGTAGACCTCCTCGCGTCCGGTGACCTTGGTGATGACGGAGTTCTTGGTCGAGTCGTAGTAGGCGCCGAAGAATTTCTCGGCGAACTCGCCCCCGATGTCCATCGGGTTCTTCAGCGTGAACCACACCACTTTACCTTGGTTGTCGTCAGCGAAGGACCTGAGCACCGCATCATCGTAATTGAGCACCACCCAAGAATTACGGTCGCAGACCTTGAGGAGGCGCTTCTTGGCCGCAATGTAGGCATCCATGGTGCCGTATCGGTCGAGGTGGTCCTGATCGATATTGGTGAAGATGGCCACGGCCGGGACCATGCGCTCGGTGAGTTCCAGCTGGTAGCTCGAGAGCTCGCACACGGCCACTTGGCCGCTTTGGCCTGCGGTGATGTATTCGATCAGCGGAGTGCCGAGGTTTCCACCCACGAAGGCACCCTTTTGGTCGGACTTGAACATTTCACCCACCAAGGTGGTCACCGTGGATTTGCCGTTCGTGCCGGTGATTCCAATGAGAGGCTGCTCGAGCTCACCCACAGCGAGTTCGATCTCGGATGTGACAGGAATCCCCTTCAGTTTGGCCTGCTGGAGGAGCTGATGGTTCAGCACGTTCACTCCGGGGCTGACCAGGATCAACTCGGCTCCGAAGAAGGAGCGCTCGGTGTGCCCGCCGAATTCGAATTCGACCTTGAGGTCCCCGAGTTCCTTCAGGCTGTCGGCCAGCTCGGTGCGTTGTTTCGAGTCGGTGATCATCACCCGGGCCCCCTGCTTCACCAGGAACTTGGCCGATGCCACTCCGGAGGTCCCGCATCCGACGATCAGTACTTTCTTACCTTTGAATTTGCTCATGTGTTTCTTCCTCTAAAAATCAGCGGAGTTTAAGGGTCGCCAAAGTAGCGAGCGCCAGGATGATGGAAATGATCCAGAACCGGACAATGACCTTCGGCTCGGCCCAGCCCTTCAGTTCGTAATGGTGGTGCAAGGGTGCCATCTTGAAGATGCGTTTGCCAGTGAGCTTGAAAGACGCGACCTGCATCATCACCGAGACCGCCTCGAGCACGAAGATCCCGCCGCAGAGAACGAGCAGCAGTTCGTTCTTGGTGATCACGGCAGCGATCCCGAGTGCTCCCCCCAAGGCCAAGGCCCCGACATCGCCCATGAAGACTTCGGCCGGGTAGGCGTTGAACCACAAGAAGCCCAAACAGGCGGCACCGATACTGGCCAAGAAGATGGCCAGCTCGCCCCCGCCTTGCACAAAGGGAATTTGAAGGTAGTCGGCGATCACGAAGTTGCCTGCGCAGTAAGCCAGAATGGAAAAGGTGAGCGAAGTGGTGATGGTCGGACCGACCGCAAGCCCGTCGAGGCCATCAGTGAGATTGACCGCATTCGAGGCTCCTACAATCACGAGGGTCGAAAAAGGCACGAAGAACACGCCGAGATCGAGAGCGAAGTCCTTGAAGAACGGGAACTTCAAAACCGCAGGAGAGTCGCGGAACACATAGAGGACGATCGAGGCAGCGAGCGCCACGATGGTCTGGCTCACCAGCTTTTGACGGGCTGAGAGGCCTTTGGAGTTTTTTTGGACTACTTTTTTGTAGTCGTCGATCCAGCCGATGAGTCCGGTTCCCAGCATCACCAGGAGTGCGATCCACACGTAGTGGTTTTTCAGATCCGCCCACAAGAGCGTCGAGAGCGCGATGGCAGAGAGAATGAGGCCGCCGCCCATGGTGGGTGTGCCTTTTTTACTTTGGTGTGATTGCGGGCCGAGCTCACGGATGCTCTGACCGATTTGTTTTTCTTTGAGCCACTGGATGTAGCGTTTGCCGAACATCAGGCTGAAGACAATGGCAGTGAGGGTCGCGCCGAAGGTTCTGAAGGTGATGTACTTGAAAACATTGAGGACACCGAACTGCTCATGGAGCGGGTACAGGAGGTGATAGAGCATGAAAAGAATCTAGCGATTTCAGAAAACGAGTGCAAGCGAATGATGCCAAGTGCCTGAATTAAAAAACAAAAACCCCCGAGGGATTGCTCCCCCGGGGGCTTCAATTTCAATCTAAGATCTGATTAGAAATTGTAGGTCATTGCGATACGGGTGATCATGTTGTCGCCGAAACCGAAGTTCTGGCTGGCAGCAGGACCAGTTCCCATTCCGATTTGATCCACACCGTTCTGGCCGTTGGAGGCAACGAGTCCGTCGATGGTGACATCGCCGAAGGTCATGCCGACGCCGGCGCCGACAGTGGTGAGACCGGTGAGGTCAGCACGGCCGGTGATGGATTGACCGATCAGGGAGTGCCCGATGGATCCACGGATCGCCAACCAGCTCAGGGCCTGGGTTTCTGCACCGAGGACGAGCGGGATGTTGTAGGTCTTGGCATTGGTCACGCCAGCGGACTTGCCGGTGGAGTAGTCAGCTTCGACACGGGTGAACATGTGAGTGGACTTGGTCATTTCCTTCTGGAAACCGACACCTGCGCCGAGAACGGTGGTGTTGGTTTCAACAGCTCCGGTACCGACGTTCACGTCGTTGGTGGAGGTGGAGTACTTACCGAAAACGGTCATGTTGTCCATCTTGTAAGTAGCGCCTGCATCCAAGCGAAGCTTGCCTTTGAGGGCTTCGAGAGTGCCGACGTTGACTTTGCTGGAAAGTCCGAGAGTTGCGAACACTGCGAGAGCGTCCTTCTCGATACCAGCGCGCACGCCCCAGTAAGAAGCGTTGTTAGCACCTTGGTTGTTGCCTGCGGTGGTCACAGCGACACCCCAGTTCAAAGCGCCTTCGCCGGCCAACTGAAGCTCGATTGCGCCGTCTGGCTGAATACCGAGGGCGTTGGTTGCAGCAGCCATGGTGTCAGAAGCGTTGTTCAAATAGAGGGCGTAGGTGAAATCGCCGAAGGTGTTGATGAAACCACCCTGTGCCAGCGAGTCGTTCGCGCCTTCAGCACCGGCAGCAGTAGGAGCACCCAACTCGAGGAGGAGCTTCTTCTTGTGCTTCACGATGGAAGCCGGGTTCAGGAACATGTTACGGGCATCGTTGATGTAGTAAGAACCATTCTTACCTTCGCCGAGCGCTTCGAGGCGCGCGCGAGATGCGTATGCAGGGGACGATACAACTGCTAAAGCCAGAACTAGTGCGAGGGTATTTTTCATAACCTGGACACTCCTTTTTCTTCGTTGTTGTTTGAGGATCCCTTTATTGGGCCCCTCTTCTGTTGTCTATGAACTCAGGATAAGGGCAGACCGATGATTGTCAATTTTCGGGGCGGCATGAGGGCACCCCTTCACCCGACCTCGAACAGCGCGACCGATGGAGCTCCGAAGAACTGCTTTCGGCGTGGGTTTTAGAAAACCTGCTTTTTTTGGCCGAAAATCGACGATTTCTTCACCACAAGATCCACCAGCACCCTCAAGCTCGACCCCGGCACTTGGTATTTTTTGCCCATGCGCCCCGCGCAAATGCGGCGTGCCATTTTGGATCTTTTATGTTCTTTTACGGTCGGCTTTTTCCGAAAGAGCCTTTTCCACCACCTCTTGGAACTCGGCTTTGAAGCGCGATTCGGTGAAAAAAGCAGCTCTTTTTCGGCAATTCTGCTCCTGGAAGTATCGGCGGCCGGTTTCAATCTCGAGCACGGCCTCCATCAAAGCCTCGACGGTTTGAGGCCGGTAAAGGATCCCCGCGTCCGGGCTCACGGTCTCGCAGGCCCCACCCTCCCCGAAAGCAATCACGGGCGCCCCCGAGGCCATCGCTTCGAGCGGAGTAATGCCGAAGTCCTCTTTTCCAGGGAAAATGAAGGCTTTGCACTCAGCGTACAGGCGCTCGATTCTCTCGTTGTCGGGGCTTTTTACGAACTCGATATTGCGGGCATGGAGCCGGTCACGAAGCGCAAACAGCCTGGCTTCGTCCTGCCCGGATCCCACAATCCGGAGCGGAAGACTCAACCGGGCAAAGGCTTCGATCGCCTGATCGGTCATCTTATAAGGAGCGAAGGCCCCCACCATCAGGTAGTAGTTCCCGACCTGCCGGGGCCGCCGGAAGCGCTCGAGTCGGGCAAAGGGGTAGAGGGTCCGGGCGGGCCGACCGTAGTTCCGCTCGATTTCCTGGCCGATGAAGTCACTGTTCGAAAGGAGGACATCGATCCTTTCGGCGCGGGCGGTCCGCCGGTCCCAGGCCCGCAAGAAGGGCCGGCACACCAAGGCCACCAGACGGATCAGGGGCGAAACCCGCCCCTTTCCGAAGTAGTCGTCGAAGCGATCCCACATGTAGCGCATGGGCGCGTGGATGTAACTCACATGGGTGGCATCCGGGCGCTTCTTCACCCCCTTCGCGACACAATGAGAAGACGAAATCACGAGGTCATAGGGATAAAGATCGAAGCTCCGGATCGCAAAAGGCAAGACGGGTAAAAATTGACGGTAGAATTTGCGTGTCAGCTTCAGAACGTTCAAAAACGAAGCACGAACGCTCGTGCGCCTGAGTTTTTCTTGAAGCCCGGGCGAAAGCTTCCGCGGTTCGTAGATCAGGGTGAAGACGTCCGCATCCGGATAGAGATCGAGGAGGGCCTCGAAGACGATCTCGCCTCCGCGCATCCCGTTCAGCCAGTCATGGACGATCGCGACCTTCAAGCGACTTGCTTGGTGGCCACTTTCTTCGCCTTCGGCTTGGCTTTGCTCAGGCGATTGTAATTCGCGCGAGCCTTGCGCTTCGCGGCCGCCGGAGCTTTGGCGGTGTACTCGTCGATCGTTTGACATCCGTAGATCTTCTTAACGAGCATCGAGTTCACTTGGAAGAACAATTCCTCGAAAATCTGGTGCTCCCACTCGACCGGAATCGAAAGCCCGAGGCGTCGCATGTGACTCAGGTAGTCCTGGATGACGGTCTCGACAAACACATTCCTGTCAGAATTCGGATCTTGAAAGTTGAAGAGGTGTTGTTCGAAGATGGTGTAGAGCGGATCTTGTTTAGCTGCCGAATCAAGTGAAGTCATCTTGAGAAAGATTTCGGCAATTCCGAGGTGGACCTTGAGCGCAAAAAAAACCAAACCGGTGCCCTTGTCGAAGAACAAGGAATTCGCATCGTTCAAGACCTTGATCGGAGACGCAAAACGCATCCTGATCTCGACTCACGTCCAACCCGACGGCGACGGCCTCGGGGCCGAAGTCGCACTTTATCATTACCTGAAGCGCGCCCGGAAGTCGGTCAAGGTTTACAACCCGGACATGATTCCGAACCGCTACCGCTTCCTGGATCCTGACAAAACCATTTTGCTCGGTCCGGGCGAGGCCGAGATCTGGGATCAGTGCGATCTCTGGATCATCGTCGACACCAACGATCCGCGTCGCCTGGGCAAACTCTGGCAGGAGCTTCCGCTCCGTGCGAGGAAGATCGTGTTCCTGGATCACCATCCCGATCTTCTCACTTCAGCTGAAACTCCCAAGTTACCCCAAAACGCCATGGTCGTCTCGGATCACCATTCGAGCTCGATCGGAGAATTGCTGTATCAACTCTTCAGTGAACTGCAACTCACCAAGCTGAACGGCGACATGGCCCTCGGACTATATGTATCGGTGATGACGGACACGAACAGCTTCCGTTATGCCAGGACCACGCCCGAGTCCCATCGCATTGCCGCCGAGATGATCGAGCTCGGAGTGAATCCGGAAGAGATCTATCAACAGATCTACAGCACGAAGGAGCTCTCACATGTGCAGCTCCTCGGGCTTTTGCTCCAGAACACCAAAGTCTCGAAAAACGGGAAACTGGCGTGGATGGAGATGCGACTCGATCTGCGCAAAAAGTTCAAGGCCACGGCAGACGACACGATGTCTTTCTTGAACCTGCTCCTCGTCCTCCGGACGGCGGAGGTGGTGTGCATTTTCCGGGAAGAAGACGACGGCGAAGTGACCCGGGTCTCGATCAAGTCCAAGGGCAAGTTCGTGATCAACAAAATCGCCATGGAATTGGGGGGCGGCGGTCATGAATATGCAGCCGGAGTGGCGCGGCCGGAGGCTTTCGAGAAAGTGGTGGCCAGCGTCACGAGCCGACTCGAGGCCCTCATCGACGCGCCCCCCGTACGGGCGGCGATGTCGAGATTGCCTTGATGACTGCTTGAACCGGTTACTTGATGATGACCTGGATTCCTTGACTCGCGAGAGGGGCGCTGAGCTCCCGAACGAGCGGATCCAACGCCTTGCGGAGCTTTTCCTCGGCCTGCTGTTCACTCAGTTTGCTTTTGCTCGCCAAAGACTCGGCCTTGATCCGTTTCACCTGGATTCCGATTTCAGATTCGAGACGTTTCACACCGGGAAGGTAGCGACTGCGGACCAGGTCTTTATCCGCTTTGGAGACTCGCGGGTGTGCCAGGAACTCTTCAATCGAATTGAAGGCAATCCGTTCACCCGGAGTGCTACGCATTTTCTGGCCCGAGCTGGATCCCGGCCTGAGTCCCGGAACATGGATACCCAGGATGTTGACCAAACATTTGACCCCGCCAAGAATCCCACTGGTTCCCCCGGAAACAATCAATTGAACCCCTGCTCTGACACAATTCACCGCGACCTGGTTGGCCACCACCCACTCTCCCACATCTCGAACTGTCCCTGCCGCTCGAGCCTCGGGAGCCATTGAAGTGGAACTCATTGTCAGTACCACCACCATCGCCACACTCTTCAACTTCCAGCTCAGAACTTTCATGTGCACCCCTTCTTTCTCGACTCATTCAGGTTAGTCGATTCAGACTGGCGTCATAATGTGTCTTGTTTGACTCAGCTTTTTTTATTAACAACCGATCAGGTTGTGTGACCCTCTTTCGGACCCTATTCATTGGACTCCTCATTGGCGCGCCTGCGCTTGCTGCGGACCATTCCCTCCAGCAACTCAGCCGGGCCCTCGGTCAAAACCTTGTCGATGAGTGCCTATCCAAGAAAGAGGGCTGCCAAAACCTCCCATTCGACGCCTTGATCAGCGTGGCAGCTCCAAGCCCCACTCCGGCTGCCTGCTCTCCGTCGGTGGCAGGATCCAAGCCCTCTCCCACTCCGGGTCAGGAAGAGGAAGAGCAGACCACCATCCTTTTGATCGCCGAGAAGAACACCCGGAACCCGAACGGCCCGATTCGGTCGCCGGATTACAATCGTGACCGGACCCTGCCCGGGGATCTCGCTTACCCCACCCCGAGCCAGGGTGGCATCAGCGGATGGCCCACCCAGAACCTCGTCAACTTTGCGCGGGCGAATTCCGGTGGAAACGAGATTCGTGCACAGACCTTGCTCATCAACGGGCTGACCCGGATGACCCGTGACTCTCCCGGGCTTTCGGACAGTCAGATTGCGACCCGCTTTGCAGAAGCGATCGCAGCTTACTCTCCCGATCGTGAGACACGCCTTCAGGTTTTGACGAATCTTTCGGAGTTCCTTTACGACAACTACAACGACGAACGGAACCCTCTTCAGAACAAGAACCGGGATGACATTGAAACCGGAAACATTCCGCTTTCTCAGATGATCAATGCCGCTCTTGCGGGAAACACCCGGTCGGGCGGAGTCTGTAATGACATCAACCAGGCTCTGGCACCGATCGCCAAATTACTTTTCCCGAAGGAAGACGTATTCACCATCAACAGTGGATCGCACTACGCCCTCCTGATGAGCGACCAAGGCAAGGTCCGAACGATCATCAACCAGGACGAGCAGATGACCGGTAAGGGCGACATCACGATCGACCCGGAGATGCCGACCACCAACACCCGCATTGCCAAGGTGGAAAACGGAATCATGAAAGAAGTGACGGTGGCCGAGACCGAGCTCGGCCAGGTGTTCCGCATGACCAACGACGAAGGCACCCGGATCATCCAGACCGGATTCCGGCCGAGTTTGCTTCTCACCGAGTTTGAACGTGGGAAAAACGCTCTGGGCGTGGGCCTTGCGCAGACTTCGAATTCGGAAGTGCTGGTGTTGGTGGCGAAACACCGCGGAAAGTTCCTGGGCTTTCAGTCTTTCACCCAGTACGGCGCGGGTGTTCAACGCTTGAGTCAAAGCGAGTCGCCTCTCAATGTGGTGGTGTCCCTCCAGCAGAATCTGACCCGTCAGGTGTTCCAATACGTGGGTCCGGGTGTGACCCTCCGCGGAACCACCGGGATCCAGATCGACGCATCTTACGGGCGGAATCTCGATCCGGATGCGATCGGCAGCTGGATTCCCTCCTTTTCAGGGAATCTTCAGACCCGCAATGCAATCGACTTCAGAACCACTCCCCAGAATGTGAAGGCGCCTGTATTCACCGGGCGTGCCGAGGTGGATCACTTCTGGGGCTTCCGGAACGTGGGGGCCCACCATGGGGCCATGTCCGCCCCGGGCTGGGACGGGATCAAACGCAGCTTGGATCACAGTGGACTGATCTTGAACCAAGTCAACGCGCAGGGTGCGATGCATGTTCCGATCCGGGCCGGGATGAGCTCGATCACCAAGGTGGATTACCAAGGCACCGCGATCGGGCAGGTGGCCGGGATCACCACCGGGCTCAGTGTTCAAGCACCGCTCGGGGTCCGCGTGTATGCCTTTGTGGGATATCAGAACGGCAACCTGAAAGGTTACCAATCCCAGAACAACTTGTTGAACGCTCCGACCGGCGGTCAAGCCGGGCTCCGCTTGCAGACCGAGGGCGGAACGAACATCTCCGGGTCGATTCAAGGCGTGGGAGGCAATCAAGGGGTTCAGGGGAACGTGAAGATCGGGATTCCGATCAAGCGGCCCGCTTCTTCTCGTCCTGCTTCTCGGCCTGATTCTCGCCGTCGACCTTCTTCCACTCCTGGATACTGATCACGTCTGCCAAAGTGGATTTTTCTGCGACAATTTCTGCCACAATTTCTGCGACCACTTCAGGGACCACCGGTTCGGGTGCGAGGATCTCGCGAATCTCTTCAAATGACTTGGTTTCTCCAGAATACTCCATCGAAACCGAAGTGCTCTGGAACATGGGCACCACATCCGTTCCGGCAATGAGGTCGTGCAAGGTCTTGCGCTCCTCATTGAAAAACGCATACCAGTAACCGAAGCCCCCGGCGGAAACCGACCCCACCGACACCACCCACCGCTTGAGCATGGTGGTCCAGGTGATGGGTTCACCCGATGAAATCAGCTCGAGTTTGAAAAGTTTTTTTCCGATCGAGGCTCGCGACACGCCTTGAATCAGCACGCGGTTCACCAAAGAGATCGACAGCGCCCAAAACGCGAACCCCAATCCGAAGCCGCTTCGAACCGATTGCTCCATCTGTTCGGGGGCGCTCGATTTCATCGCCGTGACCAGAGCGGCTACCATGGCGCCAAAATAGGAGCCGAGCAAACCACCCCAGAGCTCCAATGTGAAATCCACCGCACTCGATGCTGAACGCCTCCACCAGAGGCTACCCCTCAGATCCATATGATTAGTATCGGTCAAATAGTTGACGAGATTAAGTGGTTTTTAACCACCCCCGCCATAAAAAATAAAGACCTTATGTTTCGAGTACTTCTAAACTCAATCCTCTGACCCACGCCGCAAGTTCCTGAAGAACTCTCGAAGCACCCCGCCACACTCCTCGACCGGCTCGTACTCCACCTTGAAGCGGTGATTCAACCGGGGATGGTCGTGCACGTGGAACCCCAAGCAGATCGCCCCGCCCTTTTCATCCTTGGCGCCGTACACCACCCTCTGGATGCGGGCCTGTTGGCAGGCAGCCAGGCACATCGGGCAAGGCTCGAGCGTGACATAGAGTTCGCAATCCACCAGACGCCAGGATCCGAGGTGTCGGCTGGCTTCGTGGATGGCGACCAATTCGGCATGGCCAGTCGGATCCTGCCCGGCCTCACGGGTGTTCGATCCACGACCGATCACCGCTCCGTCCTTGACCACGATCGCCCCCACCGGCACCTCGCCCCGCAAGGCCGCCTCTTGAGCCAGCTTCAGTGCTTCAAGAAGATATGACCGGGAGTCCACGCGTCAGCGCCTTTTCTTGGTTGAACTGTTTTGCAATCTGCCGCAGTTTTCGGCGCTGAGCGCGCTCGAGCACACCGAACTGCACCCCGATCCCTTTGGGGTGGGTCACGGAACTCTTGGCGTTCCAAACGATGGTCCCCGGGAGATCGATCTCCTGCTCATAGGCGGCGACCCGAATGCGAACCGCTTCCCCGAAGCCGAAATCGACAGGAATTTTTAAAAAACAACCTTTCGGGCTCACATCCAAGAGCTGCGCTTCAAATACACCGTCCGGACCCCGCGGGTGGAAAATGCGGGCCTGAACATGGTGCATTCCGGCGATGCCACTCTCCCACCACTTGATCCGCGGGAAAAGGTACGGAACGCGGAGCTCCCGGGCCACCAACTTGAAGGCCAGATACTGCACCAGCAGGATCACTCCGAAGGCGAAGACCTTGTATTCGGATTCACTGTTGGCCACCAGGCTCCAGGCGTTCAAGTACACGGTGAGGGCTTCCGCAACTCCGAAGGTGTACCAAGACCAGTGACGCAGGGTCTGAATTCCGACTCCGGAGGCGACCCAAAGTGCCGCGGTCAGGTAAAAGAAGGGAGAGAGCCCGAGCGACACCACCCCTTTTGATCCGAACTGGAAGAGCATCGCGGTGAACGAGGGGTACACCAGCGGGAATGCAATCATGAAAAGGGTGGCGACCCACAGGGTCCGTGAGCACTTCATGCTCCCGATATTTTGGAGCATCTCTTTGACGGAGTCACGGGAATTTCGTAGGATTTTGCAGGAATGACCGCCCGCTTTGCGCTCTCTATTTTTTGCCTCTCGCTGGCCTGCTCAGGGTCCGGGACCCCCGCATGGAGCGCTCCTCCTTCAGCTCTGTCGGGCTACGAAGCGGTCACCGGCGACAGCCCGGATGAAGATCGCTCGATCTGGGACAGTTTCTACGAACACAAATCAAACGTATTCGGCAAAGAAGCCGTCGGTTTCCTGAAAGAGAATCTGCACCGGGTGCGGAAGGGGCGTGCCTTCGTGCCCGCAATGGGAGAGGGCCGCAATGCGGTTTACCTGGCCCGCCATGGATTCCAGGTGGACGGCGTCGACTTGTCTCCGATTGCCGTGGACCGCGCAGTCGAGTTGGCCCGATCGCAGCACGTGTCGGTGAAGGGAATCGTCGCCGACCTCACGAACTACGCCTACCCGCTGCAAGCCTACGACTTTGTTTTTGTCTCGCTGTTTTACATGGAGCAGTTGATTCCGAAATTCAAACAAGTGGTCAAGCCCGGAGGGCACATCATGGTTTACGTCAAAGCCGACACCGGCAAGCCCTCGGCCGGGAACACGCCTGATGATTTCTTGGTGAAGAACTCAACCCTGAAGGCCGCTTTCAAGGATTTTCAAACGCTGAGCTTCAAGGAATACCGGGATCACGGAGTCGATGTGATCGCCATCCTGGCGAGACGACCATGAAGAAGACCGGAACTGTCAGCGAAGTGTTTCCAAAAATGGCGAACGTGATCCTCGACGAGGACGAGAACCAGAAGGTGCTTTGTCCTTATCGTAGAGGTCAGATCGTGGACCGAGACGCCGAGTGGCGCGAACGCTCGCCAGTCGCTCCGGGGGATCGGGTTCAGATCCACGCCTACGGATCGAAGGACGGCGTGATCGAGGAGCTCCTGCCGAGGACGAACTCGATCGTCAGGCGCGCTCCCGGCCGAGAAGGCAAGATCATGCATACGATTGCCGCCAATGTGGACTTCGTGGTGATCACCACTTCACTCCATGATCCGGATTTTTCTCCGGGCTTGGTGGACCGCTTTCTGATTGCGACGACCGTCGCGCAGATCCGACCGATCCTGGTCATCAACAAGATGGACCTTCGTGCGGGCGACGAAGCCCCTTGGAAACTTTATGAGGATCTCGGTTACCGCTGTGTGCCGGTCTCGACCCAGACCGGCGAAGGGGTGGACACGCTCCGGGACATGCTGAAGGGCAAGACTTCGGTATTTTGCGGGCACTCCGGCGTCGGCAAGACTTCTCTCCTTTCTGCCTTGTTTGGCGAGGTGGTCGGAAGGGTCGGCGAGATCAGCAAGGCGACGGGCAAAGGAAAGCACACCACCACGGTGTCGAAGTTGATTCCAGTCGGGGGCGGAACCCGCTTCATCGACACGCCCGGCATCAAGGAGTTCGGATTGATCGGGGTCGACGCAAAGGATCTCATCCAGTACTTTCCTGAGCTGTTCGAGTTGCAAGAAAAGCGCGAGGCGTACTCGCACCTCCCCCGCTTTGAGAGTTACACCCGGATCCGCGCGGCACTGGAGGACGAGGGGCGCTGAGCATGAAAAATCCGCCATCATTCCCTGCAATCCTGTTGGCCTTGAGCCTCTCCCTGTTGCTCGTTTTGGCTCCCACCCCGGCAAAAGCCTGGGCAGGAAATCGACCCGTGCTTTCGGCGTTGGTGAAGGGGAAGGCCAAAATCATCGGCTGGAACGGCTACATTCAAGGGGCCGAGCCCGGCCGAGTGCTCGAAGTGGGCGAAATCATCGAGACTGACGAGTCTGCCTCGGCACTCCTCACCTACCCGGACGGATCCCGCGCACTACTCGGCCCGGGCACCCGCTTCGAGGTCAAAGCCAAAATCGAGGGAGTCGAAACCAATGAGCTGACCAAGGGATCTGTGCGCGGAATCATCAAAAAGACTGACCGCAAAAACATCCGCCATCATTACCTGTTCAGAAACCGTGCCGCCGTGATGGGGGTCCGCGGTACGGATTTTGTGATGAGCTTCGACGGAGTCAAGTCCGACACCCGCGTTCTCGAAGGACTCGTAGAAGTCGCGGGCGACGAAAACTCCCTGGCACGTGGAGCAGGCGCTCCGGTGAAGGGCGGCGAGTGGCTTGCCAGCTCCCCGGAGCTAGACACTCCCTCCACTTCTGTTCAAACTTTCGACCCGAACTTGTATTCACGTGAACTCGATGGAAGGAGCATGAGCCCTGAGACTTACGGACTCGATCCGAACCACCCGTTTGATGGAGACCCGGAATCGTGGGGCATCACGCGGATCCAAGAGACGCGTTGGGCCCGCTTCCGGATCGCTTCAAGCTATCTGTTCCAGAAAAACACCGTGGGGTGGAATTATACCGGTGAAGTTTCGTGGAACCCCCAGGTGCGGGTCTTGAACCGGCTGGGTCTCGTCGGACAGCTGACGGTCTTCCCGCTCCGCCTCGGTGAACCGCGACGCTGGGTGCTTTGCCGACGCGCCGGACTCGGTGCGAGGCTGAGCCTGAATTCCGTGATCGCCGGTGAAGCCGGAGGCGGCATCGAAAACTGGGACCGCTACACCAACGAAGGACCCTTTGCGTTTGCGAACCTCATTCTCGGAGCCTCGAATCCGCGCTCACCGGTGCGAGCTCTTGTGCTGGGAATGAGTTATTACAACCGGAAGGGGGCGGTGCCGGATCCGACCGTGGTGTATCGCGTGGGCCTCGAATTCTGATCCAACTGCCCCCTTAGACTTCGCCTAAAGTGGGCCTCAGGGTCGAATCAAGACCGTATTGTGGTAGCGCAGGTAGATGGAGAGGTGATCAATCAGCCCCTCCGGCTTTTTGGTGGTGCACCAGGTGCGTCGAAAAAGCCGATTCAGATTGGCCCGTAACATCGCGCAGGTGTGATTGAGTGCGAAGAGCGGATCAAAGACGAGCTTCTTGAGCTCGCCTTGTCCTGTGATCGCTCCTCTGGCGCCAGGGTGGGCGATGTGGCAGACATTTTTCAGGTGCCTCCTGATGAACTTCGGGTAATGGGGATTCTGATCGGACTCAAGGCATGCCCCGGACCGTACCACCAGTCTGAGGGCCCTGAATAGAAGGTCCCAGCCCTTCTGTCGTTCGTCTTTGCGGTGGCCATATTTGCGCCTTGAAATCTCAGCGAGCCTTCCGTTGGCAGGCATCCTGGAGACCTGGAACCCCAGTATTTCTCGGGTTTTTTTGTTCACCGCCAGAGTCACGCTCAGGGGCTTGCACTTCGTGTGTTCAAAGGTCTCAAGGTCATCAAACTGGACCTCTGAGAGGGGGGCTTTGGCGAGCTGATTCAATCGAACTTCGTGTTCGGCCCGCGCACGTGCGGCCATGATCCGGAATTTACGGACGATGGTCTTCGGGTTCACATCGAGGAGAATCGCCATCCGCCGCTGACTCATGCCGGAGGAGAAGAGCTGAGCCACCACCGGGTTGAGATCCCGCTTTTTCTGGCGATAGTCGGGTGAGTGAGTGCTTGCCGAGAAATGGCGTCGGCAGTTTTTGCAAAAGTACTTCGTGATGAAGCGGCGATCACGGGATCGGTAGAAGGAGCCTTTTCGGACGATGAGTCTTGATCTAGGACTTTCCAAGGTCCGGGAAACGAGGAGGGAAGGCTCACGGTGGCAATTGGGGTTCGGGCAGCGTCTTCTCATGAACCAAGTCAAGGCAAGAGAAAGACCAATGAGGGTGAGGAGTTAATAATTTGCGGCAGAACTGAAAAGCGACGAATAAGGGGGCAGTTAGCTAGTTACAAGAGCCTAAGTAGTTGCTGATGCCGTATTTCTTTTTTGCATAACACCCCAGCGCCCGAAATGAATCATCATCCAAGGCCCAGTCGTAAATCATGATCTCGGCGACTTTGAGGGCGTTAATTCCAGGCGGGTTTCCGATACCTGTATAATTCAACCCGAAGTTAACGGAGAGCCCCATACAACCCACCGTGTCGGGACTTCCTCCACCATTTCCGGTTGGGATCGAGAACTCACCATCCCGAAATACACGAGCCGTCGAACCCCCTTCATACCGAATTCCATGAATGGTGACTTGTGATGCGTAGGGAGTGATTTCAGCGGCAAATCCAAGCAAGGAAGTCGGTGAGCCCGGACCCGCATAGTGCCTCAAATCGAAACTTGCACGATGCCCTTGCGAGGAATACTTAAATTTAGCCTCCAACAACTTGATAGTTCCATTCATTATTGAAAAAACTGAAAAAAAACTGGTCGCGATCAAATCTGGCTTCATGATCATCACGACTGTATATCCTGGCTGACAAAGCGCTGGAATCGATGCCAAAAAAGTCGATAGGTCATAAAGTGATCCGTCCGTCCGGCCCGTGAACCCCACACTTGGGTTTCCATTAAACTCCCCATCCGTGGAAATATAACTGGCCCCTTGACCGGATGGGCCATTGAGTTGGATCGAAGCGACCGCATCGGTCCAATCGGCTACGAGTCCAGAGCTCACATTGATCTTCTTGTCCGCCCGAAGCCAGAAGCTCAGCCCCGAAATCGACTCAGGAGAAAAACCGTCCGGACTCTTTTGCGGATCAAAGTTGAGATTCCCGCACGACAGTAACCCCGTCGAGACCAAGAGGATGAGAATCGTCAACGACGCGATCGATCGGATCACCGAAGTTTATTTCCTGATCTGTTTGTAGATCAGTCGGGCACGGCCGTCCGATTCGCGCACGGTGATGACCCCGAACCGTCCATCACCCGACAAGGCACACGCTGAACGGTGTTGTCCAGAATTCAGGTTCTCTCCGTTCGGGCCGTATTCGAGATCGGCGAGCGCTCCCGTGGAGAGGTCTTTCACCTTGATCCGGGATGCACCAGAAACACCGCTCGCACCTAACCCAAGTGGGTCTTGAGTAGAAAAACAAGCAAAACGACCATCATCCGACACCGAACTGAGCATGCCTCCACTCACCAACGGCACACCGGAGTCATTGGCACTCACCAGCAAGACCTCGCCCGTGCTCAAATCCTTACGATAGATGTGGGTGGGCGATCCGGAATCCAATCCAGCCACCAAATTGATCGGAATCCCCTGAAAGAAGACCTTGGACCCGTCTGTCGAGAGCTGCGCCACCCAGGCGGGGCTCGCGCCATCGAGAGGCACTCCTGAAGACGTCGACGACACCAGCATGCGCTCATTGGTCAACAGGTTGATCATGATGACCTGCTTTTCGCCGGAAACCCCGGGAATGAAATCAGAAACCCGCGAAGCCATGAACATCACCTTTTGTCCATCGCCAGACATGGAGATCACTCCGCTACCTATCATCTCGGATTCCAAGACCTGGGATCCGTCGATCGATCGTGACACCACCTCTGCATTGGACTGGGTCATGTCGCGCCGGTAGATCAAACCATGATTCCGGTACACGACATACCTACCATCAGCTGAAACCTGGTTGTCCATCCGATTCCCATAGGGCGAGGCGTCCGAGTCAGTGGATACGTGCTCGAGTGCGCCGGTCTGAAAATCCTTTCTCCAAATCATCAACCCGCTGTATCCGGGCGACTGGCTGAAATCATAGGTCGGGTTCCCGCTGAAGATGGCATAACGACCGTTTTTTGAAAGCTTGGCCGGGCGAGAATAGTCCCGAACCTGGCTCTGGGTGTCCACATTCGCCACCAAGAGCTCACCTGTTTTTAGATTTCTCCGATAGAGAGCCCCCGACCCGTCCGCCAACACCTCTTGGTTGAGGAGACTGGGAGAGTGGAACAACAACCTCTCTCCATCGGAGGACAACTGGTACTCACCCCAGTCCCAGGTCGCGCCCGAGATATTTGCCCAAGAATTGGCGTGGTCATGGCTCGAAAATACGGGAATCGTATCGCCCGGCTGGAGGAGATCGGGAGTCAGAACGGGACCCTGACCCCCCCCGGATTTACTCGGACTCTTTTCTTTCACCGAGGTGGATGAAAAGCATCCCGACAAAAGAGCCACGAGCACCAAACCCAACCCCGACCATTTCCACGAACGTTCCATACCTAGATTTTAACCCAAGTAAAAGAGTCAGGCAATAATCAATGTGTGTGGTTGACTATAATCCGCGCACGCCATTCCCGAGGGCACCAAAACAAGAGTAGTATCCGCCAACCAGAAGGCAAGTGTGCATGGCGCCTAGAGAAAGCCCCTTCACACCCTTCACCTGAGGGATCTTTCGAGGCGTCTCAATGACCTCGACCCGTGTCGCTCGCGACACTGGATCAGACTGAAGCTTGGAGTTATCTCCCCAGCACCACACCTCTCCAGACCGGGTCAGGGCACAGGCATGTCCGTCACCCGATAGCACATTCTTCCAGGGATCATCGGGAGACAGCACTTCAAAGCTCTCTGACTGCCCATGGCACTGGAGTTTCTGCTGACCTCTGGATTCGATCAGTGCACAAACCTGATCGGATCCTGCCGCAAGACCGAAGATCCGGCTTGCTCTGGCAAGCACGAGGGGAATCTTTTTTTCAACACCCTGTCGGGACAGGCAACGGACCGAGAGTCCCGCCACATAACACAAGCGATCGGTCCCGAGAGTCAGATGCGTCACCCCGCGCGGCAACTCAAGATCCTCTACGGAATGATCGGCGAGCGCACCCAAACAGCGCGGCCTCAATGCCGGATTTTTGAACAGAATGCACATGGCACGGTGCTTGGCCACCAACCCGGAAATCTCATCGGCGCCAGCGTGGACTGACACGGGCCGAAGAGAACGGGAACGACCCAAACGTCCCGAACAAAAGACCTCGGTCGAAGTGTGCATGCACGTAAAGCTCAATCCTCCCGCTCCTCCAAGCAGGCCCTCTGGCCAGGATTTCACCAACGTGGCGTAAGGTGCGGATTGCACGTTCCCAGTGCCGAGCTGTCCGTCCTGATTGATCCCCCAACAGGACACCGCTCCCGCCTTTTGCTTGCAGGCATGGTAATCGCCGCTGATGAATCGATCCATGTCCAGTTCGCGGGTAGGATCGCCGGGAGTACAGCCCGCCCCCGCGCCCAGGACGCCGAGCAACCCCAAGACCGGGCCGGCCTTCCGGGTCTTGAGGCCCTTCTTGGCGAGGGCGAATGCACCCACGAGTGCGAAACCTCCCAGCAAACTCCAGGTCAAAAACTGAGCCACGCGCTCGGCAGTGGACAGGGCAAAGGTCAGTTTGATGTTTCCTTTTCCGAACACCGCAAGCAGACTCGGAGCCGCTTCGGCCACCACCAGGTTGGCGCCCGAGTCATCTGTGGCTTTCCAGTTCGGAAAGTAACTTTCTTTGACCAAGAGCCAGCGCGGCTCGGGGGAATCGAATCGAATCTGGATCTCTGAGCCCGAGACCCGACTCCACTTGGGTTCGACGCTCTCAGCTGAGGAGTTCAAAGCCGGATGAAGGCCGCGCTCCGCTCTGATCAACCAAGGCTCCTCTTGGGCGTCCATCCACCAATCGTAGATCGAGGTTTTCCAATCCGCAGAGCTGATCAAACGGGGCCGGTCCAGAACCTCCACGAGCTGGTTTTTAAGCAGGTAGGCGTTGAAGGTCTCCCACTGGGTGTCCGAGGCGAACCGGGCTTCTGCGCGAACCCCCTCTTCGGCGACCTCAATGGGCAGTGCATGCTTCAGACGCGGATGGATCGGCTCGTTCGAGATGATCCCGTCGACTCCCAGGATTCGAATGTGCTTTTTTGCGAGCCTTGGTGAATAGGGCATGAGCTCGACCCCCCACACCATCGGCTTGGTGAACAATTCGTTGAGTGTGGAAAGGTAGAATCTGGACTGCCGGGACGACTCTGCAAACAGACCATTCACGGTCTTCACGCCTTGCGCCTGAAGGGAGTCGGCCAGATGATGGGGAGCCGCCAGAGCCAAAAGACTGTTGAGCCCTTGATACACCAGCACACGGGATTGTCCCGTAAACCCTGATCCGAGATTGAACTCGGTGCGCGTGGAGCTGACGCAACGATAGGATGAATACCAGCCTATCGCCACCATCAGGGTCAACATTCCCGTTTTCAATCGGGACTTACGGCTCTCAAAACAAGCCACAAATGCAGGGGCAAGCCAGAACAAGGCGAGCAGCCCCTGAAACCGGTAGAAGTGAATCGCCAAAAAGTGTTGAAGATCCAACCACCGGAAGACATATACGGCCTCGACGCACGCGAGGAAAACCGAACAGAGGAGAGCTGCCTGCACCCAAGGGTCGGACTTGGAGTAAGCTCTTCTGCCCCATAAAATGAGGCCGGCGACGAGAGCGCCTCCCAAGCCCAACAATGGTTTTGCGACATCGCTGTCGGCGATGAGGTTCAATCCGGCATAGAATCGAATGCCCAGCCCGGTTGCGAATTCCCGGTGCAACAAAAACGGAACACTCCACGCAGCAGAAACCGCGGCAGCGATGGCCAATACGACCGGGGTTTTTTTCCGTTCCCAACGGACACACAACAGCATGAGCCCGATGAATCCGACGATGGCGTGCGAAAGCAACGTGATGCCGAGCCAAAACCCGGCCCGAATCCCACGGGTCGTTGTAGTGGGCACCCTCCAGTACTCGGACAAGTACAGAAAGAATGGAATCAAGGCCCAATTCTGGTTGACCAAACCGATCCTGAAAGTCGAATAGAGATCTCCCCCCGCCGGCCCCTTGGGAAGAAAATACAGGAACATGAAACAAGCCACCATTCCGGCACGCTTGGTTTTCGAATCGCCATAAAGGGTCGCACCCAGCCGGTCCACACTCCACGGAAGGGCCAAGGTCGACATCACCACCCAAAATCGAAACGCGATTTCAGGATCCATCCACTTTTGTGTGAATCCGATCAGCCAGTGGAACAACGAAGGATAAAAGTACCCCTGGGGGAATCCACCGAAATGATTCGGGTTCCAGCCCACGAAATCAGGCCAGATCTCACGCGCGAACTGAAGAGACGCCAAATGGTGCCCCACCATGTCCCACTGGTAAAGTGAGGACCCCCAGAACTGGGCACCCACCCAGAGCAGGGGGATGTAGACCAAGATCCAGAACCCGATCCAATGGTGATTTTTGTCCGGGCTCAGACCCTTACTTCCGATCAAAGATTTCTTTGGCGATGATCAGACGCTGGATCTGCGAAGTTCCTTCGTAGATCTGGTAGATTTTGGCATCGCGCATGAGTTTCTCGACCGGATATTCCTTGGAGTATCCGTAGCCTCCGAAAACCTGGACCGCGTCGGTGGCCACCTTCATGGCCATGTCTGCGGCATAGGCCTTGGCGAAAGCTGCGAATTTGGTGTTCCGGCGACCTTGGTCGATTTCCCAACCGGCGCGCCAAACCAGATAACGTGCAGCCTCGATGTCTTTCGCCATGTCGGCAATCATGAAGCTGATCGCCTGGTAGCTCGCAATCGGAGTACCGAATGTTTTTCGGGTGGACGCGTAGTTGATCGACTCGTCCATCGCACGACGAGCGAGACCGACTGCGCCTGCGGCCACCACCGGGCGGGTGTGATCGAAGGCACTCATGGCGATCTTGAAACCGTCGCCTTCATTGCCCAAACGATACTTGGCAGGAATCTTCACATCTTCAAAGGTGAGTCCACGGGTATCGGAAGCGCGCTGGCCGAGATTGTCTTCCTTACGCCCCACGGTGATGCCCGGGGTGTCGCGTGGAACCAGGAAGCCACTCATCCCGCGGTGTTTCTGCGAAGGATCCGTGTAAGCGAGAACAAAGTACCAGGAGGCGACGCTGGCGTTGGTGATCCACATCTTCGCGCCGTTGATCACGTACTCGTCGCCGACTTTTTTGGCCGTGGTCGTGATGCCGGCGACATCGGATCCGGCTCCGGGCTCGGTCACACAGTAAGCCGCGTATTTTGGCTCGTTCGTCAGCATGCCGAGGAACTGCTTCTTTTGCTCGTCATTACCGGCGACCATCACCGGTGCAGCGGCGAGAGCGTTGGCTTCCATCGCAGTGGCGATTCCGGTACAGCCGTAGGCCAGTTCTTCGGTGATGATGATGCCGTCGAGTACGCCAAGCCCGAGCCCGCCGTACTCCTGCCCGATGTGCGTGTTCATCAGGCCGAGTTCCCAGGCTTTCTTGGTCACTTCAAACGGAAACTCACCGGTGTGGTCGTGATGCTCGGCCTTGGGAATCATTTCTTCCTTGGCGAACTTGCGGGCGAGTTCTTGAAGTTGCTTCTGCTCGTCTGACAACTCGAAACTGATCATGGCTGTCGATCCTTTCTTGAATTTTTTTGCTTCAGGCTGATTCTAACAGGTTTTTTGAACTTGCGGGACACCTTGCTCGCATCATTTTCATGACGGAGATTTGACGCTCTCGGAGAGACACTTTTCGATCCTGCGCAGGTATTCGAGGAGGTTCAGGGGTTTCGGGAACACATGAAGAACAGAACCTTTCGACAATTGCCGGAGCACCTGGACACTCTTCGGCTCCTGCAAAAACGGGTCATAGATGATGAGGATTTCCGGACGGTGCTTTTCGTCGAGCAGTTTTTTGAGGAGCACCGGCCAGAAGTTCGGCGGGAAGCGATCGAGATCGAATATGAAGAGGTCTCCCGCAAGGATGGCCGGAACCAGGGTGTTCAAGTCGAAGTCCCCGGGCATGACTTGCAAGTCGAGGTGATCCGAAAGCAGCCTCCGCTGGGTCTCGCGCTCCCGGTCAGAATGGGCCAGAAGGAGGGTCCGCTTGCCCTTGAATTGCTGGACGGTTTTTTCGACTTTCCGGTCCTGGATCATGCTGCGGAAGAGATCCCGCATGGACACCACGCCGGCCACGACCCGACTTCCGTCGGTGCTGTCATAAACGATCGGAATGTGCCGGATGTTGTACTCGACCATGATCTCCGGGGCGCGGTCGATCTCCAGGAGAGTGAGGGTGATCACCTTCTTGGTCATGATCGTCCCGATCGCCGTGTCCCAAGATCCGTGCTTCTCGATCTCGCCGACCCATTTGAGCAGGTCCCGCTCCGTGAAAATCCCGCTGAACCCGTAGGGGGCCTGATAGTCATTGACCAAGACCGACCCCACGTTGTTTTCGCGCATCACCCTCAGCGTTTCGCGGATGGTGGTGTCCGAGGGAACCGCAATGGCGGGTGACGGGGTGATGCTCGAACTCACTCAAAACTCCCTGAAGTAATGGCAGGTGTATCCACCCGGATTCTTGACCAGGTAATCTTGGTGGTAGCCCTCGGCCGAAGTGAAGGGACCGGCCGTCACGACCTCGGTGACAATCGGCTTCTTCCACTTTTTGGAGTCATTCCATTCTCTGATCTTCTTTTCGGCCTCTTCCTTTTGTTTGGAATCTGCATAGAAGATGGCCGAACGGTACTGCGATCCGATGTCGTTGCCTTGCCGATTGGGGGTGGTCGGATCGTGCATGGTGAAGAAAAAATCGAGCAAGCGGTCGTAAGAAACCACTTTTGGATCGAAAAGGACCCGGACCGCCTCGGCATGGCCGGTCGTGCCCTTCTTCACCTGTTCGTAGTTCGGAGCCGGGGTCGTTCCGCCCGTATAGCCCACTTCGGTTTCGATCACCCCGGGGATCTTGCGGAGCAGATCCTGCACTCCCCAAAAACAGCCTCCCGCCAAGAGGGCAGTCCGGTACTCCCCGCTCTTGATCCGGTCCGCCCGCTTTTTCTTCTCTTCTTCGATCTGGTCCTTTGAAAACAAGGCGAGGAACTTGCCGAAGCCCTCACGCTCGAGTTCGAGAACATTCACAAACCGGAGTGAGGCGGAGTTGATACAGAACCGCTTGCCGGTGGGCTTGGGGCCGTCGTCGAACACATGGCCCAGGTGGGCGTCCGAATCCTTGGATTTCACCTCGGTCCGGACCATTCCGTGAGAGCGGTCTTCGATGGTTTTCAGAACCTTGTCATCGATCGGACGGGAGAAACTCGGCCAACCTGTGCCGGAGTCGAACTTGTCCTTCGAGCTGAACAGGGGCTTTCCGTCGAGGATGTCGACGTAGATCCCTGCATCGTGTTGGTTCCAGTAGGCGTTGTTGAACGGATTCTCTGTCGCGCAGAGCTTGGTCACGCGGTACTGTTCGGGAGTCAGATTCTGGATCACTTTTGCATCGGACATGACTCGCTCCTTGGTTTTGGAAGAAGTGGCTGCGGTGCAGGCCGTGTTGCAGAGGGTGGTGAGTCCGATCAGGACCGTCACCCAGACCGGGGATCGCATCCTCATTTCAGTGCGGATTCAACGGCCTGAACCACATCGTCGCTCTCCGGGCTCTTGCTGGAGCGGAAGCGGGATAGGACTTTACCGTCTTTGGAAATCAGGAATTTTTCGAAGTTCCAGGAGACTTCACTGGATGAATCTTTCTTGGCTCCGGGCTCGTTCGACACCAACCAGGCGTAGAGGGGTTGTTTGTGTGAACCGGAGACCACGCCTTTTTCAAACAGCGGGAACGTCACCTTGTACTTGGTTTCGCAGAAATTTTTGATTTCCTTGGCGGTTCCGGGCTCTTGGCCTCCGAAGTCGTTGCTCGGAAACCCGAGAACCTGGAAGCCACGGGCACCGTACTTCTCCTGAAGCGCCTGGAGTCCCTGATACTGGGAGGTGTACCCGCAGCGCGAGGCCGTGTTCACCACCAAGAGGACCTTGCCCTTGTACTTCGAGAGCGACTCGCTCTCGCCGGTGATCCGGTTCACTTTGAAGTCATGGAATCCACCGGCCTGGGCTGAAAGAGAAAGGCTACCGAGTAAAAAGAGAAGTGTTTTCATGCTTTCAGCTTACCACCCGGAACCCGGTTACTCCCGAGGAATTTTGAAATTTCCTTTGCGATTTCAAAGCCCTACCTGCCGGTCGGCGTCAAAAGGCTCTCTCAATATTTATTGTTTAATTCTTCATGGCATTTGACGCACCGATGCGCTATAACGCACCACATGAAAAACTCATTCATTCTGTCCGTTCTTTCGTTCGCTTTATTCTGCACAGTATCACAAGCAGTGGCGCAGGCCGAGCCTGAGCGCACGCGCGTGACCGTGTTGAAACCCGAAGTGATCTACACTCCTCGTGGATTCGACAGCAATGACAACGCCCAAGTGGTGGTCAGCGGATCCTTCACCGGCTACTGCATGAAGACCCGGTCGATCGAAAAGAAGATCGACTTGAACAACCGTCGCATTTATCTGACCCACTCGGTGACCATCGCAGACGGGTGCACCGACCTGGCCATGTACATTCCTTACTCCACCGCGGTCGACCTGGGACCCCTCCCCGCCGGCCAGTATGAAATCGGCGCTCAAGACGAAAACGGGAACTTCATCCGCATGGGCTCGATTCCCATCGCGAAAGCCGCAGTGTTGAACACTCACTCGACTGACGAGCGCGTTTATGCGCCTGTGACCTCGGTCAGCTTCAGCATGACTCCGGCCATGTCCGAGCCGGTGATCACCTTGGGCGGGATCCTGACCAACTCTTGCTTGAGTCCTGCCAACCTCGAGATCCGCCAGACCGCGAACAATGTGATCGAGATCCTGCCGACTCTGGCCGTGGCCCGCGACAACTGCAAAGCGGTTGCCGTCCGGTACCAGAAGAGCGTCACCCTGAAAGGGTTTCCCGCAAACGACACCTTGATTCACATCCGCGCGATGAACGGTCAGGCGATCAATCGCGTGATCACCCGACTTGACCGGCTTTGATTCCGAATTCTTTCTGGATCCTCCGGGCCATGGACTCCATGGCTTCGGGGGATCCATGATTCAAAATGATGTGCTTCGGCAGAGTTCCCGCGGTACGCACCCACCCCAACAGGTCCCGCACATCCCCGTGAGCCGAGAGTGATTCGATCGCCTCGATGGATGCCGAAACCGGCACCGGCTCGTGATGGATCCGGAGCTCGCCTTCCTTTTTTCCATGATTCTTGAGAAAGGCCCCCTTGGTGCCCTCGGCTTGGTAGCCGACAAAGAGCACGATGTTGCGCTCATCCGGGAGTCGTCGCTTCAAATGGTGGAGCACCCTCCCGCCTTGGAGCATTCCCGAAGCCGAGATGATCACCATCGGACCTTTGCGGTCGGCAAGCTCCTTGGATTCGTTGGCACTGCGGATGAGTTCAAAGCGATTCGGAAAGAAATTACGCGCCTTCTTTTCAAAACTGAGGCCCGGCGGATGATCTTCCGGGTGTTCGAGATAAATTTGAGTGGCCTCGCTCGACATGGGTGAATCGAGGATCACCGGCACGGGCTCGATTCGGCCTTGATCCTCGAGCAGACGGATCAGAAACAACACCTCTTGGGCGCGCCCTACGGCGAAGGACGGAATCACGACCGTACCGTTTTGCTTTTTTGCGCGACGAAGGACTTCTTCCATCCGGTCGAGCGGTTCTTCTGGCGTGTGTTCGCGGTTACCGTAGGTGCTCTCGAGGATGAGCACCTCCGTGGGACTCAAGGGATCCGGTCCTTGGATGGTTTTCTGGCGGGAGTGGCCCACGTCGCCACTGAAGGTGATGAGTTGCTCCTTGCCGTGCGCCTTGATCCGGAACCGGAGCGCCGTCGATCCGATGATGTGACCGGAACGGGTCAACTCGACTTCGACCCCGGGAACGATCGTGTGCCACAGGTAAAGAGGGAGTGATTGAACCAGGGGAATCGTCTGCTGGACATCGCGGACCGTGTAAAGCGGCTCGGCCGGTTTGTGGTTCGAATACCCCGAGCGGTTGGCGAATTCGGCGTCTTCTTCCTGGATGTGTGCCGAGTCGTAAAGCATGACCGACAAGAGATCCCGCGTTCCGCCCGAACAGTAAACCGGCCCGCGATACCCGGAGCGGACCAGGCGGGGAAGATACCCTGAATGATCGAGGTGGGCGTGAGTGAGGATCACGGCATCGAGGTTCTCGAGCAAACGGTCCTGAGCGGCCCAGTTTTTTTCTCGACTGGATTTTTCTCCCTGGAAGAGGCCGCAATCGATCAGGATGCGCTTGCCATGGGTCAACATCACACACTTGCTTCCGGTCACTTCGCCCGCGCCACCCAGGAAGTGGAGCTCGGTTTCGCCCAGCTTGAATTCGCGCTTATGGTCCATTCTTGTCTCCATTCCACTTCTCGCGTGCTCCTGCCGACCCCCGATGCACGGGGATCAGCATCCAAGGAAAGTGCCTTTCGATCCAAACGAGTATTTTTCCGTGAAGGGTGATGATCACTTCCGGTTTTTTACGCTCGATTGCGCGCAGGATCTGTCCGGCCGCCACTGATGCGTCCATCATCAGCCACTCCGGCACGGGCTCCTTCGCGTGCTCGCGGTATTCTCCGCGGTTGTTCACTTTGCGGATCTCGGTTTTCACAAATCCGGGACAAGCCAGCGTCACCGAGACTCCGAGGGGTTTCATTTCCCAGTAAAGCGCCTCCATCAGGGCTCGGACCGAAAACTTGCTCATCGCGTAGGCCGATGCGGTCGGAAGCGACAAGTAAGAATTGACCGATCCGACGGCACAGTAGAATCCCCGGTTTTTCACCAACTCCTCGCGCACCAACTGAAACCCGTGGATCACCGGGAACACATTGGTGTCGAACTGGCGTCGATAATCCTCGACGCTCAGGGAATCCACCCGACCCGCGACCCCGAACCCGGCGTTGGCGACGAACCCGTCGATACGGCCGAAAGTCCCGAGCATCTTTTGGACTGCGGCGGAAAGCTGGGCCGGATCCGAGAGATCCGCAGTGAGACCCAGGGCCGATCCGGGACGCTTCGTGTTCAATTCCGTCTCGAGCGCTTGCAAGCGGTCCTGACGACGGGCCAGGAGCCCCACCCGCAGTCCCCGGGCATGGTATTTCCGGGCCAACTCGGCCCCGATTCCGGCACTCGCACCGGTGATGAGAACGGTCTTCGACTCGGTCAGCACATCCATCCGTGCATCCTAACCCCCAGAACGGACCTAATTAAATGAAATTCATCGCGTTTTCTTGCCAGAGAGTCCTCGACACAGCGCCTCCCTTCGGTTAAAATCCTCGCGTCTTGTCACTGAAACGTTTTTCCATCTTGCTGCTGCTCGGAATCGCACTCCTCGGGGCTCACTCCCGGGCGGAGCCGGGACCTCCTTTGGTTCCGGAAGCGGAGTTGCAAGATCTCGAAGTCGAATCCTTCCAAGAATCATTCCGTCAAAAAGTGATGCGGGGCCTCGGCGACCTGAGTTACCGGATCTCGAACCAACTCTTTGAAGGTGAGACCCTCATCTCTCCTTGGAGCCAGGGTTTCCCGAATGGAACTTCGGCAGGATTCCGGTTCGGACGTCGGGCCTTCGACAATTTCGATTTGCTGGGCTCATGGACCGTGATCGACCGGATGATTTTCTCGGTCGGTTACGGGAACGGACTCTACGATTTCAAGCTCCCGGTGCCGCTGACCGCAGGTCTCGGACTCAATGTGCGGGTCGGGACTTCCGGTGTCCTGGAAATCAAAAGCATCCGCCAAGTGAGCCCGGCCGATGCCCGCAGACCGCCTCGAGCCAAAGGCGCGACCGACGGCGACGAAGGTGATGAGAGCGACATCGAGGAGTTGAACCCTCACCTCCGTGGGTCGACCATCGACTCGCCCCTGAAGGCGAAGCTCAAGAACCTCCTCGGCCTCGTCACCCTGCCGGTGCGAATTCCTTTTTCACACCGCACCTTCAAGAAGCACATGCGCGAGGGCGAAGTCATCAGCTATACGGTTTCGGGTCGCGTGGGCTTCGGAGTCGATGTGGGACTCCAGGTGCTTCCTCCGATCACAGACTTGAACAATGCCGCGAGCGCAGGAGTGGACGTTTATCTGAGCGGTGATTACCAAGTCGCGGTACTGAAGGAATCCGATCGCTACGCCAAGGTCCGCATCAGCCGGATCAAGGGTCGTGGCACATCCCTTCGTTTCCAGGTCGGAGGGAATTACAACCAGCTCTTCGACGGGATCGTGGTGTTCAAGGGCAAGAAGCTCGAAAAACGTTTTCTGGCCTACTCGCCTTCCTGGGAGCCGTTCCGACTCTACGAAGATGTGAGACACGAAACCGAAGTGGACCTCGGGTATCGCTACGACCTCCACTCGATCGAGGGACGAGAGGCGTACCACCGCGCGATGATCGGACTTTACACCACCTCGAGCGAAATCGCAGACCGGGGGGGCGCACAACCTGTCGAGCGCTTGTTCAACCGGAGCCAGGTGCGGAAAACCGAGTCCGGCGGGATTCTCGGGAACGTTCTCAACTTTTTCAAGTACAACCGCGAACACCGCAAACAGGTGAGTGAAACGGAAGTCATCCAGCCGGACAGCGAAGTCACCATCCTGAAATCGGAGAACCAACTGAACAACTCGTTCCGGTTCTTCGGTGCCGGGCAAAGCCGGATGCGCCGGGTTTCGGTGATTGTCGACGAAGACGGCTACAATGATGTCGATCGCGACCCTGAAACCGCGGCACTCCTCCTCGAGAGCTCGATCGAAGACCCGATCACCCGCTATCGCGAGCTGAACGAATACGCTGAAGAGATCGAAGGGGCTCTAGGCGAGTCGAAGATCTTTCCGAAATTCCCGGAACAGGCCCCGAACGACGGCAATCCTTTCAAGCTCGGAAAGTCGAATTTCGGTCGGAGCTCCTTCTATTTCGGGGTCCGCCTGGACGCCGAAGGCCTCCGGAATTTTTTGGAAACCCCCTGGAGTCAGATCGAGGACCAGGCCAGAAAACTGGACATCCGGGTCAAGAGGCAGGACTTCGAGCAAGCGAGATTCCACTCCAAAGAACGTCGGGCCGAGGCGTTCCGTGAGTCGATGACCAAGCTCTTCAAGGATCGCAGGCACGTGATGGGCTGGATGAGGATTCTGAGCTCGGTGGTTCCGAAGGGAGGAGCTGTTAAGTTCCTCTCCGCCAACTCTTCCGCATTCGGAAGTGTCCAATTGAGGGGGAACTACCAGTCCCCGATGGAGCGCATCCTCCAGCAAACCAACCAATCGATGGGGATCGGATCCGAGACCGATCGCGTTCCGATGGATCCGGAGGCGATCGTCAACGGAGTCCGGTCCGACATTTTGCCGGACGGCCGCACCAAGCTGAGCTTCACACTCGCCAAGAAGCCGGAATTCGTTTACTTCCGCCTCAATCCGCTTCTCGTCCCTCGCCGGAAAGCCAAGCCCCTGCAACTGGTCGTGTACAATCGCGGTGACCGCTTCAAGGAAGGCGTGAACGAGATCATCCTCGATCCGAATTCAGCCGACGACCTGGCCCGCAGGCTCGCCCTCCGGGTGATTCCGGGCGGACTCATGAACTTCACCGTGGGTTACAGCCGCTTCTCGAACAAGTGGGGCTACGGTGCCTCCACCCGTTTCAGGACCTTGAATCAGCAGGAAAACGAGTCTCCCGACGCCTTGCCGGAAGACACCGACATGCCGGACGAAAAAGACGACGAGCTTTAATGGGCCCGGGCCCGTTCAATATAGGGGGTGAGATCCTGTCGCACTCCGAGCAAGCCGAGAAGGCGGTACAGGCCGCTGATTTTCCGGTTCAAGAACAACAGGGACTCCGGAGGTGCGGTGTGTTTGGATCGGCGGATGAAGGCCAGAGCCAGGTCTTTTGACTGCTTCATGTATTCCGGATCGGTGAAATCGACCGGTTGGCGTGCGGGCTCGAACAGGCACATCGAATGACGGACCATCTCCGCAAATGCCTGCCGTGTTTCGGCATCCTCTTTTGCATCGAGCATGCCCATGCGAATGAAGCCTTCGACAAACTCTTGCTCCGTACCGTGTACGGTCATTTGCAACAGCGAGAAATACTCGTTCCTGAAGCCCGGTGAAAATTCCTTCATCGATCCGAAGTCGAGGAGAACCAGGGCCGGCTCACCGTTTTCTTCCGTCACCAGGAAGTTCCCGGGATTCGGATCGGTCTGTACAAAACCCCACTCGGCGAACTCGGCCCAATGAAGCTCAAGCAGGAGATCACCCATCCGCTGACGGTGTTCCAAGGACGGTTTGGCGCGAATCCAAGCCTCGAGGGGCACTCCTCGCATGTGCTCCAATGCCAAGACCTTCCCGGTGCTGAACTCCGGATGCAGCTTCGGGATTCTGACCCGCGCGGCGAGATCCGGCCGCGTGGCGAGGCGTTCGCGATAGGATTCGAGGTTCCGCGCTTCGAGGAGATAGTCGGTTTCAGAAACCAGTACTGCCTGGATTTCTCGGAACATGGGCTCCAAATCACCTTTTTTTCCGCCCAAGGCCATCATGACCGTGGAGATCCGACGCAGAACCGCGAGATCACTCTCGATGCTTTCCCGGATTCCGTCGTATTGGACCTTCAAGACCGCCTCGACCGAGGTGCCGTCCTGAAACCTGAGCCGCGCGGAGTGAACCTGTCCGATACTGGCGGCGGCAATGGCCGTCTCCGACAAGGCCTCCACCCGCCCTCGAAGTCCGGGGCCGAGCTCCCGCTGAAGGATGCGGTCGATCTCGGCGTAAATCACGGGGGTCACGGCATCCTGCAGTTTTTGGAGAATCAAATTCGCTTCAGGAGGAAGGTGCTCGCGGAGCTCCAGGGTCAGAAATTGACCCGCTTTGAGCGCGGCCCCCTTCAAGCGTCCGAGCTCCTCCACCAACAGTCGAGTCTGCTCGATCCGGGTCTTCACCTGATCCACCCTGCCGAGCAACTCTTCTCCTGCCACCCGAGCGGCCAATTTGGCGAGACCGAGCGATCGGGACCATGCGGAGCGAGGGGGATTCTTCACGTCTAGAGCTTACAACGGAGGGATTCTTGAATCACGTTTTCCCAACCCGAGATGGCTCCCGATTTATTCTGTTCGACGATGAACGCTGCATCACCGGTTGATTTCTGGATGATCATCTCGATCCGAAAGCGTGGCCCACCGAGGATACCCGGAGGTTGGTGGTACAAGGAAAGTGCGGATTCCCCGTCATTGGCGGCACTCTCGGGAGTCGGAGAGTCGATCCAGGCATGAAGCGGCCAATCAAACCGGCTGTGCCCCTTCACCCGATAGTAATGGGCGGAGCGGAGTCCGTTGTAGGCCTGGACCACACACAAGGTTTCCACCGCGTTCTTGCACTCGAATCCCGCGATCAACCGGTCATGAGGAGCCAACAAGAAGTCCGGGTCACCACAGACGCCGGCTTGAGCCGGGAGGGCGAACACGAGAGCGGCAGTGATGCTGAGTCGAGTTGCGAGTTTCATGTCATGGGTCCTGAGTGGCGGGATCATACCACCCGAATGCGCCATGCGTCAATCTTTTATTGAATCCTCCCCTCACCTGGGATAGGGTGCGCACCATGAATTCAAAAATGCCTTCAATTGCAATGGTATTGGTAGTTTCGTTCCTGGGTTCCGCCTGCGACCCGGGCCTGTGGGAGTACGGATACCTCTACAACCCGAAGGGTGTCCTGTACCGGCTGTACGAAGCCCTGAGAACCGACGATGCGAACGGGGACTTCGGGATCCTCTTTGAAGGCAAAATGACCTGCATCTATTCATCCGAAGAAGGCATCGAGTCACTGAAGCGCGCGCTGGGGAACCTCGAAACCGTCCGCGACCGATTCACCGCACTCGAGCCCAAGCGCCTGGAAAAAGCCCCCGGTGAGCAATACCGTGTGCGAGTCATACAGAACTCGAACGGAGCTCCCGCACTCACCTTCCGGATCCGGTGCGTCCACGAAAAGACAAACGGATCCACCGCCCACTATTGTTCGATCACGGACCTGAAAAACCACATCACCGGCACTCCGAAAATCGAAGTGTGTGAATCACTTTAAGACGCGGGCACAGACCCAGCCGAACGCGCCGTAGTAGATGAGGTTCGGGAGCACCCGGATTCCGAAGCCCAAGTCCCTCAGGCCTTCTGGAAGAACCAGAATCGCCACATCCGCCGAAACCCAAAGAAAGTAGAACACCCAAGAGAGATTCCGCACTCGTTTTGCCGCCGGAATCTGGGTGGTGCCAGTGATACGACCATACCCGGTGATCATCACCAAAAAGAGCGCCTCGTACACCAGGAACAAAACCCGTGAATCCTGACCCCGGGTCAGCAGTCCGGCGACTATCGGCACGATCCAGCACGCGAGCACCGGCCTCCACCACCCCAGTTTGACCGTTTGATTGGGGAACCCCGCCCCGAAGAGCTCCATCGAAAGGAAAATGCGGAAGTCGCCCATCCACACAAAGAACAAGGGAATGATCGAACTCCACGGGGCAGTCAGTGTACCGATTCCGAAAACCAGGTTAGCCGAGAGCCAGGCATCGAGAGCTGAGACACCTGCCCAAAAAAGAATGAACCACCGGAGACGGGTGGTGCCCTCTCCGGTCCGGAGCCGTAGCGCCAGAAGGGCGAGCACGGTTCCCACCAGGTTCGATGCCCAGAGCAAAACCGGGTGCTGGACCGGGCTGTTGTAAAACAATTCAAAAAAACCAGGATTCATCGCTTCTCCTTTATGGGCGGAAGGCTCGAAAGGTAAGCGACGATGTCACGGGCCAGAGTGATCCGATCCGGATGGGCCGGGGCGATCGGGGGCATTCCATTTGGAGTGCGGAATGAAGCCGGATCCAGGATCCAGGCCTCGAGCTTACCGGGCCTCCAATAAGTGGTCACATTTTGCGGAGAATGGAGCTCGGGTCCGACCTTGCCGCCCACTCCTGCAAGCGAGTGACACTTCAAGCAATGGATCTTGAACTGCGAATATCCCCGGAGCGCGGAGGCGCTCGCCCCACGAGGAGGCAAAGGAAGCGGATCGCCCTCACCGAGCTTTTCAATTGAGGCCTCGGCCCACTGAAAGGGCCACCCGTAATCGCCTTCGCTTCGGATGACGAGGTCCTGCTCGTTTTCCCACACCAGGTAGGCCGGGCCAAGATCAACGGTCTTGGCGGGGGTCACATCCTTCTTTAGCAGGGTGAATGCGGACTGATCAGTGCGTCTCACAGCAACCAGGGCGCGGTGTTTCAGGATGCGGGCCAAGGGAACGCTCAGACGGTAGCCATCGAGGCACTTCATCCGAAGTTGATGGGTGTCGACAAGCTTGCGCCACCCCGGGCCATACACAAGATCAAGAAGATCAGTCAGGGCATAACCTTCGAATTCAATCGATTTGAGCTCGTAGGGATCCTGAACGCGCACCTTGCTCATGGAAAGCGCCTCTTTCGAGTCGCCCCGGATCGGCTTCAGCGCCGAATCCTGGAAGCTCACGGGGAGCAAGGATTCCGCACCGGCCAACATCGAAATCAAGAGCCAGATCACCATGTGCCGGTTTCGTATTCGGTCCGGGTGGTGGCGCTGGCATCGGAAGGCCCGCGACTGCACATGCACATGTGGCGCCCGTCAGAAATCACGCGAACGGCGCGGGCATGCCCGGAGCGCATCACCTCTTCGGCGATGTCGCGCACGAGATCTTCCTGGATCTGGAACCGGCGGGCATAGGCTTGCACGAGACGCGGGAACTTGCCCAAACCCAGGATGCGGTCGCCGGGCAGATACTCGATGCTCACCTTGCCGAAGAAAGGCAGGAAGTGATGGGCACACATGGAATAGTACGTGATGTCGGAGACGGTCACCTTGGAGACCCGCTCGCCCGGAGCCACCGTCCGGGTCGTCTTCAAGATTTTGTAAGCATCCATGGTGTAGCCCGAGAGCAGTTCTTTGTAGGCCTTCACCACACGTTTTTCGCAAACCAGCTCCTCTTCGGGATCCGGCTGCTCTCCGCGACCGAACCACTCCAGCGCACGCGGGTCTTCGGTGACGTTTCCAGAAATCCAATCGATCAAACGGGGAGCGGGTGTCTTCATTCGATCACCCTACCGGAAATTCAGGGAAAAATGTAGGGAGGAGTGGTGGGTGAGTACCAGTACTCCTCCTCTGATGGAACCGGACTCGAGGTGACCAAGTCCGTGCTGAGATAAAGCTTCTTGTCGGAGACCCCCAGCGGAACCGCGGCGTAAAGCAGTCCGTTGGTCGTCGAGAGCAGACCCGCTGGATCATCGCCCGCTCCCGGATTGGTATCGCCGACCTGAACCGGCGTATTGCCCGATAGGCAGTAGAGCTTGCGCATCGTGATTGGGTTGTGAGCGGTGTAGCACACCCGTCCGGAATGGGTGATGAAGGCCTGGGGATCGTCACCAGCGGGGTGGTCATTAGAGGTCGAATCGATCAGCGAAACGACTGTGCCTCCCAACGGCAGGAAGCAAAGGCGGTCGGGAGATACCTCACCGGGAGGAGGACATTTGAAAAAGAGTCGATCTGGGCCCAAAAAAACCGAGGCATTGGGACTCACCTCGTCGCCAGTTAAAATCCCACCTGTCACCGGCTCGGTCGCAAAGGTGGATCCAATCGGAATTCGATGCAGCCTTCTCCCCTCCGCGGGACTAGCACCGGCGAAATAAACTCCCGATGTCGTAGGGAATAGGCCGGAGATTTTGGAGAACATGGTGACTTCTGAGAGCGATGATCCGACACCGTCCCAGCGCAACAGAAAATCGCCGTCATCACGAATGTAGAGCCAGCCCCCGAAAGGATAGAACACGTTTACCGAGAAGGTGTAACCGCCCGAGAGACCGTAAACGCTCCTGACCTCGCCGGTGGACAGGTGGTAGGCCCGAACCACCCCCAACATCGTCCCATCGAAATCTCCCAATGCTGCATAAACAAGCCAATCACCGAACCGGACCGGATCTTGAGGTTCATCATGAACGCTCCCGAGGTTGGGAGATGGAATCTCGAACGGGGCTCCCACACCGTCCCACAAGTAAAGCCGGGTGACTCCGGAAGCGTTGTTGGCGGCAAACACGAGTCGGTCTCCGATCGTTCTCAGGTACAGAAAATCCTCGTTGTGTGACAGAGGAAACGGAAGAACTTGCACGATCCCGTCAGCCCCATATCGGAAAATTCGATAAATCCCCTGTCCCGAATTGACATCAGTTCCGATGAGCGCCGTGAAATACAAAGCCCCCTTGAAGGCAATCAGGTTCTCGATGGATTTTGCGCTCGGACCGGGGATTGGGATTTTCCGGATCTTGCCATCCGATAGACGGTAGAGGTGTTCCTCCACTGGATCGAGGCCGGAAAAGAAGACCGAACCCGACAAACTTGGCGCGGATCGAAAAGGATCATTCGGAAAGGGGTCGATCCCGAGGCCGCAACCGGAGGTCGCACCGAGCAGGCTGAGCAAGCTGAGCAGAAAGCACCCTGTCTTGAATCCAGAACCCATCCTTATCTTTATCGGATGGGCGGACATCATTCTTCAGAGTGTCGGTCAAGACACGGATTGGGTTTTGCTTCTAGCGCCTTTACTAAGTCCTGGTCACGCTTTAGCCTGTGTCCATGAACCGCTTTTTTGCAATTTTGATGTTGGGGATTTTCGGCTCAGTGACCCTGCTCATCCTGAATGAGAATTCCAAGCGGGGCGAAACCCCGAACGACAGTGCAGCCCCCTCGTCTTCACCTGCTCCCGATGCTTCGGTCAGCCCTTCGCCGAGTCCGAGCGCCAATCCCCCGAAAGGGTCCAAGCTCGGATCCGATGCGCCGCGCTTGCTCAAGCCCGAACTCGAACGCTACCTGGCCGCCCTGCTGAAAGAGATCCCGGTGAAGGGTGAAGTGTTGAGCCAGCACCAAAGCCCGAACGGAACCCTGTACACCGTCGAAAAGATTGCCAGCGGACACCAGGTCTTCCGGGAGTACGACAAACGGGGCCTGATCGTTGCTGAAAAGCTCGAGCGCGAGAAAGGCGAAGAAATCAGCCGCACCTTTCATGACAACGGCTTCACCCAGGCATTGAAGTGGCGCTTCCGGAACAGCTCGATGCTCTATGTGCATCAGGATGTCTCGGGGGTCATTGTCTCCAGAACCGAGGAGTTCGAGGGGGGCGACCGGGTGATCCATGAAATTGACCATGAAGGGCGCACCGTGGATCGGTTTTTGATCCGGGGCGGAAGCCGCTCAAATTCCGCGCCCTGAGTTGCGGAGAGCTTCCTTGATCCAAGAGTCGGTCGATGCAGGAAGCGCTCTTCCGGGAACGTTGCAGATGGCTCCGGCTTCCGGAACAGGCGTGAGCTTTTGTTCCAACGCCACCTTCCGGTGATTCATGCAGCCGGACAGGGGGTGGTTTTTGGTCGCGCCCGGAGCAAGATTGAAATCCCAAACTTTCCCACTCTCACAACCTGACAAGGTGATGAGCTCTGAGGCGTCGGACTCGAGCTTTCCTCCGGCCTCTTCGCGATAGCGCGAGACACCCATATGGTCGCTGCTGACATCGAATCCGATACACTCCTCAGGGTCGACCACCACAAAGGCGTGCCCCACTCCTTTTTTGTTGTAGAAGCAAACAGAGCCCGGGAGCACTTCGAAATAATGATGAACGGGAACCTCGGAACCGTGATGAGAAGGGGTCAGCCGAGTGGGGGTTTTGAGTTTCGATTTAGGGATCACTTCAAACTCCCGATTCAACGTCGGGAACGCAGAGGGGGTTTGGAAATATCGGGTGAGGAGCATGGTGGTGAAGGAGCCCTTTTTTTCGCGGACCAATTCCTTTTCGAGCTCCAGACCGAAAGCCTGATTGAAAACGATTTCGACCGCCTTGGTGCAATCCAGGTTTGAACCGCTGCCTCGCCTGCCTTGGCTGTATCGGATTTTTTTCTCCTCCACCTCTCTCAACACGCTCATCATCTGATGGAGATCGGGGTAACGTTCTGGAGGAAAACGCTCGGACATCTTCGCCCACACGGCCGCCTTGTCCCGCACCACCGGTTCTTGGTCGAAGGCATGGGTGGACCGGGGCGCAACCAGGAGCAGCATGAACGACATCAAAATCAGAGAGACCCGAGCCATTCCACTAGAATAGGTGATCCACAGGGTTCCTCCAATCTGTGTCAATTTTGACAGACCATACTTTTTGTTAGGGATTACCAGCACCCTCCCGTACACTCCTCTGGAACTTTGAGGGGGAGACTGGACATGTGCTTTTTACAATCGGTATTGGATCGGCCGCATTACGGGTTTACAAACGATCAGGGTGGATTCACCCGACCGACCTCAAAACAGCTTTGGCGTGAGTTTCTCTTCCGGATGAACGTGCTTCAAGACCGCCGGAACTGGCTGACCGCCTTCGGTTGGTTCATGACCTTCTGCTTTGTGCCGGTGTTCTTCCTGTTCTTCCTCAAGTTCTTTTCCTGGAAGCTGTTCGCGATCGGCTTCGTGTACAGCATGGTCCTGATGGGAACCCACGGAACGGTCTATCTACACCGCTACGGTACTCACCGCGCCTTCAAATTCAGCAATCGCTTTTGGCTCCAGATCGCGCGCAATCTCGTGATCAAGGTGATCCCGGAAGAAATCTACGTGGTGTCACACCATGTGCACCACAAGTACTCCGAGCAGGCTTGGGATCCGTACAATGTGAACGGCGGATGGCTGTATTGCTTTTTGTCGGATGCGAATCATCAGTCCATCGCAAGGAACCTCTCGGAGATGGATTACTCGCGCGTCGTCCGGATGGTCGAGCACACCGGCGTGAAACCCAACACCTATGCCCAGTACCTGCGCTGGGGCAGCGTTGCGAATCCGGTCCGTACCGTGGCTCATTACCTGCTCAACTGGACAGGGAACTTCGCGTTCTTCTACTGGATCGGAGGACTTCCCTTGGCGGTCGCGATTTTCGGAATGGCCGGGGTTTGGGCCTTCGGAGTCCGGACCTTCAACTACGACGGACACGGTCGAGGCAAGGACCGCCGTCAGGACGGAATCGACTTCAACCGCAAGGACCAGTCGGTCAACCAGATTTGGCCGGGTTACGTCGCAGGCGAGTGGCACAACAACCACCACCTCTACGCGAGCTCAGCCCGCTCAGGGTTCTTGCCCTATCAGTTTGACGGCGCCTTTGAGATCATCCGCCTTTGGTCGAAATTCGGAATCGTGTCTTCGTACCGCGACGACAGGGCGGAATTCATGGAGAAGTACTACACTCCGAGCTTGGCCAAAAACGCGTTGATGTCAGCGGACTCGTACATCCAGTGTTCGGTGCCGGAGTCGTCACAGTAACGCAAGCAGGGCACTTGATCGATCTTGCCTCCAGTCATGAGCTCTTCATGGTTGCGGGGATCGGCGTTGATTTCCTTCATCGGGATGGTGACTGCGAGGCGCTTCATTTCGCGTCGGACCTTTACACAGAAGGGACAGGCCTCGAGGTGGTAGAGGGTCCAGGCACCGGTCTTCCGGTCGAGCTCCGCCTGAACGGACGGTGAGCGGCTCACCTCCACCGCAGGCGTGAACCAACGATCGAGGGTCAGGATCAGGAATCCGAGTACTTTGCGAATGAGCGTCATCATGTGGCCAAGCCTAGCATATATCTCCAGTGCCGATCGGATTGAATTTGCCATTGCCATTGGCTATCGTCACCCCATCCCATGAACCTGAAATTCAAAACCGAAGTCTCATCGTCCCTCGAACAGGTGAAGCAGGGTTTCGATCGCAACCTGTTTCTTCAGCTCAAACCGCCCATGATACAGCTGGTTCTCGACCGCTTCGATGGTTGCGAAACGGGCCATGAAATCCACCTTCGCGTGGGACTTCCGGGATTGCTTCAGACCTGGGTCAGTCGAATCACTTTTCACCAATTCGACCGGGAGACTTGGAGTTTTGTCGATGAAGGGGGACCACTCCCCTTCCCCCTGAAGAAGTGGAGACACCATCACGGTGTCAGATCCAAACCCTCCGGGGGTTCAGAAATCATGGACGACATCACTTACACCAGCGGAAACCGGATTCTGGACCTTTTCCTCCTCGGACCCCTCTGGCTCTCGTTTGCGGGGAGAGCTTCTGTGTATCGAAGGGTATTCGGAGGCCACTGAAACTCAATCGCGTGGATAGCAATTGTGGTTATAGGGACCTGAACACTGGAGACAGACCCACCTCTTGCAGGTTTCACACTGGTGGTCGGAAGGGGCTCGTTTACAGAAGAAGCAAATTTGGCTCATGCGACATCCTAGCATGGGTTTGGCTTGCGCGGTGGCCAGTCGGACACCCCTCCCTTCCGAATGGCACGATTCCAGGCTCTTTACAGACCGACTAGTCAGTCTGTACACTGGATGGATGACCCAACCTCGAAAAGCCACGGCAACCGCTTCCAAGGCCCGAAAACCGCTTCAATCCAAATCCAAAAAACCTACCGCCACGCATCACGAGGCTCCTTCGCAAGGGATGAAAGAGCGCATCTTGAAGGTGGTGAATGAAATCTTGATTGAAGAGGGTCCGGGGGCCTTGTCGGTTGATCATGTCATCGCCAAAGCCCGGATCAGCAAGGGCGGTTTTTTTCATCATTTTAAGTCGAAAGATGACCTGATGTTGGCCGTTCTCGAGAGCCATTACCCGAAGCTCGTGGATGCACTCCTTCTGCGATCTTCACAAGACCACAATCCGCAGGGATCATGGACTCGTGCCTGGCTTGCGATAGCGATCAGCCGCAAATCGCCTGAATTTGAGAAATCGATCGCCTTTGCGAGGGCCTTGATGCTCAGTCTTTCCCAGGCTCCAAAAACAGTAGCCCGCTACCGCGACTTGAACATGGCGTACTTGCGCAGCCTGGGGACCGGTCAGCCGAACTCAGGCATGCCAAAAGGATTGGATCTCGTTCTCAACCTTGCGCTGGATGGACTCTGGCTTGGCGAAGCCCTCGGCATCTACGGAATGACCGACACCGAACATGCGCAAGTGATGAAGGAAATCAGCGCACTCTCGGAGGGCGTCTGACTGAAAACCGCTGGTGGAGATCTCTGGTGATGGACATAAAACGACCCTGTAACCCGGTGTACATCGGAATCGCACTTTTGATGGTTCTCTCAAACTGCCTTGCAGCGGCGCAAGAGCTCACCCTTGCTGACTATCTGGTCCAGGTTTCGGAACGCAATCCGGGTTCGAAATCGGCAGAAGTCATGGAAGATGCAGCGTCGAAACTGCCGTCCCAGGCATCGTTACTCACCCTCCCTCGCTTGAAGGGCGAGGCTTCCTATCTGAACGATCGAAGTCCTGTGCTCTTCCCCGATTTCACAGGGAAGGAACGAATCGGACGAAGGTTTCAACTCGGGATCGACACGCAAACGGATATCGGTCTGAATGCTGGAGTTTTCTATTTTAACGATCAACAGGCGGCACTGGGTGCAGCGCTGATACCTTCCAATCAAAACTCCCTTGCCTTGTCGGGAACTGGAGCTGAAGTGAGTTTTTCCCTACTCAAGAACTCTTTTGGTCGCGATATCAAACATCAAAAATTACTGATTCATGCCGATGCCGCTGCGAAAGGTGCCCAGGCAAGACTGGACCGCCAGATGCTTCTGGTCAAGGCTGAGAAAACCTATTTTGCAGTAGCAAGGCTTCAAGAGGAAAATCGCATGCGCGCAGACCTGGTGTCGCGTGGAATCAGTCTTTTGGCGTGGGCAAAAAAAAGGGTCGATCTTAGACTCCTTGACCCCGCAGAGGCTGCTCAGGCCGAAGCGGCACTGGGTCAGCGAAAACTTGAGCTGGTTCAACAACAAATACGCCTCTCGGAGTTCGTTGCCCAGTTTCAAGCCCTCAGACAGGAGTCCTCCCTCGAGCCGATCCCCTTGCTCAGCCCACTTCACCAAATATCTCCCCATCTGGGCGTCAAAGACCCCAGTCACATTCAGAGAATCGACTCTGAAGTCGTCGCTCGATCCGCCGAGGCCGAAGGACATGAATTGGCATTGAAGCGCGAGGAGTACCGACCAGACCTGAAGATCGTCAGTCGCTATCTGGCGTTCAATCGAGGGTCTGAGGACAACGACAGCCAACGTTGTGTCAGCATAGACCGATGCGGTCAATTCTCGGTCGCACTCCACCTTTCTATTCCCGTTGCGATTCCGACGAGTTCGACGGCACTGCTTGGGCTTGAGCAAACCGCCGAAGCGAAGCGGCTCAGCGCTGAGCAAATTCGAATGGAATCGATGGCAAACTATCATCGCATCCAAGGTTCGGTCGACCTCCAATCACGTTCGATCGGGCTCGCCGAACAGGTCATGAGAAGCCAGGAACAGAGACTGCTGCTCGAACGCCAGCGGCAGAAACAGGGGCGTGCCACCACATTTGACATCCTACGGGCTGAACAGGATCACTTCGCAGCCAAATTGGCATGGCTTGATGCTTTGGTGCTCCGCCTGGAAAACTCGGTTGAATTACGACTCTATGAGGAGGTTACCCCATGAGCATAGCCAAGCTTTCGGTTGATCGTCCGATCTTTATCTCAAGTATTGTGCTCCTGATTCTGTTCGCAGGGTGGAAAAGCCTCACCTCGCTACCGGTAAGTTTGTTTCCGGATACCCCGATGCCTTGGATTGCCGTGACCACCGTGTATCCGGGAGCGGGTCCGAGCGAGATTGAAAGCGCGATCACCCAACCGCTCGAGGATGAAATTGCTGGTCTCGAGGGGGTCAAGAAAGTCTCATCGACCAGCCAGGAATCCGTTTCGGTGATCTGGGTCGAATTTCATTTGGATGTCGCTCTCGATGGCGCCGAACAACGCCTCCGAGAGCGGGTAACACAGGCGAGTGCGAAGTTTCCTCGCGAGGCTGAGTCCACCACTCTCGAACGCTTCAACCCGTCAAACCAGCCCATATTGTCGGTTTTCGTAAAGAGCAAATCGACGGACCGCGTAAAGCTCACTGATTGGGCCGAGCGCGAGCTTAGAGTTGCTCTCACGCGAATTCCTAAAGTAGGCAAGGTTGAGATTCTTGGGGGTCAAAAGCCCGAGGTATGGATTTCGCTTGATTCGAAACGGCTCGGGTTGGCGCGCCTTCCTCTTTTGCAAGTCGCTCAATCGCTCAAAGACTCGGGATCGAACATCCCTGCGGGATCATTCACAAACGGAGCGAACGAAACCACACTCAGCTCGATCGCCCAGTTCACCTCCCTTGATGCCGTCCGTAACCGGGTCGTCGCTTTTGGAAGCGGAGAGAGATCTTTTCATGTTTCTGACCTCGGCACTGTGGAATGGGGAGCAGAGAAAGAGCGATCCCAGGTTTTCAGGAATGGTGTGCAGGGGATCATTGTCAATCTTTACAAACAAAGCGGCGCCAATACGATCCAAGTTGCCGATCTTGCCCGCGCCGAAATCGATAAAGTCAGCCAAGAACTCACTCAGTCCGGTGATCTTTCGATCGAAGTGATTCAAGATGGAAGTAAGCCGATCCGCGACAACATTTTTGATGTTTGGGAGTCGATTGCACTGGGGATCTTGCTTACGATTATTGTCGTTTATCTTTTTTTGGGTTCTTTCCGTTCAACCGTCATCACAGGGTTTGCAATACCCAATTCCCTACTCGGTGCGTTTCTGCTGATGGCGACTTTTGGATTCTCTGTGAACATCATGACCTTGCTCGCCTTGAGCTTGAGTGTCGGCTTGCTGGTCGATGATGCGATCGTCGTACGTGAGAATATTTTCAAACACCGCGAGGCAGGAAGTTCTGCGAGGGATGCAGCGGTCAACGGGGCAAATGAAGTGGCCTTGGCTGTTGTCGCGGTAACCGCTGCGATTTTGGCAATGTTTGGACCGGTTGGATTCCTGAAAGGCGTTACAGGACAGTTTTTCCGTGAGTTCGGTCTGACGGTTTGTTTTGCCGTATTGGTTTCGCTTTTTGATGCGATGGCTGTAGCCCCCATGCTCTCTGCATATTGGGGCGGGCACGCGACCTTGATTCACCAAAATAGAACAAACCCGCTTCAGTGGCTGGTTGGAAGGTTTGAGAAATTGCAGAATCGTTTGGAAGACCTCTATCGTCGAGCGCTCAGTCTAGCGGTTCAGTCTCCCTGGAGGAGTCTTGGGATACTGTTCATTGCCTCGATCTCCCTTGCTTCGGTTGTGACGAAAACCCCGTCGTCCTTCTTACCGACTGATCAAAGCGATACATTCAGCGTTCAGGTGACTCTCAATCCGGGAGTTGCGCTTTCCACCACTGCAAAGGTTGCAAAACAAATTGCAGCCACGGTCAGTGAGGTCCCTTCGGTAGATCATTTGACGATTCAAGTCGGGAACACTTCACAAGAAATCAACCGGGCTTCAATTCTGGTGAAACTGAAGGGTCCCTCTGATCGCTCTGGTAAATCACCGAGCGAGATTCGCGAACAAGTTCGAGAAATGCTGAACCTTACGGTGAAAGGGGTTCCAGAGAATCCTGAGGTTTACGTCTCCCAGAATGACATTTCCGGATCGGGAATGCGGCCATTCAATTTGGTGATTCAAGCCAAGAATCTGATGCAGGCAGAGGAAGTAGCCCGAGCCGTTTATGCTAAGATTCAGTCATACGATAGTTTGGTTTCTCCTGTGATTGAGCTGAAGCCGGGCTCCAAGCAGCTACAGATTCAGATGGATTCAAAAGGAGCCGGCCTCTTGGGCATCAATCCGGTCACAGCCGGACTTGAGGTTCGTGGCAGACTGGAAGGACTGAAAGTCGGACGTTTTCGCTCGGAGGGAAAGGAGTACGATTTGCGTCTCAAGACCCTGGATCCCGCACGGAACTGGTACAAGCGCGATCAGGAGATCCTTGTACCGAATCTCAATTTCAATCCGGTGGATCTCAGGAAAGCGGCTCAGTTTGTCGAGGTCGTCGGACCCTCGCGGATCGAGAGACTGAATCGACTTTACTCTGTCAGGATCACTGCGGATCTTGCAGACGGAGCTGGTCTTGGAGAAATTCTGAAGGTCGTCGACGGCTATGTCAGGGAGGCTGCGCAGGGGCGCGGAGACATTAAACATGTCTATGAGGGCGATTCCGAGAGCTATGAAGAGATGTCCGAGAGTATGGGAACAGCAACCTTGTTCGGACTTGTGCTCCTTTTCTTGGTACTGGCCAGTTTGTATGAGAGTTTTCTATTGTCAGCGCTCAATCTCTTGAGTCTGCCGCTCGCCATGAGCGGTGCTCTGTTTGCCATCTGGCTCAAGGGCGAAACCCTCAACCTCTACTCTCTGATCGGCGTACTCCTCCTCCTCGGTGTGGCGACGAAGAACTCGATCCTTCTTGTCGAGTCCGTGCGTGAGGGTGGAAACCTGATCCCTGCGTGCGTGAAACGTCTACGGCCCATTCTGATGACGAGTCTTGCCTTGATGGCGGGAACCCTGCCGATTGCCATCGGACTCAACGAAGCCTCTGCCCAACGGACGGGAATGGGTATTGCGATTCTCGGAGGAACCCTCACATCAACCCTCTTTACCCTGTTCTTGATTCCATGCCTTTTGACAGTGGCTGCGAGGGCAAGGCTAGCCCGATTCTTCAAGCCCGAGGGACTGATCCTACCGACTTCACCACCAGATCGACGATGAACTTGGCCCAATCCTTGGCTTCATCGGCATCTGACTGCTCATAAAACTCAGATGGCGTGAGGTCTTCAGAGCCGTAGAAGGAGAGCTCCCGGTCTCTTCTCAGAGTTTTTGAGATTCTCGAAACCTCTTCGAGGTTCTGGCGGATCAGCGCCGGGAGCAAGGCCTCGTTTTCTTTCAGTACCTGACTCACATCATGAATCCGCGGCGGATCGATGTTGGAGTTGCGGAGAACGGCCTTCAAGCTCAGCTCCACCACCTCTTGGGATTCACGCACCACATCGGCCCAGTTTTGATCCCCATACAGGCTCTCGATGGCCTTCAGGCGGGACTGGCACCTCATCACATAATCCTGGGCGAGAGTCTTATTTTTCATGCTTGATCCAATAGGGTTGACCGGAACTCAGCTTGCGCACATAGGTTCCGGAGCAGAGGGCCTGTTTGACTTGTTCAAGCCAAAGGGTGATCGCTTCATTTTTCTTCCAGAGCATTTTTCCGTCGAGCGCGATCTCAAGCCAGAATCCACTCACTTCACTTTCTTGCTCGGGAAGGGCAACACAGTGGAATGAAACTTCCGCTCCTGACCATCGCCCCTCACCCAGACCCTCGAGCTTCCGATACAGCGAGCGAGTGATGCGGGTGCCAGAGGGGAAGACCAGCAGAATGTCGAGATCAGAGGAGGCCGTGGCGTCTCCCCGGGAGCGGCTGCCGAAGAGAATGATCGATAGAAGCCCCTCGGGCTCGTAGGCATCGACCACCTCCTGGATCCATTCTTGGCGTGGGGTCGCTTCGCGAATGCCTGACTCGATCAAAGTGGCACAAAGCGTGTTGACCGAGGTTTGCTGAGCTTTTGCGAGCCGGTGAAGCTGGCGGTACAACCCGAGATCCAAGCGCAGCAGGAAGCGATGTTTGTCCGAATCGGGCTTCATGATATAATGATATCACAAGGGTATTGGCCCGCCAGTCCGATCCCAAATCGAGGGAATTCTTGAATAGAATCGTAGAGATCACTGCCGACATCGTGAGCCTCGAAGTGGACATTGTGGTCAACGCCGCGAATTCCTCACTTCTCGGGGGAGGGGGCGTCGATGGTGCGATTCACCGGGCCGCAGGACCCGGGTTACTTGAAGCATGCAGAAAAATCGGGGGTTGTAAAACAGGCGATGCCGTCCTCACCCTAGGATTCAATCTGCGCGCGAAGCACATCATTCATACGGTCGGACCCGTATACCTCCGGGGGGACTCTGAATGCGCCCGCCTCCTATCGAGCTGCTATTTGAGATCTCTCCAGATTGCAGCAGAGTTGCAGGCTGAATCAATCGCCTTTCCTGAGATTTCTACCGGAGCGTATGGCTATCCAAAAGACGAGTCCCGCAAGATCGCGCACGACGTCTGTTCAGCGTTTCTGAGCTTGAGTCCCTTTCCGAAAAGGGTGATTTTGATCCGGTTCTAGTCAGCCACTTCAGGTGACTTCTGATAGGTATTCCGCAAATCGTCCTGGAGAACCGTGGCCAATTCATTCTCAGCTTTCAAAAAATAATCCTGATTGAGGACAACAGAACGGAAGCGCCAGCCTCGAGGCAGATCGAGCTTCTCGCCTAACGACGCCAGTTTGTCGTAAGAGAGTTCGGCCTTTTCAAGGCTGTAGGACTGCATGAAATAGATCGCCCCTTTGTTGTCGATCAACTGAAACACCGGAAATCCAGCCTTGAAAAGAACCACGGTTTTGCGATGAATCTGACGCGAGCGATAGGGTTTTCTTGAGCCGATGAAATCACCCAGGCTCACCTGAAGCACGCCGGCCTTCCGCATTTCAATTTCACCAAAGCTTTTCACAGTGGTACTGATCGGGCTGGAACCCACGAATCGGTCGATCACCCAGAAGCGAGGGCCATTCAATATGACGAACTTGGCACCTGTCTCGGTCTTGATCTGGGCCTCGCTCAACTTGCCCCATTGGTCTTGAGGGCAATCATTGAGTCCGATCGTGTTGTACACATCGAGTTCGTCCGGAAAAATCATTCCACCCGTACCGAGCAAAACTTCGCAGTACCGGTGATCCCGAAATTCCGGCAAAGGGGTCCCTTCAGCAAACGCAGGGGCCTGAAAAGCTGCAAACAAAACACTCCAGATTGCGATCATGGGTTTCATCTCTCTCATCTCATTGCTTTATGGTCCAACCGTCCATGCAAGTCCACGACAAAACAGGCACCTTAGCCCGCACACCTCTCCCCTCTCTCCGCCACTCCAAACCCGGATGAACATTGCCCTGAATGGGGAATACGAGGGGACCGACTCTCGCGAGGCCAGGATGGCCGATAGCGAGAGACACGATGTCGTGGAGGTCCCATCGGATTCCCCATTCAGGGGAAGAAACTTTGTTGGGGGTTTGAAGTGGCGGAGAGAGAGGGATTTGAACCCCCGAGGCCCTTGCGAGCCTGCCGGTTTTCAAAACCGGTGCAATCGACCACTCTGCCATCTCTCCGCAAGTGATCCTGAAGGAATCCCCATGGTTCAATAAAAGGGGGGACTTGTCAATTCGCGTGGGTTTCGCCCGGCTTCGGCTTGTAATAGACCTCTTGGTGGATCGAGCCCTTTTCCACCCCGTTGGCGGAAAGAATCTGCTTCACTTCGTCGATCATGGCGCCGTTTCCGCAGAGGTAGAACTCAGTTTCAGTCCAGACGATCTTGGCGGCGTTTTCACGAAGCCAATCCGTGACGCGACCGCGAAATCCGTGCCAGCCCGGTTCCGGGCGCGAAAGGGCCTGAACCAGTCCGTTCGCACCGAGGCGGTCCCGGAGCTCATCAGTGTACAGAAGGTCCGACTGGACCCGGGCCCCGAACAACAGGGTTCCACTCACAGGGGGCTGATCGGTATAAATCTTGGAAAACACCATCGACCGGAAGGGCGCGATCCCCGTTCCGGTGGCGATGAAGAGCGCATGACGTCCGGCCTTCGGCTTGTAGACAAAATCACCGTAGGGAGCGAGTCCCTTCATGCTTTCACCGATCTGAAGACTGTCGAGGTACTGGGTGCCGGGGCCGTTTTCGACCAACTTCACACACAGCTCAAAAACCGACTTCCCCGCTCGGGTGAGTTCGGGGGCGGAAGCGATGGAGTAGGCTCGACGGAGATCCCGGCCTCCCGGACCGCGACCCGGGACGATCACACTCACAAACTGGCCCGGTTGGAAGGGAAACACCGGCTCCGACTCATAGAGCAATTCAATCACGTCCGGAGTGAGCGTTTTCTTGGCAATGAGCCTGGCCTCGACCGTTACAGCCTTCGGTTTTTCCATGGGTTTCTCCTGATTTTTGAGTGGCCTCACCCTAGCCGAAAACCCATGCTTTATCCAGCCTTTTGTGTTAGCCCTAGACCCATGTTTGGATTGAGCGGTGGACACCTTTTGATTTTGGCCATTGTCGTATTGTTGTTCGGAAGCCGCAGGCTTCCCGAGCTCGGCTCCGCCCTGGGTAAAGGGATCGGCGCATTCAAAAAAGGCCTCGAAGGCGACAAGGACGACAAGAACAACAACGATCGGATCTCATGAAGGCTCCGCTCGAGAAGATTCCCGATCACCTTCAGGAATACATCACCGAGCAGGACCCTTCGCTTTACACCCCGATTGATCATGCGGTCTGGCGCTATGTGATGCGTGTCTCGAAACACTTTTTCGGGAAGAACGGACACCCGCTTTACCTCCAGGGGCTCGAAGCCACCGGAATCGCCACCGACCGCATTCCTCTTGTGACGGAAATGGACACCGCTCTCCGTAAGCTCGGTTGGCGCGCGGTCGTGATCAACGGATTCATTCCTCCCGCCATTTTCCTCGAATTCCAATCGCTCCGGATCCTCGCCATCGCTTGCGACATCCGCAAACTCGAGAATCTGGGCTACACCCCCTCGCCCGACATCATTCACGAAGCTGCGGGTCACGTGCCCATCGTGACCGACCCCGATTACCGTGCTTATCTGGAAGATTACGGCGAGGTGGCCCGGAATGCGATCATCACCAAGTTCGACCTCGAGCTTTATGATTCCATTTTCAAGCTTTCAGAAATCAAGGAGAACCCGCAAGCGCAGGCCGAGGACATCGCCCGCGCCCAAACCGAGTTCGAAGCCGTTGCCCGGCGCGAGACCCTTCCCTCCGAGGCGGCGCTCCTGACCCGGATGGCCTGGTGGACGACTGAGTACGGTCTTCTTGATGTCGACGGCAAACCCCTCATTTACGGAGCAGGCCTCCTTTCATCCATCCAGGAGAGCTACCACTGCCTCGATGCCAACGTGAAAAAGATCCCCTTCTCTCTCGAGTCCGCGATCCACACATCCTACGACATCACCCGGCCCCAACCTCAACTGTTTGTCGCCAAGAGCTTTGCGGAACTACGCGAGGCTCTGGACGGGTTTGCCGACACCATGGCCTTCCGCCGCGGCGGCGCTTACGGTCTCGAAGTCGCCCGCACAGCCGAGAACACGGTTTCGGTCGCTTTGGACAACGGGATCACTTTGAGTGGAATCGTGAAGGAATACCTTCTCGGCGAGGACGCCGCACCTTGCGCATTCACCTTGTCCGGACTGAAACAGGTTTCTTTCGACGGCAAGGAAATCGAACAGGTCGACACCCACTCCTTGAGCAGTGACCTGTTCGTGCCCCTGTTTTCCGAAGCCGCCCTCAAGGCGAGCCCGGACGAACTGAAGAGGAAGATCCACGGAAGCGGTCTCACCACCCGCTCGGGCCTCCGCGTGCAGGGTAGGTTCAAGAAGGAAATCGCCTTGGGTCGGTCGGCACGGATCTGGCTGCTCGAGTCGGTGAAAATCCTCGACCAGACCGGGAAGACGGTTTTCTCGGAGCCCCGTAGACACTATCCGTTGTTTCTCGCATCAGACATCACCTCGGTCTACGGCGGAGCCGCGGACCGGAACAGCTACTTGCTCCGCAATCGGAAGCCGGTCAGCAAAGTGAAGTCACACAAGAGCAACCGCACTCCCGCAAACTCGGAACTTTGTGATCTTTACGCAAAGCTCAGGAGCTTCCGCGACGCCCACCATCGGGATCCGAGACCGCTCGACACCATTCACGATGCGCTGCGGACCCTTGCCCCCAAAGATTGGCTCCTCAGGCTCGAACTCCTCGAGCTTTATTTGAAACTCGAACCGGAAGGTGTGGCCGCGGCAAGAATCCGGAATGAGCTCGGAGAGCTGAAGTCGGAGTCCACGGAAATGAAAGAAATGATCGAAAGAGGAATCGTCAGCTTATGAAATGCATCAGCATCGGATCATTCATGGTCGCCCTGTCAGTCATGGCCGGAGCCTTCGGCACCCACGCCCTTCAGGGTAAGATCGGTTACGATTTGCTCGAGATCTTCAAGACCGGGACGTATTACATGACCGTTCACTCACTGGGGCTCATCCTCTTCGGACTCTTCAAGCCCGAGAAAACCTGGCCCGCCACGGCCTTCGTGATCGGCACCGTGATCTTCACGGGAAGCCTCTATGGCATCACTTTCACCGGGATCCGGAGTCTCGGAATGATCACGCCGATCGGCGGCCTGCTCTTCATCACTGGCTGGATCGGGTTCGGGCTCGAAGCCCGCAAGAGGATCGGGTGATGGAATCGACTCCACTTCCCTGGATCGCTGAGATTTCCAGACTGGTCACCAAGGTGACCGACCGGATCACCGGGGACCGTTCGGAATTCCCCCTGTTGGTGGCTGCCGTGACCGCCGAGAGTCTCCGCCACTGCGGGATCGTCGCAAATGTTTTTTACGGATCCGCTGCCTGGGTGGAAGTGATGGAGAACCAATCGGTGATGTGGGCGGGCTGCTGGGGATCGAACACTCATTTTTGGGCGGTGACTCCATTCGGTGAGATCGTTGATTTGAACACAAGCGTCTCTCATCGCAAAAAAGCCCACGGCAACATCGATCACCAACCCAAGTATTCCCCACCCCTGCTCTGGTCGCGGGAAGTCCCGGCCTTTTACAGGTACATTCCAGAAGGCATCGCCGAGATCGAACTCGATTCGGAGCGCGATCGTCGCTGGTACGAGACCTGTATGACCGAGATCAAATCCAAGTTGGGTGACCCCGCCCTGCTCCTCCAGCTGCCTGAGGACAGCCTCGATTTCCCGGACGAACCGATTCTCTGTCCGAATCGGCGCCTCCTCGACGATGCAGCCCAGACCTTCCGTCACTTCGACCGGGCCCTGATGATCCAGGGCATCCCCCAGAAACCCTTCTGAACACAGCCGGATCCGAGTCAAGGTTTTGTCGGCCGCATTTTGGGCTTCGTTCCGGTTTTTCGAGGGTGTTACACTAGGACGAAATGAACCGACTGATCCTTGTCCTGTCCGCATTCCTGTTCCTCCTGCAAACGAGCGCTCCCGCACTGGCCGCTATCGAAAGCATCAACGTCCAGACCTACAATCCGTCGACCTCGGACCGTTTTGTGATCCTCGAGGACGGATTCCGCTCGGAGTGGCCGCGCAAGAACCTGCTCTACTTCGGGATGAATTACAATTTTTACAACGATCCGCTTCCAGTGCTGGATTCGGCCCAAACCACTCTTGTGGGACATCTGATCGACAGCATTCAAACCATCGACCTGTTCGCCGGGTTGAAGCTCTCGAACAACTTCGGCCTCTTCATCGGAGCCCCGGTACACTTCGCCAAGTTCCCCGCCACCTTCAACGGTGCCCCGGCTGCGATCAGCGGCGACCATACGACCATGGGTGACTTCAAAATCATGGGCAAGCTCCGTCTTACGGATGACGACAGCAACACCCATATCGCATTCATTCCCGAAGTGCGTCTCTCGACGGGTGCCACCCAGTATCTGCTCTCGGACGCATCCCCTTATCTGGGATTCCGGATGGCCCTCGAGCGCCAGTTCGAAGGCTGGACCCTCGTGACGAACATCGGATACGTTTCTGCCGCCAACTCGGTCTATTCTCCGACGGCGTTCTCGACCATCAACTTCCGGAACCGTCTGATCACCGGCGTCGGCGGGTTCCTTCCTTTCAACGACGAATTCGGAATGAGCGTCGAAATCAACAGCATCAACATGATCCCCTTCGACAGCTCGAACAACCCGATGGACGCCTATGCAGGGCTGCGCTACTCACCCTTCGCCGGCATGGCGATCACTGCGGGTGGATCGATCGGTCGGATCGGCGGCCAACTGAGCTCGACTTACCGGATGATCGCAGGACTTCGCTACACCCTGGGCGAAGACGCACCTCAAGCACCGGTGCCACTCTCCACCCCGAAAAAGAAGTGATCCTCAGTCCTGGATCCAGTCGTAGTTGAAGCTGACACTGATGCGTTCGTCCTTTGTGCGATTCGGTGGGACTTCATGCTTCATCCAGCTTTCAAAGAGGATGATCTCGCCCGCTTTAGGTGTCAGATCGATCTGCATCCGGCGCGGTGGACTCGCCATGAACAGCGGCGCCCGGGGATCTTCCAATCGGAGCGGACTCGCCCCTTTCGGAACCGCCACATAGTAGGTTCCGCTCACAATCGAATTCGGATGAAGATGAAACGCATGATAGCAATCGGGCGGCATCAAGTTCGCCCACAATGACGAGAGCCGGAGCTCTCCTTTCGGAAAACGGATCCCGGCCTTCTTCGCAAAAGCGACAGCCTCCCGATCCAGATGGCGTTTCAATTCATCGAAAATACTGAATTGCAGGTGGAGATCCGACATGGACCCGTAGGAGGTGTAACCCCCGGGGTAATTCGCCCGACACCAACGGACTCCGGCCTCGTCGACCTCCGGCATGGCTCGAATCGTCTGTTCGAGTGTTTGTAGCGAACGTGCCGGGAAAGGAATCCGCTTCTGCTCGATCAGCGTCGGAAAAAAGGACTTCACTTCGTACTCCGGGGAGGAATCTCATGCGAAATGGCGAGCTCGAGCCCTTTCTTGAACTTCTGCCAGTATTCCTTGGCCTTGGTGTGATTCGCAGTCGGGAGTTCGAGCGTGATGGTCGGAATGCCGAGATCCTTGCCGGTGAAGTTCCCGAGGGATCCGGGATAGAAGCCTGTGGACTTTGCATTCAACTTCTCGCGGAGCTCCTGGCACTTTTCGACATATTCTTCGCTGAACCGGAACAACTTCACGTGGTCCGGGCCGTCATAATCGAGCACGTTCAGCGGTGAATGAATGGAGATGATCTTGTGGGGCTTGAATTTTTCGATCAGGCCCTTTTGAAAGAGGGTCTCGGGCTCGGAATCCGGCTTGTAGCCGGGAAAGCGGCGCTTGTCGGAATGAAAGCGCTTTTTCCACTGGGCCAAGGCCTCTTTCTGCCAATCCCGCGTCGAAAAGTTGCGATTGCAGTCGACGCCGTGAGCGTTGGTCCGCGACTTCGGATAGCCCAGGAATCCGTCCGGATTGATGAACGGGGCGATCACGAGACGGGCATCCGGATAACGCTTCATGTTCTCTTCCGCCCACTGCGAAATCTGGAACCCGAGATAGAGGGGGGTGATTTCATCACCATGGACCATCGAGAGAATGAGCGTGGTGTTCTTGGAATTTTCGGGACCGAAAACGAGATAAATCAGAGGGCGCCCCTGGACGGAGGTCGTTTCAAACTTCCAGGAAAGCGAGCCGCACGGATTCTTTCCCCAAGCACGCTTCTGGAAAGCCTTGTCGAGGGATCCGCAAAGCGAGGGGAGGTCCGCTTCGATCTCGTCCGCGACACTGAACGGCATCCCGGCGCCTGCCATCATCAGGATTCCGGAAAGGATCTGTTTCAGACTGGAAGACATCTCAGATTTCTCCTTTTTGCTTTCGGCTCTTCAGCCAGTGCTTGATCGCGAAGAAAAGGATGATCGCGATGATGACTCCGACGATTCCGCCCTCGACTTTTTTGATCCAAGCGATGACATGATGAAGCATGTCGCCGAAATAATAAACCGAATAAATGATGGCCGGGACACTGATCAGGGCTGCCCCTCCGTCGTAGATCAAGAGCTTCTTGAACGGAAAATGAAGCGTTCCTGAAGCGAAAAAAATCGTCGACCGCACCCCGGGCATGAAGCGGGCCGAGAACAGCAGCTTTCCGCCGTGATGAATCAGGCGCTCACGGATCGCCTCGATCTTGCCCTCGTCCAGTACCAGGCGGAAGGGCCACCTCTTCATCAACTTCCGTCCGAAGTGGTGCCCGAGCCAATACATGAACGAATCGCCGATCATCACTCCCGCCAGTCCGATCCCGATCATGATCCAGACATCACAGATCCCGTAATAGGCGAGGATGCCACCAGCGATGAGCGTGATGTCCTCGGGAATGGGGATGCCGAGACCGCAGGCGAGCAAAATCACGAATATCGCCGCGTACGGAATCGGACCATAGTAGTCGATCAGGAAGTCGACGATCAGATTGAAGTCCATTTGGGTTCACCCATTAGACACGAAGATTCATTTTTTTGAAAGGGGATGGGCCGAACGGTAGGAGTCCTGAACCTCACCCAGATCGAGATGGGTATAACGCTGCGTTGTAGACAAACGGGAGTGACCCAGAAGCTCCTGGATGCTCCTCAAGTCGGCTCCGGCCGAGAGCAGGTGGGTTGCGAAGCTGTGACGGAGTGCGTGAGGCGAGATCTTGCGGTTTTCATCGATCCACTGCGGTGAGAGCATCGCGGCGCGAAGCAGCTGCCGGGCGAGGATCCGGGCAATGCTCCGGGCGGTCAGACGCCCCCCTCGGAAGTTGACGAACACGGCATCGGGGTCCGCGTGAGGCGGAAGCACCGCAAAGTACTCCCGGAGCGCATCCTCCGCGGGACCGGTCAGCGGAACAAAACGTTCTTTGTCACCCTTTCCCCGGACCCTGATCCACCCCGGGCGTTCGCTCAGGTTTTCGCGTTTCAGGATCTCGACCTCACCCACCCGGAGACCACAGCCGTACATCAATTCGAGCAAGGCGCGGTCGCGCGAACCTTGCCAGGTCCCCGCATCGGGCGCACGCATCAACTCGAGCGCCTCCTCCACCTTGAGGACCTCGGGAAGCTTCTTTCCGACCTTGGGGGCGGGAATCAGTGCCAGCCAGTTTTTCCGGACCATCCCCTTCCTCTTCAGATAGCGGAAAAATGTTCGGAGCGTGCTCATTTTTCGCGCAACCGAGACGTTCTCGTTCTGCTCCATCAGTGAACCGGCAAAAGACCGGAAGTGCAGGGAAGCCAATGTTCCGAGCTCGGTTCCATCGATCATGGAATACTCGGACTCCAAGTGCTCCGCAAACTGGACCAGGTCCGATCGGTAGGCCCGGAGCGTCTCCGGGGACCAATTGCACTCATTGCGTCCATGATCGAGGAAGGCCTCGATCCAGCCCTTTATGCTTGATGTCATCCCTCGATTAGTTTAATTCAAAAGTATGCAAAAAGTGCACATAATCGGCGCAGGTTTGGCCGGCTCCGAAGCCGCCTGGTTTCTGGCGCAAAGAGGCGTCGAGGTGGTGCTGCACGAGATGCGCCCGGAACGGACCACGCCAGCCCACCACACAGGAATGTGCGCCGAGCTGGTCTGCTCCAACTCTCTCAAATCCAAATCCCCCGTCTCCGCACCCGGAATCATGAAGGCGGAAATGCGGCAGGCCGGATCACTCATCCTCGAATCGGGCGAAGCATCTGAAGTCCCGGCCGGGGAAGCGCTTGCCGTCGATCGCGACCGGTTTTCGAACCTCATCACCGGGAAGCTCCGCAGCCATCCGAACATCCGCTTCGAGGCAGGAGAGGTCACGACCCCTTTCACAGGCGAGAATGAAATCACATTGATCGCCTCTGGCCCGCTCACCTCGGATGCCCTCGCCACCTGGATTGCCAAGGCCACCGGCACGGAAGACCTCTATTTTTACGACGCCATCGCTCCGATCATCGAAGCGTCGACGATCGACATGGAAAGCGCCTTCACCGCCAACCGCTACGACAAGGGCGGCGAAGAAGCGTACATCAACTGCCCGATGACCGAGGAAGAGTACCACGCCTTCATCGACTCGATCCTGACAGGCGAAATGGTCCCGACCAAGAATTTCGAAAAAGAAAAATACTTCCAAGGCTGCCAACCGATCGAGGCGATCGCCTCGACCGGCAGGGACTCCCTCCGCTTCGGTCCGATGAAACCCGTGGGACTGACCGACCCGAAGACCGGCAGGCGCCCCTATGCTGCAGTTCAATTGCGTCCCGAGAACCGTTCCCGCACGGCCTATAACATCGTCGGCTTCCAGACCCGGTTGAAATACGGCTCCCAACAAAAGGCCCTCCGTCTGATCCCCGCCCTGAAAAATGCGGAGTTTCTCCGGATGGGATCGATGCACCGGAACACCTATGTTTGCGGACCGCGCGTGTTGCGTTCCGACCTGTCGCTCAAGGGCCACCCTCGGGTCTACTTTGCCGGGCAGATCACCGGGGTGGAAGGCTACCTCGAGTCGGCCGCCTGCGGTCTGCTCGCCGCCATGTTCATCCTGGCCCGTGTTCGCGGACTCCCCCACTCGGCCCCACCGACCAACACGGCGCTCGGAGCCCTGTTGGCGCACGTCACGGCGTCCGACCCGAAGAACTACCAACCCAACAACATTCAATTCGCCCTGTTCGATCCGAAGTTCTTCGACGGGACGGAGGGACTGAAGAAAGACGCCCTCCGCGAAACCCTGTCGAAGCAAGCTCCTGTCAATTTCCGGAACTGGATGAAGTCATGCGCCACGCTCTTTTCGTAATTCTCGGAGCCGGACTGTGGGCGACCGACACCCTTTTCCGGCACCCGCTCTCGAAAGAGCTGTCAGCCGTGACGATCGTCTACTACGAGCACCTCTTTGCCGTTCTCATCTCCCTGGCGTGGGTGCTCATCAGTGACCGCAAGGCGATCTTTCCGGGGTGGAAAGAATTCGCAGGAGCCGCCTTCATCGGCGTGTGTGGATCGGCGTGGGCCACCGTGCTGTTCACCCTTTCATTCCGCTACCTGAATCCGACAGTGGCCATCCTCGTTCAAAAAATCCAGCCCGTGATCGTCATCGGCATTTCGGCGCTCTTTCTCGGCGAAAAGCCGGGACGAGGGTTCCTGCTGTGGGGCGCCCTGGCGATGGTCTCGGCATTTTTTGTCAGTTTCCCCGAAGGAGTCGAGTGGCGCCTCCTCAGGAGCGCTTCGACACTGGGAACGCTCTTGGCCGTCCTCGCTGCAGGACTCTGGGCGCTGTCCACCGTGGCCGGAAAGATCGTGCTCAAGCGGACACCCGTGAGCGTTCTCTCCTTCTGGAGATTCGCATTCGGCTTGCTTGCCCTGCATCTGATTTCTTTGAAGTTCGATCAGGCCCGGATCGAAATGCCGTTCGTGCTCCACGAACCGAGAGTGCTGTACTCCCTGTTCTTCATGGCCGTGATTCCGGGGTTTCTCGGGGTCATGTTGTACTACAAGGGGCTCAGCCGGGTCCATGCAGCAAGGGCGACGCTTCTCGAACTTTCATTTCCACTCGCGGCCCTCTGGATCAACTCGGCCTTCTTGGGCCTACACCTGAAACAGGCCCAGCTGTTCGCGGCAGGAGCCCTCTTGGTGTCCATGGTGGGCGTCAGCCTGGATCAGATCAAGGCTCGATCGAAAAGCTGACGTCGACTTCGAGTCGGAGAATCTGACGGGCGCCTTCAATGGTGGGCGACGCACTCCGGACCATCCCCTTGTCGGCAAAGGCCATGGCTTCTGCAACCATCGGCATCGGACCGGGCATCGCCGAGCCCCGCTCCTGGATCTGGATCACCGGGCCGAGTTTGCCCCCGAGGGTCTTCACCAGATGCTCCGCCTTTTCGCGGGCGTTCTTGGCGGCGCCTTCCAGACACTTTTTCTTTTCTTCGAGCATTTTCTGATCCGAAAGGTAGGTTTGCAAACCCTGGGTGTTCCGGATACCCGCATCTCCGGCGACAGAAAGCACTTCTCCGAGAGCCGGGATTTCGGGGGTGATCACCTTGAGACCGATCCTGCAAGTGAAGCCCTTGCTCACCTGCCGGTTGTTCTCCCACTGGAACTGTTCCTGGACACTGTACTCGCTAGTAGAAAGTTCGAGCCCCTTCAGCTTGGATCGCTTGAGCTCTGAACGGAGTCTCTCGTGCTGTTCGGTGGCTTTTTTGATCGCGGACTTCGCATCGGGAGCGTTGCTCTCGGCTACGAGAGTCACCGAGCCACGGTCGGGCTCGACTTCGAGGGTGCACTCACCCGCGACGGAAACTCTGCGATCGACCGGGGACTGCGCGGCTTCCACCGTCCATGCAGAGACGAGGATCCACAGGATCGCGATCAAAAAGCGGCTGCTCATTCAAGACCTCTCAGACGTTGAAGCGGAAGTGCATGATGTCGCCGTCACGGACGACATACTCTTTGCCCTCGACACGGAGGAGTCCGGCGTCGCGGATCTTGGCTTCAGACTGGTGCTTCATCAGATCTTCGTAGTGGTACACTTCGGCCCGGATGAATCCTCGCTCGAAATCACTGTGGATCACTCCGGCCGCTTGTGGCGCTCTCCAGCCCTTGTGGAAGGTCCACGCTCGGACTTCGGTTTCGCCCGCGGTGAAATAGGTCTCGAGTCCGAGCAAGGTGTAACCCGCACGGATGACACGGTTCAGGCCGGGTTCGTCCATTCCCATGTCGGACAGGAATCCTTTTTTGTCTTCTTCAGCGAGCTCGGCGATCTCGGATTCGATTTTTCCGCAGATCGGGACCACGGGTGCGTTCTCTTTCTTGGCGTGCTCGACGACCTTCTTCACATACTCGTTCGAAAAAGGATCCGCGAGCGAAGCCTCATCGACGTTGGCGATGTACATGACCGGCTTGATGGTCAGAAAGTGCATTTCGTACACGACGGCTTTTTCCTCGTCGGTGAGTCCGCAAGCCCGGACGGTCTTCCCTTGGTCGAGCATCGGTTTCAGCTTTTCGAGGACATTCGCCAGGGCGGCCGATTTCTTGTCTCCCGTCTTGGCCTGCTTCTGGGCTCCGGGAAGCTTCTTCAACACGGCTTCGAGGTCGCAGAGCACGAGCTCGGTGTCGATGGTGTCGATGTCACGGAGTGGATCCACCGAACCTTCGACGTGAACGATGTTCGAGTCATTGAAGCAACGGACCACGTGAGCGATGGCGTCGGTCTCGCGGATGTGTCCGAGGAACTGGTTGCCCAGGCCTTCACCCTTCGATGCGCCACGGACCAATCCGGCGATGTCCACGAAGGTCATGATCGCAGGAACCAGCTTCTGGGGTGGAATGTATTTCGAGATGTCATCCAACCTGGGATCGGGGACCTTCACGATCCCGGTGTTCGGCTCGATGGTGCAGAACGGATAGTTGGCTGCCTCAGCCTTGGCGCTCGTGAGCGCGTTGAAAATGGTGCTCTTCCCGACGTTCGGGAGACCGACGATACCGCATTGTAATCCCATAGTTCCGTTTATTTATCCTGAGGGTCCTTGCGTCGTCCATGGAATTTATTCATCGCCTCCTGGATCCGGCCTTTCAACACAAGGCGGATGCCCTGTTCGGCCTTTTCGAACAGGTCCGGAAGGCCGTCCCATTCGGAATCCGGTATCCTTCCCAGCACATAGTCGGCGACATCCATGCGCATCTGGAATTTGCGCGGGTGGCCAATCCCCAGTCGGACCCGGTGATAGGCCGTGTTCAGCGCCCCGAGGCACTCGTCGATCGATTTGAGGCCGTTGTGACCTCCGGCGGAGCCCCCGGTTTTGAAGCGGAGCTCGAGGGGGTCGATGTCGAGCTCGTCATGCAGAACAATCACATCACCCGGGGTGCATTTGTAGAACTGGAAGAACGGGGACACCGACCGCCCAGAAAGATTCATGAAGGTCTGTGGTTTGATGAGCATGAACTGCTCACCGTCGACCGAGCCCTGGTAGACCTCGGCTTGGTGCTTGATCACGGGGCCCTGAGCCCGCCACGCTTCGACCAGGTGATCGAGACAAAGAAACCCGATATTGTGCCGGGTGGTTTCGTAGCGGGGTCCTGGATTTCCCAATCCGACAATCAACTTCATCGGATCCCCCTCAACGGAAAAGCGAACTCACCGAGTCATAATGATGGATCCGCTGGATCGCCTCGGCGAGCAGTTGGTCCACTGAAAGCTGGACCACTTTCGGGCAAGCGGCGCCCGCGGGACTGAGCGGTATGGTGTCAGTCACGATGACTTTTTCGATTCGCGAAGCTTGAATCCGTTCGATCGCCGGGCCTGAAAGGACTCCGTGAGTGGCGGTCGCAAACACCTGGACCGCACCATGGTCGAGGACTGCGTTGGCGGCTTCGGTGAGGGTGCCGGCGGTATCGATCATGTCATCGAGGATGATGGCTGATTTTCCGGACACATCACCGACGATGTTCATGGCCTTCGCCACATTCGGAGCCGTCCGGCGCTTGTCGATCATGGCAACCGTGGCATCGAGTCGTTTGGCCAGGGCCCTGGCACGCTCCACACCGCCCGCATCCGGACTGACCACCACGAGCTCGCGACCTGCGGCCCGGATTCCGGGCAGGACGGATTCCTCCAGGTAACGCTGGACCACCGGCATGGCGAAGAGATTGTCGAAAGGGATGTTGAAGAACCCCTGGATCTGGCCCGCGTGAAGATCAACGGACACCACCCGGGTCGCCCCGGCGACCGTGAGCAAATCGGCGGTGAGTTTGGCACTGATCGGGGTACGGGGTGCGACCTTGCGATCCTGCCTCGCATAACCGTAATAAGGCATCACGAGATTGATCTCTTTCGCGCTGGCGCGTTTGAGCGCGTCCATCATGATGAGGAGCTCCATCATCGTCTCGTTTGCGGGAGCGCAGGTGCTCTGAATGAGATACACCGCCCGACCGCGCACATTCTCGCCGATCTCGACGAAGATCTCGCCATCGCTGAATCTGCGGATTTCCACCCGCCCCAAGGGACGTCCGAGATGCCCCGAGATTTTCGCTGCAAGAGCGGGGTTCGAGCTACCGGCCAACAAGACCCAATCGCGCATTCGGCTCATGATTCCACCTCGTTATCTGATCAGGAAGTTACCATGCGCCCCCTCCGGGGGCAACGATCAGATCCTGAGGTCGGTGACTTTGGCGGGTACCATTCCGTGGCGTGCCTGGTACCAATGGCGGTTTCTCAGGATCGAGCTCACGTATTCCCGCGTCTCACGATAAGGAATGGATTCGATGAACTGGATCATGCTCCAATCCGGTTTTATTTCCTTTTTCCACTTGGCCACCCGGTGCGGGCCGGCATTGTAAGCCGCCAGCGCGTAGGGGAGATTTCCTGAATACTTCTCGAGCAAGGATTGAAGGTACTTCGACCCGATCCCGATGTTCGTCACCGGATCCCTCAGCTTGCCGAGCATGAGGTCTTTCTTCACGTCCAGTGCCGTGAAGGGCATCAATTGCATCAGACCGAGCGCTCCGGAGACCGAGATCGCACCCGCCTTGAATCCCGACTCCTGCTTGATCAGACTGGTGATCGTCACCGGGTCGATGCCCGTCTTTTCCGCCTCGACCACGATTTCCTTTTGAAAACGGTCCGGGAAAACCAGCTCGAGCACGGAGGTGGTCAGCATGCCGTCGTACTTTCTCTGCATCAGCTCATTGGCGACCTTGAATACGGTCAGATTCTGGTCGGCCAGACTCCCGAGGCGCATCAGAACCAAAAGAAAGTGCGTCGAATAATTCCGGAGGCGGGTCAACGAGTCGAGCTCGATCCCGACCTCTTCCATTTGCTTCCTGCCCAACATGGCCTTGGCCCGGTCGAGAGTCCGGGTTTCATAAGGTCCGAGTCCCAGGTGTTCCAGGTCCACATCAGGAGCGTGGTTGACCACTGCATCCTTGAGGGAAACTCCGATCCGCTCGGAGGCCACCACCGCATAGTAACTCAACGGAATCTGTTCGATGATCGACCGATAGATCGGCGCAGCTTCTTTTTCGCGCCGATTCCGGTAGTGGACTTCGGCCATCATGAATTGCGCACGGAACCGGTGATAGGAACGGGGGTACTCCGCGATGAACTGCTTGGCGGACTTCATGAGGTCGGAGTCACGCCCCGCCAGGAAGTCATCCAGAACCACCAGGAAGGCATCTTCGTCCTTCTCGTATTTTTCAGAGTAAGTCTGGGAGATCCGCTCCACACCGACCTCGGCGTTGGATCCGGTCTCGGGACCCGGAAGATCCTTGAGCGGCTTCATCTCGTTCGCGACCTTCGGAAACACCTCCATGAGACGCTTGGCCAGGAGGAGACACTCCTCATCCCGGATTTTTTTCTTCCCGGTCACGCAAATCGAAGCCAGCGCCTGGGAAGCATCCAGGTTCCAATAAAGCACCCACTTGAAGGTGCCCAGACCGTTCAATCCCCGGTGAAACGCGGACAGCGCCTTCTTCCGACTTCCCTGCTTGGCGAGCAAGGTCCCTCGACGCAATTCAAGAATGTGAAAATGGTCCTCGAGCTCCTTCAGGAGATTGCGGCTTTCGGCTTCACGGGGTGCCAGCAACAGATCCTGACTCACCCGATCGAGCATTCCCGAGGATGTGCGCCCATCAACCAGGGACTTCGCTTTCAAATAAGGGGCATATTCGGGCGGAAGGGGAAGACGGTCCCACTTTTCCAGGACCTTCTTGTTCGCCCGTCCCTTGACCAGAAACAAATCAGGCAGGGGGGTCGCGGAGGCCTCCTGCGCGATACAAATCCAAGCGGACAAAATCAGGAAAATGCGTGCTTTCTCCGCAATTTGGGGCATGAAATTTAGTATAGACAACGAAAACCTTTTCCGTTAACTAAATTAGTACGTTTCAGGAGTAGCTCAGTGGTAGAGCAATCGGCTGTTAACCGATTGGTCGGGGGTTCGAATCCCTCCTCCTGAGCCATTTTTCATGTGCGTTTAGCGTTGGCCGACATTACAACTCTAGCGTCAGCATCCAACCTAGAACCCCGATTCAAGAGAGATTGCCTTAACCGCATTACAATTGAGTCGGGGTTTTTTTATACGGACTCAGGGTCGACTTGAAGTCGACACGCTTCGACACGCGAAGCTGTTCCTGGTAAACCTTCTTTCCATCCACGATGAGGCCGACACCGAAGGCCATGAAAAAGATGGAAGTGAAAAGACTCATTTTCTCAATCGATCCGAGGACTTTCATCCGCAAGCTCCTTGTTCAAATTCTCCCACACCCGCCCGAAGACAGGGCCGGAAATGATTGCCGACCCTCAAGGTGAACCCTGGACTGCACCACTCTTCATGTTCCACGGAACGGTGTCCACCTCGGGCAAAAGAACCCTGAGGACCACCCGCCTGTTTTTGGCCAACGCCTCTTCATTCCAGGATCCGTCCGGATTCCGACTCTGCGCCACCGGCTGGGTGTCTGCGTAACCGATCGCCAAAAGATTGGCGGGCCGGAAACCCTCCTCGATGAACATGCGGATCACCCGTGTGGCGCGGGCACTCGACAGCTCCCAATTGGAGGGGAACGGACCACCCAAGACGGGTTGATCGTCGGTGTGCCCCTCGACCACGAATTTGTACTCCTTGCCGAGTTGCTTCTGCTTTTCCAGGATCGCAAGGAGGATCCGGTCGAGAATCAACTTACCTTCGGACGAGACTTCGGCACTCATGCTTCCGAACAACAAGGTTGAATGAAAGGCGAGACTGACACTCACTCCGTCACTGGTCACGGTGACATCCTTCGCAATGCCGTTCTCCTGGATGATCTGGGACACGAACTTGCCGAGATCCTCCGTCGGAGACTCGTACCGGGTACCGAAGTGCTCGGCGACTTCCTTTTTGACCTTCTCGAACTCCGGAGTGTTCACTTTCGACATGCTGAACAGCATGATGTAAAACACGCAAAGCAGGGTCATCATGTCCGCATAGCTGATCAGCCAGTTGGACTCGTCATGTTCCTTCGAAAAGCCCCTCTTTCTGGGTTTTTGTTGGGGCAAATCGGGTTGCTGGTGCGCCCTTTCGAGCTTTCTGATGACCGCCATACCGCCCTCAGGCCGCTTTCCTTCTCACCCGATCGCGGGGAAGAAGGTAGGAGTTCAGACTCTCTCGCATGTACACCGGGTTCACACGTTGCTTGAGCAACACCGCTCCCTCGATGATCATCTTCCGGAGGGCGATTTCCTCTTCCGTCTTTTCAGCCAAGGCTTCTGCGATGGGCAAGAACACCAGATTGGCGAGAGCGATCCCGTAAAGGGTTCCGACCAGACCGATTGACATCGCAGGGCCGATCAATTTCTCGGCACCCGGTTTCCCGATCTGCTGGAGGAGTGCGATCATCCCCAGAGTGGTCGCAAGAAGCCCGAATGCGGGCGGATATTTGCCGATCGCCTTGAACATGTTGGCTTCGTGCATGTAATGATGCTCGATCGTCGCCAGGCGCTGCTCGAGGACGTTACGGATCTCACGCTCGGACAGCACTCCGTCCGCCACGAGGGTCACGGCCTCCTTCATGAACTCGTTCTTCAAATTCGACACCGCATCCTGGGTTCCGATCAGGCCCAGTGAAAGCTTTTTATTGAGATCGAGCATCTGCTCGATCGTGCCTTGGTAGTCGATCCGGTTCCTTCCCAACAGGCGGAGAAAGAAAACCTGGAACAGCATGAACAACTTCCCGAGAGGGAAGCTGATCGCTGCGGCCGCAAGGGTGCCGCCCCCCACAATCACGATCCCGTGAAAATTGAGGAAGAAGGACATGTCCATCTTGGTTTCATGGAGGGCTGCCACCATGACCGCGAATCCTACAATGACGCCGAACAAGGATGAGATGTTCATGATCAGCCGTACCTCCTCAGGTCGGTAGAAGTGACTTCACGCTGGTCATACCCGAATTGCTCCGCGAAGATCCGGTCGTTGACATCGGACAGGTTGATCTGGCCGCTGTTCGACATGGTCTTGATCCGGTTCAACACCTTCCGCTCGACCACCGCGAAAACCTCGCGACTGACCGGCTCGGCGATGACCAACTCTTCGCTGAGATCGTCCGACAGATCCCGTGGAACCTTGTTCAACACGGAGTTCCGGATCTCGTCGTTGCAACCCTTCAGGAACTGGACCAGTTCGTCGTGCTTGACCGAGGTGATGACTTCCGTGAGGACGACATCTTTCAGGTAGCGCAGGGTCTCGACCGAGACCAGCTTGGACTTCAAGCTGTGCAAGGCCTCTCCGCCCGAGGTGGCCATCAGCTGCTGGATGATGTTCCTCTGGGCGTCCATCGAAGACCGCTCGAGGAAGGACACCAGGACATCCGTTCCGGGCAGGGCCTCGGTGTTGAGTTTCGGATTCTCGAGCTTCTTGCGACGGAGCGCGGAGGCGACATTGTGAATGTAGTTCTTCGGAAGATGGTCGATCCGCGAGAGCTCCGCCATCAGTTTGAACTGGGTCGGTTCGTCGTAGCTCTGGAACAGGACCTGCCTCCGTTTGGCGTCGCACTGGGTGAGAACGATCGCCTTCACGGTGTTCGATTCATTCTTGATCATCTCGAACATTTGCGGGGCGTCCATTTCAGCCAGGAAGTCGAACAACACCGCCGAACGGCTTCCATGGACCTGCATCTTCGCGGTCACGGTGCGGTGGTGAAGCTTTTTCAGCAATCCCAAGCGCTCATCGTCGTTGATGTCGAAGGTGTTCCGGGCGTAAAAGTCCATCAGCTCGGTGAGGTCCGACTGGAGTCCCGGATCCCGGAGGAGATCCATCACCACGCTTTCACCGAATATCTCGAGGTACTGTGCGGTGGTTTCCACACCTTCCTCGGTCAGGACGTGGGTGAACACATGCTTGGCGACCTTCGGTTGTTCCGAGTAAATGGCGGTCAACTCGTCATGCAGGCGCGAGGCTTCGATGCGTTTGCCGATGAGAGTGGCTTTTTCGTCGTTGGTCAGACTCAGATTGTCCGGGGCGGCCGTGGTGGCCTTGCCGTCACGGTTCGAGTCCTTGCCGCCTTCCTGCCCTTTTCCGCCATCAAAAACCTGTCTGCGGAAGCTGATCGCAACCAAAGTGAAGAGGAGGGCGAGGATGATGGAGGACAGGACGATCCCGTAAAGTTTGAACTTGTCGAGGACCGCTTGAACCGCATCGCCGTTTTCGACCCGCTCGATTTTCTCGTAGTGTTCGACGCGCTCCTTGCGGACGTCGCTCGATTCGCTCTGTTGGCTGGTCGTTTCTTTGTGATTCCTGCTCTCGGTCGAGTCCTTGAGCTCCTTCGATTCACGCATTTCTCGGGAGTCACGCGCTTCTCTCAGCTCTTTCTGGTCCTTGATCTCGCGGGATTCCTTGTCTTCTTTGCTTGCGGGACTCCGGCCCTGGGCCCAGGGCACTTGCCCCCCGGCAACCATCGTCTGGAGGTTCTTCGGGAAGCGCATGCTCTGCGCGAGAACCTCGGAATTCCTGAACGGCGACACCTTCAACTTCACCATTTCGACCATCCCTGCGGCTTCTTCAGCCGGCAGGGCCTGGTCCGTCATGACCACCGCCTTGACGCCTTTGACCCGGATGGCAGCCGGGCCGTCCTGGAAATACTCCTGGCTCGAGGCATAGTCCACATCTTCCGGGTTGACGGACTCCGTCTGGACATCGAACTCCCCGAGAACGCAGTGTTCGGCACAGAATTGGGTCAGCATTCCCTGGATAGACGCCCGGATGTCACGGACCACGCGTGCACGCAATTCGGCCACGCGGTACGTGGAACTCACGGGTTGTGGAAAACGGGTGATCCGTGGCTCGACCTGGACCGGGAAGTCCAGTTGATCAAGATGCTCCTTGAAGAGAGAAAGGATCTTGTTCCGGGTCTGTGAACCGAGGTTCTCGTCGACGAGCATCTTGACCCGAGCCGCGGCCGGAGCGAGGGTGGCACGTCCGCCCTCCTCGAAACCGGGAGCGGTGAGTTCGTCCACTGCGAGGTCCACTTCGGTCTCGACATGGATGATCTGGCACTGTTCGCGGCAGTACTGGTTGACGAGAGGTTCGAGCACCTGGCGGACCTGTTGCTCGCCCCGCTTTTTCACATCAAGAGTGCTCGGCCCCGCAGCCAATGCGGTTCCGACCAACAACGGGATGAATGTGAAGATCATCATGACATCACCTCTTCTGGGACGCGACATTGCGTTGCGCCTCCCTGCGTTCCACGACTTTCCGGAGTGCGACCTTGCCCGGTTCGAACTCGAGGGCCTGCTTCCAGGACCTCAATGCCAGGTCCGGGTACCCGATCCGGTCGAGTACGGTACCCCTCATTTCGTAGAGGCGCGCATTCGTCGGATACTGCTTGATCAGGGAATCGATTTCCATGAGGGCGGCTTCGTGTCGACCGCCGTGGAACAACTGCTTGATGAAGTCGACTTTTCCGAGATAGCTCTCATCCATCAAGGGCAGATCATCCGAAGGCTGGAGTCCGAGACCGGACTCGACCTCCCTGCGACGGGCACCGGCCACCGGGTCTTCGTGATTGTTGAAGGTGGACGCGATTTCACGGTCGGCCATACCGGGCTTCTGCTTCAGGTAACGGTCATCCGCACCGGCCTCGGGACCCGTTTCACGGGCACTCTCGGTCAATTTGGGGTTCATGGGAACCTGGAACTCGGCTGTCGGATCTTGAGGAATCTCGATCTCCATCTGCTTGTCGCCCTTCTTCGACCGGAAGGTGATGGCCTTGGCACCCGATTCCGGAGCGACGGCACCGTATTGGGAGAATGGATTTTCGATGTAAAGGGGCTCACCGGCAGCGGTGGTTTGGGTGGTCCGACCACCGGAGGTGGCGCAACCCGACAACAACGACAGAGCTCCGATCAGACCGAGCCCCACACACTTGGAAGTGATCTTAGAAGATGTAGCCGACACCGATTCCTCCTTCCACACCCGAGACCGATGCGGTCTGCGTGGTGGTGATCACCAAGGTTCCCTTGGGCCGATAGCCCAAGAACCCCGAGATCGTCCAATGTTTCGCCATCCGCCATTCGTAAGTCCCTCTCAAGAGCCCTCCGAGGAATCCAGCGGCGTAGGTACCCCCGATTCCACCGATGATGACGGAGCGGGCTTTGTTGAAGTTTTCTTCCGGACCGAACAAGGCCCAGCCGTGCTGGAACAGGAGGGTCAGGTTGAAGCTGTTGTACAGGTTGGTGGAATCGGTGCTGGCGGTGCTGAGTCCGGTCAGAAGGTTCACATCGGCATAGTAGTTGGCCTCGAAGCCCACTTCCTTCTGGCGGTTGTCGTAACGTTCCATCATCCGGATCCCGAACCCGAGTGCGGTCGAGTAACCACTCGTCGCCTTGGGCGCCATCACCGTATACAGCACCGGACGGATCTGCATGGTCGACTGGTACTCCATGCGGGTCTTGGCTTCTTCGAGCTCCTGGAAATCGACGCCCCTTCTCTGGGCTGAGGCACGGGTGTTTTCCGAGTTGTAGTTCCGGGTCCACAGGGTGGTCCCTGCCTCGACATCCGAAATCTGGAAGGAAAGGATCATGCCCGTCGGCTGATAAGCAAAGGCCACATCCATGAAATTCTGGACTCCGTTCATCCGGGCGATGCGCTGAAGCTCGGCCGAATTGGTTTCGGCGGAGGAGATCACCATGGTCTCGCCGTTCAATTTTGCGGTCTTGGACCGGCAAGCGAGGCAATGCACCACTCTGGATTTGGTGACCTTCAAGATACGCTCTGTGATCAGCAACTCGAGGTGGGACTTGAACGACGGCGGAATGTTCTCACTGGTCACCAGGTTCCGGATCGACAAATCCTTCATTCCGATGACCTGCCCGCTCTTGAGGTCGTACTCGAAATCACCCAACACTTCATCGAGCACCTGGTAGAAGTTCCTCGATCCGGACGGGGCCTCCGGCGCGGACTGCGCGATTGCAGGAGTCGAATGGGCCAATGACACCGCAAAACAGGCGATCATGGCCTGTTTCAGGAAGCGGGATTCGATCATGCGTACGAAGAGTGTCCTCATCTCAGTGTCTCTTCGGACAGCCCCCCCCATTCCTTGAAACTAAAGTTTTACAGAATTTTGACGATAGGGATTTGACGGAGGAGTGTCCATGACCCGGGTCCTGAGCCCAATTTTTGCGGGATTATTGACGATTTTATCAGTTTCTTGTGCCACCACCCAGGTGGTCCGGACACCCGCCCCCTTGCCCGAGGTCCCCGCCTATTCCCGGGTGCCTCATCCGAACGGTTTCGATCTGGCTGACTTGAAAGCCATCTTTTTCCATCCCACCGCGCCGACAGCCGTGCGCGAGTCCTTCGCCGACCATTGCGACTCCGACTTCCGGAAGCTCGCGGGCGTCACTCCGCTCAAGTTCGAGCGGTCGAGTGGTGCCCTCGAACTGGTCAGCACGAAACCCGAAGACATGCACTGGTGCTTCTATTCCAAAATCCTGAAGCTGCAGGATTCACTCCAAGGGGATTCGACCTGGACCGAGCGTCAGAACCGGGTGATCGAGACATTCGAGTTCCTCACACCGGTCGCCAATGCGTTTCTCGACCACTATCACGATTCGCGGTACCTGCGCTGGGCCAGTCAGTACTATTCCAAAATCTCGGAATGGGTGTTCTTCAAGAAAGTGGTTCCCACTCCTGAGAACACCTTGCTCCTGACCGCGGGAACCCGGACTTCGATCGAGCCCTGGGTCGCTCCGGCCTCCGGAGCCAAAGAACCCTCGGTGTTCGCCAAGTACGGGCTTTCGCTGATGCCCTCTGTCGCGGGGGCACCCAATCCTCTCGAATCCGCTCCTCGGGCTCCCGCCTCTGTGGAAGAGGCAGAAGACCACAAAGAAGACTGATCAGCGGATCACGAAATTCAGGATTTTATTGGGCACGTAAATCACTTTGACGATCTGCTTACCGTCGAGGAACTTCGCGATCCCCTCTTGGGCTTTTGCCAAGGCTTCGAGCGTCTCTTGTGAAACACCGGGCTCCACCTCGAGCGTTCCCCGGAGCTTACCGAGAACCTGTACCGCGATGGTAACCGAATCGGCTTTCACCCACTCCGGATCGAATGCCGGCCACGGGGTGTGGCTGAGCGCCGTGGTTTCTCCGATCGCCTCCCAGAACTCTTCCGCCAAATGGGGTGCGAACGGATGGAGCAACTGGGTGAAGGCGCGGATCGCCTCTCGCGGAGTCTTCTCTTGCGCCGTGAAATGATTCACAAAGACCATCATCTGGGAGATGGCGGTGTTGAAGCGCATCCCTTCGATATCCTCGGTCACCTTTTTGATCGTGATGTGCAGGATCTTGCGATCTTCCAGCGTCAACTCACGATCCACCACCTTGAGGGTGTCTTTGCCACCCCCTTCGCGATCTTCGTTGTACACAATCCGGAACGCACGACTCAAGAACCGGTAGGTTCCTTCGATGGCCTGCGTGGACCAGGGCTTGTCCTTCTCGAGCGGGCCCATGAACATTTCGTAAACCCGGAGGGTGTCGGCCCCGTACTTCTTCACCACGTCATCCGGGTTGATGACGTTTCCGCGGGACTTGGACATCTTTTCGCCATCCATCCCGAGAATCATCCCTTGGTGGACGAGTTTCTTGAAAGGCTCGTCGTGGGTCACGAGTCCACAGTCGAAGAGGACCTTCATCCAGAATCTCGAGTAAAGCAAATGCCCCACCGCATGCTCGTCTCCACCGAGATAGAGGTCGACCGGCATGAAGTAGCGCTCGGCTTCGGCACTGAAAGCCTGTCGGTCATTGTGAGGGTCGCAATAACGGAGGAAGTACCACGAAGATCCCGCCGATCCCGGCATGGTGTCGGTTTCCCGAAGGTAGAGCTGCCCGGTTTTCTCATCCCGGAATTCACGCCAGGCGGTGATCCCGGCGAGAGGGCTCTCACCCGTTCCGGTCGGCTCGTAACTCTTCACGTCGGGCAACACCACTGGAAGCTCGTTGTCCCGGAGGGAGCGGATCTTTCCGTCCGCATCCTTCAGGATGGGGAAAGGCTCACCCCAGTAACGCTGGCGTGAGAACAGCCAATCCCGGAGCTTGTACTTGACGGTTTTCTTTCCGAGGCCTTCCTTCTCTGCCCAAGCGATCACTTTTGCCGTGGCTTCGGAAGTCGGAAGACCGTTGATGAATCCGGAATGGACGGCGACTCCGTCGCCCGAGAAGCACTCTCCGTCTTTACCGCCTGTGACGACAGTCTTTACCGGAAGCTGGAATTTTCCGGCGAATTCGAAATCACGCTCGTCGTGAGCCGGAACGGCCATCACTGCGCCGGTTCCATAGGTCATCAGGACGTAGTCGGAGATCCATACGGGGACGCGCTCGCCGCTGGCCGGATTGATCGCATATGCGCCTGTGAAACATCCTGTTTTCTCTTTGGACGCGTCCTGACGGGCGACTTCGGACTTTTGAGACGCTTCGTCCTGGTATTGCTTCACCGCCGCAGCCCGGTCCGCAGTGGTGATCCGGTTCACGAGCGGGTGCTCGGGGGCAAGTGCCATGTAGGAGACACCCCAAAGCGTGTCGGGACGTGTGGTGAAGATCTCGAAGCCTTCTTCTTTTCCTTCAATGCTTCCGTCGATCTTGAAGCGGATCTGGAGGCCGACGCTCTTGCCGATCCAGTTTCTCTGAAGCTGCTTGGTTCCCTCGGGCCAATCCACCCGGTCGAGACCTTCGAGGAGTTTTTCAGCGTAGTCGGTGATCTTGAGCATCCACTGCTTCATGGGGATCCGGTACACCGGATGGCCGCCGCGCTCGGACTTGCCGTCGACCACTTCTTCATTTGCCAGAACGGTTTTCAACTCCGGGCACCAGTTCACCGGCACCTCGGTCTGATAAGCGAGGCCTTTCTCGTAGAGCTTCAAAAAGATCCACTGGGTCCAGTGGTAGTACTTCGGATCACAGGTGGTGATCTCCCGGGTCCAGTCGTAACTGAATCCGAGCATCTTGAGCTGCCTCCGGAAGTTGTCGATCGCCTCGTTGGTCGTGATCGCCGGATGGACTCCGGTCTTGATCGCATACTGCTCGGCCGGTAGACCGAAAGCGTCCCAACCCATCGGGTGCAGAACGTTGTAACCCTTCGTGCGCATGTAGCGCGCCATGATGTCGGTGGCCGTATACCCTTCCGGATGTCCCACATGGAGACCTGAACTGGACGGGTAGGGAAACATGTCGAGCACGTAGTACTTGGGTTTGGTGGAGCTCTGCTCGGTCTTGAAGGACTGGGTCTTCTCCCAGTGGGCCTGCCACTTGGGCTCGATCACGTTCGGTTGATATGCCATGGGCCGAGAATAGCAAAGTTATCGGCCGTTTGAAACCGCCCTCAGACGTCGAGCAACAGAGGAACCACCGTCGGTTTCCTGCCGATTTTGCGATCAAAGAAACGACGGAGTTCGATCCGCAAGTTCTCGGCAAAATCGGGGTCGATGACGCCATGCCTCAGCTCTTTGTTGTAGCGCTGGATAACCTGGGCCACCACCTGTTGGGCATCCTGGAGGAGCGCCGCCTCGAGGCGGTCGTTCACGAGCCCCTTGGCCAGGACCTCTGGCCGGGTGAGCACCTTGCCGGATCCTTTTTCCCGGGCGAGGAGACAGAACACGACACCCGACTCGGCAAGACGACGTCGGTCCCGGAGCAGGTCGCGGGTGATTTCATCGCCCTCCCGGCTCTCGACCAGGACCCGCAGCTCGGTGATTTCGTCCACAATCCGGAGCCCGTCACGATCGATCTGGATGATCTCGCCGTTTTGAATCACGCAAACGTTCGATTCATCGACTCCCGTTTCGGCGGCGAGCTTGGCGTGATGAACCAGGTGCCGGTACTCTCCGTGGATCGGAATGAAGAACTTCGGTCGAACCATCTCGATCATCTTTTTGAGTTCAGGACGGGTGGCGTGACCGCTGGTGTGCACGTCTTCGATCGCATCGTAGAGAACTTCGGCACCTTGGCGGAAAAGCTGGTTCGTCAATTTGGAGATCGCGACTTCATTTCCGGGGATCTGACTCGAACTCAGAATGACCAGATCTTCCTCGTTGAGGGAAACATGGGCGTGTTCGCCATGGGCGATCCGGTTCAATGCCGAACGGGGCTCACCCTGACACCCGGTCGAGAGGATCACCACGTTGTTCCGGTCGTATTGCCAGACGTCTTCAATCGGTATCACATTGCGGGTGTCGAGATGGATCGCTCCGCGCTCCTGTGCGAGACGCACATTCTGCTCCATGCTGCGTCCGGTGAGCGCGATTTTCTTTCCCATCTTGTTGGCGAGCTTGAAGATGTTCGCCATCCGTCCGACGTTCGAAGAAAACAGTGAAATGAGGATCAAGCCGCGGGAGGCGTCGAACAACTCCTCCATCCGCTCCTGGATACGGGTGTCCTGGATTCCATGACTTTCGCGCTCGACATTGGTCGAGTCCGAAAGCAGGAGCAACACCCCTTCGTCGCCGGCTTTTTTGAAAGCGTCCCACTCGAGGATGTCACCGAAGAACGGTGAGGGATCGAGTTTGAAGTCCCCGGTGTGGACGATCTTTCCGAGTGGCGTGTCGATCAGGAGCGCGAAAGCGTCGATGATCGAGTGATTCACCGACAGCGTGGTCACCGCCAGATCCCCGAGCTCGATCTTCGCACCCGAGTGCATGATCCGGATCGGAACCGCCTGATCGAGTCCGGCGTCTTTCAACTTTTCCCGGATCATCAGGCTGGTGAAGTGGGATGCGTATATCGGAACCCGGATCCCGGCTTTCAGCGCGAACGGGATTGCCCCGATGTGGTCTTCATGTCCGTGCGTGGCGAAGATCGCCTTGATCTTGTCTTTCTTGGTGAGCAGATGCGTGAAGTTCGGGATGACGAACTCCACACCGAAATGATCGAGCTCGGAGAACATGAGGCCGCAGTCGATCAGGATGGCCGATGACTCGGTCTCGATCAACATGCAGTTCATCCCGATCTCGCCCAACCCACCGTACGGCGTGACCGTGACTTTGCCTGATTTCATTTCATCTCCAGGAGTTTCTGCTTGATCATCGCCGCCAGCATGGTCGCGGCCGTGTCGGTTTCTTCTCCGACGATGATGTCGGCGTACTGGCGTGTGGGTTCCAGGTAAAGCTGGTGCATGGGTCGAACCGTGTCGTAGTACTGCCGGATGATGTCTTCGAGGCTGCGGCTCCGGTCTTTCAAGTCCCGGAAGAGTCGACGGATGAAGCGGATGTCGGACTCGACATGCAGGTAGAATTTGAGGTCGAAATGATTCCGGATCGACTCGTCCCAAAGGGCGAAGATTCCTTCGACAATCAGGATCTTGCAAGGTCCGACCGGAGTGGTCTTCGTGGTCCTGCGGGAACTCGAATAGTCATAAACGGGACTCTCGACCCGCTTACCCTCACGCAACACCTCGAGATGGGACCGCATCAACTCCCAGTCGAACGCGTCAGGATGGTCGAAGTTGGGCTCGTCGTTGATTTTGAGGTGGGAAGGAGGACGCGGCAGGTAATAGGAATCCTGGTGGAGCACGCCCACTTTCGGATCGCTGATCTGACTCAAAACCTTCTGCGTGAACGTGGTCTTTCCGGAGCCTGAGCCGCCGGCGATTCCGATGATGTACATGCCCATAGTTGACAGGCTCAAGGATACTGAAGCTTTCGGAACTCCTCAAGGGTAATCCCCGCGATCCGGACAGGATAGTGTGCTGGGATTTCAGCCTCGTTTTTCCAGATCGGAGCCCTGAAGTGCGGATTGAGCCGCTTGATGGTCTCCCGGTCCAGGCGATAGTGTTCGACGATCCTGCCGATTTTGAGATTTTTCGGGAAAGCCAGACTCAGATACGGAGGAAGACCGGCGTCGCCCTGCCTTTCGCGCTCTCCGTGCACATCACACATGGCCAAGAACTCGAACAGGTAGTTGCGGGACGCGAATTTGAAAGAAGGCTCTTTGAAGATCCGGATGATCCGCACAGGATCTTCCGTTCCGAGTGACTTCACCGCCTTTTTCACCAGAGCCGGTCCGTGGTGGTACGCCATGACCGCCAACGACCAACTGCCCAACAACTGATGATTGCGACGTAAAAAACGGGCAGCGGCGCGCGTGGACTTCAAGGGATCGAAGCGCTCGTCGATCGAGGCCCCGACTCTCAGATCACGCGCGGCCGTGCGCGGCATGAACTGCCAGATTCCTGCGGCTCCGGACCTCGACTTCGCCTCCCGGTTGAAAGCGCTCTCCACAAAGGGAAGCAGCACCAACTCCTCGGGCACACCCTCCTCACGGAACATCTCGCGCATCCGCTTCAGGTAAGGGCGGGACTCACCGAACGCGATCTCGACCCGGTCCTTCCGTCCGGACTGGATCCGGAGCCGCCGTTCTTCGGCGGCGAAGGCATACGCCCGCGGATCCTCGTTCGCATCCATGGCCTCGAACAACGGCCTCAACTTCGGGTCGAGGTTTGTTCCGGACACCTTCCCCGACGGGGCTCTGGAAAGCGATTTCAATGCCGCCCGCACCTCACTCCGACCCTGTCTGGCGTCGGCCTCCGTCCTGTGCCTGGAGTAGATCCGGGCGGGATTCATCGAATCATGCACCAACCAGTCGGAGGACTCGAACTCGGTGTACACCCGTTTCCAGAATCGGATCTGCGCCTCGGACCAGGCATCGAGCGTGACTCCCAACTTTTGAAATCTCCGCTCTTGGGTTAGGATCTCGCTTGCCCGAACAGAGGCGGGAGCGAGGATGAGAACACACGTGGCGACCGGAATCATCACTGCAATCAAGCTCGCCGTAATTCCCCTTGTCCTGGTCACTACATTCCTCCTGAATCAGAATAAGGCAAAACCCGGGATCCGGATACTGATCGACCGTCCCCCGAACACCCTCGAAGCCGGTCAAAATCCTGACGTGATGGCGAGGAAGATCCTTCCCTTGTTGGAGGTGGGTTACCGGGTCGAAGCGCCGTTCGACCCCGAGGACTTCAAACTCCTCCCTCCGACGACCGGACGCCCCGTTCTCCACTTCCGCACCGTGAGGGACGAGCTCGCTCGAGGCATCCTCTTTGAAAAAGGCGAGGCCGACGTTCTGTTCAACAGTCTTTCGCTTTCGAAAACCCGCTGGTTCGAGAAGCGCGGGGCCCACCTGATTGAAGCTCCGGGTCACCACCTTTCATTCATCGGTTTCAACCTGCGTGATCCGGTCCTTTCTGACTTGAACCTCCGCAGGGCCATCCTGCACGCACTGCCCCTCGAACAATGGGTCCGCTACAAATTTTTCGACATGGTGGATCCTCTCCCGGCCCTCGCCGGCTCCTACCGGCCGGAGTCGGCCCGATCCCCGATCCAAGCGCCGAACAGGATCAAACTGCGGTTTCTGACCACCCCGGTCCGGGAGGGCAATGAGCTGGCCTTGCTGGTCCGCGAAGCGCTGGCCCGGGTGGGAATCGAAGTCGAAGTCGTTCCCCTCGAGTCCTCTTTGTTTTTTCAGAGACTGAAACGCGGGGACTTCCAGCTCTTCGGGTCACGCTTGCTTCGGGAGACCGGGAAGGACTCCGTTGCCGAGTACCTTCTCCCGGGAAAGAACAAGAATTACTTTTCCTGGAATCCGGGCCGGGCCCTGGCCGAAAAAAACGGGAACCTCGACTGGGCCGCGGCCGAAAAGCGGGTACTGGAAGATCTGCCTTTCATTCCGCTCTTCACCTGGAAACACGGCCTACTGCTTTCAGACCGGATCCGCGAAGGCACACGGCACCCGGCAATCGAAGAGGATTCTTTTCGCTTTTTGTCCACCCTTCAGCTAGATTGAAACCATGCGACGCGCACTCTGCGATTTTCTTCCGCAGAAGCCCGGAATGTGGGTTGAACTCTCGGAAAACGAATCCCGCCACTTGCTCTCTGTCCTGAGACTGGGACCGGGTGATGAAATCGAACTTCTGGACGGCCGTGGAGGTTCGGCTCCTGCACGGATCGAATTCAAGGGAAAGTCCCCCGGAGCCGTTTTGACCGAACCACCGAAGATCGATCCCGCACGGACCTCGGCACCGGTGGAGTTGTTCATCTCGGTGCTGAAGGGCGAGGCCATGGAATGGGTGATTGAGAAGTCCGTGGAACTCGGAGTCCGCGCCCTCACTCCGGTGGAGACCGAGTTCAGCGTGGTGAAGCTCAAGAAAAAAGGTCTCGAGAACTTCCAGGAGCGTTGGCAGAAAATGGCCGACCAGGCCCTGAAGCAGTGCGGACGTCTCGACCGCATGGTGATTCACACCCCGGCGCCGTTTGAAATCGCGCTTGAAAAGCCCGGCCCATGGGTCTGGCTCGACGAGGATCTGGCCCTGAATGGCGGGATCGAGTCCCACCTGAGCCGGGGCTGTCCTTCGGCTACTCCGGACCACCCGGTTCGCCTCTTGATCGGCCCTGAAGGTGGCTTCAGTCCCAAGGAAAAGAGCAGGCTTTTGCAATTGACGGGGAGCGAAAAGAGGGAGATAAAAAGGTCACATCTGGGATCCCTGATCCTGAGGGCTGAAACCGCCGCACTCGCTGCGGTCGCCATCGCGGTCGGACAACATTATGGAAAAAGATAGAATCAGTTTCAGGCCCCTGCACGACGGAATGGGCTTTCACCCGTTCTCCGACGGTCTTCCCTACGCTCCGGAAGCGAAAAGGAAACAGGCTCCGTCCACCGGAACCGGTGCCGTCTCGGCCGGCACCCCTCGGTTTGCCGAACCGATCCGGACCGCACGCCAACTCCAACAAGCCTCCCAGTCTCGCACCCAGCCGGCCCCGGCACCCCGTCCGGTCATCACCCGGCCACAGGCTCAGCCCGCCCCCCAGGAAACCCTCGGGACCGACCCGGTTCGCAGGCGTGCATTCGCCTACCTGCTCGATGCCATCCTGCATGCTGGATTTTGGATCACCACCAATCTCGCTGCCCTCTTCGCATTCAAGTTTCATCTCGATCCGGAACTGATGCTCCAGAATCCTGCCGGATTCCTGGTTTTCTTCCTGCTTTCACAATGGCTATTCATCACTCTCCAGGAAGTTCTCTTTGAGACCTCGGCAGGCAAAGTGTTTTTCCAGCTCGAGTTCGAGCGCGGGCACCGATCACTTTTGCTGAGATCGATCGTGTTCGCACTGGGTTCGCTGCTGGTGTTCGGTTGGTTCTTCCGGCCCCAGGACAGCCTTGGAAAATTACGTCTCCGGCAAGGGGTCGACCGTTCATGATCCGTGGAAAGATCCTGAGTCCGGCGAGTCTCAGGAACCGCCTCAAGAAAAGAGGTAAGAAGCGCGTCGTTTTCACCAACGGTTGCTTTGACATCCTTCACGCCGGTCATGTGGACTATCTCGAACGTGCGGCAAAGCTCGGTGAGATTCTGGTCGTAGCCCTGAACACTGACGAGTCGACCCGCCGCCTGAAGGGCCCCACCCGTCCGATCAATCCGCTGAAAGACAGGATGAAGGTGATCGCGGCACTCGAGTCCGTGAGCTTCGTCACCTGGTTTGACGAGGACACCCCGCTCGAGCTCATCGAAATGATCCTTCCGGATGTCCTGGTCAAAGGTGGAGACTACCGGGTACGGGACATCGTCGGATATGACACCGTCCGCGAACACGGGGGCAAGGTCCGCACCCTTCCCTTCGTCGAAGGACGGAGCACGACCTCCATCATCTCAAAAGCTCAAATGAAGTGATTATCTCTGGGGCGCGTTCTTGTCGAACCAGGCCACCGACATCAATGACAGACCGAAAACGATCCATGCGAAAAACATCGGGCCGCGGGGGATGTCCGCTTCATGATAAGCGCGGAACGCGGGGCAAAACAGACAAGTGATGAAAATCCAACCGTAGGCTCCCCAGGTCAGACCGATTCCGAAGCGATTGCCACGATGATTGGTGCCGGTGAAGTGCGCATAGGTGGTTCCGAGCACGATGGCCAGAGTGAAGAACACGATCAGGCCGACCACGATTCCAGAAGCCGAACCATAAGCCATGGCGGTGTTCCCGAGAACCGGAAGTGCGGGGATCCGGAAAGGTGTGGTGATGTCCATGCCCTTGAAGGCTGAATAGATCATCCCGAACACGAGCATCATCGCTCCGGCGAAAAGTCCTGCGAACACTCCAGCGCGGATCCGCTCGGAACGAAAACGGGTCCAGAGCGCGACAACGTTGTACTCACCGGGAATGGAATCCGGATTAAAATTACGGTCTTTCATATGGTTCATAGGTGGATCCCAATTTAACAAGGATCCACCCATGATTCCACGGTGAAAGCAGAATTATTTTACAGATGTGGGTGCCGAAGCCGGAGCGCGCGCCGCGTCGCCTGACGCTGCGGGAGCCACAGGGGCGGCGGCTTGAGCAGGGGCCGCTGCAGGAGCCTGGGCGACGCTCTTCTCGACAGGAGCATTCTTAAAGGGAAGGTTCTGGGCGGATTCGCCCGGAGCCGCTTCCGGCTCTCCCTGGCGGTCACGCGTCAGACGGGCTTCCGGAACATAGTAAAGACTGAAGCCCGCATAGATCTTGTTCGGATCTTTGATCAACTGGCGGTTGTTCTCCCAAAGCTTCTTCCACTTGGCGCGGGTTCCGTAAACGTCTCCGGAAATGGTGCCGAGGGTGTCTCCACGCTTGATCAGGTAACGCTCACCGTTCCTTTCGATCGTGACCATACCGGCATCACTCAACACGATCTTGGTTCCGGGAGGAACGTGGTTCGGATCCTTGATGGCCTGACGGTTGGCTTCGTAAATTTCTTTCCAACGGTAAAGATCGCCGTAATGCTCGAACGCGATCTTCATGAGGGTGTCCCCACGTCTCACGCGGTACGGTTTACCGTCGACCACCGGGGAAGAATCTTTTTCAGGGGCGGCAGTGGCCACCACAGAAGGCTCGGCAGGAACGGATTCCTGGCTTGGCGCCGCCACGGGCTCGGCCGCTGCCACAGGTGCTTCAGCCGCCGGAGTCTCTGCTACGGGAGCCTCGGCCACGGGAGCGTCTGCCGCCGGGGCTTCTGCCGCGGGAGCCGCTGCGAGTGCAGGATCTTCAGCCACGGGTGATGCCGCTTCAGCTGCTTTCACTTCTCCATCCGGAGCAGGTGGAACATCTGCAACCTCGGGAACGGCGTCCGTCGGTAGTGCGGAATCCGCTTCACCGACTGCCGCGGTCTCAGGGGTATCACCGGTGGGCTCGTCCACCTGTGACGAAGAACACGCGGTCATGGAAATCAATGCCAACAACAGCGCGGTTACCTTCAGGTGACGAAACTTGAAATAGTCCATACATGGCCTCCATCCATCGGATCGGTGGGCCTCGAAAAAATCTTGAAAAAAAATACGAGGGAATTGTCTCGTGATTATTTCTTGTAACAGTAACCGACGAACATCTCGGTCCGCTTGTGCTCTGCGTCCACGCGAAACACCTTGAAGAACAGATACCCCCTGGAGTCCTTGCGGATCCAGACCTCGGCCGGAGCCCCGACATCCTGGTAAATGCCGAACTTGTTCTCGTTGATCCGGATGATCAGGGAGTTTCCTGATTGATTCAGCTCAAAAACTTGACGCTTGTCGTTGGTGAGGTTCTGGCTGTTGACCCACCCGTTGTTCTTTCCAATCACCAATCGTTGTTCCACCCGATCGGAGGCCCCCGGAAACAAAGGACCGTAATCCGGCGTCCCTTCAAACGAGACATTCATCTGTCGGATGACAATCTCACTCATGAGATTGGGGTCGGTTGCCTTGGTGCTGAAACAGACGGTCCGGGGATGGGGCTCGTCCAGAAGATCGAAATCCGCAAGGGTGGGTCTCGATCTCGCCTCATCGAAGGCTTCGGAAACCGAGGCGTGGCGGGTTTTTCCCGGAGAGTAAGGCCGCGAATCATCATCCTCGAACACACTGGTCTGAGTCTGCTTGGTGGTGGTCCCACGGGTCGGAGGAGTGTCTGCGTCCAGATCATCCCGGACGGGCGGATCGATCGAGCAGGCCGAGAGCGACCCCATGAGGACGGACAGCGCGAGAAACCGACGCAAGTTCATGGTTCCATTGAAACAAAGTTTCAACGGGAAAGAAAGAGGTCTTGCTGATCCAGAGAATCCAACACCCGATCGCAGATCACCTTGAAGTGATCCGGGTTCGCTACAAAATCAAGGTCGTCGCTTTCAATGACCAACTTTTTACCGATGTCGTAGTGGGCGATCCACTCATCGTAATAACGGTTCAGATTCGCCAGATAGTCTTCGGGCATGTCTTGCTCATAATCCCGCCCCCGCTTCCGGATCTGTTCCCGAAGGCGAGGCAAGGACTTCCGCAAATAGATCATCAAGCCGGGCGGTTGCAAGGACCCGGTGATCACCCGGTACACCTGGAGGTAGTTCTGATAATCCCGCTCCTCCATCAGACCCTGCTCATAAAGGTTGCGGGCGAAAATATTGGCATCCTCGTAAATGGTACGGTCCTGAATCGCGGAGGAAGTGCCGTCCGTGATGTCTTGGTGGGCCTTGACGCGGTGGGTCATGAAGTAAATCTGGAGTGGAAAGCTCCATCTTTTCATGTCGGTGTAGAAATCTGCAAGATAAGGGTTGTCGGTGACCGACTCGAAGTGGGCGTCCCAAGCAAAATGCTTGGCCAGCATCGTGGTGAGGGTGGTTTTACCCGTACCGATATTCCCTGCGACTGCTATAAAAATCTTTTGATTGGTCACGGACCCCGTCCTCCCCTGGGCTGCATTTGGAAATTAGGCCGGGCGGGGCATTCTGTCCAGTGGCTCCGTGGGAGCGGGGCGTTTTTTCTCGCCCTGACGCGGCGCACACATGTTGACTTCCGGGCCCGCTCCCCATAAATAGTGCTTCGCTTTAAATCCCACGGAGGTGTCAATGAGTCCCAAAACTGTCATGCAACTGAAGTCCGAACTCCTGATCAAAAAGAACCAGCTCATGAACTTGCAGGTCCTGAACAAGCAGGCCGCCGTGGAAGACGAGTCCTCAATGAAGGACGTGATCGACCGCTCGGACTCTGAAGAAGCCTGGCACGCCAAAGAGCGCATGAGCATGCACCTCAAGACGGAACTGAAGCAGATCGACATTTCCCTGCAGCGCATTGAAGCCGGAACATTCGGCGACTGCGAAGACTGCGGGATCGAGATCCCCGTCAAACGTTTGCGCGTCCGCCCCGACGCCACCCTGTGCCTGAAGTGCCAGGAGGCGTTCGAGAAGGAATCAGCGGGAACCCGCGGGGGTCAATCCGGTCAGTTCCTTCACTAAGTCTTCGTAGCGGAGGAACCCACTCCAAGGGGTTTGTCGCTCCCGCTCCAATCTGGAATCGAACAAGGTCCGGTCTTTGAGATGCTTCTCGAGCCGGACCTTGATTTTTTTACGGAGCTCCTCCGGGATTCCCGGCGCCCCCATCCCACGCATCAAAGGAAGAATCCATTCAGGCTTTTGCTCCAACCACTGACGGAGCAGACCCCGGAGCTCGGGGCCACGGGCGGTCTTGACCAGATACTCCGCATAGAATGCCGCGGGGATTTCATCCGTGAGACACTCGCTTTTCGTGGCCACCGCGGAACGGGGGTCTTCGGTCGGCCCGAAGGCATCCCCCACCAGAAGCTTGAGTCCGTAAACCCGCAACTCCCGGCTCATCGCACCGAGAACCCTGGCCTCCTGCCAGCGGATTTTGGCCTGGTCTTTCCGTCCCAGCACCAATTCGGTGTGAATCAGCCTGGTGAGCACGAGCACATGGCCCGACTCGCGGGCATACGCCTGGGCGAACCGCTCCTGCGCATCCTGGAATCGACCCAGTCCGAGCCAACGCATCCCCTCGTAATACAAATCGGCCGTGTCTTGGGAAAAGAATGCGGTTTGTGCGATCTGATGAAGTGCTTTTGCCCGCTCGTCCCGCAACCAGGACCCGGTGACCTTCAGAGCCTCCGCTCGACGCTCCAACGCCAGATAGGCGCGCGCCAGATCGAGATCCTGTTCAATATTTTGACCGCGCTTGGGCTCGAGAGTCCGCACCACGCCCGCCCAATCCTTGGTACGAAGTGCATTCGCCCGCGACTCGGAGAACCCCGCGAGAATACAGAGCAAAAGAATGGAAGCTTTCATGGGCATGGATTACACTCTAGGACAGTGTGAGGACAATCCACCTGATCCGTCAAAGCTTGTTTTTGCTGTTCTTTTCGTGGACGCAAGCCCAGGCGGAGCTGTTGCCGGACATCGAAGCCTCGGTCTCCCACATCATCCCCACCGAGATGAGCAGAAGCGGGAGGGTGTACCGTTTCAAAATCAAGGACGGTGAGGCTCCTCGGACCGGAAGCATCATCCTCGTACAATACCGGGGCAAGCCGATCATGGCCTTCCGGGTTCTGAAGACCGAGGATGATGACACCGGATTTGTCGGCAAACGGGTGCGCCGCTACGACACCGAAGGCGAGTTGAAGCTCCAGGAGGAATACGTTTCCGCTGAGAAAGTCGCCAATCTGTTTGCGCCACCTCCGATCGAAAACCGGTTCAATCCCGATGCCAAACCGGAGCTCGACCCGATCGGCGGCTCGGACCTGAATCCACCGAGTAAAGAAACCGAGCTCAAGCTCGATCCGAACGCACCTCCCCTGCTCGGAGACGGAAGCCCGACCCAAAACGCGGAGACGAAAACTGCCGCCCCAGGAGACACCCGGGACCTCAATCAGTTTGATTCGGATCTCGACTACGGCACCTCTCCTCGAAACCTGAAGCGTCAGAGTGATGAAGACGAGGATGCGCCCGAACCCGGTGACCTCGACAACGGTGACTCGGAATCCGTGATCGAAGAGACCAAAGTTTTCAATCCGTACCGGCACATGATCGGGGCATCGATCGGCAACTTCCGCAACATGTCCTCGTTCTCGATCCCGGGAGACACCCATTACGGCTTCTCGCTCTGGTACAACCGTGTGATTCAAAAAGGCGTCTGGATCTACAGTCGCAGACTCCAGGACAGCCTCGCGGTCGAAGGGGGGATCACCCATTATTCCCGTGTGAACTATACCGGGAACAACGACGGCTACGACCTGCTCCCCATCAAGGCAGAAATGGTTTACTCGCTCCACGTCAGCGAGAAGCTCGCATTCCTCGGCCATGCCGGACTCCAGTACAACTGGATCTATTCGACTGACAACGTGAATCCGACCACCTTCCCGGCCCAGAGACGCGCTCTCGACAGTCTCGCCGGAATCCAGCCGAATCTGGGAGCCGGCGTGCTCTATCACATCGGGCCCCAATGGTTCCTCCGGGCCGACGTCGGTCTCGATCGCCTCGCGATCGGTTTGGCGGTGAAATGGTGATCCTACTGATGGCTCTCCTGATCCTGACTCCGGCCTGTGGCGTGAAGAAATCGCCCATGCCCCTCTTCGCCCACCCCTCGGCGGAGCCTGCAACCAGCCCCACCCCGAACGGAAGGGATTCCCGATGAAGCGCACGCCCCCACCCACGCCTTACAAGCTTTTCGCCATTTGCCCGGGGGGCCTCGACGAGGTCCTGAAAAAGGAAATTGAAAAGCTTCCGGCCACGGTGACTCACGCCTATCCGGGAGGCATCGAATTCGAAGGCACACTTGAGACCGCCTACCTGGCCACTCTCAAGCTGAGGACCGCTTCAAGGGTCCTGCTCTTGCTCGGCTCGCACAAAAAAATCTTCAAGCCCGAAGAACTTTATTCGACGATCCGGTCTTACGACTGGGAAAAGCATTTCTCTCTCGAAAGCACCTTCGCGATCTTCCTGACCGAGAGCCACACCAAAGAGCGACGGATCCCGGTGAACCCCCAGTTCTGGGCGCTGAAGGCAAAAGACGCTGTGGCCGATTATTTTCTGCAAAAACACGGAAAGCGCCCGAATGTCGAACGGAAGGATCCCGACATCGCGATCCGGATGCACCTTCATGACCAGATCCTGAAGGTTTACCTCGACCTCTCCGGTCCGAGTCTCCATGAACGCGGGTACCGTCGATCGAGTGTGGAGGCCCCCATCAAGGAGAACCTGGCCGCCGGATTGCTCCTCCTGTCGGACTGGCAATACACCTGCAACGAGGGCTTCGGCTTCCTGGATCCCTTCTGCGGCTCGGGGACCCTCCTCGTCGAGGCGGCTTTGATCGCCACCCGTACCGCTCCGGGCCTTCTCCGGACCCGCTTCGGATTTTTCGGCTGGAAGGACCATGACCCCGACCTGTTCGAGCAAGTCCACGCCCGACTGAAAAGCGAGCGGATTCTCGATCCGGCCAAGCTGCCTCTCATCGTCGGCTGTGACCGGGAAAAGGAAGCGGTGCAGGCCACCCGCACGAACCTCGAGGCCGCAGGGATGGCTGACTTTGTCCGACTGAAAGTCAACAGCTTCCAGGACACGACGGCGTTCCAGGAAAAGGGGCTGATCGTGACGAATCCGCCCTACGGCATCCGCCTCGAGGAGGTCGACAGCCTCCAGGAGACCTACCGGGCCATCGGCTCCACCCTGAAACACAAGTATTCGGGTTGGTGGGCGGGCGTCATCACCTCCGAGAAGTCTTTGATGCACTCCATCGGGCTCAAGCCCGAGAAAAAATGGCCCCTGCACAACGGGGGGCTCGAGTCCCAGTTTTCGCTTTTCAAAATGTATTGATTGGACGTTGAATTCACAGCCGGTAGGTGGAAAAATGCGGTAAACCCCTATCCGGAGGAACTCATGGCCGACACTGGATCTTCACCCCGCTTTCAAGCACTTCAAACCGTGACCGCACGAAACCCCGGGAAGGTGACCCTCCCCACCGACGACAACGGCAACCTCCTCAAGGTGTCGGACTACTTCGGCATGAACACCTTCAGCCTGAAGCAGATGAAAGAGAAGCTTCCGAGCGACATCTACAAGCGCTTTGTGGCATCCACCCAGGCCGGTAAAAAACTGGACATCGAAGTGGCGAACGCCCTCGCCCACGCCATGAAAGAATGGGCGATGGAAAGCGGGATCACGCACTACTGCCACTGGTTCCAACCTCAAACCGGCACCACTGCCGAGAAACACGATTCATTCCTCACTCTGGACAGCGCCGGCAACGCGATCGAGCGCTTTTCAGGAGCCCAACTGATCCAGTCCGAACCGGATGCATCGAGCTTCCCGTCCGGGGGCATGCGCACCACTTTCGAGGCCAGGGGTTACGCCGCGTGGGATCCGACCTCCCCGATTTTCTTCGCCGAAATCGGCGGAACGCGCACCCTTTGCATTCCTTCGGTCTTCATCAGTTACCACGGTGACGCACTCGACGAAAAAACCGGCCTGCTCCGGAGCAATGAAGCCCTCTCGGCCAGCACGGTGAAGCTGCTTCACCTCATCGGTGACACCGACGCCCGTCACGTGACCGCGACCCTCGGACCCGAACAGGAATACTTTTTGATCGACCGTTCCTTCTTCACCCTCCGTCCCGACCTCGTGATGAGCGGACGGACCCTGATCGGAGCCCATCCCCCCAAGGGCCAGCAGCTCGAGGATCACTATTTCGGGAGCATTCCCGCGCGCGTCCTCGCTTTCATGAGTGAGGTGGAAACAGAGCTGTTCAAGCTCGGCGTTCCGGCCAAAACCCGCCACAATGAAGTGGCACCGATGCAGTTCGAGATCGCGCCGATCTTCGAAGAAGCGAACGTGGCGATCGATCACAACCATCTGACCATGGAAGTGCTCAAGCGCGTGGCCAAGAGACACAACTTCGAAGCGCTCCTTCATGAGAAGCCTTTCGCAGGCGTGAACGGAAGCGGAAAGCACAACAACTGGTCCATGATGGTCAGTGCGGGCGGGCCCGAAATCGAAGGCATCAACCTTCTGGATCCGGGCAAGACCCCTCACCAGAATCTGCGCTTCCTGCTCATTCTCATGGCGACACTCAAAGGCGTTCACAAGCATGCAGGACTCCTCCGTGCCGCGATCGCCTCGAGCGGCAATGACCACCGCCTGGGAGCGAACGAGGCTCCTCCGGCCATCATTTCGGTATTCCTCGGCAACATGCTCGACAACATGCTGAACGAAATCGAGAAAGACGCGCACAAGGGTCTGAGCTACACCGAGGCGGTGATCAAGCTCGGCGTCAGTCGCCTCCCGACCGTGATGAAAGACAACACGGACCGGAACCGGACCTCCCCTTTCGCTTTCACCGGAAACAAGTTCGAGTTCCGTGCAGTCGGATCCTCGGCATCCTGCTCCTTCCCGATGACCTTGCTCAACTGCGCCGTCGCTGACGGGATCAACGAGATCACCGCAGCGCTGGAAGGGAAGATCAAAGGCTCGAAGTCCGTCGAAGAGGCGATCTTCACGGTCGTGAAAGAAGTGATCCGTGAGACCAAGTCGATCCGTTTCGAAGGCAACGGGTATTCCGGTGAATGGGTGATCGAAGCCGAAAAGCGCGGACTCCCCCACCTGAAGACCACCCCTCAGGCCCTGCATGAAATCGTCAGCCAGAAGTCCATTGCATTGCTCACCGGACTCGGTGTGTTCACGACCGAGGAAGTGAAGTCACGGTTCCATGTCCGGATCGAGATCTACAATAAAAAAGTCATGATCGAGGCGGAGACCCTGGAAACCATCGTGCAAACCCAGATTCTCCCCGCGGCTTACCAGTACTCCACCGTGTTGGCAGAAGGCGTTGCGGCCGCCAAGGCGATCGGACTCAAGGCTCCACAAGAAGAGGTCCTCGCCCGTCTCTACCAGACGCTCTCTTCCGCCCAAGCCGAGCTGAAGAAGCTGGACCGGACCCTGGGACAGATCCGTTCCAACGAGAGTGAGGAGGCGAAAGCCGATCTCATCGCGGCAGAGCTGAAGCCGGTGATGGACTCGCTCCGGAAAGAGTGCGACCAACTGGAGAACATGGTGGCTGACGGCTACTGGCCGCTGCCGAAGTACCGCGAAATGCTGTTCTTATCCTGATCTCCGGATGCCGTTCCGGCATTCCACATAATCGGTTCTTTGCAAGAGCGCCCGGACCTTCTCAATGTGTTCGGGCGTTTCTTCGAGACGCTTGTGGTAGAGGTGCCATTGGACCGCATAGCCGATGACCCCGTAGTGGGGGATTCCGCGGTTCCTGATCCGAACGAACAGATCCCCGTCCTCACCCCAGTATCCTTCGAAGTCCTCGTTGTAACCGTTCACTTCGATGAGACTCCGGGTCGAGATGGAGAAGTTGGACCCGAGCAGGTCCAGGACACGGTCCCGCTTGAGGATTCTCGTGACCCACGCCGGCGCGTCCAGCCTGACCGATCGCAGGATGTTCTTCGTTTCACCGCTCCACCCGGAGCGGACGAGGCGCCACGACAACCCGTCAGTGAAGCGATCGACATTTCCGGGATGGATCTCGGCGGTGATTCCCGGACCGAGATCGACCCGCCTCCCCATGAACAAGAGCGGTTCAAAGCCTGCGCGCTCATGTGCGCGGTGATGATCCTCGATGAAACGAGGATGGAGGATGACGTCGTGATCGAGGCCGACGACGACAGGGTGTCGGGCGGGATCGAGATCCCTGAACACGGTGTTGTTGATCCTTGCCTTGCGGTAGCCTTCGTCGGGATGCCAGTAATGGTGGATGAAAAACGGCAACTCCCGCTTGAGTCGCTGGATCAGGTCACGGGTGGCATCGCCGGAACCGTCATCCGCGATGAACACATCGAAAGCGCGATAAGTCTGCCGGGCCAACGAAAGGAGGCACAGCTCGAGACTCTTCGGGTTGTTGTAGGTGGTGATCACCACCGCGACCTGTCGGTTGCGGGTCATGAAGACTTCGATCCACCGTCACCGGTATTCTTCTTGTAGTCGGTGGTGTACCAACCGTTTCCTTTGAGGGCGAAACCCCCTAGGCTCATCAACTTTTTCACGGGTGCACCACATTCCGGGCAACTCTCGAGGGGTGGATCCTCGAACTTCTGGGTCACCTCGAAAGCACGTTCACACTTTTCACACAAATACTCGTACAGAGGCATGGTGTGAGATTGAATCAGGGAGTGCTTTCCAGTCAAGAGTCAGGACCGACAGAGCCTGAGGACCCGATGGAGCGAAGGGTCGGAGACAGGGAGACCCCGAAGGAGGAACTCGCGAATGGGGAATTTGACCCGCTTTCTGAGCCTGACCCAGTCCAGGCAACGGAGATCCGGCCGGGGCGGGGTCGCACCCTCATCCAGGATCAGGGTACCCCCCGTTTGGATATGGCGCTCCGCATCGACGGCATTCCGGAGAACCAGCAGGCGCTTCCCGGTTGCCGCGGAGATCATCCCGACTTCGTGCCAGATGTCTTCATCCGGCATGACGTAAGCAAAGGTGCTGTCGGGCCAAAGGTCGAGTGCATTTTTCAGACCGGCAAGGTCACCCTCACCGACTCCGACTGCCGCCACCCGGATGAGGTTCACCAATGCCACCGAAGTCAATGCCAACCCCTTCAAGGAACCGCGGAAGTGGGCCAATGCCCAACAAGGTACCAATGCGGCGAATCCGGCTGCGAGGGCCCAGTCGATCCACCCTCCGGTGACCATCCTGAGAACGAAAAACAACAGGCCGGCTCCGACCCCTGTCGCAATCCAACCCGAGATCCGCGCTCGCCGGGCCAATCCTGCCTCTGCAGAGACCATGATCCAAACCACCACCGGGGTGAGGAGGTAGAGGTAGGTGTTCACCCGGTAAGGAAAAAATGTGAAAAACACTGCCGGGACCGCCAAATAAGAGAGCCACCGGAGACGCTGTTCTTTCCACGCATTCTTGAACTCAGGAGTGGTCAGAACCGATACAAAAGCAATCAGGAGCGGAAACAGGGTGCCGAGGAACTCTCCCCACAAGCCCCAGGGGGTTCCGTGTGAGGTGGAGACCTTCCCCAGATTCTCACGCAAAAAGAACATGTCCATCATTTCGCGGTAGTGCGTTCTTGCCGCAAGAAGGTACCAAGCCAGACCGATCACCACCCCGCCAGACAAGCCGATCCAGAAACGACCCTTCCGAAGCAGGGCACCCGCCTCTTTTTTGAGAACCGCCTCGAAGCCGATCGACAGGACCCAGAGCACCGGATACAGCGGGCCCTTGATCCAGCTCATCATTCCGGTCACGACGAACGCAGACCAAGTCCGCCCCTGCCACCAGAGGTGCCAAGCCCAGCAGTAAAAGAGCACCACCCAGATCTCCATTTGAGCGGTGGTTCCATAAGTCATGCTGGCCAGTGTCCCGGCGAAAAGCAGTCCTGCGAGAGCACCCTCTTTTTTGGAAATCCGGTCGACCACGTCGGCCGCACCGATGAGAGCCAAGACCGACGGGAGTAGAGCCCCCCACAAACCGAACCCGAATACAGCCCACCCGATCCGCGTGGCCCAGTACTGGAGCGGCGGCTTCAGAAAATTGGGCTCACCGAAAAGAGTCGGAATGATCCACTCTCCGCGCTCTTTCATTTCGAGTGCGATGGTGAGGTAGGTTTTTTGATCTCCCGTAAGGGGCACACTCAGGCCCCACAACCCGAGTGCAAAGCAAACGAACAGGAACACCCAAGCCCGACGTCTGGCCGGAATCCGGCCGATCATAGAGGATAATCCACAGGTTCCGGTGAGTTCGGACCGCCACTCAGCGATTGCCCGAAACAATACAGACTGGGATCATCCGCAGAAGTCACGCAGGTGTGGTGGTCACCGGTGGTGACCCTCGAGACCTTGCGAAGTCGATCACCCTTGAGGGAGATCAGCACCGGATCCGGACTCTCGGCAGGTTGCTTCTGCCCGAATTGAAAAGACTCGTTCTTACCCCAGCAGTAAAGCTGACCCACATCGGTCACGGCGCAGAAATGCGCTGAGGACGACGAGAGCATCAGGACCCCACGTAGTCCACCGTTCGCCATCGGCTTCAACTCAAGCGGCGCATCCGACCGGGCTTCAACCTGGGAGCACACGACCTCACGCTCGGTGCCGCGAATTCCGCAAAGCCGGTCGTCAGTGAGTGCAATCTGAATCAATTCGCGGGACGGGCCTCCACTCAGGGTCACCGGCCTGGCATTTTGGGCCTGCTCGAAACGCTCCTGCCCCCAGCACCAGGCGGATCCCTCGGCTTGAGAAAGGGCGCATGCCCGCTTCCCTTGTGCGCGAACCTGCCAGATGTCCTTGATCGGCTTTCCGGTGCCTTCGGTGACCTTTACCGGTGCCGTCAACTCGGCCAGATCACCGTTCGGGATGCAAGTGACCTCCTGACTCGCTCCGATGATGCACACTTGCCTGTATCCGACCGTGACTCCCGACACCCCTCGAAGTGGCATGTTGTTCCGCTTCAACTCTTCGAGCATGAAACTGTTCTTGGTGGGTCGTTTTCCCGTCAGGTCGATTTCGACGCCACCGAAACACCCGACCCGCTGATCATCCCCGTAGATCAGGCAGGCACGGGAACCTTGAATGTCAATGGCACCGATTTTCCCGAGGACTGTGGCCTCGTTTTGAAGGACCGTGCCCGACATCCTTTGCATTCCGAGCTGACCGTAGGTGTTCAAGCCGAAACAGTAGAGTTTTTCCGCCTGGTCTTTGATGCAGGCATGATTCCACCCGATCTGCACATGCGCGACGTTCGCGAGAGCTTCAAGCCCGGAATCGAGGACCCTTGCCGGGTAGATCGAGTAAGGCTTCGGGTTCCCGAGAATTCCATGTGCTCCGTTCCCCCAACAGAACAATTCGTCCCTAACCGAGATGATGCATGTCCGGTCAGGGCCTGCGCGCACCTCTTTGACCCCCTTGAGGGTGAGGTTGTTCGAGCCCAGTGCGACCTGTTCGGTTTCTCCTCGCGTGGACGAGCTTCCCAACTGATTGAACTTGTTGTCACCCCAGCAAAACACGGTCCGCTCGTCCCGGTGGATGGCGCAACCATGGGCTTCTCCCACGGCAATCTGATCGATCCTGGAGAGTGCCATCTCTTGCGGATAACGGACCTGCACCAAGGAGGCCTTGGGCATGCCCTTGACCGGCATCAGAATGCCGAGCTGGCGGAGATCGTTCTGGCCCCAACAGAACACCTGGGCACCCTTGGTCAGGGCACACCCGAAGTTCCTACCCAGTCCGACCTGCCTGACTGATGAGAGGTACCCCACGTTGTTCGCGTACTCGACGCGTTCGGGAATCCAGTTCAATTTCCGGGTTGAGTTGAAGCGCTCGCCGAAGCAAAAAAGTGTGGAGTCTTCGCGGGCCACCAGGCAGGTCGATGCGGCGCCTGCGGCGATGTCCTTGACCCCGGCCATCGGCTTCGGGCTTCGCTCGCTCTCCATCACCGAACGGGCACCGACACCCCTCTCGGAATTGTTCCCGAGCTGTCCTGAGCTGTTCTCTCCCCAGCAGACTGCGCGACCACTCTTCAGTACTGCGCAAGCATGGGCGTCTCCCGCACTCAAGGCCTTCACTTCGGTGACCGGGGCGTTGGCGTTGTCCATGTCCAGAACCGGGACCGGCTTGATCGTGTTTCCGGAACCGGGATTCCCCAGCTGTCCCTTGTCGTTACGCCCGTAACAGAACACCTGCAAGTTCTCACCGGAGGTGAAGCAAGTGAACTCTTTCCCTGTCGCCAGGAGCTTCACCGGAGTGGTCACCACGGTCGGGCCACCGTTGAATGTTCCGAGGGCGCCCTTTTCGCCCGATCCGACACATCGGACCGTCTTGTCGCCGAGAATCGCACAACTCACACGGTCTCCCGACTTCATTTCATCGAACTCGAAGGCGGATGTGCTGAGCGAGGTCGCTTCGGTGAAGAGCAGCGAAACAAACACCTTCGCCTCACTGCAACCACTCAGGAGCAGGATTGCGATCCAGGACATCATCCTGAGGGTGAGCCGGGGTTTTATCTGAACCATTTCTTCTTGAGGGCGCCGAAAGCTCCGTTGATGGCCGGTGGCAGATCCTGGAAGTAATCGCCGTCCCTGAACCGGAGCGCCTCGGGGAACTCGCTGGTCTTTGCGACATCTCCGAAGAACCCTTTCAAACGCATCAGCGGTCCCGCCATTTTGTGTGTCAGGATCAGGGTGAATACCCCCGTCGTCCCGACGGCCACACCGAGTGATACGACCATGTACACCAACAGGGTCCGCAATTGCTCGGTGAGCAACTGGATGAAAAGGTTTTGAGCAGGAAGACGGGTCTGTTTCACCAACTGCTCGAGATAGAGATGACTTCGGATGACCAGGTACCCCACCAGTCCGAACAGAACCCCGGTGATCAGGACATTGAAGATGATCAGCGGAACCTGGAATTTCGGATAAACCAGATACTTTCTCTTGTACCAGGGGGGGCGGACCGAGCTTTCCGGTGAGGAGCTTTTCTGGGCCCCACCCGCTTTGGCTCCGGGCTTACCGGGCACTCCCGGGCGCATCCCGGGTTTCGCAGGGGCTTTGGGCTTCAACTGAGTCTTCGGACCGGCACCGGGTGGGTTCTGCATCACAGGGAGGAGTCGATCTTTCTCGAATCACGTGAGGATTCCGGCTTTTCCGCCGGCGCACGCCCGCCAAAGGCATGCTCCTTCAGGTAACTCTTGGCGTCTTCCGCCACTCTTTGAAGTTCGCTCTTTTGTGCGCGGAGCAGCGCCAGGATCATCGCCGCATCTTCTTTGCTCTGGGTCGTGCTCTGTTCTTCGATGCTACGCTCGAGAACTTCGAGCTCCCGGTGCTTCTGCTCGATGAGGTCGTTGATGATCCGGGTTTCGTCGATGGCTGGTGCGGCCGGCTCGGCTGCCGCCTGTGCCTCTTCCTGCTCCACCGGAGAGAGATCGATGTTGTCGCCGGAAGGAATGGAGTAGGTTTCCTCACCCACACGGTCCACCAGACGGTTCATGACCTCGATCGCTTGCTTGAGCTCCGACCGGATGATCTTGAATTCAGCGCGGTGATTCTGCACTTGCTGGAGCGTGTCGCGAATGAGTTCTTCGGAGGTCTGGGTCTGGAGCTGGACATCAATGAGCTTCTCGTTCGACTCGGACGCATTCCGCTCGATCCGTGCGATCTCGCCCCGGTTCGAGTCGGAGTTCTTCTGCATGCTGGAGATGGAAGACTTGATGTTTTCGATGTCGGCGAGAACTTCGTTCTGCTTGGTGTTCATCAATTCAACCGTGGAAAGCGCCTTCATGCGGATCTCGATCTGCCGCTCGACGCGGTCACAGAACGCTCCGATCATCGAGAACATCTTGTCCTGGTAGAAATTCTGGTCGGCCTTCCGTTGCTCGTTCATCCGGACTTCGAGATCGCGGGAGTGTGCCGCCATGTCTTCCACCGCTTGCTGGGCCCGCTGGCTTTGCTGGTAGATTCCACGCATGGTGCTCTGGAGGATCTCGAAAGACGAGGTGATGGTGTTTTGCAATTGGGAGATCACCGGCTCGAGATGACGATGAACCTCGTCGGCGACGAACTGGGTGTTGATCTGATTCGGCTTCGAGTTTTTTTCGAGCTCTTCGATCCGGTTCAACAGGTGCCTGTTCTGCACTTTGAGCGAGTTGATCTCCTGCTCGCGCACAGATAGGCGCTGCTGAAGCAACTGGGGGTTGGCCGGGTTCGCGGGATTGGTTCCGTAATTCACAGACATGGACTGGTCCCTCCGTAGACAGTCAGATCACCTAAATATCTTTTCACAGCGTGGATTCCGAGTCAAAATGAACCTTATGCAGAGGTTCATAAAAAAAGTGACAGGATCCGGCTTTTGCGCCATTTTTTTGTCACTTTCCGCCGTTGCTGCGACTCCCATCCCTCCCTGTCCGGACGGCTCGGAACGTGAGTTCCTTCCGAACCGTGAACGCCCGCTCTGGGCCAGCTGCCGGGACGAGGGCGGGCTCTACCAGGGCCTCCTCTTTCAGTTCAGTGCCCAGTCGGAGATCATCCGGATCGCATCGGTGAAGAACTCCCTCCGCCACGGACGGGAGATCCGGTTCGGCGCACCCGGGACAATCGAGGAGCGTGACTATCGAGACGGTCACCTGCACGGACACTCCTTCATCCACAAAGCGTCTGCACCGGTCGGGCGTTCGATGCCGAAGTCGCTTTCACGTGAGGACTGGGCCCGCTTCACACAACCCACTTCAGATTCATTCTTGAAAGCCTGGCTTCAGCAGGAACCCGAATCCACTCTCGAGTTCGCAGACGGCCGCCTGGTGCGGGTGATGGCCGGCAAACTCGATTACCGGTTCCGGGTGAGCAAGGAAGGCCGGATCTATTCGATCAACCACCCCGAGATGAAGGGCCTGTTCTTTTTCGATCCGGAACCCCTCTGGGACATGAATGCGGCCGACACCAAGTCTTTGCTCAAGCTGGGCTTCGGAAGTTGCAAAAAGTACGACGGCCCACTTGGTCGTTACGGAAGACATTATGATGTCCTCTTGTTCAAGCGTGAATTGGTGGAAAGAAAACACCTGTCCCGTTTGGGAGAAATGCGGGAACGGATGATGAGCTTTTGCGTTCCCGATGACATCCGGAAGAATCTGGGTGTGCTCGAGTGCCCCGCCTTGCTTCCCGGCACCATTCCCCCGAACCACTGCCTGCTGCCCCTCAGTGACCGCCTGCACGTTCCCTATGAGCCGAAGTATTTCGTTTTCGAATTCACCCTGGGCAGGAAGCCCGAGGAGTTCTACGAACTGATGAAAATGAAGGGCGCACTCCACTTCGCCAGCCGCCCCGACCAGACGGAGAAGACCCTTCAGCTGTCGGATTCGGCCGCGGTCATGCTGAAGAAAACGCCGACAGGCATTCTTTACAAATTTTACGAGAAGCAGAAAGACGGGAAGTTCGTATTCAAGAATGCGGGAGACGATCCGAAGTCGTGGTGGGACTGGAAACACATCCCCGGATTCTGAAAACGGTCAAAGCCCGGATCAAACCCAAGAGCGGACCTGGGAGCTCACCCAATCCGGATCGTCAGTCGGAAGATCGTGGTTGGCGGTTTCATGGATCCTGAGATCCGCCTTGAAGTGCTTCGCAATGGACTCCGAGCAGCTGTAATGGACCAAGGTGTCTCCCTTGGAGGTGAGCACCAACACGGGAATCGAAATCCGAGGCGGCGCCCGGAACCTGACCGCGGCGAAAATTTGCGCTGCCGCATCCCTGGGACGGATCACTTTCGCGAATCCACCCTGCCAATCCGCACGCTTCTCCAGGGCCTCGCCCTTCAGGTTGGTCGTGATCGAAAGGATGCGCGCCTCCCGGCTCCGGACATTCCTCTCAAAAAAGAGAGACAGGATAGTGGGAATGTTCGCCGGCTGCATCCGGCGGAACAGCGGACTCAGGCCTCCGACACTCGAATTGATCAACACGAGTTTTTTGAAGTCTGAAGGATAGCGGGAGGTCCAATTCATCGCCACCATCCCTCCGAGGGAGACGGCAAGCAAACACCAATCGCCGGAAGCGGAAAGAGCCGCCCACCGGCCACGCAAATCATCGACGATCCCGTCGATCGAGGCGGGAGACAAGCGATCGGACTCGGTTCCGAAACCCGCGAAGTCGAGGGTGAAGACCTTGGCTTGTGGATCCCTCTCCCGGAGCCCGGCTTCGAACTGCGAAGCAAACTCGCCCCAATGTCGCTGTTCCCTCACCAGCCCTCTCAAAATCAACCAATTCATGCCGTTTTTTTAAATGATCAAGGCCCGGAACACACGAAAATTCGTGCGCTCCGGGCCCCTTTCTGAGGAGGTGGTGGGTACAGCCTTTTTGCCCCGCCCTCGGCCTTTCGCGCCGTTCATCGGGGCAACTTGTTGGGTCCGACCCCCCGGACCCAAACTTGGCTCCTGTCCGCACACCTCCCAGACGGCGGACAGGGTGAACTCGAAATCCTTACGCGGCGACCGTCGTCTTTTGACGAGCCATGTACGCTACGTAATGATCGTACTTCTTCTCAAAATCGGGAACCTTCTGCCCGGCCTTACTGATCAGACCGAACTTGAACCATTCATAATGTTCATTACAGAAGGTGAATCTGGCCTGAGGCTTTTTGCATCCCCCGCACTTGCAACCTTCCGCTCCCACAACTTCCATCACCGGCTTCTTACCTTTACCCATATGCTAGAACCTCCTCTACAAGGTACCTATCGGTGCCCGGAGATAAAACTTGAGCAAAATGTTCGGGAATTGGACCAAGGGATCGGAATCACTGAATAAATACAACAATCAGGCGTGGGCGCCCGGGGAGTTCTGCGCAGTTCCCTCGAAGTGACCCTGGAGAGAACGATGGATTTCCACAAACCGCTTGGGCAAGCGGTCCTTCAGGCGCTCGATCAACTCGCTCTGCAACCGCAACTCCTGGGACCATTCTTCGCGATCGATCTTCGAGACCGCACGGAAGCGCTCCTCGCCGAGGTTGAGCCCGGACCAGTTCAAGTCACCGAATTCCGGGACCACCCCGATCTCCGTGTCCACACCTTTGGCGGTACCGTTGACCCGGCCGATGATCCACTCGAGGACCCGCATGTTCTCGCCGTAACCCGGCCACATGAACTTCCCGTCCGCACCCTTGCGGAACCAGTTCACCCCGAAAATTTTCGGCGGATGGGCCACACCTTTGCCGATCTTGAGCCAGTGATCGAAGTAATCGCCCATGTGGTACCCACAAAACGGAAGCATCGCAAACGGGTCGCGCCGCACCTGCCCCACCGCACCGACGGCCGCGGCAGTGGTCTCGGAACCGATGGTCGCAGCCCAATACACTCCGTGCTCCCAACCTTTCGGCTCGACCACCAGGGGAACGGTCGTTCCCCGGCGTCCGCCGAAAATGAATGCACTGATCGGAACCCCTTCCGGATTTTCCCACTGGGTGTCGACCGAAGGGCACTGGCTTGCCGGGGCGGTGAAGCGCGCATTGGGATGCGCGGCCTTACGCCCGGTGTCCTTGGCGATCGCCGGGGTCCACTCGTGTCCCTGCCAGTCGATGAGCCGCTCGGGTGGTGCGTCGGACAACCCCTCCCACCAGACATCGCCGTCTTCGGTCAGAGCCACGTTGGTGAAAATGGTGTTTTTTGAAATGGTCCGGATGGCGTTCTCGTTTGTCCGGAGTGAGGTGCCCGGCGCCACTCCGAAATAACCCGCTTCCGGATTGATGGCGTGCAGCCTTCCGTCCTGACCCGGCTTGATCCAAGCGATGTCATCACCGATGGTGGTGATCTTCCATCCGTTCAGCGCCTTTGGCGGAATCAACATGGCAAAATTGGTTTTTCCACACGCACTCGGGAAGGCCGCGGCGACGTAGGTTTTCTTTCCCTCGGGACTCTCTGCACCGAGGATCAACATGTGCTCGGCGAGCCAACCCTCTTGCTTGCCCATCCAAGAAGCGATCCGCAGTGCGAAGCATTTTTTTCCGAGCAATGCGTTTCCGCCGTAGCCGCTCCCGTAAGAAATGATGGTTTTCTCTTCGGGAAAATGGGTGATGTACTTCGTCTCCTTGTTGCAAGGCCAAGCCACGTCCTTCTGCCCCGGCTCGAGAGGGGCGCCCACGGTGTGCAGGCAGCGAACGAAGTCCCGGTCACCCAGCGCATCGAGCACCCGACGACCCATGCGGGTCATGATCCGCATGTTGACCACCACATAGGCGGAGTCCGAGATCTCCACGCCGATCTGCGAGATCGGGGATCCGATCGGTCCCATCGAGAAGGGGATCACGTACATCGTGCGACCACGCATGCACCCCTTGAGGAGTGGATTCAGCGTCTTCTTCATTTCGGCCGGGTCCATCCAGTTGTTGTTGGGTCCGGCGTCTCCTTTTTCGGGCGTACACACGTACGTGCGGTCTTCCACACGGGCGACATCGGATGCGTCTGAACGGGCCAGAAAACTTCCCGGGCGCTTCTCCGGATTCAAGCGATGCAAGGTTCCCGCTTCGACCATCTCTTCACAGAGGCGGTGGTACTCCTCTTCGGAGCCATCACAAAAATAAACTCGAGCCGGCTCGGTCAAAGCGACGGTCTCTTTCACCCAACGCTTGAGGCCCTCATTTTTTACGAATTCCGGGAAGGAAATGTCGAAATTTGGCATAGGTAAGGGTTACAACCATTCGGCGCGAGCGTCAACCGATTGAACCCCTCGACCGAAGCCCCGCGTCAGGGTGTGTTTTGAGCCGCAAAATTCACCACAACACCATCCAGGGCGGCGCGGGCCGAGGTCGAACTCATGTTCCCCTCGGTGAAGACCACGAAGGGCTCGAGCGCGCCCCCCGGGGAGGACTCGAAATATCCGGCGAGATTGTGAATTCCCGTCAAAGTCCCGGTTTTGGCGTGGATCTTTCCGGCCGTGTAAGGAGAGGTCGAAAGCACCGGCCGGGTTCTCAAGGTTCCGCTGACTCCCGCCACCGCCAAAGTGGAGTAAAAGTCGGCAAAATAAGGCACACCCCGCATGCCCGAAAGAAACCCGTGAAGGGCGTCGGGGCGGAGGCGGTTGCGCAGATCCAGGCCGGACCCGTCGGCAAACACCACTCCTTCGAGGTGGGCCGGATCGATCAGGAGTTCGCGCACACCGGCGGTCAAGACCTCAGCCCCCGGACGTTCGGTCACCCACTCCAGTTCGTGAAACACCCGGTCCATGATGCCGTTGATACTGCGCTGTACGGCGACCGTGAGGATTTTCAGGAGCGGCTCTGACGACAAATCCTCATGGATTTCCTCAAATTCTGCAGAGACTTGCGGCTCTGCCGGACTGGAAACGATCGCAACCCCTCGACTCTCGAGAGCCCGGACGAACAACTCTTCGAGCCAAGTCCCACCCTCGTGAACCGGAAGATCAAAATACAAAACCCCACGTCCGATGAATCCCGAAATCACGTAGGATCGGACACGTCCGATCGCGTCGGTCTCAGGGGTGATCGAAACGGAGTTCCTTCCACTCCGGGATTTGTACACCCGCACCTTGAGGGGCACCCGCACCCCGTGGGTGATCCAGCGGGCTTTTCCGGCGGAAACCGCAACAGTTCCGCAGTTTCCGTTCGACTGGAAGGAGGTTTGCACCATGGCCATGCACTCGAGTTTCCAGGAATCTCTCCAGCCCGCCGAACGTGGAATCCGGTCCAGCTCCGGGCGGAGCGATTCAATCTGCACCGGTCCCGAGAGCGTCCGCACCCCACGGGACAAAAGGCTGTCGATCAGCTTTTGAAACCGGGGCTCGTCCACCTGCTCGACCAGGTTCGGTCGGGAATCTTCTTCTGCGATGGTGGCAAAGGTCCCGTTGGACCAGGTCGGGTCACCGGATACCGAAAACTTCACGGCGGAGAGGGTGCCCGTCCGCGGGTCGAACTTGGCCTGGAACCGGTTTTCAAATCTGTGGTCCGCCCCGAGATGACGGAGAGCCAGGGCTGCGGTGATCAACTTTTCGGTGGAGGCCGGCAACATGGGCGCATTGGCATTCTTGGCGAGTGCCTCACGCCCCTTCATTTGGATGCCGAGCTTCAATCCCTTGAGTTCCGGGTGCCGGGCGAAGTACTCCGACCACCTCATGGAACCGGTCACGGACTCGAATTCCGCAGACGGATCGCCTGCCGACTCAGGGAGGTCGAGCGTCCGGTTGGTCAGCCGGGTTTCGGCCGAAGCCCCCCCCGCCCACAACACCGCCGCCCATCCGAAAACCTTGAACCACTGCATCTTGAACCCCCCGAGGAACCTAGCAAAGTGGTTCCGGGATTTCTATCGAAAATTGCCGACCGCGTCGGACTCATTTTTTTTGTCGGACGGGCTGCTTTGGGGTAATCTGGGCCCATGACTCCCGAAATGAAAATTCAAGTGAGAGGTTTGACCATTGTCGGCTTGATGCTCGGCGCCGCCGGCATCATCCTCTCGGTATTCATCTACGACATGTCCGAAAACGCTCTGATGGGAGCTTCCGCCAAGTACAAGCCTGTGATTCCAGCCACTGCGCCCACGGACATCACCCGCGCGCCCCAGTGTGCCCCCGGCTATGACACGCGCTGGGTCGGCTGTCAGAGCCTGGCCCGCTGATCCGGCTTCATGAACCCGGAAACCAGGAACCGCGAAACGCTTCAAGTCGTTTTTCTGCTCGGCCTGGCTTCAGGGTTGGTTTCCATCTTTTTCTTCACGCCTTCGCTTCGCCCCGCATCCCTGCTGACCCTGATCACGGTGTTGTTCCTGGGGCCTCCGGTTCGAATGCTTCAAGCACGAGGAGTGCCCAAGTGGGCCTCCATCCTGGGGATTTACCTGTTGGTCACCCTGGCGTTCTTGTTGGGCGTGAACCAACTCATCCAGACGCTCAAGCTCCAGTGGGCGAATCTCATTGACGTGCTGCCCACGCTCGGCGCAGCTGCATTGGATCGCCTGGCGGGGCTCGAAACGCGACTCCAGGATGCGCTGAACCTGGACTTGAACTTCGGACTGAAGGGCCGGATCGCCGACTCGGGCACCCGCCTCCGGGAATGGGCGATCACCCATCTCCCCAGCATGCTCGGCGACCTCGCTTCAGCGATGATGCTGGCTCCGGTTTTTTCGTTTTTCATTTTGAAAGACGGAAGCGAAATGCGTCTCCAGTTTGAAAAGCTGATTCCCTCGAGCTATTCCCGGAACGCGATTGTGGTGATCGACAAGATCTCCGCATCGATCGGGAAATTCCTGCGTGCAAAAATGATCGAAGCTCTCCTGGTCGGAACGCTGGTGTATGTGGGACTCAAACTCATCGGCGCCCCGTTCGGCGGAGTGTTCGCCGTGATCGCAGGAGTCACCAACGTCATTCCTTACCTGGGGCCGGTCCTCGGGGTGATCCCCCCTGCGCTGGTTCTCGGCTTTCAGGACCCGCCGACCAACCTGATCCCCATGCTGCTGGTGTTTTTGATCGCCAATGCGATCGACATGATCCTGATTTTCCCGGTGTTTGTGGCCCGACTGGTGAACCTGAGCCCGCTCAGCCTGCTGGCGTCGGTAGCGGTAGGACAAGAGCTTTACGGGGTGATCGGAATGTTGATCGCCGTCCCTCTTGCATCAGCCGTGAAGATCATCGTGACGGAATTGATCGAGATCCTGTATCAGGCCCAGTGAAAGCTCTTTTTCACAAAGACCAATACAGCCATTCCGAGAATCAGTCCGAAAAAGGTGACGTACGCTTCCTTCGCGCGGTTCTCGTTGGCAAGGGGCAATGAGAACCGGTAAACCTCGGGATCCGGATTCACACGCTCGAGCTCGGCTCTCGGTGCCGGAGTCAGGGCAGGAATGAAGCGGGGCACGAGTTTTTTGTACTCGAAATAAACCGGCCCGAAGTATTCCTCGGTTCCGAGCTTCAGCTCTTCATGCTCGATCACGTAGTGATAATTCAAAAAGAAAACCACGGACATGACCGCGGCGAGGGCCCAAGCACCCACACTCATCGTGGCCCCGAGGACCATGATGAATCGCCCCAAGTAGAGGGGATTCCGGGTGAAGGAGTACGGTCCCCCCACGGCCAGCTTTTTTTCTTTGCGAAGGAACCCACTCGCCCAGAAGCGAAGGGTCGCCCCGGCAAAACAGACCGCAGTCCCGAAGGCCTGCGGATACTGGCGGGCACTCAGGATCAACAAAAAGAAGAAAAACCAGTCGATCTGGAAACGCCTGCGGCCGGAGAAAAACCTCCGGAGTGCCGGATTGGAAAGAAGATTCATTGGAGGGATCCTAAAAGACCCCTCGCCCGCTGGCAAGTCGTTTCAGGCTCTGGCTGGCCACCGGGCCACCCGGTGCCTTAGGCGAGCTTCTGATCGTAACGCTTTTGCTCGCGCTCGCGGACTTCGGCACCTTCGAGGCTCAGGCGGGTCCAGGGAATCGCGATCAGGCGCTTTTCTTCGATGGGCTCCTCGGTCTCTTCACAGATTCCGTAGGTGCCGGCTTCCATGCGAGCCAAGGCATCGTCGATTTCTTTGATTTTGGCGAGGAGCTTGTCACGCTGGTTCAGCGCTTGAGTCTGGCTGATGTGAGCAGAAGCCAGATCCGCCTCGTCTCCGACCATCTCTGTGGCCAAAGAGGGATTCAGGGCTGCCAGTCCGTTCAGGGTCTCTTGTCTCGTCTTGAGAAGTTTTACCCTGCATTCTTCGTACAATTTCTGCCTTTGTTGTCCCATACCACCCAATCCTCCCGCCCCCCATCATAGTGGGCGATTAAAGCTTTTACAATTCTACACAAGTGGATTTTAAAATGTCAGGAGTGTTTTTTTTGACACATGGGCTTCAATTTAATCGAGAAACGAGGCCCCGAACGTCAAATTTTTGATTCAGGCGCCCCAGTTCAAGAAGGTCTTTGATGAGCGATAAAAGATCGTCTTCGGTGACCGAGCACACCAAAGCGTAGCCGGAATCGCCCCGAAGCACCTTGCCGCACGAAACCAAAAATTCGAGAACGGTCTCCAAATAAGGAGCGGGGATCGCCAACTCGGCTGACAACTCATCCAAAGAAGCCGGGGCGCGTCCCTCTTCGAATCGGATGCGCAAGGCCCGGACCAATCGCTCGAGAACCAGTGCTTTCGAAAGGGAAGCCTCGGGAAGCGCTCCCACCCAGGCGCCACTCCCCTTTTCCACCAACAAGGAAACTTCTACAGAAAGAATGAAAATGACCCACGACACATAGATGAAAAACGCAAACAGGGGAAGCACCGCCGCCTTCCCGTAAGCGGTCTCGGTCCCCATCCTGAAATACACACTCAGCACCACTTGAGCCAAGGTGAACCCGGCTGTTCCGACCAGGGCACCCGCTCCCGCACCACGCCAGGAGACCCGGGTGTTCGGAAACGACTTCAGCACGATCGCAAATGAGGTCAAAATGACCAGCTCGAGAAAGGCCTGCTCGAGAAAGGCATTCACTTTTCCGGGATGAATCCACTCGATGATCCGTGGAATGGAAAGCGTGGCTGCATACACGATGGGCAGCAGCACCATGCAGAAGAAGAAGTTCCGGACGCGATCCCACCAGGCACGCTCCTCACGCACTTCCCAGATCCGGTTCATCAATGACTCGATGTTGAAGAACACCCGGGCCCCGATCCAGAGCAGGATCCCGACAGCGAAGATTCCGATGGACCCGCTCTTGCGACTCAGATTGGCGAGATACTGATCTTTGAACTGGAGGATGAACTGCAGCAAGGTCTTGCGTTGGTCCTCGGGGATGGCCCCCAAGGCGCGCCCCAAAAGTCCCTCGAACTCCTGCTGGACCGGCCCCCACTGGGAGAAGAACCCGAGCAAGAGGAAGACCCCGGCCATGAGGGGCATGAACGAGAACAGGGTGTAATACGAGAGCGACTCGGCCCGGATGGCCACATCATTTTTGAGCCACTCGAACTGCAGCATGGCCGCCCAAGTTCTGAGGCGGTGCCCCAGGCGGACCCACCGGGAAGCGGACTCTTGTGACAAACGGTGATGCCGGAGCAGGGTGGCCTGGACCCGGGCCAGGCGCTGTTCTTTAATTGACATGATCTCTCCAATATTCTGCCATTTTGCTTGAGATTGCGAGGGCCTTTTCGATTGCATTTGACTCGGCGCAATGTTAGGACGGACCGCATGGAAGTCTTAAAGGTTAAGTATGGCACTCCGGATGCGGCCCAACGCTTTTGCGAATCCCTGACCAATACCGGGTTTGCGGTCGTCACCGACCACCCGCTCTCTTTCGATCTCGTCCACCGCGTCTACGACCAGTGGGCCCGTTTTTTCAGCTCGCAAGAGAAGCACGAGTACACCTTCAAGCCCGAGCAACAGTCCGGCTATTTCCCTTTCCGCTCGGAGAATGCCAAAGACAGCCCGATCAAGGATCTTAAAGAGTTTTTCCACGTTTATCCCCGCTCCCGCTTGCCCGAATACTTGATGGCCGACACCTGGAAACTTTACGGTGAGCTGTGCAAGTTGGGTGAAGAGATGCTGAACTGGGTCCAGGTGGCCTCGCCTGAGTCCGTCCGGAGCAAGTTCTCGATGCCACTCTCTGAAATGGTCCAGGAGTCCGAGGAAAACCTCCTCCGCGTGATCCACTACCCCCCCCTTCAGGGCACCGAAGAACAGGGCGCGATCCGCGCCGCCGCCCATGAGGACATCAACCTGATCACTCTGCTCTGTTCGGCCACTGCCGCCGGACTCGAGGTCCAGGACACCGCGGGCAATTGGCACGCGGTTCCTTGCGATCCGGGCTCGATCGCCATCAACGCGGGCGACATGCTCCAACTCGCATCGGGCGGGTATTACAAGTCGACCACCCACCGGGTCGTGAACCCCATGGGACCCGCGGCAAAACTTCCGCGCTACTCGATGCCGCTGTTCCTGCACCCGAGATCCGATGTGTTGCTCAGCGAGAACATGAACGCCGGACAGTACTTGAAACAGCGCCTGCTCGAAATCGGCCTCCTCAAGAAGGCCTGATCCGTTCCCCGAACAGCAGACTTCCGACCCGGACCACGGTCGCTCCCTCACGGATGGCCGTATCGAAGTCCCCGGACATTCCCATCGACAGCCCGGTGCCGAGAGTCGCGCCATGCTCGTGCGAGAGCTTCACCATTCGTTTGAAAGCCGAGACAGGATCGCGCTCGGGATCGGGGATGCACATCAACCCGAGACCACGGACGGAGGGGCACGCACTCAGACTCCCGCACAGCTCACCGAGTGCGTCGGGCGAGAATCCGCCCTTGCTCTGCTCTTCATCGATGTTCACCTGGAAATAGACCCCGATGATTTTTCCGGCCTCTGACGCCCTCCGGTCGATCTCCCGGAGGAGTCGCACCGAATCGACCGAATGGATCACCGACACCGCGGGAATCAAAGCCTTCACCTTGTTGGTTTGCAAACGACCGATGAAATGGAACTCGATCCCGGGCAGCCGCTCGTGCAAAGCCTCCCACTTGCCCAGGAGCTCTTGGACATAGTTCTCACCGAAAATGCGCTGACCTTCCCGGTAGAGCGCTTCGATCTTTTCATTGCTCTGCTGCTTGCTGACCGCGACGAGGGTCACTCCGGAGCCGATCCGTTGCAGCAGCGCCTCGAGTCCGATCACCCGCGCCACCCGAGAAGTCTCAAGTCACGCGTCACTTCGGTGATCGGAAGCCCCACCACGTTGGTGTAGCTTCCACTGATCTGCTCGATGAGAGCCATCCCGAAACCTTGGGCCGCGTAAGCCCCCGCCTTGTCGAGACTCTCGCCCCGACCGACATAGTCCCTGATCTCACGCGCTGTCATTTCCCGGATCCGCACCCGGGTCCTCACCCTCCTGGAGAGGGTACGCTGAACCACCCCTTTACGGATTTCGACCAGGGAATATCCCGTGAAGACAAAATGGTCCTTCCCTGCCAGGGCGGCGACCATCTTCCGGGCCTCGAGCACGTTCCGCGGCTTTCCGAGGTTCCTTCCATACGGGTCGACCACAGTGGTGTCTGCTGAAAGAATGAGAGAGGAGCCGGGATCGCGGGACAATCCCCGGGCTGCCGCCAGCGCCTTCATGAGCGCCAGGCGCTTCACCATGTTCTGCGGCGTCTCGCGGGCAAGCGGCGTCTCGTCCACTTCCGGAATCAGGATTTCGAACGGGATCCCCGCCATCTCGAGAAGTTCTTTGCGCCGGGGTGAACCTGATGCGAGCACGATCTTTTTATTCATGGAATTTTGCCTGGAAGAAATGAAACTGGTTCTTGAATGAACGGTAGTTGTCGAAAGCCCGGTAGATCAAGGTCACCTTGGTTTGCTTGCGTGCGGTGCACTCGTAGATGAGAGTCGCTCCACCCTGGAAAATGGTCGCGATTCCGAGTCCTGCACCGGCCTGGCCTTGCTTCACCGTATAGTCACTGTCCTTGTAGTTGATCGAGACATGGTGGAGCAAGCGTGCCCGATCGAGCGAACCCCACTGGTCCGCCACACTCACCCCGACATAGTGGCCGTCGAAACCGATCTTCATCAACGAAACTTCGCGATCACTCAAGGTTCGCGACTGGTTCCGCTCGGTGGCCGTATAAACCGGACGACCGAAATCATCGGTGGGGGCGTCGAAGATGGCGTTCATGAGCACCTCGTCGACCGAGTTTGCGATGATGTTCGCGATCCGGGGAGGAATCTTCCCCTGCATCAGGTATTGCCGGACCGCTTCGGCAACCTCTTGCTTCTGGTCGGAGTGCTCGATCTTCAGATACTGGACACCACCACGTTCTCCGAGAAAATCTTCAAGGTCATTTGAATTGTTCGCGGCGCCCGCCCTCAGGTACCTTGCGTAAAAGCGCGCCGCCTCTTCGTGATCCTGTGTGGGGCGCTGGATGAAGTTCGCGAACAGGGGACTGGTCGTGAGTTCGCGATTCTCAGCCAAGGTCCGGTCACTCAGGAAGTGGAACAATGTCGCCGGAGTTTTCTCGCCGCCGAGAAGACCGAACTTGCCCTGCAGTGCGGCCTCGAATTCCCGCAAGCGCCCCGGAGCATCGACATCGATGAACACCCCGGCACAGGCCTGGTTCGAAAGGAGACCGACCGCGGCATTCACCTCGGGCACCGTCTGGACATTCGCTCCATGGTGGGCCGCAATCTCGGCCAGAAAAGAAGGATCCTCCGGGTGATCGGAAATCAGGAGGAAAGGTTCAGCCATTCCTCAATCCTCCAGGAAGTAGAAATACTCTTCGGGATCGTCATCGAACTGCGCACCACAGTTGGGTCGTTCACATTTCGCCTTCGGAACCTGCAAATTCGTGGCCTTCAACTCGGCCGTGTTGCAGCAGGCGACGAATTCGTTCTGACAAGCCACGCATGAGAAGGGAAGCAGGATGGAGACCACTTCTCCACCACATGCGAAATTGGAAATCATGTTGAGCTGCTCGATGACGGAATAGGAACACTCGACGAACCGGAACTGCACACCCTGGCTCTTGAGCGACTGGAAATACTTCATCCAGGTCTTCACCCCTACGGAGTTGATCCGTGTGATGCCGCGACACTTGACGGTGAGCACCCCGTCGACAGCGCCGATCAATTGTTCGAAGCTGACGCTCTCCTCGATGGTCCCGCTCAACTCAACCAGAGGCCCCTCTTTCGTTTGCTGTTTGCGGATCGTTAGCATAGTCTTGATTCTATCCGGAATGAAAGCGATCACCACAATCCTTTTTGGATGCCTGATTATTCTGTCTTCTTGTTCGACAGTCCGGATCAATCCGTACTTGAGTCAATCGCCTGACACGGGCCCGTCACTCAAGACCGACAAGAAAACCGAGAAGCTGCTCACAAAACTCTGGGCCGAGCGACACGACGGCACCTCGCTTTCCCGATTCATCGAGACAGCCAAACCCGTCACCCGGAGTCCTGCCGACTCGCGTGACCGCTGGCTGAAGCTCGCCCGGGCAGAATACTTGATGGCCGAGTTTCAAACCGAGCCGGGCGCCGAACGTCTGCGACTTTACCTTTCCGCAGCGCACCGTGCGGAAGCCGTTCTTCAACTCAACCCCTCCTACCGGGATGCCGTGAGCCGTCCGCGCTCCTCGCCCGAGGACGGTCTTTCCGCCATCGACCGCGCGGACCTCGAGGCCGCGCACTGGTTCGCGGAGTGCCTCTATCGCTGGTCGGTGGAGTCCGGGCCGGAGTGCGAGCTCAAACACCGTCGAACGGTGAGTTCGTTTTTCAATCACCTCGAAAAGCTCGATCCCGGTTTCTACCATGGTGCGGCTGATCGACATTTCGCGATCGAGCACGCCCGATCCCGGGATGGAGACCCCGAGGCCTGGAAGCGCAGTCGGGCCCGCTTCGAATCGGCTCTCAAACAGCACGGTGGGTATTTCGCGAACTCCGTGGCCTACGCCCGCTACTTCGCCCGCCCCACGGGTGATGAAGCCCTTTTCAAAAAACTCATCGAACGGGTTCTCAAGGATTCTCCTGCAGCGCTCGCCGACTCGACCCCTGAACAGATTCTGGAACAAAAACGGGCCAAGGCCCTGACAACCCCAAAGAAGGCACCATGACCCTCACGCACAAACCCGAAGAACACAAACTGTCCAACGGCATTCCCGTCATTTTCCAACACCTCGACGGTCATGTGGGCACCTTCCATTGGTGGAACCTGACCGGGAGCACCGACGAGGTGGGTCCCGAGGCGGGCTTTGCACACTTCCTGGAACACATGCTGTTCAAGGACGCCGGGGCCAAAGAAACAGGGACCGCCTCCAGCGGGCAAACCGCGCGATTGATCGAGTCCCTCGGTGGAGAGATCAACGCCTACACCACTTTCGACCAGACGGTTTACCACGTCACCTGCTCGGAGCAGTATTGGGAGAAGGTGATCGACCACTTCGGAGTGATGGCGGCGCCCCAGCGGTTCCTTGCGGAGGACTTCAAGCGTGAGCGCGAGGTGATCCTCGAGGAGCTTCGCAGGGGACAGGACTCTCCCGACCGCCAACTCTACGAGGATCTGTTCGGACTGACCTACAAGAAACACCCCTACGGTCGCCCGGTGATCGGCTACGAGAAGACATTGAAGCAGGCGAAGGTCGGAGATCTCGAGCGCTACTACCGGAAGCACTATGTCTCTTCGAGGATGGGTCTCGTTCTCGTCGGTCCGATCGAGGATGCAAAAGGAGAAAGGAAGAAGCGCTTGCTCCGCGTTCTCGAGAAGCGGTTCGGAAAACAAGTGATTCCGGCACGCAAGGCCGCCCCCCGGGCGCTTCCCGTCGAAAAACCCCTGCAAGGCTTGAAAACCAAAGCCCGGCACTTCGACATCCAGACTCCCGAACTCGCCATCTCATTCCGGATTCCCGAACTCACCCACCCGGACGCTCCCATGCTTGAAGTCCTTTCCGGTATTCTCGGAACCGGAGAGTCCTCGCGACTTTACCGGCGCCTGTTTTATGATCGTTCCCTGGTGACCGACATCAGCGCGAGCGTCTACATTCCGAAAGATCCCGGAATGTTCCTGATTTCGGCGGAACTGAAAGAAACCCGCGACCTCGACACGGTCCTCGGTGAAGTGGTTTCCGAAATCCGCAAGATCATCGAAGACGGTGTGGACCAGGAAGAGATCAACCGCGTGATCGCCCTGATCGAGAGCGAGAAACTCTACGCCACCCAGACCGTCGACGGACTCGCCGGAAGACTCGGGCTACTCAGGTTCTCGCTCGGCGACCTGCGCTTCGACTCCGAGTACCTCGACCAGATCAAGGGCGTGAACGCCTCGACACTCAAACGTCTCGCAAGAGAGTACCTCACTCCAGAGAGGATGAGCCTCGTCCTGTTCCAGCCGGAAGCCGAACCCCTCCTGGACCTGGCCGGCGTCGCGAAAACGGTCGCGCCACTTCAGTCCGCACCGGCCCCGGTGCGGGCCAAGGCGTCGAAGAAAAAGCCCGGCGAACCCGAAATCCTGACCACCCCTTCCGGCTTGAAAGTGGCTTATCTGGAACGGCCCGGAACGCCCGTGTTTTCGATTTACGCCGCCGCCTTCGGCGGATCCCGATCCGAAATCGGACTCGGAGAACGGTACTGGGGTGCGAGCCATCTGATCTCGCAAACCTGGGCCAAAGGAACTCCGGAAATCGACTCCCGCAAGTTGAGCGCCTTGATCGAAGGGTGTGCCGCCTCCCTCGACGGTTTCTCGGGCCGGAACACGATCGGACTCCAGTCAACCGGACTGATCCGGGACTGGGACCGACTCTCCACTCTTTTCTCCGATGTGTTCTTCAATCCCGCTTTTTCGGATGACGAACTTGCGCACGCCAAGCGGGTCACCTTGGACATGATCCGCTCGATTCCCAATCACTCTTCTCAAGTGTGCTCAAAGCTGTTCATGGAAAACCTGTTCGGGGACCATCCTTATGCGCGCTCCCCCCTCGGCACCGAGGAGCAGGTGGAGCGGATCAGCTCGGCCGACCTGCACCACCTCCACCAGACCTTCATCCATCCGGGCAATCTCTCTCTTGCCGTGGTGGGCGGGGTTTCGCGACACGCCTTTGAAGAGTGGCTCGGTCGGTTCGATGAAAGACTGTCCAAGCAAAAGAGCCGTTTTGAACAAGAGCGCCTCTCTGCCATTCCGACACTGCCCGCCCCACGTTGGGCCGCATCCCGCTTCGACCGCGAGCAGACACACATCCTGATCGGCGGGACCGGTCTCTCCATGTTCGATTCCGAACGTCACGCCCTCCGCATCCTTCAAAACATCCTCGGCGGACAGAGTGGCCGTCTGTTCATCGAACTCCGCGAAAAGCGCTCGATGGCTTACTCCGTCGCACCGACCAGCATGGAAGGGATCGAAACCGGATACGTGGGCACGTACATCGCATGCGCCCCGACCAAGAAAGACGAGGCAATCGCCGAAATCAGGAAGGTGATCGAAACCCTCGTGAAGAAGGGCCCCACCGCGGCGGAACTCGAGCGAGCCAAGAATTATTTCCTGGGTCAGCAAGCCATGAGCCTTCAAAGCACCTGGTCTCTGGCCGCAGGATACGGACTCGAGCTCCTGTACCGGGGCAGCCTCACCTCGGATGGCGAGGTGAAGCAGCGGATTCTTTCCGTCACCTCGGCCCAGGTCCGGGCGATCGCCAAGCGCCTCCTGCTGGACGCCCCCCAGTTGACCGTGGTGGTGAGCTAAACGCCTTCGGTTGTCAAAAATTTGGCTGGTTGAGCCCCTTCATGAATCTTGGATATAATGGATGAAGGAGGGGCCCGCCCGCATGGCATTGAAACCCGGCTCCGGCTCGACACTCACCTTGGACCTGACTCCCGAATCGTTTTTTTTCGAGCTGGTGAGAACTGCTGCTGACCGGAGAAAAATCCGGATCCAACCCGAGACGGAATACTATGTGGTCCGTCTGTTGAACCGTTTCATGTTCAGCGAGTCCCTGTACTCAAAAAGTCAGGACGGCTCTCTTGAAGATCAGCCTCTTGCGTTCCTGTACAAGGAAGCTCTCGAAGCCCAAGCCCAACCGGAGCAAAAAACCCTGTTCCAGAATGTCGGCGACATCTCGCTCTTCAAGGCCGGATTTTTCCAGGAAAGCCTGAGCCGGATGAATCTCGACCTCGGGTACTACATCGGACTCGGAGGTGCGGCTTACCGGAACGCCGCTGACCGGAGCGACGAGCGCCATTTCCGCGACTTGTTCTCCGACCTCTCCCGCCAGTTCGCCTGCATGGTGGACCTGCTTTCGGATGTGAGTGAGTCGACCACCTTTGCCAGGACCGAACAGGACCTGATCCGTCTCTATGACATGTGGTCGCGTACCGGGAGCGAGCGGGCGGCACGGACTCTCAGCAAAACCGGCATCCGTCTCGACAAAGACCGCGGCCGCAAGGACTCCTGATCGACGCCTCAGTCCACCTCGAGTGAGACTGCCGTCATCCGGTCTCCGGCCTGGATCTGGGTCAACACTTCGACCCCTTCCACCACCTGACCGAACACCGTGTATCTCCCGTCGAGTTGAGGATGGTTTCCGAGACTGATGTAAAACTGCGAGTCAGCGGAGTCGGGATCCTCCCCTCTGGCCATGGCCACCGCACCTTGCACGTGCTTCCGGGAATTGAACTCGGCGGCCAACCTCTGACCCGACCCCCCCGATCCGGTACCGGTGGGATCCCCCCCTTGGATGACGAATCCGGGCTCGACCCGGTGGAACAGGAGGCCGTTGTAGAACCCCTCCGAGACGAGGGTGGCGATCCGCTTCGCGGTCTGGGGGGCATCGAGCGGATAAAAGCGGAAACGGATTTTTCCGCGGGTCGTCTGGATGGTCGCCCTGAGGCGGGACAAGCCCTGGTCATCGGTTTCCGCAAGAGCCCGCTCCCACTCGAGCCTGAGTCCGGCGACTGCCGAAGGAGGGGCCGCTTCCTCGGAGGGGTCGGCCCGATGGCCGGCGAAGAAGTGCAAATAAATCCCGATGCCGGCCGCTTGGATCAGCGTGGCGAGGATGACATTCCGGATTCTCCGGGAACCGATCGTGGACGCCATGGTTGACATTCCCCCTTCCGATCCACAAGATGGGCTGAACGTGGATCAACAGCATTCAAGCGCGTTCATGGGTTTTTGGCAACACCTCGAAGAGCTCAAGTCACGGCTCTTGCGTTGCCTGTATGTGTTTTTCGCGGGTTTCCTGCTCTGCTATTTTTTCACGAACGCGCGGGTCCTCCATTTTCTCCAAAAACCGCTGTTCGCCGCCCTGCCTCCCGAGCAGCAGAAGCTCTACTTCACCAGCCTGTTCGAGAACTTCATGACCCACCTGAAGATCGCGGGCTACAGCTCCCTCTTCTTTTTCTGCCCCTTCTACTTTTACCAACTCTGGTCTTTCATCGCCCCGGGCCTTCACTCCAAGGAAAAGCGCTTGGTGGTCCCCTTCATTCTGGCTGCGAGCTTCTTCTTCGTGGCCGGGGCGGCATTCGCCTATTTCGTGCTTTTCCCGGTGGGATTCAAGTACTTCATGGCCTTCGGCCTGCCGGGAGACACCCCGCTCCTCACCATCGACTCCTATTACGGCACCTGTCTCAAGTTGATGCTCATGTTCGGAGCGGCGTTTGAACTCCCCGTACTCCTGATCCTGCTAGGCTGGCTCGGTCTCATCGATGCCGCCACCCTGCGGGCCCAGCGCAAGAACGCCTTCATCGGAATCACGATTGTGGCCGCCTTCATCGCACCACCGGACGCCGTGTCGATGCTCCTCCTCATGGCCCCCCTCATGCTGATGTACGAAGGCGCAGCGGTGGTCATCTCCTTGATTGAAAAGAGAAATCGGCCAAAAACCCCCTCCCCGCCGGTCGAGCAGCCCTACGATCCCTTCAGTGGCGAATCGCGCTGAACCGGCCCCTCTTGCGGCGCCCCGCCCCCTGTGATACACCCGACAGCTCAAACTCAACTCTTTGCTCGCGGGCTGAACCCCGGGGGCTGGAATCCAAAAGGAGAATCGAATGAAATTACCTGGTTACGAAACCACATTCATCACTCGCGTCGATCTGAGCGATGAAGGCCTGAAAACCCTCAAAGAAAGACTCTTCGGCATCGTAAAAGCTTACGGTGGCGAACTCGTTTACGAAGAAGACTGGGGCAAGCGTAAATTCGCTTACGAGATCGAAAAAGAAACCCGCGGCCACTACACCCACTTCGTGTACACCGGCAAAGGTGACATCGTTCACGAAATCGAGCGGAACCTCCGCCTGCACGAGTCCACCCTGCGTTTCATGACCGTCAATCTTGCAAAAGAATTCGAGAAAGACGTGTTCACCAAGGAACTCGGTAACGGAACCCCCCTGAAGCGCGAAGAGCGCGCACCCCAAGCTGAAGTCAGCGCCTGATCCGGAGGAAATGAATCATGGCAAAAGAAATGTCTGAAAAGAAAGAATCCCGCTACAACGACGATATGGATGACGGAATGGACGAAGGCGGCGGTGGCCGTCGCGGCCGTCGCTTCTCGAGCAGCAACCGCAAAAAAGCTTGCCGCTTCACCGCCGGTGAAGAAGATGCTGCGAACATCAGCTACAAGAACCCCAAGTTCTTGTCCTCCTTCATGACCGAGCACGGAAAAATCGTGCCTCGTCGCGTGACCGGAAACTGCGCTCAAATCCAGCGCAAACTGACCACCGAGATCAAGCGCGCCCGCAACCTGGCGTTGCTCGGCTTCACTTCGATCGGCCCTAACTCGAATTACTGAGAGGGATGAAGTCCAAACTTCAAAATCGCGGGGCGATTCCAGGGCAACTTGCCCGGATCGCCCCGTTTTTTTTGCCCTTCGTTTTCTTCCAGAGCGCGATCTTCGTGATGCTCTCTCCCCTGCCTTTGTTCGTCCTCACACTCAGGGGAGCCTTCCCCCTGGCGCTCGGCGCCCTGTGTTCCAATCTGATCCTGGCCCGGATCACCGGAGCCAACCCCAACGAACTCCTGGCACTCGGGGTCTTCTGGTTCGGGGTCGGAAATCTTTTTCCCTATCTGATCCGCAAGTCGGGAAAAGTCCAGGCCAGCCTGGTTTACGCGTTCATTTACATGATCCTGATGTTCGTGGGGGCCCTCCAACTCCGGGCCCATGAGATCGGCCTGGGCGTGGTGGATTATCTGCGTTCCGAGATTTCGATCGGCATGGACCACCTGATCCACCTGCCCAACAGTCCGGTCAAGAAACTGGTCGACGAACAAGGCCGGGACGGACTGTTCCGACAACTCATGACCGAGCTCCCCTCGGGGCTTCTGATCGCCCTCCTGCTTTCTCTCTGGGTGAACCTGCTGTTCGCCTCCCAAATCGTGCCCGCTTTTCTTTCCAAGTCCTTTTGGAACAAATTCAAGAATCCGGAGTGGCTGGTTTGGCCGACACTCGGCAGCGCGGCCCTGTACGCCTTCGGTGAGCACGCGCCGTATTATTTCGGACTGAACCTGTTCAAACTCCTGATGGTCTTTTACGCATTCCAGGGAGTCAGCATCCTCGGGTTCTTGATGACCCGTAATGGAATTGCCGGCCTGGGCAGGATCCTGATTTTTTCAGTCGCCCTCTTCCTCGCCCTCCCCCTCGTCCTGGCCCTGGGCTTTTTCGACCTTTGGTTTGACTTTCGCAAGAAATTCGGGCAAATCTAAGGGTTCCATTTCATTTATCCAGGAGATCCCATGTTAGTGATTTTAAAAGAAAATGTAGAGAATCTCGGCCGCATCGGTGATGTGGTGAAAGTTGCCGATGGCTACGCCCGCAACTTCCTCATCCCGAACAAGAAGGTCGTCGCCGCCAGCCAGAACAACCTGAGCGCGATCGAGCACCAGAAGAAAATGCTCGAGAAGAAGCGTGCAGCTGAAAAGCTCTCCGCTGAAGAACTCGCGAAGAAAATCTCCGCCTTCACTTGCAACATTTCCCGCAAAGTGGGCGAAAAAGACAAGTTGTTCGGATCGGTGACCGCGAACGACATCGCCGACGCCCTCCAGGCCGGTGGCATCACCATCGAAAAGCGCCTGATCCACATCAAAGACCCGATCAAGGCACTTGGCGTTCACACTGTTGAAATCAAGCTCCTTCCTGAAGTCGTGACCAACCTCAAGGTTTGGGTCGTCAAAGAAGAGGCTTGATCGTTTGAAAAAACTTCCGCAGGATCTCGAGGCCGAACGTTCGGTCCTGGGCGCCGTGCTGGTCAACAACAGCACGCTCGACCAGGTTCGTGAAATCGGTCTCGAGTCCCGCGATTTTTTTCTCGACGCCCACCAGAAGATTTATGAAACCGGCTGTCACCTGTTGGACCAGGGAAAGCCGGTCGATCTCGTCACTCTCACTTCCGTCCTCCGCGACCGCGGCTGGTACGAGAATATCGGCGGAATGCAAACGCTGACCCACCTTTTCGATCAGGCCTCCTTCCACATTGCCAATGTCGTTCACTACGGCAAGATCGTGCGTGAAAAAGCCCTTCAGCGTCGCTTGATCGAGACCTGCTCTTCCATCATGGAAGAAGGCTTCACCGGTGTCGAAAACACCGAAACTTTCATCGACGCCGCGGAAACCAAGATTTTCGAAGTTTCACAGAACCGCGCACAGCGTTCCTTCTCCACCCTTTCAGAAGTCATCTCGGGCAACATGACCCGGGTCCAGGAACTCTTCCTGCAAGGTGGAGAGGATGTCGTCGGTCTCCCCACCGGCTTCCACGAGTTCGACAAGATCACGACCGGTCTGCACCCCGGTCAGGTGACCATTCTCGCAGCACGTCCGGGGATGGGGAAAACCTCCTGGTTCATCTCGGCACTCCTTCATTCCGCGGTGGTCAAAAAGTCCGTTGCGGCCCTGTTCTCCCTCGAAATGTCGAAGGAAGAGCTCGGTTTCCGGTTTTTCTCGGCCATCAGCAGGATCGATTCGAAGCGTCTCAAGACCGGAGCCTTGTCCAAAGAGGAGTTCCGCCGCCTGATGAACGCCGCCGAACAACTCGGCCAGGCCCGTATCCACATCGACGACACCCCTGCACTCACCGTGATGGATCTCCGGTCCCGGTGCCGCAGACTGAAGGCCAAGGAAAAGGATCTCAATCTGATCGTGATCGACTACCTTCAGCTCATGCGGGGTCCGAAGTCGAGCCAGGCAGGTGGGAACCGCGAACAGGAGATCTCTGCGATCTCCCGGGGTTTGAAGGAACTCTCCAAGGAAGTCGGCGTTCCGATCATCGCCCTTTCCCAGTTGAGCCGCCAGGTGGAATCCAGGACCGACAAGCGGCCCATGCTCTCCGATCTCCGGGAATCGGGCGCCATCGAGCAGGACGCCGACTTGGTTTGTTTCATCTATCGCGACGACTACTACAACAAAGATTCGGATGAAAAGGGCGTCGCCGAGATCATCATCGCCAAAAACCGTCACGGCGAGCCGGGAACCGTCAAGCTCGCGTGGCTCGGCCAGTACACTCTTTTTGCGAACCTCACCGAGGATTCCTCCTCGTCTTCGGGCCCGTCAGGTGCTGTCGTGCGTCGCCCGAGCTCTCCGCCCGACGAATTCAGCCTCTGAGGCGGTTTTGCGACGCGTCCTCTGACACTTGCACCCTCCTTCGAACGGGAGGACAATCTAGGCATGTCACAACAAATGAATATTCAACAGCTTACGGAAGTGATCCGCGACAAGAGTCGCTTCGTCGACACCTTGTTCGGAGAAGTCGGAAAAGTGGTCGTCGGGCAGTCCGCTCTGGTGGAGAAACTGGTGCTCGCACTCCTGTGTGACGGGCACGTTCTTCTCGAAGGGCTTCCGGGCCTGGCAAAAACCCTGACAGTGAAGACGCTCGCCCAGTCGATCAATGCACGATTCAACCGGATCCAGTTCACGCCCGACCTCCTGCCGTCGGACCTGATCGGGACGATGATTTTCAACCAGAAAACCCACGAATTCTTCCCGAAAAAAGGACCGATCTTCACCAACATCGTGCTGGCGGACGAAATCAACCGGGCCCCCGCCAAAGTGCAGAGCGCACTCCTCGAAGCGATGGGCGAACACCAGGTCACCATCGGCGAAACCACATTTCCGTTGGAAGACCCTTTCATCGTTCTCGCCACTCAGAACCCGATCGAGCAAGAGGGCACCTATCCCCTGCCCGAAGCCCAACTCGACCGTTTCCTCTTCAAGGTCAAGGTGAGCTACCCGGCCCTCGCTGAAGAAAAAATCATGATGAACCGGATGACGGCGAACGACCTGCCGGTCGCGAACCGGGTGTGCGATCCCGAAACCATCCTGGAAGCGCGCAGACTCTGCAACGACATCTACATGGACGAGAAGGTGAAGGATTACATCCTCAACATCATCTTCGCGTCCCGCTTCCCTGAAAAACACGGTCTCGCCGAATTGAAGCCCTTCATCAGCTCCGGCGGATCGCCCCGTGCCACGCTGGCCCTCACCCGGGGAGCCCGCGCCAACGCCTTCATCAACCACAGGGGGTACGCCACCCCGGAAGATGTGAAATCCGTGGCCTATGACATTCTCAGGCACCGCATCCTCCTCACGTATGAAGCCGAGGCCGAGAACGTCAGCTCCGACCAGATTGTCCGCCGGATCCTCGACCGAATTGAAGTTCCATGAACGACAACCTCCTGAAGAAGGTCAAACGCATCGAGATCGCAACGAAGCGGATGATGGATGACATCATGACCGGAGGGTACAAATCGCACTTCAAGGGACAGGGTGTCCAGTTTTCCGAACACCGTCAGTACATGCCGGGCGACGACATCCGGCACCTCGACTGGAAAGTGAGCGCGAGGAGCCGCGAACCTCTCGTGAAGCTCTACGAAGAAGAGCGTGAACTCAATGTGTTCATCATCGCCGATCTTTCGGCCTCGCTCGATTTCGGTTCCCTGAAGAACACCAAGCGCGAGTCACTGGCGGAACTGGCCGCGATGATCGCCTATGCCGCCTCGAACACGGGAGACAAGGTCGGTGTCCTCCTCGTGACCGACCGGGTGGAGAAAATCATCGAGCTGAAAAAGGGCAGAAACCATGTCCTCCGTATCATCCGGGATCTGCTCACCCACCCGACCCGACCGGGCGGAACAGCCCTCCGTAAGGCACTCGAAGAAACTCGCCGCCTGATGAAGCACTCCGGGATTGTTTTCGTGTTGAGTGACTTCAAGGCTGAAGGATTCGAGATCCCCGTGCGCCAGCTCGCCCGTAAACACGACGTGGTCGCCGTCAGGATCGAAGACGATGCCGAGATCCGGATTGAAACGACCGGTAAATTTCCGGTTCTCGATCCCGAGACAGGTCGCATGTTCGAGCTCGACACGCGCTCTAAAAGTGTGAACGAAAGCCTGAGGCTTTCGAACGAGGCCTTCGATCAGAAAACCAGGACCCTTTTCAAACAAGCCGGAGTGGAAACACTCCCCATTCAAACCCGAGAGGACCATGCGGAACGATTGCTCCAGTTTCTCAGGCGCCGCAAGCAGAAACGCTAGGGCGCTCCTGAGTGCAGCACTGTTGTTACTCGCTTCGGGCCGGGCAAACTCGGCCACGATGGAGACTCCGCGACCCTTACCGGAAGCCTCCGTTGCGGAGGTGAATCGCAACGCCAACGGCAATCAGTATCAGATCGGGGACCGGATCACTCTCGAGGCACGGGTACCGTCCGGACTTCTCGAACCCGGAGATGCGGTCCGGATGTCGGAAGACAGTGGCAAGGAGAATCCTCAGTGGTTGCTCGATCCCTACCCCGAGCTCGTCCAAGGAGCGGTTCGATTCGTCGTCGCCCCTGTGCAAACCGGTGAGCTCGATCTTCCCAAGCTCCGGATATTGCGTGAAGGGCACGGTCCGGTGGCGGTCACCGGGGCTTACCGGATCAGCGTGTCTGGCCCGACCGTCGAGCCCGGAAAGAAGCCCGAACTCTTGCCGGTGATGGAAGTCTCCCTCTCGTGGGCCCACCGGATCTTACTCGCAATTCTCATATTGTCGGCAGGCGTGACCGTTTTCGTGATTTACCGGATCGTCCGCAAGCGGAAGTCCGCCCCCGCGTTCGCTCCGCCTCCGGCGAAACCCGTCGAAACCCCTGACGAACGCGCCACCCGGAGGATCGAAGCCCTGTTCAGGGATCAGCCCTATTCGCTCGTAGCGCTGAAACCGGTTTGCTTCGGTTGCTCCGAGATCCTGAAGGATTTCTTCTCCGCTCGCTTCCAAGTGGATGCATCCGAATCCACCACACGTGAGATGCTTTCACTGCTGGCCGGATCGGCGGTCGACCGTGAAGCCCTGCGGGAGATCGAAACCCTGTTTTCGACCCTCGATCTCGTCAAGTTCACCCGCGAAGAGAACTTCAGACACCTGAACGAAGTGGATTATTCTTCGATCCGCACCGGCGCCCTTTTGATCATCGCCCGCTGGCGTGCGGTGGCTGCTACCGAGGAGGGCAAATCATGAGATTCGCTTATCCTTGGGTGTTTCTCGCACTCATCCTGATTCCTGTTTTTTTCCGAATCTGGCGGAGGAAGCAATCCCTCCCTCCGGTCAGGCTGCAGCTCTTCGGCTACACTCCGACCCCTTCCAGGCTTCCCTCACCCGCAACAGTGCAGACCGCGCTCAAATCGGTCGCCCTGATTTTCTTGGTGATCGCCCTGGCACGGCCCCAGAGCATCTCGAAAACCCAGGAAAGAAAAGCGAACGGTGTCGACATCGTCATGGTGCTCGATGTTTCGCTCAGCATGCTCATCCAGGACATGGGAGATGCCACCCGGATGGAGATCGCGAAGGAAACCTTCAAACAGTTCATCGAAGGGCGGACGAACGACCGGATCGGTTTCGTGATGTTCAGCGGGGAGCCGATCACTCTCGCACCACCGACTCTCGACTACGGGCTGTTACTTTCACAATTGCGCACCGTGGAGCCGGGTGGCAACGGGCTTCGTGACGGGACGGCGATCGGAGACGGACTCGCTCTCGCCATCAACCGCTTGAAGAAATCTTCGGCCAAGAGCCGGATCGTGATCCTGTTGACCGACGGGGACAACAACGTCGGGCGGATCGATCCGATCACGGCCGGGGAACTGGCCCAGGGCTACGCGGTAAAGGTCTATTCGATCGCCATCGGTACCGAGGGTCGGGTCAAGCAGCCACTGCCCGTCATCACCCCCCTCGGGAAGACCTTCCAGCATGTCTGGGTCGAGAACCGGCTCAACCCGACCTTGCTCGCACAAATCTCCGAGAAAACACAAGGCAAGTTCTACAGGGTTCAGGATGAGCAAGCCCTGATCGAAGTGTTCCGTGATATCGACCGTCTCGAGAAAACCGAAATCACGACAAAAGACAAACTCAACTACCACGAAGAGTTCCTGCCGTGGGTGTATGCGGCTCTCTTTTGTCTCCTGGCCGAACGGATTCTCGCATCTTTTTGGTGGAGGCAGTGGGCATGAGCTTCGGGAATCCCCGTGCATGGATGGTCCTGTTGCTCGGCCTCGTGATGCTCGCGCTCGCGCACATCCAGACGACCGGACAGCAGAAAAAACTCTCACGCTGGATCGACCGCGGCCTCTGGTCCAAGGTGATTCCTGATTTTTCCTGGACCACCTTCGTCCGCAAACAGGCGCTTCTCGCCCTGGCCCTGCTGTTCGCCGGTCTCGCACTGATGAGACCCCAGTGGGGCGAAAGAGAAGAAATGATCGACAGCAAGGGGATGGACATCGTCTTCCTTCTCGACCTCTCCAACAGCATCCTTGCGGAGGACACTCCGCCCAGCAGACTCGATCGGGCGCGGTCTTTCATCAAGAAAACACTCGATGGCCTGGCGGATGACCGGGTGGGCATCGTCGGTTTCGCCGGCAAGGCGCTCTTGGCGGTTCCGTTGACCACCGATTTCGGCTATGTGACCGAGATGGTGGAGACCCTCGATCCCTCCATGATCTCGAGCCAGGGAACGGAAATCGCAAAGGCGATCGACTCGGGGATCAAGGCTTTCGAACGGAGCGCCGAGGACACCCGGAAGTCGTCGAAGGCATTTGTCCTCGTGACGGATGGTGAGGATTTCGGTGAAGGGGCGAGTGCGGCCGCCGCGAAAATCCGTGAACTCGGTTCCGGATTCTTCGTCGTTGCGGTCGGCACCAAAGAGGGCGCCCCGGTTCCGGTCCGGAACCAGGCCGGCGTTCTCCAAACCTACAAGAAAGACCGCGACCAAAAAATCGTCTTGAGCCGCGTGAACAAGGAGCTCCTCTCACAGATCGCGACGGAGGGGGGCGGCACCATGATCGACCTCGTGAATCCGGACGACGCCTCTTATGAGCTGATCCGCGGTTTACGGGGACTCGGCCGGGACGCCACCCGACAACAGAGACAGGTCACCCGCATCGAGCGCTTCCACTACTTCCTCGCTCTTTCTGTGGCGTTTTTGGTCCTGCATCTTTTTGCCGGATACCTCCCGGCCAGGAGAAAGGCCCTGGCTCTGTTGTTGCCTCTCCTGCTCGTGCCGGCAGGCGCATCGGCCCAGACCGTGAAAGGGTACCTCGAAGCCCGGAAGGCACAGCGACTCTATTCCGATCGCGATTTTTCCGGCGCAGCCGATGTTTATGGTGGCGCAGTCAAACTCGAACCCGAGTCGGCGCCCCTCAAGTACAACCAGGCCACCGCACTTTCAAACGCCGGAAAGCACGACGAGTCCCTGCCGCTTTTCGGCGAGGTGACGAAGCAAGCCCTTGCAGAAGGCGATTACGCATCGGCCGCACGCTCCCTTTACAACGAGGGCGTCACACTGAATCAAGCCGGCAAGGCCCGTGAGTCGATGGACCGACTCACCAAGGCGATCGAACTGGCCAAGATTCTGAAGGACGGCGAGTTCGAAAAACGTGCCCGGGAAGCCCTGGCGAAATCCTCCGAGCAGAATCAACAGAACCAGCAGAAGCAAAAGCAGGACCAACCAGAGAAGCAAGACAAGCAAGATAAACAGGACAAGCAGGACAAGCAAAAGCAGGACCAAGAAAAGGGTGAGGACCAGTCTATGCCTGAGCAAAAAGGTGAAGACAACCAGAAGCCGCGCCCCGAAGAGGGCAAGAAACGTCAGTTCAGGAGCGGGACCCTCTCCAAGGATGTCGCCGAGAGCATCATGAACGACCTCTCGGATCGTGAAAAACAATTGCACCAGGGTCGCCTCAAAGAGCAAAAAGGCAGGGAGATGGAAAATGAGAAGGATTGGTAAGACATTCAAGTCCGCGCTCATCTTGTTTTGCATTCACGCGGGATCAGCTCTCGCCGGAATCCAGGCATCGGTGGATCGCCAGGAGGTCCCGCAGGATGAATCGATTTCCCTGAAGGTCACCCGGACCGGGGACAGTGACCGGCCACTCAACCCCAAGTTCGACGCCCCCGACTTCGAGATCGTCAATCAGTTCCAGAATTCCCAGTTCTCCTCTGTCTACATCAACGGCAAGTTCGAGAACCGCTCCGAGGAGAGCGTGACCTTCATCCTGCGCCCGCTGAAGGTCGGGGCACTGCGAATCCGCAACATCTCCAACAGTGGCGAGAAAGCTTCAGACATCACGATCCAGGTGGTGCAGGAACAACTGAACCGGAAGTCCGTTCCCGGCGACGGTGGCGGACTCAAAGGCGATGCCAAGAATTTCTTCGTACGTGGTGAGGTGAACACCTCCCGCGTGTACAAGGGCGAACAGGTGATTGTGAGCTTTTACCTCTACCGGAGGACCAGGGCACAGGTTCGAGACGTGCTCCAGTATCCGTCTTTCCAAGGGTTCATCCGGGAGGATCTCGAAATGCCGATCCTCTCCAACCGTCCCGACTTCGAGGCGGTGAGCCTCGGAGGTGTACCCATGGAGCGGGCGCTCTTGGCCCGTTATGCCATTTATCCGATCAAGGAAGGCAAACTCAAGGTGGACGGGTTCGCCGTGAAGGTGGATTACGTTCCGAAGAATCCGGCGACGGACGAGATGCTCGAGGATCCCGTGTTCCAGTTCTTCAGCCAGGTGACTCCGAGAAGCGGCAGCTCCCGCAGTGACCCGATCCTGATCGACGTTCAACCCCTTCCCGAGGACGGAAAAAGCCCGCTTTTCACAGGCGGGGTGGGCGACTTCGAGGTTTCGGCCCAACTGGATTCGAACAGGATCCAGGCCCACTCCCCGCTGAACTTCAAAGTGTCCGTCAAGGGAAAGGGCAACACGAGCCTCGTGGAGTTTCCGAAGGTGAATTGGCCCAAGGGTCTGCGTTTGTACGAGTCGCAAGGGAAGTCCAAATCACTCGGGCAAGGGCTCTCTGAAAAGGTGTTCGAGGTGGTGGTCATTCCGGAAGTCGCCGGAGTGACGGAGATTCCCCCCGTCGAGTTCGAGTTCTTCAGTCCGGAGAGCCGCACCTACGTGAGGCGTAAGACCACGGCGATCCCGATCCAGGTGGCTCCGGGAGATCCCTCCCAGGCACCGGCGGTGCAACGGGCCGCCGGAGAAGGTTCCGATCGTGTCGACCCGGTTCCGGCGACCGGCAGTCCGGGTTACGGCGCGATCCGGGAGCGGGACAAACCATCCGATGGTTTCGGGGGACAGCCCTGGTGGCGCTTGGTGGCCTGGGCCGGTCTCTTGATGCTCTTCTTCTTCGCAGGGATGGTGGTCTGGGACCAGACCAAGAAACGATCGCTCGCAAGGTTGGAAGTCCTGAAGCGGAAGCAGAGTGCGGACCGACTCTGGTCGGACCTGGTCGTTGCGGCCCTGAAAGCCGTCACACCGCAAGAGACGGGCAAAGTGCTCGAGCAACTCAAGGATGAGGTATATAAATCCTTAGATGAAGGGTTCGGCCTGAGCTCACGGGCCATGCCGAAGCGCGAGCTTGCCAGGATCTTGACAGAGCAGCACGCATTCCGGATCGAAGACTGGCAGACGCTCGACACGCTGTTTGACACCGCAGAGCGTGTCCGGTTCTCGTCACAATCGAGCGAACCCGGAATCTCGGGGGAGCGTGTCAAGGACCTGGTCGAATCCGTCAGGAAGATTTGCTCGGGAATTCCGCGCAAATCGATGGAAATACAAGCCTAATTTCTCTATAATCGGGCTAAAGCGAAATTGTATTTCCGCTCCTGAAAGGACAACACCATGAATCTCTATGTGTGCATCAAACAGGTTCCCGATACGGAAACCAAAATCAAGGTCAATGGCGACGGAAGTGGCATCGACACCGCCGGCATCAAGTGGATCATGTCATCTTATGACGAGTTCGGAGTCGAAGAAGCACTTCGCCTGAAAGAGAAGACTCCGGGTGCGACCGTGACGGTCGTGTCAGCAGGACCGGATCGCGTGATTGAAACCCTCCGCACCGCTCTCGCCATGGGTGCGGACAATGCCATTCATGTCGAACTTCCCGAAACGGCCGACAGTGCGATGACCGCGAAAGCCATCGCCGGCACACTCAAGAAAGAGGCGAAGGTCGACCTCGTGTTCTTCGGCAAAGAAGCACTCGATGTGGCCGCTTCACAGGTTCCACAGCTCGTCGCAGCCCATCTCGGCATTCCTGCCGTGACCGTCGTTTGCGGCATCGAGTACGCAGGAAGCAACCTCAAGTGCAAGCGTGAGATCGAAGGCGGATCTTTCGAGATGGTTGAAGTCGCCGCACCGGTGGTGATCGCAGGCAGCAAAGGACTCAACGAGCCCCGTTATGCCACGCTCCCGAACATCATGAAGGCCAAGAAAAAAGAAGTGAAGGCCGTGAAGCTCGCAGACATCGGCGTCTCCGCTTCCGACCAGAAAATCAAAATGAAAAACCTCCAGCTGCCTCCTCCGAAGCAAGCCGGAAAGAAAATCGACGGAGATGCCGGAGTCCAGGCTCAACAGCTGGCCCAAGCCCTCCACAATGAAGCGAAGGTGATCTGATCATGGCAAAAGTACTCGTATTCATCGAACAGCGTGAAGGTAAAGCAAAGAAAGCCAGTTACGAACTCGTTGCCGCCTCTGCGGCCGCGGGAAATGAAACCCATGCCGTGATCATCGGCGACTCTGTGTCCGGCCTGGCCAACGAGTCTGCACAATTCGGTGCGAACCAGGTTCATCTGGTACAGGATGCGGCTCTCAAGCTGTACACAGCCGAGTCCTACTCTCGCGCACTGTTGGCGGCCATCAAGACCGTGAACCCGGAAATCGTGCTCGCGGCCCACACCCCGATGGCGAAAGAGTTCATGCCGTTCGTGTCCGTGATGGCCGATGCGGCCCTCGCGACGGACTGCACTTCACTCACCTTCAACGGCGGAAAGCTCGCCCTGAAGCGTCCTGTGTATTCCGGGAAGGCTTCGGCTGAAGTGGAGTTCACCGGTGCCGGAATGCAAATGGCCACGATCCGCCCGAACTCGATCGGTCTTCCGAAGCCCGACACCTCGAAGACAGCGGATCCTGGCTCGATCAGCGTGGATCTTTCCGGTCTCAAGACCAAGATCCTCGAAGTGGTCAAGGGCAACTCAGCCCGCCCTGACGTGACTGAAGCCGCGATCGTCGTTTCCGGTGGACGCTCTCTCAAGAACGCCGAGAACTTCAAGATCCTGGAAGACCTCGCTGACACCGTCGGTGCCGCGGTCGGTGCATCCCGCGCCGCAGTCGATGCCGGCTATCGCCCGCACCGCGACCAGGTCGGACAAACCGGAAAAGTGGTTTCTCCGTCTTGCTACATCGCATGCGGAATCAGCGGCGCAATCCAGCACTTGGCGGGAATGCGCAGCTCGAAGGTGATTGTCGCGATCAACTCCGACCCTCAAGCACCGATCTTCCAGATCGCCGACTACGGCATCGTGGGCGATCTGTTCCAAGTGGTCCCCGCTCTCACGACCGAATTCAAGAAAATCAAGGAGTAACAAGGAATGACCTGGCAAACCTTTGCGTTTTTGATCGTCGCCGGTACCGCTTTCACCCTTTCTGGACGTCGCTTCGCCACACTCTACCGCCTGATGACGGCGCAGACGGGCAAGGCCCCTGAAGTGAAGGACATCGGCAAGCGGGTGCAAACGGCGATCGTGAACGTATTGGGCCAGAAGGCCGTACTGAAGGACACCTGGATCGGAGTCGCACACACTGCGATTTTCTGGGGATTCCTGGTGATCTCTCTCGGAACGGTCGAACAATTCCTGATGACCTTGCACAGTGGGGCCTCCTTCGAGTTCATCGGAGCGGGGCCCTACTCCCTCTTCATCATGAGCCAGGATTTCTTCACCGGGCTCGTGTTGCTCGGGGTGCTATTCGCAGCCTACCGACGCCTGGTGGTCCGCCCCAAGCATCTCGGTCAATCGAACGATGCGAACAACGTCCTCCTGTTCACCGGTGGACTGATGGTGTCGATTTTCCTGATGAACGCCTTCCACGTTCTCGGGTCACACCCGGACTATGAGAGCTCGTTCTTCATCTCGAAGAGCCTCGCCGCAGCGATGACGGGCCTGAACCTCGATGACACCGCCTACCACGGGCTTTACACCGCATTCAAGTGGATCCACATGTTGTTGGTTCTCGGCTTTGCGGTTTACATCCCCGGGTCGAAGCACCTGCACATCGTTGCCGCAGGACCGAACACATTCTTGCGCAAACTCGAGCGCGAAAAAGGGATGTCGACGATCAACTTCGAAGACGAGAACTTGACCCAGTACGGGGTCGCCAACATCAATCAGATGAGCTGGAAGGACGCTCTCGATCTTTACTCCTGTACCGAGTGCGGAAGGTGCCAGTCGCTCTGTCCGGCATGGAACACGGAGAAGCCGCTTTCCCCCAAGAATCTGATTGTCGACCTGAAGAAGAATCTCCACACCAACAAGCCTGCGATCCTGGAAGGCAAGACCGATCAGATCACCCACGTGATTGACGAGAAGGTCACCGAGGATGTGATTTGGGCCTGTACCTCTTGCAGGGCCTGTGAGGTCGCCTGCCCTGTGTTCATCGAACACACCGACAAGATCTACGACATCCGCCGGAACCTGGTCATGATGGAGTCACGTTTCCCGGCAGAGGTTCAAGCCGTGTTCAAGAACATGGAGACCAACGGGACACCCTGGGCCTTCAGCCCGTCCGAACGTGCCAATTGGGCCGAAGGTCTCGAAGTGAAGACTCTCGCCGAGGCGGGCTCTGCCGCCGACATCGACGTTCTGCTCTGGGTCGGCTGTGCCGGTGCCTACGACGACCGGAACAAGAAAGTGCTCCAATCCTTCGTCAGCCTGCTCAAGAAGGCACAGGTGAAGTTCGCCATCCTCGGGACTGAAGAAACCTGCACCGGAGACGCTGCACGCCGGATCGGCAACGAATATTTGTTCCAGACTCTGGCGAAAACCAACGTCGACACACTCAATCGCTATGAGGTGAAGAAGATCGTGACCGCGTGTCCGCATTGCTTCAACACACTCAAAAACGAATACAAGGATCTCGGCGGGAATTACGACGTGGTTCACCACTCCCAATTCATCGCTCAGATGATTTCGAGCGGTAAACTGAAGCCACAGAAAGCCTTGGACGAGACCGTGACCTTCCACGACAGCTGCTACCTCGGCCGCTGGAACAACGTCTACGAGCAACCTCGCGCGGTTCTCGGATCGATTCCCAAGGTCAATCTCGTGGAGATGCGACAGCATCATGATCAAGGACTGTGCTGTGGCGCCGGCGGTGGCCGGATGTGGATGGAAGAACATCACGGTACGCGGATCAACGTCGCCCGTTCCGAACAGGCGATCGAAACCGGTGCCAAGACCGTGGCCACCTCATGCCCGTTCTGCATCACCATGATCAGCGACGGAATGAAAACCAAGGACATGGCCGACAAGATCCAGGTCAGAGACATCGCCGAACTGATCGATTCTTCGACCAACTGAGGTCAGTTCGACAGGTTTTTTGCAATATCCACAATATCGGGACCGACCCGGGAGATCCGCTCTGCGACTCCCGGGGCCCATTGGTCCTTGTTCTTCGAGAGCGCGGAATAGCAAACTGCGCGGCTGGCCGGCATGAGGTTTTCATCGGCGGCACAATTCGCGTAAAAGACCGAGGCGGCCTTGAACTCTTCGGGCCGACGCTCGAGGTACTCCGCAAGGTCTCCGAGGGCTTGTCCTGCACGAATCAACTCCGGGCCCACGTGGTGTGCCGCCTCGTCGTCCGCAGGTTTCAGTTCTGTCTTTTTGGGTAGCGCCGCTTGGACAGCCCGAACCATCGTCCGGAACTCCTCGGTGCCAAGATCGGTCGTGGTGGTGCCGGCCAGGGGTGTAGCGATTGAGGTTGGCGCAGAAACAGCCGGCGCACCGGCCGGAACCTGCACAGGAACCTGCACAAGAACCCCACCCTCGACAGGTGCTTCCGTAACGGCAGGAGAACGCAATCTCCACAACCCGAGCGCGATGAGCGCCAAGGCCGCGATGAACAAGAATGAACGCTTCACTTTTTGCGTGGGAGGAAGTCTGAATGGACTGCGATGAATCGCTTCACGGCCACATTGATGATTTCCGATTCACCATAACGGGTGAACTCGACCATTTGCTTGAGAGTTTCCGCGACCTCTTTTTCCAATTCAACTTGGTGGGTGATCGTGGTGCCTTTGAGTACGAAGTCCTCTTTCATAATAGGGGGAGATTAAGGGGATCCGGGCAGGGGGTCAACGGGTTTCATTGACTGTACAAACCCTCTACAGTTCAAAGACTTGATGCACGGCGCGTTGTCCGAAACCCCTGTGATTCCAACACCTCTTCTTGGCCCCGCTCTTGCTTTATCCCTGGGTGAGAGAGAGGGAGAATCCATGATGTTGAGCGCATCCCGTTTCATTGTATTGGTTTTGATTCTGATGTCCGCCGGCTCCGCCCGAGCCGGGATCCTCGAACCCGTTGACCTCGAACCCACACCCACTCCATCCCCCGCGCCCTCTCCGATTCACCAGGAGCTCGATCCAGCCGATTACGATAATGCCGGCATCGGCGTTCGCTTCCAGGGAGAGAAGATCGTGGTGACCGGAAGGATCTCTCAGGAATGTGCCTCCGGACTTCGCCTGATTGATGTGAAAAAAATCACTTCGGAAGAAGCACCTACAGGAATGGGGAGCATCGAAGACTTGAATCGCCACGCCAGCCGCGTGGGAGTCCGCCTCCGGTACACGTCTCAGGACGGGAAACACCCGAATCTCTCCTCATGCATCAGTGCCTCGACCGACGCTCGCATCGATCTTGAAACACGCTCGGATCTTTCAAGGCAAGTACTCAGCGGATCCGAAGTCGCACTCGGTGGCGTACTCACCACCTCGAACGAGGTGGTCGCACTGAAGTCGATCGCCCAATCAAGAAGTCACCAGGCGCTCGTCAAACAACTTGAAGATCGCGACTGTGCTTCTTGCAATGCGGACTCCCGCTCGATCCAACGCCGACTTGACGAGCTGGCCTCCCTCGACTTTCCCTGGGTGAAACCGCTCATGTCCTCTTTGCTCGAATCCGCGATTGCAGCCACCCGCGCTTCGATCAAGAGCGCCCAGACTCTCACCGCACTGGAAGGCATGATCGTCGATCTGGAATCTTATGCCGCACTGGCAGACAAGCTCGGACTGGACCCGGAAAAGAAGGGCTCGCTGCTCCACTCGATCGGCGAGGGATATACCGAAATGCTGACCAAAAACCACGAGATCGCCAAAGCCGGCGCCAGCTCGAAAGGGCTCAAGCAGGAAGGCCGTCACGCGGACTTCATGGCCCGGACCTACCGGAGCATGGCAAAGCTTCCCGGAGTCGAGAAAGAGCAGCGTGAATCCTTGCTCCAGCTCGCCAGAGAGCATGAAAAGGGGGGATCCATGCGCCTCGAGTTCATTTCCGGTCTGAATCCGGCCCACCACGAAGTCCGGAACGCGCTCAGCCAGGGACAAGAAGACCTGATGAAGCTCGCTCGCGACGCCCAGACCGCCTGCTCCCGGATCATGAAGCCCGAAGACATGGTGAAGTGCGGTCAAGCCAGACAGGCCTACCAGGTGAAACTCGGTAGCCTCCAAATGCTCCAACGGAGATGGGTCGACGGACAGCGTGCGCAATTCCAAGGTAATGGAATCAAGACCGCTGGAGCTCCCGCCGCACTCGCCCCCGCCAACGGACTCCAGGTTTACAGCTCCTTCGGTGGACCTTCCACATTCGGGAACATTCCCTCAGTTCCGATGAATCCCTCGAGTTATTCCGGCACGCCGATTCCCACCGCACCCGGAATGCCCGCCTTTGGTAATTGAATTTTCCGGTTGACCTTGATCCGGGTTGTCGTTATCCCTATTAGTACCAACAACATGTTGCTTCCACAGCAGTGAAAGGGGATTTATGGCAACTCAGATCAAAGGCACCGTGAAATGGTTCAACGACGCAAAAGGTTACGGCTTCGTATTGGCCGAATCCGTCAATGAAGACATCTTTGTTCACTTCAAACAGATCCAAGGCGAAGGCTTCAAGACCCTCTCCGAAGGTCAAGAAGTCACCTTCGAACTGGGTGCCGGCCAAAACGGCAAGCCCCAGGCATTCAATGTGGCCAAGTTCGACAACTGAGCTCGTACATCTTGATGAGAACCCCCGATCGGGCGACCGGTCGGGGGTTTTTTATTTTAAATGCCGCCGCATCAGCTGAAAGGGGGCTTCAGCACCCGAGAGCGCGTGATTCCCGTTCCGCTTGCGATAGTGGACCGAACCCGCGGGGTCGGCACTCAACACGGACGAGTCTCTCACCACCCTTGAAAATGGAATCTCTTTGGCGCCGGGAAGGTTCTCACCCCTCAGGGAGCAGGTGTGTGCATGATTGAGTGTGGCCAGAAGTGAGAGCAAGTGTGCATGATCCCGGTAAGGAAGGATCGAAAGCATCGGGGCCAGGATCTCGGTCTGCAGCACCACACTTTTCCTGAGATCTTCGACACCCATTTCGGGATACAAGGTCAGGGTGGGTGCGACACACCATGACTTCCCCGGGCCCGGCAAGGGCTTCCCACGCATGACGACCGAGGCACCTTCCCGCTCCGAGATCCCGATGAACTTCAAGTACCGGTCGAGGCGGGATGGATCCTGGAGCGGCCCCATCCAGGCGCCTTCACGTGGATCGCCGACCTTGAACGAACGGGAAAGCCCGTGGATCCGGTCCACCACCGGTTCGCATCGGTTTGTCGGCAAAAAAAGAATCGAGACGCTCTTGCAGTCTTGGCCGGCTCCCGAGAAGGCATCCACCATCAGGTCGGCACAAGCCCTGTCCAGTTCCTGACCTCCGGCGGAATCACCGAATACCGTGACGTTTTTGTTTCCGAGGTGCAGGAGCACCTCCTTGGCCGGCCGGGAAAGCGTGTCCTGACGAACCCGCATGCCGTTCTCGAATGTTCCCATGAAGACCACGGTTTCGACGCCTTCATGACAAGCAAGTCGTCGCCCGACCTCGCGATCACCGAGCAAACACTGGACCACACTGAAGCGTGGGCCCGCGGCCCTGACTTTCTCCACCATCCCGTGGACGGTGATTGAGGCATTTTCCGACGGCTTCAAGATCACCGGGTTTCCGCCGATCCAGGCCGCCAGCATGAACTGCACCGAATGAAACAAAGGCCAGGAAGAGGAAAGCAAAACGACCGTACACCCACGGGGCTCGCGGTCTTCGAATCCACGGATCGCACCATCCCCGTCGGTAATCCAGACGGTCACCACCCGCTCGAGGGCCGCCCATTCCCGTTCAACATCTTCTCGCGACCGCCCTTGTTCGACGGACAGGGATCCGATCCACTCCTCGCGCGAGGCACGGATCATTTCCCATGCCGATATCACCCGCTCACGGCCTCCGGAGAAGACCGGACCCGCTCCACGAACGGCCAGATCGATTTCGGCATAGCCGGAACATGCACGGGCCAGGACCGTCTCGGGCCTCGTAGGATCGTGCTGGGTCCAGGAAGAGGTCGGAGCCCCTTCGACGGGAAAATTCAACAAGCTCCTCAGCTCAGTCACGGTGTCTCACCCCTTGCTGAGCGTGGTCATGAGTTCGCGATAGACTTCGATTGCTTTTTCGAGCTCGGCCCAGGAGATGGATTCATTCGGACCCTTGGGCAAGCTTTGAACCGAACCGACACCCTGAACCGTCACCGGGAATTTCGACTTGTGGAACCAACCCGCATCACTGAGGTAGTTCGAGTTCACACTTTCAACAGGACCCTCGGACAACACACCTTGAACGAGGTAGTCACGGAGGAGGCTGAAGTGAAAAGTGGAATATTTCGACGCCACCCGCTTCAGGGTCTGTCTCCAGATCTCCTCCACCTGGGCTGCCGGATGGTCCGGCAAGAAACGGAGCTCGAAACTGACCGCGAGTTTGCCACTGGATTTCATCCTCACACGCGTGAGGGAACCGACATTCAAGGGGGGCTGGAAAGCCCGGTTGGGGACACGGTTCAACTCGTCGATGAACTTCTTCCATTCATAATCGAGTTCGAGAATGACTTCGATCATCTCACCCGGGATGAACCGGGTTCCACCCTCGGAAATTCCGAGGAATTCGACACGGAAAAACCTGGATACGTCATCGCCACCGATTTTTTGTTTCAAGAACTGTTTGAAGTCTTCGAACTGGAATGCGGTGAGTGAAATCTGCGCGCGCGCGAGATCGGGATGGGTTCCGGACGCACCTTTCGCCTCGAGAGCCGACCACTGGAAGTCGAATCCCCGCTCGGCCGCTTCGAGCATCAGGTCCATCAGGAGATCGAAAGCGTTGATGGCGTTCTCAGGGGTGGCGAAGTCGACACTCAGTCCGTATGCCGTGATGTTGATCGAACGGTTGTAGCCGCGCGAGTCGCGCTCCTTGATGGCGGCCTCGAGATCGATGGTGAAGGACACCTGGCCCGGGGCCTGCTTGACTGCCTTGAGCCCGGTCGGCGCGAAGGAGTAGACTTCTTTGGGATTCACCGACAGGGATTCGATCAGGAAGCGGGATCCCATCATTCCGTAGTGGGAGGCGCAGGCGCCGACCAGATAAAGCGGACTCTTGTGGCGCTTGTCGACCAAGTCGACCGCGGCAAACACGCGACAAAGAAAGTCGAGCTTGCCCTGTACCGCGCCCGCCCCGACGATTCCGAAATCGTCGAGAACCGGGGCCTGGGGATTCCCCTGCGTCACGGTCCAGAGATGAGGAAGATTTCCGGTGGTCACATCGATCGGATTGATGAACAGAACCCCCCTGCGGGTGGTTCGATCGACCAGGTGATCGGAAGTGAATCCGATGATGTTGCTCTGTCGCTTGGAGAGTCCGTCGACCGAATGATTCACCGGCTGGAGGTGGGTCTTGAACCCGTAGTCGTGCATCATCGACTGGAGATAACGCGCAAGCTCTTCGTTTCCGGTCTCGGCGTGCGACGGAATGCTCAGGATGCGCTTGGCGTGCTCTTTGAACTTCTGGAAACTCAACATCTTGTTTTTGAATATCAAATACTTATTTTTGTTGCAACGGAAGAGGGGCCTTCGTTACATTTAGCGGGAATGAACGAGGTAGCCCAGCTTGCCGCTTCCGGTCAGCTCAAAGAGGCGGTGGAAGTTCTGAAAAAGAACCCCACCTATGACGCAACCTATTTTTACAACCTCGGCATCCTTCATGGCCGGATGGAGCAGTCCGGTCTTGCGGTCGCGTATCTCGAAAAGGCGAACCGCGAAAAACCCCATGATCCGGAAATTCAAAACAGTCTTCGTGTCGCTCGCGAAGCCCTCCGACAATCCCTCATCCGCAACGGGAGTGAAGGGGCCGTGGACGGCTGTTCCACACCGTTGGAGGGGTTCGCCGACAGGATCCGCGGGGAAGAGATCCTGGGCGTGATCGGTCTGATCACCCTGAGCGTTTCCCTGTTGTGGATCCGCGCTTATTTGAAAACCCGCAATCTCACCAAAACCCTCCTCAAGCCCTCCGGGTGGTTCGGCGCCCTCGCCTTGGTGCTGGGCTTCGCATTCTACGGGGTTTATCAGGCCGGGAGTGCGAATCCCCCCGCCGTCTTGATTTCGAAACAACAGTTGAGGAGCGGCCCGGGCATGAATTTCCCCGAGATCGGTTCGATCGAAGCCGGGATCAAGGTACGGATCATCGGGGATCCGGCGACCGTGAATGAGCGGGAGATCTGGCAGAAGGTCCGCTACCGTCCGAATCAAACCGCCTGGATTCCCCTGTCCAGCATATTGCCCCTATAGGAGTTCATGATGCCTGTATTCTGGAGACAATCCGCACTTGCCCTGGTCCTGGGCGCCCTGATGGTTTCTTGCGTGAGCAAACCGGTGAACGAGGCCGATCCGAAAGAGATGTACGAGGACGCCGAAGTGGACATCGAGGGCAACCGCTACCTTTTGGCGCTCGACAAGCTCCGCGTGGTCCGGAGCAAGTTCTCTTACTCGAACTATGGCGCCTTGGCCCAGTTGCGCATCGGTGATGTCTACTTCCTCCAGGATTCTTTTCCCGAGGCGGCCGTCGCCTATGAAGGGTTTTACGAGCTTTATCCCAAGCACGCCAAGGCACCTTACGCCTTGTTCCGGGCAGGAGAGGCCCATTACAGCGACATTCCCACCACGATCGCGCGGGATTTGAAGAGCGCCGAGAATGCGATCCAGTGGTTCGGTACCTACCTTTCGCGCTATCCGCGTGGAGAGTATTCGGATCGTGCCAGAGACCTCAGACAGAAGGCGTATGACAAACTGGCGGAAAAAGAATTGGATACTGCGAAATTCTATCTGAAGCGCAAGAAGTATCCGGCTGCGCGTACCCGACTTGAAAAACTCCTGGAGCTGTATCCCGGCTCCTCTTTTGCCGATCAGGCCCGCGAAATGCTCGAAGGGCTGCCCGAATGAAAGAGATCGAATTGCTGATTCAAGAGCGTCGTTTCTCGGATGCCGCCGAGAAGATCCGCCACGGACTGCTGGCAGAGCCGGACAATGCGGACTTCCTTTATCTCCGTGGGTTGCTGAAGTCCCACCAGGGAAAACTGGTGGAATCCATCGAAGACCTGAAGGGCGCCTTACGAGCCGAACCCCGACACACGGACGCCGCCATTTGCCTCTCTGTGATTCTGAACGACATCGGCCGGTATGACGAGGCCAAGCGCGTGTTCGATCAGGCCAATCAGAGTGTTTTTTTGAAGCAGGCGGGGGACGACTTGCAGATCGACCGAAAGTTCGCGCTCAAGCATTTCGAACTCGGTGACCTGTACTTCAGACATCGTCGCTACGACGAGGCGGTGGAAGAGTACACCAAAGCCATCGGGCTGGATCCCACGCCCTCGGAGTTCCGTGTCCGCCGGGCCAAGGCCTTCGCAAAAAAGGGGTTCGTGACCCGCGCGATCCAGGACCTGCAGCAACTCAAGAATGAACGCCCCGGCGAATTGAGTGTACGGATCCAATTGGGACTGCTTCATTACAGCCAGTCCAATGTTCTCGATGCGGAGCTCGAATGGGAAAGCGTCCTCGAGCGCGATCCGGTGAACCGCGAGGCGATCGCTTACCTCGAGCTGATCAAATCAGCTCGACCCTTGTAGAGATCGGGAGAGTGTTCACCTGGAGTACGGATTTGCCCTGATCCGCAGGTGCGGCCGGGGTCCGGCTGATTCCCATCAAGTGCGTGCGCAACTCCTGGAACATCGGATGCTTGATCGGCTGATCGTTTTCCTGGAGGACCACCTGCTTTGCAATCCGTGAACGGGTGTTGATCACGACCGGCGCCTTCAGGTTCGCGGTCATCTCGGTGAGATTTCCGGGAATGGTCAAAATGGTGAACACACTGGCTTCCTTGATGGAATCCAGACGCAGCTCGCGGAGTTCGGATGCAGAGAGGCGCACCACATAATCGTTCTTGTAGATGCGTGGCTCGAGCACGGGGAATGCCAGATGGGGGTTGGTCAAAGACTGTAGCCAGAGAATGAGCGTGTCATCTCCTGAATCGACCAGGCAGTAATCCTGTTCTTCAGGAAAGCCCAGAATGCCGCTCGGGATCGTGATGATCTCGTCGGTTGAAATCTCGATTTGGCCAAAACGTCCTGTTTGTACCACCATATAAACCTCCCGGGAAAAAACTTTTTCCCAACTGAAGCTTAGCTTTACGTGGGGGTAATGAGCAAGAGCGTTATTTGCCTAGGGCCAAAAAAATGACGCCAATACCTGACAAAAAAACTCAGCCCTTGAGCGCCTTGGAAACCGCATTCAAGTCGGCCGGGGCGGTTCCTGCTACTTTGTTTTGATCTTGGATTGAGGTGTAAACCTCTTCGCGGTGAATCTTGGTTTCTTTGGGTGCCTGAATGCCGAGTCGCACCTGCTTGCCTTTGATCTGAACCACGGTGATCTTGATGTGATCATCGATTGCGATGGTTTCGCCGAGTTTTCGGGTCAGAACGAGCATAAAACCTCCATGTACTGAACTACTAAGTAATCCAATTACTCACAGGGGGTCATAGCGCAAACCGTCGGGATAGACAAGAGAAATTATCGCAAAAAGTCAAGAAGCGTGGGTTGAATGAGGTGCTTCGAGCTCGCAAGACTGCTCTTGAAAACAGTCTCTTCCTTGGCAAGATCGCTCACCACCCGGGTCATGTCGGCGTCCTCGATGTTCGAGGTCAACTGTGCGTTGGTGATGTTGTGGCGCTCGAGGGCGCTCATGTTTCCTGCGATGCTCTGAACCCTAGAGCCGATCTTCGAACGGAGGGAAACCACCTTGCCCAGCAAGTCGTCAAAGGCATCGAGTGACCCGCGGATCGTCTCCATGTCTCCGGTCAACAGACCGGTCCTGAGCGCCTTGAGCTGCTGGAAGAGGTTCACATTTTGCGGGCCCTCGGCCCCTTCAGAAGCCAAGCGACGGGTCGGCACATCGCGGTTATCGTCGCCCTTCTCCTGTCGCATCCTGCGCCCGTCGGCGGAACCGGACGGGTTGGTGTTGAACACCTCGTGCCCGGGGAGGTTGGCTCCGATGAACACCTCGCGACCGATCTCCACCATCATCTCGCCGTCATCACCGAGGTAATTCCCGTCGGCATCGACCGGGGATTGTGTGGTCTTGAACCCACCGAAAATGTACCGGTCACCGATACGGCGATTGCCCGTGGCAACGGCGCGCTGGAAGAGCTGACTCACCTCTTCGGCGACACCGTACCTTGACTCGGGGGTCGAGCTGGCATTGCTCGACTGTCCGATTGCGATTTCTTTTGCACGCATGACAATCTCGGAGATGTCTTCCAAGGCGTGATCGGTGTTGTCCAGGAACGCGTTGGCCAATCGTGCGTTCACTTGAAATTGCTCGTTATTCACCTTGTCTGTCCTCACTTCAAGCACCTTGGCCGCTCCGACGGGGTCATCGGACGGACGATTCAGTTTTTTCAGCGTGGCGGTCTCACCCTGAAGGTTCTCCATCCGGGACTTCGCCCGGGTGATGCTGTCGCGGACCACTCCGAAATTGGTGTTATCCGATACCCTCATCTACCTATCCCCTCAGCCTCAGGACTGTGTCCATCATTTCATCGGCGACCTTGATCACCCGCGCCGATGCATCGAATGCATGCTGAAATTGCATCAAATTGGTGGTTTCCTCGTCGATCGAAACGCCCGAGACCTGGTCCCGCACCTTGTTCAACTGGGTGAGGATGCTCTGTTGCTGGCCGAGTGCCTCGCGGTTCCGTGAAGAAGCGGTCCCCACATCAGAAACGATGGAATTGTAAAAATCATCGACGGTGGTATGGCCGGCGTTCATCAACCGGAGGTTCTGGAGGTTCGCAATGGCAAGCGCATTCCTGTTGTCGCTCGGAGCGCCCGGCTGGAGGGCGGCCGCGATGTTCCCGACCGAAGTACTGATGTCAGATGAAAGCCTGAGCGACTGGGCGGCCCCGGTGACTCCGTGGGGCTCCTCGAAGAACCGGATTCCGGTCCGTCCGTCCTGGGTGAAGCCCTTGGAGTGGAGCTCATTCACTGACTTGGCCACCGAGTGTGCCAGTTCGTCGAGACGCGCGAGAACCTGGTTCACCGACTTGTCCCGGACCTCGATTTGGGCGCCGATTTTTCCACCCTTGAACTGATCCGTGATCGCCTGGTTGGCAAAGGCAGAACGGGAAATCTGGAAAGAGTTGTCGACGGCTCCTGGCGCATGACCGGCGCCATGACGACCGACAGCGTACTTCTCCACCACGGTGCCGGTCACCAACGGTCCGACACCCTTGATGTCGACGTTGATGTTCCCCTCACCGTCTTTGTGGGAGGTCACATCCACAAGCTCGCTGATCTTCTTCAGGGTCTGATCACGGCGGTCGCGAAGATCGTTCGCCGCATCCGTACCGGTCACCTCGGACTGACGGACCCTGCGGTTCAAATCTGCAAGCTCTTGCGCAAAAGAGTTAAGTTCTTTGAGATTTCCTTCGATACGATGGTCGATGTGGGAGCGTACAGACTCGACCTCGGCGCGCAATCGACGAAAATCGCCGACCATGGCCTGCGAGGATTCCCTCACTGCCTGTCGGATCGCTTCGCTGGTCGGCTCGTTCGAAAGTTTCCGGAAATCATTGTAAAAACGTGCGATCAGACGGTTCAGTCCGTCACCGCCCATCTCGTTGAAGATGTCTTCGATCTGGTTCAAGAACACCTGGCGCTCTTCATGGAAGGCCATGTCCCGCGAACCTTCGCGTAACTGACGCTCGAGATACTCGTCGTTGATCCGCTCGATCTTCGAAATCCGGGATCCTTCACCGACAAAGTGTCCACCCTGTCCTGCAATCTGTTTTCCGACTTCCGCCTCGGATTGAACACGTTGGCGGGAATAACCTTCCGTGCCCGCATTGGAAATGTTGTGCCCTGCAGTCGCGATTCCAGCTTTCGCGGTGCTCATTCCGGACTTACCGGTTTGCAGGACGTTCACCAATGCCATCGATCAGACTTCCTTCGAGATCAACCTCGGACCGTGGGCGTTCGTACTTCCCGCGTTCCTCTGGCCGCTTTGGTTGTAGGTCGCTGATTTCGGGTTGGTCTCCCCGAAAATGTTCTGCTTCATGTTCTGGATGTGCCGCAAGGACTCATTCACCAGGCTGCCGTTCAACTCGTTTTGCTTCTTGATCCGCTCGACGAGCACCAGGAGCGCAGTCAAATCGGACTGCAGCCGGTCTGCCAGCGGGGCATCTCGTCCCTGGACCCGGAGGATGAGGTTCCGGAGGGTCGCTTCTGCCGGAGTGATTTGCTCGGCGTCGCACCAGTTGCGCACCAACACCTGCCTCGAAAGTTCCGCCTGGTGAATCCAGTGGATCAAGGCCTCTTTTGCGGAGGTGGCTTCGTAGGTCGCCTTCACATCCGCCTGTGTGATCGCCGAATTCTCCGACTTGACGACCTCGTAAAGCTGCCGGTGGAGACCGATGAGCTCTTGCAAGGTCTCGTGGAGACCGGCACCGTATTCTTGATTTTTATCCGTCCTGTTTTCCATTATGCCTCACCCGCATCCTGCTCGGAGGTTTGGTGGTTTTGAAACTCAGGCGCCTGCCAGCCCGAGGTGATCGTCGACCAGGCGGTCGGCAATCGCGTCGGCGCCGACATTGTATTTTTTGTTGGCGATCTTTTCGCGGAGTTCGGCGATTTTCGCTTCGCGGACATCAGAGGATTCGGAAGCGACTTGCTTCGACTTCGCCATGTCACGTGCACGTGAGGAGATTTCCGCGCTGGCGGATTCGTTTTTAGAGGTGGTCGACGCACGGTCAGCGCGACTCTCATAAGCGTTCGATTTCAGCTTTTCTGTCTTCTTGGCAGACTGCGCCTCAGCGCTCTGAATGGCCGGACTGTTCGCTGGATTGACCCTCATGTGTACCTCCTGTACTCACGGAACCGGGATTGCGGCCCGTATGATCATTGTAATGTGTGTTTGCCTGCGAGCGCAACCAATAATCCACGATCTGCTCGGACAATCCGAGGGAATTCTGCCGGGCCGCGATTTCGGAGTATTCCTGGTCGAGCATGCCCTGGTAGATGTCCGATGCCGAATTCCTGAGTGAAAATTCCGACTTTTCGACCGTGCCGCGCATGGCTTTCATCATCTCCTGGGTGAAGATGGCTTCCAAGCCTTCAGCGGCCTTACGCATTTCGGGGGTGGCGCTGTCGGCGTCAACTTTTTGATTCCGGGTGGGAGAAGAGGGGGGGATCCGGGGAAGGCTCATCTGAGCGCCCCCCCGGATCCATTGATCGAATTCGGGTGCAGGACTGGAACTTCGTGTTCCGGCGTCATGCCGATGAATTGAAAAGATTTGAGTGTGCCTGCCATCCTAGCAAGCGGTTGCTTCATCTCTGTTTCCTGGATCATCGGTTCATTTTCCATCCATCCGTGGACAGTCGCCTCGTCCTTCTCCCTTCTTCGCATCAAACTTTCAAATCAGTTCCAGATCCGCCTGCAAGGCCCCTGTGGCCTTCATCGTCTGGAAAATCGCGGTCATGTCCTTGGGAGCGACTCCCAGGGTGTTGAGCAGCTTCACCAAATCCGAAACGGTCGCATTCCCGTTCACGAGACCCCGGTCGGCGTCCGCACGGGCACCGGGCTTGAGCTCGAGGAGCCGCTCCTTGGCCTGGCCTTTGACCTGGATCGAAAGATCGCCATGTGAAATCGCAATGGGGGCGAGACTGACCTTGTCTCCCATCACCACGGTTCCGGTCCGCTCGTTCAAAACCACTTTGGCTTTCGAGTCGGTGACCACACGGATGTTCTCCACCCGGGCCATCAGGTCGACCGTCTTACCCTCGTAATTGAATGGGACCACGACATCGACGGTGGCGCTGTCGCGCGCACTTGCAAACTTACCCCCGAGCTCGGCATTCACCAAAGCCACCAATCTGGCGGCGGTGGTGAAGTCCGGATTGTTCAGGGACATCCGGAAACTCTTTTTCTCGGCGAAGTTCGTATCCACATCTTTTTCGATCATCGCCCCGGAAACAATGCGACCGACCGTCGGAAACACTCCCTTGCCGGAGTCGGTCAGGGATCCGAGGGTCACCTGCCCCTGGGCCACGGCATACACATGTTGGTCGCCGGCACGAAGCGGGGTCACGAGCAAGGTTCCGCCCTCGAGAGAGGCCGCATCGCCGATCGAAGAAACGGTCACATCGATCTGAACACCCGAGCGCGCGAAAGGGGGGAGCTTCGCGGTGACAATGACCGCTGCGGCGTTCTTGGATTTCACCGCCGCATTTTTCTCAATGTCGAGTCCGAGCTTGCCGAAGAGTCGACCGAGAGACTTCGCGGTCACGTCGGTGCTTGAGTCGCCGGTGGCACGGAGTCCGACAACAAGCCCGTAACCGATCAGAATGTTTTCCCGCACCCCTTTGACCGAGGCGATGTCCTTGATCCGGGCACCGACGGTGACCGACCCGAGCGAGACTCCCGGGATCAGGAGTGCCGCGATCGCGACGAGGGTCAAACCGTAATATTTAGCGCGCAACGCGGATGTTGTATTCATAGAGTTTCCCCGATTGGATCATGTCCTTGTCGTCGAGATCGGCGGCCGGAGCCACAGCGACGAGAGACACCATTTTGGTATGTCCACGATAAAGAATCCGCTTCAGTGCGCGGATCTTGAAGTTCCCGTTTTGGAACCGGTCGATGATCTCCGCCCGGAGCTCTTCGTTCGGATTCAGGGCGATTGCCTTCGAAAGGTCGACCTGTGACCAACGAACGGCCTTTTCCATGCGATTCTTCACCGCCTGTGCCTCGTCCGAACGGAGGTCGTCGGAAGCGACGTTCCGGTATGCCTTGAGATCTTGATCGTCCCTGGCAAGCTCGTTGTTCTTGAGGTGCAGGGCCATTTCGACAGCCTGCTCGGCCGGGGTGAGGGTCTTTTTCACCTCCTCGGCGATTTGGCGGACAAAAACCTCATCCACCTTCACCGAGACGATGTCGCCCGGGGTGCGAACCTTGCCCTTGGTGAAGAAGTGATTGGCGTCGTTTCCGTTCGTCCAGAGGGAACCGTCCCCGGGGGCGTTGTCATAGAAATCGTTGCGGGTGGCGCGGTCACCGAGTGCGAAGGTTTGACCCTGTCGTGCATGGCCCCGATTCGCTTCGATTCTCGCCCTGACACTCTCATCCGAGGGATCCAGACGCTCTTCGTCGGCTTCCGTCCGTCCCGCACTCATGCCATCCGGGGAGTGCGAAGCGGGCGTGCGTGACCCGCCTCCGTAAGGGTGCTGATAAGAGGCTTCGGGAATTTCGGGAGTGCGCGAGCGCCAGGCTCCGGCGAGGGGGCGGCCGTTGCCATCGTCCATTCCCTGGGTGATCGCATTGTAGTCCGTATGTTCTTCGGATTTGAGCGCGAATCCACTGCATGCGGAGAGGGAGAGGCACAAGGCCAACCAGACGGCGCTTCTCACAGACTCACCTCGACATTCCGGTCCTCATTCACTTTGCCGACCATCTCCCGCTTGCCCTTCACGGTGAGCACGCGAATCCGGTCCCCCACCGATGCGGGTTCTTCGGCAGTCGCCTGTGTGGCGAGCTCGAGTCCGCCTGAGGTCAGGAGGAGCTTCACGGTGTCTCCCTTGCGCAAATCGGGCTGTTTTTGGACAGCGGTCGACACGACATATTGGTTCTCGAGAATGGTCTGCCTGGACTGGAGTCCGTTGAATTCGGTTTCTGACGGCATCATCACCCCACGGTATTCACGTGCGGATCCGGATGCGACATTCACCTCGACGGCTTTGAAATCTTCATTCTTGAGGCGCGTGTTCGGATAAATCCTACGAACCGCCATGGGAACCTTCTTCCAGGCCTGATACGGGGTCTGGATCATCTCGGACTTGGCTGCAGAACCGGTGTCGGTTCCGGACAGCTCGACCAGCACGGAACCGTTCGGGCGGTCTTCGACGATTCTCGCACTGCGGATTTCCGAGAAGGCGGTGATCGCGGGCTGGGCGGCCAACTTGTCGAGTGACGGCAAACGGATCTCCGCTCCGGGAATCCGCTCTTCCAGGAGCTTTTTCACGATTTCGGTCATGCGCGCAGAGTGGCCGGCGTCGTCGCCGACGGGCAGGGCTTGCGCCACCTGAATCATTGCGAACAAGGCCAGAGCCGTCATTCGGAACATCGATATCACCCTCCCTGGTGATGATCAGGATCCTCGGATCCCGGAGACCATCCTGGCCTCCTCAGTCAAATCATCTCACGATATTTGTCGTCGCTTCAAGCATTTTGTCGGCGACACCCATCACTCGGGTGTTCATCTCGTAGGCCCTTTGGGCGCCGATCATTTCAATCATGCTGTTGGCAACATTGACGTTCGAGGCTTCCAGGGCTCCTTGCATGAGGGTTCCGGTTCCGCCCTCGCCGGGAACCACGGTTTGAACCGCGCCACTTGCGGGAGTCGCCTTGTAAAAATTGTTCCCGATCGAGCGGAGGCCCTGCGGGTTGATGAAGTTGGCGAGCTGGATCTGACCGATGGTCTGCTCACCCTGGGTCGTCAGAGCCTTGACCTCGCCGTTCGGCGTGATCACGATTCCGTTGGCCTCGCCGGGCACTGAAATCGCCGGCTCGAGGAGTGCCCCGTTGCTGAGGCTGATCCGGCCTTGGGAATCCAGCTTGAAGTTTCCGGTCCTCGTGTACACCACCTCACCGGTGTTCGGCATCGTCACCGGAATGAACCCTTTTCCTTCGATCATGATGTCGTAGGGATTACTCGTCATCTTCACGGAGCCCTGCTCGAACAACTTGTGTGCGGATCCGACCTTCACGCCGAGACCTTTTTGGATCCCGGTGGGAGAGACCGTGGTCGCACCCTGGCGTCCGCCCGGATCTTTGGTGGTTTCGTACATCAGGTCCTGGAACTCGGTGGTTTCCCGCTTGTATCCATCGGTGTTCACGTTGGCCAGATCGTTCGCGATCCGGTCGATGTTCGCCTGTTGCGCTTCAAGTCCGGTTGCCGAAGTGGTGAGTGCCTTGATCATTCAGTATCCCTCATTGCATCTTTGCGATGTCACTGACTTCCTTGGACATCATTTCACTGACTGTTTTCATCGCCTTCAAATCCTGCTCGAACATCCGGTTCGCACGAATCAGATTGGCGATCTCCTCGACCGGATTCACGTTCGAAGTTTCGAGCATTCCCTGGCGGATCTGGGTTCCCGTCGCGGCCTGGGGGGGGTTGCCTTGTGGATTCTTGTTCTCGAAATAGAGACCGCCGGTTTTACGTACGGTATTGAGATCGCCGAACTCGACCACACCCAATGTGGAAACCAGTTCGTCATTCATGTACAATTCGCCCCGTTCGTTGATGTGGAGCGAGCCGTCCCGGCCCTGAAGATTGATGAACCTGGACGCAGGATCGGCATTCCGTTCACCTTGCGCCAGAACCGGATGCCCCTCGGAGGTCATGAGCCTTCCGTCAGAACCGAGCTTGAGTGCTCCGGCGCGCGTGTACCGGATTCCGGCAGGAGTGGAAACCTCCAGAAACCCCGGTCCGTTGATGGCGACATCGAGTGGATTGTCCGTGACCTTGAGACCACCGGTTTTGAAACTCGTGTGGGTTCCGTTCACCACGACAAAGGACTGATCCCGTCCGTCCAGTGGGTAGAGGTCCTTGTCCTTGATCGGAGAACGCGGAACTTCTGCTGTCAGACCTTCGGTTTTCTCGTTGGTGACGAGGTATTCCTTGAAGTTGACTCCGTCTTTCTTGAATCCGTTCGTATTGACGTTGGCAAGATTGTTCGAGATGACCTCGACTTCAAAATCTCTCGCCATCGCTCCGGATACCGCGGGCCAAAGTGGTTTGGACATCCTGTTCCTGACTCCCTCGCCGTTTTCTTCCTGAAAACCGGTCCTTCTCCCATTCTAAGGGGCAAAGGGAACACCTTGCAAAGCGTAATTCCGCCGTCAATTTTTCCACCCGGCAGGATTTGCCGGGTGGCATCCGATTCACCTTCAAGCCCGAGACGTTTGTTGTTATAGTTCGAAGGAATTCCCCTATGATACCGAGGTATGAAGTAGAAGCGATTTCAAGGATTTGGAGTGAGGAGGCTCGCTGGCAGCGCGTGCTGGAAGTGGAGCTCCACCTCCTTGCCGAACTCGAAGCGTCCGGGAAGGCCCCTGCGGGCACCCGCGCGGCCTTCAACGGGGTCCGGATCGATGTCCGGAGGATTCATGAGCACGAAGCACGGACCCGCCATGACCTGCTCGCATTTTGCGCCAGCATCACCGAACAAGTCCCTGCGGAGGCGGGGCGGTTCTTTCATTACGGTGTGACTTCTTCGGATGTCCTCGACACCGCTCTCGCACTCCAACTCCGGGACTCCCTGAACATCGTGGAGCAATCACTTTCCCGGGTTTTGGATTCGCTCGATGCGAAGATCGAGGAGACGCGCGATCTCCTCTCCGTCGGTCGGTCGCACGGCATGAGCGCCGAGCCCATGATTTTCGCACAGAAGTTCCTCTCGAGTCGGGCTGAGCTCACCCGGCGCTTGCGCGATGTCCGCCACCTGATCGGTTCGGAGCTGACCGGACAGGTCTCCGGTGCGGTCGGAAACCACACTTTTCTCGATCCTTCATTCGAATCCCGGGTGCTGGCGCGACTCGGGCTTCCTGTCGAACCGGTTTCCACGCAAGTCATTCCACGTGACCGGGTGGCACTTGTGTTGTCGATCGGCGCACTGATTGCAACTGCAATTGAACGGATCTCGATCGAGATCCGACACCTGCACCATTCGGACGTCGCAGAAGTGCACGAGGGGTTCCGCCCGGGCCAGAAGGGCTCGTCGGTCATGCCTCACAAACGCAACCCGGTTTCGACCGAGAACCTGTGCGGTCTTGCGCGAGTCATCCGATCGCATGTGGAAATCGGGCATCAGGACTCGCTCTTGTGGCACGAGCGCGACATTTCCCACTCGAGTGCGGAGCGCATCGTTCTGCCCGATCACTTCGGACTTCTGGTGTATTCCCTGGACCGCCTCCACTCGACACTCGGCAGTCTCGGCATCCACCGGGATCACATTGAGGGCAAGGTCCGACAGCAGTTCTCCTGCCTGTCTTCCCGCGCTCTGCACGAATTGGTCGAAAAAAACATCCGTCCGAGGGAAGCCCTTTATGCGGTGGTACAGGAGTCCGCCTTCACCGCCACAGATCTCGATGATTTCACCCGCAGACTTCAAGACCGCTGCGACCGGGACGGTCTTCAGTTCGACCCCAGCATCTTGTCTTGGGACGGAGTCAAACAAGCGTACCGGAAAAACTTCGACGCCGTGTTGAAGCGGTTCAGGGAGGGCCCATGATCGATTTGCGTGCCAAGCCCGTTCTCGAGATCCGTAGACAAGCCCTTCGGGATCGTGTCTCCGACCGGGTTGCGGCGGGCCATCGCCCCCCGAAGCTTTGCGTGATCCTCGTGGGGGATCATCCTGCCAGCCAGATTTATGTGAGTCGTAAGGAAAAAATGGCGGGTCTCGTGGGATTCGATCGCGAGACCATTCGCTTTCCGGGGAATGCCACCCCGGAACAGGTTCGCCTTCGCGTTTCCGCATTGAATGCGGATCCGTCGGTCGACGGCATCCTGATCCAACGGCCGCTCCCCCCCGCTTTCGACGAGAAAGATGTCTGTCTTTGGGTCGATCCTGAAAAAGACGTGGACTGCCTCCACCCCGAGAACATGGGCCTTCTCCTGACCGGGAACCCGCGGTTCCTGCCGTGTACCCCGGGGGGGATTCTGCTCCTCCTGGACCATTACGGGCTCACGGTGTCAGGGAAAACCGCCTGCGTGATCGGCAGGAGCCTGATCGTCGGTAAGCCGCTTGCCGCACTTCTGCTTTCCCGGAACGCCAGCGTCATCCAGATCCACCGGCAGACCCCCGATCCCGCCTCATTGTGCAAAATGGCGGACTTTGTTTTTGTGGCCGCAGGATCGCAAGGCCTCCTCAAGCGGGATTGGGTCCGACCGGGTGCGGTCGTGGTGGATGTCGGAATTCACCGGCTTCCGGACGGCAGGATCACAGGCGACGTCGATACCGGATCGGTCGGTGACACCCCTTCGGCGCTGACTCCTGTCCCGGGTGGTGTGGGACCCATGACCATCCAGGTGTTGCTGGAAAACACATTTACATCATCGATCCGGAAACGCTAGAGTGTGGCCATGCTGAAACGGACTGCGCTTTACGAAGAACACCTGAAACTGAAGGGCCGGATGGTACCGTTCGGCGGGTGGGAACTCCCCGTACAATATTCAGGAGTGATGGCGGAACATCAGGCCGTCCGCACCGCATGCGGGATCTTCGATGTGAGCCACATGGGGGAGATCGTACTCGAAGGTCCGGGTGCCTTGGCCTTTCTGAGCAAGGTGACGATCAACGACCCCGCCACTCTCGCTCTTTGGCAAGCCCAGTACTCCGCATTTTGCAATGAGTCCGGTGGCATCATCGATGACCTTGTGGTTTACCGTACCGGTGAACAGCGGTTCTTTCTGGTCGTGAACGCGTCCAACACTGACAAAGACTTTGATCATCTTTCCCGCATCCATCGCGAATGGTCGGGTGATCTTGTGAGCCTGACGAATCGATCTTCGGAGTTTTCGCAGATTGCGCTCCAAGGCCCCCGCGCGGGCGAGGTGCTGGCCCGAATCTGCCAGCTCCCTCTCGAGAAAATCCAGAACTACTGGTGTGCCGAGGGTGCTGTCGCCGGTGCACAGGCCCTGATCGCAAGAACCGGTTACACCGGCGAAGACGGCTTTGAGATCTATCTGTCCAACCGGGACGCGCCCGGGGTCTGGTGCGCACTCCTCGAAGCCGGAGCTCCTTTCGGAATCCTTCCGTGTGGTCTCGGCGCACGCGACACTCTCCGACTCGAAATGAAGTACGCTCTCTACGGACACGAGCTCGACGATTCGACCGGCCCGCTTGAGACCGGACTGGGTTGGATCACCAAGTTGAAAAAGCCCGTGGATTTTGTCGGTCGTTCCGCCATCGAAGCGATGAAAGCCAGCGGCCCTTCAAGGGCTCTCGTCGGTCTTCGCTCCGAGGGGCGTGGCATCGCCCGCCAAGGGGCCGAAGTTTACGGTTCGGACCGGACCACCCGGATCGGGACTGTGACCTCCGGAACACAGAGCCCCACACTCAAGCAATCGATCGCCATCGCGCTCATTGATAAGGCACACGAAACCACAGGAACCCGGGTCTGGGTGAAAGTCCGCGAGGACTTCCTCGAGTACACGGTCAGTCCCACACCTTTCATATCCAAATCCAGGAGGAATGTATGAGTTACCCGAAACAATACCGCTACACCAAGGAACATGAATGGGCGGAACTCCTTTCGGAGAACCGTATCCGCGTGGGAATCACCGATCATGCCCAGAGCAGCTTGGGAGACATCGTGTTTCTCGAGCTTCCCAAGGTCGGTCGCGAGCTCAAATCACACGAGACCTTCGGAGTCGTGGAAAGCATCAAGGCGGTATCGGATCTTTACGCGCCGGTTTCCGGTAAGGTCGTCGAGATCCACTCGGACCTCGTGTCGGATCCGGGCCGGATCAACAGCCAGCCCCATACCGAATGGATGCTGGTGGTGGAGGCCGCCGATGCCAAAGCCCAGTTCGACGGTCTTCTGGATGCTGACGCATACCAGGAATACGTCCGGAGCCTTTGAGCAAGGCCCCTCGAGATGAGGGCTTTTCTCGTCCATCAAGGCGCGCTTTATCATTCTGAGTGTGACGGCAGTCGACCCCACCGGACTGCGGTGACGGAGCTCGTCCGCGGAATCTGGCGCTTGTTCCCGGGTCAGGCACTGAGCCTGCTGCGGAACCGGATCTTCGTGGATCGTCCCCTGAGCCCGGTGTGCGAGGGAATGATCAAAGTCGCCGCCAAACGGTTCGAAGTGGTGGGCCCGGAGGAGTGGGATTCCCGCTTCACCAGCTTCACAGGCGATCGTAATCTTGTCACCCTTCCCGCCATCTCAACCCTCACTCACACCCGGGAGCCCCCTTCAGGTGCGATCGAAGAACTGCTTGCCGATCTCAAACTCAAGTCAGACGGGTTTCCCCGGGTGAGTTCCGTCTTGCTGGATCCGGAGGGCAAGGTCCTTCTCGCCTCCTGGAGCATGACCGCGTCCGATCGCACCGCGCACGCAGAAGTGAATCTGGTCGAAGCGTGGTTCACACTACACAGCCAATCTGTACCCTCGGGGTCCAGCCTTCATGTCAGCCTCCGCCCCTGCGCCATGTGTGCCGCACAGATTCTCGCACTGACCGGAATTCCATCCGGGCTCCGCGTGGTGTTTCACGAGGAGGACCCGGGACCCGCCTCGAAAAACTCCTGCCTGGTTCCAGGATCGGACCTTTGGAAAAAGGCCGGCTCACCCGATTGGCGGGCGTGGCCGGCCGTTACTCAAGACGAATAGGACTCGATCGGAGCGCAGGAGCACACCAGATTGCGATCACCGTAGACGTTGTCGATTCGCGCAACGGAAGGCCAGAATTTCTTCTGCCGGATGGCCGGGAGCGGATAGGCCGCCTCCTCGCGGGAATAGGGGAACATCCACTCAGTCGAAGAGACCATTTCAGCGGTATGAGGCGCGTTTTTGAGCGGATTGATTTTCCGGTCGGACTTTCCGGTCCGGATGGCTTCGATCTCGGAACGGATCGAAATCATGGCATCGATGAAGCGATCCATCTCGGCCTTGGATTCACTCTCGGTCGGCTCGATCATGAGTGTTCCGGCCACCGGGAAGGAAATCGTGGGCGCATGGAAACCGTAATCCATCAGGCGCTTGGCCAGATCTTCCACCTCGACTCCTGTTTCGGCTTTGAGGGGGCGGAGATCGAGGATGCACTCGTGAGCCACGCGTCCGGACCGGCCCCGGTACAACACCGGGTAGTGGGTCTCTAGGCGCTTGGCCATGTAATTCGCATTCAGGATCGCCACTTCGGTTGCCCGACGCAAACCCTCACCACCCATGAGTTTCATGTAAACCCAGGAAATCGGAAGAATGCTCGCGCTTCCCCAAGGGGCGGCGGACACCGCGCCCAACGCCCGGGACCCCCCGGTGCTCGCACCGGAATAGCGGAGGAGGCTGTGACCGGGCAGGAACGGCGCCAACTGACTCTTCACCGCGATCGGTCCCATTCCGGGGCCGCCACCACCGTGCGGAATGCAAAACGTTTTGTGCAGATTGAGGTGACACACATCCGGACCGAAGTGCCCGGGTTTGCAAACCCCGATCTGGGCATTCATGTTGGCGCCGTCCATGTAAACCTGACCGCCACGGGCGTGGATCACCTCACAGATTTCGCGGATGTTTTCCTCGAAGACGCCGTGTGTGGACGGGTAAGTGACCATGAGCGCGCCCAACTGTGCGGAATGGACATCGGCAAGACGCTTGAGATCCGCCAGATCGACATTCCCGTCGCTGTCACACTCCACCACCACCACCTTGAATCCGGCCATGACGGCCGATGCCGGATTGGTTCCATGGGCGGACTTCGGAATGAGGCAGACATTCCGGTGAGTGTCTCCGCGACTTTCGTGGTAGGCGCGGATGGCCAGCAAGCCGGTGTACTCTCCTTGAGAACCTGCGTTCGGTTGCAGAGACACAGCATCGAAGCCAGTCACTTCCGCCAACATGGTTTCCAGATCACGGAACAGCTCGAGGTAACCCTCGGTCTGGGAAGCCGGTGCGGCCGGATGGAGCTTGCCGAATTCAGGCCAGGTCACGGGAATCATTTCGACCGTGGCATTCAGCTTCATGGTGCAGGATCCGAGCGGGATCATTGAAAAGTTGAGAGAGAGGTCTTTTTTCTCGAGTTTCGACATGTACCGGAGCATCTCGTGCTCGGAGTGGTAGCTGTTGAACACCGGATGCGCGAGAACCGCGTCGTCGCGGATGAGGTCTTCCGGGATCTGCGGAGTCAGCGTGTCAGCGCCCAGTGATGCCGGCGTCTCTTTTCCACCGGTGAGAATCCGCACGAGTCTGTCGAGTTCTCCGGCATCAACGACTTCGTCGAGCGCAATCGTGATCCGGTCTCCCTCTTTCCGGAAGTTGAACCCTTCATCCAGACCTTGTTTTTGAATCCCGTCCGCACGGGATCCGGCGTCGAAGGTGACGGTATCGAAGAAAGCATCCGAGTGGAGTGCAAACCCTGCATTCCGGATGGCGCGACCCAAAAGGACGGCACCGCCATGGATCCTCTTGGCAATGCGGAGCAGCCCCTCGGGACCGTGATAAACCGCATACATGGAAGACATCACCGCAAGCAAAACCTGCGAGGTGCAGATGTTGCTCGTCGCCTTTTCCCGGCGGATGTGTTGTTCGCGGGTCTGGAGGGCGAGGCGGATGGCCGGCTTGCCTCGGGCATCCTTCGAAAGCCCGACAATACGGCCGGGCAGACTGCGCTTGTACTCGTCCTTACAGGACATGTAAGCCGCACTCGGCCCACCGAAGCCCATCGGAACACCGAATCGCTGCATGCTTCCCACGGCGATGTCGGCTCCGAGAGATCCCGGACTTTTCAGAAGCAGCAAAGCCATCGGGTCGGCGGCAATGGTGACCATGAGGCCGGCAGCCTTGGCGTGTCCGATCTTCCGGGGAAGATCGGAATCGATCCGACCCCGGGTGTCGGGATATTGGAACAAACAACCGAAGTGGCGCTGAGTGGGGCTGAATGACCCCTCTTCGAAGAGCTCGATCTCGATCCCGAGTGGCAATGCGCGGGTGCGGATCACCTCGATGTTCTGAGGGTGCAAAGCGGAAGAAACCGCAAACACATTCCTCTCCGCATCGGGATGGATGGCGCGGCTCATGGCCATGGCCTCGGCACAGGCCGTGGCCTCGTCCAGAAGGGATGCGTTGGCAACGGGCAGGCCGGTCAGGTCGGTGACCAGGGTCTGGAAGTTCAAAATCGCCTCCAGCCGCCCTTGGGCGATCTCGGCCTGATAGGGGGTGTACTGGGTGTACCAGCCCGGATTCTCCAGAATGTTCCTTTGGATCACCGGTGGTACCACGGTGTCGTAGAATCCGAGACCGATCAGGGAGCGCATCACCCGGTTTTTGTCAGCGACTTTTTTGAGTTCCCGGAGAACCGCCGATTCACTCGGCAAGGACTTCACCGCGAGAGGCGCATCGGTCCGGATGGAGGCCGGCACCGTCTGCGCAATGAGCTCGTCAAGAGAATTCAAGTCAAGCGCATTCAACATTTCTTTTTGCTCTTTTTCCGGCGGGCCGATATGCCGCATTGAAAAGGTGTGGAAATCCGCCCATTCGATTATTTTAAGAATTTCAGCCTTTTTTCCGGTGGTTTGCATGATGTGACCTTATCGCAGGTTTCGTTTTTCAGAAAGCTCTTCCCATTTTTTTTTTGTTCCGGTAAGGTGCGGACTCTGTTTTCACAACCCTGATTTACCGGATGCAACAACACTTGGATTTACAACTTCAGCTTCACGAATCGAATCAGTCCGCACCCGAAACCTCCCGCAAGGAAGGTCCCGCGATGCGTGACTGGATGGCCGCGTTCAACACCGCTATCCTCACCACTCTGACGGATTCCGCTCCCATCGCCTCGGATCTCCCGGAGCTGATGGCCTCTCCCGAGTTCGCCGCCCTGATCATCGCGGCTGGACATCTTGCCGACTCCCAGAAATTGAGTCCGGAAGATGCCGCTGAGCGGATCGTCCGTTGTTTCCGTCAGGCCAGTTCCATTTGGAACACCGCTCTCCTCAAGCGCGGCATGCAAAGCATGCTGGGTTGAGTTTTCAAGCGGTCAAGTTTTCAGAATGAAGTCCCAGCGGATCTGGACTTCGCCCTTTCCGTCCACCAAACCCCTCGGGGGGTTGGGATAGGGTCCTGCCCGGTTGAGGGCGTCGACGGCCGCCTGATCGAGATCTTGCGACCCGGACTCTTCAATCACCTGGATTCTGAGGATCTGACCCTGCTGGTTCAAGGTCACGAGCGCCCGGGTGACATGGTCTGAATTCGAGGCCAGTTTTCTTCCGCTTTTCAGGATCTTCTGGATGTTTTGTCGAACCAGGGGCTGCCAGGCTTGGTCGAGCTGTTTTCTCACGCGTTCGAAATAGGAATAAAAGACGAATTCCTTGGTATTGAGGGCGGTCACTTCGCCTTCCCGGATCCCCTGGATGTACTGCCCACCCTTGAGGGCCTCTCCGAATTGTGGATTGGCCCATCGGCGCTCTTCGGTATACTCCCGGGGAGCGTCTTCCTTCATCCTCATTCCGAGGTCCGAAAGTTTCGGGGCTTTTTTAGGCCGTGGAATGGCAGAGATCGCGCCCCCCCCGCCCTCTCTGCGTGCCACCGTTTCCTGTCGGATCGCCCGGTTTTGGTCGCTCAAGAAGGAATCCGGCTTGGGTTCTGTCTCGGTGGGTTCCGCCTCGGATCGGACAATCGACTTGGCTCTATCCTGGGGAGGGACCTCTTTCGGGGTCAGAGTGACCTCGATCGGAACCTGAAGGTCATGTTTCCAATGGGTGTTTTTCAGTCCAATCCAGATCAGGAGCGCGAGCACCAAGTGCAGCGCCAGGGACCTGTAGATCGGATTTTCTTGTAAACGAACGTCCACGCCTTGACCTTATCGGCAGAATCCTGTCGCCGATTGACTGAATTCTAGCACATTTCCGGTCTAACGGTCTTCGCGGAGCACGTCGTCATCGACCTGCTCGATCTTGATCGGTCCTTTTTTCGAGCGCTTGGGCTCATCCGGGTCGGTTTCCGGCTCTGAATCACGGGCCCCGGGTTCGGTCCCTGAAATGAAGGCTTCCCGCGTCCCTCTTCCCCCGGACAGGGGTTTCCCCGTCTTGGGGTCGACCTGGACATAGGTGATGCCCGGAGGCGCCACGAAGTCCACCACGGGGTAATCCTTGAGGATCTGGTTCATATAACGAATCCAGACGGGAAGGGCCGTATTGGCCCCCGACTCTCCCCGGCCCATACTGCGCTGGTCGTCGTAACCGATCCAAACCCCTGTGACGACCTGGGGCGAAAATCCGATGAACCAGCCGTCCCGGAAATCCTGGGTCGTTCCGGTTTTTCCGGCGATGGGACGACCCAGCGCGCTGGCCTTGGCTGCCGTTCCGAACTGGACCACTTCCTTCATGAGGTGGGTCATCACGTAGGCCACCCGCGGGTCGATCCTGAGCCCCGGAATCAAGGGAGCGAATGGAGCCGTATCCATCTCTGTGGTTTCTTTCACCTCACCCCGCTCGGCCGGTAGATCCGCCGAGGTTTCCAGGGTCCTTCCGTCGCGATCGGAAATGGCCTGGAACACATTGGCGCGGAACGGCCTGCCGAGCATGGGAAACGCAGTGAATGCGTGAACCAGATCCTGGACCGTGGTGACCGCCGAACCGAGCGAGATCGACAGGTCCGGATTGAACTCGGTCTCGATGCCCAGACGCTTGGCCTGGCGGATGACCGATTGGACCTTGATGTCCTGGACGATCTTCACGGTCGGAATGTTCCTCGAGTTGATCAAGGCCTGGCGGAAGGTGGTATCACCGTAAAATTTTTCTTCGTAGTTTTCGGGCTTCCAGGTCCCGTTTTCTTTGTCCTCGAAGACAATCGGTGCGTCGACGATGATGCTCACCGGAGTGTAGCCCTTTTCGATCGCCGCCGAGTAAATGATCGGTTTGAAGGTCGATCCCATCTGACGTTTGGCTTGGACCGCGCGGTTGAATTCTGATTTGCCGTAGTTGAATCCGCCCACCATCGCGAGAATCTGTCCGGTCTGCACATCCACAGAATACAAGGCCCCTTCGATTTCAGGTTCTTGCGTCAGATTGGCCTTCCACATTCCCGATCCATAAGCCTGGGGCTTGACCCACACGAGATCCCCCGGCTGCAACACCTCCGCAACCGTCCGCGGAGGCCGGTTCGACTGTCCTACCGGGTAGGCCCATTTCATTCCGTCGAGCGAAAGCACCACGGAGTCGAGTCCGATCGAGGCGATGGCGGACTTCTTGTCAGCCGAAATCTGGGTGACCAAGGCTTGCAGCCGCTTACTCTTCACCGCCTTCTCGTGTCCGGGGTCGAATTCTGCGATGGCGGACTCGAGATCCAGCGTTCCCTCCTGAGTGAGGAAGCGGAACGGAAAGGCTTCTTGTGTGATTTGCTTTCTCAGTTCAGCTTGCTTGTTGGCCCAGTCCTTCTGCTCGATGCGGGCCACGGGTCCGCGATAACCTTTGCGTTGATCGATCTCTTCGAGCCCTTCTTCCAAGGCTTCTTGGGCGTAAGTCGAGTACTTCGCCGCGGATGGAATGGTGACCGTCAAGCCGTCTTCATACAGCATTTTCTCGCCGTACTTCTGGATCATGTGCCGGCGCAAATACTCGACAAAATGGGGGGCGATGGCCTTGGAAGTTCCGTCGTTGATGAAGATCCGGATTTGTTCGGCTGCGGCGTTCTTCTGTTCGCTTTCAGAGATGTTCTTGTTCTCCCGCATTCGCTTCAGCACATAGAGTTGCCGCTCTTTGGCTTTCTTGGGGTTCAAGAGCGGGGAGTATTTTCCGGGTGCGGTCGGAAGACCTGCGATGAGCGCCATCTCGGCGAGAGTCAGGGCCTTCAAGTCCTTGTGGAAGTAGGTGCGGGCGGCGGCTTGTACGCCGTAGGCCCCGCTACCGAGATAAATCTGGTTGAGGTAGAGGTAGAGGATCTCTTCTTTTTTCAGGTTCTTTTCGAGCTGGAATGCGATGAAAAATTCTTTCAGCTTCCGGAGCAGATTCCTTTCCGGACTCAGGTAGAGGGATTTTGCAATCTGCTGGGTGATCGTGGATCCGCCTTGGACCACCTGACCTGCGAGAAAATTCGCAATCGCCGCCCGGGTGATGGCCACAAAGTTCACCCCTTGGTGTTCGAAGAAGGTCGAGTCTTCGGCCGAGAGGAAAGCCTGGACCAGTTTTGCCGGAATCTGGTCGTAAGGAGTGAGGTATCTCCGCTCCTTGTAGAATTCGGCCATGACCTTGGTCGACTTTCCTTCGAGCGAAAGGATCTGAGTGACTCCCGGCGGACGGTAATCCGAAACCTTGCGGATCTCGGGAATGTCTTTCTGGATGCTCTGATACACGTACCAGACACCCCCTGCGAGTGCGATCACTCCGGCCACTGCGCCGATGACGAGGATCTTCAGACTCGCTTTGATTTTCCGGAGGATTTTCATGCGGATCCCATCTTAACACCCGGGAACCGCACACGGTACGGTCAATATATTGTCAAAGCTTCTTCCAGTGGATGAGGTACTCGTGGTTGCCGTCCCCTCCGATGACGGGTGACTCGATCGCACCACGGTGCAACAGCGGGAAGTCGCGGGACCATTCGATGACCTGATCGAGTGCTTTTTTCCGCACCTCGGCGTCCCGTACGATTCCACCCGATCCGAGATGCTCCCTTCCGACCTCGAACTGCGGCTTGAAGAGCACCAAGAGATCCGCCCCCTCCGCGAGACCCCGCATCACCGCAGGGAGTACCTGGCGGACCGAGATGAACGAGACATCCATGACCAGAAGTGAAGCGACGGTGTCGAAGTCGGCGGGGTTGAAGTTCCTCGCATGGTACTTTTCGACATTCACGACCCGGGGGTCCTCCTTGAGCCGTGGGTCCAACTGACCGTGTCCGACATCCACTGCAAAGATTTTCCCCGCCCCTCTCGAGAGAAGCACTTCTGTGAACCCCCCCGTCGAGGCTCCGATGTCGAATGCGACCCGCCCTGTGGGATCGACACCGAAAGCATCCAAGGCCGCAATGAGTTTGTGCGCCCCCCTGGATACCCACTGTTTCACGGGTAGATCGACCTCGATCGGATCATCTGCAACCACACCGGTGGCCGGTTTCAAGACCGGTTTTCCGTGCACCTTCACACGCCCTGACTCGATCCATTCCCTTGCGCGTGTGCGTGTTGGGGCCAACCCCCGCTCCACCAGGGCTTGATCCAGGCGGCGGGTTTCCTGGCTCATGTCGGATCGGGAATGGACTTCGTTTCAACTCCCGAAGCACCTGCCTTCACGAGCATCTCCACTTTTTGTTCCGCTTGGGAGAGGAGGGTCTGACACTGCTGGATCAGACCGACGCCCTCTTGGAACGCGGTCAGGGATTCCTCGAGCGGAAGATTCCCGGCTTCGATGTTTTTAACGATCGCTTCCAGGCGGGCGAGTGCGGATTCGAACGGGTTTGTTTGTTCCATGTTCATTCGGTTACCACATGGATCACCCGGGGTGAAACAGGAAGAAGTCCCAGGATGGGCAAGGAGGCGTTGGCGGTTCCGATCCGGACCTGACTCAGACCTTCAGGAATTTGAACCGACATGAAGCGGGGAGAGCGCGGGTCGAGCGGGGAATCGGTGCTGATTTTTCCGTCCCAAAGGAGTGAGTAAGACAGCGGCTCGAGTCCGTATTTGTCGGTGAGGGGTTCGACACGGGCATGGACCGGAGGTCCTTTCGGTTCAATCCGGCTGGGTCGGACACTTCCCACGACCATGGCCGATTGGTCACTCAACCCTTGTCTCACCTGACCCAGCCACCGTCCAAGTTGGACTTCAGGAATTTGGGGAAGGAGATGAAGGGCCCCGTCCGAAGGATTCCGGATTTCATACCGGTAAACGAAGCCGGGATCTTCTCCGCGGCGACTCTGGACATCCAGAAACGCAGGAAAGCCGGGTACCACACGGATGTTTCTGAGCTCGGCGTACCCGTCCTGACGGGTGATCGCCCGGATCCCCTGGTGCATCGACCAGCCCACGGTGAGGTGTGTGGTGTCAGGATCTTCAACCTGCCCGGTCTTGACGACTCTCACCGACAGGGTGGCATCCACCGGTGGAGCAAGGTCCACATAGGTGATCTGGTCACCCAAGACCGGTACGAAAACGGTTGCGACCAAGGAGGGATCCCCATCCTTGGCCATCTCGATCACCCCTGCGCCGGGCTCGGCATTCAGGACGGCAAAGTAACGCTTTCCGCCCGACTCGAATGATTCAGGCTCTTCGGACCGGCCGGCGAAACTGATCCGGTAACCCGGTTGTTCAGGTCCGATCAACACTCCCGAACCCTTCACAATGCCGATTCCGGCACGAAGGGCGAGGTCGGACAACTCAGTCGAATCGAGAAGCAAAGATGCGCCACCGTTCGGTGCCGGTTGATGAATGAGGGTCGGTAAGTGTGCGGCCCCTTCCACCTTCACCCATCCTTCGGCACGGTGGTTCCGGGAGAGGGCGCTGGCCCGCTCCGGACAGAGGGCGGTCCCCGCATGTTGGAAATCATGGTTGAACCCCAATTTGCAGGGGTCGCTCTCCACCTCGGAAGCCAATGCAACACCCTCAGGCTCCACTTCGACCGGATCCCAAACCTTGGGATCGGGCCTCACCACGCTCACCACGGTGCGATTGGACGGCGAAACGCCTGCACGGACGAGAATCTGTTGAAGCTGCTGGCGTTGCTGTTCGTTCAAACCTTTTGCCAGAGTGATGGTGGCTTCTGGATCGAGTTGCGCAGAACTTCGACTCCAGCTGATCGTTTCTGCCGGGGCTTGAGTAGTCAACTCCTGTGCGCGCATCCCTTGGCTATTCAGGGTGGGTTCTGAAAAATAGGCGGGAATCGATGTGGCCCAGGTCCGGCTCTCGGACCAAAGGACCTCGAGCTCTGCGAGGGGTATGGGATCGGAATGGTACCCGAAGACAAAGCCGCCCATCAAACATGACAGGACTCCACCGAGGGAGACCCACTGCGACACTGCTACGGTACTGCGTGATGCGCTTTCGGAAACGATTCCGTTCATTTCATGGTGTGCCGACATCCGGTGTCGGATCGCGTTGGTTCCAGTATGGGACAAAGCGTAAGCGCTTACAATAAGAAAGAAAAAGGCCCCGGGGAGCCCCCGAGGCCTTCCTGAATCATTTTTCGTACGGATCAGCCGCCAATGGATTGACGGAGGATCGCGCGCTGGAGCTTCAGCTGGTACTTCTTGAAGCTGTGCTCATCGAGCGAAGCATCACTCAGCATTTTCTCCGCTTTGATCTGGGCGGTGCGTGCGCGTGACTGGTCGATCTCGTGCGGAAGCTCGAGGGTCTCGGCGATCACCTTGACCTTGCCGTTCTCGACACTCACGAATCCGCTGGAGATGACTCCGGTCACCACCGGTTTCGAATCCGCGACGTAAGCAAAGCGACCGGTCTCGAGGCGGGAGATCATGTCGGCATGTCCCGGCAGGATCTCGACCTCTCCCTTGGCCGTCGTGAGGATGAGCGACTTCACTTGCTCATCCTGGGTGAGTCGGCGTTCGGGAGCGAAAATGCTCAAACTGAAGGTTTGCATGATTCCGCCCTTCCTCAAACGAGGGTTTTGGCCTTCTCGACCGCTTCTTCGATGGTTCCGACCATGTAGAACGCCTGCTCGGGCAGTTGATCGTGCGCGCCTTCGGCGATTTCACGGAAACCACGGATCGTGTCTTCGATCTTCACGAACTTCCCTTTCAGACCGGTGAACTGTTCGGCTACGAACATCGGCTGGGAAAGGAAACGCTGGATCTTGCGCGCGCGGCTGACGGTCTTCTTGTCTTCTTCAGACAATTCGTCCATCCCGAGAATCGCGATGATGTCCTGGAGTTCCTTGTAACGCTGGAGAATCCCTTGGACCTGGCGGGCCACTTTGTAGTGGGCTTCGCCGACGATCTGGGGATCCAGAACGCGGGAGGTGGAAGCGAGTGGATCCACAGCCGGGAAGATCGCCATTTCTGCGATCTGACGGCTCAGGTTGGTGGTCGCATCCAAGTGCGAGAAGGTGGTCGCAGGAGCCGGATCGGTGTAATCGTCCGCCGGAACGTAAACCGCCTGGATCGAGGTGATGGATCCCTTGGAAGTGGAGGTGATCCGCTCTTGAAGTTCACCCATCTCGGTGGCGAGGGTGGGCTGATAACCCACGGCCGAAGGAATCCGTCCGAGGAGTGCCGACACTTCCGAACCCGCCTGGGTGAAACGGAAGATGTTGTCGACGAACAAGAGAACGTCGCGGTTTTCTTCATCGCGGAAATACTCGGCGATGGTCAATGCGGACAGGGCCACGCGGGCGCGAGCTCCTGGTGGTTCGTTCATCTGTCCGTACACGAGGGAGGTCTTCTTGATGACCCCGGACTCGCTCATTTCCATGAACAAGTCGTTCCCTTCACGGGTCCGCTCGCCGACTCCGGCGAACACCGAATAACCACCGTGCTGGGTGGCGATGTTGTTGATGAGCTCCATGATGAGAACGGTCTTGCCGACGCCCGCACCACCGAAGAGACCGATCTTACCGCCTTTTGCATACGGAGCAATCAGATCCACAACCTTGATCCCGGTGTAGAACGGCTGGACAGCGGTCGATTGTTCTTTGAAGGCGGGAGCCGCACGGTGGATACCCCAGTGCTTCTTGGCGCCGACCTTGCCGGCTTCATCCACCGGTTCACCGACCACGTTCAGAATCCGACCGAGGGTTTCAGGGCCGACGGGCATCATGATCTGGTCGCCGGTGTCGAGGGCGGGCTGACCACGGGTCAGACCGTCGGTGGCGTCCATGGCGATACAGCGAACGGTGTTCTCACCCAAGTGCTGGGCGACCTCGAGAACGAGGTTCCACTCCTGATCGCCGTTGGTCTTGTTGGTGACTCGAACCGCCTGGTAAATCGGGGGGACTTTGCCGGCCGGGAATTCCACGTCGACAACGGGTCCGATGATCGCTTTGATCTTTCCTGTGTTTTGAAGTCCTGCGCTTGCTGACATCTTCATTTCTCCTTAGAGGGTTAAGCCTGTGTTTTTTGCGATTCGCTTCCGGCGATGATCTCGAGGAGTTCCTTGGTGATCGCCGCCTGGCGCTGTTTGTTGTATTGGAGCGTGAGCTTCCGGATCATGTCTCCGGCGTTCTTCGTCGCATTCTCCATCGCGCTCATCCGTGCGCCGTGTTCGGAAGCCTGGGCTTCAAGAAGGGCCTTGAAGACCTGGATCACGAAATATTTGGAAGAGAGTGAATCGAACAGCTCTTGCTTCGAAGGTTCGAGGATCAGCAGATCCGATTTCGGATCCGCAGCGCCGTCTTGGAGCATGAGTGGAAGAACCGTGTCGGTCTGGACCACCTGGCTGATGGCGTTCTTGAACTCGTTGTAGATGAAGATCACTTCGTCGACTTCCCCCGACTCGAACAGAGTGAGGATCTTCTTCGACAGTTCACCGGCCTTACGGAAAGTGATCTTCGCGCCGAACTCTTCGTAATGGGCGAGATCCACCTTGGAGCGGATCTTCACGCCTTCGAAGGCTTTTTTTCCGACGAACACGCACTTGACCGCCTTGCCTTCCGCAGCTTTCTGGCCCAGGCAGTTCAGGGTGGCGCGGATCACGGATCCGTTGTAGCCCCCGCAGAGTCCACGATCGGAACTGAACGCCACCACGAGTGACACCGGCTTCGCACCGGCGCGTTCAGCGGGCCCGGCGCCCTGGGCCGCAAGGATCCCCATCATCCGTGCGATCTCTTTCGCGTAGGGACGCTGACTCATGATCGCATCCGTGGCGCGGCGGAGCTTCGCCGCCGAGACCATTTTCATGGCCTTGGTGGTCTGCTGGGTGTTCTTGGTCGACCCGATTCTGTTTTTCAGGTCCTTGATGCTTGGCATTAGCTGAACACCTTCTCGAAGGCCTTCAGGGCATCCATGAGCTTCGCCTTGGTGGCGTCATCGATCGCCTTCTTGTTGAGGATGGTCTCGGCGATGTCGGCGTGGTTCTTGGCGAGATAGTCCTTCAATTGGATCTCGTAAGCACCGAGGCGCGCGGTCGGGATGTTGTCGAGGAACCCGTTCACGCCGGCGAAGAGGATCAGAATCTGCTGATCCACTTGCTGCGGCTGGTACTGCGGCTGCTTCAGGATCTCCACCAGACGTTGACCCCGGGCCAACTGGCGCTGGGTTGCCGGGTCAAGGTCGGAGCCGAACTGGGCGAAAGCCGCCTTCTCGCGGTACTGGGCGAGATCGATCCGCAACGTTCCTGCGACTTGTTTCATCGCCTTGATCTGGGCCGCACCCCCCACCCGCGAAACAGAGAGACCCACGTTCACCGCAGGACGGACACCGCTGTAGAACAGGTCGCTCTCGAGGAAGATCTGACCGTCGGTGATCGAAATCACGTTGGTCGGGATGTAACCCGACACGTCTCCGGCCTGGGTTTCAATGATCGGCAGGGCGGTCAAGCTTCCTGCGCCGAGCTTGTCGGACAGTTTTGCCGCGCGCTCGAGCAAGCGGGAGTGGAGGTAGAAAACGTCGCCGGGATAGGCTTCGCGCCCCGGAGGACGACGGAGCAGGAGGGACAACTGGCGGTACGCCTGGGCTTGCTTGGTGAGGTCATCATACACGATCAGGGCGTGCATGCCGTTGTCACGGAAGTACTCACCCATGGTGACGCCGGTGTAAGGAGCCAAGAACTGGAGTGGAGCCTGTTCGGACGCATTGGCTGCGACCACGATGGTGTAATCCATGGCGCCGGACTTCTTCAGGCGGTCAACGACCTGTGCAACCGTGGATTGCTTTTGGCCGATGGCAACGTAGATACAGAACACGTCTTTGCCTTTTTGATTGATGATGGTGTCAATCGCGATGGCAGTCTTACCGGTCTGACGGTCACCGATGATGAGCTCACGCTGACCGCGCCCGATCGGAATCATCGCATCGATCGCCTTCAGTCCGGTCTGCAGCGGTTCGTGAACCGACTTCCGCTCGATGATGCCGGGAGCCTTCACTTCCACGCGGCTGAACTTGGAGGCCTTGATCTCTCCGAGGCCGTCGATCGGCTGACCGAGCGAGTTCACCACGCGACCCAGGAGCTCTTTTCCGACGGGGACCTGCACGATCTTGCCGGTACGCTTGACGGTCGCCCCTTCCTTGATGAGGGTTTCGTCACCGAGAATGGCCACACCGACTGCCATTTCTTCGAGGTTGAGAACCATGCCGCTGACGCCGCTTCCGAAGTCAACCAACTCTCCGGCCATCGCTTTTTCGAGACCGTAGATTTTGGCGACCCCGTCACCCACTGCGAGGACGGTACCGGTTTCAGACACATCGAGCTTGCTGTCGAGGTTGGCAAGCTGGCTTTTCAGGACTTCTGCGATCTCATTTGCTTTCAGGCTCATTTTGTTCTCCTAAAGTTCAATACAAAAAAGTTTTCAATTCAGCTCGGACCACTTGTCCAACTTGCCCTTCACGGATCCGTCGTAAGTGATTCCACCCACCGTCACGCGCATCCCCGCGATCAGGGCCGGATCGGTTTTCTGCTTCAGCTGGACGGGCTTGTTCAGCCGCTTCCCGAGCGCATCGGCAATACCGGCAAGCGCCTCGGGCTCGAGCGCCACGGCACTCACCACTTCACCCATCACTCCACCGCGTTTCTCGATTTCAATCCACTCGACCTCGCGGATGATCTCGGCCAGAAGGTTCAAGCGCCCGCGACGCAGAAGAATGTTCAAAAACCTGTCGGAGACCTCACCCAGATCGAACTTCGAGGTCAGGGCCTTCAAGGCCTTCCGGCGCTCCTCTTCGGTGATCGCCGGATTCTCGAACACCTTGTGGGCCATTTCAGACTGCCCGAAAGATTCCGAAAACGCGGAAAGCTCGCGGATCACGCGACTGAGATCGATTCCGGACTGGGGTGCCAACGCCACATCCACCAGGACCTGCGCATATAGTCTCACCGCCTTCATCGTGCACCTCCACCGGAGATTTCATTCAAGAACCGCTTCTGGAGTCGCGCCTGGATTTCAGGACTCAGGGACTTCTGGATTTTTTCCTTTGCCTGCACCAACACGGCACGCTTGAAATCGGCGAGGGTTTCGGCAGCCACACCGGACTCCAATGCGACCCGGTTCTGTTCCGCTTCGCGACGGGTCTGTGCAATCACCCGCACCGCTGATTCTTGCACTGCTTGCGACTGCTTCTGGCGTTTTTCTTCCCACTCTTTGGCGATCATGTTTTTTTCGCTCTCGAGCATGGAAAATTTCGCTTCGATTTCTTTTTTCCTCTGGGCGGCCATGTTCGCCTGGGTCTTGGACTTGTTGAGACCCTCCGAAATGTCGCGCTGCCTGTCCTTCATGAACTGAAAGAACGGGCTCTTGGCCTTGTAAAGGATGAATCCCACAAGGCCGAAAAGATGAATGGCCGGCAAGATGAGTTTCAACATGAGTTCAATTCCCCGCTAATACCTTGTTCACAATCTCTTCCGAAAGGGCTTCTACCTGGAGCTTCAGCTCAGACTCAACCTTGGTACGCTCAGCCTGGAGGACCTTGCTCGCCTCGAGATATTCCCTTTTCACTTGGTCTTTTACCTTTGAGATCTCTGCCTCTTCCCGAATGCGAATTTCGGCCAACTGCAATTCAAAGTGCTTGGCCGCCTCGGAGCGGGCCGCTGCCAGAGCTTTTTCGTATTCAGCGAGTTTGCTTTCGACAGACTTCAAGAGCTCTGCGGAACCCTGAAGGTCGTCCGTGAGTTTTTGTTGGCGCTTTTCGATCAAGCGCTGGAAGGGCTTCAGGTAAAGCTCGGAGAGGACGAAGAAAAACACTCCGAACAGAATGAACTGAATGAAGAAGGTTTGATTGATCTCCAGTTGCTCGAGAATCTGGCTCATGTCTATCCGCCCTTTTTGATTGAGCTTTTTGAATTGCGCGTCGGTTTTTGGGTTGACCCATGTGCTAACACGCAGCCAGAAATCCGGTCAAGGGAGTTATAGCATTTTGTTGGTGCCTTCGAAGATGACGCCCTCTTCGACCTTCAGGCTGGGAGTGCTCATCTCCCCTTTGAACACCGCCGGCTTCCGGATCTCGACGCGGTGCTTGGCCTGGATGATGGCCTCCACCTTGCCGAAGATGATCACCACTCCGGCGGAAATCTCGCCCGTGACACGACCCGTTTCGCCGACCACCAACATGTCGGGGGTGCTGATTTTTCCGTGCACCACGCCATTCACATGGAAGCAGCCGCTGTAGGCGAGGTTTCCCCTGAACTCCACGGCAGACTCCAACACTCCGGTAATCTGGGTGGAGACGACCTCGGGCGACGGAAAGCTGTCCAGACGGTAGTTCATCTCACTCACCCATCAATTGGCCGAAGATGCGTGCCAGCTCGTCTTTGGAAGAGTAACGGATCACCACTTGGCCGGATTTTTTGGTTCCCTTGATTTCGACTTTCGACATGTAACGGCGCGTGAGGTCCTGGGTCAGTTTCATCAATTCGGGGTCGATCTTGGCTGTTGCGGCCACCGATCCGGACGGGGTTGCGGACTTGGTGTTTTGCGCTTTCTTTTCCTGGGCCGCCTTTTCGGCCTGACGGACACTCATTCCCGATTCGAGAATCTCTCTGGCGAGGCGATCCCGCTCCGTCGCGTCCTCCACAGACAAAAGCGCCTTGGCGTGGCCCCGGGAAAGGGTTCCCTTCTTGAGCTCCACCAGAATGGTGTCGGACAACTTCAGGACCCGCAGGGCGTTCGCAATGGTGGCCCGATCCTTACCCATCCTCTTGGCCAGCTCTTCTTGTGAAAGCTGGAACTCCTGCATCAGTTGGAAGTAGGCAAGGCCTTCATCCACACAATTCAGGTCTTCGCGTTGGATGTTTTCGACAATGGCCAATTCCAAAGACTCCCGGTCGGTGCTCTTTCGAATCACCACCGGCACCATCTTCAGACCGGCGAGCTTGCTGGCTCGCAGACGCCGCTCACCCGCGATGAGCTCATAGCCCTCACCGGTTTTGCGAACCACCAGGGGTTGAATCAGTCCGTTCTCACGAATCGACTGGGCCAACTCTTCGAGTGCCCCCTGATCAAAATCGCGCCTGGGCTGGAACTCGTTCGCCCGGATCTCGTTGATGTCCAATACCGCGATCCCGGGGTGACGGTCCCGGTTCATTCCCGGTTGCTCGCCCGGAGCGGCCATGGGACGGCCGAGCGCGGAAGTGTTGAGCTGCGCGCCGGAAGACTCCTGCAGAGACTGGGGCGCCTGGGGCAACAGTGATGCAAGGCCTTTTCCCAGTACGGATTTGTTCGGCTGAAGTGTGCTCATGGATTATCCTCCGATTTCAGGTGAACGGCCCGGTGCAGGGGCCTGCTGTTGCTGTCTGGCTCGCTTGGTGTTCTCCAGAAGCTCGCGAGCGAGATCCAGATACGCCACACATCCCTTGGAGTTGACGTCGTAAAGGACGATGGGCTTGCCGAACGACGTACACTCACTGAGTTTGATATTGCGGGGAATGACCGTTTTGAAAACCTTGTCACCGAAGTGCTGGCGGACTTCGCTCTCGATTTCATGACTCAACTTCAATTGGCCGTTGAACATGGTGAGCGCAATTCCTTCAATGGCCAAAGAAGGATTCACACTCTGTTTGATGAGGTCGATGGTGGTCATCAGCTGACCGAGTCCCTCGAGCGCGAAGTACTCCGCCTGCAAGGGGACAATGACCGAATCTGCGGCCGTGAGCGCGTTCACCGTGAGGAGTCCGAGAGTCGGAGGACAGTCGATGAAAATGTAGTCATAGCGGTGCTTGATTTCCGAAAGCGCCGCACGCAACTTACCCTCTCGAGCAAATGCACCGACCAGCTCGATCTCCGCACCGGCGAGATGGGGATTGGCCGGAGCGAGCGACAAGTGATCGATTCCCGTCTCGACAATCACCTGGGACATGGTCACTTCGCCCAAGAGCGCATGATAGATGGTGGCCTGGTCTCCGCCCAATGACGGGGCCAATCCCACAGCCGAAGAGGCATTCCCCTGGGGATCGAAGTCGACCAGAAGGACCTTTTGATCCGCCAATGAAAGCGAGGCGGCCAGATTGACCGTGGTGGTGGTCTTACCCACTCCGCCCTTTTGGTTCACGATTGCGATGATTTTTCCCATGAAACCCATCCTCCAGCGTTGCTGACTTCCGGCCGGATTAATACCTCAAGTCATGAAAATAAAAAAGGGGGAATCGCAGCCAGGCGCGTTATTTCCCCCTTTTCAGATTGTTCAATCGCTGTGTGTGTGGTTGCGGCGGAGAACAAATCTGCGGTCCTAAATCTGTTGTTGGAGACAGATTATCCTGATTAGTCTGAATATCAACTAAAAAGATTAATCACGCTGATTTTCTTTTCAGGCTAATCAGGAGCCTCTTTTTGTCTTCGAAGGAATATTCATGGCTGTGGATAACCGTCAATTTTTTGCCATATCGGGTGGTTTGAGCCTCTTTCCACTCCTGTTCCCAGCCCTTGCTCTTGAAGAGAACCAGGTTGTTCCACGTGGAACAATTCCAAATCCAGGCGGCAATCCGTTCCACGGGACCCACTGCGCGGGCAATCACCGTATCCGGCTTGACGAGATCGATCACCTCTTCGGTCCGCTTACCCAACACAGCCACCCGCTGTAAACCCAGCTCCTGGGCGGCTCGACCCAGGTATTCAGACTTGGATTTCTCACTCTCGGTCAAAAACCAAACTCTGTCGGAATCGGCACAAAGAGCCGCGGCCAAAAGTCCCGGAACACCTGAGCCAGACCCCACGTCAAGAATCCGCCTGCCTAAAGTAGGAGACCCCAGAAGTTCGACAGCGTCACGCAAATGGCCGTCGACGAACTCCTTGGTTCCTAAAATCCGGGTCAAGTTCTGTTCTTCGTTCTCCCGATGCAGAATGTGGGCGAACGCAGCAGCCATCTGGGCCTGCTTCTCGTCGAGCGGAAGCTCGCTGGAGTGAATCTCTCGCAAAAAATCAGCCGGGGATGGAATCATGGGGTGCCTTTCCCCCACTGATCGGTCCGCGCCGACGGTTCTTAAGGTAAATCATCAAATTTGCGACGGCAGCCGGGGTGACGCCCTGGATCCGGGAAGCCTGCCCGATATTCTCCGGCCTGACTTCCTTCAAACGCCCCTTGATCTCATTGGAAAGACCGGCGACCGATTCGTAATCGAGATTCCCGGGAATCGACATCCCCTCGGCACTCCGAACACCCTCGAGCAACTTCATGTCATTATCGATGTAGCCACGATAACGAACCTGGATCTCCACCTGCTCATGAATATCTGGATCAACCTGGGTGTTTGAATACCCGAGACTATTCAGCTCGGTGAAACCGACTTCCGGTCTCCGGAGCAAAGCTTCGGCACTGATCCGGTCCTTGATCGGAGACAGACCGAGACTCTCAAAGCGCTCCAGCGTCGACGGGTTGGGATAAAAAAAGTAGCCCTGTAAATCGGTCATCAAGGAGTCGACTCCGGACTTCTTCTGCTCGAACCGCCGAGACGCCTCCTCGGACAAAAGCCCGATCGAAATCCCTCTCGGACTGAGACGCAGGTCGGCATTGTCTTCGCGCTGCAGCAAACGGTACTCGGCCCGTGAAGTGAACATCCGGTATGGCTCGTCCGAACCTTTCAAAATCAAATCATCCACCATCACCCCGATGTACCCGTCCAACCGACTGATCACGAACGGCTCTCGACCCAGGGCGGCATGGGCGGCGTTGATGCCCGCCACCAGGCCTTGTCCGGCCGCCTCCTCATACCCGGAAGTGCCGTTCACCTGCCCTGCGAAAAACAGCCCCGGCACGTCCTTGCACTCGAGAGTCGCCTTCAACTGACGGGCATCCAAGGCATCATATTCCACAGCATAGGCGTACCGGATGAACTTCGCCTTTTCGAGTCCGGGGATGGTCGAAACAAACTCCTCTTGAACCTCGACCGGCAAAGAGGTCGAAATCCCGTTCACATAAATCTCATCCACATCGAGCCCCTCGGGCTCCAGGAACAATTGATGCCGGTCTTTGTCCCGGAACCGACTGATCTTGTCCTCGATCGAGGGGCAGTACCGCGGACCGATCCCCGTGATCGCGCCGCTGTACATCGCACTTTTCCCGAGGTTCTTCTCGATGATCTCGTGGGTTCGTGCGTTGGTGTAAGTCAAATAGCAAGGCACCTGTGGAAGAAACGGATAGGGTTCCGGCCGATGATAAAAAGAGAACGGAATCAGACGCTCATCACCGGGTTGGGGAATCGTCTGGGACCAATCGATGGAGTCCTTGTGAAGCCGTGGCGGAGTCCCCGTTTTCAACCTTCGCAATCGCAAACCGAGCCCGAGCAGATCCGCGCTCAAACTGTTCGCAGACTTGTCACCCAGCCTGCCACCCTCTTCCTGAACCGTTCCACGGTGCATGATCGCCCGGAGAAAAGTTCCGGAGGTGATGACCACACTGGTTGCACGAACCTCGTCCGTTCCGATCCGGACTCCGACCACCTTGCCGGATTCCACGATCAGGCCGGTGACCTCACCCTCAAGCAACTCGAGCCCGGGAACACCACTCAAAAGCTCTTGCATGAACCGCGCATAACGGTTCTTGTCGCATTGGGCACGCGACGACCGGACAGCGGGACCCTTGCTGGAGTTCAGGCGCCGAAACTGAATCGTGGCCAGATCGGTGATCCGACCCATGACCCCTCCGAGCGCATCCACTTCCTTCACCAGCTGGCCCTTGGCCAATCCACCGATCGCGGGATTACAAGACATCGCCCCGATCTTCGTGCGATCGAGCGTGAGCATGGCGGTGCGGGCACCGAGCCTCGCAGCAGCATGAGCGGCCTCGCAACCGGCATGACCGCCTCCAATGACCAAAACATCGTAGTGACGCATCAGGCGGCGGACTTTAGCGCGCCGGAGCGTTTTTGTCGATATAATTGATGATTTCTTCGAGCGAAGTCCCGGGAGTGAACACCACCTGGCAACCGGCCTTCTTCAATCCGTCGAAATCTTCTTCCGGAATGATTCCGCCCACCATGAACAGAACATCATTCAAACCGGCCGACTTCACACCCTGAATCACCTCGGGAACCAAGGCGTTGTGCGCACCGGACAAAACGCTGATGCCCACCACATGAACATCTTCCTGGATCGCCGCTTGGACAATCATTTCAGGGGTTTGATGGAGACCGGTGTACACCACCTCGAATCCGGCATCGCGCAGCGCCCGAGCGATCACCTTTGCGCCTCGATCGTGTCCATCGAGCCCGGGCTTGGCAATCAACACGCGGACCCGGTTACGCTCTGGATTTCCTTGAATCATGACATCAATCCTCAATTAAAAAAGTTTAAGTATCTGTATTGTTTCTAGAATTTTCCGTCTTCGCGGTAGATTCCATACACTGAGCGGAGCGTATCACAAACCTCTTGAAGCGTCGCCCAGTCCCGCACGGCCTGCATGATCGAAGGCATCAGATTTTCGCCCTTCTGTGCCGCCTGGCGAACTCCCTCCAGTGAAACCTGGACCTTGCCAGCATCCCGCCTTGCCTTCAAATCACGTAGTTTCTTGGCCTGACGGCCCTCCACCGCACGATCAATGTAAAGAGTTTCAATCGCCCGCTTCTTCTCTTCCATGGTGTACTGGTTCACGCCCACCATGACTTTCTCTTTCTTCTCGAGCTGACGCTGAAAATGGTAGGCACTGTTGCCGATCTCCGCCTGAGGATATCCGTTCTCCACCGCAGCGACCATTCCCCCCATCTCGTCGATTTTATTGATGTATTCCCAAGCGGCCGACTCCACCTGGTGAGTGAGGTACTCCACCAGATACGACCCTCCGAGCGGATCGGCGAAGTTCGCAACCCCGCTTTCCTCGGCGAGCACCTGCTGGGTCCGGAGAGCCACCAACACCGCATCATCGGTGGGAAGGGAAAGCGTCTCATCCATGGAATTGGTGTGAAGGGAGTTCACCCCGCCGAGCACACCGGCCATGGCCTGGATCGCGACCCGGACCACATTGTTCATCGGCTGTTGAGCCGTGAGCGAAACACCCGCGGTCTGGGCGTGCGTCCGCAACATCCACGACTTCGGTGACTTGGCTCCGTAACGTTCTTTCATCAATTTCGCCCAGATCCTCCGGGCTGCGCGGAACTTCGCGATCTCCTCGAAAAAATCATTGTGCACATCGAAGAAGAATGACAGCCGTGGCGCGAACTCGTCGACCTGCAAGCCCCGCTTCAGGGACTCCTCCACGTAAGCCATTCCGTCCGCGATGGTGAAAGCCAACTCTTGCACGGCGGTCGCACCCGCTTCACGGATGTGGTAGCCCGAAATCGAAACCGTGTTCCAGTTCGGATAGTGCTGTGTCCCGTACTCAATGGTGTCGATCACGCACTTCACAGCCGGGGCGATCGGGAAGAGCCATTCCTTCTGTGCGATGTACTCTTTCAGGATGTCGTTCTGGAGGGTTCCTCTCACTTTTTCCCTGGGAATTCCTCGTTTTTCGGCCATCACATAGTACATCGCCAGGATCACGATCGCGGGACCGTTGATCGTCATGGAAGTCGTCACTTCGTCCAGGGGAATCCCGTCAAACAGGGTTTCCATGTCCTCCAAAGAAGAAACGGAAACACCGCACTTGCCCACTTCACCGAGCGACATGGGCGAATCACAGTCGTAACCCATCAAGGTGGGCATATCGAAGGCTGTCGAAAGTCCGGTCTGCCCTTTCCCGAGCAACAACTTGAATCGTTGATTGGTTTCTTCCGGGGAAGAGAATCCGGCGAACTGGCGCATGGTCCACAGTTTGCCCCGATACATGTTGGGCTGGACCCCACGAGTGAAGGGGTACTCTCCCGGAAACCCGAGATCCTTCTCGAAATCGAATCCGATCCGTTCCAGATCATTGGGGGTGCACAGGAGGGGAACATCGAGATCACTCCACGTGGTGAAGCGAACCGGACGCTCAGGAACTTTTTTGAGCGAATCTACCAGCTTCTTTTGCCAGGTGTTCTGCAAGGCTTCAATTCTTCCGGGGTCGTTTGCCATGCGGGGATCATAGCCGACAAGGCCCCCTCGATCAACGGCGGCACCACAAACCGCGGTATTGACGCAAGGTGTCTAACGTGATACCCTGCGCCCCATGAAACCGATCACCCTGTCCCTCCTTGCGGCCATCCTGCTTTCTCCCCCCTCCCGGGCCGAAGACGCCTGTAGCCGGGCCGCCATCCACCACCTGTTCAAAAATCCAGAAACCTTGGCCCAACCGGGGACCGCTTCTCCCTTCGATTTGTCGGCAAGGGCTGAGGAGGCCTTCCAAAGGTCCGGCCTCAACGGCCAAGCGGACCTGCTCTCTTGTCAGGCAGGACAGAACGTCTGCCTCAAGACAGAAGGTGGAAAATGGTCGCTCTTGAGCGAAGAAGGTCCTGAAGAGCTCACAACAAAAATGAGCGGAAACAGCGTCGTGATGAGCCACCTCACCCGTCATTACAGTGGGGGCGACCCCTGGTACGGAATCGGTGCCTCGCAATGGACCAGGGAATTGAGGCTGACACTGAATCCGTCCACCTTGGCGTTGAAATCCCTCTTCATTGACGGGTCACGTACGACCCTCGGCTTTTCCAAGCGCACGCGAGCCGAAGGGCGATGCACTCGCGTGACGGCAGAGCCGATCCGCAACAGAATCCGTGACCGTCTGAAGGGCGAGCTGTTCAAATCCCTGCGGGGTGACCCGTCGGCACTCGGTGGAACCATCGAGGCCAACTTCATGCTCACGCCTTCGGGCTCACTGATGCAAATCACCGCTATCGCGCCAGCGTCGGGTGAAGTCGAACTCCTCGACCTCGAATCCGAGGAGCTGCGCCGGGTACCGGTCGGGTCCCTCTCGTCCCTCAAGCCGGTGAATGTCATGGCCATCCTCCGGGACATGAAAAGATTGCGTGGCAAGACCGGCCCGAACCCCGATGGAATCTCCACGCGCCAATTGCGTTGCATCCAAGGAGCGAATGCGTTGATCGATCCTTCAATCGGACCTCAGGACATCCGATACCGGGGATACACCCGGATCGAGATTTCGCGGACCACCACGGGACCGGGAGCCGACCTCGGATACCTTCCCCTCTCGAAATGGCGGATCAATTACACGGGATGGACGGGGACCTTCCGCCCCGCCACACTCCCTTTCGGAAAGATGGAGTCAACCGCCGTGTCGGATGAATCCGGAAACGCCAGCTTCATCACCTCCGGACCGAACGGAATCCGCACCAGCCCGATCTGGAAGATGGAAGCCCGCACCGCGAATGAGCGTCACGGACTGCCTGCCGATCTGATCGCTTTCGAGGACACGCTTTGCTTCGCTCGCTGATCCTTTCCGCACTCATCGCACTTACCCAGATTTTCACAGGTTCGCCTGCATCGGCCTACGACTGGAAAGGTGGACTTGCGACCAGAGTTCTCAAGTCCTCGCTCAGCGCACGTTGCGCCAACTTCATCCGGGTGAATCCGGACCAAAGGGGACGCCTCACATCGGTTTGTTCGGACCTTTCAACCGCGATGGTCGACGCACTCGATTCCGAAAGGAATGAAAACACCCGCGGTCTCCTGTTTTTTGTCGGGGACACGCGCAGGATCTTGAAGCACCCTCGAACTGCAAGCTTCTTGAAAAAACTCAGGACCGATCTCGAGGATTACCGGTCCTTGCCGGTGCGGAGAAATGCATTCCCGCTCTTTCGTTCTGGTGTCGAGGCATACGGATCCGTCGAACTCGCTGCGACGGTACTCGCGACACTCTTTCAAGACAACGCCTACAAACCGGCCGATCCGGCGCCCCCCCTTCACCTGATTCTTCTCCGAGAAAAAGCCGCCTCCTGGGGGATCCGTCCATCCCTGCTGGACGATTTGGATCAGATCTTGCGATGGATCCGTTCGAATGACCCGGAATCGGTCATCGCCGACTTGGATGCGTATCCTGAGTCAGTCGCAGAATCCAAAACACACTTCAATGAGAAGCTCTATTACTACTACCTACCGCGTGCGCTCACCCGGAAACTGGTCGAGGCCGGAAAGGCTCTCGAACAGAAGCGTCCCGGAGACGCCCACCTGGTTCCCCGGGTGATCCGCGCACTCCCGACCCTGATGTCGATCATTTACAAGCAGGCCCACGGACGGAACAGCTACGTCAAAACCGTCCTGCTTCCATTGAAACCGACTGCACGACAGAACCCGGATGGAACCCTCGTGGTCGAGCCGGGTTGGGAATACCGCTACCGGGACCTTTACATGGCCTACCTCGGTACCCTCGACGCCCTCGGACGCAGGGATCCCTACGGATTCGAAAGGTTCAGAAAGACCCTCGCTTTGAATCCGGGAGAACTGATCGGCTTGATCAGCCGGTGAGTCCGGTCAGGTCGGCCGGTCAGCGCTTGGACAGCTCCTGGGCGGCAATCACGAGCTTCTGGATCTCGCTCGTTCCTTCGTAAATCTCGGTGATCTTGGCATCCCGGAAGTTCCGCTCCACCACGTACTCCTTGGTGTAGCCATATCCGCCGTGAACCTGGATCGCCTTGGTGGTGATCCACATGGCTGCATCGGCCGCGGCCAACTTGGCCATCGCCGCCTCACGGGTGAAGGGCAGCCCCTGGTCTTTTCTCTGGGCCGCGAACCAGGTCAACAGGCGCGCACCCTGCAAACGGGTCGTCATCTCTGCGATGTAAAACTGGATGGCCTGGAGTTTCGCGATCGGAGCTCCGAACTGTTCCCGCTCCATGGCGAACTTCTTCGAAGCCTCCACCGCACAGGTGGCGATCCCGAGCGCCTGAGAGGCGATTCCGATCCGTCCACCGTCGAGTGTGCTCATGGCGATCTTGAAGCCGTCCCCCTCTTTGCCGAGAATGCAGTCCTCCGGCACGAAACAATCATCGAAAAACAGCGATGCGGTCGAGGACGCGGTGATCCCGAGTTTGTTCTCGAGCTTGTTCACACTGAATCCCTTGCTCTTGGTGTCGACCACGAAGGCACAGATCCCCTTGTGCTTGAGATCGGGATTGATCGTGGCGAACAGGATGCAATAGTCCGCCTCACGGCCGTTGGTGATCCAGTTCTTCGAACCGTTGATCTTGTAACCACCGGGCACCTTTTCAGCGCGACACTTGAGGCCGGCAGGATCCGACCCGTGGCCCGGCTCGGAGAGCGCGAAGCAACCGAGCTTCTGACCCGAAGCCAACGGTTTCAAGAAGCGTTCCTTCTGGGAATCGTTTCCATACGCATCGATCGGATAACACACGAGCGAATTGTTGACCGACATGATGACCCCGCTCGAGGCACACGCGGCGGAAATCGCTTCCATGGCCATCGCATAATCGACGGATGAAAGTCCGGCACCGTTCCACTGCTCCGGCACCATCATTCCCATGAGCCCCATCTCGGCCATTTGCTTCACGATCTCGACCGGAAACTCGCCGGTCTCGTCATGATGGGCGGCCTTGGGAGCGACCACCTCGCTGGCGAACTGGTGGATCGAGTCCATCAGCATTTTTTGGGAATCATCAAGTCCGGGCCAGGATTTCGAATAGTCCATAATCTTTCCTTTCGGGTGATCAAACCACACGGGGCGGTGTTTTCAAAGTCCCTCGAACCGGGCTGTCCGCTTTTCAGAGAAAGCGACCATGCCTTCCTTCTGATCAGGCGTCCCGAACAGGGACGAAAAACGCTGGATCTCGGCGTCCACCTTGGGATGCACTCCGGAAGTCTCTTCGAACTCGTTCATCAAGGACTTGGCAGCCGAAACAGCGCTCAAGGAATTGCGGGCGATCCGCGCAGCCTGCTTACGGACCTCGTCGAAGAAACCGTCCTGGGGAAGCACCTTCCGGATCAAACCGAGCTGGACGGCCTCCGCGGCACCGATCCGGTCCCCGCCGAACACCAGCTCCTTGGCGCGCGCCATTCCCACCGCACGTGCCAGTCGGATGGTTCCCCCGAACCCGGGGATCACCCCGAGACCCACTTCAGGCAATCCGAACTGGGCTTTCTCGGCGGCAAGAATGAAGTCGCAAGCAAGGGCCAGTTCGGTGCCTCCACCCAGTGCGAAACCTTGGACTGCCGCAATGGTGACCTTCGGCATCGATTCGAGCAAGAGACACACGGAATGCCCGAGCCTCGAAAACTGGGCCGCATCCGAACGCCCCATGGTCTGCATCTCGCGGATGTCGGCACCGGCCACGAAAGCTTTCTCGCCGGAACCTCTCAGGATGATCACGCGTACGGACGCATCGGAAGCGAGTTGTTCGAGCTTGGCTTTCAAACCGAGCAACACACCCACGTTGAGGGCGTTCAACGCCTCGGGTCGGTCGATCACCAGTTCCACGACACCCGACTCCAGCCGGTTCAATTGAATCAAATCACTCATACTTGTAAAATCCCCTTCCCGACTTCTTTCCGAGCCATCCGGCAGTCACATATTGCCGGAGGAGCGGGCACGGTCGGTACTTCGTGTCGCCGAGGCCGTCGTGGAGCACCTCCATGATCGCCAGACAGGTATCGAGCCCGATGAAGTCGGCCAGGGTGAGCGGACCCATCGGCTGGTTGGTGCCGAGCTTCATCGCAGTGTCAATGTCATCGACACTGGCAATGCCTTCATAAAGCGCATAGACCGCTTCATTGATCATGGGCATGAGAATCCGGTTCACGGCGAATCCGGGCATGTCCCGTGCCTCGACAAAGGTCTTGCCCATTTTCTCGGCGGTGGCACGGATGGTCTGGAAGGTCGCGTCCGAAGTCTGGATACCGCGAATCCCCTCGACCAGTTTCATCACCGGCACCGGATTCATGAAGTGCATTCCGGCAAAACACTCGGGCCGCCGGGTCGAGGCGGCGAGCTCGGTGATGCTGATCGAGGATGTGTTCGAAGCGAACAATGCGCCGGGCTTGGCAACACGGTCCACTTCTCCCCAGATCTTCTTCTTGAGTTCCACATTCTCCGAAACCGCTTCGATGATCAGATCACAACCGGCGAGGTCCGAAAGACTCCCGACCGATTTGAGGTTCGACATCACCGAATCGGCCTGGGCCGCGGTCATCTTTTGCTTCTCCACCAGCTTGGCAAGCTGGGCGCTGATCCGGGAAACTCCCCGCTGGGCGGCTTCCAGGCTGACATCCGCCAGACACACCGAGAATCCGGACTGGGCCGCAGTCTGGGCGATCCCCTGCCCCATCTGGCCTGCTCCGATCACTGCCACACATTGAATTTCCATGCGATCCTCCTTCATTCATTTACCGATACAAAAGTCAGAAAAAATCTTGCCCAAAATGTCGTCTGGAAGCGTTTCCCCGATCAAGGGTCCGAGCTCGCCCATTCCGTGACGGACGTCCGTTGCGAACAAAACCAGATCCGAAGCGTCCCGCGCACGATCGAGACAACGGATCGCCCCCTCCACTGCGCGGACATGTTCGATCCGGGTCAACACCACTTCCTCACGACCGCGACCGATCCTACGGATGGCCGCCGAGGCGAGAGCGTCCGCCACGCGGGCCACACCCTCGTGGTTCACGCTCGAAATCCAGTGCCCCTCCACTCCGAACCGGCCACGGATCTCATCAGAAAGGCGCACGTGCTCGGCGGGGGTCATCAGGTCGGATTTGGAGAGGACAAAAAGGCATTCTTTCGATTTCAGATCAATCCGCGAAAGATAGGGCAGCAGATTCTCCCAGCCGGGTTCCGCCCCGTCGATGACGACCACGAGCAGATCGGACTCGACAGCGGACTTCAAGGTGCGCTCCATGCCGATCGCCTCGATCCGATCCGCACCGGCACGAAGTCCCGCGGTGTCTGACAAACGGAGGGTCACCGTCTTGCCGGCGGAGCGGAGATTCAAACGCTCCCGGACCACATCCCGGGTGGTTCCGGCGAGATGGGACACGATCGAGCGGTCCTCGCCGAGCAGTGAGTTGAAAAAGGAACTTTTACCGGCATTCGGCAACCCGAAAATGGTGACGGGAACACCCTCGGCGAGCCGACTGCCCCGATCGAAGCTTCCGACGAGTTCGGTGAGCATTTCCTTCAAGGATCCGAGGCGCTCTTTCAATCGTGGAAGCGAAACCTCGTCCACATCCTGATCCGCAAAGTCGATTCCGAGTTCGGAGAGCACACACAGTTGCATCAGATTGTCCCGGATCCCGGCCACCAGGCGGTGCTGACTCCCCGACAGTTTCTCAAGGGCGAGTTCGAGTGCGAAGTCATTCTCGGCTGCGACCAACTCCCGGACCGCCTCGGCCTGGGACAAGGACATCTTCCCGTTCTTCACGGCACGGAACGAAAACTCGCCCGGCAGTGCCAACCGTGCCCCGAGTGCGAAAACGGCATCCAGGACACGCTCCATGATCCGCGGACTTCCGTGAACGGCGATTTCGAGAGAATCCTCACCCGTATAGGACCTCGGTGCGAAAAAAGGGGTGACCACCGCCTCGTCCAACACCTGCCCTGTGTCCTGTCTGAGTCTGGAAAACAAGGCTTTCCGGTCGTCCTCCGGCTTCAGCGCACGACCGGTCAAAGCCGCCCCGATGCGGAGGGCTTCAGAGCCGGAGACCCTCAGGACACCGATCGCCCCTCCGGGAGGGGTACAAGGTGCCGCAATGGTCCTCTCGGAAAGATAACCGGAAGGATCGGCCTGGGTCGGATCAGAAGCTGCTGGCCATGTTGGCTGCATGCCCCGGAACTCCCAACTTCTTGTTCAGGTACTGCTGTTGAGCCACGCTGAAGATTGCGTTGACCAGCATGTAGACACACAGGCCGGCTGGCGTCGTCAACATGAAGGCGCCGAAAATCAGCGGCATGAAGGTCATCATTTTCTGCTGGGCCGGATCCATGCCGGGTGACGGCGGGGTCAGCTTCTGCTGGATGAACATCACCACAGACATCAACACCGGGGTGATCCAGAGCGGATCCTTCGCGGAGAGATCCATGATCCAGAGTGCGAAGGGTGCACGGTACAGTTCTTCGGCAGAATCCAAGACCGAGTAAAGCGCGAAGAAAATGGGCATTTGCAGCAACATCGGAAGACATCCGGCCATCGGATTGTAGCCGGAGGACTTCATCAACTGCATCATCTCCATGTTCAGGCGGGCCTTGTCGTCCTTGTACTTCTCCTGGAGCGCCTTCATCTTGGGCTGGAACTCCGCCATCTTCCTCATGCCCTTCATGCTCTTCACGACGAGCGGGAAGGTCAGGAGCTTCACGATCAAGGTGAGAATGATGATGGCCCAACCGTAATTGCCGGTGAACTTGTAAATGAACTTGAGCAACCACAGGATCGGATATGCGATCATCGTGAAAAATCCGAGGTTGAGTGTGGTGTCGAGACTCTTGTCGATTCCGCGCAGGACGTCCAGACGCTTCGGCGCGAAAGCCACCTTGAAACGCGCACTCAACTCCTGGTTCTTCACCGGAACATGGAGGGAGGACTGGGCGGTCCAGTTGTCAGCAGGCTTCACTTCGAGCTTTTCTCCCGAAATCCCCTCGGGAAACACAGCCAATACAAAATAATGGCTCCCGACACCGAACCACTTCACAGGAGTCTTCACTTCGTAAGGACTGATCTTCTCGTCGAGGGTCTCGCGCGCGATCTTTCCGTCGGTGAAATGAAGCATTTCCTGGCGGGCCCGCTCGTTTTCGTTCTTGAGTCCACGGCTCGCAAGGTTCACAAACGCCCACTCCGGCGCCTTTTCCTTGAACTTCATCCGGACATCGATGACGAGAGTCTCGCCCTCCACCCGGTAGATCCGGCGGTAGTCCACCTTGGCGTCCGAATGGAACCATTCGTAAGACCCGTCCGGAAGTGCAGTGAGTTTCTGTGCCTTCTGGGTCATCAAGTATGCGAAATCCTGTCCCGAAAAACTCATTCCCAGGAACGCGTTGCTCGAATCGGTGATCGTGGACAGGTCGATTCCGGAAGGTTCGTTGAGATTCCAGGAACGTACCCAACCCGGGCTCTCATCGAGAACGACCTTGGAACCGGGAAGCATGAGGTTTTGCACATCGGCGCGAGCGGTGATTCCAGACAGACCGATCATGACTAGGGCGAAGAAAGTGGTTTTCATACGGGATCATAGCCTCCTGATTTGGAAAAGGGATGGCATCGACAGATCCGGAGAAGGGATTTCCACCCGCCTCTCAGGAGTCCGTGCTTGCGCAAGGCCTCTTCGCTGTATTCGGAACATGTGGGGTAGAACTTACATCCGGAATAGGGATTTCCGCCAAGGAATTTGGAAAAAGAATGCAAGAGAGGGGACAGCACTCTGCGATAGAGTTCAAAAAGGATTCGCATGCGACCAAGTCGTATCGAGCTGGCTTCTCAGAATGCGCGCCGTCTTGTGACCGACTCGAACTCCGCTCGGAACCACGATGTTGTAATCCGCCACAGGCAGTCTCGAACGGTGCAAGCGGAAGCTTTCGCGGATCTGGCGCTTGAGCCGGTTCCTCTGGACGCTGTTCACCCTGGCTTTGACGGTAATGCCGAGCCTCGCCCCGGAACCGGCCCCGGGAAGTCGGAAAAGGGTACACACGCCGAGGCGCTTCATCTCGCTGCCTTGGAAGAACTTCAGGTATTCGGAGCGGAAGCGGACCCGTGCGGATTTCGGGAAAATCACTTCGAAGCGACGGTCGGAACGAGACGCTTGCGGCCCTTGGCACGGCGCTTGTTGAGGACTTTTTGTCCGTTAGCAGTAGCCATGCGGGAGCGGAAACCGTGGGTCTTCGTTCTCTTTTTACGGGAAGGTTGGTAAGTGCGTTTCATACTTCAGATTCCTTTGGCCAAAATTTGTTGAGCGTCAGTTGTACAGAATGGATGGTGACTTGTCAACCAAGCTATCCACCAGACCATTGTCAGGGGGCGGACTTCATGTTAACCCTCCTCCTCTCCCGATTTTCACAGGAATTACTCGATGAATCAGCAGAACCTCTGGGCCAGCACCTACAGCCAGATCTTGAAAGACCACCCCGATGCCAACGCGGTGAGGTTCTGGCTTGATGCGTTAAGTTGGGGTAAAGCCGAGCGTTTGGGCCCGGGCAAGGTCCGCGTATGCCTGACAGCGCCCAACAACTATTACCTGAAGTTCATTGAATCCACATTCAAGCAGGACATTGAAACTGCGGCTGGAAAAATCCTCGGAGAATCCTGTGAACTCCTCCTCGAGGTGAGCCGGGATGCCCAATCCCCGGCTGGAACCGAGGGGGTCACCGAGACCGCACCCCTTCCGGACCTGAACCCCCTGGCCCCCCCGGCCGAGGGTGAATCCGACAGGATTTCCGGCATTTCACTCCAAGGCACCTCCAAAGAATCCCGGACCTCCCCCATCCAGGACAATGTCGACTCGACCTTGAATTTCGACAACTACATCGTCGGCCCCTCCAATCAATTCGCCTATGCTTCCGCATTCTCCACAGCGGAAAATCCCGCGGTACAGTTCAATCCCCTTTTCATTTACGGACCACCGGCTGTCGGCAAAACCCACTTGCTCCATGCCATTGCGAACCACATCAAAAAACGCAATCCACACATCCGTGCCTACTTCATTTCAGCTGAAGCCTTCGTGAATGAATTCATCGAAAGCATCCAACACAAGCAACCGGGCGCCTTCCGGGCAAAATACCGCGAGAACGTCGACCTCCTCCTGATCGACGACGTCCAATTCATCGTCGGTAAGGACCGCTCCGAAGAAGAATTCATCCACACCTTCAACACCCTCGTGAACATGAAGAAAATGATCGTGCTCACATCGGATCAGGCTCCGAAAGACATCGACGGCCTCGAAGAGCGCATCCGCACCCGTTTCGAAATGGGCCTGGTCGCGGACATCCGGGCTCCTGAAATCGAGACCCGAATCGCCATCTTGAGAGCCATGGCTGAATCCGACGACATCTATCTTCCGGACGAAGTCGCCACGTTCATCGGGACTTATGTCCGGGATACGGCACGGAGTCTTCGCGGTGCGTTGGTAAAGCTCCAACAGTACGCTTCATTGACCGGATCCGAAATCACACTCGAACTGGCCAAACAGGTCCTCCAAAGTTCGATCCCGGAGGAAGGCCAGGAATACACGGTCGACATGATCATGACCGCCGTTTCCAAGCACTTCAATCTGAAGATCAAGGACTTGAAGGGTGTGTCCCGGGCCAAGAACTTCTCCCTCCCCCGCCAAATTGCGATGTTTTTGATCCGTCGTTATACCAACCTCGGTTTCCGCGAAATCGGTCAAATTTTTGGCAAAGATCACTCGACCGCGGTTCATGCCCACCAAAAAATCGAAGCTGAAATCGAAACGGATCCTGAACTCAGAAAGAACATCGAGACCATCCGCGAACAGCTCTGAGCCACAATTCTTTGACGGCTTGAAAACCGACGTGATTGAACGCATCCTAGAGTGAGAGATTTCCGGGAAAGGATGCCCAAAAATCATGTTTGTTATCAGGACTCTTCTGTTCGCAGCCGTTATTTCCATTTACCCGACGGATTGGGCAAGCGCCGCCATCAAAGAATTCAAGATCGGTGAGGATCGCTTCACCATCGATGTTCCGAAAGATTGGCAAAGTCCCCTCGATTTCTACGGTTTTCCCGTATCTCTGATCGGACCCGACACCCCGGAAGGACGCCGTACCGTGATCGGAATCACGCCGGCAGGTGCGTCGGATGACGAGAAGGTTTTCGACCAAGGCGACAAGGACATCAAAGCATACATCGCAGGTCGTGAGGCCTGGCTCGAGCAATTCGAGGGAAAATCGGTCTCCTACGATCCGTATCAAAAAACAAAATGGGAAGGCATCGAAGAAGCCCACACCCTGGGGTACCACTACTCCCTGCCCACCGGAAAATTCTACGAACGGTCCCTGTTCATCCTCTGCAACGGCCGTCGTCTTTATCACGTGAAGACACTGGTCCCCGGTGACCAGGAAAAAACAGACAATCGGATCGTGGACGACACCCTGAAGACACTCAAATGCGGCAAAGCCGTGGCCCAGAAAGCCCGGGAGAAAAAACAATGAAGCCTTTCATGACCCGGACACTTGCCGGAATCCTCTGTCTTGAACTCCTCTTGGGACCCGCAGTCGAACCCGCCCGCGCCGTCACCGGTGTGATCGGTGCTGGCGGAAAAGTGGCAAGTCGCGAGCTCCAGCGCGAAAAAAGAACCGCCGAGGAGAAGCAAATCGACACCGCGGTCGAAGCGGAACGCTACGTTTCGGCGACCATGGCCCAGAACCGGATGTTTGAAGACCAGTGTATGACCGCGTCCGGGGAAATCGACTCGAAGCGTGCATTCATGCTTTCAACCGATGTCTCCTATGCGGACATGAACGTGAAGAACTGCGCCCAGGAACGGGAAAAGCTCTTCCACATGAACCGGATCGCTGACGAACTCGTGTCCGAATACGACATCGATCCCGAAGCCGCACAGTGTGACAACTGTTCGGTCCCCCAGAATCTGGAAAAATCCGAACAGGAGTTCATCCCTCCGGGCGAGGCATGTTCCTACGAAGCCCAAGCCCGCTTTAAAAAAGAACCCTGCAACACCTACTGTCTCTGGAAGCCGGCGATCTCCGCCGTGACGACCGGAATGGGTCCCCTTCTCGTCAGCGCCTTCACCGGAGGCAATGACGGATGTCCGAAGCAGAATCTCGCGAAGTCGACCGCATCTTGTGCCATGAACATGATCAAGGGTCTCATCAAGGGGATCTGGGAAGCGATCACCGGGCTGGCCAAGCTGGTCTGGGAAGGTTTGAAGTGGTGTGCGAACAAGGTCAAACAAGGCGTGAAGTGGCTGTTCTGGGACGCCTGGGTCAAGACCGAGAACAAGACCTCCACGAATGCGCATGCGGTTTCGCAAGCGAACAAGAAGGAAGTCGAATCTTACGAAAAAGACAAACGCGGCTGGCTACGCCGCAAGTTCGACATGATCATGGGACTCCTGAAGGAACTGGTGTACGTCGGTCTCTTCGAGCGGGAGTCGAAGTGCATGAACTGCGCCCAAAAAGGCCAGCTCATGTGTGAGATCGGCGGTCGCGTCGCATCCGACCTGGTCGGTTTCGCCTTCACGATGGGTGCGGGCTATGCGGCAGTGAAAACCGCAGTCACCAAATTCGGTCCGAAAGTGGCGGACTTGATCGCGAAAACGGCCAAAGTCCTCCCTAAAGCCGGGGCGCGTGGATCGAAAGTCCTGAAAACGGTCGGGAACACTGTCAAAAAGCCGGTAAAATGGGCAGGCAAAGCCGCGGTGAAATCGACCAAGGCCATTTCCCGCACAGTGGTCAAAGGGTGGAAAGGCTTCAAGTCGACCAAAGCCTACCAGCTCATCATGAAGCCGGATTACTCCAGGGCTCTCGATGGCGTGAAGACACTTGCCACCAAAGCGGCGAACACCGTACCCGGGAAAGTGGTGGTTGCGCCGGTCCGCGGAGTCGGAAAACTGTTCAAGGGTTACTTCGAACTCGACAACATGATGTTCCGGCAAGGCGCAATGGCCTCGGCCAACACCTTCCGGACCGCAGGGATCGGAATGAGCAAAACCGAGATCGCCAGGATGTATCTGGATCTTGGAGGAAAATCCAAGCTCGCCGAAGGCGCGACCCGTGTCGACAAAAAAGGGAACCAGGTGTTCAGGGTGGCCGAATCAGAAATCCCGTCCGAACAAATGGCCCAGTTCAAGCGCGCCGGTGTGCGACTCGACGAGGTTTCTTCGGAGGGTGAGTTGATCATCCGTGTCCCGACAAAAACCTTTGAAGAACTGAAATCCGGAAAATACGCCACCCGAACCAACGCGTTGGGAATCCCCGTAGGCTCTGACGGAACCGTGGTGATCAAACAGGGACCCACGGTGGTCGAGCGGAAAGTCGAAAGCATCACCGCCCAGGAGTTCGCAAAACTCCGTGATGAAGGTGCTGTTTTCACGACCAAGGAACATCCACGGGCCCTGGTGCCTCTCGATCCGAACGGACTCTCGTCCAAAGGTGTGAAGGTAGGAAACGAGGGAGAAATCGTGGTGAAGAACACCGAGACCGGTACGATCGAAGTGCTCGACGCCTCCCAGGTCACAGCCGAAGAGGTGGCTCTCTGGCAGAAGAAGGGATATCCACTCACCAATCTGAAGGATCCGGAATGGAACCGTCCGGTTTCCAAAGCCGGGATTCCCGAGGGAGACGAGCTGAATCACACCGCCGCCGCGCGGATGCAAGAACTCCGGAATTCGGGCAGGGGTGAAGAAGCGACGAAAATCGCACTTCAAGAGGTGGAAACCCTCAAGGTTCTCAAAGAAACCGGGGACATCTCCGGATCTTCGATCACAGCCCGCAATCAACTCTCCAAAGGGGGCCGGGTGAAACCGACGCACCTTGAAGGGATCCATGAATCGCGGGCAGTTGAAACCACACTCGTTCCCGATCAAAACGTGATCCAGTTCGAGACACGGGCCGGAGAAGTTCGCGAGTTACCGGTTCGTAAGAATGCGAACGTGGTGGTCGAAACCTACCAAGACGGAAAGATGGCTGTTGTCCGCGATCTGGAACGGGGCACTGTGGAACTTCATGACATGACCCGGAAAAAAACCAAGGTGGGTGAGTTCGGTAAAGCGGATCAACCCTTACTCGACGAAGCCATGGGAAAAACGGTCAAAGGCAAGAACGCCCAAGACGCGGCATTGGACGAGGTGAAAACCCGACTCGATCTGAATCAACAAAATCAGTACCGGGTGGTCGATCAAAACGGAACCCGGCAAATTGAAATCGATGCGGGTCCCGAATGCCGCCCTCAGCAGATCGTGATCGGATCTGAAGCGGGTCGCTGATTCTTCCACCAGAAACCGTCAAAAATTTGGTGGAAATCATCTCTATTGATTTCAAATACCTATGAAAACCATCCCCTAAACAGGGGGAGGGGCCTCCACTTTTCCACCGCTCATTCACCAACTTTTCACCGCATGGTGAATCAAATTGGTGGATAAGTCTCGATTTGTCCCAATTTTGAGTCCCAATGCCCCCTTGGTCCGATTCCGTCTGGTGGACAAACGGGTTGAAAAGTCCCGGATCGGGACGCTGTGACCCGATCGTGGAGTTTTCCCCCAAAACCCGGTTTTTGTCCCCAGGGGGTTCTCCCCGACAAAAAAACGGATTTTCTTTTTAATGTCGTGGTCTTGGCGGGTTTTCCACCCGGTTCACAACACTATGACGACTATGATCTTTATATATAAGTCTTTTTATGAGAACTCTTCCTCATCCGAGGTGGGTGAATTCATGAAGTTCAGTATTCAAAGAGACCAACTTTTATCAGCTCTCCAGAAAATCGCATCCGTCATTGAAAAGAAACACACCATGGAGATTCTGGGGAACATCCTGTTCGATGCACGAACGGATCAGTTGATCCTCAGTGGGACGGATCTTGAAGTCGGGATCCAGATGAGTCTCGATGCGAAAGTGGAACAGACAGGCAAGCTGACCCTGTCGACCAAGCACATTCTCGATATCACCAAAGAACTCCCCAATCAGTTGATGCATTTCCATCTGAAGCCGAATCATTGGGTGGAGATCAATTGCAACAAAGCACGCTTCAATGTGGTGAGTATTTCAGCCGAAGGTTTTCCAGGACTCCCTCATTTTGAAGAAAAAAATTACGTTTATGCCAACTCCGACCGTTTGGCGGAGATGATCGACAAGACCGAGTTCGCCGTGTCGACAGATGCCACCCGTTATCACCTGAACGGCGTGTATCTCGAGGTCCTCGGAGAAGGACTCATCCGGATGACTGCGACAGACGGGCACCGGTTGTCGTACATCGATCACGAGATTTTCAACAAACTGATCGAACTGAAGCGGGGAGTGGTGATTCCGAAGAAGGGTCTGACCGAACTCCACAAGCTCATTCAAGGCACCAAAAACATCGGAATGTCCTTCGAAAAAGGCTACCTTTACGCCAAGACTGAGAACTCATTCCTGTTCATCCGTTTGATCGAAGCCGATTATCCGGATTACCGCCAGGTGATTCCTCAGAATCTCGACAAGACCGCTCGCCTCAAGAGGGACGATCTTCTCGGAGCTCTGAAGCGTGTATCCCTCATGGCCCATGAAAAAAGCAAAGGGGTCAAATTGAACATCCAGCCGGGATTGATGACCGTCGCGTCTTCAAACCCCGATATGGGCGAAGCCCGGGATGAGATCAATCTGGATTACCAAGGTGAGTCTTTCGAGATCGGCTTCAACGCCAAGTACATGTTGGACTGCCTCGAAGTTATGAATGACGAGGAAATCGAGTTCAACTTCAAGGACAAGACCAAGCCCGGTCTCATCCAATCCGCACGCCACAAGAATCATTGTTACGTGATCATGCCGATGAGGATCTAGTCCTCTTTGAAACTGGAACGCCTCCAGATCAGGAACATCAGGAACCTCGAAGAGGTGATGATCCCCTGTGATCACGGGATCCATTTCATCCACGGGGCGAATGCACAAGGCAAGACTTCCATCCTGGAAGCGATCCACCTGCTCTCGAATTTGAGATCCTTCCGGGATCATCAGGTGGAGAATCTCCTGATGACCGGGAGAGGCACCGGGCAGGTCCGGGGAATGTTCAGGGTAGGGGGGACCGGTGAAGCCGCTCTACGGGTCGATCTGGTCAAAGGGGCGGCCCGTTTCGAAAAACGGGCCTACATCAACGACAAGCTCTCGAGGAGTGCCCAGGATTATTTCGGAGTGAAACTGAATCACTCCCCTATTCAATTTCACGCGATCACCCTCAATCCCACCTCAACCGATCTGATCCGGGGGGAGCCGTCGCTGCGTCGAAACTACCTGAATCAGGTGATTTCGAGCGAAAATCCCGGATATATCGAAATCCTGAAGCAGTATCAGAAGACCCTCGATCAGAAAAACGCCCTGTTGAAGCAGGAAACCCCCTTCGATCCGACCTTCCTCGAAGTGCTCAATTCCCAGCTGATCCGAGCGGGTGCGGAGGTCATTCGTGAACGACTCGGATTCCTGAAAAGAATCCAGGATCCGGCACTCGAATTTCTCAAGAATATCGCCCCTTGTCAGACAGCGGTACATCTCGCATATAAACAGGGAGAAATCCTTCAATTTACTGGACATTTTGAGCTCCCGTCGATACAAATTTTGATGGAAAACCTACATCAAAAACTCATCGAAAAAGGGGGCCTGGAAAGGCTTCGCAAAACGAGTCTGGTGGGTCCCCATCGGGATGATTTCCTGATCAAAGTCGGAGCGGAAGCTTCGGGCAGAGATCCGGACCTGGTGGATGTGGGTTCCCAGGGAGAGATCCGATCGGTCCTTCTGGCACTCAAGCTCACCGAACTTGAGGAGTTCGAAAGGATCACCGGGGTTCAACCTGTCCTGCTCATCGATGATTTCTCATCGGAGCTGGATTCGACTCGTAGAGGATTCCTGCTGAATTACCTTGAAGATTCCCGACTGCAGATTTTTGTGACGTCCACGGACGATTTGATCACAGACCTCGGTTCGAAGGGAAAATCCATCAGGATGCATCAAGGACGGATCGTGCAGGACTCCCCTTGAAAGGGTGTTCATGAGTTCGACTACAGTCACATCACAATACACAGCGGATCAAATCAAGGTTCTTGAGGGACTCGAGGCGGTGCGGAAGCGCCCCGGAATGTACATCGGGGACACCGGAGTGCGTGGTCTGCATCATCTCGTCTACGAGATCGTGGACAACTCGGTCGATGAAGCGCTGGCCGGCCATGCCACCACCATCAAAGTCGTCATCCATGCCGACAACAGCATCACCGTTGAAGACGACGGACGCGGCATTCCCACCGGGATGCACCCGTCCGGGGTGTCCGCGGTTGAAGTGGTCATGACCAAGCTCCACGCAGGCGGAAAATTCAATGAAGAAGGCGGAGCGTACAAGATTTCAGGCGGTCTGCACGGAGTGGGGGCGTCGGTTGTCAACGCCCTCTCAGAATCCTTGAAAGTCGAAGTCAAACAAAAGGGAAAGATTTTCACCCAGACTTACAAACGCGGGAACCCGCAGACCGGTCTGCAGGAAATCGGCACCACCGACCGTACCGGTACCCGCACGACGTTCAAGCCCGACCAAGAGATGTTCTCCGTCCTGGAATACTCAGCCGAAACCCTCGCCTCCCGGTTCAGGGAGCTCGCGTTCTTGAACAAGGGTCTGCGGATCCAACTCCAGGACGAGCGGGTTGAGAACTCCCAACCCCAGGAATTCTTCGCCGAGGGCGGCATCATCCAGTTCGTTGAATTTTTGAACTCTTCGAGACAGAAGCTTCACGAGGATGTCATCTCGTTCAACCAAGAGGTGAATCAGGTCGTCGTCGACATCGCTCTGCAGTGGAACGACTCTTACGTCGAGACCGTCTCGTCCTATGTGAACAACATCCACACCATCGAAGGCGGAACCCATGTGTCCGGGTTCAGGACAGCCCTCACCCGTGTCATCAACCGGTTCGTGGTCGAGACCGGTCTCAACAAGAACTTCAAAGAGTCTCTCCAAGGTGAAGACATCCGGGAAGGCCTTGCGGCCATCGTCTCGGTGAAAGTTCCGGAACCCCAGTTTGAAGGCCAGACCAAAGGCAAACTCGGCAACGGTGAAGTCGAAGGGATTGTCAGCCAGGTGGTGGGTGAGAAGCTCACCAAGTTCTTCGAGCAGAATCCGGGAGTCGTGAAGAAGATCATTCAAAAGTCGATCGATTCGGCGGTGGCCCGGATCGCTGCACGGAAAGCCCGTGAGCTCACCCGGCGGAAGACCGCGCTCGACACCGGCGGGTTGCCGGGGAAGATGGCGGATTGCCAGGAACGTGATCCGGCGTTGTGCGAACTGTATCTGGTGGAAGGGGATTCTGCGGGTGGATCCGCCAAGCAAGGGCGTTCCCGAAAGAACCAAGCCGTCCTTCCATTGAAGGGTAAAATCCTGAATGTCGAGAAAGCCCGTTTCGACCGGATGCTTTCGAGCGAAGAAATCCGGGTCTTGATCTCCGCCATCGGCGCCGGGATCGGCAAGGACGACTTCGACATCAACAAAGTCCGTTATCACAAGATCATCATCATGACCGATGCGGATGTGGACGGATCCCACATCCGTACCCTCTTGCTCACGTTTTTTTACAGACAGATGCCTTCGATCATCGAGAGAGGTTTCCTGTACATCGCCCAGCCGCCGCTGTACCGGGCGAAGAAAGGGTCACGAGAGCAGTACCTGAAAAACGAACAGGATCTGTTCACCTTCCTGCTCCAGGCCGGAATGGATTCGGCCAAGGTCGTGATCGGTGGTCGTGAATTGCCGAGGGAGGAACTCGTCGAAATCCTGCGCGCGAGCTCCAAGTATACGAAGGCCATTGAGCGCCATTCCCGTCGTTCCAACCCGGAAGTTCTGAAGTTCCTGGTTTCAAGCGGCATCACACTCGAGTCGCTCAGGAACGAGGACCTGTTCCGTCAACTCCAAGAGAGGGCGACAGAGCACCTCGGCAAACTCGGATACTCCCTTGAGCTCCACACCCAGAAGGAAGCCGAAGGATTGCACAGTCTCAAGATCCGCACCCGTCTGAACGGGACCAGCAAGGTCACCCAGATCGGTCCCGGTCTCCTGTCGAGTCTCGAGTACGAGGAGATGCTGAACCACTACAATGGGTCCGAGGGCATTCACGGTGGCGAAATCACACTCAAGCTGGGCGAAGGGAAACCGTCCACTCACAAGAGCATGGCTTCCACGCTCGATGCCATTCTCGATCACACACGGAACGGCATCAACATCCAACGGTACAAGGGTCTCGGAGAGATGAATCCGGAACAGCTTTGGGAAACCACCATGGATCCGGAGAGACGCACGCTCTCGCAAGTTTCGGTTGAAGACGGCCTTCAAGCCGACCAGGTCTTCTCCCTGCTCATGGGAGACGAAGTGGAACCCCGCAGGAACTTCATCGAACAGAATGCACTGAAGGTCAGGAACCTCGACGTTTAAGAGGAGATTCGAATCATGTTACGCTCCAAAATCATCGCGACAGGAATGTTTGTCCCGCCCAGGATTGTCACCAATCAGGATCTCGCCGGGATGATGGACACTTCAGACGAATGGATCCGGCAGAGAACCGGGATCGAACAGCGCCACTGGGCCGCTGACGACGCTTCCACTTCAGATCTCGCCTTCGAAGCGTCGAAGAAGGCACTTGAGAACGCCGGGCTGGACAAGTCACAGCTCGACATGATCATTCTCGCCACTTTGTCGCCGGATCATGAGTTTCCCGGAACGGCCTGTTTCCTTCAAAGAAAATTGGGGGTTCCCGGAATCCCGGCTCTCGATGTGCGCCAACAGTGCACCGGCTTCATCTATGCGATGTCGATCGCAGACCAGTTCATCAGAACCGGGATGTACCGGAACATCCTCGTGGTCGGAGCCGAGCTCCAGTCAAAAGGGCTCGAGAAGAACGACAACGGCCGCGATGTGGCGGTGCTTTTCGGGGACGGTGCGGGTGCCGTGGTGATGACCGCGACCGAGGTCCAAGATCCGAAACGTGATCCGCACGTCCTGTCGACGCATCTCTACGCCGACGGAAATTTCGCCGAAGAGCTGTGGGTAGCCGCACCGGGGAGCGCGAATTCGGCGGACCGGATCGGCGAGGCGGACCTCGAGAAGAAACTCCATTTTCCGCACATGAACGGGAAACTGGTTTTCATGAACGCCGTCAAGCGCATGCCCGAAGCGCTTCAGACCGCATTCAAGCAGAACGGGGTCACGATGGAAGAAGTGGACCTATTCGTGTTCCACCAGGCCAATCTCCGGATCAACGACATGATCGCCAAACAGTTCGGGATCCCTGAATCCAAGGTGTTCAACACCATTCAGAAGTACGCAAACACCACTGCCGCAACGATACCGATCGGTCTCGATGAGGCGGTCCGTGCAGGAAAACTCAAGCCCGGGATGCTGGTGGCCTCGGCCGCATTCGGAAGCGGATTCACCTGGGGATCCGCCATTTATCGTTTTTAAGGTGAAATCAAATGGATCAAAATCAACCCTCTGACAACCAGTCGATCGTACAGGTGAATATCGAAGAAGAGATGCGCGGGGCGTATCTCGATTATGCGATGTCGGTCATCATCGGACGCGCCCTCCCGGACGTCCGGGACGGATTGAAACCGGTCCATCGTCGTGCCCTCTACGCGATGTACGACCTCGGCAACGTCTGGAACAAAGCCTACAAGAAATCAGCCCGTATCGTCGGGGACGTCATCGGTAAGTACCACCCACACGGTGACAGCGCGGTCTATGACACCATCGTCCGTATGGCACAGGATTTCTCGCTCCGGTATCCATTGATCGACGGTCAGGGGAACTTCGGTTCGATCGACGGGGATTCGGCGGCAGCCATGCGTTACACCGAGATCCGGATGGAGAAGATCACGGACGAGATCCTTGCGGATCTCGAGAAAGAAACCGTGGACTTCGGACCGAACTATGACGGATCCCTTCAGGAGCCACTCGTGCTTCCGACACGGATTCCAAACCTGCTTGTCAACGGCTCAACCGGAATCGCAGTGGGCATGGCGACGAACATTCCTCCCCACAATCTCGGGGAAATCATCGATGCGACTCTTGCGTTGATTCAGAATCCATCATTGGACGTCGACGGTTTGATGGAATTCGTCAAAGGGCCGGACTTCCCGACAGGCGGGATCGTTTTCGGCGGAAATGTTTTGAAGCTTGCCTATAAGACAGGTCGTGCGGTCATTACCATTCGGGCCAAGACCGAGATCGAAACCTACAAGAATGACCGAGAGCGGATCATTGTGACCGAACTGCCCTACCAGGTGAACAAGGCGAAACTGATCGAACGGATCGCCGACCTGGTGAACGAAGACAAACTCGAAGGAATCTCTGATATCCGTGACGAGTCGGATCGCACCGGCATGAGAGTGGTCATCGAGATCAAGAAGGGCGAGAGCTCCAATGTGGTGCTCAACCGCCTCTACAAAATGACCCAGCTCCAGGACAGCTACGGCATCGCACTCCTGGCGATTGATCATCATCAACCGAAGCTCTTCAATCTTCGCGACATGATCCAGGCCTTCATCGAACACCGGAAGGATGTCGTGATCCGTCGGACCGTATTCGACTTGCGCAAAGCCGAAGCGAGACTCCATATCTTGGAAGGCCTCAAGCGGGCTGTCGAGAACCTCGACGAGGTCATCGCCCTCATTCGTGGCAGTGCCAACGCCCCCGAAGCATTGCTCGGCCTCATGAACCGCTTCCAGTTCAGCCAGCTCCAAGCCCAGGCCATCTTGGACATGAGACTGCAAAGACTGACGGGTCTCGAGCGCGAGAAGATCATCGAGGAATTCAACGAGGTGTTGAAAATCATCGCCGATTTGAAAGACATCCTCTCCAGGGAAGTTCGTGTCTACGATATCATCGGAACCGAGCTCAAGGAGATTCGCGAGAACTATGCCGACGAGCGCCGGACCCAGATCACCTTCGATGAAAGTTCTGAAATCGACATCGAATCCCTGATCACCGACGAACCGACATTGGTCAGTATTACCCGTAGTGGATACATCAAGAGACAGGATCCGAACCAATTCAAGTCGCAAGGTAGGGGAGGCAAGGGCATCATCGGCATGAACACCGATGACGAGGACTTCGTCACCCAGATTTTCCGGACCACGACCTTGAGCCAGTTGTTCTGCCTCACCGACAAGGGACGTCTCCATGTCGTGAAGGTTTACAAGGTACCAGAAGGAAGTCGCACCTCGAAAGGGAAGGCGATCGTGAACTTGTTGACCCTCCAGGCCGACGAGAAGGTCATGATGATTCTTCCTGTGAAGGAGTACAACGAAAACAACTTCCTGGTAATGGCCACAAAATCGGGAATCGTGAAGAAGACGGCTTTGTCCGAATACAAGAACATCCGGACCACTGGAATCAACGCGATCTCCATCGAGGATGGAGATGCCTTGATCGGAGCGAGGATTTCCGACGGGACTCACGAGATCTTCATGACTTCGGCGACCGGAATGAGTATCCGCTTCGCTGAAAAAGACGTCCGTCCAATGGGAAGAACCGCTTACGGAGTTTATGGAATGTCACTCGAGGAGGGTGACTCCGTGGTCGGAATGGACCTGATCCAACCCAATGATAGTTCGACCGAGATTCTCGTGGTTTCCGAGTGCGGCTATGGGAAGCGGACACCGGCTTCCGAGTACCGGGTCCAGAGTCGTGGTGGTAAAGGGATCATCACGCTGAAGGTGACCGAGAAAACGGGCAAGCTCATGTCAGCCCGCCAAGTCACACCCAGTGACGATCTGATGCTGTTTTCGAGTCGCGGGAAACTCATTCGGATCCGGATCGGTGAGATCAGTGAGCAAAGCAGGAACACCCAAGGGGTGAGGCTCATGACCGTTGAAGACAACGAGAAAGTGGTCGCCGTGGAGAACATTCCGGATGATGGCACGACGACAGAAACCGTGCAGTGAACGGGTCGCCGGGCTCGTCCTGGCGGTTTTGCTCACATCAGGGCCCGGTTGCACCGCTCAATCCTCGATCTCGAATCATTACCTGACGGCTGAGAAACTGTGGTCGGAGAAGAACTACCCCGCTGCGGTCGCGGAGTTCGACCGGGTCGTGAAGGAATCTCCCGAGTCCGCGATCGGGCTTCAGGCTCTTTGGCGCGCGTCCATGACCCAGGCACTCTTCCTCGATGAGCCTCAAAAGGCGTTGAAGGGATTTGAGCTGTTCATTCAACGCGCATCGAATTCAGAACTCGCTCCACAGGCTTTGCTCGAGATGGGTGAGATCCTGTTCACTCGATTGAACCAGTACGGCCGGGCGATAGAACACTACGAAAAATTGATCGAATCTCCGCATTTCCGTGAAGAAGACCGGGCTCTGTTCCATTACCGTGTGGCCCGCAGCCACTTTCATCTTCAGCGCATCCGTAAATCGATTGAATGGTACGAGAGAATGTTGTCGAGATTTCCGAAATCGTCATGGATTCCGCGGGCGATGGCTGACCTCGGAAGTGCCTGGTACGCGCTCGGGGATCTCGACCGGACGGCTTTTCCGAAGGCACTGAAGATCTTCCAGGATCTGAAAGGCCGAACTCAAGGACGACAACACCGACTTTTCGTAGAGGCGGTGTTCAACGAGGCCTCCACACTTGAGGAGCTCGACAAGCTCGAAGAGGCCCATGATCTCTTCAAAACCATTGAGAACGACTATCCAGCCCCGAATGTCATTCGAATCAGGATGGTCAGACTCAGTGAAAGGATGAAAAAAAAGAGAAAATGAGTGAGCCCGACGAGCGATATCGACAATTGGCCCTCTTCACGCTCATCCTTGCCGAGGTCGTGGTGACTCCCACCCTCTTGGCCGGGGGAATGTTCTGGCTGTTTCGAGACCGTCCTTTCAGGAATCTGGCGGTATTGCTTGCGGCTTTGGCTGGACTGGTCATCGGATTCTACCGGGTATCGTTGATCCAGAAAAAGATGAGGAAGAATGAATCCGGAAAAAAGTAAGGCTTTCTTAAGAATCCTGTCTGCAGTGGCCTGCGTATGGCTGGTGACCGGTATGGTGGCCTTCATGGGGGACCCGGAATCCCGGTCGGCTTTCCTTCAGGTTTTCCTTCTGACTTTGGCGGATTTGCTTTTCCTGATCCTTGTTTTCTGGACCCTGTTTTTCACCCCCCCGACTCGTCGCGACAGGGCTTTGCGCTCCGTGATTTTCCTAACTTTTAAGTTGGTTTGTCTCGGGTTTTTGGCTATAACGCTGAAAAGATTAAGAAATGCTCCGGATCAAGCCGTCCTTCTCGGGATAGGATTCATGGGTTTCGGACCCCTGATTTCCGCGGCCATTTACGCAGCTTTTCTGAAGAAGCATCAGTGAAGGGGATTTACAGTGGAACACGGCTTTAATTGGCTCAGTTTGATACCCGGATTCGATGTCCACGCACATGGCCACGTCCTGATGGCTGCTGTCGTGGTGGTCCTGGTTTTTTCCGGCGCCTGGATGGCGAGGCTTCAGCTCAATGCCGCTCGGAAACGTGAAGACGAGGGGTTGATCCCGGACGGAAAGCTTACTTTCCGGAACTTGTTTGAGATCCTGGCCGAGAAGCTTTACGCACTTGCCGTGAATGTCATGGGCAAGCACGGTGCCGAGAGATATTTTCCGATTGTTGGGGCCTTGTTCATTTTCATTTTTCTCTCCAACTTGATCGGGATGATTCCGGGCCTTCTTCCACCGACTGACAATCTCAACACCACTTTCGCTCTCGGGTTGTTCGTATTCCTTTATTACAATTATGTCGGCTTGCGTGAAAACGGGCTCGCCTATTTGAAGCACTTCGCCGGTCCGATCCTATGGCTCGCACCTCTGATGCTGATTGTGGAGATCGCTTCACACGTGTTCCGTCCCATTTCTCTCGGGCTCCGTCTTCGTGGGAACATCATGGGTGACCACGTGGTTCTCGGGATTTTCAACGACTTGGTGCCGATCGGCATCCCGTTCATTTTCTACGGTATCGGTCTGTTTGTAGCTTTGGTTCAAGCGTTTGTGTTCTGTCTGATGACGATGGTTTATATTTCGTTGTCGGCCAGCCACGATCACTGAAGCAATGCTGAAGGTTTCGTCTCAATCAAATCAATGAAAGGAAAACGAAAGATGAAAGTGAAAAGCGTAATGATGGCAGTAGCAGGATTGTTCATGAGCACCGCGGCCTTCGCGGAAGAAGCCGCACATGCGGCAGCCACCGCGGCTGCCACCACTGGCGGAATGGATCTGGCCGGTCTCGGCGCAGGTTTGGGCCTCGGTCTCGCGGCTCTCGGTGGAGCACTCGGACAGGGCAAGACTGCTGCTTCTGCTCTGGAAGGCATCTCCCGTAACCCTGCAGCTTCTGACAAGGTGTTCACTCCGATGATTATCGGTCTCGCGCTCATCGAGTCCCTCGTTCTGTACGCATTCGTGATCGCGTTCCTCAAAATCAAGTGATTTTGATCGAGTGATCAACACGGATCGAATTTGAATCCCCCGGGTACGGATCGTGCCCGGGGGATTTTTATTTGTGGCCTAACTTGGACTGCAAAAAGGGCGCGATCCGCGGGCCCTTCAACTTGGCGATTTTTTCTGGAGTTCCGGATGCAAGGATCTTCCCGCCCGCTTTCCCGCCTTCAGGTCCAAGATCGATCAAGTGATCGGCTGAACAGATGATGTCCAGGTTGTGTTCGATCACCACGACCGTGTTGCCCTGTTCTACCAGGCGATGGAGGATTCCGAGTAACTTGCGGATGTCGTCGAAGTGAAGTCCTGTGGATGGTTCGTCCAGAATGTAGAGCGTCTTTCCGGTGGAACGCTTCGAAAGTTCCTTACCTAGTTTAATCCTCTGGGCCTCGCCGCCCGAGAGGGTGGTGGCTGACTGGCCGAGCTTGAGATAACCCAGCCCCACATCACTCAGAACCTGCAACTTGTCTTTCACTTGGGGGATGTTCTCGAAAAAGCCGAGAGCTTCTTCGACCGACATCGCAAGAACATCAGCGATGCTCTTGCCTTTGTAGCGCACGCGGAGCGTGTCACTCTTGAAGCGGGCTCCTCCGCAGGTCTCACAGGGCACGTGGGCGTCCGCCATGAAGCTCATGGAGATGCGTTTAACGCCGTCACCCTCGCACTCGTCACATCTTCCCCCCTTGACGTTGAAGGAGAACCTTCCTGGTGTGAAGGCGCGTAGTTGGGACTCGGGTAGTTGTGCGAACAGGGTGCGGATCGGTCCGAAAATTCCAGTGTAGGTGGCGGGGTTCGACCGTGGTGTCCGACCGATCGGGTTCTGGTCGATCTGGATGACCTTGTCGAGCTCTTTGAGTCCTGAGGTGATCCGTGCAGACATCGGCGGGATCTCCGAGTCATGGAAGTGTTTCAGTAGCAGGGGGTAAAGTGTATCCATGATGAGTGAACTCTTGCCGCTTCCTGAAACTCCGGTGACACAGGTGAAAAGTCCCAAGGGGATGGAGACCGACACATCCTTGAGATTGTGCAGGTTCACCTTGGACAGCTCGAGCGTTCGTTTTACATCCGGTTTTCTTCTCGAGGCGGGAGGATTCACTCTGACTCGACCCGAAAGATAATCACCGGTGATACTCGACCGGTTCCGGACCACATCGGAGGGACGCCCTTCCGCCACCACCCTTCCGCCATGCACCCCGGCCCCCGGACCGATATCGATCAGGTGATCACTTTCCATCATGGTTTCCTCGTCGTGTTCCACGACGATCACGGTGTTTCCAAGATTACGAAGCCGCTTCAAGCTTTCGATCAGCAACCGATTGTCACGGGGGTGCAAGCCAATCGAGGGTTCGTCCAGGATGTAGGTGATGCCGACGAGTGAGCTGCCCAGCTGCGAAGCGAGGCGGATCCTCTGGGATTCTCCCCCGGAAAGTGAAAACAAAGGCCGGCCGAGGGAAAGATACCCGACACCCACCCGGGTCAGGAACCCGGCGCGTTCACGGGTCTCTTTGACGAGTGCCCCCGCGATTTTGAGTTGTCGGTCATCGAGATCGATGCCAGCCAGAAAGTCGTCCAGCTCGTCGATCGGTTTCGCGCACAGTTCGGAAATGTCGACACCTTTGATCTTGAACGAACGGGACTCCTTTGAAAGCCGTGCTCCTTCACAGTCGCGACACGGTTCTTTGTAGTCGTAAGACACAGACTCGTCACCTTCGTCATCGGCATCGGGAGTCTCGCTGAAGGATTCGAATCCGATACCGTCACAGCGCTTGCAGGCTCCGAGCGGGCTGTTGAAAGAAAAAATCCTGGGTTCGGGCTCAGGGAGGAAAACCTCGCATTTCGCACAGGCGAAGTTCTGCGAAAGGGTCCGTTCCGAAGGCTTCCCACCCGGGGATTGTTCGATCAATCCGAGAGAGCCTTTTGCAAGCTTGAGCCCGAGGTCGGCACTCTCATAAAGCCGGCTTTGCAGGGTCTCGTCTCCACGCTTGATGATGATCCGGTCGATCACCACTTCAATCGTGTGTTTCAGGTTCTTCTCGAGTCGGATGGTCTCGGACAGATCGCGAATCTCTCCGTCCACACGGACCCGTGCGAACCCCTTCTGACGCAAGCCGAGAAACTCCTTCTGAAACTCACCCTTCTTCTCACGGGCAATCGGGGCAAGCAGGGTCAGGCGGGTTCCTTCCGGGCTGGCCAGGAGCGTTTCGACAATCTGCTGTGTCGACAACGACTCGATCAAGTCGCCACAATCTGGACAGTGGGCGGTCGACACCCGGGCATAAAGCAGCCGGAAGTGGTCGTAGATCTCGGTCGCAGTACCGACCGTCGAGCGGGGGTTATGGGAAGTCGTCTTTTGCAGGATTGCAATCGTCGGAGAGAGTCCGGACAGCTCGTCGACATCGGGCTTTTCAACCTGTTCGAGAAACTGTCTGGCATAGGTTGAGAAAGTCTCGATGTAACGGCGCTGGCCCTCTGCATGGATGGTGTCAAAGGCGAGCGAGGATTTCCCTGAACCCGAGGGTCCGGTGATCACGGTCAAGGAGCCGTGGGGGATCCTGACTGTGACGTTACGCAGATTGTGCACCCGGGCCCCCCGGATGCGGATTTCAGTGTCCTGTTCCGAATTCGCCATGTCCACAGATCCGCGCGGCTTCCTGGAGGGCCGCTTCGAAGCGTTTTTGAATGCCATTCAGGAGCTCCTCGGTCCGTGCTTCGAACCTCATGACAATCACCGGCTGGGTATTGGATGCCCGGATGAGCCCCCAGCGGTCTGCATAATCCACTCGCAATCCGTCGATGGTCGTGAGCCGCGCCTCGGGATCGTGGAGCAGTTTGGCCGCTTCCTCGATCAGGCGGAACTTCTTCTCTTCCTCGCAATCGATCCGGATTTCGGGCGTGCTGTGGGCCGAAGGGAGATCGGAGGTCAGGGTGTGGAGGGGGCCACGCATTCCGACGATCTCATAGAGGCGGAGAGAGGCATAGATCGCATCGTCGAATCCGAACCATCGGTCGGCGAAAAAAATGTGTCCGGACATTTCTCCGGCGAGATGGGCGTTGGTTTCTTTCATCTTCGACTTGATCAGGGAGTGCCCGGTCTTCCACATGATCCCCTTGCCGCCGTTCTTTTCGATGTCTTGGTAGAGGCGTTGGCTCGACTTCACTTCCGAGATGATGGTCGCACCCGGGTGCTCCTTCAAAACTTCGCGCGAAAAAATCACCATCAACTCATCACCGTAAATCACACGCCCTGCGGAGTCGACCGCCCCGATCCTGTCTGAATCCCCGTCATAACCGATTCCGAAATCGGCATGATTCCGTTTCACGGCTTCTATGAGATGGGCCAGATTCTTCGGTACCGTCGGATCGGGGTGGTGGTTCGGGAAGCGTCCGTCGAGCTCACAGAAAAGAGGGATCACCTCGGCCCCGATTCTCCGGAACAGCTCCGGAGCGACGGTCGCCGCCGTCCCGTTGCCTGCGTCGAGGACGACTTTCAATTTCTTCTCGGGGTTCGAGCGTGAGGCCACATAATCCACATAGTGGGGGATGATTTCTTCCTGCCGGTAACCGCCGGGATTTCTTTTGGTGTAGCGCCCCTCTTGCATGACCCGCTTCAGCTCCTGGATCTGCTCTCCATGAAGGGTGTCCTTGCCGATTCCGATTTTGAAACCGTTGTACTCGGCCGGATTGTGCGAGCCGGTGATCATGATCGCCCCGTCCGTCTTGAAATGATGGACCGAGAAATAAGTGAGGGGTGTGGGGCAGGTACCGATGTCGATCACGGAGACACCCGACTCACGTAACCCATTGATCAATGCGACCGCATAGTCGTCGCTCGTCAGTCGACAGTCGCGCCCGACCGAGATGGTCATCGATGTTGCGCCTGTTTTCCTGTAGGCCCATTCGGCATAGGTTCTTCCGAGCTCACGGGCGAAATCGGAATTCAGGTCTTTTCCGGCGATTCCACGAATGTCGTATTCCCTGAAAATGGCTGGATTCATGTTTTGCTCCTTCTGTCGAGATATTGGATGGCTTTGCGGATCGCATAGACCATGCTTCCGGCGTCAGCGATGTTCTTCCCGGCGATGTCGAACGCCGTACCGTGGTCAACCGAGGTCCTGATGATGGGGAGACCGAGGGTCATGTTCATGCTCTCGCTGAACCCCGAGAGTTTCAGCGGAATCAGTCCCTGATCGTGGTACATGGCCAGGATCACGTCATTCCGGTCCTTCGATTTTTTCCCGGCCTCTACAGCGAAAAACGAGTCCGCCGGATGGGGTCCTGTGACTGTACACTCCCGGTGTCGGGTTGCGAGACGTTTCAGGGTCGGTCGAATCACGGTCAGCTCTTCCCCCCCGAGGAGGCCCGATTCACCCGAGTGTGGATTGAGGCCCAAAACGGCGATCTTGGGATTCTTCTTTCCCAGCAGCTCCTGGCAGAACCTGCGTGCGTGTTGGAAAGTGCTTTCGATGGCCGGAGCGGTGATCTTTCCGGGAACCTCGGAGAGGGCACAATGATTGGTGACCAGGCAGACCCGGAAGGTGTCGTTGGCCAGCATCATGGTGACTCCCTGGGTGGAGGTCAATGAAGCCAGGAAATCCGTGTGGCCCTGATACGGAAATCCTGCTTTTTTCAGCCTCTCTTTGCTGATCGGGCCGGTCACCAGGGCGCGGGTCATGGGAGACTCCATCACATAGCGGGTGGCGGTCTCGACGGCCCATCCGGACTGGTACCCGGGACTCGCGCGCCCCGGAGGTTCGATGAAGCGGACGCGGGGAAGTCCCGGATAGAGCGAGGGTGAGCCCAAGATCGTGACCGGGTGGTTCTTGAGTTCGGTCTTCAATCGGCGCAATGCTTTCCGGGTCACCTCCGGTCCGATTCCTTCAGGATCTCCCGGTGTGATCACGATCTCCAAGGGCGGTTTCATGAGCGCAAGTTCACCTTGACCAGGTTCTTCGAGCGCTCCCGCTCCAGCCAAAGCTTGAGTTGATGCCGGAACTCGGCGTCCATGAGTCTGGCACGGATGGAATCCCTCTCGCGGTCCAATCCGGAATCCGCTTCGGCACGGACTTCGCCGACTTTCACGATCATGTAAGCCGAGGCGTCCTCGATGAGGCCGCCGGTTTTTCCGGATCCGAGACGACGGACTTCCTGCTGGATCGCGGGTTGCATGTCGGAATAGGAGAGGAAGCCGAGATCTCCGGAACCGCCATCCACGTGGGTGCGGGAAGCCACTTCCTGGAACGCCTCACCTTTTCCGAGTGCGGCCAAAGCTTCATTCGCCGCTTCACGGGCGAGGGTCGGTGTTTTGTAGTTCTTCTTTTCGACCCGGATCAGGTGCAGACGGAAGGACCCACGGAAGGTTTTGGATCCGGAATGGGTACGGTTGTACTCCGACCTGATCTCGTCTTCCGATACCGCGGCTTTGTTCCGGATCTCGCGTTCGATCAGCATCCGTTTGGAGAGCGAGGATCGCATCAGTCGGAAGTAATCCTCGAAACGGAATCCTTCCCTCCGGATCGCGGCGCGCAGGGCATCCCGGTTGATCCTCATGTTCGTCTGGATTCCGTTGATTTCCTGTTCCACTTCACCGTCCGACGCGGGGAACTTCTCCAGAATCAGGGACTCGTTGACCAGGAAGTCGAGGATTTCCTGGTCCGTAGGAGAGGTCTTCTTGGCGAGGGGTTCTCCGCCGAACAGCGGATCCACTTTTGCACGAAGGGGAAGAGTGGAGCGGAAGAGAGAAAGGTCTGATTTGTAGATCGCCTTTTTGTTCACCACTGCGGCGACCTGTTCCACCACCTCCGAATGCGCGAGCGGGGCCCAAAGTGCCGGAATGACGAATGATAAAGCCAGGCGTTGGAGGAGTCTCATTCCCACACTTTTCTCACGATTCAGCGTGGAATCCAATGATAATGGCGCGATGGAGAGCTCGCGTCAGAGGGCGCGGTCGGAAACGTTGATCTTGGCCTTCTGACGCAACTTGGCCAGGAATTCGGTCACCCGTTCCTGACGACGTTCCTCGAGCATGAGGCGTTTGACTTGCGTCCGATCGGACTCGATCCAGGAGCGCTTCCCGGTCAGTCGGATCAGGTGGACTCCGAAAGGGGTCCTGACCGGAGCCGAGATGTCTCCGGGTTTGCCGAGTTTCGCCGCAGCCTTGAAATAGGACGGGTCGAGACGATCCTTCATCCGGTAATCGAGGTCCCCCCCGAGAGCGGCACTCGGATCCTCGGAGTATTTTTGTGCCGCCTCCGCGAATGAAACTTTGCCCGACTTCACTTCCGCCTGGATCTCGCCGAGTCGCTTGGTCGCGCGAGCTTCTTCGTCCTGGGTGGCCTGGGGCGGGAGCGCGATGAAAATGTGGCTGGTGCGGATTTCGGGGTTCTTCTGGTACCAGTTCTTCGCCTCGGAATCGCTGATGGTCATTCTTTCGAATTCGGCTCCCAGGCTCTTCTCGATGAGTGCGAGGTAGAGAACATTGTTGATGCGTTCGATGACGATCGGATCCTGGTCGAGTTTCAGTTTTCTGGCTTCCTGGATCGCGACCTCACGCTTGATCAGCTCTTCAATGATCTGTTTTCGGCTCGGTGCGACTGCAGGATTCGCACGACTGATTTCGAGAAGTCGGGTGTTCACCTCTTCCTGGGTGATCACGTGGTCGTTCACCCGGGCGGCCTCGGTGACAGCGAGGGCATCGGACGACACCAGGGCAAGACAGCTCATCAGGGAAAGTGTGAGGATTTTTTTCATAACCCGAGTTTATCAGCCGGCGATTCCGTTTTCAAATGCTTTGGGTGCGATCCTCTTCATGAGTGTCTCGGTTTCGAACACGAGATTCTTCATGTCCTGAAACGGGATCCGGAGGACGATCTTCGAGTCCGGCGTGATTTGAAGCCGCGGGTCTCTCATGCCTTTGGGGCCGGCGACGACTTTCATCGCCTCGTCCGGATCGACCAGCGTCGTTTTTCTGACGGTATAGGCGATCCGATCTTGATTGGCCGCCAGATGTTCGATTCCCACGCGTTTCAGGAGGCATTTCAAGCGGATGAGCCAGAACAGATTCGAGGTTTCCGGTGGGACTTCCCCGAAGCGATCCTTGAATTCATCCTCAAGTGTGGCGATTTCGGATTCTGTCTGGGACCGGGAGAGTCTCCGGTACAACGAAAGTCGCAGTTTGGAGTCCGGAACGAGCGAGGACTGGATCTCGCACACCACCGGAACCTGGAGCTCGGGCTCGAAGCGCCGCTCTTCGATGTCGATTTTCTTGCCCCGGAGTTCTTCGATCGCCTCTTCGAGCATCTCGGTATAAAGATCCAGTCCGATGGAAGCGATGTGACCCGACTGCTCTCCGCCGAGAACGTTTCCTCCTCCTCGGATCTCCAGATCGAGAGAGGCGATCTGAAAACCGCTTCCGAGCTCCACAAACCGCTGGAGGGCGTCGAGTCTTTGCTTGGCTTCGTCCGTGAGTGTGCCTTCCTCGCGAACCATCAGATAGGCGTGGGCCCGACGATGACTCCGGCCCACCCTTCCCCGGATCTGATAAAGCTGGGCCAATCCCAGCTGGTCGGCGCGGTCGATCAGGATGGTTCCCGCGTTCGGAACGTCGATTCCGGATTCGATGATGGTCGTACTCACGAGGACTTGGGCGTGTCCCCGGTAAAACTCGAGCATTCTCTCTTCAATCTCGGTCTCGGACATCTGACCGTGGGCCACGATCACTTTGCAGGAAGGGACGAGTTTCTGGATTTCGTTGGCATGATGCTGGATGCTCTGGACCTTGTTGTGCAGGTAGAACACCTGACCACCGCGGGCGAGTTCGGTCTCGATGGCCGCCTTCACAAGCTCGCCCGACCAGCTGGATACGTGGGTTTGAATCGGTTGCCTGTTGGTGGGAGGTGACTGGATCACGCTGATGTCTTTCAGTCCTGAAAGAGCCATGTTGAGGGTCCGGGGAATCGGAGTCGCGGTCAGGGTGAGTGTGTGGGTGTCGGCCTGGATCGCCTTGATCTTTTCTTTGTGTTCCACGCCGAACCGGTGTTCTTCGTCCACGATGAGGAGACCCAGATTGGCCCATTTCACGTCTTTTGAAAGCAACCGGTGGGTCCCGATCAGGATGTCGATTTTCCCCGCTTGCAGCTCCTTCAACAAGGTGTTCTGCACCGCCTTGGTCTTGAACCTGGAAATCGACTCGATCCGTACGGCGAAGTCCCGCATCCGGTTACGGAAGGACTGTTCGTGTTGGAAGGCGAGCAGAGTCGTCGGAACGAGCACCGCGACCTGGTAGCCGTTCTGAACGGCTTGGAATGCGGCGCGGATCGCGACTTCTGTTTTTCCGAAGCCGACATCTCCACACACCAGACGGTCGAGCAACTTGGCGGATTCCAGATCGTGCAGGATGTCGCGGACCGCATTCATCTGCCCCTCGGTTTCCTGGAATTCGAACTTTTCGCAAAAATCGAAATATTCATCCGAAGGCGGATCGAATCTTGGGCCTTTCAATAGGGCGCGCTTCGCGTAGATTTCGACCAGATTGATGGCGAGCTTCCGTGCCGACTCCCTGGCCTTTTGTTTCGCCTTGTCGAACTGCCCACTCCCGAGACGGTCGAGTGATCCGTCGGATCCACCCGAGGCGTGTCGCTGGATGTTGTTCAGTCGATAGACAGGAAGGTACAGTTTGTCGCCCGAAGAATACTCGATCAGGAGGTATTCTCCCGGAGCCTGTCCGGCAGAGCGGAGCTCCTGCATTCCGAGGTAACGACCCACGCCATGCAGGGAGTGAACCACCAGATCGCCCGGAGCAAGGTCTTCCAGGCGCTGGAAAGCGAGAGCCGGATTTTTTTCGAATTTGGGGTGCCGTGCTTTCGACGTGGATTTCGAACCGCTGTCCCCCGGGAAGATGGCCCTTTCCGACAGGATCACGGTCTTTCTCAGCGGAAGGATCCCCGATTCTTCCGGGTCGGTGGTCAGCAGGAAAAGCCCCGGCCTTGAAGTGGCATCCTTCAAATGGTGTCGGATCCGTTCCTGATGCGACGGTCCACGTGAGCCGATCCACACCGTGAACCCATCCTCGAGCCATTCGACGATCTCCCGTTCACTCACGCGGAGGGACTCCAGACGGTCCACGATCTCGGAGTCCGGTTCCGACGATTGAACCAAAAGGGCGCCGATCCGTGAGTCGACATCCGGATACAGCAGTTCGAATGACGGAGTGATCCAATGACGTTCGGAGTAACGGGCTTCCTCGTTCTTCAGCCACTGGACATGGCTCATCATGGTGCTTTCAACGCGCCCGCGATCATGAAGGAAGACCGGAGTGCCGGTCGGGAGGTGGTCTGCCAAACTGCCGGTGACTCCGTGCGCGAAGGGAATCCAGGTCCGGGCATGGTCGGGCATGAATCCGCCCCGGATGTTTTCGAACACCGGATCCCTGATTTTTCTCGAAATCTGATGATGGTCACAGAATTCCTTGATGCGTTCCAAGACCGGAGAGAGCTGACGCCAGGGAATGAGAATCTCCTCTGCCGGTCCGGCCTCGATCCGCGTCCGTCCTGTGTCTTCACCCAATGTCCTTTGCGTCTCCGGATGGAAAAACCGGATGCTTTCGGGGACGGTGTCGAAGAACCCGACTCTCACCGGGCGGTCATACTCCGGCGGGAAAAAGTCCAGAATTTCTCCTCGGAATGCGAACTGTCCCGGTTCCTGCACCAGGTCGGAGGGAACATAGCCGAGCTCTCTCAGTCGGACCCGGAGTTCGTCCCGGGACCCTGCGTCGGTCTCGCACTCGAGGACCAATGTCGCCTGCGAGCGCACGGGTGAGGGAAGGGTGGGCTGAAGCCAGGATGCGGCGGTTCCGATCAGGATGACCCGCCGATCCGGGGAGTGGAGCAATGACAGGGTCCTGAGTCTTGCGGTTTTTTGGGAGAGCGACGGTGAGACGGGTGAGAAAGGTGCGTGCTCGGATGCGGTCCAGAGTGCGATTTCCACCCCGGACCCTCCAGGGTCCGCCTCCGCAAAGCTCCTCAGGAGATCTGCGAACTCGTCCGCTTGCTCCTGTTCCGGAAACAGGTGAACCCGGACGCGGGAATCCTGCTCCTTGGAGCGGAACCATGCGGTGGCGGCTCTTGCGAGAGGCGTCGATAAATTTATCTCGCTCGGACCGGCAGGCATTGACTCACCCCTTCACCTTCAATTAGCCTTTTCATGAATCCATGGATCCCAGGAAGATTTTACCCTTTGAAATCAAGACGACACAGCTCACCCAGGTCATTCTTTACCTGTGGATTCCCCTGTTGGTGGCTCTTCCTCTCTTCATTTCCGGAGAGATCAGGATCATCCCGTATTTAATCGCGATTCTCGTGATGATGGTAGTGTTTTTGTCATTCTTCCTCGCAACACAGCACTATCTCAAGAAGGATTCCGATGACGAAGTTTAAGCCCGCTCTCAAATATGTGCGTGTGGGTCTCACCTGCTGCGGGGATGACTGGATCCAGACCGAATCGAGCCGTTACGATCTCGAGAGGCTCGGGTGTGTCGCGTCGGAACGTGCCGAAGATGCCAACCTCCTGGTAGTGCAGGGAACCCTCAATCCTTCCTTGTTCGAGGAGGCCGTGGCCCATTTCGACCGGATGAGCTCTCCGAAGTATGTGATCGCGATCGGCACCTGTGCCTGTGGTGGCGGACTGTTCCCCACTCCCGGCGATTCGAGGCTCCCGATCAACATTTATGTCACGGGGTGCCCGCCTCGTCCCGAGGCGATCATGAACGGAATCCTCTCTCTCCGTGAGGTCCAGGCATGATCCAGGAAACCATCGAAATCGGACCGATTCATGAATGGCTTCCGGGGCCGATGAAATTGAGTCTCGGTATGAGCGGTGACCGGATTGTCCGGGTGGACACCCGTTTCGGCTATGCGTCGAGGGGTATCGAGCGCCATGCGATCGGCCAGCACCACCGTCGGGCGCAGTTGACCGTCGGCCGGGTGGAGCCGGAAAGCTCCCTCATCCTGGATCGTCTCTTCAGTGAAGCGGTCGAGAAGATTTCAGGTGTCGAGGCGGGTGAGCGGGTCCGCTGGATCCGTGACATCACCTCGAGCCTTTCCGAACTGAACTTCCAACTCAAGTACCTGGCCAACATGTCCAGGCGCCTCGGAGTGAAGATCCTTTTTCATTCCATTCTGAAACACCGCGAGTCCTTGCTCGATCTTCTCGAGCTCTTGTCGGGATCGAGATACGGCTATTATTATCTGATTCCGGGCGGAGCCCGCTATGACATCACCGAGGGATTTCAAGAACGGCTGGACGCCTGGAGCAAGAATTTCGTGGAGGATTACCCTCGGATCGAGGCGCTGTTCCGGTGGACACACGTGTTTCAGAACCGGATGAGGAACCTGGGCCAGATTCTCGATCGGGGTGAGTACGGATTTGTCAGTGAGGCGTCCATCGAAAGCACCCGATACGGATTTGTGAGTCACGTCGAATCCAGGTTGATCTACTCACTCGAGAATTGCAGGGCGATGGCTGTGGAGCTGAGAGACTTGTTGAATGTCCGCCCGTCCGGAGACCACTTGTCTGTGCCCTCCATTCGCGAGGGACGTGTTTCGCACGAGCGGGAAACGCTTCGTGGTCCTTGGGGCATCACCCTCGGTCTCGATGCCGGCGGTGCCGTAACCGAGCTCGAGCTTCGCTCTCCCTCCTCCTCTATTGTCAGTGCGATCGGCCCGGCCCTCGAGGGTGAGTCCCTGGAGGATCTTGCCGTGGTGCTCGAGAGTCTTTCGTTTTCCATACCGGAGATCGACCGATGATTGAGGCATTGATGGTCCTCATTTCCGGAGTCGCCTCCGTCTTCCCGGTGTCTTTCCTGATGTATGCCATCAGCGAAAGAATGATCGCGCGGCATGAGTCCAGGGTCGGTAAACAGGTCGGTTGGGTCGGATTCATCTGGCAAACCTGGGTGGATGCACGCACCGAAATGGGCACCCAGAACGATCGCGGAGTCTGGCTGTTGCATCTGTTCCAGTTGTCGATGGTGTTCCTGCTCGGAATCCGGGTCGAGTACCTGATTTTCATCTATGTCGCCCTCATCGGATTCCTGCTGGCCTGGATGTCGCTCGGGACCAATCGGGTCGTATCCAGGATCCAAGCGGACGGACAGCAGGTCCGGTTCTCCATCGCCGGCGCGATCGCGCTCCTTTGTCTTTTTGTCTGCTTCACCTATTCCAAGACCACCGACATGAGCGGAGTGATCTGGAGCCCGGTTCTGCTCGGGTTTGTCATTCCGTTCCAGCTGTGTGGAATGATCCTGTTCGGCGAACATCCTTTCCGGGGAATGAGCGAACGGTCCGGATGGGTTCCTTCAGCCAGGTTCTATGTCTGGTCCCTGATTACGGCCAAGCTTTTTCTCGGCGGGGGGGACTGGTTCTTCGACATCCACCTCAAGGCGGCGGCGCTCTATCTCGGCTCCAGGATCTTCGGCATCTATTTTCCGGGCTTTCATCAAAAAGACCTGCTCCGGATTTCCATCATCTATCTTTTTCCGATCACAGGAGCGCTCTGGCTCGTGGCCATGCTCTGGTACGCGGTGAGTGGCGGGGGAGGTCCGGGTGTTTAAGAAAATCGTCGGCCATTTTCTGAATCAGAACGAAATGCGCAAGATCGACACCGAGTTTTACCCCGACCCGGTTTCTTCCCGCGGTAAGGACGACTTTCCTGCAAGGGCGCGGGGGCTTCTGTTCAACGAAATCGAGAAGTGTACCGGTTGCGGGGATTGTGCCCGGGTGTGTCCGTCCTCTTGTATAGAAGTCGAGGCGAGTGTCAATACGCGGAACAACCGACCTTGGGTCTCCAGGTTCGAGATCGATTTTTCAAAGTGCGTCTTCTGTGGCCTGTGTGTCGAGGTTTGTGAGCCGAATTCGCTCGTCCAAACCAAGGAGGTCCAGCCGGCGGTTTTCAATCCGAAAGATCTCAAAATGAGTTTCGGAAGGGGGGATCTCGGGTGAGAATTTTCGACTTGGTCTTCCTCCTGGTGGTTTCAGGATTTCTTGTGACCCGCTCTCCCTTTTCGGGGGTGGTCGTCCTCGTTCTAGGATTGCTGATCCGGAGCCAACTCTTCAGAATGCGCCTGTTGCTCGGTGGAGGCTCTGAGAATCCCCCTGCCGGAAGGCGGGTCCGTGCCCTGATCTTGTCTTTGGGGCTTTCTGCGACCTTGCTTCCCCTGGTCCAGGAATCCGCAGGACCGGCTCCGGTTGAAGTCGAATACAGCCACTTTCTGCCGGTGGTGATCTTGATCTCCCTCCTCGCGGCAGCCATGATGGCCGGCCTGGCGGTAGAAAAGAGGAAGCGATGATTCCGGCGGTTTTTCTCGTTTTTCTGGTTTTCTCTCTCTACACGCTTTTCACCTCGTCAGATGTTCTCGAGTTTTCAGGAGCGATGTTGCGGGTCGCCCTCACCCTTCTCGGGGTGGTGGCCTCACGCGAGACTTCCGTTCCGATGCTTCCCGGTGCGGTGATGCTCTTTGCCGTCCTCGCCATCGCACTCCTGGCCGTTTCAAGAGGGGAGGTTCAACTCGAAAATGATGAACCTTGAACTCAGTCAGCCGGACCAGACCACGATTTTGTTTTTCATCTTCAGTGCGGTCGGATTGATCCGTGAGCGCCAAGCCTTGCCCTTTGTCATGGTGTTGCTCGGATCCCTCTTGCACGGACCGATGGTGGCCGCCCTCGTCACCGGCATCCTGATCTGGCACCGGATCGACAGGAAGGCCGAGGTTTGGGTGCAGCTGAAGGACTTCATCGGGATATTCCTCATCATGGGCGGAGCCATATCTCCGTCACCCTTCGGAGAATTCTTCGCCTTCATCGGGGTTCTGCTGGTTTCGCTGAGCTTCGGCCAAGGCTTTCTGGGTGTCCTTCCCGCGCTGCTCCTGTTCCGTCAGTATTATCCCCAGCCCGAGAGGCCGGAGTTCGCCCTCGTCGCGGCCGGTCTCTATTGGATCGCAGCCGAATCCTTCAGGTGGTTCAAGTCGGAGCATGAAAAACGTATTCTGACGGGTCTCGAAGTGGTCTGTGCCGTCACCATTCTTCTGGGCTTCTCCGGGCAGTTCGACAAGTGGGCCGAGAACTCGATGGTGATCGCACTCGGCTCCACGCTCCTGTTCGTGGCGGCGGCACTCTTCGCTTGGACCAAGTGGCGACTCGAGGGTTTCCGGAAGAGTCTCGTCGCTTTCAGGACAAACGGCCTCCGTGCCCTGACCTTCGGTGCCCGTCTGGTCGACGGCCGGAACGCCTGGGGAGGGGATGAGCCCGCCTACACGGTCCCCACTCCGGGGTCTGCGATGGACCGGATTTTTTATCTGGTGGTCGGTGCCGTGGTTTTCTTCGGATTGTATTTGTTGGCGATGAAAGGCGGGGTCTGATCCATGCTCGAGTTCAGTCTTCCATCCGCGCTGGTTGCGCTCTCCTGGTTGCCTTGTCTTCCTCCGGCGAGTTGGCTCTCCGTTCCGTTCGCAGCCGCGATTTTCTTTTCCACGTCGGTACCGGTCAGTCTTTTGTTCCTGCTGACGCTCCAGGTGATCGGATTCCTGCAGTCCACGCGTGGATCGCGTCGAGCGGACCACCCCTTGGTTCAGAAACACCACTTCATCTCGGTAGCCGGGATTTTTCTCGCGATTTTCGGGGCCTCCCTCGGGGATCATCCACAGGCGAAGATCCTGATCTTCGTGGGCCTGATCCTTTCGATTCCAACCGGGGCGCATTTGTTCTTCTTCAGTCGGTTCTATGAGCGCCAGACTCTCGCCTCTTTCCTCGGATCGGTGATCATCCCTGCCCTTTCAGGGATCGAGATCCTTCTCAAGATCAGAGGGGAAATGAAGTCCGAAAGCGGCCAATTGTGGGACGTGGGTTTGTCGGTCGTCGGGCTGTTCACCTACCTTTACGGGAGTTTGATGTCGGTTTTGCGACTGAGGATGAAGGCCTCCATCATCCATCTGGTGCTCGCGCAGGTCGGCCTGGCCCTTTTCATTCTGGTCATCGATCACGAAACACTCGGCAGGACGACGCTCTGGGCACTGTCGGTCGCAGCAATCGGTGGCGCGGCATTGCTCTCGCTGGGTGACCAGATGGGAGAGCGCTTCGGGGCCTTCTCCAGGGTCGCGGTCGTCGCCCTTCCCGGGATGGCGGGTTTCACGGCTTATTTCTACTCCATGAAAATGGCGATCTCGATGAATCCGGTATGGATTTCGGCACTTCTGGCGGGATACCTCTTGCAAGTGGTCACCCTCGTCGCCATCCGGGGATACGGTTTCTCGAATCCGGAGCGGATCACCCGGATCCGTTTCTGGATGGTGGTTCTGGTGCAAGTGGCGGCCGGTGTCGGATTCTTCCTTCTCGGAGGCACCAAATGACCATGTTGAACTGGTTGCCCGAACTTGCAGTCCTCGGAATGTTGTTTGTGACGCTGGTGTTGATCAACTTCAGGGTGCTGACTGTCCGCTCCATCGCACCTGTCGCCGCCGTCTCTTCCGCTGTCGTGCTGGTTTACTTCTCACTCCGGACCGATCTCGCTTACTTCGAGTCCCCGCTCCAGGTGCTTCATTCGGACTCCCTGTCGTATTTCGGCAGGCTCCTTTCACTGGTGATGTTTTCGGTGTTTTCGATGGGGTTCTATTTTCACGGCGCCCTCAGTGTCAGGGACAAGCAACTGACCACCCTTTTCACCCTGTTTCTTTCCGCATTCGTCTCGCTTCTGCTCCAGGCGAATCACCTGATTCTTTTTCTCGGTGCCGCGGTCGGGATTTATTTTTGTTCCACCAGTCTCATTCTGGTGGAGTCAGCCAAGGATCAAGCGTGGGTGCGCCTCATCCGTCAGAGAAGCATGATCCTTGGAAGTTGGATCGCGGTCCTCTCCCTCCTGATCGTCCTTTCCAGCTTTTTGTCGGGATCTCTGTTCCTCGGCGACTGGCTCAACGGATTGGAATCCTACTCCGGATCCGAAGCCGGAGTCTGGCTGCCGGCCATCCTGATCCTGCTCGGTTCCGTGATCCTGCTCGAGGCGCTTCCGCACCCCGGACGGGCTCCGGTGGGAGTGGGTGTTCTCTATTTCGGAATGCATTTGATCGTGCAAGTGTTCTGGCTCAGGGTCGGTGTTCCGTTTTTCAGCAAATCATCTTTTCTGGCCAAACAGCAGGCCCAGGTTCTCATTGCACTGATCTTCGGAGCGTTCACTCTCCGGTACGCCTACCAGGCGGTTCGGGCGCGTGAACACCATCGTTGGTTCAGTGCGACACTGCCGGTGCTGCTCGGTCTCGGGTTCTTCCTGTGTCTCCTACCTGCCGATAAGATCCTCCCGGCGTTCTTCGCCATTTCACTTTCCCTGCTTTTGACCATTGCGCTCGCTTCTCATGCTTTTCTCGATGAGAACTACCGGAAGAAAGGTGTGGTAACCGGCGCCTTGATCGCACTGATGGGGGTTCCTCCGCTCGTTCTCGGAGACCAGATCTACCGTCTGATCCATGACATTGTGACCGGTGGGAATGTCATGGCCGGAATCCTGATGATCGTTTCCTGGTTCGCACTGGTCCTGGCGGTGATCCGGATGATGGGCAAGGTACTCTTGTCGAGAAACGGCGCGAAAGAACTTCGCAAACTCCAGGCCGGGGAAGCTTTCTTCATCGGGCTTTATCTTCTCTGTGTCATCGGATTGACACTCTTGCGCCCGAGCCTGTTCTCCCTATTAAAAGAGCATCCTCTCCTGAATTTGTGGTAAGGTTCTAAAAAAGAAATTCACACGGAAAGGACAAGTGTATGGAATACCTTCCTGTACTGGTCATGATGGCCGCAGGGGTGTGCATTGGCGGAGCCGTCCTCCTCATCACCACCTGGCTCGGACCGAAGTTGCCCAACAAAACCAAGGACTCTCCCATCGAGTGCGGAGTCGGTGAATCCGGACCGGCAAAAAAACATCGCGTGTCGGTAAGGTTCTACCTGGTTGCGATTCTCTTTCTTCTTTTCGACATCGAGACGGTGTTTTTCTATCCGTGGGCTGTCGTCTACAAACGCTTTCTGACAACCGGAGAGTTCATTCTCATCGAGATGATGGTCTTCGTTTTCATTCTTCTCGTCGGATACATTTATGTCATCCGTCGTGGTGCGCTGGAGTGGGAGTAAATCATGGGTAAGGACGGCTCTTCCGATTTTTTCACGACTAAACTGGATGACATGATCAACTGGGCCAGGAAGCATTCCCTGTTCCCGCTTCCTTTCGGCACCAGCTGCTGCGGGATCGAGTTGATGTCGACGCTCGCTTCCGGATACGACATGGCGCGCTTCGGCGCAGAGGTGGTCCGGTTCTCCCCTCGGCAGAGTGACCTGCTCATTGTCGCAGGCATTGTGAACCTCAAGATGGCTCCGGTTCTCCGGAACATCTATGACCAGATGGCTGATCCGAAATGGGTGATCTCGATGGGAGCTTGCGCTTCCTCCGGTGGAATTTTCAACGTCTACAGTGTCACCCAGGGGATCGACACCGTGTTGCCGGTCGATGTTTATGTGCCGGGCTGTCCGCCGGCGCCGGAAGGGCTCTTGAACGCCTTGCTTCGTCTCAAGGAGATGATCGCCGCAGGTGAGACGCACTCCCAGCGCCGCGAGCAGGCCCTGAGAGGAGAAGTGTGATGGACATCAACACTCCTGTAAAAACCATTTACGGTGGTCATTACGACAAGTATCTCGCGGAATGGACCGCGGTCACCGAGGCCTTGCAGGGCGAATTCGCCGAGTACCTGGAAGAAATCCTGATGCCGAGAGCCGCCCCGACGGACGTTCCGGTTGTCCATGTCAGGAAATCCGGGATCCTGGCGGTGCTCGCCCGACTGAAGGACGGCCTGGGTTTCTCTTTCCTGACCGACTACACGGCCACCGATGAGGAGTCCGAACCGAGATTCAGGTTGGTGCTTCAACTGATGAACCCGACCACCAAAGCCCGCTTGAGAGTGAAGGTCCGCCTTTCTGATCAAGAAACCGCGCCCACCTTGATCCCGCTTTGGGAGGGAGCCAACTGGGCCGAGCGTGAAATTTTCGACATGTTCGGAATCCGCTTCGAGGGTCACCCCGACCTTCGCAGGATTCTGATGGACATGCGTTGGGAGGGTCACCCTCTCCGCAAAGATTATCCACTCAGAGGGTATCAGGTGTTCCTGACTCCTGAGCCACTCGATCCGGAGCTGCTGAAATGAGTGATTCCAATCCGAAGAACTTCAAGACCGACCTGCCACTCGATGTCGCTCGATGGGGAATTCCATCCACTTATGACGTCTCGGTGAAGCGGGACTCGGACGACATCTTCGACGACTCCAAAGTCCTCGTGAATATCGGCCCGACGCACCCTGCGATGCACGGGGCGTTCCGTTGTATGGCCCGTCTGAACGGCGAGATCATCGAAAAGTCCTACTGCGAGTTCGGTTACACCCATCGTGCGAAGGAAAAGCTCGGTGAGAACAGGACCTACCACCAATTCGTCGTCTACACGGACCGGCTCAACTACTGCTCGGCACTGATCAACAACGTCACCTATGCCATGGCGGTCGAGCGACTGATGGGGATCGAAGTCCCCGAGCGCGCGGTCTGGATCCGGATGATGTGTGCGGAATTGGCGCGCGTGATCGATCACCTGATTTGCGTCGGGATCAACGCGGTCGATCTCGGCGCGTTCTCTTATTTCCTGTACGGATACCACCAGCGGGAAAAAGCCTACACCCTGATCGAGAAACTCTGCGGAGCCCGGTTGACCACGTCCTACACCCGGATCGGCGGTCTCATGGCGGATGCGCCGGAAGGCTGGGAGAAGGAAGTCAAGGAGTGGGTGAAAGAAACCCGAGCAGTTGTCGACGAGATGGACCGCCTCCTCACCGAGAACCGGATCTGGCTCAAGCGGACGAAAGGCGTCGCGATCATGAATCGCGAAGACTGCCTCAAGTACAGCTTCACGGGGCCGAACGCACGCGCTGCCGGCGTGGACATCGACCTCCGTCGGGACCAGCCGTGCATGTTCTATGATCAGGTCGACTTCGACGTCCCGGTTGCACAAACCGGAGATGTGTTCGACCGCTATTTCGTCCGGATGGAAGAAATCAGGCAATCGCTGAACATCCTCACCCAGTGTGCCGACCGCATCAAGCGTGGTCCGATCTGGGCCGATGACAAGCGGACGAGGATTCCCGAGAAGGACCAAGTGTACAACACCATGGAAGGCCTCATCCACCATTTCAAATTCTTCATGACCGGCTTCAATGTCCCTGCCGGAGAGGCGTACACCTCTTTCGAGGCGGCCAACGGTGAACTCGGATTCTACATTGTCAGCAAGGGCGGGCCCTCCGCGCACCGCATGCGCATCCGCGGTCCTTCTTTCTGGCACTATCAGGGGCTCGACCCGATGATCCGCGGTGAATACATTGCGGACCTGGTTGCGGCACTCGGAAGCATCAATGTCATCGCAGGGGAGCTGGATCGCTGATGGAAAAGCTGCTTTCTCAGAAGTTTTATGAGGCCATGAAAGAACTCGAGCCGCGGTACCCCAATAAAAAGGCGCTCATCCTGCCGGCCCTTCACCAGGCCCAAGCGGAGTGCGGCTGGCTTCCCCCCGAGGTCCTCGCCGAGGTCGCCGCCTACATCGGCGTCCATGAAGCCCAAATCCGCGAGGTGGCGAGCTTCTACACCATGTACAACCTGAAGCCGGTCGGAAAGAACCACCTCCGGATCTGTACCAACGTGGCGTGCTGTCTCAGGGGTGCGGACGAGCTGATGAGCTACGCCGAGCGTAAGCTCGGGATCGCGTGTGGAGAAACCACGCCGGACGGGATGTTCACTCTCTCAGAGGAAGAATGCCTCGGAGCCTGCACCACCGCACCTGTCATGATGGCGAACGACGACTACGTCGAGAACCTGGATATCAACGGTCTGAATGACTGGATTGAGGGGGCCAAAAATGAGCGCTGAGCAAAACACGCTTTTCATCCAGCATTTCTGGAAGGACTCCAACCGGACCCTGGAATATTACCTGAAGCACATGAGCGGCTACGAGGCCGCAAAAAAAGTGCTGGGTGGGATGACTCCCGACCAGGTCATCGATGAAGTGAAAAAAGCGAACATCCGTGGACGCGGAGGCGCCGGATTCCCCATGGGGATGAAGTGGAGCTTCATTCCGAAGAATTCAGAAAAGCCGAAGTACCTCGTTTGCAACGCCGACGAGTCCGAGCCGGGTACCTGCAAAGACCGGCAGATCATCCGCTACACCCCGCACCTCCTGATCGAGGGGCTCCTCATCGGGTCCTTCGCGATCGGGTGCCGGCATGCTTATGTCTACATCAGGGGTGAATATGTCAGGGAAGCGCAATTGCTGAAAGCCGCCATCGATGAAGCCAGGGCTGCCGGCTACATCGGCAAGAACATCTTCGGATCAGGGTTCGACCTGGAAATCACGGTCCACCGTGGAGCCGGAGCCTACATTTGCGGTGAAGAAACAGGCCTTCTGAACTCCCTGGAAGGAAAGCGTGGCGAGCCACGCGTGAAGCCGCCGTTCCCGGCCGTGTCCGGCGCGTTCTCGTGCCCGACGGCGGTGAACAATGTCGAATCGATCGCCAATGTGCCACACATCATCCGTATGGGCGGCGATTCATTCGCGGGACTCGGCAAGATCGACAAGTCGGGCGGGACCCGGCTCATTTCCTTGTCCGGCCACGTACAAAAGCCGGGTGTCTACGAAATGCAGGCAGGTTCGATGACTCTGCGACAGATCATCGACCAGTTCGGAGGCGGACTGTTGAACGGGCGTCGCCTCAAAGCCGTGATTCCCGGTGGGTCTTCCTCTCCGGTCCTGACGGCCGAAGAAATCGACGTGGTCTACGACGTCGAACCGCTGATGAAAATCGGTACGATGATGGGGTCCGCTGCGATCATGGTGATCAACGAGGACACGGACATGGTGAAGCTCCTGCTCAGGATCACCAAGTTCTACGCCCACGAGTCGTGCGGACAGTGCACTCCCTGCCGTGAAGGTTGTCACTGGATGGAGTCCATCCTGCACAAGATCCTTCATGGTGAAGCGAAGCCCGCCGATATCGACCTGCTGGTGGATGTCGCAGGGAACATCGGCGGTAAAACCCTCTGTGCGCTCGGAGATGCGGCAGCAATGCCCGTCCAGAGCTTCCTCAAAAAGTTCCGGCCCGAATTCGAGGCCTATGTAAAGGGGCAAAAGCGTCATGCCTAAGTGTTTGATTGATGGAAAGGAAGTGGAGTTCAGTCCGGGCGAGAATCTCGTCAAAGTGGCCAAAAGGGCGGGCGTCGAGATTCCTGTGTTTTGCTACCACCCGGGATTGTCCGTCGTCGCCCAGTGCCGGATGTGCTACGTCGAAGTCGAAAAAATGCCGAAACTCCAGACGGCCTGTTCAACCATGGCTGCCGAAGGCATGGTGGTGAAAACCCAGAGCGAGGCTGTCAAAAAAGGCCGCCAAGGGACCATGGAGTTCCTCCTCTTGAACCATCCTCTCGACTGCCCCATCTGCGACAAGGCGGGTGAGTGCGATCTCCAGGACAATTCATTCGGTCATGGTAGTGCGAACATGCGCCACAGTGAAGAGCGCAGGACCTACGTCGATGTCGACATGGGACCCGTGATCCAGAAGAACATGAATCGCTGTATCCACTGTACCCGTTGCATCCGCTTCGGAGACGAGGTGGCCGGCATCCATGAAATGGTTGCGATCAAACGTGGTAACAACATCGACATCACCACGATCGACGGAAAGCAGCTGAAGACCGAGTATGCCGGGAATTATTCGGACATCTGTCCCACCGGATCCCTGACCCTGAAGGACTTCCGCTTCAAGAAGCGGGCGTGGATGTTGAAAAAAACAGAGACCGTCTGTGAGGGATGCTCAAAGGGCTGTAACATGGAGATCCAGCACGAGGGGAACGTGGTCTACCGCTGTGTTCCGCGTGAAAACCTCGAGATCAACAAACACTGGATGTGTGATGAAGGTCGCTTCAATTACCGTTATACCCAGGACGAGTCGAGAATCGTCGATCCGACCCTTCGGGCACCGGACGGACACAAGGGTGCCGCCTGGCAGGATGTGATCGCCACGGTCGAGTCCAGGATCCGGGGAGGGGAAGTTCTTTTCCTGTTGGGTACCGACCTGACCAACGAGGAACTGTCGGCCATTCGCGAAGCCGCCTCGGCATTGCGCACAGGAATCAAAATCCGGACATTCGGAACCCCCGGAGTCACGAAAACCTCCGAAGACGGTTCCGCGGACAACATCCTGAAAATGAAAAGCAAGACTTCCAATCTGAACGGAGCGGAAAAGCTCGGCCTGGAACCGCTTGCGGGCGACGCCAAAGCGGACACCGTGATTGTATTCCGCGGTGGCCGCGCAGCCCTGCCCAAGGTTGAAGCGAAGTGGAGTGCGGGCATCGGAGTTTTCAATCGCGAAGAGGCGTCCGGATTCGACAGTGTTCTTCCCGGGCTGGCCTTCACGGAAAAAGAAGGAACCGTGGTCAACCACGCAGGAATCGAGCAGCGGATTTCCAGAGCGGTGCGCCCCAAGGGCACCTGTAAATCCGTTCCCGAGGTCCTGATGTCGCTCCTGAACACCAAATCGAAGGCGGGGCAAGCATGAGCTCACTCGAGACCACATTGATGTTCGTCAAAATCGCAATCGTCCTGATGGGCTTGCTCCTGACGGTGCCGATCATGCTTTTTGTCGAGAGGCGGGGGTCCGCCCTCATGCAGAACCGTCTCGGCCCGAACCGGATGGGGCCCTTCGGGCTTTTCCAGGCGGCTTGCGATGTCGTGAAATTCATCTTCAAGGAAGACCGGGCGCCGGGTCACGTGAACAAGTTCTATTACACCATCGCCCCTTGGATCGCCGTGATTCCGGCATTCATGACTTTCGCCGTCATTCCCTTTGCGGGTTCGCTTCAGATTGACGGCGTCGAAGCGAAGTTCCTGATCGCCAATCTTGATGTCGGCGTTCTTTATTGTTTCAGCATCGCGTCCCTCGGTGTCTACGGAATCATCATGGCGGGCTGGGCCTCGAACAACAAATACTCATTGCTCGGAAGTCTGCGGAGTTCGGCACAGATGATCAGTTACGAGCTCACGCTCGGGCTGTCGATCGTCGGTCTCATGATGGTGTTCCAGTCGGTGAACCTCGGGGAAATCGCAGCGGCCCAGGGCGAAACTTTGATCCAGTTGGGACCGGTTTCAGTCCCGAAGTGGGGTGTGTTCATCCAGCCCGTCGGTTTCATTCTGTTTCTGGTGTCCATGTTCGCCGAAACCAACCGTCTTCCTTTCGATCTTCCGGAGGGTGAGTCCGAGTTGATCGCCGGGTACCACCTGGAGTACGGATCGATGCGCTTCGCGCTTTTCATGATGGCCGAATTCGTCAACATGGCCGTCGCCTCGGGCCTGATTGCCACACTCTTTTTCGGGGGCTGGCAGCTCCTTCCGGGCATGGGCTTCCTGGTGGGACAGGTCGAGAATCTGGGAATTCTGCCTCCCGGCGGCTGGGTCCAGGTCCTGTTCCAGGGCCTGTCATTCGTGATCAAAGTGGCATTCTTCATGTGGTTCTTCGTCTGGGTTCGATGGACCTTGCCCAGATTCCGTTTCGACCAGCTCATGAATTTGGGATGGAAGGTCCTCTTTCCGCTCGGCCTCGTGAACGTGCTTGTCACCGGCCTGCTCATCTACAAGGGAGTGCTTTGAATGTTGGCGCAAAGAAAACCGGGATTCCTGAACCGAGTCTACCTGATCGAGGTCGTCCGCGGCCTCGCCATCACCATGAAGAACTTCTTGTTCCACAAGAAGGTGACCCTGCAATTTCCCGAACAAAGAAGGGACTACTCGGGGCGATACCGTGGTCAGCATTACATCAAGTCGGTGAATGGCGTGGAGAATTGCACCGCATGCATGCTCTGCCCGACGGTTTGTCCGGCGGAGTGCATTCACATCGTGGCCGGTGAGCGCGAGGACAAGGAGAAGTACCCGGTGAAGTTCGAGATCGACTCGCTCCGGTGTTGCTTCTGTGGAATGTGCGAAGAGGCGTGCCCGAAAGACGCCATCAAGCTCTCCAATATTTATGAAATGAGCCAGAAGAACCGTACCGTTTACGAAAAGGACTTTCTGCTCGAGCAGCGGGGGAACAAGTGATGGATTTTCCCGTCTTGGCCTTTTCGGTCTTTTCGACGATCGCAATCCTCGGATCCTTGCTCGTCATTTTCAAGAAAAACCCGGTGTCGTCCGCTTTTGCGCTGGTTCTCGTGTTCTTCGCTTTTGCGGGTCTTTACGCCCTCCTCGGGGCGCATCTCGTCGCCGCTCTGCAGATCCTGGTGTACGCGGGGGCCATCATGGTCCTTTTCGTGTTCGTCATCATGCTCCTGAACCAGGACGAACCCGTTCATGACTTGGAGGCGACCGGGGTGATCTATCGTGTGGTGGCGGCTCTTTCTGTCGCCGCGTTGGGTGCGGTTTTGATCAGGGCGGTGCTGAGCGGGAAGTCCCCGGTTCCGGCAGGATCTTTGACCGACGAGAAGATCGCATCATTGGGTGGAAACATGAAGGCGATCTCTGAACAGCTTTTCACGGACCGGATCTTCCACTTCGAACTCACATCCTTTTTGTTGCTCGGAGCGATCGTCGCGACAGTGACCCTTGCAAAGAGGAAAAGCAGTGGAGAGGAGGGCGGGGTATGACAGCGTTTGAGCCATGGATGCTCCTGGTCGTATCGGTGGTCGTGTTTTGTATCGGTCTGTTGGGCCTGATTCTCCGTAAAAACCTGATTGTAATGCTGATGAGCATTGAATTGATGCTGAATGCAGTGAATCTGTGTTTTGTCACTTTCTCAAAAATGCATCAATTGCTGGACGGTCATTTGACCGTTCTTTTCGTCATGACGGTTGCCGCCGCCGAGTCCGCGGTGGGACTCGGCTTGGTGATTGCCATGTTCAGGAACCTGAGGTCGGTCGACTCCGACCAGATTCAACTGTTGAGGGACTGACCCATGATCACATCGATGATTCTATTTCCTCTCGCCGGATTCATCATCAACGGGTTCTGGACCCTTTGGGCCGCCCGCAACGGTAGCCGCGTCTCTTCCCGTGTGTCAGGAGCGATTGCAACCTCGGCCATGCTTGCGGCATTCGTGTCCGCCTGGCTGGCCAGGAGTCAGCTCCCCGCCTCCGGGTCGACCGAGGTCGAAATTTTCCGTTGGTTCACACTGGGTTCGCTCTCTGTGGACTTCAAGTTGCGTCTGGACGCCCTTTCATCACTGTTCACGCTCGTGATCACCGGTGTCGGAGCTTTGATCCATCTGTATTCGGTTTCCTACATGGAAGAGGACGAGGGCGCCGGTAAGTATTTCGCTTACCTCAATCTGTTCTGTTTCATGATGCTGAACCTCGTTCTGGGCGGGACGCTTCCCCAGGTTTTCCTGGGTTGGGAAGGTGTGGGGCTGGCGAGTTACCTGTTGATCGGCTTTTGGTATCGCGAAGAGGCCAATGTGAGCGCGGGTCAGAAAGCGTTTGTGATGAACCGGATCGGAGATCTCGGTTTCTTGATCGCCATGTTCATCGGCTACAAGTATTCGGGTTCACTCGACCTCGCCACAATCGAGAAAGTCGTCCTTCCTGCCGGGGTGGGCACAAGTTTTGTGCTCCTCGTTTTCCTGGCATGTACTGGAAAATCCGCGCAGATCCCGCTGTTCACCTGGCTTCCGGACGCGATGGCCGGACCGACCCCGGTTTCCGCACTGATCCACGCGGCCACCATGGTGACGAGCGGTGTTTACCTGCTCGCACGTCTGAGCCCGGTGATCTCGCAGTCCACCACAGGAATGACGGTCATCGCCGGGATCGGTGCCGCGACAGCGTTGATCACTGCGATCATCGCTTGTTTCCAGAGCGACATCAAAAAGGTGCTGGCATATTCCACAGTGTCCCAACTCGGATTCATGTTTGTCGCCTGCGGCGTTGGCGCGTTCGGGGCCGGTGTGTTCCACGTGATGACCCACGCATTCTTCAAGGCGCTGTTGTTCCTGGGCGCGGGGAGTGTGATTCACGGCCTCCACGGGGAGCAGGACATCTTCAAGATGGGCGGTCTCAAGAAGAAGCTCCCGGTAACTTTCTGGACTTTCACCGCCGGTTGGGCGGCCATTCTCGGGATGCCACCCTTCAGCGGGTTTTTCTCCAAGGATGAAATCCTCCACCAAGCTTTGGTGTCGGGATCGGGATCCGTCATTTTGTTCTCCGTTCTCCTGATCGCGGCGACTCTGACGGCCTTTTACATGACACGGCTTTATTGGCTCGTGTTTTTCGGTGGTCCGAGGATGGACAAGTCCAAGTTCGACCACGCTCACGAGTCTCCGGTGGCGATGGCGCTTCCTTTGGTGGTTCTCGGTTTGCTTTCCCTTGCGGGAGGATTCGCGGGCGAGCCTGTCCATCTGCCTCATCCCGAGGCGGTGAGATCGACCCCGGCCTGGATCATCATGGTGGTCAGCGTCCTTGCTGCGGCAGTCGGGGCGACGATCGCATACCGTCGCTATTCGGCTGGAGCGGTGAGTCCGGAGGCGGCAAGAGACGTGTTCCGGATCGATTCGATCTACTCGAGTTTGTTTGGTGGTGGATTGAAGGCGACCGCCTCTGCCACCCAATGGCTCGAAGAGCGGGTGGTCCAGGGACTGATCAGACTCGTGGCTGCGATCACCGATCTGTCCGGGAACATGATCCGTGTGTTGCAGGTCGGGTCGGCGCAAGCATACCTTCTCATGATGATCATCGGCTTGGTGGTCATGGTGATCTACTTCCTGAAAGGGGTGGCTCAATATGGAAACTTCTAGTTCCCTCAGTTTTTTGCTCACCATCCCGTTGCTGGCGATGGTGATCTCCTGGGTGATTCCTAAGGCGCTTCAGCGGCTTTATGCGATCTTCGGGTCCGCACTCATTCTCGGACTGACGGTGTACGAGACCGCCGGGATCCTGTTCTCGGCCACCTCTGAAGCCGCAAAGGTGTTTTTCGTCGATCAGCGGCTCGAGTGGGTTTCCGAACTGGGAATGTCCGTCGGTTTCAGGCTGGACGGTGTATCGGCCTGGTTCCTCATTCTTTCCGCCCTGACCACGTTGGTCGCATTTTCCACCCGCGGAAGTTGGTACCGGAAGCAACCCCGGTTGTTCGTTTCAATGGGATTCTTCCTTTTGTTCGCGCTCAACTCGGCCTTCTTGGCGACCGACCTGATCACATTTTACCTCTCTTATGAAGCGGTGTTCATCCCCATGATCTTCATGGTGGGTGTTTGGGGTGAGAACCAGAAAGCCTCCGCAGTGTTCCGCTTTTTCCTGATGAGTTTTGCCGGCTCGATCCTGATGTTGGTCGCGATGTTCCAAATCATGTCGATGCACCATGCCGCCACCGGACAGTGGTCGTCCCACCTGGCGGACATCATGAAAGTGGTGCCGAACGCACCCGTAGAATCCCTTCTCTGGCCTTGTGTCGGCTTCTTCCTCGCCTTTGCTATCAAGGTTCCACTGGTTCCGTTCCACGGGTGGCTCAAGGAAGTGTACGTGAACGCACCCATGCCCGGGACCATCTGGATGTCTGCGATCCTCTCCAAGCTCGGAGTGGTCGGGGTCATCCGGTTCGTGATTCCGCTGTTTCCGGCGGTCATCAAGGAATACCAAGGGCCTTTACTCGCCGTATCGGCAGTTTCGGTGATCTATGCGGCGCTCCTGGCGATCCGCTCGAGCGAGGGTAAGACACTTTTGGCATATTCTTCCATCAGTCACTTGGGGTTTGTCATGCTGGGCCTGTTCTCATTGAGCGCCGAGGGATCGAACGCAGGAGTGCTGCTTTCTGTCGGACATGCGGTCACCAGCGCGATGCTCTTTTTCCTCCTCCACCAGGTGGAAGAGCGGAGTGGCAATGTCGACCTGTCGACATCGAAAGGGCTTGCTTCGAATTATCCCACACTTTTCAGCGGCTTGTTCATCGCGGTGCTTGCGTCGGTTTCGCTTCCGGGAACGCTCAACTTCGGCGGAGAGTTCCTGGTTCTGCTGAATGCCTACCGGGCCAGTGCCCTTTGCACCATCCTGGCGGCAACTGGAGTGATTCTCGGGGCGGTTTACATGCTCAGGTTCTTCCAAAAGCTCGGATTGGGTACGCCCGGATCCGCAAACCATGCTGACGTCGCGCTCAAGAAGGATCTTTCGTTTGCGGATCTCCTCATGGTGATCCTGTTGGTCGGAATTGTGATTTATGGCGGGATCAATCCCGGAATCTTCATGAAGGGATGATGAGGAAATGAACGAAGTCATTCAAACACTGATGCCTTGGTTGATTTTGGCGGCAGGAATCCTGGTGACCCTGTTGGTGAGTGTGATCCGGGTCGAGTCCAAGCGTCCGGCCCAGTTCTCTGCGTTGGCAACCTTGATCTTGACCGGAACGAGTGCGATCCAAACGCTCGCTCTGCCCGGAGAGGCCGTTTTCGCCGGTTCGATCGAGATCTCATCCTTGTCCAGGATCCTGCTCGCGTTGTTCAGTCTGATCGGAATCCTCTTCATCATGGGCGGAGACCGCTACCTCACGAAGGAGCGCATTCATCTCTCCGACTATTACCACCTGCTTTTGATCATGATCCTCGGGGCAGGAGTGATGGTTGCCGCCAAGGATCTTGTGGTCTTGTTCATCGCACTCGAGGTGATGTCCCTCCCGGCCTACACCTTGGCAGGGTTCCGGAGGAGCGATTCCCGCTCCAATGAAGCGGCGATCAAGTATTTTGTATTGGGAGGTGCGGTGGGAGCCGTGTTCCTGCTCGGGGCGGCGTTCATTTTCGGTGCGACGGGTTCCACCCAGTTTCCGGCGATCTATGCTTGGTCCAGGCAGCCCGCAACCGCTGGAAATCTGTTGTTCGCAGCCGGTCACTTTCTGGTGCTCGTGGCGTTTTTGTTCAAAGTTGCAGCGGCTCCGTTCCACTTCTGGAAGCCCGATGTTTACGAGGGTGCGCCCACTCCGGTGACCGGAGTCATGTCGACCCTGGTGGCAGTTGCTTCGTTCGTCACTTTGGTCCGACTCGTCCATCTCCCCGCCTTGGACACGAGTGGATGGGAATCCTATCTGTCGGCCGTGAAGGGAACGGTACGGGCCTTAGCAGTGATCAGTTTGCTCGTGGGCTCCTTGGTGATCATCACGCAGAAAAACCTGAAGCGTCTCTTCGCATATTCCTCGATCTCGCAGTCCGGCTACCTGATGCTCGGAGTGCTGGCGAGTCTGAATCCCGGCCAAGGCATTTCCCAGGTTTTGGTTTACCTTTTCGGGTACGTGTTCGCTGCCGTCGGGCTTTTTGTTTTGCTGGCCCAGTCTGAGCCTCGTGGGGACACCGGTGTCGAACTCGTGGACCTGACCGGACTCGTGAAAAAATCCCCGCTTCGCACAGCGCTTTGGTCGGTGCTCCTGTTCTCAATGGCGGGAATGCCGTTCACAGTCGGATTTTTCACCAAGTACTTCATCTTCCTCTCCTCGGTCGGGACGGGAGAGGCGCCTTTGGTGATTCTGGCCGCGTTGTGTGCGGTGGTCAGCGCATACGCCTATCTGAGGCCGATCGGTTTGATGGTGATGCGTGAAGCCGACCCGGGTGCGGCACAGTGGAGCGGCGGATTTTGGAGTCAATTTGTTGTCATCGTTTCCGTGATCCTGGTGGTCTTTCTAGGATTGATGCCGAATGCCATGATACAATATTTGAAAGGGATCCCGCTGATCCATTGAGGCTGATCCATTAAGGAAGAATGGCAAATCTGTACGTGATCCGCTTCAGGGATGGAACGTCGAGTTCCCCCCTGAAAGAGGATGAAATCCGGAAGAGAATTCGGAAGGGAGAGCTGAAGGATTCAGACGAACTTTCACTCTATCCAAATCAGTTCGCGTTGGAGCTGAAGGATTACCCGGAGTTCGAAACAGATTTGCAGGCATCGATCGAGCCTCCACCTGAGCCTGAGCCCGCACCTGAGCCCGAGCCTGAGCCTGAGCCTGAGCCCGAGCCTGAGCCTGAACCTGAGCCTGAGCCTGAGCCTGAGCCTGAACCTGAGCCTGAGCCTGAACCTGAGCCTGAACCCGAGCCTGAACCTCAGCTCGAAGTGTCGGGTGAGATTGCCATTGATTTCGGTTCATCCTCCCCATCTCCACAGCCCGTACCCACGCCAGTCACACCGCCAGTCGATTCTTCATCAGTGGAAGAACCTGGAATTGGGATTGATCTGGATTTTGGTACCGACGAACCCGAACTCAAGCAGGAACCACTCGAGAACGTAACATCGCAACCCACTCCCTCTTCGGTGGATGAGATCGTGCTGGGTGACGGCATCGCAATTGACTTTGAGGTGCCCGAGCCGAAGCCTGAGCCAAAGCCTGAGCCAAAGCCCGAGCCGAAGCCTGAGCCAAAGCCCGAGCCAAAGCCTGAGCCAAAGCCCGAGCCAAAGCCCGAGCCAAAGCCTGAGCCAAAGCCTGAGCCAAAGCCTGAGCCAAAGCCTGAGCCAAAGCCCGAGCCAAAGCCCGAGCCAAAGCCCGAGCCAAAGCCCGAGCCAAAGCCCGAGCCGAAGCCCGAGCCAAAGCCCGAGCCGAAGCCCAAGGCCTATCGCGATTCTGAGCCAAAAACCCAAATCATCGCGCGGCAGCCGGTTCAGCCTGATCCTGCACCTGCGCACACCTTTGAAGAGCCCGCCCCGAAAGAGCCGACCCGTTCTGTCATTGTGCGTGCTCCGAATCAGCGAGTTTCAGCGCCTTCCAACGAGGTAGAAGAGAAAACCGATCCCGGAGTTGCACGCGCGGACTTTTCTGAAGCCGAAAATGAAGCCACGCGCCTCGATGTTAAACCCCCGACCGGTCCGGATGATGTTCCCACTCGGTTGATCAACCGGGAAGAAGTATCGGGAGTCGTTTCGGCTCCCCCCCCGGCGGTGATTGAAGAAGAAGTCCTTCCGGTCCGGGTGGACGAGTTTTCAGACCAAGAACTGCGAAGTGAAAAAACCACCATCATTCAGAGGCCCAAGGAGCTTTTGTCCGAGGAGGATCTCCGCCTCGAAAACGAGAAAGCCAAAGGTGCCAGAAGATTCATTCCGCAGAAGTCGTTTCTGGTCCTGGCGTTCTTGACCGTCGTGGCTTACGAAGCTCTCTATGAAGATGATGAGGACGTGGCGAAGAAGCCACTCGTCAATCTTGCCCCGATCCGGCCGCAATTGCCCGGAGGGGGGAGCGGTGATGCCGACCCGGCTCGAAGCACCAAGCTCTATACCGAGGGCCTGGATCCTTATCGAGAGGACACGGTACAGGGGTATATTCGTGCTGCGGAGCTGTTTCACAAATCACTGAGGCTAGATCCTCAGAATGTGAAAGCGCTGGCAATGCTCGCATCCTGTTATCTGAACACCATCGAGTCTTCCAACAAAGACGAGCGGACCTTCCTCGTCATCAACAAGCTGATCGAGCTTTCGAAGACCAAGCAGCTCGACCTGGTGGAGACACTGATCGCCGAAGTGGAGTTTCTGGTCCAGTCCAAGCGGTTTGACGCCGCGATCCAGCGCATTGTCGAATACGGGAAACTTTACGGGAAGCTCGACGCAGCTTTGTATTTCACACTGGGTTGGGTCTACGTCGAAAAAGGGGACTACGGCCAGGCCATGAAAAACCTGGACTTCATTCCAGCCAGTGCGCTCAGGATCCCCAAGCTGTACTACCTCAGGGGATTCCTTCACGAGCAGAACAAAGAGTACGATCAAGCAGCCGCCGAGTACAACCGCGCGCTTGCCATCAACCGACGTCATGCCCGTTCGATCCTGGGATTGATCCGGATCGGCGAGAAAAAAGGCGAATTGATGAGAGAGCTTCGGAACATCGAGTTCCTCGTCGACAACTCCTCCTTGCAGAGCCCGAAAGAATTTGTCCAGGCTTTGATCTATCGGGCCAAGCTCGCCCTGCTGAACAAGAGTGTGGGTGGCGCCATCAATTCATTGGAGCAGGCGTTGCGTGTCGACCCCAAGAACGAGGCGCTCCGGTTGGAGTACTACTCCATCCTCGCAGCATCGGAAAAGGACACGAAGTACAAAGACCTGGCGAAAATGTACGCCTTCATCCTCGAGGGTGACCGCAACATCAGGGGGGGAAAGGTACACGAGGCAACCACGGCCTTCCTTCAGGCCCAGGACACCTTCCCTAAATCCTATGTTCCCGTCGAAAGAATGGGTGACTTGTTTCACGGCCAAGGCGAGTTCAACCGCGCGCAGTCGCAATACAAGCGTGCTCTCGAGCTCGCCCAAGCAGCCAAGTCTCCTGCGGAATCGCAAATCGCAGTGAAGTTGATCGACTCCCTCATCCGGAATCATGACTGGGATGAGGCCTCCCGGGTGATGGCCAAATACCGGAACTCGCCGAAGCTCAGGAGTGCGATCGACCGACTGGCCGGGGATCTCGCTTACCATCAGAAGAACCATGTCCAGGCCATCTCTTTTTATCGTAAGGCCATGTCCCGAGATACGATCGACACCGAGGTTTATTCTTCTTATGCGAATGTCCTGAGAGAAACGGAGAACTACCGCGACGCGCAGTTCTTTTATTCAATCGCCCAACGGCTCGATCCGTTCAATACAGCTGCCATCGTGGGTGCCGCCAAATGCCTTTTGAAGACGAACAGTCTTTCGGAGGCGGTGAGCAGGATCCAGGACGAGCTTGCCCGCTTGCCGAGAGCCCGAGCCGACCTCCTCACCGGGATCGCTGAGATATTCTTCATGTCGCAAGAATACGAAAAGGCACTCCGGTTCACCGAGGATGCCCAGGAAATCGATCCGGATTATCCCGACTCATACCGGATACAGGGGGACATCTACCTCCGTGAGATCAGGGCGAAGAGGGAAAACAAAAAGAAGGCGCTCGAGGCATTCAAGGCTTATTCGGACCGTAAGGTTTCCGATCCATACGGATACCTCCAGCGTTTCGAAATTTTCATCAAAGACGGCGATTTCGAGCAAGCGGAAGAGTCTCTCCAGCGGGTCTCGGAGATTTCACCACGTTATCCGGAGTTGCATTACCGTCGGGCCAAGATGCTGAGCAAAATGGGTAGGACCAAGGACGCCTTGGTCGAACTCGAGCGGGAGATTGAAATCAACCCGCGCCACCTGTCTTCGTGGCTGGATCTCGGCGAGATTCGAACCAAAGCAGGCGACCTCGAGGAAGCAGCCAAGAGTTTCAATCAAGCGATGACACTCGATCCGCAGAGTCCCTTCGCAAAAATCGGTGCAGGGTATGTGAATTATCTGAAGCGGCAGTACGGGCCCGCGATAGCACTTTACCAAGCGGCCCTTGCGCTCGACAAAGGAAACCCTGAAGTGCACAAGAAGCTCGGCCTCGCGTACCGGGACAGCGGTGATCAATCTTCTGCCAACCGGCACTTCCAGCTCTACATCGATCTGGCCCCGGATGCCCCCGATCGCGCTGACGTCGAGGCGATGAAGCGATGAGGCTCACTCAACTTTTCGGTTGAGAAGCAAGCCTTTGGTATTCCCCGCCGAAGGATGGTAGCGGGTGGTCAGTCCTGTGGGGGGCTCGCGCTCTTTCTTGTTCTCGTGGAATTCGCGAACCACGTCGGTCATACCGGTGGGTTCCACGGGAACCACCACCCGAAGGCCCGGTTTGCCCTCCGGGGCTGTTGCAGACTCGGCCTCTGGTTCGGGAGCCCCGTCCCCCGTCCCCGATTGAGGCGCCTCATATGCCACGCCGCTCCCCTGGCTGGAGCCAGGGTCATTTTCCATCGAGCGGGGCTCCGGAACGACCCGGAGCATGGGGGATGAGTTTACCTTTGGGATCAAGAGTTTACCTCATGGGTAGTTTATCACATCCGTCAAGTAATGCAACGTTCCATAATCCCCTTGCGGAACCGACCCGAAAAGGCTATAACCGCCTAAATTTGAAGGGATATTTTATATGAGCACCGGCGGTGATTTGTTCTCCAAATGTTACAAGTTCGAAGATGCCAAGAAACTTCAGGCGATGGGTCTCTATCCCTATTTCAGGCCGATCACAGCTTCCACCGGCAACAACGTGGTCACCGCGGGCAAGCGCCAGGTCATGATCGGCTCAAACAATTACTTGGGGCTCACGCATGATCGCAGAGTCATGGAAGCCGCTCAGGATGCGATCGACAAGTACGGCACCGGCTGTACCGGATCCCGCTTTTTGAACGGGAACCTTGATTTGCACGAACAACTCGAAGCCCGTCTTGCGACATTTGTCGGAAAAGAGGCCGCACTCTGTTTCTCGACCGGTTTCTTCGTGAATCAAGGAACTCTCGGCGCGCTGGTCGGGCGGGCCGATGTCATTTACAGCGACCGTGAAAATCACGCGTCCATCGTCGAGGGAACCCGCGTGGCTCTCGGCGACACCATTCGCTTCAAACACAATGATCTCGAAGACCTTGAGCGCGTTTTGAAGAACACCCGCGAAAAATACGACGGTGCTCTCATCATCGCTGACGGCGTGTTCTCGATGTCCGGTGACATCCTGAATCTCCCCGGCATGATCGATCTCGGCAAGAAATACAATTGCAAGATCTACGTGGACGATGCCCATTCACTCGGAGTCCTCGGGCCACGGGGTGAGGGGACCGGACACCACTTCGGGAATCACCAGGACATCGATCTGGTCATGGGGACCTTTTCGAAGTCATTCGCTTCGATCGGCGGATTCATCGCCGGCACCAGCGATGTAGTCCACTACATCAAGCACAAGGCGCGCCCGTTCATGTTTTCTGCCGCCATGTCTCCGGCCTCGACCGCCACGGTGTTGAAGTGTCTGGACATCATGGAGACCGAACCCGAGCACCTGCGCAGTCTCACCGACAATGCGGCTTACATGAGCAAAAACCTGAGATCCATGGGCTTCAACACGCTGAACAGCCGGACTCCGATCATTCCGCTTTTGATCGGAGACGACGCCACGGCGTTCGCCATGACCCAGAAGCTCTGTGAAGAAGGCGTTTTTGTGACTCCTGTGGTCCGCCCCGCGGTTCCAGAAGGGTGTTCGCTCATCCGCACCAGCTACATGGCGTCCCACACCAAAGAAGACCTGGACTACGCCCTCGAGCATCTCGAAAAGATCGGACGCGAATTCGGTGTTCTCGGCAGCTCGGAAACCACCGAGCGATTGAACCGGATCGCTCTCGAGAACTTCGGAGCTCATTCCATTCAATGATCATTCTCGGGGTGGATCCAGGATCCCGCCTCCTCGGATACGGGTTGATCGAGAAATCGGGAAACTCCGTCCGGGTCGTTGATCACGGCACCCTCAGGCTGTTTCACAAAGAATACCGTGATGTTCCGGTGGATGAGACGACCCCGTCGCGTCTGAAGGAAATTCACACCGGACTTTCGGAGTTGATCCTGAAGCACCGGCCAACCGTCATGGCGGTGGAGAAGGTGTTCTTCTCGAAGAATGCGGTATCGGCCTTGAAGCTCGGCCAAGCACGTGGAGTCGTATTGCTCACGGGAGCGCTTCATGACCTCGAGATCCACGAGTATGCGGCCACCGAGGTGAAGAGTCGCATCACCGGGCACGGACGTGCCGACAAGGAACAGGTGGCCAAGATGCTCCGGATCCTCCTGGGCGGTCAGGAGTTCGAGTCCGCTGACGCTTCGGATGCTTTGGCGATCGCACTGGCTCATGCGCTGGTAGGTCAAGCCAGGTCCGGCGGAAAGTCGAAGAATTCCCTGAAGTCGCTCGCGGAATCCGCACTCCATCGGAGCCCGGCACTCAAGCGTTGAAAAGACCGCCGATTCAAGCCATGATGAACGCATGTTGGCGTATCTGAACGGCCTCGTCAAAGAGCGGCAAAACGGTGAAATGATTCTCGTGACGGGAAGTGAGTCGCAAGGGCAGGTGGGCTACCTGGTCAAAACCCCCGATCATCCCCGGTATGACGTCCTCATCCCCGGGCAGCGAGCCGAAGTGTATGTCTACACTCACGTCAGAGAAGATGCCTTCGACCTTTACGGGTTCCAGCATCCTGCCGAGAAGCACTTCTTCACGACACTTTTGCAGGTGTCCGGTGTCGGGCCCAAAATGGCGCTCGCGCTCCTTTCACACTCGGATGACCTTTCGTTGTCTTCGATGATCCTCGAAGAAGACAAGGCCGCCCTCACCGGAATTTCGGGTGTGGGTAAGAAAACCGCCGAGCGGATGGTGCTCGAACTGAAAGATGTGATTATGAAAAAGATCGAAGCCGGGATTCTTCGTCGTTCAGCGTCCGGAGCCGCGCCGGTTCGGGCGGGTGCAACCGCGGTCGCTTCGGGATCCGGTGACCGGAGCAATCCGGTTTTCATCGACGCCTATCTGGCCCTCCAGGGGCTTGGATACAAAGAAGTCCAAGCCAAGCAGATGGTCGAGCTTGCCTTTTCGTTATTGGGACGACCTGAACGTGTGGAAGACGTTCTCAAAGTCGCGCTCAAGGGAGGCCTTGGGTCATGAGCGAACGTGATGTCGATCCCGCCATCCGTTCAGAGGGTGGAGAGCTCCAGATCGAGCAGTCCCTTCGACCCCAAGTGCTCGAGGAATACATCGGGCAGGATTCGGTTCGGGAAAAAATCTCATTGTTCATCGAGGCGGCGAGACAGCGCGGGGACGCACTCGACCATGTGTTGCTTGCCGGACCACCGGGACTCGGAAAAACGACCCTGGCTCAGATTGTCGCCCGTGAAATGGGAACCCAGATTCACATCGCGACCGGCCCGACGATCGAAAAAAAGGGTGATCTCGCTGCGGTCCTGACCAATCTCGCACCCGGAGATGTCCTGTTCATCGACGAGATCCACCGCTTGCAAAAATCCATTGAAGAAGTCCTGTATGGCGCGATGGAAGATTACAAACTCGACTTGATTGTGGGACAGGGCCCGAGTGCCAGGACCATCCGGATCGACCTTCCCCGGTTCACCTTGGTGGGTGCGACCACACGGACGGGATTGCTCTCCAGTCCCTTGCGTGGGCGCTTCGGCGTGGAGCTCCGCCTCGACTTCTATGCGGCGGGTGAGCTCGCCAGAATCGTTTCCCGATCGGCCAGATTGTTGAATGTCAGCATCGAGGAGGCCGGGGCGTTCGAAATTGCAAGAAGAGCCCGTGGAACGCCGAGAATCGCCAATCGCCTCGTCAGGAGGGTGCGGGATTTCGCGCAGGTGAAGTTCAAGTCGGTCACCGGGTTCAGTATCGACAAGAAAACTGCGAGTGAGGCGTTGAGCCTTTTTGAAATCGACGAACAGGGGCTCGACTCCATGGATCGCAAGCTCCTCACCGCCATGATCGAAAAGTTCGACGGGGGGCCGGTGGGAATCGAAACCCTTTCCAGTGTCCTGTCGGAAGAACGCGACACCATCGAAGATGTCTACGAGCCGTATCTGGTTCAGCAAGGGTTCATCCAAAGGACTCCACGCGGTCGGGTGGCCACACCTCAGGCGTTCACCCACCTCGGTTTTCCACCGAAGACACTGTTCTAATGAAAAAACCCGGTGAAGAACCTTCACCGGGTTTGAAAAATTTTTGCAGGCTGGGACTCAGGCTGCGTACTGGTCTTCTTCTCCGGCATGCCACAGCTGATACAGGGTCTCATTCTTGGCGTTCCTGAACCAGCGGGAGGCGTGCTCCGGTGGTTCGGTGCCGAGGCACTGGGTCGCGAATGCATGGACCGTGGTGGTTCCTTCGGGAGTTTTGATCTTGAATTCACCGTTGGGCTGCTTCTGGACGACGGCGGTCATCGCCGGATTGCTCACGAAAAAAATGACTTCCCCGTCTTTCAGGTAGCCGTCGTGAACCAGTTTCGTCAGATCGAATTTGCCCTTTTTCTTGCTCATTTCGTATTCTCCTTGGGAGGTTGTGATGCAATGTCTGTTTTTCTGATCGGTGGTTCAGGAGCCCGACTTGAGTGGTCGACCGGGTGGAATTTTTTTGACACCTCCCCGGATGCAAACCCGTTGAGATTTGAGTGGAAAATGACGAAACGGCAATAAGATGAAATCCCTGATCTTGTTGCCCGTGATCCTGATGATGGCTTCCTGTTCGACCCGCCTCCTCAGTCGTAGCCCTTCCGCGGCGGAGGCTCCGGTGACGACGGTGGAACAGTTGAAGGACCGGTTGGCCAAGGCTAAAGAGGCCGAAGTCATCCTGATCGGCGAGGGGGTCCGTTTGGATCTGAGTGCGGAACCCACTCTCCATGTCACCGCTCCGGTGATTCTCAAGGGGGTCAAGGGACCGGATGGATCGACACCGTCCCTGGTTCATCAAGGACGGCCGGTGCCCATGTTGTTGATTGAAGCGCCGGATGTCCGGATCGAGGATTTGAAATTCGAAGGCGTCGAGACCGACTCCAAAAAAGAGGAGATCATCGCTCTCAACCGTAAGGGAATCAAAGGCGTCTATCAGTTCCCGGTCACCCGGGGGATTGAAATTGTTTCGCGTGGCGTGTTCATCTCGGGCTGCGAAATGAGCGGGTTCTCACATGCGGCTGTTTTCTTGCGCGGAGACTCCTCAGCGTATATCGAGAAAAGCCATATTCACCACAACCAGCGTTGGGGCTTGGGGTATGGAGTCGCACTCCATGAGCGCGCCCAGGCCCGCATCACCGGCAGTCGTTTCAACTTCAACCGGCACTCGATTGCGGCGAGCGGTCTTCCGGGACAGGTCTACGAGGCGGATCAGAACTGGTTCGGCCCGGATCACAGCGACACGCCCCTCGACATGCACGGGGGGAAAGACCGGGGCGACGGAACTGAAATTGGGGGGCGTCGGGTTCACATTCACCACAACCGGATTCTTTCAACTGCGGTGCCTGTTTTCATACATCGGGGGATTCCACAAGAAGAGGTCAGGATCGAATTCAACCAGCTTGCCCACTCGAACGAAAAAACGGCCATCGGCTACTACAACGGTGTGACCAGGAGATCGGTGAGTGGGAAGTTTGTGTTCGAAAAGAACGAGTTCGGAAGAGATTGAAAATGGTCGAGCTAGCGGGATTTGAACCCACGACCTCTTGCACCCCAAGCAAGCGCGCTAGCCAGGCTGCGCCATAGCTCGAACCAAGGCGGACATCAGGGGTGAGCCCCGTTTAAAAGGAGCCCTGCAGTGGCCGGAATCCCCGGAAAAGGGCACTGACCGCGGCCAAGGAAGCATCCACCGGGTCACGGATTTCGTCAAGGGTTTTGACCTCGTAGTTGTCCGTGCTCGAGAAGATCGAGTGCACCAGTTCGGCGTGAAGTTCGTGGCCAGCCTTGTGCAGCGTGACATTTCCAACGATCGGAATCGGCGCAAGTGCGAAGTCCCCGATGGCATCCAAGACCTTGTGGCGAACGAATTCGTCCGCATAGCGGAGCCCCCCGGGGTTCACCACTCGGGACTCGTCGAGCACGATCGCATTGTCGTAAGAGCCGCCCTGAATCAGGCCTTTAGCTTGAAGGGCGGAGACGTCTTTCAGGAACCCGAAGGTTCGGGCGCGAGAAATTTCACGATGATCACTGAGCCCCACGGTGAAAGTAAGTTCTTGTTTCCGTATGGAGGGATGGTTCCATTCAATGCAAGCGTGAATGGACAGGGAGTCGCTGGGTTCGATCAGCGCAATTTTATCGCCCTTTCTGACCTCAATCCGCTTCTTCAGGACGGCCACCTTCTTTGGAACCGACTGATCAAAAAATCCGGCCGCCTGGATGGCGTCGCAAAAGGGGCCTGCGGATCCGTCCATGATGGGGACTTCCGGGCCATCCACCTCAACCAAGGCGTTGTCGACTCCCATCAATCGAAAGGCGCAGAGCAGATGTTCAACGGTGGAGATCTGAGCCTCACCTCTGCCAAGAGTGGTGGCCAGCACGGTCTGGGTGACAAATTCAAAAGAAGCCGGAATGGCGACGGGCTGAGCGAGGTCCTTCCGTACGAACAGTATCCCGGTGTTCGGAAGTGCGGGCTTCAGGGTCAGGCTCGCCGACTTTCCAGAATGCAACCCCACGCCCTCGACCCGGATTTCCCGGCGGATGGTCACTTGGTGGGGGGATTTGGACTCTAAGGTGCTCTTGTTCATGGACAATTTGGCTCTCACGCAGAGTAAAGCAATACGCGTGCCATGCGCATTGCGTCAACGAATTTAAAAAAACCATTCCTTTCAGGTGTTTGTGTGAGGCGGAGGGGGTGTTTTTTGACGCCACTTGCCTGGAGTGTTGTACAGTACACAGTGGGGTGTGCACAAAAGTGTACATCAGATTCATTGAGGGCCTCATGCAACAAGTGCGGATCGTTTGGAGGGATTCCTCCTTGGTGGTGCTGGACAAGCCGGCGGGCTTGTCTGTGCATCCCCCGGAGTCGGGCGAAGCGGCCGCACGCCAGCCCGTTGATCTGATTCGCGTGCTGCGGGAGCAGTTGGGCCAGTGGGTGTATCCGGTTCACCGTTTGGATCGGGCAACCTCCGGTCTGATGATGATGGCCCTCGATTCACATACTGCAGGTCAAATGCAGGCTCAGTTTCAGCAACGGCGGGTCCAAAAAACCTATCTAGCCTTGTGTCGGGGGTGGTTGTCCGACGAGGGCTGTTTGGATTCTCCCCTTTCTTCAGGACCGGGGGCACAAGACACCAAGCCTGCCCTCACCCGTTACCGTTGCTTGCATCGCTTTGAGATTCCGATGGCGAGTGGCCGGTTTTCGACCTCTCGATACAGCTTGGTGAGTGCCCAACCCGAAACCGGAAGGTGGCACCAAATCCGACGTCACCTGAAGCGAGAGGCGCATCCGATTGTCGGAGACACCGTCCATGGTGATGGGACTCACAATCGAGTCTGGCGCGAGCTCACCGGAGATCAGCGCCTGTACCTGCTTTCGAGCATCCTGGGCTTCGCCCATCCTCATACAGGTCAACCGCTTCGGTTTAATGTTCGGTTTCCCGGCGCCTGGCATCGGGTGTTTGATCGGGCTGGCGCTTGCCCGCTGTTCAGCTGAATCCGTTAAACGGATTTTGTTGAAGCGGGAATCGGTTGGACTCCCCCGCTTTTTCTGTGAGACCATGATTTTAGGGAAAAAGACACATGCTCAAGGGGTTGACGCGTTGGTGGGCTGTTTTTGGAATTGCATTCTGCTTGGGGGGATTGGTGTGTTCCTCTGCGGCTCAGGCGCAGTGCGCCAAACAGCTGCCCTTCATGCCGGGGTGCCAGCCCTCTCAGTGCACGGCCTTGTGGCGAGAGGCTCAGTACGCCAGCGAAGAGGAGTGTTTTTGCGACAACAATTATAAGCCAGAGATTTACTGTGTTCAGAGCGGGCCTTGCGGGTGGGGCAATTTACCGGTCGGGGCCATTTGTGACGATGCTCTGTACTGTAACAATGTTAATGATCCTGCATTCGACGCCAGGGGGTGTGGTCCGGGTCTCAGGTGCTCTTGTAAACCCAAAGGGACGGGTTTCAGATGGGCTCCCACTTGTCAGCCGGATCCGACGTGCACCACTCCATCGCCAAGCCCGACCCCGGCCGGAACTGGGGCCGTGAGCTTCAATCCCAATTCATTCGACTTTGGCACCATCACCCTCGGACAAAATGTAAAAAAAACGATCACCATATCCAATACCACTACCACCAGCCATACGGGATGCGTTCTGTTCAGTACTGAGCCGGATATCTTTATCATTTCTGGAGCGAGCGGGTGCAGCTCGCTTCCCGCCGGGGGGAGCTGCAATTTCACTTTGACTGTGGCACCCACGACGACCAACTTGGCAAATGCATGGCTGAGCGTCTGTTGTGGTAGTGGTGGAGTCAATTGTCCTTTGGTCGCGCGGCTTGAGAAGAAAGAGTCTGCTCCACAGAAGGTCGCCAAGTCCTTGTATGCGGGCGGGAGGGCGACACTGAAATGGTTGGAGAGCACTCTGTTTCAATCGGCAGGGGCCTGTACCATACCCACATGTCCGGCCACGAGCCATTGTGATTGTCATGGTTCAAGTTGGCAGAACTGCGGTTTCGCAAGTCTGCAGGCATGCTACTGCGCCGTTGGCTACGACCCGGCAGCCAATTGCCCGGCCCCTCCACCCGCAGGAACCGCGCCGTCACTCATTGCCAATAGCGGCACTTACAAGGTGACTGGAGCCGCTGCCGGGGCCGCGGTTTGCTTCGCAGGCTACAATTGCGGGCCCTGTCCTTTAGGTGATGTCTGTACCTATGATGCGGTTGGAAACTGCTGCATCAATCAAACCAAACAGGTCTGCTTGGTCTCGTGGAGTACCTGTACTGCCCCGCCCCCCACGCCCACACCTGCACCCGTGGGAACCCCGACCACCAATTGTTATGCATCGGGTGGGGTGGGAAGGAAGTGTAGTGCTGACGCCGACTGTTGTTCCGGTTTGAAGTGCATGATCGCGGGAGCCCAGCCCGTGAGTATGCACCCCTCCTGCGCAGCCGGTGACCCGGGTTGTACGAACGAAGTGAAATACTACGTCAACTTCGCCACCAATTTCGATTGGATGGAGTCCAATCTTCCCCGGCCACAAGAACCTGGTGGTTCGAACGGACCGCAGCACCGGACCTCGGGGCCTCTCAAAATGTGTGTGAATCCGAGCGGAGGCAAGTACCCCGTTCCCGCGCCCTACGCGACCCCGGCGCAATTGATGCCCAAAGGCAGCGGTCACGATGCTTCTGCTCTGGTTTGGGACAACAGCTTCGGATTTAAATGTAAGCTCACTTCGGGCGACCTCAACCGCAATGCCGATTCGAAGGTCTGTGGATGTAAATCCGGATATGAGCCAGCCCTGATTCTGCCGAGTGAGTTTTCCTCCATCGCTTCGGTGAGCCCGCTCAAGCAAAAGCGCGAGGTCTTGTGGTCCTTGATCCAGCGGGGACTGCAAGGGGTATCGCCAGGGCTTCGAAGGGACATCAAGCAAAGAGCGATCGTTCCCGAGGCCCGCGCCGGAACTCCGGGGACCTGCCCTCAGAACACCTGTGCAGCGGTGACTTGTCCGTCTGGCGGATCCAAGCTCTACTTCGGCTACAGTCAGGACCTGATGCAATTTGTCAGCTACGCGGCAAGCAAAGGCGGCACCTTTCCGGCCTCTTCCCCGACTTGTACCGCCCCCTGGGGGACGAGTACCACCAACTATCAAAACCCCTATGTGATCTGTTCCAATGTGAATCCCGCATCGGCTCCTGTCTACTTCAGCCCCTGCGACGTCAACAGCAGTCTTGGGGCTCCGTTTTATGCGGGCCTTCAGCCGGCAAGTTGGGCATGCGGAATGGATCTGTCCCTTGCTTGTCCTTCAACAGCCACCCCGACTCCGACGCCCGCCAAGGGATCACCGAAGGTTTGTCAGCATGGTGATATTTGTGGCAATGCCTCAATGACCGGAGTGTGGGATGGTCCAAACAAAACCTGTTGCGGAGGTAAGGCACCGTTTCAGGTTTGTATTGCGCCTCCCATCACGTGTTCGTCGTCCTCCACTCCCACGCCCACTCCTACCCCGAGTGGAGCGACGGCGACTCCGACCCCGATTGCAGGAACCCCGGTGGATCTCTATGCCGAAGGGTTCACACTCTATGGAACCACCGCACAGAATTGGGGATACAATGCCGCCGGGCAGGCGATTGGCGCCTCGGGCTCACTGGCGACCAACAGCATGATGGTGGCGTGTGTGAAGACCTGCCCCGGCGTACCTAGGAAGACGTCTCCAAGCTCGCTCCTTTGCGATTGTGCGGCGGCGGATCCCGCCAAGCCGCACTATGATGCCACCAACAACCTTTGCTTGGCGTCTCCTTTCGAAGACGCGCAGATGGATGCAACCAACAATTGGGTCTGCCCCCCGGGTTACGGCTGGGTTCCGCACGACAAAGATCCTGCTCGCAAGTGTCGTCCGAAGCTTCCGTCTAATGAGTTCACCACGAACACGGACGGATACCCTGTCTGTACGGCAGGTTCGGCTACGGACTCAAGAATTGCCGTTCAATACGGGACGAGCTCGTTGAGTGCCGGAAATTACTCGGGGAGCGACGTGCCGCTCTATCCCGGTCCCTCAGTATGGACGAGCGTGTCCATGCCGGGAACAGTGAAATACAAGTACGCGAAGCAGATGGGAACCAGTCCGAACCAGTACCCGTTCTACCTCTACTCGGATCAGACCCACTGTTACTGCGCCAATGCGGCATTGAAGTCTCCACCTTTGGCGGCTGTTGCAACAGTTTCGAAGGTTTCGGGCCTTTCTCCGGACACCTACGATGTCATCACCAAGCAAACCGGCGGATTCCCGGATTCGAATTATGGCATGGTCGCCGTCCACAAAAACTCCTCCAAGGATGGGCGTCTTGGGGAAGAGTTTGCCGCTGCGAACTCGGTGTGTGCTTGTCCGAACGTGAACGAGGTGCCCACAGCGGTCAGTGCAACCGAGCCGCGCCTCGGAGTGGTGTGTGCCCCTCCGGGCGGCCTGAAGACCGATCCGAATCGGGCCTTCACCCAGTTTGATCCCGCAAAGGACGCGACCTTTGTGATCAACTCGGCGAACGAACCCAAGGACGCGAGTGGAAACATCCAGAAGGAGATCAGCCTGCCGGCCAGTATGGCCGCACCGAACAGCATGGTGAAGTACGCCAGGAGGATCCACAAGTGTCAAATCGGGTATGTGCTCGACAAGACGAATTTCAAGTGTGTGTGGGATCCTGCCGCACACCAGTGTGATTCCACCTCTCCGTTGCCGGCAAAAACGAGGGAGAACCAGTCCTTTCCGTCTTGGTCCCAGATTGTGAACAAGCGGGTCGCTTGCTGTACCAACGACATGGATGCGAACACCATCTCTTCGTCGGTCAAATTCGACTGCGTGGACAATACCGCTCAGGCCAAGACCGCCACCTTCAATGAACTTTGGGCGGCGGATCCTTCGACACTCGGGGGTCAGTTGAACGCGGTGGTGTTGTCGACCGGGAATTACCAGCCTTTGACCGGATGGTACACACAAGAGGGACGTCGTTGCATGGAGTTCAGTGAATTCAGCACGACTCAGATCGTCCCCGGAACCGTGGTTCCTTTCAGTCCCGGCGGACAGAAGGAAATCACCACTGCGCCCTGGTTGGCCACGGGTGCGGCGATTCCGATGCCATCCGGCCCTGCGTTTGATGACATCGTATCGAAGCTCGGAGTCAAGGCCAAGGGACCGAACCCCGCCGCCGGGACGTCTGTCGAGTTGAACAACGCCAGAAGATGCCCGCTGTTGGTTCGGGCCGCACTGATCACCCGCTGTCCGGGGAATCCGGCAGCCGGTACCAATGCCCCCCGGTTCACGGTTAAGGATGCGAACAACATCGCCCGCTGTCCTTCGGCGGATTCTGCGCAAGTCCAAGTGAGGGTGGAGCAGGTGTTCAGAATTGCGGGCGAACCGCAAATGGCGCCGGTCGACACCATCGTGGACCAAAAATCAGCCGGTACCCTGAATGTCGGAGACATCATCCGGAACAAGAACGGAGGCAAGTGCCTCCCGGGAATGGTGTCCAGCGGAAGTCTTTGCAAATACTGAACGGGCGGACTCAGAGGATCTGGAACAAGGAGACTCCGTCGCGGATCGGGAGCAAGAGGCTCTCCACACGGTTGTCGGTTTTTCTCGCCTCATTGAACGCGTGAATCGCCTTGGAGGCCTTGTCTTGGGGGTTCAGGACATCCCCTGACCAAAGAGTGTTGTCCACAATGATCAGACCACCCTTTTTGACCAACTTCATCGAGGCCCTGAAATAGTCCTCGTACGAGGCCTTGTCCGCGTCGATGAAGGCCAGATCAAAGAGGGGGCGCTTTCCGGAATCGACTTCGTCGATCAGCATCGAAACACTGGCATGAGCGTCTTGAACGAGGCTCTCGACTTTGCCCTCCCAGCCGTGTCTGGACCAGAATTTACGGGCGACCGACACCGCCTTATCATCGATATCGAGGGTGGTCAGTTTTCCGTTTTCAGGGAGTGCCTTCAGGAAATGGAGAGAGCTGCACCCGGTGAAGGTTCCGAACTCGAGGATCCGTGTCGCACCCGAAAGGCGGGTGAGCAGCGAAAGCAGCCGACCTTCGATCGTCCCCACTTGCATGTGGGCGACCTTAGGTGCGTAGGCCCGGGTTTCCTCTTCGAGCTCCCTGAACAGCGGATCACTCAAGCTGCTGTGTTCATCGCAGTACTTCTCAATTCCCTCTTTGAAGATCATTTTTCGGTCTCCCTGTGGATTTGTGCGCCCAGTGCGCTGAGTTTCAGTTCCAGTTTTTCATAGCCCCGGTCCAGATGGTAGATTCTGCGGATCAAGGTTTCACCTGAGGCGACGACTCCGGCGATCACCAGTGATGCGCTCGCCCGCAAGTCCGTCGCCATGACGGTTGCGCCACTCAGTCTGGTGGGACCCTCCACCAGCGCTTCGTTACCCTGGATCCGGATGCGGGCACCCAGGCGGGCGAGTTCCGGCACGTGCATGAATCGATTCTCGAAAATCGTTTCCTCGATCTTGGAGTTCCCTTCGGCCTGGGTCATCAGTGCCATGAACTGGGCCTGCATGTCGGTCGGGAATCCGGGAAACGGGGCGGTCTTGAGGTGAGCAGGGAGGAGCACTCCCGTGGACTCGGCCTCGACCCAATCCGTTCCTGAGGAGATTTTGGCTCCCATGGAGCCGAGGACTTCGAGGGCCGACCCCAGATAGTGTGAAGCAATTCCGGTGACCCGGACTTTTCCTTTGCTGATCAGGCCTGCGCACAAAAATGTGGCCGCTTCCACTCGGTCCGGCGCTATGGCGTGATTCATTCCGCCCAGTGAAGACACACCCTCGATGCGGATGAGCGGTGTTCCTTCGCCGGTGATCTTGGCACCCATGGAGCGGAGCGCTTCGGCAAGGTCGATGATTTCGGGCTCGCACGCGGCATTTTGTATTTCAGAAAAACCGGAAGCGAGGGCGGCCGCCATGAGGGCGTTCTCGGTGGCACCGACACTCGGGAAGGGAAGAGTCATGGTTGCGCCACGAAGTCCGTCGGGTGCACGGCCGTGAATGTAGCCACCTTCGATATCAAAGACGGCACCGAGCTTTTCCAGGGCGCTCAAGTGGAAGTCGACAGGTCTTGCGCCAATCGCACAGCCTCCGGGAAGACTCACTCTCGCTTCACCCGCACGGGCGAGCAAGGGGCCGAGCACCAGAACGGATGCGCGCATGGTCCGGACGAGATCATAAGGAGCTTCGATGGAGCTCAATTGTTTTGCGTGAAGCCCGACGCGGTCTCCGTCGCGGGTGACGGAGATGCCGAGGGTTTCGAGGACCTTCAGCGTGGTCTTGATGTCGGCAAGATCGGGAACATTCCTGAGTTGTGAGGGTTGGTCGCTCAGGATCCCGGCAAAAAGAATGGGAAGGGCCGCATTTTTGGCGCCACTGACCGGTACAGACCCTTCGAGCCTGGTTCCGCCGCGGATTCTCAAGATCTCCATAAATCAGAACTCTGCCCGAAGCACTCTGGGTCGTCCAGTCAGATCTGGAATCAGGGACACCTGCTTCGCCCCTGATTTCTGGAACTCCGCTTCCAGCTGGTCGGCGCGTTCGTGGGGGACTTCGAAAAAGGCCGCGCCGCCGGGTGCCATGAGGTTTTTTGCGCGCAAAATGAAGTCCGCATAAAAAAAACCGGGATCGTTGTTCCAGGGAAAGAGTGCCGAGCCCGGCTCATGAAGGAGGACTCCGGCATCGATCTCATCGTCTCTTGAGACATAGGGAGGATTCGAGACCAGAAGCTCGAACAGCCCGTGGGGTTCGAAAGGAGTGAAGCCTTGATCCGGGTTCACCGGAACAATCCGGAGGCGATCCATCCAGCGAGGGCCACACCATCGAGTCAGGTTCGATTCGGCCAATCGGATTGCTTCGGAGGAGGCCTCGGTCGCAACTCCCGTTGCGCCGGAAAACCGGACGAGCAGCTCGCACGAGATCACTCCGCTGCCGAGCCCGAGCTCTGCGAAGCGGGGACCGGTGGAGCCATTGCGTTGCCGGATCCAATCCTCACAGGCGGCCACCAGGATTTCCGTTTCCGGGCGTGGAATCAGGGTGGAGCCGTTCACCTGATAGTCCCTGTCCATGAAAGTTTGGTAGCCGAAAAGATGCTGGAGGGGGATGCCCCGGGCGCGCGATCGGGCCAAACTGATTGCGAGTTCCCGTTCCGCGGGGGTCGGCACCGGGTCCGAGAGGTAGAGCTTGCCGAAACTGTCGAGCTCCGGACGGCTTTGTGACAGGACATGCAAAAGAATCCGGTCTGTCTCAGCGCCGGGGCTCGTGACGTTTTCCAGCCCGGCTTTGAGAATGCCAAGGATCTCGGATTTAAGTTCCCGCATATCCGGCCTGCTTCAGAGCCTCTGCCTGATAGTGTGTCTGGAGTGCATCCAGCAGTTCTTGAATGTGTCCCTCCATCACGTCCGGGAGTTGATGAATGGTGAATCCGATCCGGTGATCGGTGAGGCGGCCTTGAGGAAAATTGTAGGTCCGGATGCGCTCCGATCGATCCCCGGTGCCCACCATGGCGCGCCTGGAATCTGCATGCTCTTTGGCGGCCTTCTCTTGCTCGGCCTCGAGGATCCTCGAGCGGAGGATCTTCATCGCCTTTTCCTTGTTCTTGAGTTGCGAGCGTTCGTCCTGACAGGCGACGACCACGCCACTCGGAAGGTGGGTGATCCGGACGGCAGAATCGGTGGTATTCACCGACTGCCCACCGGCACCACTTGAACGGAACACGTCGATCCTGAGATCGGCCGGGTTGATCTGAACGTCAATTTCTTCGGCTTCGGGAAGAACGGCCACGGTCACGGTCGATGTGTGGACGCGCCCCTGGGCTTCGGTTTCGGGAACGCGCTGGACCCGGTGCACTCCCGCTTCGAACTTGAGTCGGGAATAAACCTTGGTGCCCTCGATCATCAGAATGACTTCTTTGAGCCCGCCCTTTTCGGCCTGGCTGACGGACATCACCTCGGTCCGCCACCCCTGTCGCTCCGAATACCTTTGATAGAGACGGTAAAGCTCGCCTGCGAACAAGGCGGCCTCCTCTCCTCCGGCACCGGCACGGACCTCGAGGAGCACGTTCTTCAGGTCGTTCGGGTCTTGTGGCAGGAGCAGGACCTGGAGTCGTTTGGCGCTCGCATCCAGCTCGGGCTCGAGTGCTTTCAGCTCTTCCTTCGCCATGGCCGTGAACTCGGGATCCCCCTCGATCAACAGGTCCTTGTTCGACTGGATCTCCGACTTGGTCTTCCGGTAGTGGCGGTATTCCGCAACCACGTCGAGCAGCGAAGCGTGCTCCTTGGACAAGCGACGGAACTCGTCCGGGCGGTTCGCCAGCTCCGGATCACCGAGCTTGTGCTCGATTTCAAGATATCGGGCCTCGACGGCTGAAAGCTTGTCGAACATCAACTACTCATCGATTTGATGAACTCTTCGTTCGACTTCGTATGGGAGACCTTGTCGAGCAAGAACTCCATGGCATCCACGGTGTTCATCGGGTGGAGCACCTTGCGGAGGATCCAGATCCGGTTGATCACTTCTTTAGGGAGCAAGAGGTCCTCTTTCCGTGTGGCCGACTTGTTGATGTCGAGGCACGGAAAGATCCGCTTCTCCATGAGTTTACGGTCGAGAACGATCTCGGAGTTGCCTGTTCCCTTGAACTCCTCGAAAATCACCTCGTCCATTCTTGATCCGGTGTCCACCAGTGCGGTGGCGATGATGGTGAGAGAGCCACCTTCTTCGATGTTCCGTGCGGCACCGAAAAAGCGCTTCGGCTTGTGGAGTGCGTTCGAGTCCACGCCACCCGAAAGGATTTTCCCAGAGGGTGGCACCACGGCATTGTAGGCCCGTGCGAGGCGGGTGATGGAGTCGAGCAGGATGACCACGTCATACTTGTTCTCGACGAGGCGCTTTGCTTTCTCGATCACCATCTCGGCGACCTGCACGTGGCGGGACGCCTGTTCGTCGAAGGTAGAGGAAATGACCTCGCCCTTGACCGAGCGTTGCATGTCGGTCACTTCTTCGGGGCGTTCATCGATCAGGAGAACGATCAGCTTCACTTCAGGATGATTGGAGGTGATTGCGTTCGCGATGTCCTGCATGAGCACCGTCTTGCCTGCGCGGGGAGGGGCCACGATCAGGCAGCGCTGACCCTTTCCGAGCGGAACCATGAGGTCGATGATTCGAGTGCTGTGATTCGTGGGCTGATACTCGAGATGCAGGCGCTGTTTGGGGTAGAGGGGCGTCAGGTTGTCGAACAGGACGCGCTCGGTGTTGAGCTCCGACGCCTGGAAGTTCACTTGTTCGACCTTCAGGAGGGCGAAGTAACGCTCGCCCTCTTTCGGAGAGCGGACGGATCCGCTCACGGTGTCGCCGGTACGAAGTCCGAACCGGCGGATCTGGGACGGAGAAACGTACACATCATCCGGTCCGGGCAAGTAGTTGTATTCGGGGGCGCGCAAGAATCCGAATCCGTCAGGCAGACACTCGAGAACGCCGTCTGCATAAATGTGTTCGTTTCGCTCGGCCATTTTTTGCAGGATGATGAAGATGAGATCCTGTTTGCGGAGGCTCCCTGCGTTCTCAATCCCCACACTGTGGGCGAGATCGATCAGTTCCTGGGCTTTCTTGTTCTTGAGTTCCTTCAGAAGCATCGGTTTCTGGCTGAGATCGACCGAGGACGATTCATCCTGCTCGATGGCCGTGTTCGAGACCGTTTCGACAGCGGGGTCCTGGACGACTCCTGCGGCTTCGGTCGGCTCGACAGGCGTATCGGAAAGGTTTTCGGTGGGGCGTTTTCCGGCGATGATGCGCTTGTTTGCGGGCTTCTTCGGAGGGACTGAATTGTTCATAACGCATCTCCTTTTAGGATCTGAAAAACGGACTTTTAGGATGGGGTGGGAAGTGGGATGTCAAAAAATTGAAAGGAACCTTACGGTTGATTGAGGAATAACAAAGCTTTTTGATCCCGTCCAGTGGGATTTGGATGGTACTCTTGAGGACGATGAATCGCTTCAAGTGGCTTTGGATACTCATGATTCCTCTCGCTATCGCGGCGGCCTACCTCTACGCCGATCGCTTCTGGGAAACACCCTTCAAGCCCGGGGCGAAAGACCAGAAGATCGTCTTCGATCTGACCCGTGGGATGAGTCCCCAGGGAATCTCGGACGCATTGGAAAAGGGCGGAGTGATCGACAGTGGATTCCTGTTTCTCTGGTCCGGAAAGTTCCATCGGGTCTGGGGTGGGGTCAAGTCCGCCGAATACGAACTGAGTCCTTCACTGTCACCACGACAGTTGTTCAAGGTGCTTCAAAGCGGAATTGGAATCCAGAAGGCACTCCTGATTCGTGAGGGAGACAATATTTTCCAGGTGGCCGATGCTTTTGCGGCCGCAGGCCTCGCTGAAAAAACCGCGATCCTCGATCGCTTGCGTTCGTCCCCGTTCATCGCCGAGTTGGGCCTGTCACCCGAGGCGGGTTCAAGTCTCGAAGGTTATCTCCTCCCCAACACGTATTTCTATGACAAGCGGGAATCGGCCGAGCACTTGATCCGCCGGATGGTCGAAGCTTTCAAGAAAAACTGGACCCCCGAGTTCGATGCCCGCGCAAAGGCGCTGGGGCTCTCGAGGCGCGAGGTGGTGATCCTGGCCTCGGTGGTCGAGAAAGAAACGGGAGCCGGATTCGAACGTCCCGTGATCGCGTCGGTTTTTCACAACCGCCTCAAAAAGAAAATGAGACTACAGAGCGATCCGACGACCATTTATGGAATCTGGGAGAATTATTCCGGAAACCTCCACCGCTCCGACCTGCTCCAGAAAACCCCCTACAATACCTACGCCATTCCGGCACTGCCGGTCGGACCGATCTCGAATCCGAACCCCGAATCCATCAAGGCAGTGCTCCATCCTGCCGAGACCGAGTACTTGTATTTTGTCTCGAAGAACGACGGTACACACATCTTCTCGAAGACTTATGCCGAACATGCGGCGCACGTGCGCGAAACCCAGCTCGATCCGAAAGCACGGGAGGGAAAGAGCTGGCGTGATCTGGGGAAGTCCGGCAAGCCCTGACGTTCAGGACGGAGTCGAGGTTCTGTCCCTGAAGCGGGCGGCCGCGACCCGGAGGCGGTCGACCTTTTGGGCCGGCATCTTTTCCAGAAGTTTCACCATCATCGAGAGTCTCGGATTCTTCGAAAAAAACGTCCGGTGGCGGTCGATGAAACTCCAGTACAGGCCGTCCCACTCGTCACACCAAGGCCCTTTTGTGTAGTGGCTCATCTTGAGAATGTAATTCGAGCCCGAGATGTAAGGCTTGGTGGCGAAGATGCCACCGTCACTCATGAGGCCCATCCCGAACACGTTGGGACCCATGACCCATTCGTAAGAGTCCAGATACATTTCCATGAACCAGCGATGCGCTTCGTGGGGATGGATTTCCGACAGGAGCATGAGATTGGAAATGACCATCAGTCGCTCGATGTGATGGTTGTATCCGAAGCGGAGCACTTTTTTGATGGCATCGTCGAGCGGAGGAATTCCGGTGTCTCCGGTGTACCAGGCTTGGCCGAGCTTCCGTTCATGTTTCCAGAAGTTCGAGGTTCCCTGAAGGTCACCGAATTTCTGGTCGACTCCCCGGACAAACTCCCGCCACCCGATGATCTGTCTCAGAAAGCCCTCGACCGAGGCGATCGGCGCATCGGATTTCCTGGCATGTGCCAGGGTGCGCTCCACAACAGTCCGGGGACTCAGAATGCCGAGATTGAGCAAGGGGGAGAGCAGGGAGTGGTGGAGAAAGTTCCGGGTCGCATCGAGGGCGTCTTCATAGGGCCCGAAATCCTCGAGGCGGACCTTCAAAAAGTCCTCGAGCCAAGCGAGTGCTCCGGCGTGATCGTAGGGAAGGTAGAGTGACCCGGTTTCGCCCGGGTGGTCGGTAAAGTGTTCCTCGATCATGGCCCGAACCCGGGCTTCATGAGGAGAGGGAGTCGACCCGGGGAGCGGGGGTTCGCGATAGTCTTTCGGAAGCTTTTTGCGGTTTTCAGTGTCGAAGCTCCACTTGCCTCCGGCGGGGCCGCCGTCACGGTCGATCAGGATGTTGAGACGTTTGCGCTCCTGCTCGTAGAACCGCTTCATGAAGGGTTTGCCGTTTTTGTCGAGGTGGGCTTCAAAGTGCCGGTCTTGGGAAAGAAACGAGGGGCAGGGCAGAATCTCGAGGTTGATCTTCCGCTCTTTGCAAAAGGCATCGAGAGCCTGCATGAATCCGCGGTCCGGATTGCGGGCCACCCGGAGTCCGGATTTTCCCTGAAGGTGATCCGTCACCCGTTCCCAAAAAGAGCGGGAGGCGGACTCAGGGAGCTCGAAGTACCGGACCCGGAATCCCTGTGTGACCAGTCCGTCCCGGAAGCTCCTCATGGCGACAAAGGTGTGGAGCAGTCTCTTGCGGTGGTAGCGGTACTGGCGTGCTATTCCGAGGTCCTCGATCATCAGAACCTCGGTGTCCCGTAGGCCCCCCAAGGGCCCGTCTTCGAGCCACTCTGGAAACAGTTGATTGCCAAGAATCAGGGTTAACTTGTTCACGCGTCCTTAAACTATCACGGGGTCTTGAGTTTTGAAACGTCGCCGGCTTAAACTCTCCAGAATCATGAAATTGCTCAATCTTTTGTTCCTTTTGGTGGTCGCGTCCCCGGCGTTTGCCGGAACTCACTTGCTCATCAAGTCCGTGAAGCCGGTTGCCGGGGCCCGGATGCTTGCCGGAAGCACCCACTGGCAGGTTCTGGAGCTGGAAGACGGAGCCGAAAAGGCAGGGCGGGTTTGGGAGCTTTTCCAGGACCCGTCGGTCGAGTGGGTGGAGGAAGATCATCAGGTCCGTGTCGACCCGGTTCTTCCAAATGATGCCCAGGTTTCGAAACAGTGGGCACTGACCCGACTCGGTGTTTTCGAGGCTTGGAAGTCGGTTCCGCCGAACGCACCTGAAGTCCTTGTGGCGGTGATCGACACCGGAGTCGATGCGACCCATCCGGACCTTCGTGAGGTGATGTTCACCAATCCGCGAGAAATTCCCGGCAACGGTCGTGACGATGACGGCAACGGACTCATCGATGACGTCAGGGGGTGGAATTTCGAGGCGGATGATGCGGACTCTTCGGATGACTTCCACCACGGAACCCATGTCGCGGGAATCATCGGCGCGAAGAGTGACAACCGGATCGGCATCAGCGGAGTCGCCCCGCGAGTCAGGATTCTTCCTGTCCGCTGGATGAAAAAAGGTCTGGGCTGGGGAGAGGACGCCATCGAATCGATTCACTATGCGGTGAAGATGGGTGCCCGGGTGATCAATGCGAGTTGGGGCGGGATCGGATATTCGAAGGCCCTCGAAGAGGCCGTTCGCGAGGCTGAAAAAGCGGGAATCTTGTTCGTTTCTTCTGCCGGCAACGGAAAGGCCGACAACGATGTGAAACCCCATCATCCGGCGAATTTGATTCTTTCGAACACGGTCTCGGTCGCCAGCGTGGATGAGAGCGATCAGCTTGAAAAATACTCGAATTACGGAAAAACGAAAGTCGACTTCGGGGCCCCCGGCAAGGAGATCCTGAGCACGATGATGTCCGGAAATTACGGGAACCTTTCGGGTACCTCCATGGCGGCGGCGATGGTGAGCGGAAGCGCCGCCTTGATCCTTTCTGCACGTCCGGACCTCAGGGCGCAGGACCTGAAAAGGATCTTCTCCGATACCGTCGTTCCTTCTGCCAGTCTCCAGACCAAAACACGGACGGGCGGGCGGATCGACACCCTTCGCGCCATGCGCGCGGCCGTGAGTCGGAACAGCGTCGAGAAGCAAATCGACGCTGATGACACCGATCTTTCCGGAGAAACGCTTTTTCCCGAGGCATTCCTCGGCGGAGAGGTGATCCGTCCGGACCGGGTGGAAGAGGGTGCCGGAGTGAGCGGTTTGTCCCTCCAGATGGTCCGTAAGGTTAAGGGAGTCGATGTGCCGGTCGAGGGAATCTCCTTCCGGGCGCAAGCGGTTTCCAGCGGGGCTTCGGCGGTTTACCGCTCGGGTCCGGATGGCGCCATTCGAGCGCCGGCCTGTGACCGCGAATCCTTCACTGTGACGGCCTATCTCGAAAACCCGCGCTTTCGAATTGTCGCCGGGAGTGCGCCCTACGAACTGGTTCTCAAGGTCCGATGCGGAGTGGAGCAAAAACTGGTTTTCGACGAAGCCACTCCCGCAGGCCAGGCGATCGGAATCTGGCAGACTGCTGCAACTGGCGAGCGAAAGCTGGCCGAATCGGTGGGGCTCCAGTTCTGGAAGCGCACCATCGACTTTGAGTGGCCCGCCAAGGGCGACTATTACAGCATGGACCGGGTCCGCATCACCCGGGGCGACCACTGGGATGTGGTGGGCCACGAAATGGGACACGCGATTTACGATCAGGCCGGAATCGGTGTTTTCGGCGGGGGCCAGCACTACATCGATCAGTGTTACACCGATGCCATGGCGGTCTCCGAGGGTTGGGCCTCGTTCTATTCCGCATGGGTGGCGCTTTCCCTTGCCGACCCCGACGCCCGATTCGAATACATGGTTCCCCGCCGGGCACCGATCCGGATCGAGAACATCCCGGCCGATGTATGTGGAAAACAAACCAATGAGTGGCGAGCTTCAGGGTTCTTCTGGGACCTGGTCGATCTTCACGAGGATGGCGAGGTTGAAGCGGCCCCCTTTGCCCGACTTTGGACGGACACCCTGGGTGCGCGCGCGTCAAGTGTCGGAAAAATCAAGGCCAGACTCCTCCAGAGGGGGTGGAGTCCGGAACGCCTCGAGTCCATTTGGAAATTGAATTTCCCGGGTGAGTGAGCTAGCGTTCAAGGTTTGTGAGTTCTTATCTTGTCCTTGCGCGTAAGTACCGGCCCAAGCAGTTCTCCGACATTGTCGGTCAGCAGTCGGTCGTGCGCACCCTGGTCAATGCGATTCAGCTGAAGCGGACCCATCAGGCCTATGTTTTTTCCGGATCCCGGGGGATCGGCAAGACTTCCATCGCCCGGATTTTCTCGAAGGCTCTCCGTTGTCCGAACGTGATCGAGCGCGACGGGTTGCTGGTTTCTTGCGACGCCTGCTCGGATTGCCATGAAATCGCATCCGGCACGAGTGTGAACGTCCTCGAGATCGACGGTGCTTCGAACAACGGTGTCGAGAATGTCAGGGAGATCCGGGAAAACGCAAAGTTCCTGCCTTCGAGCGGCCAATACAAGATTTACATCATCGATGAAGTTCACATGCTTTCGAACCAGGCCTTCAATGCGCTTCTGAAGACGCTCGAAGAGCCGCCCGAGCATGTGGTGTTCATTTTCGCCACCACCGAGTCACACAAGATTCCTGAGACGATTTTGGGCAGATGCCAGCGCTTCGATTTCAAGCGCGTGACAGTCGCCCAGATTGTCGAAAGAGTGACCCAGGTCTTGAATTCGGAAAAAATCGAGTTCGAACCGGCGGCGTTGAGTCTGATCGCCCGTGCAGCCGAAGGTTCGATGCGGGACGCGCTTTCCATTCTGGATCAGGTGATTTCGTTCTCTGGAATGCGGGTCAGCGCCATCGCGGTCAGAGACAGTATCGGATTGATCGGAACCGAGTTGGTCCTTTCTTTATTGACCGCCGTACTCGAGCGGAATGCAGTGCCGGCACTCTCGACCCTGCAGACGGCCTTCAACCAAGGGGTCGATCTGAGGGCGCTCCTGAAGGCTCTGATCGAAATGACCCATGCCCTGCTCCTTCTCAAGGCCGGGGTGACCGAGCCGGAGACGCCGTTCAATTCGGACGAGATCGCCAGTTTGAGGCGCCTGCTCGACCGACGCGAGCTCGAAGAGCTCGAGCTCATTTTCCAGGTTTATCATCACGGTCTCGATCTCCTTTCCCGCGCGCCCCAGCCCAAGCTGGTTTTTGACATGTTGGTGATCAAAACCGCTCTGGCCGAGGCCTTGATTCGAACCGGGGGCAGTGGCGACGTGAAGCCCACGGAAGTTCCGCGCCGGAATCCGGTGACAGAGTCCCGACCGATCCAACAAGCGACACCGACACCTGCCCCTGTGGCCACAGCGACTGTTGTCGCTGCCCCGCCTGCTGCGGCCCCGGCTGCTGCGAACATCCAGTCTTCAGCGCCTGCGGGACTGGGCTTTGACTTCAGGGCCACGCTTTCGACTCCGTCCACCAAGACAGAGCCTTCGACTGCGGTCCGCTCGCCGGTCTCGACCGGAGGGAAAACCTGGGAAGGCATGATCCAGTTTGCCACGGCGGCCCGCCCGGTACTCGGGATCCTGCTCGAGTCTGTGGTGGAGTGGACCCTGCCCAACGGACCTGAAGACAAATTCCGCCTCGGCTTCCGGATGAAGGATCGCACCAAGGCCGATCAATTGCAGCAAAAGGCGATGAAGGACCAGTTCCTCCTGTTGACCGAGAATTATCTCGGCTTCAAAGCCCAGCCCGAGGTCTTCTTTTCAGAGATTCAGTCGGAAAGTCTCGCCGAGAAGGCCGAGCGGGAAGATCGCGAACAACAAGAGAACACCATGAAGCGCATCCTTTCCCACGAGGTGGTTCAAGAGGCGTCGTCCTTGTTCGGCGCCCGGCTGACCCAGGTGGAAGTGGTGAAGAGGAATTCATGAACCCGCTTTCCAGACTGGTCTTCGAACTTTCCAAATTACCGGGAATCGGCGAGAAAAGCGCTACCCGGCTCGCGTATTTCATTTTGAATCAAGACGGAGCCTATGCTTCGGGTCTGGCCCAGGCGCTCATCGATGCAAAGACGAAGCTCCGGTACTGCGCCCAGTGTTTCAATTTTTCAGAAGAAGAGAGCTGCGAAATCTGTGTCGACAACTCGAGGGACCGCGGACTGATCTGCGTGGTGGAGCGTCCGAGCGATGTGACGCCGCTCGAGAAGACCGGCAGTTACCGGGGCGTGTATCATGTGCTGCACGGTTTGCTTTCGCCAATGGACGGAGTGGGTCCTGAGGATCTCCGCATGAAGGAGCTGTTCAGCAGGCTCAAGCAGGCCGATGTGTCCGAGGTGATTTTCGCACTCAATCCGTCTGTCGAAGGTGAGGCGACGACCCTGTACCTGTCGCGACTGCTGAAGCCTGTTGGAATCAAGGTTTCCCAGGTGGCTTATGGAATCCCGTTCGGAGGGACCATCGAATTCACCGACCGGCAAACCCTGGGGAAGGCGCTCGAGAACCGTACGGAGATGCAGAAGTGAGCTTCGTCAATCCGGTTTCCAAAGAGGTGAACTGCAAGATCGTTTACGTCGGGACGGGATTGTCCGGAAAAACGACCAATCTCCAATACATCTACGAGAACACCCGGACCGATCGGGCCGGTAAGCTCGTGAGTCTCAGCACTGAAAACGAGCGGACCCTGTTTTTCGATTTTCTCCCACTCAGTGTCGGAGAGGTCCGGGGTTACAAAACCCGCTTCCACCTGTATACGATTCCCGGACAGACCTTTTACGAAGTTTCGCGGGATTTCATTCTGAAAGGTGTCGACGGCGTGGTCTATGTGATCGACTCGGACCCGGGTCGTCTCGATGCCAATCTCGAGGCTTGGGAGCAGTTCCAACAGGCTCTCACCCGGCAGGGCTATGATCTCTCGCGCATTCCTTTGGTGTTCCAATACAACAAGCGCGACCTGCCCGACGCATTGAGTCTCGAGGACCTCGAGCTCACCTTCAATCCGGCCAAGAAACCCCACTTTGAAGCGGTGGCGAATCGCGGGCAAGGTGTGATGGAGACATTAGAAAACATTAGCCAAATGGTCATGGATGCATTAAGAGGGTTGAGGGCAAATTCCTGAATCATTGATCGGCAACCAGAACCACCCGGGAATTTGAGAATGGGGAAAAAATGCGCAAGACCGAAGTGGCCAAGCGACAGAAAGTGTTCGAAGCCCAGAAGCTTCTGATTCTCGAAGATGCGAACAGGATCCGCGAAAACCTGGTCGTCCGTCCGGAAGACAAAGACGAAGTCGATCAGGCGAACGCCTACATCGAGCAATCCCGGATGATGCAGTGGGGTGAGAAGGCCCGCAAGCAACTCAGGAACATCGAGCGGGTTCTCGAGAAGATCCAGAAGAACGAATACGAACTCTGTGACGGAGTCGACTGCGGCGAGGAAATCGAACCGAAGCGCCTCGCGGCCAACGGACTCACCCTGTTCTGCATCCAGTGCCAGGAGAAACTCGACCATCAGGATCGCGTCATCCGTGGCGCCCGCCACATGGTCCACTGAAAACGCAGAACCCCGACCTTCATCCTTGAAGGCCAGGGTTCTTTTTCACAAGGTAAAGCGCTCGAATCCGTTCGAGTGACTGAGGGTCTCCGTCCTGAAGACCGTTCGTCTCGACACCCTCCGTCCTGGCGGGTGGTTGTGTACACGTGTCCCTCAAGCGGGACGGCTCGGTTTGGTCGGGGCAGAGTGGGTGGGCTCATCATGAGCCTGTGAGATTCAAATCAGCGACTCGTCCTTAAGTCTGCCCTTGCCCGGAATTTCAGGCGATCCGAAGATGGTTCTTCAGGCCGCTGCTCTTGGATTTGCGTCCGTCCGCGGAGCGGGTTTCCCGCATTTCCTCTTGTTCCTTGCAGGTCAGGCACAAAGAGGCGGTGGGGCGCACTTCCAGTCTGGAAAACTCGATGTTCTCCTCGCAACATTCACAAACGCCGAAGGTTCCCGCCTGGATCTTGTCGAGAGCGGCGTCGATCTTCTTCAGTAGTAGCGCTTCGCGGTTACGGAGGCGTAGCTTCATACCCTGTTCGGCTTCCGCGGAACTGAGATCGACCTCGTCGGCCAGTTCTTCAGTCTTGAGATTGAAATCTTCGTTCAGCAGTGTGTGGGAGTAGAGTAGCGCCGCCTTCTGGTTTTCGAAGAGTTTTTTGAACTTCATGGCTTGCTCGATTTTCATCATACGTCTGACTCCTTTACTGGTGATTTTTGCGCGTCCCTGTGCGTCTTTTTTTCTTGGGTGGGGCGCCCTTCCTGGGTGCCGCACACCCAATCATGTTGCGAGAGCCGTGCCAGAAAGTCCCGTCCGGGGGGCGGGACGTGATCGGCCCGCAAGGTATTGAAATCATAAAAGAAAGCAGAGAGTCCTCGGGTCGGACCTGGGTGGGCCCCCGTGTCGGTGTCGAATCGCACCCCCGAATATTTACACCGGCGGGGAGGAGTCATCCCCGGGGCTTCCGGGTTCAAGCGCTGGAAAATCGGCCTGTTTTGGGGTATTTTGTAGTGCTCTATGGCCAGAACGAACAAACCCCAGATCACGTTGGATTCCATTTACTTTGTGACGCCCGAGCAGAAACTGCTCCGCTTCTTGATGACGGAACCGACCACGGCCTTCACGCCACGAGTCCTTTCTTCCAAACTGAAGGGCGTCCGTGGCCTGGGCGGGGTGGAGGGGATCACCAAGATCCTGAAATCACTCCAGGAACTCGGACTGGTGATCTTCCTCAATAACAATCGTGAGGTTTGCCTTCAAAACGACCACCCCGCGATTCAACTCATGAAAACATTTTGTGCCATCTCCGACCTCGAGGGGCTGAAGCAGATGATCGAGCCCATGTCCTCTCGCGGCGTCCTTTTCGGAAGTCGTGCGAGCGGCAAGTCGAGAACCGACAGCAATTACAATCTCTTGGTGGTCTCCGAGACTCCCGATGAAATCAAGAAGATCACCTCTCGCCACCCGCTCGGGAAAAAGCTCGAGCCGATGGTGCTCACCCCGGATGAGTTCGCTTCGGTCGAGTCGAAGAACAAGGAGTTGTCCAAGAGCCTCGATACAGGGATCACCCTCTGGGGTTCCTCTTGGTGAAGGCGGCGTTCTTCTTTATCAGCATTGTCTTCGTGATCCTCGCCGACCAGTGGACGAAGAGCGTCGTTCTCGCCAGATTCGCTTATGGTGAGTCGTTGGCGCTGATTCCGGACTGGTTCAGCCTGACTTATGTGAGAAACACCGGAGCGGCTTTCGGTTTTCTTGCCGATGCGAATCCGAGTTTCCGGGTTCCGTTTTTTCTGGTGGTTCCCCTGATCGCCATGGTCGTCCTCGGGCTGCTTTACCGTGACCTTCCGTCCACCTCCCGCTATCGCGCAATGTCTCTCGGGCTGGTTTCCGGTGGCGCCCTCGGGAATCTGATCGACCGGGTTCGACTCGGATATGTCGTGGATTTTCTCGACTTCCACTGGCACACCTCCTGGTATTTCCCTGCTTTCAATGTGGCTGACTCTGCCATTTGCGTCGGGGTCGGCATCCTGCTCCTCTCCACCTTCAAACAAGAAGGGGGTCAGAGTGCATCCGACCCTTCTTGAGCTCCAGCTCGGTTCATGGCGTTTGCCCCTACACAGTTACGGACTGATGATCGCCATCGGATTTCTGGTGGGTATCTCCGTGGTCAAAAAGCTCTCCGTGCGCAATTCGATGGATCCCGAACAGATCGCGGATTTGTCCTTCTGGCTTCTCATGACGGGGTTCTTGGGTGCGAGGATCCTGTTCATCATCACAAGGATCGATTATTTCCTCTCCAATCCCGTTGAAATGTTCAAGGTGTGGGAGGGGGGCCTGGTGTTTTTCGGCGGTCTCATCACCGCGACTGCTTATGCATTCTGGTTTTTCAGGAAGCACCGTCTCAATGTCTGGAAGATGATCGACGTGTTGTCTCCCGGAGTCGTGGTCGCACACGCCTTCGGAAGGATCGGTTGTCTGGCGGCGGGGTGTTGTTACGGACGCCCCACAGGGCAGCCTTGGGGCATTCGCCTCGAGTCCGAGTTGGTGGACACATCCTTGCGGGGGATTCCTCTTCATCCGACACAATTGTACGAGTCTTCTGCGCTGTTCATTCTCTTCGCAGGTTTGATGTATGTCTCGAGGAAGAAGCGCTTCGACGGACAAGTCGGTCTGACTTATTTCATGCTGTACCCGATCATCCGGAGCATCATCGAAATTTTCCGTGGAGACACGGTACGGGGCTTCGTCATCGATGGAATCCTTTCGACCAGCCAGTTCATCTCGATTCTCGTGTTTGCAGCGGCCTGGTGGATGCTCGCGTTGAGAATGAGACAGTCCGATGCGCGCCGCCCTTAGTTTTCTGGTCCTGCAAACCCTTCTTCCCTTTTCGGTGGCCGTGGCCGCCCCCTCCCGGGTGGTGACGCTTTCTCCACTAATTTCCGAGTGGGTCGGTGAGGTGCTCGGGTGCGAGTCGGCAGTGCGCGTGGTGGCCGGTGTGAGCGAGTACTCGGACTTCCCCGAATGTCTGGCGGGTAAGCCCAGCGTGGGACCCTATCACCATGTCTCGATCGAGAAGATCGTCTCACTCCGTCCGGATCTCGTGCTCGCATCGGAGGAGTACAACCGGGAGGCGATCGCCCGCTTGAAGAGCTTGGGGATCCGGGTCGAAGTGCTCCCGAAGGAGCGGTTCCTGGCAATGCCAGCCTGGATCGAGAGGTTGGGCGAACTGCTCGACGCGGTTCCGCAGGCGAAGCGACAGAGCGACCTCTGGTCGAAACGGTTGAAAGAGTTCGCCGCAGATAAAAAACGCAACAGGACGGTGTTCATCGAGGTTCAACATGATCCGCTCATCACGGTGGGCGGAGGAAGCTTTTTGGATGAAGCATTCGATGCGGTGGGGCTACAGAATGTTTTTCGCGATCATCGGGAGGGTTATCCGAGGGTGTCCCGCGAGTCCGTGCTCAAGGCCGATCCCGAAGAGATCCACATTCTCGACCTGAGAGGGCGTGAGCGTGAGTTCGAGGAATCCCGGAAATCCTGGGGTCGCTTTCCGGCGCTGAGAGCGGTTCGACAAAGTCGGATTCTCCGTTTGCGGGGCGAGGATTTTGCCAGGTGCACCCCTAGATTATTGCGTGCACTGAAAGGGCTCGGTTGATTCATGGCGGATCGGATGGGTCGGGTCTACTTTTGGGTTTCGGTTGCATGGGTTTCCGGAGTCCTGCTGTCCTTGTTTTTCGGATTGGATCCGGATCAAGCCGGTTTGATTCTGACTGAATTGCGTCTGCCTCGCCTTTTGCTGGCCCTTTCGGTGGGTGGTGCGCTTGCGATTTCCGGCCTGGTGCTCCAGACCACACTCGGGAATCCGCTTGCCGAGCCGTACACGCTCGGAGTGGCCTCAGGTGCCGCTTTGGGTGCAGCCTTGGGTTCGTCATGGGATGGGGCTGGCGGCGCGCTCTCACTCGAATCGGGGGCCACACTCGGGGCATCGGTCGCGATTCTTCTGTTGTTGAGAGGGCTCCGGAAGCGCTCCCGGAGCGGGGATTCGATGATTCTGGGTGGGGTCATGTTGAGTTTGTTACTGGCAGGATTCCTGTCCCTTTGGATGGGGCTTGCCGATCCATCCGGTGTCCGATCCATTCAATTCTGGCTTTTGGGCGATTTGGGCCGCGCGACTTACAGAACGGCTGTGCCGGTCTTGGCGCTGGGTCTCGTCGGTATGGTTTATTTCATCTCTGCTTCGGCAAAGCTGGATGCTTTTCTGTTCGGTGAGGCGGAGGTCGAGGGCTTCGGTGTCTCGCTCGAAAAATCACGGCGGATGTTCGTCCTCTGGGTTTCAGTGCTGGTGGGATTTTGTGTGAGTTCGGCCGGGATGATCGGATTCGTCGGGCTGGCGGCTCCTCATGTCCTGAGACGTGTGGCCGGCACGGCGTTGCACCGGCATCTGGTGCCCCTGTGTTGGATCTTCGGGGGTGCGGTTTTGGCCGTGGGAGACGCCTTGGCGCGTGGAATCGCCCGACCGAAAGAGATTCCCGTCGGGGCCGTGATGGTGGTGGTCGGAGTCCCTGTGTTTTTCTGGATCCATGCGCGGATGCGCGGGCGGGTCGAGTCATGATCCACTTGAACGGGGTGACGGTATCGACACAGAACCGGGTGTTGCTCTCGCAAATAGGGTTTCACGCGCCCCAGGGTACGGTACTCGGAGTGTATGGTCCGAACGGAGCGGGTAAAAGTACGCTACTCCGGGCAATGGCCGGTGTTCTCGATCTGGGACACTCCGGAAGGATCGAAATCGATGGATTGGAGATCTCTCCTCGGATCGACCCCTCGGAGCGTTGTCGCAAGATCCTGCGATTGGGGAGTGATTTTCATTCTTCCTTCGGTGTACGGGTGGGCGAACTGTTCGAGCTCGCTGCCCGGACGAGGGGGCGAAGTGAGGGTGTTGCGAGCGTGCTGGAGCGGCTCGGCCTGACCGGATGGGTTTCCAGGGACTTCGGTGATTTGAGCGACGGACAGAAACAATGGGTGATGTTCGGTCGGGCGCTCATCCAGGATCCGAAGGTCTTGGTTTTGGACGAGACCTTCTCAAAGCTCGATCTCGACCGTCTGGCCGCCGCCAAAGTGCTGATCCGTGAACGCGCCGATACGGGTGGTGTGGTCGTGATCGCATCGCACGACTTGAACCGTCTTGCGACCTGGAGCGATCGTTTGCTCCTCCTCGCATCCGGTCGCACCGTTGCAGAAGGCCCTGTCGGAGAAGTGTTCAACGGAGAAAACCTGAAGAAGATGTATCCGGAATCCGACCTCGAAATCGATCCCGAGGGGCGAATGTCCGTCAGATACTAATAGAAAACGGTCAATGCTCCGGAGTGGGCCACGTCACCGCCGGCGGTGTGCGTGGTTTGGGTGCGACTCATGGCGTACTCGATATTGAGCTTCGGTGCGATCCATCCGAGTCCGAATCCGTAACCCGAACCCCGTGTTCCCAGGTGGGCGATCTCGCCATCCTGGAATTTACCCACTCGAAAATAGAAATCTTCGAGCATGCCCAGTTCCATGCCCGCACTGTATCCGGCCTTCTTGCCGAGCGAGTAAGAGGGCGAGTAGAGCGGATCGACGAAAAATTCGACCTTCTTGGTGGGAATGAATTTGAACGCGAGATAGGCGGTCCGGTAGAGACCCTTGGAAATCCTGGCGCGATCTTCGATCAGGTTGTCAACAATCAGGGAGGTGTACATCCAAGGGAGTGCGATGAAGGATGTCGAGAAATTCAGCTCCGAAAGGGGGCGTTCGCCGTTCCTTCCCAAAACCAATTTCGACCCGAGCCCCACGCCCAAGCGCTCGATCACTTGTTTGCTGGCCCCCACGTTGACGACGGCATCCCTTTCCCTGACGGTGTATCCGAGGCCGGCCTGGAAGAGCTCGGTGCGGGAATCGAGGACAGAAACGTTGTAGTTCCTGCCGCTGTCGAAACGCACATAGCCTGCGTAGAGGCTGTAGATGGGGGTGAAGGAGGCGTGGGAGGGGTTCAAATAGATGGCATCATTCAGCAGGGGGGCGGCCCGTCCCGCACCCCCCAGGCCGAGGGTTCTCGGGCTCTGGTATTCGACCGCACCGGCCACCTCGGAGGAGATCAGGCACACCACACTTGCCAAGAGCGTCAAAAACAGGATTTTCATTCAATATTCGGGGTATCGCGGATAGAATGACAAGGCAATATGAAAGCCAAAGCCATAGGCAAAGTGAGCAAAGCCGTCATTCCTGTCGCCGGTCTCGGAACCCGCTTTTTGCCGGTGACCAAGGCCGTGGCCAAGGAAATGATCCCCATCATCGACAAGCCCATGATCCACTACATTGTCGAGGAGGCGGTGGCGAGTGGTATCGAGGACATCGTCCTCGTCACCTCCCGGCACAAAAACGAGATTCAGCGTTACTTCGATTACAATGCGGAACTCGAGGACCGCCTGATGAACTCGGGAAAAGCCGATCTTGCGGCCGGGCTGAAGGCCATCGCAGAAAGTTGCAACATCATTTGTGCTTACCAAAAAGAGCCTGCGGGACTCGGGCATGCGGTGGGCTGTGCGCGGCCGGTCATCGGTGACCATCCCTTCGCAGTCTTGCTCGGAGACGATCTCATCGACGCTCCCGTTCCCTGCACCCGACAGCTGATGGATGTGTTCGAAGAACGAGGAACCAGTGTGGTCGGCGTGATGGAGGTACCTTTGGCCGATGTTTCGAAATACGGCATTGTCGGTGGAACCTCGCTCGACGAGCGCACTCTCAAGATCGACCGCATGGTGGAGAAACCCAAGCCCGATGAAGCGCCATCTCGCTTCGCCATTCCCGGAAGGTACGTCGTGGATCCCGCCATATTCCGACACATCTCCGAGACCCGTCCGGGCAAGGGCGGAGAAATCCAGTTCACTGATGCTTTGGCCGCGCTCGCCCAGGACGAAGGCTTGCTCTCGTACCGATTTGACGGGAACCGCTACGACACAGGAGATCGCTTGGGGTATTTGGAGGCGACGCTCGTTTTCGGCCTCAGGAGGCCGGAACTTCGAGACGGACTGATTCGCCTCATGAAGTCCCACCTCCCCTCATGAGACCGGACAAATGAAAAAACTGATCGGATTCCTCATTTTGGGTTCTTTTTCGGCGTTGGAGGCGATGGCTTACACACCTCCGCCAGGATTCATCCTCGCGCGTTCCATCAAAGACCGGAAGAGTCTTCGCTCGATTGAATGGAATGCCCGCATCACGGACACGAAAAGCCAGGCTGTTTTCAAAGAGCAACTGAGAGTCGAATTTCCATCGGGGCGCTTGATCGCCACCTATTCGGGACCGTCGGACGAACCCTGGGGGACTCATGAGGCGGATCCTTCGACACTGTCCCGATTGGGTCGATTCTGGATCACGGTCGGTCTCGATCCGAATGGAGCGAGGGTGAAGTCAGCCCTTTCAGAACTCGGGGTTCTGCCCGAAGAAGCCTCTGAAACCAAGTTGGTCAGGATCGGGAAGTCGATCGCCTGGGGTTGGGGTGAGCAGGCGAGGGTCCTGTTCGGTAAGGACTCTTTCTTGCCGGCGGGATATTCCGCCCGATTGGATGCCGGAGCGGAATCGCTCCAGGTGGAGAGCTTCATGCTTGCGGGCAATCAACTTCAGGTGCCGAAGTCTGTCGATGTGTCGTCGGGTGCGGGCACCTATCGGTTCGAGATCCGTTCTGTCAAAGTCGATGTACCGAACAAGTCCGCCCCGGGGTCCCAGGGAAAGTCGGAGAACGCCTGGGTGAAGGGTTGGGTCACTCTTGTTCGTTAAGGTCGTCGTACCCCGACCCCTCGATGCGACCTTCGATTATCTCTACGACGACGAGGCGCTCGGTCCGGTCGAGCCCGGAGATTGGGTGCGGGTCCCTTTCGGCAGGGGGCGCCTGAACGCCTGCGTGATTTCGGTGCAGCAGCACGCTCCGGTTTTGCCCGAAGGGGTGAAGGTGAGGGCGGTGGAGGCGAAGATCGACGGAACCTTCCGGGTACTTCCAGAAATCATGAAACTTTGCAGTTTCGGTGCCGAATACTACCAGTACCCTTTGGGTGAGGCCTTGGCCTCGGCGATTCCCCCCAAAATCGACAAGCCGATCAAGTCCAGGCCCGGCAAGCAAGCAAGCGTCACACATTCGCCCAGGACGCTTTCTGTGGGGCAGCGTACCGTGTCCGAGACCCTGAGTCGGATCAGCGCGGAGAATCCAGCGAGCGTTTTCCTGCTCGAGGGCGTGACGGGGAGTGGAAAGACCGAAGTTTACATCGATCAGGTCAAACGGGTGCTGGATGCGGGCGGGTCTGCCCTGGTTCTGGTCCCTGAAATCGCCCTCACCGCCCAATTGAGAGAGCGCTTTGAAAGCGGTCTCGGAGTGCCTGCCGCACTCTGGCACTCGGCACTTGCAGACGGCCAACGACAAGATCTTTGGAGACGGGTCAGACAAGGCGAGATCCGCGTCGTGATCGGCGCAAGATCGGCTGTGTTTGCACCACTCCAGAATCTCCAAGTCATCATTGTCGACGAGGAACATGATCCCACCTACAAGCAGGAGGAACGGTTTCGCTACCAGGGAAGGGACTTGGCCTTGTTTCGAGGCAGGTTCGCCAAGGCTTCGGTCATTCTCGGGAGTGCGACACCTTCTCTCGAAACCCTCCAGCGGGTGAAAGAGGGAAAGATCCACCACTTGAAGCTGGAGCAACGTTACTCGGCCCAACAGCTGCCGGCCATTCATCTCGTTTCGCTGGTCGAGGAGTCCCCTGTCGGTGCGGGTACGGTCAAAACCCATCTGGCTGAGACCACGATCCGTGCGATTCAGGAGACCATCGACCGGGGCGAGCAGGTCATTCTCTTTTTGAATCGTCGTGGATTCTCGCAGTTCTTGCTCTGTCAGGGGTGTGGAGAGGTCAAGAAGTGCGGGCAGTGCTCCATTTCGATGACCCACTATCAGAAGCGTCCCCATCTCAAGTGCCATGTCTGTGGAGCCAAAGAACCGGTACCGAAACATTGTCATGTGTGCGGGACAGGGGAATGGATCGGCATGGGTTCGGGAACGGAATCCCTCGAGGAGGATCTCGGGATGGTCCTGACCGGAGCCCGGATCTTGCGACTGGATCGTGATCTCATCACCTCACAGCAGCGACTCGAGGAAACTCTCGATGAATTCAGGTCGAAGCGGGCAAACATTCTGATCGGGACGCAGATGCTGGTCAAAGGTCATGATTTCCCGGGAGTGACCTGTGTGGTCGTGATCAGTGCCGACATGTTGCTCAAATGGCCCGACTTTCGCGCCTCGGAGAGGGCCCTTCAGACCTTGATTCAGGTTTCCGGTCGAGCGGGAAGGGGGGAGTTGCCCGGGCGGGTCTATATCCAGGGTTACGATCTCGAGCACCCCGTGATCCAGGTGCTGACCGGGGAGATGGATCGGAAGGACTTCCTGAGCGAAGAGTTGGCCATGCGGGAAATGCTGTCTTATCCACCGTTTTCGCGCCTCGTCCGCTTCAGGTTCGAGTCCAAGGAGGAGTCGGTCAGTAGGGAAGCGGCACGGGGTGCGGCTGAAGAGTTGCGGCGTCTGCTGCCCGAGGAGTTCCGGGGAAGGCTGCTCGGTCCATCCGAGGCTTTGTTGCCGAGGGCGAACGGTCGTTATCGTCACGATTTTTACTTCAAGAGCCCGGGAGTGGAGCTCTTGTACAGGGCGGGTCAAGCCGTTCGGGCATGGGTCGGTGAACAAGAAGTCGATCTGATTGTGGACGTGGACCCGTATCACTCGTAGACTGTTCACATGGCATCCGATGATCGTCCGCTATCCATGCGGGCGAGAAAAAAAGTCAAAGAGCAGATGGAGAGGGCGGAGCGCGAACGCCTGATGAAGCTCTTTCAGCGGCGGATGGAACTGGCCCGTGGCGGAGCCCTGGCCTATCGGGAAGGGAAGGTCAAGGAGGCGGTACAGAACTACTACAGCTATATCGACATCCTGGAGCGGACCAAGGGCGTCGGTCGCGACAAGCTCGAGCCGACGCACTTCGATTCCAAGCAGGACGTTGCAGAGTTGCTCTTGTTGAGTGGAGTGTTCTGGGACCTTGCCAAGATCCATGACCGCTCGAGCAGGGCGGACATGACCCGACTCCGCTTTTACCTCGATCGATTTGTCCTGTTTTCTAAAAACATGCCCTTTCATCATGTTTCGGCGGAGCTCGTCCGTAAATACCTGGTCAACGGCACCCCCAGGCACCGGAAAGAGTTCAAGGACTCTCACATCCGTCTCGGGGGAGGAAAGTGTTTCATTGCCACCGCTCTCGAAGACGAGTGTGAACCCGGAACCCTCGAGCGCCTGAGGTTGTTCCGTGATTCACGTTTACAGACCAGTCCCTGGGGCAGGGGTGCGGTCCGCTTTTATTATTTCGTTTCCCCGACATTGGCGCGAGGCGTCCTGAGGCTTCCTGAAACCATCAGGAAAACATTAGGTGCTTCGCTTTCCCGTTTCTCACGGACCCTTCAGTGAAGGATGGTGCCGATCCGGTCGAAGTGCTGGGTCGAGCGTGACAAATCATCGAAGTCGATCCAAAGAGACAGCCAGACAATGAAGGCTTTGCCCTTGATGTTCTCGAAGGGTACGAAGCCCCAGAACCGGCTGTCTTTCGAGTTGTCGCGGTTGTCACCCATGACAAAGTAATTCCCTTCCGGGACGGTCACGGCTTCGAAGTTCACGGACATCATGCTTTGCTTGTCGACCATGATCGTGGCTGTTTCGCGGTCAAAGCGGTCCTCGTAAATGGTCATGCGATCCTTGGGATACTCCCCTTCGGAGTCATGGAGCCACTTTTCGTAAATGCGGGTCACTTGTTCCTGGGCCATGGGCTTGCGCTCGAAAGGCTTGCCATTGATGAAAACTTCCTTGTTCTTCATCTCGATCCGATCGCCGGGAAGGGCCACCACGCGCTTGATGAAGTACACATCCGGATCGACCGGATATTTGAAGACGATGATGTCACCACGTTCCGGTCCGGTGTTCTTGTAGAAATACAGGGGCTTATCCCCGATCCAGTCGGTCAGGGGGACGCGGAGTCCGTAGGCGAACTTGTTGACAAAAATCTGGTCTCCGACGAGGAGCGTAGGAATCATGGAGCCGGACGGGATTTTGAAGGCTTCAATCACGCTGGACCGGATCACCAGAACCAGTAGCAGGGCCGATCCGAGCGACACCACATTGTCCCACACGACCTTTTTCCAGGAATTTCGCGGTAACGCAGGTTGTTCCGGTTTGAATTCTTCTGCCATAGTAGGGATAATTTAACCCTGATTTCATGCAAATACTAGCGCGATACCTTGCAGCTTCGTTTTTTAAGAATCTGGTTCTGGCCCTGGTTGGCCTGACCGGTCTCTTCTATTTCCAGACGCTGATCACCCAGGTGAATGACTTCACCATGAGTCAAAGGATCCTGTATCAGCTGTATGACATTCCTGCGACGCTCGTCATGATCGCTCCCCCTTCGGTGTTGCTGGCCACGGTGTTGACCCTTTCCGGCTTCAGCAAGACGAATGAACTGGTGGCCTGCTTCTCGATCGGAATCAGCATCCGACAGATCATGGGGATCCTCTTCCCCTTGGTGTTCGTACTTTGCTGTTTCTCGCTGGTCTTACAGGACCGGATTCTCCCGGCATTCAGTGAGAAGAAGAACGTGTTTTATTGGAAGGAGATCAAAAAGCGCCAGGATTTCTTTCTCGACGTGAAGCAGGAAAAAATCTGGTACCGGTCGCACCGGATGATCTACCACCTCAGGAATTTCGACTCGAGAAATGAACGGATCCTCGGGATAGGCGTTTACCTCTTCGACGATGCATTCGACCTTGTGGAACAGATCCAGGCCGCGGAGGCCCGCTGGGTCGGAAAAGAATGGATGCTCCAGGACGGGCGATCCACCCGATTCGACAAAGAAACCGGCTACCCGGTCACCGAGGAATTCCGGCAGAGGTCACTTCAGATCAAAGAAGGCCCTGCGGATTTCAAGATGATCGAAAGGGAGGCGGAGAGGCTCAGGATCAAGGACCTGATCCGGTACATCCGTTCCAACAAGGAAAGCGGCATCGACTCGCGAGCATTCGAGGTGAAGCTCCACTCGAGGTTCAGCTTGAGCATCATTCCTGTCATCATGTTCCTCTTGGCAGTGCCCTTTGCCATCTCCCGTGCGCGCGACGGCCGGGCGGGGAGGGATCTGATGATCGCCTTTGCCATCACGTTCTTTTACTGGTTGGGATACTCGGTGTCATTGTCGATGGGTCAGAACGGCATGCTGCCCCCTGTGCTCGCAGCCTGGCTTCCGACCCTGGTGTTCGGGGGTCTTGCCATGGTGTTGTTGAAAAGGATAGGAGTTTGAGGGATGGCGAGACTCAAGATATTCACTTTTCCCGACCCCGTCCTGGCTCAGCGGGCTGCGCCCGTCGACCGGGTGGAGGCCCGTCATCGCAAACTCGCCGAAGACATGCTTGAAACCATGTATCATGCTCCCGGAATCGGATTGGCCGCAAACCAGGTGGGTGTTCTCGAGAGGATCATTGTCGTCGACACCGAGTACGATTCTGTCGATGCCGAAGACTTGCGGCCCGGAGAGAAGCCACCCGAGGGATCTGAGTGGATCAACGGAGCGTATGTTTCGGGAAAGAATCCGCTGGTCCTGATCAACCCCGAGATCGTTCTCCGGGAAGGCTCTTGTGAAATGAAAGAGGCCTGTCTTTCGGTCCCGGATTACAGCGCGGAAGTGAAGCGATCCGAGAGAATCAAGGTGGCCTACCAGGACCTAGACGGCCTCCGTCGTGAAATTTCGGCCGAGGGGCTGTTATCAGTTTGTCTGCAACACGAAATGGATCATCTGGTCGGTACACTGTTCATCGACCGATTGAGTCCTCTGAAACAGGACTTTGCGAAGAAAAAGCTGATCAAGGCCAGAAAGAGGAGTTCGGGATGAGCCGTTTACGCGTGGTATTCATGGGGACCCCGGAGTTCTCGGTGCCGACCCTGGAAACGCTCATCCGTGAGACGGACGTGGTCGCGGTTTACACCCAGCCCGACCGGCCGGTGGGGCGGGGCCTGAAGCTGCAGCCGTCACCGGTGAAAGCACTGGCAATGGCCCACGGAATTCCCGTTTTCACGCCCGAAAGGGTGTCCGTTCCCGAGGAAATCGAGCGCATTCGTGCTCTGGCGCCGGACTTTTCGGTGGTGGTGGCCTATGGTCAGATCTTGAAACCCGAGGTGATCGGGGTCCCGAAGTACGGGACCATCAACATCCACTCTTCTTTGCTTCCTCGATGGAGGGGAGCCGCACCCATCCAATGGGCGATCCTCTCGGGTGACCGTGAAACCGGCATCACGACGATGATGATCGTGCCGAAACTGGATGCCGGAGACATCCTGTTGCAAGAATCCACTCCGATTGCGGATGATGATACGGCGGAAACGGTACACGACCGGCTCAGTGCGATGGGTGCCCGCCTGATCCTTCCCACACTCGAGGGTGTACGTTCAGGCTCTGTCACACCCCGTACCCAGGACGAAACGCGGGTCACCTACGCCAAAAAACTGGTCAAAGAGATGGAGCAGCTCGACTGGAGCCTCAGCGTGCGCGAGTTGGATCTCCAGGTTCGGGGGCTTTTTCCGTGGCCGGGATCCCGGATTGAAACCACCGAGGGACTCCGGATCAAGGTTAAAAAAGGCAGACCTGTAGAGGGTCGTGTCGGAGGACCGGCGGGGACCCTTCAAGAGCATTTCGGGCGGCTCGTTTTGAATTGCGGCGAGGGAGCGTACGAGTTGCTTGAGCTCCAGGAAGAAGGCAAAAAGGCGATATCCGCTGGAGATTACCTGAACGGAATGAAGGGTCGCGGCGTTTCTCTTCCGATGACACTGAAAGGATCCTCCAAATGAGACTGGCCCCGTCGATTCTCTCGGCTGACTTTTCGCAACTCGCTGTGGAAATGAAGGAAATCGAGTCCTTTGGAGCGGACTGGTTCCATGTGGACGTGATGGACGGCCATTTTGTACCGAACATGACCGTCGGGCCGGTTGTGGTGCGATCCATTCGCGCCCGCACCGCAGCTGTTCTGGACTGTCACTTGATGGTGAAAGACCCGGTCAAGATGATTCCCTGGTTTGTGAACGCGGGAGCGGATGTGATCACACTCCACCTCGAGGCGCTGGAAGATCCCATCGGCGCAATCGAGGCAGTCCGGAGAGCCGGAAAGAAAGCCGGACTTTCGATCAAGCCCTCCACGCCTGTCGAAGCCCTCACTCCTTACCTCGCGAACTTGGATCTCATTCTGATCATGAGTGTCGAGCCGGGTTTCGGGGGGCAGGGGTTCATGCCGGAGTCCTTGGCCAAGGTCAAGTGGCTCGCCCAGCACAAACGCGCCACAGGCGCATCCTGGGTCATCCAGATCGACGGAGGGATCAATCCGACCACTGCGATGGCTGCAAGGGTGGCCGGAGTCGAGAATTTTGTGGCCGGCTCGGCGATTTTTTCCGCTCCAGACAGGAAAAAAGCCTGGAACGATCTCATGGAGGCCATTCGATGAAAACGTTGTCACTCGGCTCAAAACCCCTCACGCTCGAGGATGTCGAGACGGTCTCCGCCGGCAAGGTGAAGGTGAAACTCTCTGCCGATGCCGTAAAAAAGATCAAGCGCGCCCATCATTATCTGTTGGAAATGGTGAAGTCCGGAGAGGTGATCTATGGTGTGAACACCGGTTTCGGGCTCCTCTCGAATGTACGGATTGAAACCCGCGAACTTCAGCAACTCCAGGTGAACCTGCTCAGGTCCCATGCCGTCGGAACAGGAGAACCTCTTCCCGCCCAACGGGTCCGTTCCATGCTTTTGCTCAGGGCTGCGACCCTGATTCAAGGGCATTCCGGAGTGGCGCTTGATACGGTCCAGGCCCTGTTGGATCTATTGAATCATGACATCATTCCGTGGATTCCCGAGCAGGGAAGTGTCGGCGCGAGTGGCGATCTCTCGCCTTTGGCGCATCTCGCATTGGTCTTGATCGGAGAAGGGAAGGCCTATCTCAACGGTCGTCTGGTGTCCGGAGCGAAGGCGCTCAAAGAGAAGGGATTGAAGCCGACTGTGCTCGGCCCGAAGGAAGGTCTGGCTCTCATCAACGGCACGCAATTCATGGCGGCATTGGCGGCACACGCCGTACTCGAGGCCGAGCAGTTGATCCGTGTGGCGAACCTATCCGGCGCGATGACACTTGAGGCCCTCCGAGGGACGACCACCGCTTTTGATGCCAGAATCCATGAAGTGCGACCCCATCCCGGACAAATTGAAATCGCACGGATTCTACGCGACCTGCTCGGACGCCCGAGGAAGAGCGAAATCGCCAGGAGTCATGAGGGTTGTGGAAAAGTCCAGGATCCGTATTCACTCCGGTGCATTCCACAGGTGCATGGCGCAAGCCTGGAGACCCTCGGCTTCGTTCGGACCGTGGTCGAGCGGGAGATCAATTCGGTGACGGACAACCCCTTGGTGTTCCCGGATGACGGTGAGGTTTTGAGTGGAGGGAACTTTCACGGACAGATTCTCGCACTGTGCATGGACTTCCTTGCGATTGCCATCGCGGAAATCGCGTCGATCTCCGAACAGCGGATTGAAAAACTGATCAATCCCGCGATCTCCGACCTTCCGGCCTTTCTCATGAAGAAATCCGGCATCAACAGCGGGTTCATGATCGTCCAGGTCGCAGCCGCTTCCATCGTCAGTGAGAACAAAACATTGTGCCATCCGGCATCGGTCGACACGATTCCCACCTCCGCAGACAAAGAGGATCACGTCTCGATGGGGGCTTGGGCGGCCAGGAAGTGTCTCAAGGTGATTGAAAACACCAGACGCGTGCTGTCGATGGAGCTCCTGGCGGCGACCCAGGGTCTGGATCTGTTGAGTCCCCTCAAGACCACGGAAAAGCTCGAAAAACGCAAAGCGGAAATCCGTAAGAAAGTGCCCTACTTTTCGGAGGATGCACCGTTTTTCGAGGCCATTTCAGAAATCGAAGCGATCACTCACCGGTGGTGATGGCCAGCGGAACTTCAATGAACCGGTCCTTGCAAAAAAACATCTGACTCGACACCCGGGCGGAATCGGCGGAAGCCAGGTTTCCGATCCCGATGCATTCATCGGGGTCGGCCCGGAGCCTGAGCCATGCCGGTCGACGGAGGGATTCCGATGCGGGATCGGCGAGGATCACTTCAGAGTAGCCGGCGTTCGAGATGCCGGCCGGCAGGTAGATCGCAGGTGTCCGACTCCCGTTCTCGAGCTTGGCCACAGCACCGAACAAAGACCTGCTGAAGATCATCGAGGGGATGTAGCTGTACCGGTTGAGGCTAGTACCGACAGGTCTCGATGAAGAGGACCGGTACCAGAGCAAGTCGTGGTGCGACTCCACGAAAAATGAATTCTCGTTCCCGTCGGTGAACCCGGCCGGGACATTCACCAAAGAGTCGAGCGGCGAAGTCCGGCGAAGGACCAGGTCAAAAGCACCCGCTCCTACACCCGTGACCCTCAAGTCTCCGGGGCTGGATGTTCCCGGCACCAGCAAGGTTTCCGAACTTGAGCCGTCGAGAGACACCATCCGTGTTCCGGAGGGCGCGCCCGAGAACATCCGGTAAGGGCCGGCGGGCAAGGGCTCCACTCGACCCATTTTCCCATCCCGGATCTCGATCTGTTCATAGCGCTGAAAGTAGTCGTTTCCCTGCGCGATGAGGACTCTCCCGTCGGTAAGGAGCTGCAAGGGGATCCGTCCGCGCCCGAGAACAACCGTCCGCAAGCCTGCGTCTGTAAAATAGAACAAGCGAGGCATCTTAAAATCTTTGGTGTCGGCGTTCCAGGGGTCATAAGCGGGAAGATCGGCCTTCGGTGTGAATCCGACACCGATCCAGAAGGGGACCCAAGAGCCATTGACCTGAGTCCACTGGAATTGCTCCGAAAAAACGGTCGTTTCCGTTCCCAAGGTGGACCGGGTGGTCAAGTTCCACTTTGAGTCCAGACGTTGAAAATGGAAGGAGGGGCGGGACGCACCCGTGGAAAGCTCGCTTGCAATGAGAAAGTAGCTTCCGTCGGGTAACCGATGAATTCCGAGGAGGTTGTCAGGACGAAACCCGTCGATCGAAATGGATCCCGAAACCCGCCAGTTCCTCACCAGGCTGAACCGGGATCGACCCTCGAGTGAGTGGATGAAGACATATTCCGGATCGGAAGTGTGTGTTCCATGGACGGTCCGGATCTCGTTCGGGGGAGGAAGCTCACGCCCTTCTTCGAGTGCACGGACGACTGATCCCACAGGTGGGTTGGAAGAGGTCACCTGACGGTGGAACAGGAACTCAATTTGAAGACGCTTCGGAGCGAAACCATCCCCCCGGTAATCCAAAGGGATAGAGATCCGGTTTTCCGACAGTCGGTTCAATTTCAGGCTGACGGGAACAGTGATGAGCCCGTCTTCACCCACCGAATTGAAATCAACCTGGTGATCCCCTGTTTTCACTGAGAGGCGCTTGGAGGTGGCACCGATGTTACGTAATTCGATGGTGGTCTCGATTTTCGATTCGATCCCGTTCCAAGAAATCTCTACAGGGCCCTTCTCCCGGGTCGTCAAAAGAGGTTCGAGATCGAGTGTGATGGATCGGGAAATGTCCAGATTCCCTCCGGTGGCACTCTGGGTTTGTGTGGTGAGCTGAGGTCGGACTGAAGTAGCAAGGTCGGAGTGGAAAAGATTCTCGGTCCGGGTGGGACGGCTTCCCTGAATCAGTCGCGCCCGGATCTCTCGAGCCGGGATGCCGCGTGCGAGCATCTCGACAACCGCGCCGGAGACGAAGGGAGCGGCCATCGAAGTGCCGTTCCGGAACTCATACCCTTGGGCGCCGGCGAAGGTCACCGGATTTTTTTTCAAAGGCCAGGTACTCAAGATCGCAGTGCCGGGTGCCAGCACGTCGACCATGGGGCCATGATTGCTGAAGTGTGAAAATGCCCCGTCCGGCCCGTGTGCTCCGACGCAAATCACTTCGGAATAGATGCAGGGGTACACGCGTGCCGAGGTTCTGTCGTTTCCTGCCGATGCGACAATGATCACATTCTTCTTTTTTGCCTGTTCCATGGCGGCGTCGACCCTTGCCGACCGGATCGAGTGGGGCCAGGCCAAGGACAGATGGATCACTTCAGCACCGTTTTGCACGGCGTACTCGATCCCTTTGGCGACGTTTTCGGTCAATGCGGTTCCCGCGCCGGGCTCCACACTCTGAGGGCGGATCGGTGCGTTCGGTCCTGTTTGAACCACTTTCACCGGCAGGAGCAAGGCGTTGAGGGAAACCCCCCGGAATCCTCCGGAACCGCTCGGGCGTGCACCGATGATTCCCGCAACGTGAGTCCCGTGACCGTGACTGTCGACAGTGTCCGAGTTGCCGGTGATCGCATTGAAGCCGGGCCCGGAAATGGCGGATCTCAAATCTGGATGGTTCGGGTCGATTCCGGTGTCCAGGACCGCCACTTTCACCTGGCGTCCGGTGGCGGGCGCAGGAAGGTTCACATCCTCACCCGTCACACCGGAGATCATCCCCGAAGTGAAGTGATCGATGAGGATCTGTTGGGTCTCACCCCGGTTCCGTAGCCCCCAAGAGAGTGACTCGAGACTCTCCGGCGCCGCAACGGTGGTCGATACGAGCAAAGAAAGTGAAAGGACCTTCAGAGCGTCAGTAACCATTGGAAAGGTACCTCGCTTCGATCTCGTTGCTGCTGATACCGCTCCCGTTCGCGATGTCTGACATGGGTCCCGCGTTCATTTCCCGGTCGAGTCGTCCCACCGTATGTGAGAAATACTCGGAATCCCCGTTCTCGTCCCCGGCCCTGAATCCACTGATACGGGCTTGGAAAAAGATCCGGTCCTTCCCCAACAATCGGATCAGCTCTTCGAGGGTCATGTCGCGGTTGAGTCCCTCCATGGCCGTGTTCAGCAAACGGATCTTTTCAACCGCTTCGTCCCGGGTGACCGGATCTCTCGAGAAAAGAGCTTCTTTTCCCTGATATCGGGCCCTCAGATCGAAGAGGGTTTCCATGAGCGGTGTCGCACACCCGAGGACGGCGATCCGGCCCATGGAAGATTCGGCGATGACGCCTTGCCCGGAAAGGTCCAGTTCTTCAGCTGTGGGCATACCATAGCGGATGGTCGGCTCGAGGTCCTGACTCCTGCACCACTGGCGATAAGGCTTGTCTCCCATCGCGGCGATCATCATCTCGGCAGCTTCGCGGGTGGGGGTCCTGACGATGTCCAGAATCTTGAGGAGGTGTTCGATCCCGGCCGGCTGTACCAGGAGATTCCAGGATATCTGGAAGGCCTCGATCCGTTTGGTTTGGGAAAACTCGTCCCGGTCGATCGATGCGATTCCAGGATTGAACTCTCCGAGCTCGTCCGAGAGTTTCCGGATCAGTTTGAGAAGACGCTTGCTGCGCATGGACCAGCCCGCATGGATCTGCTGGACCCGTACAAAAGGACGGTGATCCCTGCCCGGAGTGAGCTCGAGTTGGACGCTCGACAGGAATGTTTTCGAGCGACCGAGGAAATTCGACGCCGGATCGTCGCCCCTCGACTGTCCTCCGATGGAAAGGAGCGGGTGGACCAAGCGCATCAAGCCTCCGAAGAAACCGTAGAGGTCGGTCCCGAATATCCGGGTGAGCTGACCCTCCACGACCGTGCGCCGGTGATCCGTCGCCCGATAGCGTCCTTCTGGATCCTCGGGAGGGGTGATCACCAATTCATGAAAATTCACCCGGCGGGTCCAGGAAATCGGACCGAGCCTGAACAGGGAGCGGTTTCCTTTTGCCGAGTGGTCGAGCTCGTAGGGTTTGAACTCCTCTTCGAGCACTTCAGCATTGTTCCGACGCAAAAGCGCATTCAATGAACGTGAAATTTTCGAGCTCTCCAAGGCATCTTTGCCTTTCGAGGGAAGAATGAAGGCACGGGTGTGCGCGGTTCCGTTCTGGAAGCGGATCGAGCCTTGTGCCAAGTCGATGAAGAATCTGGCAGTGAGCTCGGCTTCGAAAGTCCCGGACTTCATCCGTGTCAGCAGGACTTGCACGCCGTCTTCTGTCCGGAGCAAGGTGGTCCGGGAAAGGAGTCCGTAATTTCCGCTGATCCCGGTTCCGACGCTCAGGGAGTTCCCGGTTCCGACGAGTCCGAGCAGCGCCCCCACGGGGATCTGGACTTGCACTCCGGCTCCTCCGGAGAATCCGTCTGTGATGATGAACAGTTCACCGGGGGTCATCCGATCCATGAAGGTTTTGAGCGCGGTCTCCTGATTTTCAGGATCCTGTCCCGAAAGGACTCGAGACAGATCCCGCATGAATGCCGGAACGAGGAGGTTCGACCAGGAATCCTTCCAAGCAGTCTTGATGTCGCTCAGGGGTCTGACGTGCACATAGTTCCGTGTGATCTGGACTGAGGGGGCGGCGGAAATTCCGACAGACGGAACTCCAGCCAGGCCGAAAAAACCACCTGCATTGACCGTCGCTCCGACCACATCCACCAGTTGAATCCTACTTTCGGAACCGTAGTAAGTCCCGGTCATGATGTTCCTGCTTGCCTGGACCCGGACCCCGCCGACGGGCCCACCCCATACCGAAATGGGTTGGACGTAGGGCTCGTTCGGGTGGTTCTGGTAGTGATCGGTCACCTTCCGGATCATGTCCTCGTTGTGCCGACTGATGACCGATGCGGGGTCTGACAGTTGCAGCCACTCATTGGCTTTTTCCAACAATGCATTGAGGGCGGTGTTGATCAGGGTGATTCCACCGAAGCGGAGCATCTCGGAAGCGCGGAGTGGGCTCTCCGGATCTCCGTAAGTGAAGCGGAGTGCGTAGCCGGGATAGGTGGTTTGGAGTGCTTTTCCCTTGAGGACGTTGCCGTAGGTCAGCTTGGCGTCGTAGGGGATCGGTTTGAAATCTCGGAGGCCTGTCAGGCCGATCAGGCGGTTCACCCGGGCGAGCGTTTTTTCGATGATGAGTGCTTCAATGTCGGTCGGATAGGCTCCCGCACGAATGATGGCCACCCAATCCGACCGGGTCAGCTTACCGATCTTGCGGGACATCCATCTCGCGTCTCCGATGGAAGTCTGGTCATTGAAGGCTGCGGCGTTGGGGCGACTCAAGGTCAGGGCTTCATTGAAAACCTTCGCAGGTTCGAATGAATAGAGATTCACACTCTCCGGGATGTCGAGGAGGGTGAGGGGAATGATCAGCGCCCGGAGTGAGCGACGGGATGCGAGAAAATCAGAGGTCAGGATTCCCCAGTGGAGTTGGGGAGTCTCGATGCGTGCCGGTTCAAGCACCAGGTCCTGGAGCTCCACTTCCGCGGAGTTCGCTTGGAGCGCTTCAGTGCCACCGCGAATCCACCTGCCGCGAGCAGTGAGGGTTTCGCTTGCCAGAGTGTCGAGAAAGCTGTCCCTGGCTGTTGAACTCTCGAAACGGACCCTGAGTGAAGGATAATGTTGTGGACTCGCGACCGCATACCCGAGCTTCCTGAGCAGGGCGTTTCGTGCAAGGGCGGCATGGGCGTCGAGACTCAGATTCATCTGGAATTCACGGCCATCCCCGGTCCTCACCCTTGAGCGGACGAGACCGTCTGTTCCGGGCAATGTGGTGACGAATTCAACGGTCTGATCCTTCGTCGGATATCCTTGGCGTTCGGCATCCGAAAGAGAAAGGGCTGAACCGGTGTAGATCCGACTGGGCTGAGGCTCGAGAGAGGACGAATCGAAACCACTCCGGATCTGATCCCAAAGGCGGTCCCGATCCACAGGTGCTCCGTCCTGAACCAAGTCCAAGGCAGGGGCGCTCTCGATCTCACGAAGCGGGATCCGGGCAGACTCCTGGACGGCACCCGCACTCGATCCCCATAAGAGGACCATCCCGAACAGGAGTCGGGAAAGTGGACTTTTTGGAGTGCGGAAAAAGAGGGGGTTGCTCAAGCGGCCGAATCTTATCGCACCGCATCAAATCTGTCAACTCAATGAAATTACTAGAAAGTAGTGAGCTTGATCCCAGCGTTCAGCACCATTCCCGAGAGATTGATCTTGTACGGGACCGATCCGCTCAAGAGGGTCATGAAATAACCCCCTCTGAGCATCAAGAGGAGGTTCGAAGTGACAGGGACCTCCACCAGGATGCGGGGGGTGATGTCGATCAAAGACGAAGTGAATTGGAAGTTTACGGAATCATTGATGGAAAGCTTGTTCACCCCGACTGTGACCTCGAGGGCCGGAGACACCCCCCAAACCTTGCTTTCCACATCGGTGTCCATGATCACCCGTTGTCCATTCACCCGGAAGAAATGATAGCTGGCGCCGAGAGCCAACCGGGAGAGGGGGACGTCCCCGATGTTCGAGGTCTGAAACTGCATGAAAGAGAGGGTCGCCACCGTACGGTAATCGAACAAGGCGACGTTGTAATCGATCTGGAATCCGGTGGACGAATTCAGACCACGGGTTTCAGCCAGGTTTCCGGAGGAGTCAAACGCATCCACGGTCAACTGGGTCATGCCGTAACTCACATCGAAAGACGAGGCCGTCTTGATCGCGTGGGCCATCGGCAATACGAGAAACACCTGCAAAAAGATGAGGACTCTGAGAAGGGCGGTCACCCACCCATTATGTCAGACCCGCGGGCTTTTACTAAGGGTTTTTAGACCCGCCGGCTTTGGTCTTCTTTTTTTCGATATCCACTACCGATGCGGGATAGCGTAAGGCGGCGGCAGGCTTGTCGAGTTTCGGGAGTCCCAGCTTCTCGTAGACGCGACCCAGGTAATTGTAGGCCACCTTGTCATACGGATCGATCTTCAGACAGCGTTCCCAAGCGGTCTTGGCTCCTTGGAAGTCGTTTTGAAGATAGCGAAGCGACCCCTTCAGCAACCAAGCCTGGGCGAGGTATTCGTCCTGTTCAAGCGCGTCGTCGATCAACTTGTTTGCGCGGGCGAAATCCTTGGCGGTGATCGCCTGCTGTGCATAGAACATGTTTTCGATGACCTTGTCATTGCGATCACGATCGAACTTGGCTTGACCGTTTCCGGTGAAGCGAGCCGAAAACATGGCATCTTTGTAGAAGCTCGTGGTGTTCTCGAGGAGTGCGATGCGCAGCTTCAAATCTTCAATCAGCTCTTCCAGTTCCTTGTCTTTCTTCTTCTTGGGATCCTGAGGCGGCTGTTGAGGATCTTTCTTTTCGTCCTCTTTTTTGGCCAGCTTGTTCGCGCTGTCGATCTCTTCCAAAGACATCGGATCGAGCTTGGCGCTGATGGAGAGGGTCTCTCCTTCGGAAGCCCGGACCAGGATTTCCTTCGGTTTGTAGTTCTGCTTTTCCACCACCAAGAAGAACACATCACCGAGTTTGGCCTCGCCCGCAATCTCCACCGGGCTCACCCCGACGAGTTTTTTCTCGTTCGAGTTGAGGTCCCGTGTGTAAACCTGGGCGCCCGCCGGGTAGGTTCTGACCGTGTACTTGGTCGCGCACCCCGCACCTCCCGCAAGGGTCACCAGTGCGGCCGTGAACAGTGTTGCCAACCGAGTTTTCGTTTTCATCATGGAAACCAACCCTCCATGGACAAAGACCGTCCTTGTCCTATTGACTCTATCGACGGATTGTTCTTAGACTTTAATGAAAGTGAAGTTCTCAAGGCGTTGGATTTACGTCATTTTTATGGCTCTCTCGCTCTCGCAACCTGCGCAGGCGCTGATCGACGTTCCGACACTCAGGATGGGCGTAGGGTACAGCCCCCTGTCCTTCACCGCTGGAACGATCTTTCCGGAAGCCACACCACTCGGCAATTTTTTGACATTGAACCCGATGTTTCTTTGGGACATGCCCTCGGTCCGGATGCGCCTCGGTGTGAACTTCCTCACCGACCTCGGAAGTGACTACGGGTTTGTGTCAGTAGCGGGAGTGGGTTTCACGGCCTTGCTTTACCCTCTCGGGCTTTCATCGAGTCGTGAGCTCAGGGATGACTTCTCTGAAGTGGTCAAGACGAGGGTCAGTCCGTTCATCCAATTCGGGATCACCCCGACCAAGCTCTCCATCACCGCCAAGCCGGCGGAAACCGACCCGGTCTTTCCATTCCCGGGAAAATGGCCCTACTTCGCCGCCAAAATTGTAGAAACCTCATTCGGTGCGGGACTGGATTACCCGATGGCGCGCGATTTGATTGCGTTCTTGGGTGTGTACTACCGTTTTGCGGCCTGGAAAGAGGCCGAACAATCCGACGGTCTGATCAGCTACAGCGGCTTCTCAGTCATGGCGGGCGTCTCCACCAATTTCTACTAGATCAAGGCTTCACAGGCTTCGCTGACGGCGGCGCTTTTCTCGAAGGCTTCGGACGAGCGGCAGATGCAGGCATTCTCGCGGCCCTGGCCGCGTCCGCAGTATGGAGGTAGCGTTGGGTTTCGGCTTCCGAAACCTGGATACGACCTTCCATCTGCTTGAGGCGACCCTGCATTTCAGCCAGGCTCCGGGCGGCACGGGCGCGCTCTTCGGTTTCCTTCAAGCGCTCCTCGGCGAGCTTCAGTTTGTCCTGGGTCACAGCCATGTCGCGGGCCACTTTCTCGTGCCAGGTGGGCTCACCCTCGCCCTGATGGATCAGGGGAGTCCGGAACTTGTCCTCTTCCTTGGCGTCGGCTGAAACGAATTGCCCCGTCTTCAAGGCCCGAATGGCGTCGTCCATCTCGTGGGTGAAGGCGATGTTCACGATGACCCGACGATTGGCTTCCTGGTTTTCCGGAATGGCCATCCCTTTGCTGTCACGGTTTGGTGAGACCGGACGCGAGGATCCGAATCCCTTCGCGGTCAACTTCGAGGAATCAAAGCCGTACTTTTCGAACTCACGTACAACGGTCGAAGCGCGGGCGGTCGAAAGCTCCCAGTTGGAGGGGAAGACGGTTGTCCCGATCGGACTGTCATCCGTGTGACCTTCGACGGTGACGAGATCCGCTTTCACGTTCCTTTTGATGCTGTCGATCAGTTTGTTGAGTACGAACTCCGATTCGCTGTTGAGCTTCGCTGTACCGGGAATGAAATGAAGACTTCCGTTGAAACGGAGTTCGATTTCAGAGTCCCGCGCGATCACCTGGACCTTTTTATCCAGCCCGGCAGCGGAAATGATGTCCTGAACCTCTTCCTCGGTCTTTTTCACCGTCGGGTTGATTTTCACTTGTCCGCCGAAGTAGCGGGCGACATCTTTCCGGACAATCTCGAATTTCTTGTCATCGACCCGGCTGAACGAGTACATCAACACGAAGAATCCGAAGAGAAGGGTCATCATGTCCGCATAAGAAACGAGCCAGTTCGACTCGTCGTGAGCCATTGGAGCCTCACCGGTGTGATCCGCCTTCCTGCGTCTGTGCACTTTCTTGTGCGCAACCGATTCGGGACTCTCTCCCGCCTTCTGGACGTTCGGGGTTTTCATGTTCAGGCCGCCTTCGCTCCGGATGCGCCACCTTCACCCGCGGTTGAAGCACCACGGTCTTTGGCGTCCAGGAATGATTTGAGGTACTCGGAGATGAGGAGCGGATGGCGCTTTTCCTGGATCATCAGGATTCCCTCTTTGACGAGGTTGCGCATGACTACGTCCTCATGAGCCACTTCCTGGAACTTTTCTGCAATGGGAATGAACACCAGGTTGGCGAACACGAGGCCGTAAAAGGTAGCAACGAGTGCGGTCGCCATCGCGGGACCGATCCGGTCCTGTGCTCCCGGCTCCCCGAGAGTCTGGAGGAGGGAGATCATCCCCACGGTCGCACCCAGAAGTCCGAACGCAGGCGGGAAGCGCGAAATGGTGTGCCACACCTTCACTTCATCATGGTCGCGCTTTTTCTTGCCGTCGATGTTGTTTTGAAGGATGCGATCCAGGTCTTCGGAGTTGAAGCCGTACTCCACCAACATTTGCATCCCTTCCTTGAAGAAAGGGTGTGCGTCTTCCGGGATCTGATCCAAAGAAGCCTTGGGATTGCTCCGGTAAACCTGGGAGGTCTGCACGATCGTGTCGATCATCCCGGCGTAGTCGGGATCGTGCTGCCCGAGCATCTTACCCACAACGATCTTGAGGGCCCCGAAGAGTCGGTTGAAGGGGAAGCAGAGCAGGGCGACAGTCAGTGTTCCCCCGAGAACGATCACGGCACCGTGTGCATCCAAGAAGACCTTGATGTTCTTGGTCGAAGTGGTGACGACGAAGGTGACCACGCTCAGAGCACTGATGATTCCGAATAAGCCTGCGATATTCATTGTTATTCTCCTCTAAATCCTGATTTTATGCCGCTTGGCCCTGACCGTCGTCATCGGACGATCCGGACTCGGGGCTCACGCCCTCATATTCCTGGGTCACTTCTTCACCGCTTGACTCACCACCGCGGGACGCTTCTTGGGACTTCCAGAAGTCGCCCAGGCTGAATCTCTGGGACTCGAACTCTTCTTCGATCCTCAGACAGATCTTCCTCCGCGCCTCCGCGCACTGGGAGGTCGGCGGGAATTCCGTCATGTGGAACAGATCGTTCTGGATCATCAGAGCCTTTTTGGTCGGGAGCAGGGAAAGGAAGTTCTCGACGAAATTCGGGTCGTATCCTGCAAGAGCTTTCAGGATATCCTCGGCCTCGAATGCTTCCACGATCTTCCGGGTCATCTCCTGGGGATATTGAGGGATGTCCTGGAAGAGGACGCGGACCTTCCTGAGTTTTTCTCCTTCTGCCGGGTGGTCCGACATCAGGTACTGGAGCAACTCTTCCTCTCGGCCGGCCGGCAGACTTCTCAAGAAATCCGCGGCAAGCATCGGACCATCGGCGTAGACCGAAGGGGCCTTCTTGATCGTTTCCAGGCGGTTCAGGAATGCATCGACACCTGTGCGGATCTCGGATTCAGGAAGCTGCTTGATCCGGGTCAAGTGAAAGAGCACGTCGTTCTGCTTCTCGGGCTCCAGGCCTTGCAACAGTTCGCTGAGCTGAGGGCCGGAGCAGTACACCCCGATCAGAGCAATGCTTTCGGCCTTTTCCTGCATCAACAGGTCCAGTCTCTCGTTCGTGTTGAGCTTGAAGACGAAGGTGAACGGATTGCCATCTTCTTTTGCGGTGCGCTCGAGGACGAAAGACAGGGCGAACCGGTGAAAGAATGATACCGCTTTGTAGGTCTCGAGCAGGGTCGGTTCCATGGTACGTACCCGGAGTGCGGCTCCCACTTTGGACCAGAATCTCGGATCCAATTCACGGAAAAGCGTCTTGGACTCGTGCCATCCGAGCGCTTCCATGATGATCACGGCTTCGGTGACGTGGCCCTGTGTGATGAATTCTTCGAATGCGCGGGTGACAATTCCCGGATAATTCTTGCAAAGGGCGAGAACGGCTTCCTTTTCCTTGCCGAGTTTCTCGAAAACCTCGATCCGGACATCGTCAGCGAGGGGTTCCTGGTAGCGGTCCTGCAACTCCTCTTTGGCTTCTTCCTTGGCTTTTTCCTCTTCCGCTTCTTTTTCCTCGTCGGCGAGTCGCTTCTGCTCGACCAAGACGGCCTGTTCTGCTCGCTCGGCTTCTTTTTGTTTCTCCTTGCGACGCTGAAGCCAGAAGATCACTCCGGTCAGGACCATCATCAGAACGATGATCCAGAAGGCGATCATTTTGGCGGAGAGTTCGGGAAGCTTCGGAGATTCCTGCGTTTTTGGCGCCGGCATGCTGCGTGCCGCGCGCACGACCGCGATGGAGTCACCTGTTTCTTCGTTGAGCTTGAGCTTGTTTTTGATCACATCCCGGACGATCTGGTCCCGGTCAGCCGGGACGTTGTCGGTCAGGATCACCTGGATCTCCACCCGCTGCTTGAGCTCGAGCAGGATGTTGTTGGTTTCTGCGTAACCGGCCGGATCCTGGATGGGAAGGCCGGGGAGGAATTTCCGTTCGGCAGCCGCGGAATATTCCTTCAGTTTGGTGTCGTCATTGCGGATGGTGGCGCTGATCACCAGAGTGTAGTCCTCGGGGGCCATCAGATTGCTCAGAATCGAACGGACCTTCTCCTGGTAGAGGTTCTCGAGAGTGGTGGTTTCTTCCCTGACGCTCACCCCGGTATCCTGGGCAAAACTCAAGACCAGGGTCGCCTGGGCCACACACATGCTCAGTGCCAGAAACAACAAAATTCTGCCTGCGTTCTTCAGGTTCATGCACTCACCTCGCGGATTTGGGGTCTGTTTTCATCGGTTTTGTTCGCCGAGATCAATTGTTTCTTGAGAGACCTCATTTTGGAGAATCCTTCGATCGATTTCATGAGATCGTGGTTTTGGAGCTGTTGAATCCGCGCAGCAAGGATCAGGCGCGCGTAGGCTGAATCGGTGTTGGCGACCGATCCTTTGTTCCGTTCGATCCACTGATTGACGAGGTCGAACTTGTCCTGTTCCATTTCACCGAGTATCCGGTGGGAGAAACGACGGGTCGCATTCATGCTCGCTTTGGCAATGACATCCACCCGCTCTTGTGCAAGGGCTTCTCGAAGGGTCGAGGTGTTGGCGTTGCTGATCTGGGAGGTCGCGACCGGTGCATTGGAAGGCACCGCAGTCATCGAGTTGCGCTCAGCTGTTGCCGCTTGAGTTCCGACCTTGGCGAAGAGATTTTTTCTGCCGAACAGCGCGAGCGCAATCAGGGCGATGCCTGCGAACATGGCCAGGGCTGCGGCCTTCTTCGAAACAGGCTTCGATGAAGCAGATGAAGTGTTTCCAGAGTAGGGTGTCTCGCTGTTCTCGAACACCAGGCTGTCGGTGGCTGTCAACTTCAGCTTGGCTTGGACCACTTCACGGATGATCCGGTCTTGGTCCTTGGACAGCGCGGAGCGGAAATAGATCTTGATGCTCTTTTTTTCGAGCAACGAGAGGAGCGGGCTTTCAAAGGGGTGGGAGTAGTTGGGATCCACCACTTCCGGCAAGCCGGGAAGGTGATGAGTGGCTTTTGACTCTTCGTAAGCTGCGAGTTTCTCCGGGTGAGCGCTGAGTTCGACTCGTGCGAGAACGGTGAATTCGAGCTTCGGCTGGATACTCCTGACGATTTTGCCCGTCAGATCTTCGAAGGTTTGTTCGAAGTGCTGAACCTCGGCGACCGAGACCGCTTCCTCGGCCCATGAAGAGGCCGGAAAACCGGTGGTCAGAACCAGAATCCAAGTGAACAAGATTTTTCGACAGAGTGTTTCCATCCTAGACACCCATCGGCACTCTCAGGATGGACCTTGAATTTAATTTAGGGCTGTAAAATCGAGATGATCTCGGGGATTCTCGCCTTGGCAAACGGGCTCAGGCGACTGTCAGGAATGGATGTCAGGATCTTGACAGTATGCTCGATCTCTTCGCCTTTGAGGGGGCGCACGGCGTGAAGGGGGGGGATGGCACGGAGTGCAGCCTCGACCTCGGTAGTGCCACCGGATTTGAGCATTTTTTCAGAAATCTTGAGTATTTGCGATGCCTTGTCCGGATATTGTCCGAGATTTCTTGCCAGGACAATGAGTGCGGAAGGTCTTTGAGTCGCGTCGAGCTTGGAAAATTGGGCCATCAGCTGACGGAGGAGGCGTAGCTTGGCTTCGGGATTGCGGGTCTCATCCAGGACAAACACCAAACCGCTTTCGGGTGCCTTCTTCCAGGATCCGGTGATTTGGCCCGCGACCATGTCCATCGCCGACGAATCCGGCTGAATGGGCTGGGTCACCAGCTTCTTGAAGGCCAAGGCGTATTCGGGAGCGGACACCGGAGCCGATCTCAGCCAGCCCAGTAGAATGGTTTGGTTGGGACTGTCCTTGCCGGGGGGAAGCAATCGTTCGGACTGTGCCAGGATCACTCCCCTCGATGCTACGTCCGGAGCCTTCGATGATTTGAGCGCCTGGAGCAACAGCCCGAGAAGGAGGTCCTGATCCTGGGGTGAGTAGCCGGTCATTTTTCCTGCAATGAAGAGTGCACGAACGACCTTGGCAAGTGTTTCTCCCTGCTTTTCGGGTTGATACTCGGACCGGAGTCGGGTCCAGTTTTTTTCGAGGATGAGTTTTGCCAAAGGAGATTCGAGCAGTGAGTTCGCGTGGCCTTTCCGCTCTTCGAAAAGCGCTTCAACGGTCTTCTCGGTTTCCACCCGATTGTGGGACTTTTTCCAAAGCCACAGCCCTACTCCGGCCGACAGGGTCAAAGCGATCGGAAGGGCAATCCTGAGTGAACGTTTCATGTCCCCATTATCTTCAACTTACCAAACCCTGTAAAGCGTGGGCTGTGAAACGGGAGAGGTGAAAGTGGGGATGTGGCTTGGAATGTGGAACGAGTTGATGCCCGGGGAATACAGGATCGAATGAGGCGGGAAGCTCAAGGATTGTTTCACGGGTGGCCGCCTCGAGATCAGGTCATAAGTGAAGACCTCTCCCGGCTCGGTCCGGGATTTGGTGATCACGCCCCAGGCCACCCCGTTCGCATCGATCACGAGCTTGTCGATCGCTGTATTGAAATCGGATCTGAATCTTGAAGGAGGCAGCAGATTGTCCGTGACCTGTCGGCAGGACGGACTGCTCAGTGCGTTGGAAATCTCGATCAAACGCCCTTTCGGGGTCGACGTGTTGTCTGATGCAAGGACCAGCAGTGTCTCTGTTGCAGCATGGTAAACCAGATCCAGCGGTACGATTCTGTCGGAGCGGTTCACCGAGTCCGAGTCGACCAGATTACAGAGACCAGAAGGACCGAATGCAATCGATTGCAAGACTCCTGCTGCCACGGTCTTCCCGTTGGCGGCAAGTGAGCTGATCACCACGTGTCCGAGGGCGTCTGAAACCGCCTTCGCCGGGTCATGGCCGATGGCCTGGAACAGTTTTCCATCACTGATGGTGTTCCGATGAACGGTATTGTTCACAAAATTATCGAGGGCGGCCAATCCGCCGGTGCCGTAAATCGCCGAGTTGAAACCGCCACTGATTCCAATAACCGGGAAGGATGCCGACCAGAAGTCACTGCTCGCATTGACACCATCTATGACATAGCCACCCCCGCTTCCGTCTTTCCAGGAGGTGAAGGCACGCGATCCACTGGTGAAGGGAGCATAAGCCAGGACGCCTGCTGCTACAGTGGCATTACCTGCGCTTGCCTGGTTGGCGGGGTTTCCGGAAGCACTCGGGATGGTTCCCGAAACATAGGCGCTCGAGCTCGAGGACCCCCAGCTTCGGTAACATGTGGTGCTTTGTTGGCCGTAAGTCGAAGCAGGTGCGTTTGTCGGATAAGCGGAAAGAAGCGGATCAGTAGCCCGGCCGCTGGAGTTCACCATCGACACCTTCAAATTGAAAGGCCCGGACTCGAGTCCGATCCAATTCGGATCGGCAGAAAAGTTCGCACATGGGAGAGTGATGTTCAATGAACCCAGGCCCCCATTCTTCATGAGCTCTCGAACACGGATGTTGGTGGTGGTGGCCGAACTCTTGTCGGTATAGAGGAAGAGATTCCTGCCGCCACCAGTGAAGGGCATCAGGAACTTCATGTCGAAGGTCGAAGTCGCGGTCGTGTAGAGTCCGGTGAGGGGCAGCGCCCTGGGGTTGGCGCGAATCCCTGTGGTCAGTTGGACCATGGGTTGGTTGTTCACGACGGTCACCAGGTACGAGTAGCCCATCGGGCTGGCATCCAGAGTCGGAGTCGGACTGGGGCTCGGTGCGCCGGCCAATTCGGAACCGTCGGCAATCCTGAGACTCACACGCAACACGCCGAGCTCATCGGTATTGGATTCGACTCTCTGGAACTGTCCCGAACAGTCGTCATTCCGGCCGCCCGAATCCGAGGCGACAGGTAACTGGAACAGGAGATTGGTCGACTCGATCCTGTGGGTCGCTCTCAAGCACCCATTGACGTACCAGCGGGCATAGAGCTTTCCTGCGGAAATCGGAATCGCATCGATTTGAGCACCGAATTCGAGCACATCTCCCTTGAAGGCGGTCAACCGGAGAGTCCGTCCGGCACCGGCAGGACTGGTGTCTTCATAAGACTTTCGAATGGTGTTTGTCTGGCTGTCAGCCAGGAACGAGGCATTCTGGGACTGGGCGGTGGAATAAGACAGCGTAGGGCTTACGCCTGAGATGCCATTGATCTCTCCGTTCCAGAGAGTGAATCCGGTGTTGGAGGCCGGGACGCCCGTGCAATAGATGCAGCGCTTCTGGAAGTCGCGGAACTCCCGATTGACAGTCACCGGATCCGCAGCATTCGGGACGGTGATCGAGCGCTGAACCGAGGTGTTCACCAGAGCTGGAAGTGTCGGCTTCGTCATGTGCAAGGTGTGCTGGACCTGGGTCACGGCCAGATTGTTCGCCGCATTGGTTGCAGAGATGTTGCAATACTGGATTCCTGTAGGCGTGTTCTCACGGACCCTCACCAGGGTCACCGCCGCACCGGAATCGATACTGGTACGGTTGGCGTTACAATTCCCCGCCTCTACAACGGCACCGAGCGTGATCAATCGATTCTGATTGTCCGCGGTTGCATTGAAGGTCTGCCCGTTGACTATCCGGAGCATGTAGCTTTCATTCACATGGAAGCCGGTATTTCCGAGCACGCTGGCCAGCGGAACAGTCTCATATCCCGGAGGAACGGTGGGAGCGGGCTTCACTTGGATTCCCATGAAAAAGTTCCTGGCCCCGTCTGTCCGTTCATTCGGTCGGGTGATGAACAAAGAAAGCGGGTAATTCATCGGATAGAGAGCGTAAGAGTGGGCGCGAGTGTACTGACTGGCGACTGGAGGTGCCGGGACGCGGAAGTCAGGCTTGCCCACAACGTTCACAAAAAACGTGACCGGAGCCACACTGGTTTGGGCCCAATTGTATGAATCTGAATTCACTGCAAGGCCGAGGGAGGGATCGCCCGGGTCCTGATAGGTGAGAGTCATCTGGGAGAGCCCGATGTTGGCGTTGGTCGGGGTCGCGTTCAGATTGAACTCCTGAATAACCGTTTTAGGTGTGGTGTTGACCACCGTCGGATTTGTGGGCGTGAGCGGAGAAGCCGAGGTGAATGTCGGATTTCCGGCAAAAAAACCGCTCGGGAAGAAAGTCCTGTAGTTGAGTGCGCTAGGAGGAAGGGGTGTTGGGACCGGGGTGATGGTCCAAGAAGCGGTGTCGGTGTCGGTGACGCGTACCTTGATCGGGGTGTTGGTGCCGGTCTGGAACTGGATCACCGCACCGTTCAGGGGCGACCATACACCGTCAGCGAAGTAAGTCACGGTCGGCGGGTTGTTGCGTACCTTGAGCTTGCACCAAACCCAGATGGTGGCGGTCTTTGCACCGACAATGAAGTTCGAGTTGAATCCACTCTCGTTCTTGGACGGGTCGTACTTCGAGTCAGAAACTCGGATGGGAATCAAGAATCCACCGGAGTTGGAAAGGGCATGTGCCTCGAGGTCAGTTGGCGCCCATTTGAAGTTGGCCCTAGCCCATCCCGCACCTGAGGTCACCTGCCACTCAATGGCATTTCCCGAGAAAGAGGCGGGTGTATAAGACGATCCTCGATTCGGACCATCCACCACGTAGACTTGTGTGGGTGCCTGAACCTGTAGTGTCTTGAGGGCGGTCAGGTTGGCAATGTCACGGGCGTAAATCGAAAAGTTGTACTTGGTTCCCCCTTGAGGGACCTCTTCGATCTCAATCGCTTGAACCGAGGTCGCTCCTTCAGCCAGGTAAAGGTAGTTTTCTTCGCTCGAATTGATCTGCAGGCGAGTGGCTCCACAGTTGAATCGACCGGTATCGCTGGTCAAACAGGCGGCATTCGGAGCCACTCCAGCTCCCCCGGGCTGACTCGAGGTGAACACCGAGGTCCAGTTTCCGGAATTGGCACCCGAATACTTCGCATTTGCAGTGATCGGAGGGGGAGGCGTCGCCGGAGGGACCGGGTTGGGATCGGTTTGGGTGAAAAACGGGGGATTGTTACGTTCGAGACTGTAAAGTTCGAGTGTGAATTTGGTAAGAGGCCCATTGGTGATGGCGCTTGCATCCGCTCCGCCGGCGGCTGGAATCGGCTGCCTCAAGTAGTGAGGATTGGATTCAATCAGGCCGTTGTTGACGTACGGGTTTTGCGCCCCGATGGTCAAACCGGTCGAAAATGAAACAAAAGTTGAATTTTGTGACGTCCTGAACCAGTGACGCTTGTAAATGTTGGCGGCGGCTACTGTGACATTGCACAGACGGATGCTTTGGTTGCAGGAGGTTGCGGACACCGTGGTCCAAGCCCGATCGCGGTAACAAACCCAATTCGGGCTTTGGCAGGTGCTGAGCGTGCTGTCGTAAGTGGTGTATTCACCGTTCCAGTTTCCGGCGACAATCTTTTGGGCGTCAGGAGGGTCGACTGTATATTGAACTGTCGCTGAAGTCCCGCCAACCGGGACGATCCGGTAAGTGTTGGCACCCGAACCTCCGACCCGTTCGGCATCCCAGAAAAAGGGGATCATCACACTGGTTGAGTTGATGGGGTGTTTCCCGCCGGCGCCCATCAATGAGGGGGTCGGTGTCGGGACGGCACCGAAATTGTCCTGAACCCACAAGTCGAACTTGAACTCTTTACCCGCATCCGCACTGGTTTGGCTCCACTGAACCGTACACTTCTTGTAGCTGTCGAGAAGCTGTGAGCTCAGAGTGCTGGTTGCCGGATAGTTTGCGGGTTTACTCAAGCAGTCTGCGCGACCACCCACTCCACCGAGTCCGACCAGGTTCGGGAAGTTGACCGGAGTGGCAGTTGGAAGTGGAAACGGTGTCGAAGCCATGTAAGTCAAGACATCATAAGGGTCGTCTTCGGTCTTGTCGGTCTGGTCAAAAGCCCGGAAGGTGTACGACACAACGGTGGGTGTACCGGCAGGCTCGGGTGCCCAAGCGAAAAGCTGCAGGGTATTGTCCCCTTTCATACGGAAACAGGAACTGCCTGCACCCGCGTTCGAGCAGGTCGGGTCGTTCACCATGTTGGCCACGTTGATCTTTGAGGGTTGGGTGTCGAAGTCCACCACGCTGACCGAGTAGTGGTGTTCCCTGGGCATGGATGGTGTGGCGGGGAGTAGGGCCAGACTGCCTCCCGTATCAGCCGCGTTCGTGGAAATCGCGCGAGCACTCTCCAGATAAGGGTAATCCTTGTTGTCCGGGAAGTTGTTGGGGTTCCGTGTACAGCCCATGTCGGTGCAGGTGCCTTGACTGCGTGTGAAGCCAAGGAAAGTGGATCGTCCACGTGTCGGCGAGTTGACTTTGGTATCGTAGATGAAGGTGTTGTAGGGGACGGCCTTGAAAAAGAGTGCGTTGGCGGCATTCAGATTGCGGACCAACCAGTTTCCACGGGTGACCGTGGGGTGGATGTCGGCTCCATAGAGACTCGGGAACCAGTCCAGTCGGAAATTCGAGGGAGCAAGGGGAGGAGCCGGGGTCGGTGAAGTGAGGGCACCGAACTCCGGGGCATCCGGATTGATCCGGTAAGCCAGAGAAATCTGTACTGCTCTCGGGTCGTTGGGGATGTTCGACTGGACATAGCTGCCGGCGACTTCGTTCAAAGATTGGTCGTGGAGAGGTTCGGTCCTGCCCTCGAAGACGAGTGGAAAGCCGGGCGCGGTGTTGGATGGTACGCACTTAAAACCGGTCGGTGTGTGGGTCACGTTCTTCACCGCGACGTAAAGTTCCTGGGCATACGGATCGATGTCGATGTAGCTCCGACCCGTACAGGTTTCAAGCCAAGGGCTCTTCAACCGGATGGGCAAATTGTTGTACATGTCCAGATCGGGAGATCTGCGCGAAATGGTCCAGACCGCAGTATAAGGAATGTCATTGCCATCCTTGACCGGAATCAGGGTGTGACGAATGCAAAACGCGTTGTTTGCGGAATTGTGTTGGCCCTTGAAACGGATACGCGCTTCCGAACTGAGTGCGGTTCGGTACCAAATGGCAGGCAGCCGTGAGTCGGTGATCGAGGCGTTCGTGCTAGGGGCCGGATCCGGATTGGCCTGGATCGGAACCTCTGTTGAAACCAAAGTCCCTCCGCTTGAAAGTGCGGCGGTATAGCGGAAGTAGTAAGTCCGATAAGAGTCAAGATCGGGCACCTGAAGCGAATAGGTCGGAGCACCGGTTTCCGCGACGTTACCCGGAACCGTGACCCATTCAGAATTCCTGCTCGAATAGGAAGGGGGAAACTTGTTATAAGAAATCTGGTAGGAAACGGCATTCTTGACCTTGAGCCACTTGAAGGTGACGGGTGAGCGAGAAAGACTTCTTCTTTCTGTGCCCGAGCAATCGATGGTGTGTGGCACGAACTTGAGAGTTTCGAACTCGTTCACGCTTCTCGGAGTCACGGGCGGAATGGCCGAAGGATCTGATTCACCCATGAGGGTCAAGTCAGCCTCGTATCTTCCCGTGACGGCGCCGTCATGGGAGGGGTTGGCGCGGTTGACGTGGTTACCGTCGAGAATACTGAATCGTTGGGCACCACTGTCTTGGGCCACATCGTACAAAAGGGTGTCTTTACCGACCAAGGTCGAGGACGAATCGAAGCAAGCCGGAAGCTCTCGCTTCAAAGCAAAAACAGGGAACTTGATCTTTTCGCCCGTGGAAGGGTCGAATGGCTCAGTCTTGTCCCGGGTATCGAGCTTCTGTGCGTACACGTTCCCGTTCAGCCGGATGGAAGAAATGAAGTTCCGAATCAAGCCTTTAGGATCAGGGTTGTCGAACTTCTTCTCACGACCCTGATCTCTCGGGGTCCAGAGAGCGCGCAGGCGGTGATAAACCATTTTGCGCGGAGTCGGGTTTCCGGCCGAGTTGGTTCCATTGTAAAAAACAGGGACGGGCTGCATCCGGAGAGGAGGGGTGTCACTCCAGGTTTGGCAGGCATCGGGATCAATGCCATTGGTTCCTGCGGCATTGGTGGGAAGGTAAGTTTCACCCAGACGGGAATCCAGGTTCGGGGAGTACGGATGGCAGAACTTGAACTGACCGGTGACGGCCTGGTCGGTCTCCAGAGTCAGGAACACCGGGTCTGCCGGTTCACCCGACCGCAAATCCACGTTGTCGTAATCGACTGCATTGATCTCGAAAGCGAATCCGGCCGTCGTGAGTGGGGTTCTGGGAATGGGGGTGGCTGTTGGAGCCGGGAAACCGGGAAGCGATTGTGGGAATGAGTAAAAACTCTGCGTCGCATTGTACAGGCCGAGGTAGCCGTCTGAAGGAGATCTCTGATCCCAAGTTCCGGTGGTGTCAGTGTTTGCCTTGCAGTAGGGGTCCTGCTCACGAGGTGTTTTGAAAAGATCGAATGGTAGGTTGCTCTGGGTGATCGAAAGCGTCGCCGGGTCCACGGTGAAGACCGTCTCGGAAATCTTGGTCTTCCTCAATGTGGATCCGAGCAACACCGGAACGCTCTTCCTGAAACTGGTCACATTGAGCACCTGATAAGTCAGGCCGAAGGCTCCCCTACAATCCGCACCCGCATTCGGATCTGCCGCGGCAAAAGACAAATCAGGCCCGACATTGAGGTTCGCATTGGTCTGGCTGTCGCATTGGGTGTGGGGCTGGGTGATGTAGGGACTCATCTGATGAGTGCTGTTGTCGATGTCGGCAACGGTGAAAACGGTGGCACGACTGGCAGGGTCCAAAAGTGTGGCGGATATCCCAATAGGATCGAAGGAGGCCCCTTCAGAGGAATGAACCTTGGCGGCAGTCTTGATTTCAGAGGCGAAGGTTTCCGTCCGCCAGTAAATCTCCTTCTGGTTTTCGTCCAGGATGATCTCGTTTCTCGGGGGCGGGGTCGGTGCGACGACGGGCACATTCGGCGATGAGAAGTTCACCAGGAGAGGGGGGTTCGGCATGAACTGAACCCCTCGAGAGACCACGCGCTGAGAAGATTGGCCACCGTTCTTCCGGTCATAGACGCGGATGATGAAGTCCACGGTCTGGTTAGCCTGAGACTCTGCGGCGTTCTTCACGGCGTTGTCGATGATCACCTGTGCGAGACCCGTCGCACAGCGGCGATTGGCTCCGCAAGCAGACGGATCAGAAGACTCCGTCATGGCTTTTTGCTTCAACGGACTTTCCATGGTTGCAGGAGCCAGCGGAGGCCAGGAAAGCTCCATCTCGCCGCCCACTTCGAGTTGGGAAGGGTTGCTCGGGTCGAGCCTGGCGCCGAGATTGATCATGGTGAAAGGGTCGTTTTCCCGAAGCGCCGAGAAATAGAACTCATCGGGAGCCCCGTTCGGGTCATCGCGGATGTCAGGATCGTAAACCGAGAAAGCACAGGACCAAGGTCCGTCCGATTTGTTCTTGATCCGTGAGTAATAATTCAGGGTTTGAACCGTGTTGCCCGGGCCCGCTTGGGGGATCGGGGTCGGGGTGGCATTCGGATCGTTTTCGCAGTGGGAAGCGTGCAAACGCCAGCCGGGCACATTGGGCAGTTCCTGTTCGTTTCCGTTGATCACCCGCAAAAACTCGTCGAAGTGGGTGGAGTTGATCCCACCCTGTTCGTTCAAAATGAATTGAGGTTGCCTGTTTTGATCGATGTATGAAAATTTCCAACGGTAAGGCAGCCACGCCATCCCGTCTGTGACAAAATAGAAGACTTCTCGAGTCGCAGTCTGGCAATCGCCACAAACGTTGTTTCCATTCGGATCCAGGTACTGACTGGGATCGAGAGCTTCATCGTAATCAATCGATTGGAGAGTGTAAGTGTCGGGGAGATCGTAGCTGCTCAACCCCAGGATTGGCTGATCTGTGGAGGGATGGCGGGCGCTCCAGGCGTCTTCCAAGGCCTGACTGTAGAGGGGGCGATTGGCGGTGTTTTTCCAGTATGCGGGGAGGCGCCGGGGGGTGTAAATCACCCGCATGCTTTTCTCCATGTAGTCTTCGTCGAGGTCGAAGCCTTGTGCGGTGACGCTGATGGCCGGAGCCTCGCCGATGGTGGTCACCACTTTCTCGTTCACGGTGAGGTCGACACTCGGGTTCGGACGAGCCGCACCCGCCATCATTTGTGCGGCAGCGTTACTGTCATGCTTGAACGGGGCTTTGATTGCGGGGCGCTCGGTATTGTCAGGTAGGATCACCCGGAAGTTCTTGGCGTATTCATAGCAAAAGCCCCGAAAACAGCTTTCGAGAGTCTGGTCCGCAGGAATCCGGGCCGTCGTGACCCCGGTGATCGGAGCCCGATCATAGGCGAATCTAACCCCACGGGCCTTGAACTGCTCCAGATAGGCCGGGTTGAACGCCAATGAATTCTTGTAAAAACGCATCATCTTCGCGAACGGCAAGGAAGAATAACTCAAATGTTCAGACTGGGAATGTAACGATTCCACCCGGTCCTGGATGAGCCCTCTGATGCCTGTGTACTGCTCCGAAGAATACTGCCCCAAAGATCTGGGAGTGAATTCGGTGTAGAAAGACTCCATCAAGTCGAAAGTCAGTCGGGAGGCGATACCCGGGCGGACCGAGCTCTGGCCTTCAAAGACCGCGTCCAGCAAGTACTCTTGAAGCTCAGGGATATCGACCACGATCACGAACGGTTTCGGAGGTGCCAGGTTTTTCGGAACGACAAATGTGAAGGAGGTCTGTGACTGGGCGAGCGCCTCTTTGGCCAGTGCCGTCACATCGTGGAACTCCTTGTAGGTTTGAAAATCGTTGGAAACCGACTTCAGGGAGACGTTGAATCCGGAAACGCCCATTTGAATCACGTCGGTCAGGTCGACTGTGAGTTCGTCTCCGGGAGCGATCCTGATGCTTCCGGCGCCGGTCGGCAGGGCGTTCTGGCCACCTGTACAAGAGCTGAGGAAAAGGGCGAGCATCACCAACGGGCCAGACATGCCCGATAGCATTTTGCTCATGATTTTGAACCCCTTTTTCAACATACGTTCCTCTGAGTTCGGCCTTTATTCGAAGAGCTTGAACCCTCCACCTTTGATCACTTGTGTGGACTGATCCGCACCCACATGCAAATCCTCGGTCGGCATCAGCAGATCCCCTGTGAGATCCCCGTTCAAATCGCCCATGGAGGGAGTGACCCCAAAAAACTTCGCGACACTGCCGTCAGTCTCATAGGGCCGCAGAATGAGCGGCGAGCGATAGAAGTTTCCATTCGGAGTGGTGATGAGCTTCATGTTGTAACTCGGGCTTTTGACATACAGGCCCGGGGTCGTCGTCATGTCATCTGGAGAGATGGGCGCCTTGTGCCCGAAAAGGACATATGCCATTCCGGTGGGTTTTCCGCCGACGGTGGTCACGTTGGCATCATTCATGTTGTAGCCGCCGACGACCAAGTCAGAGGTTCCCTCAATCGAGTCTCCGACAGACTTACCGGGATCCCCGTCGATATTTCCTCCCTTGCCGGGCATGGCGCTGATCAGGGTGGCACCGAATAGGTGTCCTCCACCGGCCGCGACGCCATCCACATAAATCATCTGTGGGTAAAGCGTCTTCTCGACCAAGGCTACTGAAGCCGGCTCTTGGGTTTGAAAGTTAGCCAAATTGGATGTCCGGTTGAAGTTCGCCACGCGACAGTTACCTCGGTCGGCGGCTGCCGGAAGGGTGGAGTTGAACGCCAAGGCGGAATTGTGATTGGCATAAACTCCGTCCCTCCAGCTCGCACGGGCATTATCGGTGCCGCAGATCGGGCCATAAATGATGTAGATCTGACCTTTCACCGAGGAAACGGCCAAGTCCGCAACCTTGTCGCCGTTGTAATCCCCGCTGGCCAAGGTGACTCCGAACATTCTACCCGACGTCGTCGAGTCCAGCTCGGGAACGGTACCGGTTCCCGGCGAGACCGAGTCAAATGCAGGTGGTGAAAGTGCAAAAGCGACAGCGGCTGAATCGGCTTTCGGTATTCCGTCTTTGTAGAGAGCCATGCCATTATCGCCAAGAAGTTTTTTGGCTTCCGGAGCTATGAGACCACCTTTACTGCCATAGTAGATGAACACCGCACCTCGGAGGCTGACATCACCTACCGACGCTCCGGCCTGTTGCCCGTAAAGAGAGCTTGCATAGGCTTCACCCGTGTTGGTCGATGGAGAACCTCCGAAGATGGCTGAAAAGCTCGAATCTCCGTAGTCAGGAAGGTGATGCTTCGGAGCACCCACAGCCAAGTCTGCAATCCCATCTCCGTTGTAGTCACCTACACTGAGTGCGGAGCCGAAATAGGAGTTCGCAAGATCGTTGAAGGAGAAGTTCGTATTGTAAAATGCCGGGTTCCTGATCAGCGTTCCCCGGCCGTTGCAGTTCTCGCCAGGAGCTGCAGCCGGGCTGCAGGTCAAGTTGGCCTCTTCAATCGTAAAGCCGTCATTCGATGCGTTGAAGGAAAGTGACCCGTAAACCTCGGAGAATGAGGTGGTGGTGGCCGGCGGCACGGTACATCCCGTGAGGAAGTTCCCACAAGTGGTCGTGGCGTTGAAGTTGAACTGTCCCGAGGTCGGTACTTGGTAACCATAAGGTCCACCGTACATCACTGCGACGTTCCCATGACGGTAAACTCCGAGTCCTGGGTTTGCGATACATTCAGCGTAATTGGCGCTGTTGGTGGGTGGCATGGGGCTACAGTTCCAGGTACCGTTGAACCGAGGGCCATTGGATACGGGTTGCCCGATGGCCATGTCATCATAGCCGTCACCGTTGAAATCTCCTGCGACCACAGGAATCTTGGAGCGTTCCCAGGTTTCAATCTGATACGACCAAGCAGATGCAGGCAGGTAGATTTCATTTGAAACCCACTGAGGGGTGCGATTCGAAGATGGCCCGGAAATGGGCTGTCCGTTGACAAGGCCGCCCTCAGAGCCAAAGAACAAATGCAAATGTGTGTTTGAGGTGTCAAATACTATCGCATCCCCACGACCGTCCTTGTTCACGTCCCCGGCGGAGTGGGTGTAAAGAAGTGAATTGACTCCCAGGGGTGTCGCTTTTGAAAAGTACTGCGGCAGACGTACCTGAGTGGCTCCGATATAGACGGGAAGCGAACTGTTCGAGCCGAGACACTCTGAAACACTGACATTGAGTGCGCCACCGTTCTGGTAGCTCATTTTGGAGACATTTTCTTTACAGAAGGAGTTGGTCACTGTTCCGAAAGACGAGCCGAAAAACACCATCGCATCGTAATACTCGTCGCCCGAGGTGTTGGTGCGCTTGACCGGGGCCCAAATGTCGTCAAAACCGTCACCATTGATGTCGCCAATGATCTTCGAATTCTCAGCGTTCAGATTGTTCGGAGTGTTGGATTGGTCACGAAACGGGGCGCCAATGTTCAGGGACAGTTGGATGGCACCGGCTCCACCGGATTTGAAATTGTAAACTCCTCCTGAACCCGACGAAAGCCCCGAGGCCCCGACCCAGAGCTCCCTGCGGTAAGACTCGTTGAACTGCAGATCGCCCGGGTTGACGACGGGAACGATGAATCTCCAATTCAGGGCACTGACTGACGATCCGAATCTGGCACCGACTTCCGGGATGGTGAACACCTGTTCAGGAGCGAAGCCGTTTCCGGTCGCACCACCCAGGATTCCCAAGGCCTTACCTTGGTTGGAGTTCTCTCCTGACATCCCGACGGCAAGATCCGTAATCCCGTCATTGTCGAGATCCCCAGCGGAGAAATCGGTCGGAGTGGCGGTCAGGCTCTTGATCTGGGGTTTGCAACTGATTTTGGCAGAGGTCAAAAAGGTCCGATTCTGCATGGTGTACCCTGCAGCCACGTCTCCCAAGTACCAGCTGAACTGGGCACTGTTGGAGTGGCGGGTCACCGGGAACTCTGAGCTCAAGGTTGCCACCTTTGAGCCGACGAAGGCCTGAGCCCTGCCGGAGAAAGTCCTGAAATAACGATCTGTGAGGGGGTCATCATTCTTGATGCTCTCGCCAGCTCCGAATGCAGCCAAAGTCGGGCGTTGGATGTTACAGAATGCGCCATTGTCGGTGTACTGAGCCAAGTTGGGATTCTTGTACGTGTAGGCGAAGTCGGCAGCGTGGTTTCCGAAGTAGGTGAAAATATTCGCTTTGAAATTACTGTAACGTGTTCCGACTGCAACATCCGCATAGCCGTCACGGTTCAGGTCCACCTGGGGTTTGGACCCGCCCAGCGGGGAATTGATCATCGAAGTCACCCCGTCCTTGATGATCAGGGTCTCATTCACGGCAGACCGCACCAGCGTGAGGTTCGGCTGGTCGGCGGTCGCATTGCCTGGCCCCGAGGAGAGGTTGGTGCCGGTGAGGGAGCCACCCAAGGCGCTCCCCTGAAAATCCTTCACCCCCACTTCCCAGAGGGAAGTTCCTCGTATGCGGTCATGGACATTGCCTTGGGCGAGGTACATGAGGTTTCTTTGTCCCTGGACGGTGGAGGTGGGCTCCACAAAGGAACTTGCCCCGAGATCGCTTTGGAGATTGTAGAGAGCGACTGCATTCTGCTCTTTGGAGCCCAGGATCGAAAGTTCCGCCCCGAATCCTGAAACAGCCAGTTCGTTATCGGCGATAGTGGGAAAGATCACAGAAAAATTGTTACGGCCGGCCAGACAAGAAAAGTGTTCGTAGTAGTTAGAGGTTGCGTCGCGTGAGGTCGGGCTTCCCCTGACACCACAATTGTAAAACGATCGGATCGGGCTGATGTGGGCATCAATGGTCGCGTTCCCTGAGTCAAACTGGATCACCGAGCTTCCGTTCTGCCGGTCTCTCACGCTCAGTGAAAGTTGGGACATCACCTCTGACAAGAAATCGTTCTGAACAGTGAGGGCACCGATCGGAAACAACTTCATTAAGGTTCCGCTTCGCATTTTGACCGGATAGGATTTGTAAGCGTGTCGCCCCAAATAGGCGAAAGCGACCCCCGTGGAGTTGTAAAGTCCATGGGTGGTATTTCCGGTATTGGTCGGATTCGGCACCGAGCTCCAGGCATTGGTCGCATCCCAGGCCTTGTTCAAAGGAGGAATGAACTTCGGAGATGCTGCATTCCCTGAGCCGGTCTGATTAGAAAGGGGATCTTGTGCTGTGCCACCGCTTTCTGTGTTGGGGGGGGTCCAGGATGCGGTGGAGACCGGGCTGGAGACGGATCCGAAAGTGTACTTGTAAGAGAAATCCGGGGCTCCGACGACGAAGTCGTCACCGTTGGCAAATATCACGCCGCCACCCGGCATGGGAATCGGTACCGGCAGGCGTCCGTCGATGTCGCCTCCGCCCGAGATCGTGGCGCCAAAGTGCATGTATGGTTGAACAATTGGGGGATAGACCTTGATGAAGGGACTGATCACCGCGTTGTTGAGCGAGGTTCCGTTGAAGCTCGCTGTCGGGAAAAACGGGTTGCCCGAGTCCGGAGCGACTGCGACCGGTTTGGACTGAATCCCTGAAGGGCCACCAAAATACAGGTAGAAGCAACCGACCTCCGGGATGGAGTTGTTATTTCCTGTTTGGTTGTATCCGATGCCATCATTCGCATTGTATCCATCCCACATGCAGTACGGATCGGTGACCGCCACATCGCCGTAGCCGTCGGCATTGAAATCCCGCACGTAGGACACTTTGAATCCGAAGGCCGACTTGGTTCCGAAACTCGAACCGGTGGATGTATTCAGATCAGTGTTCGCCGGGTCGACCCGGAATCGACCGGACATGTCGCGAATCAGTTCTACGGGAGCACAGTTGGATGAGCTGAAGTCGCCACCACAGGACTCAGCGTTTTTAGCGAGATCCAGGAAGTTCAATGGCTGCTGAGGGAACTTCTGTGGCTGACCGTAAAAAATGAAGGCCCGTCCTGGAGTGGTGGATCCGGAGTTTCCGTCCGCCGGGGCGCCGATGACCAGATCGTCGCAGCTGTAGTAGACGTCACCCTCTCGCTTGTACACATCCCGGTTCACATTGCCGGCGGAAAGACTGGCACCAAAATGGGCTCCGTCGGGAAGGTCTCTGAAGGAGAGGAGCTGGATTCCGTTATCAGCGGTGATGGTACCGGTCGCTGTTTTGGTGTAGTTGTAATAAACCTTGACCGCTCCGGACTCGTAGGTTTCGTTGAAGTAAGGAGATTGATTCAGTGTGATTTCAGGGAGGCCGACCGCCAAATCCGGATTACCGTCACAATCGAAGTCTCCTGTGGCGGTCACCGTACCAAATTTGCTCGGAGCCTGGGTGGTCGGTTGGGCTGCCCGAGCGTCGACGAGGTACGAATGTTCGGGTGCGAGTTCGTACTTTCTGCCCGGTTTCGAACTTCCGTACTTGAGCACCGGTTTCGGATACTTGAGTTGAGAGCCGTCATAACGGATCGAAGCCTTTTCGGTGATCCCCGGACGACTGCAAGTGAACTCGATTTCGAGGTTCTCAACGAGGCGGCTGTTGGTCGCGTTTTGTCCCGGGACCGCTTGAATTTCGAGGAGGTTTGATCCAGAAGGGTTCAGGGTCAGGGTATCGGAGATCGGCTTACGCACCCCGCTCACACCTTGGTAGGCCTTCACGCTCAGCAGGTTGAAAGGACACGCGTTATTCGAAGTGTTCCCAGCGGTGGAGCATCGCAGATAAAGATAGGTGCTGGCCTCGTCAGCGCCAAGTCCCCGCTGCGTCAAGCTACAAGAGGGAGGTGTGAAGCTCGAGTCGATCAGGCGCTCCTGGTAGTTGCCGGTCCGGTCCTCTGAAAAATTGTTGTCCGGGTACTGAGCCACCACCCGGAACTGGTACAGTGATCCCGGGCGGAGGAGATTCTGGCCGGGATCGCAGTCTCCGCCGGGACCGATGATCAGTCGGTTACTGAAGGTCACACAAACCGGGGCCTCTTGATATCCCTTCCGATGACCTTTGTAGCCAGTCGGGTCCACGCGGGTCAATTTCTGCTCGACTCCGGGTACTTGTGATTCGATGGCATACACCAGGAACTTCGTCCCGGTATCGGCCAGGTACTCCCAGCTCAAGCGGAACTGTCCGCCAGGAAGGGTTTCGGGAGTGTTCATGGCTCCGGTGAACTCCCTCCAAGTCGAAACGTTCACGGAGAGGTCGAGCCCGGTGCTGAGGCCGTTCCTGATACATCCCACGGCAAAGGTGTAGGCACGTTCACTTGCGACCAAGGGATCACGAATGATCACGGGTGGAACGGATGCCGACATGAGTGCACTGGTGGTGCTGGAGGAGAGCGAATAAATTTGATAATTGTCGCACTTGGGATCGGGCTTCCAATCAATACTGACAGTCTCAGGCCCGAGAATGACCGCTTTGTTGATCCCGGTGAATTGAGCGGTAATGCCACCGCCCAAAATTCCGTCGGAACAAGCGCTCCCCATCATGGAAACGGCAATCAATAGCGCCCAGCGCCAACTCTTATGGCACCACATAGAACACTCCTCCCTGGAGGACCGGACGGGTTGGTGGGGTTTCAATCGAGTCCCGACCCGGGACTCCGAACAAGAACGACCCTAAACATTGATTCGGGGAGCTGTCGAGCAGGCAGGCTCCCGTAGCTGAAACATTCCCTGTGCTGACTCGAGAGTGTGGACTGAGGAATGAGAACTCGTATGCTCCCTTCCGCAGGGAGCCCGCAGGCTGAGGCGCGAAGTAGAGGAGCGGATTGCAAACACTCTTGGGGGCATTGTTCACGGATTTCTGGTAGCACTCAGCCTTTGCGCTCGGGCTCAGTTGGACGGTGCCGTTGTGGGTCTGGAGGCCCGTCTCTCCTCCGAAGAGCACGAGGGCTCCACCCTGATTGAGGATCAACTCGTTGGTTTCGACGCGATTCAGTTTGGAAAAATTGATTCCTACATCCTCAAAGCCGTCACCGTTCATGTCCCCTAGAGACGCGGATCCGTCTCCCATTCCGGCGGTGGCACCTGATACACCGTTCAAGAAGCTGGCAGTGGAGTAGTTCAGAGTTCTTCCGCCCAAAGTGGAGAATCGAGGACCGTCCACGATGAGTGCGTTTCCGGTGGTGACCGAGGCGGTCGTCGGCATGACCACGGAGCCCCCGTTGTCAGTCACGAATGGAATGGCGAAGATTCTGCGGTTGTCCTGTTCGGTGACCACCAAGTGGGAAGTGAGGCCGGTCGGGGTGGAGACGCCCATCAGATTGGTCGCACCCACCATCGCCACACCCAAGGTCTTCGAGGTGTTGATAGCGAAGTCACTGGACTTGATCACGATCGCATCATTGATCCCGGACAGGTCATTCGCCGTGCCCAGGCATTTCGGTTTGTAGATGTAGACGCTGGAGGAGTTCGAGAATTCGGCCCGCACCGCCAGTCCGTGTACGGGGTAATTTCCGCACAGTCCCATGGGCACCGCGGTCACCGTGCTCCCGAACACGACGGTGCTGTTTTCTCCCAAGACCTGGGCTTTCGAGCAGGTCCAAACACCGGCCGATTGGGTGCACGGGACCCCGTTTGTCTGCGCAGCCGAACCTTTCGAGAAGGTGGAGAACCCGTAAGGCTTTCCGTCCATGGCGGAGTACTGGGTCACCAGAGGATATCCCCCTTGTGGGTCGGGTTGAATCTGGAAGCCGTTTTCCGCGCCACCATAAAGAATGTAGACCCGGCCCCGTCCCGTGAAGGTTCCAGCAAGGGTGGTGCGGAGGTACTTGTTGGCACTGTTAGCAGAATCCACCACACCGGCACCCTCAGTGGTGGTGGAGTTGTGGCCGAATGCGAAATCAATGAATCCGTCTCCATTGAAATCGCCTGAAGCGAAGGGAGCGTAGGTGTTGAGGGTCGAGTCGAGGGCGCTACCCTCTGCGTGGTAGAAGGACGAATTACCGAAGGGCAGGTAAGTAGCCCCTCCGGAAAGTGACCCGGTTCCGGCTCCCAAACGCCGAGGCGCTCCGACATTGCTCGGTACCCCCATGATGATCCCTGTGGTTCCGCCGAAAAACAGGTAGGAGTCGTTGCTGCCGGTAATGAAAAACGAGTTGTAGGTCCCTCCACGGAGGGGACCTGCTGGAACAAAACGGTATCCGGCAGAGCTGTCACCGGGAACATTGAAGTTGGTGTATTGATTCAGGGACTTTTTCAGTCGGACCGAGCAGGTCACTCCGCTCAAATCCGTGCAGTTCGCACCCGGATAGATTCTGATCGTGTTTCTCGAGGTTCCGCGTGCAATCCGAACCGCGACATCACCGACGCCGTCCTGATCGATGTCACCGATGGAAATACCCTGGTGGAAACGGATGTCGGACTCCTGTCCGACTGGTGTTGCAAGGCCGTCCGAGGAAACGGCAGAGTCGACCAAGTGCCAGGTGGAGTTCACGGACGGGCTACCGCCAATGCGGTAGTTCCGGAGAGTTCCTCCGTGGGAAAACAGAATCGACGCAGCTCCGTTGTCGAAGACATTGGGAATGGTGACCCCATTGGCATCTTTGTTGCGGACATGTCCCGGGGCGCCGATCACCACGTCAGAATTGGAGGAGTAGCTGGTGCCGCCCGGAACTGACTCAAGAGGACCTGCCGCAATTCCACCCAGACCGAAAAAGATCTGATCGTTGATCGGGCCGTCGTAGTCGATGGTGGACGTCAAGGTTCTCGAAAACCCGGTGGAGTAGCGGGAGACCCCGTTCACGGTGATGGGATCGTTCGAAAAGTTGGATTTTTGCTGGAACAGCTGGACGCTCCCGACGTTGGCGTAGCTGCTGCTGCCAATCACGATGGTTTTGTACGGGGCGGCCACAGCCAGAGTGCTCTCACGGGGACTGGTGGTGGCATCTTCCACATTGTTACCGGTAAAGGCGGCCATCACCGTTCCGAATCGGCCTCCCGGACTCGAGGCCTGGGTGATGAGTTGAATCTGACAACTTTCGCTCGTGCCGTTGTTGTTCACGCACGCATCGCCGATGGTCGCGGAAATGGTGGTGGGTACCGCCGCGGACCGGTAAACCAAGGTGGAAAGGTAAACGTTCCTGGCAGATCCACGCTGATCCCGGTCTGCGATCGATGCAGCGTCCGGAAAATTCACCCCATAATACACGAAGACCTGATTCGATTCCGAAGCGCCGATGGCCATTGCTCCCGGATAACCGAGACGGTCGCCGGTCGAGGTGCAATTGGCGAAATCGATTTCAGCTTTTGCGCTGTTCCCCGTGAGTTCGCATCCGGGATAATTGTCGAAATTAGTAGGGCGGTAACGGAGTGCGTTTTTGAAACTCGCCATCGCGGCACCGAAACGACGGGGCGCAAGAGCAACGGCGGGCGAACCGTACTGTTGTGGCGGATCGATGAAGTGAGAGCAGTCCCAGGCAAGGTTTGTCGCGGAATCATCGCTAAAGGTGGCGCCAGTTGTTATGGTGCCGTTGAAGGTCATGGTTTTCGGGATACATGCGAATACCCGCCCGGATCGGCCATCGGCATGGGCATAGTCCGGAGCGCCAATGAGGAGAACGTCTCTCATTCTTTTGGTGGTGGGCGCTGTGGGGGAAAGGTAGTCGTAGTAGGCGTTCCGGATCACACCCAGAGAAGCACCGAAACTTCCGGAAGCCCAACCGATCGAGGTCGGCTTCAGGATGTGGTTGGTGGGGTTAGACACTTGCTCACTGAAAGAAGCGGAATTCGCAGGAATGTAAGGAAAGTTCAGGCGTCCCGGACCTGAAGTGCTCTGAATGACCTCTCCACTGGTCGTATCCGAAAATGCATTGGGCGCAATCAGTCCATACTCGCTACCCCGAAGGACCCAAACCCCTGTGGACCCGGTTCCGGTAGATGCTGCCAAGTCGGGGTATCCGTCGCCGTCAAAGTCTCCCGAAGTGGTCGCCGTTCCCAACTTGAGAGTCGGACTTTGGAACGTGTACATCGAAGGCTGGCAGGTTCCGGTCGATGGGGCGCAAGCAGCCGAAGGATTCGTGACAAAAGATTTCGGTCCAAGGTAGTTCAACCCCCCGTCTGGACGGGGTGACGGCAGTGAGCCGTTCGTCGTGGTGCAGGCGGTTTCCGGCTCAACCGTGTCCCGCTTTCCGTAGAGGACGAACATGGGGCCGTAGCCCGAGCCGATCACCAAATCGTCGCACTTGAAAGCGGCGACCTGAGTTCCTGGAAACTGAGGCGGATTGTTGGTTTTCTGGTTGTCTTGATTGAAGTTGCCGACAAAAAGCGAAGTTCCCAAACGCAGGTCACGGCCTGAAGGATATTGGTCTGAAATGTCGAAAACGAGGGACTGACTCCGCGTGCAGGAGCTGACCGCAGAAGGCTCCCTCACGTCATAGTAAATCATCACCCTACCGAGTTTGGCGGTGCGGTTGTCTGAAAGGGTCTCTGAAACCTCGGGGATCCCTACAGCCAAGTCACTCCGTCCGTCACAGTTGAAGTCACCCATGGCAACAGATGAGCCCATCTTCACAGATCCGCGACCGCCTTGTTGCTGTTCGGGGTAATTTCCGTAAACGGCATCACTGTCTTGCAGTCCGCGAACAAAGACCCAAGGGCGATCTGCTTCGGCTGCGGGGGTCAATTTCGGCCCCACGATGATCTCTTTTTTGGACTGGGCGCTAGATCCAGCAGCAAGATCTTCGATGATTCCGAAGAATTTGTAGCGTCCCGCTGTCAGAGGAATCGTCGAGGTGATGGAGCCAGTCCCGATCCGACTTCCGAGAAGGGTCCCGAGATTGGTCACAGGGTCCACTCGATACACCGCAACGCGCGCCGGACCTGAACCGTCCTCGCTGGTGTCTTGAAGGATGTTCACATAAAAAGTGGGATAATTGGACGGGACGCCTTTCGGGACAAAAAAGTTGGTTTGATTGACCACGTTTCCAAAGCCGACTGAAGCCGCCGTCCGGTAACACTTCTGTCCTTGGGCCACCACGCTCCCACCGAAGCCCCCCCCCGGTCCCACCAGGAGGTTGTTCAGTGATCCGACGATCTTTGAACCGTTTGGTGCGTCGGATGTTCCGTCGAGATAGGAGGCGATCACCACTGCGCAGTATTCACGTCCTGCCTGCAATCCGGTGATGTCCACTGTGCCGGTGCCCACCACGGACGCGGTCGAAGTGCTGAAATTGTAGTTCACGGAGCCGGCCGGGGTACGTTCACTCACGAAGACCCGATAATTGACCAGAGGATAGGAGGGCCAAGTCACCCGAATTCCCGGGACGGGAGCGCTGGCGGAGAGCGAGGTGACGGAACCATTAGAAAAGTTGAACCGCGGAAGGAGTTTCACGGACAAGTAGTTCGAGCGGAGTCCTTGTTCGGTACCGCTGGTAGGATCGGTTGCGGTCACCGAGAAGGAATAAGATCCGTCATCTTTGGGATTTCCGCGTGGCGGGGTGATCAAGGTCGTGAAGCTCGGCTTGGCGACCGCATCGTTCAGTTCAGGAACATAGACTTTGTATTCCGTCGCGCCCGGGTAAGGGTCCCAGACCAGCTGGATCGACTCCGGAGAAATGGCCTCGATCGAACGCAATCCACCGAAAGGATTTGGGATCACGCCACCTTGAAACCCCAGATCCTCACAGGCTGGAGCGACAAGCGAGACGACCGCAAGCGTGAAGACGCTCGCCAAACGTGATCTGAAATGCAGCTGTTTTTCCCCGAGTTTCACCAGTCACCCCGATCGTTCACTGTGAACCTAAGGAAAATGCTAGCGTTTTTGACTAGTGGCGTCAATGTGTCGCTCAAGACGCGTACCCCTTCATGAGGGACGTTTCGGAATTTGCAGATCAATTCTTGAGAAGGTGTGTCCGAGTCGAGGTTCATCCTAAACGCTCTTGGTTTATTTTCGTGCAAATCCGGCTTCCTGCCGATATCTATATTTATAGACTATATAAAAAAGTTACTATGGGAAGAGTCAATATCTTGAAGGCTGGCGCCACCATCCGGTTTTGGTTCAGTCTCTTCGGCGTGGTCGCCACGCTGTGGCAGGGGCTGCCGGAGCCGGTGCGAGCAGAACCCACCCCCGCCGCCCCCCCGCTCAATCCTTTTTTGACCCCCAAGCTCGAGGAAATCGTGAAGACCGCGATGCGAGTCATCCGTGAAGACGAGGGTGTGGTGTCCTTGAGTCTGCCGGGAGCCCACTCTTTTGCCGACAAGACAGCGATTTTGTTCTTCAGGAAGAAAGGGCACCGGCTGGACATCATTGCCACCGGCAAAGTGTTGACGGAGGTGAAGAACCCCAAAACCGGCGCCCTCGAGCTCCAGGTGGAATTGGACAAGGATACCGTCATCAAGTATCCGATCGACGGGGACTATGGGGCTCCCCTCTCGGACCCGAACGCCTTGGCCAACGGGGATAAAAAAAGTCAGGATGACTTCCTTTTGCCCGAAGAGGACACGTCCGGCCGGATCAACACCCGGCCCGGCTATGCTGAATTGGGGCTCGGGATCATGCTGGGAGACTTGAATACGACCACTTCGACCGTGGCGAACTTTTCCAAGCGGACATCGATGTACCGGTTCCAGAATCTCCACTGGGCCTATTTTTCAGACTTTTTCCCGATCGGAGTGACCTCGGACGGTCATGGCGGGAACTTTCCGACTTCGACCTATTATTCCAAACTGGTCAGATCCGAGGAAAAAGTCTCGGTCATGGGGTTCCACTACAGGTTTCCGCCCATTTTGGGTGAAAAATTGGAATTGTCGGCTCGAGTGGATTCCTTGTCGGACAGTTTCATCACGGACAATTCAGACGAAAATGTCCTCTCAACCACCGTGCAGGGCCTGGGATTCGGCGTGCGTGCCCGTTACTCGTTCGCCCCCCTTCTTTGGAAGCCGGAGAAAAAAAAGAAGTTCGGTTTGATGTTCCAGGGAGCGACCTTGGATGCGGTCTACTTCCCGATGCTCACCGCGACTGACGTCGGTGTCTCGCGCGGAACCGGATCTTCGGGCTCGACCGGGATGAATCTCCGTCTCAGTGCCACGATGCTCATGTGGATTGATTTCATTCCGATTTTCAAACGATGGGTGTTCGAGGGTTCTTACGGACTCCGGACCTACGATCTGAAATTTTCAGGTCCGGTCACCCTGGAGTCGGTCCCGGCGCCGGTGGCCATTCCGGAGGGTACCCGTGCCACCGAGCGCGAGGGTGACTTCAGGTTTTTCTTCGGGATTCGAATTGAGGACCCGATCCGGAGCTTGTTTTCCGACGGGAAGAAAAAGAAATGAAACTACATTGGATGATGGCAGGCCTTTCTCTTCTGGCGGGCCTCGAAGCTTTTGCACGAAGTTCGCCGACTCCAACGCCGTTCAAACTCGAGATTCCCGAGCTGAAAGACCTGCAGACGAGTGTGGAGTACTCGGACGAGAATCTGGAACAGACGCTCAAGCCGAGGGTGATGATCCTCCTCGACAGCTCCGGTTCGATGGGGCAGTTACTCGACAAGCAAAAGTCGAAAATGTATTACGCAAAAAAGTTGTTCAATGAGTACCTTCGATACCAATGGCGCGAAAAGGCCGAGGTGGGGATGGTGGTCTACGGAAGCAGGCGTAAGCAGGACTGCGGGGATACTTTTCTGGCCATCAAGGTGGGGGAGCGGAATCTGACCAAGATCGACAGCACTGTGAAGCAGTTGTCTCCGCTCGGCATGACCCCGATCGCGGACTCGCTCGAGCTCGCCATCGAGCAACTCAAGAACTACCCGGGTCCTAAGCGTGTGATGATCTATACGGATGGAGAGGAAACTTGCGGAGGGGACAGTTGCAAGATTCTCGAGAAGGCCATCCAGGAGAAAATCGTCGACCTCGAGATGTTCGTGACGGGCATCGGCCTGGATGAAAAATCAAAGGATCTCGATAAGTTACGATGTCTCGGGAAAACCTTCGGGGCGAAGTCCCCCGAGCAACTCCAGCAGTCCCTCGACGACATCAACAACATGATGGGTGGGGCCACCAATTCGCAAGGGAAGCGGGTGGGAAACAACCTGTATGTCGAGAGTCCGGATCCGAAGGTGTCAGTGAAGTTGTACGAAATCAAAAACGGAGAGCGCAAGTACCTGCGTGACTTCATTTCCTCGTACGGAATTCGATTGCCTCCGGGCACTTACAGCGCCGAAGTTCTCCTCGATCCGGTCTACACCTTCAAGGAGTTCAAGATCCCTCCCGGGAAACGGGTGACCTTGAGGGTTGCCGGTGCCGGGCAGATGACCGTGCATTTTTTCAAAGGACTGCTCGATGTGGAGATCCTGAACAAAGACAAGAAGGTGGTTCAGAGCTTTTTGAGTGATGAGCCCGCGATTGTGAAGTCCGGTGTGTACGACATCCGGATTTCAGGGGAGCCGTTCTTTGAAAAGGTGGAGCGAAAATACAAAGTCGTTCCTGGCGGGAAACATGAAATCACGATCGACGGAATCGGTGTCGTCCAAGTGAATTATCCCGGGAATGTCGGCATGCATGTGTTTGACGGGAACGAAAAAGAGCTCGGAAATTATCTGACCAATTTTCCATTCGTCCTGAAAAGCGGCGCTTACCGTTTTTTCGTGAATGAGAAGTGCAATATCGAGGGCATCACGGTGAGGAACGAGAAGTCGATCCAGGTCCTTCAGTGTCTTCCTCCGAAGAAGTGATATGAAGATCCGATTGAAAAGTGTTGACAGCACCCAGGCTTATTTGAAGGAAAAAGTCCTCGAGGGCGGTGTGTTCCAGCATCTGGATTGTGTGACGGCTTCTGTTCAGACTTCCGGGCTCGGACGACAGGGCAGGCCTTGGATTGCCGAAACAGGAAATCTCCATGCCTCACTGTACCTTCACCCGGGGCAGTTACCGCTGACCTGGATTCCTCTCTGGATCGGGGTGTCGGTGGCCAAAGTGATGATGGAGTACGGAGTCACCCGCGATCAGATCCGGATCAAGTGGCCCAATGACGTGGTTCATGCGGGGTCGGGTGCCAAGATCGCCGGGATTCTGTGTGAGAAAGTCCAACGCATCGTGATCGCCGGGGTCGGGGTCAATCTCAGCTCGGCGCCCTCCATCGAGGGGCGGGCCACCACTTCGGTTGCCGGTCTCACCGGACTCGCACTCCCTCCCGAGTTTCCCGATGAGTTCCTGGACAAGCTGTTGGCGGAACTGAAATTCGAGCCCTATTTGAGGGTGTTGAAGAAGACCTATGAGGAGTGGGCCTGGTTCCGACCCGGGGATTCCATCCGTTTCGAAGACTCGGTCACCCGCGAAGAAGGACATGGAAGGGTGACGGGTTACGGCGAGTATGGGGAAATGATCGTCATGACGGGGAACGGAGAAAAACGTCTACTCAGCGAGGAAGTTCACCTCAAGTCCCGCTCATGAGCAGAGACAGATCGAGCGCCTTGACGGAGTGGGTGAGTGCTCCCACCGAAATCACGTCGAGACCCTCGATCAGATATGATTCGAGATTCTGGAGAGAGATTCCCCCGGATGCTTCGAAGCAGACTCCCTCAGGCTTGAGGAGAGCAGCCGCCCGAATTTGATCCGGGGTGAAGTTGTCGAGCATGATCACTTCCGCTCCGGCCTGAATGGCTTCTTTGAGTTCTTCCAGGTTACGGACCTCGATCTCGATTTTCAGGAGATGGGGAATCGTGCTCCGGGAGCTCTTGACGGCCGCTGCGATGCTTCCGGCCGCTGCAATGTGATTTTCTTTCAGGAGCAATCCGCCACTGAGATTGAAACGGTGGGGGTGCGCCCCCCCGATCAGGGTGGCTTCGACAGCCAGATCCCGGTATCCGGGAAGGGTCTTTCGGGTCGCGGTGATGCGGACCGGGTGTTTCATTCCGGTTTCGCGCACCCGATCCACCATGGCCCGGGTCTGAGTGGCGATACCGGAGGTGTAAGAGGCAAGGTTGATGAAGCTTCGCTCGAAAATCACGATCGATCGGGCCGAGCCCTTCCAGGTGCAGAGGGTCTGACCCGGAGTGATCCGTGAGCCGTCCTCGAGATCGGACCCGATCTCGAGAGGAGATCCGAGCTCGCGGCTCAGGAGAGCCAGTGCTTGGAGCCCGGTGGCTCCCGCCCAGACTCCTGCGGCTTTTGCGATCAGTCTGGCCTCGGTGGGCTTCGAATCCGGTCGAAGGGTGGCGAGGGAGCGTGCCGTCCAGTCAAAGGCGGCACCGTCTTCTTCAAGCCCGGTCAGGAGCCATTTTTTCCAGGATGGAATGAGGGCGCTCATGGGAGGATTCCGAAAGGCCTCAGGGTGTCGGTCTGGATCTCTTTCAAGCGGTCCAGTCCACGCTTGGCTCCGTCCATCATGAGTTTCAAGTCTTCTTCAGAGAAGGCGCGCTTCTCTGCGGTTCCTTGGATTTCGACAAAAAGTCCGGATCCGGTCCTGACGAAGTTCATGTCCACATCCCCGGAAGAATCCTCGATGTAGTCGAGATCGACGTGCACCATTCCTCCGTGCATTCCCACGCTCACCGCTTGAACGGTATCGATGAAGACGCTCCGGTCACACTTGTTTTCGCGGACGAGTTTGGAGAGGGCCACGCCCACCGCGACACAAGCGCCGGTGATTGATGCGGTCCGGGTGCCTCCGTCGGCCTGAAGGACGTCGCAGTCCACGATGATCTGTCGCTCGCCCAGCTTGGAGAGGTCGACCATCGCCCTCAGGGCGCGCCCGATCAGGCGTTGGATTTCCTGGGTTCGTCCTGAGACTTTTTCACGATCCCGCTTGGACCGGGTGTGTGTGGCGCGGGGGAGCATGGCGTATTCCGCCGTGATCCAACCTTGCCCCTTGCCCTTGAGCCAGGAAGGGACGCTTTCCTCGATGCTTGCTGTACAAAAGACCCGGGTCTGGCCGGTCTCGATCACGCAGGAGCCTTCCGCGTAGCGGGAGACCCCAACTTCGATTTTGCAGGGTCTGGAGTCGAGTGTTCCGCGATCGGTTCTCATAGAGGGGGGTTCGACAGGAGCTTGTGGATCTCTTCCTTGATGATCTTCTCAGCGAGGTGGGGCATGAACTCCTCGGTGAATTGCTTCATCTCATGGTTGATCCGGTCCTGGACCTGAAAGTGCATGTCCTCGAGAATCCTGGCAACTTCGGCCTTCACCATGGATTCGACTTCGGAGGCGGAAAACAGTGGTTCGCTCGAGGAGCGCACGGGGGCGCTTCCGGGAGGGGGAGGAAGGTCCATGAAGTCCATCGAAGTGACTTCACGTTGACCCGGAGCCGGTGGGGGGGCCAAGGGAGAGGGGTCGTTCAAGTCGAGGGTTTCCACCCGACCCGGCTCGACCATTCCCCAGTCCTGCTGGTCCAATCCGCTCATTTCGAAGGTGTTCCGCGCCAGGGTCTGGATGTCGTCCAGACCACCCTGAAGATCCGACCCGAGAGGTGGGAACTCGTCGAAGGACATGGCTGACTTGGGAGGATCGAAGCGGAACGGATTGTCCGGAATCGGCTCCAAGATCGGGTCGATCACGGCAGCCGTGATCGGGTCCGGCTTGGGGGGCTGCGTGCTCACAGCGAGCAGGGTCGACCGCAAATGCGACGGGTCGAAGGGTTTCACCAGGTGGCCAGAAAACCCGAGGCGATGCATGCGTTCTTCGTCCACTTTTTCGAAGGTCGAAGACATCAACACAACGGGGATGTGCTTCAAATCAGGCTTTTCCAGGAACTTTTCACGAAGTTGATACGCGTCAAGCTGGGGCAGGGACACATCGATGATGCAGATGTCGGGACGGAACAAAGAAGCCTGCTCGAGAGCTTCTTTTCCGTCTGAAACAGTCTGGATTTCATAACCGTCGCCGGAGAGCGCGAGTCGGATCACCTTCTGGATGGTAAGACTGTCGTCTGCAACGAGGATTTTTTTGCCTGCCATGCGTAAAGCAATGTTGTCAGTAATTTAACGCTCTGTAAATTAAAAATATTTTTACATTCTGCACATAGAAAAAGCGCTTTTCCCGGGAAGATGGAATTGCTATACTGATCTCAGCTTGGGGGACCAGTACTATACACATCTGGACCCGACAGTCATTGACCCAGGGGGCTGTGCCTGTCTCATGGTGAGCATGCCTACCTCGAGTAGGAAGCCTAAAGTGAGCATACGGCGCCCACGTGAACTTCTGGGGCTCCAATGTCTTGCTGGCCTCCCCCAAGCCTTTCATTTTCTTGACATCCCACAATAAGACTTCCTAAACTGTCCGGAGATATGAATATTTCCCACCACGGATGGATCCATGAAATCGCGAAGGTCGAGACCTCCCCGGAAGCAGAGGCTCTCTACAACATGACCCAGGGCGCCGGACCCGAGCAAGCGATCGAAGAGAGCACCGTCGATTTTTTGACCGACCTTCGTGCTGACTTTCAGGAGTATGTCCGGGTCTTCAATTCACTCTCGGACGCCGGGAAAAAGTTCGCGGAGATCAAAATCTTCAATTTGACCCAAGGTGCGGCCGATTTCATGCTTTATCGAAACGGAATCAAGCTGATCGTGGCCAATACCACGCACGGTGTGATCCAGGTTTCCTACGACCGTCACGGAACTCCCGGTACGCAGGGTGTGAGCGTGCCCCAGCCGGATGAACTGTTGGCAAAGACCGGTCCTTTCGGGACGGTATGCTGGACTTATCGATCGGAAAAAGTCGAGTGCGAGCAAGTTTCCAAGCACTTCTTCAGCGAATTCACCCGGCTCACCCGGGAGCAGAAGAAGGTGCGTCCGAATCAAAAGGTCTTGCTAGAGCAGATCAAAGCTTTGCTCCAGGAGCAGGGCCTCAGTCTTGAGTAACTTCAGGGTCTGGGTGAAGTTCAGCGAGTAATCCTGGTACTGGTACTCCAGGACCGAGTCGAAGGGGGCCACGCGGTCGGCTCCCATTCCGAAATGCTCCAGGAACCTCACGGCGAGATCGTACTCCGAAATGCGGGTGAGACCCCCGAGGTGGAGGATCTTGTTCCGGACGTCGTACTGGAGAACGCGGTCGATGGCTGTCGCCAACTCCCGGATATGAACAGGATTGTGGATCTGTTTCCTGGAGAGAGTGATCTTCTTGGATGAGGCCATCGGATCGCGTAGGCGGTCCAACCAGGAGGGGTGGTCGAGGGTTCCCCTGCCGAGGAGGGGGGAGCAACGGATGACCACATGATTGAGAGAGCGGCTCCTGATGAAGTTCTCGGCGGACAGCTTTGCTTTTCCAAGCGCATTGTAGGGAATGGTCGTATCGCCCTCATGGTAATTGCCTTCGATTCCCGCGAAAACGTAGTCAGAGGAGATGAAAACGGACTTCGCCTTCACATAGTCGGCGGCGATCAACATGTGATTCGCTCCATTGGTGTGAGTCAGCATCATCACGGCCGGGTCTTTCTCGGCACGGACCGGGTCGGAGATTCCGGCGGCATAAATCACCACGGAAGGGTTGAGTTGTTGAACCAGTGCCACACAGGCGTCTTTGTCATGAAGTCCTCCGAATTGGACGGAACTCACCCGGGGGTGGGGGGTCAATGTCCGGTGCCAGGTCAGGGTCACCGGATAGGTCCTCGAAAGGAAAGATGCCAGGTTCCAGCCGACAAAACCGCTGCCACCGACAATCAGGATTCTTTTCTCGCTCATCTATCGCCTCCATGTTGTTCACCACAAAACGGTAAAAGGCGGGATCGTGCCTTTGGTCGTAGGTCGATCCCGCCTTTCAGTTGGTCTAGCTCAGGAGTTTCAGTGCAGACTGTGAGGTCTGGTTCGCTTGACCCAGGACGGAAATTCCGGCCTGCATCAGGATGTTGTTCTTGGTCATTTCGGACACCTCTTGGGCGAGGTCCGCATCCCGGATCCGGCTGTTGGCGGCCGAGAGGTTTTCGTCGCTGATCGTAAGTGAGTTGATCGTCGACTGGAGGCGGTTCTGCACGGCACCGAGATCGGCTCGGACCGAGTTGACCCGCATGAGGGCGTCATCCATGACCGCGAGCGTGGTCTGCGCTCCGATCTTCGTGGAGACACTCTCTCCCACCATGCCGAGCGACTCGAGTGAGACGTTCGCGTTTTCGGCATTGTAGACGATCCGGTCCGAGACCGGATTGTTGTGGATACCCACTTGGAACTCGAAAACTCCTGCGCGGCCGTTCAACAGGGGGTTCCCGTTGAAGTTCGTCGAGTCGGCCACCCGCTGGATTTCGGACTTGAGCGCTTGGAATTCCCGGTCCGTGAAGGACCGCTCCTTGTCGCCGATCGTGTCCGATGCAGCCTGGATCGCCAGTTCGCGGAGCCGGACGATCATGTTCGAGATTTCGTTCAGACCGCCTTCGGTCACCTGGATCAGGGATACCCCGTCCTGGGCGTTCCGCTTGGCCTGTCTGAGACCCCGGACCTGTGCCCGGAGGTTCTCCGAGATCGCCAGTCCGGCCGCGTCGTCTCCGGCGCGGTTGATCCGGTTCCCGCTGGCGAGTCGTTCAAGCGATCCGTCCAGTGCATGTTTCGTGTTCGATAAGGTCCTCATCGACGCCAGCGCCGAGAGATTCGTATTGATTCTTAAACCCATATCAGCCTCCGTTCATTTTCTTTTCTCCAGCATCCTTGCCGTTTTGGTTTAGTCCCCGGGGGGCAGTGCCACCCCGGGGAAGTTCAGGTTCATCAACCGAGGAGCTTCAGTGCGGACTGGGCTGCGCTGTTCGCCTGACCCAGGACCGAGATCCCCGCTTGCATGAGAATGTTGTTCTTCGTCATTTCCGAGACCTCTTCGGCAAGATCAGCATCCCGGATCCGGCTGTTGGCAGCCGTCATGTTTTCCTCGTTCACTGCGAGGTTGTTGATCGTGGATTGGAGCCGGTTTTGCATCGCACCGAGATCGGAGCGGACCTTGCTGACCTGGGAGATCGCATCATCGATCACAGCCAGGGTGAGTTGGGACCCCTGTTTGGTGGCCACACTCTCTCCGGTCATGCGCAGAGCCTCGAGTGAGATGTCCGCGTTCTGACCGTCATAAACGATCCGATCTGTCAGGGGGTTGTTTCCTGTCCCGACCTGGATCTCGAAGATCCCGGCTCTCCCGTTCAGGAGAGGGGTTCCGTTGAAGTTGGTACTCATCGCGATCCGGTCCACTTCAGACTTCAAAGCCTGGAATTCCCGGTCGGTGAAGCTTCGCTCCCGGTCGCCCACCGTGTCCGAGGCCGATTGGATGGCCAATTCACGGAGGCGGATCAGGATGTTCGTCACTTCATTGAGTCCCCCTTCGGAGACCTGGATCAAGGAAACACCGTCTTGGGCGTTCCGCTTCGCCTGCTTGAGGCCGCGGACCTGTGCCCGGAGGTTCTCCGAGATCGCCAGTCCGGCGGCGTCGTCGCCGGCAGTGTTGATCCGGCTTCCCGAGGCGAGCCGCTCCATGTTCTTACTGAGTGAGGCCCGGGTTCCATTCAAGCTCCGCTGGGCGACCAGCGAAGAAATATTCGTGTTTACTCTGAGTCCCATACTATCCATCCATAAAAAGCGTCCTCCATGATCACCCGCAGACGACCAAATCTGCGGCCGGCAATCCATGCCGATTTTCTGGTGTGTTCCACCCGGTTCTCACAAACCGGACAGTTCACGGTTAAAACTTGTTTTTACTTCCTCTTCGATCCCCCCCGGCACCTTCCGAGCTCCTCTCATCCGGCGCCAGGGGGTGGATCGATCCAGGAAACAGACGCGGCAACGCCATCGTCTCGATTAAACTTTCAGTTCACTCCTCATGTCTGTCCTCCCAAGAGTCCCAGGACACTCTTGATCGAAGAGTTGGCTTGGGCGAGTACCGACACGCCGGCCTGGTTCAGGATCTGGGCCTTCGTCATCTCGGAGGTCTCCTCCGCGAGATCCGCATCACGGATCCGACTGTTGGCCGCCATCATGTTCTCTTTGTTCACGGTCAGGTTGTTGATGACCGACTGGAGCCGGTTCTGCATCGAGCCGAAGCCCGCCCGGATCGAGGTCACCGTGTTCAGTGCCTGGTCGATGCTGGCCAGACTGTTCTGGGCGCTCGTCTTGTCGGCCACCGAGGAGAGATTGATCCCGAGGGAGACCAGGTTCACATTCGACGAGTAAGGGTCGAAAAGCTTGATCCGGTCGACGAGGGGATTGTTTTTGGTTCCGATCTGGACTTCGAAGGCGCTTCCGTTCCCGTTCAGGAGCGGGTTGCCGTTGAATTCGATCGAATTCGCAATCCGGTCGATTTCCTCGGACAATTGTTGGAATTCGTTGTTGAGGAAGCCGCGTTCGCGAGTGCCGACGGTGTCCGAAGAGGCCTGGACCCCGAGTTCCCGCATCCGGATCAGGATGTTCGAGACTTCGACCAAGCCGCCTTCCGCCACCTGGACCAGCGAGATGCCGTCCTGGGCGTTTCGTTCAGCTTGGGAGATTCCCCGGATTTGAGCCCGGAGGGTTTCAGAAATGGCGAGTCCCGCAGCATCGTCACCGGCATGATTGATTCTCGAGCCTGAACTCAGGCGTTCGAGAGTGCGATCGAGCAATTGCCGGTTACCGCGGAGGTTGCGTTGAGCAACCAGAGAGGGCACGTTCGTGTTGATTCGTAATCCCATACCTTCCTCCATGAAGGTCAAACTCACTTTTCACATCAGAGCGCCCGAGTTTGAGGGTCAATCCATGACCCGATTAAGGCGCTCACTACACACTTCGGAGTGTGTCGCTCATGACTTGAGAAAAAAGTTGGAGTGAAAAATGGAAATCGAAAAAAAAGTGAAAAAAAATTTCATTATCCGCTTGAAGTAATCAAGAAGCGTTGTAACATCGGATTTAAGAAGTAATTGCCTAGGCAATAATTTCACAATGGAGGAAAAACAAAATGGCTAAGAAAAAAGTAGCGAAGAAGAAGACTGCTAAGAAAAAAGTTGCTAAGAAAAAAGCTAAGAAATAACTTTTTCTAAGCAAAAAGCAAAAGAGCCCCGGACGAGAGTTCGGGGTTTTTTTTTGCCTTTTTTTGGCGGATCAGCCCTGATTCCGGAGGGCTTTCAGTATCCGACGGACCAGGAACGGTCCCTCGTAGACGAATCCCGAATAGATCTGGATTTCCGAAGCCCCTGACTTGAGGCGCTCGATCGCCTCATCGGCCGTCATGATCCCACCGACCGAGATCAGGGGAAGCGAGGTGTAGGTCCTGACCTCATTCAGTCGCTCCCGGGACAAACCGGTCAAATTTTGCCCACTCCACCCTCCGGGAAGCTCTTGACCCTCATCTATATAGACGCCGCCCTGGGTATTGGTGAGGATGAAGCCGGCCACCCCCCCCTGATCGAGGGCTTCAATCAGTTCACGGAGCCCGGTACCGGTCAGTTCAGGTGCCAATTTGACCCAAACCGGGATGGATTTGCCAGCGTCTGCAATTTCGGAACGGACCCGCTTCAGGATGGGGAGCAAGGCCGAGGGGCTTTGGAGTGCCCGAAGTCCCGGGGTGTTCGGAGAGCTGACATTGATCACGAAATAATCCGCAAGGTCGAGGAACGGGCGGGCTGCAGCCGCATAGTCTTCGGCCGCGAGTGTGTCGGGAGTGTCTTTGTTCTTACCGAGATTGATTCCGAGCTTGAAGCCTTCGGGGAGACGGGGCCGGATTCGACGGACCCGCTCCGAAATGATTCCCGCCCCCAGGTTGTTGAACCCCATCCGGTTGAAAATCGTTCGATCGTTCGGATTGCGGAAGAGACGAGGTCGAGGGTTGCCCCCTTGTGGTCTGGGTGTCACGGTCCCGATCTCGGCATGACCGAAGCCGAATTTCGGGAGGATGTCGAGCAGGTCGGCATTCTTGTCGAATCCGGCTGCGAGTCCGATCGGGTTGTTTTGGATCTTGCGTGGGGCGGGAAGGAGTGCGGCAAGCAGGCGCATCAGCACCTTGCCCACTTCATGGGCTTCTTCGGCGGGAAACAGAAAAAGGAGCGCTCGAGCCAGTGACCACATGGGGAGGCTTCTACCATGAAAACCTTCGCTTCATGATGAAAAGATGGCTAAGATGAACACATGTCAAAAGTTTTCTATGACCGCTCCGGGAAAGCCCACGTTGTCGGCAAGCGTGACGACAAAAAAGACGACAAAAAGGAATTCAGGAAGGGTGGAGACCAAAAGGTGATCAGCCAGAAGGCGGGATCCCGGAAAGCCGGAGACTCCAAACCCGGGGACGCCAAGCGGAGTGATCAGAGACCCCGGATCGAGCCCAAGAAAGAGTCGCCCTGGGAAGCCAAGCCGCAGAAGAAGTCCGGAGATCGACCCGAGCGCCGTTTTGGTGGAAAGCCGGGGGGCAAGCCCGGTCGGGGCCCTCATCGCGAGTGGGGTCGCAAGGAACGCAATGAATTGAAAAAGAAGGGGCGGGGCCCTGCCCGTCCTGAGCCCGATCCGTCCTGGATGCGACTCAAGGGGGTTGTGGACAAGAACAAGCGTGGATCGGCCTTCCTGGTCTTCGATCGGGCCGATCTCGAGGACCTGTTCATTCCCCGATACTATGTCGATCAATTGTTTCACGGGGATCGGGTCGAGGTGTTCGTCAGTGAGCAGGGGGAGATCGAGGATCTGAAGGTCCTCGAGCACCGGTTCAAGGAGATTTTCGGTAAGGTCGCTCTCGGGGATGGCCATGTTTTCGGTCGGGAGTTCAAAAAGTCCAAGCAAAAGGCCAGGACCGGTCATTTGGTTTACGAGCGGAAGAAGGCCAAGGAGGAGGTTTACCTCCCCACTGTTCCGCCGGAAGTCCAGGAAGGCGACTGGGTCCGTGCCGAAATGGTGTTCGGGGACAATGGCATGACCACCGCCAAGATCCTGGAGCGGATCGGTCCCACCCTTCCGGCGAGCTACGACATCCAGATGGTGGCGGGTGAATTCAATCTGAAGGAGCACCACACCTTCGATGCGGTGAAGGAGGCCGAGAGCTTCAGGCTCGAGATCCCCGGAAAGGACGAGATCGGTCGTACGGATCTCCGGCACATTCCGTTTTTCACCATCGACGGGGAGCGAGCCCGCGATTTTGACGACGCGGTCTACGTGGAGCGTCTCGAACACCATGGCTACCGGCTTTGGGTGGCGATCGCGGATGTTTCCCATTATGTGAAGGAGGGGACCGCCCTCGACGCCGAGGCTTATGCCCGGGCCACTTCGGTCTATTTCCCCGAACGGGCCTTTCACATGCTTCCGCGTGCACTTTCGGAAGAACTTTGCTCCTTGAAACCCCATGTGCCCCGGCTGTCGATGGCCTGTTCGATCGATTACACCCGCGAGGGACAAAAAGGCGAGATCAGGCTCTACGACGGGATCATCGAATCAAGGCGTCGGGCGACCTATACGGAGATCGAGGCCGAAAAGAACGATCCGAGGCACAAGGATCTCTTCGAACTTTATCGGATACTCAAAAAAGCCCGACACGAGCGGGGGTCGATCGATTTCGACTTCCCCGAGAGCGAGATCATCCTGGATGAAAAGTCCGGTGAGCCGAGTGACATCGTGGTCAGAGAGCGGAATGACGCCCACCGCCTGATCGAGGAGTTCATGATCGCGGCAAACGAGTCTGTCACGGAGTGGATGCTGGAGAGAAAGCTCCCCTTCGTGTACCGGATCCACGAGGAGCCCTCGATGGAGGCGATCGAAAAGTTCCGGAAGCTTTCGCGGAACATGGGAGTGGCCTTGAGTGGTCGCGATCAGGGGATTCCGAGGCCTCAGACCCTGGCGGCATTCATCCGGGGCCTGAAAGAACATCCTGCCGAACCGGTACTTGCAACCGCGCTTCTGAGATCCATGCGACAAGCCATTTACAGTGCCTCCCACGGGGAGCACTACGGACTGGCTTCCGAGGGCTACACGCACTTCACCTCCCCGATCCGGCGGTACCCCGACTTGATCGTCCATCGCCTGCTTCGGGCGACGCTCCATCGTGAAAATCAGAAGCAGCGTCATCCGGCCGGGAAGGAAACCGAAGCCGCACAGAGCCGCCTCGAAGAGATGGCCGAGCATTGCAGTTACCGCGAGCGGATAGCGAGCGATGCAGAGCGTGAATCGATCCGCTTCAAGCAACTCAGAATGATGGCGAAGAACCTCGGCGGAGAGTTTGAAGGAAAGGTGAACGGGCTCACCGACAAAGGGATGTTCATCCAGCTCTGGCACCCCTATTGCGAGGGGATGGTGCCCGTGGACAGCATGAAAGACGATTGGTACGAATTCAACGAGGAGCGCATGATTCTCGCCGGCCGGAAGAAGAAGCGGACCTTCACCATCGGAATGAAGGTGAAGATCCGGGTGGTATCGGTCGATTTGGATCAACGGAGGGTCGAGTTCGCCCTGTTGGACGGCCCCGAAGATTCGACAAAGTCCCCCAAGCAGGGTTAAGCTCTCCTCATGGGTTTGGTCAGGCGCAGCATCCAGTTCTCCCGTGCCATGAAGGGCGCAGGAAGGCTCCGGCAGATTGTCGCCGTGCTTTCGAAGCACGGTTTCGGAAACGTCATCCAGCGTCTCGGTTTGGGAGGGATGCTTCCCAGCGGGCTGGCGAAATGGGTGGATGCTGAAGACACGAAGAGTGTCGGAGAGCGGATGAGGCTCGCATTTCAGGAGCTCGGGCCCACTTTCGTCAAGCTCGGGCAGGTCCTCTCCATGCGTCCCGACCTGGTTCCCGAGGCGGTGGTCGAAGAACTGGTGAAGCTCCAGGACCAGGTTTCCCCTTTGCCGTTCAGCACCATCCAGGAGGTTTTGAACCGGGAACTGGGCTTCAAGGTCCAGGCCCGCTTCCAGGAGATCAGCCCGGTCCCTCTCGGGTCGGCCAGTATCGGTCAGGTTCACGAGGCGGTGTTGGCGACCGGTGAAAAGGTCGTGATCAAGGTTCTCCGCCCGGACATCCGGAAATCGATCGAGACCGACATTTCACTGCTGACCTTGTTGGCCGAAATGTTCGAAAAGTACTTTCCGGAATTGAGTGTCCTGAACCCCCGGGTGTTCGTCGAGGAGTTCTTCAAGGCTCTCCAGTATGAACTCGATTTCAAGATCGAAGCCAACAATATTGAAAAAATCGCGAAGAACTCGACTGAGTTCCCGGATCTGGTGTTTCCGAAGGTCTATCACGAGCTGTCGACACATGAGGTCCTGGTTCTGGAGCGTTTCGAGGGGATCCGGCTCAACGACCGGGAGGCGGTACTCGGTGCGCCCATCGACCGGAACAAGATCGCCACTCTCGGCGCCCGGGCTTTTCTGGTTTCCGTCCTGAAGTACGGACTTTTCCACGGAGACCTTCACGGGGGCAATCTGTTCATCCTGCCGGGGGACAGGCTCGGAGTGATCGACTTCGGGATCGTGGGAAGGCTTTCTCAGAAATCAAGGGACCAGCTGGTGACCATGGTCTGGGCACTGATCCAAGAGGATTACGAGACCCTCTGTTACACCTACGCCGAGCTCGGATCAGCCGACACATCGATTGATTTCGACTCCTTCCAGAGGGAGGTCCGGAACGTCCTTTCTCCCTACCTCGGACTCAGTCTGAATGACGTCAACTCGGGCCGCGTGTTGATCGAGGCGACCAAGATCGCAGCCAAATACAACATCCGTGTCCCCGGGGACTGGATGCTCGTGTTCCGCGCCATTCTGACCATGGAGGGGATGGGAAGACTCCTCGATCCCCGGTTCGATCTGATCGCCATGGGTGAAGCCCTCATTGTCGATCTGGTCAAGATCCAGCTGTCTCCGACCCGGCTCAAAGGAGAAGCTTGGAAGATTTCAAAAGAACTGATCTCCCTGCTGGAGGTCCTGCCCCGGAATCTTCGCTGGGCCATCCGGCGTTTTGCCAAAAATGACTACGCTCTCGAGATCCGCTCACCCGAGGTGCTCAAGCTTTCCCAGCAGGTCGACCGTGGCTCAAGAAGGATGGCGCGGGCCCTGTCGGGCACCGGACTGCTCATCACCGGTGCGATGTTGTTCCAGTCGGACAAGGCCTATCAGTGGGAGGACTATCCCGTGATGGGACTGGCCTTCCTCGCTACGGGTCTGTTCTTCATTTTCCGTTCAACAAGCGGAAAGCCCTGAAACCCAGAATTCCGGATTCCACGCGCTACCGCTCTTCATCGGTCGCGCCAGGCACAGGTTCTCACGGTACCCGTCACGCGTATGGAATCCCATTCGTTCCAATTCGGATTCGGTGCCGATGACCTGTGCGATCGGACACTCGAGATACAGGTAGTAGAGGAGCTTCTGGATCCCGGTGGGGTCTCCCCCGGCTTCATGGACGATGTGTTTCAGGTCCATGCCTCTTTCATAGGCCACATAAGAGAACGGCTCGGCGAAAGACAGCCAACGAACGGACCGATGGGCGAAAACCCAATCCCGATCCGAGCGCTGAAAACGGATGCCGGACTTGCGGGCGAGCAAAGCGGACCAGATCCTTTCATTCATGCCCTCGAGGGGAGGGGTGGATTGGAGTCCGCTCACGGGAACGGACAAATCTGAAATCAGGAAGCGCCATTGCGTTCCTTCCAAGCGGAATCCCTGCTTGGCGTAAAACTCGTGTTCGGAACCCCACAAGAGAGACCAGGTACAGCCGGCCGCCTCGATCCGGCGCAGGGCCTCTTGAAGCAGGAAGGAGCTGAAACCGCGCCCCCGGTGCCGCTCGTCGGTTGCGACCGCTCCGATCAGAGCCACACGCTCCGGACCCTTCGAAGTCTGCATTTCGCATTTGCGGATTCCGACGTGACTGATGAGCTTGCCGTGATCGATCAACCCGAGCCGCTCCACCTCGGGTGAGCCCCAGACGGGAAAGTCCTCGAAGAACCGCCTGCCGGCAGGATATCCGAAAGACCGGGTGACCAGTTCATCGACCAGCCCGGCACGCGTGGTTTCCAGCAATTCCGGAGTCACGCCCGGTGACCCACGATCCTGTCTGCAATGAGCTGCACGGTCAGGCCGAACTTTTCATAGATCTTGGCGGCAGGAGCGGAAGCACCGTAGTCGTCGACTCCGAACTGCAGACCTTCGCGGCCGGTGATTTGTGCCCAGCCGAGGGTGATTCCTGCTTCGATCGAGGCCACTTTGGTGCAGGCGGAAGGAATGACCTGTTCCCGGTAAGTGCGATCCTGTTTCAAGAAAAGCTCGAGTGACGGCATGGAAACAACCCTTGCCGAAACCCCGCGCTTTTTCAGCTCGTCACGGGTTTCAAGAGCCAGGCCGACTTCAGAGCCGGTTGCAACGAGGATCCAATCGAATCCGGGAGTGTCGGAGAGAACGTAAGCCCCACGGTGGAGGCCGGTCTCGGAGGCGAAAACCGAACGGTCCAGGGTTTTCAACTTCTGACGGCTCAACACGAGAGCGGTCGGGCCGTCCCGGTGTTTCATGGCGAAAGTCCAGGCCTCTTTGGCTTCGTTCGCGTCAGCCGGTCGAAGCGTGATCAGATTCGGGATTCCCCGAAGACTCATCAGGTGCTCCACCGGTTGGTGGGTGGGGCCGTCTTCCCCGAGCCCGATCGAATCGTGGGTGAACACGAACGCGACCGGAAGGCGGTTCATGGCCGCAAGTCGGATCGCAGGCTTCATGTAATCGGCGAAACAAAAGAAAGTGGCGGTGAAGGTGCGGAGGCCACCATGATAGGCGATCCCGTTTGCGATCGCCCCCATGGCATGTTCACGCACACCGTAGTGGATGTTCCGTCCGCTTCCGTTCACGCCCTCGAAGGAGCCACCATCGCGAATCAGGGTGTTGGTCGAACAAGAAAGATCCGCATCGCCTCCGAAAAACATCGGATGAGCCTTGGCGATCGCATTGAGCACTTTGCCTGCCGACTCGCGGGAGGCGAAATCTTCACCGGTTTTGAAAGCAGGCATCGAGGAGTCGAAATCAGCGGGGAGTCCGCCATTCACGGCAAGCTCGTACATCGCCGACTTTTCCGGAGAAGCCGACTTCCAGCCCTGGAGTTTCCGATTCCATTCCTGTTCGATCGTGGTGCCACGATCCGAGGCGGACCGGAAGTGTCGAAGGGCTTCCTCGGGCACGGTGAAGGGTTCGACCGCTTCCCAGCCCAGAGCCTTTTTGGTGAGCGCGACCTCGTCCGGCCCCAGGGGTGAGCCGTGTGCTGCGCTCTTGCCTGATTTGTTCGGTGATCCGTAACCGATCGTGGTTTTGAATATGATCAGAGAAGGACGTCCGAGGTCGGCTTTGGCATCACGGATGGCGCGATCGATGGCATTGAGATCGGTGTCCGCGTTTTGAACGGTGATCACCTGCCAGCCGTAGCTCTCGTAGCGCATGGCCACGTTTTCGGTGAAGGTCAACGAGGTGGGGCCGTCGAGCGAGATGTCGTTCGAGTCGTAGAGATAAATGAGTTTTCCGAGCTTCAGGTGACCCGCGAGTGAGGCGGCTTCTGTTGAAACCCCCTCCATCAGATCCCCGTCTCCCACCAAACAGTAGGTGTGATGGTCGACGATTTCATGACCCGGGGTGTTCAGCAGCGAGGCGAGCTTTCTTTCGGCGATCGCCATGCCGACTGCATTGGCCGAGCCCTGGCCGAGTGGTCCCGTGGTGGCCTCGATTCCGGGAGTGTGGTGGAATTCCGGATGGCCCGGTGTCAGACTGCCGAGTTGTCGGAAGTTTTTGATTTGATCGAGAGGGAGCGGGTAGCCATAGAGGTGCAGCAAGCTGTAGGCGAGCATGCTGCCGTGACCTGCCGAGAGCACGAAGCGGTCGCGGTCGAAAAAGCCCGGCTTTCCGGAACTGAATTTCAGATGGCGCTGAAACAACACATAGGAAAACGGTGCCGCACCGAGAGGGAGCCCCGGGTGGCCCGAGTTCGCCTTTTGAATCGCATCGATCGAAAGGGTTCTGATCGTGTTGATACACAGCCAGTCAATTTTTTGAAAATTATTTTCCATATGTACGACCACACTACCATCATCTAGACTGGTTTTATATGGCGAACTGGATTCAGTTGATGGGATGGGGAGCGCGGGCGATCATGTTGGTTCTGCTCGTCTTGTCGGTCTGGTCTGTGGCGATCATGCTCGATCGGAGAAAGGTTTTCCGTGCTGAACTGGCGGGAACCACTTTTGACGAAATCAAGATGCGGATCGAGGGTTCCACCGGTTCCAGTCTGAAAGATTGGGCCGAGAAAAATCCTTCGTTTCTCGCAGGAGTGGTTCGAGTCGCCCTCGGCGCCGGAACAGGTACCGAGTCGGTGGATCGTGCGGTTCAGGCCTATCTCACGGAGCGCAAGCTCATGCTCGAGAAGGGTCTCAGTTTGTTGGCCACGTTTGCAGCAAATTCAGCATTCATCGGGCTGCTCGGTACGGTGATGGGGATCATCCAGAGTTTCGGGATCCTCTCCTCGCAACAGGGTTCGGCGATGAATGCCGTCATGTTCGGGCTGGCAGAAGCACTGTTGACGACGGCGATCGGCATCTTTGTCGCGGTTCCTGCGGCGATCGCTTACAACCATTATTCTCAAAAACTCCGTAATGCTACCCAAGAGGCCGGCGCGGTCCGGGACTGGCTGATTTCCAAGGCGGTTCGCTGATGGCAGGCGGAATCCACGGCTCCGGCCAGGACGAAATGCCGACCATCTCGGAGATCAACGTCACCCCCTTCGTGGATGTGGTGTTGGTTCTCCTGGTGATTTTCATGGTGACGGCTCCGATGCTGGTGCGTGAGCAGATGAATGTGAATCTTCCCAAGGCGAGCTCGGGCGAGAAATCCGCGGCAAAGTCGGTGTCCATCGTGATCGACAAGTCGGGTACCGTGCTGTTGATGGAAAAACCCGTGGCGATGGAGTCACTCGGTGAAGAGATCAAAAAGCTTCTCGCAGAAAGCCCGGACGCCCAGGCGGTCATCAGTGCAGATGAGGAATCCCGTCACGGTGATGTGGTGAAGGTGATGGACATTCTCAAGGGAGCCGGTCTCAGTCGATTTGCGATTCAAATCGACCGGAAGTGATCAGCCGGCAGAGCGATCTTCGGGCTCGATGACGTCCGTGATCGGAGAGAATCCCGGGGTGCGTTCCCCTTGACGGTAGTCCCGCAATTCGGGTTGGCGGATCAGGTTGCCATTGACCGACTCGCTCTCGGTGACATTCGCGAGGACGGTGACCGAACTGCTCAAGGTCAGGAAAAAAACCAGAAATCTCATACGTGCCGCGTTCCTTCCCTCGGAGAACTCCCGAGGTTCTTCGATTTTATCCGGCGCGTCCAAGGGGTGCAAACAAAAAGATCCGGTTGAGCCGAGCTCAACCGGATCCATTTATGCCGCCCTCTTCTTTCGTTGAGGAGGGGCCTTCCCCTCAAGCCAGGCCTCGAAAACCTTGGAGGCTTTCTTCGGATCCCGCTCGATGAGGCGGGCAAGGTCTTTTACGCATGTGTCAATTTCCTGCCGTGTGGTTGTGGAGGGAGTGGACTTTGCGTTCCCGGTCTTGCCATCGGGATGGGTTAACTTAAGCTGCTTCATGGCTTTCAAAATTGCGTGGGGTGTTCATTTCGTCCCGACGGATCGAGTCGATCTGGTCTTCCGAGATCGGAGCCATGAACACTTCGTCTCCGATGATGGAGAAGGCGAACCAACGATCGCCAAGTTTTTGATAGAGAACATCGACGTCCATCTCTTGAGCATTCGAATTGTTTGAGTTCCGGTTCATGTCATCCTCCTGGTCAAACGGTTCGGTTGGTCGGTTCGGTTGGTGGCGGCTTCCGGTCCGCACATCACACTCTTCGGAAGGGCCCGCCGTAACTGAATGGGGAAGATTTGCCCATTCAAGAAAAAGCGGTGAGTGTCCGAAAGAGTTTCAAGAGGAGACGATCCATGAAGGACAACAACGACATCATCAGCCTGAACCAGTTCCGTAATCGCAAGCAGGAAGAGAAGAAGAGGAAGACGGAGAGGATCTTTTTCCACAACCTGGTCGGCGTGTACGGAGTCACCCAGCCGGGCAAGATGGTGCCTGTGGAGATCGCCGACGTGAGCGACGAGGGTCTCGGGATCCTGGTTCCTTATGATTCTGCCGAGGTGTGGCCTACCGCCACCGAGAATCTTCCCATCAGGCTTTATTTCAGTGCCGACAGCTTCATGGAGATCACAGTGGATGTGAAGAACTCCCGTCCGATGATCGAAGGCGGATACCGCTATACACGCTTCGGCTGCGCGGTCCGTGAAGATCAGCGGGCTTACGGTGCCTGGAGAAGTTTCGTGAATTTCTTGCGCGCGTTCTCCGAGGTCTCGGAAAAAGACAACGGAAACATCAGTGTGGGTTCAATCTGATTCCGTCAGATTCACTCAGCTGATCGATCAGCTTCACAAATGTCGTCCAAGCCTCACTGCCCGAGTGCGGGCCTGTGAATTCCGCGCCCACCGTTTGCTCCTCTGCGGAGTCTTTCTCGCGTACCACCCTGATCATGGCGGGGAGGTACAGGGACGGATTCATGTAAAAATGCAGCTCGCACTCTTCGCCTGACTTGAGCTTGAACTCACCGAGGGTGTCGATGGTGAAGCCGATTCCCTCTTCGCTGACGTCATGCACGCGGTGCCTGGCCATGCCCAGTTTGGGGATGCAGACGAAAAAAGAGAAGCGGTCGAGGATTTCGCGTCTCTTGGTGCGGCGTTTTTCGGTCCAGTTCGAGGATTCCATTCAGAGACCTTCCCGGCTCGGAAGGCCGGCCGGATTCTTCGGACTTTTCGTGGCCAAATCCACTTTTTGCTTCATCAGTTCGAGTGCCTGCCGCGTGTCGCTCAGCATTTTTCCGTGTTGGATTTCGAAAGCGGCCGTATCGCCCGGCTTCTCCAGGTGTTCGGACTCGATCTGGACCAGGGTTTTGAGGGATTGAAAAGCCGACTTCACGAGCTCGTACACTTTGCCGTAAAAGAACTCGTTCTTGAGGGTCTCGGGACTCCAGGTCTGGATGCTCTGATCGAGTTGGGTGCTGATCTGGGTCCAAAGCCCGAGATCCTTCTTCCATGCGTTCCGCATCGATGCAGTCGCTTTCTTGGCGGAGGACAGTTTCTGGAAGTCGGTGGTGAGTGTGTTGAATTGTGAGTCCAGGGTCTGGGCGTACTGTTTCAGTTCCTGGAGCTCCTTTTCGGAGCTTGCCCGGATCTTGTCATGAAACGCCTTGAGTCGGGTGAGGTAGGCTTCATCGCGCTCACCGCCGAGAAACACGCTCTTCGTGACGACGAACTTTGCGGTCGATGGAACGGTCGACGGAAGCTTTCCTTGGGTCTTGATCGCATCGACCGGGCCCAGCAGTTCTTTCACGGACGCATCCTGGTCGGAAGATTCCATCACGTAGGCCATGTACCGCCCTTTGGGAAGGGGCTGGCCACCCTCTGCGAGGAAGACCTCCGACTTGCCGAAGCCCTGGATGGTGGAGAGTGTTCCCTGTGTCGAGAACTGGAGACGGTTCAACAATGTGTCCGCTTGGCCGACCAGCTGGATTTCGAACTTCGTGCCGTTCGGGAGATTCGTCGACACGTAGAAAAAGGGACGGTTCGCATCCTGGGTCGAGAGGGCGATGGCCACACGGGCGCCCTCGTGGAGTGCGCCGGTCTTGGCGGCCTGGAGTTCGAAAAACTCGTCTTCCTTGACGTCGGGTAGTGTGGGAATCAGCTGGAAAAGGCTCCCCAGTGCCGGAACGTTTTGTACCAACCGGCTCAACAGCGGGCGGATGGAAGCATGGAGATCTTCATTGGAAGACCGGCTGACACCGACCAGGGAGGCCAGGCTTCCGATCGCGAGGAGCAGAAAGATCGCGGTGAGAACGAGGGGGACTTTTTTGTTCTTCTTTTTCTGAACGGCCTTAGGAACCGGTGCGGTGGCGAGGCTCTCTTTTCTGCCTGTTGCCGGGGCCGCCGCGGGGCGGGTCGCTTCCTTGAATTCACGGAGTCCCTGCTCGAGTTCATCCACCTGCGAGAGCATCAGCCAATCGGCCATTCCCTCACACCAGACATAACTGTCCGTGTTGACTTCACCGGAGTCTTGCCGGGCCGCCACTTCAGGAATGCTGAAGGGTCCCTCGTGATGATCTCCGACGTAAACAAACCACTTTTTTTCCATTTCCATGTTCATTTTTAGCTCGTTTCCGTTCAACCTGAGTCTAATGGAAAAGGAAGCGATAGGCAATTTTTGCAGGGGTCGTTTCGCCTGGGTGGGCTATCCGGACGATCTCGGGGTCAAAAACGTCAACGGCCGACCCGGTGCCGCAGAAGGTCCTGCCCGCTTTCTCGAGTACTTCAAGCGCATGAAGGGTCGTTCAGACCTCGTCGCATCCTGTGTTGTGGAGTCCTGGTTGGATGTCGGGGGTGATTTGGAGCAGAACCACGAGTTCGCCGCCGCCACCACCCGTGAAGCCCTCGGGCGCCTGGACTTGCAGCGTGATGTGCTTCTGGCCGTGGGGGGGGGGCACGATTATGCTTACCCTTGGTTCAGGGCGTTCCAACAGTCTCTTCCAGAGGGAGCCCGGGTGGCTTGTCTCAATCTCGACGCCCATTTCGATCTGCGGCCTTTCGAGCCGGTGATGACCAGCGGTTCACCCTTCCGCCGGCTGATCGAAGAAGGTGCGCTCCAACCCGGATTGTTCGCCGAGTTCGGGATCCAGTCACATTGCAATTCCCCGGAACTGTTCCAGTATGCCGAAGACCGGGGAATGAGTGTGATTCCCATGGAAGCGCTTCGGGGTGGAAAGGCCGTGGAGTCTTTCCGGGAGACGCTCGCCTTCCTGTCCGACCATGCCGACCATGTCCTGATTTCGCTCGATCTGGATTCACTCAGTTTCGCTTATGCCCCCGGAGTTTCGGCTCCGCAGGCGGAAGGTTTCACCGCGTCCGAGGTTTTCCAAATGCTCGAGATCGCCGGGAGTGACAAAAAGGTGGCATCCCTCGGGATCTTCGAATTGGCACCCCCGCTCGATGTGCAGGACCTGACCTCGCGATTGGCCGCCCAAGCGGCGTGGCACTTTCTGAACGCCCGGATTCAGTGATATCCTGACGTCATCATGAATCCACTTTTGCTTGCCATCGATCAGGGCACTACGGGGACGAAAGTTCTCATCATGGACTCGACGCTCAATGTGATTGCCGAGAAGTCCACTCCCTTTCCGCAGCATTTTCCGTCACCGGGCGAAGTGGAGCACGACCTCGCCGAGATCTGGGAGAGTGTGCAGGCGGGAATCGATGCAGTGACCGCACGGGTGGATCCATCGAAAATCGTGGCGATCGGTATCACCAACCAACGGGAGACCCTCTGTTTTTGGGATCGCGAGAGTGTGCGTCCGCTCCGTCGGGCATTGGTGTGGCAGGACCGCCGGACCGCTGCGCGTTGTGCCGAGTTGAAAGCGCTCGGGCTCGAGAACAAAGTTCAAGAAAAGACAGGGCTCTTGCTCGACCCCTATTTTTCGGCGACCAAGCTCGAGTGGGCCTTGAAAAACGATCCGGCCGTCGCAGCCGCTGCAAAATCCGGAACACTGGCGGTCGGGACGATCGATTCCTTTTTGTTGGCGAAATTGACCTCCGGAGTCTCGCATGCCACCGAAAGCTCGAACGCCTCGCGCACCCTGCTCTATTCGCTCGACAAGGGTGATTGGGATCCTGAGTTGCTCCAACTCTTCGGGGTGGATGCGCGGATCCTGCCCGAGGTCCGGAACACTTTCGGAGAATTCGGAAAAACCAAGGGAGTGAAGAACCTGCCCGAAGGAATCCCGATCACCGGAATGATCGGAGATCAACAATCGGCGCTTTTGGGACAAGCCTGCTTCAATCCGGGAAATGCCAAATGCACCTACGGAACCGGGGCTTTCTTGCTGATGAACACGGGTACCGAGAGACGGCGGAGCACTTCCCGCCTGCTGACCACCGTGGCCTGGCGTGACCGTGCCGGAAAAACCTGCTTTGCCCTCGAGGGAAGCGCCTTCATGGCGGGGGCCACGATCCAATGGCTCCGTGACGGACTCGGGATCATCCAGAACGCTTCCGAGGTCGAGTCCTTGGCGGCATCGGTCGGATCGAGCGAGGGCGTGATGTTGGTCCCTGCTTTCACCGGACTGGGGGCGCCTCACTGGGATCCCTCCGCCCGCGCGGTGATCTCGGGCCTGACCCGGGGATCCACCCGGGCACACATCGCCCGCGCAGCGCTCGAAGGGATCGCGTTCCAGAATGTCGACATTCTCAATGCGATGGAAAAAGATCTCGGAGGGGAAATCCGTGATCTGTCCGTGGATGGAGGTGCGTGTCGGAACAACCTCCTGATGCAGATCCAGGCCGACTTGCTCGGGCGTCGCTTGCTACGCCCGGAGTTGACCGAAACCACTGCGATCGGAGCGGTGTTTGCCGCGGGTCTGGGCGCCGGGATCTGGAACGGATTCGAAGAGCTCGAGAAAGTCTGGCGTTTGGATCGGGAATTTTCTCCGGTGATCACACTCGAGGAGCGTTCACGACGTTTGCTCGAGTGGAACAAGGCGGTCGCCCGCGCCCGGATGTCTTGATCCTCAGGCCAGATCTTTCAGTGCATGAACGTGGGTGACGGGAATCAGCTCGATTCCTTTGATCTTCTTCACGCGATCCATCTGGGATGCCGGCATCACCACTTCTTTGAAGCCGAGTTTCTTCGCTTCTTCCACCCGGATTTCTATCTGGGAAACTTTGCGGACCTCACCGGTCAGTCCCACTTCACCGAGAAACACGCGTGATGCCGGAACCGGACGTTCACGGATCGCGGCATGGATCGCAGCCATGGAGGCGAGATCACAGGCCGGCTCGGTGAGACGGAGTCCTCCTGCCACATTGAAGAACAGATCCTGGTTCATGAGGGGTGCGCCCACATGTTTTTCGAGAACCGCGGTCAAGATGGCGAGTTTTTGCGAATCGAGACCGACCGCGGTCCGTCTGGGTGTTGCAAAGGGAGAGGGGACACAGAGTGCCTGAAGCTCGACGAGAAGAGGGCGTGACCCTTCCATGGTGGCCACGATGGCAGTCCCCATCGCTTCCTCGCTCCGCTCCGAGAGAAACAGCGAAGACGGGTTTGCGACATCGACCAGTCCGTCGGAAGTCATCTCGAAAACGCCGAGTTCATTCGTGTTGCCGAAGCGGTTCTTCACCGTCCGGAGGAGCCGCATCGTCTGGCCGGAGTCTCCTTCGAAGTAGAGGACCGTGTCCACCAAGTGCTCGACGATCTTGGGTCCGGCGATCGCTCCGTCCTTGGTGACATGACCGACCAGCCAGACGGCGATGCCTGCCGACTTGGCCAGATTCATCAGCCGGGAGGTGACTTCGCGGACCTGGCTCACGGTGCCCGGGGCCGACTCGACATACCCTGTTGAAAAGGTCTGGAGGGAGTCCATGATGAGTAGATCCGGCTTCAGTTCCTTGACGATTCCGAGGGCTTTCTCAAATTGGGTTTCGGCAGCCAGGTAGATGCGGTCCGTGTGTCCGATCTTGAGGCGTTTGGCGCGCGCCTGGATCTGCTCGATGGATTCCTCGCCGCTGACATAGAGAACGCGCGCTCCGGATTCGCCCTTCAGGAGACCGTCTGCAACCTGGAGCAGGAGCGTGCTCTTTCCGATTCCGGGGTCCCCTCCGATGAGGACAAATCCGTCACGAACCATTCCACCGCCGAGGACGCGGTCCAGCTCTGAAGAGCCGGATGAGCGTCGGTGCCGACTTGCTCCTGAACCGGCAGGCTCTTCTCCCAAGCGGATCCAGGGGGACCCCCCGCCCTGTGCAGGCTGAAAGCTTTCTCGCACCGCCGAAATCGAGGATTCCTTGGTGGCCGTGATCTTCTCTTCGACGTAGGAGTTCCACGCACCGCACTCAGGGCATCGACCCAGCCATTTCGGGTTCATGTGTCCGCAACTTTGACAGGTGTACTGGGTTTTTGTTTTCATGTACCCTTTCAGGTATGGCAAATGACGATCAAAGACGCAAAAGCTTTTGGGATGAAGAGGAAGATCAGATCCCTGCGGGCAGATCGGGCCAGACCGCTCCCTCGTCCGGAGGAGACTCGGGCGAAATCGACCGCAAGATCCATGAGGCCCGGACCCTGATGGAGCAGACCCACCAGCTTTACCTCCAGTATTTCAACGGGGTGGAGAAGCGGACACCCATCGAAAAAGTGAAGCTGCTCGAAACCAAGATCCAGGAGCTCCAGAGAATGGGGAGCAATCTCACGGCGGCGAAGTTCCGCATCAGCCAATTTTTATCCCAGTACGCCCAGATGAAGGAGCTTTGGGACCGAAAGCTGCGCGAGCGCGAACGTTTCTGACCGCCCACGGGCGCACGGGTCAGAGCATCAGGAGGAACTGTGCCTCGTCGATGACTCGAACGCCGAGGCTTCGAGCCTTGTCGAGCTTGCTTCCGGCCTCTTCCCCCGCGAGCACGAAGTCCGTCTTCTTCGAAACCGAGCCCGAGACTTTTCCGCCCCGGTCTTCGATCATTTTTTCGGCCTCCGACCGGGTCAGTCCGGGCAGTGTTCCGGTCAGGACAAAGGTCTTGCCCGCGAAGGTCTGCACGACACCCGAATTGGATGGAGCCAGGATCTCGAGCTTGCCGACCAGTTCCTCGAGCTCGGAACGGTTCTCGGGGTGGGAGAACCACTCCCGGATGGATCCGGCCATCTCTTCACCGATACCACCCACCTCGAGCAGTTCCGACTCCCCGGCCAAGGCCAATGCGTCGATCGATTTGAATTTCTGGGCCAAGAGTTTGGCCGTCGCCTCTCCGACATGCCGGATTCCTAGGCCGAAGATCACCCGGTAAAGCTCGGGGGTTCGGGAATGGTCGATTGCGTTCAGGAGCTTCTGTGCGGATTTCTCGGCAAAACCTTCGAGTGGAAGGACATTGGAGAATTCCAGGTCGTACAGGTCCGGAATCCTCCGGATCAGACCTTCGTCCACCAGTTGGTCGACGATCTTGTCGCCCAAGCCCTCGACATTGACCGCATCTTTCTGGACGAAGTGCTTGATGCGTTCCTTCAGTTTGGCGATGCAACGGGTTCCGGAACAACGGGTGACGGCTTCTCCTTCAGGTCGGACCGAGGGTGAGCCACAGACCGGACATTGGTCCGGAATCATGAACCGTCGCTCGTCTCCGCGTCGCCGTTCCTTCAGGACTTCGACCACTTCAGGAATCACGTCCCCCGCTCTTTGGATCACCACGTGGTCGCCGATCCGGATGTCTTTCCGGTCGATCTCGTCCTGGTTGTGGAGAGTTGCGCGTCGGACGATCACGCCGTTGACATTCACGGGACTCACGACAGCCACAGGGGTCAAGGCCCCGGTCCGGCCGACCTGGATCTGGATGTCCTCGACGAGGGTCACGCTTTTCTTGGGTGGATACTTGAAGGCGATCATGCCCCTCGGCGAACGGGCGACGAATCCGGCTGTTTGCTGTTGGGCGAAGGAGTTCAGCTTGACGACCACTCCGTCGATTTCAAATGGAAGCGACTCCCTTGCGTCTTCGATCTCCCGGTAGAACGAGATCACTTCGGCCGGGCCTTTGCAAATTCTCCTCAGTTTTCCGACCGGCAATCCCCAACTCTCGAGCGTTTTTTCGTACTCGGCATGGGTCTTCGGAGGGGTCCAGCCGCTCACTTCGCCGATACCGTAGAAAAATCCGGTCAAGGGCCGGCTCGCAGTGACCTTCGGATCGAGCTGGCGCAAACTCCCGGCTGCGGCATTCCTCGGATTCGCAAAGGGCTTCTGACCCTTGAGTTCCTGCTCCCGGTTCAAACGGACGAAATCCTCGACGGGTAGGACGATTTCACCGCGGACTTCAATTCGCGCGGGAAGATCCGAACCCTGGAGTTTGAGCGGGATGGAGCGGATGGTTCTCACATTCCCGGTCACATCCTCACCCGTCTCACCGTCGCCCCGGGTTGCGGCTCGAACCAGTTCGCCGTTCTCGTAGACCAGGTTGATCGACAAGCCGTCGAACTTCAGTTCTGCAAAGTACTCGAGAGGCTTGGCGGGCTCGATTTCCAGAAACCGGTGGACCCGTTCATCAAAGGCCTCGAGTTCAGCGGGCTCCATCGCATTGGCGAGTGAGAGCATGGGGATCCCGTGCTTGGACTTTGCGAATTGTTCGAGCGCTTTGCCCCCCACTCGCCGTGTGGGGGATGCGGGAGAGGCAAGGTCCGGATTCGAGGCCTCGAGTTCCTGGAGGCGACGGAAGAGCCGGTCGTATTCTTCGTCACTGATGAGGGGCGCATCGTTCACATAGTACGCCTCATCGTGTTTCTCGATCTCCCGGATGAGAGAGGCCATCTCCTCGTGAATTCGCTTCTTTTCCGTGCTCATGGCTCAGAAATAATACATGAGGGAAGGGGAGAGGGAGAAGCTTTTTTGGGAAAGGCTCTGTCCTGCGGTGAAATCCATGCTTTGCGAAGCGATGTTGAGCATGACGCGGAAGAAAAAGTGCGTGTCGACCCGGTAGATTCCGGAAAGCCTGAAGTTCAGGTCGCTCGATGCGCTCGCATCCCCGAATCCCAGATCCGCGGCATCGGCGGTCCTGAAGATCCCGAGGTCGAGGTCGAGTTGGGCGAGGAGCCTCGGGGTCACCGGAAAGCTCCCGCCCACCCCGACGAACAAGCTGTCGAGAGAGCTCTTCGATGTCAAATCCGCAGTCGTGGGGAGCGTGTGTGCGGTGGATTTGTATCCGGCATGGATCCAAGCCACCGGATCGAACAGGCTCTTCATGGGCAGGAGTGATGCACCGAGTGCCGCGCGAAGCTTGGAGTGGGTCCCGCTCACGCTCGATCCGATCGCAGACCCCGTGGAGAGATCGGTGGGAGAATAATTGAAGAGCGAGGTTTCGTAAGATCCCTGTACCAGGTACCGCGAATTGAGCCACAGCTGGGTGTCGAGTTCGAAGGCGCCGAGGATTCCCGACCCGCCACGGGTTTTCCCGCCCGCACCATCCGAGGTTTCACGGGCATAAATCCCGGCACCCGCATTCCCCGCGATCCAGCCCGATCGGGCGATGAAGGTTTCCTCCTCCTCACGGAATTTCTTCACGGTGGGTGCTGAAACGATCTCGCGGACCTTGTGGTTCCGGATCACATTCTGGTTGCTCTCGGTTTCGACCACGGTTGCGAAACAAAGGGATTCTTCAACTTGATCGACCCGCGCCCGACCGACGGCTTGCCAGCGCCACTCTTCGATCGTCCCGAGAACCGGATGACGCCTGACGCTTTGCAGTGTCGAGATGACCAGCAGATCGCCCGGTTTGACTCCCGCGTTCCGACCGAGGCTGGCGGTGATGGTGTCACCCTCCACTCCGTTAACCTGTCCGAGAAAGGGGAGTTTCGAGATCAGGGTTCCGAGGGCTTGTTGGAACTGCCCGGGAAGACTGCCACCCGCCAAGCCGGTTTCTTTGTGTTCATCCACGTAACGGAATTCATGTTGGGTGATCACTTCGGCACGCGGTCCGTAGAGCCATTCGATCAAAAAACGGTACGACTCGCCCTCTTTGAAGACCTGTGTGCGAATCAGGCTTTCCACTTCGAATTTCCGTGAAATCTTTTTCAGGATCTCGGACTCTCGAATGAGTTCGCGGTAGCGCGCGCTCGACTTCCCGAGAATCTCCGAGATGCCTTTCAGGGGTTTCGGTGTGAAGCGGGTTTGAGCGGAGAAATATCGTTGGAATTGTTCGTCGACGAATTCGGAAAACACCCCGTCCATGTTGTCGCTCGATCCGAGCCACGCGACAGTTTCGAGTTGGTAAACCCGGTCATTCTCAGGGCTCGCCCGGGAAGTCGTCGGCAGGAGCGCCAGAGTGAGGATGAAGAACAGATGCTTCACTTTTTTGACAGTTGTGCCCATTTTTCCTCGTAAAATGCCAACAAGGTCTGCAGTTCTGCGATCTCTTCGTGTGCCGCATTCAGGGCGGTCTGGAGCTCGCGGACCCGGGCTTCCTGCTCCGCAGGCGCGGACTCGCTTGGCGGATTCATCGGTGACCTCACTTCATGAGTGCGAGGTGCGGTGAAGGTCCCGTCATCCATCACCAGGTAACGACCTTCGAGAAGCTTCCAGGGGATCTTGTTGGACTTGATGTAGCGACGGAGAGTGGAGAGACTGATGCCCTTCTGGACGGAGAACTCCACCAGGGGAACCCACTTCTCACTGTCCAAATCGCTCGTCATTTCATCATTCTATTTCCCTAAGTGGAAAATTCAAGTATTCTCGGGACGGAGAGTCCGAATTATGGTTGCGACGCCGAAAAAAAGGATTTCGCGGAAGAAGAAGCTCGCCCTCGTGTTGTCGGGTGGAGGAACCAAGGCGGCGGCATTCCATATCGGGGTGGCTTATGCGCTTCGTGAGAGTGGTTTCGAGTTCCAGTGCGGGCTCAAAACCGATCAGGCTGAACCCACATCCCATTCGAGAATGATCCAGACCTATGTGGGCTCGAGTGGCGGCGCGTTCATCACGACGGTCCTGGCCGCGGGCTATTCGCTTGAGAACATCTCGGCGTCGTTTTTGAACCAGGTTTCCTCGGAGGGGTCCCAGTTTTTCCCCCGTCCTTTGCCACGACTCCAGTATTCGAAGATGTTCAAGATCCGTCCGGAAATCGCCAAGGAGCAGGTCACCCAGTTCGCCGCGGTCCGGGACATCATGGGTTCCCTGATCGACGGGCGCTTTCCCTCCCTGCTTCAGTTCAAATGGCTGAAAATGACGGGACTTTTCAGTACCTCCGGGCTCGAGCAGTTCATCCGCGAGGAGGTGATCCCCTCCAATCGGTTTTCCGACTACAAGCCCGAGCTGTTCATTGTCAGTACCAAGCTGAACGATTCGCAGAAAGTGGTCTTCGGGAAGAATTCCTACGCCCCCCCGCCTCATGATCCACGTTGCGAATACCAGACCCATGCGCGCATCTCGGATGCGGTGGCGGCCAGCGCCTCGCTTCCGGTCGTGTACGCCCCGTATCACATCCTGGACGAGCACGGACGGTCGCACTATTACATCGACGGTGAGATCCGCGAAACGCTTTCGACCCACATCGCTGTCGACTCCGGGGCCGATCTGGTGTTCACCAGCTACACCCATCAGCCGTACCGCTTTGTAAAAGAGGTCGGCTCCCTGACCTCGCTCGGACTCCCTGCGATCGTCGTTCAGGCGATTTACATCCTGATCGAGCAGAAGATCAACAGCACTTACGAGTCCTATCGCTCGAAGAAGTCCGCGATGAACGAGGTGTACCGTTACTGCAAGGATTCGGGTCTGGGCGACGAACAGGCCGAAAAAATACTCCAGATCCTCGAGAAGGAATTGAACCAGAGTCGGGATCTCGACATCATTCCGATCCATCCGGACCCTTCCGACACCCGCACGATCATGGCCGAGCACTTCACTTTGAATCCGAGGAAGCTCACCGAAATCGTGAAGGCGGGATACAAGGCGGGGATGAAGAATCTCTCCCGGTACGAATTCGAGGACTGATCGCGATCAGCGTTTGAGCTGGCTTCGCAGATGGCCCAGTACCGCTTTCCCGGCAGTGGTCAGGGTTTTGTCCTCGAGGTGGGCGATGCTGATGGTGTTCAGGAGCGGGGATGAGCCGCCTTTCAGGATCAGGAGTTCTTCCCCGCGGTTCAGGAGTTTCTGAGCCAAGTGACCCGGGAGGATCCCGGCTCCGACCTGGTTCAGGATCAATTTCGATACCGCTTGGGCGTCCGTGATGTAGACCCGAACGTCGAGCTCGGGATTCCGGACCGCGAAATGATGCTTCATCCAGAGGCTCAGGACCGACTGGTCCTCCTGGTAATCGACATAGGACAGCTTCTGAAAGAACGAGTAGTCGGCGTGAGGCTTTTGCGGAAGCTGGGCTTTCTTCGAGATACAAAGCTCGAGTACCTCGTCGTAAACCGGTTCGGTCTTGATCCCCTTGTCCAACGAGAAGGAGTCGACAAATGCGAAATCGAGCTCCCCGCTCATGAGCAGATGGTTCATCTCGAAGGCGAAGCCTTGGCGGATCTTGAATCTGACTTTTTGGTTCTTTTTCTGGAACTCGGCGAGCATCGGGATGATCACGTTGTTCCCGAACTCGATCGGTACGCCGATGGACACCAGTCCGGCCAAATCCTTGTCGGTGTTTTTCAGTCGGTTGAGGGTCGTCTCGATGTATTCAAAGCTCTTCGAGGTGTGTTGGTAGAGCTCCCGTGCGGCCGGAGTCGCGACTAACTTCTGTTTGATCCGGTCGAACAGCTTCAGTTCCAGTACTTCTTCGAGGGCTTTGATGTGTTGGCTAACACCCGATTGGGTGAGGTGAAGCTCTTTTGCGGCCCGTGTCATGCTTTTGGTGCGGTACACCGACTCGAAAACCCGGAGCTGGTTGAGATTGATCTGGTCGATGAGCATCGGGGTCAGCATACGGGGCGCATCCCGTTGAAATCAAGTGGAGAAGGGAGCATTTTTGCGATAAAACAAGAGGACATCCAAACCCAAAAAGGAGCGTTCCGAGCAATGGTACCTTTATCGCGGCTTTTTTCATCGACCTTGGGAAGAAAATATCTCATGGGAGCCTCAGGAATGGCGTTGGTCCTGTTCCTTGTGGTGCACCTCCTCGGCAACCTGACTCTGTACGCAGGAAGCGGAGAACCCATGAACACTTATGCGGCACGCCTTCATGCGCTCGGTCCTGCGTTGATCGCGCTCGAAGTCGGGCTCGCACTCACCATCTTGCTCCACATCGTCACCGCATTCCAGGTGACCTATTCGGCCAAGGCGGCCCGTCCGATCGACTATGATCACGCCAAGACCAAGGGTGGACCTTCGAAGAGTTCGGTGGGTTCGCGCAACATGATCTGGACCGGTGTGGTGTTGGGCGTGTTCCTGATCGTCCACGTGGCCCAGTTCCGTTTCGGGCCGACCATGGAAGACGGTTACACGGCTTCTGTGAGCGGAGTCATGGTCCATGACATTTACCGTGTGGTCGTGGAAGCGTTCACCCAGCTGAAGTGGGTCGCGTTCTATGTCGGCTCCATGCTCTTCCTCGGTTTCCATCTGCGCCACGGTTACTGGAGCGCATTCCAGTCCCTCGGGATCATCAACCCGAGATGGTCCAAGCCCATTTACGCGATGGGGATGGTGATCGCCCTCTTGCTCGCTTTCGGTTTCTTGTTCATCCCGATCTATATTTTTGCAACCCAGTCCGGCGGAGGTAACGCATGAGTATCGAATTGAATCCAGGAATTCCGGAAGGCCCCCTGTCCCAGAAGTGGGACAACTACAAGGCGAACATGAAACTCGTGAACCCGGCCAACAAGCGGAAGTATTCCGTGATCGTGGTCGGAACGGGGTTGGCAGGAGCTTCGGCGGCGGCATCGCTCGCAGAGCTCGGGTATGAAGTGAAGTCCTTCTGCACTCACGATTCGGCCCGGAGGGCCCATTCGATCGCGGCCCAGGGCGGGATCAACGCGGCGAAGAGTTATCCGAACGACGGCGATTCGGTCTGGCGTCTTTTTTACGACACCATCAAAGGGGGCGATTACCGTGCCCGCGAAGCCAACGTTTACCGTCTGGCCCAGAACTCGACTTCGATCATCGACCAGTGCGTCTCCCAGGGTGTTCCGTTCGCACGTGAATACAGCGGAGAACTGGCGAACCGGTCCTTCGGTGGGGCCCAGGTCTCGCGGACCTTCTATGCCCGCGGGCAGACCGGCCAGCAACTGTTGCTCGGAGCTTACAGCCAGCTCATGAAGGAAGTCGAAAAAGGCAAGGTCACGCTGTTCCCGTATCGCGAGATGCTGGATGTGGTGATGGTGGACGGAAAGGCACGCGGGATCATCACCCGCAATGTCACGACCGGTGAGGTCGAGCGCCATGCGGCGGACGCAGTCGTGTTGGCGACCGGAGGTTACGGTCGCGTTTACTTCCTTTCGACCAATGCCATGAATTCCAATGTGACCGCAATCTGGCGCGCACACCGTCGGGGCGCGCTTTTCGGCAATCCTTGCTACGTCCAGATCCATCCGACCTGCATTCCGGTCTCCGGAAACTATCAGGCCAAGCTCACGTTGATGTCCGAGAGTCTCCGGAACGACGGGCGGGTTTGGGTGCCGAAGAAGAAAGAGGATTGCAAAAAGGATCCGAGCACGATTCCGGACGAAGACCGTGACTATTATCTCGAGCGCAAGTACCCGAGTTTCGGGAACCTCGCTCCCCGGGACATTTCCTCCCGCGCGGCCAAAGAAGTGTGTGACGAAGGTCGGGGTGTCGGTGAAAGCGGACTCGCGGTCTACCTCGATTTCCGTGATGCGATCAAGCGCGACGGCGAGGCGGCCATCCGCGAACGCTACGGCAACCTTTTCGACATGTACCATGAGATCACGAACGAGAACCCCTACCGGTCTCCCATGCGGATCTACCCGGCCGTTCACTACACCATGGGCGGACTCTGGGTGGATTACTCCCTCCAGACTACCCTCCCCGGATTGTTTGCCGCGGGTGAGGCGAACTTCTCGGATCACGGAGCGAACCGTCTCGGAGCTTCGGCTCTGATGCAGGGACTCTCGGACGGATACTTCATCCTCCCTTACACCGTGACCAATTACCTCGGCACCCATGCCCAGGATTTGCTCAAGAAGGTGGACGTGAACCATGCCGCTTTCGAGTCGGCAGAGAAAGAGGTTCGCGCCGAAATCGACCGCATGCTGGAAAACGGCAAAAAAGGGAAACGTACCGTGACCGAGATTTACCGCGATCTCGGCAAAGTGGTGTGGGACAAGATCGGGATGGCCCGCTCTGAGCAGGGCCTGAAGGAAGCCCTCGCCGAAATCGAAAAACTCCAGAAGGACTTCGACACGGACCTGCTCCTGACCGGGGACTCCAAACTGAACAAGAACCTCGAGATGGCGGGACGCCTTCGTGACTTGCTCGAACTCGGTGCCCTGATGGCTCGCGATGCGCTCGAGCGCAAGGAGTCGTGTGGCGGACACTTCCGGGTGGAGAGCCAGACCCCGGACGGTGAGGCCCAGAGGGATGACGAGAACTTTGCCCATGTCGCCGCTTGGGAATACAAGGGCAAGGGACAGGTTCCTGTCCGTCACCAGGAGAAACTCGTGTACGAGAATGTGAAACTTTCAGTGAGGAGCTACAAATGAGCGCTTCCCAATCGAAAACCATCAATATCCGTTTGCGTGTCTGGAGACAGGAATCCCGTGAAGCCCAGGGGTTTTTCGAAGAGCATGAACTGAAGGGCGTGCTGGTCGACATGTCGTTTCTGGAAATGCTCGACGTCCTGAACGAACAGATCATCAAGAGCGGCAAGCGTCCTCTGGAATTCGAGAGCGATTGTCGTGAGGGGATTTGTGGAACCTGCTCTCTGGTGGTCCAGGGGCAGGCTCACGGCCCGGTTCGTGGAGCCACCACTTGCCAGCTCTATATGCGCACTTTTGTCGACGGTGAGACCATCACGATCGAACCGTGGCGCGCGAAGGCCTTCCCGGTCATCCGCGACCTCGTCACCGACCGTCGCGCCTTCGACCGGATCCAGATGGCCGGCGGATACACCGGCGCCAAGACCGGGCCTCATGCGGATGCCAACGCGATTCTGATTCCGAAAGATCTCGCAGATCGCGCGATGGACGCGGCTGCTTGCATCGGTTGCGGTGCGTGTGTCGCCGCTTGTCCGAATGCATCGGCTTCGCTCTTCACCTCCGCCAAGGTGACCCAGCTCGCGCTTCTGCCGCAAGGTCAGGCGGATCGCAAACGTCGGGTGATCCGGATGGTCGATCAGATGGACAAAGAAGGATTCGGCAGTTGCTCCAATTTGCAGGAGTGCGAAGCGGCATGTCCGAAGAAAATCTCGATCCAGAACATCGCGATCATGAAGCAGGAGTACCTGAAGGCCGCTCTTGCCGCCGACTTCCGCGCCGGAATGGGAAGCGCTGACGGCGGAGCGTAAGCTCCCCGCGGTTATTTTTTGAAAAATGCGAGGACCGCCCGCTTTCCCTCTGGAAGCAGGGCGGGTTCCTCATATTCGAATGTTTCCAGCCCGTCGAGGTTCAGAGGAAGGCTGTACACCAGGCCTTTCCGGGTCAGCTTCGCCACGGCTTCTTTCTTGAGCCAAAGATCCAGGAAGGCCTCTGTTTGGGAGGATTCAGGTAGCCCGCCGAGCGCATCGCTTTCCGAGCGGTGAAAAAACCGGGATGCGATTTCCGTCACGGGATGCTTCGGGCGGCGATGTTCGGGTTCGAGGTCAACTCCGATCGGGCTTCCGTCCGGAGTCCAGACCAGGAAGACCGAGTCTTCATCGTGGGCATACGAAAGCCCGATCTCCCTCGTTCCGACCCACCTCGGTCCGGAGCGATCCACCGCGAGTTTACCTTCAGGATCGGAGATGGCCTCTCTCAGAGTGGCCTCGACCCTGAGTCGGGTGGTGGTGCGGTCGCCCCCGGTGGGGAACCAGGCACCTGAGTAGCGACAGGTCCGGAAGAGCCTCACCTGCGGGGTGGGGTTTTCGGGAAGCACTTGAAGACGGCGACCGTTTTTTCGCCGTGAGGATCGGTTTGTTCGTAAATCCAGTGGGACTGGTTGGATTCCTCGCGCATCAAAGAAAAGCGCGAAACAACTCCGCGGGGATCGCCGGTGTGCCCGATGATGGCGGTGTCGAAGGAAAGGATGTCGAACAGGATATTGCCCGAAATGAACTTCCGGCTTCCGCTCGAGGTGAAGACATAGTTGCCGAGGATGCCGGAGACCTTTCCGTTGGTATCCAGTGAAAAACCGATTTCGGTCCAGAACCGGTCATTGCGGAGTTTGCATTGCAGTTGAAGGGGGTCGACGGGGGCCAGATCCACCCGAAGTTGGGCCGATGAAGTCAGGGGCGAACACAGGAGGAGTGCGAGGGGGAGTGCCTTGAGATTCATTTGTGACGCTTATAGCCAAGTTCGACACCTTTGGAAAGCATTTTCTTCAGGGGAGGGCTCATTCCAAGTAGCTGAGATCCTTCCCGAAACCCTCTCCCATCTTCCGGACCCCCCAGAGGGCGGCCCCCCAGCACACCCAACCGATCGTCACGCTCGCACCCACCCAGCCGAAGGTCGGGATCAAGGTCCGGAACCCCAGGGTCAGAGGGATCACCGAGGCGCGGATCAGGTTTGCGATCACAGTGGTGGCGGTCACCCTCAAGTTCGTTCCGAAACTTTCTGAGACCCAGGCCACCAAAGTGGCGAAGTAGCCGTTTCCGAAACCGATCAGTCCTTGAACCCCGTAGAACCACACGGGGTCGGCACCTTTCAAGAACCAGGGATGGCCGAGAGCGAGTGCTCCACCGAGCACCATGAAGGTGAGCACCGCACGCCTCCTGCTCTTCCAGCGTTGACTCAGGAGTCCGCAGGCGATGTCTCCGGCCATGCCGCCCACATATCCGCAAAAGATCGTCGTTCCAGCCGAAATGTCCCCTTGGATCTCCAGGGCTTTTCCGAGTTCGGGCGCGAAGTAGGACAAGATCCCGGCCACGTACCAGATCGGAATTCCGGCAGCCAGGGCGGGAAGGAGTCGAAACACCCGTGCGCGGGATCCGAAGAGGAGTCGCAAGGAGCCCCAGCTTGCACCGACCCCGGCCGTTTTGGCGCGCAAAAAAAGCTCGGGCTCGAGAATCCGGATGCGGGCGAACAGAAGCGCGAACCCGAGGATGCCGCCGATGGCATAGGCTGTGCGCCAGTGGATTCTCGAGGAAATCAAACTGGAGCAGGCCGCGCCCAAAAATCCGATGGAAGCGATCCAGGCGCTGCCCATCCCCCGGATGCCCGCGGGAAGCACCTCGGATGCCAGAGTGATCGCCACCCCGAGCTCGCCCGCCAGTCCGCAACCCGCCACAAACCTGAGCGCGGTATATGTCGGAAGATCTTGGGTCCAGGCGTTCAGAAAAGTCGCTGTCGAATAAAGGAGGATCGATCCGAAAAGGGCCGACATTCTTCCGATCCGGTCACCGAGTACGCCGAACAGGAACCCGCCGAAAACCATTCCGGCCATCTGCCAGTTCAGAAGAGTCGTTCCCACAAGGAAGATCGCATCTTCTGTGACTCCGATGCCGCGCAAGCTCTCCATTCGCACCGCCCCGAACAGCACCAGATCATAAAGATCCACAAAATACCCGAGGGCGGCGACCCAGATCGCTTTTTGTGCAAAGATCGCTCTCATGTCCCCCGACCTTAACGCCCCGACACGATCGAAGCAACCCTCGACCCTGATCCGGCTGGTTCTCGGAAAGTTCGATCCCGACCTGATCGAACAGTGGAGATCGCCTTTCGATTGCGTCGAGCTCGACACCGGCCTCTGGTTCGGACTTTCAGCGACGAAGCGTGCGCGATACCGCAAGCGACTCCGGGAGCGGGGGATGTCGGTTTTGGCCAGGACTGTGCTCAGGCCCATCCGCGATCCGGAATCGCTCCCTGAGCGGCTCCGACTGGTGGAAGAAGAGCTCGAGGGTGTGGTCCGACTCCAGATCCTGGCAAGTGGCCGCCGGCTTTTCGAGCCCGAGCCTGCTGATTTGTGGATTCGCTCGATTCAAGAAACCCTGAGGGGTTGCCGTACCCCGGTGACGCTCGAGTGGGGAGAGCAAGACGGAGCATCCGCGATGAGTCGCTGGATCCAGATGCTTCCGGGAGCGGGCTGGGTGATCGACCCGGACCGGCATCGAGTCACAAAAAAAACGCTTCCTCAGGTGGTTCACCACAAGTTGCACGGCTGGCATCCGGCGCGTTGGGTCCGGCGTTATGGCCCCCGACGTGCTCTCGAAATCGCGGACAAGACCTTGAAGAGCCGAAGTCCGGCGGATGAGGGGTTCCTCGTCCTTTCTCACTCCGGTCGGATCGAGGAGTTCGAGGTTTTTTCCAAAGCCATCGACACTCCGGAGAGGTAAGATCGGAGCATGAGCGCGTCCGAACTGAAGTTTCACATCCGGGGGATGACCTGTGCCGCGTGCGTCTCCAAGCTCGAGACCGCCCTCTCGAAAATTCCGGGTGCGGAAGGAGTCTCGGTGAATCTGGCGACCGGAAGGGGGCGGATCCGCTTGAGGGAGGCGGTGGAGAGCGCACAAAAGCTGGTGAAGGATGCCGTTTCGAATGCAGGTTACGAGGCGATTTTTTCCGGCGCCCTCGATCCGGAGCGCGAAGCAAAAATCGAATTCCGTGAATGGATCAGCGCCGCCATCCTGTCCATTCCCCTCGTTCTCATGCTTCCGTTGCCTTTCTGGGTGCAGGCAGGCATCGCATCCGTGATTCAATTCGGCTCAGGCCGGAAATTCTATTTTGGTGCATGGAAGGCGGTCCGCGCGGGAAGTGCCAACATGGACGTCCTCGTGGTTCTCGGGACCACTTCGGCTTACGGTCTCAGTTTTTTCTCACATCATCCTTGGTTTGAAAGTTCGGCCATGATCCTGGTTCTGGTCCGTCTCGGAAAATGGCTCGAGCTCCGGGCCCGGATCCGGACCACCCGTGCCCTCCGCTGTCTTGAAACACTCCAGCCCGTTTCAGCCCGGGTGTGCTTCGGAGACCAAACCTTCGAAATGCCGATAGCGGGAGTGAAGCGGGGCGACCGGATCCTGGTGCTTCCAGGAGAACGCATTCCTGCCGATGGACGGGTGTGGGAGGGCGAGAGCGATCTGGATGAATCCTTTTTGACCGGCGAGAGTCGCCTGCTTCCAAAAGCACCCGGTGACGGCGTCCGGGGGGGATCTTTGAATGTCAGCGGGCCCCTCCGTATCGAGGTGACCGCGCTCGGTGCTGAAACCGTTCTTTCGAGAATCATCGCCTTGATTGAAAACGCACAAGACAAGAAACCGCCCATCCAGCGCGTGGTGGATCGGGTTTCGGCTGTGTTCGTCCCGGCTGTTCTGGTCCTCGCCGGAGCGGTGCTAGTGTGGATCGGGATCCGCTCGGGTTCCGGTGAAACTGCGATCGTGCGTGCAGTGACCGTGTTGGTGATCGCATGCCCCTGTGCCCTCGGACTTGCCACACCGACCGCACTCATGGTCGGAACCGGTCGAGCGGCGAAAGAGGGGATTTTCATCCGCGACATGGACGCTCTCGAAATGGCCAACCGGATCACTGTCCTCGCAATCGACAAGACCGGGACCTTGACCACAGGAAAGCCGGTACTGAGCCGGATCGAATCGACGGAGGCTGGGCCCGCACTGGAGATCGCCCGGGCTCTACAATCGGGAAGTGAGCACCCGCTGGCGCGAGCCATTCTTCAGGCTCCGCTTCCGGCGGGTGGGGCCCGATTGAATGTGACCGCGCTTCGTGTCCTTCCGGGTAGGGGAATCGAGGGAGTGGTGAACGGCACGCTCTATCGGATGGGGAGCAGTCGCTTGCTCGAGGCGAGTGGAATTCCGATCCCTGAGGAGCAAGGATCGGGATCCTGTTCATACCTGATCGAGGCCACGGACTCTCCACGCAGTATGGCAGTTTTCTGGTTCGAGGATGAATTGAAACCCGGAGCACCCGAGTTTGTCCGAAGGCTTCGCGAAACGGGAATCCGGCCGGTCCTCCTCACCGGTGACCGTCAGGAAGAGGCATCGAGAATCGCGGGCATCCTCGGAATCGAAACCGTCCATGCGCGGATGCTTCCCGAGGACAAGGCGTCAGTGATCGAGTCACTGAGGCGTGAGGGGGAGTGTGTCGCGATGCTCGGAGACGGGATCAATGATGCTCCGGCATTGGCGCTTGCGGATGTCGGGATTGCGCTTTCGACCGGAACCGATGCAGCCATGCAGACTGCCGGAATCACCTTGCTCGGAGGGGATCCGCTCAAATCACTCGATGCGATCCGCATCTCGAAAGCGACCTACCGACGGATCCGACAGAATCTGGTTTGGGCTTTTGTTTACAATCTGGTCGGCATCCCTCTCGCCGTGACCGGAGTCCTGTCTCCGGTGCACGCGGGTGCCGCGATGGCCTTGAGCAGTGTGAGTGTCGTCTTCAGTTCGTTATTACTCGGGAGAATCCGTCATGCTGAAATCCACCATTGAGAAACTCTGTTGCCCGGCCCGGACCCGGGGCAAATCCTGTCATGGGCGCTTCCGCCTGGAGGGTGAGGGGACCCGGGAGGAAATCGTCTACGGAACGCTCGAGTGTGTCCAGTGCGGGAGCCGGTATCCGATTCTCGAAGGGGTGGCCGTCGTCGTGCCCGATCCCGGCGAATACCTGCTCGCTCACGTGAAGGGGATCTCGAAGTTCGTCCCGGATTCACAGATCCCGCTCGAGTACCGGGAGGAGTTTTCCGAACAACGTGAGGCGCTCGAGGCCGAGGCGGGCGAACATATCGAAGAGGATCTCGAGTCGGGTCGGGTCAATGCCTTGTACCTCATGAATCATTATCTCGGTTACGAAGGAAGCCCTGAAGAATGGTGGAAGAGTGTTCCCGCCTCTGAAAGTCCTGAAATCACAGAATGGATTCGACGCTACTGGGACCGTGGACCTTTCCAAACTGTGACTTCGTGGATCGGGTCGGGACTGAGTGTGCTCGAGCTCGGCTGTGGAGTCGGGGGTCTTTGCAGGCGACTTCGGGGGAGAGCCAAGAGCTACCTCGGAGTTGACAGTTCCTTCCACTCCATTTTGCTGGCGCGCCACCTCAACCTCGGGGCCCCGTATCGCGGTGAGCTCTTCTTTCCGGGGGATCTGCTGTTCGGGAACCTCGCACGCAAGTTCACACTTCCCGTCGAGCGCGGAGGCATCCATGCCGAAGGCGCGCCCTTTTCTGATTTTGTGGTGGGAGAGATCGACGCACTTCCTCTTCCCTCGGCAGGATTCGACGTGACCGTTTCGATGAATGCCATCGACATGCTCGACGAACCGAAGATCCTGCCCGAAGAACAGTTCAGACTGGTCTCACCGGGAGGTGCTGCGATCCAGACCGGTCCTTACATTTGGCACGAAAGAATCGCAAAAGGACTTCGAGGACGGATGCCCAGAGGTGTCTCGGATTCAGCCGCCGTTGTCGAGTGGCTGTACCGGATCTCCGGATTCAATGTCGAAAAGTGCGAACCCCACGTACCCTGGTTGTTCTTCAAACACCTGAGGCAGATCGAATTGTATTCGGTTCACGCCCTGTACGCCAAGAAGCCCGACTAAACCACGTCACCGGCCGCGGCGCCTGAGGCCCAGGCCCACTGGAAGTTGTATCCACCGAGCCATCCCGTGACGTCGACCACCTCGCCGATGAAGTGGAGTCCCGGTACTTTCTTGCATTCCAGGGTTTTCGACGACAGTTCATCCGTGGAAACACCGCCACGGGTGACTTCCGCCTTCGAATAACCGACAGTTGATTTCGGCACGAAACCCCACTCTTTCAGGAGCCCGCAGAAAGCGCGGAGGTCTTTTTCAGAGACGTCGGGAAGGGGTTTTGAATCTGGAAAATACAGTTCGCACAGACGCTCGGCCAAGCGCGAGGCGAGGAGCTCCGAGAGAAGGTTTTTGACGAGAGAGCGGTTCCCTGACTTCTTCTTTTCGAGGAACCACGCCATCGGATCCTTTCCGGGCAGGAAGTCGATCGTTACCGGGTCACCTTCGTACCAATGCAGTGAGGCCTGAAGGGTGGCGGGGCCCGAAAGCCCGGCATGGGTGAACAGGATCGCCTCGTGGAAGTGCTTTCCGTTACAGCTGATGTTCGAGTCGAAGGACACCCCGGCCAGACCGGCGAATCGTTTTTCATCCTCGCCGGAAAACACGAACCCGTCGAGAGCGGGAGCCCTTTTGATCAGCTCGAGTCCGAAGCTCTTGGCGATCTCGTATCCGATTCCGGTTGCGCCGATTTTGGGCAAGGAAAGTCCACCAGTGGCCACCACCACCGAATCGCATTCGATCGAACCCTTGTCGGTCCGGACTCGGAAGCGGGCCGGTTGTTCGGAGATTTTCTCCACTTTCTCGATCTTGCAGGACAACTCGAATCGTGCCCCCGCCGCCAGACACTCTTTCTCGAGCATGTCGACGATCGCCTGGGCGCTTCCGTCGCAAAACTGCTGGCCGAGTTTTTTCTCGTGATAGGCGATCCCGTGCTGGTTGACCAATTCAATGAACTCCCAGGGTGAATAACGCGCCAAAGCCGACTTCATGAAATGAGGGTTGTTCGAGACATAATTACCCGGGCCTGCGCCAAGATTGGTGAAGTTGCAACGACCTCCCCCCGAGATCAGGATCTTCCCCCCGATCTTCTTCGCATGGTCCAGGAGGACCACCGAGCGCCCCCGGCGTCCCGCCCGGATGGCACACATCATTCCGGCTCCACCCGCTCCCAAAATGACCACATCGGCTTCGTTCAGCATGGGTGCACCATACTCCCTCCCCGAAGTGGCTTCAATCGGGATCTTCCGCCCCTTCCTGGATTCACTGTGTCTCCCCGTCGAGGCTGATCACGGGTTTCTGAGCCGGAGACCCTGGTCCGGCCTTTGCAATTCGGACGGCGCGGTGGCCGGTTTTAAGAGGCCCGGTCGGAGGCGTTCAATCCCATCCCATCCCTACGCCTTCGCCCGGACTTCTTGAAGCCGGTCCACCTTTGATCATCCAAGAGGTTCAACATGCTCCGTCGCACACTCATCCTGATACTCTTTCTTCACAGTTCGCCGGTACGGGCGGATTCCTGGTCCGGGCGCTTGAACACCGTCCGCCCGCAGGATCCGGAGGCACCCGTTCAACGTTGGATCCGGACTCTTCATCAGTGGGTCGACCGGCCCCTCCTTGAAACCCGGGACCTCCGTATCGGCATCCTTCCTTTCGGTGCGATCGAAATCCGATTCAAGTGAGGGTCAGTGCTTGATGTCCGGAGCGGCCTCAGCCACGGACCCGGCAGCGGCCGATGCCGAGGCTGATGATTGGCCCTTGCGGCGATTGTTCACCAGGTTGAACACGGCCAATCCAGTGATCGCAAACGCGGCCATCGCAACGAAGGGCTCTTTTCTGATGCTGTCAGAGACCCTGACCAGGATGGAATCGATCTTGGATGATGCCGACTCGACGGCTTCGATCACCAGACCTTCCACTTCCTTCAGCATGGTTCCGCCGTATTGGTTCAGTGTTGTTTTCTCGTGCTGCATGAACTCACGGGTCCGGCTTCTCAGGGATTCGATCTTCTCATTCACATTTTGGTCCATGATGGATCCTCGCTTTCGTCAGAGAACGGGAGCAAGGGTCATGCCCGTGACAGCGTTTCACTTCACGGCGACGAGATAGGCCACGTACGACTCGGGGAGTTCTGCGTTCTCGGTCGGGAGCAATTCCCCCGTCCCTTTTCCCCGGTCATCCACCTGTTCCCAGAGGACGACGCTTTTTCTGAATCCGGCTTCGGCAAGCGCGTCACGAAGTTCGGGAATCCCCCAAATCCGCCAGTGATATTGAAAGGCATCTTGCAGCCAGCTTCCGTCCGGGAGCCCGAAGTGAATGGAGTAATCGTTGATTCCGGTGATGGGATCGTACTGATGCTGCTCCCAGATTTGTTTCACCTTCCCGATTCCGGGGACCGAGAAGTTGCGCCGCTCGTGTCGGGGCTCGATGAAGCCGGGACCTCCTGCGATCTCCAGGAACAAGGTTCCGGGTTTCTTCAGGGATGCATGGACGGCCCTGAAATAGCGGAGGAGGTCCACACGGGTCAAAAAAGTGAAGCAGGAAAAATTGAACGCACCGATCATGTCGAAGGGTTCCGCAGTCGGGGAGCGCACATCCTGCCGCTTGAGTACGATGCGGGCTTTTTCAATCGAAGAAAGCTGCGACAGGTTCCGCTCACGCGCGATCCGGAGGGGTTCGGGGTCGAGGTCGAGTCCCAAGGCCCGATGGCGGGTGGATTGCTTCACCCATTCGCAAGCGATTCTCGCGGTTCCGCAAAAGTCTTCACGGAACAGGTAGGGTGTTTTGCGGGTCAGCCAGGTATGGAACTGGGGGAGGTAGTCCGTTTGCCAGCGCGGGCTTTGGACCCCGTGTTCATAGAGCAGGTACTTTTTCATTCAGGGACGGACCTGAATGGGATTGCCTGAACTGTCCACGCAAAGCCGCACCGAAAATCCATGGTCTTTGAATTGCCCTTCATTGCAATTGTTGTCAGAGGATTTGACCAGATAACGCTTCCCGTAAAAAGAGATGAACGAGGTGGAGGCGGGCGCGAAGCTGGCGGGTTTTCGATTCGGTTCTGCTTTTTTGTTGGGTTGGGCTCCAGCCGGGGAGCCGACGATCACCGCGAAAAATAGAATTGAAAACAGTACTCTCATCCCTGACCTCTGAAACAGGTTAGCAAAGGAATTTTCGCCGAATAATGAGTCGTTTTCGACACATCCGCACTTCAATGGATTTCGTTGAGTGATGGACTGTGTTAGCCTTTCGGCATGGCAGAAGGATTTTTTCATCGATTGGTCCGGATTATGGGAAGCCGGAGAATGGTCGCGACTTTGGGGTATGGATTTTCTTCGGGAATTCCACTGGCTCTGACGGGAAGTACCCTTCAGGCCTGGATGAGTCAGGAAAAGGTGAACCTGACCACGATCGGGATCTTTTCATTGGTGGGAATGCCCTACACGCTCAAGTTCCTTTGGTCCCCTTTCCTCGACCGTTACCTGCCACCGGTCCTGGGTAGGCGCCGGGGATGGATTCTCGTGCTGCAGATCCTGCTGGCTCTGACCATCGCCTGGATGGCGGTGACCTCCCCCTCGGAGCAGTCCGCGCGGATGGCGATGATCGCGGTCGTGGCGGCATTTCTGAGTGCCAGTCAGGACATTGTGGTCGACGCTTGGCGGACCGACACCTTGTTGCCGGAAGAGTACGGTCTCGGGTCGGGTGCCTATGTGATGGGCTACCGTTTGGCCATGCTCGTGAGCGGAGCCTTGGCGTTGATTCTTGCCGACCGGATTCCTTGGAAGCAGGTTTATTTCCTGATGGCACTCTCGATGGGCGTGGGCGTCCTCTGTACCCTGTTCCTGGCTCCCGAGCCCCAGGCCGACCCGGAAGCCCGTCCCCATTCGCTGAAAGAAGCGGTGGCCTTGCCTCTGGTGGATTTCTTCAAGCGGAAGGGCTCGATCGAGGTCCTGTCGTTCATCGTCTTGTACAAGCTCGATGTGGTCGTGGCTCTGGCTCTGACCACACCTTTCATGTTGGAGCTCGGTTTCTCCAAGACCGACATCGGGGCGGTCAACAAGGGCGTGGGCCTCGTGGCCACGATTTTCGGAACCCTGGCGGGTGGAGCCCTCATGACCCGGATGGGAATGAAGCGGTCTCTTTGGGTGTTCGGTATCTTGCAAGGAGCGGGCAATCTGCTGTTTCTGGCGCTGGCCTACACCGGGCTCAATTACCCCTTGATGGTCAGCGCGATCGCCACCGAGAACCTGCTTTCCGGAATGGGAACGGCAGCGTATTCGGCATTCTTGATGAGCTTGTGCAACAAAAAGTTCTCAGCGACCCAGTATGCCTTGCTCACCAGCTTGATGGCCCTGACCCGTGTGGTGGCCGGCGCTCCCACCGGATATATGGCCGAACACCTGGGGTGGCCCGCCTACTTTGCAGTGGCGATCAGCCTGATGTTGCCGGGACTTTTGCTGTTGACCCGCTATGACCGGTGGACGGTCAGTTCGATGCCCCGGTGATGGATCCTCGGACTCCATCCCTGCTTCCTTCCCCCGCGCGTGTCGATTGGGTGGAGGATTTCATCGGTGCGGAAGAGTCCGTTGATCTCTTTCAGCGGATTCATTCCGAAACCCGATGGCAGGAGCGGGAAATCATGATGTTCGGGAGAAAGGTCATGCAGCCACGATTGGTGGCGTGGCAGGGGGATCCCGGGAAATCGTACCGCTATTCCGGAGTGACTTGGGATCCCGACCCTTGGGGAACGGCTGTCGCTGAAATCCGTGACCGGTTGACGACAAAGCTCGGGATCCGTTTCAACAGCGTGCTCCTCAATCTTTATCGGGACGGGCACGATTGCATGGGGTGGCACCGTGATGATGAGCCCGAACTCGGTCCCGAACCTTGCATTGCTTCGGTTTCATTGGGTGCCGTGCGGAAGTTCCGTTTCAGGAAAATGGGGGATCCCCGTCAAAAAGCGGAGGTCGAGCTCGGAAGCGGAAGCCTCTTGGTGATGGCGGGTCGGACCCAGGAGCTTTGGCAACATGCCCTGCCGAGAATGTTGAGAGTCAAAGAGTCCAGGATCAATCTCACGTTCCGGGTGATCCGCTAAAAGTGTTACGCTATGGAAGTGATCAGGTCATTGGCCCCCGCTTATTGGGTTTGCTTGGCGTTTCTCTTGGTGTCCTCGCTCAGGGTCGCCGCTTCCGGATTCAGTGTGCCTGTCGAAAAGATCCTCTCCGGCGGATTTCCTTTTCTGGAACTCTTGGGGGTGATCCTTGCCGGGGTTCTCATCCGTGCTACGCGCGGTCGCCCGTGGCATCAGACCGCCGGATTGCTGCTGCTCCTTCCCGGTTACGCGGGATGGAGTGTCTCGGCGGGAGACGGCCTGCTCCCGCTCCAGCAGTGGTTTCCAGAGGGCGTGCTCGGGCTCCTGTCTCAATACCGGGTGCTGTTCACGGTGGTTTCAGTGCTTCCTTTGTTTTTGCTCGGACAAGCGCGGGTGGTCGCGGGCCTGTTCAAAGAGCTGCTCCCGTGCTTTCTGATGGTGTTCACTTATCCCTTCGTGCCCCTCATGATCCGGGCCTCGGGCGTAGCCGATCTGGATGCCACTTTGCTTCGGGTGGATGAGTGGATGTTCGGAGGGGTGAATCCACACTTCTGGATCTCCGCACGTTTGCATCCTTGGCTGACCGAATGGTTCGCGCTCTGTTACTCGCTCTATGGAGCCTTGATCCTCGCGGCATTCGGGATTCTTGTTCTCTCCGACCGGAAGGACGAGCTCCGGAGATTCGTATTCCGTTTTGTCCTGGTGCTGGCCATCGGATACTCCTTCTACGCGTGGGTGCCGGTCCAGGGCCCGGTGTTCACACTCGATTTCAAGGAGCACCTGGATTTGCGGTACCTGCAGGGAGTGAAGGAGGCCTTGATGGACCGGGCTCGTATCGAGCGGGATTGTTTTCCGAGCCTGCATACGGCACTCAGTCTATTGGCTTGGGGCACTCTCGCTGGTGTTTCAGCCCGTCTTGGTCGGATCCTGATTCCGGTGGTGATCAGTATCCCCATCGCCTGTGTTTACCTGCGCTACCATTACGTGATCGATGTGGTGGCTGGAGCGGGGCTCGTGTCGGGAGTTTTTTGGAGCACAAAAAAAAGGCGCCAGGGGGGATTTCCCGCCTGACGCCTTTGGAAGAATGGATTCAGATCAGCGGTAGCGTGAGCTCATCTGGGATGCGTTTTTGAGCATGTTGTACATGTTCCCGCGTCCCCCGCTCACCATGTAGGAGCTGAATGCGCTGACCTTGGTCACGCTGTCGATGGCGAGTTGTTTCAACTCGGCACCGGTCAGGTTCGGGTACTGGCTCAGCACTTCGGCCATCATGCCCACCGCAGTCGGGGTGGCCATCGAGGTGCCCGACATTCCGGCGTAACGGTTGCCTGGAACGGTCGAGTAGATGTCCGATCCTGGAGCGGCGAGATCGACCGAGCGCTTGCCCACGTTCGAGAAGTAGGAAAGCCCGCCGTTTTGAGCAGTGGATGCGATCACCATGAGTCCGTCCGAATTGAACGAGGCCGGATACTTGGGCTTCAGGTCGATGTCCCATTTTCCGCCGAAGCTCGAGTCGTTCCCGGCTGCGGCCACCACGAGTGTTCCGAAGTTCTTGAAGATGTGGTCGATGGTCTCTTTCACAGCCATGCCGCCTTCATTGTGAGTCTTGCCGAATGAGCAGTTGATCAGACGGGCGCCGTTCTTGGCGGCGTAGAGGAAGGACTCGACAATGTTGACGTCGGTTTCATCGGCGTCATCCGGAACGGTCCGGATGGCCATGATTTTCACGTTGGAAGCGATGCCGGCGATCCCGATGCGGTTGTTCTGCTTGGCTGCGATCGTGCCCGAAACGTGGGTTCCGTGCGCATGGCTGGCCATCGGGTCACCGGTGGCGCGGCCCTGGGCATCACGAGTGATGGTGTCGATTCCGTAGACGTCATCGACATAGCCGTTGCGGTCGTCGTCGATTCCGTTGCCGGGGACTTCACCTTTGTTGACCCACATGATTTCTTTCAGGTCTTCGTGGTTGTAGTCCACACCGGTATCCACCACTGCGACGATCACTTCTTTTTTGGAAGAGGTGGCGGCCAGGGTGTAGGCCTTGTTCACAGAAATTCCGTTTCCGCTGTCGTCAGCGAAAGACCAGATCTTGCCCACCATCGGATCATTGAAGGTGGCGACATCGGTGGTGTTTTCAACGGACTGGTGTTCCACCGGCTCGGGCAAGGATTGCTTGCCATGATAGGTGTTCCGCTCGGTGTACTCGGTCAAGCCTTGGGCGGTCAGCTCCTGGCGGAGGGCGTCTGCATCGGTGGTTTGGACCACGAAGAGGCGACCGAAGAGACGGGTGGCGGAGATCACATGTTCAGAACGGGGGAATCGCTTGCCCTTTTTGAGCTTCACGAAGATCCGGTGACGGTCCACGCGCACGAGCTCATGGTTCGAAGAAACGGTCAGTTCCGAATCCGCATCGATTTCGAGGGCGTTCGAGAGGGTGGGCTGGGTGACGAAACAGGCCGCCAAGAAGGTGGCGGCGAGCCATTTGCGGGATTGGAACGGATGGGTCATGGGATCTCCTTTTTGAAAGTGCCGGCGCAGTCTAACTGATGGCCGGACCCCCAATCAAGGAAATTTGACACCTCAAGCCGGAATCAACAGACTTCATTGTGCTTCGCGCTTGAGTCAGACCCGAAATTGCGGGATTCTTAACAATGGAGGGCCTTGCGGATGACCTTTTTCATGTTGTTGGGATGGATGGGAAGCTGGGGAATCGGAGTGGCAAACGCGGACATTCCCCTGCCGCCGGTGGTGAAAGAGTGCCATTACCTTTCCCAAAACACGGTTCAGGTGAAATCTTGTGGCTCGACTCAGGTCTGCTTCGCCCAGATTCAGTGCGGTTTCAAGGTGACTCCGGTCTCCTGTTTGGCCAAGAACGGTCGTTGCCCGGAGAAACCTCGCGATTGTGCCGAGGATCCTCAGGTGGAGTTCGTCAAAGCCGAGGGAAGCGTCCCTCCGGTCATCATGAATTCGAATGGAGTGCAGAATGGCGGGAATGGCAAATGAACGCTTGAGGCGGTCTGGCCGGGTCCAGGTGCGCCTCGCGCTAGTGTTGCTCGCTTTGCCGCTGCTCCATCTGCCCGCTCAAGCCGGAATGGGGCCGGTGAGTACGATTCGTGGACAGGTTCTTTCTTTCGACGAGAGGAAGGTCAGGCTCCGGGTCGGGAATTCTGCGATTTTTGTGTCCCGGGACACCATCGAGGAGCGCGCTCTCAAAGTGGGGGCGGAGGTGGACTCTGTTTCTCCCAGCTCCGAGCTGTTTCCTGATCGAAAGACCAGATGAATTCGAGTGCGGCGCTCTTGGACTCGTGGAGGGCCGGAATACTCCGGCGGACTCTGCGGCTCGGGCCGGGCAGGCGGATTTTCCTGGATCGATCGCTCCGGACTCCGCTCTGGTTTCTGCTTTCTCTGTGTTTGAACGGTTTTCTGGTCTGGAGATTCCCGGAGTTCTCTTTCTATGCGGTTCCACTGCTTCTCGGAGTACCGCATTTGCTGGCGAGCTTCCGCTATGGTTGGGGTGAGCCCCGGGCATGGAAAGGTTACGCCGGAATCACTCTGGTTTTCGGAATGACTCTCGCGCTGGGAGCGAACCCGGCTTGGGCTCTCGGAGCCATGGTGATCACTCTGCTCGGGATGCTGGCGCAACGTCAGCGAGTGCGCTGGATTCCCGCTGCTGTCGGTCTGGCGTGTATCGGGTACGGGTTTCATCTGGATTCCTACAAGACCGCACTCACTCTCGCCATTCTCCATAACTTCGTCGCCTTTGCTTTCTGGTTCCGCTCCATCCGTTCCGAGGGTGAGCGTCGGGGTGCGATTCTGGCCCTGGGTCTGACAGGATTGGCGTGCGTCGCCGTCTCCACGTTGCCGGTGATCGGGCCACTCAGCGGGATTTCCTGGAATCTTGCAGGCCTTCCGGCGGACCGCTTCGGAGTCGCATTTGTGCGGATCTTCCTCTTGACCCAGTCTCTCCATTATTTCGTCTGGCTGAAGGCCATTCCGGACCAACATGCGCCTACGCAAATTCCGGTGAGTTTCCGCTCGGCATTCCGTGAGGACCGACGGTGGTTCGGATCCTTCATTCATGCGGGGGTCGCGGTTCTCTTGATCGGATTTCTCTTGTGGGCCTATGGAGTGGATCGCGAGAGTGCGCGTCGGGCCTACGTCCATCTGGCGGCTTACCATGGATTTGCCGAGCTGGCGTTCTTGGTGGGAGTTTCGCGTCGGGGTGGGGCGTGAGTTGTGATCACTCGTTTTCGGTATTCCAGTATTTCCTCACAGGTGAATGTGCGGAAGTGTTCGCGTCGCCTCCTGCCGATCCCGCAATCGGATTCGGTACCTACCTGTTGTTCTTTGCATTGACTTGCCTGTTCGAGTGGCCCTGGTACCGGAAGCCGTTGCGCGTGTTGTTTCTGAATCTCCTCACCCATCCTCTGGTGGTTTGGGGTTGGCCGGTGCTCATCCGGAATCTGGGCGGAGGATACGGAGCCTATGTCCTGGCAGCAGAGGCCTTTGCGCCGGCGCTGGAGGCCTGGGCGCTCCACCGGATCTGGAAAGTCCCGGCGCGCCGTGCGGTTTGGATGGCACTGGGCGCCAATCTCTTCTCCTGGTTGGTCGGGGGCGAGATCGTGAATCGCTGGCTCTGGCCATGGGTTCAGGTGTGGATCCGGGCATGAACCCTGCAGTTCACCAGGGTGGAGAGGTGTCCCATGTTCATGACCTCGGGTTTTCTGCTGGTGTTGTCCCTGGTGATCTTTTTGTTCAACGCACGCTTGAGAGAGCGGGTTTCGTTCTCACTGGGCGGGGTGGCTTCCATCCTGCTGGCCCTGGCCATCGTGTTTTTTATCTCGGCTTGGGCTCGAAAAAGCATCCATGGCGTGAAAAGATCCTAGCAAGATGAGTCTTGAATCCCAGTCCGTCGAATACCGGATCGTGCCAGAACGCTCCCATGTGGCCTTTTCGGTGAAACACCTGATGATCGCCAAAGTGAAGGGACGCTTTGAGCGCTTCCGGGGGACCTTCCGCCTCGATTCTGAACAGCCGTCACGGAGCCGGTTCGATGGAACCGTCGAGGTCGGATCCATCACGACCGCGGACGCGTCCCGGGATGAATACTTGCGGACCAATGAGTTCTTCGACCCGAAGCGATTTCCTGAGATGAAATTCTCCTCCACGGAGGTCGATCTTTCGGCGCGGGATCGGATCCGAATTGCGGGAACCCTTCAAGTCAAAGAAGCCCGGGGTCCTGTAGAGCTCGAGGTCGAGGGGCTCAGTGAGATCCTGGCCCACACCGAGAAGTTACCCTCGGACTTTGAAATCCACGCCCGGGGCAAGATCGACCGACGCGCGTTCGGGCTCGTGTGGCCGCCTGCCATCGAGGCGGGCGGGGTGCTGGTGGGGAATGAGGTCGAAATAGACCTGATGTTTCAATGGGTTCGTATCTAGTTTCCTGATCGGGGAATTCTTTCTTTACATTTGTGCTGCGGCGCGTTAAAAAGCATCGGTCAATTTCACCTAACGCCCCCTCTCTGTAAGAGAAAGGAAGATCCCCATGAAGTCCCTCTTTTCCCTGTTGATCCTTTTGCAGGCCGCAAGTGCCTATGCGGAGTCCAAGATCGTCGTGACTCCCGTCACCCAGAAGATCCAAGTGAAGGCCACCCGCATGAATGCAGACGGCCCGATTGAAGCACAAGAAGATTACATCCTGAGCGCCCAGCGTAATCTCGTGACCACCGAGATCATCACATCGGTGGAATATTCGTGTGAAGATGTGGACACCAACTCTGACGGCCGCCAAGGCAATTGGAACGGATTTTACGAAGCCCCTCAGGCCAAGAAAGCGGATGCACTCGCAAAATCCATCCAAGGAGTGGGTGATCGGACCGCACCTCATTTGGTGGCGTACTTCATGAAGGGCAAGCCCCGCTCGTGGAGCGCATTCACCAAGCTGATCAAGACCGCTGCGAAGGACATGACTGCCAAAGGCATCCCTTCCGGCTGGGCGAGCCAGGTGATTTACACCCATAAAGAAGAGAACATCCGCAATCTCGGGTACCTCTCGAACGCGGTCGATTGTCGGGCAGACGTGAAGACCTACAAGATCGAAAACTCCGAGAAGCTCGGAGAAGTGAATGCACTCGTCAAGGTGAAGGCACGGAATCTCTCTTTGCTGCCAGGTGAATCGGAAAGCTTTGAAATCCAATATGACGGAAAGCGCGTGTCGGTGACCGCGAGCGAAGGTTACAACCAAGTCGCTTCCCGCATCGCTTACTCCGATTATGGAAACCGATATGACACCTCGGCAAGTGTGGAGTTGATCGGAACGGCCCGTAAGGCTGTGACCCCGGGTAATCTCATCGAGTCCAACCGGTCGCGCATCGCTGCCGACGGCACCTTGGTGATTTCGCACCAAGGACTGAGTGCCCTCGCTGTGAACCGTGAGTTCGCAGCCAAGTGCAAGGCGATCGTGAGTGCGAGCGTGATCGGGACCGAAGGTTCTTTCTGGAATTCGAAGGACCGCACGCTCCTGAGCCGCGAGATCCAGCTCGACCTTTCCGCGGGTCAGACGGTGGCTTCTTTCGGTAACACCGGGAAGTCCGCGAAAGAAGACCTCTCAGTGAGCTACGATCTCCGCTTCGCGCCTGGCTGCCCGTTCTACAACGGTAAACCGACCCTGAAATCCCTGATCGGAGACTGAGATCATGAAACGCCTGGCTCGGATTCTAAGACAGATTCTCGGCATGGCAATCCTGTTCTTGAGCCTGGGTGGCACCTCGTACTCTGCGGAGTCCGGGGTGCTCCCCTCGCTCGGGGATCTCACGAAAGCCTTGAATCAATACTGCTCCGAGCCCGGAACTGAAAACTCCGCCGATTGTCTGAAGGCGTATCTGTCTTATCGCTGTACGGTGAACTTCACCTTCAGCGATCCTTTTTACATCTACTCTTGTATCGACGCCTCGATGGATCTGGTCGAAGTCCTCGACCTGACCCAGGTCAAAGTGGATCCCTCCCGCGATGCGGGTGTGAACGGCCTCAAGCTCCACCAGGTGGCCTTCACGTCACGACTCAAGAAAGCCTTTTCGGCCGATTCGGCGACCTTTGCGAATTGGATGCAGACTTTCCAGGGCGAGTTCGAGGATTCCTACCGCAACGGGGCCCCCCATTCCCTCTGGACGGTGGCGGTCCGGATCACCGGAACGCGTGAGCGAGCACTCGGATTCATGACGACGGTTTTCCAGGACTTCGCGAGCAAGGGTTACTTCGATCTTGTGGACTCTGCACTGGGGAGGAAGGCCCGTTCAAATTTGATGAGTCTGAACGGTTTTTACGATCTTCTGGTTTCGAACCGGGTCGAGTCGAACTCGAATCCCTCGTATTCGCTTTATCCGTACATTCAAGGGGCGAAGGATTTCCATCCTCTCGCTCATCATTTTTACACTCCGGCCTATCTGTCCATGCGTCTGAAACAGCTCGGGCACGAGGACCGGGTGGCGGCTTATGTGAGTCTGCTGTTCAACACCTCTTACGAATTCTTGAAGCTCGATCGCAAGATGAAAACCGGACGTTGGCCACTCCGGGATCCGGGGGCTTTCGACGGCAAGAAGTATGCGCTTCAGGTCCAGAAGATCTACACCGGTTACCGTGGGGCGCTCTACGGGATCGGAAAAGCGACAGGAATGGATTACGGCACCTTTGCCAAGAAGCTGGTTGCCGACCCTTCGGGCTTCATCTCATCGCTTCATTGACCGGATTCAGGGCAGCAGGATCCTGCAGGCAAGGACCCATGCCGGATGCCGTCTTCCGAACGGTGATGCCGCGTACGAAGCCGATTCGGGGCTACAGGTGAGAGACAGACCGTGTGCTGGGCTTGAGCCTGCAGTGGAGCTTGCGGCGATTACGAGCGCGTCCGGTCGATCATTGGCGTGATGGATCGATCCCGTGGAGTCGACACGGGTCCGACCCGGCATCCAGCGGGTTCGGATCCCTTCGAGGCGTTCGGCCAGGTCAGGGCGGATGCGAACCAGCGTTTCCGCAAGATGTCCGACGTCCACCGCCAGGTCCCGATATTCGTTCTGCGTGAAGACGAGGTTCTTCTTCAGGCGGACTTTTTCGTCTTCCGAGAGGGTGAGGATCAGGTGGGAAACTTCATCGAGATCCCGTTCGAACCGTTCCACTTGGTCAGAATCCAGCGAAACCAAACTCGAGGAAAAATCGGGTTCTCCCGCATCTGCACGGGGATAGTGATGCACGTAGCGCTCACCGAGCCACCGCACACTCATTCGTGGAGTCGCCACGAGTTCTCCGAGAGGGGAAGCATGATCGAATCCGTTCACGTCGAATTGGGATCCGAGCAGGTATCGGACTTGTCCCTTGAGGGAGTGAGTCACCTCCCCGAAGGCCATCCGGCAGGCATCGAAGACCAGAAGTTCGAGAGGATTCCCGCGACGCTCTTTGAAGTTCCGGAGCACCGATCGCAGGCCGCCGAGTGACATGACTTCTTCGCGACTTCCGTCCTCGATCACTCCCCGCCAGTTCATGCCGTGACTTCCGACCACCAAGGCATAGTGATCCGCCGGGAAATGCTTCATTCCCCAACCTAAAAACCGTCCCAGGGTTCCGGGGCGCGCCGAACGGGACTCACTGCCGAAGGTTTCGAGAACGAAGGAGTGGGGGAGGTCCTGATCCACACGGCCCGGGGTTCCGTCGTCTTTCAGGATCAGAGTCCGCTCACTCCTGCGGGTCCCGGGATAGTCGGTTTCGACCACCAGGTTCAAACCGGATTGTGATCCGACTTTTTCAAATTGCCTGAGGTAAGGAATGCTGAACTCGTAAAGGTCGTTGTCGACCGCCCAATAAACGAGGACGGTCCAGCTCTCCGCCCGTGCAGGCAAAGACTGGAACAAGAGCCACATTGAAAATAAAGCCCGGAGTCGTGGTCCCGACATCGAATCCTCTCCGGATACTCTGCCACCGCTCCGGTGGTTCTGGCAATGCGCTGCAGGGGGTTTTCAGGGTTGACAGAGGCCGTTCCCCCCGCCAATCTTTCAGAATCAAAAGGAGATTCCTCATGAAACTGTTCACCCGTATTTCCGCGCTTTGTATCGCTCTCGTCGCATTGCTCGCCCCTGTCGCCCACGCCATTCCCGGAGTGAGCTTTGGAATCATGGGTGGAGCGAATCTGAATCTGCCCAGTACTTCATCATCCCTTCCGGCCGGAACCGAGCTCACCGGTACTCTCGGATATTCGGTAGGCCCTTCCGTCGGGATCGGTCCCCTCGAGCTTTCGGCTCTTTACTCCAGCTATGGTTCAAAGGTGACTTTTTTGGGAGTCGGCCAAACCACTACCAGCAATTTCCTCGATATCCCTGCTCTTTATCGCATTGGTGCGGGCCCGCTCAGCGTCGGTCTCGGCGGCTTCTATTCAATCTGTGTCGAGTCCGGCTGCACGACTGACAACAACAACTACGGCGCCACAGCCAGTGTCCGCGCATCGGTTCCTGTTGTCGGTTTCTTCGTCGATGGTCGTTTCAACCTCGGTTTGAAGGATAGTGCCGGCAGCAAGGCGTCCTCATTGGCCGTTCTCCTCGGCTACGATTTCATCTGAGGATCGGATCGGAAAGTGTCGGGGAGTCGGCCCAAGCCGGCTCCCCTTTTTTTTGAGGGCTGTGTGAATGTGGATTCTGCTCCGGATTTCATTCGTGGTGTTCGCGATCCTGTACCGTTTTTGGGATCTCCGCAACAAGACTCTCCTGTTCACCAAAGAGCGATTTGGGCCACTTGAAATCAGGACTCATACCTCAACCCAACGAAAGGTCACCACAACCGAGTACAGGGTCTCGACAGATTGCAGGATTTATTTCCGTCTGAGTGGAGAATCAAAGTGGACCCGGTTTTGTAAAAGAATCGGACTCGGTGTCGAGTTTCAAGTCGGGGATCCGGAATTCGACGAAGCGTTCTACCTGGCTTCCGACCATCCGGTTTTTTTGTCCAGTCTCAGGGAAGACCCGGCCCTACGCACCTGGTTTCTCGAGCTCAAGAAAATGGGCTTCACCGAGATCGTTTCCACCGGCACCGGAGATTTGCGACTGATGAGAAAGCGCGGTCCGGTGTTGGATCCCGATTTCGGGGAGCGGTTGTTGAAGGTCAGGGAGAGGGTCGAAGAATTCCGTTTCAATCCACTATTGATCGATCGTTGGTTCTTGCCGATCTTGATTTTCGAGACGGTGGTTTGGGCCATCGGTGCTTATGGTTCCGGATCCTTGATTCACTTGAGGCTCGATGACAGCCAGAGTGTCATCCGACCCTGGGAAATCTGGGCCTTGGGTTCCACGGTGGCGCTCCTGGTGCTGGCAGCTTGGATGTTCGTAGTGGGAATCCTGCTCAGGCGTTCTGCTCGCGCACCCATGCTCGTGGTGGATCTCTTCTTCTTCATGCTGGTGAGTGTTTTTTTTGCCGGGTTTCAGGGCATTGCGGATGTGAATCGGATTCTGGACCGTTCAAGCCCCGAATCTTACTCTGCACTGATTCTGAAGCGATACTCGAAAACCAACGGCTCAGGGAAAAACCGGACCACGTCCCACTACCTGGAGCTTCGCTTCGGGCGGAATCCAGAATCGATACCCGATACTCTACGGGTTTCATCTTGGGACTATTTCAAGCTGACCACAGGGCAGGGGGTGGAGATCAGGGTTCGGAAGGGCGGTCTTGGTTTCGCCTACATCGATGATTTGATTCCGACGCCTCCACCGGTATTTCCTGCAAACAAAGATCTTCACCGACCGCCTGTGCTTTCTGAGGGTCAAATCAGGAGTCTCGTGACCTGGACCGCTCCCCCTTCCCCTGCCTTCGGTGTGGGTGTACAGGCTTGGTCGGAAGTGAAGTATGCCTCGGGGGCGTACCGGCAACGGGAGCCCTTGGTGAACGGGGTGCGTGAAGGACTTGCCAGGTACTGGCATGAGAACGGCCAGCTCTACTCGGAGATTCCTTGGGTGAGGGACCAGAAGCACGGTTGTTTCATCCTCTATCGACCTGATGGCACGGTGGAACAGGTCTTGAGTTACCAGAACGGTAAGCCCCACGGACTCCTCACCTGGCAAGATGCCACCGGGGTCACGAACCGTCGAGTCCTGTATCAGGACGGGTTGCCGGTCGAAGCAAGTGAAACCGTGCTCAAGGAGCATGAGTCACTGCGGCCGTGTCATCCTCCAGGTACCGGACCAGCAGGTCAATCAGCTCCTCGATGATCAGATCACGCTCGGATTCTTCTTTTTGAAGAAAGGCCATGAACAAAACACCGCGAACGGTTTGGGAACAGATGAAGAAAGCCGCTTCGCGGTGCTTGGGTCGGATCCGAATTTGATCCTCATCGAGGCGGTTGAGTAGAAAGCGGATGATCTTCTCGTCGGCTTTTTTGAAATGATTCACACTCAGAATCTGCGGAGCGAGCTCGAACAACACGGAAGAAAGTTTTCCGAGTCGCTTCACATTGGCGTAGTGTCCCCGGACCACCAGTTCCACCGTGGTCCGGATCGTCCGCATCCCTGGTTCGGAGGGCATGGTCGCCAGTGTGGCTTCGAGGGACTTCAGGTTCTCCTCGGTCATCCGGAGCAGGATGGTTTCGAAGATGCTCTCTTTGTTTTTGAAGTACTGGTACAGCGATCCGACGCTGACTCCCGCTTTCTCGGCGATCTTGTTGGTGGTCAATCCGAGGGGTCCTTCGGCGTCCATGATCAGTCCCACCGACTGAATGATCGCATCCACCGTGGTCCGGCTTCGGGGCTGTTTCGGTTTTTTTGACCCAAGTTTCAAAGGCTTATCCTCATCGGGGTGCGCCATGCTGAATGCGAGTAGTGAAAGGGCGTTCTCCCGAGGATGATGATAGCAGGAAGGACGCAGTCGACAATGGACTTGATGACCCGATTTTCCCTGCCCGAGATTCTTTTGTTCCAGTGGATGAACAATGTGTTCCGGTATTTCCTGGTGGCCGGCTTGGCGTATCTTGTTTTGTGGAAGTGGGCGTTCTCCAAAACCCAACCGAAGTTTCTCTATAAAAAGCCGGCAAACCCGAAAGACTTGCGGCGTGAAATCGGTTACTCGGTCCTCTCGACTTTGATCTTCCTGGTCCCGACGTCACTGCGCTTCGTGCTGATGCCCATGGGGGTGGGGAAGCTCTACTTCAACATCGCTGAGCACGGGTGGCTCTGGTACGGATTCAGTTTTCTGGTCGTGTTCTTTTTCCACGACACCTACTTTTACTGGACCCACCGTCTGATGCACCATCCCCGGCTTTTTCGATTCGTTCACCGGGTGCACCACTTGTCGATCGAGCCGACTCCGATGGCTGCATTCGCTTTTCATCCACTCGAGGCCTTGGTCGAGTCGATGGTGTTCCTTCTCCTGACTTTGGTGTTTCCTTTGCACTATTCCGTGTTGCTGGTGTTCACTGCGTTTTCACTCTTCATGAACGTGTACGGGCACCTGGGGTTCAATCTCTTCAATCCGGAGCGGCTGGATCGTGCTCCACTCCGTTGGTTCAGTCACACAATCCACCACAGTTGGCACCACCGCCATCAGCGGGGCAATTACGGATTTTATCTCCTCTTTTGGGATCGCTTGATGGGGACCTTCTCCAAGCCCTCGTCATGAGTGGGGCGACTCATGGAGTCGCGCACCTATGTGGTTTGAAACTCATGAGGAAAACGGTTCGTGGGGTCGGAATTTTTATTGTGTATCCATTTATCGGCGAAGGTGTTAGGTTAGCCCTGTAATTTTGCTTCTACCGAGTCTGCGGGCGTGGTGCCCATATCCTCTTTAGCGGCCCCTAGCCTTAAGGAGGTATTCAATGGGTAAGAAATTATTTGTAGGGAATCTGGCGTTTTCTGTAACGAGCGAGATGCTTCAGCAGTCGTTCTCCGAGTGTGGTTCGGTCGACTCTTCGACCGTCATCACCGACCGCGAGACCGGCCGGAGCAAAGGTTTCGGATTCGTCGAGATGTCGACTGAGAACGAAGCCCAAACCGCGATCTCGCGTTTCAATGGCGCCGAGCTCGGTGGTCGTGCACTCACTGTGAACGAAGCCAAGCCGATGGAGCCACGCAATAACGATCGCCGTGGTGGTTACAACGGCGGCGGACGTCGTTACTGATCCGTCTGTTCTTGAATTTGAGAGGTCTGATGGGGTGCTTTGGCACGACGTCAGACCTCTTTTCATTGGAGTGCAAGGGAGGTGTTCATGGGTAGACCGGGACCGGCCAGTCAGGCCAAGCGACAGCGTGAGCGCATGAAGGGCGAACGCCACCAGGAAAAAGAAGAGCGCCGCGAGCAGCGCAAAGAACAGAAGAAAGAGCGCGAACGCCTCATTGCTGAAGGCAAGGACCCCGATTTGGACGGGATTGTTCCAGGACCTCAGTTTCAACCTGAGTCGGAGTCCTGAGGACAGCGTCAGTTTTTTGTCCCAAGTGACAAACAGTTTGCGATTGGGATTACGCGTCGGTCTGGCTAAGATTGACGGGTGAGCATTTCGCGTTGGCTAGCCCTTCTTGCCATTTTTGTATCTCCGGCTCAGGCGCAGGATCCGGAGTTCGGGCAGATCGAAGTTCAGCATCTGTCCGAGGTGGTGATTTATACCTGTGTGAGAGGGAAGGTTCCCTGTTTTCCCAAACGGGCGGATTTAGGGTGTGTTCCAGAGGGGCTTGATTCCAAAGCCTTTGAAAAGGCCTGTGAAAAATACAAGTCCGCACTCGAAGAATTCGAGTTCGATTGCTTCGTCAGCCATGGTGGCCGGCGCAGTTATGTCGGTAAAACCCGGACCCAAGAGGTTTGTGCGGGCTTGCAAGAGGTGTGGGAACAGCTTTCGGACGATCCTTTCTTCAAAGGTCGTTCGGATTCCTGGAGAATGAGTTTCATGCGCAACACGCTTCTCAAGCCGAGAGGAAATTCGCGCAAAGACAACCCGGGTGTGGCCGGACAGCTCAGGTTCAAGCGAAGTGGAAAGCTCCGGAAGAGCTCGGATGATGTGGATCGCCTTTTGGCGAAGGCCCAAGCCAATCTCGATGCTTACCGTGCCGAGATGAGCTGCGGTGCCGGAATCGTTCCTGGCATCGACCAAGTCCCTGTTCTGAATCAGTTGGAGCAAGGGACCTGCTACGCACACTCGTCCTCGACCCTCATCGACTACGTGAGGAAGACTCGCTCGGGACGGGATTACCCCGTCTACGGTTCTCCATTGATGGGAGCGATCGACTACCACTTGAATGCCACGGACAAAATCGAGTCTTGTAAGAATCCCTTCTCAGGCGGATTCACCTGCAACGCTTTCAATGCGACGCTGTCCCGGGGATTTTGCGGCTCCCAGAAGATCGAGCAAGCGATTCAAAAGGCATTCTTGGTGCGGGATGGCTCCAAGAAGCAGTCTTGGTACCTGGATTGGGCCAAGAAGCAAAAACTGACTGTGACCACTCAAGAGTTCAAGGTCAAGCCGAACGATCTGGTCAATGAGTACCTCCAGGTGATCGGTTCGTTGTACCAGGAAAAAAACTGGGACCGACTGAAGGAGTTGCACGACTCACTCAAAGCCAGAGGTACTCTTCCGGGAGAGTCCTGCAAATCAGCCCCCCCGGGGTTGGATTTGTCTTGGGAGCTTTTGAAGCTGAGCCCGAACCTCGAGGCTTTTTATGCCATCTATTTCGAGACGGTATGTGACAGAGAGCCTTTCCCGTTCCAAGCGGGGTGCACGACACATCGGTCCGACATCACCACTGCCAAGATGGACGGTCTCATTGCCAAGGGGTACCCTGTCGGTATCAACTACTGCTCAGCTATACTCAATAACAGCAAATTCCAATCGAAGACCCAGCCGATCTGGAAGGACAGCAAAGCCTGTGGCCCGCACGCCTCGGTGATCGTCGGAACTGCGGTAGACTCAAAAGGGCAGTGCACTTATGTTCTACGCAATTCGTGGGGAACCTCATGTGCACACTATGACCGTACTTATGACTGCAAAGACGGCCATGTGTACATTCCGAAGGATACCCTGATCCGGCAAACCTTCGAACTTCAAGAGATCTCGGTTCAGTGACCATGAACACCAAAACCACCCGTCTGGTCTATTCCTCGGATCCTGAGTTGAATCGCAAATGCGCGAAGTGTAAGGAAGTGGTTTCAGAGTGCACTTGCGAGCCCGAGGTGGATCCCAAGAGTTACCAGTTTGTGGCTGTTCTCAGGATCGAGAAGAACGGGCGGGGCGGGAAGACCGTGACCGTGATCGACCGTCTCCCGAAGAACGAGGTCTTTTTGAAAGAACTCACCACCAAGCTCAAGAAGAAGTGCGGAACCGGTGGGACCCACCTGACTTCGGGAAAGGACGGGGTGATCGAGATCCAAGGGGATCACCGCGAATTGATCCGGACTCTGCTTGAAAAAGAAGGGATCCGCTCGAAGGGATGAGCTCCCTCCTTCAGCCGGCGGAGGGACTCTTTGCAGCCTTTTGTTCGATCAGGGTTTTCAGGTTCTGGATGCCGACCTCGAAGCCACCGTCACCCGACATTTCCCAGGTGAACCGGGTGTCGGCCCCTTCTTCGGTCAGGGAATAAGTGATCAGGTTTTCGCCTTTGAGGGGACGGGTCATGACGAGCTTCACTTTCACGGTGCGGTCGGGAACCATTCCGATGACCTCGAGGGAACCCGCGCCCGTGTCGGAGCTTCCTTCAAACTCCATGATGGATCCCACGGTACCGTCTGATCCTTTGAGGGTTCGCTTCATGCTCGGGTCTTTACGATCGTAGGGGTTCCACTCCACACCTTTTTGGAAACTCGACAGGTAGGGATAAATCTCACGGGCCGGAGCGTGAATGAGTCCGCTTCGGGTGTAATGAAACTGACCATCTCGCGTCGAGACATAGCCCAAAAACGAGGCAAGACCGACCAGGCAAAGAATGAGAATTTTCATATTGATGAGAGGTTAGCGGAGGATCGGGTCGAACGCCAGCCCGAGTGAACCCCAAGGTTTACTTGACGGAAGCTGGTGCAGGGATATGATTTGATTCATGCAAGGTCAGAAGAAATTGAATATTGTCGGACAAATTCTCACGGCATTGATTGCCATCCCCTTTTTCATGAGCGCCATGATGAAGTTCAAGGGAGGGCCTGAAATGATGGAAGGCTGGAACCACTTCGGATGGCCGGCGGAACTCCTTCTGACGATCGGTATCCTCGAAGCTACGAGTGTTCTTTTGTACATGATCCCCCAGACCGCGGTTCTGGGTGCGATCCTCTTGACCGGTTATCTCGGCGGCGCGATTGCGACCCACCTACGGGTCAGCGAAGGCGTGCCCCTGCAGATCCTTTTCGGTGTTCTCGTGTGGGGCGCCCTGTTCCTGCGTGATGAGCGTTTGCGCCAGTTGTTGCCGTTTCGGAAGTGATTGGCGGCTTCAGGCAAACTGCGCCTTGAGTACCCCAAGTCAAAGGTTATGACGAACAGATTGATCCCTTTTTCTGTGTTTGGATTTCTGCTTTTCTCCCAGTCCGGAACCTCTCTTGCCACAACGGGAAAAGATCCTCTTTCGGTCGACGTACTGGAGTTCAAGGATCTCCGCGATGATTCCCGATATACCTCACCCAAGCCGGAACGGTTGCGACTCTTCAGACGAAGAGAAGCCACCCCGGCCCCCGTTTCGGGTAGAAGTATTCCGATCAAGGTTCATGTTCCGAGGGTAGGGGGTCCCTATCCCGTGGTGGTGGTTTCTCACGGGGCGGGGGGGAGCTGGGATACCCATTTCGCCCAATCAAACTTCCTCGCTTCACAGGGTTATGTGGTGCTGGATGTCGAGCATGTCGGGAGCAATACGGATCGCTTGAAGGCTACTCTCCGGGTGTTCAAGAATCTGAGAGACATGATTCACGATTCCAATGAGGTTCTGGGCCGGCCCAAGGACATTCGCTTTGCCATTGACCGGGCAGAACAGTGGAATCGCTCGAATGAGAGGTTGCGCGGTCGAATGGATTTGAGTCGAGTTGGAGTGATGGGGCACTCCTTCGGTGCCTTCACCGTGATGGTCTCAGCCGGGATGCGCCCCGCACTCGATTGGATCGAGCCGAAAGTTGAACCGGGCAAGGGCCTGGGTCCGGATCTTTCTGATCCAAGAGTGAAGTGCGGGGTGGCGCTTTCGCCCCAGGCACCGGGCGAGCCTTTTTTCTTATCGGAGAGCTACAAAACACTGCGAGCTCCCTTGCTTGGGATTTCAGGAACAGAAGACCGACAGCAGAGCGGTGAGGGCCCTGCGGCAAGGCTTGCTTCATTCAAACTCTGGCCCGAGAATCAGGGGAGGAATGTTTTTGTGTGGTTGTCCAATGCTGCACATCTCGATTTCACCGACTCAACCGGAGGGGCCCAGCACGGCATGGTCTCTAAGAACCGGGCGGATGTTCAGAGGATCGTTCGGGTGGCGATTCTGAAGTTCTTCAATCAATGTCTGAAGAGCGAGACCACGGGTGATCACGAAATCAGTTCCGAGAGTCTGAAGCCCTATCTCGGAGGGGCGGTGAATCGGGTGGAAGTGTTGCGGAAGTAGGAATGGGTTTACTGGCTTGGCTATGGCTGCATCGTTCCTGCAAAGACCTGCTTTGCCACCCGATAAGTATTCGCATAGGCCCGAACGCTGAGATCAATGGGTTTTGCGTAGCCTCCGCCGAGCGCAAGCGACACAGGAATTCCTGCACGGCGGGCGTATGAGAGCACGAGCTCATCCCGCTTCATGAGGCCATCGAAGGTGAGGTGGAGTTTTCCCAGGGTGTCTTCTTTGAGCGGGTCGACCCCCATCTGATAAAAAATATAATCCGGATCAAAGCGCCTGATCTCAATGAGCCCGTCTGAGAGGTGCTCCAAGTAAGCTTCATCCTCTGTGCCATCGGGGAGGGCGATGTCGAGATGGGAGGGAATCTTCACGAAAGGATAGTTCTTCTCTCCGTGCATGCTGAAGATGAAGACTCCCTCGTCCTGCCGAAGGATGCTTGAGTTGCCATTTCCCTGGTGGACATCGAGATCGATGATCGCAATTCGCTTCGCCAATCCATCGCGCTTCATGAGTCTTGTTGCCACCGCAAGGTCGTTGAACACGCAGTACCCTTCGCCACGGTCGGCGTGCGAGTGATGGGTGCCCCCCGCAAGGTTTCCGGCGATGCCCTCTTTCAGTGCATCTTTCATGGCTGCAATGGCGCCGCCCACCGAGGCGCAGCTTCGATCATAAAGTCCCGGACTCCAGGGAAAGCCCAAGCGCTTCAGGTTTTGCTCACTGATCGAGCCTGTTCGCATCCCCTCGATGTACTCACCCGTGTGGGCGAGAGCCAGGGCTTCAGGTGGGGTGAGCGGGCTTTCTTTCAGGTCCGAGGCTTGGATGATGTCCTCGGCGAGAAGAAGATCCCGCAGCATCCGGTATTTCTCGATTGGAAAACGATGACCGGGTGGGAGCGGGAGAGTGTAGTGATCGGAGTAGTAGACGTTCATGCTTTCAGGAATGTTTTAAAACCGCCGTAGACCATACGCATTCCATCAAACGGCACGGAGTCCCAGGCTTTCCCGAGCGCCTCGTCCTTCATCACTCGACCCATCACTTTTTCGCAATGCGATTTGGACTTACAGGTAACCATTCCGAGCAGGATCGTCTCTCCGGCTTTCAGCTTCACGCTCATCGGGAACGACGTGACCTTCCCTTTGGGAATGAAGTCAGCCTGATACTCGACATAATCGAGGGCGCCGCACTCCATCCAAGTTTGAGCAGCGAACTTGGCCATCGATCGATACTGCTTGAGCTTGGCCTTGGGGACGGGAATTAAATAGGTATGAATATAGTGCTTCGTCATGCCCGGAGCTTAATGGATACGCATGACTCTGTCGACCTTCGGCCTTTGCATGCAGGAGCCCTTCTTGAGAGAAGGGTGTACCTGATCATGTTGAATGGGGGTTCGGGGGAGGAGAAAAATGGCGGACCCGAGTGGAGGAGTTTCGAACTTATGTTCTCCAGAATGAATGGGAAATTTCTCGTAATATCAATGTGTTAAAGCCTGCTGGTTTTTGACTGAGTTTGGGAGAACATTCGGGAGGTGTTCTCCCAATGTTCTTCAGCTCGAGGGGGGGTGACGCATAGCCCCGTCATTCGCTTTAGCGTAACCCTTTCTCTGCCGAAAAGATTCATTATGATCGGGAAGATTCAAAGAGTGCCTTTACGGCAGGTGACCTCCCATGAGGCGCGTGATTTCACCAAGTGGTTAGTAGAGCATGTCGATGTGCTGAATGAGGTTCTCGACCTGACTCTTGTTGACGCAGAGAGAGAGCAAAGGGCTGGATCATTCAGCGTGGACATCGTGGCAGAAGACGAATCCACAGGTGACACGGTTGTAATTGAGAATCAACTTGAGAAGAGCAACCACGATCATCTTGGAAAGTTGATTACCTATTTATCAAACTTGGATGCGAAAATTGCAATCTGGATTGTTTCTGAGCCAAAGCCAGAACACATCACGGCCATTACATGGTTGAATGAATCCCGATTAGCCAAATTCTACCTTTTGAAGGTAGAGGCGATCACCATTGGAGCCTCCGAACCAGCTTTCTTGTTCACTTTGATCGTTGGCCCGAGTGAGCAGTCAAAAATTATCGGAGACACCAAAGAAGAGAATGCAGAGAGATACGATCTAAGGAAGAAGTTTTGGTCAAAACTACTTGGACAGGCAAAAGTCAAAACAAGTCTACATGCCAACATTACCCCAAACAAATATTCATGGCTCGGCACTGGTGCTGGGATCAGTGGGGTCGGATATAACTACAGTGTGAAGCAGCACGAGTCGCAGGTTGAGTTATATATCGATAAAGACAAGGAAGACGGCGAAGAGAATAAGGCTATTTTTGACCAATTACTTAAAAACAAAGCCGAAATCGAGCGAAGCTTTGGAAGCGAACTGGTGTGGGAGCGACTAGAGAGCAAAAGGGCGTCGAGAATAAAAAAAGTAATTGTAAGCGGTGGATTCAAGACGGGCGAGAGTGAGTGGCCAAAGATTCATGGCGAACTTATTGACTCAATGATTCGTTTGGAAAAAGCCATGAAGCCATTTTTGGCGAAACTAAAAAGCTGAAGCCTACCTAGTCATCCACTTTGGTGCAGTGGGGGTGCCCCTGTGAGTCCATTGAAAAAAGATCTCTTGTGGTTGAGGCCCAAACCCGAGTCACGAGTTGAGTTGTGATGGAAATGGGACACCTCTGAGGAGTAATCCACAATTCCCTGTCGGTCTGTTGAGGTGCTTTGTCCTTTGTGCTTTGATCTTGCCATAGTCACGAGGTGTGTACCCAAGCTTAATTAAATAAAATCAGTTTACTTCTTTGCCCTGATCTCAATTTTACCCGCACTTTGACCTTCCCTGTCACCCTCCTGCCCTAGAGTCCAAGTGATTTGCTTTCGTTTGTATTTACTTGTCATGGTTATTCCTAAATAATTGACTGATAAGGATATTTCCAAAGGAGTAACCCATGAATGCTGCGTCAAGTCACGCCGATGTTTCGCAAGTAGAGCGGTGGCTGTCAGTCGAAGAGATTGCGACCCACCTTGGGGTATCCCGTGAGTCCATCTATCGTTGGGCAGAGGCAGGAAAAATGCCCGCACACAAGGTGGGCCGACAGTGGAAGTTTTGGGTGAATGAAGTGAATGAATGGGTACGAAGCGGGAACGCTCGAGAAAAACAGCAGGGGTAATCGCGATGAAAAATCAAAACCCCGAACAACTCGCACGAGATATCATCGACAGACGCCTTGCTGAGTCAGGCTGGAAGGTCCAAAGCTCAAAAACCATCGATTGGTCAGCAGGGCTTGGGATCGCGATCAAAGAATACCAAACCGAGGTGGGTCCTGCGGACTATGTTCTGTTCGTGGATCGTACTCCCGTAGGTGTGATCGAAGCCAAAAAGGACGATGAGGGCCACCGCCTCACAGCGGTAGAAGATCAGTCAAGGGGCTATGCCGATAGCAAGCTCAAATACATCGATAATCAGCCTCTCCCGTTTCGGTATGAGTCCACTGGTGTATTGACTCGGTTCACCGATGCCCGAGACCCAAAACCAAGGTCTCGATCGGTATTTTCGTTTCATCGCCCAGAGACCCTCCTTGCTTACATTGAGGAAGAGGGGGGTAGTTTTCGCGCCCGTCTTCAGAATCTACCTAGTCTGCCAACAGCTGGCCTTCGAGACTGTCAGATCAACGCGATCACCAACCTTGAGCAGTCCTTCAAGGATGCGAAGCCTCGTGCGCTAGTGCAGATGGCTACGGGGTCTGGGAAGACTTTTACGGCCATCACCTCGGTTTATCGGCTTCTGAAGTTTGCAAAAGCCAAGCGGATTCTGTTCCTTGTCGATACTAAGAACCTTGGGGAGCAGGCTGAGCAAGAGTTCATGTCCTATGTCCCTGTGGACGATCCCCGCAAGTTCACAGAGCTTTACAATGTGACCCGTCTGAAGTCGGGCTTCATCCCGCCCGATAGCCAAGTCTATATTTCGACCATTCAGCGTCTGTATTCGGTGCTGAAGGGGCGTGAGATGGATGAGCATGCCGAAGACCAGAACCCGAACGAATCCACAGCACCCCAGAAGGAGCCTTTTGACGTCGTCTACAACCAAAAAGTCCCCTTGGAGTTCTTTGATGTCATCATTGTGGATGAGTGTCACCGATCGATCTATAACCTCTGGAAGCAGGTCCTCGATTACTTCGACGCCTTCCTGATAGGCCTTACCGCTACCCCAGATAAGCGCACATTCGGATTCTTCCAAGAGAACATCGTAAGCGAATACTCCCATGCTCAGGCGGTGGCTGATGGGGTGAACGTAGGTTTTGACTTATTTGTGATCGAAACAAAAATCACCAAGAACGGCGCCCAAATCGAGGCTAAGGAGTACGTCGATCGGCGAGAAAGACTCACCCGCAAGACCCGATGGGAACAGGTCGATGAGGATGAGCTGTACTCCGCGAAGGATCTTGACCGCGACTATGTGAACCCAAGCCAGATTCGAAATGTAATCAACACCTTCAAAAAGAAGCTCCCGACCATCTTCCCGAACCGTAAGGAGATCCCAAAGACCCTGATCTTTGCCAAGACGGATTCCCATGCCGACGACATCATTCAGATCGTTCGAGAGGAGTTTGGAGAGGGCAATGATTTCTGTAAGAAGATCACCTATCAAGCTGAGGAGGATCCAAAATCGGTACTGGCTCAGTTTCGGAACGGATTCAACCCTCGGATTGCGGTCACAGTGGATATGATTGCAACGGGTACCGACATTCGCCCCCTTGAATGCCTGCTTTTCATGAGGGATGTGAAGTCCAAGAACTACTATGAGCAGATGCTTGGTCGGGGGACTAGGACTTTTGACGAAGACAACCTGAAGAAAGTGACCCCCTCGGCAACCAATGGAAAGACCCATTTTGTGGTGATCGATGCAATTGGGGTTACGAAGTCGCATAAGACCGATGCCCGCCCGCTTGAGAAGAAGCCCACGGTACCCCTAAAGGACCTATTGAATAGCGTTTTGATGGGGAGCCAAGACGAAGAGGTATACTCGTCCTTGGCTGGACGCCTAGCCCGCCTTGAAAAGACCCTTACTGAAGAAGAGAAGCGCGAAGTCAAAAATCTCGCTAAAGGGCAAGACCTGAAGACCATCGTCAAGGCGCTCATGAACGCCCATGATCCAGATGTGATCTCGGATCGGGTAAAGGCATCGGGCAAGGCTGAGTCAGAGGTGAAGGAGCTTCTCATTCGGGAGGCGAGCGGGATGCTCAGTGGCCCCCTGAATGCCCACCTTGAAAACGCACGGAAGGTTCATGACCAGACGATTGATCGGGTAAACATCGATGAGGTACTTACGGCTGATTGGGGTACTGACCATGGGGCGAAGCAAAGAGCCTTGGTGACGGATTTTGAGGCTTATTTGAATGAACACAAGAACGAGATCATGGCTCTGACCATTCTTTACAATGAGCCACAGAGGCGAAAAGAGATCACCTATGCCATGATCAGTGAGCTTTTAGCCAAGCTTAAGGCGAATCGTCCGAATCTTGCGCCTGTCAGGGTCTATGAAGCCTATGCGTCTCTCGACAATGTTCGCTTGGGGAGTCCAAAGAGTGAATTGACAGCGATTGTGTCTTTGGTTCGCAGGGCTAGTGGGATCGATCAGGTCATCGGCGACTACGATCAGACCGTTTATAAGAACTTTCAGGACTGGGTATTTCGGAAGCAATCGGGTAAGGTCAAATTCTCAAAAGAACAGATGGAGTGGTTGCATATGATTCGTGATCATGTGGCCTCGAGCTTCCACATTGAACGGGACGACCTCGACTTTACCCCTTTTGACGCCCGTGGAGGGCTTGCAAAAATGTATGAACTATTTGGTCCGCAGATGGACAACTTGATTATCGAGATGAATGAGGCGCTGGTGGCATGAGTTTTGTTGGCCTATTAGATTTAGTTAATGATCCAAAATCCGATATTGTCGATGGTCCATTTGGATCAAATATGAAGTCCAGCGACTACGTCGATTCTGGAATTCCAGTCATTAAACTTCAGAATGTCAAATCTAATCAATTTTTGGAAAAAAACATTGATTATTTAACCAAGAAAAAAGCAACGGAACTTCAAAGGCACAGCTATAAAGCTGGTGATATTGTGATAACCAAATTGGGCGACCCCTTGGGGGTTTCATGCATCATGCCAAAGGGTTTCCCCGATGGTATCATTGTTGCCGATCTGATTCGAGTGCGACCAAATCGTGAATTTATTGATCCGAGATTTTTGTGTTACCAGCTCAATTCCCCAGCTGTGGCAAACCAATTTAAAGAACTAACTAAGGGAACAACGCGACCAAGGGTTAATCTAACACTAGTGAGAGAAATTAAGGTGTGGAAGCCAGAACTTGCCACACAAAAAAAAGTTGTGGCAAAAATCGACTCCCTCTTCGCCGAGATCGATGCTGGCACCGAGGAGCTGAAGCAGACCAAGGCGAAGCTCGAGCTGTACAAACAGTCGGTTCTCAATTCAGCGATACAGGGGAAGCTCGTTCCTCAAGACCCCAACGATGAGCCAGCCTCAAAGCTTCTGGAGCGCATTCGGGCGGAGAAATCGAAGCTCGTTAAAGAGGGTAAGATCAAGCAGATTCTACTAATTGCAAAGACCAGTGAAGAGGAGTTTCCGTTCAAGATTCCAAATAATTGGACGATTGCGAGGGGATTCGATGTTTTTGAGTTTGTGACGAGCGGATCTCGCGGGTGGGGGAAATATCGAGGAGATAAGGGGGCACTTTTCCTCGGAATGGGTAATCTTGACCACGGAAGCCTCGATATCGATTTTACCAAAGTAGAAAGGGTTCAACTTCCAAAGGGGGTAGAGGGCGCGAGAACATTGCTCAAAAAAGAAGATATTTTGATCTCAATCACTGCTGATGTAGGGATGGTTGGTGTGGTTCAAAATGAAATCGAAGAAGCCTACATCAATCAACATGTGGCCCTTGCTCGTCCGATTGGTCCACAATTTTCATCTTTGTATCTCGGATACTATCTAAACTCTAGTTTTGGACTTAAAGGCCTGAAATTAATGCAGAGAGGGGCTACCAAGGTTGGCTTGGGCTTGGATGATATCCGAGAAACAGTCTTTCCAATTCCACCCAAGGATGAACAAAAAAGAATCGTTAGAAATCTGCAAAAGGCCATCGCTGAAATCCAATCCACTTCCGACGATGTGGAAAGAAAATTTTCAAAGATCTTTTCGATTAGACAGTCAATTTTGAAGTCAGCATTTGAAGGGAAACTGGTATGAATAGTTTCTTCGAGCAGATTTTTCCCATTCTAAAGACGCCTTTTATGGCAGTCTTCAAGACGTTCTTTACAGTGCTCAATCTTTTCCCGCTGAAGAATGTACATGAGATTCATCCTCATCCCGCACATGGAACTGAAAATCTTGCCCCGCGTGCCCTGCACTTCAAAGTAAGGGGCGACAGGGGAGTTCACCTTGGTACTTTTTTGTTGGCGTACGTCAGAGGAAAGGTTTTCAAAGCTCATCTGAATTCAAGTGGCGCTTGGTGCTGGGGTGTTTATGATGGCGATTTGGAAGACATTCAGCAGAAATGGATTTGGTAATCTATGACATCATCAGGAGTTGTTTCTAAAGTTTGGAGTTTCGCAACCGTTCTCATGCACGACGGGGTCAATTACCTCGACTACACTGAGCAACTCACGTTCTTGTTGTTTCTGAAGATGGCAGACGAGTACGAGAAACCTCCCTACAATCGCAAGATCGGAATCCCAAAGGAGTACGCTTGGCCCTCGTTGCTTTCCCGCACTGGGGCAGACCTTGATGCACACTATGCCACCTTGCTTCGCGAGCTGGGTAGTCGCAAGGGGATGATCGGCCAGATCTTCGTTAAGGCTCAGAACAAGATCCAAGACCCAGCGAAGCTCTCGAAGGTCATCTCGATGATTGATTCTGAGAAGTGGGTGGGGATGGACGCTGATGTGAAGGGTGACATCTACGAGGGTCTGCTCTCGAAGAACGCCGAAGAAGGCGGAAAGGGAGCAGGACAATATTTCACACCCCGAGCACTGATTAAAGCGATGGTGGAGTGCGTCCGCCCTGAGCCAAAGAAGTCTATTGCTGACCCTGCTTGTGGTACTGGGGGGTTCTTCCTTGCCTCCTACGACTACATTGTTCGCAACCATAAGCTCGATAAGAATGAGAAGGAGTTCTTGAAGCAGAAGACCTTCAGGGGTAACGAGATTGTACCCTCTACCCGTCGCATGTGTCTGATGAACCTGTTTCTTCACAACATTGGTGAGATGACCCAAGAAGAGACTTTTGTTTCCTCAGCCGATGCATTGGTAGCCGATTCAGGGGAGCGATTTGACTATGTCCTAGCTAATCCTCCCTTCGGTAAGAAGGGCAGTTTTGCCTCGATCAACGAAGAGGGTGAGCAGGAAAAGGAAGACCTAACCTACAACAGGCAGGATTTCTGGGTCAGCACCTCAAACAAACAGCTCAACTTCGTTCAGCACATCCGAACGATTCTGAAGACGACAGGTTCTGCGGCGGTCGTCGTCCCCGATAACGTACTGTTCGAAGGCGGCGCAGGTGAGACCATTCGTCGGAGACTCCTTGAGACCGCGAATGTTCATACGATTCTGCGCCTGCCTACAGGGATCTTCTATGCCCAAGGCGTGAAGGCAAATGTGATCTTTTTTGACAATAAGCCTGCCTCCAAGACCCCTTGGACGAAGGAGATCTGGTTCTATGATTACAGGACCAACATCAAGCATACCCTCAAGAAGAACGTGCTGAAGGTAGAGGACCTGAAGCCATTTATCGAATGCTACAACGCAGACAATATCAACAAGCGTAAAGAGACTTGGTCTGAGAAGAGCCCTGAGGGGCGTTGGCGCCGGTATTCCTATGAAGAGCTAGTCGCACGAGACAAGTGCAACCTTGATGTCTTCTGGTTAAAGGATGACTCGATGGTGGATCTGGATAGCCTTCCTGAGCCTCAGGAGATTGCCGAGGAGATCCTCGGTGGGCTCAGGTCAGCAACGGAGCGTTTTGAGAAGGTTCTGAAGGAGTTGGCGCGGTAATGTTTGGTTTTGTTAATTTTTTACTTGAGTGGAATATGAGAAATTTAAAGAATTGTATCCTGTTTGCATTTTTAACGGCCTTCATGTGGGGATGTGGAGGAACCTCTTGGGTGATTCGCCGAGATAAGGCAGGTGGTGTGATTGGTTATAGAAATTATGGATCATCTGAGGATGCGACTGAGGCGATTAATAAGCTGATTCATTGTCGCAATTATAGTGTTGTTTCCGATGAGCTACAGACCTCGCAGTCAACTGTGGTAATGCCCATGCAAACGAGTCAAGCCACAAACGGAAATGCGTATAATAATTGGGGCACAACTGTGAACTATCAACAAACTACGCATGGAACACAATACGTTCCGATGACAGTAAATAATAACTATCGAACCTTAATCTATAGGTGTGAAGACGCAACGAAATCACAAATTGCTGGTTCGGCAGAGGGGCAGTTTCTATTTCAAAATCCAGATTCGAGCTTAGCTCCTAGGTTAGCGACCGTAAATATGCCAAAGGTAATACGAAGTTCAAAGTTTGGGATGAGTGCAAAGCGGCAGCTGGATCAGGTCTTTAATGCGGAAAAGGTTAAGCTAGAGAGTGAAGAGCAGGTGCTGAAGCAGATGCTGAGTGACTTTCAGGAGCATAAGTCTGATTTTACTTCAGCTGAAAAATCTGAAAAGCAGGCAGACTTTAAAGTAAGGGTTGAGAGATACCAAGCCAATGTAAAGTCGAAGCAAGAAATGATACAAAAGCTAGAGAAAGAACTCTCTACGCCAATTATCCAAGGCATTATGGATACCATAAAAGATATTGCTGTCAAAAAAGGTTACACACTAGTTCGCGATTCAGACGGCGGTTCCTCTGATGATCTGACAGATGAAGTGATTGAGCAGTATAATAAAAAGACATCTGAAAAAAAATCCACAAATGGGAAGGCCAGATGACCACACAGGCTAGGCCATTTTGGAAAGATAAAATAGGTAACACCCTTAATATAGGTGACACCGTAGTGTTGGTGGATCAAAATGAGGTGGGTTTGGATGTTTTGGCAAATATTACCCCAGTGCAAAGCCCAGTAACTGACCATGAGACGGGGGTTCAGTTCTTCGAATGGCTTGAAGTGTATTCGCAAAATGATTCTGTTCAAAAGCAGGCTCGATGCAAACCTGTTGTAAAAAAGGAGCTGGTTTACTTAGGAAATTGACTTGCCATTATGGCCACCCAACATCTCTAATTGAAAAGTGTTGCTACTCTTTTTTCGTAGCCCTTAACGCCTCAATAACCAGCCTTCTCGCCATCCCAGAAGGGGTTAACTCAAGCCCTGCTTCATCCGTCTCGCCTTGGGCAAGCTCCTGATGGAGTGAATTGGCAATCCTGAAGCTTACAACTATGGTCCTCTTGGACTTTCCGTCCTTCTTGGCAAGGGTGGAGAGGTTTATTGTGGGGGTACGACCTATGGTGCCCTGGGTGAAAAGAATTCCGGAGCTGGGGATGCGTTTGTTGCTAAGTGGGATTCTGAAGGAGTGTTTAAGTGGGTATCTCAGCTTGGTAAGGCAAAAGGAGGTTCGTGGGCAACGGGGCATGACACTTGTCAGGCATTGGGTATGAATAGCAACGGGGAAGTTACATGCGCAGTTATTTCATACGATACGAGCACCTGGATAAATCCAGAAATATTAGTCGCAAAGCTTAAACCTTCTGGTGAAGTAATTGATGTTTCATCAAAGAATCTTCCAGCTAAAAGCCTGTCCGTTTTTTACCATTGCAACTCATTGGATACTGATTCGTTCGGAAATTTTTATTGTGGCGGAGAAACAACCGGAGATTTCGGAGAAAAGAACGGTAATGCCAATCCACCTATTATTTCGGCGAGCCCTCCTACCATGGGTGACGCCCTAGTTTGGAGATTGTGACCTCTTTCGGGGAGTACTTTAATTTCTGAGTCTTAATTGGCATAAGGAAGGATAAGATTTTCGCAAAGAATGTTTAAAGCTTCTCACTGTTGATCAGATAATTTTGTATATTCTTAGGGGTTTGACGAGAGGAAGAAAAAAAATATGTGAGGGATTGGCGAAGCGCTCTTGCTAATTTCAAATTAGCTCTACTCCCTGATGCCACGTGAATCTCTATGAACCATATGTGTCGTCAGCAGCTCGAGCATTTTCGGGCTCCCCGGCCTAGATTCCGGCAGAGTTCCTCTCAGTGAACTGGCCATTTGTTGGTTAGCTTTTTATGTGCATTACCCTTAGAACTTCTAGGATTTGGTCGGATGCTGAGCAGGGCAGGCTCTTCTAGGTTTTGTTTTCTTTTCGGATCAGTGGTTGTCCGGCGACGGTATGAAAAGAATTCTGCAGCATCCCTTTGGGTTATTCTTTGCTGCTAATATGGGTAGACGGTTCGTTTTGTTTGTTCCGTGGTATACGTGGCGTTCGTGGCTGGGCATGGTGGCAGTAATTTTAGTCTATGCCTTGTGTTTTATCTGGTTCAGATAAAAGATATGCCTGTGGTTAGAAAATATTCCTTTGAACTTTACCGCTCGAAAATTTTAACCCGAATGATTGAGGCGGCAGGTGAAACAGCTTTTGAGACACTAGGGCGTGGGCCTCGGATCATACTCAAGTTTTCAGAACCCCTATTAGAGGGTCGGGAGCCTGGCGCTGCTGTTGGGTTTGATTTTCAGAGTGAAATATTTAGGATTCGGAGATTAAAAACCCAAGGTGAGTTGGGTATTATTAATTTAGTAGGTTATATTCCACGGGAGTTAAGAGAAAGAGAAGTAGGTGTTTTTGGGGGTCCTCAACCCGAGCTAAAGGGTTTCTTGCGTGATAAGTACTCCAAGATAGTCTCCGATAGGATCTTCTCGGAGATTATAGGCGGGTTTGACTCAAGGGTAGGGCTTTCAGATATTAGGGAAGTGTTACCATTGTTGATGTTCTCCGTTGTTGGAGAGCATGTTTTGGCTAAGGCTTTGGCTGAGCAGGTAGTCTCAAACAAAACGCTCGAAATAATTTTTCGGATCCAGAGAAGTGTCGGGGAAGACTTAAAACGCATACACTTGCTACTTGAGAATGATCTTTTTGAGCTCTCCCCCAAGGTCGAGGTTTGGAAGCAAGGTTTTCAGTCATCTGTTAGGGCACATTTTGAACTTTTATTGCAGTTGTTTGTTGCCGATTACTCGAGGTTAAGAGATCGGGTTTGGGATTGTGATTTATTAAAGTTTGACAGTTTTTTTGGGTCAAAAAGAATACGGGTATCAGATGCGGAACATGAAGGGTCCTTGTTTGAAGGGTATTTAATCAAACTCTGGAGATTCATTTCAATTTTGGTGCTTGATGCCGCGATCTACAATCAAGCTTTCGGAGACTTGCCGAGATTGCTTGAAGAGCACTGTTTGTTTTTGGATTTGGATGATTTGTCGAAGTATGTTGCGGCTTTGATTAGCGAAGGTATAGATGTTCCAGAATGTGTTATTGCTGCTGCGCTAGTGAGATGCAATGGAGGTGTTGCGAAGTTTGGGGGTTCAAAGAATGTAGAGCTGATCTGTACTTAGCACGAGTTCTTTGGACAGATCCCCCGACTGGCCACCGGTTTGATTATGCGGCCTGATCTTCGGTTGCTTCACTTGTCGGTGACTCAAGCAAAGACTTTAGGGTTTGCATCGGGGTTCTTCCCTGGTATCGGTAGCCAGAGTGGATTCTTCCCTCGTTGTAGAACGCAAGAAACCCGTCCAGGTCCCGCTGTAGCTCCTCGAGCGTGGTATAGATTTTCTCCCTGAACGCTTTGGCGAAGAACTCATCCTTGAGCGTGCGGTGGAACCGCTCCACGAACCCGTTCGTGTAGGGGCTTACAGGACGGGTCACCCGATGCTCGATATTTTGCGAGCCAAGATACAGCTCGTAAAAATGCTGATCCTGCCTTCCGCAATATTCCCGCCCGCCATCCGTCAGGATCGCTGAGAGCGGAATCCCAAGGGCATCGTAAAACGGCACCATTTTCTCATGCACGAGTGCCACCGCATGGATCGGCTGCTTGGAGACGCAAAGCTTGGCGAATGCCACCGAGCAGGAGCAATCCACCGCCGCTTGCGCATAGATCTTGCCCACACCCTTGATCACTCCAACGAAATACAGGTCCTGCGAGATCAACTCTCCAGGCCGATTAGCCTCCACATGTTGGTCTGATGCTTCCTCAAGCCGTTTCAGTCGCTTCACCGCCTTGATCGCAAGCTCGGTCATGATACCGCGACCCTCGGAGACCTCGCGCTCAAGCCAGAGATAGCGCGATAGCTTTCGGATGAGACCCTGCCGCTCCCAAGTTTTTCGGACTCCGCCCGGGCTGACTCCCACGCCCTCGAGCGCAAGCTGTCCTGCAATCCGGACATACGAGTAACTCGGAAACCGCCGAGTCATATCGAGAATCTTCGCTACTGTCTCGGGCGGAAATTCATTGGGCATCCTGGGCCTGAGCTTGGGACGCGGGGCAAGGCCTTCACGGCCAAACTGCTCATAGGCTTTCTTGATCTCATAGAAGCTCGAGCGGGCGATTCCTGCCACTTTGCAAGCTTCTGAGATGGACTCCAGCTTTTCTGCTAGCTGAAGAATCGATATTTTGGCATCAATAAGACGGTCCTGACTGTTCATTGGTTTTTCTCCTGATTATGGTTTGGCGACCAATCAAGAGATCCTACCATAGGGCAGTCAGGCCACTTCCGACGCCCTGCGTGTCCAGTCAACTCGTGCTAAGTACACCTGATCAAAGAAAAGATGGGTTTGACCGATTTTGACTACTTTAATCAGTACTCATTTCTCCTGCCAATCATAAATTCATTAGGGAGTTCGGATCCCAGCTTTGGAGAAAGGGTGATAATTGGGAAAAGAAGATGTGCGATGGACGAGGTCATCAAGCGCTCAGATGCTAAGCACTATAGGGTAGGCCTTTTGAATTTTGATAATTGGAGCCCGATAGAGGCTAAGCTTCCGCTACCGAGTGGGCACAAATGGAGTAAAGTGGGGTATCCATTGTTTAGGCGAGTTAATGGTGAGGACTCTCCACTAAATGATTTAGGTCGGAACCAGGTCATTAAAAAAGCGATCTTGGCTCGTGTTGCGGTGATCTTGGGAGCCTCTAATCCCGATTCTGAAGCCTAGCGAGACAGTCGGGCAATTTTATTTGCATTTCGGTGATAGTTATCTTGTTTCAGGTGGGAAGAAAAATCTTACAGGCCCGCGTATTGAGAGGTGGGCGAATCGTAATCGCTTAATTGCCGCGTAACACTCCCAGCCCCCCCCCAACAATGGTACAATGTTCGCCTCTATTGTTTCGTGTAAGTAAGGGTTGAGGCGCCACAATTGAACATGAGGGTTGTACTGTTCACTGCATAAGCACAAGAGGTTGCGCCAAGTGGTAGACAGCCAGGGTTACCATTCTTAGAGGTAACGGTAATTAGTACTTGGCCACTTGAGTCCGTCAAGTTCGGAAAGGTGAATGTTGATCCACAATAGCTAGAAGTTCCATTGCACGAGGAGTTTAGAATCATTGTATCTGAATTTCCAGATATTGATCCAAGCCAGGACCCTAGAATCGTTGTGTTTGTGCAGGCTGCGCTTGTGCTGGTCCCACTGTCGCTGCCGCAGGCGGTGAGAGTTACGGCGAGTACAATTGATAATGTAAGTAATGGGTTTTTCATTTGTTTACCTTTCGAATCTTGATTTCGAATGTCCCAGCAATCCATCCGTCTTGGGCGAGAATAGAGAGCATGTTGTTAGAGCCGGCTTCAGTGGAAAAACATAACGCATCTACTGTTACGCCAAGGACCTCAGCAACGCGCTTTAAGTGTAAGAGTTTTCGAGGTTCAGAACCACCGAGCCACTGACTGATCGATTGTTTCGGAACATTTGCTCTTCGGCTTAACTCGGCTGCGGTCAACCCTTGTGCTTTTAGTAGGGCAGCTAGGTTTCTCTTTAAGTCCATCTAGCTCACGATTCGGTCGTTTCTATTAGAAAATAAGGAAAGTCAATTTAGCGTGACTAAAAGTCAACTGTGCGGGACGAAAGTATGTGCATAAAACTATTCCTTTATGATCGAAACCACCGGTCCAATGAATTCGGGGTTAGTGGACGAATTATTGGACGCCTCGGCTTTGAGGGTTTTGTGGACGAGTGATTTGGAAATTCCCAGCCGCTTGGCAATTGCCGAGTAGCTGAGCCCTTCGGACCGGAGATTAATGATTAGCTTTGGATCTATAACCCTCGGTCTTCCAAGTTTTGTACCTTTCCGTCTGGCGTTGTCGATACCAGCCTTGACACGCTCTTTAATAAGAGATGCCTCGAATTCTGCGAACGATCCTAACAAGTGAAGCATAAGACGCCCAGATGCAGTGCCCAGATCGATATGGTCCCTAACAGAAATAAATACAACCCCGCATTCATGGAGATCGTTTAGGTGGACAACGATATCGCGGAGTGATCTTCCAAAGCGGTCCAACTTCCAAACAATTAGGATGTCAAATTCTCGTCGTTTGGCTGCGGTCAGCATGGCTTGAAACTGAGGGCGGCTATCATTTGTGCCGCTGGCTTTATCTTCAAATGTACCAAATAGACCGAGCCCACGATTTGAAAGATATTGCCTTAGCTCTTCTCTCTGTAGTTCCGTGGTTTGATCAGCTGTGGATACCCGCAAATAGATTGCAGCTCGTAATGGCCTGCTCATAATATGAAAATACCGCAACGAAATAAACTTGTATACAATATTGTGCACAATATTATTTACTAAATCAGTTTCCGTGCCGATACTGTCTTTGTGAGCAAAACGAGGAATAATAAGAGGTTAGGGGTAAGAGGGAAGCCGTTAAAAGATCCGAATGATTGGGGTTTGCTTCGGATACGTATGAGTAAAGAACGAGAAGCGGATTTCCAAATGCGATTAAGTTCGATCGCAGAGGCGATGAACAAGGGTCGTGCGCCAGGAGATCTCTTACGGAACAACCATCTTGCAATAATGGCTCTTGAGATTGGCCTTGAGAGGCTACAAAAGAATGCAGGGATCTGAAGTCTCTCGACGGCACCTTTATGTTATTTTTCTGGGGCAGGTAGGATCAAGAACCTTGCAGAAAATAATTGAGAATGCCCCTGAATCTTTGTGGCAAATAGCCGTAACACCAACCGAAGTATCGCCGACATTACAAGAATTTAAGGAGAGCTTTTGGCGAGAAGTGACCCGTAACTGGGAATCCGGTTCAAAGGTTAAATTAAGTGTGATTTGCGAAGGAACCAAGCGCACGCCAAAATACTGGTCCAGTTATTTTCTTAGGCACCCCGAAGCTCTCATTTGGGTGCTCGCTCCTCTAGAAGAGGTAGTGCGCTTTGAACCCCTGGTGCGAGGGGTTATTTTAAAATCTCTAAGGGTACTGGGCACTAATTTCTCTGGTAGAAATGGTTCAGTTTCTACTCGTGAGGCGAGGATAGTAACTAGACTGCTAGAGATCATCTACTCAAGGTGTTGACTAAAAAAACCAACAAGAACTAGTATTTAATCGGAATGTTTATCCTGAAGTTGCATCGATTGGTAGAGGGGTTGAGTGCGTTGATTTACGATGGATTACCACCTCCGAGCGAGTATGTTATCGCGTATTAAATAAGAGGACTTTTAATGGCGAGGAACAAAAATCTAAAAAGAAGGGCACCAAAACTGATTGGGTACCCAATCGAAATGGATAGTGAATCGATTGCATTAACTTCGTCATCAACCGGGCTATCTTTAGAAGAATTCGCAAAGTTTGCCTCCGAAGAATTAACTAACGGTCAGCCCAAAGAAACTGTCTCGCTCCCGGAAATTATTGAAGCTGCATCTAGGCTCAATATCGATTTTTATGTTGATGTGTTACCGCCAGAGCGATTGGGAATAAAAATTCTAGAACTGGATGAGGTAGCCTACGCGCGAATCAGTTCGGCTGATGCTTATAAAATATATCGAGAGCCAAGAGACTTCAATACGGCAGATCTTCAGTTTTTTTATCCTGACTGCCTTCCAGAGTTTGCGTTACTTATAAATAAAATGACTCATTTCGATTTTTCCGCGGAAATTTTGACAATTAAAAAATCTGAAGAGTCTGAACTGCTTAATTCGATCGCGAAAAAGAAAAAGAACCTTAGAGGCAGACCAGCAAGTAAAGGAGTGGATGCACTCGAAAAACGACTCGAGCAATTCCTGAAGGCGAGTAACATTGAACTTTTTTTAATGCCGAGATCTAAATCAAACCTTAAAGTAAACCGTTCAAAGGTCTATGAGGCATTTAAGGAAGCGCTAGAAACTGACGAAAGATTGAAAGAGAAGAATCGGTTCAGGCTTCCCGAGAAAAATTATTTTATATCGCACTATCGAGCTTTTATTGAAAATACAGTCGCAAAAATTAAGGGTACCCCAAAATAGTTTGGATCAGTTTTGGTATATCGCACGCAGAATCCGCCTATTTAAGGGTCTCAGTAGAAAATAATTCCCAACGTTAAACATAGTTTTGGTTTTCTCCAGTACAAGAAATGGCTGAAAAAATTTCAGCCGTAGCCTTGAAAGGGAGTCAAAATGAGTAATCTTGAGAATTCAAAGCACCTTGAAAAGGTATTTGCTGCAACTGAACTTGTACGGCAGGGATTTGGGATTGTGCCAATGTTTGGGTTTGGAGATGCGGATGCTGCTTGCAGTTGCAGAGCTGGTCCAAATTGCAAAAGCCCAGGGAAGCACCCAAAGGCACGCAATGGGGTGCACTCAGCAGTGTCGAGCCTCGACGGACTGGAAGAATTGTTCCGTGGGTCGGTAAACCTCGGAATTGCTTGCGGTTCCAAATCTGGGGTTGTGGTGCTTGATATAGACCCGAAAAATGGGGGCGACATTAGTTTTGCAGCTCTTTTGTCAGTGACTGGGTTGGGGGAGGACTTAAAAACACTGAAAGAAGTTACAGGAGGGGGGGGGAATCACTACTATTTTCTTTTTCCTACTGGAATCGCACTGCCAAAACAAAACCCCCGGTTCCCCGGCATCGATATGCTCGTTGATGGCTCGATCTCGGTCTGCGCACCTAGCCGTCATAAATCCGGTCGCAAATATGAGTTTTTGAATCAAAATCCAGGGGTAATAGTCCCAAAAAACATGCGTGAACAGATGATTCAATTGCCCCCCTCCCTTATCCGGGAGTGGCTCGACAAAGGGAAGCCCCGGAAAGAAGACTTAGGGGCTTACAAAAAGGAGATACCCGAGGGAAGTAGAAACATTGAACTCTTCAAACAAGCAAGAGCATTATTTGGCTCAACTGGTAACAAAGAAGCAACACTCGATACTTTGAATCAGGTTAATAAGAGGTGCTGCAAGCCCCCACTTGAAGAGAGCGAGGTAGCGGCTATTGTTGAGAGTGCAATCAAATATATCGATGCGGACGGTTTAAATGCTCGAATTAACTACCACAAGGAGCGTCTGTGGTCACCGATAGAGTCATTCTCAAGTTCTGGGAGTTTAATAGAAGGTAAGAAAATCCCGGAACAAATGGTTCCGGAGATTCTATTTAAGAAGGCTGACGATTTAGCAAGAAGACTTGGAACCTCAAGAGATGCAACCCTCATGGTAGCGGTTTCAGGACTAAGTGGCGCCATTGGTAGACGATGTGCTCTATTTCCTAAACCAGACTACAAAGTGGTACCCAACCTTTCCTGCCTGTTGCTCGGTGGCCCTAGTGCACAGAAGAGCCCGATTTTGAAAGAGATGCTTAACCCATTGTACTCAATACAGCGTGAACTCAGTTTAAAGAACGAGTCTGACTCAAGGGAGCACGCAAAAGCGAAGTACGGGTTACAATTAAAGATTGGTGAATTAAAGGGGAAGCTTAAGAAGGCATCAAACGAAGAAAAAGAGGAATCAATTAAGGAAATTGCTCAACTTAAACTGGAACTAGAGGAGAAATTTGAACCTAAAAGAATATTGGTAACTGATGCAACAATAGAGCGGCTCATAGAGTTGATGCAATCCAATCCATATGGATTGATCATGGTTTGGGACGAAATATCCGGGTTATTTAAGCTGTTTGAACGAGAGGGGCGTGAGTCTGAAAGGCAGACTATATTGAGCCTCATCTCAGGTGATATTGGGCAAATGCAAGATCGGGTGGGTCGCGGACACGTCTTCGCGGAGCATGTGCTTCTTACAATTATTGGAGGCATTCAACCTGAGGTGCTTAGAGAAATAATGCCCAAGACTCTGATGAAGGGCTCAGGTGAGGATGGAATGCTTCAGAGGTTCCCGCTAATTGCCTTTGTTGATCAGCCAAAAGATTACACGTTAGTGCTTGATGAGATTAACCCAGAAATCGAAAGCAAATACTTAGGATTATTTGGGCAGCTGGTAGGCATCGAGGAGGCTCAGTTTTAATATGTTAAATGATGAACATATTGAAGTCGCAGGACTTGAGTTTAAAAAGTTTAAGTATGACGGCCAAGCACAAGAATTCTATAACGCATGGTGTACGGAACTCGAACAACGCCTTCGTAATGAAGCCTTTATTAGCGACGCATTTGCTGCGCACTTAGGGAAATTCAGAAAGTTGTTCCCGTCTTTAAGTTTGATTTTCTTTGTTGCTGATCATCCCAAGCTGTCCCAGCCAGCCGAGATGGTTATTCCTCTCAAATACGTAAAAATGGCTGCTTGGTGGTGTACTTACCTCGAGCACCAGGCTTATCGGCTGTATACACTCTATTTGGAAACGGGCGATAAGGCTGTTGAACTCATCTTGGAAAGAATAAAAAATAAAGAGTTGAATACAGGAGTGACGCTTAGAGAGTTATTGAGGTGTAAGTGGAGTGGGCTAACAAAAGCTTCGGTGATTAATGAAGCCTTGAAAGAACTTCAAATGCGCAACTACCTAGTTGTGGAGGATATCCAGGAAAAATCCGGGCGACCGTCGACTGTCCTGTTCATAAATCCCAGGGTTTATGAACACCTCGAGGGTCAAAATGAGTGAAGAAGATTTAGAGCAAGTCGTATTGGTGTTTTTGTTGTTGAAGTCTTGGCGGACTCAAGTCAAAACCTCCGATTCGGTGGATTCGCTGGTTTTGGAAGGGTGAGCTTAAGTATGGAATGGCTAGGTGGCAGTGTTAAGTCAGTTGGTATACTCAGGGTCAGTAGTTCACGCCAAAAGGACAATACTTCGCACAGTGTTCAGAGACACGAAATCCAGGAGTATTGCAGGTTCAATCAACTTGAGCTCCAGAGTGTCTTTGAGATCGTAGAATCTGCAAAGAATTCGGAGGATAGAAAGAAGTACCACGCAGCTATTGAGTTCGCCCTTTCGAATCGTGTTCGTCATGTGATCTTCTATATGTTTGATCGCGAGGCTCGAAATCTCACTGATAATGAGGTGAATGAAAAATTGGTTCGCCAGGACAAGATCGTTCTTCATTATGTAAGAGAACGAAAGGTCTTACACAAGTGGAGTCCCGACTCTGACTTCCTGATGAGGGATTTTCACGCTATCCAGAACAAGCAATACAGTCGTAACTTGAGTGTTAAGGTGTCTGACTCCATGCGGAGAAAAGCAGAGGAGGGTTGGTATCCAAATAATAAGCCTCCGTTGGGTTACATTCCTCATTCAACGATGAATGAGGTGGGGAAAGAGCGTAAACGCGGGAAGATTGTTGGTCTAGACCCAGATGTCAGGAAACGACAGCAAGTGATCAGGGAGTTTGAGTTGAGGTCTCAGGGGCTTTCGTTTGAGGGTATTCGAAAACGGATTATCGAAGAAGGTTTCATCCCCGTTAATCGTAGATCGAATTATCACTCCAGTGTGGTTGAAACACGTATCAAGAATCCCTTTTATCGTGGGAGATTCGTTTGGGAAGGAAGGGAATATGAAGGCAAGCACGAGCTTTTTGTTCCTAAGGCATTATTGGAAGCCGTGGATCGTACCCTTTTTAAAAGGAACTTCTCCACAAAACCTATCGTCGATCATAACGCCCTTGCTGGTGGATGGCTGACCTGTGGTGATCCTCGATGCGGTTGTAATGTTGTGTTCGAGAAAAAGACCAAGAAGTATCGTAATGGAACCCAGCAGGAATTTAGGTACTATCACTGCACAAATGGTAAAGGCGCACATCAAAGCTTAAAGGGTATGAATGTTCGCGAGGAGGCAATATGGAGTCAGCTTGAGGGAGCGCTCGATTCAATCGCCATTAATGAGTCATTCGCAGATCAAATCGCATCTGCACTGAATGAGTCCCAAGAGAAAACTCAGCGTGCGACGAAGCGTGAAATTGAAGAATTTAAAATCGGAATAGAAGGTTCCCATGCGGAAGAAGATGAATTGTACGGAGATTTTAAAAGGGGACTCGTAACGGAGGAGTCTTACCTGCGTATGGTGAAGCAAATTCGTAACCAACGTTTGCGTTTCACGCGCCAACTCGAAGAAGCACAGCTTGCGATTTCAAGCGCGGGAATGGAGACTGCGAAATCTATTCTAGAACTTTGTACATCCGCGAAATCATTGTGGAAGTCACGCACTCCCCTCGAGCGCGCGGAGCTCCTGAAAATGTTACTCTCGAACCCAGTGCTTGATGGCGTAACTGTTCGATATGAATTAAAAAAACCGTTTCGTATTTTGGGTGAAATGAGTCGGGATGAAAAATGGCGGACCCGAAAGGGTTCGAACCTATGACCTCTTGATCCGTAGTCAAGTGCTCTAATCCAACTGAGCTACGGGTCCGCACTGAGAGAGGCCCACTATAACTGATGGCCTCAGTTTTATCAATTTGATTTTCGTCGGTGCTTTTGAGAATCTCAAGCCATGCCCCGGAGAGCCAAGCCCCAACCCTTTTTGCTGCAACCGTTTGTAATGGCTTCAGTTTTTTTGGCCTCGTGCGGAATCACCCCCACGCCGACCCCTTCGGCTTCCTGTGCGGCCTCTTCCGCCGAGATCGCGGTTTATGATGGGGGGATGCAGCGGATGTGTGGTTGTGCTGAAGGGGGGAGTGGGGTGGTCACCTCCGGGCAAACCCTGGTGTGCACCGTCCCAGCCGGGACCAGTGTGTTTTTCCGCTATCCCGGCATTGTCAATTCCCATCAGGTCACGATCACCGGGCAGACCACCTTTCCGGTTCGATCGAGCGGGTCGGGCGTGACGCAGTCGGATGCGTGGACTTTCAATTCGAGCGGGACATTTACCTTTTCAGATTCTTTCACTAGCATAGGGGGCACGATCATCGTGCTATAAGGAGTTCATATGAAATTGAATGTAGGTAACTTGGAAAGCTTTTTCAGGATTTTCACCGGCGTCGTTCTGCTTTTTTGCGCGCTTTACGGGTATGTCGGACAGTGGGGATTTCTTGGAGCTGCGTTGATCGGTACCGGCATGGCGCGCTTCTGTCCGTTGACGACTCTTTTGGGTATCAACACTTATCGTTGTGAAGGCCAGAAAGACGCACACTGATTTTTTTGTTGACCCGGTTTCGGTGTGAAGAGCACTGGAACCGGGCTACAATATGTGAATGTCTTACCCGCGGTTCTCTTTTCAACAATCTGTGCTCTTCATCGATGACCAAAGCAAGTTCGAGAACCTGATCCGAAACGGTCTGCTCGGCCTCAATGCCCAGTACGAATTCTGCCCGAGCCGGGTGAGCACGGCTCGGGAGCGACTCGAAGCCGAGACCCCCGATTTGATCGTTTCCACACTCGAGTACAAAGAGGGAACCGTGCTGGATTTTGTCGGAAAACATAAGGAATTCCTTTCCCAGGTTCCTTCCATATACCTGACCGAACCCCACACGGTGGACCTGGAGGCCGAGCTGGCCAAGTTGGGCGAATTCAATGTGATGGAGCGGAAGCGGGATCCACTCGATTTGATCCGCAAGATGGCTCAGATGATCGCCGAGAGCATCGACAAGCCGAAACCTCGACTCAAGCTGGTCTCATCCCAGTCCGAAGAACAAGTCCGGAAACACCGCGAAGCGGGTGGGATTGCCCCTGTCAATTGGGCGGAAGAGATCCTGAAGCGAAACTCCTGACGGTTGTAAAGTTTTTGGTCACCCCGGGCGAAGGAGTGGCTGAAAATAGTCTGGAAAATCGCGGTTCTTTTTGAGGCAAGTTCTGGCGCGTTCCTTGCTCAGAGTTGCGGAACATGAAGTTTTTTTTCCAGGTGTGGGCCGGCCTTTTGGGTGGGCTCGCACTCAGCATCACTTTCGCCGAAGCGGCTGCACCGGTGATTCCCGAGGGGCACTCGTGGGTCCGTGCGGTCGAACGCGACGATGTCGATACCGTTGCCCGGGGGATTCGCTCCGGTGAGATCGGTGCTTTGATTCGTATTTCGGGCAAGACCCGCGAACGCCTGTTCGATCGGGCACTCACCCATGGGTCGAAACGGGTGTTCTCACTCATGATCCGGAGCTTGAAGTCCAAGGGAGTCTCTTCCCGCAAATTGTCCGATGCCAGGGGAACTCCGGCTTTGCTGAGTCTTGCCAGTCTGTCTGTGCCGGGATCGCCCCGTTTGGCGGCCTATCAGGAAATGGCGCGGAATTATTTGAAAACCTTTCCGGGCTCGCTCTATGAGCGGGATCAGGCCTATGTCGGGGACGGACGTCTCCCGATCCACGGGGCCGCTGCAGTAGGAAACCATGCACTGCTCCGGATCTTTTTGATGGCGGGGGCCGACCCGAACGTGCGGAACGCAACGGGTGAGACGCCCCTGCACCTTTCGGCGCGACACGGGCATCTCGAGGTGGTCCGGGAGCTGATCGATTGTGGAGCCCGGGTGAACGAGCAAACCCGCTACACGCATGCCACACCACTCATGTATGCGGCAGAGTTGGGCCGGAAGCAGGTCATTCGTGCGCTTTTGGCGTCGGGTGCCAAGAAAACCTCACGAGATGTGTTCGGTAAGACGGCCAAACAGCGCTACCGCGAATTCTCCATGAATTCAGCACCTCAGCGCGAAATAAGGCAGTGAGTCAAAATCACCCCGACTGATCGGCTCTCATCAGTTCCACTGTTATTTTCTTGGCTTCCCGCGCCGGATCGGTAGAATTTTCCCACTTAGGACGTTTCTTATTCGATGAAGGGGGAAACCATGAGAACGATTCTCATTCTACTGTCTGTAATGTTCATGTCTGCCAATGCAACCGCGACCCAGGTCACGGTGGATGATTCTGACGCGCTTCAAGCGGCGATCGATGCCCGTAACACATTTGTCCGTGCCCTGTTGACCCGTGACTTCACCGAGTCCGCTCACTTGGGAATGGACCTGGCGATGCACGAATTCGCCCGCCAGATCCGCGAAGAACAAGGTGATCTCGCCCTGTCTCGTGAATTGCTGACGAAGTGGAACCGCTCCTCTATGGGCTTTTACCAGACTTTGGGACTGGCGCCGACCGACCTCGGCGATCACGATCCGCTGTTCCCTTGGATCAACCAGTTCCTCGGTAAGATGTCTTCCAAATACGGAACCATCATCTACACCCTTCCGATCGTGAAGGACATCCTCATGGTCAATTACGCCCTGCCTGTGGTGTTCAAACCCCGCGGCGGATGGCAGACCGACGGTCGTGTGGAAGATGTGGACAACCGCATCGAGTACCGCAAGCACTTCATTCCCTTCGCCAACTTCGTCACTTACTATGCAGCCCTCATCGGTTGCCGTGTGGTGGCGGACCGCCAGGGTGCGCCTCAGTTGAAGCGCATGTGCAGCAAGGCTGCCGACAAACTCCGTTTTGTGATGGGACGTTACATCGCTCCGAAGATCTCCGATTGGATCTTCCGTGCCAGCAACGACCGTTTCTATCTGGGCGAAGAAAGCCTGAGACTCAACACCGTGGAAGAGCTCCGTCGGGCCATCCAGGAATAAACAGGAGGATCACATGAAATCCATTCAAACTCTGATTGCAGCCTTCCTCGCACTGTCTCTCGCGAATCCCGCTTCTGCGGTGACCATCGCGGTGATCGATTCGGGGACCGACCTCAAGCACAACGAACTCAAGAACAAGAAGTGGCTCAACCCACGTGACATCGATGACGCTGTCGACAACGACGACAACGGGTACATCGATGACATCAACGGTTGGAACTTCGCCGAGGGCAACAACAAGCTCATCGACAAGCAGTACTTGGGCACCTTCTCGAAAGACATCTACAAGTTCTTCGAGATCCAGACCAAGTTCATGAAAGGGACGGCAACCCAGGAAGAGATCTCCTGGATGCGTGCCAAGGTTCAAGAAACGGCTTTCCGCTCAGAACTCGGCGTGTTCGGGAATTTCGTTCACGGGACCCACGTTGCGGGTATCACCGCGAAGGATTCTGCCGGCGCCAAGATCATGGGTCTCAAGATCATTCCGACCAAGGCACCGACCATCGGTGGCGGCGGACGCGGTCAAGGCTCCGATCTCGGTTACTTCCAGCCTCAGGCAGGAAGCACCCCGGAGAAGATCCTGAAGGCCGGTCTGAAGCTTCTGGCTTCCCAGCAGGCGAAGGCGCTTGCTCCGGTTGGAAAGTATCTGGCCGACCAGAAGGCCCGCCTGGCGAACTGCTCGTTCGGTACCAGCACCCGCGCAGCCAGCGGATTGGTCGCTCCGATCCTGAAAGCGGTTCTCCGTCGTGATCCGACTCCAGAAGAAGTCACCCAGTATGCGGTGTATTTCGTGAACGAAGTGGTCAGTGCCGCGAAGGTCCTGGTCGCCTCCAAGGGAACTTTCTTCTTGATCGCGGCCGGAAACGACGGGATGGACAACGATGTTTATCCGACCTCTCCGGCGAACGTGAAGCAAGAGAACACCCTGACTGTGGCGGCCACCCTCGGGTACGACCGTCTGGCCAACTTCTCGAACTTCGGCGCCAAGATGGTCGATCTGGCTGCTCCGGGCGTGGGCATTCTCTCCACGATTCCGGGCAACGAATACATCGAAGTCAGCGGTACTTCGCAGGCGACTCCGTTCGTCGCGAATGTGGCCGGTCAGGTGCTCGACGCCAACCCTGCCATCACCAATCTGGATCTTAAGAAGATCCTGATGGCCACTGCCGACTTCAAAGATTTCCTCCGTGGCAAAGTCGCTTCGGGCGGGATCGTCAACCTGAACCGCGCAGTCGCTGCCGCACGTCTCTCCCGGACCATGCAGCTTGCGGATGCGATCCAATCTGCACGGGTGCAGGTGAGCGACGTGAACACCCGCCGTTTCGAAAGCTTCGGCGAAGTGAAGCGTGAAGGGTACGTCCTCCCGCTTCCTGGCTTGTTCTACTGACCTGAAATGTTCTCGAAGCGTCCGTCGATCCCGGCCTGAAGCAGGGTGGGGTTACGGAGCAGGGCTTCGACAATCAATTCTCGATGAATGCCGGGCGTGGAGTCAACCTCCACGCCCGCAAGCATTTTATAGCCGCTACCACCGGCCGCCAGGAAGTCGAGAGTGGCCATGCTGAAGGTCTCGGTGCCGGCGACTTCGATGGACTGTTCGCGATCGTAGAGGAGCCTTCCGGACCGGGTCTCCACCCGAATCAGTCGTGCTTCCGGGTCGAGGTCCCTGGCTTGGGGGCCGTTCCCGCAGGCTCGCGAATAGCGGATCTTGAGTCCGCTCAATGCCAGCGTCCCGTAGCGTCCGCAAGTTTGGATGGCGGTCTCGAGAGCCGACTTCAAGATCGACCAAGGCATTTTACCGATGATGACGGCTTGGTTCTGGAAGGGCAGCACGCGGAACAGGTCCTCGTAGCGGATCACTCCGGCAGGAAGGGGTGCCCGGATGCCTCCGGTGTTCATCAGGGCGAGTTCGGTTCCGAGGGCCTCGCGGAGGGCGTCACTCAGGATGTTCCCGAGGGCGCTCTCTGAGATCCGGTTCCCTTGGGCTTGGGTTGGCAGTTTGCCGAGCTCGCGGTCGGCCATTGGCGCGACCTTTGCCCGGGCGCTTTTCACAATGGTCTCGACAGTCGGATCCTGTGCGGTTTGATCCGTGATGGAGATCCCCACGGAGGTTTTCGAGTCACTCTGGATCACGGTACGGGTGTCGGGGTCGAAGGTGAGGTCCACGCGGCCGTAGGCCTTTCCGTTGGCGCCGTCTTGAACCACATGGACTCCTCCTGCGAGATCATCGTGCACGAAGTGTGTGTGTCCGGCCGCCACCAGATGAACGCCGTCCGCACGGCGCGAGTGGATCGCCTCGGCAAGCTCGGAGGCTTCCCTGCTGTTCTTCGCATTTCCTTGGTGGATCATGAGCACGAAAACGTCTGCCTGGCCCTCGAGCGAGTCGCGCACTTCAAGGTAGGATTCCAGCACATCCCTGAAGCAGAGATCGCTGACGTTCTCAGGAGTGGTCATGGAGGCTGTGGCGGGATGATCGAGCCCGATCAGCGCCACGCGGACGCCGCCCTTTTCGAGGATCACGTGGGACTTCAGAAATCCGGGGCGATCGGCGTGAGTGAAATCCAGGGGCTCCGTCGGAGTCTGGTTGCTCGGGCGGCATTGGCTGTCGAGGGGGATCGCGCGGTTCCCGGCACGGATACTCGATTTGAGATAGGTGTTGGCCGAAAGCAGGGGAAACTGTGCGATGCCGGAGAGTTTCTCGATCACTTCGCGGGGGTTGTCGCTCGTGTTTCCCGGTGAAACTTTGTCGTAAAGCCAGCCGATCGGACCGAAATCGTAATCGTGATTGCCCGGGACTGCGGCATCGTAACCGATCGCATTCATGGCACGGAAAAGACTTTCGCCCTCGTCGTAGTTGCTGATCAGCGTGCCTTGGAATTGGTCTCCGGAATCGAGAATGAAGAGGGGCGACTCCTTCCGGATGTCTTGGGCGATGGTGCTCAGGCGGGACAGCGGCTCGAGACTTCCGTGCAGATCGTTGGTCAGAAGAAAGGAGATCTTCTTCAAGGGGGCTGCAATGGCGAGTGAGGAGCTGAGCAATCCAAGGGTCAGGCAAAGGGAAAGGGTGGACTGGAGATTCATGCGGCGCATCATACTTCAGACCGGGGCTACGGTCAAGGTCTTGAAAACATTGGGGTTAGGCGTCGATCAGGGCAAAAAGGTAAAGAAAACGGACAGATGAGCCGAAAAGAATCTGTCATGACAGACTCCAATTCAGACTCACCTTCTTCCGCTCACAAGATTCTCGAGATCTCGCCGGTCACGTCCAGTGAAGGCGGCGACTCGCAAGGGGACCTCATCAGTCGGATGAAGCGTGAGATCAAGACTCTGAAGGGCAAAGTGACCTCTCAGGACATCCGCATTTTTGAAATGCAAGCCCTCCTTCAATCCGGCAAGGGCCTCAGTAACATTCTCAATCTTCCGCAGCTCCTCGACACCTTCATGGCCGTGGTCCGAGAACGCTATGACGTGGTGAACTCGAGCGTGCTGCTCAAAGAGGATTTCGAAAACGGAGAGCGCGAGTTCTTCCAGATGAAGCGCTACTTCGGGGTCGACGACCATTATGAAGACGATACCGGGCGCCGTGAACCGCTTTATTTGTTCAGGATCGAGAAGAACAACGGATTGCTCTGGCAGTTGATCCAGCAAGGAAATGTGTTCTCCGTTCGGAACCTCCAAAAGGAGCCACGGTTCATCACGGCCTGGGAGAAGCACAACCTCGATGCCCTTCATTCTGATTTCTGGTGCCCGCTGATCAAGAGCGGCGAGGTGATCGGTATTCTCACGCTCGGCGAGCGTCGGGATGGAACCCAGATCCCGGAGAGTGATTATTCCTTCGTCCAGGAGCTGGCTTCGATCGCCACGACCATCATCGACTCGACACTCAGGTACGAAAAGAACCAACGGATCCTGAACAACATCCAGATCCTTTACGAATTCCATCAGCAGATGGCAGGAATCACCGACGTTCGCGAGCTTTGCAAGCAAACCATTCGTGATGCGGTCAAAGCGGTCCGCGCCCAAAAGGGCAATCTCATGTTGCTCAACCGCAACACCGGGAAGCTTGAGCTCGCCGTGGCCTGGGGCTACATCGACGAAGCGATCCTGGAGGACATCAATTCAGGCAAAATCGGGACCAAGCATTTTGAACTCGGAGAAGGTGCCGCCGGAAAAGCAGCCCAATCCCGTAAGCCGATCGTGCTCAATAACAAAGACGAGATCGATCAGATCGGTGATTTCGAGACCCATTGCATCTGTTCGGTCCCCGTGTTGAACGGCGGACAACTCGAGGGTGTGCTCAATTTTTCAAACAAAGTGCACATCGGAGTCGACGGGAAGCCGGTACTCGACATTCTCGGACGCTTCACCCGCGAAGATCTGAGTCTCTTGCAGGGTATCGCGGACCAATCTGCGGTGAGTATCCACAAGTCGAGATTGTACGCAGCTTCGATCACGGATCGGCTCACCGGGTTGAACAACGCCCGGTATTTCGAAGAGTCGTACTACGAGCTGGTGGGCAAGGCCGTGCTCGAAAACCGTCCACTGACTCTTGCACTGCTGGATATCGATCACTTCAAAAAATTCAACGACACTTACGGACACAAGGCCGGCGATCATGTTCTCCGGTCGGTGGGGCAGCTGTTCGCAGCCTGCAAGCGTGAGGGTCACGAAGACATCTCCTATCGCTATGGAGGCGAAGAGTTCTGCATGATCCTGCAGAACACCCCGGTCGAGGAGGCCTTGCTCGTGTTCGAGGCCTTCCGACAACAGGTGGAGTCGCATGACTTCGAATTCGAAGGCAAGCAGCTCAAGGTGACGGTGTCGATCGGGCTCGCCCAGACGGGTCTCAATTCCAACGATCCTCGCACCCTCTTCACCCTGACGGACGATGCCCTGTACGACTGCAAGCGCGGGGGGCGGAACTGTGTGACCATCTCCAAGCGAACCGGTGTGGTCGAGACTCCGGAATCAGAGTCCGCTTGACGCCTGTCTGAAATTTCGACAGTTCGGGAAGACTCGGGGTCCGGCGGTGGGCCGCTCCCCGGTTGAAAACACAGGCTTTTTGCCTTGCGTTAGTCTTGGCATGTCGCTTGCTTTATCTATGAAGCAGAAGCGGCCGAACCCCCCTAACCCCCTCAAAAGGCACGCTTTTTCGGGCCCGATCTCCCCCCCTGGGATCGGGCCCATTCTTTTTTCCATTGAAAGATCCCTCCGAATCCTCGACTCTGTGGTTCTCTCAAAAAAGGAAAGGGAATGAACCATGACCGAAGGTACTCCTGAAAAAGAAGTGTTGATTGTCGCGTCCAAGCTGAAGAACTACATCCGGACCAAGTCTGGAATGAATACTTCCGCTGCGGTGGTGGATGTTCTCTCGGACAAGATTCGGGAACTCTGCGACCAAGCAGTGGAAGCCGCCCGCCGTGACGGTCGTAAGACCGTGATGGATCGCGACTTCGGCTGAAACGTCGCTTTCAAAAACATTCAAACCGGAAGCCCCGTGCCTTGATCAGGTGACGGGGTTTTCTTTTTTCCGGGCTGTTTTCACCAGCAGAGGGTCTTCTTCACTTCAGGGTGGAGCGAGAGTGCCACCGGGCAGGCGAGTGCCGAGCGCTTCAGGGATTCCATTTGCTCGGGAGTGATGCGGGACTCGAGGCCGTTCCAGTCGAACTCGAGGACGATCTCGGCAACCCGTCTGGGCGGAGCGGAACTCATGATTTTGGTGATCCCCACGCCGACGCCACTCAGATCAATGCCCAAGGCCTTGGCTTTGATGCCCATGATGGTGAGTTTGCAAGTGGCGAGACTGGTGCAGAGGAGGTCGGTCGGAGAAAACTGCGACCCCTGGCCTTGATTGTCCTTCGGTGCGTCGGTCAGGATGCGCGTTCCTGAATCTGCGTGATCGGTTTCACAGCGCAAGGTTCCGAGATAGCGGGCGTTCATTTTCGACATGGTTCCTCCTGATTCAGGGCGATTCACACAAAAGCAAAGTCGGATTCCGCTCGATCAGGCGATATCCCTCACGAACGCATTCTGTTTCCCTCCAGACCGGAGTGATCCGGAATCGGGCAGGACGGTCCTGGCAGCGGTTCTGAGCGTACTCCGGAGCGAGGGCGAGACTCAGGGTTGCGGAGAGTGGGCCTGAGTATTGGATGCAGGAATCAGCGGGAGGTGCCTTGCTCCGGATGGTGCTTGCCACATCGAAGAAGGGCTTCACCATCAGGCGATCTGCGATGGGAACGAGGGCGGTGGCGAACCCTGCGTAGGCGAGGGTCGCTGCCAATGCGGTTTTGGCCGGACTCCGGGTCAGAGTGCGCCTGAGAGTCTGGAACGAAAAGCACGAAAGCGCGGTGACCAGCAGGGCGATCTTTGTGGTCCAATCCAAAGGAAACACGCTGCCGATCCAGCTCCGGCCTTGGGGGCTGTCGGGAAGGCTCTGCAGAAACAAGCCGGGAGCGATCGCAAGCAGCAAGGCCAGGGTGCCGATGAGGAACACCGGAGCCGACAAGAGAAAGCCGACTCTGCGCTCAGGAATGAGTTTCGAGGATTCGATCTCAGGCTGGCTTGCCAGTTTGGCGGTGAACAGTGCCAGGGCCGCCCAAGCGGGCCAGGTGTAGTGGGGGAGTTTGGTGGCGGACAGGGTGAACAGGAGCGCGCAAGTCAGCGCGAAAGTGAGAGGATACCCCCAGCGTAGCAGGTCCGGCTTTTTGCGTAACCATTGGTAGCCGAGCAAGGGGGTCAAAAAGCCTCCTCCGAAAAAAAGAACGGCGAAGTGATACACCGGTCCACCCCCGTGCGCCTCCATCGGGTTCCGGCTCCGGTCGAAGTGCTGGACCCACAAAAATTCCCGGGTGAATTCCGGCCCGAGCATCTGGTTGTAAATGAAATAAACCAAAGCGGTCAGGGCCAGGCCCGGGAGAATGGCAAAGCCGAGCATCCGGATTCCCTCGGTCAGCACTCTTCTGAATCCCCATCGCCCGGTGTGGAACAACAGGTGAAGCCCGAGGGCACCTGTGGGAATCAGGAGGCCGTTCAATCCTTTGGTGGCCGAAGCGATCGCCATCGACCCTGCGACGATCAGGCCTTCCTTCCAATTCGGGCCACGATCTTGCTCGAACCATTCCGCCGGCAAAAACAAAGCGGGGAGCAGGGCCAGGGATTGCAAGGGATCGAAAATCACCGCAATCCCCGTCAGGAGGGGGAAGAAGCCGCAAAGGAATGCGAACGTCGCATGCTTTCCACCTTTGCGATGGAGCCACCACAAAATTCCGAGACTCGAAAGGAGAGACGGGATCCGTGCGGCGGTGGAGCTGACCAGGGTTCCGGCTCCGTCGATGAGGTGGCTCGCAGCCACCATCAGCCAGTATAAAACAGGCGGCTTGTGAAAGAGGGGTTTCCCGTCCCATTCCAGCAACCAAGGGTTTCCGGAGAGCTTCATCGATGAGGCCACGCTCCGGTAGAGGGATTCGTCGAAGTCGAAAGTCGGGGCCCGGTAAAGGGTCCAGATCCAGAGGGCTCCTGCCAATAGCAGGGCGGTCTTACCCGCATTCAGTCTACCGGCCATCGGGAATCCGGGTCAGGATCACCCGGAACCTCATTTGGAGAACCCTCAGGAACATCTCGATACCGTCCTTCAGGGGGCTGATCCGGCTGCCCTCCTGGTGTTCCCAGTCAACCGGAATTTCCCGGATGCGCAGTCGGGCTTTCACTGCGAACAACAAAAGTTCCACATCCCATGCGAATCGCCTGACTTCGAGGAGGGGTAAAAACCGGATGAGGCTCGGACGGTGAAGGAGTTTGAATCCACACTGGGTGTCTTTGAAGGGGAGTCCGGTCACGAGGCGGACGGCGAGATTGAACAGGCGACCGAGGTTTTCTCTCAGGCTGGACTGACGCACGGCCCGGTGGCTCTCGGGAAGATCGCGTGAGCCCATGGCAATCTCACACAAAAGGTCCTCGCCATGGAGACAGGCATTCTTCAGTTTGATGAATTGGTTCCAGGGAGTCGCCGAATCGGCGTCTGCAATGAGGCACCACTCACCTTGCGCTTCCCGGAGTCCGACATGGATCGCGTTTCCTTTGCCTTGATTCGGGCTCACTCGCACGACTCGGACCTCGGGCAAGGACTCGCGAGCCTTCTCAGAGACGGCTGCGGTGGCGTCCCTTGATCCGTCATCAATGATGAGGATCTCTTTCAAATCCATTCCCGAAAACACCTCTGCCCCTCTGGCTTGTCGAAGGAGTTCGAAGGTTCGAGGCAGTCGAGCGGCTTCATTGTATGCCGGCAGGACCAAGGACAGGGTTTTCATGCTAAAATATTGGAATTACTAAGCAAAAAAATAAAGCGATTTCTTTGAAATATTAGTTGACCGAAACAGTCGCCTATGTGATTCTGAGTTCACGGAGGACGTATGAGAGAAAACGCAGCACGTGAGCTGTCTCAATACGCGAAGGACGAAAAGGAAGAGGTCCACTGCGCGGGGCCACCACGCTAGTGACCGCATGAGTGAGCTACCAGGCGTCGGTAGACCTCATGAACCGCTGTGTCAGGCCTGGCCGGGTCAGACAGCTGCGGCTCAAGATCGAAAAACTGAATAGTGATGCGAGGGGGACTCCAAGGGTAGGGAGCCGATAGAATAAACAACTGGCGATGATCCACCCCAACCCCCCTGAATAGTAGTCGTGATGACTCTAAGGGCCCGGACCGATGTCCGGGCCCTTTTTTTGTTTTTTCCACGCCTGTAAGTTATTGAAATCACGATTTTTGACGCTCCACTGAATTCCCAAGACCAGCGCTTGCCTTTTCCCGCCATTTAAGGGAAAACTTCCCTCGGATAGGGTGTCATTTTTTTAGCACCATTGGGGGACTGCATCATGAAAATCAAGCGCCTGGAAATTCAAGGGTTCAAATCGTTCAAAGACAAGACGGTCATTTACTTCGATCGTCCGATCACCGGGATCGTCGGTCCGAACGGGTCCGGGAAATCGAACATCGTCGATGCCTTTTTCTGGGTGATGGGGGAGCAGTCTTACAAGCACATCCGCTCCAGCGGTTCGGACGACATCATTTTCAAAGGGAGCTCCAAATACCAGCCCCTCGGGTTGGCAGAAGCCACGCTCGTGATGGAGCAAGAGTATCTCGACACCGAGAGTGCTCCGATGGGTGCGTCTCTGGCCGAAGATTTCAATTCGGATTCGATGGATGACAGTGCAAAGGCCAAAGCGGGAATCAAGAGCAAGGAGATTTCCGTCACGCGCCGTGTGTACCGCACGGGAGAAGGTGAATACTTCATCAATGGAGTGCCCGCCAGGCTGAAGGACATCCAGGAATTGTTCCTCGACACCGGTGTCGGCGCAAAAGGCTACTCCGTGATCGAGCAAGGGCAGATCGGCAAGGTGGTCAATTCCAAGCCCGAAGACCGTCGCTTGCTCATTGAAGACGCTGCCGGGATCGCGAAGTACAAGCAGCGCAAAAAGGAATCGCTCAGAAAGCTCGAAGGCGCGAATCAGAACCTCCAGCGCATCAACGACGTGTTGGCCGAAATCGACCGCTCTTTGGCCAGTCTCGAGCGCCAGGCACAAAAGGCTCGCAAGTACAAGGAGTACCGCTCAGAGCTTCTCGAAAAGGAAACCACTTGGGGCCGTCGTCGATATCAAGTTTTGAACCGTCAGTTGGGCAAGATCGAACAGGACCGGACCGGTCTCGAGCATCTTCTTGCCGGAATGCGCGCGGAGCTCTCCCAGTGCGAACTCGATCTCGAATCCCACAGAACCCTCCAGCTCACCGACTCCAAGGTGGTCGAGCAATTGCAGGCGGAAGTGGAGCGGGCTTCCAACGAGCTCACCCAGCATCAGAGTGCGCTGGATCTCTCCCGCCGTCGTCAGGAAGATCTGAACCGCCAGTTGGTCCAACTCGGAACCGAAAAAGGGCAGATTGAAGAGGACCTCACCCGCCTGCGTGAATCGGTGAGTCTGAAGCAAGAGGAATTCGAAGGTCTGGATGCCCGGTTCGAGACCATCGCCAACGAGGCGGAAGATCTCGCCACTCGTGTGGTCACCCTTCGTCAGTCGCACTCGGAAGACAAGCGTCAGGCGGAAATGAAGCGTCGCGAGTTCGTCGACCTGACCCAGAAGTCCTCCCAGAGTTACTCGCGGATTGCCGCCCTTCAGGAGCGGATCCAAGGGTCGGAAAGTCAGCTCGAGCGACTGAATTCGCAGAACAGCGAATTGCATGTGGAGCTCGCCGAGCGCCGTGCGGAATTTGAAACCCTGTCTGTGACCCTCGAAGAAAAACAGGCTGCCCGTGCATCTGCTCGCGAAGCGCTGGATCAGAAGCGCGACGAGCTCCGTGGGCTCGAAGCGAAGATCAAAACCACCCGTCAGGAGCGCGACCAGGCGCTGAAGGTTCTCGCATCCGTCACTTCGCGACTGAAGAGCCTTGAAGAGCTGGAGCGCGCCCGCGAAGGGATGGCCAACGGTCCCAAGAAACTTCTTGAGTGGGCCCGTGAATCCGGAAAGGCTTTCTCCGTCCTGTCTGATTACATCGAAGTCGATTCCGGCTACGAGATCGCCACCCAGGCGGTGCTCGGGCACGCGTTCGACCGCCTGTACGCCCAGGATGCGGATGCGGCTTTCTCCGCCCTCCATTTTTTGCGTGAGCACGATGCCGGAAGTGCGGCCATCCAGATTTCCGTCCCCAAGATGGAGTCGTCCGAAAAGGCTGCGTACAACCCTCTCCGTCAATTCATCCGCCTGACTTCTCCGGAAGGTGCGCATCCTGAGACGGTTCGCGCGATCCATCAGCTTCTCGAGTCCCTGGTGATGTCTGTCGAGCTCCTCGAGGAAGTTCCCGTACTCGGCGACATCCAGACCTACCAATCCGCAGGGATCAGCTTCGTGACCCGGAACGGAATCTGGTTCGATTCGACCCAGGGTGTGTTGTTCGGTGGAAATGCCGAGAGCGAGCAAGCCGCTTCAGTGCTTTCGCGCAAGCGCACCATCCAGGAGTTGAAGGTCGAAGCCGAGCAGGCCGAGACGGCGCTGAACGCGGTCGAAACCGCGCTCTCCACTCTGCAGCAGAGTCTCGACGGGTTCGAGATCTCGATCCAGGATCTTTCCCAGCAGAAGAGCGATCTTGAGATCGAAGTCGGTTCGCTCGAAAAAGAGTGTGCCCAGATCGAGCGAAAACTCGGAGAGATGGAGCGTTCGACCTCCCGGTTCCAAGGTGAGCGGGACCAGTTGGATTCCCAGATCTCTTCCTCGCGCCAGGAAATCGTATCCATCGAAGAATCTTTGGTGACGATCGCCGACACCCGCGCGTCCATCGAGGCTTGGATCGGCGAACATGAGGCCCTCCTTGCCGCGAAGGACGAAGAACTCCAGAGTGCCGAACAGGATCTCCAGACCATCCGGATCCAGGAAGCCGGAGAACGTGAGCGGAAGAACTCGCTCAAGAAAGAACTCGAAACCGACCAGCGTTACCTGAATGACCGTGAGCGCAGACTGGGCGAGGTCGAGAATCTCCTCGAATCCTTCCAGTCCGACCGTTTCCAGTATTCTGAAGGTGACAGCGAGCACCAGTCGGCCATCGAAGTCCTGACTCGCTCCCTTTCGGAGAAGCGGGAAGAGCTTTCGGTTCTCCGTGACCGTCTCGAGCAGTCCAATGAATTGGTCAGCGCGGGCATGGAAAAGATCCGTGGCTTGCACAAGCTCGGTGAAGAAAAGACCCGTACCGTGAACCAGTTGGCCATCGACCTCGAGCGGATCCAGTCAGAGGTCAATCACCTGAAAGCCAACATGGAGGAGAAGTACGGAGTCGGTTGCCTCGAAGAGCCGCAAGGAGTCGACATCCAGGAAGAGATGACCGATCCGGTGGTGACGATTGAAATGTCGGAAGAAGAAGAGCGCGCGCTCCAGACCGAAGTGGAAGAGTTGCGCGAGAGAATCCGTCGTCTCGGTGAAGTGAACACCATGGCAGTCGAAGAATACGAAGAAATGCAGAAGCGCCACGAGCACCTCTTCAAGGAGAAGATGGATCTCGAAGCTTCCATGCAGAATCTGAACGAGGCGATCGAACACATCAACAAGACTTCCGAAGAGCGTTTCCGCAAGGCGTTCGAAGCCATTTCCGTTCGCTTCGAAAAGCTGTTCCCGATCATCTTCGGAGGCGGTCAGGCCCAGCTCTCGCTGGTTTATCCTGAAGGATCGAATGACATCATGGAAGCCGGCGTGGACATTCTCGCCCAGCCTCCAGGTAAGAAGATCTCGAACATGACCTTGCTGTCCGGGGGCGAGAAAGCCCTCACGGCATTGTCGATGATCTTCGCGATCTTCATGGTCAAGCCGTCTCCGTTCTGTATCCTCGACGAGGTCGACGCACCTCTCGATGACGCCAACATCGGGAAGTTCAACGCCCTGGTCCGGGAGATGTCTGCCAAGTCCCAGTTCATTCTGGTGACCCACAACAAGAAGACCATGGAACTCAACGACACTCTGTACGGTGTCACGATGGAGGAGCCCGGTGTTTCTCGCATGGTCTCGATCCAGCTTCAGTGAGGTTTGTCTCAAGGTGTTGATCCTGTCCGCCCCGGCTTCGGCCGGGGCGGCGGTATCATTGCCGCCTCTTCTCGGTGAGGTTCAGGCTCAGTACCAGAAAGTGTCTGGCATCGAGGCTCGCTTCAATCAGGAAACAGACGTGAAGGCCACCCGCCAGGTCAAGAAAGCCAAGGGGCGGATCTGGATCAAGCGTCCGAACAAGCTCCGGTGGGAAACTCTCGAGCCCGATCCCAATATTCTGGTCAGTGACGGTCAGACCTTCTGGTTTTACACCCCTCCCTTTGATCCGACGGAGCGGGGCCAGGTCATCATCAAAAAGACCGCGCAGGTTCAAACGCGGTTTCTCAATTCATTGTTGAGTGGAAGTTTTGATTTCGGGAACGGCGCAGTTTCGATCGAGGACCGCATGCGGGGAAGATTCCTCCTCCGACCCAAGGCGGGTACCGCCGGTGACGTGCAGAGTGCCGAAATCGAGATCGATCCGATCAAGAAAACCATCCACCGCGTGGAGTTGGTTCATGCCAGTGGCAACCGCACCTCGATCAAGCTGGAAGAGTTGAAGCTGGTGGGTAAGATCGAAGACAAGTGGTTCCGTTTCATCCCGGATAAAAACACCGATAAAATCGTGGAGTGAGGACCGCCCGGTTCCGGCTCAGATCCGGTTCCGGACGGTCCTGCTCTCAGATCGATGAAAGGGTGGACGGAGGCTCTGTTTTTACAGGAGCTTCAGTGCCATGTGAGGTGCGGAGTTGGCTTGTGCCAGCACCGAGACCCCGGCTTGGCGGAGAATTTGTTTCTGCGCCAAACTCGTCGCCTCTTCGGCGATGTCCGCGTCCGCGATTCGAGACCTTGCGTTTGCGAGGTTTTCTTTTGCGATCGCGAGAGTGTTGGTGGTCGACACCAACTTGTTCTGCATGGCTCCGAGTCCTGCGCGAGCCCCGGTCACCGAGGCGATGGCCTCGTCGAGCTTGTCAATCGAGTCTCTGGCTTCGTCAATCGATTCCGCATTGATTCCAGAGATTCCGAGCCTGGAGACCCGGACGTCGTAGTCCTTCACCGAGAACTGGATCCGGTCCGCCTCGTTGTTACGGGCTCCGACCTGGAACTCGAGAGAGCTCTTGTTGGCTTCCCCGTTCAAGAGGGGCGTGCCGTTGAAATTGGTCACGTTGGCGATCCGGTCGATCTCCGCTTTCAGGCTCTGGTATTCCTTGTCGATGAATCCGCGCTCGCGGTCACCGATGGTATCGGAAGAAGCCTGGATCGAGAGTTCTCTGAGTCGGGTGAGAATGTTCCCGATCTCGGAGAGGCCGCCTTCAGCGACTTGTACGAAGGAGATCCCGTCGTTTGCATTCCGTTCCGCTTGTTTGAGAGAGCGGACCTGAGCGTGCAGGTTCTCCGAGATGGACAACCCCGCGGCGTCATCGCCTGCAGAGGTGATCCGGTTACCGGAAGCGAGCCGGCTAAAGACTTTGGCTTCATCGTTACTTGTCCGAGACAAGTTCCTTTGAGCTGCCATCGAGGCGATATTGGTTCCAATGCGAAGTCCCATACTCCATTGCCCTTTCGTCCACGCTGTGCCCGTTATGCGTGCCCGGCCCCCCTTTAAGAACCGAGACTTTTTTGACGCCCTCAAGAACAAGTTTAGAAAACTTTTTGTCTTGATGCATCAAAAAAGTTGAGCAATGAAGTAGGTTTTTTTATTTTGAACAAAAACGAACACTTAGTGTCGATTTATCAACGACTTTCCTGTTCGTGAGCAAACAGCAGTGGCCCGAGGAGGGGGTTACCCCTCCCCGGGCCTGCCGTCAGGATGGAATTATCCTAAGAGCTTCAGAGCGCTCATGGCGTTGTTGTTTGCTTGACTGAGGACCGCAGTGCCTGCTTGGGAGAGGATATTCGACTTGGTGAGTTCCGAAGTCTCCGAAGCGATGTCCACATCGTAGATGCGGCTTCTTGCGGCCGAGAGGTTTTCCTCATAGATGTTGAGGTTGCTGATGGTTGCAGCAAAGCGGTTCTGGAGAGCGCCCACTTCCGAACGGTTTTCGGAAAGCATCTTGATGGCGCCATCGATTTTTTCCAGGTTCCCTTGAGCGGCTTCCTTGGTTTCAGTGTTGACGTCCGCCACGCCGAGAGCGTCTGCAGAGACGTTCAGTTTTGCGGTGTCGTACACGAAACGGTCATGCTCCGGGGAGTTGTTGAGACCGACCTGGATCTCGAGTTTGTCTCCTTGGCCGGAGAGCAACTTCGCACCGTTGAACTCGGTGGTCGAAGAAATCCGGTCGATTTCGGAGCGGAGCTGGGTCATCTCTTTGTTGATGAAGCCCCTTTCCTTGTCACCGATGGTATCCGAAGCCGCCTGGATGGACAGTTCGCGGAAACGGGTCAGGATGTTACCGATCTCGGCCATTCCACCTTCTGCCACTTGCACGAGGGAGATACCGTCGTTGGCGTTGCGGTTGTCCTGGCGCAAAGAGCGGATGTCCGCCTTCATTTTTTCGGAAATCGCCAACCCTGCCGAGTCGTCAGCGGCTTTGGCAATCCGGGTACCTGATGCGACCTTCTCCAAGCTCGCTTGTTGCTTGGAATTGGCCACACCCAGATTTCGCTGAGCAGCCAGTGATTGAACGTTGGTATTAATGCGTAAACCCATAGATCCTCCTCAATAGGTCATGGTGTCCCCTTGCGGGAACGGTTATTAGTTGCTGACAGGTTTGCTGTACGCCATCAGATGGAGTTCTTGACCGATTTTGTCCGTCAAAAACCTCACACTGGACCATATCGGTCGGATACTGGAAAAGCTTGAGGACTATTTGTCAGGAATTTGTCGCAGGGTCAGGACTTCCGGAGAGTGAGGAAATATCCGAGGCCCCGCTTGACGTTAAGATATTGATTCAGCTCAGGAATCTTCTTCTTCAGGTTGGTCAGGTGCGTGTCGAGGTTGTTTTCCGAGATGTTGGAACCGGGCCAGACAGAGGCTTGGAGCTCGGCTCGGGTCAGTCGGCGGCGGGCGCTTTTCAGGCTCTCGAGGATCCGGTACTCGGTCGAAGTCAGGTCGATCCACTTGCCATTCGAGAAGACGGCCTTCCTTTCGTGATTGAGCGGGAGCTCTCCCTCAAGCTTCATGAGCGCCGAGATCTTTTCTTCAATCTGCCGCACGGTGGCGGGTTTCTCGAGCAGTCCGTTCACTCCCGAATTGAGGGCCAGGATGCAATCTTCTTTATTGGCGTGACCGGTGAGGATCAGAACCGGAAGGTCAATCTTCTTGGAACGAATCGAGGCCACCATCCCCAATTGGCAACCCCTCGGCCCCTGGAGCTCCATCAGGAGCAGGTGGATCGAACCCCAGTCCATGCGTTCAATCCCTTCAGGGGTGAGTTCTGTCAGGTGATGGATTTCCAGTTCCGGCGAAAAACCGGACTTAAGGGCATTCACCAGGGAGATGTCCTGATCGATCCAAAGCACCCGCATATCCTAGAAATAAGGTAATGGCGCAAAGTGTAAAAATCAATAAACACACGGAATAAATAGAAAAATTGAACTACTCTTGATATAATTTGGATAATGTTTTGAGAAATCAAGGGAGGTGTCCGAGGCGTTCGATCTGCCGCAGGGCCTCGTAGACGGTGATGCTCACGGCATTGGACAGGTTCAGTGATCGGACCCGGGCATCGTACATGGGAATCCGAATGAGGGCTTCGGCGTGGCGGTCGAGAATCCAATCGGCGAGGCCGGTGGTCTCTTTGCCGAAGATGAGGTAGTCCCCGGCCTGAAAGCTCACATCGTAAAGGGTCTGCCCGGCCCGGGTTTCGATCAGGTGAATCCGTGCATCCGGTGTCAAGGAGGCGAAGAAAGCATCCGAGGACTCATGCACGTGGACCCGGAGGTGCTCCCAATAGTCCAATCCCGCACGTTTCAGAGCCTGGGCATCGATGCTGAACCCGAGAGGTTTCACCAAATGGAGGGCCGAACCCGTGGCCATGCACAGGCGACCCACCGAGCCTGTGTTTTGAGGGATCTCGGGTTCGATGAGCACCACGTTCAGGCGGGGGATTCCAGAGTTGGCTTCAGGGAGAGATTCGGACACGGATGAGTCCTCCGACAAAAGTGGTTTTCCCGTCGAATTCGATCAACCGGCCCCGCACCGTTGTCACCCGGAGAGGGGCGTAGGGGTGGGGTTCCGGGGTGGTCGGATCCTGTGGAGTGATTTGGATCGTATCAAAGACGGGGGTGATTCCGTCGAGATGGTAGCGGCGAGTGGGGTTCGAGATGTGCAACAGAATCCGATGATCTCCCGGGTTCCACGCATAGCCGGTGACATTCACCATGTGGCTCCCGGACTTCTTCCAGGCCTTGAGGATCGGATCCCAGCTCATGAATGCCAGGGTCAGGGCCACTTCATCACCTGAGCGGACGGCCTCCAGGATGTCCGACCAGGTCGGAGCGCGATCATCATATCGAAGCCCGGGGGACGGATTGCGGGCACCCAGTCGCCTGATCAGGCTCACGCGTTCACCCGTCAGCCCGCCCGCACTTAAAAACCTGGAGACGCATTCAGATCCTGCAAAGGGGTCCACGGGGGCGGATGGATCGATCCCGCAATTCCGTATGAATCCCAGTATGGCTTGGGAGCCTTCCAGCTTCCTTCCATCCATCGAGAGTCCTTCGAGGGGAATGTTGCCGGCTGATTCAGGAGAAAGCACCCTGGCTCGGGCCAAAACATGGGTCAGTGTGGCCGGAATGCAGAAGCCCGTGACGGCAGAGGTGCCCACCGTGCTCCCGGACCCGGCAATCAGCAGCGGGTCATTCTGCCAAAGATAAAACGGGGTGGAGCGATTGACCTGTTCGGAAAAGCCCTGCACCGGGGCTATGGGACGAGCGGCCGAACGGAGACTGACCTCTTCTGCCCATGTGGCCGAGGTGAGGAGAAGGAGGAGGGAAAGGACGGGAAAGCCTTTGGAAAACACGACGCATTTATTACACAAAACCAGGATAAATGCAAGCGGAACGGAAGCGCCGGGGTGTTGTGGGCTTGGTCAGAACCAAAGTGCGGCAGCCCGCCACCAGATCCATCCCAGCGCAAGACATCCGGTCAGATAGGCGCTGAAGCGCATGTAAACCGAATTGAATGTGCAATGAATGAGCGAATGGACCATCCGGCTCACCACAAAAACCCAGGATGCTGTGACGATACCGGGATCGCTCTTGCCGGACAGGAGCAAAAGGACGACCACCAGGTAAAAAAGTACGGGGACTTCAAACTGGTTCTCAAAGTTGTCCGAGATGGCATCCGTCTCAGGAAGTTTGCTGTAGCCCGCATCGCCTTTCAGCTCCTCCATCCCGACCCGATGACGGATCATGGAGACGAGGCGGGCACTCAGGAGGAGGGCCCAAATCGCCGCGGTCAAGATCACCTGTGCCAACAACGGACGAAGCAATTCGGTGGAAAGAGTCATGGAAGAGGCCTTTCAATCAAGGACGGATGGTGTTGATCATGCGAGGAAACGGAATGGTCTCGCGAACGTGCTCGACACCTGTGACCCAGGCCACCGTGCGCTCGACGCCGAGACCGAAGCCGGCGTGCGGGGCGCTACCGTAGCGACGCAGATCGAGATACCACTGGTAGTCCTTCAGATTCAGTCCGTGTTCCTGGATCCTGCGCTCGAGAATCTCGACTTTGTCTTCGCGCTGACCGCCGCCGATGATTTCGCCATAGCCGAACGGTGCGATCAGGTCGGCACCGAGAGCGTACTTGCCGTCATGATCGACCCCTTCTCCGTTCGGGTCGTCGGCGTTCTTGAAGTAGAATGCTTTGATCTTGGACGGGAAGTGGTGGACGAAGACGGGCTTTCCGAACTCTTCTCCGAGGGCGGTTTCGTGTGGAGCTCCGAAGTCCTCACCCCAAGGGATGGCGTGCCCGCGTTTTTCGAGGATCTTGAGCGCCTCGTCGTAAGAGATGCGGGGGAAAGGGGCCACGATGGCTTCGAGTTCGGCCTGATTGCGCTCGAGGATCGTGAGCTCTTTCTGGCATTGGGTCAGGCAGTGCTTCACGATGTGGCAGACGAAGGCCTCGCCCAGGTCCATCACGTCATTCAATTTGCCGAAGGCCATCTCGGGCTCGACCATCCAGAACTCGGTCAGGTGCTTCCGGGTCTTGGACTTCTCTGCACGGAAGGTGGGGCCGAAGGTGTAGATGTTTCCAAAGGCGAATGCACCCGCCTCGCCGTAAAGTTGGCCGGACTGGGTCAGAAAAGCCTTCTCGTCGAAGTAGGGCGTCGAGAAAAGTGTCGAGGTCCCTTCGCACGAGGTGGCGCTCAAAATCGGCGGATCGAATCGGGTGAACCCGCGTTGGCGGAAGAAGTCCTGGATGGCGAAGAAGATCTCGCTCCGGATACGAAGGGCGGCCCACTGGCGCTGGCTGCGGATCCAGAGGTGGCGGTTCTCCATCAAGAACTCGACTCCGTGCTCTTTGAGCGAGATCGGATACGCATCCGCGATCTGGACCGGTTTCACCTCGAGTACCGTGAGTTCGAACCCGAGCTTGGAGCGGGGTTCTTTCCGGACTTTACCGATCACCTCGATCGAGCTCTCCTGGGTGAGTTTCTCGAAGCTCTCAAAAGTCTCATCGGTGCATTCGCCTTTGACGAGGACCCCTTGGACGATGCCGCTCCCGTCACGGATCATCAGGAACTTGATCTTCCCTGAAGAGCGTTTGTTGAACACCCAGCCCCGGAGGGTCACGGTCTGTCCGTCAAAGTCAGCCAGCTTTTCAATGCGCGCGAGCGGGTTCATGAGGTGCTCCTTATTTGTAGTTCATGGCGAAGTGGGCGAACGTGCGGACGTAAACACCGCTGGACCCCTTCTTCGGATTGTAGGGCAGATAACCCTGGTCATAAGCGCGGTTCGCCAGATCGACGTGAGCCCATTTCATTCCGGTGCGGATGAATTGTTTCAGGAAAACCGCACCCCGGATGGTACCGCCATTCGAGTTGTTTGCGCTGTTCATCATGTCGGCATAGGGAGACTTGATGTCCTCGAAATATTCGTCCCAGAGCGGAAGTTCCCAGAGGGCCTCTTCGGTTTCTTTGGACGAGTCCATCAGCGCTTTGCCGAGCTTTTCGTCATTGGCGAACAGTGCGCTTGCCAGTGTTCCGAGTGCGATCGTCACCGCGCCGGTCAGTGTGGCGGTGTTCACGATGACGTCCGGCTCGTAGTCGTGTGCCAAATCGAGTGCGTCTGCGAGAACCAGGCGTCCTTCGGCGTCGGTGTTGATGATTTCGACGGTCTTGCCGTTACGGGCCTTGATGATGTTGCCTGGCTGGGTCGCAGTGCCCGAAGGCATGTTCTCGGCGAACACCAGGATGGTGGTGATCTTGTTTTTCGAGCCGAGCCGTGCGGCGAGCAGGGTGGCGCCGATCATGGTGGCCGCGCCGGTCATGTCGTGCTTCATGTCTTCCATGCGGGCGCCGGGTTTCAGCGAGATCCCGCCCGAGTCGAAGGTCACGCCTTTGCCGACCAGGGACACGTGTTTCGTGGCTTTGGCACCGGACTTGGGAGTGTACTCCACGATGACCACCCGGGATTCACGCTCCGATCCCGCTCCGACCGAGAGGAACAGGTCCATTTTCTCTTTGCGGGCTTCGGCATCGTTCATGACCTTGCACTTGAGACCGTAGGTCTTGCAGAGCTTGGAGATCTCGTTCGCGTAGTATTCGGGGGTGCCGTAGTTCGAAGGTTCGTTCGAAAAGTCGCGGGTCAGGTAAGTGCAATCCACGGTGACCAGTACCTCGTGGGCCAATTCCTGGAGCCATGAAGAGTTCTTCTTGTCGGCACTCAGAAGGACGATCGATTCGGGTTTGGAGTGGTTGTTCTTTGCCACCGACTTGTACTTCTCGAACGTGTATTGGGAGAGAAAGTATCCCTCGAGCAGGGCCCGAAGTGCGGTCTCGGTCGTCGGCTTGCCCGCCGACTTCAGCAGTGCGTCCACGTCGATGGCCAATTGTTTGACTTTTTCGACCTGGGCCTTGGAGGCGATTGCCGCCCCTGTTTGGCGCGCTTTTTCAGGAGTGAACCCTTTTTTCGATCCGAGACCTGCGACCAGGACGTTCCGGCTCTCGATGTAAGAACCACGGATGAAGTAGCAGGATTTGGCGGAAGCGGTGAAGGTTCCGGACTTCGCCAGATCCCGGATTTCGGTCAGGCTTTGCGGAGAAAGAAGCACTTCCTTCTTGTCGTTTTGAAAATAAAGGTAAGCCACGGTGTCGCCGGTGAAATCTTGTGCGATGTGGATCGGGGTGAGGGAACGAATGAATTCCGTTTTCATGGAGAGGCTCCTTCGTGAATTTTGGTGAGCTCCCATCATACCACTGTTTTTTGGCTTCCGGATCAGTTAAGTTTTGAGGGAACCATGATCAAAAGGTACCAAAATTCGGCCGGGGTGATGACGCGCATCGCAGACATCCTGATCGTGGCGGTCTCCTGGCTCCTGGCGTATCCGATCCGCTTCGAGTGGCTGAACGGAGCCCCCTTGCTTCCCTTTTACCCTGAGGCTCCACAGATTGGGTATTATCTTGCGCTGCTTCCCATGATCGTCCTGTTGTGGGCGGGAGGGTTCCAGTTTTTCGGCGTTTATCACTACCAGCGCGTGATCCGCCGCTCCACCGAGATCTACACCCTGATCCGGGCCCATGCCGCCGTCCTGGTCTTGTTCACGGCCCTGACCTTCTTCATCACCGAATACCGGTTTTCGAGAGGTGTGATCCTGATTTTCGGTGGACTCGTGTTGTGGGGCGGTTGGGCTTACCGTGTGGCGTCGAGGAAACTGTTGCGTGAGCTGAACCGGAAGGGGATCTATTCGATCAAGCTCGTGGCCGTGGGCGAGGGTCGGGAGCTCGATTTCGTGTTACAGCAGCTCGCCCGTTATCCGGAGATCGGGATCGAGATCACCCGGGTGATCGGTCCGGAAGATTATGGTCGGGCTGTCGAAGTGATCCGTGGGATTCGTCCTGCAACGGTGTTGATCGCCCTTCCTCAACCGCAGTCCGCGCTCCAGGAGGCCCTGGTGGCGGAGTTCAGGGACGAGTCGATCGACCTCCAGATCATTCCCGACTACTCCCGCTTCATCGCCCTCGGTGCGGCTGTCGAGAATTTCGGTGGCGTACCGTTGATTGTCCTCAATGATTCCCCTTTGTACGGATATCGCGCCTGGCTCAAGCGTTTGATGGATCTTTCTTTGGCGGCTGTCGGATTGCTGATTCTTTCGCCTTTGCTGACGCTGATTGCGTTGGCGGTCCGTCTCACTTCGAGTGGTCCGGTTTTGTACCGTCAGGAGCGGATGGGATTGGACGGGCGGACCTTCGGGATGTTGAAGTTCCGATCCATGAAAGTCGATGCCGAAGACCGGACCGGTGCGGTCTGGGCGGTCAAGAACGACGACCGCCGTACGGTGATCGGCACGTTCCTGCGATCCACCTCCTTGGATGAGTTGCCGCAGCTTTGGAATGTGGTGACCGGTGACATGTCGCTGGTCGGACCGAGGCCTGAGCGTCCGGTTTTTGTGGACAAGTTCCGGCACGAGATCCCCAACTACATGCTCCGCCACCGGGTGAAGACCGGGATCACCGGTTGGGCCCAGGTGAACGGTTGGCGGGGGGATACTTCACTTGAAAAGCGGATCGAGTGCGACATTTACTACATCCGGAACTGGTCCCTCTGGTTGGACGTCAAGATTCTCTTCCTGACCGTTTTCAAAGGATTTGTGAACCCGAATGCGTATTAGGCGGATCGACACCTATGTATTCACCGAGGTGTTGAGTCCCTTTCTCGGAGGGGTGTTCTTCTTCTCTTTCGTGTTCCTGTTGTTCCAGATGCTCAGGCTTGCCGAGGAGTTGATTGTCAACAACGCTCCCTTCGGGCTGGTGATGAAGCTCCTGTGGACCCTGATGGTGAATTTTCTCCCTCTCGGTCTCCCCATGGCCTTCCTGGTCGGGGTGTTGTTCGCTTTTTCGCGCATGTCCGGTGACAGCGAAGTGGTGGCGATGAAGGCGGGAGGGATCGGATTGTGGCGGATTTCGGTTCCGGTGTTCTCTCTTTCCGCCGCGGTTGCGATTCTGTCGTTCCTGCTCAATGTGAATTGGGCACCCTGGTCGGAAGTGGCCATGCGGAACACCCTGATCAAAATCGGGAACAGGAAGTTCGCGAGTGCCATCAACGAGGGCACCTTCACTTCGGGTTTCTTCAACCTCCTGCTCTATGCCGAGAAAGCGAACAATCGCGCAGGAAAAATGGAGAAAGTGTTCATTTTCGACGAGCGGGATCCGAAGCACCCGCTGACAGTGGTTTCGAAAACCGGAGAGTTGATCCGGGTTCAATCCGGAGAGGACGATCTTGGAGGGGTGGTGTTGCAACTTCAGGACGGGAGCATCCACCAGTCCGAGACTCGCGGTGACTCCTACACCAAGATGAACTTCGGGACGTATCAGATCTTTTTCGACATTCCCGACACGACGGGCAAGTTCGGCTTCAAGCCGCGGATGTTCTCGCAGTCGGAGCTCGAGCGGAAAATGCAAGCTCCCGGGATCACGCCACAGTATTTGCGCGAGCTCGAGACCGAACACTGGCGCCGGATCGCGGTGGCCATGACTCCGCTCTTTTTTGTGCTGTTAGGAATGGGATTCGGTGTGGTCCGGACGCGGGGGGCCCGCTTCGGTGTGATGCTCGTGTCGTTCGTGACCATGGCCTTGTACTGGCAGATCCAGGTGAGTTCGATCTGGTTGGGTGAGTCCGGGAGCCTGCCGCCTTGGGCTGCGGTCCAGATTCCGAATCTCCTGGTCGGAGCGGTGGGGATGTTCATGTTCAGACGGGCAAACTGGTAGGATGGCCCGCTTCGATCCCGAGTCCTATTCCCGGTACCGGATCCACTATCCTTCCACTGTATTTGAGGGGCTTCGTTCTTGGGTCGGATCCATGGGGAGGCTCGACGGGATTTGTGCGGTGGACCTGGGTGCGGGTACCGGGTTTTCGGCTTCATCATTGACCCGGGCGCTTCCCGTGTCGACCTTGGTGCTGATCGAGCCGGATGCATCCATGCTCGGAGAAGCGAAACGGACGCTTCAGGGGGTCGAAGCCCGAGTGGAGTTCCGTGTGGGATCGGCAGAGCGTGTGCGGGGTGTTTCCGATGTCGATCTCGTTTTGGCCGCATCATCCTGGCATTGGATGGATCCGGGTCCTACGATCGAATCGATTCACGGGATGCTCCGTCCGGGAGGCGTGTTTTTCGTCCTGGAGTACCAGTTCCCGAAACTGGAGAGTGTCCCCGCGGTGAATGAGTGGGTCAGACGTGAGTTCAATCTGAAGTGGCGAACCGAAGAACAGCGCCCGCGAGGGAGCTTGAGGGAATTGACCGAGCCCGTCCGGATGGCTGAATCCTTTTCTCAGCGGGGCGCTTTGCGTGTGGAGCATGCCCAAGCGTTCACTCTCGAGGATTTTGTCGGTGTGATCCGTTCCCAGTCGAGGTATTTGGCCCATGAAGCCCGTTTGTCAGACTCAGAGCGCATGGAAGAGCGCGTGCGGATGGTCGATCAACTCCGGCAAATCTGGGGAAACAGTGAGGCGATTTCGGGATCCTATTCGCTGGAAGGATACTGGTTTGCAAAAAGATGGGGGTAATTCGGCCCATTTGCGGGTCAAAAAACCGCCACCGTCAAAAAAACGGCTGAAATTCGCTATAATGTGAATAAAAAAGCGAACCCGACCGCAAAAGAGAAGATATAAGGAAAAATATCCATACAATTCAGAAGCTTAAGTCTGGTGGATAACTTCGAAAAATGTGTGGATGGATTTTGAAGTTGGCCGGACAGACCCTAAGAATCTCTAAGATTCGAGTCAGATCCTGAAAAGTCTTAGATCATGACGCAAAGCAAATTCCCCTGGGTGGGGGATCAAGGTCCGCGAGGTGTCGGAATTGCCTCAGGAAGTTCTTTCGGTCCCAAATCCTGACCTTGATACTCCAGAAGCGATGAGTCAGGACCGATCTCAGCCCGGTTCATCTTCAGGTCACCGAGGGCCCCGTTGCGGGTCTTCACTTGGAAGTGCTCCGGATGCCGGGTTTCGAATCGCAGTTTCTGGCGGGCGCGAATCACCAGGCTCCGACCCCTGCGGAGAATCATGATACCCAGCTGGAGGTCGTCCGAGCGATACCGGACCCATGCATCTTCTTTTGCGGTCAGAATGACTTTGAATTTGGTTTCTTCAGGGGTCAGGCCGTCGCCCTTGTTCAGCGGGTCGAGAGCCGGACTGGCGGTCGGGCTGGTGGTGGCCAGTGCCGGGGAGGGGGTGGCGGAGGGCGCGAGTGTGGGGCTTGCGGTTGCGGGAGCTGAATTCATTGCGAATCCGGGATCACTGGGGCGATCGAGAGGGTTTTTGGAAGCCAACTCCTCCGGTGGGAAATAAATGCCTTGATTGACCGGTGCAGGGGGGGTGGAGGAGGGAGCGGACTTGGTGGTCGTTTCTCCTTCAAACTCCTTGTGCTTCTCTTTCCTGCGGTGGTTGTCGGGCTTGAAGATGAGCAAGACTGCGATCGCAAACACAGCGGCCAAGGATCCACCCACCATCGTCCATCGACGGTTCTGTTCGATCTCTTTCCCTTCGAAGGCGTAGCCCTGGTGTCCGTGATCCCGATCCGGGCGTTCGGCGAACTTGGACTCGAGAAAAGCTTGATAGGTCTCGAGGATCTCGTTCGGATTGAGTTTCAGTGCCTTGGTGTAATTGACGATGAATCCGCGGGTGAAGGCGCGAGCGGGAAGTTCGCTGTAGCGGTCTTCTTCGATCGCCGAGAGAATCCGGATGTGGATCTTCGTCGATGCGGCCAGCTGCTCGAGGCTCCGTCCCAGTTCCAGTCTGCGTTTTTTGAGGTGGGCTCCGAGGGTCACGGAAGGTCTCTCAGGTGTTCAAGGGCTTTTTCGGAAGCTTCGGTACCGACGAAGATCCGCTGGATCTCGACCAATTTTGCGCGGGCTTCCTCATAGCGCCTTTGGCGGGAAAGAACTTGCGCGATTGCAAGATGGGTTTCGCTCATTCCCGAGCACATGCCTTTGGCCGAGTTGCGGTAGTGGCGCTCCGCTTTGGGAAGTTCGTTCTTTTCCAGTGCGAGCTTGCCGAGTTGGAAGTGCGCGAGGCACGAAACCGGGGTCCGGTCTTCGAGGGTCTGCTTGAACCAGTGCTCGGCCAGGTCGGGTCTCAGGGTTTTGGTGTAAAGAATTCCGAGATTGAGTTTGGCGCGATCGGCCTCCCGGTTGAGAAGGTCACTGGCAGCCTGTTTGAACAAGGTTTCCGCTTCATTGAATTTACCGAGATCCATCAGGATCTTGCCGAGGGTGTTTCTGGCCGCCGTGAATTTCGGATCGAGGCGGACGGACTGTCGTGCCGATTCCTCGGCCAGTTTGTACTCTCTTTTTCCGATGTAGGCCAAGGCATAGAGGTGATGCCCCTTTGCGTTGTCGGGTTCCATTGCGTGGGCTTGATTCAGGTACTCAAGCGCGGTGATGTGATCCCCTTCGTTGATGGCGGCACCTGCGATGTTGAGCATGCCCTCGATGGTCGCCGTTTTCTTGGAGGTCGAGGTGGTGGAGCAGCCTGACAGCATGAGGAGCAAGAGACCCGGGATGGTGATCCGGGATGGGATTTTCATGCCTCGATTTTAACGCTCATTTCAAAAAAAGGGCAAGCGATTCGAGATGGGGAGTCTGGGGGAAGAGGTCGAGGGCGCCGAGTCTTGCGAGACGGTACCGTGCCGCCAGGAATCGGGAAGAGTCCCTGGCAAACGAGTCCACATCACACCCGACCAGGATGATCCTGCTGACGCCAAGGGCTGAGAGGCGGGCCTCGAGTTTCGGAAAAAGTTCTCCGATTCCCTCACGAGGAGGATCGAGCAGCGCGACCGCGGGACCTGAGGGAGGGGTTGCCTCGTCCATTCCGGACCAAGCTTGGATGCTTTTCCGGACAAAGCTGAAGTGGGGAGCCGGAGCTTCCGTCTCCGGTGCTCCGGAATCGACGCAAACGATGCGTTTGAAGTCCCGGATGAGTGGAAGGCTGAGGTTGCCGTTTCCTCCGTAAAGGTCCAGGAGCAGGTCCCCGGATCCGGAGTGGGTTTTCACCCATTCTTGAAGCAAGCGGTTTTGCCGGTCATTGATCTGTTGGAATCCGGCCGCTGCGTGGCGCTCATTCCAGTCGGTCTGGATCTCTCCGTTCGATTTCAGGCTGATCTCGAGCTTGAACGGTTCCGTGAATCGGGCAAACCCCTCTTCGAGCAATTTGCCGAGCGCTGAATTGATTTTCGGGTCCGCGATCGTGCATTCGGATACCGGAACCAACGAATGGGATCCCGGACGGTAAAAGCCGGCCTCACGGGTGGCCGGGTTCCCCCGGATCTGGATGCGGTTCCTGTAGTGGTAGGTTTCCTCGGCCGGAAGCAGGTCCAGAGGAACGTCAGGATTCCGGATTCCGGCACGGCCCAAGGCCGAATGAAGACCCTTCACTTTGGTTTCGAATTGGAGCGGGTAGGGGATGTGCTGCCATGAGCAGCCCCCGCAGCGACCGAAGGCGGGACAAGGCGGTGCGACTCTCGAGGGAGAGGCTTCGAGAACCTCGATCAGTTCGCCGTGGACATAGGACTTCTTCCGCTCCACGACGCGCACCCGGACCAGGTCTCCCGGAGCGGTGAAGGGAACAAAAATGATTTCTCCCGTGGGGAGTCGACCCACTCCTGCGCCTCCGCGGGCGAGGTCGTGGATCCTGACTTCAATCTGCACAAAGAGGTTCGAATCTGAATTCACGAGGGGCGACCAGGCGCGTGCAAACTCCCGCTTCGCGGTGATCCTCGGCTGCTGCGATTTCGCGGCCGCTCATTTCACCGTGTTTGGCGACTTTCCCGCCTCTGAATTCCACTGCGATATTCCTCGCACCCTTGCCCTGTTTTCGAAACTCGTAGACCCATTTGTCGACGCCGCTTTTCCGGTAAACGGAGTCAGGGGTGCCGAGCAGGCTCAGAATCTGGCTCGGGGTCATGCCGTTCTGCAGCTTTTCGACGTTTTGCGCATATTCCGCACCCGTGAGGCTGGCGCAGCCCGATGCCAGGAGGATGAGACTCAAAAGGCCGAGACCGGAAGACAAGATGTGCTTCACCATACGGCATCTCATCGGGTGGTTGCGCCAAAAGGTTGAGCGGAATTGACAAGAATTTTGACCGGGGTGGCGTTCGGGGGCGCTTCCTGATAGATTCCCCTCATCCATGTCTAAGAATATCCGGAACTTTTGCATCATTGCCCACATCGACCACGGTAAGTCCACCCTGGCGGACCGGCTCCTGGAAAAGACAGGGACGGTCACGGCTCGTGAGATGGAGGCCCAGTTCCTCGACAACATGGAGTTGGAGAGGGAGCGTGGGATCACGATCAAGGCCCAAAGCGTCCGTTTGAAGTACAAGGCCCGTGACGGACAGGAATACATCCTCAATCTGATCGATACCCCGGGCCACGTGGATTTCACTTACGAAGTCTCGCGCTCGCTGGCCGCTTGCGAGGGAGCCATCCTGGTTGTGGATGCCACACAAGGGGTCGAAGCCCAGACGCTCGCCAACGTTTTTCTGGCCCTCGAAAACAATCTCGAGGTTTTCCCGGTCATCAACAAGATCGACCTGCCCTCTGCCGACCCGGAAAAGGTCAAAAAAGAGGTCGAAGACACCATCGGTCTGGTGGACACCTCCCGTTCCGTTCTGGCGAGTGCCAAATCCGGAATCGGGATCGAAGATGTGCTCGAAGCCGTGGTGAAGTACGTCCCGCCTCCTGCCGATGATGATCAAGGCAAGTTGAGAGCGCTCATCTTTGACAGCTGGTTCGATCCGTATCAGGGTGTGATCGCCCTCATCCGTGTGTTCAACGGTGTCGTGAAGCCGGGAATGAAGATCAAACTGTTCCACGTCGGCAGGGAATACGAGGTCCAGAAAGTGGGCACTTTCGCGCCGAAATACCGGGATGTCGATCAGCTCGCTTCGGGCGAGGTCGGTGCCATCATCTGCGGCATCAAAGACGTGCGCGACATGAAGGTGGGGGACACCATCATGTCCTTCCAGGACCCGCTTTCCGAGCCGCTTTCCGGTTTCGCAGAAGCGAAGCCCATGGTGTTCTGCGGGGTTTACCCGGTGGAATCCGACGATTACCACGACCTGAAAGAGGCCCTCGAAAAGCTGCGGCTCAACGACTCCGCCATCGCTTTCGAGCCGGAAACCTCGACTGCGCTCGGTTTCGGCTTCCGATGCGGCTTCCTCGGACTCCTGCATATGGATGTGGTCCAGGAGCGCCTCGAGCGTGAATACGGACTCAACATCATCACCACCGCGCCGTCCGTGGTGTACCGGGTGACCCAGACCGACGGAGAGGTCATGATGGTGGAGAATCCCGCGAAGCTGCCGGATCCGATCCGGATCGAGACCATCGAGGAGCCTTACATCCGCCTGAGCATCCACATGCCTTCCGAGTATGTCGGCGTGGTCATGGCGCTCTGTAATGACCGCCGTGGTGTTCAAGAGAAGCTCGACTTCATCACCAGTGACCGCGTGACCCTCGTTTATCAACTTCCGCTCGCAGAGATGGTGTTCGACTTCTACGACAAGTTGAAGTCATCCACCCGTGGCTACGCGTCGATGGATTACTCCATGCTCGATTACCGCCCTTCGGATCTGGTGAAGATGGACATTCTCATCAACACCGAGCCGGTGGATGCCTTGTCCCTGATCATTCACAAGGACAAAGCCCATGTGCGCGGACGTGAACTGGCCAAGAAGATGAAGGAACTGATCGAGCGCCAGATGTTCGAGATCGCGATCCAGGCTTCGATCGGATCGAAGATCGTCGCGCGCGAGACCATTTCCGCCTATCGCAAGAATGTGACGGCCAAGTGTTACGGGGGCGACATCTCCCGGAAGCGGAAGCTCCTTGAGAAGCAGAAGGAAGGCAAGAAGCGGATGAAGCAGGTCGGCTCGGTTGAAATCCCGCAAGAGGCGTTCCTGGCAGTCTTGAAGGTGGACTGAGGCATGGTGCACGCTCTCGTGCCCCTCACCGCGGCTCTCCTGATCCTGAAGATCGGAGTGGCGGCCCTGTTTCCCGTCTTCGGGGACGAGTCCTATTATCTTTATTGGGGCCTCCATCCTGCGGGGGGGTACTACGATCTGCCGCCCATGGTGGGCTGGTGGCTGGCTCCCTTGGTGAATCTTTCATTGAACCCGCTCTGGGTCCGGATGTTCAACCTGCTGGCCACGGTTTTGCCGGCCTTCACGCTTTACGAATGGCTTCATCCACGGGTGGGCAAGGACCGTGCGACCGGTGCGGCCGCATTGTTCTTCTTTCTGCCCCTTCCTTTCCTGGCGGTGGTGTCGTTTCCCGACGTGCCCCTGATGGTGTTTTCTTTCTTCTCGGCCTATCTGTACCACCGGGCGCAGGAGTCGCAGCGGCCGGGGCTTCCCTACGAAGCATTTTTCTCGGGAGTATTCTGGGGTTGCGCTTTCCTTTCCAAGTACTTTGCGGTGTTTCTGTTGCCCGTTTTTGTCGGGGTGTTCGTTTTCGATCGTGGCCGCAGGTACCGGAATGTTCCGGCCTTCGTGATCGGGGCGCTTCCTTTCGTTCTTCAACACTTGATCTGGAACCGTGATCATTGTTGGTCGAACTTCGTCTTCAACCTCATCACCCGCCAGCGGGTCGACGAAGGCACGGTCGATCAAACGCTGGGCGGATTCTTTGCCAACGTGTTGATCGTATCGGCGCCCGTGTTGTTGTCATGGGTGTTCCGTCCGCTCGAGCGCCGGGAGTCCGGACCGGTGTGGGAGAGGGAGGCCGGTCTGCGGAGGTTCTTCTTCTGGCTTTGGGCGTTTCCGGTTCTGGTGTTTCTGGTCACCGCGGCATTCGGCAGAGGGCAGGGGCTGCATTGGCTCCTGTTTTTGACGCCGTTTTTCGCAGCCTGGGTGGCACTCCGGTTTCCGCGGGGTCGGTTCCGCCTCGCACTGTCTTTTTCAGCGGTCGCCTCGGGTGTGACGGCTGTCGCTCTCATGTCGGCTTCCGTGTTTCCCGACCGCCTCCTGGCCCCTCTGCTCAAAAAGCGGTGGGCTTTCGAGTACCGGGTGTTGACCCGTCCCGAGGACTTTGTGGATGAGATCCGTGCCGCAACTCCCGGTGTGGCCGCCTATTTCACGGGTGGGTACACGCTTTCGAGCGAGCTCGAGTACCTCTTCCACAAGGCGGGACATCCGACCGACTTTCTGGTCTGGGGAGAAGGGTCGAGATTCGGCAGGACTTTTGATTGGGCTCTCGATGCCGGGAAGCTTCGAGGAAAGCGCATCGCCATCATCACCCCCGGGTTTTTCTTCCGGGAGAACTGGGAACATTTTTTCTCGAAGATGGAAGTGAACATCCGGAACTACCGGGGAGTGGAATACATGCTCATCGTGGGTGAGGGGTTTCGGGCGACGGATTATCGCGAGGAAGTGCTTCAGCCCGCGGTCCGGAAGTTTTATCCGCCGTTTCTTCCGGGAAGGTGCCCGCTCCTCGAAGAGGTGAAACCATGAACGATCTCTTCCTGGTTTTCGCGGGATTCGTCGCCGGAACGATCGACAGCATCGCAGGTGGGGGTGGGTTGATCACCTTGCCGTCACTTTCGACCGTTCTGGAGCCCGGACCTCACGCCATCGGAACCAACAAGATTGTGGGAACCGCCGGAGCCTTGATGGCGTTCCTCGTCTACCTCCGGAAGCACCCCTTGCATCTCAAAAAGGGGCTTTCCTTCATTGTGGCGATCGGGATCGGGTCGGTGCTGGGGTCCCTGTGCTCCCCTTTGGTGCCCCGTCTTTACTTCCGTTATTTCCTGATTGCGGCCTGCCCGCTCATTCTGTTGGTGCTCTGGAACAAGCAGGGCCTCATGAAAGAGGTTCGGGAACAAGCCAAGGCGTCCTGGGGGGCCTTGGTTTCGACCGGCGTGGCCGTCGGATTCTATGACGGATTCTTCGGTCCGGGAGGGGGAACCTTCATGTTGATCGGCCTCCTCGCCGGGGCCCGGATGTCCCTCTTCGAGGCTCTCCTGCTTTCCAAGCTCGCCAATACGCTTTCGGCGGCGGTCTCGCTCGCCTCTTACGGCATCCAGGGTTTCGTTCACACCCGGTACGGGCTGATCATGGCCATCGGCATGACGGCGGGGAGCTTCCTCGGGGCGCGCTTGGCCTCCCGAAAGGCCGAACAAGTGGTCCGACCGGTCCTGGTCTTCGTGGTGCTCCTGCTGATGGCCGTTCAGATCCGGGAAGTCTTCGGACCCTCGTGAGGGATTCCCGTTGAGGGGGCGGGAGGGATGCGGTAGCTTGAACCTCCGGGAGGCCTCATCATGTTCCCGGACCATCTCACCACCATTCGTGGCATCGCACCCGACACGCTTCGGAACTTCCTTCGGTTGGGCAAAAAGATCAAAGCCGATCCCGCTTCTTTTTCCACTGTGCTCAAAGGAAAAACCGTCCTCCAGTTTTTTGTCGAAAACTCGACGCGAACGCGCATGTCCTTCGAGGCGGCGACCCGCCGCCTGGGTGGGGCCAGTATCGCCTTCGCCGCCGCGACTTCGAGCTTGCAAAAGGGCGAGACGCTGCTCGACACCGTCCGGGTGATCCAGCAGTACGGAGTGGATGCGATTGTCATGCGCCATTCTTCGGGAGGTTCCCCTGATCTGGTGGCCCGGGCCACCGGCCTCCCTGTGGTCAATGCGGGAGACGGAAGTCACGAGCATCCGACCCAGGCTCTGCTCGATGCGTTCACTTTGGCAGAAGCGTGGGGAAGTGATCTCGATCATTCCAAGCCGTTCACGGGTCGGAGGCTGTTGATCATCGGCGACACCTTGCAGTCCCGGGTCACCCGCTCGAACATCCATTTGTTCTCGGCTTTGGGCGGAGAGGTGATCTTGAGCGGGCCGAGGACCCTCGCCATCCGGGACTTGAGCCTGTTTCCCGGGGTGAAAAAGGTCGACTTTCCTGACGAGGTGATCGGCGAGGTCGATGCGGTCATGGCGCTCCGGATCCAGTTCGAGCGTGGCCACAAGAGCCTGATCCCTTCGGTCGAAGAGTACCGGACCTTCTGGGGGCTCACCGAGGAGCGCGTGAGCAAAATGAAGACTTCAGCACCGATCCTTCACCCGGGCCCGATGAATCGCGGCGTGGAGATCGATCCCGAGGTGGCGGACTCCGCACGTGCACTGGTGCTCGATCAGGTTGAAAACGGCGTCATTGTCCGCATGGCGGTCCTGGGCGCTCTGGTGGGAGGGCTTCGCGCATGATCCGGTTGAAGAACGCAAGAGTGATCGATCCGTCTTCCGGTCTCGATGCCAAGCTCGATGTTTTAGTGGAGCAAGGGGTGATCCGGGCCGTCGACCGGCCGGGATCCTTTGACGGAACGGGTGTCGCCGAGTCGCACGATTTGAACGGTTGCGTGATCGCGCCCGGATTCATCGATGTCCACGTTCATTTGCGTGAGCCCGGTTTCGAGCATAAAGAAACCGTCCACACCGGTTCGCTCGCGGCGGTACGGGGCGGGTTCACTTCGATCGCTCCGATGGCCAACACCGATCCGGTCAATGACAATGCGATCGTGACCCGGTTCATCCTGGACCGGGCACGGAGTGCGAACCTGGCCCGGGTTTTCCCGATCGGCGCCGTGACCAAGGGGCAAAAGGGCGAGGAGCTCGCCGAAATCGGACTCATGGCCAAAGAGGGCATCCGCGCCCTCAGTGACGACGGCATGCCGGTGATGAACTCGGCGCTCATGCGTCGGGCGATGGAGTACGCCCGGATGTTCGATCTCCCCGTGATCAGTCACGCAGAAGACGCCGCCCTTTCCAAAGGGGCACCCATGACCGAAGGGGCCGTTTCCTCCTTACTGGGTTACCCCGGGAATCCCAATGCCTCGGAAGAGATCATGGTGGCTCGTGAGATCGCTCTCTGCCGGGCGACCGGCGCCCGGGTGCACTTGGCCCATTTGTCGACCCGTGAGGGAGTGGCGCTCGTCCGGAGGGCCAAGGAAGACGGGCTTCCGGTCACGGCCGAGGTGACGCCTCATCACCTCATGTTGAACGAGTTTTCTCTCTTGCGGGGCGGGCACGAGTGCGTGCACCACCAGCCCCGGACCGACTACAAGATGGCCCCGCCCCTGCGGTCCGAGCAGGACCAGGAGGCGCTTCGGGAGGCGCTCCGGTCGGGCGTGATCGATCTGGTGGCCTCGGACCACGCCCCGCACGGGTGTGTGGACAAGGAAGTGGAGTTCGAGCTGGCTGCAAACGGGATCCTCGGCCTCCAAACCACGGTGCCTCTCCTGCTCGAATTGGTGGAACAGGGGGTCCTTTCCTGGTCCCGGATGATCGAGTCCCTGACCCTGGCTCCGGCACGCTTGCTCGGGCTGCGGGATCTCGGGACCTTGCAGGCCGGGAAGCCTGCCGATCTGGTGGTCCTCGATCCGAAAGTGGAATTCACACTCCGGAGGGAGGATCTGGTCTCGATCAGCGAGAACAGCCCCTTTATCGGGCGAAAATTTAAGGGCAAAGTCCTGAAAACAATGGTAGGAGGAGACTGGAAATGAAAGGTCTCATTGTTCTCCCCGGAGCCGAGCAGGATGTGATTCTCGAAGGAACCCTCTTTGGAGCGGTTTCCTCCGATCCCAAAAAGAACGTGGTGTTCGCCGAATTGGTGTTCAACACCTCGATGACCGGCTATCAGGAGATCCTGACCGATCCCTCTTATGCCGGACAGGTGGTCTGCTTCACTGCGGCCCACATCGGCAATACGGGAGCCAATCGAGAGGACCTTGAAAGCCGGGCCATTCATGCCGAAGGCTTGATCCTGGCCTCTTACACCCCGAAACCCTCGAATCACCGCTCGGAAGAAACCCTCGAAGAGTTTTTGAAGCGCAACGGCCGGATCGGCATCCACGGCGTCGACACCCGTCGTCTGACCCTCTTGCTCCGGGATCGCGGGGTCACTCCGGGATTCATCATTCCTGAATCCCTCCGTTCCGAGATCGACGTGCTAAAAAAAGAGCTCGCTTCCAAGAATTACGACCAAATCGACTGGATCCGCAAGGTGAGCACCAAGGAAGCGTACACTTTCGCTTCGACCGCTCCCGCGTCGGTCAAGAAATTCAAAGTCGTGGCTTACGACTACGGCATCAAGGGTCAGCTCCTCCGGGATCTGGCTGCCCGGGGCTGTGAGCTCACGGTCGTTCCTTGCGATTATCCTGCCGCCAAGGTTCTCGAAATGAAGCCGGACGGTGTGTTCCTTTCCAACGGCCCGGGCGACCCGAAGCTCGCCACCTATGCGGTCGAGAATGTTCGAGCACTTCTGGGCAAGGTACCGATGTTCGGAGTGTGCATGGGGCACCAGGTGCTCTCGATGGCCGTCGGCGCCAAGACCTACAAGCTCAAGTTCGGACACCGGGGAGGCAATCAGCCGGTGAAGAATCTGGATCAGGGCTCGGTCGAGATCAGCTCCCACAATCACGGTTATGCGGTGGATCCGGCCACTTTTCCTTCAGAGGCCCGGCTCACCCATGTGAACCTCAACGACCAGTGCTGCGAAGGGATGTCCATTCCCTCCAAGCAAGCGTTCTCGGTCCAGTACCATCCGGAGAGCTCTCCGGGGCCACATGACTCGAGCTACCTGTTCGATCGTTTTATTCAAATGATGGGTTAGCTCCCAAGTGTTTGAAACAAAAATGGTTTATTAAGCGGCACTCCTTGATCTTCGTTGGTTGACCAATTTGATCAAGTGATTTATCCTAAACAGGTCTGGGGGAAAATCGTTATGAAAGTGCCAAGCACCCAATTCAACTTAGTCTCCACCCGTGGTTTGGGATTTTTATTTTTTATTGTCCTGACAGGCTCAGGTTGCGTGAAATTGACCAAGGCCGGACCTGGAACTCCGGTGGCTCGATCTGAAAGCGACGTAAAAGGAGGGGGGGATCTCGGTTCGGGAGCCGCTCCACAGGCTTCTGGGGGTGCTCCCAGTTCGGGATCAGGAAATGGGATGGTATCCGCTGGTGATTTGCTTAGGAGTGATCCAGGTGGAGTGACCTATGGGTTTTGGCGGGACACCAGGCAGGCATGCCGGATACCTAATTCCGATAACGAATCCCAGGTGGTGAGTGGTGGGGTTGCAGTCGGAAAGGTCGGAAGCATTTACGACGGGTATTTTGTGAAGTTTCCGATGGTGTACCAAGCTCGCGTGGTGTTCGAGTCCGCGGATTGTTCTGGCTCGCCGATATTGAGTCATTTCAATTACGACGATCAGGTGCAGGAGCTGGGTGTGTCGGGTAAATATCCTTCCTGGTTTGGTGAACGAGGTTTTGGGGCGCCGGAAGAGATGGGGTTCTTCAAGGATTTGCCCTCTTACATGATGGCGTCGATGTACGATGATGGTCAGGGAAATCTTTACGTTAACATGATGTCATTGTTTCAGGATAAGAGCGGAGTGTTGCACCTCTCTTTCTTTGGTAACTCTCGCTCGAAAGAATATTTTGAGAAGTATGGGTTGCAGCCTGAGTTGCTCGGGAGTTGGCCCGGCAAGGAAGATCCCAAGTTCTTGAACGCGTTTAAGAATCCCCTTTGGTATATGGATTTGGTGAAGGTGGATGTTCAAGGCAAGAAGAAATAGACTTGGGGAACTAGATAAAGAATGGTGGAACCGGAGGTGTCCGATGGGGCCCTCCGGTTTTTAGTTCATTAAGCCTCACGCCGGGCTCAAAACTTCGAATCGAATCCGTAAATGTGCTTCACATCGATGTGAGCGAAACGCTGGTGCTTCAGCTTCATCTGGGCCAGTTGCAGGATGAGCTTCAGGTGGCGCGAACGGTCCTGGAAGCGGATCTTCTTGATCTCACCCATGATGAAGGAGCGCATTTCGACGGGGTGGAAACAGAATCCTTGGGTAAAATGCCATTTTCCTTCGTGAGGAAAGATCCGACCCTCGAAGATGTCGCCTTTGGAAAAGGCGTATTTGAGCTTGGGGTCCACCACCAGGTACTTTTTGCGGGAGAACAGGTCCTGGACGACCAGGTTCCGGCTGAAAAAAGTAAACCGACTCAGTAGAAACAGGGAGTGGATCGAGTTGGAGAGGTCCTCGAAAATCTGCTTTTCTTCGGGGCCGAACTCGGCCTGGTGCTGGCGGACATAATAACGGATCGGGGGGAGGTCCACGCCCGGTAGGTCCCGGTCGAACAGGTACCAGTCCATGAAAAGGTTCATGCGCTGCTCGAACTCGGCATCGTCGTCGTGGACCACGCCGGCTCGCGCAAAGAACTCTTCCTTGGCCCGGAAAACCTCGGGATAGTATTCGCCGGTGGTGAATTCCCGGATGACGGGTTCGAGTTGGGTTTGCATGGCTTCGGTCATGGTGTCCCTATCTTCACTGAAACGGAGGCTCTACGCAATAGTGTGCAATAGGGGGGGGGCTGTTCAGAATCGGGGCAGGTGTATGGAGTTTTTACACTGACGGGAGATAAGAAAGGTCTGGGATCGATTTTATCGCTTTTCCGCGTTGGAACGATGTGGCATGGTTCCTGCTCAATGGGGGAGCAGGAGATTCAATATGAAACTTATTAAGATTCTTGGACTGATGGCGGTAGTGGGTGGCTTGTCGGCTTGCGGAACGCAACAGCCTTCCTCGATTGCATACAACCCTTATTCCGGTGGGAACACCACTTACAATCCGTACAATCCGGGTGGACAGACCGGATCCAACACTTACGCCGTTCCGGGCGGAACCAAGACCTTGACTCCCGTGATCAACGGTGGAGCCCTGGTTTACGGTAGTCAGAATTTCAGCGAGACCGCCCAGGTCCAGCCGGGTGACCAGATCGTGGTGAACGCCGCGAGCAACGTGGTCTACGCCCGCAAGATCGTAGGTGGCATTCTCAATATTAACGTCCAGTCGAACCTGAAGGCGCTCAACGTGGCGATCAACAACCAGTTGGTGGGATCCGGTTTGGCGGCCCAATACAATGTGAGCCAGGCGGGAACCTTGAAGCTCTCCTTCAACTACCTGACCGAGAGCCTCTACAACGAGAGCGACATGCAGTTCCAGATCCAGATGATGGGCGGTGTGTACATCGCACGCTGTAAGGACAACGCCGGTCAGCCCATGACCTGCCCGTCCGGTTACTGATCCCCGATCCACAGCTTGAATCTTCCTCGGGCCCTGCCGGACATCCGGTGGGGCCTGTTTGTTTTAATGCTTCGGTGCGGTCTCCCGGAACGGCTGGTGCTCGCGCGCGGATCCTGTCGAAGCGCTGAGAACGGTCGGAATCGCGCCCCGACACTCCGGAATGCGGAACTCAAGGTACTCGAGCGCGCAGGCCAGGTCCCAGCCGGCTTGGGTCAGCTCACCGGAGCGGATCCACAAATCGGTCCGGAAGCTCTCGAGATGGCGGAGGGTGCTCAGAACTGCGTTCAAGTGATCCTTTGCCCACATGGGGGAGGGAACCTCGTGCATCCGGGTCTCCTGGAAGTGAGAGACGGCGGCTTGCATGAGCCCGGTGGCCAGCGTCGATGCCTGCCTGATTTCGATCCGGTCTGTCGTGAGCTCCGGCCAAACACCTCCGTGAAGGTCATGAAGGGTTTCTAGGATGGCCGACGAATCCGAAAGCGCCCGGCCGTCCGGAAGAATCAGGGCGGGGACCAGGCCCAACGGGTTGGCGGCTTCCAGATCAGGGTTCGAATCGAACACGTTGAGCGGGTGCTCGATGACAGGAAGGCCGAGTCGGCGGAGGGCCAGTCGGACGCGCCGTGCAAAGGGCGATCGCGGACTCAGAAACAAGTGATAAGGGTTCGGATTTGCCATGGGCCCATGGTAGCATCGGGGGCATCATGCTCAATCCCAAACGCATCCTGGTCACCAAGTTCCGTGCCATGGGGGACACGATCCTCCTCACCGCGGCATTGAAGGAATTGCACCGTCAGTTCCCCCAGGCCCAGATCCACGCCGCAGTTCCGGAACCTTGGGTTTGGTTGCTGGAAGGATTCCCCGGAGTCACCAAGCTCTGGCCGATCACCTGGCACAACGACCGGGCTGCTCGGACCAAGGCGGCGACCCGCCTCGCGTTCCAGCTCCGGAAAGAATCCTACGACATCGTTTGCGGGTTTCACTCCTCTCCCGCCGCCGCCATGGTCGCACTTTCCACCGGGGCGAAGGTCCGCTCGATCCATTTCCACAGCTTCAAGGCCAAGAACATGTACTCCACGGTGGAGATCCCCGGGAAAGGGATCATGAAACCGGTGGTCGAGCGCGATCTCGACACGGTCCGTGGCCTCGGCCTCAAGGTTCCCGAAGGCGTGATGCCCGAGATTTTCCTGAAGCCGGGTGAGAAGGACCTCGCACGTGAGGAGTTCAAAGCCTGGGGAATGAGTCGTCCGGTGCTCGGACTCGCCCTCGGTGCATCCCGTGCGACCAAGATCTGGCCTTTGCATCGGTTCGCCGAAGTGGCCCAAAAATGGGTTCGCGAATCCGGTGGCACGGTTCTGGTGATCAGCGGTCCCGGTGAAGAGCGCCTGACCGAGGAGTTCTTCAAATCCGTTCCCCAGGCGGACGGATTGCGGGAACGCATCCAGGTCATGCCCCCGTGCAATGTCCGCGTGCTCGCAGCCCGGATTTCGAATTTGAACGTGCTTCTCGGAAACGATTCCGGACCCCGCCATTTGGCGGCCGCCCTCGGTGTGCCGACCGTCACCCTTTTCGGGCCGGAGCATCCGATGGAGTGGCATCCCTACGCCCAGGACCGTCATCCCCGGTTGTTTGTCGAACCCCTTCCTTGCCGGAACAACCAGGAACCGGGGTCTCCGCCCTGGTGCGGACTCCAGGAGTGTATCGTCGAGGCCCATCAATGCATGACCCGGATCGGTGCGGACGAAGTGTTCGCGCAAGTGAAGCGGGTGTTTGATTCTCATGGAAAAGATCTCGGGATTTAGTCTTGTCCGGAACGGCATCCTGTTCGACTACCCGTTTTTGGAGTCGCTCCGCTCCCTTCTTCCTCTTGTGGACGAACTCGTCCTCAATGTCGGAGAGGGTGATGATGAGACTTTGATCCGGTGTGAGCGGTTCGCACTCGAAGAGGGTCGAGGGAAGGTGAAGATTTTCACCTCCGTCTGGCCGTTGAACGACCCGGAAAAGAAGAAATCCGGGCTGATCCTCTCGGAGCAGACCAATCTCGCTCTCGAGAGATGCGCCCATGACTGGTGCCTTTACCTCCAAGCGGATGAAGTCCTGCATGAGGACGATGTGAGGGTTATCCGTGAAGGTGTCGAGCGTGCGGCTCGATCAGGTCTAGAAGCGCTGGTGTTCCAGTACCGGCATTTTTACGGATCGTTCAATGTCATCCAGGAGACCCGCTCCGCCTACCGGCGCGAGATGCGCCTGATCCGGAAATCCTCCGGAGCGCGTAGCGTGGGCGACGCCCAGAGTTTCCGCAAACCCGACGGATCCAAGCTACGGGCGCTTCTGACTCCGGCGAGGATTTTTCATTACGGTTGGGTCCGGACTCCCGAGGCCATGAAGGAAAAAACCTTGTTCATGGACCGGCTGTATCATGGTGATCAAGCGCCCGGTTCCGACACGCCTCATTCCGGGAACAACTACCTTTACAAGCGGTTTTGGGGACTGCGTGAATACCGGGGAACCCATCCCGGGGTCATGGCCCGCCGGATCGCCGAAAAGGGATGGAATTGGGATCTTCGTGCTTCGCCCTTCGTGTATTCGGCATCGGACTCGAAGAAAATCCTGCTCGATCTTTGGGAGCGGTTCACCGGACACCGTCCCTTCGAGTTCAAGAATTACTCCATCGAGGGGAGGATGTGACCATGAAACCGATGCGGATCCTGATTCTCGACAACACCCGCGAGGAACGCTATTTCGGAAGTGCCAGTCTCCAGTCCTGGGTGATCAGGATGGCGCCTGTCGGATCCGAAGTGAGGGTCATGAGACCCCCGCACGGGGATCTTCCCGGAGGTGGAAAATTCGATGCGATCTGCATTTCCGGATCCGTCACCTCTTGCATGACCGAGAATGAACCCTGGATCCGGGCGTACGATGATTATGTTTCGGAACAGATCCGGGCCAAGACACCCATTCTCGGAATCTGTTACGGGCATCAGACCCTGGCCCGTTGCCTGTTCAAGATGGCCGGAAAAACTCCCGCACTCGGACGGTCGAAGGATGCGGAGCTCGGTTGGCAGACCATCACCGTGCTCAAGCAGGATTCCATCTTCGAGGGCTTGGGGGAGGCCTTCGTGTCCTATCAGTCCCATTACGAGGAGGTGTCGGAGACTCCGCCCGGTACCCGGCGGATCGCCGAGACCGATCGTTGCGCCGTGCAGGCGTTCGAGGTCGACGGGGCGCCGATCTTCGGCATCCAATTCCATCCCGAGCACTCGATCGAGTATGCCGAGGAGTCCCTTGCCAACAAACTCAAAAAAGGCGAGCGTCGGGATTGGATCCTGAATCCGGGGATGGGAAAAAAGCTTTACGACGAAAACGTGGGAATCAGAATCTTTGGAAACTTCTTCAGAATCGCAAGCACTTGAATCCATCTCGTGGAAAAGCCGTTTCACCCTGGTGCTCAAATTCGCCCTGGTCGGTGCCGTATTTTACTACCTGTACCGTAAAGGCCTCATCACCGCCGAAAGCTTCCGGAAAATGGCCGCTTCGCCCAAGACCCTTTTCCTCTGCCTCGCCTTCATGACGCTGAACACCCTGTCGGGAGCGCTCCGTTGGCAGGTCCTGCTCCGGACCCACGGGGCGGATCTCGGGTTCCTGCACACCTTGAAGCTCAGTCTGGTCGGGAGTTTCTTCAACATCGCACTTCCGGGCGCGGTCAGTGGGGACCTCGTGAAAGGGGTCCATCTCATGAAGCGGTTCCCCGAGAAGCGTGCTCCGATTTTCGGAACCATCGTGTTGGACCGGATGCTCGGCGTCTCTGCGATGGTGTTCATCGGAGCCTTCTCCGCAGTGTTGTCGATGGTGGTACCCTGGGGAGGCGCTTTGCCTCACATCCTGCTTTGGTCCATCGGTGGGGCGGGTTCAGCCGCTTTGGCTTTCTTTGTGTACCTTTTCGCCTCCGGAAAGAAGGATCCCGTCGGGAACCTGCTCCGGATTCTGGTCGTGCGGATTCCGAAGCTCGGTCCGGTGGAGAGGCTCTATTCGAGCATCATGGCCTACCGGGCCTACCCCCGCCGGGTCATCAAGGCGGTCGCGCTGTCCCTGGCCATCCACCTTTTGTTGATCCTCATGGCCTATTTCATCACCGAGGCCATCTCGGTCGATGCGTTGCCCGTGTTTCCGGTCGCCGTGATCGTTCCGATCGGAATGCTGGCGACGACCATTCCGGTGCTTCCAGCCGGAGTCGGGACGGGGCACGCCGCGTTCTACGCGCTCTTCATGATGGTCGGATCCCCCTTGGGGGCCGAGGTGTTCAGCATGATCGTCCTGTATCAGGTCCTGGTCGGAATCGTGGGTGGAGTGACTTACCTGAAAGTCCTGTCCGAGCGGTCCTGAGGGCACGCTCCCTGCACAGTTCCCCGGGGTGCATCCCCTGAAGCCATTCCAGAAACAGGCACTCGAATCGCTCGAATCGAGGCCCCACACCTTGTTGATCGCACCGACAGGGAGTGGAAAGAGCTTGGTTTTCCAGCGTTACATCGAGATCCACCGGAGTCGGATCCGGGCCTTGGTGGTGGCGCCCCTGACCGCTTTGATCCGTCAGCACGAGGCCGCTTTCGGCAAACTCGGTATTCCATTGAATCCGGAATCCGGTCCCGGGGTCCGGGTCATGAGTCCTGAGCGACTCTTCGGTGCGGCCTACAGGAAGATCGAACAATGGCGCCCCGATCTGCTGGTGGTGGATGAGGCCCATTGCATGGACGAATGGGGAGATCGCTTCCGGCCTTGCTTCAGTGAGCTTCCGTTCGCACCCCGACGCTTGTCCATTCCGAAGACGCTTTGGTTGACCGCCACCCTTCCTGCTTCTTCCAGAGAGGGGTTGTTCCGTGCACTCGGGGGTGGGTGCTTTGCATTGGGTCGATTCGCACTTCCACCCTCCCTCGAGCTGTTTGTCGAACGGGTCGAGCCCGCCCTCCGGTTCGAGCGACTGCTCGAAATCCCCGAGATATTCCCTGGAAAAAGCGGGATGATCTTTGTGAACACCCGTGAGGCGGCGGAACGGGTCGGGGCCTGGCTCAGGGCTGCGGGGATCCGGTCGAGGCCGTATCATGCCGGAATGACCCGCGAGGAGCGTCTGGCTCTCGAGGCCGAGTTCCGGAAGGGTGGGAGTGGCCTTCCCGTCTGGATCGTGGCGACCTCCGCCTTCGGGATGGGAATGGACTATGGCTTTCTCGAGGTCTGTATCCTGTTCGAGCCGCCATTCAGCCTCTTGGCACTCGCTCAAGCCGTCGGAAGAGTGGGGAGGGGCGGGCGCTCCGCATCGGCCATCGTCTGGTGGCACCCGGATGACTTTTCCCGCCACCGGTGGCTCACGGCAGGGTGTGACCGTGCGGACCGGAGAATGCAGGAGGTCCGTGCCTGGTGCTCCGCTCCCGACCCGGTGAGTGCGCTTGAAAAATACTTTAACGATGCCGTCGTTTCAGGCAAGCTCAGTGCAGAAACGGAAACGCAACATGGGTATCCCGAGTGATCCGAAACTTCTGGTGGAGAGCGCCCGCGCCGGGAATCGTGCGTCCCTGGCGCGCTTGATTTCGCGGATCGAACACCGCAATCAGGATACGCGCACCTTGATCAGTCTGCTCTATCCCCATACCGGGAAAGCCCAAGTCTGGGGCGTCACCGGCCCTCCGGGTGCCGGCAAGTCGACCCTGGTGGATCGTCTCGTTTCGAGTTTGCGTGGGCAAGGCAAGACGGTCGCCGTCGTGGCAGTGGATCCCTCCAGCCCTTTTTCGGGCGGTGCGATCCTCGGTGACCGGATCCGCATGCAAAAACACACCTCCGATCCGGGAGTGTACATCCGGAGCCTCGGAACCCGGGGTCGTCACGGGGGATTGTCACATTCCACCAAAGAAACGGTTTTGGCCCTGGATGCGGCGGGATTCGACGTGATTTTGGTCGAGACCGCAGGTGTCGGTCAGACCGAGCTCGACATCCTGAGGCTGGCCCAAACCGTGATTGTCGTACTGGTTCCCGAGAGCGGGGATTCCATCCAGGTGATGAAGGCCGGATTGATGGAAATTTCGGATGTGTTCGCCGTGAACAAGGCAGACCGGCCCGAGGCGGACAAGTTGGTGCGTGAGTTGGTGGCCAATGTGGGACTCAATCCCCACGACGAAAACTCCTGGATCATTCCTGTGCTGAAGACCGAGGCTGCGCGTGATGTGGGAACGGTCGAGCTTCTGGGCGAAATCGCCCGTCATCAGGAGTACCTCGAAAAATCAGGTAAAAAGGCCGAAAAAGCGAAAGTTTTCCTGAAAGAGGAATTGGTGGACATCCTGATTGAGGGGCTGAGGACTTCACTCGATTCCGTGCTCGGCACGGACGGAGGCAAGGATCTCCTCGAGCGTCTCTACCGGAAAGAGATCGCCCCTTACGAGGCGGCCAAGGTGCTTTCAGGGCAGGCGGGCGAGTAGGTCCCGGAGCTTGCGGAGCGGAATCCGCTTTTCGGAATCGAGCAGGGGGCGGAGTGTCTCCGGAATGCCGAGGGTTTTTTCGAAAAAATGTTCTGCCACCGACTGAAGCTCGGTGAGTCGGTTGAGTTCGAACCAGTCCTCCGGGTTCGAGGGGAGGGATTCTCCACCCTTGAAATTGAGCGTACAGGCGGTGATTCGCTTGGTCCGGGTCACCTCGTCGCTGGTGCAAAGGGGTGCTCCCTGGGTCCTGCAAATCACGGGGCGCGATTCATACGTGGTGCAACGGTTGCCCACAAGAAAAGCGCAGGTTCCGGGACGGTTCCGGGACCAGGATTCCTTGAGACTCCCTCGGACCGCATCCTCCAAGCCCGTGAATTCTTCAAGAATCAGGGCAGCTTCCCCGGGATGAATCGAGAATTCCGCACCGCAGCAGGATGAGCACCCGGAGGCGCAGCTCATCTCCGAACCGTAGCGGGATAGAATCCTTGAAAATAGACCACTTGCATTGGCTTGCAGGGAGCGGAAGGGGTTGGTGTTCCGGGAGTCCATGGGGGTTCCGTACCCCGCCCCGGGCAGGGATGCAAGGCCGGGTGGGGCGTTTTTGGTTGACAAACAGGCCGGGTCTTGGAAAAGATGTGGCGTTATCAAAAGTCAGAGGTGTGCGTCGGGGTTCCGGCGTGCAAGTTTGAATTTCGAGGATAAGGTGCTGGATTAGCTCAGTTGGTAGAGCAGCTGTTTTGTAAACAGCAGGTCATCGGTTCGAGTCCGGTCTCCAGCTCCAGCCTCGGGTTCAAGTTATGGCGAATGGTGAGGTTCCGGAGCGGTCAAACGGACCAGACTGTAAATCTGGCGGCGTCAGCCTTCGAAGGTTCGATTCCTTCCCTCACCACCACTTAAAACTTTGTAACAATTGTTTTGAGTGATAGTTTGAAAATTCGGGCGGGAGTAGCTCAATTGGCTAGAGTATCAGCCTTCCAAGCTGAGGGTTGCGGGTTCGAGACCCGTCTCCCGCTCCAAATTTTCAAACCGCGATTCTGGCTGGTTGGACAAATCAAATCGATGCTGATGTAGCTCAGTGGTAGAGTACTCCCTTGGTAAGGGAGAGGTCGTGGGTTCAATCCCCATCATCAGCTCCATTTGACTTGATCAAAAAGCCTGAAAAAAACACTGGATTTTCGAAGGATTTTCTTGGTAAGTACTGAGGACACCAGAAAATCCATTGGATCATTTTCTTTAACCGGGAAAGGGAAAGACTACTATGTCTAAAGAAAAATTCGAGCGGTCGAAACCGCACTGTAACATCGGAACCATCGGTCACGTCGACCACGGAAAAACCACTCTGACTTCCGCGATCACCAAGGTGCTCGCAAAAGCAGGTCGTGCCAAGGCGATGGACTACGCCAGCATTGACAAGTCCCCCGAAGAAAAAGAACGCGGGATCACCATCAACACCACTCACGTCGAGTACGAGACTGAAAACCGTCACTACGCACACGTGGATTGCCCGGGTCACGCCGACTACGTGAAGAACATGATCACCGGTGCCGCCCAGATGGACGGCGCGATCCTGGTTTGTTCCGCTTCCGACGGCCCGATGCCCCAGACTCGCGAGCACATCCTGCTTGCCCGTCAGGTCGGCGTTCCTGCGATCGTCGTGTTCCTGAACAAGTGTGACATGGTGGACGACGCCGAACTCATCGACCTGGTCGAGATGGAAGTTCGCGACCTCCTCTCCAAGTACAACTTCCCTGGCGACACCATTCCAGTGATCCGCGGATCCGCCCTCAAGGCGTCCGAAGGTGATGCCGGAGAGCTCGGTGAAGCTGCGATCATGAAGCTCATGGCCGCTGTGGATGCATCCATCCCTCAGCCTGCCCGTCTTCTTGACAAGCCCTTCCTGATGCCTGTGGAAGACGTGTTCTCGATCTCCGGTCGCGGAACCGTTGTCACCGGCCGTATCGAGCGTGGCGTTCTGAAGGTTGGCGATGAAGTTGAAATCATCGGTATCCGTCCGACCACCAAGACCACCATCACCGGAATCGAAATGTTCCGTAAGCTCCTGGATTCCGGCGAAGCAGGCGACAACATCGGCGCCCTCCTCCGTGGTACCAAGAAAGAAGACGTCGAGCGTGGACAGGTTCTGGCGAAGCCGGGTTCTGTCACTCCTCACAAGAAGTTCAAAGGCGCTGCCTACATCCTCACCAAGGAAGAAGGCGGACGTCACACTCCGTTCTTCAAAGGCTATCGTCCTCAGTTCTACTTCCGTACAACTGATGTGACCGGTGTCGTGACCCTTCCTGAGAACGTGGAAATGGTCATGCCTGGCGACAACATCTCCATGGAAGTCGAGCTCATCACTCCGATCGCGATGGAAAAAGACCTGCGCTTCGCAATCCGCGAAGGTGGTCGTACCGTCGGCGCGGGCGTTGTGTCCGAAATCGTAGAATAATCCAATTCACGGGTGGCTCCGGACTCCGGAGCCACCTGTTTTTTTAATTGGAGTTTGGTTCCAATTTATGGAGGCCGGTAGCTCCAACGGTAGAGCAACGGATTCCAAATCCGTGGGTTGTGGGTTCGAATCCCTCCCGGCCTGCCATCAAACAAACCAAAGAAGCTGAAAAAATGGAAAATCAGAGACAAAAATGGGTCAATATGACGTTTCTCTTCGCCTCCTTGATGGTGGCGGGTGTGGCGTTTGTCGGCCTCTCGAAGTTGAGTGCGGTATACAATCTCGAATCGAGCTTCAAACAGATCGACCTGTATCTCCGGATGGGGTCGATCGTGCTCGGTGCCGCTCTGGGTTTCGGTCTCTATTTCAATGACAAGTCCAATGCGTTCATGAACGAGGTGGTTCTGGAAATGTCCAGAGTCACCTGGCCCGCGTCCAAAGATACGACAAACGCGACCATCTGGGTGATTCTTTTCGTCCTCGTGGCCGGAGCCCTTTTGGGGGCGTTCGACTCGCTGTGGTCGTGGATCATCAAGATGCTCCTCTAGTCGGGCGGGATTTTTCGGATTATTTTTTTATGGAAAACACAGAGAATTCTACACTTCCGGAAATGTGCTGGTACGTGGTTCACACGTATTCCGGGTTCGAGCACAAGGTGAAGATCTCCCTCGAGGAGCGCGCCAAATCATTGAAGAAGGAAAAGTTCTTCGGTGAGGTCGTGGTCCCGGAAGAGAATGTCGTCGAGCTCGTCAAGGGCGTCAAGCGCACCACCAAGCGGCGCTTTTTCCCGGGGTACATCCTCGTGAAGATGGTTCTGACGGACGAGACCTGGCACATCGTGAAGAACACCCCCAAGGTCACCGGTTTCGTCGGCGACAAAGTGAAGCCCGTACCGGTTTCCGAGTCCGAGATCATGCGGATGACCAACAGGATCGTCGAAGGGCAGGCCAAGCCGCGTCCGAAAGTCTCCTTCCAGGAAGGCGAGACGGTCAAGGTGGTGGACGGTCCTTTCTCCAACTTCAACGGCACTGTCGAGGAAGTGAATCAGGACAAGGGCAAGGTTAAAGTGTTGGTGAGCATCTTCGGGCGTTCGACTCCCGTGGAACTCGATTTTATTCAAGTTGAAAAAGTTTAATCGATCTGATAGGAAGGTCCCCTTATGGCAAAGAAAGTGACAGGACAAATCAAGTTGCAAATCCCCGGTGGCGCCGCGAATCCGGCCCCGCCAGTGGGTCCCGCTCTCGGTCAGCGTGGTGTGAACATCATGGAATTCTGCAAGGCCTTCAACGCGAAGACCGCAGACCAAAAGGGGATGATCATTCCGGTGATCATCACCGTTTATTCCGACCGTTCCTTCACCTTCATCACCAAGACGCCCCCTGCGGCCGTCCTGTTGTTGAAGGCTGCGAAGCTTGAAAAAGGATCCGGCGAACCGAACCGCAAAAAGGTCGGCTCCGTGACCCGCAAGCAGATTGAAGACATCGCAAAGATCAAAATGCCGGACCTCAACGCTGCGACCGTGGAAACTGCGATGAACTCCATCGAAGGTACCGCGAAGAGCTGCGGACTGACCGTCCAGGGCTGATTGATCCCCGGCTGAAGTTTTTTGATTCCCGTTCCTGCTGGGCTCGGGATCGGCAATGTAGTAAGGCAGTGTAGTAAACCGGACCTCTCGGGGTCCAAACATTTGGGAGCTACCGGACTGGTTCCGGGGCGTTCGAACCAAAGGAGAAAAACATGGCGAAGAAAAAAGCGGAAGGCGCCAATCAGGCATCCGCTCCGAAGAATCCGATCGTGGCCAAGTTCGGCAAGCGTTATGCCGCAGCTCTGGCTCAAGTTGACGTTCAAAAACTCTACAACCTGGACGAAGCATTCGAGCTGATCTGCAAGATCGCCGGAGCGAAATTCGATGAAACCATCGATGCGTCTTTCATTCTCGGTGTGGACACCAAGCAAGGCGACCAACAGGTTCGTGGTGCTGTCGTGCTTCCTCACGGAACCGGAAAAAAACTGAAGATCGCCGTGGTTGCCAAGGGTGAGAAGGCCAAGGAAGCCGAGGCGGCCGGAGCCGACATCATCGGCGCCGAAGACCTGATCGAGCGGATCCAGGGCGGATTCCTGGATTTCGACAAGCTTATCGCGACTCCCGACATGATGGTGCCGATCTCCAAGGTCGGTAAGATCCTCGGGCCTCGTGATCTCATGCCGAACCCGAAGCTCGGAACCGTCACTCTCGACGTCACCAAGGCTGTCAACGAACAGCGCAAGGGTAAGGTCGAATACCGTGCTGAAAAAGCAGGTATCGTCCACGTCAAAGTGGGTAAGAAGTCTTTCGGTGCTCAAAAGCTGAAGGAAAACTTCCTGGCTGTGGCCGGAGCGCTCATGCGCGCCAAGCCTCCAACCAGCAAAGGCACTTACATGAAGGCGATCACCATCGCTGCAACCATGAGCCCGGGCGTGAAGCTCGAGGTCTCTGAAGCGACCGCAAGCGGCAACTGAGGTTGAGGAGTAAAGATCATGGATCGTACTAACAAGGAAAATCTGGCGGCGACACTGAGGGAGAAATTCCAGAAGGCGAACATCACCTTCTTCGCGGACTACAAGGGGCTCAAGTCCTCCGAGGCGGACAGTCTCCGTCGTGCTCTGCGCGCTCAAAAAGCCGAAGTGAAAGTTCTGAAAAACAACATCGGCCGTCTCATCACCAAGGGTGGTGAGATGGGTGAGGATGCCAAGGGCGTGATGGATCGTGTGGTCGGTCCGACTCTCGTGGCGTTTGCGTATGGTGATCCTGCGGCGGCAGCGAAGGCATTCAATGATTTCGCCAAGGCTCACGAAGCGCTCAAGATCAAGGAAAGCCTTTTCGGGAAGAAGCTTCTTTCGCCGGCTGAGGTCACTCAGCTTGCGGACCTTCCCTCGAGGGAAGTCCTTTTGTCGATGCTACTCTCGGTCTTCAACGGACCTGTGCGTAGCTTCGTGACCGTGTTGGGTCAGCTCGAGAAGAAAAGAACCGAGTCTGAGCCTGCCGGGAACTAAAACCAGTTTCGTGAAGAACGAATAAAAGAAGAAGAGGAACAAAATCATGTCTACCGTATCCAAAGAACAAGTCATCACTTACATCGAAAACCTTTCCGTTCTCGAGCTCTCCAAGCTCGTGAAGGAACTCGAAGAGAAATTCGGCGTTTCTTCCGCTCCGGTCGCTATGGCCGTTGCCGGTGGCGCAGTCGGCGGAGCTCCTGCCGCTGAGAAGACCGAATTCGACGTCATCCTGACCTCCGGTGGAGACAACAAGATCAACGTGATCAAAGAAGTCCGCGCGATCACCGGTCTGGGTCTCAAGGAAGCCAAGGACCTCGTTGAAGGTGCTCCTAAGGCTGTGAAGGAAGGCGTTGCCAAGAAAGACGCTGAAGAAATGAAGAAGAAGCTCGAAGCGGCTGGCGCCAAAGTAGAGCTCAAGTAATTGAAAGCAATGGGCTTTTCATCCGAAATCGGGTGAGAGCCGGTTCCTCTTCAATTTTCGGTTCAGGCACAAATCCGTGAGAAGCCGGGTTTGTGCCTGAATCATTGTTTTTTTGTTCAAAACAGGTTATCAGTTGGGGTTCGGACAATCCCAATGACACGATTCGAGCTTTAGCCAGTGCGGAATATGGCTCACCCGGGAGGCACATGATGTGGCTTCCAGGATGGGGACGGTTGCGTCAGCAGCCTTCCACCGAGTGAGCGGACAAATGGTCTGGCGGACGAGTGGAATGTTTTTTTGTTTTGTCGGCTAAAGGAGAATTCATGATCGCACCGTTCACAGAAGGTCAAAGAGTTAGACGCGAGTTTTCGAAAATCAAAACTCCTCTTGAAATCCCCAACCTGATCGAGCTCCAGAGACGCTCTTACGATCTTTTCCTCCAGGCCGATGTGCCGGCCGATCGCCGTCTCAATACCGGCCTGCAGGCCGTGTTCAAATCCATTTTCCCCATCGAGGACTTCGACAAGACCGCCGCCCTCGAGTTCGAAAGCTACACTCTCGAGAAGCCGAAATACGACGTGAACGAGTGCCGCCAGCGTAGCGGAACTTATGCCGCTCCTCTCAAGATCACCGTCCGCCTGGTGGTTTACGATGTCGAAGAAGAAACCGGAAACCGCAACATCCGCGACATCAAGGAGCAGGAAGTGTTCATGGGGGAGATCCCTCTCATGACCGAGAGCGGTTCCTTCATCATCAACGGCACCGAGCGGGTGATTGTTTCCCAGCTCCACCGTTCTCCGGGTGTGATTTTCGCCCATGACCACGGCAAGGGTCACTCTTCAGGCAAGATCCTCTATTCCGCCCGGATCATCCCGCATCGCGGATCGTGGCTCGATTTCGAGTTCGACCACAAAGACCACCTCTACGCCCGGATCGATCGCAAGCGCAAGCTCCCTGCGACCACCCTCCTGAAGGCCCTCGGCATGACCGTGACCGAGATCCTGAACCGCTTCTACAAGATCGAAACCCTCCAGATCGAAGCGGAAGGCAAGAATGCCCAGTTCTTCCGTGTGGTGAATCTCGAGATTCTCGCCGGTCAGCGCGCCGAGCACGACATCCACGATCCGAAGACCAAGGATCTGATCATCGCCAAGAACCGTAAGTTCAGCACCACGGTCATCGAGAAGCTCCGTGCCGCAGGCGTGAAGCGTCTCGAAATCCCGCAGGAAGCCATGATCGGTCGCGTGCTTTCCGAGGACCTGGTCGACAAAAAGACCGGCGAAGTTCTCATGGAAGCCAACGAGGAGATCACCGAGTCCAAATTGAAGGACCTGGTCGCCAAGAAGGTGAAAGACATCCGCGTGATTTACACGGACAACCTCACCCACGGTTCGTTCATCCGTGACACTTTGATGATCGACAAGATCAACACTCCTGAAGAGGCGTTGATCGACATCTACAAGCGCATGCGCCCGGGTGATCCTCCGACTCTCGATGCCGCTCGCGTTCTGTTCCAGAACCTCTTCTTCGATGTCGAGCGCTATGACCTCTCGCTTGTCGGTCGGATGAAGTTCAACCAGAAGTTCCCCGAGAACAAAGACAGCAAAGAGTCCACGATCCTGACCCATCAGGACGTCCTCTCTACACTGTTCTATCTCTGTGAGTGCAACAACGGCCGCGGTGTGATCGACGATATCGACAACCTCGGAAACCGTCGTGTCCGCGCCGTGGGTGAATTGGTCGAGAACCAGTTCCGGATCGGCCTGGTCAGGATGGAACGCGCCGTGAAGGAGCGCATGAGCATCCAGGAGATCGAGACCCTGATGCCGCACGACCTCATCAACCAGAAGCCGGTTTCGGCGGTGGTGAAAGAGTTCTTCGGTTCGAGCCAGCTCTCCCAGTTCATGGACCAGACCAACCCGCTTTCCGAAGTGACCCACAAGCGTCGTCTTTCGGCGCTCGGGCCCGGAGGTCTGACCCGTGACCGTGCCGGTTTCGAAGTCCGGGACGTCCACAACACCCACTACGGCCGGATCTGTCCGATCGAGACCCCTGAAGGTCCGAACATCGGTTTGATCGCATCCCTTTCGACTTTCGCCCGCGTGAACGAGTTCGGATTCATCCAGACCCCTTATCGCGTGATCAAAGAGCGCAAGGTGACCGATGAAATCCAGTTCTTCACAGCGACCGAAGAAGAGAACCGGATCATCGCCCAGGCCAACGCGGATGCACTCGCCAAGAAGAAGTTCGAAACCGAACACGCTCCTGCGCGGAAGAAGGGTGAATTCGCCCTCGTGAACTCCGACGACATCGAGCTCATGGACGTTTCCTCGAGCCAGCTGGTTTCGATCGCAGCTTCGTTGATTCCTTTCCTGGAGCACGACGATGCGAACCGGGCACTCATGGGATCGAACATGCAACGTCAAGCGGTACCTCTGCTTCGTTCCAAGGCTCCGCTTGTCGGAACCGGGATCGAGCGGGTCGTGGCCCGTGACTCCGGTCATGTGATCACCTCCAGGCACGAAGGTGAAGTGCTCATGGTGGATGGTGGCAAGATCGTGGTCCGTCGCACGGACGACCTCTCCGAGGACGAGTCCGGCGTCGACATTTACAATCTGACCAAGTACATGCGTTCCAACCAGAACACTTGTGTGAACCAGCGGGCCGTGGTCCGCGTGGGCGACAAGGTGAAGGTGGGCGATGTCCTTGCCGACGGTCCTTCCACCGATGCCGGTGAGTTGGCCCTCGGTCAGAACATGCTCGTGGCATTCATGCCTTGGGGTGGTTACAACTTCGAGGACTCCATCCTGATCTCCGAACGTGTGATCAAAGATGACGTGTTCACTTCCGTGCACATCGAAGAATACGAGTGCATGGCCCGTGACACCAAGCTCGGTAAGGAAGAAATCACTCGCGACATCCCGAACGTGGGCGAAGAGGCCCTGAAGGACATCGACGAGAGCGGGATCATCCGCATCGGTGCGGAAGTGAAGCCCGGCGACGTCCTGGTGGGTAAAGTGACTCCGAAAGGCGAGACCCAGCTCTCTCCTGAAGAGAAGCTCCTCCGCGCGATCTTCGGCGAAAAGGCCGGCGACGTCCGCGACACCTCCCTCCGGGCGCCATCCGGCGTGTACGGTACCGTGATCAGCGCCCAGGTGCTGGCCCGCGAAGGTACCGAGCATGACGAGCGCTCCAAGCAGATCCAGGAAGAGTCGGTGGCCAAGATCCTTCGCGATCAGAAGATCGAGATCGATGCGATCAAGCACACCACTTACGAGCGCGTTGCCAAGGCTCTGAACGGTGCGACCACCACAGGCAAGCTTCTTTCCGAAGACGGATCCGAAGAGCTTCTCACCAAGGGGCAAAAACTGGATCTGGCGACTCTCGAGAAAGTTCCTTTCGAGCTTCTCGGTTTCATTCCGGTGAAGAGCGATCTCGAGCAGGAAGTCACGAATCTCGTGAAAGGTGCCAAGAACCGCATTGAATCCGTCCGCTTCGTCTTCAAGGAAAAGACCGAGAAGCTGAAGCGTGGTGACGATCTCGCCCCGGGCGTGATCAAGATGGTCCGCATCCAGATCGCGATCAAGAGGAAGCTCCAGGTCGGTGACAAGATGGCCGGCCGTCACGGTAACAAGGGTGTGATCTCCCGGATCATGCCGATGGAAGACATGCCATACACCGCGGACGGACGTCCGGTGGACATGGTGTTGAACCCACTCGGCGTTCCTTCCCGGATGAACATCGGGCAGTTGCTCGAGCTCACTCTCGGTTGGGCTGCCAAGGGTCTGGGCGACAAGATCACCCACTACCTCGAGCAGTACAAGCCGGAGAACATCCGCAAGCTCCTGAAGGACGTGTATCCTGACAAATCGGTTCAGGACTACCTGGGCAAGGCCTCTGACGAGGACCTGGTCCGGATGGCCCGTCACCTCAAGGACGGGGCTCACTTCTCTTCTCCTGTGTTCGACGGTGCATCGGAAGCCGACATCGAAAAGATGTTGAAGCTCGCCGATCTTCCTTCCCTGGGCAAAACCACGCTGTACGACGGCGTGTCCGGGGAGCCGTTCGCGGAAGAAGTGACCGTCGGTGTGATGTACATCCTCAAGTTGCATCACCTGGTCGAAGAAAAGATCCACGCCCGTTCGATCGGGCCTTACAGTCTCGTCACGCAGCAGCCGCTCGGGGGTAAAGCCCAGTTCGGTGGTCAGCGTCTCGGAGAGATGGAAGTGTGGGCGCTCGAAGCTTATGGCGCGGCTCACGCACTCCAGGAATTCCTCACGGTGAAGTCGGACGACGTCACCGGCCGTAACCGGATGTACGAAGCGATTGTGAAGGGTGAGCAGCTCCTCGAGCCGGGTCTCCCTGAATCCTTCAACGTTCTGGTGAAGGAACTCCAGTCTCTCGCGCTCAACGTCGAGTTGATCGAAGAGGAAGACAACAAGGAACTGAAGGCGGATTTACTCTAAATCATCCAGTGGTCGCGGGCCCCGACGGGGGTCCGCGACTCTCAATGAGGGCAAGAACATGAAAGATTTGTTGAATTTTTTTGATAAGCCGAAAGATCCACTGAGCTTCAAGGGAATCCGTATTTCCCTGGCATCCCCCGAGAAAATCCGCGAATGGAGTCTCGGAGAGGTGAAGAAGCCCGAAACCATCAATTACAGGACCTTCAAGCCCGAGCGCGACGGTCTGTTCTGCGCCAAGATCTTCGGGCCGGTCAAGGACTACGAGTGTAACTGCGGCAAGTACAAGCGGATGAAACACCGCGGAGTCGTTTGCGAGAAGTGCGGAGTGGAAGTGATCCAGTCCAAGGTTCGTCGTGAGCGTCTCGGTCACATCGAGCTTGCGAGCCCGGTGGCCCACATCTGGTTCCTCCGTTCCGCTCCTTCGCGGATCGGCGCCCTCCTGAACTTCAGTCTGAAAGACCTCGAGAAGGTCCTTTACTGCGAGTCCTATGTGATGCTCGACAAGGGTAATTCCGACGTCGAAGAGGGGACCATCCTCACCGAAGAGAAGTACAACCAGCTCATCACCGATGGAATCGCCTTCACCGCCGGAATGGGTGGCGAAGCGATCCGCGAGCTCCTCCGCAAGATCGACATCGACCTCGAGTCCAGGAAGTTGCGCATGGCTCTCAAGGAGACCACCTCCGAAGCCCAGCGCACCAAGCTTTCCAAGCGTCTTTCCGTCGTGGAAGCTTTCAAATCCAGCGGCATGAACAAGCCCGAGTGGATGATGCTCGACGTTATCCCGGTCATCCCACCGGAATTGCGTCCTCTCGTTCCTCTCGACGGAGGCCGTTTCGCCACCTCCGATTTGAACGATCTTTATCGCCGGGTCATCAACCGGAACAACCGTCTCAAGCGCCTGGTCGAGCTGAACGCTCCGGACATCATCATCCGGAACGAGAAGCGCATGCTCCAGGAGTCTGTCGACGCCTTGTTCGACAACGGCAAGCGCGGAAAGGTCTTCACCGGACCGAACAAGCGTCCTCTGCGTTCCTTGTCCGACATGCTGAAGGGCAAGACCGGACGCTTCCGTCAGAACCTTCTCGGAAAACGGGTGGATTACTCCGGCCGTTCTGTGATCGTCGTCGGTCCCGAGCTCCGCTTGCACCAGTGCGGTCTCCCGAAACTGATGGCGCTCGAGCTCTTCAAGCCGTTCATCTTCAACAAGCTGATCGAATACGGTCATGTGACCACGATCAAGTCCGCCAAGAAGATGGTCGAGCAACAACGCCAGGAAGTGTGGGACATCCTCGAGGAAGTGGTCAAGGAGCACCCTGTGCTGCTGAACCGCGCCCCGACCCTTCACCGTCTCGGGATCCAGGCTTTCGAGCCGATCCTGATCGAAGGCAAGGCGATCCAGCTTCACCCGCTCGTCTGTACCGCGTTCAACGCGGACTTCGACGGTGACCAGATGGCCGTTCACGTGCCGCTCTCGATCGAAGCACAGATCGAAGCCCGTGTTCTGATGATGTCGACCAACAACATCCTTTCTCCTGCACACGGCAAGCCCATCATCGTACCTTCCCAGGACATCGTCCTCGGGATGTACTACATGACCCGTGAGCGTCCGTTCGCCCGCGGTGAAGGGAAGATCTTCTCCAATCCGATCGAAGTGCGTTTCGCCTACGACTCCGGGGTGGTGGATCTCCAGGCCCGCATCAAGTGCCGGATCAACGGAAAGCTCGAAGAGACCACTGTCGGTCGCGCCCTGCTCTCCGAAATCGTTCCGACCGAAATCGAGTTCAAGACCTTCAACCGCGTTCTCGGTAAGAAGGAATTGGCCGAACTGATCGACGTCTGTTTCCGTAAAACCGGCAACAAGAAGACCGTCATCCTTGCGGACCAGATCATGCAAACCGGTTTCCGTCAGGCGATGAAAGCCGGGATCTCGATCTCGATCCATGACATGATCATCCCTTCCGAGAAGAAGGGGCTGGTCGACACCGCTTACGGGCAGGTCCAGGAAATCGAGAACCAGTACCAGGAAGGTCTGATCACCGATGGCGAGCGCTACAACAAAGTGATCGACATCTGGGCCCAGACCGCTGAACAGGTCACCATGGCGATGATGAAGCACATCTCGACCCAGACTTACCACGCACCGGAAGGCTGGGCGGGCAAGGAAAAGACCATGACCGGACCCGCGTTCAACTCGGTGTTCATCATGGCCGACTCCGGAGCCCGGGGCTCGAACGCCCAGATCCGTCAGTTGGCGGGTATGCGGGGCCTCATGGCCAAGCCGAGCGGGGACATCATCGAAACCCCGATCATCGCGAACTTCCGCGAAGGTCTGTCGGTTCTCCAGTACTTCGTCTCGACCCACGGAGCGCGTAAAGGTCTCGCCGATACCGCTCTCAAGACCGCAAACTCCGGGTATCTCACCCGTCGTCTCGTCGACGTGGCTCAGGACGTGATCGTGACCGAATTCGACTGTCATACCAAGGACGGAATCGTCATGACCGCTCTCATCGAGGGTGGTGAAGTGATCGAGTCCCTGACCAGCCGGATCCTCGGACGTGTCACTCTTGAAGACGTTCTCCATCCGACCTCCGGAGAAGTCATGTACAAGGAAGGCACCTTGCTCGAAGAAGAGCAAGTGAAGGCCATCGAACTCGCCGGCGTGGATCAGGTTCTGATCCGGTCCGTGCTCACCTGTCAATCCCGTTGGGGTATCTGCGCCGCTTGTTACGGACGCGATCTCGGACGTGGACGTCCGGTGAACATCGGTGAAGCCACCGGGGTCATCGCCGCCCAGTCCATCGGGGAGCCGGGAACCCAGCTCACCATGCGGACCTTCCACATCGGTGGTGCGGCCTCCCGTTCCGCTGAACAGTCCACCCTCCAGGCCAAAACCAAGGGTACTGTGAAGTTCCACAACGTGAACACCGTGAAAAGCCGTGACGGATCCACCATCGTGATGGGTCGTAACGGTGAAGTCACCGTGATCGACGCGAACAACCGTGAGCGTGAGCGCTACTCCGTCGTTTACGGCGCGAAGCTCCTCATCGCCGACGGAAGCTCGGTCGAACGGGGAACCATGATCGCCGAGTGGGATCCGTATTCCACTCCGATCATCTCCGAAGTCGGCGGTCGCCTCGTTTACGAAGACCTCGAAGAAGGCGTGACCATGCAAGAACAGCATGACGCCGTCACCGGTCTCTCACACAAGGTGATCATCGAGTCCAAGACCGACAAGCGCCCGAAGGTCATGGTCAAAGACGCCAATGGAAACGTGGTGCAGGTCCCGGCCTCGAAGCGGATGGGTGTGTACAACCTCCCTGTCGGCTCGAACCTGATCGTGGACAAGGACTCCGACATCCTCCCGGGTGATCTGATCGCCAAGATCCATCGCGAAACCTCGAAGACCAAGGACATCACCGGGGGTCTTCCTCGGGTTGCCGAGCTTTTCGAAGCTCGTAAGCCGAAGGATTCCTCGACTGTTTCCGAAATCGACGGCACCGTCTCTTTCGGCAAGGACACCAAGGGTAAGCGCAAGCTCATCGTCACCGCAGATGAAGGTTCCTTCAAGGAGTACAGCATCTCCAAGGGACGTCACTTGACTGTGAACGAAGGCGACTACGTCAAGAAGGGCGAGCCCCTCTGCGACGGTCCGGTCAATCCTCATGACATCCTCAAGGTTCTCGGCGACAAAGCTCTCGCCAAGTACCTGGTGGACGAAGTCCAGGAGGTCTACCGTCTCCAGGGCGTGAAGATCAACGACAAGCACATCGAAGTGATCGTCCGTCAGATGCTCCGCAAGGTGAAGGTGGTCGAGAGTGGCGATACCCGCTTCCTCTCCGGTGAATCGGTCGAGAGGTTCCAGTTCGACGAGGAAAACCGCAAGGTTCTCGGCAACGGCGGAACCCCGGCGACCTACGAGCCTCTGTTGCTCGGGATCACCAAGGCCTCTTTGACCACCGAGAGCTTCATCTCGGCGGCGTCCTTTCAGGAAACCACCAAGGTGCTCACCGAAGCCGCCATCAACGGCAAGGTCGACTATCTGAAGGGTCTCAAGGAGAACGTGATCATGGGTCGTCTGATCCCTGCCGGAACAGGTCTCGGAAAGTACCGGAACCTCGTTTCGAAAGTGGTCGAGACCACCGTCGAGACCGCTCCTTCCCAGGAAGCGGAAACCGCTTCCCTGAGAAGCATGTAATTTGTTATGATCCGGGTCTGACCGATGGTCAGATCCGGATTTTTGGAGCGAGCATAGCTCAGCGGTAGAGCACTACCTTCACACGGTAGGGGTCACAGGTTCAAATCCTGTTGCTCGCACCATTCATCTTCGATATAAGTTTCGCATCCGGGCGATTAGCTCAGTTGGTAGAGCAGGATGTTTACACCGTCAAGGTCGGGAGTTCGAGCCTCTCATCGCCCACCAAAAATTGAAAAAGAGAAAAGCCTGGCTTCCGGTAAGTCAGGCTTTTTTCGTTCTTTGTTGCTAAAATCAGATCGATGAGACCTTCTCTTTCCGGTTTTTTGTCATTTCTGGTTCTTCTCACCCCGGGTTTGGCAGGTGCTTATGAGTTCCCTGCCGACCCCAAGCTCTGGACCGATGCCGAGGTAGAGTCGTTCCTCTTTCTGAGCCAGATTCAAGGAAAGACCGGACTCAACAGCCAGAGCAACCTCTGTATCGCCGTCTCCGAGCCTGTACCGGGTGGTAAACAGACGATGCGGATCATTTCCAAGGTGGGAGACAACGGGAAAGGCGGACTGTTCGTCACCGGAAAGGCGGAAATCGCCAAAGGGTCTCCCGAGGAAGAGGATTTGAACCGGATCAAGCAGATCGCCACCATGGCTTCCGGATACCAGGCCGCCATCATGGACTATGATGAGTCGAAGGGGATGCCCACCGTGAACCCGGACACCAAGGGTTACATGAGCGCCCAGGTCATCGGTTATACCGACGGACAAGGGATCGCAGGCACACTTTCCGCCTCTCTCGGAAACTCCGGTCAGACCTACACCACGAATAAGCAGCTGGGCATGTATCGGGCGAATTATCTGTCCACCCAATTGGGACTTTCGAATTCTTTCGGTCAGGTTACCCAGTCGAGCATCCAGGCCGAACCGGCCATGCGCGACAGCAAGTACAAGGACATCAGGAATTGTGCGACCTGGAGGACCGCCGAGGTGCGGCTGTCGTTCCAGACCGGTTCCAAGGTCACTGACTCGGCAACCTGGGCCATGGCCACGCAGATGGCACCCGAGAAGCAAAGACTGATGATGCAGTACGAGGCCGCAAGGCAGATGCGTGAAGCCTTGACCGGTCTCAACAATCAGGTGATGAGAGTCGAGAAACCCTGGCCGTCTCCATCGCCTGGAAGCACTCCGGTCACCGACCGTCCCTACTTCGAGATGAATGACAACTTCAAGAGTTATTGCGATACCGCAATGAAGTGGTTCAAGCAGTACCGTGAGGTGGGACGGACGTATGTGGCTTTCACCGGGTGCAAGCTGTTTCCCAACACCGCCGGTCGGGGAGTCTGTTATTACGATTGCGATCAGGGACGACTGAGTCTCACACCACCCAGTTCCGGCATCGGATCACCGATCGATTTCAGTCCGTACTACTGGCCCAAGAGTGCCGACCAGATGAAAGCGGGCGTGACCCCGATCAATGATTTGCAGTTCAAGGATCTTGCCAAGGCCGCCAAGACCGATGCCGGGATTGTCGCTGCCCTGAAAGTGATGCAGGATGAACGGACATCGAAACTCGACGGTGTGCTGAAAGCCTCTTTTCCGGAGTGCGCGGCGAATGAGTCTTCCCTCAATGATTTGAAGACCCTGATGGCCCAGGTCATTCCGGTCCTCTCATCGTGCAAGGCACAGAGCCCGATTCCGGACGTGAAATCCGAAGACAGTGCCAAATGTGCCCAGGCCGCCACACTCAAGGCGGCGAATGGAACCGGCATGTCCGGAAGGCTGATGAAGTGTATCAGCATGAAACGGGTGATGGACTCCATGTACGGACAGGGAGAGTGCCGACCCGGGAAAGAGTTCACGAAGGTGACCTTCCCGCACATGAACGCGAACCTGGGATGCAAATTCTGTGGAAGCGGATGGAGCACCCATGGAGGAGCGGCGGAATTCAAGGAACGGTATGATTTCGCTGTGACGCATTTTCATGATCAGAACACCACGACGACCGTTCCCACCTTCGGGGCCCTGCAGAAGCCCGGGATTCATCAGATCTCGGACTGTGCGGATTGCAGCTGCACCGAGAAGTCGAAGAAACTGGCGAAAATCTTCACCGTCGAAGAAGCCAGCAGCGACAAGTCGGTCATCGACACCATCGACAAGAACAGCTGCTATTGCACGCCTCCCGTTGCCCCCTCCTGTGCGGTCGGACCCCAAGGAGCGACCGGAGAAAGTACGGGGACCTCGCTCGGGCAGAAGTATTTTTACGATTCCTGCGCCCAGAAATTCGTGGCGGTTGCCACCCCGGGAGCCGGCAAGGATGCCAAAAGCGGTCAGATCCTGAATCTGGTGCAACAGTTCAACTCCGGATGCGGTACCGACCCCAAGCAGTGCGCCCAAACCATGGGCGCCGCGCGCTCGAAGGTCAACAACATGCTTTGCGAGAAGCAAGGAGTGAAGGTTCCCACCGATGATCCGATCCGGGATTGCTCGAAAGAGGCCGGTGTGACCTTGGATCAGGAATGAGAGACGGTCAGCCCCGCCTGGTTGCGGTGATTCACTGTTGTCAAAGCCGATTTACTCTCTAGAATGGCGACATGTCCTTACAGAAAAACGTACTTGGAACCCCTTTGCGGACCTGCTCCCGTGACCCACTGACCGGATTTTTCCGTAACGGCTGTTGTGAGACGGACGGGGAGGATGCGGGTGAGCATACCGCTTGTGTTCATGTGACGGCGGAGTTTCTCGATTTTCAAAAGCGGGTCGGCAACGATCTCAGCACCCCTCGGCCCGAGTTCGGTTTTCCGGGACTCGAGCCGGGCAATCAGTGGTGCGTGTGTGCAGCCCGCTGGGTGCAAGCGCATCAAGCCGGTATCGCGGCCCCCCTGGTGCTGGAAGCGACTCACGAAAGCCTGCTCGACTACCTTCCTCTCGAAACACTCAAACGGTACGAATTCAGGAATTGACCTTTTTTCGCGTCAAAACACCGTCATTTCGTCCGGTTTGCGGGCGAGCTATCCTGCTTTCATGGCACTTCATTCTTCCATCCTCAACACCGTCGGTGCGACACCGCTCATTTCATTCCAGAAGCTCACCCGCGGCCTTTCCGCCCGGGTCCTGTTCAAGCTCGAGTTCTTCAATCCGCTCGGATCGGTGAAGGACCGGATCGCCATGAGTATGATCACCGAGGCTGAAAACTCCGGCGCTCTCAAGGCCGGCATGCGGATCATCGAACCCACCTCGGGCAATACGGGTATCGGACTCGCGTTCGTGTGCGCAGCCAAGGGTTATCCGCTCACCCTCGTGATGCCCGAGACCATGTCCCAAGAACGCAGGACCTTGCTCCTGCTGCTGGGTGCCGATCTCGTTCTCACTCCGGGTGCGCTCGGGATGAAAGGAGCGATCGCCAAATCCATCGACCTTCTTTCGCAGACTCCGAACGCCTACATGCCCCGACAATTCGAAAACGGCGACAATCCACTCATCCATTATCGAACCACGGGCCCCGAAATCTGGAACGACACGGCGGGTACGGTCGATGTGGTGATATCCGGGGTCGGCACCGGCGGAACCTTCAGCGGGGTCGGCAAGTACCTGAAGGAGCAAAAGCCCGGCTTGAAGATGGTGGCCGTGGAGCCCGCCGAATCGCCCGTCATCTCGGGTGGCAAGCCCGGCCCTCACAAGATCCAAGGGATCGGCGCCGGTTTCGTTCCGAAGAATTTCGACCGGAGTCTCCTTGATTCGGTGGAGACCGTGTCGAGCGAAGAGGCTCTTGCCATGGCCAAGAAAGTGATTCGAGAAGAAGGGGTGCCTGTGGGCATCAGTTCGGGTGCGGCGATCACGGCGGCATTGCGGGTCGCCGGGAAACCCGAGAACGCGGGTAAGACGATCGTGGTCATCCTCGCCAGCCATACCGAACGCTACCTTTCCACCTTGCTCGGAGAGGACGCGCGGGTTCGAGCCCAGGCCCTCGTGACAGAAGCCGTCACCGAAGAGATGCTCGGACGGGTGAAGGTCTGAGTTCCCCGGTTTCCTAGAGGATGTAAATCAAGTCGTTGATTTTCTGTGTCTCCACAGCGAGTGCGATCACTTCGTCCGCGGTTGCGGCGTGGTACTGGTAGGTCAGGGAGAGGTGCTTTCCCGAAGCGCTCAGCCTCTCGGTTTCCCGGGTCAGGCCGATGAACTTTTTCTCGAACTCCTCGACGCCGACTTTGAAGATCGACGAGTTCTTGCCGATGAACTTATGGGTGTACACGCAGGGGAAGGTGTAGTGGGCCTCTAACAGGGTGCGGAATTTCTCGAAAGGATCGGCATTGCTCACGGTACTTTGGCTTTTAACAGCATTTCTGAGGGAAGGGAAGTCGGGGCGTGTCCCTCAGGACGCATTCAGGGGCCGAGCCTCTTTGCCGAAAAGGAAATACGGATGGGAGCATTCCGGTTCCGGGCCCTGACAGTCGTTTTCCTGCTCTGTGTTTCCGCATGCACCACATCGGTGGAGGAGCGGGTGGTGCCCCGTGCGGCGGTGACGACCCCCACGCTGTCTCCCACGTCGACCCCTACGCCCACGCCGGCCCCCCTTCCTGCCCATTTCGGTGTCCGGATGGTGAATGACTCTTTTGTCAACTCGGGAGCATGTCGGATTCACCGGGGGAGTTCCTTGTTGTGTTGGGGCAAGTCCGTCATCACCGGAGACGGACTCGGCAACATGACGGGAGGGTTCATTCCGGCCGAGGTCAGTGGTTTTTCATCCGGCGTTTCCGATGTCAGCGTCGGAACACGCCACGCTTGCGCCATCCGGAACGGGGATCTGTTCTGTTGGGGCGAAAACGGATCGGGTGAGGTCGGGGTGGGAGACGCTTTACCGGTTTCCACCCCTGCGCCGGTCCTGCCCACTGCGAGTCAGAGCTTCACGATGGTCCGTGCCGGCGCTCGCGATCAAACCTGTGCGGTCACGAACACGGGAGCGCTCTACTGCTGGGGAAACAATGATTCGACCACTTCCCTCGGAGTTGCGAGTCTGGATGTTGCGGTGACAGTGCCGACACTGGTTCCGGGTATGGACTCGGGAGTCACATCGGTGGATGTGGGAGCCGGGGTCATTTGCGCGGTGAAAGCCGGAGCATTGTACTGTTGGGGGGCGAATCCCTCGGGAGAATTGGGAGTCGACACTTCCGGTGCTCCGGTCACCGGTCCGTCCTTGATCGCCGGACTTGAGGCCGGAGTGACGGCGGTTTCAGCCGGGGATCGGAGTCGCTCCGGAAGCACGGCGAGTTCCATCTGCGCCATTCGTTCGGGGGCATTGTGGTGCCTCGGAGAGAACGATCTCCATCAGTTGGGAACGGGGAACACCACCTTTCTGGGCGTGGCAACGGCACATCCGGATCTGACCGGCGGTGTGAGCTCGGTGGTGGTGACCGCGGCCGGTGGCTGTGCGATTCAGTCCGGAGTGGTCAAGTGCTGGGGTGAGTATACGGAGCCGTCCACGGGAGTGGTGGATCTCTCTTCCATCACGCAGGCACCATCTCCCGTGGCGGTCGCAGGCTTGCCTTCGGCAACCTGGAGTAGCGTGGTCGGAAACGGTGCCGGGTTTTGCGCCAGGAGTGTCGACCTCCAGGAGTTCTGCTGGGGTCTGAATCTGGCGGGGTACCTGTTCGCAGATCCGGCCACCGGACAAGTGCTCACCCCGGTCGAGGCCGGGCCCTTCGAATGAGTGTTTCGGCATCCAGGGGAGCGATGAAAAAGCGCTTTTGACGCGAAGCGTCTCCGGTCAAAAGGGTGATTTGTTGCCGCTTCACCTCCAGGATCTCGGCGAGGAACCCGATCAAGGCCTCGTTTGCAGCCCCGTCCACCGGGGGGGCCTGGATGCCGATCTTCAGGAAATCCCCGTGTTCACCCAGGATTTCCGAGCGTTTCGCCCCGGGTTTGGCCAGTACCAGGAGCAGGGCCCCCTTCATTCCTTTCCAGATGTGATCCTTGCACCAGGGTGAGGTCATGGAATCAGGATTGCGGAAAATCGACAAACAGGCTATCCCTATAGCCCGAATACACACACTTCCAATAAAACGTGGTGTCAGGATTCCGTCTGGAACCTTGATTCAGGAAGTGGAGGAATAACCGCGGGATCTCCAAATCCTTTCCTTGAAAAGAAGACGATTTGCATTCCCGCTTCAATCGGAAAGGAACAAGGCAATGCCTACTATCTCCATGAAAGACATGCTCGAAGCAGGGGTCCACTTCGGTCATCAGACCAATCACTGGAACCCTAAAATGAAACCTTATGTCTACGGTGCCCGTAACGGGATTTACATCGTGGACCTCCAGCAGACCGTCGAGCGCGCTCGCAAGGCCTGCGATTTCATCAAGTCCGTCACTGCCGAAGGCAAAAAGGTGATCTTCGTCGGCACCAAGAAGCAAGCCAAGGAAGTGGTTGAAAAAGAAGCTCAGCGTGCAGGCATGTACCATGTGACCGAGCGCTGGCTCGGCGGCATGCTCACCAACTTCCAAACCGTGAAAGCCTCGATCGACCGCCTGAAGAAGATCGAATCCCTGAAGGCCTCCGACGGTTGGAACGACTACACCAAGAAAGAACAATCCGGTTTCGACCGCGAGCTCATGAAGCTGAAGCGCGGCCTCGGCGGGATCCAGGAAATGAAGAAGCTTCCGGGCGCGATGTTCATCATCGACACCACCAAAGAAGCCAATGCGATCAAAGAAGCCCGTCGTCTCGGGATTCCGACTGTCGCCATCGTCGACACCAACTGTGATCCTTCCGGAATCGATTTCGTCATTCCCGGAAACGACGACGCTTTCCGCTCCGTCAACCTCTTCGCCAAGATGATCGCTGACGCGTGTCTCGAAGGCACGACCGTCCACCAGGAGAAGCTCCGTGCCGCAGGCGCAGGCTCTTCCAAGGACGAAGACGACTCTGCAGGGAAGAAAGTCTCCCGTTTCGAAGGCGACATCGACCTGAAGGGTGTGGACGCCGCCGACCTCGAGGCGATGGAACAGACTGAAACCACCGAACCCGAAACCAAGTAATCCTGAAAGGAATCCTGACTATGCAAATCACGGCTGAACAGGTAGCCAAGCTCCGCGAGCGCACCGGCGCGGGAATGATGGATTGCAAGAAGGCACTCACCGAAAATGCGGGTGACTTCGACAAGGCCATCGAATACCTCCGCAAGAAAGGCATCGCTTCCGCCTCCAAAAAGGCCGGACGTACCGCCAAGGACGGAACCGTGTTCTCCTTGATCGACACCGACCAGAAGGCCGCTGTGATCGTGGAGGTCAACTGTGAAACCGACTTCGTCGCCAAGACGGAGAATTTCCAGAAGTTCGTGACCGGGATCGCCCGTCACATTGCCAAGGCCAATCCCGAGAACGCCACCGCCCTCCTGACCCAGAAAATGGACTCGGGTGCGACTGTGGAAGAGTTCGTCAAGGAAGCCATCGCGGCCCTGGGTGAGAACATCATGGTCCGTCGCTTCTCCCGCTATCCGATCGCAGCGGGCAAGGAAGTGAAGAGCTACATCCACATGGGTGGTAAAGTGGGCGTGTTGGTCGAGGTGAACCTCGCCAATGCTTCCAAGGCCACTCAGGAGCCTTTCGCCGGTTACATCCGTGACCTTTGCATGCATGTCGCGGCTGCAAGCCCGCTCTACCTCAAGCCCGAGGAAGTGTCGGCCGACGTCGTGGCCAAGGAAAAGGAAATCGCTCTGGCCCAACTTCAGGGTCAGAACAAGCCTGCGGACGTTCTGGACAAGATCGCCTCCGGCAAGATCAACAAGTACTACGAAGAAACTTGTCTGATCCGCCAGAAGTTCGTCAAAGACGACAAGAAGACGATCGAGGCTCTGACCAACGAAACCGGAAAGGCGATCGGCGAAACGATCAGCATCGCCCGTTTCACCCGTTTCGTCCTGGGTGACGGCGTTGAAGTCGTCGCCGAGGAGACCCAACACTGAGAACCGGGGGGCCTTGATTTCGATCAAGGCCCCTTTTTTTTCGCCATTATGAAAAGAGAACCGTACAAAAGAGTTCTGTTGAAGTTGTCCGGAGAGGCCCTTGCCGGGGATCTCGGCTACGGGATCGACACCGACACCCTGGATGTCATCGCCAACGAGGTGAAACAACTCCGGGATGCCGGCACCGAAGTCGCCATTGTCGTCGGCGGGGGGAACATCTTCCGTGGCGTGAAGGGTGCGACCAAAGGAATGGATCGGGCGACCGCCGACTACATGGGTATGTTGGCGACCGTTTTGAACTGTCTCGCACTCCAGGACTCTCTCGAGCGGAAGAACGTTTACACGCGTGTCCAGTCCGCGATCGAGATGCGTGCGCTCGCCGAGCCGTACATCCGTCGGAAGGCCGTCCGCCACCTGGAAAAGGGCCGTGTGGTGATTTTTGCCGCCGGCGTGGGAAGTCCTTACTTCACCACCGACACGACCGCCGCACTCCGCGCAATGGAGATGAATTGCCAGGTGTTGCTGAAGGGAACCAGTGTGGACGGAATTTACACCGCCGATCCGAAGCTCCATCCCGAAGCGACCCGGTTCGAGGACCTGACCTACATGGACGTGCTCCAGAAGCGTCTCAAGGTCATGGATTCCACCGCCATATCCCTCTGTATGGACAACAAACTCCCGATCATCGTCTTCAATTTGCGCGATCGGGGAGCGATGGCCAAAGTCATCCGGGGTGAGCCTATCGGTACCCTGGTCCACGTTTGAAACCAGATTTTCCAAGGAGGACACCATGTCCAAAGCACTCACCGATCTGACCGCACAATCCGACAAAACCATCCAGTCCCTCCAGAAGGACCTTCTCAAGGTCCGGACCGGACGCGCTTCGACCGCCTTGATCGATCACGTCCATGTGGATTACTACGGTTCGAAGACCGCCATCAGTCAGGTGGCGAACCTGACCACTCCTGACGCACGCACCATCCAGATCGTCGCTTGGGAATCCTCCATGCTCGGAGCGATCGAAAAAGCGATCCTCGAGGCCAACGTCGGATTCACCCCTCAGAATGACGGAAAGGTCATCCGCATCACCATGCCGCCTCTCACTGAAGAGCGCCGAAAAGAAATGGTGAAGATGATCAAGAAGATGGGTGAAGATGCCAAAATCGCCGTCCGGAACCATCGTCGCGATGCCAACGAGGACGTGAAGAAGCAAGAGAAGGACAAGGCCATCTCCGCCGACGAGTCCAAGAAGTTCCAGGAGCAAATCCAGAAGAAGACCGACGAGAAAGTCGCCGATATCGACAAGATCATCGCGACCAAAGAAAAAGAGATCATGACGATCTAGTCCAGTCGTGACCGCGTCCAATCTGCCCGCACACATTGCGATCATCATGGACGGGAACGGCCGCTGGGCCGTTTCAAGGGGATATCCGCGCTTTTACGGTCATATCCGGGGTGCCGCCCGCGTGCGGGAGATTGTCCGGGAGAGCCGGACCCTGGGGGTTCGCGCCCTCACGCTCTATGCTTTCTCCACCGAGAACTGGAAGCGTCCGGAAGAAGAGCTTTCCGTGCTGTGGACACTCCTCCGGAAATACATCCGGCGTGAGGTGGCCGAGCTGAAAAGGAACGGCATCCGTCTCCGCGTGATCGGTGAGTGGACGAGGCTTCCCGAGGAAGCACGACGTGAACTGGTGGCGGCGATGGAAACCCTCGCCGACGGCAAGGAAATGGACCTGGTGTTTGCGCTGTCCTACGGTGCCAGGGCCGAACTCACCGATGCGGTCCGGAAAATCGCGTCGGACTGTGAACGCGGAATCTTGAAGGCTGACGGGATCACGGAAGCCACGCTCGAGGCCCGGTTGTGGACGTCGGAGTTGGGCGATCATTCGAATGTCGATTTCATGATCAGGACCAGTGGCGAGCAACGGCTCAGTAATTTCCTCCTTTGGCAGTGTTCTTATGCCGAGTTTGATTTTCCCGAAACGCTCTGGCCTGATTACACGGTGGGCGAGTTCCGGAAATCCCTGGAACGTTATGGCGCGAGGAAGCGCCGGTTTGGCGGATTATGAGTGAAAATTTGAAGAAGCGTATCGGTACGGCCCTGATCGGGGTGCCGTTGATTCTCTGGTTGCTGCTCGGGCTCGGAGTCGGGGGCGTGGCGTTCTTCGCCTGGGTGGTCTCGATGGGCATGCTTTACGAGTTCTGCAGGATGTTCCTCGGCCTCGCGGACGCGCGCGAAAAAACAGTGCTCATGCTCCTCGTCGGAACCATCGCGCACGCCCTCAACTACGTGATTCCGGTGGGTTTGCCCGCCGTGGTCCTGGCGCTGGTTCCGTTCGTCCTCTTTTTCCTCTATTTCCTTTTCACCGTGCCCCGGGTGCTCGGATACGGCGGGCGCGATGCGCTCAACAGCCCGGAGGGGACAGAGGCGCTCGGTGCCCATGTCCGGGAATTGATGGCTCTCGGGTTCGGTTGGACCTATTGTGTCTGGTTTCCGCTCCTGATGGTGGGGATCCGCAGCATGATCGAAGGGAAGCACTGGCTCATGCTCACGATGATCGTGATCTGGTCGGGGGACACCTTCGCCTATTTTGCCGGACGTTTTTTCGGAAAGCGGAAGCTCTTCGAGATGGTGAGCCCCAAGAAGACCTGGGAAGGTGCCTGGGGCGGCACATTGGGTGCTTGCGTCCTTGCGGGAGCCTACGCTTGGAGGTTTCTGCCGTATGAGTCCCCTTGGTTCGTGGGTGTTATGATTTTGACTTTGAGTGCCGCCGGAATCGTCGGGGACCTTGCGGAGAGTCTTTTGAAGCGGGCGTCCAAAGAAAAGGATTCCGGATCCATTCTTCCGGGTCATGGCGGTTTCATGGATCGCTTCGACGGGGTGGTTTTCGCGCTGCCCGTCACTTACTTGATGCTCCGGTTTCTGGCTTGATGCGTGATCGATCGCGGGATCGAGATTCTCGACTAGGATCGAGGCCCCAATCCCGCTATCCTATGGAGACGAAAGTGCAGGTGTCCTGGTGATTTCTTTAATCGGTTTCGTGCTGGTCCTGATTCCGCTCGTGGTCGTTCACGAGCTCGGGCATTTCCTTTTTGCCAAACTCTTCGGCGTCCGTGCTGATGCTTTCTCGGTCGGCTTCGGTCCCGTGTTTTGGAAAAAAACTTTCGGTGAGACCGAGTTTCGACTTTCCGCCATTCCTCTGGGTGGGTACGTGAAATTGCTCGGTGAAGATCCCACCGCACCTTTGACAGACGAGGAGCGGAAACGCGCCCTCCACTCCCAGGTGCCTTGGAAACGTTTTTTCATATTCTTCGGTGGACCCTTGTTCAACTTCGTCTGGGCCGCATTGGTGTTCATGGCGATGATGGTGATCGGTGAGCAACAGGTGGCGACGGTGGTGGGACGGGTTCTCCCCGATACGCCGGCCGCAACCGCGGGTCTTCTTCCCGGCGACAAGATCCTTTCTGTCGCAGGTGAGCCGGTTTCGAAGTTCGAAGAGCTCATGCAGAAGATTTCCGATCGTCCTTCCACAGAGGTATTGCTCGAGGTGGAGAGGAATGCCAATCGCATGAGTCTGCGGGCCCTGACCGGGACCGAAGACGGTTTCAGCCAATACGGGGAGAACAAACCGGTGGGCAACCTCGACGGTCTCATTCCCTCGGGTCGATCCGGGAAGATCGGGATCTCGTCTCCGATGAGCCCGGCAGCGAAGGCCGGAATGAAGACCGGGGACGAACTGGTTTCATTCATGGGCAAACCTGTCAGGAGCTTCGAGGAATTCGAGGCGGCTTACGTCGGTGCCGCGGCACCGTTCCGTTTCGAAGTGAAGACCGATCAAAAGGTCCGCGAAGTCATTCTCGAGGCCAAGTCCACGGGGAACCCCGGAACCGACCTCGGGATCTTCTCATCCGAGTTGTTCGTAGAACAGGCGGTCAAGGATTCCCCGGCCGAGAAAATCGGGATTCGCAAAGGCGATCAACTGGTGGCCGTGAACGCGGTGCCGATCCGGAGCTTCTTCGAGCTCCGCAAGAACATTCAAAAAGCGGGTGAGGCACACGGTAAGCTGAACCTGACTGTCGTCCGCGAGGGTAAGACCGTCACCTACGAAGTCATCCCGACGATGACCACCGAGCGTGATCCGATGCTCAAAACCCTGAAGCAATTCACGGTCGGCGTCATTCCGGTAGCGACCATGCTTGAGCCGGAGATGGTGATCGAGCGGGTCTTGAACCCTTTCGTTCTCGTGTACAAGGGTGTCGCAAGAATGATCGACCTGAGCGTGAAGAACATCGTGTCGATCGGCAAGATGATCCAAGGCCAGGTCTCGGTGAAATCACTGGGGGGCCCCATCCTGATCGGAAAGCTCGCCGGGGATTCGATCAGCCGCGGTCTGTTGGACTTTTTGAGAATGATGGCGATCCTTTCCATCGGTCTCGGCGTGTTGAACATCCTGCCGATTCCGGTTTTGGACGGAGGTCACATCGTCCTGCTCGGGATCGAGTCGATCCGTGGAAAAGCACTTTCCTTGAAGCAGCTCGAGGTGGCGCAGACGGTCGGTCTCGTCTTCATCCTTCTCATCATGATCGTCGTGATGAAGAACGACATCTCCAGATTGCCGATTTTCAACTGAGGCGGATGTGACGGACGGTCGCTACATAGCTTGGGACACTTCCTCACTGACGGGAATCCTCTCGGCATTCGAGGTGGTCCAGGGTGCCTTGAAGCCGGTGGCGACCTGGTCTCTCAGTCTGGAAACCTCCAAGCACTCCGAGCGTCTGCTCTGGAGCCTCGACACCGTCCTGCAAAGTGCGGGTTGGCGGATCGACCAGCTTTCCGGAATCGCAGTGGGTGTGGGCCCGGGCTCGTTCACCGGACTGCGCATCGGGATCACCACCGCGAAGATGCTGGCACGTACGCTCGGAATCCCGGTGATTCCCGTTTCGAGTCTCGCGGTATTGGCCAGAGGGGCCTCTGCGTGGCTGGAGGACCGGGAGGACACCGGATCAACCCGGATTCTCGCTGCGACGGATGCCGCCAAAGGAGAGTGGTTCGTGCTTTCCGGCTCCTGGAAGTCCGTCCGGGAATGTGTCGCCCTCGCCGAGGGAGATCTGCCCGGAGTCTGGGGCAGGGGCGTGCGCGAAGAAGTGATTCCCCCCGAGGTTGCGGTGGAAGAGCTCCTAGCGAAGCTTGAGCAGAATCCCGATGCCTGCTGGATCGCCTTCGGCCAGTCGGTGCTCCGTTACCCCGATCTCCTGAAGCGTCTGCCCCAAGCCCGTCGGATCAGGATCGAGGATCCCGAGCTTCATCGGGTTCAGGCATCCGCTCTCATGCGCCTCGCCTTCGAAGCCGTCCAACAAGGTGTGGTCCGCTCACCTTCCGGGCTCCGTCCCCGATACCTCCGCGCTTCAGAGGCCGAGATCAACCTTCAAAAAGGGCGTATTCTTCCGAGCCCGGTTCACCCGCGTGGTGGCAAGTCCTGAACACCGGCTTTCATTGCGGTGCTCCGGCTTTCTGTTATGATCAAATCATCGTATGAAGAAGATCTATATTCTCCCGAATCTGGTGACCACGGCGAACCTGGTCTGTGGCATTCTTTCCATGATCCATTCCCTGCAGGGGGATCATTTCCGGGCGGCCTGGTACATCGTCATCGGGGCGGTCTGTGACTCGTTGGACGGTCGCATCGCCCGTTTCGCACGGGCCACTTCGGCCTTCGGAGTCCAGTACGACTCGCTTTCCGATCTGACCTCGTTCGGGATCGCTCCGGCCATCCTGCTTTACTCATTTGCGGCACAAGACGCTAGCCTCGGGATGAGTGCCGCCGTTCTCTATGCGATCGGCGCGGCTCTCCGTCTTGCACGCTTCAATGTCAGCGTGGAAGAAAAAGACCCGACCAAGCTGGCCAAGATCCGCAAAGGTTATTTCCAGGGATTGCCCTCCCCGGCCTCGGCCGGTCTGATCGTGACCACGGTTCTCGTTCAGGACAAGTTCTCGTGGTTCCCTGTCACCAGTCTCCCTGTGATCATGAGCGCGCTCGGAATCCTGTTCGGACTGCTCATGGTCAGTCATGTGCCCTTTCCCTCGTTCAAAGAGGTGAATTGGCGCTCGAAGGGAAAAGCGTGGATCCTGCTCGTGCCGGTGCTGTTCATCCTTTCGGCGATCCAGGCCCCCGAGCTGACCTTGTTTTTCACCGGATACTTGTATCTGGCTTTGTCCATGATTTGGGCCGGGTACATTTGTTTTTTGAGAAAGCCACAGGAAGGCTGAAGGAGGGCTGATGCTGGCAAGGATTCTGGCAGGATTGTTTTTCAGCTGGAGTGCCGGGGCCACGGTCCTGGTCAATCCGCCCGCCCCCTTGCCTCAGAAGGTCCTCGGTGACACCGGTTATACGATTTCCCTGGCGGGTAGTGCCAGTGGCAGTCCCTTCTCCGGGGTGTTCAACGGGACCGCAGGTTACCGGTTCTTGGAGACGGATTCGACCACGGTTGACGACATGGTCTGGCTCGACGTCAGCAGCAACAAGCCGTTCACGGTGAATGCCAATCAGCACATCGTCGTGACCCTGTCTGTGAATTCGACCGCCGGGAGCGAGATCCCACTTTATGGTGCCGGAATCGTATCGAGCAATGTCGAACCGCCGGTTTGTGGTGCCGGTGGAAACATCTCCTGTCAGGGTTCCCGCACGGGTGCCTCGAACCTTTCCGCGGCCTATCAGTTCGGCACTGTCCTCAGGGTCGGCTTTTCTTTCTCGAGTTTGTGCAACACCCCGGGGGCCTCGTCCGGAAGTCTTTGCACCGGTAATGCGTACAGCATCCTGGCAGGGAAGACACTGACCCAACCCATCGTCGTCACCTTCAGTGTGGTGAACGATTATGTGTCGACCGGAGCGGTGAGTGGCGCAAACATCGACACGACCACGTTCACCCTGGCGGTTTCGGATATCGCGCCGTTGATTTCCTGCCCCTCGGGTGGGATCAGTGATTACTACTTTCCCGGCGACGGCCAGATCTACATCAATCCCTCCAACTACAGTTCCTCGGCCGGGACCGGGGCGACCCCGAGCGACGCAGGGGTCGCGGTCGACTCCTTGCTTTTCGCGGCCAGCCGGGTGAGCTCGGGATTTCCACTGAATCCGGTCATATCCAGCACCCTTCCGTCGAACGAGATCACGGCCTATGTCGATGTCGCGGACGGGAATCAAGCCGTCACGGGCTTTGTGAACTCGGTGAACGGGACCGACAACGTCTATCAAGCGTACCTCCATTCGCAGAACGAGATCGGTCTGATCTCACCGCTTTCTTGCACGGTACCCACGCCCTATGTGGCCTCACAGTCGATCAAAGGTGTGTTGACCGAGAGCAAGTGCTTCATCGCCACGGCAGCCTATCAGGACGGACGGGCGGCTCCCGTCATGATGCTCAGGGAATTCCGGGACCGCATTCTCGCCAAATCCGCGCTCGGCCGGGAATTCATCCGGACTTATTACCGGCATTCACCGGCCCTGGCAGAGTGGGCTTGGGACAAGCCGGTGATCCGTTCGATTGCACTGCGGTTGCTGGCGCCGTTCGAGTTGGCCGCATGGTTCTGGCTGAAGGTCTCTGGAGCGGAAGAGCCGGCGTCCACACAGCCCTACATCGACCGACTCAAGAAGAACGACCCGACTCTCGACATTCCGGACGAGGCGAATCCCCCGACCGCTCCTGCGGCTCCTCCCGCCCGCCCGGGGACCTACTCGCAACGGATCCGTTCTGATTTGTCTGAAGAAGAATCGGTCGAAGGTTATTCCGAGAAAGAACGGCAAAAGATCGGTGAAGACCCCTGGCTCTCCGGCCCACTCGAGTTGAAATCCGCGAAATCGGACAAAAAAATCATCGAGCGTCCCGACATCGAATCGGCCGTCGGCTTCAAGATCGGTGTCTCGCCGGGAATGACGGTCACCAATTCCACCGGAACGATCGGTTTCGACGCTCTGTATGGAACGAACTGGCAACCCGAACTCCTGCTCCATTACGAGCGGCAATTGTTCCATTCGGAATTTCTCGGAAGTTTCGGAGTGGGTTTCGACACCGGACTCAGCTATTCGACGGGTTACGGTCTCCTCAGTTTCAACTTCAACGGGAGTTCGGTCTCCCAGACCCGATTCACCTTCCTCCAGATTCCCTTGCTGGTGAATGCGACTTACCGGTTCAACCTTCTCCGGTTTCTGCGGCCTTATGTTTCGGCGGGAGCCGGAGCGGTGTTTTACACCGAGGTTCGTGAAGACGAGGCGGGCGACAAACGAGGGTATTCCTTCGCCTTCACCGGGAGCGGCGGTTTGGCACTCGCACTCGATTTCTTCGATTCCAAGACGGCACTGGACGGCTGGCTTTCGCGCGGGATCCAACACACTTATCTTGTGGCGGAATATTTTTACCTTTCGTCTTTCAACCGGACCGGAGTTTCTTTCGGACGTTCTGGAATCTATGCAGGATTCCTTTTCGAGATCTGACGGGTATGAAGTACGCGCTCCGGATTTCCTACATCGGACGGAATTACTGTGGATGGCAGCGCCAGAAAGTCGAGGAAGGGCGTAAGGACCTTCTTCCGAGCATCCAGGAAACGGTCGAGGCCGGCCTGTCCAAAATGGCGAACCACCCCGTGACCGTGGTCGGAAGCGGCCGGACCGACGCCGGTGTGAACGCCCTCGGTCAGGTGGTTCATTTTCGATTGCCCACCGATCGTTTCACCACCGACGTCCTCAGGAGGGGAATGAACTCCCTTCTTCCCCGGGACATCCGGATCATGGAGGCCATGCGCGTGCCGGAGGAATTCCACGCACAAAGGTCGGCCACCAAGAAGCAGTACAGCTATTTTTTCTTACAGGGCCCCTCCGACCTGCCCCAATGGAGGGATGTCTCCTGGTGGATCCACCGGCGTTTGGATGAGGCCGCCATGCAGGAAGCCGTGTCTTACCTGCAGGGGGAACATGACTTCAAAGTCTTCCAGGCGTCGGGGGGGAACCCAGGGAAATCCACGGTCAGGACCTTGCTCGAGGCCGAGGTTGCCCGGTTGCCGATGCCCGTCTTTCCCGGTCAGGATTTGGATGAAGCCGGCTATTCCATGGTCCGGGTCAGGCTGGTCGGGACCGGCTTTTTGAAGCAGATGGTCCGGGGGATTGCGGGAACCTTGCTCCAGATCGGCGAAAAACACAGGAAACCCTCTGAAATGGCTGATCTGTTACGGACGGGAGACCGCCATGCGGTCGGGCCCACGGCCCCTGCAAAAGGGCTGACTTTGGAGCGGGTTTGGTATAAACCTGACCCCTATGCAAACTCAAATCAAGTTGGAAACCATTTCCCCCATTCAGAAGAAGTTCCTGGTCACCATCCCGGCCGATCGCGTCCAGAAGACCGTTGAGAAGAAATTCCTCGAGACGCAGAAGACGGCATCCATCAAAGGATTCCGCCCCGGCAAGGTTCCCCTGAACATGGTGAAGCAATTTTATGCGGAAGACGTGAAGCAACGCGCTCTCCAGACCCTGATCAGCGAATCCTACTCCGAAGCACTCAAGCAGCATCCGCTTCGTATCGTCGGTGAGCCCCAAATTGAAGGCGTTCCTCACGGGCATGAAGGTGAAGAAGGTCATCAGCACCACCACATCCACATTCACGACGGGGAACCCCTGTCTTTCGCTGCAACGGTCGAAATCGTTCCTGAGATCGAGCCGAAGGACTACAAAGGGCTTTCTCTCGAGAAGGCTTCCGATGAAGTCAGCGCCGAAGACCTCGATGCCGTCCGTAAGAACCTTTTGAACCGCAAGGCCGAGATGCTTCCCGTGGATCGTGCGGCGAAGACCGGTGATTACGTCGATTTCAAATATGAAGGCAAATTGAAGACCGAAGCGGGCTTCACCCCGGACGCGAATCTTTCCGGCAACCGGACCGCGGAAATCGGCAGCGGACAGCTGATTCCCGAGTTCGAAGCAGGCTTGATCGGTGTGAAAGCCGGTGGAACCAACACTTTCAAGATGACTTACGCGCAGGACTACAAGGACCAGAATCTCGCAGGTAAGGAAGCCGAGTACACGGTCGATGTCCGTGAAGTGAAAGAGAAGAAGCTTCCCGAGTGGAGCGAAGAGTTTTCGAAAGAATTCGGATACGAAAGCACCGCCGATTTCGAGACCAAGTCCAAAGAGCGTCTGGCCAAGACCAAGAAGGAAGAGAACGAAAACCTCCTCCGCAACCAGATGATCGAGAAATTGATCGAGAAGAACGGTTTCGAAGTGCCCCAGGCCCTGGTTTACAGCCAAATGCGTGCGCTCGCCGATGACTACGCGAACGAGCTCAAGCGTTACGGATTCAACGACCAGATGGTCCAGTCTGCGATCATGAGCCAGCTCGAAGATTTCAAGAAGCGCGCCGAGACCCAGGTTCGCGCCGGTATCCTCCTGGATTCGATCGCCAAGAAAGAGAAGATCGAGGCGAAAGAGGCGGATCTGGACGCCGAACTCCAACAGATGGCTGCCAGCTTCGGCACCGATGCGGGGTCCTTGAAGTCCCGGTTCGAAGCCAATCCCCGGGACCGTTCGAACTTCGAATACCGGGTACGCGAGGAGCTGACCATCCGGTTCATCCTCGGGGCTGCCAAGATCAAAGAAAAGAAGACCAAGTAACCGGTCTTCCCTCCAGGTATGGCTTTCCGACCGCCTTCTCCGGATTCCGGGGGAGGCGGTTTTGTTTTCACCTGTCGAACCTTTTTACAGGCGCGGGAGTCCGGGGCGAACTCAGGCCAGATCGCGCTGGAACGTTCCTTGCTCTGATCAGGGTATGTCCTCCTTTGCGCCCTCACACCACTTGCTGATCACCTTTGCTTCGGGCGGCTTGATTCGTTCTGAACTAAACCCTTTTAGTTTCAAGCCCTTAAAAAAACGAACCCCATCCGAAGGAGTGCTTGAATCCCATGCGCTCTTCTGGCAAAACCGTCTCGGGGGTTCGGAATGATCCAAGCGCACTCAAAGCTGGTTCGGTTCTTGGCGGTGGTCGCGGTCGTTTCGCAGGCCTTCTTGCCGTTCGGTTCGGCTTCGGCTCAGTCCCTGGACCGCTTTTACGAGAACTCCGAAGGTCCACCCCATTTGAGTCTGATCAACGGAGCCGAGAAAACCCTCGAGCTTGAAGTTTACACTCTGAAGAGCACGAAGATCATGAACGCGCTCAAAAAGGCCATGGAGCGCGGGGTGAAACTCAGTATCGTCCAGGATCCGGATCCGGTGGATGTTTGCAAAGTGTTCTATCCGGTCGGACCGGCGGACGACGCCAAATGCCAGGAAATGAAAGGTTTCGTCAAGCACGTCCGTAAAAACGGCGGAGTGTACGTCCCTTTCAACAAGAACCTGTGTGCTCCCGGCGGAGTTTGTTTCCAGCATGGCAAAATCGTCGTGGCCGACTCGAAATTGGTCATGCTGAGTACGGGAAATTTCAATCCGTCGAATCTTTGTGAGAAGTCCGAGGATCCAGCGGTTTGCAATCGGGACTACACCGTGGTTTCGCGCGATCCTGTGGTGGTCAGGGCCATCCAGACCATTGTGAAAGCTGATACCGAGAATCAGGTTTCCGACATTCCGGCCATTGTGAACTCGACCGGAGGCCGGATCTCCGTGAGTCCTTTCTCGCTCGATCCATTGGTGCGTTTCATCGATTCGGCGAAGAAGACCGTCCAGCTCGAGAACCAGTATCTGAAAAACCCCGAGTTGAATGCGGCCATCGTCCGGGCTGCGCGACGTGGTGTGAAGGTGTTCATCATGGTGGCGAGCGCCTGTTCCTTCGGTCGGCCGGATGAAAGTGCAGTCCAAAGCTGGACTTTGACTTATTCCGAGTTCGATGCGGCAGGTGTGAACACCAAGACCTTCAATGCGAGCATCCAGGTCAACGGTCGCCCCGGTTACCTGCACACCAAGGCCATTTTGGTGGACAGCAAGCGTGCGTGGGTGGGGTCGGTCAACGGTTCCAGTGCGAGTTTGACCCGTAACCGTGAGTTCGGGATTTTCACCGATGAACCCGAGGTGGTGAAGAAGCTCGCCCAACACATGTATCAGAACTTCACCGAGCGGAACGCCCAGACCTGGAAGCAGAGTCTCCGCTGTGAAAAAGATTACAACGCTCCCGCTCCCAAGTCCTTGGACGGAGGTTGATTTTTTCGAGTGAAAGAAGAAAGGCCCGGATCGGAATCACCGACCTGGGCCTTTTCGTTTCAGAGAGTGTGAATCAGATCCGTGACAGGGTCTGATCGATCGCTTCTGAGAGCTTCTTCAGCTCTTCGCGCATTTCGATCAGGCGGTCTTTTCCTTCGCCCGCTTTCCACGTGAATCCCGGAATCTTCACTTTCTTCGGAGTCACTGCGAAAAGGAAGGGTTTCGGACCGTTTTCCTTGGGTTCGGTGTTGGTTTTCAGCACCTTTCCTTTGGTTTCAGCGATGAGTCCGCTTTCATCCTCGTGGGTGGCTTTCGCGATGATCGCCACGTGCTCCTCGACCGGTGAGTTCAGCAGTGTGCGCAGGAGGGCGCGGCCCTTCAGGCTTTTTTCAATCAACAGCTGTTTGGTTTCGGTGGGAAGGCGTGTGAAGCCGATGCACTCGGTGACCCGGGACTTCTTCTTTCCGAATGCGGTCGCGATCGCATCGTGGCTCGGATAGGCTCCGGCCGTGATGAGTGACTGGTAACCCTCACCTTCTTCGATCGGGTGGAGATCCACGCGGTCGAGGTTCTCGCGAAGTGCGATTTCGTGAACCGCTTTGTCGCTCGAGTGGATCACGCGGGCCGGAATGCGTTCCAGTCCGGCCATTTTCGAGGCACGCAAGCGGCGCTCACCGGCGATCACTTTGTAGCGGTCACCGTCTTGAACCACCAGGATCGGCTGGAGGACGCCGTGTTCCTTGATCGAGTGGGCGAGTGCTGCGATTTCCGCTTCGTCGAAGTGTGTCCGGACCTGGAGTTCCGATGCGTCGACCTTGTCGACAGGGATGAAGTTCACCAGAAAGGTGGTGAGTCCCTTCAGTCCGCTGTGGGTGTTGTCTGCACTGACCCGGGCTGTGGAGTAGAGTTGCTTCAGGTAACCGCTACCTTGACGGGTTTTTACTTCTTTTTTCTGTTCCATGATGAATGTCCTTCCTGGTTGGATGAGTCTGGGGTGATCAGTCGAGCAATTCGTGGGTCAAGCCGTGGATGTCTCCTGCCGCCGTCCCTTTGGTGTTCACGTCGAGCACCGTCGTCCGGCGCTTGGTGGCTTCATTCAGGTCCGCGCTCCGGTTGATCACCGATTTGGCACAGTTTTCTGGGAATTGTGACCGGAGTTCACCGAGCACTTCCTGGCTGATCACTTCGCGGTTGTCGTACATGTTCGGGATGATCTTCACATCGAGCGTGCGGCGGAATTCACGCTGCATCTCTTCGATGGTGGCCATCACGAGGGACATCCCGTGGAAGGAAAGGGGGTTCGTCGCGCAGATCACATTCACCCGCTCCGACGCCACCAGCATGGATCCGTTCAGGATCGACGCTGCAGGGTTGGTGTCTGCGACAATCAGGTCGTAATTGCCGGAGATCTTCTCGAGGGCCTCGGAGAGGCGGTATTCGCGACGGGTTTTGTTGTTGAGGGGGATTTCAATGTTGCAGAGCTGGAGATTGGCCGGAATCAGATCGAGACCCGGGGCGACGCTCATCACCGCATCTGCGATCGGGAGGTCGTTGATCAGGACGTCGTAAATGGTCGGGCGCTCGTGAGCGTCCAACACATCCAGATTCACACTCAGGTGGCCTTGGCCGTCCAGGTCGATCGCCAGAACGCGGTAGCCGAGGATGGATGCCATCATGACAAACTGCGCCGTAAGCGTGGACTTTCCTGTTCCGCCCTTCACATTGTAGAACATCTGGATCTTGTGTTTAGGATGCGCTGCAATATGCTTGCTCGCCTCGTGCAGGACTTCACTCACGATGCTGGCGCTACCGGCCGCTTCCGCTCCGGTTCCCATGCTCTCCGGATTCACTTCCGGGTGCTGGGCTTCGTCGAACTCGCGAAGCATTTTGAAGAATTTCTGGACCTCTTCGAGGGCGATGATCTTGCGATCCACATTGCCGATCCGCTTCCGTTCGGTGTGGATGGCGCCGTTGGACTCGAGAGCCGGGATGAGACTCTTGTCGATTTTTGCGAGTTGCGCGAACTCGTTCGGGGTGAAAACCAGTTGTTGGAACATAGATGCCTCCTTGATCTTTCCACTCAAGTGTAGAGGCTTGCCGTCAAAGATCCATCAAAATCTTCAAGCGGTCGCCGTGGCGACCGGTCGAAGATTCATGCATCGGTCGCCACGGCGACCGGTCACATCCGTAATTTCATCGGTCGCCACGGCGACCGCAAAAGTGACGTTCTCAAGAACTCGCGCTCTGGTAGCGGCGCAAACCGCGCTTCCAAAGAAACACCACCGAGAGTCCGTAGAGAGAAAGAACACCGATCACGAGTCCGTAGTTCCATGCGCTCCCGCGTCCCGTGAGGACTTCGGCGGGAATGGATCCCATGAAGGCGAAGGGAAGGGCGGTCTTGATCAGGTAACGGATGGCTTGTGGATAAAGGCCTTCGGGTTTGTTCGCAAGGGCGTAGAAGGCATAGTACAGACGGGACACCATGATTCCGCGCTCGATCCAGAACACCCAGATCACAAAAAAGAAGCGGACGAGGTATTGGGTCAGAAGCCCGATCAGCACCCAGAAGGCGACCCCGAACCACGCGAGTCCACCCGCGAACCCGGCCGCCTCACCGTAGTGGTGGACCATGTAGAGCCCCAGAAACAGATTCACGATCTGCGTGAAGTTGATGTCCCGGAAGGTCGCCAGGAAGACCGCATTCGTGGGTTTGGTCAGAAGGGCGTCGAAGTCGCCGTGGTTCACCATGAACGGGAAGGTCCAGAAGGCGCGTTGGAAGAAGGTCGTGAAGAGCGAGTCCGAGGAGATGAAGAGTCCGAGAAAGAAGAACACCTGTTCGCGGTTCCATCCGTTGATCGAGAGGGTGTTCGAATAGATCACCTCGAAGAAGGCGAACTCGACCACCACCCAAACCATGTCGGCCAGGGTGAGGGCGATCGTATTCGAACGGTAGATGAACTCACGGACGAAATTGTTTTTGAGGCTGGTCAGGAACACATCCCAGTACACACGCATGGCTCAGCCTCCGATTCCCTGGTAGTGGCGGATCGAGTGCCGCCAAACGAGTTTCACCGCCCCGAGCAGGGCCAGAATCCACAAAAAGGCGATGCCGAACTCGCGGTAGATCTGGGCGAGCTCCCATTTGCCGAGAGCGATCTGGGTCGGTCCGTAAACAAACAGGTAAAACGGAGTGCTCTTCCAGACCCAGGAGTACTGATCCGGAACAATGGAGAGCGGGATCACTTCTCCGCAAAGGAGGCTCACCACCATGTTCTTCACCATCAAGACCGCAAAAGCGTTCTCCCAATAAAAAGCCGTGGCCGAAAGAAGCGCGCCGAAGAGGTAGCCGATCACATTCCCCATGAGGGCGAGCGTGATGCCCAGTACGAGGTGGGCCAAAGTCAGTTGGGTGAAGGCTGTGGCCACGAATCCCGCCACCAGGCAAAGAAGGGTGGTGTACAGCTTTTCTCCGAAGCCCTGGAAGAACACGAACTCCACCACGCCCACCGGGCGGAGCAGGAAGTTGGAAAGCGTTCCCGTCCGGATGTGCTCGATCAACTCGAAGTCATAATCCCCGCCCCGGATCTGACTGAAGAGCAAGGTGGTCCAGGTGTAGGCGATGAGCTCCGGATAGGCCATGCCGGCAAAGGTCTCGTTACCTCCGGATTTGAAGATCGCGTTCCAGAGCATGAGCTGGATCCCGACGGGCACGATGGCCGATCCGAAGAGTCCCACAAAGAACTCACCCCGGTAGGCCAGTGCCGCCTTGATTCCGTTCGTGATCGCCGCCCGTCTCCATTCCAGATGCCAACCGAGATTCATCCCCTCATCCTCAGTTCTGGTAGATCTTCTGGATGACCCGCTCGAGCGAGGCTTCCTGGATTCCGATGTCGGCCACTTCGAATTGGGCGAGCAGGCGCTGGAAGGTCTCGGTCATCCGGGTGCGTGGGATGGTCAGCAGGTAAGTGGTGGGGTCTTCCTCGTCCTTCTGGACCCGGTCCGTGGGAGCCTCCATCTTGCCTGCGAATTCTTCGACAGCCGGTTCCGAAAGGAGCTTCACCCGGAGGACGCATTCATCCTGACGGGTCAGGGTGTGCGGGTCTCCGTCGAAGATGAGGGTTCCTTCTTTGATCAGGAGGATGCGTTTGCAGAGCTCCGAGATGTCATCCATGTTGTGCGAGGTCAGGATGATGGTCGCGCCCTCTTTCTGGTTGTGGGCTTTCAGGAATTCCCGGAGGCGCTTGGCAGCGAGAACATCCAATCCGATCGTGGGCTCGTCGAGAAAAATCACCCGGGGCAGGTGGAGGATCGCTCCGATCACTTCCATCTTCATCCGCTCTCCGAGCGAGAGTCTCCGGATCTGGGTGTTCAAATGTTTTTCCACGCCGAGAAGCGTGGTGAGTTCTTCCACTCTCTTCTTATAGAGATCGCGCGGAATCTGGTAGAGCGCACGCAACAGGTCGAAGGCCTCGATGGCCGGCAGGTCCCACCACAATTGTGCCTTCTGGCCCATCACGATCGAAATCTGCTTCCTGAATTCGAGGGACCGCTCGAACGGGGTGAAGCCGAGCACTTTTGCCTCGCCCGAAGTCGGGGGGATCAGGCCGGACAGGATCTTGAGGAGAGTGGTCTTCCCGGCACCGTTCGCTCCGATGAGTCCGGTGAACTCACCGGACTGGATTTCGAACGAAATCCCTTTCAGTGCCTCATGGGTCACATGCTCCGGATTGAACAGGAGCTTCAGGGTCCCTCTCCATCCCTCTTCTTTTTTGACCGAGCGGAAGCTCCTTGCGACACCTTCGACCCGAATGGCTGGAGTAGGCGCGCTCATTCGGCAATGAACCTGCGACCCACGAGCAGGGCGGGATTCAGCTCACCCTGTACAGAGGCGTTGTACTTGAGCTTGAAGGGGACCCGGTCTCCGAGACCGTCGGCCTTGAACAGGTTGTTCGCAAAGCCCGCGTCCACCGGAAACACGGTGATCAGTCTCGGGCGGGCCCGGTCCTTACCGTCTTTCTTATAGACGACGGAGTAAATCAGCAAAGCCGTGTTCCGACCTGCGGTGTTCGGACGGGGGAAGGTCACGATGTCGGTACGGAGCTCGAGGGTGAACTGGTCGTTCCGGGTCCACTCGACCAAGCGGCGCACTTTGAGCGAGCCGAAAGGATAGGAGAGGAGCTCCAAGGGTGCGGTCCTGCCGATCTGGCCGATGGCCTCGTCGAGGAGTTTCACGGCGGGCTCATGATCACGGAAAGCGATCTTACCGGCGAACAGGGTCAGATTCGAAAACAGAGTCCCCTTGGGTGGGCGGCCGGAGAAAAGTCCGGCGGGGAGGCCGAACCCGGCTTCAATCTCGTTCCGGGTGTAGCGGAGGCGCTTGTGGCCGAAGGGTGTCTCGAGATTCGACAGGAGGTATCCGTAGGTGTGTGTCAATCCCGCGTGCCCATAGATATAGGATGAATCATAGTTCACATTCCAAATCGAATTCAGGGCCTTCAGGACGGCCGGTGACACGGTCCTCCGGCCTGTCGAGAGGTGGCTCTCGTCGATATTCCGGCTCATGCCCCAGAGCTGGAACAGGAGGGGGGTCTCGTGGTCCTGCTCGAGTTGCCTCAAGAAACCCGGGATTCCGGCTTCGATCGCTTCTTTGATCCGGGCAGGGTCTTCCATCCCCTCGATGGTCCGGGTCACTTCGAACCAGGGGTGCTCCGTTTGGGCGGAGGAAGCCGGGGAGAACAGGGTCCCGAGCAGGGTCAACAGGGCCTGAAACATTGTGATTCTCGCTCTCATGGAGGTAGTCTTGTAGCCGAAGGGACCCCAAATGAAAAGCCCAGACTCCGTCGCTTATTACGAGCATCATGCCCACCGTCTCCTGGACCTCTCCGCCCGGACCCGAAACCCGGGGGAGTTGCTCCCTTTTGCTGAAATCCTGACCCCGGGAGCGAGAATCCTCGATCTGGGATGTGGCGCAGGCGATGATTTGATCCTGTTTTCCAAAGCGGGATTCCAGGGGGTCGGGGTCGAGCTCGGGCCCGTCCGGGCCAAGTGGGCGAGGGAAAGGGCTCCCGGAGTCGAGGTCCTGGAGCGGAACCTGCTGCTTCTGTCTCTGAAAGAAGGGGAATACGACGCGGTCTGGGCCAACCGTTCCCTCCATCATTTCAGCCCCGAGGAGACCCAGCGAATCGTGGCCACCGCCTTCCGGGGCTTGAAGCCGCGTGGAGTTTTCGGACTGATCCTGTACGAGGGGTCCGAATCGTTCGAGGATCGGGAGGGCGATCTTTCCGGTCCGTCGAGATACCTGCATCCTTGGAACGAAAAAGCCGCCTGCTCGATGATCGAGCAAAGCGGCTTTCGTATCCGGAAGGTGGGGCGTCAGCCGGCGGATCCTTCCCGGGGGCATCCGCTCCCGAGTCTGCTCCTCCTGGCTGAGAAGATTTAAATCGTCTTCGCCTTGGCGGCCTTGGTTGCGCGGATGTTCGCGCGCTGGGAAGCCATCACGGCGATGATGTCGAGCGCTTCGTAACGCAGATCGTTTTCGTAAATGAAGCGGTAGAAGTTCTCAATGTCGGGGTGATGACGGAAGTTTTTCAGAGATCCTGATGCGGTCTCGGCTCCTGCCGTGGCTGCCGCCATCGCCAGTCCGGAGGCGGATGCTTGGGCCTGTGCGGCCTCGAGCTCTTCCTCTTCTTCTTCGTTGGTCTGACCTTCGGCTTGGATCTCGGCTTTCACTTCGAGAACCTTGGACTTCTTGTCACCCTTTTTGGTTTCGATGGCGAGTTTCACTTTCGGCTCGGCTTTCTTGGTGCTCTTGGCCATGGGTTTCGCGAGAGCTTTGGTGGCGGCTTTGGGAGTTGCCTTGGCTGCCGTTTTTGCGGTGGCCTTGGTCGCCTGGGTGGTTTTGGTGGTTTTTTTGATCAGTTCTTTTTTTGCTTTTGCCATGGGTTTTTCCTTCCGGGGTCAGGGGTGGTTTTACAGTTTTGACTCGCTTTTGTCCAAGATTCCGTAGCGATGAAGCTTGTTATACAAGGTTTTGATGGTGATCCCGAGGCTCTGGGCCGCCCGGGTCTTGTTTCCTTCGTGGTGTTGAAGGCAACGCAGGATGTGGATCCTCTCCAGCTCTTCGAGGGCCATCTCGACCGGGGGCGGGCCGGACAGGGTGAGGGTTCCTCCCGAAATCGCCTGGTCGCGGATCGAGGCCGGAAGATCCTTGGCTTCGATTCTGGAGCCTCCGCTCAGGATCTGGAGACGTTCGGTCAGGTTTTGCAGTTCCCGGATGTTGCCCGGCCAGCGGTAAGCCTGCATCAGGGTCAAGGCTTCGGAGCTCAACCGGCCGTGGAGGGCGGGAGCGAAGTGTTCCATCAGATCTTTGAGGTCTTCCATCCGGTCCCGGAGGGCGGGCGACTGGACCGTGATGGTGTTCAGTCTGTAAAAGAGGTCTTCCCGGAAGCGGCCAGCCTGGATTTCGTTCTCCAGGTCACGGTTGGTCGCCGAAACGATCCGCACGTCCACCCGGATGGACTCTTTGCCGCCGACTCGGAAGATTTCGCCCTCTTGGAGGAAGCGAAGGAGCTTGGACTGGAGAGAGAGGGGCAGTTCCCCGATCTCGTCGAGAAACAGCGTTCCACCGTGAGCCACTTCGGCCAGGCCCTTTTTGGTGTTCACGGCACCGGTGAAGGAGCCCTTCTCGTGACCGAAAAGCTCCGACTCGAGCAAGGATTCGGTGATGGCACCGCAGTTGATCGCCACGAAGGGCTGGTCTTTGCGAGGGCTGAGCTCGTGAATCCGGCGGGCGAGGAGTTCCTTGCCGGTTCCGCTTTCGCCGAGGATCAGGACGCTGGCGGCAGTGGGAGCCACGCGTTCCACCAGATGGAGCACTTCTTTGAGTTTTTTGCCGGACCCGATGATGCTCGAGTGGGAGGCGGACCTGCTCTTGGCAAGGTTCTTCACGGGAGTTCCGAGGGTGAGACCCGGACGGACCGGAGCCAGCATCCGCCCCAGTTCGCTTGCGGCCAACTCCACCAGGATCTGCTCGCCTGCAGACCACTTGCCCTGTTCATGCGCGGCGAACAGGACGGCATTCATCTGTTGTTGATGAAGGCAGGGAACGATGAAGACCTGGTGCAGGGGTTCCACGATGCTCTGGCGCAGGCGGACGGCCTGGTCGAGGGTTCGAGGATCGAAGGCGGGGAACGACGAGGCGGAGGTGAAAAGCTGTTGGGGGAGTCCGCCCTTGGCATCGAAGCGTGCGATCGCGAACCGCGCGAAAGGAAGCTCGCGATTCAGGAACTCGAGACTGCCGTCGAATTCCTGCTGAAGCTTCTGGATGGTGTGGAGGGCTGAGGGGGTTCCCATAAGGTGATCGGATTCTATACGCTCCGTGTAAAAAATGCAATAAAGAAATTGAGTGAAAAGATCGATTTTTTTGTTTTCATTGGCTAAACTGAAACAGTGGCATCTGAGAATCAGGAAAAGCACCTGGGTGATCCTTGCGGCGTATTCGGCCTCGGTGGCCTGGGCCTGGCACCAACTCTTCAGTTATTTCACCTGGTATCACTTTGATCACGGTGGGCATGCCTTTGGCGGGACCCAGCTGCTCGAGGTGGGCTACCACGGATTTCAGGATCGCGTCTTCATGGGGTCGATCCAGAATCTCTTCTATCCCCCACTCGAGGACTTTGTTCTTGCCGGCCTCCAGCAACTGAGTGGATGGACCGGATTCGAGCTCTATCCGGTTTATGTCTCCGCCGTTCTGCTCCTGTTCCTCGCGTCCCAATGCTCCTGGGTGTTGACCCTCCAAAAGGGATGGACCCGGATGCTCTTTGCCGGAGGACTGCTCTGGTTGTTCCACATGCAAAAATTCGATTCTTCCAGTCTGCAAGGTTGGTCGATCTTCGATGCTGTGGTGATCGGACTCTCGAGCCAATTCCTCTCGGGCATCGGGTTTTTCCAACTCATGAGGGCGGCATTTCAAAAGGACCGGCCTTCCCGGGCGAAAATTCTCTTTTGGACCGGTTTCTGTGTGATCTCGCACCTGATCACCGGGATCCTTGCAGGCTTGGTCTACTGCCTCATCGCGTATTCCAATCGATGGAGGCGTGCTGACACCTTGCGGGGCATCGGAGCGCTTTTCGCCGCGACCGCCTTTTTCACGGTTCCCTTCCTGGCATACAGAAACTGGATGATCTCGTCGACGATCTACTTCCAGCAATCCACTTGGGTCCTCGTGATGATGGCGGTCGCCGCCGGGTTTTCACTCTGGCAACGCTGGAAGGGGGCGATCTGGATTCTCCTGGCGACCCTCCTTTATGCACCTCTCATCCTGTTTCCTCAGCTGGACAGTCATTTCGGCTGGTCCGTTTCCTTTCACTTCTATCGCCTCGCGATGCCCGCTTGGGTTTTCTTCTGGGCGGGATTGCTGTTTTCGGCCGACTCCGCTCCGTCCCGGCGTCTTTTCCGTAGATGCCTCGGGGCTTGTGTCCTAGCGGCCCTGATCACCCTGGGAACCCAGATGCGCCCCTGGTGGAACGCTCCGGCCGGGACTCTGCAGCTCAAACCTCCGCTCGAGTTGCAGGTCTATCCTGAGGGATGGAGGCGCGGAACCGGGGGAAGGACCCTCGTTCTCGGCAGGACCCGGGCTTGTGATTTCGGACTCGATTATATTTTGCTCGGAGCTTTTCCCGGCTTTTCATCGATCCGGGGACTGCACTGGGAAGGTTCCACCGGAAACGCGGTGATCAGTTCCTATCTGGTGACCCTGTTCGCGCCACCCGTCGTATTGGATTATTTCTACCTGACCGTCAATCAATGCGACGAGTTTGAAAGGGTCCTGAAGGACGCGATCGATGTGTTCGACATCGGCTACATCGCTTACGGTGACGCGGATCTGGAATGGATCCCCGAACCGAAGCGTTCCTGCTGGAGGCGGGTGCTCCAGACGGGGTTGAAAGGAACCCCTTGGCTGTCCGGCGGAAGCTTCCGGTTCCAGGGAGAAGACCACCGGATCCTCATCGTGGATCCGGCCCTCCATGCCCGAGCGGTGTTCTTCAATCCGCACGAATCTTATTTTGCCAATCCGTCGGGGAAATATCCGTACTTCGGAGGGCCGGTCCTGGCCCGGATGAAGGCCGCCGTGGAAGGTCTTTCCACCCGTGCCCCCGGAATTTTTCCGGAAAACCGTGAATCATTCGAAAAAGATTTGCTTCAAGAATTTCAGACGAAGGTTCCGCCCGGGCTCCCCCGGTTCACACAGGATCAAGAGGGGCGGTATCATTTCGACCTGCCGTCTTCCGGTGCCTGGGTTCATCTCAGGGTTCACCCGCAACCCGGAATGCGGATCCGGGACGAAGCGGGTCGAGACCTGCCCCTTTACAAAGCTTATCCGGGAATGGTGTTCCACGGGGCCGGCAAAGTGACGGTCGAATACCGGAGGACATCATGGATGTGGTTTTCCTACTGGGTTTCGGCAGGCTTTTGGCTGTTGTTTTTGCTCCGGCGCCTCAGAAAATCAACGGTTTTCATCTAAAAAAAAGGCAAGAGCTTTGAATCCCGAACTGTTAAGATGTCAACAGAGGGTTTCGCATGTTCAAAACGGGGTGGTTGCGTTTCGGTGCGCTTTTGTTCATTCTTTGCAACGCTGAACCGGCGTGGTCGGCCTGTGTCGCACCGTCAGGTGGGTCAGCCCAACTGAACTTGTTCGGGGATTGTGTGATCCTCTGTCCCCCGCAATACAACCTCTCCGGTGGCGCTTGCGTTTACTCAGGAGCAGGCTCGTATACGTGTGGAGTCAGAACGCTACCCTTCGAAGGACTTCCTGGGGGTACGGGTTGTCAAATATCAAATCCGTGCGGTCCGAACCGTGTGCTGAACTCCGGATTCAATGACTGCTCCTGTGCGACGGGATATGTTTCGAATGGAACTGGCACGGCCTGTGTCCTTCCCGGTGGCAGTGGAACGGGAACCGGAGGGGGATCCGGTTCAAGTTCCTCTTCATGTAACGTGGGCGATCGTTGCACCAACGGAAGTTTGACCGGAAGTTGGGACGGAGCTGCGTGCTGCACCTCGGGTAGTGCACCGGTTTGCCTCGCGCCTCCCATCACCTGTTCTCCTCCGCCCCCCCCGTCCTGTAATGTGGGCGATCGTTGTACCAATGGAAGCTTGACCGGAAGTTGGGACGGAGCTGCGTGCTGCACCTCGGGTAGTGCACCGGTTTGCCTCGCGCCTCCCATCACTTGCTCTGCCGCTCCTCCGGGCACCCCTGTTCCGGGAACGCCCACTCCGGCTGCAAGCTGTACCCAAGGATGGAGTTGCGGACCGTGTCCGAGTCGTCATACCTGCACCTATGATGCGGGTGGAAATTGTTGTATCGATGTCACCGCGCAAGTGTGTTTGGTCAGCTGGTCGACTTGCTCGGCGCCTCCTCCAGTCACCCCGACGCCAAGTTGCACCATCGGAGACCAGTGTACGGGCGCAGGTGGAACCTCAGGTGTCTGGTTTGCTGGAGCAGGGAACTCCTGCTGTGATCCGAGTGGTGGATGCTGTCGGGTGGATCGAAATGGAAGTCCGATTGCATGTTTGCCCGGGCCGTTCGCCTGTACGGGTGGAGCTACTTCACCGACTCCAACCGCGACCCCAACGCCCATTCCCGGACTGCCCGTTTGCGCAGTGAATGACACCTGCACACAACAGTTCGGATCGCCCCCCAAACAAGGGAAGTGGACCGAGATGTGCAGTCAGTTCACCAGCCCGCAAACTTGCTTTTCTTGCTGCATGCACAATGGAGGCTGCGTAAACGGACCCTATGCCGAATGTGTGGCTCCCGCCACGCCGACACCGGCTCCGCCTTCTTCGGCCAACTGCTCGGTTGGAGCGGCTTGCCAAGACCCCTTTGGTTCCGTGGGGCTCATGAGTGCCACGATGGGGTGTTGTGCCGGTGGAAAGTGCTTCGATCCGCCCTATTTTTGCCCTCCTGGGGGAGCCCCTTCGGCGCCGACAACAGGATCCACTGATCCCTTTGCAGATCCGGTTACTCCGAACCAGTGCCGGAAAGGGTTCAGCAAGTCGGGTGGAGGTGTGTGTCGTCCGATTGCGGATTATCACTCCTGTTCCACACCTGCGAATGCCCTGATCATGCCTTCGGTGCCGGGTACTGAAGACATCCGGAACTTCCTGAATCCGAAATTGAAGTGTTGCCTGAATGAAATCGACGGAGCCTTCACCAGTGGAAGTCACCTGAAATTCGACTGTGTCGAAAACGCGGGTGTGGCTTCCAATTTCGATCTGCTCTGGGCCGGCAAGGATCAGGATTTGAACGGCTCGGCCCCTTACGCCACACTCCTGGCCGGATTCGGAGGAAAGCCGATCTCGGGATTCTATGCTCTCGAGAACGGATCGCTCCGCCGCTGCAGTGAATTCAGCGAATTCGCCGCACTCGGTCCCATCCAATCCTTCCGGGTGGATCCTGTCCAAACGGTGGTTCAGCAGAACTCGGTCGGTGCCGGTCAAATGGTCCCCGTCGGGTCCCCCTTGCCCGTGCCGACAGGAGCCGCGTTCATGCATATCCGGACCGAGGTCCGGAAGAAGGGCAAAACCGTTCCGAGCACGATCGATGAAGTGCGACGTTGTCCGGTCTTGCTTCGGGCTGCAACCGTCGTTTCTTGTAAGAAGAATGCCGCCGGACAGATTCCGCCCAAGACCTACACGGACGCTACTGCTTCAGCCGACAAGGTCCGATGCACCTCGGGAAGTGTCGTTCAAATCCATGTTCAACTCAGGCAGCTCCATGAGATCACCGGTCAGCCGACAATGAAAACCGTTGATACCGTGGTCGACAGCTCGCAACTATCCACGATTTCGGTTGATGAAATCCTGAAGTTGCGCCGGACTCCTTGACGGAACGGTCTTTTTCCGACGGTTTTGATGTATACTGAAGCCTAGGGGAAACCATGGGTTCCAGGTGGGTGTTCATTGCGTCTTTCGGGTTCGGACTCGGGCTGTCGAGTCTCATGGGAACGGTGTTCGCCCAACCTTCTGGCTATGTCAATTCTCAGATGGGTTGCCCCCGTCCTCACAGCGTGAATCTACTAGATGGCGCCTTCGGTCCGATCAATGGGGGCGCTGATAGCGAATTCGGTTATCTTGTTGCCTCGGACCCCTATAAGGAGTGGCCGGTGTGTGGACCGGGTTCGACCGCGACCAATCCCAAGACTAGTCCGCGAATTCCGGTTGCAGAAGATGGCACGGTGTCTACCGCTGCCACCACCGGTCTCCCCAATGCAGTCGACACCACGACCGGCGTCCCTGCTTATTGGTATGTGTGGGCCAATTCACCGACGAGCCCCGTTTACGCCTATCGGAGGATGGGGGGCGGTAGGAACCGCTGCGCCTGTCTGTCTGACATGATCACCGCTCCGGCCGCACCTCCGACCTTCACCGCGTCGCCCACCCGACAATCCCCGACCGAGTATTCGACCTCCACGCTGAGGTTTCATCCTTCCACCTTCGAAGACATCTCCAATGCGACGTCGAACTATCCACCTCCAAAACCTTACGGGCCCGTTGCGGTTTCGACCAAAATATCGGGTGACCCACGAGCATTTTCAAGGTTCCATCCGGGAGCCGGCCCGACGGACTATTCGGTTTGCAGCTGTCCGAATATCAATGAAAGCGCACGCCAGATCATCCCAGGTGATTCGCATAGCGGTTCCGTCTGTGAACCGATGATCTCCGATACGCCGACGGGCGTCCGGGTGCTCGCACCCTATGGAGAATCCGCGGCGCTCTCGACTTATTACCATAATCCCCCCAATGGTTCTCACATCCTGACAGCATGGAAGGAGCAGGCCGCCGCCTCGACGCCTTTGAGTGGGACCGTCAATTTGCCAACGGAATCAGACTTGAGTGTGGTTGAACGTTACTATCGAAGGATTTGGACTTGTTCCGCACCTTATGAGCCGAACCTGGCGACGGGAACTTGCGGACACAACAGACAAAAGCACGCGTGCGGGGAAGGTTCGGGGGCGATTGCCTTGTCTCCCTATGGAGAGGTTTCGGATACGGCTTCGAATCTCAACTTTCAGAAGCTCGCGAACAAGAAGTTGGCATGTTGTCTGAATTCACATGCGGTGAGCGACGCGGGAGTCACCCAGCAGAATTTTTTGAAGTACGATTGCCTTCAAACCAAAGAAGTGGATGCCTCGGGTGCGAGGCTCGACTTCAATGCCCTCTGGGCCGGAGGGGATGACATCCAGGATGGTGGCCAGATGAACGCTCTGGCGCTGGTGAGTGCGGTGGGACAACCGATCACCGGCTTCTACACCCTTCGAGGGACCCGTTGCGGAAGGTTCAGCGAGTTCGGAGGGGAGCTCCGACCCAAGCGGGTCCAGCCGTTTCTAGTCGCAAATCAGCAAGCCAGTGTGAGCGGGGGGGCCACCATTGAGAATCTGGGGAATGCTTACCCCCTTCCGAGTGGTTTGGCTTATACAAACTTCAGCGCGAGCATCAGTAAGCTCGTGCCCAACAGCATGCAAGAAATGAACGAGTGTCCGATTCTGGTGCGTGCCGCCCTGGTGGTGGCCTGCCCGTCTTCCAACCCGGGGATCCTTCCCGATTTGAGATTCCAGGATCCGACCGACTCGAGCCTGATCCGTTGTCCGATGGCCACCTCGGTGACCGTCCACGTCCGGATCGAGCAGCTCTATCAGATCGCCGGTCAGAGTCCGCTCAAGACCTTCGACACGCGGGCCATGAGGGATCAAGTCGGCTCTTTGGATGTTGCTGACATCATCGCCAACAGGTTCGGTGACACCTGCCTGCCGGGAACCCGAAAAGTGGGGGACGTATGTACGTATTGAGAAACTCGTGGAGTGTATTTTTGATTGCGGCCCTTTTTGCAATGGATCCGTCCACCGGCTTCGCGAAGCGGGTGAGGGGTGGCACACCGACTCCGGTTCCAACCGTGGCGCCGCCTCAGGTTCCGATCGTCGTGTTTCCTGATGTTCCTACCGTTTTCGACGCCTGCAGTTACTACGACGGACGGTTTGAGGATTTTGATTTCCGGGATGAGCCCAATGAGAGTGTCGGAGTTTGTGAAGCCGCTTGGGATCGGGCGGATCCCAGGGGTGACGGGGTTTTAGAGGCATTGGATCTGATTGCGGCAAGTGGTCGATATCCCACCCAGTTGGACTGGGATGGTAAAACACCCTACGGTATTTTGATCAATCCCGCCGCGGCAAAGGAATGCCGATGTGTGGCCCGGCCATTTCCGAAAGAATTCATGACGGGTTCCCCCGGGGTTTTCTGGGGGGCGTATGGAGCGAGCAAGAATTGTGGTGTTCGAAGGGGCGAGTGGCAATTCGAGTCCTGTAAGTCCACCACAGGCGTGGATCCCGGAACAGGGGGGTCTTGCCCCACTTTTGCTCTCTTGAAGCAAGCGAGTGAGGGACCCGGTGGGGTGAGGAACCAGGTGTTCGGACTCACCGGTTCTCCCGACCCGAGCGATGTGTTCGGATTGACGGTTTACGGACATGATGTGAGCACCACCGGATTCAACGAGGTGGGGAGTCATGCCAAATGGTTCACAGCGTTGGTGGGTCAAACCACCCCGGATCAGTGGAACTCTGCCGGAAAAGCGCCCTTCGGTGCGAACGGGTTTCCTCCCAGGATCGATCCGGTGTTCAATTCACCTGATTCGGCCATGCTCTATCTGTACTTGGATGATGCCAATCAGGCGGTGCCTTGGTTCAGGTCGACCGTACGGCCGGAATGCAATACGGGTGGTTGTCCGGGTTTGAGCAGCGTTTTGAACCTGGTGGAAGGTGATCGAAGGGTTCAGGTCTTCAACCTGAGCGGGATGTTCTCCGTAGGAGACGCTGTCGGGTTCAAGATTTACGGTCACGATGTGTATGTGAAGTACGAAGTCGGAATGGACACGATGAAGCTCGCTGAATTGCTCTCCGAGAGGATCCGTTCCATCACTCCGGATGAATGGGCTGCGGCCAGCGGTGGGCAGAAATCGGTCATTGAGCGGATCATGAAGTACCCGATTGAAATCGGTGTCGGTACCGACGGGACCAATACGGTGATCAAGATGACCCTCGACCCGGCACAATTGGCGATGCCGATCCTGATCAGCTCGAAAGGTTCTTGTACCCCTGCGACTCCGTTCAAATTCGACCCGCCAGGAGGCTCTCTGGGGGTGATCGATCAGGGCGCTTCAGGGTCCATGACTGTGGCGGTTTTCAATGTGAGCGGGCGCGTGATCAAGGGCTGTTCCATCTTCCCGAGCGATCCGGACAATTTCCAGATCAAGGCAGGGCCCGAGTGTGATGGCTTGGATGTGGGTGGGGCCTGCAAGTTCGAGTTGATCGGTTCTCCCAGCTACAGCGCTTACGGTAGTGTGGCGGGGAATATTTACATCGCATGTGGAAACGACCTCGCGATGAGCGATGTTGCGGGTTTCCGTTACGAGGTGGGCGCGATGATTTCAGCTCCGGATCTCCAGCTGAAACCTCTGACTCTTGACTTCGGTACGGTCAAGGTGGGGACCGCATCGACCGCCCAGAGTGTCACGATCCACAACCTGGGTGAACAGGAAGCCCAGTCCTGTAAGGTGAATTTGACGAACGCGGACGATTTCTTGATCAAGAACCCTGAGGCGTGTTTCACCGTGCCGGGCAAAGGATCCTGCACCATGGACTTGGTGGCGTATCCAAAAACCGACGGTGCAAAACAGACGACTCTGCTTGCCCAGTGTACGAACGCCCTCGGGCAGTCGACCCCGGACGGGATCATGGTGAATTTCACCACGGCAACGCCCACTCCGACCCCGTTCACCACGCCGGCCCCCATGTCCTTGTTGTCCTTCACCACTCCGAGCACGGCTGATTTCGGTACGGTGGTCGTAGGCGAAACCGGTGGGCCCCTGTCGTTGACCGTGATCAACTCCGGAACCCTCGATGCGACTCTTTGTAAGCTGGCATTGACGGGCCCCGATGCGGGTCAATTCCAGTTGGATACGACCTGTGCCAGTGTTCCGGCCAGTGGCTGCCAGGCGATGTGTCAGAAGAATTGTCCGGTAGGCGACCTTTGTGACTATGACGTCAAGTTGAGCTGCTGCGTGGATTACTCGAATCCCTCCGCTCCGATGGAGTGCCCGCTGTGCAAGCCCGGATCCTGCACATTCAGCATATCCGGACGGCCGACTGTGGCGGGTGCGATGAAATCGCAGGTTTCGCTTTCTTGCGGGAGTGGCGGTTTCGCCACCAGTGCCGCGAACGGAGTCACCATGAATGCCACCCAGCCGGCAGGGACTCCGACCCCGACTCCGACTCCGAGTTGCGCGATGGAGGGTGCGGTCCAAATGCCTTCAGGAGATTGTGTGTGTCCTTCCGGTTATGAAGTCGGGACCGGTGCGTCCGGGGCCCAGGTTTGTCGTCCGGTCGTTCCCTCGAGTGAGTTCGCCAAAGCCGGCGACTCTTTCTCGGACGGATTTCCGGTTTGTGGAACCGGGAGGATGCCCCTCACCTCGAACTTCTTTCTGAGTGACATCTCGACCCAGTCGAGGCCTCTCTCGAGTTACAAGGTCACGAAGCTCGGGAACACCTACCCGTTTGCCAAGGACAACTCGGCGGATCCGGCCGTCGTTCTGCCACAGTATCTTTACTCGGCCGCGAGTTTGAAACGTTGCGTGTGTTCTGCTTCGGATGTCGCGTATGATGCGAGCACTTCTTCGACCAGTACCGGAAAAATGATTTCCGGCACCGGACGGTTTGTAAGTGACTTGTACGAGGTGATCGCGGCAGCTTCCACTTCCAACCCGAACCCCGACACCTACGCGACTGTCCCGATCGCGCATGACGGTTCCAGCAACGGATATCTGGGATCCCTGTATTATCCGGGACACGGTGGATCGGGTAGTGCGAAAGTGAGCTGCGGTTGTCCGAACCTGAATGAGAAGGTGACGGCCGTGGCATCCGTGGCCGGTTCCGGCTACTCCTGTTCGCCGGCTCTGGACACGTCAGACCCTGACACCCAGAAGTACATGGTGTTGGCGAACTTCGACCCTGCGGTGCATGATCCTTCGGCTGCGGCAACACAGTTGCTGGACCGCGCTTCCGTAACCGCGAAGATCACCCGTGTCCAAGTGCCGACTTCGAGCGGTGGATACCGGACCTACAATCGCAGGATCTGGACCTGTGCTCCTCCGACCTATCTGGATGTCACAAGCAGGACTTGCAAGATCAAAGAAAGCGTTCACGTGTGTGACAACGGAGATTCCTCGGGAGTGCCTTCTCCTGTTTCCCAGAACCTGAGTGGTGCTACCGCGAAAGATCAGTTCAACAATGCGGCCAACCCCAAACTGGCGTGCTGTTTGAACTCCTTTGACCGGAAGAATCCGGGTAACCCGTTGAAGTATGATTGTATCCAGAACGCCGATCAGTCACCGGTTGACTTCGAAAGTCTCTGGATGTCGACCGACCCGTCTGAAGCCGGAGGGCAGGGGAATGCGATCGTGTTGACGGACGGGTCCGGAAGACCGGTGACCGGCTTCTTCACGCTCACCGGTGCCCGCTGTGGTGAATACAGCGAGTTTGCGGGTCCGATCCGCGAAGCAACTGTGAACCCGGCCCAGATTGCGTCCCAGCAAAATCTGAGCGGGAACAAGTTCGATCAGAACTTCATCCAGTTCAGTGGCAATGTGATCGGGCCTCCGCCCCGGGCGTCCAGTTGGTTTTCTTCGAAGAAGACCGTTCCCGACCTCGCCGCCAAGCCCGCTCAGGCTTCGCGGGAGTGCCCGATCCTGGCCCGGGCCGCGCTCGTGGTCACTTGCGGATCGGATAATGTCCCCGGGCAGTTGCCCCAGCAGTTCACCGATTCAAAAGGTCATGTGCATTGCCTTGCCGCAAAGTCGATCAGAGTCCATCTTCGGATCCAGCAGGTCTACAAGATCACCGGGACTCCGCCGATCAAGACTTTCGACTCCATCATGGATTTGGATGAGGCCAAGCGGACCGGCATCAACATGGAGGGGATGATCCGGGCACGGGCGGGTGCATTCTGTCCGGCTGGTTCGAGTTACCTGGACGGGAATTGCCTCTTCAAATGAGGTCTCGATCCGCTTCCCGCTTCAATTGGCTCGCGGTGGCGGGGGTGCTCATTTACGGAATATCCGGCTACACGATCCACCGGTTCGGGGTGGAGGCCGGCTTGGACGTCTTGGCCCGGTTCGGACCCCGTTGTCCTGTGTTCTCGTTCACGGGATGGAAGTGCGGGTTTTGTGGAATGTCGCGCGCGTTTGTCCATTTGCTCGACGGGAGGGTGGAGTCCGCGGTCCAACTCAATCTCCTCTCAGTGCCCGTGTTCATCGCAATTCCGGGGATGATGATGTGGTGGGTTCTCCGGCGACCGGTGGACTTCCGCTTGCACCCGCTCGTTCCCTTGGTCTTGCTGGTCCTGCTCGCGTTGTACAGTCTGGTGAGGAATCTGGTACCCGGTGTTCCTTAGAAGAGTGAATCCGCTTCGATCGTGAAGAACACGCGGGACTCACCCGACGCCTCGGTCCGGGTTCCGTTTTGAAACTCCAGGTTGAACCGGAGCGGTGCCCGGAGGAGCAATTGGGTGTCGGTTCCGAGTCCCAGACCCCAAGCGGGCATCAGAATGCTGCTGTAACGCCGGCCGGAGACCAAAAGGTTTTCCGCGAAATTCGCATCCGCAAAGAGGAATCCGTAGGTTTGCTTGATGAATGCAGGGAAGGTGCTCTTGCCGCGAAAGCTCCTGATCAGGGGAAGATGGTACTCGAGCCCGAGAGAGCCCGCATTCCGGACACTCGCACTGAGTGCAGGATAACCCCTGAATGAAAGCTGGGACAGCGTGGTGCCCGTTCCCCGATCGAACACACTGTCGAGATCTTTTCCGGCCACTTTGCTCGTGGTGAGAGCGGTGTCGGATGCGCGGGTGGTTCCCATCCAGCGGGCACGGGTGCGGATGACGTGATTGGCGCCCGGAGATTCGTGGTGGGTCCAGCTCAGCAGATAACGCCCGAGGGCATCCTGGGGCGTGTTGAAGCGGCTTTCGATCTGCAATCTGAGATCGTTTCCGATTTCATTGGTGAATCCGAGACGGGTCTTCCGTGCATCACTGAAAACGAGGGCCCCGCCGATTCCGGGGACGATTGCATTCCGGTATTGAAAATCCGGAACATCGATCGGCACGCCTGTCGAGGTGTCCTCGACCCGGTAGCGGGATCCGAAAATAAAGAGCGAGGGCCTCAGGGTGCTCCGCACCCAGAAGACGGGGTAGGAAAGGGTCAAGACCGCGTCGAGATGGTTCCGGTAATCGGTCGGGGTGATCGTGAGTGTGTTTCGAGACAGGGAAAGGTCGATCACCGGGCGCATGCCCGAATAAGTGTAAGTGAGGGTTCCGTCCAGTGTCCGAGGCAAGGTGTTGTAGGCTCCGGTCAGCGTGTATTGATGCTTCCCTGTGGCATCGAACCCGAGCAAAAAGCCCGAGAGCGAGGCCCCAGAAACCTGGTCGTAGCTGAATGAAGCGATCGGTGCCCATTGACGGGGAGCCAGGGTTTCCCAAGGGGAATACGGTCGGAGCGTCAGGGACTCTGAAGCGAGTTGAGGCGAGGGCCCCAGCGCCTCAGGGATCGGATCGGGTGCGTCCGGGGTGGCCGGGGAGCCGGCTTTGACGGGTGAGGCCGGGAGTGTCCACTTCACCAGCTGGTATCCGTCGGAGGTCAGAAGATTCGAATGGAGTTCTCCGGTCACGGTGAACGAAGGGAAGATCGCCCCTCCGATGGAACGCGTGAGTTGAACCGAGCGGTTCCCTTCGAGGAAATGCACATTTTCGATCCCGCTCCGGTTTGAAGTGAAATGGATCTTCCCTCCATGTGCGGTCGGGTAGCGGTTCATCGCCCCGTCAGCAAGGAGAACACGGGGAGACCCACCTTTGGCCGGAACCGCCTTCAGGTCGGATTGTGAGCTGCCGATGGTTTGTTCCGAATAGAGGATCTCACCGGGTCCGTTGAATGCAGGTCCGCTCAGGATCGAAAAGTCCGCCGGTCGAACGAGTGTCCTGATGTTCTTGAGCCGGGGGCGGCCCTGATCCACCACCCATTCAGCGGTCTCGAGAATTTGGGATCCTTTGCGGGTCCTCAAAAACGCAAGGGTCCTTCCGTCCGGAGAAAACGAGGGTTCCTTGGCCCGGAGTCCGGATGAGATCTCGTGAATCTGTCCGTTGGAGAGGTCGTAGGCGAACAACTCCGAATAAAGCTGATAAGACTTCATCCGGTAAAGGGCGCTGAACACGAGAAAGCGCGAGTCCGGGGTGAAGGTCATCCCGGCACCGAGGAGTTTCTCCTCCAGACGGTACTTCTTGCCGCTCGACAGGTTCTTCAAAATGAGTCGTGCACGGTCCTCGAGTGAACTTTCTGTGTAGGCCACCCAGTTTCCATCCGGAGAGAATGTCCCCCCGATGATCGAGTAATCACTTGTGGCGACCGTTTGGTACGGAGTCTCTCCGTCTTTCCTGACGTCCTGGATCTGCCGGCTGAATCGGGCCTTGCTCTCGTTCACAAAGCGTTTCCAATAGTCCGTCCAGGTCCGCCCTTTCACCGAGAGCAGGTGAGAGTTGATGAAATAGGGGATTCTCGAAGAGGAATGAATCGAAAGTTCTCCCATCTGCTCTTCCGACTTTTGCAGGTTCGGTTTCCCCGCGTCTTTGGCGAACTGGTTCCACAGGTGGTAGCCGAACAGATAGGGGATTTCCCCCCCGGGGAAATACGGAGTCTCGCCATTGACCCGGTCGAGCGTGAGCGCACGGGGATGGGAGGAGTCGAGTCTGCCCTCGTTGACCAGTGAGCGGAGGATCCCCTCGTAATACGGAGAACGGCCCCGTCCCAGTCGGGAGGTGCGGGTTTCAAAGTACGTGGCGAGGCCTTCGAGCATCCACATCGGCCAGAGACCGTTGGGGCGGATCACGTCGCCGAAGGTGATCCGGAGGAATTCCGCGAAACCGTTGGTCGGATCGATGTTCAGAAAGTGGGTGTACTCATGAAACACGAGAAGCTTGATCCAGTCATCCGTGTAGGACGTCGAGAACCACGCGTCGGGAGGGGTTGCGATGAGAACTATACCGACCCGGAGGCTGGGGAGCGCGAACCCGTTGGCTGCATCCTCGTTGTCGGCGATGAGGACGGTCGTCTTGTCTCTCGGTTGCCACTTCAGGATCGGCTGAAGCACGCGATGGGCGTGCTCGAACGCTGCTGCCGCCTTGCGGGTGAAGGGCTCGTATCCTTCTTCGAAAACCAATCGGAAATGCGGGGTGTCCAACTGCCGGTACCGGGTGTCGGGTGAAAGCCCGGCGAGCTCGAGGAAGTTCTGTGCACGGGCGACCGGTGGGTGAACCGACAGCCCGAGGCCGAAAGCACAGACGAACCCGAGCCAGGCCGTCTTCATGGAGCGATGCTCTCCACCACGAGGGTCACCTCGCCCGCCCTGAGTCGTGTGCCGACCTTGAGGTGGCGACGCCCGATCACGGCCAGTCCCAGGCCTCCACAGGCACTGGTCAAAACCCCGGATTCCGCTCCTGATTCGTCAGTCAAGGTGAGAGGCGGAGAAGGCAGGGGGGAATCGGATCTGACCCGGCACAAGCGACGGGCGGGAGAGCCGAGAGCGATGATTTTTTCGATCACTTCCTGCCCGGGATAGCAGCCTTTCTGGTCGGCAATGGCATGTCCCAGGTTCACTTCAAGCGGGTTCACATCGCCATCGAGTGAAAATTCTTTTCCGGCACAAGGTCTGAGCGCGAGAATCCGTGACTCCTCGGAGTCGGGCCCTGTGGAATCCGATGGAACGGTCGGAGTCAGGGTGTACCGCTCTCCGAATGTGAAGCTGTCGAGGATACCGGGGAAGTCGCCGTCAAAGGTGATGTCAGCCTGGTCCGCAGACAGGCGCTCGATTTCAAACCAGCAACGGATCTTTCCGGAGGGTGTGAGGAAAAGGCCTTCGGCTTTTTCCTTCAATTTCAACCGTTTGATATCGGCCGAACTGATCCGATGGAGGAGGTCGAGGCCCTCGTGACCCTGAAGTAAAACCCTTTGTTTCATGGTGCGATTAGAGTACATTACTTTGCACTGATGAAATACCCAAAATCCCAATATTCACGGTCCATCCAGGATCAGGACCGGGTCTCGAGCCCTTTCCTGGTCAAGTACAGCGCTGTCGCGACAGGCAAGACCGGCAAGGCTTTTATGAATGTCATCCTCACCGACAAGAGCGGTGACATCGAGGCGAGGATTTTCGACCAGGTGCCGAAATTCAATGCCCAGGCGGTGAAGGACGCTTATGTCCATGTGGAAGGTCACGCTCAGAGCTTCAACGGGCGGATCCAGATTCACATCAAGAACCTGACTGTTTTGAGGGAAGACGAGGTGGAGTCTGAAGAATACCTCCCTGCGTCTTTCTTGAACCCCGAGAAGATCTATGCTGAAGCGAAAGCGATCATCGCTTCCATGCAGGACCCCTATTACCGCGCGTTGCTCGAGTCGATTTTTGTGGATGACGCTGACATCATCGAACGGTTCAAAAGGGCCCCTGCCGCCAAGAGCTTTCACCACGCTTATCCGGTCGGATTGCTCGAGCATGTCGTCTCGATTGCGAAGACGCTCGACTTTCTCGCGAATCATTACGCGCCCTATGTGGATCGTGATCTCCTGTTGGTCGGAGGTTTTTTGCACGATCTCGCGAAAATTTGGGAGCTCCAGTACGAGAAGACGACCGACTACACCACCGAGGGGCGATTGATCGGACATCTGGTCATGGGTGCCGAGCTGATCGATCGCAAGATCCGGAGTCTCGATTCCCAGCCGGGCAGGTTGCCGGCCCCGTTCCCTGTCGAGAAGGCACTCCTGGCCAAGCACGTTGTGCTCGCGCATCACGGGAAGATGGAATTCGGATCCCCCAAGGAACCCGCATGCCTCGAGGCGGTGATCGTTCACATGATCGACGATCTCGATTCCAAGGTGAATGCGATCCGGGTTTTCATCGAGCAAGACCAGAATCCGGGAATGTGGACACTCTTGAACCGCAATTACGAGCGGTTCTTCTACAAGCCGGAGTGGGCCCGGAAGTGAGCCGCGAGGCGGATCTTTTGCTGCAGGAACTCCGGGACCGGGTGAGTCGTATCCCTCCGGCGGATGCGGGCCATGACTTCCACCATGTGCTCCGGGTCGCGGGCCTTGCTGAACGCATTTTGCGGGCGGAGTGTCTGCGCGAAGACGGTCGCGAGGCGTCGCAAGAAGAGATCGATGCGGTGGTGGCTGCGGCACTTTTGCACGACTGTGTGCCGGTGGCCAAGAATTCGCCCCTTCGAAAAGAAAGTGCCCGGTTGTGTGCCGAAAAAGCCGAAGAGTGGCTGAATGAATTGAAGTGGCGCCCGGAAAACCGGATTTCCGAGATCACGGGTGCCATCCATGATCACAGTTATTCCTCGGGGCGTGTTCCTCGCACCCGTGTCGGAAGGTGTTTGCAGGATGCCGATCGCCTGGAAGCGTTGGGGGCGCTCGGGTTGTTCCGGACCATCGCCACCGGTGTCTCGATGGGAGCCCTGCTTTTCGATCCGGAAGATCCCTGGGCTGAGAATCGTGAGCTTGACGACCGGAAGTACACGATCGATCACTTTTACACGAAGCTCTTGAAGCTTCCGGCGACGTTCCGGACCGAGAGTGCGCGGCGGGAGGCCGAGGGGCGGGCGAAATTCCTGGAGCAGTTCGCCAGTCAGCTCAGGCAGGAGTTGCTCAGTCCAGATCCCCGAGATCGATGAATGATCCGGATCGGATCAAGTCTTCCGGCGACACCCCGGGTTCCCCGTCGGGTGGGTAGCCCTTGAAGTGACGGATCCAGGCTTCCCGATCTGCAATGAAGTGCATGGGCTTCGTCCGGACCGGGCGGGCAAGTGCCGGTTCGAGGAGTTTCACTACGAGTTCCGAGCAGTAGATTTTCTCACCCTTCTCGTCGCGATTTCCCCACAAAAACGAAGCATCGTAGGAGAGCCCTTCGAAGTGACGTGTAAAACGATCATTCAGGTCCACCGGGGTTTCGGGGGAAAAGACTGGGCGGAGGATCCGGACCCGGGATCCCGGGCGGGTTTGACGGAGGAACAGTCCCAAAGAAGTCCGGTGAACCCGGCCGTGAGCCTGGAACACCTGGGGGCCCGGAAAGAGGGGGCCCATCACGCCGACATGGGAATAGAGAGAGTCTTCCTCCGCCTCGATCAAGGCGCAGAGGGAGCAAGGGAGGGATTGGAGGAGGAGGTCGCCGGTCATCAAGTCCCTGGAACTCAAAGCGAATGCAGAATTGTTCAGAAAACTGAACCAAATCAGAAGGGCGAGCCATCTCATGGTTTGCCTGTCCTATCCCTCAAGTGTCCTCTCCGTCAACCCGGAAAACTTGACCGGAATACACAAACGGTGTATAAAATCGGCTTCCAAAAGTCCCGAAAGGAACCGAACTATGCCCTCGTTTGATATTTCGTCTGATGTCGATTGGCAGGAAATCGATAACGCCGTCAACACCGCACTCAAGGAGTTGGCCACCCGCTTTGATTTCAAAGGCGTCAAAAGTGAGATCAATTTCGACAAGAAGGCGAAGACCCTGACCCTGATCTGCTCCGAAGAGGGGAAGATCGACAACCTGAAAGACATACTCCAGGGCAAGCTGATCAAGCGGGGGGTGTCCCTGCTCTCTCTCGAGTACAAGCCTCTCGAGGCGGCCTTCGGCGGTTCCGTGCGCCAGGTGATCGAGGTTCAGGCCGGGATCTCCAAAGACAAAGGCAAAGAAGTGATCGCCGTGATCAAGGATTCGAAGATCAAGGTCCAGGGCCAGATCCAGGACGAGAAGGTCCGTGTCACCGGAAAGAACCGTGACGACCTCCAAGAGTGCATCGCACTCCTCAAAGGCAAACAAGATTCCCTCAAACTCCCCATGCAGTTCGGAAATTTCAGAGAATGAATATTATGAAAAAATCACCTGTTTACTTTGTTTCCCTCGGTTGCCCGAAGAATCTCGTCGATTCACAAGTGATGCTCGGCAAGCTCGAGAACGACCGGTACGAAATCGCCCGCGAGCCGGATCAGGCCGAGGTGATCATCGTCAACACTTGCTCCTTCATCCAGGCGGCCAAGGAGGAATCGATCGAAACGATTCTCGAGATGGCCCAGTTCAAGGAAGAGGGGGCGTGCAAGGCTCTCGTGGTTTCCGGGTGTCTGCCCCAGCGCTACGCCAAGGAGCTTGAAAAAGAAATGCCCGAGGTGGATCTCATGATCGGTACCGGCCAGTACCACAAGATCACCGAACTGTTGGATCTGCACGAAAAGGCTCGTGATCAAGGGGCTCCGCTCCCCCAGCGCTCCTACATCGACTTCCCTGCCTTCATTCACACCGAGAACGACGCCCGGGTTCACACGGGGGCGCGGTTCTCCGGATTTCTGAAACTCTCTGAAGGTTGCAACCGCCGGTGCTCGTTCTGCATCATCCCGAAACTCCGGGGCAACGTGCGCTCCAGAACCATCGCTTCATTGGTCGAGGAAGCCAAGAAGATGGCCGCAGACGGAGTCCGTGAGTTGAACCTGGTCGCCCAGGATCTCACCGAATACGGTATGGAATGGAAGTACCGCGAGAATCTCGAACTGCTACTCCCCGAGCTGTGCAAGATCGAGGGCGTCGAGTGGATCCGTCTGCATTACGTGTATCCGGATGCGTTTTCCGACGAGCTGGTGGAGATCATTGCGCGTGAACCCAAGATCGTGAAGTACCTCGACATGCCGATCCAGCACACCAGTGACCGGGTACTCGGCCTCATGAACCGCCGTCTCACCAAGGCGAAGCTCTATGACCTGATGGGCAAGTTGAGAGAGAAGATTCCGGGACTCGTTGTCCGGACCTCCATCATCGTCGGCTTCCCGACCGAAACCGACGCCGAGTTCGAGGAATTGTGTGATGATCTTCGTAAGCTCGATCTCGACCACGTGGGCGTGTTCAGCTACTCCAAGGAAGAAGGAACCAAGGCCGCCGAGCTCGAAGGCCACTTGCACGCCAATGTGAAACGCAAGCGTCGTAAAAAACTCATCGAGCTTTTACAAGCCCAGCGTGGCTCCAAGCTCTCCGGGTTGATCGGGACGCGTGTCGAAGTGATGGTCGAAGGGGGTTCGGAGGAAACCGAGCTTTTGATTCAAGCACGGATGCCGACCCAGGCTCAGGAGATCGACGGGCGGGTCCTCATCAACGACCTGGGTGAGAACGAGTCGGCCCAATTGCGTCCGGGTGATCTTGCCGAAGTCGAAATCACCGAAGTTCTCGATTCGGATCTCGTCGCGCGCCTGGTCCGGGTGACCCGTCCCGCGTTGATCGCCACCCCCGGTCTCAAGACACAGATCGGCAAAGGGCTCGAGATGCGCAGTGGATCCGCGGCTCACTGAGATCCTGCAAGCCGAGGGCTTTCCGGTTTCCGGTATCGTCGATGTCGCCGCTGTCCGGGAGGAGTATGCCCTGCATGCAGACCGATATGGGAAGTGGGTCGCCGACGGCAAGCATGGCGAAATGGGCTATCTGTCCCGTGGCCTCGATCGAAGGTTGAATCCGGAGCTGGTTTTTCCGGGCGTGAAAAGTGTGTTGGCCGTGCTTCGTCCTTATCCGCCCCATCCGGTGGGGGACGGGGGGCTCCGCTATGCGCGGTATCTCAACGGGCCCGATTACCATGAGGTCATCCAGACGGCGTTGACCCGCTCCATGGAGCGGTGGAAGTCGGAGTCAGTGGAGGGTGACGGACTCGAGTACAAGGTCTGTGTGGACACTTCGGCCGTTCTCGAGCGGACCTGGGCCCTGCTCGCCGGTCTCGGTTGGATCGGTAAAAACACCCTCCTCATCCATCCCCAACTGGGTTCCTATGTGTTCATCGGAGTGGTGTTCTTGAACCGCGAGTTCGGTGCGCGTCCGGCACCCCTGAAGGATTATTGCGGGCCTTGTGAGAGGTGCTTGAGCGCCTGCCCCGTCGGTGCACTCGAAAGCCACGATCTCGATTCGAGGAAGTGCATCAGCTATCTGACCTTGGAAAAACGCGGACCTTTCGAAAAGCCGGTGGATCTGCACGGCTATGTGGCCGGTTGCGACTTGTGTCAGGAGGTCTGTCCCTACAACACCAAGGCGGTACGTCGTACCGGGCCGGTTCCGCCAGCGCCACATCTGGTGCTGGATGAAGAAGAATTGCTTTTGGAGAGCGAGTCCGGATACCGCGATCGGATCAAGGGCAGTGCTCTTTCCAGGGTGAAGTTCCCCGATTTCAAGAGAAACCTGGCGTTCAGGCGAAACGGAGGGAGTACAGAATGACGGGGTTCTCTACCGCGTTCAGGAATTTGAACGTGATTTTCCCCCGCATTGGCGTATCGGCATCGATGATCTCGTAAACTCCCTGGGTCCGGTTCAGTTCGACGGTCGGATTTCCCCGGTCTCCCTGATAGGTGTGCTGACCGAAGTGTGCGCTGGCGAGTGGCTCGTCGTTGAAGTAGATCGAGAATCGCGAGGGATCCCGGGCCTGTGGGTGCAGGTTGGCCAACAGCCTCAGGTGTTCCCCTTCGAACGAAAAGCTCAATGACGCCGAGGAATCCTCGGTCATGATCGTGTTGCCGCCTTGGATCCAGTTCCCGCCGAGAGTGAGCGAGTCATTCGGGATCATTCCCTTTTCGAGGATCTTGTCCGTTTCACGGAGACTCACCCGGAACAGGGGCAAGCCCGGATCCTCGACTCTGAGGATTCTCTGGAGTTGCTCCTCGGCCTGGAAGAGTGTCCGGACGGGATCTTTACCGAAGGCTTCTTTGAAAACCACGATGCCTTGGTGCAGGATCGCCAAGGTCGGAGAACCGCCGGTCTTGAGTGCGTCGAACCAATCCCCGGACTGGTCGGAGTACACTGGGATGTGGTGGAAGTGGGATTGATTGCGGTAACGGTCGAAAAATTTGGCTTGTTTGAGGAAGAGTGTTTTCGGCTGGTAGGCGATCACCGGACGCCAGGGGAGGCGGGTGTATTCATCCATCATGTCCGAGACCAGTTCCAGGATGGCGTCGGAGAGGTAATCTCCGAAATCGAGCATCAAGAGGAGCAGGGTGCCTTGTGCCGCCGAAGGATCGAGTGGCAGCCAGACGGGACCGTCGTTCGAAGAGGCCAGACCGATCAGGGGAGCGGAGTGGGTCCAGGCCTCTTCCGATTGCTGGATCATCTTCGCTTTGATCTCTTCCAGCGTGAGGGGTTTTTCTTTACGTTTGGCCATGTCCGGAAATGTTCCTCAAAAGTGGAATTGGTATTCGATCTTTGCCTGACCGTCGGTCTTGTTGTTGAGATGGGGAAGTTGGGTCGCTCCGAAGGTGAGGTCCAGATGAGGAGCCAATGGTTGGCGGATTTGAGTGGTGAGAGACTGGGTCTTCGCCTGGAAATCGATTTCAGCTCTCGATTTGAGTCCCGGAATCTCCCGGTTCATGTTCACACTCATCCCTTGAACCTCGTTGAATTGCAATCTGCCGTTGACCAAGGGGGATTCCATCCGGAATTCTCCCGATCGATTCCTGCCTTCGATTCGTGTGGAGAGTTTGAGTTTCTCGTCGTTCAGGATGCGAATGTCCCCTCCGACCCAAACCGAAAGGGCTCCGCTGATCAATGCAAGAGGGCTTCGGAGTGCCGAGTTTTTATCGAGAAAGTCCTTACCCCGCACGGTCACTTTTTCGAGTGCCTGCCGCATCTCCTCGGTTTGGATCACGCGGACCATTTCCCGAGCCCTTTCCTGTCCTCCTGTGAGTGTCCTGATGACGGAGGCCGTGCTTCTGGATCCCGTGTGCATTGCACGCTCCTGCTCGTCCAACATCCTCAGCGTATCGGCGTCTGCACCGGGTGTCCGATTGACCCCGAAGATCCCCGGGGCATGGTGAAGCAGTTCGCCTCCGAAGTGTGGAGTCGGGGACGCGAGCTTTCCCGGTTCGCCGGCAAAGGCGGTCCAGGTCAGGCAGGTCAACAAAAGGGTCGCGAACACACTCATCTCGATTCCTTTTCGGAATCCGGGAAGGGGCTCTTAAGTGCGTCGTTTTTCTGACTCCAGCAGAATGGCAAGCTCCTTCGCCGGGCTGAATGCTTCGAATCCGGGTGCTCCGGTGAGGCGATCGAGTGCCAATTCGATGGCGGCCTGACGTCCCATGAGGCCGAGGATGTTCTTGGTCGATTCGTGCCGGTCCTGTTCTTCGTCCTGAAGGTCATCGGCGATCTGGAAGGCGAAACCGAATGCCGATGCGAATGTTTCGACTCCGGCAACGCGGGGGTCGGAAGGCGGTGTTCCGGAGAGCAGGGCGGGAATCACGACCGCGGCTCTGAACAAGGCTCCGGTTTTCAAGGTTTGAATCCGGGTGAGCATTTCCAGGGTCATTTCACCCGGAGGTGTTTCGAGTTCGAGCGCTTGGCCACCGATCATGCCGTCCCTGCCGATGGCTTGGTGAAACACACGGAGTGCGGCGGTGAAGCTTTCGCGCTCCACTGCATCCGACAGTTCGTGGAAGGTCTCGTGGGCGAATTGCAGGAGCTCGTCGCCGGCGAGCAGTGCGATGCCTTCGTCGAATTTCCGATGCAGGGTGGGTTGCCCTCTTCTGAAGTCGTCGTCATCCAGGGCGGGCAGATCGTCATGGACCAAGGAGAACAGGTGAACGAGTTCAATGGACCGGCCGAAGCGGGAAGTGGACGAGGGCTTCAGTCCGAACCGGACCCCGGATTCATGAGCCAGTCGAGGCCGCAGGCGTTTTCCCGGACTTTCGAGGGCATAGAGAATGGCATCCCGGAGGCGGGAGCTCGGACCCTGCCGGAGCAAGAAGCTTTGAATCAGGTCCTGGTTGAAGCGGTCCTTCGAGAACATGTGCCCAAGTTAGCGAGTTTCCGACGGTGTTTCAATCATAATCATTGACCCCTTTAATCAGGTAAGATTCTGTGCTATGATCCGCGCAGGTTTCCACCATGACAGATTCCGGTTTCATCCATCGCAAAGCGGATCATCTCCGCATCGCCCTGCTCCCCGAGAGTCGCTCCTCTTCGGGGACCGGGTTGGAGCGCATCCGACTGGAGCACGATTCACTTCCTGATCTGGATCTCGAGTCGGTCGATCTCCGCACCGAGGTTTTCGGAATCGGGCTGGCAACGCCTTTTTTCATCGCCGGGATGACCGCCGGTCATCCGGGAGCCGACGAATTGAACGATCGATTGGCCCGTCATGCGGCGAAACGTGGGTGGGTCTTCGGTGTGGGTTCCCAGCGCCGGGAGATCGATACAGCCTACCGCGATTCCGGTGTGCATGGCCTCCGGGAGCGACATCCGGAACTCGTTCTGGTTTCCAATCTCGGCATCGCCCAGCTCATCGAGGTCGCCCGACAAAAGAAGTGGCCGGCCCTTCGTGAAATGCTCGAGCGAAGTGGAGCGAGCGCCTTGGCCATCCACCTGAATCCCGTCCAGGAGTGCGTCCAGGTGGAGGGAACTCCCCGCTTTCGAGGATCCCTCCAGGCCTTGCGCGAACTCTGTTCGGAGACCGGTCTTCCGGTCCTGTTGAAAGAGACCGGAAGTGGAATGAGCCGGAACTTTTTGGAACGCATCCGGAATTTGCCGGTCCGTGCCCTGGACGTGAGCGGTATGGGAGGCACCCATTGGGGTCGTGTCGAGGGATTGCGCGCAGGTGAGGAATCCATGGAGCGCATCCTCGGACGGACTTTCGGAGACTGGGGTATTCCGACGGCAGAGTCCATTTTGAATGCGGTCGATGCTTTTTCAGGACAGGGTCCGGCCATCTGGGCCAGTGGAGGAATGCGGAACGGTCTCGATGCCGCCAAATGCCTCGCTCTCGGTGCAAGCCGGGTCGGATTCGCCGGGACCGCCCTCCGTGTCGCAATGGACGGGGATGAGGCTTTGGAAAAGTGGATGACGACCGTGGAACAAGAGCTCAGGATTGCCATGTTCTGCACCCATTCGGAGACGGTGCGGGAACTTTGCGCAGGAAAAAAATGGAGTCGGGTATGAAGACCGAGATGTTCGAAGAATTATTGAGAGAGTTTCACCGGATTCCTTTCGACGAGCGTCAGGCGCGATTGGCCCGCTGGTGTGATCTCGATCCCCAGGAGCTTCAGATCCTGAAAGGGGTCAACGCCCTTCCTGTCGAGACTGCCGAGCATTTCATCGAGAATGTGATCGGTGTGTTTCCGATCCCGATGGGTGTCGCCACCTACTTCAACATCGACGGCAGGGATGTTTTCATCCCCATGGCGGTCGAGGAGACCTCCATCATTGCGGCTGTGAGTGCGACAGCGAAGTGGGTCAGGAAATCGGGTGGCCACATCACGACCGGTTCCCGCGGCAATCTGATCATCGGACAGATCCAGATTCCTTTTGCAAAAGACATCGAGAGTTCCGTGCAGTCCCTGACCGCGGTCCGTAACCGCCTGATGGACGAGGCGAACGCGATTGTTCCGGGCCTGGTGGCCCGGGGTGGAGGGGTCCGGGATCTCGTGTTCCGTGCACTGCCGCGCGAAGACGGCACCGGCACCATGCTCGTGATCCATGTGATGTGCGATCCCTGCGATGCCATGGGCGCGAACCTGATCAACCAGGTGTGTGAAGGGCTCAAGCCTTCGATCGAGGCGGTGACCGGCGAGAAGGTGGGCCTGTGCATTTTGTCCAACCTGACCGACGGCAAGCTCGCCTATGCACGTGTGGAAATTCCGGGCGTCGATGCCGAGACCGGAAAAGGAATTGTCGAGGCGACCCAGTTCGCGAAAACCGATCCCTACCGTGCGGCGACGCACAACAAGGGTGTCCTGAACGGGATCGACCCGATCCTGATCGCCACCGGGAACGACTGGCGGGCGGTGGAGGCCGGTGTGCACTCCTTCGCTTCGCGGAATGGAAGTTATCAACCTGTGACCGATTGGAAATTCGAGAACGGGACCCTGACCGGTGAGTTCCTCGCGCCCCTGGCTGTGGGGACGGTGGGCGGAGTGACCATGCTTCACCCGACCGCCCGTCTCGCCCTCAAGATCATGGGTGTCCAGAACGCAGAAGGCTTGGCACGGATCGCGGCGGCAGCCGGATTGGTGCAGAACCTGGGAGCGTTGAAAGCCCTCGCCACTGTCGGGATCGTGAAAGGTCACATGCGCCTGCATGCCGCCAACCTCGCAATCGCCGCCGGAGCGCGCGAGGAGGAATTGCCCCGCCTGAAAGAGGAACTCTCGAGCGTGTTGTCCAAAGAAAAGCGGATCAGCCTGACGCGTGCGAAGGAGATCCTCGAGGTCTTGCGCGCCAATACCGCGAATTGACCCTCACTCCCGCGAAAACTCGACCAAGCGTTTGAATTCGCCGGGACGTGCGAGCAAGGCATCGTAAGTCCCCGACTCCATGATCTTCCCGTGCTTCAGGACGAGAATCTCGTCTGCATCCCGGATGGTCGAGAGTCGGTGGGCGATGATCAGGGTGGTCCGGTTTTCCATCAGCTCTTCGAGTGCAAGCTGGACGATCTTTTCGGATTCATTGTCGAGATTCGAGGTCGCTTCATCGAGGATCAGACAACGCGAGTCTTTCAAGAAGGCCCGGGCGATCGAGATCCGCTGGCGCTCCCCGCCCGAGAGCTTGATGCCGCGGTCACCGACCACGGTCTCGAATCCCTTGGGCAATCGATCGATGAATTCCAGGGCGTGCGCCTTGCGGGCGGCCTCGCGGACTTCGGAGGCAGTGGCATTCGGACGGCCCATCAGGATGTTTTGGAAGATGGTGTCGTGAAAAAGGAACACATCCTGGCTCACCACGGCCACTTGGTCCCTCCAAGAGTCCAAGGCCAGATCCCGTAGGTCTTGCCCGTCAATCAGGATCGATCCCGAGGTGACATCGTAGAGCCGGGTCAGGAGTTGGACGATGGAACTTTTGCCGGATCCGCTCTGACCGACGAGGGCCACGGTACTGCCCAAGGGGAGTGTAAAGCTGACGTCGGCGATCACGGGACGTTCCGGACTGTCCGGATAGTGGAAGCCGACTCCTTTGAATTCGATCCCGGTACGGATCGACTCCACCCGGATGGCATTTTCGCGATCGACGATCCTCGGCTTCCAGGACAGGAACTCTTCGATCCGTTCCATGGAGGCGCTGGCCGTGTTCATTTTCGAGTTGATGTCACTCAAGGAGCGGATCGGATTCACCATCATTCCGAATGCCGTGAAAAATCCGACGAGATCCCCCGAGGTCATTTCTCCATCGAGAACGGCTTTTCCGCCGTAGTAAAGAATCAGGGCGATCGAGACCGAGGTGATGAGCTCGACCGTGGGTCCCGCGATCTCCTCCATCTTGCTGATCCGGAGAAGTAGACGCGTGATGGTTCCCAGTTGGTCGGAGTATTTCCGGATCTGCGATCCGGTCAGGTTGTACAGGTGGATCACGCGAATTCCGCTGATGGCTTCTTGTGCCGAACTGTAGGACTCCCCGTTCCACTCCTGGTATTCGGCGATCTTGCCCTTGATGTACTTCCCGGAGCGGCTGAACACCCAGCCCAGGGCCGGGATGATGGTCAAGGTCAGGAGGGTCAGGCGCCAATTGGTGTACAGCGCGTAGCCGAAGAGGACCACGAACAGAACCGGTTCACGGATCAGGACGTTCAGAGAAGCGATCCCGCTGTCGAGGTGGAAAGGGTCCGCTGTGATTCGCGAAAGAAGGGCTCCTGATCGTTTTTCCGAGAAGTAGTCGGCCGAGAGTCCGATCAGGTGTTCATACATCTTTTCCCGGACCCTGCGGTTCGTGTTCACGACCGCGATCCTGACGGAGTAATAGTGCAGGAACCGGACAAAGAGGTTGATCGTGTAGAGCCCGATGATGGCGAACGGGACATAGATCAGTTTCGAGGTGTCCTTCTTGAGGAGGATCTCGTCGATCAGGATCTTCACGAGCGGAATCGGCCCCGTCCGGAGCAGGGACAGCGGGATGGCCATCACGAGACTGAACAGGAGCCAGTTCTTGTCCGGCCAGAGGTAGGGTTTCAGTGCTCGGAGGAATCGGATTGAAAACATAGGGTTCGAGCCCACCTTATGATAAGCTTCGGTTCATGGCAAAGGCCGTTTTTCTGGACCGGGACGAGACCCTGAATCCGGATCCCGGATACATCAGTGATCCGGATCATTTTTCGTTGTACCCCTGGGTTCCGGCCGGATTGAAGCGATTGAAAGACGCGGGTTACCTCCTGGTGGTGGTGTCCAACCAGTCCGGGGTCGGAAGGGGATGGATCGATCCCGCCGCCCTCGAGCGGATCCACGCCAAGCTCGACCGCCTGCTCCTCGAAGCCGAGGGGTTCCGGATGGACGCCTATTCGATCTGTCCACACCGGCCTGAAGACGGATGCATCTGTCGCAAGCCGAAGCCCGAGCTTCTTCTTCGGGCGGCGCGCTCGCTGGACATCGATTTGTCCCGATCTTTCATGATCGGGGACCGGAAGTCCGACTACGAAGCGGGACTCGCCGCCGGTGTGAAAAAGAGTTACTGCATCCACCCGGGAGACGAGGTCTCGTTCAAGGAAGCGATCCGGGAAATTTCAGAAACCGGATCGAACTGATTTTTTCCCGATCGAACCCGGGGACGAAATACTGCAAGTGCTGCTCGAGAAAATCGAGTAGCCGTCCATGGTCGTCGAGATCGGCATGGAACTCCACTTTACGGATCGGGAGGAGGAGCGAGTGGAGAGCGTCGAGCATGACCGATTTCGAGAGCCGGGGAGCCCCGGTTCCGGGCATGCACGGGTCGCAGAGCCAGGCCCCCTGGGCCACTTGGGCTTGCACGCTTTCTCCGGGGGCTTCGTGGAGCGGAGTCTCGCAACGGAGGCATCGGGTCAGTGCCGGCTGGACCCCGAGCCATTGGGTCATTTTCAGGATGAAAGCATTCACGAGGGGAAGCGCCCGATCCGGAGGGGACTCGTCGATTCCCACCAGGGTGTTCGAAACCAGTTTGAAGACTTCCGGTGCTGACTTTTGCGGAGGAAGCATCCGGAGCACGAGCTCGTTCAAGCAGGAGGCTGCGCCGAGTTTTTCCATCGATTTGGAAAGGGTTTTCGGAGCGTAGCGAATCACTCCTGAGTCGAGACTGAACAGGGTCTCTTCTCCGGACTCCGCGATCCGGATCGCCTTTCCTCCGAGCTCGAATTCGGCGCAGGTGAAGAGGTCGAGGGTCCCGCCGAAGCGTCGGGATTGGACCCCGTTCCGGGCGATTGCCGAGAACCTTCCTCTTTGCTCGGAGAGCAGTTGGAGGATCAGGTCCCGCTCCCGGAACGGGATGGACTTCAGGACATAACAGAGTTCGCGTTCGGAGGAGCGGCTCACCCGCCCATCCTATCAGGGACGGTCTTCGAAGTGGAGTTCTGCTCCACCGCTGGCGATTTTTGACAGGATATCCGTGTTGACCAGGCCTTTTTTCAGGGCTTCAAGGTCCGGGAAGACCCGGACACTGATTCCGTGCGGACGCTTCTTCACGCACTCCACGCCGAAGGGTGCGAGCATCAACTTGGCCGTGCCCCCTTGGATCACGATATTCCGGGCTTCGAAATCGGAGTTCACGATCGTTTTCTGTCCACCGAGGGCCTGTTTCCGTACCATCAGAAGGTGGCCCTTCACCGGGAAGGCGGGCAGGTCCTTCAGTTGGAATTCAATCCGGTCGCTTTCCAGGCGTCCTTGGGTCAGTCCGATCGAAGACAGACCGTTGATCTGTTCCAAGGGCAGAATCTCGATCAGGTAGCGCGCGTCGACTTCGACCTGGGTTGCACTGGTCCGGCGGAGATCTTGCGTTTGTTCGAGGATCCGGACGATCAAAGGGATTCCGGTCGCAGAAAGACTCACTTCGCCCTGATTCAAGGTGAAGGTGAGGCTCTCGGTCCGGGCTCCGATTTCACGCAGGTTGGCGATCCGGACCTGGACGCGGGCGATGGTGTCGAGCGTCAGCTTCTGGCCGATGGGAACTTGCACGGGGCGTTGGCACGCGTAGGGCACCCGGACGACATTGGGAACCTGGTTGCAGACTTGTCTCGGGATGTCCTGGCAAACGGTGCGAGGCACATTCTGGCATTCGTAGCGTTGCTCATTGTGACACACGGTGTCCCACTGGTTGCGGCACTGGTTCTGGGTTTGACACACGCGACGGGGCACGCTCTGGCAGCCCCGGCTGTTGCACACATTGTCCATCACGGTGTGGCAGACTTGTTGCGGGTAGCAAACCGGACGGAGGATTTGCTGGCAAACCGGATATGAGCGGTAGTTGCAATCCTGCTCGTAGCGGGTGTCGCAGCGCTGCTCGTTCTCGGTCCGGCACTCGGTCCGGGTTCCTTGGGTTTCTTGCCGGTAGCAGGTGTCCGGCACCAGGTCTGTCCGGTACAGGGTTTCAAACTCCTGGGTCTGAAGCTGAAGGGTGGATTCCTCCTGGTTCAAAGTCAGCAACTGGGTCGAGGGAAGGGGGTCGGCCAGAACAGGGCTAGAAAAGAAAAAGTATGCTGCGGCGAGTAGAATCATGTGACATCTCCTGAATGCCTGGAACATCTGCAAAAGCCGTTCCAAAAAATAAAAATAAATTAACCAACAGTTTCATTTACTTGCAATCTGGAGCCACCAGAGGGGGCCTCTTTGGCTCCACCGGGGAGGTGAAATTTTGACTCCGGGTTGGGACAAAATGACGCTTTGCGGTTGGCATTCGGGACTCAGGTGGGTAGGGTGGGCGCCTCATGACTTTGCGCCCCCGGCTTTTTTTGATCCTCATCCTTGGACTCGGTCTACCCCAGTCCGGGTCTTCCATGAGTTCGGAATTCGGATCTCTGCCCAGCCTGGGGTGGACCTCCCAAGCCAAGATGATCCAAAGTCAGATTGAACGGAACTTCCACCTGAAGGGCGGCATTTCCCGATTCCAGCTCCGGAAGATGATTCTGGGAGCCATGGAAGAGGCCAACCCGAAGAAGGTCGGGCTTGAGTCGGAAGATCCGTCACAACTGGCCAAGGAGATCATTCGATCCTCCCGTTGCTACGGGGTGGACCCGGTGGTGATGACCGCACTGATCTGGCGGGAATCGAACTTCAAGCCCGCTGCGCGCAGCGAGCGGGGGGCTGTCGGCTTGACCCAAATGACCAACCCTGGAATCCGTGAGGTGCTCGATCGCCTGAGTCCGGACTCCCCTCGGAGACTCGGTTACCTGAGACGCCTCGTCTCCCGCTGTCATCCTTCGATCAGTGTGAGAGTCGGTGAAGGTGAAGTGACCCATGGAGAGCTCTTCAATTGGAAAGAGTCGATTCAGGAAAATCCGGGAGAAGCGGTCGCCTTCGGTGTCCTGTTGCTCAAGATCAATCTGGCATCCACCCGTCCCAGAATGATTTTCGGGGAAAGCGCCTTCGATCATTATCGTGGTGCACTCGAACGTTACAATGGCGACCCCGTCATCAAGGATCAATTCGCCAAGGACGTGATGCTTCTCGCGCGCAGGATGTGGGAGCCTCTTACGGTCGCCCTAAATGAGTCAAAATTTCTGAGGTTGATTCAAGGCCTTTGATTCCATCCCACCAGTCGATGGTGTTTCTCGAGTGGAGGTAGCGCGCCCACTGTTTCATGCGCTTTTCCGAGGGTTGGACTTCACTGTAGCGACGGAACACGTCCTGCCAGGCACTCGCTCCCGACAGCTCGGGGAAAACGAGATCGGCTCCTGCTCCGGCCAGCGGGAGGCCCAGCTCTTTTCTGATCCGGAGGGCGAGTCCGGGAACGGCGAGCGCGCCCCGACCCAGCATGAAGTGAATCGCACCGGAATCTTCGCGGCAACGGTGGAAATCCTCGATTGACCAGATCTCACCATTGGCCACCACCGGGATCGAAAGAGTCCTGGCCACGGCACCGATCGGCTTCCAGTATGCCGGGGGGATGTATCCTTGGGTCTTGGTCCTACCATGGATGGTGATCCAGGAGGCTCCTCCAGCTTCCACGCGCTTGGCGTTTTCGTGAATGGCTTCGGGATCGTCGAAGCCGAGTCGGAGCTTGGCGCTGACGGGAAGTTCCGCAGGCACCGCTTCCCGGATGGCGCGCACGATCGCCTCGATCCGGTCGGGGTACTTGAGCAAGGTTGCGCCCCCGTCGTTACGATTCACGGTCGGTGCCGGACAACCGAAGTTGATGTCGACTCCAAGCGCCCCCGCCTGCACGGCATTTCGGGCGCTTTGGGCCATCCGCCCGGGGTCTCCGCCAAGAATCTGGATCTGGACCGGAATTCCTGCCGTGGTTTTCGACCCGTTCACCAATTCAGGGACATCCCGACGGAAAACATGTTCCGGGACCGGATGTCCGCTCACCCGGATGAATTCGCTCACGCAGTAGTCGAACCCGCCACTCCGGGTGATGAACGACCTGAAGGGAGCGTCAGTCACGCCCTCCATCGGAGCCAGAATCAGAGCAGGAGTTCCGGGTCTTAAAAACAACATCCCGGGCTCATTCCATTTTTGAGAGATCGAGTTCCTCGCTCCGCGAGATCGATTGGGGCTGAACGGTCTTTTCTTTGGTGCTGCGCTCGAAGGTCTTGTAAGACGAGGTCACTTCACGGGCCCTGCGGACCTTGTCCTGCTGGTACTGGTAAGCCGCGAAGGATACGATGAGGACCAGGAACAAAGATCCGAGGATCATGACCTCGGTCAGGGTGAACCCGTCCCGGTTCTGAAGCCTGTTTTTCAGTGTTTTGAAAAGAGTTCTCATACATCCTCATTATAGCACGGATTCAGCTCAAGGGTTGAGCTCAGGGATTCAGCCAAGTGCCGTCGGTCTGGACCGAGACGTTGGCGGCGGCCATATGGTTCATCCACACTGCGCTCATCTGGCAGCCGTAGTACATCGGATTGTAAGTGCGACAGTTGTCGTAGTCGGGTGAGCTCACCACGACATCCACGGGGCCGTCGCCGGTCATCGCATCGCTGAAATCCAGCACCTGCGAGGTGGGGGCGTTCGCGCAGGGGGAGTTCGA
>JAIYBN010000001.1 GCA_027488515.1 Pseudomonadota bacterium
CCGCCCATACCTGGGAAGCCCATGCCACCCATACCGGGCATACCCATGCCGAAGCCGCCCATACCTGGGAAGCCCATGCCTCCCATACCGGGCATTCCCATGCCGAAGCCGCCCATACCCAGGCCGATTCCTGCATTGATTCCGATCCCGGGCATTCCCATGCCGAAACCACCCATACCTGGGAAGCCCATGCCACCCATTCCAGGCATTCCCATGCCGAAGCCGCCCATACCTGGGAAGCCCATGCCACCCATTCCGGGCATACCCATGCCGAAGCCGCCCATACCTGGGAAGCCCATGCCACCCATTCCGGGCATACCCATGCCAAAACCGCCCATGCCTGGGAAGCCGCCGCCCATGCCACCCATGAAGCCACCCATCCCAAACCCACCGCTTCCGCAGTTCGGGTTCTGAGGCGGAAGCCCAACGGCTTGCCCCTGCGAAACCTGAGAGTTGTACATGGCAACACAGGCTTGCAACCCACGGTTGTACATGGACATGTTCATGATACCGAGTCCGATCGGCACACCGATCGAACCGATCGCACTGATGATCTGAGCCGCCTTACTGACTCCGCCACCACAAGGTCCGTAAAGACAGGTGTTGCCCTGCTGCTGGTTGCCGGCATTACAATTCACACAAATGTTCGAATCGACACGAGCTTGTGCGCGATCAATGGCATCGGCGCAAGAAGACTGGATGTCGATCAGACACTTGAGTGAATGACTGTCACGATTGCTCCAAGCCGCAGTCGCATCCTTGCCACACGAAACGTTACAATACCCTTTCTTGGTCGGACCATCGAGCGCCGCGCGTCTCTTGTCGAGCTCATCCAGCTCCCGTGCGGCATTGTCGTAAGCGATGATCTTGTCTTTTTGATCGCATTTGAAGCTCGGGCCGGTGATCTGGCTCGCGCAAGAATCATTTCTCAGAAGCTCACCACAGGCTTTGGTCTCGTCCCGTGGGTCCGGATTGTTGATGGCCGTGGTGCATTCATCCTGCCCGGTGGCGTTCTTTTTCAAGAAATCCTGCAGCCAGAAGTCCTTGTCGTTCAGGGTCAGGAAGCTGCAAAAATCTGCGGTCCGCTTGAACACTTTGCTGTGATGGCAGGCGTTCTTGTCGTCCTCGACTGCGATTCTGAGACAATCTTTGCGACAATCTTTCAGTGCCTGGTCCCGATCGGCCTTCAGCTTGTCGATGTTGACACAATCGGATCCGGAGCAGCGGTAGCGCTTGATGTCATCATTGAGTTGATCGCGTTCTTTTTCACGCTGCTTGGCATAGTCCGAGAATCCGCCGCACTGATCCACGAGGATGTCGAGATCTTCGCGATCTTTGTTGCGGGTGCTGACACTCGAGCCGCCACCGCCACCTTCATCGATATTCAGCCTGCGTCGCTGGGCCTTTGTGAGATCTGCGACAGGAGTGGTCCGCACCACATAAGCGTTACCCTGCTTCAGGAAACGACTGCGCTCGGAAGTGGTATCGATCACCGATCGACGCCCCTGATTGTCGATGCACATGATCGCACTGCCTTTGGCTTCGGAAACTTCGTCCACGCTGTAAGTGTTACAAAATCTGATGCCGGTGTTCTGCACGACCGGAACATTGTTCGGAGACGGGATGAGATCCGCATTCGCCTCGGGGATTCCGATTCCCGAAGGCAAAGTCATGGTGAGCGCCATCAGTGCGGCTAGCATCTTGCTGAAAAAAGTCTGAGACATGAGTGATCTCCTCAAAACGTCTTCTCGTCTCCAGAAGTCCTTTTCTGGAGGGGGGGTACCAAAAATAGTTTAGCGGATCCGGCCATGAAAACAAAAAGAAACTGTTTTACTGTGGAAAATAAGCTTTTTCGGCAAAGAATTGACAGAACCTGCAATCCCTGTTTGACTGCGCTCCATGGATGACGGCCCCGTCAGGTATTCCTCGATCTACCTTCATTTTCCCTTCTGCGAGACCAAGTGTCATTATTGTGACTTCTATTCGCTGGGACGGGAAAAGACCGGTCCAGATGATGCCGACCTTTTCGAGAAAGCCCTTCTGAGCGAAATCGCACTTCGCGGAGAACGCGGGGAATTCGCCGATCGCATCGAAACGATTTTTCTGGGCGGCGGAACGCCAAGCATGACTCCTCCGGAATCGATGGAACGGATCTTCAAGTCCCTGCTCAAATGGACCTCACCGGGCCAAGGGTATGAGTGGACCATGGAGGCGAATCCATCCTCCATCACCCGTGAGCGCTTCAAGGCTTACCGGGATCTGGGGATCAACCGTATCAGCATGGGAGTGCAAAGCTTGCGCTCCGACCACCTCTTGAAGCTCGGACGGGTTCATAACGAGAGGGAAGCTCTCGATGCCCTGGAGTCAGTGTTCGAGTCGGGATTCACCAATGTCTCCACCGACTTGCTTTGCGGTGTCCCGGGGCAAACTCTCGCAGATCTCGATTCCCACATCCAAGGACTCACCGCCTTTCCTCTGACTCACTTGAGCATCTACCTGCTCACTCTGACCCCGGGCCATCCCATGTACCGTGATCTACCCGAAGAAAGCGAACAGTTGGATCATCTTGCTTTCATTCATGAAAAAATGACCGGACTCGGTTTCGAACATTACGAAATCTCGAATTTCGCAAAACCGGGTCACCGGGCGCGGCACAACCTGGTTTACTGGACGGGAGGATCCTACCTGGGCCTCGGGCCATCAGCCCACTCCTTCTCCAAGTCCACCCCGATCCGGTTCCGCAATCCCAACTCTCTCCATCGATGGGCAACTCCTCTTCTTGCCTCCCCCGCGCGACTTCCGGTGGAAGAACGGGAGGAATTGACTCCGGACCAATTGGAATTGGAGAAGTGGATGCTCGCCATCCGCCTGGAGGAAGGGTTCCCGCAAGACTGGATTGATACGGATTCCCGACGGAGGAAGGTCGAGGTTCTGGTCAGAGAAGGGCTCCTCGAGTCCCATCCCCGCCTGGGTGGCCGACTCCGGGCGACCCCACGGGGATTTGCGCTCTCTGACGCACTGGTTCGCGAGCTTTCCTGAGCTTTTTCTCAACGCCCACTTGCCAAATGGAAAGGGGTGCCCATAGTCTTCGCATCATGCAAGATCCAACCAATTCCAATCCCACGGAAACCCCCGAGGCTTCCGTAAGCACTCCGGACTCCCAGGTCTCTGAACTTGAAAAGAAGGCGAAAGACTGGGAACAGAAATACGTCTACCTCTATGCCGAGTTTGAGAACTTCAAGAAGCGCTCCATCAAAGAGCGCCAAGAGACCTTGAAGTTCGGCTGGGAGAACGTCGCTTCCGGCTTGCTTGAAGTTCTGGACAATTTCGACCGGGCACTGGGTTACGTGAAACCCGACACCGATTCCGCTCTGGTCAGTGGCTTGAGAATGGTTGCTCAACAGTTCAAGTCGACCCTGGAGAAGCAAGGCGTGGCCGAGATCCAAACCCTCGACCAGCCCTTCAATCCGGAACTGCACGAGTCGGTGGGCCAGATCCCGAGCGAAAAGCCTCAGGGGATCATCGTTCAGGAGCATCAAAAAGGTTACACCCTGCACGGGCGGTTGCTCCGTCCGAGTCGGGTTCTGATTTCCGGCGGCAAACCCGCCAATTGAAACCAATCGGATTTGACAAACACGGGAACATTCCCATTTAAGAACTGTAAAGAATCACAAGGAGAAAAATATGGGTAAAATCATCGGAATTGATCTTGGAACCACGAACTCGTGCGTATCGGTCCTCGAGGGCGGCGAACCGAAAGTCATCGCCAACGCAGAAGGTGCCAACACCACTCCGTCCATTGTAGGCTTTCTCGCTTCCGGTGAAAAAGTCGTGGGCCAGTCCGCAAAGCGCCAAGCGGTCACCAACCCTGACAAGACCGTCTTCGAAGCCAAGCGCCTGATCGGACGCAAATTCGTATCCAAAGAAACCACCGAGTTCGCGAAGATCGCTCCGTTCAAAGTGGTGGAAGCCAAGAACGGAGACGCCTGGGTGAAAGTCGCCGACCGCGATTACGCCCCTCAAGAGATCGCCGCAATGGTCCTTCAGAAGATGAAGAAGACCGCGGAAGACTACCTCGGCGAACCCGTGACTGAAGCGGTGATCACGGTGCCCGCATACTTCAACGACGCCCAACGCCAGGCGACCAAAGATGCCGGTCGAATCGCCGGTCTGGACGTGAAACGGATCATCAATGAACCGACGGCCGCAGCTCTCGCTTACGGGCTCGACAAGAAGAACAGCAACATCACCATCGCGGTATTCGACCTCGGGGGCGGAACTTTCGACGTTTCCATCCTGGAACTCGGTGACGGCGTGTTCGAAGTGAAAGCAACCAACGGCGACACCTTTCTCGGCGGAGGAAACTTCGACCAGAAAATCATCGACTGGATGTGCGACGAATTCAAAAAAGAATCGGGTATCGACCTCCGCTCCGACAAGATGGCGCTCCAGCGACTCAAAGAAGCCGCGGAAAAAGCCAAGCACGAGCTCTCTTCCATGACCGAAACGGACATCAACCTTCCGTTCATCACCGCGGACGCATCCGGTCCGAAGCACATGAACATCAAGCTCACCCGCTCCAAACTCGAACAGCTGGTCGACAGCCTGATCCAGTCTCTCGCAGGTCCGTGCGAAGTGGCTTTGAAGGATGCGGGCCTCACCAAGGACAAGATCGACGAAGTGATCCTGGTCGGTGGGATGACCCGGATGCCCCGCGTCCAACAGAAGGTGAAAGAGATCTTCGGAAAAGAAGCTTCCAAAGGTGTGAATCCGGATGAAGTGGTGGCGGTCGGCGCCGCGATCCAAGGCGGCGTTCTCAAGGGCGAAGTCAAGGACGTGCTCTTGCTCGATGTCACTCCGCTTTCTCTCGGAATCGAAACCATGGGCGGCGTGTTCACGAAACTCATCGAAAAGAACACCACCATCCCTTCCAAGAAGTCACAGGTGTTCTCGACCGCCGCAGACAACCAGACCGCGGTCACCATTCACGTGCTCCAGGGAGAACGTGATTTCGCCGAGCACAACAAGTCGCTCGGAAGGTTCGACCTGGTCGGAATCCCGTCCGCTCCTCGTGGCATGCCCCAGATCGAAGTGACCTTCGACATCGACGCGAACGGTCTCGTTCATGTCGGGGCGAAAGACCTCGGTACCGGCAAGGAACAGTCGATCAAGATCACCGCTTCGGGCGGTTTGACCGAAGAGGAAATCAAGCGCATGCAACGTGAAGCCGATGAACATCGCGCGGAAGACGAGAAGCGCAAGCAGGTGGTCAACGCCCGCAACACTCTCGACAGCATGATCTATTCCATCGAAAAGACCGTGAAGGAATCCGGTGACAAGGTCCCTGCCGAGGAAAAATCCAAGGTTGAGGCCGCACTTGCCGAAGCCCGCAAGTTCACAACTTCGAACGAACTCACCGAGATCGAAAAGGCGACCCAAGACCTGACTGCCGCTTCGAACAAGATGGCGGAGATCCTTTACAAGAATACCGGGGCACAGGGCCAGACCACAGATGCCGGAACCCAGTCCGCTGGAACCGAAGGGCAACAGTCCACTGCCGGTAAGAGTGACGAAGACGTCATCGACGCGGACTACAAACAGGTCTGATTCAGCTCAATGATCCATATTCGGGCCTGAGACTTACCGGATTCCGGGTCTCGGGCCCGGGAAAGCAACATGGCAGACAAACGCGATTACTACGAAGTACTGGGTGTTCAAAGGGGAGCGGGGGCTGAAGAGATCAAAAAAGCCTTCCGGAAACTCGCCGTACAGTTTCATCCGGACAAGAACCCCGGAGACAAAAAATCCGAGGACAAGTTCAAGGAAGTCAACGAAGCCTACGAGCACCTCTCCGACCCCCAGAAGCGCAAGATGTACGACCAGTTCGGTCATGCAGCCGCGAACATGGGTGGAGGCGGACAAGGTCCTTTCGGAGCCGGCGGCCCGTTCGGTGGCGGTGGTGGCGCAGCTGATTTCGGAGACATTTTCGGGGACATCTTCGGAGACATTTTCGGTGGTGGACGCGGGGGACGTGGCGGCGCTCGGGGAAGACGTGCACGCGCTGGAGCTGATCTTGAAACCCAGGTCGATATCACTTTCGAGGAGGCGTACAAAGGCGTCGAGAAGGTGATCACTTTGAACAAGCGGGTGGATTGTGAAACCTGCCTGGGGTCGGGAGCCAAGCCAGGAACCTCTCCCGAGACCTGTAAGATCTGCAGTGGACGGGGAGAAGTCACTTTTCAACAGGGGTTTTTCGCGGTTTCGCGTCCTTGCACCCACTGTCATGGGACAGGACAGACCATCACCTCACCCTGCGGGGGCTGCAAGGGCCAGGGAAAGACCAAGAAAACATCCCAGCTCAAAGTCACCATTCCAGCCGGGATCGACACGGGCCAACGCCTGAAATTGTCCAATGAAGGCGAGGCGGGCGAGCACGGCGGACCTCCGGGCGATCTGTACATCGTGATTCAGGTCATGGACCATGACTTCTTCAAACGGGAGGGGGCGGACATCATTTGTGATGCACCGATCACGTTTGTCCATGCGGCACTCGGTGCCGAACTCGACATTCCTACTCTCGATGGTAAAGTCGAGATGAAAATCCCCCCGGGAACCCAGTCGCACAAGGTCTTCAGACTGAAGAGCAAGGGACTCCCCCACATCGGCCGCGGAGGTCGTGGCGATCAGCTCGTCCGTGTGATCGTCGAAGTCCCGAATCGCTTGACGAATGAACAAGCCGAGCATCTTCGTAAGTTTGCCGAATTGACCCAGAAAGACGGCAGGGCCCATCCCTTGTCACACGGGTTTTTCGAACGGGTGAAACGTATTTTCAATTGAGCCCTGAGCAGAGATCCGGTGAATTGCGGTGCTTGATCCGTTCCAGCACCTGCTCGACCGCTTTTGCTTCCTGACTCACCCCGGACTTGGCTGCCTGTTCCAACATACGCTGGACCAGCTCCACGGCCTTTTTGCCACCGATCTGCTCGGTCGCCAGCAACCAGACCGAACGTCCCGCAAAGTCATTCTCTTTGCCGATCCCTTCCTCGATCCACTTCCACCGCTCGTGAGGGCACACCTTCGGCAAATATTCCACGGCAACCCTGCGCAAGCCTGCATCTTCATGGTGGATCCACTTGGAGATCTCACGAACCACCGACGGATCCCTCTCCTGAAATAGCGCGCGAAGAGCCAATTGCTTCGACATGCCGTCGAAGTCCCCCGCGATCACTTTCCGGTTCATTCCCCTCACCCGTTCATCGGAACCGAACATGCGATTCAGCTCGATCAAAGGGGCCGCATTCTTCTTGCCCAATTCCTTCTGGCCGATTTCCATCATCTCCTCTTTGGTGTCCCGGACCTCGTCTTTTCCCTTTTGTGACTGATGCAGAGCTGCAAGCGCTTCCATCCGCTCTGGAACGGGTAGGTCCTTCACTTCAAGCGTCTTCTTCAACCACGCCACCTGTCCTTCACCCGGTTTTTCCCGCATTACATGGACGATGTGACTCCGGACCAGCGGATGAGGGTCCGCCTGCAACGATTCGAACACCTCCAGGAAGTCCTTTCCTTCCTGGCTCCCGCTTGCATAAGCCACCCCCGCTCGAACCAAAGGTTGCTCATGCTTGGCCAAAGACAGAATGACCTTGGCATCGTCTTTTCGAGCCGAACTCCCCACAGTGAGAATGGACCGGTACAGGGTTCCCGGGTCGGTACCTTCCGGGTTGCGGAGGATCCGTATGGATCGGTTCAATGCCTCCTGCGAAGGATCAACAACTCCTTGACGCTTCAAGGCCCAAAACAGTCCCGCCCCGAGCAATCCGACCACCATCACCGAAACCGCAATTTTCTTCACTGAACTCATGACACCAGTGTCTCACGGGTCACTTGCTCCTTGCAATTCCGGCACGAGGCTTTAGCCTGAAATCATGAACCTTTCTTCCATTCTCGGCATCGCCGCCGCCATACTGGTCCTGCTGGTCTCGGTATTCACCTCAACGAGCAACTCGAAGATTTTCCTCGATCCTCATGGCATCCTGATTGTCATCGGAGGAACGGCAGCAGCGGGAATGCTCTGCTTCCCGCTCAAGACTTACCTCAGGGTACTCACCGTCCTGAAAAACAAAATCTTGGGGAACTATGCGTTACGCTACGACACCGTCATCAACGAGTTGGTCGACCTGGCGAAAGGCATGCGTGACAACCCTGAATACGCCAGAAACAAGGCAAAGTCGGTCAATACGCCATTCTTGAAAGACGCTCTCGAGCTCATGAACCTGGGTGGGATCTCGGAAGAATCCCTGGATGAGATCCTCCTGAAGCGCGCAGAGACCTACTCGAAGCGTTATGACCATGACGCAGTGGTGATCAAGGCCCTCTCCAAATTCCCGCCTGCATTCGGACTCATGGGGACCACCCTCGGAATGATCTCATTGCTCCAACAGCTGGGCGGTAAAGATGCACAAAAATTCCTCGGGGTGTCGATGGCACTCGGGCTGGTTGCGACCTTTTACGGGATCGTCCTCGCCAACCTGGTCTTCATCCCGATCGCTGAGAATCTCACTGCAGTGAACAAAGAAGATGAAACAGTCCGGGCGATCGTGATCGACGGATTGCGTCTGATCCGGAAAAAGGAACACCCGAAAATGGTCGAGGAGTATCTGAAGAGCTACCTCCTTCCCCATGAACGTTCGTCCCTCAAGACCGGTGCGGCGGCTGCAAAAGCATGAGCGATCAAATTCCTCCATCCATCAAGCACCTGAAGCGCCCTTACCAGTCCCATGCATCGGGTGAGGACCACTCGGACGGGAACTGGCTCGTCTCCTATGCGGACATGATGACCCTCCTGGTGGGATTCTTCATCATCCTTCTGAGCTTTTCAAAGATCGACGATGAGGTCTTCGAGAAATTCAAAGAGGTGGTCGCCAAGGAATTCGGAGGGAGCTACCAGGTTCCTTACGGTGAACTCGGGGACCGCATCCAGAAGATCCTCGAGAAACAAGGTGTGGCCAATCAGTTCGCTGTGAAACAGACTCCTCTCGGGGTCGAGATTTCGTTTCTCGGAGCGGTATTTTTCGATACCGGATCTGCTGACATCAAGCCCGAAGCCCAATCCCTCATGAACACACTCCTTCCTGTTCTCAAGCAGGAGGCAGGACAATTCCAGGTGATTGTCGAAGGTCATACCGACGATGTCCCGGTAGGGAACAAAAGCCGGTTTCTCAACAACTGGGAACTTTCAGGAATCCGCGCAAGCAAAGTGATCGGCCTGTTCGAACAATACGGGTTCACCAAGTCGGTGCTCACCTCGGTGGGTTACGCGGACGGACGTCCCCTTTTTCCCAACCGGAGTACCTCGGGAGATCCCATTGAAACCAACCAGGCCAAAAACCGCCGGGTGGTGATCAAGCTGATCCATCAAGGTGAAGGGCTGATGGGAAAACCTGAGGAAAAAGGCAAAACCTGATCAAGAAGAAATGATCCGGTTCGCTCCCTCTTTCAACAACACAGCAGCTTTTTCACGTTCTTTTTCCACTCGGTCCCGGAGCTCGTCCAAACGGGGATAAGCGATCTCTTCGATAGACGCGGACTGGGAGTTCCGTTGGCCGCTCCGCAACGCCTCTCTGATGTTCTCTTCAGCGATTTGAAGTTGGAAGGTGGCCGAGGCTTTCTCTGTCTTGAGCTCCTGCTCGAGGCGCTCACCCTTCTCCTTCAGCAGACGGTTCTCATTCTCGAGGTATTGGTTCACTCCCTCGACGCGCGCAATGTTGGCGCGCAGGAGCGACACTTCCCTACCCGCCAGCTCGGCATTCCCCGAGGCCGTTTCGACCTGCTCTCTCAACTCAGCACATTCGACCCGAACCTGGGACAGTTCATCCTTCAGAATCGAAACCTCGAAGCTGCGTGACTGCAGCTCGGCCTGCTGCTTCCCGTTTTCATTCTCCAGTCTGGCCATCTCGCCTCGAACAGCCGCAAGCTCTTGGCGGAGCTCATGCTCCGGATTGCGATTCGGATCGCCTCCCAGTATGAGAATCCTTTTCCTCGCTTCTTCCAACTCCTGCTCTTTCTCGTTGGCAATTTCTTCCAATCTTTGGTTGGAGGCGAGCAAGAAGCTGCGACTCTTCTGATAATCGAACTGTTGCTGTTCCTTCTCGAGCTGATGGCGCTTCTCAAGCTCGGTGATTTTTTCAAAATTCACCCTCGCTTCCGCATCCATCCGGGCAAGGAGCTCGGTGATCCGACTCTCAAGGTCCGACTCACGCCGGGACCCTTGATGATGGCTCTCTTTCGACTCTTGTTGTGCCTGAATCAAGGAGGATCTCAATGAACGGATGGTCTCACTCGCACGGCTTTCGAGGTCACGGTAACGGGCAACGTAGTCATCCATCCGGGTTTTCAGTTCCCGTCTGACGCTTTCGACCTCGACCTGATGGCACCGTCGAACCTCGTTCAGGGTCGATTGGTGCGCGACCTCGAGGTTTTCCAAGGTCCGCTTCTGTTCGATCCAAACCGACTCGAGCGCCCTCAGGTTGCGGTTCTCGTCGATCAAATCCTGGATCCCCCTGATCTGTTCTGAGAGAAGGAGCGCCGCATCCCGCGACGCAGCCGATACAGACTGGAGTTTCTGATAGATCTGCGCGCTCTTGATCAGATTCGGGTCATCCTGCTTTTCATTCGAATTTCGGTCCATCATGGCCTTTACAGGATAAGGCTGCATTCCCGCGACGACAATTCGGCAAATTTTTCCCTAGAGGGAGTAACCGAGTCGAATCGAAATCGCTCCGAGATCCACCCGGGTGATGTCAGAGGCCTCGAACGCTTGTCGACTGTATACCGCTCCGAGTTCGACCCTGTGGTTATTCTCGAGCTTGTAGCTGGCCGTCAAAGAAGTTTCAGTCCCGAAGTCCTTGAGGCTGAACACACCCTTGAGTGGCGCGTAAAAGCCCTGCAAGGTCAGCCGGGCTCGATCGGTGAATTCATATCGTATCTTCGTGCCGACCCCGCCTGCAATCAGGTTGGCGAATCCGAGTTGGCTCCCGTTTGAGAACAGCGTGTAATACTGGACTCCCACCATCGGGTGCACTTGAAGTCGGGACTTGGGGTCCCTCAATGCGTACAACAAATGAGCATGTGCACCGAGCAGTTGCGGGGCGGTATCGGTGGGCGATGAACGGACGGTCCAAAGGGTGAGAGCGAAGTCACCTGCGAGTGAGAACTTACCGAACACCGGCTCACTCTCGAAGGTCGCTGAGACCAAACCGTTGATCGAGGCATAATCACCGAAATTCGTCTGTTTGTATCTGAGAACCGCTCCTCCCGGAGAGATCACCAACAGCCCCCAAGGCTTGCCGATTTTGTACTCCTGGACATCAGGAGCGTAGACGATGAACTTTTCCGTCTTTTTTGTCTGACCGTCCGAACCGAGCACCTGTAAGTTGAGTTCGCTCTTGATCGAATTCAGGTAGACGAAAACAACAAACATACCCCCTTCTTTCAGGGTGACCGGGTAAAGGGTGTCTCGATCCTCGATGAACACCTTGGACCCGGAATCCTTCAGAAGCGCTCGAATCTCGACAAAAGGACGTAACTTTCCGTCTTTCCGTCTCAATGCGACGGGAATACGTTGGTGAATCAGCTCCACCGTTTCGATACGCTTTGCCGGATCCGTCTCACGGGACACCTCAGCCACCCAGTTGGTCTTTTCGACAGCGACCGAGCTGGCATCATACACCTCGGGACGCAGCTCTTCCGCCGACTGCGCCCGGGATTCGCAAATCGACAGCCCGGCAAAGACTGCCATGGACCCCAACCAGCCGAAAATCTTCCGGAGTGGGACCTCAGCGGCTCGATTCATTTTTTACAGGCACACCTGGCTCTGCGGCGGGGATCCGCTTCGGATCCTGCTCGCGCACAAAATAGAGTTTGAAGCCCGCAAAAATCTTGTTGGGGTCCCGGATCAGTTCACGGTTGTTGTCCCAGAGACTCTTCCACTTCGTGAACGTACCATACACCCACTGTGAGATCTTTTGGAGAGTGTCACCCCGCTTGATGAGATAGGCTTCGCCATTCTTGCTCACCGTCCGGACACCGAACACCTTGATCCGCAAACGGGACCCTTTGGTCAACACGTTCGGGTCGTTGATCACTTCTTTGTTTGAATCGAGAATCTCGCGCCATCGCGTGAGGTCCCCGAAAACCTCGAAGGCGATCTTCATCAAGGTATCCCCTTCTTTGACCCGGTAATCGATGATTTGGGCACCGTCTGCCGATGCCGGTCCGCGTGTAGCCCCGACAGGGACAACTCCGGTCTCCTTGGTAGAACCCGGCGACTTCAGCGGACTTCCGTCCGCATTGAGTGCCTGTGCTGACGCTGGATCTCGGGAAGCGATCGCCACCGCATCCGACCCGCCAGCCGCCTGCGCCCCCGATGGCTGTCCCGAGGCAACCCCGTTCACACCTGCCGGCTGTCCTGAGGCATCCCCGTTGACACCTGCCACTCGAGCCTGACCGGCTTGCACACCTTTTCCATTCAAAATTGCGTTAGGGGCCAGGGACTTCCCTGGCTGTAATCCACCGGCCTGAGCCCCCGAGACCTGGGATCCCCCGGCTGTGCCTGACCCGACCGATCCCTTCAGTCCTTGAGCGCTTCCTTTTGCCGCCAGGGCTCCGGCTGCACCTTTAACCTGGGAAGTAACCGAGACCACAGGATTGGCCGCTGAGCCGTTTTTACCCTGTGTTTGGGCCTGAGCCGGATCGAGACTCATTTGTCCCCCCGGGCCCGTAGCATCACGATCTGATGCTCCATCCGGCGGGGCGTCGTTTTTCGAAATCGGAATCGCATCGATTCCCTGCAATTCAGTGGCCACTTCCACAGGAGCGATCAATTCCTCTGCTTCGAGTGAGGACTGAATCGAGGGTTTTGACATCGGATTCAAAGTCGAGCAAGCCGCAACACAGACGCTGGCGACTCCGAAACTGATGGGGGCCCGTATCCGTTTGCTTTTCATCGCCGGCTCCTTCAAATCTCCCCGACCGGGGGAGGCGGGGGAATCTCGTCCAAACGCTCGTCTGACAGGATGTCTTGCAAGCGAGTCAACTTGGATTGAGCTTCTTTGTCACTGGCCTCGCGGACGGTCCGGAGAAAATTGCGTTGCTGGATCAGATCCTCGAAATTCTCTTCCAAAACCCTGCGTGACGGAGAAGAAGTCGGTGTTTTCTTCATCTCGATTTCCACACGTCCCAACTCATATTCGGTGATCTTCAACAAATCCGCCGTCGGGTTCATCCGCATTGCGGTCTCCAGCTCGACCAGCGCCTCATTCAGTGCCTCACGAACCATTGTCTGGCCTGAACGGAGCCTCCGCGCATAGCCTTCAAGACGGATTTCCTTCCGGGAGAGCTCATCTAATGATGAAGCAGAAGACGACCCTGCTAAAGATCCGGCGAATTTGAATTCAGCCACTCGGGGAGCTGATTCCAGCTCAGCAATTCTGGATTTGAGTTTTTCATTGTCAGCCATCAGAGATTGAATCCGACCCTCGGATGATTCATTCTCCTGTCTCAGGTAGGCGGATTCTGTGGCGATCACTTCTTGCTGATCACGCAAGGAACTCTCGAGCTCCTGGAACAGTTGCAATTGGATGCTCATGGCTTGGATCTGTTTCGCCTGCTCCTGGGCGACCTTACTCAAGTGCTCGGTCTGGGTCCGTTGGCGGATGGCGTCTTCCGAGATCCTCTTCTGCACCCCTTTCAGAGTTTGGATCTCTCCGATCTGCTTCAGGATGAGAGCTTTCATCTTTTCGACTTCTCCTTCGGACTCGCCCACAGTGGCGCGACTCCGAACTGCGGCGAGCTCTTGCTCGAGCGCCACCAGACGGTCGATTTGATGTCCGACGTTATCCGAGGGTTGAATCGCTTCTTGGGTCATCGATTTCTGCCTGACATGTTCGGTTCTGATCATGGTTAGTACCACCTCAATCAGCGGTTTCGGTTGAACCCTCGCCAAACTTTACTTTTCTCATGGATCCCTACACGAATTCAGTTTTCGTCAAAATTCAGACACTTAGATCTGAAATCAATGATTCAAGTTTCATTCAAGCTGTCCCGAAGAAGAGATGCACCCGATTGGATTGCGGGTCCAGACAGTAACAGATTAAAATTATTGGGTATAGGTCTGAAGAGGCACGTATGCGCAAAAATAAACTGATTCTTAGACTGCGGGAGTTTTTGCTCACCCTCGGCTTCATTGCTGGGGTGAGTGCGTGTGAATTTGTTCCCCAGGAAGTGTCGATCACGACGCTCACCGGGGCAGCAGCCGAAAGAGCGGACAACGCACCCTATGCGGGATTCACCGGGATCACCGAAGCGAATACCCTCAGCGCAAATAAAGTTCAAATCAAGTGGAGCGCATCCACTGATGAGAAAGTGATCGCTTACAACATCTATGACTCGAGCAACTTCTTCTTTCCGAAACTCCTGAAAACCGTTCTCGCTCCCGCCAACAGCTTCACCTTGACCGGCCTGACGACGGTCACCCTGGGCACTTTCCGGGTGAAGGCCGCCACCGCCAAGAACGTGGAAGATGACAACATGGTCGACAAGTTCGCCATCCCCTATGGCGGGATCGCCTCGGCGACCGTGACTTCCTCCACCACAGCCACTGTCAATTTCGCAGACATCAGTAACGCCGATTCTGCCGGGGTCTATTGTAAATGGGGAACGGCGACGGATTTCACCCTGGTCAAGAGCATCACCAATACCGTGGGTGTGACCTCAGCAGATTTGACCGGCCTTCTTCCCGGATCCACCTATACCTGCCGGGTCAACACGACCATCGCCGATTTCACGGACAATAACACCCTAACGGTGAGCTTCATTCCGATCGGCCAAGCCACAAGATTGCAATTTGTCACCGAGCCGGGAAGTGCACCCGCGGGAACCGCCCTCGGACCTCAACCCGTCATTCGAATTCTTGATGACAACGACAATCTGGTTTCTTCCGGGCCCGACTCGACCGCTCTGATCACCCTGACCCTGTCTGCCTTGAGTCCCTCTGCAGGCACGATCCGTGGGACCGCGACTATCGCTGCAGTCGGTGGCGTGGCCACTTTCAGTGGAATCAACTTCCAGGAAGCCGGAGTGAAGATTTTGACCGCGACCAAACAAGACACTTCGAATCAGACCGGGGGTGCGCCCAGTTTGACCAAAGATTCGAGCGAATTCACTATTGTCCCAGCAGCGGTTTCGCCTTTGGCCTCGAAATTGACTCTCACGCCAGCCTCGGTTCCAGGCTCCTATCTCATTGCCAATGGTAACGCGAGTTACACAGTCGGATTCGAACTTGCTGACCAGTATCAGAACCCGATTTCAGGGGTGAAACCCCAGTTTGCTTCCACCAATTCGAACGACACCTTGAGCCAGCCCGTTGCCAACACAGATTCGGCCGGCCTGACCTCCGGGTCGATCTCCACGACTGTGGCGGGTACCCGGACTCTCAGCATCAGCTCTCCGTCCGGTTTGACCGCCGTGACCGCCTCGGCCACCTTTGTGGCCGGCGTGGCAACCAAAGTCGGCTTTGTGCAGCAACCCCTCAACTCTCCGGCAGGGGTGGCGACGATGAACTCGGTCCAAGCAGCAGTGCTCGACATCCAAGGGAACGTGGTGATTACCTCCAGTGCGAACATTTCTCTCTCGATCTTCAATAACGTCAGTGGGGCCAATTTGACTGGAACGACCACGGTCCAAGCGGTGAACGGAGTCGCCACTTTCAACGGTCTCGGGATCGACCGGATCGGAACCTACAAGCTGATCGCAAACTCCGCACCACTCACTGTCGCCTACAGTAATAACTTTCAGATCGTATCCGGAGCTCCGGCGAAACTCGCCCTCTCGGGTCCTTCAAGCTTCGTATCAGGTAATTGCAGCAACGCTCTGGCTTTCACGCTTCAACTCCAGGACATCGGCAATAACGCCGCAAATGCCACAGCGAGCACCGTGATCCAATTGACCGGTACCGGTGGCGGAGGATTCTACACCAGCTGTGCGGGAACCACTCCCGTGACGAGCGTCACCTATTCCACCGGCTCGAACACCAAGACCCTGTATTTCAAAAACCAGAAAGCCGAGAGCTTGGTCCTCACTGCTCGTGACCCGTCGCTGATCATGGCGCAGGGCACTCACAATCTGACGGTGACTCCTTCCCAAGTTTCACTCACCGGCCCGACTTCCATCATCTCGGGTCGGTGTTCTCCTGCATTCACGATCACCACATTGGGCGCTGACGGGACCACGGGAAACGTCAAAGATGAAACCCCGTTCCAGATTTCGGGCACCCTGGGAAGCGCCACCTTCTGGGAAGACTCCGCCTGTACCAACTCCCCGGTCACCAATCTCTCCTCCTTCAAAGTGGCAGCAGGTCAAAGCACCAAGGCTTTCTATGTCAAGGACCCTCTCGCTGAAACCATCTCACTGACCATCTCCGATCCGGCGAATGTGATTTCACCGGCAACCGCTCCTGTGGTGGTGTTGGTCAACGCCTCACAAATCAATTTTGTCGGACCTACCGTGGTCATCTCGGGTCAACCATCGAGTCCTTATACAGTCACTTTGATGGACTCGCTTGGGAATCCCGTTCAAGCGCCACAAAACGTGACCCTGAACATCTCAGGATTGACGGGCACACAAGCGGCGTTCTACAGCAATCCGGCTGCCACGACTTTCCTCGGTTCGGCATTTTCCATTCCGCAAGGCGCTGCCAGCCAAATGATCTACCTGAAGGACATGACTGCAGAGTCCATCAGTGTCAAGGTGGTCGATCCGGCAGGAAACCTTGCTGATTCCGCAACGATTCAAATCAAAATCTCCCCGTCCGGCATGACACTGGCCGGACCGGTTCCAGCCAATTCCAAAACCAACATTTGTGCCGGTCCGTTTACACTGAGAACCATCGATGGTGCGGGTAATGCAGCAGGAGCGGTCACACCGATCACCGCGGGTCTGACGGGTGCCGGATACGCCGGGAAATTCTTTAATGACAGTGCTTGCTCGAATGAAATCACACAAGTCAATTTCGCAGAAGGCGTGAGCACCCGGACTTTTTACTTCAGAGGACTTTATCCGGACAGCTCCTCATTCTTGGCTTCAGATTCCGCCTCTCCCCCCATTTTGACTCCAGCGCAACTGTCTTGGACGGTAAGCGCTTCGCCGGGCTGGATCGGTTCCGGTCTCGGTCGTGGGGCCGGTGGTACCGCAACCGAAACCGAGGGCTCCCCTATTCTTTGGCAAAGCGGTAAAACACCCGTCGTCGGACGGATCGATGCTCCAACCGGCGTGAACGCACTCGCATTCGATCCCTCAAAACGTTATCTTTATGTGGCCGATGCCAACTACCATCGGGTGATCAAATACGATTATCAGACCAATCAGTACATTGGTTGGCTCGGCATGCTCACCCGCTGGGGTGGAGTCGGTCCCACCGGAGCCAACACCTTTGCTCTCAGCAGCTCCATGGGATCCACCGCAGCAGCCTCACTCGCCAACCAGTGCATCACATTAGCTCATAACTACATCACCCCCGGGTGGTGTCAGGGGGGTATGTCGGTGGCGACCGGCTCCATCACTTCAGGAGGCATGCATTCACCAAACGCGGTCGCCAGTGATGGAAATTACGTCTATGTCTCAAACTCGAGCAATTACAACATCACCCGGTTCAATGCCAATACCGGCCAGTTTACGGGATGGGTCGGGCGAATTGGGAACAACTCGGGCTTGAGCCCAGGGATTGACACTGAAGGCAACTCCCTGATGAATTGCTCCTCTTCGAATGCCAACAACTCCCCGACTCCGGGATGGTGTCGATGGGGGGGGCATAGCAATAGCTACATCCAGGTCGGAACCAGCCCTGGCTTGACCTACTCCATGACCATCGCTACGGACCAAACCGGTGAAACGTATCTTTACACCGGGAACTACGGCATGGTTTCCAGAATCAACCTGAGCACCGGTGCATTCAGCGGATGGATCGGATGGGTACAGCTGACTTCTACAGGAGCCCCGGTTGCTTCAACTTTGGCTTCGGCTCCCGGAGCCACCAACACTTGTGCCACCACTGCGGCCAACAACCGGACTCCCGGCTGGTGTATCGGCGGTCAGAACTGGATGAACGGTGGAATCGGTGCCGGTGGTATGGGTGCTATGGGTGGCGTCTGGGCGGATGAAGCGAACAACATCCTCTATTCCTCGATGGGCAACAATGGCGGGACCATCTACAAACACAATCTCACCACCGGGGCCTATATTGGAAACGTGACCTTCAACAACTCTCCGATGGCTTTCAACGGGATCGCCCACATCACCTTTGATGGGACGTACTTCTACATTGCCGACACGAACCGGATCGCCAAGGTAGACACCAACGGTACACTTTGGGGCTGGATCGGAAAAGTCAACACCACCGCTTCCTTGGCCAATGCATCGGGGAATCCGAGCGGAACCTGCTCGACTGTCGGGGTGAACTCGAACACCACCGGCTGGTGTATGGGCGGAACCGCCAAATTCGGGATTGATGAAACCTCATTCTTTGGCCTAGGTGCCATCGCCTACGATGGAGCGGACGGAATCCTCGTCGGTCAAGGAACCAACTTTCCGGCGATCAAGAAATTCGACAAAACCACCGGGAACTACCAAGGGATGCTGGTCAACGTCGGAGACAGCCCGGCGACCTGGACCGACTCCCAAGCCATTGCAGGGTTGCACGGGTTCGATGACAACTCCATGTACGCGCCCTCCGGGTTGCACTTCGATGCGGGCTCCAACAACCTCTATGCCACCGAGGTCTTGGCTGGTCGCGTAAAACAAATCGATGCCCGTACCGGAGCCACCACAGGGTGGGTGGGTGCCGTCGGCGGATTTGTGAGTGGAATCACCCGGACGCTCGGTTGCGGAACCAACTCGATCGGGGTCACCTCCGGCTGGTGTTTGGGGGCGATGTTCCATCCCTCATTCTTCACCGCAAACAGCTGGACTCTGGCTCCGACCAATGCGGGTGGATTCATGTACTACCCCGCCGGGGTCACCAGTGACGGGACCTTTTTATATGTGACCGACATCGGCTACAACCGGATCAACCGCTTCCGGCTCAGTGATGGCGCCTACCGTGGCTGGATCGGAGGCATCAGCGGTACGGCCACGACTGGCCCGGCCACAGCATCGGATTCTGCGTCCTGTACGAATGCCGTGAACCGGTTCACCCCCGGTTGGTGTGTGGGCGGATTGCCTACTTCAGGCAACGGCAACGGATACCTGAACTCACCGAGTGCCATCACCTTTGCTTCTGGTAATTTGTATGTGATTGACCAGGCCAATCACCGGGTATCTTCCTACAACGCCAATACAGGTGCCTTCAACGGGTGGATCGGCCGGGTCAACAGTGGGACTGGAATCAGTCCTGCTACGGTTACGAAAAGCGGCTGGGTTCTGACCAATGGCTGGTCGACGGGGGGTAACTCCACCAACGGCAGTTGCGGAAGCGACCCGGGCGGTGGATTTTGCTTCAACAACGGGCGGGGGGGCATTGCCTCCGATGGCGTGAAGCTTTACGTGGCCAACACCCAGAACAGTCGTGTCGACATGTTCACTCTGGCCACGGGTGTGTATGAGAAGTCTTCCTATACCCACCCCGGTGTATACACCAACGTTTGGACCACGACTCCAAACTTCGGGAATAACCTGGGACCCGCCTCCCTTGCTTTCTCGAACGGGCACCTCTATTACACCGTCGTGAACGGAACCACCTTGGTGGGCAAAATGAATGCGACCACCGGAACCGTTCTCGGTTGGCGGGGTGGGATCGGGACTTCGCCTGCGGGCCCGGTCTCCAGTCCGGATTGCGTCGGTGCAACCGGTGTGACTCCTGACTGGTGTCAAGGTGGAGGTGCCGTACAAGGCCTCCTTCTCGGGAACTCGAACAACATCGGTGGTTTTGCGGCCCCTTACGGAATCACAGTGGACAATCACTTTGTCTACATCAGTGACGAAAACTCTCACAGGATCACCAGGTATCCGAAATGATGTTGAGTGGGGGTAAGCAAATTCTGATTTTGGCCCTGACTCTTCTGGCAGGGTGCAGATTCGGTGGAAAAGTCACCTACGACGGAACTCCGTACCGTGAGTACAAGGAGACTCCGATCGTGGAACAGCCGACCGTGGTGAGCCCGACGGGAAACCCGCACTATTCCCGCTCGAGCCTCTTCAGCATCGAGGGGTTTTGCATGGTCGGAGATACCCTCAAACTCGAAGGTGCCGACACTCAAGAAACCGTATGTCAGCCCGATTCGAGTTATCAGTTCACGATCCTCAAGACATCGGATGGTGTGTACCCCTTCCAGATCACCCAACTGGACCTGAACGGGAACGCTTCGATTTCCAGTCCTGTCGTATGGATCAGAAAAACCAGTGTGACTGCACCCACCATCACGAGCCCCGCAGTGAATCCATTTTTATCGGCTGGTGCATCACTGACTCTTTCGGGGGCATGTGAGACCGGGTCATTCGTTTCACTCGGCGGTGATGGAGCTGGTTCGACCGAGTGCTTGAACTCTGCATACTCATTGAATTTGCCAAAAGCATCGGATGGTGACTACACCATCCGGGTAGTTGCTGCGGATCCGGCTGGAAATTCAGCCGAAACCTCGATCGAATGGAGGAAACACGCTCTTGAGGTTTCTCCCGCTTCCGTATCCATCCGGGTGGACACCCCGCAGGCTTTCACCATCACCGGAGGATCCGGATCTTACACCATGGCCCTGAGTGAGAATCTCTCGGGTGGAACCCTGAATCAGTCGACGCGAACTTATACCACCGGTAGAACGGCATATGTCACCGATAGCTTGACCGTGACCGACTCTCTCGGTGTCAGCCAATCCATCGGAATCACTACTTTAGCGGGGGACCCGGACCACATTGAAATTGTGAGCGGAGATGATCAGACCGTGCCTGTCGGCACCGTTTTTCCACAACCGCTGGTGGCCAAGTTGGCTGACCCCTACGGAAACGGCATTCCTTCCTACCCACTGGTGGTGGTTCGGACTTCGGGTGATGCCATCCTTTCAGGAAGCTCCATCCGGATCACTGATGCCTCAGGGAACATCACTCTTCCCGCAACCATGGGGTATTCCTCACTTCGAAGCACTTTCCGAGTCTCTCCTCTTTCCGGATCCCTTCCCGATCTTGCAGGCAGTGGCGGAACCACCGTTTCATTCAAAGCTCGATCCTCCACATTGGGAACATCGTTATTTGGATCCGCATTCATGGCGGGGAACACTCCCGTCTCAATGGTGGTGGCCAAGTTTGTCGACAGTGGTTTCGGTGACATCGCTGTTCTGAACCAAGCCGAAAACACAGTTGGAATTCTCATCGGGCGCGGGAACGGCCTTTTCGGAAAAATGAAAACCTACGGGCTGGGAGCCTGTTCCGGAGGAGTGAAAGCCGTATCAGGCGACTTGAACGAGGACGGACATGTCGATTTGGCGGTGGTCTGTAACGGATCCGGTCAGATTTCTCGTTTGCTCGGAAACGGCGATGGCACCTTTGCCATCGCTCAAGTGATGAACACGGTGGCAGTACCCTCTGGCTTGGTGCTGGCGGACTTGAACGGAGATTCCCATCTTGACCTCGCCACTGCATCGATGCAAGACAATGTGGCAGCAGTTCACTATGGCACGGGAACCGGTGCGTTCGGATCGGCCCAAGAGTTCACAGTGGGGACCACCCCGGTGGCTCTGACCGTCATCGACTGGAATGAAGATGGCTTGAAAGACTTGGCTTTGGCTCACTCGGCAACCGGGAATGTCGGAGTTTTGTTCCGCAAAGCGGATGGAAGGTATGGAGACTTCACTGAAGGGTACTCCGGATCAGGACTGAACTCCATCACGACAGCCGATGCGGACGCCGACGGTCATCCTGACCTGATCACCACCAATTCCGTCGACACCAATCTGATCATCTTTTACGGTGACGGTCTTGGAAATCTCACCACGACCAGCAGCTTGACCACCGGCCTGTCTCCGAGCTCGGTGGTTGTGACCGATCTTGATCGTGACGGCAGAAAAGACCTGGTGGTGTCGAATACTGACGATATGAACCTCGGGACTTTCTATGGGGTGGGCACACGCCAGTTCAGTTTGCCTAAACTCGATTCGGTCAACGGGAGTCCGGTTTCTCTGGTGGTCTACGACTCAAACAGCGACACCGTCCCCGACATCTCTTTTGTGGATGTGGCAAACTCCACCGTCCGGGTACTTTCAGGCAACCCTCTGGGACAGCTTGATTTTGTCAATCCAGTGGGGAATTCTCCCGCCCATCTGACATCCGGTGATTTTGATTCGGACGGATTTCGTGACGTGGTGGTGGTCAACCAAGGGTCCAATTCGCTCACCGTCTTCAAGGGCCTGGGGAACGGACATTTGACACTGAAATCGACGATCTCCACCGGCACCCAGCCAGTTTGGGTCGAAAGTGAGGATTTGAACCGCGACGGAAAATTGGACCTGGTCGTAGTGAACAAAGGGGGGAATTCGGCGGGGGTATTCATCGGAAAGGGCGACCTGACCTTCGAAATCATGGTTCCCTACGGTACCGGTGACAATCCGTCCGGGGTGACCGTCGGAGATTTCAACCGGGATGGTCATTTGGATCTGGCCACCTCCAACCAGACCACATCGAAGATCAGCCTCCTGACGGGAAATGGTGACGGGACCTTCAATCTCAAAGTCGACTCACTGACCGGCAGCGCTCCTGCGGGAATCGTTTCTGCAGACTTCAACGGAGACGGACTTCCGGATCTGGCCACCGTGAATTACTCTGACAGCTCGGTGAGTATCTTGATGGCGAACCCGGATGCAAGCTTTCGTGCTCCCGTCAATTATGCGACGGGTGGACTCCCGACGGGAATGGTCAGTGGATACTTCAACAGTGATCTATTGGTAGACTTGGCTGTGACGAACTTCGGAGACGGGACGATCAGTGTCTTACACGGGGTTTCGGACGGATCGTTCTCAGCTCAAGTGGTTTACTCCGTGGATGCCAGCCCTGGAATTTTATTCGCCGGGGATTGGAACGGCAAAGGCCGGACCGACCTCATGGTTGCTCTCAACACCCAGAACGCTTTCGCATTCCTTCCCAGTATGGCCGGAGGGCAGTTCAATAACAGCTCGGAAATCTTCAACCAGGCTGGAGCGATTTCTGCGGTTTCGGGAACCGATCTCAATGGAGACGGGAAACTGGACGTTCTGGTGATCGATGGAACCAACAGCCTCTTGCAGGTGAGGCTCGGCCACTGAGTCCATCCGGACACTGTCAATTTTGCCACAGTCCAGACCCCCCTCTTTTTTGCTAAACTAAAAGTGAAGGCAAGTCGTTAAGAACCTTAGAGGTTTCGGATGTTTTGGGCGACTGTTTCAACAGGTTGGGGGGGATGCCTGAGAGTGGTTTTACCGCTCTTGTTGGTGGCTCTTTCTGCATGTTCGATCGATGTCCCACTCAATGATGTCCGGGTCAAAGGGATCACTTTCACTTCACTCGAGGAATTGTCCTACAACTCCAGCCAAGCCTCGATCCGGATCCGGGGAAACAATTACTTCCCTGACTCAAATCCCCTGACCACGATTCGCTTTCATTCGGATTCGATCTGCAGTTCAAGTCCCCTCGGAGAAGGCCCCGTCCGGACCTTCATCGATCCGGGAATCACAGCAGAAGTGTCGAGTACGCAAAAGACCGAGATTTGGGCATCGAACCATACGAATGACAAATGTGTTTACGTCACCACCTATGACCCCCTTCATACGGCTCCTCCGGCGCCGCTCTTTCTCTCCTTTGATCCGGCTCCGCCTTCGACAGTGGTCTCTGCTCCGAGAATCTTCGGTGAGGTATCCGGCAATACCGTGAGTGTCAGCCTTTACGATGATTCGACCTGTGGTCACCTCATCGCTACTGGAAGCTCAGATGAGTTCACCACGGTCGGGATCGGACTGACTCTTGGTCCCGATCGTGAAACTGAAGTTTATGGAAGGTCCTTCGAACCGTTTGGAAACGGTTCAGCATGCGTGTTTCTGGGAGCGTATTCACACGACTCTTCTGCCATCGGCGGGCCTGAACTCACCAGCGTACTCCCGGTTTCCCCCAATCGGACATCCACAACACCTCGCCTGTCCGGTAATCTTCCTGATGGCGGAACCCAAATCAAATTCTATTCTGATGCGGGATGCAAGGTCGAGATCAACTCCGGCACTTCGGAGGAGTTTTCGACTGCAGGGATCCTCCTCACGGTCGCTGAGAACCAGAAGCTCGGCGTATGGGCAAAAAATCTGGACGGGGACGGCCACTCCTCTTTTTGCACCTACTTGACCACCTACCAACACGACAACCTCCCGCCGACTGCACCGGTGTTCACTTCCACCATTCCCGTTTCTCCGAGCGGTACGACCCTCTACCCCAAAGTGATAGGATCGATTGCCGCGGATGCGACTCAAGTCAGATTCTATAATAATCGGGCGTGTACTGTCGGAATCGGCTCAGGTACCCGCGCTGCCTACATCTCCACCGGGATTCCGGTCAGCGTGACCGAGAACGACACCACGGTAATTTACGGTGCTTCGGTCGATGCTGCGGGCAATGCATCGAATTGCGTGGAATTGGCCTTCTTCGTTTCCGATACCATTCCTCCGGACCCACCGGTTTACGCCGGGACCGATCCGACTTCACCGACAAATAAAAGCTTCACTCCCAAAATCGAAGGGGGCGTTTCGGCTGATACCGAGACTGTCTCCCTCTTTTCAGACATATCCTGCCAGAGCCAAATCGGAACCGGACCTGCAACAGACTTCATTGCGGCGGGAATTCAGGTCACGGCAGGGAACAACGTTCCAACAACGATCTATGCGAAGTCCTACGACTTGGTTGGAAATGGAACCGAGTGCACCTACCTGACCACCTATGATCACTCCACCGCCATCCCACCTGCTCCCGTGTACCAGACCGCAAATCCGGTCACTCCGACCAATGTGACCAACAAGCCCTTTTTGATTGGCTCTCTTTCTCCGATCATCACGCAGGTACAACTGTTTGCCGATGCTGCTTGCACGACCATGATCGGAGCAGGAACCGCGAAAAACTTCAAATCGACCGGGATCGGAATCACCGTGGCGATGAATGCCGTGACTCCGGTTTATTCAAAAGCTCTCGACAAATACGGAAATGAATCGGAGTGTACGTTCTTCGTCAATTACACTCATACGAACATCATCCCTTCGCCACCGGTCTTCCAGTCCTACTCCCCTACCCCTCCTACGCGAATCAGCTCCACTCCAATGATCAAAGGCACGGCTCCCACCAATCCGGTCGCGATCATTCCGAGTTCCCGTCTGGTGTTTTACGACAGCCAATTCTGTGTGAACCGGATCGGTCTCGGGAGCGTTGCCGACTTTCAAGGAGGCGGAATCCAGGTCAATGCTGGGGTGAATGCGATCACTAACATCCATGCTCGGGCCTTCGATGACGCCGGAAACGGCAGTCCCTGCACCAACATGTCCCCCTACACCCATGACATCCTCTTGCCGGGTCGCCCGATTTTCCTGTCCTCTTCTCCCGGAAGCCCGTCTTACAACCGGCAAGCATTGGTCAGGGGTTACCTGGGTCCGACAAGTGACTTCCTGTCTGCTTCAACGGTCACCCTGTTTTCGGATGAGGCTTGTACCCAGCAAATCGGCCACGGTCCAGTCGGTCTGTTCACGACCACAGGAGTCGAGGCTACCATGCTTTTCAACACCACCACCATGGTTTACGGGTTCACGACGAACATTGTCGGGTCTGACTCCATTTGTTCGTACTTGACCAACTTCCTACACGCCCCCGAGGGTGGGAGTGAGCTGATGGCAAGTGCACTCATGAACGGCTCGGTGATTCTGTCCTGGCTTCCTGACTTCGTGGCCAATCCCGCACCGGATTATCATGTGAAGCGGTCGACTCGCCCTGGCGGACCTTATTCCACGATCCAGATCACCAAATCTGCCAACTTCAAAGATGTCTACACCACGAATGGTGAAACTTACTACTACATCATTGAATCGATCAACTCGACCGGAAAGAGCGTGTACTCCAACGAGGCAAACGCCCAAGCGCTCACTTCAAGACCGATCGCACCCACCTCAATCAGCGCCACTCCCGGCTCAGGGAAGGTATCCCTCGATTGGCAAGCGGACATCAAGGATTTGACCTATACCGTCCTGCGATCCTTCACATCTGGGGGTCCTTACCAAGTGCTCGCATCCCAGTTGAACACCACTTCTTACGTGGATGACACCGCTCCCAATGATCAGGCGGTCTACTACGTTGTCAAGGCAGTCAATCCGGCGGGTGTCAGTCCGGCATCCCCCGAAGCTTCGGCCATGGCCAAGGACCAGCCACCCGCTCCGACACGCCTGACTGCAGCTTGGGCGATCGGTGCATGCGGATACGGAACGACCGGTGTGATGTTGACCTGGAGTGCCCCGGCGTACCAGAGCGGATTCTTTGTGAACTTTGCTACCACCAGTGGCGCGACACAGAGGATTGCGCGGGTCACTGGTACCTCCTACCTTTCATGTATGCCGACTTGGGGTGGGAATGTCGATCCGAACTACCCCTTACCCCCTGACTATGAAGAATACTATACGGTAGCGGCAGACTGGGGAGGTTACCCGGGAGCCCAATCGAACGAAGTGGTCCTGAACCATGTCATGCCCACCTTGAGCCTCACACCCGGAAATAATGAAATCGTAGTAGACTGGACACCGGCCGGGAACGCACCTTCTTACATTCTCAGACGTGCTCTTTCGCCGAATGGACCGTGGACCGTCATTGGCAATATTTCGGGGAGCTACTACCTCGACTCCTCTGTCACCAACGGAACGGCTTACTACTACACGGTGGAGCCGGTATACGTTGCGGGAACCCAGTACGGGATCATTTCCACATATGCATCAGCCATCCCCGGTCCGAATCCGGGTGCTCCCACCAATCCAAAGCTGATCATTGCTAACAATCGCGCCTATTTGCGCTGGACCGCACCCACTCATTATGCAGGGTTCAATGTCTATTCAGCATCGGCACCGGGTGGCCCTTGGACCTTGCGGTACACTTCTCCAATCAACGAATGGCAAGACCTGGTCCCGCAATTCGGCATGAATTACTATCGGGTCACAACACGTTGGGGCGAAAGCTATGAATCGGCCCCGACGGCGACTCTTTCATTCCGAAACGGGGTGACCACCACGATCAATGCGACTGCCAATGCCACAGCTGTCACAGTGACTTGGAACTCCGTGATCGGGGCATCGAAGTACATTTTGAAGCGAAGCACCACTTCGAGAGGGCCGTACACGGTCATCTCGAGCAATGCGGCCAGCCCCTATACAGACTTGGCCGTCATCGCAGACACCGCCTACTACTACGTGGTGGCCGCCGAGTTTGCTGACACTACCCAAGGACAAGATTCAGCCGAAACCAGTGCCATGCCTGGAAACGGTAAAGTCCCTACAGGCTTGACGGTCACCTCGGTCGGCTCGAACACCGTGAACTTGACTTGGGGTCGGGTCACCGGGGCGAGTGGCTATCGGGTTTACTGGGGTCTGACCAATAACGGACCCTATGACCAAATCCCACTCATGAGTTCGGTCAACTCGATCTCTATTCCGAGCTTGAATGCGGACACAACCTACTACTTCAAGGTCACTTCATTTTCTCCGGGAGAGTCGACTCGATCCGCACAAATTGCCGCAACCACCCGGAACACACCATCCGCTCCCTTGGTGGTAGCCGGAAACAACTCAGTGAAGGTGGACTGGGGCGGAGTGAGCGGGGTATCGGGTTACAATGTTCAGCGATCCACCGACGGGACTACTTTCACCACGATCGCATCGAACCTCTCGACCTTTACTTTGACTGATACAGGACTCACGAACGGACAGATTTATTTTTACCGGATTATCGCGGTATTCTCGAACGGTTCCCAGACCTCTCCCACCAGCACATCAGTGACTCCGGGCGTGGTCCCGCGGGTCCCGGCTGGATTGGCAGTCGTCGGGAACTCGAACGGTACCGAAATCACGCTCACGTGGGCGCCGGTCCCGGGAGCAACCAGTTATGGAATCTACACCTACCAAGGAGGCACCTACACCTCCTACGGGTCCAGCACCAACAACTCCGAGCAGCTCTTCGGGCAGGTGGAAGGGACTCCCATTTCATTTGCAGTGACCGCACTCAACGGGACGAACGAGTCCGGCTATTCTTCCGTGGTGACAGTGGTCCCCTCGAACTCGGGCACTGCTCCAACGGCGATCATGTCTGGTAGTGCTGTACAAATCACCTGGTCGAGTGATCCGTACGCATCCGCATACACCCTGGAGCGTTCCGAAGATTCCATCAACTTCCAAGCGATCGCTACAGGGATCGCCACACTGTCCCATACTGACAGCGCAGTCATTTCGGGCCAGGCATATTTTTACCGCTACAGACCGGAATATACGGGAGGGCACATCGGAGCACCCTCGGCGACGAGCGCCCCTGTGACCCCGGGCAATTCCCTGCTGACTCCGGCAAACCTCGTGGCGAAAGCCAGCGATGTGGCCCAGGTCTCGCTACAATGGGTTCAATCTCCCAATGCTGTATCCTACAGCGTTTACCGGAGTGGCACAGCTGGCGGGCCCTATGTATTCAAGGCATCAGTGACAGCGCCGGATACATTCTATGTGGACAACACCGTCATCCCTGGATCGGCGTACTATTATGTGGTCACTTCTGTGAATGATTCCGGGGTCAATTCTCCGTACTCCAATGAATCTGGAGTCGACTTCACAGTGAGTGTTCCTTCAGGCCTGGCAGCCAATCCGGCCAATGGGACCACCCAGTTGAGTTGGAATCCCGCCGGAGGGGCCAACCAGTATTATCTATACCGCTCTCTTGAAGAGACCGGATCTTATTCACTGATCTATTCAGGGGCATCCACCAGCTTCATTGATCCGGACATCACTCATGGAGTCGACTACTACTACAAGGTGGCGGCTAGGTTCTCAGGCGCGGGCACTTCTCATACCTCGGCAGCCGTCATGGCGACCGGGATCGCGACCTTGGACCTCGTAGTGCCGATCGAACTCACCGATCAACCCTTGGCGTCGGACGTGAATGAAGTGACTTTCGAGAGTACTCAAACCAGCTTCGACCCGGACGACTATGACGGAAGCAGAACCTATTCTCTTGAAACAGTGGCCATGAATCTGGACTCGACCGATCGGAGTCTCAAGTGGGTGGATTCGAACGGAAGTGAAGTGGGTGAAGTGGTCATCACTGCCGGCACGACCGCTCCTACCCTGTTCCGGAACACCATCACGATCCCGTCGGGTCTGACAGCATATCGACTCAGGTCCCAGGGAACTACTGAGCCTGCACAGCTTCAAGTGATGAGTGCACGGCTGATGGTGAAGCAAGTCGGAGCGACGCGGACGAAGCTGTACTTCCCACTCCTTTCCAAGTCTTCAACCCCGTCCTCATCTGATTCCTTGAATCCATTGCATGGCACCATGAGTACGGACTACTCGACTCTTCCTTCAGCACAACGATTTACCAGACACCTTTCCGCTCAATCCACCCTTGGAGAGTTCAACAGCTGGGAGCTGGAAGCAGTTGTTTCTGCCCAACAAGACGCTATCGGCAGCTTTGCTCTCAGAAATTTGAGCCAGAATGCATTGGTCGAAGACTCCCAGACCTACTTCAAATCCGACACCGTCACGCTCTCGAGAGTGCCGATCTCGGACGGACTCGAAAACTTCTCCACTGCCAATGAGGACAATCAGTATGACCTTGTTGTCCGATGCGACCGTAATTGCACGAACTCGGTACAGATCTTCAAAGCAGGCCTGTGGCTGAAGGTGCTCAACCTTTCCCAGGTAGAGGTCGTTCAACGACTCACCCTAGGCGCGTCCTATCCTGAAGGGGCTCCGGTCTTGACTGATTCGCGTGCAGTGGTTGACCTGAGTGGATATTCGAATCCATCTTTCGGACTGAATGTAACCGCCTCCACTCCGATGATGACGATCTTGGATGTTTTGTTGTCCTCCTCGGGCACTTCGAACTCATCCACGAGCGGCCTGAACCCGGTCCCAGGATCGACTCTTTCGTTCGGATTACCGGACATGACGACACAGGCTACGCCGATGAATTTGAGCCTCACGAACGGAGATCGCCTCGTGGTGGAAGTGAGTGGGCAGGCGGGGGCTGTGGTGCGGGAGGCGGGGCTGGTGATTCGTGCACACCGCTAACCCCCCTAACTGTCCCCTTTGACTTCACCTGAAATACTGTCAAGATCGGATCAATACCGTATTGTGGTAGCGCAGGTAAATATACAGGTGATCTATCAGTCCCTCAGGCTTCTTGGTCGTGCACCAGGTGCGTCGAAAAAGCCGATTGAGATTCGCTCTCAGCATCGCGCAGGTATGGTTGAGCGCAAAAAGCGGATCAAAGACGAGTTTCTTCAACTCTCCCTGCCCCGTGATTGCACCCCGAGCACCCGGGTGAGCGATGTGATCCACATTCTTCAGGTGTCTTTTGATGAACCTCGGGTAATGTGGATTCTGATCAGACTCAAGAATTGATCCGGAATGCACCACGGGTTTCAGTGTCCTGAACAGGAGATCCCAGCCATTCGGGCGCTCGTCTTTGCGGTACCCGTACTTACGTCTTGAAATCTCGGCAAGCTTTCCCCTGGCAGGCATCCGCGAAACCTGAAAGCCCAGTATTTCTCGGGTGTTTTTGCTTACAGCTAAAGATACGCTCAAGGGTTTGCACTTGGTGTGTTCAAAGGTCTCTAAGTCATCAAACTGGATCTCTGAGATTGGGGTACCTGCGAGTTCAATCAGTCTACTTTCATGCTCAGCCTTCGCTCGTGCTGCTACCATTCGAAATTTTCGTACAATCGTCTTTGGATTGACCCGAAGGAGAATCGCCATCCGTCGCTGACTCACTCCGGATGAGAACAGTTGCGCGACCACATGATTGAGGTCGCGCTTTTTCTGTCGATAGTCGGGGGAATGGGTACTTGCCGAGAAGTGGCGCCCACAATTTTTACAATGATACTTTGTGATGAACCGCCGGTCACGTGTCCGGTAGAAGGAGCCTTTCCGGACGATGAGTCTTGATCCAGGACTCGACTTTCCACCTGGATTTAGGAGGGAGGGCTGACGATCGCAATTGGGGTTCGGACAGCGTCTTTTCATGACCCAAGCAAAGGCAAGTCAAAGGCCAATGAGCGCAGGGTCTTGGAATCTTCAGCTGGACCGGAAAGGGAAGCATAAGGGGGCAGTTGGGGCTAGAATTGGAAGTAGGCAGCCGCCCCCACCGAGAAATAACTCAAACTCGACGGTTCCGGCCCTGTGGTCGTTGCGGTGAACGAAGTCGCAAGCTCGCCTCTGACCCCGAATCCCTTTGAACTGAGTGGGACGTCTGCACCGAGGCGGGCCCCGAAAAACAAGGCCGACGCACTCAGGCTCGTGACCAGGTCGGGTGGAGGACGCTCAATCGTACCACTCGCCAGACCGATCCCTGCCCCGAGATACGGGAGAATTCGTCTGACCAGAAGGGTGGTTTCCGTTCCAGAATCATTCGACCCCCACGACTGCTGAAAGAGGTAATACCGTGCGAAAACACCGGTGAACCCCACCCCGGCCGAGAACGGTCCTAGTCTGAAGCCCCTCGAGTGGCTGATCGCGGCAGTGAGTCGGTCGCTCAGGATCCTTTCGATCCCGATCTCCATCGTCCCGATTCCTTCACTCCGGGTCACCAGTCCCGGAACACTCGATGTCAAAGAGGAGTTTCTCTTGATACCGGCGCCCCCGAACCCGAGCCCTACCACTGCGCGGTAGTCACCCGCCCATACATCCGTCGTCATCAGCAACAGCGGAATGAGCAGGAGTTTCGGATCAAGCCGCATTACGATCCGCCGAATCATCCTGGTCCCCGAAAGATCCCTGATATGCCATGATCAATTGGATCTCTCCTGCATCCACCAACTGGCGGACACGCGTCGCCAACTGGTTCAGGAGGATGTTCTGTTCCTTCTCGGTGAAGCTGTTCTCACGTTCGAGGTCGTCAGAAGCCACGATCGCAGTCATCGGAGGACAAAGGCCGATCACGCGGTCACGGCTGTCCATGCGCATCCGCAAGAATGCCACCACTTCATCCGGCATCGCCTTGGAGAACACCGGTCTCAAGGCAGAGTCATTCCACTCATGCAGGAAGGCGAGGCTGAACTGGGAACACTTGTACGCTTCGATGCCCGGACCCGAAAGCTGAGGCAAGAGCGCCATCTCTTCCATCGGGGTGAAAGCCGAGATCAACTTCTGCAAAGCGGACTCGATGACCACCACGTCTTTCCGGTCGTCCGGACGGATGCTGGAGCGGAATTGATGCTCGTAGTTCCTCAAGTCGTCGGTTGCGATCTCGCTCATGCTCAATGCTTCATTGAGGAGCTCCAACTTGGTTTCCTCGTCCTGGTTCGACACATACTGCTGTCTCAAACCTTCCGGCATGAACATCGCCACGAGAGTCTTCATCTTCGAGTTCTGCTGGATGAGAACCTCTTGAAGCATGTTGTTCTTCATCGAAGAGACATAAGAGAACGGGCGTTCCAGTGCCTCGGAACCGAGGTTCATCACCATCATGATGTCCCAGTAAACCTTTTTCAGGAGGTCGCGCTTCTCGACCGGAGAAACTTCGGGCATCTTGCTGAACGCATTGGAAAGGTCTTTCATCGCATCGGCGGGGACGGGAAGCTTACCCATCTCGGACCCGACCGCTTCAGAAAAACAAGCCATCCGCATCATTCCCTCGTCACCCATGTCACACCAGGAACGCACCAGGTTTTCCGACTCGCCGGCCAGTTTGGAAACGAGGTGGAGGAGCCGCTTGTTGTAATCACGGATCTCTCGAACCGCCTTGGCTTCCTCCGCTTCATTCCTGACCGTCTCGATGGTTCCATCCGAGCTGGCGTTGGACGCCCCGCTCTGATTCACCGTACTTGCACCCGCTGAGTCTGCGGCGGCTGCCCGCTCTGCAGCTTCCATCTTCTGGCTACGATTGTTGAACAAGCCCCACATCAGGGCAGCTGCGAAAATGGCGAAGGCGAGCACCAGCTGGCCTGCGAGGCCTTGGAATTGCTCGAGCTTCTCGAAAAAACTCCGCTGATTCTCGACCGGATCCGCATAGTACGCGACCGTGACGTTCGCAGAGCTCCCGAACTCGCCGCTCACACGCTGCTTGAGCCAGGTTTCAATCTGTTCCTTGGCCGCATTCTGGACCGAGGGTTTCAGACCCACCCGGATGTTGGCGGTCTTGACGCGGTAATCGCCGACGAACTGGTTGATCTTGGCACGAAGTTCAGGGGTCATGGCCGCCTTCAGGGCCTCGTCCAAGTCAATGGAGCCGAGCAAAAGGTCGCCAGGAAGTCCGTTCTCTTCCTCTTCCTCTTCTGGCTTGTCGGTCTCACGGGCTTTTTCAACCAGAACCAACTCGGCTCCCACTGTGAAGCTCTGACGATCGATGAACGTGGAGAGCCCTTGGGAATAACGCTTGATCAAGAGGTCTTCGAGCAAGGCCTTCGCAGAAATCGCCCCACCCTCGAGTCCGAGGGTGTCTGAACCTTTGACCGACGGTGCAGCGTCTGCCGGGGCTGCTCTTGCCGAGGTGTGGAAAGGAAGAATGAACAACGCGATCCAGAGAAAAAGCCGCTTCATGGATTACCTCCCTGTTTCGAAGCAGGGACCCTACCCTGCTTCGCACGCGCGATCATTTTGATCGCGTCTTCCATCTTGGGGTCGTACTTCAGGGCCTGCTCGTACCACTTGATACTTTCTGCGAACTTACCCTGGACGAAATAGATGGAGGCTCTCATGGAGAGTGCCCTTGGAAAATCAGGATATTCGGCGATCACCCGGTCGAGTTCGATCTGCGCCCGCTCGTATTCTTTCTTCAGGGCGAACTTTTGGGCCGCAAAAAGGCGGTCGAGGATCTCTCCGGCGATTTTCGCCTGTTTTGCATCATCCCCCTCTTTCATCTTCACATCGAGAGAAGTGAGCAGCGTCCCGAACCGCGTGGACGGAACACTCTGTTTCTGGGTCACATAGCCCTTTTTCTCGACGACGAAGTTGAAGTATTCACCGGCCAGGATGTCCGGACCTGCCACCTCTTTCAATGTGGAGGGGGAGATTTCCACCGGGGTCCTGCCCACCGACTTTTTCACCCCGGTTTTGGGGTTCTCCACAAAAACTTCCGCATCGATCGGATCGCTCTTCACTTGGAAGGAAGCGCTCGCGCATCCGAGTGCGGAGGTGATTGAAATCAGTGCCAGTGAAACGAGAGTGTGTCTCATCATACCGGCTTCTTCGGCGAACCCGCGGAAGATCTTGAGTGCGTCAAAATAACAGCGGTGTTTTGAGGAAATCTTTGCCCATTGTATCGTCTCGCCCCTGCGCTAAACTCATGAACGACGATGCTGACCGAAAATGGAAAAACAGGATCGACTGCGACAGGAAAAAACCGGGCGACCGCCACGTCCTGGTATTATCTGGATGGCGATGTCGAGAAGCGGATCTCTTGGGATGCCTTGCTCATGGCCTACGATCTGGGGCAAATCAAGGGAACCACCTTGGTTTGGTCCACTGACTTGAGCGGTTGGCAACGCCTCGAGACCGTTCTGGGTGAACGGTCGATCCGGCGTCCGGTGATGGGCGCCCCTCAGAAGCCACAGTCTCCCCGTCCGAACTCTCCGACAGGCTCATCCCGTCCCCTGACGAGTGGCTCTGCCACCGTGGATGCCCCGGTTTACGCCAGCAACCGTCCGGACCCCGCCCCCCGGTACAGCGACACCACAGTGGAAGTCGCGGCGGCTCCGAGAAGAGCGTCTTATCCGGTCCGGATCATCGAGATTCCCAGGATCGAGGTCCGCACGGTTGAGTCCAAGCGGATCTCGATTCCCACACAGCTCATTGGCGCGATTCTCCTCGTCGCAGGGACCTGGTGGTATGCGGCGCCGAAGTCCGCCCCTTTTGAGACCCTTCAAGCCGACATGAGCCAGGAAGACTACTTCCGGGTGAATTCCCTTTTCAAAAGCACGGATGCCCGGAACGAGACCCTGATCGCTGCCATCCGGGGCAAAGGATTCACTCCTGCTTTCCACGTTTTTTCGAAGCTTCCTGACCAGACTGAACTCCAACTGTCCTTGAAAGGGGTTCCGGGTACTCTTCTCAATCAGCCCAGATACGAGTCGCGTCAACGGGTGAAGATCCGGCAGGGACGAGCCACAAGCGAGAACTTCGTCAATCATGACGGAGGTCCTCTTCCGTACGGCGAATACACTCTCAGTGTGACTTCGATCGCAAACGGCGAGCTCCTTTCTGAACGGACTTATTTCATCGCGGGCCAAAAGCCTGCCGACTACGAGAATCAACTGAAGGCCTCTCTCGAGGCCCATGCACTGAAAGCCAAGAACGAGAAAAAAGAACTGGTCCAGATTTTGAACCTCATCCGGAACCAGTTTGAGCTGAACGCCTCCCGATTCAATCACTACTACAACCGGGTTTCGACAGGACAAACCATGATGACCTGGCCGAAATTCCGGGCGGAATGGGCGACGACCCAGGACCAGATCCGGATGACCCTTGAAAGCGGCAATCCGACAGAGGTCCGGAACACCCGGATCCTGGAGCAACAGCACCAAGGGATTCTGAATCTGGACAGGGACCTGCGTCAACTGCAGGCTGAACAGGATCGCTTCCTGAACAGCGGAGCCAATGACGCCGCGAGTCTGAACCGTCTCGAATCTTTGTCTGAAGAACTCGCCGAGCAGATCTTCAAGATCCGTTCCAAACTGAATGATTGAGCCCTTCCGGTCATTGACTCCCGGAAGAGGCTGACGCTTAATGGGTGGAATGGCTCACCACTGGCGTAAAGCATTGATTTTGTGCGCTTCAATCCTCGCAATTCCGGGGTGCGCCACCCTACCTGCACCCCGCACCGGACTTCCTCCCACCAGGAACACCGGAGGTGAGAGCTCTTTCGAGTCGGATATCAAAAAGATCCAGGGGATGTACACCCGCGGGGAGTATGCCCGAGCCATCGAGAGCCTGAGTCGGATTCACGAGCCTGAACTCCGGAACTCGGAAAAAACCGAGTACTGGAACCTGAAAGGACTCGTGCGCCTGGCGGAAAAAAATCCGAATGCGGCCATCATCAATTTCAAGCGGGCCCTCCAATTCAATCCTTTTCCGGATCACCAGCCCTATTATCAATTCAACCTCGCAACCGCCTATCTCGATGCAGGAAAACCGGCTGAATCCAAAAAAGCGGCGGATTCCATCCCGATCGATGAAATGGGATCGACCGACCGGAAAAAAGTCATCGCGCTCCGGGAAAGAGTGAACAAGATCCTCGCCGGACAGGGAGATCAAAAGGCCCTTCCGGAAGGAGCCCAAGCCACACCCACTCCGGTGGCCATGGTCACCCCCACCCCTCCTCCGGCGATGGAACTCTACAGCGGGCCCGTGAACCGCAAGCGCATCGGAGTACTCCTTCCGCTGAGTGGCAAATACGAGAACTTCGGAAAACGGGTCCAGCGTGCGGTGGAGCTCGCGTTTCAGAGTTCGACGGATGAGCAAAGCAAATCGTTCGAGTTGATTCCGGTCGACAGCGGTGACTCGGCTGAAAGTCACGAAGTGGCACTGAAGAAGTTGGTGGAAGAGCAGGAAGTCATCGCCGTCATCGGACCGCTGCTCGGGAAACATCTCGATTCTCTGCGGAACAAAGCGGCCTTTTACCAGATTCCCCTGATCTCGGTGGCGCAGGTCCAGGGTGACGCGGATCCGCAGATCTTCTCGTGCTCCATTTCGATCCAGGATCAAGCGGCGAGAATTGCGAAGTATGCCGTCCAGACCTTGGGCCTCACCCGCTTTGCCATTCTGGGGCCGGACAACAAGGCCGGAGAAGAAATGGCTCATGCCTTCTGGACGGAACTGGAACGGCTCAACGGTGAAGTGAAGGCCTTCGAACTCTACGACCCCGACCTGACCGACTTCCGTGAGCCGGTGGACAAGACCCTCGGTCTCTTCTACACCGAGACCCGCGCCAAAGAGCTCCAGGAGTTGGCCGAGAAGCGGAAGGAACTGAACATCACCCGGAAAACCATGAAGACCCAACAGTACTTCAATCTCCCTCCGGTGATGGACTTCGAAGCGGTATTCATCGCCGACGAGGCGCGAACAGCCGGTCAAGTCATCCCCACTTTCGCTTACCGGGACGCCAAAGGACTCAAATACCTCGGAATTTCATCCTGGAATTCCCCCCAGCTCATCCAAAGGGCCGGAGACCTGGTCGAGGGCGCGGCGTTTCCTGTCGCATTCAACACCCTGAATCCGCCCGAAGAGACGAAGCAATTTTACGATCTGTTCCACAGCACCCACTCCAGTTATCCGGGTGAGCTCGAAGCTGTGGCCTTCGACGCTGCGGTCCTCGTCCTGGAGACCCTGAAAGAGGCTCCAGGAACCCGCGGTGAATTCACCAGTCGACTCGAGGCTCGGAAGAATGTTCCGGGGGCGACCGGATCCCTGAATGTGGTGGGTCACCGTTGCTCGAGGAATCTTGACCTCTATCGGGTCAAAAAAGGCGCTTTCGAGCCGGTCGGAGAACCATGAACCGCCCTGTCCACAGGATCGAATGGGTGGCCTTTTTCATCCTTCTCATCGGGCATGCAGTGGCAGCTTGGACCTCGTTCGGCTACCACCATCCTGACGAACACTATCAAATCCTCGAGTGGGCCAACCACTTTCTCGGACTCAACCGGGACGCATCCACACTCCCTTGGGAGTATGCCGCCCAGATCCGGCCTTGGTTCCAGCCCCTGCTCCATGCGGGATGGATGAAACTCCTGATCACTTTCGGCATTTACGAACCCTTCACGGCAGCCACCTTGGTTCAGGGAATCTACGGTGCCCTGAACGTGTGGCTTCTCGTGAAAATCTGGAGATTCCTACGGGAACGCTATGACCTCGCACCCCACGGCTCCCTGGCGATAGCGCTCCTCTGGTTCCTCCCCTACATCCATGTTCGGACCTCGAGTGAGAACCTCGCCGGCATCTTGCTCTCCTGGGGTCTGCTTGGAATGTTGCAAAGCAGGAGTGCTTTCAGGAACGGCCTGTTTTTCGGATTCGCCTTCCTGGCCAGGTATCAGATCGCCCTCGGGCTCGCGGGACTCGGCCTGGCACTGGTGGTCCGGGCAAGGGGAGTCCGGAAGGCCCACTTCGCCCTACTCGGCGGATTCCTGGTCCCACTCGCCTTGGGAGTCCTGCTGGATCGGATCGGATACGGAAACTGGGTGCTCAGCCCCTACCTCTATTTCAAGGTGAACCTGCTGGACGGGGTCGCAGCACGCTACAATCCCTATCCCTGGTGGATGTATTTTGAATGGATCCTCCAATTGAATCCGCTGGTTTCGATTCCTCTTTTCCTGGGTACACTCGGGTTCTTCAAAAACGCAAAAGAGGAAGACGGGTGGGTGCTTTCTCCGTTCGTGTGGTCATTCTTCATACTCCACTGCCTGATCACCAACAAAGAATACCGGTTTCTCTTCCCGGTCATGAACTGGGTGCCCTTCATGGCCCTCGTTCATTTCCAGAATTTCTCGATCAAGATGTCCCGTCCGGCTTGGTGGATCCCCTTCGCAATCGTCAATCTTCCGGCTTTTGCGATCTCGACCCTCCACGGAGCTTCCATGCGAACGCTCGGGGCGCCCTTTCTGGCACACAGGAATCTCGATCCTGCTCTACCGGTGGTGGCCGCCCGTGATTACCGGGGTCAGCCACCCTACTATACCTTTGCGGACCACCCACTGACCGTCTTCGGGAGTCCTGAAGAACTCGGAAGATCCCTTGAAAAGCCCGGGCCTACCCAGGTGCTCCTCGACGGCAAAGCGGACGATCCGGCATACGAGCGGATTCGAATGACCCTGGAAAAAAGATCCTGCCATTTGCGGGATTCAGTGGTCCCCGAGTGGCTCGGAAAGATCATTCTGAAAACGCCTGCAGGTCGTTCACTCCCCCGGATCGAATGGCACTATTGCCCTTAGATTGCCCTCAGGCGCGGGCACTTTCAATCAGGTCTTTGGCGTTTTTCAATGCGGCAGGCGTGAGCTTTTCGGATCCGAGCATTCGCGCAATCTCATCCCGGCGCTCGGCATCACTCAAGCACCGCACCTCGGTGACCGTACGACCTTTCGAAGATTGTTTGCTGATGGAAAGGTGGTGATCGGCGAAGCAGGCCACTTGGGGCACATGGGTGATGCACAACACCTGGTTGTATCCGGCCACCGACTTCAATTTTTTCCCCACCGTGAAAGCGGTCTGTCCGCCCAATCCTGCATCGATCTCGTCGAACAGATAGACTCCGATGCCGCCCTTGTCCGCGATCACCCTCCGAATGGCCAGCATCAGACGGGACAATTCGCCACCGGAAACGATCTTCTGGATCGGCTTTTTCTCCTCACCGAGATTCGTCCGGACCAGGAGCTCTGCTACGGTCCCCAGGGACTCGCCTCCCCACGAAGCGAGGTCATCCGAGAAAACGAGCGAAAATCCGACTTCGGCGTCCTGCATGCGGAGCTCTTTCAGCTCCTTGGAAACGGCCTTGCTGAGACCATCCGCTCCTTTTTTGCGCTTCTCGAAAAGTTCCTTTGCGAGCTTGAGAGCCACCTTCCTTTCCTCCCCGTACTCGCTCTCCAGCGAATCCAAACGGGTCGAAAGATGGGTCAGGAGATCGATTTCCTCACGGAGCTTCACCTGATACCCGATGATTTCATCGAGGAGGTTTCCGTACTTCCGTTTCAGATTCGTGATCAAGCTCAGACGCTCCTGGACCTGCTCCAGGCGGTCCGGACTCAGGTCTGCGCGTGAGGTGTAAGCCCTCGATGCATGGGCGGCGTCTTCGACCTCGGCCAATGCCCTTTCGATCGAGGATTGGAGGGACTCGACACCCTCATCCATCTGACACAAGGACTTGACCTTGGAGAGTGCGATCCGGAGCGCATTGAGGGCTCCTTCCTCACCATCCAGAGCATCATGAACCTGGTTCGCAAGTGACATCCTTTGCCCGACAGACTGCAGGAGGCGTTTTTCAGTCGCAAGGGTTTCGTCTTCTCCGGGAACCAAGGCCGCCGCTTCCAACTCCTCGAGTTGAAACTGCAAAAACGCGAGGCGCTGGACACGTTCCTCTTCCTTTTTCTTGAGCGACTCCCACTCTTCGAGCAAAGTCACGGTCTTGCGGTACTGGGTCGACGCTTTTTTCTGCAGATCTTCGATGCCGGAAAACCGGTCCAGAAGCGCGATCTGGACGACCGACTTGAAGAGTGACTGGTGTTCGTGTTGACCACACAGATCGATCAAATCCTCACAAACCGTCGAGAGCATGTTCAAAGTCGCAAGTTGCCCGTTCAAGAAGATCCGGTTTTTCCCGCTCTTGCTGACTGTGCGCTTGATCAGCAATTCGTTTCCGTCGCATTCGATACCGATTTCCTGCAGCCGGACCTTGAGCCAGGGAAGTTGTTCAATGTCAAAATACCCTTCCACCACCGCCTCGTCCGCTCCTGAACGGATGGTCTCGCTGTTGGCACGTCCTCCGAGCAGAAGTGAAATCGCCTCGAGGACGATGGACTTCCCGGCGCCCGTTTCTCCGGACAGGATGTTGAGACCCCGCTCGAAGGGGATCTCGGCATTCTCGATCAGGGCGAAATTACGGATCTTGATGGTCTGGATCATCACTTTCCTCCGAAGTTGAGTTTTTCACGCAGCAGGGAAAAATAATCGCGGTTGGGTGAGGTTACGATCTTGAGTTTGTGTTTTTTGAACCTCGAAATACGGATCAGATCCCCGTCCTTCAGGTCGAGGCCGTTCTGCCCGTCGAGGGTCAGGTAGACGTGACCGGGCATGGACTCAAGCATCAATTCGACATTCACATCGTCCGGAAGGACCAAAGTTCGCTGAGTCAGGCCGTGCGGACAGATCGGTGTGAGCAACATGCACCCGAGATGGGGCATGACAATCGGACCGCCCGCTGCGAGCGAATAAGCGGTCGAACCGGTCGGAGTGCTGATGATCATCCCGTCCGCACGGACCGTATTGGCCCACTCGCCGTTGACATTGATTTTCACCCCGATGATCCGTGCGATCGCACCCTTGGAAACCACCGCATCATTGACCACCAGGTCCTTGAGCACGGTCTTGCCCTTCCGGATCACACTCACCTCGAGCATGACACGCTCTGAAATCGCAATGGATCCGGTGTTCAGGATCCGGTGGATGACATCGTGGAGCTCGTCCTTGCGGACTTCAGTGAGGAATCCGAGAGTACCCATGTTGATCCCGAGAATCGGGATACTCACGTCCTTCATCAGACGTGCCGCACTCAGATAAGTGCCGTCACCTCCGAGTACGACGATGAGATCGACCTTGCGGGCCAGCACCGACTTCTTGACCACTTTCAATTTACGGAAACGCTCGGACCCGAGCGAACGGAGCACTTTGGCACTCTCGTCACAGAAATAAACCTGGTAGCCCCGGTTGAGCAGGAGATCGGCCAACTCGAGAGACAAGGCAGCAGCCTCATTGTGATGGTGCTTGATGATGATTCCGAGACGCTGGACCTTGATCTTCATTTCTCCACGTTTTCTCCCAAATCCCGCCAAAATGCCACATTGACAATCGGTTTTTGACATAGGAAAACCTTGGGTACTGGGGGTTGATCATGCACCGCTTCATTGCTGGAATCGGTTCGATGCTGATCGGTCTGGGCATCGCCTGGACCGGGCCAACCCGTGCCAGCGCGGCTCCGGTCGAGCCGGACTGGTCCTCCACTGCACAAATCGATCCGGCCGGAAGACCGAATCCATATGGCTGGCCCGAGGGCGTTTTCGAAGAGAAAGTCCGCAAAGGTCGCCTGCACGCTCTTCAGTACCCGCTCGAGATCACCGGCCTCCTGGTCCCTGAGCGCCAATCCTTGCGTGTGCTCGATTCCAAGCCGGGTGACCCGCTTTTCGGACTGATGCGGTCCGCCTTGTCGCTCGGATCCGAATTCAAAGACTTCAAGGGATTCTGGAAATGGCTCGGATTGCACGATTACCCCGAGCAAGAAGGGGAGATTCCCTTCCCGAAAGGCATCCGACCCGCTCTCCCGATGGGGGTCTCCTTGGTCGAGCGAGGCTCCATCCGGGGTGTGACCTTGAGCTGCGCAGCTTGTCACTCTGCGAAACTCTTCGGTCGTCCGATCCTCGGACTCACGAACCGCTTTCCACGGGCGAACTCTTTCTTCATTCACGGAAAACAGGCCACCCGGTGGATCAAGCCCGGACTGTTCGCATCGATGACCGGAGCCAACCGTGAGGAAATCAAGATGTACACGGAGACCCGCGAGCGGATCGCCTCTGTCGGATTGAAAATGCCGGAGACTCTGGGACTCGACACCTCCCTCGCCCAGGTCGCCCTGTCTCTCGCCCGTCGGGCGGAAAGCCCTTGGGCCGAGCGTGATCCCGTGATTTCCGCCCGACCCCGCCCGAACCCCCTGGAAAAGGAAGTCGCAGACAGCAAGCCGGCTCCCTGGTGGACGGTGAAGTACAAGACCCGCTGGCTGTCAGACGGAAGCGTGATTTCGGGAAATCCGATCTTCACCAACTTCCTCTGGAACGAGATCGGGCGTGGCGCCGACCTGCCGGAACTCGTGCTTTGGATGGAGCAGAACCGGGGGATCATCGAAGACTTGACCACAGCGGTTTTCGCCACTCGAGCCCCCGAATGGAAAGAGTTCCTTTCGGCCTATCCGATCGACCTCGAGCGGGCCCGACGTGGCGAACGTCTTTACCGGGAATCCTGCGCCGGATGTCACGGACAATACGAAAAAAGCTGGAATGCCCCCGACTCCGGAACCACCATCGGGGTCCGCTATCCGACCCGCACCCGGATCAAGGATGTGGGAACCGATCCGGGGCGTCGCCTGGGCATGAAGGAACTGGCCCGCGCACTGAATCCACTTCGTTTTTCACAGCAGTACGACATCGTGATCGAGGAGCAAGCCGGATACGTGCCCCCTCCACTGGACGGAATCTTCGCCCGATTCCCCTACTTCCACAACAATTCCATCCCGAACCTGTGTGCCCTGATGACGCCTCCTGCGCACCGACCGAAAACCTATTACTCCGGAGAAGTCGAAGATCCTTCGAAACACTTTGATCCGGACTGTGTCGGGTATCCGGTCGGACCGAAAACCCCTCCGGAATGGCGTACCGCGAAGGATTCAGCCGAACATCTGTTCGACACGGGCAGGCCGGGACTCTCCAATGACGGTCACTACCGGAAAATCTTCACCCGCGAGGACGGGAGTGAAAAATTCACGCCGATTCAGAAGCGTGACTTGATCGAGTTCCTGAAAACACTCTAAGCGGCTCTTCTTTTCCCGAAACCCACCGCCAACATCAGAAAGAACATCGCATTGATGGCGATCAACTCCACACCGAGTCGATACCCGCCGAACCATAGTGCACTGTTCAGATCGAGAACAGCGGTGAGAGAGACGGATCCGAGACAGAGAAACGGTACCCGTGCCGGCTCGAGTCTCCAGGACGTGAAGATCCCGATACCGTATAGCCCGATCAGTGGACCGTAGGTGTACCCCGAGCACCGGAGCACCAGATCGATCAGGGAGCGTGCTTCGAGAGCGTGGATCACCAGGATGAGAAGCAGGATCACCACAGCTGCGAGGACATGGATCAGACGGACCGGAATCCTGTCCTTCAGTCTCTCCGGCAGAAGGTCGATCTCGATCGACGAGGCGATTGCAGGAAGAATCGTCCCGGCACTGCTGAAGGTCGCGGCTGAGAGACCTATCAGAAACATCATCGCGGCTCCTGTTCCGAGGGAACCGAGCGCCAGGGCGGGCAAAACCCGGTCGGAAGCAACCGCACCTCCGGCCAGGGTCGGAAGAGCCAGGTTACCGACCGCATAGGCTTCCCGGGTCAGTGCACCGAGAGCCATGAACACGAAATTCACGGCCACCATCACGAATGCCAGGGTGAACATGTTCTTCTGCGCTTCCTTGAGACTCCGGCAACTCAGATTCATTTGCATGATGTTCTGATCGAGACCGTTCATGGAACTCGTGATGAGCATGCCACCGAACAGGGACTTCAGGAAAAAGTCCGGCTTCATCGGATCCCAGGTGAAAATCCTCGGTGCAGCAACGGCCTTCAAAGGATCGGGAGAGAGCTTCCAGAGAGCGACAAAAAGGAAGAAAACCGAGCCGAGAAGGATCACCGACTGGTAAGCCTCGGTCCAAACCAGACTCTTGATGCCGCCCTTGTAGGTGTAGAGGACGATCAGGGCCATGGCGAGTGCGAAGGAGAATGTCGGACTGAAGCCGAGCCCCCCGAGCAGGCACTGGTGCAGGATCATCACCGAGATGTAAAGCCGGGCCGCCGAGCCGAACGTCCGGGAAGCGATGAAAAGAAGTGACGCCGTCTTCTGGGCCGGAACCCCGAACCGTTCCCCGAGGTAGGAGTAGATCGAAATCAGATTCCGTCGGTAATACAGTGGCAACAGCACCGTCGTGATGACCATGTACCCGAGGAAGTATCCGAGCACGATCTGGAAGTAGGAATACTCTTGGGAAAAGACGGAACCGGGTACTGAAACGAAGGTCACTCCGGAGACCGAGTCACTGATCATCCCGAGGGTGATCAGCCACCAGGTGGAATCGTGATTGCCGATGTAGTAATCCGACAAGGTGGCCGACCGGGAGCGGTAGAAAGCCAGAAGAAGCAGGCTCACAAAATAGGCCGAAAGCGCCGCCAGTCCGAGGCCCGGATTCGAAAAACGGGTGAGTTCCATCATGGCCACAGTGTACGGTGGATTCGCAATTATTCAACCGTTTTGATTGAAGAAAATTCCTCTTGTGCTTTACCTGAAAAAAAGGGATAACTCGCCTGCCATGACGCCTTTTGAATCCAACATCGACCGGAATGTCGACATCGTCGTCGCTCGAGACGTCTTCAAGACATTCGAGAGTTTCGAGGCTCTGAAAGGCATCAACCTCACCGTGAAAAAAGGTGAGGTGGTGGTGATCATCGGCCCTTCCGGATCCGGAAAGAGCACCTTCATCCGGACATTGAACCGCCTCGAGGGCTTTGACCGGGGCGAGATCGTGATCGACGGCGTCCGTCTCGAAGACGGTGCGAATCTCGACACCATCCGTCGCGAAGTCGGGATGGTTTTCCAGAATTTCAATCTTTTCCCCCACCTCACCGTCCTGCAGAACATCACTCTTGCACCCGTCAAGGTCCGGAAAATGGATCCTCAGGTCGCAGAGCGCCTCGCCATGGAACTGTTGAAGCGGGTCGGAATCGTGGAGCAGGCCCACAAGTATCCGGGCAGCCTCTCCGGTGGCCAACAACAGCGTGTGGCCATCGCCCGTGCACTCGCCATGCAACCCAAGGTGATGCTGTTCGACGAACCGACTTCCGCACTCGACCCGGAGATGGTGAATGAGGTTCTCGCCGTGATGAAAGAACTCGCAGTTTCGGGAATGACCATGATCGTGGTCACTCACGAGATGGGGTTCGCTCGAGAAGTGGCGGACCGGATCATCTTTTTCGACCAGGGACGGATCGTGGAAGAGGGCTCCCCTGACAAGATCTTCAAGACCCCCTCTGAAGAGCGCACCCGGGCTTTCCTCGGCCAGATTCTGAGCCACTGACTCGAACCGACCGTGGCACGGACCTTGAACCCTGACGGGCATGGTACCGATCCACTACACGCATTGTCGCACTCTCTGCAAAGGTGACGCGGATTCCTTTTTCAAGGATCTCCCCGAAAGTGGTTTTTCCATTGTGGGAACCAGGTCCCCGCAGAGTCGATCGATCCGCCTGGTGGATGAAACCGTGGACTCTCTCAAAGGATCGGGATTGACCGTCATCTCCGGGCTCGCCCGTGGAATCGACGAAGCCGCCCACCGGGCCGCACTCCGGGCCGGTCTCCGGACTCTCGCCATTGTCGGTTCCGGCATCGATGTGGATTACCCCGCCGGTTCCGCCCGACTCAAAGAGGACATTGTGAACAGCGGAGGAATGATTCTATCCCCTTTTCCGGATGGAACACCTCCGTTACCGAGACATTTCCACGAGCGGAACCGCCTCATCGCCGAGTGGGCCCGGGCGGTTTGGGTGGTGGAAGGAGCTGCGGTCTCGGGAACCTTGAACACCGCTCAGTGGGCATCCAGGCTCGACCGTGATCTTTACGCCACACCGGCTTTTCCGGGTGATCCCTGCTTCAGCGGGAATGAAAAACTGCTTTCACGCTCCCGACCGGAACGCCATCCCTTCGCGCTACCCTTCTACGGAGTGAGCAGCCTTCTCGACACTTGGCCCGAACTGCTCGAACCTCAGAAGAGCTTCTTCCACTCACTTCCCGATCATCCCTTGGACCGACTGGTGACCCGACTCGAGTCCGAGTTCGGCGAATGCCGCCTTCCCCTGCTCCAGGAGCATTGGAGTCCGGACGATTGGAGCGGTTTCACCCGGGTGCTTCAGGAGGCGCTCGATGCAGGACGGATCAGGATCGAACCCACCGGCCAGATCCGGGTTCAACTCCCCTCTCAAACTCCCGGAAAATCCTGAATACGAAGGACATCCCCCGGAGAGTGATCCACCGCCCTTTGGACCGCCCGCTCCAGCTCTCCGAGATTGCCCGGCCAATCCCGCGAAACCAGCCAGGAAAGGACCTCCCGGTCGATCGACTTCACCGGAACTCCACGGCGACGGCAAGCCCGCGAAAGGAAATACGGTAAAAGGTCCGACTCAAAATCCGCCGTCCGGTTCCGGAGTGGCAGCAGACCGAGCACCGAAGCGGTGAGTTTGTAATAAAGCTCGACATGAAACAGACCTTCGCGGACCTCACGGTCGAGATCCCGCGAACTGGTGGCGATGATCCTGAAGTCCGTCGGGAACAAGCGGACTCCGCCCACCCTCGAAAAACTCTCGGTCTCGAGCATGTTGAACACCGCATTCTGCGCCTCGATCGAAAGACTGTCGATCTCTTCGATGAACAGCGTCCCTCCTTGGGCCAGTTCGAAAACCCCCGGCTTGCTGAAGTGATTCACCGGACTCGCACCTTTTTCGACCCCGAACAACTCACTCAGCTGGAAGACCGGGGGGAGAGTGGCGCAAGAAACCTGGACGAACGCGTGCCGGGACCGGTCGGACTTTCTGTGGATTTCATAGGCCACGGACCGTTTGCCGGTACCGACCTCTCCTGACATCCAGACCGATGAGTCGGTTTTGGCAATCCTCTCCACTTCCTCACGCAAACGGATCGTGGAGGGCTCACGACCGAACAAAGGCACAGGCACCGGCCCGACTCCGACCGCACTCATGATTTCCAGTGCGGGCTCGCGTCGCCTGAACCGGCGACTCTGGCAGGCTTTTTCGAGGGTCCGCAAAAGATCCCCGTGATCGAAAGGTTTCACCACGAAATCAAAGGCCCCCGCCTTGAGAGCAGAAACCGCTCGCTCGACGGTCGCGTAAGCCGTGAGCAGGATCACCGGAAGATCCGGGGTGTATTGATGACAATACTGTAGCACTTCCATGCCGTCATGATCGGGCATCTGAAGATCGGTGAGCACCGCCGCGAGATCCTCGGTGTCGATCACATTCTTGGCCTCTTCGAAGCCAGAGAATGCCACGGCGTCGTAACCGGCACGAACGAGCGTGGCCTCGAGAATCATCCTGAGATTGGATTCATCATCAATGATGACGACCTTATCGCGCATCCGGATACCCCACTTCCACCCGGGTTCCTTGACCCGGCACCGATTCGAGTTTGAGCCATCCCCGGTCGAACCGGATCAGGCGTTCGCAAATGGAAAGTCCGAGTCCGGTCCCGTTACCCGAGGAGGTGAAAAAAGGCTCGAGCACCCTTGACCTGACCGCATCGCTCATCCCGATCCCGTTGTCCGTCACCGAGAACCCCCCCGCCTCGACCCGAACAACAATCTCGGCATGTCGCACCCCTTCGAGGGCTTTGACCGAGTTCTGGATCAGATTGGAAAGAACCTGCTGGATGGAATCCGGAACGACCTCCACCGGAACCGGGTGATCCCGTCCCTCGAAACGGAGTTGAACCGTCGAAGGAACGAGGAATGCCGTGTTGGTGATCGCGCGGGGAAGAAGCGCACAGAGATCGATCCGTTGGCGACCGCCTTGGGGATTCCTCGAGAAATCCAGAAACTGCCCCACCAGCCGGTTCAACCGGGCGGTTTCATCTCGGATGACCTCGACGAAGGGGCCTGTGTCTTGAAGCAGGTCGGCCGCACCCCGGATGGATCCCAAGGGGTTCCGGATCTCGTGAGCCAGACCGGCCGCCATCTCTCCGAGAAGGATCAATCGCTCGCGTTCACGGACTTCACCGATCCGGGCCAAGCGGAAAACGTTGGCACCGAGTTCACTCATCAGTTCGGGAGCCGCCGGGAAGGGGAAAAAACGCTCGTCCGGACTCCACCGTCCGGCCGGAAGGCGGATGCGGATGAGTACGACGACTTTCTCGTTCGAATATGCAGGAAGGATCCCGTCAAAACCGGCCGCATCGAGATACTCGAGGATCATTTCGATCGGTCTACGACTCTCGCGGGTGTACAGTGCGTCCCGCTCCTGCTCGAGAATTCCCCGGTGCAATACCGGAGGAAGCCCCTTCTCGCGGAGTTCGTAAAGGTAGGACTCCACATTTTCAGGCAAATCCACCCCTGCGGGATCGAGAGTGATTTCCACCCTCTCGGCACCGTGGGTCTTCATGAAGAATTGCCTCAGGCCCTCCTGCAAGTCTTCCAGCGATGTCACTGCAGAGAGAAGGATCCGGAACCGGTCGACGGTCTCCTTCTCTTCGTCGTGTGTCCGTGGAAAGAGCTTACGACCGATGAAGCGGAAGAAAGTCACCAACGGACTCCAAAGAGCGAGTACCGCGAAGGAAATCAAAAAGGAATTGAGCAAGAACAGGGGAAACGACCTGCTGATCGTGTTGTACAAAAGGGCGAAAAATCCGGTCAGCACGAGGGACAGGGTGAGCACCGCCAGAAACCGTGACACCAGGGAGTCGAGTCCGAAAAGTTTTCTCGGATTGATGATCTGGCTCGCGAAACCCAGATACACGGCGAACAAGAGGTTGCCGATCGACGGAATCCCCGTCCCCATCCAAGGAATGTGGTCGAAGGTGCAGAAAGCAAGCGAGAGGATCGGCCCGAGATACAGGAACGTTTTCCGGCCTCTCGGTAGGTTTCCGGAGCCGGGTCCGGAACTCATTCGGGCTTCGAGGAAAAGCAGATGGAAGTACTCCAGCAGGATGAATGAAGGCCAGAATCCGGTCGCGAGCTTGAATGCCTCACCATGACCGAGAGAAAACGCGATCAGAAAACACAGCACCGCACCGCCGGCCAACGACATCAGAAAAAGGAGCCGACTGAAGGCATCGACTTTCCGGACGAGAAAGCTCGACATGAGCAGTACCCCGGTCGGTGCGAGCAGTACGTTACAGAAAAGATGGATGTCGTAAGAAAGACGACCGAAAAGAGTCGCATGCGACACGAAACTCAGGGCCCAGACCGAGACGAGAAAGCACAGGAAGGAGAAGAGCACCGAAACCCGGTTCCTCCAGTGTCTGAAGAGGGTCCACACCCCGATCGTCAGGGCCACGAGACCGAGGATGAGGGAAGTCTGCTTCAACAATTCCATTCAAATCCCGAAAACCGTGAACGCCACCCACAGCGCCAATCCACTGACGAGAGGAATCGAAAAGTTGTCGTCAATGTCGAGCGGGATCATCTCCGCCCCACCCCCGGCCAAACCTCCTGCAAGGGCGGTCAGTGCTGACGCGAAGGCGGGAACTCCAGAGAAAAAAAGGTAAAAAAAGGCAATCACTGCGCAAATGCCCATGCCTGCGGCCGTACCGATCAAGGACTTCCCGTTTGAGAATCTCAGACCCTTGTGACCCCAGGTGATTCCGAAAATGGACGACACGGGGTCCCCGATGGCGAGGAAAAGAATCGACAAGATCGCGATGGGTTTCGGGAAAATGGCGACTGAAAGGAGCACCGACCCCACATAAAAGGGGGTTCCACTCACCCGGTTCACTTCACTGGATCTCATGACCGGTCCCATCACCTTGATGGCGATCGCATTCAGGCGGGGAAACCTGAGTCGTGCGTACTCACCGGCGAGAAAAAAGGCGAGCCCTGCCGAAAGCAGACCGACGCAGACGCTCTTGGGAGTCCCGAGTCCGTAAACCAGGGCCATGAACACTCCCATCCCGCAATGCCAGACCTTCCTTCCAAGGTGGAGATCGTTCCTGAGGCGCAAGCGCCAAGAGGGTGACAGTGAGGGACGTTCCTGCATGTGCAGATCGTATAACGAATGGATTTCCTTGACAATCACCCCTCGTATTTTAGGCTAAAAGGACAGGCGGTTTCTAGGATGGAAACGAACATGTCACTGAAAGACCCACGCTCGATGACCCATGGCACTCAATTCAATTCCCGGAGTCCTTTTTTGAAGCAGCAGATCTGGGCGATCGGCGGCGGCAAGGGTGGCGTCGGAAAAAGCCTGCTCTCCTCTTCACTGGCTTTCACTCTCGCCAAAATGGGATACAGCACTCTCGTCGTCGACCTCGACCTCGGTGGTGCGAACCTCCATACCGTGCTCGGCCAGTCGCCTCCGGCCAAATGCCTGTCCGACTTTCTGAACGGGTCCGCTCCCGAGCTGAAAGACTGTATCGTCCAGACCCAGTTCCAGAACCTGCAGATGATCGCCGGAGCCAAGGACGACCTGAAAATCACGCAAATTTCAAAAGAGAAAATCCAAAGCATCCTCTCAGCCCTCGACCGGATGAATCATCACTTTGTGATTCTCGACCTCGGGGCGGGCACAAGCGCCTACACCCTCGAGTTCTTCAACCACGCTGAGATCGGAATCATCACCGCACTGCCTGAGCCGACCTCGATCGAGAACGCTTACCGTTTCATCAAGGCGAGCTACTACAGCCGACTTCTCGATGTCCCTCGTTTCGAGGGCATCCGCCCTCTGATCGAGGCCGCCATGACACCGAATCACCCGCTTGGGATTCAATCTCCCCAGCAACTCCTCACCGAAACCAACTTCCAGAATCCGGCCCTGGCCATGGAACTCAGGAACGCCATCAAGAACTTCCGTCCCAAACTGGTGATCAACCAGACCCGGAGCCAGACGGATGTGGACGTCGGATTTTCGATGAAAAGCGTGGCAAAAAAGTACTTCGGGATCGATCTCGATTACCTCGGCTATATCGAATACGAGCCGAACGTCTGGCAGTCGGTCCGGAAAATGCGACCGATTCTTGCCGAATATCCCCATTCCCGGATCGCGGTTCACATCGACCGGATTGTCAATTACCTGTTGAAACAAGCCAGGATTGAACATACCCTTGCAGAATAAATATGCACCTCAACGAGGATCCCCTCAGCCTGTATGACCTTCTGGAGCTCACGCCGGACGCGACGCCGCAGGAGATCCGTTCCGCCTACCTCCGGCTGAAATCGGCTTACGGCAAGGACAACATCGCCCACTACGGCGTGTTCTCAAGGGAAGAGACCGAGCAGATGCTCAAAAACGTCGAGAACGCCTACCTCGTGCTCTCGAATCCGGAAAAACGTCGGGCCTACGATCAAGGTCACGGCATGAATCCGGGGATCCCTACCGCTCCGGTCTCCATGCCAGAGCCGTCGGGAGACACCTGGCCCAATCCCTCGAGTGCAAGCCTGGCCTCACTGACCTTCGGCCGTTCCGACAGCCCGGTGAGTGTCACCCCGGCCAAGGAAATCCTTTCTCCAGAACCGGACACGGTCCTGGGTGCTGAAGAAACCTGGACAGGCCCCGTTCTTCGCAAGATCCGGGAATCCCGGAGGATCACTCTCGAGGATCTTTCGGATTACACGAGGATTTCGAGGTCCTACCTCCACGCCCTGGAGGAAGAGAACTTCGCCAAGCTCCCGGCAGTGGTGTATGTGCGGGGTTTTTTGCAGCAGATCAGTAAACGCCTGAAGCTTCCGGTGGACCAGGTCACCCGGCACTACTTGGAACGGATGAAGGCGTCTCTTCCCGAAAAAGTCTGAAAATGAGCCGGAAGTGGATCATTCTGGTCCCCGGAGATGTGGCAGACCGGGCTGACAAGTCTTTGCTCCGTTTACTCGAGGACGAAGAGGGCGCCCCGTCCTTGTCCCGCTCCCAACTGCAAAAATTGATGGATGCGGAGCAGGTCACCTCGGGTGGAAAGCCGGTCCGGGGAAAAGACCGCTTGAATCCCGGATCCGAGATCGTCATCGAGATTCCAGAGCCGACACCCCTGGATGTGGTCGCTGAAGACATCCCGCTCGACATCCTGTTCGAGGACGAGCACCTCCTGGTGGTGAACAAACAACCCGGACTCACCGTCCACCCTTCGGAAACCCAGAGGTCCGGAACCTTGGTGAACGCACTCCTTCACAGGATCAAGGACCTGAGCGGAATCGGCGGTGTATTGAGGCCCGGGATCGTCCACAGGATCGACAAGGACACCAGTGGCGCCTTGGTGGTCAGTAAGACAGATGCGGCCCATGCGGGACTCGCAGCCCTCTTCGCCCGTCACGACATCGAACGGAGGTACTGGGCGTTTTGCTACGGATCCCCCCGATGGGAGGATGAATTCCGCTTCGAATCGACCCTGGGTCGCAGCCAGCAAGATCGAAAAAAAATGGCCGTGAATGTCGAGAACGGTCGGAAAGCCGTCTCGATATTCCGCAAACTCGATGAGTATTCCCAAACGGGAAAATCCCCGTTTGCCAGCTGGATCGAGGCACGTCTCATGACAGGACGGACCCACCAGGTCCGTGTGCACCTCACCCACCTCCACCACTCCTTGTTGGGCGATCCGGTGTACGGAACTCCCACGGATTCCCAAGCCAAATGGAAACTGCTCCCTCTCGAAATTCAGCGGGCGGTGAAGGCACTTCCAGGACAGGCACTGCACGCCCGCATTCTCGGATTCCGGCATCCTGTCACCGGGCAGGAACTCCGCTTTGAAGCCCCCCTTCCACCGGCTCTCCGGGCCATGGTGGATCGACTCGGCGCCGACCAGAATAGTTGACTGTTTTGGTTTAAAAACAAAGTAAAAACAAATCCCTAAAGCAATCCTCCGGGCTCTCCGAACTGTTCCTTGAGTACAACCTGTTGGAGGGTAAATGGTAACTAACTACGACGGCGAACAGATTGAAATCCCACAAACACTACCGATGCTTCCTGTACGGGATATTGTTGTATTTCCCTATATGATCATTCCTTTATTCGTGGGTCGTGATTCTTCCATCCGTAGCGTGGAAGAAGCGCTTTCCAAAACCGACCGCCTGATTTTTCTTTCTTCCCAGAAGAACATCGCGGACGAACAACCGACTCCGGACGGAATTTACGAAACCGGAACCGTCGCCATGATCATGCGCATGCGCAAGCTCCCCGACGGCCGGATCAAAATCCTGACTCAGGGCCTGTGCAAAGCCCGTGTCAAGAAATTCACTCAAACCGCTCCTTTCTACGAAGTGCAAGTGGAACAGGTCCAGGAAGTGGCCAACGAGAAAAAGGCCGAATCCGAAGCCCTCATGCGCACCATCAAAGAACAGATCGAACGGATGATCAGCCTCGGCAAGGTTCTTGCCCCTGACATCATGATGGTTCTCGAGAACATCACCGAGCCGAGCCGCATGGCGGACCTCGTCGCCTCCAACCTCGGACTGAAGGTCAGCACGGCCCAGGATGTGCTCGAAATCCACGACCCGTTCGTGAAGCTCCAGAAGATCAACGAGATCCTCACCAAGGAGACCGAAGTTCTGAGCATCCAGGCGAAGATCCGTTCGCAAACCAAGGATGAGATCAGCAAGTCGCAGAAGGAATATTTCCTCCGCGAACAGATGAAGCAGATCAAGAGCGAACTCGGCGACAATGATCCCAAGGCAGAGGAAATCAACGAACTCCGCGAGAAGGTCATGAACGCCAAGATGCCGGCGAATGTCGAGCAAGAAGCCATGAAACAGCTTCAGCGCCTCGAACGCATGCATCCTGAAAGTTCCGAAGCTTCGATGATGCGGACCTACATCGAATGGATGACCGACACCCCTTGGGGCAAGGCGTCTGTCGACAATCTCGATCTCGATCACGCAATGGAGATCCTGGACGACGATCATTACAAGCTCGACAAGATCAAAGAGCGGATCATCGAATTCCTCGCGGTCCGTAAGCTCAAAAAGGACAACATGAAGGGGCCGATCCTGTGCTTCTCCGGTCCTCCGGGTGTCGGTAAGACCTCCCTCGGGAAGTCGATTGCCAAGGCCCTCGGCCGTGAATTCGTCCGGATCTCCCTCGGCGGAGTGAAGGATGAAGCGGAAATCCGCGGTCACCGCCGGACGTACGTCGGCGCCCTCCCCGGTCGTATCATCCAAGGCTTGAAGCAAGCGGGAACCAACAATCCCGTCTTCATCCTGGACGAGCTCGACAAGATGGGGACCGACTACAAAGGCGATCCTTCGGCTGCATTGCTCGAAGTGCTCGATCCGGAACAGAATTACGCGTTCCGCGACCACTACCTCAATGTGCCGATCGACCTGACCAATGTCATGTTCATCACCACTTGTAACGCCCTCGAGCAGATTCCGGCGCCTCTCCGCGACCGGATGGAAGTGATCCAGCTCTCCGGATACACCCAGGAAGAGAAACACTTCATCTCTCGCAGATACTTGATCGAGAAGCAGATCCTCGAAAACGGGCTCACTTCCGACCAGATCGAATTCACCGATGCCGGTATCAGCGCCATCGTCGAGAACTACACCCGTGAAGCCGGGTTGCGGAATCTCGAACGCCTGGTGGGAACCGTCTGCCGCAAGACCGCTCGCATGGTGGCTGAAGGCAAGACCGACCGCACCGTGATCGATCCTGCGATGGTGGCCAAGTTCCTCGGACCAGCGGTTTACTCCCGCGAAGACGAGCAGGAAAGGGACGAGGTCGGTATTTCGACCGGACTCGCCTGGACCTCGGTGGGTGGCGAGATCCTCTATGTGGAGACCGCTACGACCCGCGGCAAGGGGGGCATGCTCCTCACCGGCCAGCTCGGCGATGTGATGAAGGAATCGGCACAGGCCGCTCTCGGTCTGATCCGGTGGCGCGCAGCCGACTTCGGAATCAACTCCGACGTACTGAGCGAAACCGACATCCATGTGCACTTCCCTCAGGGAGCCATCCCCAAGGACGGACCTTCAGCCGGGATCACCATGGCCACAGCCATGATCTCCCGCCTGACCGGAATCCCGGTCCGCAGGGATGTGGCGATGACCGGTGAAATCACCCTCACCGGCCGGGTGCTCCCGATCGGCGGACTGAAGGAGAAATCCCTCGCCGCGATGAGACACGGGATCAAGACCATCATCATTCCGGAGAAGAACCGGAAAGACCTGGAAGAGATCCCCGAAGAGTACCGCAAGCACCTCAACTTCGTACCGGTGAAATCCATCGATGAAGTGCTCGAGGTGGCCCTCACCGAGAAGATCCTTCCGATCGAAGGAAACCTCCCCGGTGCCGGCGGCGAAACTCACGAGACCCGTCCTACCAAGACCAAGAAACAGAAACCGGTTGCGGCAGCCGAACCTGCTGTTGCCAAATCAACCAAGCGTGCCGCTTAAAACCGGCAGGTTGTACTCAATCCAGGGAGCCCGGGCCGATCACATTGGCCCGGGCTTTCCTCATGACAGAACCGGGACATGACACTTACCAGCACCCTTCTTTGCGTGTTGTTGATCAGTTGCTCTTTTGTGCTCTCCTCGAGTGAGATCGCACTGTTCTCGCTGTCACGTGTGCAACTCAAACGGATCAGGGACGAGTCCGAACCCTTGTTCCGGCGCATCCGGACCCTGATCCAAGACTCGATGGGGCTCTTGATCACGGTTCTCCTGTTCAACGAGATCGTGAACATTTCCCTCGCTTCGATCCTCACCACCCGGATCGTGGAACCGATGAAGCTCGACTGGAAAATGAGCGCCCTACTCGGCATCCTGATCACCACACCTGTCATGCTGATCGCATGCGAGCTGACTCCGAAAGTCATCGCGAGCAAGGCGAATCAGATGATCATCTCGACCTTCCTCCCGCTCGTTTATCCGCTCTACCTCCTCATGCGCCCGGTGGTCTCCATCATCCGGTTTTTCATCCCCGCCCCTCCGGTGAAAGAGCTCCATCAGCTCCACGAAGAGGACTTCATCATCCTGGCGGAAGAGCAAACAGAGACAGGCCATTTGCACGAGACCGAACTGGAACTCATCAAGAATGTGTTCGAGATGGATGACACCCGCGTCGAACAGCTCGCGACACCGATCAAAAAAATCATCACGGTTCCATCGAGCGCCACTGTCGAGCAAGCTTCCATGATCATCCTGAAGGACCGGATCTACTCCCGGATCCCGGTTTATGACCGGAATCTCGATGACATTGTCGGAGTGATCAACTCGAAAGACCTCGCCGAACTCAAGGTCCGACCCGAGATGCGAAGTGAGAACGTGATGACTCTCGCCAACGAACCCCTCACCGTGGCCAGCACCCTCACCATCGACGCCTTGTTCAGGAAGATGAAATCGAAGAAAATCCAGGTCGCATTCACCCGGGGGACGAACGGCAAGATCGCCGGGATGATCACTCTTCAGGACATTCTGGACACCCTGATCGAGGAGGCGTTCGAAGAATGACCGCTCTCTCGCCCGGCACCATCGCCATCGTCTTGATGTTCATCCTGATCGAGGGATTCTACTCGGGCAGCGAGCTCGCACTGCTGTCGATGGACAAGCTCACCCTGAAAAGGAAGGGCAAGCAAGGAAACCGGGGGGCACAACTGGCTCTCCGCCTGCTGAAATCGCCCGACCGGATCCTTTCGTCCACCCTGCTCATGACCAGCACCTGTGTGATGGGAACTTCGGTGGTGCTCACCCTCGAGTTCCGCAGGCTGATGGGAGAACACGGCGAAGCCTATGCGGCGACGATCGGGTCGCTGCTCGTGATCGTGTTCGGTGAATTGATCCCGAAGTTCATGTACAGGCGCTTCGCGGACGTCCTCGTCCCCAAAGTCGCCTACCCCATCTTCCTGACTCAAAAAGTGCTCTCGCCCCTGATCCGCTTGATGACCCTTTACACCTCGCAGATCACCCGGATCGTGACCCCCATGGAGATGGTCTGGAGCGGAAAAAAGCAGAGCGTGAAAGAAGAACTTCACGGTCTTCTCACCTCGGACTCGGGGGACACCCAGATCAAGTCCAACGAGAAGCGGCTCATCCGTAAAATCCTCCGCTTCCGGGACCGGATCGCGAAAGACGGATTGGTGCCCTTGGTCCAGGTGGACGCCATCGAGAAGCAAAGCTCACTGCTCGAGGCCTTCGAACTCTACCGGGAAAAGAAGCATTCCCGTATTCCTGTTTTTGACGAGCGGATCGACAACATCATCGGAGTGCTCGAACTTCACACCATCTTCCGCCAGAATGATTTGAGACAAAGGATCGACCGGTTCATCAAACCTGCGGTCTATGTCGCCGAGAACCAGAAACTCGAAGAGATCCTCAACCGCATGATCGAAGAGGACTTTCAGTTGGCGGTGGTCGTGGACGAGTACGGAGGAGCGGTCGGGATCCTGACCCGTGAGGACATTTTCGAACAGATTGTGGGCGATCTCGAGGACGAGGACGATCTCGAGAAAAAACTGATTCGATCCACCTCGGAGACCTCCTGGATCATCAAGGCAAGGGCGACCATCACCCAGATCAATGAAGAACTGCAGATCGAGATCCCCGAGGGAGATTACGACACCTTGGGCGGCTTCCTGTTGCGTCAATTTTCCCGCATTCCCGAGCCTGGCGATGAGCTCTATTTCGAGACACCTGCCGGAAACCTGCGATTCACCGTCAAAGATGCGACACGCAGGAGAATCGAGAGCGTCAGCATTGAAAGAATCACGTCGTGAGCCTACACTGTTCATGAGGGGTGCCGAATGAAGGATGCATTCAAAACCGTTCTGATTGCTGATGATATTCCCTATGTCCGTAAGACTCTGAAACAGATTCTTCAGAATCGCGGTTACCGGGTGGTGGGCGAGGCCGAAAACGGAGATGATGCCGTCCGCCTCTACTTCGAAACCAGGCCGGACCTCGTCATCATGGATCTGGTGATGCCCAGAATGAACGGTGTGGATGCCACGCGGGTGATTCTGAAGCGCGATCCCGATGCGAGGATCGTGATTCTCTCGGCGATGACCCAGGAGAACTTGGTGACCGAGGCCATCCAGGCCGGCGCCAAGGATTACGTGATCAAGCCTTTCCAGACAGACGAGGTCATGAGGGTCATTCAGGAAAGCCTTTCCACAGGCTCGATTCAAACCGCCGCTGCCGGCGGGGCCGCCTGAGGTTGGGTGAATGTTCTCTTTCCTCTCGGCGATCCTGAAATATTCGATCTTCGCTTTGGTCGTGCTCGTGTTCTCCCATGTGATCGAGATCCAGGGGGTCACGGTTTCACGCCACGTCGAGAAGTGGGTGAAAATCGCAGGGGTCTACAACCCCGAGCGACAGGCAAAATTGCTCACCGAGGAATACAAGGCCAGCCTCGAAGCCAGGATGAAAGAACTCCACAAACTGGATGCTGACATCAGTCCCGAAGATCAAAAAGCGTTGAGGCAGATCATCGAGCGTTCGGAACAAAAAAAGTGATGGTCGATCCGGATCACCGGCCAGAGCCCGCGTTCTGAGCCGAGCGTCCTTTTGCCACCGAAAGAGAAGCCAGGACCAGATCCGCACGATTCTTCGAGCAGAGCGCTTTGCCGCTTTGTTTGCTCGAAACCACTGCAGCAGAAGCGGAAGATGCGAAGGCAGTCAGGAGGGCGATCAAAGTCATGATTTTCATAGTCACTCCGATGGGGTGGGAAGATTCCCGTTTTCGCACAACGTACCGCTCACCCAGAGATAATGCACGGGGTGTGCCAAAAAGCGGGGTTCCAGACCATAGTGAATTAATCAATCATTACATGATCTTGGATAAATAAACCCATTCCGTTTCTCCTCAGAATGACGATCGGGAAGACGACGACTGTCTCAACTTTAGACAGGGCCGCTTCCCGATGTACAGAGGGCATGATTTTGGAGATCAGCGTCCAGATCCGGCTTGATTCGACTTGGATACCTGCGATCCGGAACCGGCTGCGAACTTGACCTGGTGGTCTTGTTCGTTTTTGGTGCAATGAGCTTTACCGGATTGCTTGCTCGACACGACTCCGCCGATAGCAGGGGATGCAAATGCAGTAAATAGGGCCAAAAGGGTGAAGATTTTCATACGTCCTCCGACGGTTCTCATTCTCTCAACTTCCGCTCGACGTACCACTTGTCCGGAGTATTGCAGAGGATGTGCCAATCCGGGCGCGCACCCCACGAAGATCGCAAAGTCCGGTCATTTCAGAGGATTTTCTCTACAAAACGACCGAAGCCCCACGGCCTCCCGGACTGAAAGGCCCTTTCTCTCCTGACAGCTGTCCAAATTCCATACAGGTTTTCAGCTGTCGTTTGCGTTCCACGCTTCGAGCTCCCGAACCAGACGCGCCTCCCAAAGGTGGCGCCAATCGGGCCCCTTGAGATCGGACGGGATCCCCTCCAGGTCCGAGATCCGGGTCATGACCTCTCCTCCGAAGCCGCAGGGAGAGAAATCCCGGAAAGGCATCAGGTCATTCACCACGTTCATGGCAAGGCCGTGGTAAGTCACCCACTTCCGGACTGCCACACCGACCGATGCGAGCTTCAGCTTTCCCGACCAAACCCCGCTTCCAGCGGAGTCCCGATGGACCCGGACTCCTTCGCGAGCGAGAGCGCGGATCCACCACTCCTCGAGGAATCGAACATACTTTTCAACGTCCCGGCCCAAGTGCGCCCCCAACCGACCCGTGCCTCCCAAGGAAAGGATCGGATAGACCACAAGCTGCCCGGGCCCGTGCCAGGTCAAATCCCCTCCCCGCTCGATCTCCACATAATCCGTTCCGAGGGGGACGAGCGGAGGGGGCATGGCCCGATCTGACCTTTGCGCGGACCACTGGAGCCCGCGCCCCCGCGTGATCACCGGATGGTGCTCGCAAAAAATGAAGGTGTCGGAGATCTCTCCCCGGATCCTCTTTTCCAGGAGTTCCAACATGAGCGCATGGACCTCGGAGAACTTCCGCGTTCCTGGAAGGGAAAGGATCTCGAAACCCGTCATTTCTTCGGTTTGAAAATATGGATCGGGTGACCGAGTGCGACCTCGGCCGCTTCCATAATGGTCTCGGGAAGCGTAGGATGGGCATGCACCGTCAGGGCGAGATCTTCGACATGCGCCCCCATCTCGATCGCCAGAGTCGCCTCGGCGATCAAATTGGAAGCTTCAGCCCCGACAATGTGGCAACCGAGCAAAGTGCCCTTTTTGGCATCACTCACGAGCTTGACCATCCCGTCGGGTTCTCCCACCGAGAGTGCCCGGCCGTTTGCAGCGAACGGAAACAGTCCGATCTGGACCGTGAGTCCCTTTGATTTGGCCTCGGCTTCGGTCAACCCCACGGTCGCGATCTCAGGATCGGTGAAGATCACCGCAGGCATCGCGCGCACATCGTAGACCGTTTTCATCCCGCCGATCGCCTCGGCCGCAACCATTCCTTCTTTCGAGCCTTTGTGGGCGAGCAGCGGTTGCCCGGCCACATCACCGATGGCGAAAATGTTCGGAACCGAAGTCCGACGCTGGGAATCGACAGGAATGAAGCCCTTCGAATCCGCCTTCACCCCGGCCTTCTCGAGGCCCAAACCTGCGGTGTTGGGGGTGCGACCGATGGTCACCAGCACCCGATCGAACTTCTCTTTCACTTCACCGGCGGAGGAAGAAAACACCACCTCGACCGAGTTTTGGAGCTTCTTGACCGACTTCACCGTGGTCGAAGTCTGGACCTTCACTCCACGTTTTTCGAGGCCTTTTTGAACCACTCGGACCAAGTCGGGATCGACGATTCCGAGAAGTGCGGGACCCGCTTCCACCACGGTCACTTTGGATCCGACCTTGGCGTAAAAGGTGCCAAGCTCGAGACCGATGTATCCGCCACCCACGCAAAGGAGGGTCTCCGGAACTGCTTCCTGAGCGAGCCCCCCGGTGGAATCGAGAACGAGCTTCTGATCCACTTCGAATCCGGGTATCTCAGCAGGACGCGAACCCGTTGCGATCACGGCTTGCTTGAACCGGACCTTGTCTTCCCCGTCCTGTGTCTTCACGGAGAGTTCGGTGGAGGACACGAAGCGTGCGTCTCCGGCCAACACGCTGCAACCGTTGGCTTTGAGGAGCTGGGCCACGCCACCGGTGAGCTTTTTGACCACTTCACCCTTCCAGCCCTGGAGCTGCTTCATGTCGAGCTTGGCCGAATCGGTGCCACTGATCCCCATGGATCCGGCATGACGGATCTTGTCGAAGGTGCTTCCCGCATGAATGAGCGCCTTGGACGGAATACAGCCCACGTTCAGGCAGACTCCCCCGACCTGGGCACGCTCCACGACGATGACTTTTTTCCCGAGCTGGGCGAGACGGATCGCGCAAACATAACCTGCGGGTCCGGCACCGATCACCACCACATCACAATCATGATTTTTCATTTTCGCCTCCGGCCCGATCAGAGCGTTTCAAGGAGCAGGAGCCCCGGATTTTCGATGTATTCAATGAAGGTCTTCATGAACTCGGCCGCTTCGGCGCCGTCGATGATCCGGTGATCCAGGCTCATCGAGAAATAAGTCCAATCCCGGATGGCGAGACGCTCGCGTCCGTTCCGGTTCACCACCACCGGCTTGCGGAAGATCTTGTTGAAGCCCAGAATGGCGACTTCCGGATGATTGATCACCGGAGTCGCAAAGAGTCCTCCGATCGAACCCGCATTGGTCAATGTGATGGTGCTGCCCTGGAAATCTTCCATGGTGAGCTTTTTCTTCCGTGCGCGGTCCACCACATCGGCAATTTCACGGGCGAGCTCGAAGATCGACTTCTGCTCGACATGCTTGATCACCGGAACCGTGAGGCCGTCCTCGGTCTGCACGGAGAGGGAAATGTTGAAGGTGTGGTGGGTCAGGATTTCCTGTGCGGCTTCATCGACCGTGGAGTTGATCCGGGGATGTTGTTTCAGAGCCGCAACCATCGCCTTCAAGATGAACGGAAGATAAGTCAGCTTGATGCCTTTCTTTTCGGCGATCAACTTGGCCTTCGACCTCAGCTTGACGAGTTCGGTTGCATCCGCTTCTTCCACATAGGTGAAGTGCGCGGCTTTGTCCTTGGATTGGCGCATCTTTTCGGAGATTTTCTTGCGCATCCCGCGGATCGCAGTGCGCTCAACCGATCCGGCGGCAAATGATTTGGTCGCCGAAGCCGGTGCCGCACTCAATGATTGCTCCAAATCCGCCAAAAGCACCCGACCGTGAGGACCGGATCCGCGAACGCGGCCGAGATCGATGCCTTTTTCGCGGGCTGCTTTGCGGGTCGCAGGCGAAGCCAGAACATCACCCGACACCGGAGCTGCTGCAGCCGGAGGGGTGGCGACAGAAGCGGCGGGAGCCGGACTCGTGGCTTTCGCCGGAGCGGCAGTCGGAGCCGGGGCATGGGCAGCGGCAGGAGCGGCGACCTTCGATCCACTCACTTCAGCGACCACCATCAACTGGTGGACTTTGACGATCTCGCCTTCTTTGGCAACCAACTGAACGATCTTTCCCGAGAATGGAGAAGGAATTTCAATCGTGGCCTTGTCGGTCATCACTTCGCAAAGCGGCTGGTCGTCCCGGACGGATTCGCCCTCCTTGACCCTCCACTTGACCAATTCGCCTTCGTTCACGCCTTCTCCGAGTTCGGGTAGTCTGAATTCCATTTGTCTCTCTCCTTGTGTTTCGGGCCTTATTTGTTTTGTCTGATCAAACCTTCGAGGAACAACTCTGCAGCCTTGTAACTCGAGCGCACCATCGGTCCTGCCGCGACGTAAAGGAAGCCGGCCGCTTGAGCCTGCTTTTCAAGCGTTGCGAACTCTTCGGGCGAATAATAGCGCTCCACCGGCAAGTGACTGAGGGAAGGCCGCAAATACTGTCCGAGAGTGAGCACATCCACTCCTGCTTCCCGCAAATCGGCAAACGCCTGTTGGATCTCACCGTCTTCTTCGCCGAGTCCGAGCATGATCGCGCTTTTGGTGTGAAGCGCCTGCCCCCTGGACCGGGCATGGGCCCGGGCGAAACGAAGGGTTTCCAGACTCTGCGCGTATCCGGCCCGCGGATCGCGGACTCTGTACTGCAAACGGTAAACCGTCTCGATGTTATGGGCGTAAACGTCCAATCCGGACTCGACGATGGTGGCGACATCCGCCTCGTTGCCACGGAAATCCGGAACCAGGGCTTCCACGAGAAGCGCCGGGTCGAGTCGCTTCAATTCACGGATCGTGGTCGCAAAATGGGAAGCGCCTCCGTCCGGAAGATCGTCACGGTCCACCGAGGTGAGGACCACGTACTTCAACTTCAAGGCCGCGACCGCCTCTGCGATCTTGTAGGGCTCTTCCGGGTCGAGCGGAGGAGGCCTACGGGCGGTCTTCACGGCGCAAAACCGGCATGCCCGCGTACAGACTTCGGTTCCGAGCATGAAGGTTGCGGTACCACTCGCCCAACACTCGGCGACGTTCGGACAATGGGCCTCTTCACAAACGGTATGGAGCCCTCGCTCACGAAGGAGGCCCTTGATCTTGGAATAATTCTCACCGGCAGGTGGCCGGATTTTCAGCCACTCGGGCTTCCGCAACGGAGCAATCTGCCTCGCCTCGGAAGGAAGAAGGGGACGCTCTTGATCAGAACGGGAATCGGCAAGCTTGGACGTCATCAACACTCCGCACCAGAATTTGGGAAATCCCCCTCATCCTAGCGGAAACGCTGTGCGTCACTCAATGAAAAACGAGGCGAAAGGTTCACTTACCTTCGCTGGAATCACCCGGCTTCTCTACCTTGTCACCGGGAGCCTGAACCACGACCTGGTCAGGATTGTTTCCAGCATCAGGAGCGCACCCCCCCTGGTCCACAGCACAGGTCTTACAGCAGGTGCTCGACTGGTTTTCAGTCTTCGCAGCCGCCCAAGCCGAATTTGTACCAACCAGAAGGAAGCCCAGAACCAGAATTGCTTTCATCCTTACCTTACCTCTCTCAATCAGTTTAACCAGTCGTCCGCGCGACGGTCAATATTAAACAAGATCAATTGATCAAATGGACATCGTCACGCCGGCCGGTGCGGTGATGTCGATCAGACTCTGCAGGGCCCTCATCACCTCCACAGACACGCTCGCGCCACCGTTGCTGTCCACCTTGTCGACTTCTCCACTGTTTTTGTAGGTGAACTTCACGGTACCCAGCTTGGCATCCCGGATCTCGACCGGTTTGGACAGCTCGTTGTACTTGAAAGTGAGCTGACGACCGGCTTGATCGACCAGTGCGCTGATCCTGCCCTGGGAGTCGTAGATCAACTTCACCAGCTTCTTGTCACTGTTACGGGCAACCAGGAGGTTCCCGGTGGCCTTGTCGTATTCGAACTCGCTCCAGATCACCGTGCCGCTCGTCACCTTTTTGACAACCTTGGAGACCTTCCCGATGGCCGGGTCGTAGGTCAGTGTGGTCGTATGAAGCGGGGTCACTTTCCGGGTCATCCTGCCCTTCACATCATACTCCATGGTGGTGGTTTTTCCGTTTGCAGTGATCTTCAGCGGATAACCGAGTTTTTCGTCGTAGACGGTCTCGGTTTTTTCGCCGTCCACCGTGGTGACCATCCTTGCGGTGAATTCCTCTCCACTCGGCTTGGTCTTGTAAAAATACTCATACTTGGAATCGTTGAGTTTCGCACCGGAGGCGTCCTTCAAAACCACCCGGACCGAATAATAACCGGGGGATTTCCCGCCGAGCTCGTACTCGTACTCGTTCACCGTTCCGTCGAGATTCACCACCGACTTCACACTGGAGTTCTTTTCGGGCCCGTAGTAACCCACGATCATCCGCTTCGGTTCACCCTTCGCGTTCCGCTCGTTCGGGTATCCGATTTCGGTGAGGTTCCTGTACTGGTCGGCAGTGTACTTGAATGTGTTCTCCACACCGGCGTCATCCTTGCTGTAAACCAGGAAACCCTCTTTGGAATACTTGAATTCCGCTTTCTTTCCGCTCTCTCCGGCAATCCGCTCCACCAGACCGAACTGGTTGTAAGAGAAAACCATCTTCCGGTTCTGGTTGTCGATCATCTGCGCCACCCGGCCGTTCGAATCGTAAGAAAAATTCACGAAGTTCCGGTTGCGATCCATGATCTGGACCAACCGTCCCGACTCGTTGAATTTCTGGATCATCCCCGCTTCCATGACCCGGGTGTATCCGCCCTTCACGCGGGTGAGGTATTGGTATTGATAGTCGGTGGAGATGAACTGGGTGTTTTCAGCGATGGACTTGCGCTGGAGTGAACCCTTGTTCACGAATATGGCGTACTGTTTGGACCTGAAGTCGGGATTCTCCTTGAGACGCTTCCTGTATTCTTCAAGCCCCTTGGCACTGGTGATGGTCCCGGCCTTCTGGGCGGCACTCACGACAGCCTTGATGCCTTCGTCAACATCGTTCGCAGAGTAGGTTTTCGGGCTGAAACGGATGTTCGCACCTCCGCCGTATTCGGTCAGAAGCAGACTCCCGTCAGGGTCGAATGAAAGGCGGGTTTCGTATTCGGTTCCCCAGCTGTAACCGAACATCCCGTGAAAATCGGACTTCGAGTTGTACACCCGTTCGATCTTCGGTTCCATTCCGCCCGGGTAGGAGATGTCTCTCAGTGACACGAAAAAATTCCCGTTCCGAAGACTCACATCCGCACGGGCGAATGCACTGGACACCGAAAGCAATGCTCCCAACAAGATCAAAATCCTGGTCATTTTTCTCACCTCAAACATCGATTTTTGTCACCTTCTTGATTACAAAATAAGCCACCATCATCAAAATTGCCACGGTAGACAGGCCCAACCAACCGAGCCAGGTCTCGAACATCGGCCTCATGAGTTCCGGATCGGACTGGGAAAGCGTCAATCCCATGAAGGGAGGAACCCCGAGCAGGATCATCCCTTGCCAGAAGGCGGATGCGGTCATGGCCTTGATCTTGTTCTCCACCTTGATCCGTTCACGGATCAAAGTGGTGATCGTATCGAAGGTTTCCGCCAAATTTCCCCCGGTCTCCTTCAGGATGACCACCGAAGTCACGAACATCTCGACTTCATCCGCCACAACACGCTTCGACAGGTCGATGAACGCTGACTCGAGTGAGGATCCGAGCTTGTTCTGGTTCAGGACCAGCTCGAACTCGGACTTGATGGGGTCGGGCATCTCCTGGGCCACGAGACCCATGGCTTGGGAAACCGAAAGGCCCGATCTCATCCCGTTCGACATGAGACCGAGTCCGTCGACCATCTGCTCGACGAATCGATCGACACGCTTCTGGTAGAGAACGTTCACGATCGGTTTCGGAAGGAACCATGCCGCGACGGCAACCACCGCTCCGAGCGCTCCTCCCGCTTTAAAATTAGGTAAACAAGCCAAGAAAACGAGTCCGCCGAGGCCGAATGAGAATCCGACCTGGTACATGAGGATCTTCTCGAGCGGAAGATCGATCATCATCAATTTGAGTTTGTCGGCGATGTAATCGCGGGTGCCGATCGAGTGGAACCTCACCCAGTCGAGGATCCGTCCCGAAAACTGGTAGGCCACCATCAACGCCGAGATGAACACGACGAGGCCGAGCAGCCAATGTGGAATCACGAAACTCATATCCTCATGATACTGAGGTTATTTGACCGCGAAAAGGCCCCGGGAGATTTTCATTCCTTTTGCCTCCATCTCTTCCACGAATTTTGGGATGAACCCGGTGGGAACGAACCTGCCAATAATCTTACGGTTCTTGTCGAGACCCTCTTGCTTGTAAATGAAGATGTCCTGGATGGTCACGGTTTCGCCCTGCATTCCGAGCACCTCGGAAACATACGTGACTTTCCTCGTACCGTCGGTCAGACGGGACTGCTGGATGATGAGATTGACGGCACTAGCTACCGTTTCCCGGATGGCCTTGAGCGGCAATCCCATGCCCGCCATCATCACGAGGGTTTCCAGACGGCCGATGCATTCTCTCGGGTTGTTGGCATGGACGGTGGTCAATGAGCCTGAGTGACCGGTGTTCATGGCCTGCAACATGTCCAGAGCCTCTCCGCCCCGGCACTCCCCGACCACGATCCGGTCAGGACGCATCCTGAGACAACACTTGATCAGGTCCCGGATGGAAACCTCACCCTCACCTTCGATGTTCTTCGGACGGGTCTCGAGACGAACGACGTGTTCCTGGCCGAGCTGAAGTTCCGCTGCATCCTCGACCGTGATGATCCTCTCGGTCGCAGGAATGAAATTCGACAACACATTGAGCAAAGTGGTCTTACCCGAACCGGTACCCCCCGAAACCACGATATTGAGCTTGGCCTCGACGCAGGCCCTGAGAAAATCCGCGATCTCCGTGGTCATCGAACCGAACTTCACCAGATCCGAGGCCATGATCCTTTTTTTGGGAAACTTCCGGATCGTGATCGTAGGACCCCTGAGCGCAAGCGGGGGGATGATCACGTGCACCCGGGAGCCGTCCGCGAGACGGGCGTCCACGTACGGGGTTTTCTCGTCAACCCGGCGCCCGAGCGGCGTCACGATCCGCTCGATCACGTTCATCATCTGCTGCTCGCTCGAGAACGTGACCTTGGACAGGCCCGGCTTACCGCCTTGTTCCACATAAATCTGGTCCCGTGCATTCACCATGATCTCGGTCACCGAGTCATCCGCCAGGAGATCCTCGAGGGGTCCGAGACCGAGCGCCTCATCGAGCACCTCCTTGACCAACTGAGCCCTGAGTTCACGGGTCGGACAAAGGGTCGAGACGTCCTCCTTAGCCAGAACGTCGAGAATCGCCTTCTGGGTCTTCTCGCGCAAGACTTCGCGCTGTTTGGAGTCCGCCACATCCGCATTCATCTTCTTCATGTCCACGACGTCGATCAACGCCTTGTGGATCCGGAGCTTCATGCTCGTCCAAGGATCGGTCGGAGCCGACTTCGACCGGGAGAGTAAACCACCTGCACCGTCCCCGCCACCGTCCGCGGCAATCACCGCCGCCGATCCCGCCTTCTGGGCGACCCCTGTGGGCTTGTTCAGTTTGGCCAATTGATCGAGCATTTTGCTCTGATCCATCCGGCGAACCAGATCGGAAAACGCCCTTGAAATCGCAGCCCCTGGATTGACCATGGTGAACGGCTGGCTCTTGGTGAGGGAGGCCTCACAGGTCGCGGCATCCTCGGGGATGGCGAAGTAAGGTGCCTTGTTGATGCTCTTCTGAATCATCTGGGGATTGATCACATTGTTCGGAGAGTAGCGGTTGACCACCACTTGGACCATCTCCTGAGGAAAAAGAAGCTCCTGGACCTTACCGAGAATCCGGCGGGTCTGATTCAGGACGATCACATCGGGAGTCGTCACGACAAAAATGAGACTCGCCTGCTCCATCGCCTTCAAGGCATGGGGCTCGGTCCCGTTACCGCAATCGATCACCACCCACGGGAAAATCCCGACAGCTGCTTTCAAAAACTTGCCGAGACCGTCCAGATCGATGTCCTTCGCCAACGCCGCCTCACGTGGAGCCCCGATGAAGCTGAAGCCCTGTGGCGAGTTGGCGAGAAAGGGGGTCATCGCCTTCGGGTCCCAAGTGCCCACCTGGGCCTTGGTCACATCCACGATGTTCTTGGGCGGGTTCAAGCCGAGGATGATGTTCTGATCCCCCAGACTCTGGAAATCGAGATCGAGGATCAACGAGCGCTGCTTGAAGTTCATCTGGTAGGCGATGGCGAGGTTGGCGGCGAAGACACTCTTCCCGACCCCTCCCTTTCCTCCGACCACTGCGATGATGTGTCCCATTTCTTGTTTGTCCCTTCCTCAGCGATTACTCGATGTCATGCGGAAATTCTTCTTCAAGTCCTCTGTACCCTCGGAGGCGTTGTCGATGATCTGCGGGTTGACGAAAATGACGAACTGCCCTCTGGACTTCGACATGTTCTTCGATCTCTGGAAGCTGAAGAGCGGCTTCGTCTGCGCCCCCCCCTGGGATTGCTGGAACGCACCCGGTGAGGCGTCGTCGCGATTGAACGATGTGGCCACGTCTTGTTTGTTCACAGCAGTCAGAGCCGCGGTCTCGCCGGACTTCAAATACAAACGGGTCTTGACCTTGTGGCTGGCCACAATCGGTGTGCCGTTGGAACCCTTCCCCACCTGGTTGCTTTGTTCGATGTCCACATTCACATCGACATCCTGACCTTCGAGGATCGAAGGAGTCATCTTGATGTGGAATCCGACCGAAACGGGCTGACCGTTGCCCTGGGTACCGCCTTGGCCGAGGGCCTGGGTGGGCACTTGCACCTGGTCACGGACCTCGCCTTCTTCCCTGTTTTTGACGATGACGGTCGCCGACTTCATGATCCGACCGTACGATGCGTTGGACGGAGGGGAACTGATGGTCGGAAACAACGAGGTGAGTGTTCCACTGAAGGTGAATCCCCCGCTGTTCGTACCGACACCTCCGGTCGCGGTCGACCCGACGCTGATGCTCGGGTCCGAAGCGAATCCGGGCTGCCACTTGAAGCCGAAGGCCTTGAGGAAGTCCTTACCCAGCTCGACGAAGTAAACCGTCATCCGGACGAGCTTGCTCTCACGCTTCGGAGGTGGCGCCTGTACCGTGATGTCGGACTGGAGAATGAACGTCTTCTTGTCCTGCTCCATCTCGATCACATTCTGATCGCTCCCGACGTTCTCTTTGAACCGGACCATCGGAAGATAATAATAAGCTCGGTTGTAAGCGCGTTGTTTGGCCCCTTCACTGTCAACGGTGCCCTCGAGGATGATTTTCCCGTTGATCACCGCCGCCCGGACGGTCGGCGCGAACACCTGGATGTCTTGCTCGATCCGTTTGGCGAGGAAATTCAGGGTGACCGGAGACATCCTCACCTTGTTGATGACCTCTTTGCCATAGAGGTCTCCCGCCAACTCGTTGTTGACGGTGCTGAAATCGGCCGTGGTGAGAACCTCGCCCCGGAGGACGATGTTCTTCTCTTCGATGTTGATCGTGATGCCTTCGACCTCTTTGAGATTCTCCCGCAACCGCTCGAGGTTCCGGATCTGATTGGCCTGGGCGACGATGACCTCGAAGATCAGGCGGACATTCCCGGTATCATCTCGGATCGTGACGTTGGTTTCACCCACCGCGGCTGGCTTGAAAATCAACTGTTTCCGTTCTCCGGCGGTGACCGGAAAGACTTGCACCACAGATTGGTTACCGACCATGACTTTCTGCATGAGGTCAGCGGTGATCTTCAGATTCGCCTCGATATCGACAGTCTTGTCGACACCGGCCGTGAGAAGGAGGGCTCGACGATCGGCTTCCGCCTCACTCCGGTCCGCCGAGTACCGGGACCGGGTGTAAGACGCTTTCTCTTCGGGTGCCCGACGCCGCTTCCTGTCCTTTCGTTCCTCCACTTCCCCCTCTGCAGGAGTCGGCGAGGCCGCTTCCTGCTGTGCCAGGGTCACTACCGGAAGGGAAAGCACACTGAGCAGGAACCAGACGGAAACTTTCAACATGTCACTTCAATCCTCCACCACTCGCCGGTAAACGCTGACTGTCCGACAGCACATCCGTGGCACGCGAAGGCGCACTGATGGCCACCCGATCGGCGTCATCATTGTTACGGAGAGAAAGGATCAACCGGTTGGAGTTGTCGGTGTAAATCGCCGCAACCAACTGTGCCTGGACAGGATCGAGCTCCAGGGTCACGGAACTGTATCCATCGTACTCGGTCAGGGAACGGACACGCGCGGTTCCACCCATGTCCACATCCACCCGACGGGCGACGTTGTTCGCGATCGAACGGCCCACGGCGAGAATCACCACATCCTGGAACACGGTCTTGGCGGTCTTGACTTCACGTCCACCCACCCCCATGGATTGAACGACCGCGATCACATCCACGCGGTCACCGGGCTTCACCAGCTTGGCGACACTGGTTGACTCGTCGATCGGAACCGCAATGGCTCGCTTCCCCGGTGTGACCTGGGGAGCGAGTCCGGTCCGCATACTCGGTTCCGTGATTTTGTTCAGGGTCAGCTGTTCACCTTTTTTGATCGCCACAATCGCCACATTGCCCACAATCCGTTTGGACTGGATGGAATAGGCCTTGGCACCCTCCACGGATTCGACATCGAGTTTCCCGTCGAACTTGACTGCCGTGGGCTCCACGAAGTTTCTCGGCACGGATTTGGCCTCGACCATACCGTCCAGAATGGTCCCCATTTCACGGATGTCCTGCTTGGCGACCAAGACAGTCACCTCGTCTCCGTATTTCATCGTGGCACTCTGTTCGATACTCGAGACCGAGCTCATCACGAAGAAAACGGCGATCCCCGCCATCACCAACGACAGTGTCATTGCTCTGCTGTTCATCACTGATCTCCGATCCAGGACCCGTCATACTGACAGGCCATTTTTCCGAACGGCCAACGCTGATTCGCCATTGCCGTGATTTGAAACGAGTCTATCGCCGTCCCCTTGGTCACCGAATTGCTCTGGGTACAAATGGCTGCAGTCCCCCTGATCCGGATGTCGGTCCGAGACTTCACCTCTCCACGTTCGTCACTGCCTCTCGCTTTCTTGTTCGCGATCGACTGGATCTGGGGAATGGCTGGCATGTCGCCATCCGATGCGGCCTCTTCGATGGCCAACGGATCGGATACCCCGACCACCAACATGTCATGTGCGTTCTTCACGAGGCGGTTCTTCCTGAGTTGCAAACGGGGGTATTCGGAAGAATTGTTGGTCAGGACGAAAAGCTGGGCCCTGGCGTAACGTGCATTATTGATCGCCATCTGAATTCCCGTGTTCATCCGGATCAGCAACCCCACCAGGATGAACAGGAAGGGAAGAAACAGGATGACTTCAAGTATGCTTTGGCCTTCATCAGCATCCATTGTCCCACTCCACTTTGACATTTTGCACACCGGTCATCGCCTCGATCCTGGCCTTGGCCTTCTGACATTCATCTTCACTTCGTTCACGCGGCATCCAGCTCTCGCTGGTCAGGTCCAACATCACGGCCTGGTCGTTCGCACTGAAAGGGTAAAACGAAAGTTTGGCTGAAAACTGATAGGAAGCCCCGTGATTCCACTCTTCGATCGGTCCGAGGCTTGTGAAATAATTTCCATCGCCGACGAACATCCCGTCACCCGACTTCGCCTTGATCAAGCCCTTGAACTTGCCACTCACCATGGATTGCAGGACCTGTTTGGCATTCTCTTCCTGGACCATCTGATCCTTCGCCGAGGAGGCCAAGGTTCTCGCGGACATGAAGGTCGCGTACTGGATGTAGTTCGAAATGGCGAACACCGCACTCAGGCGGACGTAGAAGAAAAAGAACGAAATGACGATCAAGAGACCGAGAATGAACTCGATCACCGCCTGTCCTCCGTTGTTTTTCCCAATGTTTTCAAACACCATCACATTCACTCTATCGTCGGATTGTAAAAAATCCTGAAGTTCTGGTCGTCGTATCCCTTGCTCTGGACTGTCGGGATGTTGACAGGTCCTCCGTCATCCATCCCCTTCGCCTTCGGGTGTCCGTAACGGTAGGTGGCGGCGAAATCCTTGGTCAGAGGCTTTTGCATTTTCTGGAAGACCTCACGTTCTCCAAGCTGACGGATCATCGCGCCATACAGCCCGACAAGGATCGCGAGGAGGATGATGTACTCGACCACGGCCTGTCCACGGTCGCTCCGGTTCATTTTCTCCACACACCCGCCGATGCGGCGCCGGTCCGGAGCTGCCGCTCAATGGTACCGCCCATTCTCGGTACGGCTTTGTCGAAAGAACCGTTCAAAGTGCGCAAGAACGCCACCATGATTCCCACGACCATGGTCAAGAGCAGGACATATTCGATGACCGCTTGTCCGGACCGCCGTTTTCGGTTCACAGGACCCCCTGTGTAGATTGTTACACAGGGTCCGTATAATTAAAAGCCGAGCCAAATTATCGACGCATTCCCGGCAGAATTCGAGGACTCCAGCAGGTCTTTCAGTCCATGAGGATCATTGAGAGCGTGGATTTTCTGGCGCCAAGCTTGGCGGACCCCGGCGGTCTCGAAGAACACCTGGTCCCCGCTGCGGAGTTCGAGCTCCGTCATTTCAGGCTCGAGGGAACGTGCTGTTCCGAAACTCATGAGGGGTACCGAATCCCCGGGACCTTCTTCACTCATCGGGTCGGTCTGCCGCAAGAGACTCCTGGCGGGAATGAGCTCCTTCACCTGCCCTGCCCGCTTGAGTCTCAACCGACAAGCCCCCACCCGCGCGACAGACAGCAGTCGTCCTTCCAAATAGCCCGCCACCACACTGGCACCCCCGGAGTCCTGCCAGTTCCTTCCACGGTTCATCTCGATGATTTTCTGATTCGCGAAGGCCACGGCGTTGAACAGGACATTGCCCGCCAAGGAAAAATAAGGTCTCAACTCGAAAGGCATGGTCGCATCGAGATCCCCGGCCTCATGCTCCAGATACTGCCGGATGGACTTGACCACCGTCTCGGCGGCTCGAAAACCGAGCGCTCCACCGAACCCGTCAGCCAGGATGTAAATTCCCCGCTCGGGATTCAACTCGAAGTAGTCCTCCTGGACAGGGGCATCACCCTGGGTTTGAAACCCTTCTGCGAACCTGAGCGGAATCCGCGAACGTTGGAGTGTGCTCACCTTCCGCCCTCCTGAGCCTTCCGGAGAGTCGTGAAAACCTTCAATCTGGCCTTGGCTTTGACATGGTAGGAATTGTCCGCCGGGACGGTGTCGATCACTTCACGGTATTTCTTCTCGGCGACATCGTAGTCACCGAAACCCTCCGCAATCACACCATCCGAATAAATCGCTTTGGCCGTGGAATTCAACTGCCCCTGGATCCTCTTGATGCCGGCCGGGCCCTCGCTGTCCGACGGGTCGATGGCCATCGCCGCCTTGTACTCACGATGAGCCTCTCCGAGCTTGCCCTCCGCCTCGAGACGCTTCCCGTTCTCGATGTGAGGATCGCGCTCTGTCGCCATCACCTTTTCGATGTCGCGGATCCGGCCTTCGACCTGCTTCGAGTACTTCGCATCGAGGTCGACCCGCTCGACCACATCGTCCAGGATCTCCAGTGCGTCCACGTAGCGCTTCTCTTTGAAAAACGCCTCCGCTGTCTCGACGTCGGCCTTGGCTTTGGATAGGACTCCGGCCAATCGCTTCCGATTCTCCTCTTCGACTTTGCGCTTTTCGCTCTCTTCGAGGATCTTCTTTCTCCAGGCGGAAACCGCGGCGTTCTCGGGTTCCAGAATCTCGATCTCGGGAAACAGTTCCTCCGCCTCCCTGTACTTCCCTTCCTCCATCAAACTACCGGATCGACTCATCAGCTCTTCCAGTTTCAGTCGGGACTGGCGCTCCTGTTCCTTCCGTTTCCGGTCTTCTTCCTGGGCCTCCAGGCGCCTCTTGGCTTCCCTTGCGTAAGTTTCGATCTCCCTGGCACGCTTGTGGTCTTGGACGATCTTGAAAATCTTGTCCAGCTCGAAGAGCGCCTTGTCATAATCACGATTCTTGTAATGCTCGAACGCGAGATCGTATTGGGCGTCGACGTAGTCCTTCTGGTCCTTGGTCAACATCTCGTATGTGACACCGCCTCCGGGCTTTTTCTCGGCCTTTTTCTGGGCTTTCTTCTGCTCCGCCACCGGATCGACCGCATTGACCGCCGGAGGCGGTTCATCGAAGATGAAATACATCCCTGCCAACACCACGAGTCCGTAGATCACCTGTTGCTTGGTGTTGAGCATCCGGTAACGCTGGATCAGGCGTCCGAGCAGCGTCTGGGTCTCTTCTTCCGGAACTGTGAAATCGGGAGCCACCGGTTCGGCGATCTCAGGGCCGGCCGAGGGTATTTCCTGTGTATAGGCGGGGAAGCCTCCACCCAGGGCGGGAGCGGACATGGCGGCCATCGGCGAATGCGTCATCGGAGCGTGAGCCACAGACGACGGGAATCCGTCGGCCATGACCGGCGATTCGGGTTCCTGTGGCACCTGGAAGAACTCTGCTTTCTTCTGCTCGTAGTCACTCTGCACCATCTTGAAGGTGAACTGCGTGTCTCCGATCCGGATCACATCACCACTGTGCAATTCCTGTTCATCGACCCTTTCACCGTTCAGCAGGGTCCCGTTCGCCGAACCGAGATCCTTCAACCGGTATTTGTCGTTCTTCAGGATGATGATGGCGTGTTTTCTGGAAGAGCGTTTGTCCTCCAGGACCACGTGACATTTCTGGGAACGTCCGATCGCGATCTCTTCATCGACGATCTCGTAAAACCCCATACTCGCCGTTCCGTCACCGAACTCCAGAATGGGCTTCATGGCCCGCGAAGTGCTCTTGAAAACGCGGGTGGCGCCATCCTGGTCGACCTCGGCAAAATCAAAACTCCGGGTCGCCCCCGACGGGGCAGGGCCATGATCGGGTTCTTGGAACGGGTCCGCCCCGTCCGGAGAAAAAGCGTCCGGCTCCCGGGAGGCGGGCTCGAATGGATTCTCTTCGACCGATGCGTCGGCTTCGAGGACTTCCGAATCCGGGAGGGCGGTTTCAGTGATGGCGGGCTGGGTCACCATGGCAGGGGCCTCCTGTTGCACCTGCCTGGTCTGACCGGCTCCTTCTTTCACAAAGCGGATTTCGAACGATCCGAGTTCGAGGCGCTCGCCCCCTTGGATCAATGCGTGGTCGGTTTCCTTGCCATTCAGGCGGGCCATCCCGAACTTGGACTTCTTCTCGAATTCAATCCCGTTTGATGTCGAACGGATGAGTGCGTGTTTGCGTGAGATCGCACGATCATCCAAACGGATCACGCACTCTTCGTCCCTGCCGAGCCACAGTTCCTGGCCTTCGAATGGAATGGTCCGGAGGAGCTCGCCGTTCTGGAAAACTTCAAGGCGCAAAGATCCGCTCATTGCGCCTCCATTTTCTTCAGTTCTTTCAAAGCCGCCTCACATTCGACATACAAAGGATTCTCACGATCATAATACAGGTGCCGGATCGCAGTCTCATACAATCCGATCGCCTTGCGATTACGTCCGAACTCTTTGGCGATCCGGGCGGACTCGACGATCTTGCGGATCTCTTCGTGATTCTCGTGATCGGCATGCATCAGATAGTATCTGGCGCGGCCATGATGGGGATTGACCTGGAGCGCGAGCTCGAATGCCTCTTTCGCACGGAGGTAATTCCCTGCTGTGTACTCACGGAATCCGAGGGCGAAGTGCTGCTCCGCGGTCCTTTCCACCTCGCGGGACACGGTAGGGGGAGCGAGGGAAGCGACATCCCGGACTTCAGCATCCTTCTTTTCGGCGTCTTTGCCGGCTTTTTTGGATTTACCGTTTTTCGATTTCGGGGTTTCCGGTAGAAAATCCGCCACCATCCCGAGCCCGAAATCCTCGAGCAGAGGACGGGCCTCGTCCGGATAAAGGTAGGCCGAGACACCGAGCAGAACGGCGACCAGGAGCAGAGGACTCCGCTTCTCCTGTTTCTTTTTCTGGACTCCTGTCACGGGCCGGGAAATGTTCTTGACCTTGACTTTCTGCTGGGCGAGCGCCACGTCGAGTCGCTCGACATCCCGGTTTTCCTTGACCGGGGCCATCAGGGCACGGTCGGATTCCCGGCTCATCAAAAACTCGAGGACACTGTCCCCGATGGTGAAATGATCCCCGCTCTTCAGTTTGAACTTCCGGACGAACTCACCCGAATAAAAAATACCGTTGGCGGACCCGAGGTCGCTCACCATCCACCCTTCGTGGGTGAATTCGATCCGCGCATGACTCCTCGAAGACTTCGGATCGGCGAGGATGATGTCCACGGTTTCACCGCGACCCACGGTGAAGGTGGATTCTTTGACCACAAAAGTCGCTCCGACATCCGGGCCTTTGATGACCCGTAGGCGCGCAAACTCCCCCGCTTGGCGGGGGACCTCGGCCTTGTTGAATCGGAAGACCTTGTCACGAATCATGGATCAGGTGTCCTTCTTTCTGAACAAGAGTGCGATACCCGCCTGATCCTTCGGTCCTACGAGAGTGGCCACCACGGAATAATCGATTCCCTGGAACTCGAACTTGTCCGTCGACGTCCGGGTTCCCGACCGTTCGGCGCCACCCTTCATCTCGGTCACGAGTGAGATCATGGCCTGGTCACCCACCTGACCCAGTGTCTGTCCCACCGAGTCGGACCTGATCCCGCTCAGATCGGAGAAGAACGGATTGACGGTCACGAGTACGAGGTTCGAATCGAAACCGATCAGACCCATCTGTCCGGACTCGGTGATTGCGACCCAGGGAGCGAACTCCTGATCCCACATCACGGAACCCTCATCCCCTGTGGTCTCTCCCTTTCCCATCCTCTGGACCGCGGCATTGACGTTGTCCCACAACTTCTCGAGAGGCCCGACCTTGAACTCCTTGGTCACCCTGGGGATCTCCCCCCTCAAGACCTGGTCGAGGTCGTCATTCATGACTTCGTAAGGTTTTTGAATCAGCCGGAGGAGGATGAAATAGAAGATCAGTCCGATGATGGCGGTGTAAATGATGGCCGAGCCATAAGCGATCTCCAATCCACCTGCAGTCACCATGTTTCTGGAGAAATCGATCGAAACGACGGCAAGCGCCACCACTTCATTCGCATAGGTCCTCGGATCGGCCGCCTTGATGGGCTCGACATGGACATAAGTGTTGGAGTCGAGGAACATCCCCCCGCCTTTTTCACGTCCCTCTCGGTACTCTTTCACCATTTTCCTGGCGAAAGCGGCTTCACCCCCGACAGAGAACAACTGTCCCAAACGGGATTGCGGGGCCACGATGTTGAGGTCCATGTTGAGCAGTGCGACGATCTTGATACTCTCCTCCTGGGTCAGGAGTGAGAAATCGATCTGGGACTCGGTATGGTTGACGAAGTTGGGGGCGTATCGGTCCGCGATCTCCCGCGCGAGAACCGTACCGCGGATCTTGGCCTCGCGCTGGATTCCCTGTTCGGCCATGTTCTCCATCGGCATGACGGATGCGAACACGGCGATCAGCAGCGTGACACCGAGAAGGCCGGCCAGGATGTTGCCGAGCTCGCTCTGCATCAACATGCCGTAGAATGTCGGCATGATCTTGCCCTCGAACACGAATTTGAGTTTCCCCGGAAGGTCCTCCGGCAGGTCCTGGCGGGGACCGAGATCCTCGAACTTGGCTTCCTGGAGATTCGCGGGTCCCGACCTCAATGGAGCCTGATTCGCTCCGGGCAAAGCCAAGGCTCCGGCGCCACCTGAGAGATCGAAGGGGTTGGAAGGGAGCATTCCGACATCCAACGAATTTGAAAAGGATCCGGTTTGTCCGGTGGACATCTGGGCCGGAACTCCGGAACGGACCAGTTCCAGCACGAATTCCCCGACACCGAGCTTGTCGCCGGGCCTCATGGTGTGACGACGGGCGAGGGCACCGTTCACGAAGGTGCCATTGGTGCTGCCTTCGTCCCGCAGGATGACTTCCTGACTGGTGACCAGCAACGCGCAATGCCGCTTCGACACTTTCGAGGAGGTCAGCACGATGTGGTTGTCCATCTGACGTCCGATCGTGTTCTCTCCTTCGATCAGGGAAAAAGCGCTTCCGCGGTTCGGACCGGCGACGATCACGAGACGATGCATAACACCTCCCCGTCACGGAGATTGAGACGATCGACCGTCCCGACCGGAAGCTCGAGCACATCCTCGGCCTTCCCGTCACCGACAGGAAGGATTTTCCAAGGCCTCAAACGGGGGCGGGTGCTGATCACCCTCCACCCGGATTCGCACTTTCCGAGAAACACCGCATCGATCGGGATGCTCATCATCCACATGTGAATGTTGTTGCACCGTGGGAACAGGAGCGCATCCCCTTCCGGAAACTCGGTGGTTCCGATCAACCCTCTCAAACGACTCAAGAAACCGTCCGCCACGCGGGCCCGGTGTGCCACCACCGCTCCATCCTGCTTTCGGACGATCCGGAGTGCCCGCATCAGCCGCCTCCCCCGTTCATGTATGCCTGCAGACCGAACGGCATCAACATCATGATCAGAATCGCGGGAAGAATCAGTGCAAATGTGGGAAACATGAGCTTCTGTGTGGCGAGTGCACCGGCTTTCTCGGCACGAACGAAACGCAAAGTCCGGATCTGGTCGGACTGCTGGCGGAGGACTTTTCCGATGGAAGCACCCATCTGGTCCGCCGAACACAGGACTGCGACAAATGAATTGACCTCCTGGAGATTGATCCGGAACGACATTTCACGGAGGGCCTCGGACCGGGAGGAACCGACCTTGATCTCTTTCAGAACCTGCTCCATCTCGTCGATGAACGGGCCTGGCGCGGCTTTCTCGACGACTTTCTGGATCGCACCGATGAAGTCGAGGCCGGCTTCGGTGGACAGTGCGAGCAGATCCACCACGAAAGGCATGGACTTGATCACCTGGGCGTGACGGGCCTTGATCCTGCCGTTCACCCAAAAGTCGGGATAGAAATAACCGATGACCGGGAGGAAAAGCATGACGTAGTTGGGGATGTCGGCGAAATCCAAAGCACGTACGAAACCGCCCACGATGGGAAAAACCATCACGAGCATGATCTTGAACGCGATGAATTCGTCGGCGGTGAGTTCGTCTTTCAGTCCACCACTGATGATTTTACGCCTGTATTTCAGCCTTGCTTCGTCAAATCGGGATTTGCTCCGGATGGCGGGGACGATGTACTGCGAGAAAAACGGACGAGTGAGACGGACGAAGTCGTTCGAGGTTTTCTTTCCGTCGAGTTGACGGAGATTCTCGCTCGCATTCATGTTCTCCTGCTCGGAAAGCAACATGTTCCCGAGAATGAATGTCGCCAAACCGATCAAGGCGTAGCCGGCATAAAGAACCAATGTGCGGTACTCGATCAACGCATTCATGTGCATCTCCCGTCAGCTCTTCGGCATCTTTCCTTAATAACTGAAATGAGTTAGCCTGAAGTGGAAACCCCGCCCCCGGAGGCCCCCATGTCAAGATTCCAACGCCTTCTCTTCGCACTGCTCCTCGCCTTTCTCCTCGCCGTCCCTTCCGTTCATGCTGAAGTGCTCTGGGACAATTGGTACGTCGAGTCGGAAGGCGGAACCCCTCAGAACTACTATAACGAAAAAGCTGAAACGAAGGGAGACCGGGCCAAAATTCAAGTGAACAAGTGGATTCGGGAGGGGAAGCGGATCCGCAGCGAAAACCTGGGGGCCACCGCCAAAAACTCACCGCTCCTCGAACCTCTCTACTACAATTTCAGGACCCAGGTGAACGGAGAGGAGAAGATCATCGACGGCACGGTTTCGGGGAACGGGAAGGTCTTCTCCATCAAATCGAAAGTGGGCGTCCGTCAGAACCGCCCCCTCCGCGCCGAAATGGTCCCGAAGCTTTTTTTCTCCTCTTTCTTTCCTCTCTGGATCCACAAAAACGCCAAAAGGATCTCGGGAGTCCAACCCGTCGAGTTCCAGTCCATTGTCGAGGACCAGATCGACGATCAAATCCCGGTGTACAAGGGCAGCGCTTACGAAATGAAGCCTGACGCATTCGCCAAGGAGACACGGACCCGCAAGTTGAGAATCGAATTCAACCGGATCGTGGCGATCTGGTGGGTCACCCCCAAGGGTGACGCTGTCAAAGTCGAAGTCCCCGCTCTCGGAAAGACCGTGGTCCAGACCACACGGGAAAAAGCGGAATCTTCGCTCCAACCATGAGGGCGCTGTTTCGGATCCTGATCGTGAGCGCCCTGGTTTGGACGGTGTCACGTTCGATCGTATACCTGTTGCCGGGGGATCCGGTGGACTTTCTCGTTCATGAATCCCTGGTCAGAATCGATCCGGACGAATTGCGGGCTCGAATGGATCTGGACGGCTCACCGATGGAGCGGATTTTCTCGGTCCCCACCGGTAAGTCACTCGTCAAGCAGACTCCCGTGAGTCGCCTGATGGCGGACGCACTCGGCAAGTCGGGGATCCTGGCCCTCCTGACCCTCATGCTGAGCATCCCCTCTGCACTCGCTCTCGCCTTCCTTCACTTCAGGCATCCGGACTTCCGCCGGTTCACCAACGGGTTCTCGATCCTTTCCGCCTCGCTTCCCCTGTTCGTCATCGGCCCTGTCCTCCTCAGGAACCTTCCCTTTCCCAATCCCTGGCTTCCGGCGCTGACCCTTTCCTTCCATTTGTCGGGATTCTGGTACCGAGCCATCTCGAAAAAGCTCGATGGATTCCTACCCATCAGTCCGGTGGCGGGTGCAAGAGCGCTCGGGTTTCCTGAAAACCGCGTCTTCTTACGGGCATTGCTCGCACCGGTCTCCGGATCGCTCCTGCTGTATTTCGGAACCCAACTCGGAACCTTGCTGAACGGAAGTCTCATTGTTGAAGTGCTGTTCCAGTGGAGAGGGCTCGGCAGCCTTCTCGCGGATTCCATCTTGAGTCGGGACTACCCGGTGATCGAAGTCTGCATTCTGGTGGCAACCCTCCTGACCCTGGTATCGCAACAAATCGGGATCTGGCTTCAAAACCTGTGGGAGCCGAGGCAGGAATGAAAACCGACCTTTTCAGGGGCTTCGCATGGATTTGGCTTTCGATCTCAGGTGCGGCGGCAGGTCTCGCCTCCCTCCATCGAGACCGCATCGAGACCCACTATCTGGAGCGGGCCCTGGCCCCCGGCTTCGATGCTTTCGGACGCTCCTGCATGGAACTGGTGGCCCTTTCCATCGGGCAATCCGTCCGACTCATGATTCCGGTGGCCTTCGTCTGCATCCTGTTTTCCCTGATTCTCTCGTCAGTGGCCTTGCTCAGGAGCTCGAGGCTTGAATTCTTGCTCAGGGCATTCCTGGATTTCTTGAGCGCCCTTCCCGGTTTCCTGATTGCACTCGCCTTCGGGATTTTTTTGAGGGATGCGTCCGGAACTTTCTTGCTGGGCGCCCTGTTGCTGGCCGCCCCCACTTTGACGCGCTTCTTTGAAAGCCAGCTCCGTCACCTGAGATTCGAACCTTACATCCGAGCATCCGAAGCTCTCGGAGCGGGCCCGGTCCACCTCTGGATCCGTCATTACCAGCCCGAACTCATCCGGATGCTCCGGGCCATCCTGCCCTTTCTCGCCTTGCGATTGATCCTTCTCGAAACCTCTCTCAGCTTCCTCGGCCTCCAACAGGTACCCGAGCACGAGACCTGGGGCCGGATGCTTCATCAAGGAAAAGACTACCTCCTGGAGGCCCCATGGATTCTTTACTGGTCGGCGGTCCCGCTCGCCTTGACACTGACTTCATTCCACTTGCTAACCCGGGAAGATCCTCACTAGACTGAGGGCATGAATCCAGCTGATTTCGACGTATCCGAATTGGTCATGACGGGGTTCGCCGGTCCGACCCTTTCACCCGAGACCCTGAGAACCATCCGGAACGAGCGGCCCTCCCTCTTCATCCTTTTCGCCCAGAATTACCAGGATCCGCGCCAGCTGATCGCGCTGACCGAAGAACTGCAGGCTCGATCCCGTGAGGCCGGTCTCACCACTCCCGCCTTGATCTCCGTCGATCAGGAGGGGGGCCGTGTCCAACGGTTCAGGAGCGGCTTCACTCTCCTTCCCACCGCACGCAAAGTCGGAGAACGGGACTCGCCTGAACTGGCTCTGGAGCTGACCCGGTTGCAGGCGAGGGAACTCCATGCAGCCGGCTTGCAACTCAATTTTTCTCCGGTCTGTGATGTCAACACGAATCCCGCAAACCCCGTGATCGGGGACCGGGCCTACGGTGACACGCCGGAACTTGTCGGGAAGATCGCAAGCGCCGTGGTGAAGGGACATCTTGAAGAAGGTGTCGAACCTTGCATCAAACATTTTCCGGGACACGGCGACACCCATCTCGATTCGCACGAATCGTTACCGACCGTTCACACGCCACTCGAGACCTTGCGGACACGCGAGTGGCGCCCATTCCAAGAGGCGATTCAAGCCGGATGCCGCTTCTTGATGAGTGCACACATCCTCCTTCCCCACCTGGATCCCGTGAATCCGGGTACACTTTCTCCCACCTTCCTCAAGCGTTATTTGCGTGAAGAGCTGGGCTACACCGGAATCATCACCAGTGACGACATGGAGATGGGTGCGATCACCAAAAACTACGGAGCGGAGGAAGCTCCCCTCCGGGCACTCGAAGCAGGCTGTGACATCCTCTGCTACCGTTCCGAGTCTGCCGCTTTGATCGCCATGGAATCGATCCGAAAAGCTTTGAAAGAAGGCCGGATCAAACCGGACGCTTTGAAACCGTCTGTGGAGAGGAACCGTGCCGCACGTCAACGAATCCGCCTCGCCTCCCGCACCTGGAGCCTGGAAGAACGACTGGGGCGGATCGGGAATCCGGAGTCAGCCCGATTCATCCAAGAACGCTTCAACTGAATCATGAACCGGAAGCCCCACCCCTGCCTCACCTGTGGTGCCTGTTGCGGGACTTTCCGCGTTTCATTCCACTGGTCGGAACCGGTTCCCGAGGAACTCACCGACAAGGTCAACGATTTCCGTGCCTGCATGAAGCATGCTCCGGATCCCGAACGTCCGCGTTGCATCGCTCTCGGAGGTGAGATCGGAAAAGAGGTGACGTGTACGATTTATGAAAGCCGCCCGACACCGTGTCGCGACTTCAGTGCCTCCTATGAAAACGGAGAGTCGAATCCCCGATGTGACCGGGCGAGAAACCGCTACGGGCTCCCTCCGCTCACTCTTCAGGATTGGATCGATTGAGGATCTCTTCGATTTCTTCGCGGGTGTGGAGGCGGCCTTTGCCGACTCCGGGACAAAACGAGGCGATCTCCCGTCTCCACACTTTTGCCTTCATGTTCTCGGGCCAGAAGGGCCAGGTCCGGCACTGTCCGGGACGCGCTTCATAGGTGCCGCAACGATTGCCGTCTTCGAGAAAAATACAATCGCCCGAGGCCTCCGGCGGGTCTTTCAAAAACACGTGTCCGTCTTTCGTATTGCAGTACTGTCGGGTGAATTGGGCGGTGGAAAGTCCGAAATAGTCTGCAAAACGTTTGCGATCCTCGAGCGTGAGGTACACATAGCCGTAAGAACCCCTCGAAGTACAACACTTCCCCGACCCCTGGCACTCGAAACGGATGCCTTCATGGTAAAACGGCTTCGGCCCCGGCTTGCTCATCAGAACCCCGAATATTCCTGGTATTCACCGAACACCGAACGGAGTGAATCGGAGATCTCACCCAAGGTGCACTCACTCTTCACGCACTGATGGACAAGAGCCATGAGATTCGCATCCCCTTTGGCTCCGTCGGAAAGCGCCCGGAGCGCATCGCGAGCGCGCCCTTCGGAACGCTTGGCGCGATAGGCACGGATCCGCTCGATCGCGCGGGTCTCGAGTTCGGCCGGTACTTTCAGGATTTCGATTTTCTTCGCGGAACCTGTTTCCTGGTGGACATTGACCCCGACCAGTTCGAGTTCCTTGGAGTCCATGCGCTTTTGATCGTCGTAGGCCGAGTTCAGGATCTCGTTCTGAATGTAGCCGCTCTCGATGCAGGACACGGTTCCCCCTTTGGCTTCGATCTCGGAGAGGTACTTCCAGACTCCGTCTTCGATCGTGGCGGTGAGGGACTCCACAAAATAGCTCCCTGCGAGCGGATCCACGGTTTGGGTCACCTGGGTTTCGGAGGCGATGACTTGCTGGGTGCGGAGGGCGATCAGAGCGGCTGATTCGCTGGGCAGCGCCAGAGCCTCGTCCATGGAATTGGTGTGAAGGGACTGGGTGCCGCCCAACACGGATGCAAGTGCCTGCACCGCGACCCGGACCACGTTGTTCTCAGGCTGCTGGGCCGTGAGAGTGGAACCGGCCGTCTGGGAATGGAACCTCAGCATCTGTGACCGGGGATCTTTTGCGCCAAACCGTTCTTTCATCAGGCGCGCCCAGATCCTGCGTGCTGCGCGGAACTTGGCGATCTCCTCGAAGAAATCATTGTGGACATTGAAGAAGAAACTGAGTTGTCCGGCGAAGGCATCGACATCCAGCCCTGCTTTGACCGCCGAATCGACATAGGCGATGGCGTTCGCGAAGGTGAAGGCCAACTCCTGGATCGCATCCGAACCGGCCTCACGGATGTGGTAACCGGAGATGCTGATCGGATTCCATTTCGGCGTGTTTTTCGAACACCAATCGAACATGTCGGTGATGATCCGGAGCGCACCTTTCGGAGGGTAAATGTAGTTGCCACGGGCGATGTACTCCTTCAGGACATCGTTCTGGACGGTCCCCCGGAGTTCGTCGACCTTGGCCCCTTGTTCTTCAGCGAGCACCGTGTAGAACGCAAGCAGGACGGGTGCGGTCGCGTTGATGGTCATCGAGGTCGAAACTTTTGCCAGGGGAATCCCTTTGAAGAGCGTGCGCATCTCATCGAGGGTGGAAATGGAAACCCCGACTTTTCCGACTTCCCCCTTGGAGCGGGCGTGGTCCGGATCATACCCCAACTGCGTCGGCAAATCGAAGGCGACCGAAAGTCCCATGGTGCCTTGGGAAAGCAGATAATGGTACCTGCGATTCGATTCCTCGGCGGTACCGAAACCGGCGTACTGCCGCATGGTCCAGAGCCGTCCCCGGTACATGGTTTTTTGCACACCCCGGGTGAAGGGATACTGGCCGGGAAGCGCCAAGCGCTCGGAAAGATCGGCCGGCAAATCCTCGGGACCATAGACTTCTTTGACCGGAATCTTGGAGCGGGTGACGAAGGATTTCATGCCGCCCCAGCATACACGCGCCCCCCCCTCTTTCCAATGGTTTCGGATTAACAAAACCGGACTTTTCTGCTAGCGTTCAGGACACCTGATCCCCCACCAAGGAGTCCTATGCTTTCTCCCATTGAAGCCCTGACCTTCGACGATGTGCTCTTACTTCCGGGATATTCGGAGGTTCTCCCCTCCCAGGTGACCACCCGGGTCGCTTTCACCCCGAAGATCACCCTCAATATCCCGATCCTCTCGGCTGCCATGGACACCGTGACCGAGAGCCGGACCGCGATCGTCATGGCCCAGGAGGGAGGCCTCGGCATTCTTCACAAGAACCTCACCATCCAGGACCAGGCCTTCGAAGTCGAAAAGGTGAAGAAAAGCGAATGGGGAATGATCCTCGACCCGGTGACCATCGGAGAAGACGAGCCCCTTTCACGGGTCCGTGAGCTCATGGCAACCTACAAGATCTCAGGGGTGCCCGTCACCCGCACCACGGCCGGTGGAAAACAATTGCTCGGAATCCTGACCAACCGGGACCTCCGTTTCGAAGAAGACTTCAGCGCCTCCGTGGGAAGCCGGATGACCCGGGCCCCCCTCATCACCGCCCCCGAAGGGACGACTCTGGCCGAGGCCAAGGAAATCCTCCGGAAACACAGGGTGGAGAAACTCCCAGTGGTGGATGCGAACGGCTACTTGAAGGGCTTGATCACCATCAAGGACATCCAGAAACAACGGGATTATCCGCAAGCCAACAAGGACCGCTACGGGCGCCTCGTGGTCGGCGCGGCCGTGGGCGTGGGCGAAGAAGCCTTCCGCCGGGCCGATGCCCTCGTGGAGGCTGGCGTGGATCTGCTTTGTGTCGACTCCGCTCACGGACACTCCAAAGGTGTGCTCACCGCGGTGAAACACTTCCGCGATCGCTATGGCGACCGGATCGAGATCATCGGTGGAAATGTCGCGACCCGAGAGGGAACCCTGGCCCTGCTCGAGGCGGGGGCGAACGTGGTCAAGGTCGGAATCGGTCCGGGATCGATCTGCACCACCCGCGTGGTTTCCGGAGTCGGAGTTCCCCAACTGTATGCCATCCAGGAATGCGCAAAAGCCGCCAAAGAAAAAGGCGCGACCATCATCGCCGACGGTGGAATCAAACTCTCGGGCGATGTCACCAAAGCCCTGGCTTGCGGAGCCACTGCCGTGATGATCGGATCGCTCTTCGCCGGGACCGATGAATCTCCCGGAGAAATCCTTCATTTCCAAGGTCGATCCTTCAAGATGTACCGGGGAATGGGTTCTCTCGGGGCGATGGCACAGGCCCACGGCTCCAAAGACCGTTACTTCCAGGCCAGTGTCGACGACGCCGGCAAACTGGTGCCGGAGGGAATTGAAGGTCGGGTCCCGTATCGCGGAAGCCTGTCTTTCAACATCCACCAGATGATCGGTGGACTCCGCTCCGGCATGGGATATGTCGGCGCAGCCTCGATCGCCGATCTCTGGCAGAAGGCGAAGATGGTCCGCATCTCGAATTCAGGTCTGGCGGAATCCCATCCGCACGACATCGTGATCACCAAGGAAGCCCCGAACTACCGCACCAACAGCTGAGGTTCCCATGAACAAGATCCTGATTCTCGATTTCGGCTCCCAGTTCACCCAGCTCATTGCACGTAGGATGCGGGAACTCGGATATTATTCTTTCGTATTGCCCGGAAGCGCCCCGCTCTCCCGGATCCGTGAATTCGGAGCAAGTGCCGTGATCCTGTCCGGTGGTCCGGCTTCTGTCTATGAAGAGGGCAGTCCGCAACCCGCGGAAGGTTTCTTCGAACATGTCGCCGCCTCGAACCTTCCCTTACTCGGGATCTGTTACGGAATGCAACTCATGGTCCAGCACGGCCGGGGCGAGATCCGTTCCGCTCACAAGCGGGAGTACGGTCGGATGAAGGTGCGCACCCTCGGTGAATCGCCTCTGTTTTCAGGCATCCGTGAGTTCGAGGCTTGGATGTCCCACGGTGACGAAACCACCCGCCTTCCGGACGGTTATCGACTTTCCGCCGAAAGCGTGGAAGGTGCTGTCGCAGGAATCTCACACGAAACACGTCCCTGGCACGGCTTGCAGTTGCACCCCGAGGTGACTCACACCGAGCATGGCATTCAAATCCTGCGCAATTTCTTGCAAGGCTGTGCCCGTCTCGAAACGGACTGGAAAATGAGTTCCGTGATCGAGGAACAGATCGCCAAGATCCGAGCTTTGGTGCCTGAGAACGCCCATGTCCTCTGTGCCCTTTCAGGTGGAGTGGACTCCACTGTGGCGGCAATCCTGGTTCACCGTGCGATCGGGGACCGTCTTCACTGCGTGTTTGTCGACACCGGACTTCTCAGGTATCAAGAGGGCGACCGGGTGATGAAGCTTTTCACTGAAGGCCTTCACCTGCCCGTGATGCGGGTCAATGCGGAACAGCGCTTTCTGTCGAAACTCGCCGGGGTCGAAGATCCGGAGAAAAAACGCAAAATCATCGGAGCCGAGTTCATCGCGGTCTTTGATGATGCCGCAACCGAGATTGAAAGCATCATCGGCGTGAAACCTTCCTTTCTGGTTCAAGGGACCCTGTACCCGGACGTGATCGAGAGCTCCCCTGCTCCGCAATCGGGAGCGGGAGCGTCCCATTCACACACCATCAAATCCCATCACAACGTGGGGGGACTGCCGAAGGACCTCCGTTTCCAGTTGATTGAACCCTTCCGCGACCTGTTCAAGGACGAAGTCAGGGAAATCGGGCGCACACTCGGTGTCCCCGAAAGCTTCATCGGTCGCCACCCGTTTCCGGGCCCGGGACTGGCTGTCCGGATCATCGGAGAAGTGAACAAGGAAAACGCAGACCTGCTTCGTGCGGCGGACGAGATTTTCATCCAGATGCTCCGGGATGAAGGCCTGTATCCCAAGATCTGGCAAGCGATGGCCGTTCTGCTTCCGGTGAAGACCGTCGGTGTTCAAGGGGACGGCCGGACCCATGCCAAGGTGGTGGCTCTGAGAGCGGTCACGAGTCAGGACGGGATGACCGCCGACTTCTATCCCTTCGATCTCGGATTTCTCGGGCGGGTTTCGACCCGGATTTGCAACGAAGTCCGGGGAATCAATCGGGTCACCTACGACATCACCTCCAAGCCACCTGCGACGATCGAATGGGAATGAAAGTCGAGCAGAAATCGCGGGCTCCGCGGAATCGGACCCTGTCCGTGGAGGCAGTGGAAATCCCTCGTCTCAAGAGAGGATTGATCTCCTCTGCGCGACTGAAGCCCTCACACCGGAACCGGATCGTCCAGGGTGATTTCGAATCCGCCCTGGAAGGAATCGCCGACCGGTCCGTGGATCTGCTCTTTCTCGACCCTCCCTACAATCTCCACAAGGATTTCGGCGGGTGGACGTTCAAGGAACGCTCGATCGACGATTACGGAAAGTACCTCGACGAGGTGATCGGCGCCCTTGTTCCGAAACTGAAATCCACCGCCACGGTTTACATTTGCGGGGACTGGAAAACCTCGGTTTCGATTCCCTCGATCGCAGGGAAGTATTTCCGGATCCGGAACCGGATCACCTGGGAAAGAGAAAAGGGGCGCGGTGCACGGACCAATTGGAAGAACTGCAGCGAAGACATCTGGTTTTGTACGGTTTCGGACCGCTACACCTTCCACCCGGATCGTGTCAGACTCCGCCGGAAGGTGATCGCACCCTATCGGGACGGCACCGGTGCACCGAAGGACTGGGAATCGGGAGCAGAGGGGAGCTTCCGTGACACCGCCCCTTCCAACCTCTGGACGGACATCACCATCCCTTTCTGGTCGATGCCGGAAAACACCGACCATCCGACACAAAAAAGCGAGAAGCTCCTCGCAAAACTGATCCTGGCCAGTAGCGACACCGGACAACTCGTACTCGATCCTTTTCTGGGAAGCGGAACAGCGGCGGTCGTCTGTCGAAAACTCAAACGAGACTTCATCGGGATCGAGCGTCACCCGGATTATTGTCTGATTGCCCAAAAAAGGCTGATTCACGCCCGCCCCGGAGATCCGATCCAGGGGTTTGATGGTGGCGTGTTCAAAGAAAGGAACTCGAGATGAACCTGTACGATGGGAAGACCCTTATGAAACCTTTCATCCTGCTGTCGATCTGTTGGCTTGCCGTGTCCTGTTCGAGTATCCGCCCTTCTCCGGATGCCGAGGCAGGTCTCCCGCTGAGTTGGGTCGCGCTCGGCCCGAACGGGACTGTTGTGGTCAGACACCTGACCCGGGAAGCCTCGTGCCCGACATTGAAAACCGGGTCCACTGTGATCCCTCTTCAAGCAAGAATCGATCATAACGACCGGCCCGAGTTCGAGATCCGGATTTGTGAGGCGGTACTCGATCGGTCCACCCGGAGTGCCGAGATCAACGGAGTCGGTCTTGCCCTTCCGAAAGCGGCTCCGGAGAGAATCGTGATCATCGGAGACACCGGATGCCGGGTGAAAACAAAAAAAGGGAAATCCGACTGGATCCAGGATTGCTCGAATCCTGAGGCCTGGCCTTTCCAGAAAATCTCGGAGGCCGCTGCCCGATTGAATCCGGATTTGGTTATCCATACGGGGGATTATCTCTACCGCGAATCCGCCTGCCCGGGTGGAGCGAAAGGATGTGAAACCTTCCCTTCCGGCGACACCTTCGCCTCCTGGAACGCGGACTTCCTCACTCCGGCCCGATCCCTGCTGACCCGGGCCCCTTGGATTTTTGTGCGGGGAAATCATGAATCCTGTACCCGCGCGGGGGAAGGCTATTTCAGACTGCTCGATCCTCAACCGTTCAATCCCGTCTGCATCGAGGAACCGGAGCCCTACCTGGTCGCGTTCAGTTCCATCCGTTTCGCGGTTCTCGACACCTCCCTGAAAGCGGTCCGTCCGGAACGCATTCGTGCATTGAAACCGTTGAAACTCTCATCCGACGTCCTCTTGAGCCACCGGCCGCTCTGGGGTGAGGAGAATGCAGAAACCGTGGGACCTGTCCCCGGGGCGAAACTCGTTTTTTCTGGGCACTGGCACCTGTTCCACCTCTCCACCTACGAGGACGGACGGGCCATGCAAGTGGTGGTCGGAAACAGTGGGACAGAATTGATCAAGAACCCCCGACAATCTCCGACCGGTACGGATGTCGACGGCACTTCATTGAAGGAATCGAGTCTGATCCCGGGATTCGGTTTCACCGTTCTGGAAAAAACCGGAGGCCACTGGGAACTCCAGGCCAGGGATGTCTCCGGTCAGGTGAAGATGCGGAAAAAAATCCGCCTCACTCCTTCACTCTGAAATTCGTCATTTCAGCGGTCTGGGTCTTGCCGAGCAGACGGGTGGCGATGTTCAAACGGATCGAGCAATTGTACTCGCTGACGGAATCGCCTTCCTGGTTCCGGGTGATGTGGTAACAAGCGGAATCGCCACCACTCTCGCCGAAGAACTTGACCTCTCCGCGGGTCCTTCCCGTCCAATCGCCGGGAGCGGCCGGATCCTTGATCGCCGAATAAAGATCTTTCGCCGCGGTCCCGTTGCAAATCAGCACGAGATAACGGGAGTAACCGTCTTTCCCTTCGAACTCAGGAACCTGATAAAGCGGATGTTCCTTCGACAAGGCCTGCCTCAGGCAGGATTTGACATCCACCTGCACCCCGTTCGCAACCGCGCTTCCGGCGGAAAGGGCCAACCAAAACGGACACAGTAGCAACACCCATGAGATCTTCATCATTCAGCGTTTCGGAGCCCCCGATCGAAGACTGAAGACCTTTAAGCCCGACCTTTACGGTCGGCTTTGAATCCTCTGGATCCCTCGGTGGAACTCCGGCATAGTGCTTCACCTGAGAACCACCACCGGGTTTGGAGCCCGGAGAGGAGTGATCCATGACCCACCATATTTCCGCGTTTTATCATTTCATGCCCCTGACCGACCTGGAGGCGCTGAAGACCGAGATTGAAGGCCAAGCCCGCGCGCTCGGCATCAACGGCTTGCTCATTCTCGGACCCGAAGGCATCAACACCACCTGTTCTTCCCCTTCGGAGGAGAATCTCACCCGATTCAAGGCGTGGATCATCGACCGGTTCAATTGCCCGGGGATCCGCTTTAAGGATGCCAAGAGCGACCAACCTCCGTTCCGTCGCTACAAGGTCAAAGTCCGCGAAGAAATTTGCACCGCGGGGATTCCGGGCGTCCTGCCTCCGGAAGGGAGCAACCGGCACCTGACACCCGATGAATGGAACCGGGTGATGGAAGAAGATCCCGAAACCGTCCTGATCGACACGCGGAACTGGTACGAATACCGGATCGGGACTTTCCGGGGGGCCCTGAATCCGAACATTGAAAAATTCACGGACTTTCCGACCTACATCGAAAAACAGGGGATCAAGAAGGACCAGAAGATGCTCATCTTCTGCACCGGTGGAATCCGGTGCGAGAAAGGGATCCTCGACCTCGAGCAAAGCGGATATACGAACGTGTTCCAACTGGAAGGCGGTATTCTCAACTACCTCGAGCAACATCCGAACGGCAAATTCGAGGGTGAGTGCTTCGTCTTCGACCAGCGGGTGGCTGTGGACCAGGACCTGAAGCCCTCGCAGCGCTACACCCTCTGCCCACACTGTGGACAGCCTGCGGATGTCAAAATCGATTGCGCCCGATGCGACCATCCGATGACCATTTGTCCCGAATGCTCGGACCTCCCGGTCAAGGCGATCACCTGCTCGAAGAACTGCGCCCATCAGTGGGAACTCCACCCTGGCAGAAAAGGCAACCGTCAGATTCCGTCGTTCACTTCAAATCGCTGATCGAACAGTTCATTACATAAAATTTCAATAAAAAAAATCGAGTCATCCGTTCGTGAATCAACGATGTCCATGGATTCCCGGGGCCCGGTCACTCTTGTCTCCCGAATCTCATTTCAGTGCCTTATACTGTCTGGAGCGGGGAGGTTCGGGGTTATGGGGATGATCATCGGATTGAATCAGGCAGATCCATGTCAACTGCACCCGAAAAAATTCGGGGTGCCGATCCACAACAGCGATGTCCTCAGTCAATGAGCTCCGGATCCTGCTGGTCGGTGCGAGCGGACTGACGGGTCGATCCGTGCTCCGCCTCCTGTTGGCGGATGCCCGGGTGAAGGAAGTGCACACGCCACTGCGTAGACCCTCTTCCATCGATCACCCGAAGCTCCATGCGCACCGGTGGCAGGAACAACCACCACGCTGGGATCACCTTCCAGAAACCCCTTTCGATGCAGTCATCTGCTGCCTGGGTACCACTCTCAAAAAAGCGGGGACCCGTCAGGCCTTCCAGACCATCGATCGAGACGCGGTCCTGGAACTCGGAGCCTGGACCAAAAACCGCGAGGTGAGGCGGATCCTGGTGATCTCGAGCTCGGGTGCGAATCCGCATTCGGCGAATTTCTACCTCAGGACCAAAGGGGAAATGGAAGAGGGTCTCCGCTCACTCGGAATCCCGTCGACCACGATACTCCGCCCCGGACTCCTGCTCGGGAACCGGGAGGAACTCCGACCCGCCGAGAGATTGGGCCAGTGGGCACTCCCTCTGCTGTCGCCCGTATTGAGAGGTCCCTTGCTCGGATGGCAGGGCACTCCAGTCGAGACTCTCGCCCGACTCATGGTGGAAAGGATGTTCGATCCGCGATCCGGAATTCAAATCATCGAAAACCGGGAAATTCTCGAGAATGAAATCAAACGAAACTGAGGAGTTCGGCACCGGTTTCGACCGCTTGACCCTCCGACACCCGGATTTCCCGGACCGATCCGTCCTGCGGTGATTTGATCTCGTTCTCCATCTTCATCGCTTCCATGACGAGGAGGGACTGGCCCTTTTTGACCGGCTCACCGGCCTTCACCAGAATGCGGACGATCTTACCGGGCATCTGGGACTTGAGGCGGGCCCCTTTTTTCTTCCGTTGTCCGCCTGCATTGTCGACGGATTCACCGGTCCTCAGAAAAGCCAGACCGGAAACGACTTTCGCCCTCCGGCGGTTGAGAACTTCGTACCTGGGCAGACCGTCTTCCTGGGGGGTCTTGCGGACATCGAATCCGTAACAGCCCCGGGCGGTCTCGATCCAGATTCCCTGTTCGTCACGCATCCAGGAGACGCGCTCGACAGTTCCGTTCTCGAGGCGAAGCTCGGCTTCACCGGACCGTCCGGTCGGGCTCCCCAAAAACTCGATATTCCAATTACCGACGCGTCCCTTGATCATCTGAGAGCCTCCCACTTGGCCCGAAGGTTCCAGGCGGCCGACGCCTCCACAGACGCCGATTCGACGGTTTCGCCCCCTTCGGTCAGTCGCAAAAGAGCAAGTGCCAGAGCGGTGTCGAGATCCGTCTCTGCATCTTCTTGCGGACGGGTCAGCTCCGGATGGCGGGGGATCAGGTCGGTTGTGGTGCGACCGGCGATCACATCCGCACAGCGGACGAGGCGTTGGAGAAAGGTGACATTCGTCCGGAGTGATCCTTTGAGCTCGCCGGAGGCGCTCTTCGGAGCCTCGATCGACAACTCGTCGAGAGCCACCCGCATCCGGGCGACCGCTTCGTCGCGGCTTCTTCCCCACACCGAAAGCTTGGCGATCATCGGGTCGTAAAACATGGAAACCTCGCCCTGGGTCTCGAAAGCGGAATCCCAACGCAAGAAAGGACCGTTCGGCTGGACGATCCGGCCCATCTTTCCGGGAGCGGGCAGGAAAGTTTCAGGATCCTCCGCATAGATACGGACCTCGATCGCAGAACCGTTACGGGAAATCGATTCCTGCTTCGGAAGCTCCAGTTCCCCGGAGGCGAGCAACAACTGCATGCCCACGAGATCGAGCCCCGTCACCCACTCGGTCACCGGATGTTCCACTTGAAGGCGGGTGTTCATCTCGAGGAAGTAGAACTCCCCTTCACCGTCGACAATGAACTCGAAAGTCCCCGCTCCGGCATAGCGGATTTCGCGGGTGATCCGGACCGCACACTCGAACATCTTGGCCCGGGTCTCGGGGTGGATCTCGAGGATCGGAGCAGGAGACTCCTCCCACACTTTCTGGTGCCGGCGTTGGATGGAGCATTCACGCTCCCCCAGGTGGATCCCCCCGCCTTTCCCGTCGCCGAACACCTGGATCTCCACATGGTGCGGTTCGAGGATGTATTTCTCGACGTACATCGCCCCGTCGCCGAAAGCACTCAATGCTTCACGCGAAGCAGACTCGAAAGCCGCCATCAGCTCGGACGCGCTGTCGACCCGACGCATGCCTTTGCCGCCACCTCCGGCCGCGGCTTTCAGTAACACCGGGAATTTCACTTTTTCCGCAAAGGCGAGAGCTTCCTCCGCGTTCTTCACCGCGCCCGGACTGCCCGGCACACGAGGGACACCGAGACGGTCCACGGTCCTCCGTGCTTCGATCTTGTCACCCATCACGCGCATGCATTCGGCGGACGGACCGACGAACACCAACCCGGCTGCTTCCACGGCTTCGACAAAGTGCGGACGCTCGGACAGGAATCCGTAACCCGGATGGATGTATTTCGCGCCATGCTTCTTGGCGGCCGCGATGATCTTCTCCGCAACGAGATAACTGGACTTGGGTTCGGGCGCACCGATGGATTCCGCACGGTCACAAGCCTTCACGTGTTCGGAATAACGGTCGGCCTCGGAATACACCGCGACAGTCGGAAAACCGAGCATCCGCGCGGTCCGTGCTATCCGGATGGCGATCTCACCACGATTGGCGATCAGAACGGGGTCCCTGGGTTTCACGTCGAATTTCATCACGTCCTCCGGATCAGAGTGGAATGTTACCGTGTTTGCGTTTCGGGCCTGCTTCGCGCTTTCCGGCGAGAAGTGACAACCCCTGGATCAATCGGGTCCGGGTCATCTCGGGCTCGATCACCTCGTCGAGGTAGCCGAGTTCCGCCGCCTTGTAAGGATTGGCGAAGGTCTCTTTGTAGTGTGCAACGAGTCCTGCCCGGGTGGATTCGAGGGTCCCTTTGGATTCCGCCTCCTGGATCTCTTTTCTGTAGAGGATGTTGATCGCGCCCTCCGGACCCATGACGGCGATCTCGGCATCGGGGAAGGCCAGATTGAGATCGGCGCGGATGTGTTTCGAGGACATCACATCGTAGGCCCCACCGTATGCCTTGCGGGTGATCACGGTGAGTTTCGGCACGGTCGATTCGGCATAGGCGTAAAGCAGTTTGGCACCGTGACGGATGATCCCGCCGTATTCTTGGGCGGTGCCGGGCAGAAATCCCGGAACATCGACGAAGGTCACAAGCGGGATGTTGAAAGCGTCACAGAACCGGACGAAGCGCGCCGCTTTGGAAGAAGCGGCGATGTCGAGACAGCCTGCGAGGTGCGCCGGTTGATTGCCGACGACACCGACGGATTGACCGCCGAGACGGGCGAATCCGACGACGATGTTGGCCGCGTAGGAAGCATGCACTTCCAGGAATTCTCCGTCATCGACCACGTCTTCGATGATGTTCCTCATGTCGTAGGGTTTGGTCGAAACATCGGGAAGGATTTCACGGATGCGTGCGCAGATCCGGTCACTCGCATCGGTCGATTTTTTCCGTGGGGCCGGGTCGAGGTTGTTCGACGGCAGGAATCCGAGCAATCGGCGTGCCCCTTCGAACATTGCGCGCTCGTCGGGATAAACCAGTTGGCACACACCGCTCGTCGATGCGTGCGTCTCGGCACCACCGAGGTCCTCCTTGGTGACTTCCTCATGGGTGACCGTCTTGATGACGTCCGGGCCCGTGACGAACATGTAGGATGTGCCCTCGACCATGGCGATGAAATCGGTCATCGCAGGAGAGTAAACGGCACCACCTGCACAAGGACCGAGAATGAGACTGATTTGCGGAATCACTCCGCTCGCCTGGACGTTCCGCCAGAAGATCTCGGCGTAACCGCCGAGGGACTCGACCCCTTCCTGGATCCGGGCGCCGCCCGAATCGTTGAGACCGATCAGGGGCACTCCCGATTTGAGCGCGAGGTCCATGACTTTGCAGATCTTGGCGGCATGGGCTCCCGAGAGAGATCCTCCGAACACGGTGAAGTCCTGTGAGAACACACACACCTTACGACCTGCGATCGTCCCGTAACCGGTGACGACACCGTCGCCCAGGAACTTCTGGTCCTGCATGCCGAAATCAGTGCAGCGGTGGGTGACGAACTTGTCGAGCTCCACGAAGCTTCCGGGATCGAGCAGAAGGTCGATGCGCTCACGGGCGGTGAGCTTTCCGGATTGGTGTTGTTTTTCGATCCGGGCCTGGCCCCCGCCGAGTTCGGCCAGACGGGAACGCTCTTTCAGAACAGACGTGGAGGGCTGAGTCATAAGTGGGGTCAATCTACCCCGAATCCGCCCCAGAGGGAAGGGGGTGGCGCGTGCGACTTTCGTCGCCGTTTCCACCCCCCGCCTGGTTTCGACCGCACATCGGGTTTTCCCCGTTACGGCACCGGGAGCCGGCCATTTCGATGGAACCGCATTCCCGTGACTCTCCCCGGCTCAAGCCGGCTTCCGGCATACCCCGGGTTCATCACGGTTGGCGCGCTCCGTCTACACTCCTGATATCAGGGAGTGCGGCCTATCGTCGCAAGGTCCGTTATCCGTTATCCATGCGACCGCTCCTGAGGTCCTCGCTCCGACCGGTTTTTGCTGGACCGGTCATCGACGCTTTTCGACCTCGCTGTCCGGCTTGAGGCTCGGGAATGAAGGGAAGCCCCGCATCCGGTCTCAAGTCGTTCCGCACCTTGGTTCTCACTCCTTCAAGCCATGTCGCCTTCATCCGCCATCGTGAAGTCTCCGGACTGCAATCATCCAGTCCTCTCATCCGGAGTATGGCCTTCACGGAGTTTCGGGCTCCGCTCGGCACTTCTGACCACACCGGTTTTGCTGGACCGGTTGATCTTGATGGTGTTCACACGAAGTTCGCTTACGCTGCAACCTGGACTTGCGCTGATCCCCTGTTCGCATTGCGGATTCCGCATCGGAACCCGGCGGGACCTTTCTGATGGCCGACCTGTCACGGAATCACTCCCGTACGGACCGGACACTGCTTCGCAGTCACTGGACAACCTCTGCGGTGGGACTTGCACCCACTGGAGTTCGAATCGGGTGTCGCTTCCTTTCTGCCTCCGCCTTTCGGCGCCGGCGTATCCCATAGAGCAGGTTCCGTGCCGGGCCCTCCGGCGGGGAGAATCGATTTGAGCCGGAGACCCGGGACAAATCCGGCCCGCACCGGGATCCGTCGCCCCCTCAAGTCCCCGCGGGCCAGGTCCCGGGGATCAACCCGGTCCCGACCGGCGCGTGCAAGGAATTGAGAGCGGTGGTCTCGTCGATGAAAATGAACGCGTCGTATCTCCGCGAGAAGCATGTGGGCACATAGGTGGATCGCCCTTCCTGGTGCGGAGGCGCCACCACTCCGACGGCACGGTGCCCGATCACTTCGGAAAGTGCTTCCCGATCCGCAGGACCGGGGATGACAAAGCCCTGCCTCATTTTCCGGATCCGGAGCGCTTCATGAAAACACGCCTCGAGGGTGCCATGGGGTGCGGGAGGCAGGGCGATCGCCTGCTCCCGCCCACCCCAGGTCGAAGCGGCGAGGGTTTTTCCTGTCCAGGTTCCGAGACCGATCAGTCCCACCGAGGATTCTCCCAACAACTTCCGGGCGAGACCTCCGAGGTTCACGTAGCCCTCTTCCTCCATGTCCGTCGCCCGGTAGTCTCCGACGTGGGTATTGTGAGCCCAAACCACTCCTTTCCCACCCCTTCTGTCCCGCTCGCTTTTTTCGAGCAACAGATCGAGCGTGTCGAGCATGTGGGAGTCCCGCACGTTCCACGAGGCGGCATCTCCGTTCAACAAGGCACGGTAATAATTCTCGGCGTTCACGACGATCCTTGCGTTCTGGGTTGCATCGAACCCGTCGTCGTCCTGTTCCAGATGCTGAAGCCTCAATTTGAGTACATCCTCGAGATTGGCCACGGCTTCCGACGCACAACCCTCCGGAATCCTCCGTAGGGATCGCGCATAGGCGATTTCATCCCGCTCATACGGATCGAAGCAGGCGTAGCGCCTGCGGAGCGCATTCGACAAGAACGGGTTCACGGATTTCACGTATTCGAGGACCCGGTCCATCGACTCAAACAGGGAGTAGAGATCCAGGCCGTGAATACCGGCGGACCTCATGGCATCCGACTGTCGGAGTCCCTCGATGAAATCCGCCATCTCTCGATTCGCCCACATCCAATTCGGCCAGCGACGGAATCCCTGCATCACAGCGCGGGCACTCCTGCCCTTGCCGTGCCGGACGTATCGGTGGAGCCGTGAGAGCTCGGGCCAATCGCCCTCGAACGCGACGAAGGAGAACCCCTCCAAACCCAGCAAAATCCGGGTCAATCGGTCACGGATCCGGTAGAACTCCGAAGTCCCGTGGGTGCTTTCACCGAGCATCACCACTTTGCAATCCCGGAAATGGCGGACCAACGGAGCCAGATCCTCGTCCCGCTCCATCGGTTGCAACAGATCGGCGAGGGTGTGGATCATCTTCCTGAGTCCGTTGAACGGATGGTGCTCCGGTTCCGATACCGGCTCGGCCCGGGTTTCATTCTCGAGACAGGCCAACACTTCCTCGTCTTCCACCTGGAGGAAGTCGCGGTACCATTGTCCTACAGACATCAATTGGTCCGATTCGACGAGTGAGATCAGGGTCGAACCTTCCGACCGGACGGCATCACCCGCCGAGTCCGAACAGACCGGAACTGCGACGACCACCTCGGTCGCTCCGCGGAGCTTGATGGCCCGGACGGCTGCTCGCATGGTCGCACCCGTCGCCATTCCGTCATCCACCAGCACCACCGAGTACCCCCGACAATCCGGGAGCTCCCCGCCGGAACGATAACGTTTTTTTTGCTCGTCGATCCTGGAGTTTTCGCGTTCCCGTTCATCTCTGAGTTCCCGGGGCGTGATCCCCTCCTCCCAACCCGGATTGAGGAACAGGGTCCCGTCTTCGACCAGCGCGCCCACTGCGAATTCGGGATTCCTCGGGGATCCGATCTTCCTGACCAGACACAACTCCAAAGGGACTTTCAATTTACGGGCGATCGGGACCGCGACAGGCACACCGCCTCGGGGCAAGGCGAGCACCCTCGTCTTGCCTTTTTCGAATTTTGCGACAGGAATCTGACGCGCCAAGAGAACACCTGCTTCATGACGATTGTTGAATTGCACACCACACCTCGAAGCAACCTTCATGCCCCACCGGCAAACCGGCAAAATTTACGCTGAGCGCGATCCGGAGATCCGGTTAGAATGGAGGAATGGTTCGAAAGCTCGTGATGGCCGGATGGATGATCTGGTGTTGGATGCCGCACACCGCGCAAGCCAACGGAGCCTACTATGAGGCAGGCACCTCACTCGGTGGCTTTGCCGCTGCTGATCAGTTCTTCAGCCAGCCTTCAGCCGCCGCCACTTCGGGCGGGTTTGTGGGCAGCCTCTCCGTTTATGTCCCCGTTTCAAAGCCGAACGCCATCGGCCGACTTCAGGCCGGATTGCAAACGCGGATCAGCACCTCGACCATCGAGGGGACGACCGACGCCCTGGCCATGGGGAGCCTACACCTCGGCGCCCGACTCGAAATTTGGCGGTTTTATGTGGGAGCGGGCTATTCGCCTTGGACCTGGGTCAGCAAGCCCCAACAGGGAGTGACCAGCCTTCACCTGAATCCCGGATTCTCTTCCTACATGGGCGAAGCCGGATTGATCTGGCGGGTCATTCCCGAGTTCCAGATTGCCGCGTGCTTCGGGGTCGAGTACGGATTGGGACGGAGCGGAATCCAAAGTCCCCTGCCCGTGACCGAGTACGGACTACGCTTCCGGTTTCCCTTCAACCCGAAAGAGGGGAACACCGGCGAGGGGGTCAAATTCGACGGATTCCGCTATCCTTTTGGCGTCATGAAATGACACTTATATTTCCTTTTTTTTGATGTGAATTTCCCAAGATTCTCCTAGATTTGAAGGATATGGAAAAGCTGAAATCCCTCTTCAAATCCAAGGCGGATGCTGCCGCCAATGAGATCAAAGAAATTCTGAAAGAACACGGCCAGAAAAAGATCGGCGAGGTCCAGCTTGCCCAGGCCTACCAGGGAATGCGTGGGATCACCGGAATGGTTTATGAAACCTCCCTGCTCGACGCACAAGAGGGCATCCGGTTCAGAGGCTTCTCCATTCCTGAACTTCAAGCCAAGCTTCCGAAGGCCGCAGGCGGAACCGAGCCGCTTCCTGAAGGATTGTTCTATTTGATGATGACCGGCGAGTTGCCCACTGCCGATGACGTGAGCGCCCTGAGCCGTGATTGGGCGGAGCGGGCCAAGAACATGCCCGAGCATGTTTTCAAAACCATTGATGCGTTGCCGTTGAATGCGCACCCGATGACCCAGTTCGTGACCGGGGTGATGGCCCTCCAGACCGAATCCATTTTCTCGAAGAAATATGCCGAAGGTGTGAACAAAAAAGATTACTGGAGTCACACCTACGAAGACTCCATGAATCTGATCGCCAGGCTCCCTGCAATCGCCGCCTACGTTTACCGCCGCAAATACCGTGGCGGAAAAGCGGTGGCAGCGGACGCCTCGCTTGATTGGGCCGGAAATTTCGCACACCTCCTCAGCTTCGACCAAGAGGGCTTCAAGGAGCTGATGCGTCTCTATCTCACCATCCATGCCGATCATGAAGGCGGGAATGTGAGTGCTCACACCACCCATCTGGTGGGTTCCGCGCTTTCAGACGCGTACCTTTCGTTCGCCGCCGGAATGAACGGCCTGGCAGGCCCCCTTCACGGCCTCGCCAACCAGGAAGTGATCAAGTGGATCATCGAGATGCAACGGAATCTCGGGACCGACACTCCGACCGGTGAGCAGATCGCCACCTATGTGCAAAAGACACTCTCCGAAGGAAAGGTCGTTCCGGGTTACGGTCATGCCGTTCTCCGCAAAACGGATCCTCGCTTCACCGCCCAACAGGAATTCGCCAAAAAGCACATGGCTTCCGACAAGATGGTGAACAGCGTGTGGCGGATTTTCGAAACCGTCCCCCCGATCCTGCAATCGCTCGGGAAAATCAAGAACCCCTGGCCGAACGTCGACGCCCATTCCGGTGCACTTCTGCTTCACTACGGAATGGAAGAATACGAGTACTACACCGTTCTTTTCGGTGTGAGCCGTGCTCTCGGAGTTCTTGCAGCCCTCTGCTGGTCGCGCGCCCTCGGATTCCCGATCGAAAGACCGAAATCGGTCACCACCGAGAACGTCAAGGCCTGGCTGAAAGGCGAAGATCAGATCTGGGAATGAGGCTTACGCCACTTCCCCGCTTCCGCCCCCGCCCTCACGGGCGAGCTTGCGTTTGTCGAGGCCGTATTTCTCGACCTTGTTGATCAGACCCGCACGGGAAATGCCGAGTTCCTTGGCAAGCCTGCTCTTGTTCCACTTGGTTCGACGGAGTCCTTCTTTGATCATGGTCCGTTCGAGTTCTTCCATCGCGTCTTTCAGCTTGCCGGAGAACTTGAAGCTCATGCCTTTTCCACCGCCCGATCCCGAGACGCCCGCTTCGAGAATCGCAGGAGACAGGAGTTCGGGTCCGATGATCACATCGGCCCCGGCAAGGACCACGAGTCGCTCGATTTCGTTCTCGAGCTGCCGGATGTTTCCGGGCCAATTGTAATCGTAGAATTTCTTGAAAGCGGACTCGGAAAGCTTCTTCTCCGGTGAGCCGCTCTTCTTGTGCTCGTTCTCGAGAAAGTGCTTCACCAGGTCCTTCAGGTCTTCCTTCCGCTCCCGGAGCGGTGGCACCTGGATATTGATCACGTTGATCCGGTAGTACAGATCTTCCCGGAAGGTCCCCTCTTCGATCATCCCCTTCAGGTCCCGGTTGGTCGCTGCGATCACCCGGACATCGACCTTGCGTTCCTCGGTACCCCCCACCGGGGTAAGCGTTCCCTGTTGGAGAACGCGAAGCAATTTGACTTGCATGGTGAGACTCATGTCGCCGACTTCGTCGAGGAACAGGGTCCCCTTATGCGCGGCCTCGAACAAACCCTTCTTGTCACGGATCGCTCCGGTGAAGGACCCTTTGACGTGACCGAACAATTCGCTGTCGAGGAGGGTCTCGGTCAGAGCCGAACAGTTCACCGTGACAAAACTCTGAGCACTCCTCGGAGAATGGGCATGTACCGAACGTGCGATCAATTCCTTCCCGGTACCGTTCTCACCCTGAACCAGAACGGTAGCCTCGGATGCTGAGATTTTGTCGAGGATCGTGTACAAATCGTTCATGACTTTGGAATGTCCGCGCATCTGATCGTAGCTGGAACGCTTGGCCTGACGCTCGACCTCACCCCTGCGCTTCTCATCGACGAATGTGGTGATTTCGCGGGCCACGACATCGACCAATTCCCTGAAAAAGCTCGATTTCTCGGCAGAGAGGGGTTTCAAGCGCTTCACGCACTCGTGGAATCCGTCGACACTGAGTCCCTTCGCGGCCACTCGGCGCGCCGCTTCTTCGAGCGTCTCGCCGGACACCTCATGATCGACATAGGCATAGGTCATGACCGTACCGAACATTTCACCGTCGGCTTCCAGACGGGCGACAAACACCTTGTCGAAACCGAGAGGACCGGGAAACACATGGAATGCGTCGCGAGAGCGTGAAACCTGGTCCGAGAGATCCTGGAAGTGCTGAAGCACCCAATCGCAACCTGCGGTTTCAGTCAGAAGCTCGGAACACAGTGGGCTGTGGAATTTGCGTTGCCGGTCGAAACGGTCGAAGTTCTGGACGACACCGTTTTCGTTCAGGAAGAACACTTCCGCCTGGAAAAACTTTCCGACGATTTCCTTCAGTTTACGAATGACATGGCGATCTTCCAGGAATTCCCAATTGATCATGATGGACCTCTGAATGTTTCAAACGCTATTCCGCTGTCAATCTGATCGTCAAAATCGTGCCTAAACTTTAGGCAGAAGTTTCAGGGGATCCGGTTCAGGAAATAATCCACAATTTCCTGCTTTTGCCATTGCTGAGGTCCGATCCATTTTTCCAGGATGATCCCGTCGGGGTCCACGAGGTAGGTCTCGGGGTACTGCCAGGACCCGATACTCTCGGCCACGGAATGATCCGCATCCAGGGCCAGAACGAACTGGGGAGGGAGCCGCTTCCCTTTCTCAGGAAGGATCTCCATGGAGTCCTCGAGCTTCGGATCGAGGCTCACGGCGAGGACTTTCAGTTTTTTGGAAGTCCCGACCTTTTCAGCGAAGCGGACCAAACCGGGAATCTCCTCGGCACAAGGCTCGCACCACTTGGCCCAGAAGTGCAGAAGGACATGATGCCCCTCGAACTGCTCCCTCTGAACTCCGGGAAGTTTCGAGAGCTTTGACCAGACCTGCCGGTCCGGGCCCGAGCTCCCACGTTGATAGACGAAAACCGTCAAAATAATGGCAAATAGAGCGATTCCTGTTACGACGAGCGCTTTTCTCATGACTCTGCACCTCTTGTATCCGGACAGGCTTTCAACTTATCACGAAAAGGAATGGATGGTCGGGCTCTTCTCTTGAGCGCCCCTTTCAAATTCTTGAACTATACAGGCGATTCGGACTCGGGCTAACATGGCGGGATGAGCGCAGAATCTCCGGTTTTGAGATTTGCAGAATTCTATCTCGGCCCGGTCATGAGCCGGAAGAGCCTTGACCTGCTCAAGCTCGAGCTGGTGAAGCCGGCTTCGAAGACAGAAGATCCGGCACTCGGAGAACTCCGCGCACTTCGTGAGCTGGCTTCCGTCATGGGTAAAAAAAGAAAGGCCTTGTTCTCGGATGACGAGCGCCAGTCCACCCTGAGCTCCGAACAGAAAGAGCTCTACGCACTTGAACCCGAGGATGCGCTACTCCTGGCAAGCCACGCCCCGTTCAGAATCCCCCTGAAAGACCTCTCTCTGGCGTTCGGTCACCCGGAGGAAAGCCTCAAATTCAGAACCCAAGCCCTGTTGCGCCGTCTGGACGATGCAGGAGTGGGTCTGGACACCTGGGATACGAGCTCCCGACCCCGTGAGTCCGGTCAGGCTTCCGCCCCACGTCCCACCAACTGGATCGAGAGCTTCCGCGGACTCCCCGTCGGCTTGCGACTGACCATTGAAACGGGTTCCATCCTGTCGGGACTCATGGTCCTCCTCTGGCTCATTCCAGAGATCAGGAACCGGTATGAAACCTCCATTCAGCGGAGAATCAACGACTACCTGATCGAGAGTTCCCTGCTCGACGCCCCGGCACCGGAAGGGACCTCGAAGACCCCTCGCCCACCCGTCGAGACACCGCCTGAAAGCGGAGGAGAAGAGCCTGAAGCGCAGGTCAGTCGCTCGAGCAGCGAGGAACCATCGGCACGCAAACAACCCAAAGTGAACGAGGGTGAAACCTGGCGGTTTTCTTTCACAGGTTCCGCCACCAACGAGATCGAGTCCGGTGTCCTCGGGATCCTGAAATCCTATCCATCCGAGCAGATCAAGCCCCTCACCGTCCCCGGAGGGATCCAGTTCGACTTCATGCTCGGAATCGGACAACTGATCCCGCTCAAGGCCAAACTCGAATCCCTGGTCTACGACCTCCAATCCAGAACGACCTCGGACCGGCAGGGAGGCGTCAACTCCGTCAACATGAGCTGGTACAAAAAAAGAAACATGGGCACCCGGAAAATTCCGGATGCCCATGTTCAAGTCATTGTCTGGATTTCGACCCTCTGAGAGAGCCTGATCCGGATCAGGCTTCTTTCTTGGCGGTCTTCTTGGCAGGAGCCTTCTTCTTCTCAGAAGTCTTCGCAGCCGCTTTCTCAGCCTTCTCGGCCTTCGGAGCAGCAGCCTTGGTGGCTTTTTTCGATCCGGCGAACAGCTTGCGGAACTTGCTGAACGGATCGGTGCTCACAGCTTCAGTGGTCTGACCTTCGGCAGAAGCTTCAGTCGCCTCTTTGGCCTTCTTCTTCCGGTCGATCAGAGGGTGATCCACCAGTTCGATCATGGCCATTTTTGCGGCATCGCCCCAGCGACGCTCGGAGACCTTCACAATGCGGGTGTAACCGCCCTTGCGTGCCTTGTAACGCTCGGTGAGTTCACCGAACAGCTTGGTCACGACAGCTTCGTCGCGAGTCCGGGCGAACGCCAGGCGGCGTGCATTCAGGGTGTCGCGCTTGGCGAGGGTGATGAGGCGCTCGGCGACCCTGCGGGTCTCCTTGGCCTTCTCGATCGTGGTCACAATCTGCTCTTGTTTGATCAGATTGTTGGCGAGGTTTTTCAACATAGCCACCCGATGCGAGGTGTTTCTACCAAATTTTCTTCCGTCTACTCCGTGTCTCATATCTCACTTTTCCTGTGTTGGACGATCACTCTTCAGAGTCGTCGTCGAAATCTTCGTCTCCGCCTTCAAACGCCATGTCGGAATCACCCAGACCGGCATCCGCCTCGACCGCCGGACGGGATCCCTGCGCCGGAGCGACGAATCCATCCAGTTTCATTCCCAGACCGAGACCCATCTCACCGAGGATCTCTTTGATCTCGTTGAGGGATTTGCGTCCGAAATTCTTGGTCTTGAGCATCTCGGCTTCGGTCTTCTGGACCAGCTCGTAGATGTAACGGATGTTTGCATTCTGGAGGCAGTTGGCCGAACGTACGGACAACTCGAGTTCCTCCACCGAACGGTAAAGGTTCGGATTGAACTGGGCACCCTTCTCGGTCTGGATTTCGGCCACAGCTTCAGGCTCTTCCTCGAAATTGAGGAATACAGAAAGCTGGTCCTTCAGGATCTTGGATCCGAGGGCGACCGCATCGTCCGGCTTCACGGAACCGTCGGTCCACAACTCGAGTGTGAGCTTGTCGAAATCGGTACGTTGACCGACCCGGCTCTGGGTCACGTTGTAGTTCACGCGACGGACCGGTGAGAAGAAACTGTCGAGGGGAATCCAGCCGACAGGGAGGTCGGCGGTCTTGTTGATTTCGGCCTGACGGTAGCCACGGCCCATCTCAACACGCAATTCAGCCTTGAAGCTGACTTTGCCTTCGACGGTCGCGATCTTCTGGTCCTTGTTCATCACTTCGACCTGGTCGGAGCAGATGATGTCCTTGGCGAACACTTCTCCAGGACCCTGGAAGTTGATGGTCACGGTGGTCTTGTCGGTGTGCAACTTGAAGCGCACTTCCTTCAGATTCAGGATGATCTCGACCACGTCTTCACGGACGCCTTCGAGTGTCGAGAACTCATGCACCACTCCGTCGATCTTGATGGCGGTGATGGCGGCTCCCTGGAGGGAAGACAGCAACACGCGACGGAGGGAGTTCCCGAGGGTCAGACCGAAGCCACGCTCGAGGGGACGGGCAATGAACTTGCCGTATGCAGTAGTCAAAGACTCCTTGTCCACGTCGAGGGCTTTCGGCTTAATCAGGTCTCTCCAATTTTTTTCGATCATAATCTAGACTCTCCAGCTCGTTCCGGGGTTTAAAAGCATTTAATCAAACAGGAAGAGGCCCCGGGGGATCAGCGTCCTCCGGGACCCTTCAAATCACTTGGAGTACAATTCGACGATCAGGCGTTCTTCGATCGGAGCGCCGATATCGTCGCGTGCAGGAAGATCGCGCACCTTGGCTTTGAAATCGCCGATGCTCACTTCGAGCCACTGGGGAACTTCACGACGCTTGGAAGCTTCGATCGCAGCTTTGATCTGGATCAGGTTGTGACTCTTGTCGCGGATCACGATCTCGTCACCCTTGTCGGTCTGGAGCGAAGGGATGTTCACACGCTTCCCGTTCACCAGGAAGTGTCCGTGGCGGACGAGCTGACGTGCTTCTGCGCGGCTGTTGGCGAAACCTGCCCGGAACACGACGTTGTCGAGCCTGCGCTCGAGCATGTTCAGGAAGTTCTCACCGGTGATCCCGCGAAGACGATCGGCTTTGGCGAAAAGGTTACGGAACTGCTTCTCGAGCAGTCCGTACATCCGACGGACCTTCTGCTTCTCACGAAGCTGGAGTCCGAATTCGGAGAACTTGATCCGGCCTTGGCCATGCTGCCCTGGCGGATAAGAACGACGCTCGAAAGAGCACTTTTCGGTAAAACAACGGTCGCCCTTCAAGAAGAGCTTCTGGTTTTCACGACGACAAAAACGACAAACTGCACCACTGTAACGTGCCATGATAATCTCCCTTAAACCCTTCTACGCTTCGGAGGACGACAGCCGTTGTGTGGAATCGGAGTCGTGTCCTCGATATATGTGACCCTCAAACCCGCCAGAGACATCGCGCGGAGAGCGGATTCGCGACCGGCACCGGGGCCGCTCACGTACACGCTCACGCTACGGAGTCCGAGGTCATAAGCTTTACGGGCTGCTTCCTCGGCTGCGACCTGCGCGGCGAAAGGGGTGTTCTTCCGGGAACCCCGGAAGCCCTTGTGACCCGCACTGGACCAGGCGATGGCATTGCCCATCTGGTCGGTCAGCGTGATGATGGTGTTGTTGAAAGTGGAAAGGATGAACGCTTTCCCGGTGGAAACGCCCTTCTTGGAAGAGCTGGTCGTCTTCACCACTTTTTTCGCTTCCGAGCTTTCCTCGGTCGCGGTTTCTGTCTTCACAGTCTTATTCTCGCTCATGTCGATTGTTTCCTTGTCTCAATCCTTATTTCATCGCCTTGACGGACTTCTTGCCGGCGATCGCCACAGCTGGTCCCTTGCGGGTGCGGGCATTGGAGTGTGTGCGCTGCCCGTGAACCGGCAGGCCTTTCTTGTGACGGACACCACGGTAGCAGCCGAGGTCCACCAGACGCTTGATGTTCATGCTGGTGTCACGACGGAGGTCACCCTCGACCTTTAGGCTTTTGTCGATGAACTCACGGATCTTGGCCACTTCGGCTTCGGTCAGTTCTTCAATCTTCTTGTTGAGGTCGATCTTGGATGCTTCGAGCATCTTCTTGGCGGTCGAACGACCGATTCCGAGGATGTAAGTCAGACCGATTTCCGCGCGCTTGTTTTTAGGCAAGTCGATTCCTGCTATACGTGCCACTGGTTTTCCCTTTCGTAAATGGAGATGGCGGATGTGCGTGGTTGGAAACGGATGTCATAATCAGACGCGACCCGTAAGTCAAGCCTGAAAATCCCGAATCCGGCACAACCGGTTTCAATTATCCCTGACGCTGCTTATGGCGGGGGTTTTCACAGATGATGCGGACGACGCCCTTGCGGCGGACCACCTTGCATTTCATGCAAATTTTCTTAACAGACGCTCTGACTTTCATGGACTACTCCTCGCGCTTCTTGGCGCACTTGATCTTTACCGGTCACTTTGCCCGGTAAGTGATTCTTCCCCGGGTCAAATCGTACGGGGAAAGCTCTACGGTCACCTTGTCCCCGGGAAGAATCTTGATGTAAAACATCCTCATTTTCCCGGAAATATGAGCGAGAACCTGATGGCCGTTCTCAAGCTTCACTTTGAACATTGCGTTCGGAAGTGGCTCGACAACAACTCCTTCCATCTGGATCGCACCTTCTTTTTCGCTCATTCAGGCTCCCTAAACCCTTGTTAAAATCTCTGGCCCTTGTTCCGTGATCGCCACCGTGTGCTCGAAGTGAGCAGACAGTGCCTTGTCCACGGTGACCGCGGTCCAGCCGTCGGACAGGACCCGGACTTCCGGCTTGCCCGCATTGATCATGGGCTCGATCGCGAGCACCATGCCGGGCTTCAAAAGCATCCCTTTTCCCCGGATCCCGAAATTCGGGACCTGCGGATCCTCGTGGAGACTCTTGCCTATGCCATGTCCAACAAATTCTCGTACCACGCTGTACCCGTGGGACTCAACAAAATTCTGTACTGCGTGACCGATATCGAACAGATGCTGACCCGCCCGAGCCTGCTCGATGCCGAGATAAAGGCTTTTCTCAGTGATTTCAAGCAGCTTTCCGGCTTCAGGAGAAACCTTCCCCACAGGGAAGGTCCTGGCGGAATCCCCGAACCAACCGTCGAGAATCACCCCGAAATCGATTCCGACGATGTCTCCATCCTTCAAAATGCGCTTTTTCGAGGGAATTCCATGGACCACTTCCTCGTTCACCGACACGCAAAGGGTGGCCGGAAAACCGTGGTATCCCTTGAACGCGGGCTTCGCTCCGAGCTCTTTTGTGCGGGTCTGGGCGAAAAGGTCGAGATCGGCCGTGGTAGCACCCGGCTTCACCAGTTCTTCGATTTCAACGAGAACCTGGGCGACCACCGCACCGGCCCGCCGCATTTTCTCCAACTCCGAAGGTGACTTCAATAGAACCACATCAACTCCAGTGCTCAGGCGGGCCCGAGCGCGCGCTCGAGAAGCCCGTAAACGGAATCCGGATGTTGATCGGCGTCCACCTTCAGGAAACCGGGCTTCCTGGAATAGAATCCGACAATCGGAGAGGTCTGGGTTTCATAAACTTCGATCCGACGACCGACCACTTCCGGCGCATCATCCGAACGCTGGTAAAAATCGCACTTGCTGCCGGGGTTTTTCGGACAATCCGAGGCCAACGACGCCACCTGATCCTGGCTCACGGTCTGACCGCAAACCCGGCAGACCCGGCGGCTCGAAAGACGCTCCACGAGGACACCCTTGGCCACATCGAACTGGAAAATGGCATCCAGCTTGAGTCCCATTCCGGAAAGCAGACCGTCCAGCGCTTCCGCCTGGGGCTCGGTCCTGGGAAATCCGTCGAGGATGAACCCTTTCTTGCAATCGGGCGCCGAAAGTCGATCCCGGATGAGATCGATGACCACGGAATCGGGGACGTACTCACCCCGATCCATGAAACCTTTCGCCTTCATCCCGACCGCAGTCTGACGTGCGATCGCCTCACGGAACATGTCACCGGTGCTCAAATGGACGAGTCCGAAACGGTCTTGCAAGCGCTTTGACTGGGTGCCTTTTCCGGATCCGGGAGGGCCGATGAACAGGATGTTCATGTGTAGGCCGCTCTGCCCTTCACCCGGGCGTGCTTCATGAACCCTTCATAGTTACGGGAAAGCATGAACGTCTCGATCTGGGCGACGGTGTCCAGCGCGACACCGACAAGAATGAGAACCGAGGTTCCGCCGAAATAAAACGGCACCTTCAGGGTCTGGGACATGATGGTCGGAAGGACGCAAATCAACGAAATGTACACAGCACCCCCGAGAGTCAGACGGGTCAGCACGTAATCGATGTACCGGACGGTGTTCTCACCAGGACGGATCCCGGGAATGAAACCACCGTACTTTTTCAGGTTCTCGGCGACGTCCTCGGTCTTGAACACGACCGCGGTGTAAAAATAGGCGAAGAAGAAGATGAGGCCGACGAAGAGGACCTCGTAAAGCCATCCGCCCGGAGACAACCAACCGGAGACCGTCTGGACCACGCCGGCGGTCACAAAGGTTCCGATGGTGGCAGGGAACATCAGCAACGAGGAGGCGAAAATCGGAGGAATCACGCCGGAGGTGTTGAGCTTCAGCGGGATATGGGTGTTCTGACCACCGTAGATCTTGCGACCCACCACGCGCTTGGCGTAGTGAACGGGAATCCGGCGGGAGGCGCGCTCCACGAAAATGATCGTGAAGAATGTGGCCAGGATCAGGGCGCCCACGATGAGGAGCTTGCCCATGTTCAATTCGCCGGTTCTGACGAGCGAGAATGCCGAGCCGATCCCGTCCGGAATCCGAGCTGCAATCCCCGCAAAAATGATCATCGAGGTTCCGTTGCCGATTCCCCGTTCGGAAATCTGCTCACCCAGCCAAACGAGGAACATGGTTCCGCCGGTCAGGGTGATCGTGGTCATCAACTTGAAAGTGAAGCCCGGATCGAGCACCACAGGAGGGTTGCTGTACGCCTGGAGGGTGGATGCGATCCCGAAGCCCTGGATGAAGCAAAGAACCACGGTACCGTAACGGGTGTACTGGGTGATCTTCTTGCGTCCCTGGTCGCCTTCCTTCTGGAGCTCACCCAGATAAGGAACCATCACCGTCAAAAGCTGGAAAATGATCGAGCTCGAAATGTAGGGCATGATTCCGAGTGCGAAGATCGAGAAGCGCTCGAGAGCTCCACCGCTGAACAGGTTGAACCAACCGAAAATGGTCCCCTGCATGCTCGCAAAAGCCGCTTGGAGAGCCGCTCCGTCCACGCCCGGAGTGGGGATGTGCACCCCGATCCGGTAAATGGCGAGTACCACCAGAGTGAAAATGATTTTTTTCCGCAATTCCGGAATCTTGACTAAGCCTTGTGCCCCTGCCATGTGATGCCCCTTGATGCTGTTGGATTTTAAGAAATCCTAACGCCGAAGTGTCCAACTTCAAACAACAAAAGGTACGACAACGGTGCTTCCGCCCGATGCCGTACCTTTCGATCAAATCCCGCTATCCGCGAACCGCGGATCACTGAACCTTGACAATCTCGATCGAACCGCCGGCTGCGGAGATCTTCTTCGCAGCAGACTCGGAAACGCGGTGCGCCTGGATCTTGAAGCTCCGGGTCAGGTTTCCATTGCCGAGAACCACGAGACGGTCGGAATTCTTCTTGGCCAGACCGAGTTCGATCACGACCTTGAGGTTCAATTCCTTCAATTCGGCTGGAACTTTCGCCTCGATGTCGGCCAGGTTCAACACAGCATGATTGCGTGCGTGGATGTTGGTGAAACCACGCTTCGGAAGACGACGGTACAAGGGAGTCTGACCGCCTTCGAAACCGGCACGGGAGGTCCCGCCGGAACGCTGGAGCTGACCCTTGTCACCTTTACCGGCTGTCGGTCCGAGACCGGAACCGGAACCGCGACCCAGACGCTTGCGCTGACTGGTGGATCCTGCCTGAGGCTTGAGAGTGTTCAATTTCAACATGGTCTGCTCCGATCAATTGTCCGCTACGATCTCGAGCAGATGGATCACTTTCTTCACCATCCCACGGACCGCCGGGGTGTTTTCGAGCGTCATTTCTTGATGTCGCTTCTTGAGACCGAGCCCCTTCAGGCACGCTCTCTGGTTTGGATTACATGAAATCCGGCCCTTTTTGAGGCGGATCACGATCGTATTGTTCTTGGAATCTTTAGCCATAACGTCCTCTTTTCAGATCAAGATTGGAGATCGCTCACGGTCTTGCCACGGGACTTGGCGATGTCGGAGAGGCTGCGAAGCCCCTTCAGCGCGTCGAAAGTCGCACGGACGATGTTGTGAGGGTTGTCGCGTCTCAGAGACTTGGTCAGGATGTTCTTCACACCTGCCGCCTCGAGGATCGCACGAACTGCTGAGCTCGCGATCACACCGGATCCTTCCGGAGCCGGCTTCATCAGAACAGAGCTGGCGCCGAACGCACCGGTGATCTCATGTGGGATGGTTGTTCCGTGCAGAGGTACGGTCACGAGTGCCTTGCGAGCACGCTTTCCGGCCTTCTTGATCGCCTCAGGAACTTCGGTTGCCTTACCGAGACCGACGCCGACCTGGCCTTTTTTGTTTCCGACCACCACGATGGCGGCGAAGCTGAAGCGACGTCCGCCCTTCACCACTTTCGCACACCGGTTGATGTGGATCACCTTGTCTTCGAATTCGGTATCTTCTGCTTTGTCGTTGTATCCGATTGCCATTTTCAAGTCCTCTCGGGAATTAGAAGTTCAGTCCAGCTTCGCGGGCTGCATCCGCAAGAGCCTTGATTTTGCCGTGATAGAGATATCCACCGCGATCGAACACCACGTCCTTCAGGCCCTTGGCCATGGCACGCTTGGCGATCAATTGGCCGACAGCCTTCGCGCCTTCGATGTTCGCACCCGACTTGGAGAGTTCCTTCTCCATGGTGGATGCCGCGACGATGGTGTGCGACTTGGTGTCGTCGATCAGCTGTGCGTACATGTTCGCATTGGAGCGGAACACGACGAGGCGTGGCTTTTCAGACGTGCCTGCGATCTTCGAACGGATACGCTTCTTGTGCTTGAAGCGAATCACCTGCTTTTGACTGGTTTTTTTACCGATTTTTGTTGCCATATCGACCTCGATTACTTGGCACCCGCGGCAGCCTTACCGGCCTTACGGATGATGTGTTCATTGGTGTAGCGGATGCCCTTGCCTTGGTAAGGCTCCGGTGGCTTCACGCCACGGATCTTGTCGGCGGTCAAACCGATCAGCATCTTGTCACACCCGGTGAGCACCACGTGAGTGTTGTTCTCGACCTTGGCTTGGATCCCTTCCGGGAGTTTGAAGTCCACGGGATGGGAATAACCGACGGTCATGGAAAGGACGTTGCCCTTGGTGGACGCACGGTAACCGACGCCGACGATGTCGAGTTCCTTGGTGAAACCCTGGGAAACACCGGTCACCATGTTGTGGATCTGGGTCCTGACGACGCCCTGGAGGGCGCCGGCGTTGAGTGCGTCACCCCGGGTGATCTTCACTTCCTGACCTTCGACGATCACATTGACACCGGCCGGGAGATCGAAGCTGAGCTTGCCCTTGGGGCCTTCCACTTTGATCAAATTACCCTTGAGGTCGATTTTCACACCTTGAGCGATTTTAATTGGAGCTTTACCTACGCGTGACATAAATCACCAAACCTCGCAGAGAATCTCGCCACCGACTTTGTTCTGGGCGGCTTTCTGGGTTGCCAGGATACCTTTGGAAGTGGAAAGGATCGAAATCCCCACTCCACCGAGCACCTTCGGGATGGAGCCGACACCGGCGTACTTACGGACACCGGGCTTGCTCACGCGACGGATTCCGCGAATGACGCTTTCACCGGCTTCGTCGTACTTCAGGTAGACCTTGATCGTGACGTGACCGTTGTCATCCTTGATCAGGCGGAAGTTCTTGATGAAACCTTCTTCCTTCAGGACGCGAACGATGTTGGCCTTGAGACGGGAGGCGGGAATTTCCACCTTTTCGTGCTTCTCGGCGCTGGCGTTCCGGATGCGGGTCAGCAAATCTGCTACTGGATCAGTCATACTCATATTCTATTACCTCTTACCAACTGGATTTGGTGACGCCCGGGAGAAGTCCCTTGAGCGCAAGCCCTCTGAAGCAAAGACGGCACATGTTGAACTTGCGCATGTAAGCCTTGGAACGGCCACACAGCGGACAACGGTTTTTCTGCCGCGATTTGAACTTCGGGGTCATGTTCATTTTTACGAGTTTACATTTCTTAGCCAAGACTCGATCTCCTCTTACTTGCGGAAGGGCATGCCCATCTCAGTGAGCAGCGCCCGCGCTTGTTCGTTGTTCTTTGCAGTGGTCACGATGGTGATCGTCATCCCGCGGATGGCATCGACCAGATCGTAATTGATTTCCGGGAAGATGATCTGTTCCTTGACGCCGAGGGAGTAGTTACCACGTCCGTCGAAGGACTTCGGGCTGATCCCTTTGAAATCGCGAACCCGGGGGAGCGCGATGGAGACCAGACGGTCGAAGAACTCGTACATCCGTGCGCGACGGAGTGTCACGGCAACGGCCACGGCGTTACCCTTACGGACCTTGAAGGCCGCAATGGCCTTCTTGGCGCGGGTCATGACCGGCTTCTGACCGGTGATCGCCATGATCTCGTTCATGGTGCTGTCGAGGACCTTCGGGTTTCCGACGGCTTCCTTGACCGCACAGTTCACCACGATCTTCTCGATACGGGGAACCTGCATGGAGCTCTTGTAGTTGAATTGCTTCATCAGAGCTGCAGAAACTGTTTTCTCGTAATGCTCCTGCATCCGGACAGGGCCGGCAGGGGACACCTTCAGCTCACCGGCGGGGGTGATCTTCAGGGCGTTGGCCAAGGAGGCTTTTTCGCGCTTACCGGACGCTTTTGGAGCGGCCGCTGGCTTGGCTTCTTTCTTCTTTTCGGTATCTTTCACGTCTGCCACGATTCAATCCTCCGGCTTACTTCTTGGCGGCTGTCTTCTCGATCAGCTCGCCTTTCATTCCGCGCTTGAACTTGGAAGCGCGCATGGGCTTCTTGGTGGTCGGGCTCACCAACATCACGTTGGAGTAAGCGATCGACGCTTCTTTTTGGACGATGCCGCCTTGGGGGTTGGTCTGGGTCGGCTTCACATGACGCTTGATCATGTTCACACCTTCCACGAGGAGGCGGAGGCTCTTGGAATCGACCTTGAGCACCTTGCCTTGCTTGCCTTTGTCCTTACCCGCGGTCACTGCCACGAGATCGTTCTTTCTGATGAACAGTTTTGTCATAAACGCCTCAAATCACTTCAGGGGCCAGGGAGATGATCTTCATGAAGTTCTTCGCCCGGAGTTCCCGTGCAACCGGCCCGAAAATACGGGTTCCGACCGGTTCATTGTTGTTATTGATCAGCACTGCCGAGTTCTTGTCAAAACGGATGTAGCTTCCGTCCTTACGGTTGACCTCCTTGGCGGTCCGGACGATCACGGCTTTCATGATGTCACCCTTCTTGACCTTGGAGTTCGGGCTGGCGTCCTTCACCGACACGACGATGATGTCACCGATCGTGGCGTACCTGCGACGGCTTCCACCGAGAACCTTGATACACATCACGGAACGTGCACCGGAATTGTCTGCGACATCGAGTCGCGTTTGCATCTGGATCATGGGAAATCTCCTTCAACCTTCCTTAAGCCTTGGTCAGCATCTCGGAGGATGCCGAACGGATGATTTTCTGAAGCGCCCAACGCTTGTCCTTGGACAAGGGGCGGGACTCGACGATGGCAACCAGATCGCCTTCTTTGGCGCGGTTTTCTTCGTCATGGGCCTTGAACTTGTTGGCCTTGGTCAGGTACTTGCCGTACATTCCGTCGCGCACCTGGCGCTCGACGCGGACCACGCAGGTTTTCTGCATCTTGTTGCTGGTCACGATTCCGACCAACACCCGACGGTGAAGACCCTTTGCCGCAACCGCTTCTGCGACCTGGGCTTTGGGAGCTGCTTTTGCTGCTTTCTTTGCTTTTGTTTCTGCCATAAATTCCCCTATCACTTCGCTTTCTGCGTCAAGAAAGTCTTGAGGCGTGCGATTTCCTTGCGGGTCTTCCACAGCAAGGCGGTGTTCTCGAGCTGGCCTGTGGCCAGCTTGATCTTCGATTCGAAGAGAACCTTGCGACCATCGAGGATCTTCTGGTTCATCTCTTTCACGGAAAGATTTTTGAGCGTTTCCAATTTCTTCTTAGCCATGACGCCGCTCCTTACTTCGCAGCAGCCGCTGTAGCGGCTTTCTTCTGAGTCGACTTGGCTGTGCGGGCTGCGACTGCCTTGGACTCGATTTCCTTGTTGATCAGCTTGAACTTCAGGGGAAGTTTGTGAGCTGCCAGGCGGAGAGCTTCGAAAGCCTCGTTCTGGGGAATGCCGCCCATTTCGAAAATGATACGGCCGGGCTTGATCACGGCTGCCCACTCTTCGACACCACCCTTACCGGAACCCATCCGGGTCTCGGCAGGCTTCTTGGTGATCGGCTTGTGCGGGAAAATCCGTACCCAGATGTTCCCACCGCGCTTCACGTGACGGGTCATCGCGACCCGGGCGGCTTCCAATTGCTTGGCGGAAATCCGGCCGCACTCTGCAGCCTGAAGACCGAATTCACCGAAGAAGAGCATTCCGCCGGATCCTGCCTCAGCACGTCCGCGCATCTTGCCCTTTGCTTGTTTTCTCCACTTCACTCTTTTAGGGGTCAACATGTCTTATCCACTCCCTCGATCAGTTAGCTGTGTTTCCGCCGGCCTGGAGGGCTTTCGCCTCGTTCGCAGCCTGGCGCTTCAGGGTCTGGGTCTCACCGTGGTAAACCCAAACTTTCACCCCGATGATTCCGTATACGGTGTAACCTTCAGCGGTTCCGTAGTCGATGTTCGCGCGGAGGGTGTGCAGAGGAACGCTGTCCTCGCTGTACCACTCGGCACGGGAGATCTCGGCTCCACCGAGACGTCCTGCGACGCGGATTTTGATCCCTTTCACACCCTGCTTGAAAGCAGCGGTCATGCACTTCTTCATCGCGCGACGGAAAGCGACCCGCTTCTCGAGCTGGGCTGCGACGTTCTCAGCGATGAGCTGGGCGTTCGCCTCGGCGTTCTTCACTTCGATGATGTTCAGAAGGATCTCACTGGAAGAGAACTTCTGGATCTCAGCACGAAGCTGGTCGACGCCGGCGCCTTTCTTGCCGATCACGATGCCCGGACGGGCGGTGTGAACGTTGATCTTCACTTTGTTGGCTGCGCGCTCGATCTCGATCTTGGCGATCCCTGCGGCATAAAGTTTCTTCTTCAGCTCTTTACGGAGCTTGAGGTCTTCATGCAGAAGTTTCGCGTAGTCTTTCTTCGCGTACCAACGGCTTTCCCAAGTTTTGGTGACGCCCAGTCGAAATCCAATCGGATGTACCTTTTGACCCATGGTTTCTCTTTCCTTAGCTAGTAGCGGCTCTTTTTACACTATGTTCCAAAAATCCGCCAGGTTTCTTTGTTTCCTTATTTCTTTCCCTTTTTAGGAGCCGCTTCCGCCACGAACACCTGAAGGTGACTGGAGTACTTGAGGATCCGGCTGGCGGAACCCTTCGCACGGCTCTTGAACCGCTTGAGAGTCGGCCCCTTCATCACCAGGATCTTGCTGACAACCAGGCGATCGAGGTCCATTCCGCCCTTTTGCTCGGCGTTGGCCACCGCGCTCTTCAGCACGCCGGCAACGAGAGCCGCCACACGGCGACGGGAAGAAAGTGCAAGGTAATTCATGGCTTGCGCCACGGGCTTGCCACGGACTTCGTCGGCCAGGAGGCCGAGTTTACGGGGAGTGACCCGGATATTTTTCAAAAGTGCCATCGTTTCCATCGTCAAATCTCCTCAATATCCCGGTTATTTGCCTGCGGCGGAGGCTTCAGAAGCCTTCTTGTCGCCGGGGGTGTGACCGTGGAAAGTACGGGTCAGAGCGAACTCACCCAACTTGTGGCCAACCATGTTTTCGGTAACGAACACAGGAACGAACTTGCGTCCGTTGTGAACAGCCAGGGTCAACCCGACGAAATCGGGAAGAACCGTGGAACGACGGGACCAGGTTTTGATCACCTTCTTGTCGTTGGCAGCCTTGGCCGCCACCACTTTGTTCAGGAGGTGGTCATCGCAGAAGGGACCTTTTTTCAGTGATCTTGCCATTTCAGAATCTCCTCAATTAAGCGCGTTTAACGATGAAAACGTCGGTACGCTTGTTCTTACGGGTTTTATAGCCTTTGGTCGGTTTACCCCAAGGAGTCGTCGGATGACGTCCACCGGAGCTCTTACCTTCACCACCACCCATCGGGTGATCGACCGGGTTCTTGGCCACGCCGCGAACCGTCGGACGGATACCCATCCAGCGGGAGCGACCGGCTTTACCGATCTTGACGTTCTCGTGTTCCAGGTTGGAGACCTGGCCGATCGAGGCGCGGCAGTTCACGTGAACCAGGCGGATCTCACCGCTAGGCATACGGATCTGGGCGTAGTCGCCTTCCTTCGCCATCAACTGGCCGTAGCTGCCAGCGGAACGTGCGAGACGTCCGCCTTTGCCCGGCTCCACTTCGATGTTGTGGATGAAGGTACCGACCGGAATGAACGTGATCTGGAGATTGTTCCCCGGCTTGATGTCGGCCTTGTTGCTCGCCAGAACCTGGTCACCGACCTTGAGTCCTTCCGGAGCGATGATGAAACGCTTGTCCCCGTCCTTGTAGAACACGAGGGCGATCCAAGCGGTACGGTTCGGATCGTACTCGAGGGATGCCACGGTTCCTGGAACGCCGTCCTTGTCGCGCTTGAAGTCGATCAGACGGTAGTGCTGCTTGTGTCCGCCACCGATCTGCTGGACCGTGATACGTCCGTAGACGTTACGGCCACCGGACTTCGTCTTGAATTTACGAAGGCTGTTCGGACGGCTGGGGAGCTCGGAGGTCTTGGTCAACACTGAAAAATCAGCGGTGGACTTGAACCGGAGAGCGGGGGTCGTAGGCTTGAATGTTTTGACTGCCATAAACTTACCTGGATCCTCTCAATTACTGTTTCACCTGGAACAGTTCGATCTTCTGACCTGCAGCCAGAGTGATGATCGCTTTTTTCCAGTTGGAGCGTTTGAATTCGAAACGTCCGGAACGCTTGTTCTTGCCGTGCATGACGAGGGTATTGACGGCCTTGACCTTCACCTTGAAGAGCTGCTCGACGGCAGTCTTGATCTCGGGCTTGGTAGCGGTCGAATCCACTTCGAACACGTAGCGGTTGGCCACTTCAGCGAGAGCGGTGCTCTTTTCGCTGATCACGGGGCGTTTGATGACATTGAAGATTTTGTCTTGCATCTTAGTTCTCCGTTCCGAGGCGGGTTTCAATCGCCTTCACCGCATCCTGAGTCATGACCAGCCAGTCATACTTCACGATGTCATAAACATTGAGTCCTTCGGTCTTGAGCAGGCGGACGCCCTTCAAGTTACGAACGGACAACTCGGTGTTCTGATCCGCCACTGCGACGATCAGAGCGTTTTCGAGTTTGAAGGTTTCTTTGAGAACCTTCTGCGCCTCAGCGGTCTTCGGAGCTGCAAAAGCGAGCTTGTCGAGAACGATCACTCGAGCCGCCTTCACCCGGTCGGAGAGAGCGGAGCGGAGTGCACCGCGGACCATCTCCTTGGGAGTGCGCTCGGCGTAAGAGCGGGGTTGGGGACCGAAGTTCTGACCACCACCGACCATGAGAGGAGAGCGGGTGGAACCCTGACGGGCGTTACCGGTACCCTTCTGCTTGAACGGCTTGCGGCCACCACCGCGGACTTCCGACTTGGTCTTGGTCTTGGCGGTGCCTTGGCGACGATCGGCCAACTGGGCCTTGATCACCTGGTGAACGAGAGCACGATTGACCTCGGTGCCGAAAACGGCGTCACTCAGGTTGATCGTACCGACTTTTTCTTTTTTCTGATTGAACAGTTCCAATGCTGGCATCTTACACCTCAGCCTTTACTGCTTTACGGATCGTGACGATACCGCTGATCGGACCCGGAACACTTCCGTGCACCAGGACGATTCCCTTTTCCAGATCCACCCGGACCACTTTGAGGTTCAGGATGGAAACCTTCTTGTGCCCCATGTGACCGGGCATCTTCTTGCCTTTGAACACCTTACCCGGGTCGGCACGGTTACCGATGGAACCGATCTGACGGTGGGAGACGGAAGCCCCGTGGGACTTGTAACCGCCCGCATAGTGGTAACGCTTCATCACACCTTGGAAGCCTTTACCCTTGCTCACAGCGCTCACATCGATCAGATCACCGGCTTTCAGGAACTCAGCGGTGAGCTCCTGACCTTCAGTGAGGGATGCGATCGCCTGGTCGTCCGCAGTGCGGAATTCCTGGGCATGATAGAAGCCAGGCTGACCGGACTTCTTGAAGTGGCCCTTTTCAGCCGAATTCACGCGATTTTCCTTCTTGGGAAGGAATCCGACCTGAACGGCGGAGTAGCCGTGCTTGTCGGCTTTCTTCACCTGGGTCACAGTGTTTTTCTTGATTTCCACTACCGTCACCGCGAGAGCGCGGCCGTCTTCGGAGTAGACCTGGGTCATTCCGGTTTTGACGCCGAGAATCCCGCCACGACCGGAGAGCGTTGCAGTATTTGCAGTCGCTTGAGTTTCAGTGTTTTGTTCCATAACCTCACCTTTGTTTTGCCGGCTCAACGCCGACAGGAGACCGTCTCATCCTCGCCATACACCGGCGAGTGCCGACTCCACGATTTACGATTTAATCTCCACATCCACACCGGCAGAAAGATCGAGCTTCATGAGCGAATCGATCGTCTGTTGGGTGGGCTCCACAATGTCCAGAAGACGCTTGTGAGTGCGCACTTCGAACTGCTCACGGGATTTCTTGTCTACGTGAGGAGAGCGAAGAACGGTATACTTGTTGATGACCGTAGGGAGAGGGATCGGACCCCGAACAACTGCGCCGGTTCTCTTGGCGGTGTTCACGATTTCCCATACGGACTTGTCCAGAACGCGGTGATCAAACGCTTTCAGCTTGATCCGGATTTTGTGTTCAGCAACTGCCATAACATTCCTTCTTTCGTCGTCCTCTTCCGGGAGTCCCGACCCTACACCGGGGGCCGGACCCTCCTTACTCAAGGAGCGCAAAATTCATTTCTACTTTTTTTACGACCGAATATCGCTCTCATCATTCGCGGTGACTGAAACCCAGGGGCCTTTTGCTCTCGCAAAACACCCGGTGTCTGGATTTCGCCACATTTTCCGGGAACCCGTTTCCGGGACCGGCCGTGCTTCGCCTCGGTTTTCCTTCGTCAGGAATGGCAACTCAAGTTGAGTGCCGTTGGACCGAGACAGCCCGCGAACTGTAGCAGCAGAGCCAAAATTTGGATCGACAAGTTGGTACGATTAACCCAAGTGGTCCCGAAGCACAAGTGGAAACTGGCGGAAGTCCGCGTTTTCCACTCAAACGCCCTGGGCGCCGGGATCCACCGGACGGGACGGCAAGATCCCCGCCTTCTGCTTGATCTCCTCGAGCACCTGTGCGGAAACCGGAGCATAGTGTGAAAACTGCATGGAAAACGTGGCCCGCCCCTGGGAGGAAGAGCGTAACACCGTGGAATAACCGAACATTCTGGCCAACGGCACCTCGGCGTCGATGACCTGGAGGTCTGACCGGGCCGTCATCCCCTGGATCTTTCCACCCCTGGCGTTCAAATCCCCGATCACGGCTCCCATGTAATCCTGGGGACAAACCACCTCGCACTTCATATGAGGCTCGAGAATGGTGGGCTGGGCACGGGAGGCGGCATCCTTGAATGCCATGGCCGCAGCCACCTTGAACGCCATTTCGGAAGAGTCCGTCTCGCTGAACGACCCGCCGAGCAGGGTCGCCTCGATGTCCACCGCCGGATAGCCGGCCAGGACCCCGCCCGACATCGCTTCCTTCACCCCTTGCTCCACAGCCAGGACAAAGTGTTTCGGAATCTGGGATTCAGGGGCCCGGTTCACGAAAGAAAACCCTTTCCCGCGTTCGGCCGACTTCAAGCGAACCGTGCAGTGACCGTACTGGCCCTTGACCCCTTCACCCTGACGGACGAAACGACCCTCGCCTTCAGCCTGGCCGAGAACGGTCTCCCGATAGGAAACCTGGGGATTTCCCACATTGGCCTCTACTTTGAACTCGCGCTTCAAACGATCGACGATGATCTCGAGGTGCAATTCACCCATGCCGCTGATCAAGGTCTGGGCGGTATCGTCGCTCTGAAACACACGGAAGGACGGATCCTCCACGGTCAACCGCTGAAGAGCCTGTCCGAGCTTGTCCTGATCAGCCTTGGTTTTGGGCTCGATCGCCACTGAAATCACTGGCTCGGGGAACTCGATCTTTTCGAGGAGCAATTGCCGTCCTTCCGAGCAAAAAGTGTCGCCCGTCGTGGCCAGTTTCAAGCCCACGATCGCACAAATGTTGCCGGCGGTGATCTCACTGACCTCCTCGGACTTGTTGGCATGCATGCGGAGAAGCCGGTTGGCCCGCTCACGCTTTCCCTTGTTGGTGTTCCAGAACACCTGCCCGGACTCGAGCTTTCCGGAGTACACACGGATGTAGGTGAGCTGACCCACGAAAGGATCGGTCATGATCTTGAATGCAAGGGCCGCGAAAGGCTCGGACGGGTCAGGCGAACAGAGGATTTCCTTGGACTCGTCGGTCGGATGGTGGGCCACCAAAGGAGGCAAATCCAGTGGCGAGGGAAGAAAATCGACCACGGCGTCGAGCAGGGGTTGGACACCCTTGTTTTTGAAGCTCGCACCACACAGCACGGGAAGGATCTTGAGCGCGATCGCACCCCGACGGATCGCCGACCGGAGCTCGGAAACAGACGGCTCCTCGCCCCCGAGGTACTTCTCCATGACGACCTCGTCGTAATCCGCCACACTTTCAATCAGCGCCTGTCGATGCAGATCGGCCTCTTCACGGAGATCCGCAGGAATGTCTTCAACAGTGAACTTGGCCCCGAGATCACTCGATCCCCACCGGAGCGCACGCATTTCGATCAGATCGATGAGACCTTCGAAGCGGTCCTCGGCACCCCAAGGAATCTGGATCGGAGCGGGTTTGCACCCGAGACGGTCCTTGACCTGACCCACCACTGAAGCGAAATCGGCCCCCACCCGGTCCATCTTGTTGATGAAAGCGATCCGGGGAACACGATAACGGTCCGCCTGGCGCCAAACCGTCTCGGTCTGGGGCTCGACTCCGCCCACCGCACACAAGACCACCACCGCACCGTCGAGCACGCGCAGGGAGCGCTCAACTTCGATGGTGAAATCCACGTGTCCGGGGGTGTCGATCAGGTTGACCGTGTGGTCTTTCCAATAAGCCGTGGTGGCCGCCGAAGTGATGGTGATCCCACGCTCCTGCTCCTGGGGCATCCAATCCATGGTCGCGGTTCCCTCATGAACCTCCCCGATTTTGTGGGTTTTCCCGGTGTAGAACAGGATGCGCTCGGTGGTGGTGGTTTTCCCGGCGTCAATGTGCGCCATGATCCCGATATTCCGGATCTTGGCCAGTTGGGCGGCCACTTTTTCGTCGAGCTTCTTTTCCTGTGCTTTGGTCATATGGAATTCATCCTAGCAGAACACATAAAAAAAGCCCGCCTGCGAATCGCAGCCGGGCTTTTTGAACCGATGTGAACGGGATTACCAGCGATAGTGAGCGAAAGCCTTGTTGGCTTCGGCCATACGGTGCATGTCTTCGCGCTTTTTCATCGCGGAACCACGCTGGTTGGAGGCGTCGATGATTTCCATCGCCAGACGCTCCGCCATGGTCTGTTCACCACGGCCGCGGGCGGATTCGATCAACCAACGGGTCGCCAAGGACTGGCGACGGGCAGGCTTCACTTCGACGGGAACCTGGTAGTTCGCACCACCGACCCGACGGGACTTCACTTCAAGAAGGGGCTTGATGTTCTCAAGGCCTTTTTTGAACGCCTTGATGCCTTCTTCACTGGTTTTTTCCTGGATCATCTCCATCGCAGAGTAGAAAATCTTCTCGGCGATTCCACGCTTTCCGTCATAGAGGAGGGCGTTGATGAACTTTGCCACGATCAGATCGTTATAGATCGGATCCGGATTGATTTCGCGTTTGGCTGCAACCTTCTTACGTGCCATGGTCGTGCTTCCTTCTTAAATTATTTGGCAGCGCCGCCGGCAGCGGGCTTCTTCGCGCCGTATTTGGAACGGCTCTGCTTGCGGTTGGCGACACCCTGGGTGTCGAGCGTTCCGCGGATGGTGTGATAACGGACACCCGGAAGGTCCTTCACCCGGCCACCGCGAATCAACACGATCGAGTGTTCCTGGAGATTGTGTCCGACGCCCGGGATGTACGAAGTGACTTCGTATCCGTTGGTCAGGCGGACCCGGCAAACTTTCCGAAGAGCCGAATTCGGCTTCTTGGGAGTGGTGGTGTACACCCGGGTGCAAACGCCGCGCTTCTGCGGGCAAGAAGCCATCGCAGGCGAACTGGTTTTCCAAACTTGTTTTTTACGGCCCGAGCGAACGAGCTGGTTGATCGTAGGCATTCCTACACATTTCCTTTCATCAAAATCCGAAAATCTGAAGAGACACGGAAGGATTACAGATAATCTTTCAGATCGCACAGGTCAAGCGAGAACTTCCTCTTCCCGCAAATTCTTGTAATCAATCGCATTTATCGTACCGTTTGACGAGGTCTCCCGCCTCCGTTACCTTGAGCCTGTCCCTTGTGAGCCGATGTAGCTCAGTTGGTAGAGCAACGCTTTCGTAAAGCGTAGGTCGACGGTTCGAGTCCGCTCATCGGCTCCATTTTTCCAGTTTGATTTTTATCCAAAACATGTGTAAGATGCGCGCCATGAACCGGTTTCACCTCGTATTTTGCGCATTTTTGACCTCGATTCCAGCTCTGGCGTCTTCTCAATCCGGTGACTTCCTGATCTGCGCCAGCGAGGACAACCTGATCAAGATGACCGCAGACCTCTCATCAGGGCGCGGAGAAAAGACCGCGGTGGCCGTGTTCAACGGGCGGAGAATCCTCCTCGACGAGGTCTCAGGTGGAAAATCCCGTCACCGTTTCATGTTTTACCCCGACCGTCGAACCCCCCTGATGGTGGGTCGAACCGGCGCAAAAGCACCGGAAATACGCGTGAGCGTGGATCCGGCCCGGAGTGGATACACCGTGGTGCTCGATCGCAAACAACCCGTCCTGTACCGGGTCGCCAAGTATACAGCCAAATTGACGGTGAAATCCCTCGGGATCGAGTCCCGCGAGGTCGCATGTACCGAAAGCAAGTGGGCCAGCGATTGAGTCAGGGTTCGCTGACGGCATGATGCGAAATGACCGTCCGGGCCGGTGACCGGAGCGACTTCCTGCCCGATTCCGGCTCCACTGTCACCAGGTTCCAGCGGGCATCCCCCCAAGCGGTACCGGCACTTTGCTCCAGCCGGATCCTGTAGCGCTTCCTTTTCCCGACGACGACGGCAGTCGCGACCCCTGCACCACATCGGATTTTACCGATCCGGACCAGCCGGTCCCCACAAGCTCCGAGATCCGCATCGATGCCCAGATTCAGACACTCCGAACCATGAACATAAACCCGCGGACAGCCCGTCTCTCGGGACTCGGCGAATGCCGCTCCGCCACCCCACGTCATCGCCATCCAGATCGATACCATGCCCGTTGTTGTCACCATGTTGCTCTCCACGATCCGACCTGCATGGTCGGGATGCTCTTCCCGTTACGGAAAAACCTCCCGTCCGCTGAAATGATTTCTTCACAATCCTGAATCTGTTTGAAATGATTGATCTTTAGAAGGAACAACCTCCATGAAATCCCGGTCACTTTCGCTTCGTTTCCGACTCCTGCTTCTGATCATTTCAGTCACCTTGCTATTCGGGGTGATGGGCTATTTCGTCCTGGAAAAGATCTCATCCACCGTCGCCCAGAAGGAGTTGCACTCGTTCCAGTCTTATTCCCTGTCGCTGGCCAGAAGCATCGAAGCCCAATTCTTCGAACGATACGGGGATGTCCAGAGTTTCGCGGAAAGTCCGCTCCTGAAATCCCGGTCCCGGGAAGCTTCGATTCCGTTCCTGAACCGGATGGTGGAACTTTACGGCATTTATGACCTGATTCTGGTCACGGACGAGACGGGAAAACTGATCGCGGTCAACTCGAAGGGGCCTGACGGTAAGTCCATCGAGACCGAGCCCCTGTATTCCCGCAATTATTCGAAAACCGAATGGTTCCGGGCGATCCAGGAGGGAAAGGCCACCGAATCCCAGGAAAAAGGCCTGAAAGGAACCCATTTCCAGGACGTGTTCCCGGATCCGGAATCGACGACCGCCTACGGCTCGAACCGGTTGAGCAACAGCTTCAGCACCGCCCTCCGGGATTCCCAAGGTCGATGGATCGGCGTGATTTCAGCCCATGCAGGATCGCGCTGGTTTGAAGTTCCGATCAAAGAAACTTACAGCAACCTGAAAAAACTCGGCATGAACACGAGTGATGTGAGTTTGATCGCCAAGGACGGAACCCTTCTTTTCGAGTACTCGTCCAATCCTGCCACGGTCGAGCTCGATCCCTCACGATACGACATGTCCCGGATCTTGAAGCTCAATTACGCCAAAGCCGGATTCGAACCCGGCAAGCGCTTGAGTGAAGGCAAGGACGGTTCGGGATCTTTTGTCGACCCGACTTCCGGCGAGACTTACACCACCGGATTCACACCGCTCCAGGGTCCGAAATTCGTGGACTCGATCGGCTGGGGCGTCCTGGTCCGGAATTCCTCGAAGTTCAACGAAGGCCTTGCCGAGTTGAGTGCATTCAAAGTGCGGGTTTACTGGATCATGGGCATCCTGATGATCGTGGCATGGATCGCCGCAGGCTTCCTGTCGACCTCCTTGGCCCGGAAAATCTCCGATCTGGCCCGCTCCCTCTCGGACAGGACCCGGGAAGTTGCCTCAGCCGCACAATCGATCTCGGGATCCAGCCAGAGCCTTTCCTCTTCTGTGAGCGAACAAGCGGCTTCGCTCCAGGAAACGGCATCGGCCCTCGAGCAAATAGGATCCATGATCCAGTCGAGCAGCGACAACGCCGCACGCTCGGTGGATGCATCGAAGAAAAGCCATGAATTGGCCGGCACAGGGCGCGACTCGATGGACCAGCTCATCGGTGCCATGAGTGAGATCAAGAGCGGCTCCGAAATCATTCTCGAACGTGTGGACCAGGGTAACGCCAAGATCACCGGAATCGTGAACCTGATCCAGGAGATCGGTCAGAAGACCAAGATCATCAATGACATCGTCTTCCAGACCAAGCTCCTTTCGTTCAATGCTTCCGTAGAAGCCGCCCGCGCGGGTGAGCACGGAAAAGGGTTCTCGGTGGTGGCCGAGGAAGTCGGAAATCTCGCTCAAATGAGCGGGAGCGCCGCCAAGGAGATTTCGACCTTGCTCGAATCAAGCACCCAACGGGTGGAGGAAATTGTCCGGGAAACCCGGAACCTTGTGGAACAGGAAGCCCGCCGCGGCCGGGACAAGGTCGAGAAGGGGACCGGAGTGGCGACCCGGTGTCGCGAAATCCTCGAACAGATTTTCGAGGGAACCGGATCCGTCCAGGCGATGGTGACCGAAATCTCCGGGGCGACCCGCCAGCAGAGTCAAGGCATCCAGGAAATCAACAAGGCCATGAGCCAACTGGACCAAGCCACCCAGCAGAATTCCAGCATCTCGCACACCGGAGCGTCCGCAGCCATCCAGCTGACCGCCCAGTCCGAGCAACTGGAAAGGCTCGTGAGCGAGCTTCAAGCTGCTGTGTTCGGTGACCAGCCCGGGCAGACCGGACAACCCGGAACGGGCGGGCCCTCCGCCGATCTTGCACCTTCGCCCCGTGTGAAGATCGAAGTAGCGCCTGAACCCGAAGTGGAAGTCAAAGTCGAGGTCAAACCTGAGCCCAAGGCGGAACCCAAGTTGGAAACCAAGCCTGAACCGAAGCTCGAAAAGAAACCCGTTCAAACCGAACGGAAGGCCTCTCCGGCCGCGAAACCGGTCGATCCCGGACTCGGAGTTCCGAGTGCAGACGACCCTCGTTTCGAGGATCTCTAAAGATCTCTGCGGTTGTCAGAACCGGGGGTTCGTGCAAAAGTCAGCGCATGCTTTTACAAGTGCGTTCCCTCGAAAAAACCTATTCCCGGGGTGAAGAGACCATCCGTGCATTGAGAGGCGTGAGTCTCGAGATTCCCGAGGGTCAGTTCGTGTCCATCATGGGTCCGAGTGGCTCAGGAAAGAGCACCCTGCTTCACCTGATGGGCGGGTTGGACCGGCCGAGTTCTGGCCAGGTGATCCTCGGAGGGGAGTCGATCGACCGCCTCAGCGACCACGACCTCTCCCTGTTCCGCCGTCGTAAACTGGGTTTCATTTTCCAATTCTTCAACCTCCTCCCCACCCTCTCTGCACTGGAGAACGTGGCCCTCCCCCGTCTCCTCGGAAACGAATCGCTGAAAGAAATCGAACCCCGGGCGCGGGAGCTCCTCGGCATGATGGGACTCGAAAGCAGGATCCATCACAAACCCGATCAGCTCTCGGGCGGTGAAATGCAACGTGTGGCGATCGCCCGTGCATTGATCAGTGATCCGCTGCTCATTCTGGCTGACGAACCGACCGGAAATCTCGACTCGAAAACCGGGGAGTCCATCCTCACCCTCTTGCGGGACATGGCTCTCAAGACGGGTAAGACCATCGTGATGGTGACCCACGATCCGAAAGCCGCTTCCTACGGGAACCGTCTCCTCCGGATGCGTGACGGAGTACTCGAGTCGGATGAGACTGTTTAACGTTTTCCGGCATATCGGACTGAGTCACCTGAAAGCCCGTCCTGCTCGCGCGGTTTTGACGACTCTCGGGGTCGCCTTCGGGATCTCACTCTATGTGGCAATCGCCATCATCAACCATTCCACGCGGAACTCCATGCGCGACAGCATCGACGCCGTGGCCGGAAAGGCCCGACTGAGCATCTCGGCGGGGGTAGCCGGGTTTCCGGAAGACCGTCTCGAGGTGATCCGGGTGATCCCCGGAGTGAAATCCGCGGTCCCGATGATCGAAGCACGCGCGTTTTTCGAAGGCGCGACCGAATCGGCCGACGGTCTCCAGATCATGGGAGTGGACCTTCTGCAGGAGGCCTCCGTTCGCACCTACAAAGCGACCGACCAGAAGATCATCGACGACCCCCTCACCTTCCTGAACCAATCCGACAGCATCATCCTGACTCAAAGCCTCGCGAATAAGCGAGGCCTCAAGATCGACGACAAGATCCGGCTCTCGACGGCACTCGGTGCCCGGGAATTCACCATTCGCGGACTGCTCGAACCCGAGGGTGCGGCCAAGGCCTACGGAGGCTCGCTCGCCATCATGGACATCGACGGTGCGCGCGTGAGCTTCGGCAAGGAAAACAAGCTCGACCGGGTCGACATCGTGCCACGGAACGGCGAGGACTTGAACGCACTCCAATCGAGAATCGAGTCCTACCTCGGGGCGGGTTACCGTGTGGAACGTCCCGAGACCCAGTCCGAGCAGATGGAACGCATGCTCGACTCCTACCAGCTGATCCTGACCTTCTTCAGTTCTCTGGCCCTGCTGGTCGGTCTGTTTTTGGTCATGAATTCGATCTCAGTCGCAGTCGCTGAGCGGAAACGTGAGATCGGGACCCTCCGGGCCCTCGGAGCGACCCGATCCCTCATGGTCGCTCTGTTCGTGAGCGAAGTGGTCGGGATCGGATTCATCGGATCCGCCCTGGGCTGCATCCTCGGAAAAGGCCTCGCCCACAAGATGTCCTCCCAGATCACCACGTCTGTGGCCGCCCAGTTTCAAATGAGGATCGAGATCTCGCATTTGGACTTCACCGATGCCCAGATGCTCTTCACCCTGGTGGCGGGCACCCTCGCCTCCGTGATCGCGGCATTTTTCCCTGCACTGCGGGCGGCCACCATCCATCCGCTCGAGTCGATGCGCCGCCACTCGGAGTCCCTGGATCCTGTCGAAACCCGTCGATCGAACCTCCAGGTGGTTTTCGGAATCCTGTTGCTCGCATTCATGAGTCTCTCGATGATCTTCTCGTGGGGGAAGGTCTGGATCGGAATCGATCTCCTGACCAAGGCCTCGGCGGTGCTCGGCGCGGCACTCTTCGGTCCATTCCTGGTGCTCGGTCTCCTGCGCCTCACCCGGGGGATCGGGGCAAGGCTTTCTCTTCCTGTGCTCCGACTTGCCCAGGAAAACCTCCTCCGCTCCAGAAAACGTACCGGTGCCAACGTGATGGCTCTCATGGTCGGACTGTTCCTGGTCATGTTGATTGCGAGCGTCCGTTCGAGCTTCCACGACACCTTGACCCAGTGGCTGGACCGGATCTTCGTGGCGGACATCATGGTGGGTTCGAACGGCCGCTTCATCAGCGGAGACGTTCAAGCGATCCAGGACTCGATCCTGCCCGAGCTCCTCGCCGTCCCGGGAATCAAGCCCATCGGAAACGACCGGGGTGCGGCCACCCGGATCATCCCTTACTACTACGAGGGCAAGAAGATGGCGATCAAGGCCATCGACCGTTACGCGGACTTCTACCGCTTCCAGAACATTCCGGTCACCGGATCCGACCGTGTCCGAACGGCATTGGATTGGTATGAGAGCCCTGAACCTGCGGCTTTGGTTTCCAGAGGGTTCCTCACCAATGCCGGAAAGAAAATCGGAGACCGCTTCGAACTCGACTCCCCGGGGGGCAAAGTCCGTTTCCGGATCGCCGGGGAGATCATCGACTACGCATCATCCCAAGGGGTGATTTATCTCGACCGCCGGGTGTACAAGAAACACTGGAACGATTCCCTCGTGACCGTGTTCGTCCTCAATCTCGAAAACGGATACACGTTCGAACAGGTCCGGAGCGAGATCGCCAAGAGGCTCGGCAAGAAATGGAACCTCGTGACCATTTCCAACCGTGAGTTCAAGGACCAGATGCAATCGGCCGTCGAACGGAGCTTCGCCTACACCCGGGTGATCGAAACCATCGCCCTCCTCGTGGGCCTGCTCGGTCTCTTGAACACCCTGCTGATCAGTGTGATGGAACGGACCCGGGAGATCGGCGTGCTCCGGGCCATCGGGTCGACCCGGGTCCAAGTCTCGAAAATGATCCTCTTTGAAGCGGTGATTCAAGGGTTCTTCGGGGCTTGCGTCGCGATCCTCCTCGGCGCCTACGTGGGACGGCTTTTTGTCGAATTCGCCCTCACCGAGCAACTCGGTTGGATCATCGAATACCATTTCCCAAAACAATCGGTCTGGATGACCATCATCACTGGAGTCCTGGTCGCCGCAGTCGCCGGCATCTGGCCGGCACGGCGCGCCTCAGGTCTCGAAATCACGGAGGCCCTTGATTATGAATGATTCACGAATTTCCCTGGTGGTGCTCAGCGCACTGGTATCCGTCCTTCCTCTCCGGGTCATGGCCGACCCGGCGCTCGACATCATGAAGAAGAACGAAGAAGTCCGGAAAGTGAACGAGTTCGAATCCCGAGCACGCCTTTCCACGGGCAACCTCGTGGACAAGTCCGAGAAAGTGAAGGAGTTCACGTTCTGGAGGAAGGTGCAGTCGGACCGTATCCACAACAGCACCCTCACCCGCTTCCACTCACCGGCCGAAGTCCGGAACGAAGGGATTCTCATTGTCGAGAATCCGGACGGCAAGAACGACGTCCTCCTTTACCTTCCCAACTTCAAGAAAACCCGCAGGGTGGAGAGTCAGCAGCAGAGCGGAAGCTTCATGGGTTCGGTGTTCAGTTATTCGGACATCGCCACACCCCACACCTCGGACTACCGCTACAAAATCCTCCGGCAGGAGAAATGTCCCGGAGCGGAACACGCGTCCGTCCAGTGTCATGTGATCGAAGCCCTGCCCTTGAACGAAGATGTGCTCGAGCGGACCGGCTATTCAAAGTCTGTGGTCTGGATCCGTGCGGACAACTTCATGGCAGTCAAAGGAGAGTACACGAACCCCCAGGGCGAACTCTTCAAACGACTCGAAGCGGGGCAGATCAAGATGGTCGATCCCAAGGAAAAAAAGTGGCTCGCCCATTCCCTGTCGATCGAAAACCTGAAGACCCGTGACTACACCCGCCTCCTCTTTTCGAACGTGAAAGTGAACGGTGGGATCGCGGATGCGGTGTTCACCCAACAGAATCTCCAGAAAGTCCGATGACCCGATCTTGGATTCCGTTCCTGGTTTTCTTGCTGTTCCAGGATCCAGCAGCTCTGGCCGCTCCACCCAGGAACAAGGGTTACCGTCGCTCCATCCCTGTCGTCCTTCCCACTCCTGCGCCCACCCCTCCCCCGACTCCTGTTCTGGAATGGCGAGGGCGGGTTTACACGGATCAATATTGGTTCACGGCGGGGACACGTCCGGGGGAGTTCGAGCAATCTTCGGTGTCCGCCTGGCTCGACGTTTCGACGGAGTCTTCGTCCAAATCCGGGCTCCGCGGGATCGTGCAACTCGACGCATTTTACCGCGACATCAATCATCCTGACGCCTCGAGTGCCAGACTGCGGGTGAGAGAAGCCTATTACTCCTATCTCGGCGACGGTTTCGAATTCAGGGTCGGGCAACAGATCGTTCCTTGGGGACGCTCCGACGGAGTCAATCCCACCGATTACTTCACAGCGAAGGACATGACCCTGTTGAATCCGGACGACGAGGTCAGACGTCTCGGTGCCCCGGGATTGAGCATGAGCTACACGCCCGACGGGGGGGCGTCGCCTTTCACGCTCCTGTTCGTCTTCCAGGCCGCATACCCTCAGATGCGCATGCTGATTCCGGACCAGGCCATTCCACCCGGAATTGTCTTCGAGAAGACCGCCCCTGCTCCGGCTTGGTTCCGGTCCGACTCGATCGAAGCGGGAGTGAAGATCGCTTATCAACAATCCTCTTTCGACCTTTCGCTGTCCGCTTTCCGGGGACGATCGCAGTACTCACAGTACCTTTTCGATCTGCAAAGCTCGTCGATCCGTCCGGTGCATCCGGGAGAAACCGCGGTGGGTGCGGACGGTTCCTTCACTTGGGATGCACAGGTGTTCCGCTTCGAAACCGCGCTCCGGATGCCGGACAACGGGACACGGGAGGACCCGAACTTCGGTCTCGTCCAGCCTTGGCACTGGGACAGCGTGATCGGCGTCGAACGCCCCCTGGGGGACGACTTCAGGGTCCAGGCTCAGTTTCTCTACCGATGGCACTTGTTTTACCCGGGCGCCATGGCCTTCCTCCCCGTACAGGTGGCGGTCGGGAATGCGAACGCCCTCATCTTGAACTACCAGGATCAGGGCAATCCGGGAGGCACCCTCCGCCTCGCCTGGCAAAGGGACGGATCGGACTTCACCGCGGATGTGTTCATGGTCGGTTACTTCGCCAGCGGCGAGAGTTTCCTGGTCCGACCTCAAGTGGGCTACACCCCCTTCACCAACATGAAGCTGATCACCGGAGCGGATCTGTACGGGGGCAATCCCGACCGTCCGCTCGGCGCCCTCCGCTCCAGGAGCCATCTCTTTTTCGAAGCGAAATATGTGTTCTGATCCGTTATCCTGAAGCAGGGAGAACGCATGATCCGCAGAATCGAAATTCTCGAGGCCGGGCACACCCATCAACTCGAGTATCTGGCCAATCCGGTATCCGGGAAGCTCGAACCGGTCCGGTTCCCGACCACCGTGGTCCTGATCGAACATTCGACCCGAGGGCTGATGCTGTTCGACACAGGAGTCACCCCACGACTCCGACACCTGCTCAAACGCTTTCCGGAACACCTGTTCTCGAATCTCTTTTCGATTCAGATCGACTATGAAACAACGGCGGTTCATCAGCTGAAGAACCTCGGAATCCGACCGGATGAAATCCGCCACATCGTGCTCTCCCACTTCCACTCGGACCACATCGCCGGGGTGAATGATTTTCCCGAAGCGCGGTTTTTCTTCTCTCCCGAGGAGTACCGTTGGATGTGCGGACTCACCAGGATCGGTCGAATCAGTCATGCCTTCGTGCCGGAACTGCTCCCCTCGGACTTCGTTCACCGGAGAGTCGAACCCGGACCGGAAACCGACCTTCCATCACTGGGGCCAGGCTTTTCCGGACGCGACCTTTTCGGAGACGGCTCTTTGTTCGTGGTCCCGCTTCCGGGACACAGTCTCGGACACCAGGGCTTGTTCCTGCCCGATTACAAGGGAAAGCCCTGGTTCTTCGTAGGAGATGCCGCCCACCTCAGCTCCTCGATCCGAGATGGAACCTCACCCGTGGCGTTGGGGGCGAAACTGGTTTTTCACGACACTGAACTGTACGACGTGACTCTCGGCCGACTCCGGGTTGTGCCGGAAACCGTCTGTCTGCTCCCTTGTCACTGCAATGAAGCCTTTTTGCGGGCCAAGACTCAGTTGGTGAGTCCCTGACCGCGACCGTCTTTTTGGGATGAATCCACCGACCTTGGTCGTGCCAACTCCAGCGTCTTCGTGGTCCACGCAGTGAGAAGATCCATGCCTTCGACCATCAGATCGAGCGCCTGGAGCGTTTCTTTCGCCATTCCCGAAAGGGTTTGGCTCTCGAGATTGTGAATCCGCTGGCGGTACCACTTCAAAAGGCAATCGAGTTCGGGCTCGACCCGGGTCACCCGTCCGATCAGGGATTCCATCTCGAGAAGCTTTTTGCCGCACGCTTCGATCGCCTCCCGATCCTCGACCGTCATGAGGTGTCCGACGCGGTTACGTGAAGCGAGTGTCTCGAGTTCGCGCGCAGTGATGCTCGCCCCCCCGACAATTTGACTGATGACCTGAACCGAATCCTGGAGACTCCGGATGCGCTTGATCAACGTCGGACTCAGGGTCAGCTTGGTGGCTTCCTGTTCGAGCGCCGGCAACCATCCACAGAACCATGCACGGGCCATCTGCCCCCGGACCCGGTAGATCCAGGCCTCGAATTCCCGGACCGCTCCGGCGGTTTGCTCGTAACAGACTCCGCCGCCCTCGTTCGAAGGACGGATCCTGGATTTGTAGATTTGAACGGATTCGAGCAGGCGATTGCACCCGAGGTGATCGAAGTGACCTTGGATGGTCAGTGAATTCTTGTGGAACCACTCACTCTGATAATAGGACCAGGTGGCGTAGGCTGCGTCCGGTTCCCACTCCTTCGATGAAGCAAGGACGACGTGACCGTTACCGTAAGGACCCGTTTCGGTCCATTTGAGGCCGAATTCACGATTCTCCGGACCGGTGGAATAGAAGACCCGCAGATTCACCAAAGAGGCGAGATCGACGAGTGGATCCGCACCTGCGCACAGCCACGAGCATTGGGAGAACACGCTCAGTGTCGTGTCCCAACCCGCGTCGCCGGAAAGGCGGATGATGCGCGGACTGTCCGGAAGATCCCGGATCTCACCTTGCCCGACCACGACCATCCCGTAGTCCGGATTCCGACGGAGAACCCGCTCCATCCATTCCGACATGCGGACGGGAGCCGAGGTTGCGGAAATCGCAATCCACTTGAGACCTTTGGGCCGTTGGGTCCAGGAATCGGGCGCGACGAGAGAAACTGTTTTGAAAAAGTAACGGGACGTCACCTGATGGTTTCCGGCGTCCGGTGAAGGCTCACCTGCGTGAATTTGCAGCGCGGTCAGGAGTTGCGTGGTGACCAGATCGGTTTCATGGATGTCCTGCTCCACTCCGCCCTGACTCCAGGCTTGCCGGTACATGCTCCAGGCATCGAAGGAACCCTGAACGGTGTCTTCGCGGACATGATCCCCCAGCTTCACAATGGCCGGAATCAGAGTGGTGGCGATCGATGCCATCCTCGAGGTCGCTCCGTTGCCGGTCCAGTTCGCAAGAATGTCGAATCTCCGTTCGACCACCGGCCCGAGCCAGGTGGCCACACTTTGAAGGGCCGTTTCACGGCTGAGGCCTTGGGGGAGGGTCATGACCTCTTCGATCCACTCCACACGGGAAACCGGTTCGACCCCCTCGGACCGCACCAACATGCGTACGCGGGTCGTGGGATAAAGCTGCTTCACGGCTTTCAATGCCATGAGGGAACGCAACACCTCGGACAAGGTACCGAGCTGGACGATCAACAGTTCGAGCGGGCGCCCCGGCACCTGGGTTGCAGTCTCAACCGGAGTATTCATACCGCCTCCCGGGCGGCGACCGCGAGTTCTTCGGCCGTGAGAATCTCAAGGGCCAATTCCTCCACCAACTGGAGGGTGTTCTTGGGCCTTTGGTCCGGGTCTTGAATGATCTTTCCTTGCAGAAGTTCGATGTCAGCTACCATCTGTCCTCCATGACAGTTGATCCAGGCGTCGGCTCACTCCGCCTCGATTCGGTTCATCAGGTCTTTTGCGCCCTGGTGGTCCGCCTTGATCTGGAGAATCCTTCTCGCAGTGGTCGAGGCTTCCAATTTCTTTCCGACATGGAATTGCAATCCGGCCAGGCTGTACAACAGACTCGGGCTCACGGGAGCGACATCCACATAAGAAGAAAGCAATTTCTCGGCAGTGGCGTATTTCTTGATTTCATACGCACATTTGACGAGGTGAAAAATAGCGGTTGAATTACGGAGATTCAGCTCCAAAGAGCGGGCGAAAGCATCGTGGGCCGCCTCTTTGGTCCCCTCAGAAACGTGACAAAGTCCGAGTCCCACCCATGCTTTGTCGTTTTCGGGGTTGCCCGCAACGGCGTCCTGGTAGCAACGCTTGGCTTCGGCCACCTGGCCCTGTTCCAGATACAATGAACCGAGATTGGCTTGAACCTCGTCGCTCGCAGGGCTCAACTCGAGCGCCTTCTTGTACGCACGTTCGGCATCAGAGGCCTGGCCGAGACGGGCCATGCAGTTCCCGATCATTTTCTGGTACTCGGCCTTTTCCTGGATCCCGAGATCGAGGGAGCGGAGGGCGCGGGAAAGCGCCTGTGCGGCTTCCTGATCCCGACCTTGCTGAACCAGAAGCTGGGCGAGAAGCTGGTACCCTTGCTTGTTGGGAGCGAAGGCCACCGAGTCCCAAGCGAATTGGATCGCCTGGTCCACCAAACCTTCACGATCCGAGCAAGCCGCAAGTCCGGCATAGGCGATGTCACTGGCTTCGCCGGTCCTCAGAATGGCGCGGAAAATGTTCCGTGCCAAAGCCACCTCTCCGGCGGCGAGCAAAATTTGAGCGTTTTCAGCAAGATAGGGGATGTCTTCTTTTTCAGGTGCAGCGGCACCCGATACCGCGCCCGTTCCTGTTTCAGAAACCGCAGGGGCACTGACCGGTTCCTGAGCCGACGCGTTCATGAAAGGAGGCGGAGTCACCGCTTTCATTTTCGGGGTACGGATCTGGGCGAGGAAGTACTCGTACCGGTATTCGTCGTCACTGTCCTGAAGGTGGATGGCCACGTCTTCGAGCGAGGCCACTGGATAGAACCGGGTGTTGTCGGATGTAGAGTTTTGCGAAAGCTTTCCCAGTTGTTCAAACATCATGTTTTTCGTCTCACTTAAACCGTTTGATCAATCCCGTCTCCTGTTGGGGGTTGGGACTGGCTTTTAAACTTCGACACCGCCTCTTTTTCCTTGAGGCTTTTCAGAATCCGGCTACGGAGCTCGTATCCTGTACCTTGAATGTATAGAAAAAGTGACTGGTCCGTCAATTGAATCTCGCGAATGATCGTCATCACCCCGTCGAGCACCCCTTTGAAGGCCGGATCCGACTGCAACCGGACGACCTCGGGGGGTGTGAGCGCCTTCTTGGCCTGGTCGATCTCGGCGTCGAGCGCCTGCATGACCCGGAGATTGGCCTCACGGACGTCCGAGAGCTCGTCGATCAGATCGAGTTTCGCTTCAATCTCCACCCCGTCCTTGGACAAGGACTCCTGGAAACTGCGTGTCCGCTCCAGGAAGGCCCGGAGCAATCTCTGCTTTTCATCGAACAGCTTGACGATCTTCATCCTGCCTTCACTTTCTGTTGTTTGACCTGCTCGATGGCACCCTTCCACCCCTCGAGCAGATTCTCGAGGAGCTTGCGGGCCTGATCGAACTTATCCGGATCGTTTTCCAGGTTGCCCCGGGTGATCTGCTCGACCATGAACGCGTAAAGCCGCTCGAGGTTCTTGGCAATGTCGCCCCCGACATTGAAATCGAGGGAGTTGGACAGCTCGTTGATGATGTCATGGGCCTTGCCCACCGCCACACCTTTACCGGCCACATCCTTTGCGATGGCGCATTCGGAAGCCTTTTTCAGGTACTTGATCGCCCCCTCGTAAAGCATGATGAGCACTTGCTCACGGGAAGCGGTGGTCACAGCTGTCTGTCTGTATGCGTTCAATTTACTCACGGGTTCATCCTCCTAATAACTGTGAAACTGGATTGCCTCCGCCCCCACCGAGGGTGGCAGAAAGGTAACTTTGTTGCCGCTGGAGCTCCGAAAGGGACCCTTGCAGACGGCTGAACTGGTTGGTCAACGACTCGGTCTTTTTTTTTTTTTTTTTCTGTTTGCTCGAAATGGACTCGTCGATCTGGCGGATCCGGGCCTGGAGACCTTTCTCCCGGGCGACCATCACCCCGCCCTGCACGTTCGAGAAGCCGTCCATCACCGCCTTCAGCTGGGTGATGAACCCACGCTCCCCGGAAACGACCTCTGCCACGCCCTCGAAGTCGGACTCGAGCGCCTTCTGGAACTTGTCTTCCTTGAGCTGGACCACACCCTTCTTGTCGAACTCGATTCCGAGCTCACTCAGATGCATCACCTTGAAGGAGTTCTCGTTCTCGGTGTGGGATCCGAAACCCTCGTGCATCAGGTTGCGGAGACGGAATTCGATGTTCTGGAGCGAGGTATCCCCCGCGAAGGTGCTCTTCGTGTCCGAACTCTCATTGACCGCGTTCTGTTTGTTGATGAAGTCGAGCACTCCGTTGATGCCCTCGACCACGCGTTTGACCTTGTCGGTGACTTTGGCGTAGTCCGCCTTCACGTTGAACGTGAACTTTTGCCCGGGCTTCGCTTGCTTCAGCTGGACGCCGATCCCCTGCAGGAAGTCAGGGACTTCGTTTCCGGGGAGCTCCACCTCGAAACCGTCGACGACGAGGAGCGCGTTCTTCGCGCCCTTGTCCTGATCGATGTACAAATCCTCTTGTCCGTCCACGAAGTACATCTGCGGGAACTTGACCTCGCTCTCGGATCCGTCTTTCTTGGCGGTGATCACGAGGCGATACGGTTTCTCGGTGTCAGTGACATCCTTGAGCACGGTTGCCTTCACCGGACTGTCGAGCATCAAATTGATCTTGTTGGCAACGCCGTAGAGGGACGCATCATCCTCGGTGACGTAAATGTCCTGGCTTTTTCCTTCAGGGAGATCGAAAGAGATGTACCCGACACCCAGAACCTTCTTGTTCGGATCGCTGAAACCGTTCGAGATCATCGAAGACCGTTCGGCGAGTTCCTTGATCTCGACTTCCCAGCTGCCGACGTTGGCTTTTTCTTTGTCCACCTTGACCGACATCAATTGGGCACCGTCGCCGAGCTCGGCCTGCAATTCTTTGAACTTCGAGAACCCGATCATCGACTCGAGTGAGCCCTGCAAGGAGGAGAATTTCCCTTTGAAATCGCCAAAGAGCTTCAATTTGGCGTTCTCCGCCTCCTTGCGCTTCTCCAGGGATTTGACCGGCTGTTTTTCAGCCTCGATGATGGCGTTCAAAGCCTGCTTGAACTGGCCTCCGCCCATGGGATCAAAACGTAAGCCCACGCTTGAAGTCCTCCTTGACCTCACTTTCTATTTTGAAGGAATTCCCACTAAAATCCAGGGAAATTCCGGCGAAAAATCATTTCCCCTCCGGAATCCGGGAAGTCCCCGCAGACCAGAAATTGACGGTGGACCGGCGGATAGCCCATATTGAAATAGAAACCGCCCTCAGAGTCAAAATCATGGCAGTGTCCGAGGATCACGCCGTCGAAACCCCGGGCACGGATCCCCGCTGCGAACTCCCGGAACACTTTCCTCAAAGCATCCCGTCGCAGAGGATCCCAGTATTCGGGCAACTCGCTTGCTTTCCTCTCAGGGGGTCTGGAGAGCTTGGAAGCGAGGCGGTCGATCCACGCTCCGGGAAGGGCTCGGGACACCTGTTGGAGAGGGGCCGACCTGAAAAAAGCCCTGAGCCTCAGGTACCCGACATCGTTCTGGTCCACCAGATCCCCGTGGGCGACATAGAGCTTGCGAAGTGAACCCGCCTCCCCGACTTCGACACAGACCGCCTCGGGCTCGAACCGGACCCCACTCGGCATGAATCCGGAGAGGTGGAAGTCATGATTCCCTTCAATGTAGAACACCCGGACCTTCCGGCCGAGCAGTCGAGCGACGGCCTCCAGGAACAACCGGTGCTTGGTCCGGTAATGAGCAGAATCTCCGACCACGAGATCGAACACATCTCCGGCGAAAATGACGGCATCCTCGGATCCCGCGGGTTCGTCCAACGCGGTGATCAAGGAGCGGTAAAGAGGGTCGTCCGTACGGGTCAGGTGCAAATCCGAGAAGATCCACACACGGCGAAACCGTTCCATCAGACTTTCTGGTCAAGAAGGCGGCCGGACTTGCTTCCCGAGTGGATCGCTTCCCGGAGGCGGAGGAACTCCTCGCCGGAAACCGACCGGAGAATTCCCCCGGCACCATCCTTCAACAGAACCCGGAGTCCGGGCCCGGCGCCCACAGATGAAGCACTGATCCCGTGGGACAGGTTCGTCTCATCGACCGAGAAGGACTCGATCGCCTCTTCCAAAGCTTCGGCCGAAAGGGGAGTTTGATCGTCTTTTTTTTCCTGTTTCTTCTGGCGTTCGTAAGCATTGGAGCCCGCGCCCCCCTGCTTGTCATTTCCCGCCTCGGTGATCCGGCCGAACGAGGCCTGGATCGGTATAAAGGTCTGGATCTTCATTCCACTACCCTCCCGTCTCCTGATCGGCAAAACCGACAGAATGATTGAATTTCAGGCACGCAGAAGGCTATTGCCTTGAAGAATCAGGGGTTTTTTGTCCCAGGACCGGGGCAATTCCTCCCCCGCTCACTTCTTTTCCGGGCATTTCCACCCACTCGAGGTCCCTGAAGCGCTTTCTTCTTGACTCCTTACATCAACTTTGTGTAAGATGTGTCAAATTTTTTGGAGGATTCCATGATCTCTTCCCGTTTGACCGCCCTGATTGCCGTACTTCCTGCCCTGCTCTCGGCCTGTTCCGAAGGAGCTTATTCCCCGAATTCCGGCACCCCCTACCTGGGATCAGGAATGAATCAATTCGGCATGAACCAACCCGGTGTGATTCAAAACGGCGTGAATCCGGGAGTCAATCCACTCATGAATCCGATGATGATGACCGCCCAGGCCCGCATGAACTCGGGGTTTTACTTCAACGGCTTCTGGAACATGGGTTGCGGAATCAGGACCGGAGTGACCTACACCGCCGATCAATGTGCGTGCTTGCAGGCCCCGTGTGACTGCAAAAAAGTGATGAGCCAGTGTCAAAACGGCAACTCAACCGGCGGATCGGATGGCATCAACTGCGATTCGAAGACCCTTCCCCTGACTCTGACGGGTGCCGATGCCCGGGCTCTTTACCAGCGTCTGGCGCGTGAAGAGGTGGAGACCGGCAAGCGTGGAAAAACCCGGATCAAGACCGGCACCGTGATCAAGTGCTTCAAGGACGGCAAAGGGAAGCGCGATGAGAACTATGCCTGCGATTTCGACATCGCCGTGGCGGATGGACGCCTTTATGAGTATTACCCGGTGGGACGCCCTGCGACTGCAGGCACGGCCTCGGACAGTGTCTACGCCGGCTCTAGTCTCGAGATCGGTGGTCAGAACCTGAACACCAACGAAGGATTGATCCGCCTGCGTGGCCGGATCGCGGCGACTCTTTACAAGAAGCTGGGAACCGAGGCGAAGCCCGGCAACATCGGAGGGACCACCGCAGCCAACATCAAGAGCGGGATGAACCTCAAGTGCTTCGAGACCCTCACCACCGCCACCCCGGTGACCGAGTGCCAGATCAAGCTCCGGGTTGAAACCGGCGAAGTGATCTCGAACTGATCCGACGCGGACAGGACCACCCGGCAATTCATTCCCATTCACCCGGAGTCCGTTTCCGCCGAAAGGCAGGTCAGGAGGGTGACAAGGATGTCAAACCCGGGATTCGGCGAATGGTTGGTTTTCCTCTGCCTGGCGACAATCACAGGCGTACCGTTTTACTTCAAGTACTGGCTTGCCCGTGAACAGCCCGTTCTCAGGGATCCCCTCGACCGCAGGACGAACGCCTTGTCGATGGTCATCTTCTGCGCCCTCTTTGCAGGTGCCTTTTTCTATCCGCGTCACTCCTGGAAAGTGGCGCAGGTCCTGCTGGGCGCTGCGATCCTATCTTTCTCCATCCTCTACCAGTCCAGGGGACGTTACTTGGCGGGACTGTCGGGCGAAGGCGTTGCCAAACCCGAAGCCACCTTCAGACAAAGTGCCGCAAGGATGGCGATCGGACTGATCCTTTGTGCCGCTTTTTCCTGGCACCCCTTCTTGATTCTGATCGCACCATTCGCAATCCCCTTTCTCATGCCGGCCTTTTTGCGACTTCAGTATTCGACACGGGCAATGGCCGCCTCACCCCTCCGCCAAAAAATCAGCCGGGTTTTTGAAGATGCCGACCTCCCTCTTTCACAGATTCACATCGTCAATGAGACCGGGTCGGGCTCCCGGAACGCATTCATCGCCGGTAGCGGACTCGGTCGGGGCGCTTTCGGACGTACCCTCTTCATCGGTCTCGGACTTTTCGAAGTCCTCGATGAAGACGAACTTCAAGCAGTGGTGTTCCATGAGGCGGCACATGCGAAGCTCCATCACCTCCGGAATCGATGGCTCTCGTCCATCGGACTGTTCGTCCTTTGCTGTTTTTGGACCGCGGTGCCCGTCGCGTTCTTGTTCCCGGGAGACACCGGTCTTCTGATCGCGGCGTTCCTGATCGCAGGAATGGCCCAAGTCTGGTTCCTGAGCCGGCTGATTCACCGTCAGGAGCTGGAAGCGGATCAGGAAGCCGTCAGAATGGGTGCGAGCTCATCTGCTCTTGCCCTCGCCCTGAAAAAGCTCGACAACGGAACCTCGGGACCCTATCCCTCCATCGAGGAACGCCTGGAGGCCCTGAACAACGGATGGTCTCCCGCATCCGGGATCATTCCACAAAAATCATTCCTTTCGGCCTACTCGATGTTGGTGATCGGAGTCGTGCTCTGGTCGGCGCAAAACCTGACTCCGAAAGAAACCGGATCGGCACAGATTGCCCGTTCAGAGCAGGACGGAACGCGTCGATGAGGAAACGGGAGAAGGATTTCCTATGAGATGGACTATCGGATGGATCGGATTGCTGGTCGCGCTTGTGATGACCGTACCCGCGGGAGTCTGTTCTGAGAACACTTCCGGCGTGAGTCTCGATCAAGCCTTCGAGGCTTTGGAAAAATCAATCAAAGAAGGAAAAGAAGGGACACTCTCCCAACTGTCGCGCTGGAAAGAGCTGGAACAGTTCCAGACAGCACTCTGGCGGGCCATGGCACTGGATCCCACTCCCGGAGCAGCCGTCCCGGTGAGCGAAGTACCCAAGGAACTGTTTGCCGCCGAGCTGAATCTCGACCTGAAGACCCAGTGGGAAAATCTCCAAAAAAGTCAGCTCCCGAAGCAAACCGGTTCGGAAGCCGAATTCAAACAGTACGCGGCAACCGTGAGCCAGATCCTCACCTTCCGTGAAAACCGTCAGTTCCCGCTCGCGCGAGCTATCGCCAAACGAGGCATTTTGGACCACGACTACAAACCCCTGCTGAACCGGATCCAATCCCCGAAAGAAGCCGGCGGATCGCAGTCCTCCTGGTCCCGGGTAGAAGAAGGACTGAAGTCCGTCCGCGATTTGGTTTTACCGAAAGAACCCCAAAAACGGGAACTCTTTAACAATGGCAATCAGTTCATCTGGTATGCAGTGATCGCGTTTCTCGGGTTCTTTGTCGGAGTGGTCGGAATCCGAGTGAAACCTGACTTTTTCCAGCGATTCGCCGACACCATCGAAACTGCCACCCCTCCCCATTCTGCAGGGAAGAATGGACAATCGGCCCTCGACTACTCCAAGTGGCTGAAGGAGCTTGAAGAGATCCTGAGCCGCCTCCGGTCCTCCCAGATCGGACACGAACGGAGAATCGAGGACATGGTCCACCAAGCGGACCAAATGGTCCAACAGGCAGGCGGTCTGGCCGCAGACGCCCGGATCAAGAACGAGCCGAATCTCGAGTTCCGGGTCGGAAGCCTCTTGAAGCAACTTCGCGGACAGATGGAACACGCTCAAAAACTGAAGGCAGGCGATCGGGTTCAAATCACGGTCATGATGGAGCACTGTCTCAAGTTGTGTGACGCCATCGAAGCGGGCGCCATTCATTACGACCGCACCAAGCCGAGCGAGCCTCCGGTCATCAAGAGTGCCTAAACGGATTCCGTTGAAGTCTTGACGCCGACTCGAGGGGACCTCACTCAATCTAAACTAAAAAAGCTGATTTACAGGGCTTTAACCTTCGTTGACCTCGGATTTCCTTTACAGGAATGCGAGGTCGGACAAAAATGATTAAAACCTCATTGGAAGAGGATTCTGAAAGAGATCGGCATGGAAAGGCCCGGCCTTGAAGTGTTGATCTCACTAACAAGTAGTACGTAAGGAGAAACAAATGAAAAAGGCCCTTTATTATTGGTGTAGCGCGATTGTGCTTTCTATCGGTTTGAGCTCGTCTGCTCACGCCATTACCCGTAACTTTACCTGCCATGCATTTATCGGCCTGACAGGCACAGTACAAAAAATTTACACTCCGACCCCTTGGGCCTCTTCCTGTAACGGCGCCTTGTGTGACCGCGAGAGCAAATGTAAGGAAGAAATCAAGAGCAAGTGGCTCAACAATGGCGCTGTTTGGGCCCTCTTGGGGTTGAACGCTGCAGAACAAAACACTATCTGTAAATCCGGTGGTGGACAGTTCCGTGTTGAGTACGGTTTTGATGCTCCGAACTTCGACCGGAAGAAAGGTTGGAACTTCGTCCAACAAGTTTCCAAAACAGGCTGTAAATGTGAATACACCTGCGAAAACGGTTTCTGGAAAGAAGGAAACATGTGCGTTCGCCAGGCATGCCCTGCAAACAGCATGGTGAACCCGGGAGTTCCTGCTTGGTTGGCCATCGGCAACTCCGGCTATAAGACTGACAACGCCGGCGGAACCCGTTTCTTCAAGCCAGCTGTCGAAGGCAACTGCACTTTCTGATCTGACCTGAAAGATCGATTCAGCCGCCGGCCGGGAAACCTGCCGGCGGTTGTTTTTTAAAATACCCCTTGTACTCCAAACCAAGATCGGATATTGTGCGCCGCGTCAACCCCCTTGAAGGAGGCGCACATGCTCAAATCCCTGGTCCGGTTCTTGGTTCTTTCCCTTCCCGTCCTGGCTCACGCCGGACCCACCGGTATCGAAGGGGTGATCGGCACCGACGAGCGCTATCAGATCACCAAAGCGAATATGAAGCAGCCTCACTTGAGCGTGGGCCAGTTGGTGCTGAGTTTTGCCGATGGAGAAGCTCTTTGCTCGGGGACCGTGATTGGAAAGCGACACGTCCTCACGGCAGCGCACTGCCTGGTCGACAACGGAAACATTCCGAGCCGGATCGTGTTTTATCCGGGTTCCACCACCTCGATCGCGACGACGAAAAACCGTTACGGGAAATACGAAGGAGTCGCAGTCCGGGTCCATCCGGGCTACACCAAGGCACGCATCACCGAGAACGACATGGGGCTCATTTACTTTGCCAAAGACCTTCCAGTACCGGCCTTGCCGATCGCCGAAGCCCCCAATTCCTACCTCCTTCCCTTCCAGGAGCTGATCGTCAGCGGTTATCCCGGAGACAAAGAAACCGGAACCCTGTGGGAAGCGCGGGGCTATCTGAAGACCAATCCCCTGGCCGAAACAAACGTCCATTACCTCGACACTTACGCCGGGATGTCCGGCGCATCGATCCGGAGCGGAGGTGCCGTGATCGCCATCCATTCCAGCGGGCGTACGGATGCGAGCGGAAAATACGTGGCGAATTACGCGAACTTCCTCTCCGCCGCACGGATCCAGCTCCTGAAGAAGTGGCTGAAAGACTAGTAACTGTGTTAGCCTCCCCGCGATGAAGACCGGTTCCGGAAAAAAAGTGATCCTCGGGATGTCCGGGGGTGTCGACTCCTCGGTGGCAGCCCATCTGCTGCTCGAAGAGGGCTACGAGGTTCTCGGTCTGTTCATGAAGAACTGGGACGAGACGGATGAATCGGGAGAATGCACCGCGACCCGGGACTTCGAGGATGTCAGGAAGGTTTCAGCCCAGCTCGGCATCCCCTGCTACTCGATCGAGTTCATCGAGGAGTACCGGAACCATGTGTTCTCTGAGTTTCTCCGCCAATACGAGGCGGGATTCACCCCGAATCCCGACGTCCTCTGCAACCGGGAGATCAAATTCGATCTGTTTTTGAAGAAGGCGGTCGAATTCGGCTGTGACTACCTGGCCACCGGCCATTACGCACAAGTGCGGTCCCGGATCCATCCTGCTTCGAACGGATCCAGGCAAGAGCTGCTCCGCGGAGCCGATCCGAACAAGGATCAAACCTATTTCCTGACCGCCGTACCGGGGCCTGTTTTCGACCGGGTCTTGTTTCCCATCGGTCACCTGCCGAAGCCTGAAGTCCGGGAGATCGCCAAGAAGCTCGGGCTTGCCACCAGCACCAAGAAAGACAGCACCGGCATTTGCTTCATCGGGGAGCGCAAGTTCAAAACCTTTTTGAACCAGTACGTCCACGCCAAGTCGGGGATCATCCGTGATCTGGAAGGGAATCAGGTCGGAACCCACGATGGCATCGCCTTCTACACACTCGGCCAAAGGAAAGGCCTCGGCCTCGGGGGCGAAGGGGACCCGTGGTTTGTCTGTGGAAAGGATCGCGAGCAGAACGAGCTCGTGGTGGTCAGAGGGCAAGAGCACCCGGCTCTCTATGCCTGGGATCTGGAAGCTTCGGAATTGAACTGGTTTGGCGGAGTGCCTTCGACTGAAAGCTTTGAGTGCACGGCGAAGTCCCGGTACCGGCAGCAGGACCAGGCCTGTCAGGTCACCCTCACCGGTCCCGACCGGGTTCTGGTTCGATTCACCGAACCCCAGCGGGCGATGACACCGGGACAGTATGTGGTGTTTTATCAGGGCGAGGTCTGCCTCGGCGGAGGAGTGATCCAGAAGATCGGTCGGAGCCTGTACGAGGAGCAGACCGGGCGTCAGATGATCCGCTGAGTGCGTTCATCCAGTACGGAAACCGGGATCTTCCATTCCTTCATCCAGTTCTCGAGAGTCTTCAAAAAGTAATGCTCACTTTCGCGATGACCGAGTTCGATCACATTCAGTCCGTGACGTGCCGACTCGAGTGAGGCGTGGTAGCCGACTTCTCCGGTGATGTACACGTCGACACCGAGGCCTTGAACCGCTCCGACAAAAGAAGAGCCACTTCCCGGCGTGAAAGCGATACTCCGGACCGACTTCGGGGTGTGTTGGTTGGTCAAAAAGGATTTCACCCGGAACACGCGTTTGACACTTCGGACGAATTCAGAGTAAGCAACGGGCCGCTCGAGTTGTCCCACAAAACCGTAACCGAGGCCCCAGACCATTCCTTTCATTCCAGGCACGGGATCGAGCGGAATCAGATCGTAAGCCACTTCTTCGTACGGATGGGCTTCTTTGAGCGCACGGATCGCAACCGACTCCATTCCCGACACCACGAGGGTTTCCAAGCGGATCTCCTCCACCTCCTCGAGTTCTCCCACCGCTCCGATGAAGGGAGAGGCTCCTTTCAACGGACGGAAGTTACCGACTCCCGAAGTACCGAACCCGCAACAGTCGTATTGGCCGAGGTGACCGCAGCCTGCAAGGTAGAGCGCATCCCGGACCCGCTCGTAATGGTCGACAGGAATGGTGGTGACAAGCTTTTTCATCAGGCTCTTCCCCTCTTTGGGGATCTCGAGTACCCGGGCGGTGGGCTCGGCACCGAGTGCTTTTGCCAGATTCACCATTCCGTCGATGGCTCCCCGGTCGAAGTTGGTATGGGCCACCACCACTCCGATGCCTCGCCGGAAACACTCGAGCAAGAGCTGTTCACGGGTCTCGGCCCCTCCTGGAACCAATCGGGCAAGGCCCTTGCCCTTCGGAAACAAGGGGGGATGATGGATCACGATCACATTGGCCTTCCTGCGGACGGCCTCTGCCAGGAGCCCCTCGGTCAGGTCGACCCCCACCACGACTCCCCGGACGGCATTCCGTGGATTCCCGGCGACGAGTCCTACCGGATCCCAAGACTCCGCCAGAGAGGCTGGAATCCGGGTTTCGAGCTGTTTCAGAAGGGTTTGGAGAGTCAGTTTGGCCATGATCCGATTGTAGCAGATTCAACCTGTTTCGTTAAACCAATCAAAATCAAAAGACTTTTCCGTTTTTTATTTAATTTATGTGTAATCCGTGTTCTAATGCCGCGCATGAAAGCCATCGCCCTCTTTTCACTCTCCCTGATCACGCTCACCTCCGGCGCCTTCGCAACCCCGTATCAAGTTTCGACCTCGGACACACAGATCGGAAACATCATCCTGGCCAAGAATTGCCTCGATTACAATTTCTGTGGCGGGCAGGGCACTTCGCTTGCCGGGGGGAATCCTGATTTCCGGCTTCACACCTTCATCGACCTGAACCCGGTTCAGATGACCCAAGCCGTACTCGTCTGTGATTTCCGGAATATCGGCACGGCGGTTTCGATCAAGAACCTGCAAAGCAATTCCTCTCTCCCGTTGAATCCTGTCAAACCGGGGGCGGCTCCCTTTGACTCGGTTCCGAATCTATATTTCCCGGCAATGACCGCTCAACAAAAACAAGAAAAAGCATCCAAAGTGGAGGCCTTGAGCCACGCCGGTCGTAAGCTCGAAGCCATCCAGGCCGTGATCCAAGAGTACGGACTGCAAAACTTCGGTTATGCCATCCGACTCGGGGGGGACATGGGGAATGCCGGTGCTGTGACGGACCACCAGAAGCGTGAAATCCGCGTGTCAGATTCCGCGTTCGACCATCCTTGCGTTTTGATCGAAACCATCCGTCATGAGCTCGAGCACGTGACCCAGATCGCGCAAGTCGACCGTTGTATCGCCAAAAAGCAGGGCCACAACCTCATGGATCATGTGACCCGGGAGCGCTCCGCCTACCTGAATGACATCCGGACGATCCCCCAGTTCTGTCCTGACGCCCGCTTCGCAAAAATTCTCCAGGATGCCGTAACCGACACGTTCATCCGGTCTTACACCCGCAAGTAACCCGAGAGGTCCGATCCATGAGTGTTCAAAAAGAAACCATCACCAATGACCGGGTCCGCCGCGAGGCGCTCCTGAAGTTCCTCCCGACCAACCGAGAAGAAATGGCCATGCGTGGCTGGGATGAACTCGATGTGCTCCTGGTCTCGGGCGACGCCTACGTGGATCATCCGACCTTCGGCATTCCTTGCCTCGGGCGCTGGCTCGAAAAACTCGGCCTCCGGGTCGGGATCGTTTCCCAGCCCAAATGGAAAGACGAAACGGATTTTCTGGTGATGGGTCGACCCCGCCTCTTCGTTGGGGTCTCGAGCGGAACCGTCGACTCGATGATCAACAACTACACCGCCAACAAAAAGAAGCGCACGGATGACATGTACTCTCCGGGTGGCGTGGGCGGAAAGCGGCCGGACTACGCCTCCATCGTTTACTCCGAACTGGCTCGCAAGGCGTTTCCTGAAACGCCCGTGGTGGTGGGCGGAGTCGAAGCATCCCTCCGTCGCCTGGCACATTACGATTACTGGCAGAACCGGGTGCGCCCTTCGATCCTGACCGAGCTCAAGGCGGATTTCCTCGTATTCGGCATGGGCGAGCGCACCACCGAGATGATGGTCGAAGCGTTCAAAGGCGCCGAGGCCGAGGTCGGAGGCCCCCTCACGATCGCCCATCCGGCCACGAAGAAAGCCCTCGACTACATCAAGACCCAACGCGGGATCGCGTTTTTGTCGACCAAAGACCATGCCCGTCAGCTCGAAGGGCGTTTGACCATTCCGAGCTTCGAAGAGGTCCGGGACGACAAGCGGAAATTCGCAAAAGCCGCCTACTTCATCGAATACGAGGCTTCGCCTTACAACGGGAAGCGCCTGATCCAGTACCACGGGGGCAAAGCCGTGGTGATCAATCCTCCCGCCCTGCCCCTTTCGACCGAGCAAATGGACGCCGTCTACGAGATGCCGTTCACCAAAGAACAGCACCCCATGTACAAGCACCGGATTCCCGCGGCTGACATGATCCGCTTCTCGGTGAACTCGGTGCGGGGTTGCTACGGGGGTTGCTCCTTCTGCGCGATCACCCTCCACCAGGGCCGGATCGTCCAGAGCCGTTCGACCGAAAGCGTGCTGAAAGAAGTCGAGGGCCTCAACCAGGTGCCCGGCTTCAAAGGCATCGTCTCCGACATCGGTGGGCCAACGGCGAACATGTTCCAGACGAGCTGCAAGAGCCCCGAGATCCAGAGCAAGTGCAGGAAGCTCTCCTGCGTCCATCCGAAGGTCTGTCCGCAGCTTCAGCACGATCACACCGTGCAAGTGGACATGCTCAAAAAAGCGAAAAAGATTCCGGGCATCAAGAAGATCCACATCGCCTCAGGACTTCGCTACGACCTCGCCCTCTCCGACAAGAAAGCCGGGCAAGAGTACCTTCGCGAGCTCATCTCGCATCATGTGGGCGGGCACCTCAAGGTCGCGCCCGAGCATCTGGATGACGAGGTCCTCCACCTCATGAAGAAGCCCGGCCTCAAGAACTTCGACGAGTTCGTGAGCTACTTCAAGGAAGTGTCGGAAGAGGCGGGCAAGGAACAGTATGTGGTGCCTTACTTCATCTCGGGATTCCCGGGCACGACCCACGAGAAAATGGAGAAGGTCTACGATTACCTGAAAGAAAAGGGTTGGAACCTCCAGCAGGTCCAAGCCTTCATTCCGACCCCGATGACGCTTGCGACGGCCATGTATTGGACGGGCTTGAATCCGATGAGCATGAAACCTCTCTTTGTCGCAAAAGAGTGGAAGGACCGGAAGATCCAACAGGCGCTTCTTCAGCCTCACAAACCCGAGCACAAGGAGATCCTGCGCGAGTACGAGCGCGAGAAGCGCAAGGCCGGCACCGGTCGCGCCTTCACCGTAACGACCGACAAGTCCCGAGATGCGAACGGAAAGCGATTCCGCAGCGTGGTCGAAGCACCGAAGAAGAAGCTCGGAACGAAGTTGCTGCTCGATTCGAGGTGAGGCCTCAATGCATCAATCTGGATGCGATTTCCTCGTTCGATGGCCGATCGAGGGAGTCCAAGATCACTTCTTCCTCGTAATACCCGAGGAAGTCGTAATCATCCGAAGGACCATAGTTCTTATATCCTCCGAAATCGGCTTTGTTTCCGAAAAAGCTGTCAGGGCTGGAACTCAGCACTGAAAAAACCTTGAACTGGTGAGCCACTCCTTGGGTCAAGAGGGTGCTCATGGAACTCTGGCTGTAGTTCGCCGGATCAATCGGTGCCACCCCCGCGTCGATTAAAAAAGAAGCATTCCGTGTATCCCAGTTGCGAAACACCACCGTGTCCAGATCGTTTGGGTCGACTGTTATGTCGTACGCGGGGTCCATCTTGAATGCGTATTGATTGCTTCCGGCAATGTACAGAATCGACTTTTCATTCTCCGATCGGAACACCAAGTGAATGTCGTAGGTTCCCGTCGGAAGGAATCCGTTGGTCGTGGCCAAACGATGGTAGGGCGAGCTGAACCGGGCTGCATAGTGACCGGTCGACGGATTGACCTGAATCGAGCGAGATTGGCTTGGCCCATCGTAGGTGACGATCACAGGCATTTGGGTGTCTCTGTCACCGAACCGGTCCCCAGTCCAGGCTGGAGTGAGGTTCACATTGCTTTGATCATAGATCCGGGAAATTCGAATATCTTCATCGTACCTTGTGGAGAAGTCCTTCAGCGCATTCACATCCAAAGCTCCCGTCGCATCTGCTCGGATGTCTTCCTCTGCACGGGCCCCCACCGCTTTCACTCGAATCAATGGCCCACCGTAGCCCGGAAAAATGACCCGACTGACCGAAAGGGCTCGAACCACCTTGGGTTCGAATCCATCAAGAATGACGGTAGCCGGAGGAGAACTGCCTCCGCCACCACCTGTGGAGCTACCCCCACCCCCTGTGGTAGTTCCGCCACCACCGCCACCAGTGGAGCTTCCACTCGATGAATGGGATGCGGAACCGATGGAGCCTATGCCCTTGATCAGGTTCCCACAGGAGCTCACCAGCCCGAGCATCAAAAAAAGACCGATGGTGTCCCAGCCCTGACTGATCCTGAACGTTTTCACAATCGACTCCTCCAGTCTCTAGTTTACCTGATTATTTCACTCAAGCAAGCCTGGCAACTCGAGGACACAGAGAGAATACTCCTTTTAATTTCAATTAGATAAGTTAGCGTGCCCCATCAGCCCTCAGATAAATGGGTTTATGTTGATCGGCCCATGAACTTGCACCCAGATCAAAATTAGCCGATGTCGGGGTCGAATGAAATCTCCACTCCGACAAGTTCTGATTGAAACTGCTGGCATCTTGGAACATGGAGTTCACACTTTGGGCTGCGGTCAGCTGCCAGGCGGTGATGTTGGCATTGAACACGCTGGCGCCATAGAACATCGAATCGAAATTCGTAACCCCACCCACGTCAAAGTCCAACCCTTGATTGAATCTCGTGGCCCCGAAAAACATATAGGACATGTCGGTGGCCGAACTTGTATTCCAAGAAAGTCCGCCCCCACCATTGTTGAACTCGGTGGCATTCATGAACACCTCCGAAAAGTCGACAACAAGGCCCGTATCTAGATCACTCGCATCTTGATTGAATGAAAGGGCTCCGCGGAACATCCCCTTCAGGTAATAGAGGCTCCCCGTTTCCCAATTCGTCAGGGGCTGATTGAAAGCGCGCGCTTCCCGGAACATGCAGGTCATGTCAGTGACCGAGGCGACACTCCAAGTGTCCACCGCACCATTGAAAGCATGGGCGTGGAAAAACATCCCGGAGAGATCGGTTGCCGCCCCCATTTGCCAGCTCGAAAGGTCCTGTTTGAATTCCATCGCGCCTGCGAACATTTTTGAAAAATTCACCCCTGAACCGGTGTCCCAGGGCCTAAGCGGTTGATTGAAGGCCATGGGATAAGCGGGGTCATCCGAGGCGGTCGGTGCATTGAAGTCCATGCCACTTGCACTGAACATTTCGCTGAAGTCGGTCACGTTTCGTACGTTCCACCCCCCGAGAGGCTGATTGAATTTTTCAGCCCCCTTGAACATGCGACTGAGATGGGTCGCGGCACTGACATCCCACGCTCCGATATCCCAGTTGAACTCGGTGGCATCTTGAAACGCCCCGCTGAAATCCAAAACTCCTGAAGTATTGGGCGGGTCTAGCGCAGAGAATCCGGTCAGCTGATTGCAGCCTCGAAACATGTCGGCGAAGCTGGTGAATCCATTCGAACCCCAGAAGCGGACATCGAGCAGGCGTTCCGGGCCATGGCCGAAAAAACTCAAGCGATTGAAACTCCCGGTCAAGGTGACGACCCGCTCGGAGGAATCGGCATATGTGTGGAATCGGGCGGGATCCCCGGCACCGGAGACCAAACTTGAAGTCCCGTCTCCCCAATACACCTTCAGTCCTGAATAGATTCCGGAAGCCAGGAGCGGGAGCTCCACCTGCCCGCCTCCTTGGATCCGGTATTGGAAGGCGTCCGTACCCACGGCTTCTATCGAAACCGGAGCGACCGGAATCGGAGGTTCAAGCAGGGTCAATTGGGTCACCCCACTGATGGAGTTGCCCAAAAAACAGAGAGCGACCCCTTGGGCATTGCTCGGGTCGCAGGTGAGGCTGCCTCCGCTACCCGAAAGAGCGAAGGAGGGTACGATCCCCGGCACCCCGCGATTTCTGAGGTCCTGGAACCGGACCTCAATACTGACTTTGTCCAACCCGTCTGCAATCAGGGGATAAGGAGGGGCGGTGATTTGAACCTGGGAAGCGGGTAAGACTAAGTCTTCATTGGGAAAAGGGTCGATCCCGAGCCCGCAAGCGGACAAAAGCATCGGAAACAATAGCGAAATCCGATTCCAGGTCCCTGCCCCCATGATTCCATGATGACAAAAACCGATTAAATTGGTCAAATTATTTAATTGCAGGAATGAAACTCGACCGCGTCGATGTCAGTCCGCCCCCCCAGGGCGAGCTCCAGATCCCAGATTCGGGGCTCGGCCCAGTCAGAATCGAGCATGAGGAGACGCTTCTTTCCGAGGGCCTCGAAGGCGGCCACGGCCACCACGGAGTGTCCCCCACTGTAGCGCTCACCGACTTTGCGGGGAAGCCACAAGCGTCTGTCGAGTCGGCTTGCTTTTGACCCTTGAAGCGCGACCAGGGGCAGGTCGGCGTCGTACATGTCGGGACCGATATCAAAAGACACCAGAACCGGAATGCCGGCCATCACCTGCTCCGCCACATGGGCCATGGCTCGTGCCGGATCCTGGAATTTCCGGACCACACAGTTCAAGCCGAATTCCTGTCCGTATTTTTTCAGGATTCCATGGATGGACGTGCGATGCAGGGTCGAAATGTAATAGTCGTTGATCGCACGCACCAGGAACTGGGTTCGTCCTTTTTCTGAAGCGAATTGGGCCTGAAGTGCTGCGTTTCCGGCCAAGCGGTTACGTGCGATCTGCTCCATCATGTGGTCCATTGCGTAGCCGGTGCAGGTCCCGTCCACCTGGTCATAGGGCCGGACGATCTTCTGGTACCGGGCCCGGGGCGCCAAGACCTCGTTCCGATCGAGGATCAGGACTTTCCGGCCATCGAGATCGAGGAGCATCCGCTGCTCGGACCGTCCGTTGGCGGCGACCAGGTCTCCTAAAAAGATTCCATGGCGTGCCTGAGAAGGACCCTCGAACTGGAGTCGAACTCCGGAACCCACCCCGACGGAAGCGCCGCCCTGATGAGCTACTGAGACCACCTCCATCCGCACCGAACCCTCGGCCAGCGAGGTCCAGAGCAGGGCCAAACTCAAAAAAATGTGACGAACCAGAACCATACAACCCCCTCAGTTGAGCGCAGGGAGTCATATCCAAGACTTTGACGTTTAGCAAAAAATATTAATTGATTTATTCGGTCAAGTATTGTACCCTCGCTCGATCATGAAATCGATTCCTCTTTTGCTGACCCTCACCCTCCTGCTGGGCACCCCTGCCTCCGCGGTTGAGCCGTCCTTCATGGACAGTGTTCTTACTTATTTCTCGAAAGACTACGTGCACGCCAGGAACACCCTGAGCTTTTTGAAAGCCCGCGCCCGGACCGCGCGCTCCCTGCTCGCCACCCGAAAAATCTCTGAAGGGGAGCGTTCACGTCGCCTCCATGTGGAGTTGAATCGCGCCTACGACCTCCTTCAGGACAACCGGGGCCTTCTCAGCAAGGACACCTATGGAACCTTCAAGAAAGAAGTCGACCGGGCCCGCTACCACGTGGTCATGCACGACATTTACCTGAAGAAGAAGTCCGCACCCAAGGCGGGCTGGCATCACAAAGTGATGGCGGAAGAGCTGGCATCGACCCTGAACCTGATCGACTGGATCGAACTCATGACCGGAGGTCGGACATGAAAAAGTCACTGCCCGGGATCCTTGCGGTTCTCTTGACCCTCACGGCCTGCGAAAAAGTCGACCTCCAATTGAACCCGAAGGGGTTCACCAGTGGACGGTGCCTGAACACGGTCGGCAAGGGCCCGAGCGCGACCAGCCCTTACCAGAACCGGGTGTGGGCCGATGAATTCAACGGACCTGAACCCGGAGAAGACTTGGGATGCTACTCGAGGACTCCGGAGTGTGCGCTCCGCCTCGATTGGCCCGGCCACGGCGACCGTTGCAGCTCGGCCGCCAACCATGCGGGACTTCGCGATCTGAACAAGTGCAACTGGAAGCTCTGGGACGGCTTCTCCTTCTGGGGAGATTGGCCGAAGGGTGGAAAGTTCTCTTACAAGCCGAGCCAGGTGTCGGTTCACGGTGGTGCCGTGCACTTCACCATCGCACGGAGAAATCCGCAAGCGGGCGCCCTCTGCGGCAAACATGCCGGCGGTGATCCGAACAGCGGAGCCTACTTCGGAACGGATTGCGAGTGGATCTCGGGTGGCATCGACTCGAGTCATGCAGGCGGAATTCCTGGAAGGAACATCAAGAACGGTCGGATCGAAATGCGCGCGAAGCTTCCGGCGGGAGTCGGCGTTTATCCGGCACTCTGGACCTGGGTCACTCCGAAGGGACGTGGCATCCCCTACCAGAATCCTTCGCAAATGCGATTCTCCGGAGAATACGACCTCCTCGAGGCGGTGACCAAATCCTCCGGCCGCATCCAGGCCTTCCAGACCTATCACGACTGGGGCTATTCCCCCGACTCCCACACCCAGTCCGGCTCGGGTACCGAGTACCTCGATCCCGGAGTCTGGTACCGTTTCGGAGTCGAACGTTACCATGACAAGATCCGTTACTACATCGACGACTGCTACACCCATGAAGTCACCGTCGGAGATCGCGGCGTCCGGATCAACGATCTGGCCCAATACCTGATCATGAACCTCGCCATGGAAAACGAAGTCATCAACACCGGCCGCGCAGGCCCCCTCGACGGGAAGACCCTCGATGTCGACTACGTGAGGCTTTACGAATGAAATCGTCGGTCGTTTCAATCTTCAGTTTGCTCGTGCTCCTCGGATTCCAGGCCCGGGCCGAAATCCTGCCTCCCGAAAGCGGATGCCTCGAATCGGATGTCGAAGTCCGGGTGGAGCGGATCCGACCCGAACAACCGGGGGAGCTCCGGATCCGGAACCTCAATCCTGAAAATTGCGTGCTTTCGAGCGGGGAACTCGTTTCGATCGGCCTCAGCTTCGGACACCAATTCTTCAGCGGGGTGGCGGCTCAGTGGGCGCACCAGGGATCGAACGGCAAGATCCTGTTCCATGTGAATGCAGAACTGGCGACGAGCCGGATGCTCACTGATGTCTATGCCAACAGTTCGAAACTCTCGTTGGATTGGCACATCGGCAAAAGCGGATTCTTCGCGGGACCGCTGGTTCAATCGGTTTTGCTGGTCAATCCGCTCATCTCGAGCCCGCAGACCCTTCGCTTCAACGGTGCCGGTGGCGAGATCGGGTACCAACGCCGGATCAGTGCAAGCTTCCGGGGAGAGATCACCGTGGGCATGAGCGTCCTCGGACCGGATCACGATGTCGGTGTTCTGGAGGGCCGGGTCGGACTCTCCTACCTCATTTTCGGGGGTCAAAAGCCTCGCGCAGCGACTCGCCGATGAGGTTGATCGAGATCAGCATCCAGGAAAGTGCAACGGTGGGAGCCACCAACAACCAAGCCGCGTTCTGGATGTAAGTCCGACCCTGTTGGAGCAATTCGCCCAAGGACGGAGTCGGAGGAGACAGACCGAACCCGAGGTAATCGAGAACCGCCAGAGTGGCGATCCCGCCCGAAACCGTGAAGGGGGTCAGGGTGAGGATCGGAGTGATCGCATTCGGGAGGATGTGCTGGAAAATGATCCGGCCGTTCTTGGCCCCGGCTGCGCGAGCCGCTTCACAAAATTCACGGTTCCGGATCGAGAGCACCTGGGCCCGGAGCTGGGATGCGATCCCGACCCAGGAGAACAGCACCACCACCATCAAGGTGACCCAGAAGGAATCCGCCTTCATGAGCCCGTTGACCAGGATCACGACCGAAAGAAAAGGCAGGATCTCGATCAACTCCTTGAGACGCTCGGTGAAAAAATCGGTGTTCCCTCCGAAGTACCCCTGAACACATCCGATCGAGACACCGATCAAGAAACAGAAGATCCAGAACATGAGTCCGTAAGAGAGTGACACCCGGAGACCGTAGATGAGACGGGCGGTGACATCACGGCCGAGCGAATCGGTTCCGAGCCAGTGCGTTTTGGAGGGCGCGGCCATCACATCCGGAGTCTGCTCGAGAGGGTCCCAGGGATTGACCGGAAACAGGACAAAGGTGCCCTTACCGGCCTCGCGGTCGCGCGTGACGATTTCCCGGTAATCGATCACGAAGGAATCGGTGATCCCGAAGGTCTGGGCGGAGTAATCCACCAGAGCAGGGAAAAACCAATTCCCGTCGCGTCTCAACAGCAAGGGCTTGCTGTTCGACCAGAGTTCGGCCGTCATCGAAAACAGGAACACACTCAAAAACCCGGCGAGCCCGATCCAGGCGCGCTTCTGACGGAAGAAGGAGTTCCAACGACGGAGGGTGAGCGGAGAAAATGACGATTTGACCGAGAACATGCCCATCACCCCCGTCCTCCGAAGTCGATCCTCGGATCGACGAGCACATAGGCCACGTCACTCATCAATTGTCCGAACATCACCACTCCCGATTGGATGACCGCCACCCCCATCAGGACGTTGTAGTCGCGTGAATTCAAAGACTCGATCATGAGACGCCCCATTCCCGGAAGTCCGAAAACCGACTCGATCACGATCGATCCTGCGACAAAAGCGGACAGGAACCCGCCGAGTCCCACCATCAGCGGAAGAATCGCATTACGGAGTGCGTGCTTCATGATCACGCGACGCTCAGGCAGTCCCTTGGCCCGTGCAGTCCGGATGAAGTCACTCGAGAGGACGTCGAGGAGGGAGTTCTTCATCAACATGGTCAGGAAGGTGAAGCCACCCAACAAAGAAGCTGCGACCGGAAGGAACATGTGACGGGCGTAATCGAAACACTTCTGCGCGAAAGTGAAAGTGTCCCAATCATCCGAGCGGGCCCCACCCAAGGGGAACCAGGCCCCACCCGGGAACACACGATCGGTACAGAACACGAGCAACAGGACCACGGAAACGACCAGCGGAGGAATGCTGTAAGCCACGAAAAGCGCGACCGAGCTTCCGACATCGAGACGGGAGCCGTCCTTCAGCGCCTTGGCCATTCCGAGGAAGATGCAAACGATGTAGGTCAGGAAGAAACCCGGGATTCCGAATCCCACCGAGATCGGAACGCGCTCGGCGATGGTCTGGATGGCCGGCTCGCGGGTCGCGGTCGAATCGCCGAAATCGAGCACCGCGATCTTTTTGAGCCAGTTCCAGTAACGGACCGGTACGGGCTTGTCGAGACCGTATTGTTTCTCGAGCTCCGCTTTCAGTTTGGCGATGTCATCGACGGACATCGAGCGACCGCCACCGTCCCCTCCTCCGAACTGGATCCGGGCCAGGACCTCCTGGACCGGGCCTCCGGGCAGGTAATTCTGAACGGCGAAATAGACCCCGGTCATCAGGAAGAACATCGGGATCATCGTGAGCAGTCTTCGGATCAGGTAAGCGAACATGGGCTCCTCGGATCAGGGTTTGGCGGTGTAAAGCGAGACCGGTGCGGTGTCATTGTACTTCATCACCCAGCGGGACGCGCGGATCCGGCCGTTCTGGAAACCGGCGATGAATCCTGGAACCTCGACCAGGAATGCGTACGGTTGATCGTCGTAGATGATCGCACCGATCTTCTGGTTCAATTTGAAATGCTTCTGCACATCGAGCTCCGCGGTCGCCTGCTCGATCAGCTTGTCGGCCTCAGGATTGGAGTACCCGACCGCGTTCGAGCCTTTGCTCTCGGCGGACTTGGTGTGCCAGATCTGCTTGGAATCGGCGTTCAAGCTGCCCTTGCCCCAACCCATGATGATCGCGTCGAAATCGCGGTTCTCCATGTAACCGAGCAAGGTGTTGAACTCGAGCGCCTGGACCTGGGCGGTGATACCCGCCTTCTTGAATTGTTCCTTCACGATCTGGGCGATCTTGGCCCGCATCGGATTCTCGGAGTTGTAGCGGAGGGTGAACTCGAACTTCACCTTCCTGCCTGAGATCATCTTCGAAAGGGTGTTGGTGCCGTCCAGATCGCTCCACCCGTCTTCCCTGAGAAGGGCGAGTGCCTTCTTCGGGTCGTATTTGAAGGCTTTCTTCGCCTGATCGGGAGCGGTGTTCGGCGTGCTCGACCCGAAAGGTCCGATACAGGGGCGCGCTTCGCCATGGTAAACCTTGCGGATGATCTCGTCGGTGTCGATCAGATGGGCCAAGGCCTGGCGGGTTTTCTTCCCCGAAAACACCGGCCTTCTCAAATTCCAACCGAGGTAGGACCAGGGTGCCGGAGCCTGGGTCATGAAGTGCTTCGCCCAGAGCGGCTTCGAGTCCTTCTCGTCCGTTCCAAAACGGTCTTTGTCGGAACCTTTGACCCGCGTCCCGAAAACCTCCGCGTTCATCTCGTAGACGTCGATCTCGCCCTTGATGAATTTTTCGTACGAGAGGGCGGAGTCCGGGATGATCCGGAACACGATCGAATGGAAATTGTACTGGTTCTTGAACTCAGGGGTCTTGAATCCCCACCAGTCCTTCTTGAGTTCGAGTTCGAGCTTCTGGTCGCGCGAGAAGGCCTTGAGCCGGTAAGGCCCGCTTCCGACCGGCTCCATGATTCCCTTGGAGCGGTTGAAATCCGGCGCCCCGGCGAACTGCTTCTTCTGGATGATCAGGAAGTCATCGAGGGTCTCGTCGACCGTGTTGACGTTGGGCTTGTCGACCAGGAATCGAAAAGTCTTTGAATCGACCTTCTCGAACTTGTATCCCTCGAAATAAGTCCGGAGCGGGGCCGCATCTGTTTTCGGATTCATGAGGGTCTGGAAGGAGAACTCGGCGTCCTCCGTGGTGACGGGCGATCCGTCTTCCCAAACCGCATCCTTCCTCAAGGTGAAGGTCAGGACCTTCCTGTCCTTCGAGACATCGAATTTTTCGGCCAACTCCGGGTAATACTCACCCGTCTCGTAATCCTTACGCAGAAGGTGGGCGAACAGGAAGTCGATCACATTGGAAGAGTCGACATCACCCGTGACGAAGGGATTCAGGACTTTCGGATTGGATGCGAGCCTCAAATAAAGAGTGCCGCCTTTGGGCGCAGCGGGTAACGAGCGGTAGGCGCCCCCCGCCTGTTTGCCGAAGGGCGAGAGCGCGAAGGCGTCCGGACCGACGAGCCACGACGAAACAAGACATGATGCGACAAGAATGGTTCGGACCACGAAAAACTTCCTCCCGGGTGGTGTCTGATCAGACCTAAAGTCAGACCTATAAACTGTCATGAATGGTTGGACGCCGCAAGGGCTCTTGACATCTGCCGGGAGCCCACCATTCTATTGTTTTGAAAAACAAGGAGCATGCGATCATGATTGAAGTTTCAGGCCTGTCGAAACTTTACGGCCCCCGTGCCGCGATATCCAATCTCGAATTCAAAGTGGAGGCCGGTGAAATTGTCGGCTTTCTAGGCCCGAACGGGGCTGGAAAATCGACCACCATGAAGATCCTCACCGGCTTCATGCCGGCGAGCTCCGGCATCGCGCGGGTGGCGGGTCACGACGTCTTTGACGAACCCGTGTCCGTGAAGCGGAACGTGGGATACCTCCCGGAAGTCCCCCCCGTTTATCCCGAGATGGTGGTCGAGGACTACCTCTCTTATGCGGCACGCCTACACGAGGTGCCAAAAAACCGGATCAAAGGATCGGTCGACCGCGCCATCGAACGGACCGGTCTGACGCAAGTGCGCAAGCGCATCATCGGAAACCTTTCCAAGGGCTTCCAACAGCGCGTGGGACTGGCCCAGGCCCTGGTGCACGAACCGAAGGTTCTGATCCTGGACGAGCCGACCGTCGGACTCGACCCGGTGCAGATCATCGAGATCCGTGAACTCATCAAGGGCCTTGCCGGGCAACACACTGTGATCCTGAGCTCCCACATCCTTCCTGAAGTCACCGCCACCTGCCAACGGATCATCGTGATCAACAAAGGGCAGATCGTGGCCCAGGATTCGATCGAGCGCCTCACCACCCGCATGCGTCAAGGACTCCTGTTCCATCTTGATGTGAAAGACCCCAATTCCGCAGGAATCGAAGCCATCCGCGGGGTCCCGGGCGTGAAACAGGTCGATCTCGAAGGCAATCGCCTTCTGGTCGAATTGCAGGCGGACGGTGCCGGCCAACGGGACCGGATTGTCGAGGCGGCCGTGGTTTCGAAAATGGGCGTGATGGAATTCGCAGCCGAGAAACTCAGCCTGGAGGAGGTCTTCCTCCAGCTCACCACACAGGAGGGCAACTCATGAAATTCTCCTTCAATTTCAAAAAATCCTGGACCATTGCAACCAAGGACTACCGGACTTACTTCACTTCGCCGATCGCCTACATCGTGATCGCAGGATTCCTGATCCTCATGGGGTGGATGTTCTTCTTCAATTTGTCCCACTTCAACATGCAGAGCCTGCAATACAAGCAGTTCGGAATGGGGAAGAGCCTGAGTCTCACTGACGGGTTGATCCGCCCGCTGTACGGGAACATGAACGTGATCCTGTTGTTCCTCGTTCCATTCGTGACCATGCGTCTCTTCGCCGAGGAACGGAAGATGCAGACCCTTCAACTCCTGCTGACGGCTCCGCTCACCCTGGCCGAGATCATCGTCGGCAAGTTCCTGTCCGCATTCCTTCTCGTGGCGACCATGGTGCTCCTGACCCTGGTGTATCCGGTGGTTCTGATCATTTTCGGCAACCCCGATCCCGGCGTCATCTTCACGAGCTATATGGGCACCCTGTTGCTCACGGGTTGTTACATTTCGATGGGCGTCCTGTTCTCCTCCATGACCGAAAACCAGATCGTGGCCGGAGCATTGACGTTCGCCGCCGGACTTTTCTTCTGGCTGGTGAACTGGGCGTCCCAGTCGGCGGGTCCTGTTTTCAGCGACTTTCTGGACTACCTCTCGCTCATCCAACACTACAACAACTTCAGTCAGGGGATCGTCGACTCCACTGATGTGATCTTCTACCTTTCCTTCACCGGACTCGGTCTGTTTTTCACCCACCGTGTCCTCGACTCGTACCGCTGGAGGTAATCATGAATCCCAAGAATGAATCGAAAAAACGTGCAGTCTCTTTCGGAGTGAACTCGGCTTTCGTGACCTTGACCGTGATCGGCATCCTCGGGGTCGTGAACTTTCTCGCGGCCCAACATCCGAAAAAAGCCGACCTCACCAAGAACAAGCTCCACACTTTCTCGGACCAGACCGACAAAGTGATGAAAGCCTTGAAGAGCGATTTGAACGCGACCTTCTACGGGGACATCAGCTCGAAAGAGCGGAACCGGCCGGTATTCGACAACTACCGGAAGGCGTCCGGCAAGTTCAAGTTCGAGCTGGTCGATCCGAACAAGGAGCCGACCCGGGCCAAGGCCGCCGGCATCAAGAAAATGGACACCCTGGTGCTGAGTTACGATGGAAAAACAGCCAAGGTCGAAGACATCAGCGAAGAGAAGATCACCAACGAGATCATCAAACTGACCCGCGACGGCCGCTCGACCATCTGCATGGTGAATGGACACGGGGAGGCCTCGCTCGGCGACCAGGGCGCGCAAGGTCTTGCCGCCGCAAAGAAGGGATTGGAGGACCAGTCCTACTTCTTCCGGGAGTTCACCCTCTCTCAAGAGACCAAGATCCCGGCCGAGTGCTCGGTGGTGGTCATGATGGGGGCGTCCAAGGCCCTGTTCCCGACCGAGATCAAAATCCTGAACCAGTACCTCGCTGAAGGGGGCCGTCTGGTGGTGGGTGTGGACGCCGTGGTGACGAACACCGACCAGACCAAGGAGCTCCGCGGACTCCTGAAAGAATGGGGCTTCGAGATCAAGTCCGGACTCGTGATCGATCCGGTTTCGAAGATGCTCGGAGTCGACGCTTCGGTACCGATCATCGCCCAGTTCAACAAAGAGAACACCATCGTCAAGGACTTCGGAGAACAGTGCTACTTCCCGTTCACCCGCCCGGTGGACGTGGTGGAGAAACTCCCGGAAGGACTGAAGGGCTCGTTCATCGGAAAGACCACACCCAAATCCTGGGCTGAGTCCGATCTTGCCGGTCTGGCCAAAGGAGGCGCCCAGTTCAACCAGGGAGCGGATCTGGCGGGACCTCTCTCGACGGCCGCCAGCGTGCAAGGAAAGCGCAAGGACACTTCCGCCACCAAGGAAACCCGCATCGTGGTGTTCGGTTCGAGTCAGTTCGCCAACAACCAGTACTCGCGCTTCGGAGGCAATCTTGACCTGTTTCTGAACTCCGTCAGCTGGGCTGTCGAAGACGAGAGCATGATCTCCATCCGCGCCAAAGAGGGCGAAGCCGGAACCATGGAACTGTCCCAGAACCAGGGAATCGCCATCTTCTGGATCTCGGTGGTGGCCGTTCCGCTCGGGATCGCCGTGTTCGGAATCCTGATGTGGATCCGACGCAAGAAACTCTGAGCTTTTGAGGTGATCCGTCATGAGACAACCGAATTGGAAAGCCCCCTTCGTCCTGTCCGCCCTGCTCCTGGTATCCGGTAGCTTCGCCTACTGGTTGCAGTTCTCTCACAAACCGAAGAAGGAACGCGCCGACGCCTTGCTGAAGAAGCCGATTCCGGTCGCTGAGGACCGTCAGATCCGCTCCATCCGTTTGCGTGACGCCGGGTCTTCGATCACTCTGGTCAAAGCGAAGGAAGCTGACACTTGGAGCATCACCGAGCCGGTGAGTCTTCCTGCGGACCCCGATCATGTCGGGGATCTGCTCTCGAACCTGAAATCGATGTCGGCGACGGAGACGGTCGACCTGTCCGAAGACAGCCCCGAGCAACGGGCCCGCCTGATCGAGGAATACGGGCTCGGGCAGAAGAGACGCGAGGCTGCCGGAAACGAGTCCATCGAAGTGACTCTCGACAACGGGAAGACCTTCACCGCCTGGTTCGGGGAACCGCATCCGGTGGGTGACAAGCAGTTCGTCGGATCGATGGAGGACGGAAAGCTCAACGAGAAGACCGTTTTCCTGATCGGAAACTTCTACAAGACCAACGTCCTCGGCAAGAACATCGCCTGGTACCGCGACAAGAAACTCTTCTCCTTCACCCGTGAAGGAATCGAGGGATTCACTTTGGCTGGATCCTCCGGGAAAGTGACCGGCACCAAGAAAGACGGACTTTGGACCGTGAACGGGCTCGAAGGCGACTACGAGCGGATCGAGACCCTCCTGTCCTCATTGGCACAAGCCCGGGCGAAGGATTTTCCGGACCCGTCTGCGATGAAGGGACTGAAACCTTCGCTCAAACTCTCCTGGCAAGGATCCGCCGGCAACGGCGAAATCGAGATCATGACCCGTTCCCAGAAGGGTTCCCAGGTGACCACTTATATTTTGAAGTCGCCTCTCCTGAAAGAAACAGTCGAAGTGGACGGGAATCTCCATGTCCAGCTTGACCGGTCATTGCCTTACCTGAGACGCAACCTCCTCCTGACCCAGGGAGAAAAGATCGCCCTGACCGAATTCAAACTCGAGGGAAAACCGTATCCACAGGGCATCGTGTTTTCGTTCGACGGGAAGACCTGGACCCAGAAGTCGGGCGAGCCCAAACTGGATTCCGGCAAAGTGCGTGAGTTGCTCAATCTGATGTCGGACGCTCACTCTCCCTCGATCGTCTCGCCTGCACCCAAAGTCGAAGGTGAGATCGCGATCCTGACACTGGGAGACGCCAAAAAAGCCGACCAGCACCGCTTCGAGATTTACACCTCGAAAGGAAAGGCTTGGGCGAGGATCCCCGGATCTCCCCGGAACGAGTCTTTCGAGCTCGAGAGCAAGCTCGGAAAAGCGTTCCCTTTCAATCCGGATTCGTGGAAACTGAAGTGAATGACAGAAGAGCACTTGCCCGCAGTCACCCCTGAGCCGGGACCCGTCAGGTCCTTCTTGAACGATTTGATCCTGCTTTTGACAGAGCCCGTGCGCTTTTTCAGGGACCGGTTTCCCGTCTACTCGCTGAGCCGGGCTCTGGTCTTCGGGATCGTGGTGAACTGGGTTGCAGCGGGCTTCGAGTGGCTCACCCGCTTGGTCAAAAACGAATCCCTTCTGGACGGAGTCCTCCGGATCAAACGTCAGCTGGAGACCCTGCCCTTCTGGAACCAGCTTCCGGACACCCTTTGGAACCAGCATGCCGAACCCTCGGTCATCCCGGCCTGGCTGGCGGAACTTTCAGGAATCGCGCTCTCCCCCTTCCAATCCGTGCTCAACTTCACGATTTCCGGAATCAGTCTCTTCGTAGGGGCTTGGTTGCTGATCGGTCGCAGGGACAAAGGGGAAGACCCGGTGGAGCTCCCTGTTTTCGTCAGGATCGTCGCATTCGCCTCCGCTCCGAGACTGATCGCCTCCTGGCTGGGCTTTCTCCCTGTTGGAATCGGCGGATTCATCGGTTGGGTTTACAGCGCGGCATTGCTCATTCTCGGACTCAAGGTCCGGTTCAGGATCTCCGGACTCCGCGCGCTCGTGCTGGTTTTACTCCCCGGACTGCTTGGCATCCTTGCCGTCGGATGTCTGGTCGGTGGATTGATGGCGATCGGCATCGGCCTGATGGCCGCCCTTTTCGGAACCGGCTGAGTCTGCTAGGGTGGGAGGATCATGTCCCAACCCCGCTTCAGCATCACCACCGCCATCGACTACCCCAACGGAAAGCCGCATCTCGGCCATGCATACGAGAAAATCGTCACAGATTCCTATGCCCGTTTTTACCGCCTCACCGGGCACGAAGTGTTCTTTCTGACTGGAACCGACGAGAACGGACAGAATCTGGTGAAAAGCGCTGAAAGCGCCGGAATGGGGACCCGCGAATTCGTCGATGCGAACGTGGCCCACTTCAAGGACCTTTGCCAGAAGCTCCGGATCTCCTACGACGAATTCATCCGGACCACCGAATCCCGTCACGAACAGGCGGCGCATTCGATCTGGAAGTCCCTCGAGGAAAAGGGCGACATCTATTTCGGAAAATACGAAGGCCTGTATTGCACCAATTGCGAGGCTTATTACACCGACTTGCAGGCTCCGGACGGAAAATGTCCCGCCCATTACAAGCCCCTCGAAAAAGTGACCGAAGAGGGCTACTTCCTGAAGACCGGGAGCTACCAGGATTGGATCGTGAACCACATCCGGAGCAACGCTGATTTCGTCGTCCCGGAGTTGTCGCGCAAAGAGATCCTCTCCCGTCTTGAAGGCGAACCGATGCGGGATCTCTCGATCACACGTCCCTCCAAAGGTTGGGGCATCCCCGTTCCCGGACGCCCCGAATACGTGATCTACACCTGGTTCGACGCTCTCATCAATTACTACACCGCTTCCGAACCCAAAGGTTTCTGGCCGAACTCGACCCATGTGATCGGGCGGGACATCCTCTGGTTCCATGCCGTCATTTGGCCGATCATGCTCCATGCCGCGGGCCTTCCGCTCCCCGGGCAGATCTATGTGCACGGGATGGTCCTGGCCGCGGACGGACGGAAAATGTCGAAGAGCCTCGGCAACGGGGTGGATCCTTTCGAAGTGATCGAAAAAGTCCCCGTCGATTCGTTCCGTTACTACATCCTGAGAGCCATCCCTTCGAACAGTAACGGGGCCTTCATCATGGAAGACCTCCTGAAGCGTCACCAATCCGAGCTCGGAAACGACTACGGAAATCTGTTGATGCGCGTGGTGAAGCTCGCCCGGAAACGGATCGGCGACGAGATCCCCACCGCCGGAATTCCTCTGCATTTCAACTTCGAACCGTTCATTGCCGAAATGAAAGACCTCATGGGCAAAAGGGAGCACCACCGCGCGCTCGACCGTCTGTGGGTGGAAGTGAACCGGGTGAACGGCTACATCAACGACCAGGCCCCTTGGGCCCTGAAGGACGCGGATCCCGAATCCCGCACCCGTTTTGTGGAGGTCATGGTGAACGGGCTTTACGGCATCGATGTGGTTTCCCAAGTGCTCTCGGCGTTCCTACCGGACACCGGTGAAAGGGCCTTGTCCGCACTGGGCCGATCCCCCGGCCTCCTCCGCCTGGTGCCCGAGACCTACCACCTGTCCGATCCACCGGTTCTTTTTCCCCGGATGGAGCCCGCCAAGGCCTGAAATCCCTACGGATTTCAAATTCTTGGAGCGCTGCAAGATTCGATCGTCGAATCCTTGACACCCCCTCCCCTGCTCGGGTAACCCTGAGCCATGTCTTTGGGGATGATTCAGCAGGGGATGGTCGAGGTGGTTTGCGGGAGCATGTTCAGCGGGAAGACCGAGGAACTCATGCGCCGACTCAAACGGGCACAGTATGCCAAACAGAAGATCCAGGTGTTCAAGCCGGTGATCGACCAACGCTACAGTGTCGATCATGTGCAAAGCCATGATGCGAACCGCATCCTTTCGACTCCGGTGCAATCCGCCCGCGAGATCCTCGAAAAAGTCGACGACAACACCCGTGTCGTCGGAATCGACGAAGCCCAGTTTTTCGATGACACCCTGGTCGATGTGGCCCAGAAGCTCGCCTATCGCGGAACCCGGGTCATCCTTGCCGGACTCGACATGGACTTCCGGGGTCAACCCTTCGGACCGATGCCCAAGCTCCTCGCTGTCGCCGAGTCGGTGACCAAGCTCTCCGCCGTATGCGTGGTGTGCGGGTCTCCGGCAACCCGTTCCCAGCGGATGGTGGCTGAAATCGAGCCCGGTTCCACCGCCATGGAAAACCAGGTCCTGGTGGGCGCCCACGATTATTACGAAGCCCGTTGCAGGTTCTGTCATGAGCCGAATCCGATCATTTCCTTCCAGCCGGGACTTTTTCCAGGTGGAAAGACGGGCAAACTGCTCGAGAAGAATGAAACCGCTTAACGACATCCATTATCTTCAGGATTCTTTTCAGCGACCTCCCGAGCAGGAACACCGTTACGGTCCGAATGTGCACTTGCTCTCGGACGTTTGCCTGCAGAGCGAGCTGGCCACCCTTTGTTCGGTCGGCACGGAACAGCCCCTGATCAACACTCTCGTTGAATCGATTTACACGTCCCTGATCCGGACGGTGATCCATGCCGAATTCGCCCGCAAAAAGACCGAGGTCCGTACCCGGATGGCGGAGAGTCACGCCGAAGGGTTCTTCCATTCTCTTTTGCTCGATCCCGAGCAGAAAGCGGTGACCGTCAACCTGGCCCGTGCGGGCACTCTGCCTTCGCACCTGTGTTACAGCACTTTGAATCACCTGTTGAATCCGAGACTGGTGAGACAGGACCACATCAGCATCGCACGCCAGACCGACGCTTCCCACCATGTGACAGGGAGCGCGGTTTCAGGGCACAAGATCGGTGGCAGTGTCGACGGAAGCATCCTCTTGATTCCCGATCCGATGGGAGCCACCGGATCCACCCTCGTTGAAACCTTGAACCTTTACCGTTCCTATGGTCTGCCATCCAAAACGATCGCCATCCATTGCATCGTCACTCCGGAATACCTGAGAAAATTGCGGGACACCCATCCCGAACTGATCGTCTACGCCATCCGTCTCGATCGGGGTCTGTCACCGGAGCCTGTCCTCTCCACCGTTCCCGGAACCCATTGGGATCAGGAACGAGGACTCAACGACAACCAATACATCGTTCCCGGAGGTGGCGGGTTCGGTGAGATCATGAACAACGCCTATGTCTGAAGATCAGAAACCTGTGAAGTTTTTCGAACCCCCTGTTTACCTCTCCGAAGCGGACATCGCCACCCGGGTGCGCGAACTGGCGCAGAGGATCAACGAGACCTACGGGGACCAGGAGATCACGGCGATCTGCACCCTCAAGGGAAGCGTGGTGTTCTACTCCGACCTTCTCCGACACCTGAAGATGCCGGTGGTCTGCGAGTTTCTCGGAGTGTCGAGCTACGGCAACCACACCGAATCCACCGGAGAAGTGAAAGTCACCCTGGACCTGAACGAGCCCCTGACCGGGAGGCACGTTTTGATCGTCGAGGACATTGTCGACACCGGACTCACCCTTTCTTACCTGATCTCGTATCTCAAAGTGAAAAACCCGGCCTCGCTCCGCACGGCGGCATTGCTCTTCAAACCGGAAGCTTTGAAATCACCCGAATTGCGGATCGATTACATCGGCTTCGAGATTCCCAACCGCTTCGTGGTAGGCTATGGTCTGGATTACGCAGAGAAATTCAGGGGACTGCCCTATATCGGAACCCTGAATTGATCCGACTCGAGGAGACTCGCCATGAGCATTGAAAAAATGAGAATCGAATCGGTGGCCCCGGTCCGTGTGGACCTTGCGGGAGGTACCGTTGACATCTGGCCCCTTTACTTGCTGCTGGACTCACCCAAGACGGTGAATTTCGGTGTGAACCTGTTCGCCCGCACGATCCTCGAGTGCGAACCTTCCGGAACCCCCTCCGTGCGCATCTCATCGGTGGACCTCTCGAAATCCCAGGAGTTCTCGTGGGAAGAGATTCTCGACGAAAACACCCGCGCCATACCGGAGCTCGACCTGCCGGTGCGCTTGCTCAGGTATTTCGGAAAACTGCACAACAATCCGAGAGCCCTTTCTCTCGAGATCCGGACCGAAGCCAAGAGTCCCGCCGGGGCCGGACTCGGTGGATCTTCGGCTCTCAGCATTTCGATCATCGGCGCACTCTGGAAATGGGTGAATCCGCGCACCCCGCTCGATCTCGAACGGGACGGTGAGTTCCTGATTTCCCTCACCCGCGACGTCGAGAGCCAGGTCCTGTACGGACCCGCAGGGCTCCAGGATTATTACGGCGCCGCTTTCGGCGGTCTTCAGGTGTTGAGCTGGAACATCGCGCGCAATTCACGCGAGACCCTTCCTGTCGAGACCCTGAAGGAACTCGAGGCCCGGACTCTCCTTTTTTACTCGGGCAAGTCGAGAAACTCGGGAATCAACAACTGGCAGTTGTTCAAGGGACTGATCGACAAGGATCCGGAGATCGACCGGAAGTTCCGTGCGATCGTCTCGGCCACCGCCAAACTCGAAACCGCTCTCCTCAAACAGGATTTCCATGCGGTGGTCGCCGCAGTCAGGGAAGAGTGGGAAACCCGGCGGACCCTCGCCCCCGGCATCAGCACGCCCGAGATGGAAGCGGCTTGCGCGAGGGCGCGTGAAGTGACGGAGATCGCCTTCAAGGTCTGTGGCGCAGGTGGCGGAGGGTGCTTCTTCATCCTCTTGCCCGAGAAGAATCCCGAGATCCGCGAAAAGGTGAAGCAGGCCGTCCTGAAATCCTCGGAGATCCGGGCCCTTCCTTTTGAAGCGGTCCCGCACGGACTCACGGTCAGGACATGAACCAGAAGCGTTACCTGGGACTCGACCTTTCGGGAGCGAAGAACGCCAAGACCACCTTGGCCGTGCTCGAGTATTACCCGAAAGAGAAGAAGGTGTTCGTCCTCGACGTCCATCCCGGGATCGGGGCCGATGAGACGGGCAGTTCGGACGAAGTCCTCGTCCAGACCCTGCTCGACCACGCCGACGGGCATCCTGATCTGAAAATCGGGGTCAATGTCCCGGTGAACCTCCCCCCTTGCATCACTTGCACGCGTAAATCCTGCCCCATGCCGGCCGCTTGTACGGTCCCTGAAGTCCGTTGGATGCGGAATCACGCCGTCCGGACTTCTCTTGCCCGCCCCCGCAAGAAGACCGCTTCGAGGCGGAACATGCGGCTGAAGGAATACTTCACCCCCTACACCCAAAGACCGGTCGAGCTCTATCTCAAGAACGAAGTTCTCGGTCGCCTTCCAGAGAAGATCCGTTTCGAAATCGACGAGACTCTCGGAGGAAACCGCGCCCCACTCTCGGCCAGGATGCATTTTCTGAGAATGCACCTCCGCCACTACGAGCTGCTCGAGGTCCTTCCCAAGCTCTCGGTGGCCCTCCTCATGCCGCATCTGAAGATTCCTCAGCGGACGATTCTCCAGCACCGTCAGATCGAAAACGGCGCTCATGCCCGGCAAACCCTGATCGAGCGGATGTGTGAGAGTCTCGACATTTTCATTTACGAGCGGGATCTGAAAAAGCTGACACAGAACCTGAACGCATTCGACGCTTTTCTATCGGCCTACACCGTGTTGCTTCAGGACCGCGGTGAGTGTGTTTCCCCGCCGAAGGGTTTCCCGATCGACTCAGGATGGATCTGTCATCCGAAATCCTCTTTACTGGATCCGGACTCCCATTACGCCTCGAATGAGGGTGATGAGGAAGACGAGGAAGAAGAGAAATGATGGCGACTTATCTGTTCAAACGCATGATCCAGACCCTGGCGACACTGGCGTTCCTGGTGGTGACCACGTTCTTCCTGCTCCGCCTCGCTCCGGGAGGCCCCTTCGACGGTGAGAAAGTCTGGCCTGCCGAGATCCAGGCGAACATCGAGGCGAAATACGGCCTGAACCAACCCCTTCCGAAACAGTTCCTGGTCTGGTCCGCCGATCTCCTGCGCGGGGACCTGCGCGAGTCCTTCCATTACGTCGGGACTCCGGTCACCGAGATCATCCGTGAGGCCATGCCCGCATCATTCCAATTGGGAGGCATCGCCCTCCTGATCTCCTTGATCCTGGGTCTGACGCTCGGAATCCTGTCCGCATGGAAGCGGGGAACCTGGGTCGATTTCTCGGCGATGTTCATCGCAGTTTCAGGCATCACCTTGCCCACCTACCTGATCGCCACCCTCCTCGTGTTGCTCTTCTCGAGCTGGCTCGGATGGTTGCCTCCGGCACTCTGGGAGGACAAGCTCTCGATGATCCTGCCGATCGTGACTTTGTCCCTCCGACCTCTGGCGATCATCGCAAGAATGACCCGCACCACTTTGCTCGAGGTGCTCCACGCCGACTACATCCGCACCGCCTTCAGCAAGGGGCTCGATGAGCGTACGGTGATCCTGAAACACGCCCTGCGCAACGCGCTCATCCCGGTGGTGACCCTGCTCGGACCGATCACCGCGTCGCTGATCACCGGGAGTTACGTGGTCGAAACCATTTTCCAGATTCCGGGACTGGGTCAGTATTTCGTGACCTCCGTGATCGACCGGGACTACCCGCTGGTGATGGGCATGACCCTCACCTACGGGCTCATCCTGATCTTCTGCAACCTGTTTGTCGACCTCACCTACGGAATCATCGATCCCCGGGTGCGCCTGGAGAACGTGAAATGATGAGACGATTCATGAAAGACCGGAGATTCATCTGGAGTGGCGGAGCCCTCCTCGTGCTTTGCTTCCTGGCTTTGTTCGCAGATTGGATCGCCCCTTACGCCTACGACGCGGTTTCGGTCGGACCGAATCTTTCCCCACCTGTGAGTGGATTCTGGATGGGGACGGATGTGCTCGGTCGTGACCTCTTCAGCCGCATCCTGTTCGGAGCACGACTGTCCCTGGCGGTCGGATTCTGCACCGCCATTTTCGCCTTGGTGCTCGGAACCGTGACCGGTGCGGTGGCGGGTTACTTCGGGGGAACCTGGGATCGCGTGCTGATGGGTGTGGTGGATCTGTTTTACATTTTCCCGATGTTGCTGCTCGCCATCCTGCTCACACTCCTGTTGGGGAGAGGTTTCACCGGAATTTTCCTGGCCATCGGCATGACCACCTGGGTGACACAAGCCCGATTGGTCCGCGCCTTGGTGCTCCAGGCCCGTGAGCTCCCCTATGTGGAGGCCGGCCGGGCCATCGGTCTGACTCACGGACGCATCCTCTTCCGGCACATCGTTCCGAACCTGCTCGGGCCGATGATCGTCTCGCTCACCTTCCAGATTCCGAACAACATCCTGACCGAAAGTTTTTTGTCGTTTGTCGGACTCGGGCTCCAGCCCCCCTATTCCAGCTGGGGCACTCTCGCCAATGAAGGTTTCCGGGGCATCCAAAGCTACCCGCATCTGATGATTTTTCCTGGCTTGGCGCTGTTCATCACGATGATCGCCTTTCATTTCCTGGGCGATTCCCTCCGGGACATTCTCGATCCGAAGAGTTCGATCGGCTCTCAGTCCGGGCAGTAACGTGGTATCCTGTGGGGGCATGAAACCCTCCAATGCCCTCATTCCGTTCCTGCTGTGCTCTTGCCTCCTTTCCTGCACCCGATCCCCGGCGCCTGCGGCAAAGCCCGCCCCCGAAACGCTCTCGACCACCGACTCGGGCGACACCAAGATGGTCGCACCCTCCCAATCCCTGTTCGACCTGTACCGCCTTCTCTCGCGGGACCCGAAGAATGTCGCACTCTCGCCCTTGAGCCTCAAACTCGCATTCGGACTTCTGCATCCCGGTGCCTCGGTCAGCACACAGTCGTCTCTCGATGCACTCTTCGGTTTCAGCAAGACCCAGAGCCAGATCGTACCTGCCGAATTCCAACTCCTGGATGACACCCAGAAGGCCAAGAAGAGTTTCGAGTTCTCCATCACCAATTCCGTCTGGCTGAAGGACCCGAAACAAATTCACCCGGAATACAAGAAAGGGATCGCCCCCCTCCGTGCCGAGGTTCAGCGACTCCAGCTGAAAGAATTGAATGCCTGGGTTGAGAAAGCCACCTCGGGCAAGATCACCCGGTTGGTGGACCAGCTCAAGCCCGGCACCCAGGCATTGGCCCTGAACACCCTCTACCTGAAAGCATCGTGGACACGGCCGTTCCCGAAAGAGCGGACGATTCAGGGAAGATTCCAACCTTCCCCCCACGCCACCAAAGTGGTCCCGCTGATGCAACAGAAGAGTCGCTTCCGTCACCAGGAAGACAAGACCGCACGTTGGATCGAACTGCCTTACCGGGACACTCCGTTGGTGATGGTCATCGGCCTGCCGAAAAAGCGTTTCGATCTGAAGTCCGTCGAAGAGCGGATCGGATCCGATTTTTTGAAAGAAATGAAGTCGCAGTGGAAAGACCGTCAGGTCGCTCTCGTGTTGCCACGATTCTCTGTGAATCTGAAAGAAAGCCTCCAACCCTTGATGAATACCGCCGGCTTCGGAGCACTCTTTGCGAAAGGGGCGTTTCCGAAGGTCCTGAAGTCCGGGGACTTGACTGCAGCAGAAGTGATTCAGGCGGTTTCAGTCGATGTGCAGGAAGAAGGAACCGAGGCAGCGGCCGCCACGGCAGTGACCCTCGAGCGCGCAGCTCTGTTTGAAGGATCGACCGTTCCGTTTTACGCGGACGAGCCCTTCGTCTTCATGTTGATGAATCCGGAGAGCGGAGAAATCTACTTTATCGGAAAGGTCTTCGATCCTACTCAGGGTTGACCACTCGGACGACGACATCACCCTTCACCTTCGACTGACAGGCCAGTCGGGAATGCGGTGTGCGTGCATCGAGAACCCCGAGACGCTCGAGTTCGTCCTCGTCCGGAGGAAGGAGGTTCGCCTCCCCTTCGAGAATCTCGCAGTGACAGGTGGTACAGGCACAGAAACCGCCACAGGCGTGCTGGATGGACACGTCATTTGCCAGGGCGATATCGAGCAGGGCCTCGCCCTCCCTCGCTTGAACTTCGATTCCGGAGGGCATGAACTTGATCTTGGGCATGGGATTCTTCCTCGTCAGGTGGAAAAGCTGGAACCGCAACCGCAGGTCCGCTTGGCGTTCGGGTTACTGAATACAAAACCCTTCCCGTTCAGTCCACCCGAAAAGTCGAGTTCGGTCCCGCTCAAATACAACAGTGACTTCTGGTCGATCACGAGTGCGACACCCTCTTGCTCGAATATCCGGTCCGCACCGGACGGAGGGACCGTTTCAAAGTCGAGCTTGTAGCTCATTCCCGAACACCCCCCACCGACGACACGGACTCTCAAGTGAGCCGAGTTCTGGGATGCATCCGCTTCGCGAATCCTTTTGATCTCCTGGATGGCTTGCTGGGTCATGGTGATCATGGTTTGTCTCCGTTCATTGAAAAAGTTCCGGTTTGTTCCGCAAATTGGCGTTCCATCATCCTGAGGTCACGGACCACTTCGATCAGCTCCACTGCGGCCGCTTCGATCTCGCTCCCGGTGTTCCAGGTCCCGAGGCCGATCCTGAGTGTGGCACGTGCAAGATCCCGTCCCACTCCGAGCTCGGTCAGAACCTGAGAGTAGTCCTGGATCCCGTTCAAACAGGCTGATGCATTGCTCACCGCGACCTGCTTCAATCTTCCGAAAAGTGCCGCCCCGTCCACACCGCGGACGGAGAGATTCAAATTGTTCGGAAGTCCGTCGGCCGGACTGTTGCGAACCCATCCTTCGAGCGCACCACTCAGGAGCTCCCACAGCCGATCCCTCATCCTGCGCAAACGTTCTGTATCCTGATCGAGAGTGCGGAGGGCCGACTCAGCCGCAACCCCGAAGCCGACGATCGCAGGGGTATCCGGAGTTCCAGGACGCAGCCTGCGCTCCTGACCTCCACCGAGATAAAGTGGCTCGAGATCGATCCGCGGATTCTTCCTACGGACGTAAAGGGCTCCGACACCTTTGGGGCCCCGGACTTTGTGCGCACTGATCGTGATCAAATCCGCTCCGATGGAATCCGCTGTGAAGGGAACCTTACCGAAGGCCTGGACTGCGTCGGTGTGGACGCGACATCCATGATTCCGGGCAAAATCGGAAATCCGCTTCAAATCCTGGAGAGTTCCGATCTCATGGTTGGCCAAGGCCACGGAGATCAATCCCACGTCGGCACCCATGAGATCGCGAAGGTGATCGAAATCGACACGACCTTCCCGGTCCGTCCGGATCCAATCCACACGGCACCCACGCTCCTCCATCAACTCGAGAGCCCCGAGAACCGAAGCATGCTCGATCCTGATGGAGAGGATCCGCTTCTTTCCGGACTCGAGGAGCGCAGGCAGGGACCCGAGCAAGGCCAGATGATTGGCCTCGGTCGCACCACTGGTGAAAACAATTTCCTTGTCCTTGGCTCCGAGGGCGGCGGCCACTTGCTCCCGGGCCTGATCCACACCGGCACGCGCCTCCCAATTGTAACGGTGCAAGCCCTGGGAGGCATTCCCGAACCGCTCCAGGAAATAGGGCTTCATCGCCTCGAAAACTTCGGGCGCCAAAGGGGTGGTGGAATGGCCGTCGAGATAAATCATGAAAGTCTTTCGGCAATGAAAATACTACTTTTTTGTATGGATTTCAAACCCTTCCGCCAATACGGCTTTAAAGATTTGAAATGTCAGGGCTTTGTAGAATCAGCGCTCGGCGACTTTTTTCTGGCTGAAGGCGGTCTCAAAGGTCCGCCGGGCCAGATAGGAAGACTTCACGGTCCAGTATTTCTTGTGCATGGTCATGACCGAAACCGCGATTTTGCGCCCATGGGCTTGGGCGAAGCCCACGAACCAGTCCACACGTCCTTTGAAATTGCGATCGGTGAGGTGACCGGTCTTTCCCCCGACCTGCAGCTCGCTGAATCGACCCCGGAAGAACCCCCGGAAGGCTTTCTTGGAGGTGCCGTTGATGACGGTTTCGGCCATCAGCGTTCTCAGCTCTTTGGCGGTCTCGGGAGTGACGGTATTGACCTGGGGTGCGGGCTCGGAACGGTAAATCGTCTTCCCGGACTTCAGGTAGGCCGCATTCAAGAAGTAGGGCTGCATCATGACCCCGTCATTGGCGACGGCAGCTGCGATCATCGCTCCGTGGAGCGGGGTCATCACATTGTCCTGGGTGTATCCCGAAGCCATTTCGGCCAATTCAAAGGAATCCCCGGGTTTGGCCGAGCGCGAAAGCTCGACCGGAAACTCGGACTCGATCTGTTCGTTGTAAGCGAACCGGTTGGAGAAGGCCTGAAGCGGCTCCTTACCGATGTTGAACACGGCGAGACGTCCGAAGACGGTGTTGATCGACTTCCCGAAAGCCTCTTTCAAAGAGGACATCCGCCTCCATCCTGAAACTTTCTCTTTCAGCACCTGGGATTTGTAGAGGGTGTGGTCACGTCCCGCATAGGCGATCAAGGTGTGGGGATTGGCCTTCTGTTCTTCGATCGCGGCAGCGGCGGTCACCACCTTGAAGACCGATGCTGAAGGAAAGGTGGTCTGAATCGCCGGATTGCCCTCGATATCGAATGACTTGTTCGAGGATGCCATGGCCAGGACCCGGCCGGTCGAAGCATCCATCGCCACCATCACTCCGAGATCCGGGCGGTACTTCCCGAGCAGGTCTTCAGCCAGGGCTTGAAGACTCGGATCAAAGGCATAATCCAGGATGACGGGCTCGGCGATCCCCGGAAGCGAGACCTCGTTCTGTTTGAATTCAAAAATATCCTGACCGGTCGTGACTTTTGCCAGACGGGAACGGAGCTCGCTCTTGGTGAGGAGGGCTTGCTCCCCGGTGCGCTCGAGGCCGACACCGCTCCTGCCGATCCTGGCTCCGAAATACCAGCCACCGAGGAAAATGATCCCCAGAAAAGCCAGAACCAGCGTGAGCTTAACGATTCCAGTCGACCGCGTTTGAAAATTGACAGATCCGTTGTCAACGTGCCGCATGAGTCCATTGTGACTCAAGAAATTCAGGAGTGCAAACCCTGATCCGTATTTTCCGGATCCTCTTCCTCGTCTTCGGACTCCTCCTCAACTGGAATACTCACATCTGCCTTGGCTTCGAACGAGAGCGGAGTCCGCCATTCCTGATCCCGCTCTTCCGGGGTGAGGTATCCGGCCGCAACCAATTTGTTCAATATGGCCCGGATTCTCCTTCGGGCGAACGGAGTGAGCTCCCTTTTCCGGAAGGAAACCGCGTATTTTTTGGGAGAAGGCAACAGCATGGCCAGAAAAGCACCCTCTTTCGCACTCAGGGCGGAGGGTGATTTGCCGAAGTATTTCCGGCTCGCCTGACCGATCCCGAATATCCCGTCCCCCATCTCGGCGATGTTCAAGTACACCTCGAGGATCCGCTTTTTTCCGACGACTTTTTCGATTTTGGATGCCAGCCACAGTTCCCGGACCTTCCGGACCAGGCTGCGTTCGTGATTGAGATAAACGTTTTTGACCACTTGCTGGGTGATCGTGCTCGCCCCACGGGTGAACCGACCCTCTTCGAGACTGTCTTTCAAGGTCTCGCGGATCTGCCTCTCATCGAAGCCTTGGTGATGGAAAAACGCCCAATCCTCGGACACCAGAATCGCCCCTTGGGCTGTTCGTGCAATCTGACCGAGAGGGGCCCAATGCTCGGGAGGATAGCGCTTCAGGATCACCTCACCCGGCTCGCGCGGACCATGGTAGACGACGTGCGGATACTGGGTCTTCAGATCCGCAAACCGGGGGATGCATCCGGGACCCGGACCACAGGAGGTCAAGACCAACAGAATGAGGACGCGGAATGCGTTCACTCCCCGCTCGCTCCCGGAGACTGTGGCGTGTTGAGACGGGCATGGCGGATCCGGTCGATCACTTCACGGACCGCACCTTTTCCTCCAGCACGGGTTGTCACCGCGTGGGCGACCCCGAAAACCTCGGGCATCGCATCCGGAACCGTGATGGCGAGTCCCGCCTCTTTCAATGCCGGCATGTCGAACAATTCGTCTCCCATGAAACAAATCGACTCGGGCGGTACACCGGTTTCCGCGGACAACTGCCGGAGTGAGGTCGCCTTGTCTTCACTACCGAGGACCGCATGACGGATGCCGAGATACCGGATCCGCTCTTTCAATTCTTCGGAAGCTCCCCCACTGATGATCCCCACCGGGATCCCGGCCTTCTGGAGCAATTTGATTCCGTAGCCGTCGTAAATGTTGTAGCTCCGCGTCCACCCCTGTCCGGGAACATGGAAGATGGTCCCGTCGGTGAGCACCCCGTCCACATCCAACAACAGGAGTCGGATCCGGGAGAGGCGCTTCTGGAAGTCCTGCTCGTCGATCGAAAGGAGCTTCATGCACGCGTCTCGGGGAGGAGTTTCGGAAAGGTCTTGGCGAGCTTCCGGAACTCGAGGATCTGCCGGATGAATTCACCGACGTGTTCGAGATAAAACGCGTTCGGACCGTCACTCTTTGCAAGCTCGGGGCGTGGATGACACTCCATGAAGAGTCCGTCGGCCCCGGCTGCGAATGCGGCACGCGCCAGTACCTCGAGCACCTCGCGCTTCCCGCCGGTCGACTTACCGCCAGGACCCCCGCCGGGACTCTGGATGGAATGTGTGGCGTCGTAAATGGTGGGCACGCCGAACTTGCTCATCGTCTGGAAAGAAGACATGTCGACCACGAGGGCGTTGTAGCCGAAGCTCGTCCCGCGTTCGGTCAGGTGGAGGTCCACCTTCTTCGATCCGTGCTTCGATTCCACCGCACGCACTTTCTCGACGATATTCTTCGTGTCCCAAGGAGCGAGAAACTGCCCCTTCTTGACGTTGAGCTTACGGTTCCACTTGATGGCGGCTTCGGTCACCGAGACGATCAGGTCGGTCTGTCGGCAGAGAAAAGCCGGAACCTGTAAAAAATCGACGATCTTCGCGACTTCTTCGGACTGGTCGGGCGTGTGGATGTCAGTGACCACGGGCAGCCCGGTCTTCTCTTTGACTTTCCCGAGAATCCGGAGCCCTTCCACCATCCCGGGTCCACGGAAGCCGTCAATCGAAGAACGGTTCGCCTTGTCGAAGGACGCTTTGAAAAAGAGCTGAACGGGCATCCCGTGCAACTGGCGTTTCAGTTCGGTGGCGATCTCCATGACGAGGCCTTCGTCCTCGATCACACAGGGTCCGGCAATCAAGGTCATGGGAGGAACGGATGTGTGCAACATTTACTTGATCCCTTTCAAACGGGCTTGAGTTCCCTTGGCCGCTTGCAAAGAAGCCTTGATGAACTGGACAAAGAGGGGGTGTGGAGACAGGGGACGCGACAGAAGCTCGGGATGGAACTGGCACCCGAGGAACCACGGATGCTCGGGGAGTTCGACCATCTCGACCAACTCCTCACCGGTACTGTGGCGGTAACGACCGCTCACCAGAAGACCGTTTTCCTCCAGTCGGGGACGGAAGGAATTCGAGACCTCGAAGCGATGGCGATGGCGCTCTGAAATCCGGGCGTTTTGATAGGCGGTGTAGGCGTGGGTGGCCTTCCCGTTGTGCTTCGGCAGCACGTCACACGGATATGCACCGAGGCGCATGGTTCCACCCAGATCGGTCACCCCTTTTTGCGAATCCATGAGGTCGATCACGTTCTGATCGCTTCCGGGTTTGAACTCGGCCGAATTGGCCCGCTCGAGACCGCAGACATGGCGGGCGAACTCGATCGTGGCGAGTTGCATGCCCAGACAAATGCCGAAAAACGGGATTTCCTGGGTCCGTGCATACTCGATCGCCTTGATCTTGCCTTCGATGCCACGCTCGCCGAAACCACCCGGAACGAGAATACCGCTCACGGTGGAGAGTTCGGAAAGGTCGCCGTTCTCGAGCTTCTCACTGTCGATGTAAACAGGCAAGACACGGGCGTGATTGGCCACTCCGCCATGGACCAGTGATTCGGAGATCGACTTGTAGGTGTCGGCCCAGTCGGTGTATTTGCCGACAATCCCGATCCGGACTTCGTGCTTGGGCTTGTGAATCGCTTCGACCATCGCCTTCCATCTGGAGAGATCGGGGCGCCCGGTCCAGATGCCGAGCTTTTCGAGCACCTTGTCGTCGAGTCCCTCGTCCGCAAGCAACAGTGGCACATCGTAAATGCTCTCGGCATCACGGGCGCTGAACACCGAGTCGCCGGGCACGTTGCAAAACAAACCGATCTTGTCCTTGATGTCGCGCTCGAGAGCCCGATCCGTCCGGCAGATCAGGATGTCAGGCTGGATCCCGATCTCCCGCAACTCCTTCACACTGTGCTGGGTGGGCTTGGTCTTGAGTTCCTTCGCAGCGGCGATGTAAGGGACCAGGGTGAGATGTGCGAAGAGTACGTTTTGCGCGCCTTCCTCGTGCTTGATCTGGCGGATCGCCTCGAGAAAGGGAAGGCCCTCGATGTCCCCGACCGTCCCACCGACCTCGATGATGCCGAGATCGGCGTCTTCCATTGCGGCACGGATGTTGGCCTTGATCTGATCGGTCACGTGAGGAATCACCTGAACCGTCTTGCCCAGATAACCGCCTTCGCGCTCTCGGCGGATCACCGCTTCGTAGACCCGGCCGGCCGTGAAGCTGTTCTTCCGGGTGAAAGTCGCATTCTGGACGTAGCGCTGATAGTGTCCGAGGTCGAGATCCGTCTCGGTTCCGTCATCGAGTACGAAGACTTCACCATGCTGGAACGGACTCATGGTCCCGGGATCCACATTGAGGTACGGGTCCATTTTGAGCATGGTGACCTTGATGCCTCTCTGCTCGAGGAGCATCCCGAGGGAAGCCGCTGCAATCCCTTTTCCGATACTCGACAGCACCCCACCGGTCACGAAAATGTATTTTTTCTGCTTAGCCATGATGTCTCCCTGAAAGGATGTTCCGGACTTTTTCCAGATCTTCCGGCGCATCCACACCTACAGATTGGAACGTGGTTTCAAACACTCCGATGGCGATCCCCGCCTTCATAGCCCGGAGTTGCTCGAGGCTCTCCGCACGCTCGAGTGCGGTCGGGGGCAAGGCACTGACCCGGAGAAGGGTGTCCCTGCGGTACACATAGACCCCCACGTGCTGGGAGCAGAGATACGGTGGCTCGGCCGATGCAGGAATCAACCTCGAATAAGGAATGGGATAACGTGAGAAATACAGGGCCCGTTCGTGATCATCGACGATGACTTTCACCACATTCGGACTCTCCAGATCCTCGCGCGATCGAAGTGGAACCCTGAGCGAGGTCAGATCGAAGCGCCCTTCGAGTACGGGAGCGACCGCGAGATCGATCGCCGCCCCCTCGATGAGAGGCTCATCTCCTTGCACGTTCACAAACACATCTCCCGGAATCATCCGGGCCACAGCCGCCATCCGGTCGGTTCCGCTTTGAATGTCAGGAGAGGTCATCACCACATCCCCACCGAAGTTCCGCACTGCGGAAGCGATACGCTCGTCATCGGTGGCAACCACCACCCGGGAGCAGAGTCGGGACTTACGGGTCCCCTCCACCACCCACTGGACCATGGGTTTACCGAGAATGTCGGCCAAGGGCTTCGCAGGGAGACGAGTTGATCCATAACGGGCGGGAATGACGGCCACGACGTTCATGGAACACCATTCTAGACCATGCGCGTCGCGTCACGTGAGCGAATTGTTCTCAGGAATCACTGCTCGAGGAGCCCGTTTGCGTGCTTCATCGCCTCGGCAGCATCCCGGAGACGCATCTTGAGATCATCCGCGGTCTGGCGTTCCTTCTGGAACTGCTCCTGGACGAGCTCCATATTGAACTCGAGGAGGTCCACTTTGCGCTTGAGCTCGAGGATTTTCTCATCCCGGGACTGGATCAGGGCTGAGGAGTCCTTCTTCAGGATCTCGAGTTGGCTTTCGAGCTCCTTTTCGCGGACCCGGATCTTGCGGATGTCGACTTTCACGCGTTCCTTGACCCGTGAAATCTCCTCGTGGGTCATTTTGAGCTTGGCCTCGAAGGTCCGGACCTTCTCGGTCCTGTCTTTGAGTTGTCCGCTCAGATCCTCGAGTTGCTTTTCCATCACCTCGAACTCGATCTGCTTCTCCTGATCGTAACCCTTGATCTTCTGCTCACTCTTCATGAGCAATTGCTGGAGCTCGGCACTGCGGGCCCGCTCCATCTTGACCTGGCCTTCGAGTTGCTTGACCCGCTCTTGGGAGGAACGGAACTGCCCCGAGAGGACTGCGACGTCCTGTTCACGGAGTGCAAGATAGTTTTTCAGTGTGTCGAGGTCGGAGCCTCCGGCGGAAGGAACATTTTGAAAACGGGTCGAATACGCGGGAACACCCTGGGAGGATCCGGTCGAGGAAAGGGACTCTTCCACGGCCGCTCCAAGCTCCGCTCCGAGTTCCGCCTCGAGACTGTATCCCCCGCCCGCACCGACAGCCTGATCGGTCAAGCCGAGCGCATCGGCCACCTGGGTCCGGTCGAGGATCGTGGTGCTTCCGACATCCGCCAAAGGCGAAGCCTCCTGCACCACCTCTTGAGCTTCTTCAGGAGCGAGGGTATCGATCCCTCCCAGCAAGAACCGGGGTGCATTGAGCGTGAGCGTCCGGGTGAAGTTCCGGGTGGGCTCCTTTTGGCTCAAAACCGAAGAGAAATCTTCGAGCGGGAGTTCGGCAATTTGGGAATCGGTTTGGGCGTCGAAAACGGCGGCCACGGGAACACCGTCGGTACCGGTCGCACCCAGCGACACAGGCGCCGCTGATGCATGGAACGCAGCGATCACCTCTTCGATCGCAGATCCGTAAGAAAGGTAGGCCAAGGCCGGGTTCGCCGAATTCCGATGAGCCTGGACTTCCGACTCGCCCCACTCCCGGGTGAGAACCACGAAGGAAGGTTCCTGTCGTTCTGCAAAGGAGACGAACTTTTCACCGACCACCACCCCGTCGAGCTGGTCTCCGTGCAAACGCATCATCCGGTCGGCGTCTTCAAGACTGCGCGCACGGATCACACCCCATCCGCGATTGCGTAGAGGCTCCAGGTACTGGATCGGCAGGTCTGCACTGGAATCGACGAAAAGGATCTTCATCATAGTTCGGATCGGATTTCCCTTTGAAAACCTTTAAGCGGTTTGACCCCACCCGTCTTGCGGTGATATCTTGAGGACAAATGGGAAATACCGGCAAAAACGACAAGGTTCTGACGATTCAGGTCCACGAGGAAAACCTGAACCCGCGTACCTTCAAAGTTCCTGTCCGCTGGATCCACCGCGCCTCGTGGTCGGCCTGGCTCCTGCTCGCAGTCTCCGTCCTTTCATCCGTTTTCGCCCTCCGTCTCTACTTTTCCGAACGTCTGGCAAGACCGGAGCTGGTCGCCGAACTGGAGAATGAAGTCCAGGAGCTGAAGATCGCCCTGGAGAAAAAGGGCGCTCCTGCAACCGGCGCCGCGTTGACACCCGCCCCTCAGGGCTCGGATCCGAAGGCGACCGAGGAAGCCCCGTCTCCGGGACCCGGCGAGACCCTCACTGCGAAGGACGGCATCTGGAACGGGCTGGCTGAGAACATCTCCGCGCCTCCGGCCGGGGTCACCCCCACGGTCCGCCTCGACGATCCGCGCCTCGAATGGCAGGGAAAATACGCGAATTTCACGGTCAATGTGGTTTACCGCGATCCTGGTAAGGGCAGTCAACAAGGTCGCTTGGTCGCACTGGGCCGTGCGAACGACCGCCTGTTCGCCCACCCCGAAGGCGCTCTCAACACCTCGAGTGGCTCGCCCCTTTTCGACGTGAGCCGAGGTGAATACTACTCGGTCGCACGGTTCCGGGTCCTGAAGGCGCGCTTCGGTCCGTACGAATCCCCCCGGCAACTGGCCGAAATCCAGGTGTTCATGTTCGATCTCGGCAACCGGTTGATCCTCAATCAGACATTCAAGTATGGAAAATAACCGGCTTCAGCGCAGCGAACTCACCGTCATCGCTTCGGACATCACCATCGAGGGAAGCCTGGAGGTGAAGACCGAACTTCATCTTTACGGAAAAGTGATCGGCGAAGTCCGGGGTCGCCCGGGCAGCACGGTCATTCTCAAAGAAGGATCGATGATCGAAGGAAAAGTGACCGGAGAAACACTCATCGTCGACGGTTTTGTCCACGGCGAAATCCATTGCACCAAGAAGGTCTGGATCACCGGTCAGGGACGTGTCCTCGGCCAACTGAAAACCCCCAATTTGCAGGTGGATCCGGGCGCAATCTTCGAAGCCCGGGTCAAGATGTGATCACTGGAGCAGGAAGTCGCTGAAGTAGATCTCGGTCACCATCGGGACCTTGAAGAATCCGTTCGCCGCCTCGATGATCTGTGAGCGGAACACATACCGCCCTTGCACCTGGTTCAGATCTTCGAACTTTTTCTTGGACAGACCCTGGATCACCTTGTCCATCACCACGGCTTTGGCCGCGTTGAACCGGTCGAGCTCCTTTTCATCCCGGATCTCGACCGTGAGAGTGATCGCCGCATAATGGACTTTCTGTTTCCCGTCCGGACCGGTGAAGGGATCGAGGTTCACCGTGACCGGATCGAGCTTCACCATGGCCCTTTTTGCAGAGGGAGAAACCACCGAGGTCTTTGCCTTGGAGGCGAGGCGGGCCCGCTCCTGGGCTTCGGTGATCGCAGGCCGCTTGTAGAGGACCTTCGTGAACACGAAAAGCCCGAGCACCGCCGCGATGGCAACGGTGTTCAGGAGACCCAGGATCAGGGGGAGTTTGCTCATCCTGACCAGTTTAGAGCTTCAGCGCTTCGTAAGGCAACCCCAGATCCTCGGCCACAGCCTTGTAAGTGAGTTTGCCTCCACAGATGTTCACACCCTTGAAGAGCGCCGGATCCTTGCCGACCGCCTCTTTCCAACCCAGGTTGGCGAGCATGAGTGCGTACTTCAGGGTGACATTGGTGAGCGCGTAGGTCGAAGTGCGGGGTACGGCTCCCGGCATGTTCGGAACCGCATAGTGGATGATGTTGTCCACGGTGTAAGTCGGATGCTCGTGCGAGGTCGGACGGCAGGTCTCGACCGCGCCACCTTGATCGACCGCAACGTCGATGATCACACCACCCGGCTGCATTTTCGAAACCATTTGACGGGTGACGAGCTTCGGAGCTTTCGCACCCGGAACGAGGATCGCACTGATGACCAGATCCGACTCGATCACGGACCGCTCGATCTGTTCATTGTTGGAATAGAGGGTGTGGATGGAATTGCCGAAAATGTCGTTCAGATACTCGAGACGGTCCACATTCACGTCGAGGATCGTCACCTTGGCGCCGAGACCCACAGCCATTTTGGCCGCGTTCACACCGACCACACCGCCACCGAGAATGGTGACATTGGCCCGGGCCACACCGGTCACGCCCCCGAGGAGCATGCCTTTTCCGCCATGATCCTTCTGGAGATAGGTGGCACCGATCTGGGTCGCCATGCGGCCGGCCACCGCACTCATGGGTGCGAGCAACGGCAGGGAACCGTCCGCAGGTTGAATGGTCTCGTAGGCGATGCCCACGATCTTGCGCTCGAGCAAGGCCTTGGTCAGGCGCTCGTCCGCCGCAAGGTGGAGATAAGTGTAAAGGATCTGCCCTTCGCGCAACATCTCGTACTCTTCCGGAAGAGGCTCTTTCACCTTCACGATCATGTCGGATTTGGCGAAAACATCCCGGGCAGAGTCGACAATGGTCGCACCGGCTGCGGCGTATTCCTGATCGGTGATGCCGGCTCCGAGGCCGGCTGTGCTCTGAACGAGCACCTTGTGGCCGGCTTGGGTGAGTGCCCTCACTCCTGCGACCACCATGGAAACACGGTTTTCCTTGTTTTTGATTTCCTTGGGTACTCCGACGATCATGGGCTTCTCCTCGACTTCAGGGACTTCCGAATGTTGATGGTCAGACCATCATACGCCAGTGCGACTGTTTTAGGGAGTCTTCTCGAATCCCGCACATAGTCAAAGTCATGACTCAGGTGGGTCAACACCGTCTTTTTCGCACCGATTCGCGCCGCGTAATCGAGTGCCCGGTCGTAATTCAAGTGAGTGTCGTGTTCTGCGAATTTCAGGCAATCGAGCACCAGCAAGTCGAGTCCACGGAGTCGGGCCAGTGCTTCGTCGGGAACCCCGCTACAATCCGTCAGATAAGCGAAATCACCGATCCGGAAACCCGCAGTGGATCGGGAACCATGGGGAAGTCGCATCGCCAGGACCGGAATTCCGGCCACTTTGAAACGTCGATTCCACTCGAAGGGACGCAAATCCACCTGTGCGATTCCTCCACCCTCGATCTTTCCCGAGGGATTGAAAATGTAAGGGTAGCGCGAGGGGAGCTCCTCCAGGGTCCAGTCATGACCCCATGCGACAATTCTTTCTTTTTGCACGAAATTGAAGCTGCGGATCTCGTCCAGGCCGCCGATGTGATCCGCATGGGGATGCGTGATCAGGATACCGTCCAAGCGGGGAATCCGGTGCCGGAGGGCTTGCTGCCTGAAATCCGGGGAGACATCGATCAGAAGACTCTTCCCACCGACCCTCAACCAGACCGAGGTCCGGGTCCTGGCGTTCCGGGGATCCGTTGAACGACACACCCGACACCGGCAATGGATCAGGGGAACACCGGTTGAGGTCCCGGACCCGAGAACCGTGACGCGCATTTCCTTTTCCAGCATGATATAAGGGAGATTATGAGAATTCTCGTATCGGGAGCAAGCGGTTTCATCGGAAGCGGACTGGTCGCCTCACTGGCGGAAGGTGGGCACGAAGTCCATGCGCTCATGCGTCCGAGTGCGTCGACCGAATTCCTCAAAGGGATTTCATTTTCCAGAAAAAGCGGAGACATCCTCGACCGGGACTCCCTGAAACGGGCCTGTGAGGGTATGGATGCCGTTTTCCATCTGGCCGGGCTCACCGCGGCGCCGGATCGTTCCACCTATTTCCGGTTCAATTCGGAGGGTACACGGAACTTCGCCCAAGCAGCTGCCGCCACCGGAGTGAAGCGGTTCGTTTATGTCTCCTCTCTTGCGGCTGGCGGACCCGCCGTCGGCCTCGCACCGCGGACCGAATCCGAGCCCGATCATCCTGTCTCGATGTACGGAGAAAGCAAGTTGCGCGGAGAGCTCTACCTCGACGAGCTGAAAGGCAAGCTCCCCTACATCGTGATCCGTCCCCCCACCGTTTATGGCCCTCGGGATCGTAACTTTTACCTGTTTTTCAAATCGATCCAGAGGAACTGGATGCCGATCCTGCCGGCCAAATCCCCCACGGGGCACAAGTACTACAGCGCGATCCATGTCGAGGATCTGATCCAGGTTCTGATGAACGCGTTGAGCGCACAGGACGCCTGCTTTGAAAACGGAGAGCGCTTCTTTGTCAGCGACGGACAGATTTACACCTACGAGCGCCTGATGACCCTCATCGCCAAGGAACTCAAGGTCGATCCGATCCGGGTACGACTCCCGGGTGGAGTGGTCTCCTTGCTGGCCTCCGGCGGAACGCTCGCAGGGAAGATCCTGAGAAAGAGCCTTCCCCTCAATCGCGACAAACTGAACGAGCTCGATCCCGACTACTGGATTTGCTCTTCGCAGAAAGCCTTCGATCGCCTCTCTTTCAAACCGAAGTTCACTTTCGAAACCGGAGTCCACCACACGGCGGCCTGGTACAAGTTGAACGGGTGGTTGTGATGAGTTCCGGAAGCGTCATCATCACAGGCGCCAGTGACGGCATCGGGAAAGCGATGGCACTCGAGTTCGCCCGGAAAGGGTGGAGCCTCGGGCTTCTCGCCCGGAGAACCGAGCTCCTCGAACAAGTCCGTGCCGAAGCCCTGAAAGCAGGAGCACCCCGCGTGGCCTTCCGGAGCGTGGACGTCTCGAACGAGTCGGATTTTGAAACAGCCCTCGACGGACTCGATCAAGAACTCGGGGGTGCCACGGCATTCATCGCCAACGCCGGAATCACCGGCCGGAGCTCGCTCGGTCCGGACGCATGGACCTCCGCCAGAAGAATCCTCGAGGTGAACGTCCTTTCGGCGATCCACGGTCTCGAACACATGAAGTTGAAAATGCTCGCAAGAGGCCGGGGGACGCTCGCCGGAGTGAGCAGCATCGCCGGAGCGCGGGGAATGCCGACCAGCGGGGCCTACGCGACATCGAAAGCCGCACTCACGAATCATCTCGAAGGACTCCGCGTGGATCTGAAACCCCACGGGATCTCGGTCGTGACGATCGTTCCGGGATTCATCCGGACCTCCCTGACCACACACAACAAGGGCAAAATGCCGTTTTTGATGGAAGTCGATGACGCAGCCCGGGTTTTTGTCTCGGGCGTGATCGGCAAACGCGCGTGGAGCATCGCTCCCGCACCGTTCCGGATCATCTACCCCTTGATCCAGATGCTGCCCAGGAGCTGGTTCGATTTCTTGATGTCGAGACTGTACCGGACCATCCGGGGCTGAAACTGTTGCTGAACCCGCCTCAGAAGCGGACCATCATGTTGAAGCTCGAAGCAAAGATCGCCTTGTTGACATTGGCCACTGCCGAGTTGCCGGCGTATTCGAAAAACTTTCCGGGCATGAAGAGACCGAAATCCGCACCGAAACGAATCGCCTCATCCCACTGGTAGCCAAGCTGATAATCAACCTCGAAGCCGAGATCCGTGCTTTGAGCGGCCCCGCCACCGGCTTCATACGCACCCGTGAAGGTGTTGAAGAACTGGTTCACACCGTCCGCCGCCTGGTCCGCCATGGCATACATGCCCTTGAAGACGTGCGTGAACTTGCCGGCGGTCAGATCGGCAGAAAGCGCGAGAAAGCGCGCGTTGGTGACACCCGCATCAAACGGCGACCCGTTCGTTCCGGACCCCTGGGTGATGTTCCGGAGATTGTAATTGAACAGAATCAGGGCCGGGCGGTAGTCCGGATGGAAACTGAAGGTCCCGAGCGAGGTCTGAGGACCGTTCCCCTGCCCGTTCGCCGACCCTGCGTTCAACTTGAGTTTCCAGTGATCGCCCACGTCCGCTTCGGCCTGCAAAGCACCGGCCACGGAGTTGTACGGGTTCCCGGCATAGGTTCCTGAAACCACCGGAATCTCCGCCTTCAAGGTCAGGATGCCGAGTTTCTTTTTGCCGTAAATGTCCCAAAGATTGTAGGCGAAGCCGGAGGTGGAGACACCTCCGAGCGAGAACGGATTCGTCACATTCGCGTTCTGGCCCGCAATCCGGCGCATGAACAGGATGCCCGCATCCATCTGCTCGTCTTCGTTGGTGTAACTCAGGCTGAGCACGTAGTCGCTGTTTCCGGCATTCCCCACGCTACCGACCCCCGTGGAGTTGCTGTACTGGTACTTCACAAAAGCGGGCATGAACTTGAAGGACCCGAGCTTCGTGACCATGCTGATCGCATCACCGTTCGAAGGCAGACGGTCCCAACCGTTCGGATTGGAGTTCCAAACCAGCCCGAGGCCGTAGTTCAGAGGAATCCGACCGACACGCACCGTACCGAAGTCGCTGGCGAATTCTGCGAACAGGGTCTGCGCACTGAGTGAAGCCTGTCCCGCGCGTGACTGGTTCACCCGGGTGGTCTGACCGTTGATTCCGAAAATCCCCGTATCCGGGGCACCGAGCCAGATGTCGGAATGGATCGTGATGTTGTCATTCACGATCGCCTTCGGGCGGAGTCTCAAAAAAAGATTCTGGAAGGACGCGGGGGATTCTCCATTGCTCGGAATGGAGTAGCCGGTGGGCGCCAGGGCCGTCTGGGGAGCATTGGCGTAACCGAAGAGGTTGTGAGTCTCTCCGCGGAACTGTCCATGCCAATCCAGATCCAAGGCTTTTGCAGACGGGGACAACGCTGAAATGACCCCGTAAACCAGGAACGCAGTGCGTGACACTTTTGCAAAAATCCTCATGGTGTGATCCTCCGTCTTGAAATCCGAAAATACGAAGCGCATAGTGATGGAGTCAAGGGTAAAGAATGAATTTTACAAATAAAATCGCCCGAAATCGCCGCGGGTTCGTGATCGCATCCGCCCTCCTCATCCTGGCTTTCCTCACCTTCTTCATCTACCTGTACCGGCAGGTCGATGCCGCGTTCGAAGCACCACTCGAATTCATTCCGACCCGGATCTATTCGAGCGTGACCCGGATCGCCCCTCCGATGGCGAGAGGAACACTGGAACGTAAGATCAGGGCCCTTGGATATTCGGTCCGGATTTCCCCACAAGAGCTTTCGATCGTTCTTCACTCGACCCGTTATCCCGATTTCCTGATTCCGGACGGACACCCGACCCTCACCCTCCGCGACAAACGGATCAACTTCCAGTTCGAGGGAAAGGGGCCCACTTCGTCATTGGTCACCATCCAGACGGACAACGGTCCGATCGACGACGTGTATCTGGAGCCTGAATTCGTCGGGACCTTGAGTGCCGACAAGAACCAGATCCGTGAAGTGCTCAAGTTCGACGAGTTCCCCGAACAAATCCCTTTGGCCGTGATGGCGGCCGAGGACAACCGGTTTTACGAACACTTCGGTATCGATCCGCGAGGATTCCTCAGGGCGATCTTCGTCGATTTGAAAACCCTTTCGTTGTCTCAAGGCGGAAGCACGATCACCCAACAACTGGTGAAGAATCTGATGGAACGGCGGAACCGGAACCTGTTCATGAAGATCAACGAGCTCTTCCTGGCTCCCGTGCTCGAACTGAAATACACCAAGAAGCAGATTTTCGAGCGTTACCTGAACGAGGTTTTCCTGGGACAAATCGGATCTTTCGAAATCCGCGGATTCTCGGAGGGCGCCAAGTACTTTTACGGCAAGAGTGTGAGCGAACTCAACACCGGTGAGATCGCCCTGCTGGTGGGTCTGATCAAAGGTCCGGTCTTCTATTCCCCCCACCGTCACATGGATCGCGCCAAGACCCGGCAACGCTATGTCCTCGAGCGGATGCTCGAGACGGGGAGGCTCAAGGAAGACGAGTTCCAACGTGCCCTGAAACAACCGATCCGTCTGGCCAAGGCTCCGCAGGCCGGGAACCGTGCACCGTACTTCATCGATTACGTCAAAGCCGAGCTGACCTCATTGATGAAAGACCGTTTCGAGGAAAGCGAAATCCCCGAACTCGGTCTGCAAGTCTACACGACCCTCGATCTCGGATTGAACCAGATCGCCCAAGAAGCACTCCAACGCGGTCTCGAGTCGGTCGAGACCCGCCTGAAGTTGAAGGGTGTGCTCGAGCTCCAAGGCGCTGTCGCAGCGGTGGATCACACCACCGGCGAGATCCGCACCCTGATCGGAGGGAGGAACTACGCAAAGAGCAACTTCAACCGCATCCTGAACATGAAACGTCAGGCGGGCTCCACATTCAAGCCTGTCGTGTACACCACCGCATTCCGGACTTTCGAGGACGATCGGGGCAATGCGTTCACTCCGGCGTACCCGCTTCTCGATCAGGAGTGGGGATGGAACTACGATCCCAAACAACCTGTCTGGAAACCCTCCAACTACGAAAAAGAGAAGCTCGGTTGGATTCCTCTGAAGACTTCGATCGCAAAATCGATCAACACCACCGCAGCCCGTGTGGCGAAACGGGTGGGCCTCGCCGAAGTGTCCGAAACCGCCAAACTCCTCGGCATGTCGACCCGGGTTCCCGAAGTTCCATCGATCACCCTGGGAAGTGTCGAGGTGAACCCTCTCGAGCTGCTCGAGGTGTACATGACTTTCGCCAATCACGGCAAGGGCGGGGATCCGTTTGTGATCAAGGCCATTCAGAATCCGGACGGTTCTGAGTTCTACCGCAGCGAGTACCGGGCCTCACCGAGAATCGATCCGGGCGTGGCGGACATGATGACCTACCTCCTTCAAGGGGTTTTCGCCGACGGGACCGCGTCGTTCGTCTCACAACTCGGATTCGACCGTCCCGCCGCAGGCAAAACCGGGACCACCAACGATTACCGCGATTCGTGGTTCGTGGGCTACACCCCCCAACTCACGGCACTCGTTTGGGCCGGTCTCGACCAGGGTCTGATCGAAGAAGCCATTACAGAGGCGAGGAAGAAGGACAAAAGCATCCCGAAACGGGTCCGACTGACCGGAGCCTCGGCCGCACTCCCGGTCTGGGTCGAGATCATGAAACGGACGCTCCAATACGAACCCGCCCTGCCGTTTCCGGAGAGTGACCACCTGGTCGACATGAGACTCGACTCACGATCCGGTCAGAAAGCGACCGACTCCTGTCCTGAGTCCCAAGTGGTTCTGGAAAAAGTGATCGTCGGTCGCGAGCCCAAGAAATCCACTTGTCTGCCCGAATACGAGAAACCCGAAGAATGAACATCAGGAAACCCCACTGGCTCCGGTGTTCACTCACTTTGGGCTTCCTTTTTCTTCCGGCTCCCGGGCTCCGGGCGGAGACACTCCAAGTTCACTTGCCCGCCGCCCCGGTCAGTCTCGACTGGAACGGTACTTCGACCATGATCGACGCGCCTCTGGTCCTCACCGTTCATGAAGGCCTGTTCAAACAAGGTGCGACAGGCGAATCCCTCGTTCCGGCATTGGCCGAATCCTTCGTCCGGGAAAACGACGGGAAGACTTACATTTTCAAAATCAGAAAATCGGCGAAATGGTCGGATGGCCGACCCGTTTACGCCAAAGACTTCGCCGACGCGTGGATCCGGCTGATCGCACCGACCTCATCCTCCATCTACACTTACTATCTTTTTGATGTTGAGAACGCCCGGGAGTTCAACGCGGGGAAAATCCAGGATCCGAACCAAGTCGGGTTCCGGGCTCTGGACGATCACACCCTGAAGGTGAGCCTGAAGCGGTCGTCAGCGAACTGGGAACAGAACACGGCCTTTTGGCCCCTTTTTCCTGTCCGCAAGGATCTGATCGAGAAATACGGCTCCAACTGGTGGCGCGCCGGAGTGCTCGTTTCGGCGGGACCTTTCGTTTGGGACAGTTACGAACCGGGAAAATTGGCCGTTCTGAAACGGAACCCGTATCATGCCGTCGAGGGCGGGTCGAATGTCGACCGGATCGAGTTTCACATTCTGAGCAATCACCAGGAGGCTCTCAAGCGCTACGAGAACGGTACATTCCGGTTCTTGTGGAATCTGCCTTCTGCAATCATTCCCACGGTGAAGGACCGTACCGCTCTCGTAAAACAACCTTTGATGAGGGGGCACCTGCTCACCCTGAATGCGGCCAGATACCCGATGACCAACCGGGACTTCAGGGCCGCCATCCTCCACTCCTTCGATCCGGAAGAAATCCTTCCCGAACGATCGGAACTCTTGAAGCCACACGCATCCCTGATTCTCCCTCCCCTCCCGGGATCCGCCGGAAAGCACCGTCTCCCGAAAGACGGAAAGCTCGCACGCGAGAGACTTCAAAAGTCGAGGTTCATCGTGAGCAATCAGTTCAAACTGAGGATCCTGACCGGCATCTCGGAACCCTACATTTCGATCGGGAAGAAACTGCAGAGCAGGATCTCTGAACAATTGGGAATCGCAGTGGAACTCGACGCCCTCCCCAGCCAGGATTACACTACGTACATGGACCTGGGTGAGTACCATGCCACGCTGATCACCTGGACGGCCAAAGTCCTCTCTCCCCAGGACTTTCTTCTCCCTTACAGTGGTGAAGCCGCACACTCCCGCGTCCGCTACCGGAATCCCTTCTTCGACCAGTACATCTTCGAGGGAATCCGTTCCAAATCACCGTCTCTGGCCGCAAAAGCATTCGATCAAGCTCAAAAGCTCCTGTGCGTGGAGGAAGCGGTGATCAGCCCCCTGTTCCAGGAAACCGCCACCCACCTCATCGGGAAGTCGATCCGGAACCTCAGATTCAACCACATGGGGCTTCCGCTCCTCGACCGGACGGTCATTAAACAATAACCGTTGAACAGGGGTTCTTCCTTTACAAGCCGGTGCCATTTTGATACCATGCGTCACCGCGTGTATGAAGTCGCTTCTGAACTGGCTTTCCCGCATTCCCAAGACCCGAAAACCCTGGCAAGAACTGCTTCTTCCCGGGCTGCTGTCCGTCGTGATTGCGGCAACCGCATCCACCTCTCCTCTCTCGTTTCTTGAAGCCCCTCTTTACGATCTCCGGCTCTGGCTCTCCAAGAAGCATTCGGTGGATCCCGGAATCGCCATCATCACCCTCGATGACCAGACCCTGAATCAACTGAACGAGACCTCTCCCCTCACCGTCTCCTCCCATTTGAAAGCGATTCAGGCGCTGGAATCGCACGGTGTCCGGGCGGTCGGATATGCCGTCGATTTCACCCGCGTTCAACGGATCGACGCCCTGAGTTTCGAAACCGATGCGGTCAAGGAACTCTACCGGTCGATGGTCCGGATGAATGCCAAAGGTACACCCGTGGTCCTCGGCATTCCCTATGACACGACCGGAGAAGTGCTGGCTCCCTATCCCCTGAGCCAGCTCCCGCAAGCCATGGCGATGGTCCACCGCGACGGGACCGTGTTCGGTAAAGACAAAGTCACCCGCCGTGCCCTGCTCTCCCTGTATCAAAAACCTGCGTTTGAACTGGCTCTCGCCAACCTCATCGTACCGGAACAGTCTTTTCAAGAACCGCCCGGAAGCTATGCGGCCGCGGAGACGGAAGCACGCTACTTCCTTCTCGGACTCCATCAGTCAGCCGGGAGGATCTACGAGCCGGAATACGAATCCTTCTCCTACCCCAGGTATTCTTTCGTGGACCTGGTGGAAGGGAAGATCCCGCAGGGAACCCTCCGCGACAAAATCATCCTGGTGGGCGTCTTCCACCGGGACAACCCGAACGACTACACCCTGGTGAGCGCCCCCGGGGGAGGCACCGCGGTTCCGAAGATCCTGGTGCAAGCGAACATTCTGGACTCGATTTTGAACGGGCACGGCATCCGGGAAACTCCCCACGCCGTGGTCGCCCTGATTTCGTTCCTGCTCTCACTCCTGGTGATCCTCGCTTCCTCACGCTTCCGTCCCAGCAGGCTGATTCTCCTGACTTTCGCCCTGATCGCAGTGACTTTCACCGGTTCACTGATCCTCCTGCAGCCGCTCCCCTGGATCGGAAACGTCTGGCTTCCGCTCGGAGCCCCGTACCTGGCGATGGCCATCAGCTTCTATCTCATGATTCCGGTCCGGCTTTACATGGAGAATCGCAAGCGGTTCGAGCTGGAAAAACAGAACCGGGCACTCCTGCAAGTCGAGGAGATGAAAACCAACTTCCTCCAATTGGTGACCCATGACTTGAAAACCCCCGTGGCCAAGATCCAGGGCCTCACCGAGCAACTGAAGCGCTCGCTCAGCGGGCGTCTCGAGTCCCGTGACATCGAAACGATGAATCATTTGTTCTCGGCGAACGAGGAGTTGAACCACTTCATCAATTCCCTTCTCGAGCTGACCCAGATCGACAGCCAGGGGATCCGAGTGAACCTCCAATCCCGCGATCTCAACCAACTCCTCGAACAGGTGGTCCTGAAACACCGTTTCGGCGCCCAAGCGAAACAGATCGAGGTCAGACTCGATTTCGAGCCGCTGTTTCCGATCCGGGTCGATGCGACCCTCATCTCGAAAGTTCTCTCGAACCTGCTCGACAATGCGATCAAGTATTCACCCGAGAAGACCTCGGTCACGCTGACCACACGGGAATCCGGCGACCACGTCGAGATCACGATCGAGGACCAGGGAATCGGGATTCCCGAGGCCGAGATCGGAAATCTCTTCAGCCGGTTCTACCGGATCAACAACGACACGACCCGGAGTGTGAAGGGCACGGGGCTCGGGCTCTACCTTTCTCGTTACTTCATTGAAGCCCATCACGGCGAGATCTCCGTGGACAGCCGTCCCGGAAAAGGAACCCGGTTCCTGATCCGCCTTCCGATGGAACTCACCCAGGCCGAAGTGGTTCGTCCCGGCCTACCCCTCGACGGAATCCAGAAAAGAAAAAACAAGGAGATGAAAAATGCGTAAGATCCTGGTGGTTGATGACGATGCAGGCCTCCGCAGCACAGTGACCTCTGCCCTCACAGAGGGGATGTATCTGGTGGATCAGGCCGCCGACGGTGACGAGGCGGTCACCCGGGTCCGGGCCGGTGAATACGACATGGTCCTCATGGACGTGAACATGCCGAAAATGTCCGGTATCGAGGCACTGAAGGAGATCAAAGCCCACGATCCCTCAATCATGGTCATCATCCTCACCGCTTTTTCGAACATCCGGGATGCGGTGGAGGCGACCCGCCTCGGCGCCTACAATTATCTCGAGAAACCCGTACGATCCGACAACCTCGTTTACATGATCGACCAGGCTTTCCGCAGTCAGAACATGGTGAAGAAGCTCTCTTACTCCGCACCGGTGTTCAACCTTCCGAGCGGGAACGAATTCGTCGGGCAGAGCAACGAGATGAAGAAGATCTTCAGCGTCATCGACCGGCTCGCACGTGTGGAGACCGCGGTTCTGATCCGGGGCGAGAGCGGTACCGGCAAGGAATTGGTCGCCCAGTCCCTGCATTACAACGGCCCGAGAAAAGACAACCGCTTTGTCGCCGTGAACTGTTCGGCCATTCCGGAAACCCTGATGGAGAGCGAGTTCTTCGGTCACGAGAAAGGCGCGTTTACCGGTGCCGACACCCGGAAGATCGGCAAATTCCAGTATGCCGAGGGCGGAACCCTGTTCCTGGACGAAATCGGCGAGATCCCTCCCTCCATGCAGGTGAAGCTCCTGCGCGTGTTGCAGGAAAAGAAGTTCACCCCCGTCGGCTCCAACCGTGAAATCGAAATGAATGTCCGGATCGTGGCCGCAACCAATCGTGATCTGGAATCCATGATCGAGTCGGGCTCGTTCCGTGAAGACCTCTTCTACCGCCTGAATGTGCTTCCGATCCAACTCCCGCCACTCCGGGACCGGAAGAACGACATCGAATCCCTGGCCCGGTATTTTGTCGAAAAATTCAACCAGCGCTATGCCAAAGAGGTTCGTGGACTCACGCCCGAAGCCCTTGCAGCACTCCGGGTCCACCGCTGGCCGGGGAACATCCGGGAGCTCGAGAACGTGCTCGAACACGCTTTCGTCCTGGAATCCGGCGAATGGATCACTTTGGACTCACTCCCCGAAAAGATCCGGAGGTCGGCGCCCGCCGAGGCGGTTGCCGAGATCGGTCTCGAGGAAGGCGCCGTTCCCATGGAAGGCGAAGCCATGAGTTTCCGGATGAGCATCCAGAAATTCGATTTCCAGGCGAGCAAAGAGGAGTTCGAGAAGCAGTTCCTCATCAACGCTCTCCGTGCATTCCGGGGCAAGATCAACCAGACCGCCCTCCATGCGAACATCCCGAAGAAGACCCTTCTCAGGAAACTCGAGAAATACGGAATCACCGCCAAGGATTACAACTGAGCCGGCTTATTGGCCCGCTCGAGACTTTCGATGCTCTTTTTGATCTCCACCAGACGTTGACGCTTCGGCTCGATTTCGACCAATAGGTCCTTGAACTTCAAAAGCTGGGGTGACGGAAGCCCCTTCTGTTCCGGCAGGGATTCCTGGACTTTTTCGAACAACTCAATGGTGAGCTCGAGATGGTTCAACTCATCCCGCTGCTGGATCAATACCGCCCAAGGGCTCAGGCTCTCGTCCAGACCTGCTTGCCGGAGGAGGTTCTGCCTACGGGTCTCCAGCTCCTGATCCCTGAGTGCAAACGCCAACAGGAGTTCTTCCTTCCGGGACTCGGACCATTCTTTCATGACCTGATCGTGGAAATATTTGCGAGCCGGATAGTTCCAATACCCGAGTTCGGAAAAAGCATTCATCCAACGGATCCGGCATTCGACCGGATGTTCTTCTTGCTTGCACAGGGGAACGGACTCCTTCTCGAGGAGCTGGAAATGACTCAGCCGACACCGGTTCCCGAGTTCAAAATCCGAAAGGGCTGCCTGCGCGGGAGTCCGTAACACCTCCTGGTAAAGGCGGAGGATCGATCGACCGGCCCTGACTCCGCAGTGACCGACCAAGTCCGAGAAATCGGCCGGTTCGTGTTTCTTCAAGAGCAACTCGCGGGTGAGAACACTCTCGGCCCGGTCCACCCCCCAGAAGAGGGGTGCCAGGAGAATGAATCCCAAACCGAATGCGGTGAGACTCCCACCGGCACGTGCCCGCAGGCACCGGAACAGGATTCCGGAACAGATCGAAGAAACCAGCAGGAATCCGAACAGGATGAAGAACGAGGAGGAACTGTCCGCGTCAGGACGCAAAGACGCCTGGAATCGGGCGGCCAAGGCACCCAGAAAAGTGAACAAGAAACCGGAAAACGCTAGAGCGGCCTCACCCGAACGGAACGAAGCCTTCCGCTTCCGGTTCACTCTTTGATTTTCGCTTTACGGCGCAATTCGGTCACAAGATTCCGCAGCAATTCACGCTGCACATCCGACCGGACTTGCTGCTCGACTTCGACAAACTCGGGTGTCTTTCCGACCTTCCGGTCCACCACTTTGATGACATGGAAACCGAACGAGGTCTTCACAGGTCCCACGATCTCACCGATCCCGGCCGAGAATGCGGCGCGAGTGAAAGCCTCGTCGAACATGTTCCGGGAAAAGTACCCGACGTCTCCACGGGTGGTCTTCGCCGACGGATCCTTGGAACGCTGTTCGGCCAAGCGCTGGAAATCCACACCTCTCTTGGCTTCAGCCAGAACGCTGTCCGCATCGGCCTGGGTCGCGAGCAGGATGTGCTGCGCGTGCACCTGGTCGGTCGAATAACGGGTCTTGTTTCGCTGATAGAAGTCCTTCACGGAGGCTTCGGTGACCTTCGGAGCGAGCTTCTTCGAGACCAGGAGATTCACCAAGGCCTGCTTCCGCATCAATTGGAGAGAGTCCTTGAACTCACGGGAGGCATCCAATTTCTCACCGGCCGCCTCCTGAACCATGAGCTCCTGATCGACCAGGTCTTGGATGATGCGCTTCTTGGTGGCCGGATCCTTTTGGGCGAGTTCCCGCTGATGCATCGGGAGACCTGCGACCAAAGCCTGAAAATCCTCGTCAGTGATGCTTTTTCCGTTCACGCTGGCCAACACTCCGGCCGAAACCGGCATGGACATCCCGACTCCCCACACAAGCAACCCCAGAAAGAATGATGATTTCATGCTCATATTATGCATGAAATCAACGATCTCCGACAATAAAGTTCAAACAAAAACGGTCTGGATCCGAGCCGGATCCAGACCGCCATAAAACTGACTGTCTCGATGAATCGATTAACGTTTCGAGAACTGGAAGCGACGACGTGCGCCGGCGAGGCCGTACTTCTTACGCTCAACTTCACGCGCATCGCGAGTGAGGAATCCGGCTTTCTTGAGAACCGGACGGAAAGTGAGGTCCATTGCGTTCAGAACCTTCGCGATTCCGTGACGGACCGCGGTCGCCTGGGCGGAGATGCCTCCACCGGAGACGTTCACGAACACATCGTACTGACCGTTGTTGTTGGTCAGATCGAGAGACTGCATCGCAATCTTCTGGAGGGCCGGACGTGGGAAGTAGTCTTCGAGGGAACGGCCGTTCACCTGGATCGAACCCACTTCACCCTTGCGGGGACGGAGATAGACCCGGGCCACTGCAGTCTTACGCTTACCAACCTGATGAATTTCTTTTTCCAACATATTCTACCTTACGCCTTCTTTTCGACTTTTTTGGTCAGAGCCGAGCGACGCTTGGCCGCGAGCGGGAGCTCTTCGAATTTCTGTGCCTGATGAGGATGCTCGGATCCGGCATAGATTTTCAGTTTTTTCATCTGGTGACGTGCGAGGGTCGACTTGTTCGTCATGCCCCATACCGCGCGACGGATGATTTCCTCGGGCTTGGTCGCCAACATCTGACGGGCGGTCTTTTCTTTGAGGCCGCTGATGTATCCGGAGTAGTCCCGGTAGATCTTGGTGTCCATTTTGTTCCGGGTCAGAACGACTTTGTCGGCATTCAACACGACGACGAAATCACCGGTGTCCACGCTGGGAGTGTAGGTGGTTTTGTGCTTGCCGGTGATGATCTTTGCGATCATCGAAGAAATGCGGCCTGCAACCTGGTCCTTGACGTCCACGACGTACCATTTGGGAGCGTTGGGGCCCTTGATCTCGAAGAAATGCGCGCCCGCTTTTTTAGCTAAATAAGACTTTTGTTGAAACATAGCCTTGAAGGATTACCGCAGGGTGGACCCACAGTCAATTCGAAACTAAATCACACCGAGGGAAAAATAAAACACGCTGGGCGACTCACCCGGCCGAGGGTGCAACTTGAATCCCCAGTCGAAGTTGACCGGCCCGACGGGCGTCAGATAACGCATCCCGACTCCGCTTCCGAGCCTCAGGTTACCGAGAGAAAAAGCATCGATCTGGAGGTTACCCGCATCCAAAAACGGACCCACTGCCAGATTGGGGTTTGCGAAAAAATCCATTTGAGTCCGGTAGTTTACGTAGCTCAGACTCCCCTGAACCCGACGGTCCGGGTCTTGGGCCTGGACATTGATCTCCTGCTCGGCGAATCCCCGGATGGAATTGACCCCCCCGAGGGCGAACTGTTTGATCAACGGGACCGTGATGCGGGGATCCAAAGATCCATCCTGCCGAAGGGGGCTCACGTAGTTTTTGAGCCACCCGCCCCGTACGCTCCAGTACCAAACCAGATTCGGGATGAGATTCAGGTAATAATCCGCACGGGCCCGGAACCTACCGTAACTCACCGGAACAGGCTCGGTCTGGGTACCCAGAAAAGAATCGGCGAATTCAAAAGAGCCTGTGGCGTAGAATCCGCGCTTCGGAGAGTAAGGATCGTCGCGCAAGTCGAGCCTCAAGGTCGGAGTGATCGAACCGATCGTGATCTGCTGGTTCTGGGTCGCGTCGATCGCATTGAACTGGCGGACCCGCTCGAGTGCGTATCCAAGTGATGCGGAAATCCTGAGCGGAGAATACAGCATCCGGTCCAGATTCATGTTGAACCCGAAGGTCTCGGCATCGAACTGGATGTACTGACGTTTCTCCGCGCTCAGACTCGGCTTGAAGGTCGTGGGTCCCAGAAACGCCCAAGGCATCGTGTAGGTGACCTGGGCCGTGTACTCCATGAACCGGTAGATCGTGAGACGCCGGTTCAGGGTCGCATCCAGCGCCCAGGTGTGGTTGAGCCCCCAGAGGTTGGAATAGGAGACCCCACCGAAGGCCCGGACCCCGAGATCGTTCCGGAAGCCGATACCGGCCGTGCTGTTCCCCGGAACCGCTTCCTGGACCGACACTCTCAGGTCGCGCACCAGAGGACGGTCAGGATCGTTACGCGACTCGAGATTGACCTGACTGAAGATTCCGAGTCGACGGAGGTTGTCCTCGGTGGCCTGGACCTGTGCTTCCCCGAGGGTCTGCCCCGGGCGGACGAGGATTTCACGTTCGATCACCTTGCGGCGGGTGGAGTCGTTCCCGTAAATCTCGAACTTGCCGAGTGAGTACCTTCCCCCCTCGTCGAATTCGAAACTGAGGTATGCGAACTGGTTTTTTTCGGAGTAGCTCACCAGCTGCTGATCGGTTTCGTTGGTGATGAGGAAGTCCATGTACCCGAGGTTCCGGTACTCCTGTTTGATCCGGTCGATACCGTCTTCGAGCTTGGGCAGGCTCAGTGGCTCGCCTTCCGAGAACCCGAGAAGACTCAGCAACCTGGGCTGATCGATGATCACGTTTCCGCGGAAATCGACGCTCTGGATCCGGGTCTGGACACCCTCGTTCACAAAACACCGGATCTTGACCCCCGAACCGGCCTCCAACTCTTCCGTCTTGATCGCGATCAACTTGGCGGAAAGGTAACCCCGGTTCTTCAATTCCTCGATCAATGCGGCGGCGGCCTCATCCACCATTTTTCCGTTGTAGATCCTGGCCCGGATCCGGTCGGACGATACCCGGTAGAAAACATCCGTGAGCTCACCGTCACTGAAAATCTCGTTCCCTTCGAAATCGAGTGCACGGATCCTCGCGCGGGGTCCCTCCTCGATCTTGAAAATCAGTTTCTTCGGCTCGTCCCCGGTCGCTTCGAACGTCAACGGGGTGATTTGCACCTGTCTGTATCCGTGGTCGATGTATTCGTTCCGGATCCGGTCGATCAACACCCCCACATAATCACGCCCCAAACCGACCGCCCTCTGCGATTCGATGATCGCCATCAGCTCGGCCCGTGAGAAGGCCTCGTTGCCCTGGACGGAAAGGACCACTTTTTGCCCGAGAAAAACATCGAACCGGACAACAGGGCCCTCGTTGGCAGGTTCGATGACGATGTCGATCACCCTCGAATCGATGAAGTTCTGGGAACCGAGAACCGAGTCGACGGCCCGCCGCATGTCACGGATACGGTCCCGGTCCAGAGGCTCTCCCGGTTTCCAATCCACCGCCGCCTGTAATCGCCGTAGCAACTCGGGTTGAATCTTCCCTTCTTTGGCATCAAAACGGATCAGGGAGATCTTGAGAGGGGCGCCGAGCTTGGCCCGGAAGACCAGATCCGCCTCACCCGAATCTCTGACGATCTCGGCGCCCACCCGCGCATCCGGATAGCCCTTCGAAATGAAATATTCGGTCAACTTCAGGCGACTCCGCTCCGCCCGGGACGACTCGTATTCGTCTCCTGCGTTGATTCCTCCGACCACCTTGGCCTGATCGATCAGCTCGGAAGGCACTCCCTCGAAACGCACCTCGGACACCGGCACGGCGAACGCCGCATCGGCGATGAGCAACAATCCCGACAACAGGGTGATCATGGAGCACGCACCCTTCACTTGAATCTCCTGTTGAACTTGAGATCGAGTCCGAAGGATGTTCGGGTTTCACGCGAGTTCGCTTCTTCGATGTTGTTCCAGACGCCCATCATCGACATGCCGGAGGACACCTTGTATTCCGCGTTGACCTCTCGAAGGCTTCTCGAACCGATTCCGACCGTGCTTCCGAATGAAAAGCTGAGGTTACGCCCGAGATTCCGCTTCAGCACCAGCTTGGGTGCGGCGATGTTCTCGGAAAGGTTCTGCGGGCGGAAAATACTCGCCGCGGTCTGATTGTCGACCGCTTCCTGGACGTCGAACTGGAAGCCGGTCTTTTTCTGGACGTCTTTACTGAAGTCCATCGAGTGAAGGATCAACGAGGCGGCCTCCCCCTGGTTGACCAGACTCCGGTCACGGAACTGGAAACGTCCGGCATCTCCGGACGCACTTCCTGACGACAGGACTGAAAAAATCTCGTTCTCCGGAAGAAACGGTGTACTGCTGAACTCCAGCTTCCACTGTGTGGACTTTCCGGAAGCGAGCACCCGGATCTTGTACTGGTTCACCTCACTGATGGCTGTCGCGGTGAAGCGCGGGTTGATCGAGTAAGGGTCGTCGAACACCACCTTGGCGCTCTCGAACACGAAGGGTCTGTCCTTGAAGAGGACCTTCCCCTGGACCAGTTGTCCCTCACCGAGCAGTTTCGGACTTTCCGGCTCACCGATCAGACGGGCCTTACCCTTGAACTCAGCGTCCAGAATCTCGTTCCGGATGAACACCCCTTGAGGAGCGTTGACTCCGAGATCCATCACCCACCAGCCACCCGAGGTCCGCTTCTCAAGGTCCTTCGGCATGAAGCGATCGCCCCGGTTCCCGACCACCCCGCCCTGCTTGGAAAAGCTCCGGGTCCAAAGCGCATGAACCAGATCGAGCGCCCCGGTGATGAGATAGGGAGGCTCCTTGCCCTTCAGCAACAAGGTGCCCTTCGCCTGGATCAGATCGAAAGGATCCATCTTGATCTTGTTGTTGTCGAGCTGGGCCCGGAGGTCGAACTCCGGGAATCGATCGGTGAAGGTGAGGATCCTTCCTCCGAGTGAAACAACCTCCTCACCGAGGAATCCTTCGAGATTTTCGACCAGGATGTTGCCTTGCTGGAGGCGGATGATCCCGTCCAGATCCTCGACCGGTGACTGGAGTCCACGGATGGACAGCCCTCCGGAAGCGATGGCAAGCTCTCCGTCGAGGCGCAGACTCTTCAAGGGTCCGTGAATCCGGATGTCGGGCAGGACCTTTCCTTTTGCCGAGAGGATCATCGGACTCAGAAACTCGGCCAATGCCAGATCCGCCTTGCCCCGTATCCGGACATCGACGTCGCCTCTGCGACCTTCTCCCTCGACCTCGACCTCGGAATCGTTGAATTTGAACGCCAGTGGGGGGATCTGGAAATATCCGAGCTGGATCGGAACACTGAATGGACGGACCAAACGCATGCCCACTCCGGTTTTGGCGAGCTCGTAGCGTTCCACCGACCACTGCCCGCGGGCGAGTTCCGCCTGGGTGCTCAGGAATTCGAGGGACAACTGCCCGCTCATCACCCCTACCAGCGACAGGTCGTCGAGGAGCTTCGGATTCAGAATCAGCAACAAGGGTGAAAAGTCGAAATCATTGACATCGAGACGGATCGAACAGGGCTGCCTCGGGAGAAGTGAGTACTTCACCTGCGCCGCCAACTGGTCGCCGAAAACACCCGCGGATGCACGAAGGGTGTTCTCGCCGGTCTCGAGGAAGAAGCTCGAGGAGTCGAAACGCTCTCCCTTGATGCGTGTCTCGAAGAAACGCCCCTCGGTCTTCGACTTCAATCGACCCATTTTCCCGTTGCCGGAGCTCGAGATCTCGACCCTGGACTTCGCGGGGATCTCGAGCCTCTCGAGAAAGTCGATGTCCGTGAAACTGAACCCATCGGTCTTGAAGTTCCAGGTCATCTCATCCGTGGTGCTTTTGAATTCGACACCTCCTCGAATGGACCCGGATGACTTGATGATGTTCGCTTCACGCGCGTAATAGGTCCCCCGGTCGTACCCGAGTGACATCTTCACTCTCCTGGCTTTTTCCCCCATCCAGGACCAGTCCGATCCTTCGATCCGGGCGGCGATGAGCATTTCAGGGAGCTGGACCTTGCCCCCGATCTCAAGATTGCCGTGGACCTCTCCTTTGAGGGAATGCGGGAACCAACTGATTTTGGAAACAAGACTGCCCAACACCTCGGCCAGATCCTCGATCCGACCTGAGTGGATTTCAATGGGGAGGTAAAGCTCGTCCGAACCGGACAGATCGATGGATCCTTGCGGAAGTGAGTAATAGGTGTTCTTGTGGCTGGCTTGTATGCCCGTGAATCGGAGCTCCGACAAGCCGTCGTCGTAGGTCACCCTTCCCTTCAGCTTTCCGAGCTTGAGATCCAGGTACTCGGCGTTGACGAGTCGGGTGTCGAAATCGAGAATCACCCCGTCGGACTTTCCATGAATGTGCGCTTCGAGCTCCCCTTCGCCCAGAATGCGACTGCCTGCGATCTCATGGATCTCTTTCATGTCGACCGGGCCTTTCGCCCTGAAGTCGAAACCGGTGTCACCCCTCACTCCCCCGGTCACCTTGAAACGTGTCTTTTCGATCGAGAGTCCGAGGTCCTTGAACTCGACACCATCCGGTCCGATCTCGAGTCCACCGTCCAGGCGGATGGGTTTACGGGGTCCGAGGACTCTGACCATCGGCTTCGGATGATCGAGTGACTGGTTGGTCAGTTGGAATCCGGCGACTGTGAGTCCCACCTTCGTCTTGAGTTTCCAGTTTTTCCGTTCAGGCTGAAACCGGGCATCGATCTTTCCCGTGACCGAGCCCTCCAAGGGAGCCAGCGCCGCAGGGACCGCTCCACCGAGCCAGTGCAGGTCCCCGTTCTCGATCTGTAACCCGACTTCGAACGCCTCTCCGAGAGACAAAGGGATTCTCGAGTGCCCGAGCCGGAGTCTGCCACCTCCACCCGACCCGTTGGCATCGAGCGCTTCGAAGTGGTCGAGTTCGATCCGGTGGTTCGCGAGATCGACCGTGCCTTTTGCCGAAACCTGATCGGCCCTCATCCGACGCCACTGGATCCCCCGCCCCTCGAGCTCGAATCCCGCTTTGAGCGTTTTCATGAAATCCGACAATTGTGCCTGAACCGATGAGGTGATCCGGAGCTCGCCGGTCCAATCCTTGGCTCCGAGATTCGAAAGGAAGAAAGTGGAAAGGTCCGCTTCGGCCCTGACTTTGGCCTGAACCTTGGGTGTGGCCGAAGGATCCAGAAGGTTTCCGTCCACGCGACCCGTCACCTCCAACCGCACCCCGGGCAACTCGGCGGAGAATGGCTCGAGTTCGAGCCCGGCGTCGTTCAACCCGAGGTTCCACTTGAGGCTGACCGCCTCACGCACCGGCAGCGGTTTCCACCCCGAAGGCGCTTGAACCCGGATCGAGTTCACTTCCGCGCGCGAGACGATTCCGTCCCTTCCTCCGACCTTGCCCCTGCCGAGGGACAGATCCTTCACGACGAGTTCGGCACCGAGCAAGGCATTCTCATGATCGGGCATCTCGAACTCGACATCGAGCTTGGTATCCACGAAGCGGAATCCGTCGATTTGGAGCTGGAACAGGTCCTGCCAGTCGAGCTTTCCGCCCGACGCCTTCCGGCTCTTCCCTTTCCAGACCTGGGAATGGATCAAGGCTTTCACCTTCCCTGACCTGACCTCGACCTCCGAAACGTGCAAGGTCCCGGAGAGCATCTGGATGGGAGCGAACCCCACCCTCAACTCACCCGCCTCGATTTCACCGTCGACCGGCAGTCTCGAGACGTTTTCTTTCTCGATCCGGATCCGGGGATTGACCACACCGACACCGGGTGGGAACAGATACAATTTCAGATGGGAGAAATCCCCGACGATCCCGAGCTTTCTGGGAGACCTCTCGGAAATGAGTCGCTTGACGAAGTCCCCGAAGGACTGACTTTGCAGGTAGAGGATCCCTCCGGTTGTGGCAGAGCCCACAATCAGCGCGAAGCTCAAAAACGCGATGCGGAGTTTTCGGGCCGTGCTCAAAGGAATCTCTGTCGGAATTCGGCGTCCCTGAAGGAGGGCTCTGCCTGGAGCACCTTCCCATACCAACCTTTGGCGGACGCTGCGTGACCGAGGCTCTCCTCGGCCCGGCCCATCAGGTAATAAAGGCTTGTTTTGTCCTCGTGGAGGAGTTCGGGATCCGACAACACCGGCTCCAGGACCATCTTCGCATCGAAGGCCTCATTCGAAAGAATCAAGGATTCCGCGAGCAGAGCGGTTGCCGACAGCCCTGTTTCGCCCAGCACGGACGTCTCCTGCAACACCTGTCGGATGGCGTGTTTCAATTCACGTCCCGCATCCCGAAAGCAGCCCATTTCAAAAAATGCAATTCCGAGATCGAGCGACGACCGCGCATCGAGCTCCATGGAATGTTTCCAGATTTCGCTCCCGGCATCCGACACTCCGTCAGAGCCTTCGATCCCGAGATCGGTCTCGAGCCTCCGGATCACCTCGTCGGGGTCCTCCAGTGCCGTCTTCCCTTGAGTCCGAACCGTGGAGTCGTACAGATGCTCCATCTCGTACTTGGCAATCTGCTCGAGCAACTCACGCCCTTTGCGGTAGTGAGGACTGTGAAGCAACATCCGGTAAAGGATGCGCTTCGCCTCTTCGAGCAATCCTTCCGAGACGAGAATCTTCGCGCTCGCAAGATCATCCTCGAGCGAGGGCTTCTCCGGCGCCAGAGACTTCGGCGATGATGCGCTTTCGTCAGTATTTCCAGACACTTTGGACCCGAACCCCCATGGATTCAGGATAAGGCCTTCAAGTCCGTTTTTGGAGGAATTCTTCAATAAAGCGTGTTGTATATTTCGACTCGACAAATTCCTGACTTGCAAAAATCTGACGGTGGACCGGAATCGTGGTTTTCACGCCCTTCACCACGAACTCGTCCAGAGCTTGACGCATTTTTGCAATCGCCTCTTCACGGGTCCGACCGTGGACGATCAGCTTCGCCAGCAGGGAGTCGTAAAATGGAACCACTTTGTATTCGTCGTAAATGAAAGAATCCACACGGACCCCGAATCCCCCGGGAACGTGGAGAGCGGTGATCTTTCCGGGACAGGGATGGAAGGTCTCAGGATCTTCCGCATTCACCCGCACCTCGAAGGCATGGCCACGCAGCTGGACCTCATCCTGTGTGAAACTCAGGCGCTCCCCTGCGGCGATGCGGATCTGCTCCTGGATGAGATCGATTCCGGTCACCATTTCGGTGACAGGGTGTTCAACCTGGATCCGGGTGTTCATCTCCATGAAGTAAAAGCTACGGTCCTCGTCGACCAGGAACTCGACAGTCCCCACCGACTCGTATGCCACGTCGGCACACAAGGCCAGGGCTGCAGCTCCCATCCGCTCACGGATCTGCGGTGTCAGAACCGGACTGGGCGCTTCTTCGATCAACTTCTGGTGTCTCCTCTGGATCGAGCAATCGCGCTCGCCCAAGAACACCCGGTTGCCGTAACGGTCACAGGCCACCTGGATTTCGACGTGTCTCGGCCGTTCACAAAATTTCTCGACATAAAGGGATCCGTCACCGAAAGCGGCACGGGCCTCCTCGCTGCAACGCTGGAATGAATCCGAAAGGTCTTTCTCGTTCCGGATGATGAAGATCCCGCGACCACCCCCTCCGGCGGCGGCCTTCAGAATGACCGGATAACCGATCTCACGCGCAGCTTCGACCGCCTCGTCCACTCCCGCCACAGCACTGAGAGTCCCGGGAAGCATCGGCACCCCGGCCTGCCTCGCGCGGGCGCGCGCGCGGGTCTTTTCACCCATCGCTTCGATATTCTCGGGTGTCGGGCCGATGAAGGTGAGCTTGCATTCCCGGACCAGGCGCGCAAACTCCGCATTCTCGGAGAGGAATCCGTATCCGGGATGAATCGCTTCGACTCCGGTGACCTCGGCCGCCGAAAGGATGCTCATCATGTTCAGGTACGACAGCTTCGGAGCCGGAGGCCCGATACAGATCGCCTCGTCAGCGAGTTTCACATGCAGGGAGCTTTCATCCGCGCTCGAGTAAACTGCGACAGTCTTGATGTCCAATTCGCGGCAGGCGCGAATGATCCGGAGGGCGATTTCTCCGCGGTTGGCGATCAGGATTTTTTTGAATGGCGGTTTCTTCGCACTCACGGTCCCACCCGTCTCACGCGGTGTCGATGACGAACAACGGCTCACCGAATTCCACGGGTTGCCCGTTTTCAACCAGGACCTGGATGACCCGTCCTGCGAAATCCGCCTCGATTTCATTCATGAGCTTCATCGCCTCCACAATGCAGAGCGAGTCTCCGGGAGAAACTCGCTTCCCGACCTCGACATAAGGAGCCGAAGTGGGCGAAGGCGCCCGGTAGAAGGTGCCGACAAACGGAGACAGGACCTTTTTGTAACTGGGTGGATCGCGCTCCTCGACCGGTGCCGAGGATTGCGCCTGAGGCACTTGGACCACGGTCTGGGTGGTCGCTTGTGCGGAAGGCTGGGCGGCATGCCCTGTCTTCAGGACCAGACTGTTCTTGCCGTCAGACCACTCGAACTCGACAATTCCACGCTCGCGCATGAAATCGGAAATCGGAGCGAGATCCGCCATGGAGAACGGAAGAACACCCCGTGCAGGGGCTTTGTCCCGGGCCGGTGGTGACTTTTTATTTGTTCGCTTTTTCGACATAGGAAGAATCCCGGGTGTCGATCTTCAGGACGTCACCTTCGGAAATGTGGAAAGGAACCTGGACCACCGCTCCGGTTTCCATGGTGGCGGGCTTCGACCCACCGGTCACGGTGTCTCCGCGGAAGGAAGGATCGGTCTTGACCACCTTGAGCTCGACAAAAGTCGGCAATTCCACGGTGATCGGCTTCTCGTTGTAAAACACCACCTGGACTTGCATGTTGTCCTGCATGAACAGGGCGAGCTCACCGATTTGCTCTTCGCTGATGATGGTCTGTTCGAAATTTTCAGTGTTCATGAAATTGAAACCGCTGCCGTCCTTGAAAAGGTACTGCATGTCTTTCACTTCCACGTTGGCGGCCGGAATGCGGTCACCCGACTTGAAGGTCCGCTCGATCACGTTCCCGTTCAAAAGGTTCTTCAACTTGGTCCGGGTGAAGGCACTCCCTTTTCCGGGGCTCACATGCTGGAAATCGACAATCTGATAGGGGGTGTTGTCGATGTCGAGCTTGATGTTTTTCCTGAACTCATTGGTAGGGTATACAGATGCCATAGATTCTCCGGTTGCCTAGGGGTATCAAGAATCAGGCTTGTTTCGCAAGCCTAAAGCGCTGGACCCGGACCAGGAGGTCCTGGAGCATCTCGATGCGGGCCATCCATTCCCGTTTCCGGACAGCCGGATCCCCGGAAATCGCAGTTTCGGCAGGCTTGACTGTGTAACTCTTCAAAGGAATCGGATCTTTTTGCAGGACCAACAGTCCGTCCTCGTAGGCCTGGGATTCGATCTCCCGCACCAGCCGGGCCACTTCGCCGTCCTGGGGCATGAAAAAGAGCAGCATCTTGTAGGCCGAGAGCGCGTCCGCCATCCGTCCCAGGATCAAGTAACTTTCCGCGAGCAACTTCTGGGCGACCAGATTGTCCGGAGCATCGAGCACGACCGGTTCGAGCTCCTTCACGGTCTCGGCATACTGCCCCTTGTCGAACAGCGCCCGGGCCAGGGCCACCCGCCCTCCGATGAAGTGGGGGTGAATCCGGAGCCCGTCCCGACAGATCTCGATCGCCTCTTCAAGCAAGCCCGCCTTCCGGTAGGCCTCGGCCAAAGGAGCGAACACCCTGGACCTCGGATCTTCCTGGTACTTCCTCAGGTAGTGGTAAATCTGCGGAGTTCCACGGACCTGATTCATAGCTTCCCGGTTTCCTTGGCATCTTCCGTCGAACCCGCCGCATCGCCCACGGTCTGGTCTTTCGCCAGGTTCTTGTCCTGGTTCACAATCCGCGGAGTCACGAAGAACACGAGCTCGGTCTTCTTGGTGTTCCCTCCGGCCTCGCCGAACAACCAGCCGATGATGGGCATTTTACGCAAGATGGGAAACCCGCCCTCGGTCGAAGTCTCATCCACACTGTGCACTCCACCGAGCACCAGGGTGTTTCCACTCTCCACGATGACCTCGGTGTTGATGCTTCTCGGCGCCGTGACGGAGGTCCCGCTGATGGTTTCGACCGTGTCCCGGGTCAGGTTCAAGTTGAGGAACACCGATCCGTCGTTCGTCACCCGCGGAGTCACTCCGAGACTGGTGTTGTAGGGAATGAAGTTCTGGGTGATCTGGGTACCGGTCGGGGTCACCGTCGAAACCGAGTTCACGATGTTCGACCCTTGGGTGATCTGTGCGCGGCGTCCGCTCAGCACCATCACCCGGGGAGAAGAAACGACCTTGGCGGTGTTCTGGGTCTCTGAAAAGGCCAACAAAGCGTCGAGAGTTGCCGTGTTCCCGATACCGAAACGGAAGCTGTTGCTGTTCCCGGTCGAACTGGTCGGTGCACCCGTGCCTGCAGGGACACCTCCGTTGAAATCCATCCTGTTGCGATTGTCTGAAGTGAGCGACATGCTCAAGCGGCCACCGATGGTCTTGCTGAACGACTCCAAGGCATCGATCACTTTCGCTTCGATGATCACCTGAGGGGTCTGCACATCCAGCAACTGGATCATCTTCTTGATCCGATCCACTCCTTCGGCCGTGTCCCGGACGATCAAGGACTGGGTGTTGGCATTGGTCAGGATGGTGGCAGGAGTCCCACCCGCCGTGTTCTGTGAATTCGCAAAGTTGGTGAGGAGGGACTGGAGGGTTCCAAGCTCGGCGTAACTCACCGGAAAAATCCTCGTGATCCGTGGAGCTGCCTGAGCCACCACACGCTTGGCGTCGATTTCCGCTTGTTTCTCGTTGATGAGCTGGTCACGAGGCATCACCCGGAGGACACTGTCTTTTCTTTCGGCTGCAAGCCGGAGCGTGGTCAACACGACATCGAGAGCCTGATCCCAAGGCACCTGCTCCAGGGACAGCGTGAGCTTGCCGCTCACCTGCGGATGGATCACGATATTGAATCCGCTTGCATCCGAAATGAGACGGAGCACCTCGTGCACATCCGCATCCTTCAACTTCAGAGTGATGGGTGATCCCGTGAATTTTTGATCGGTCTCGGCACTCATGATGGTGGTCAAAGGATCGAGATCCGAAGGCTTCAACTCGGGCAAGCGCTCCCGCTGGGTGGCTGCGACGTTCTTTTCGGCCGAGAGCGGAATGCGAATCGTGATTTTCCGGTCACTCGTGTCGATCTTGTATTGAATCTTCGATTTGAAATCGAGGACCACACGGGCGTCCAGATCGGTCAACGGGTAACTCGACACCTGAACCAGGGGAGAATTGGGAGTCTCGGTCGAGGGGTCGAAGGTCTGCCGGGCGGCATCCGCGACAGTCGAATCCTTGAAGGTCAGGACCAATTGCGGAGGAGACGCCTTCTCTTCTTTGGCGTAATCACCGATTCTGTTTCCGACGATTTCGATCACACTCTCGTTTCCGACAGTCTTCATCTGCATCGACTGGATCTGTCCGGCTTCGGCACCAACCGCCATCATCATCAGGAGCGCCAGCATGAATGATCTCATTGTTTGTCCTCGTCTTTCTTGGTGAGAGAGACCAACTCTCCCGCCAACCTCAATTCGTAGATGTCAGGGACGTTGCGCCCTTTTTCGTCCTGGTAATATTCGACGACCCGGACGGCATCGGTGGTGATCTGGGTGATCTTCCCGCCGCGGACTCCGATCCGGTCACCGACCTTCACAAAATAGGTTTTTCCACCGCCGCCGATCAACATGGCCCTGACCTTACGGGGACCCGAGATGATCCCCTGGAGCTTGAAATCCTTCAGTGCGAGCGTCTCCAGCTCCGACTTGGGGATCTCTTTTTTGATGATCGCACTGGTGGGAAGCTGGAACGGATCGCGCAGGGCCCGGATCAGATCCTCGTTCAAGAGGGAGTCCATGGCAGGTTCGGGCTCAGCCAAGGCCACGGGAGCGACTGGTGGCGCCGGTGGCGGCGGAGGAGCAGGAGCCGCGAACGTGATGACCGGAAGGAAAAGCAGTATTGAAAGAATCCAGGCTCTCATGGTTTGCCCGGTCCTTTCGGACGGTCACCGGTGGCCGGCACGACGGCTTTCCGTCCGGCTTTGTCATCCAACTTCGATTTCTCGTCCAGTTTCGGCTTTTCTTGCTCTTTCTTGGCCCCGGTGTCGGTCCCGACCATGTCTTTCGGAATCTCTGCGATCTGAAGCTTGTCTTCTTTGCTGAGCGTGTACTGGTAGGCACGAACCGAAAGATTCGCCGAGAGGGTGATCGCCTTCGCTGACAAACTGGTCGAGGCGATCCGGAGGGTGACTCCCTCGATTCTCAGGATCCTCTGGAGCTGGGAAACCCGATGGACGAAGAGCAACAGGTTTTGAAAGGTCCCCCGCACCTCGAGCTTGAACTCCTGATCCAGGTAATATTCGCGCTGGTCTTTCTTACCCGGCTCGATGCGGTCGACCTTCAGGTCCGCCCGCTTGGCCTCGGTGTCGAGCAGTCGGAGCAGAACGGGCACGTCCGGAGCCTCGGACAGTGCGCCCTGATATTCGCCCAGCTTCACGATCTGGGCCCGAATCTCTTCGCGCTTCTGATCGAGCGATTTCATGAACTTGTTACCGTCGGCGAGCTTCTTCTTCAGACCTTCCAACTCCGAGTTCGCGCTGGCCATGGCCGCGCGGTGGAGTTCCACCTCCCCCTCGGGGGAGTAGCTGAAGGTGTAATACTGGAAGCCGAGGTACCCCAGGAAGGAGAAGAGCATGAGGTAGAACGGTGTGGACTTCAAGCCCTCCATCAGTCTCTCCTCGCAGTCAGATCGAAGTTGATCCGTTTTTGAGTCGGATCACTCGACGAATTCCGGAGCGCGACTTCTTTGAAATAGATCGTGCGCCCCAGGCGCGACATGAAGTCACTCACCATGCTGTATTCGATCGCCCCACCCCGGATGGTGTAGTTCTTTTCGACCTGGCTGAATTCGACGATCCAAGCGTCTTTGGGCATGGCCTGCACCAGACTGATCAGCGACTTTGCCGTGAAATCGCGACCGCGGATCAGGTTTTCGATGGTGTCCATCTTGGCACGGATCACCATCGAATTTCGCTCGAGGTCCATTTTGATCGCCTCGAAACCTTTGATCTTCTGAAGTTGCTTGTTGATCTTGTCCTTGACCTCACCGACGGCGGCCAATTCCTTGGCGTGCTCGTCCCGGATCCCCTGAATGGTCTCGTCGTAAAAGTAGTTTGCTGAAAGAGCGAAAATCGCCGGTATGCCGATTTTGTAGAACAAGGGGGCCAGGGTCTTCCCGCTCCCCTGACCGACATTCCTCAGGGCATCGAGATTGATCCTCGACTTCAAGTCATCGACCTTGCCCCCGGCGCCGGCCGCGGCGACAGTACGCTTTTTGACCAAATTGACCTTGATCATGTCTTGTCCCTCGCGCGGATGGCCAGACCGATCGGGATCACAGCCTCAGGAGCGATACTGTCTAGGTACTCTTGACTCATTTTTTTCGGATCCCCTTGGATCCGCTCGAAGGGGTTCACGATCTGAACCGGAACTCCCACATACTCCTGGACGATGGGAATCATCCCCAGCGCCCGGGATCCCCCACCCGAGAGGTAGACGGTCGAAACCGGCGGACCGAGGTTCGAGGCATTGTAGAAATCGATCGAACGCTTCAACTCGGTTCCGAGGACATGACACATCCTCGAAACGATCTCCGAAACCTCCTGGGGAAGTGTTTCGGAGATTTTCAAGGTCTCCGCATCGACGAAGGTCGGCAGCTTCAACTCACGCTGGATCTCGTTGGTGACATTGATGCCGCCATAAGGTGCGTCCTTGGTGAACAGCGGAGAGCCGTCGGCACAAATGGTAACCTTGGTGCTCATGGCACCGATGTCGGCGATCAAGACCGCCTCGTTGGAAGGGATCGTGTAGTTGGATTCGAAGCAGTTCTGGAGGGCGAACACCTCCACATCCATCACTTTCGTCTGGAGTCCGGCCTCCTCGATCACTCCGAGGTACTGGTCGATGTAATCGTTCTTCACCGCCACGACGACGACTTCGAATTCGTTCTTTTTCGTCTCGCGAATGGTCTGGTAGTCGATCACGACATCGTTGATGTCGAACGGAATGTATTGCTCGGCCTCCCAGTAGACCTGATCCTCGAGCTCTTTCTTGTTGTTCACGCTGATGGTGAGGTTCTTGATGATCACGCCGCTCCCCACCAGGGAAGAGCACACCTCTTTGGCTTTGACTTTGGTCGCCGTGAAGGCTTCTTGGATGGCGAATGCGATATTCGCCGCGTTCACCACTTCCCGCTGGTCCGAGAGGACTTCCTCGACAGGGATGTTGGCGTAGGCCGTCATCATCCAGGAGTTCGATTTTTTGCGTAATTCGACCAGCTTGACGCTCGATGCCCCGATGCTCAATCCCACATAGGAACGGCCAAGTATGAAAGAGAGGTCAATGCCCCCCTTCAAACGCGCGAGTAGACTACTTCCTGCCCTTCCTTGAGCGGATGCCATGAATACCAGAGTATCGGGTTCGAGTAACAATTACAATTCATTGACACTAGTTTATGGAAATTTTTGCCGACTCACCGTCGAGGATCACGTAAGACGCCCGGTCCAGTCGACCGACAGTCAAGTCATTGACAGGAACCACGACCACCACACTGCGGACCGCTTGACTCATGTCGAGTCCGAATACCGGGTCAAAGCAAACTTCATCCGTCGCCAATCCCAGAGAGTACTTTGCAGCATCCGCACGCGACAGGATGACCAACTCCTCGGGCCTGAGCGTCCAGGTCCCCGGCTCGAGTTCCCTCACCACCGGCCCACCTCCGCATCGCTCGAGTACCTCCACCCGGTATTGGCCACCACCGATGAACTTCAAGCGAACCGGCCTTTTTTCCTGGATGGAGAGGGTTTTCACCCGCTCGAGCTCGGTGGAGATCTCCCTCGCAGCCCGCAGGGACCTCCACTTGGGCAGACGCTCTTTCACCACAGGTACGGCGCATAGTGAAAGAAACAGGATGAGCGCCGACCCCAGAATGAGGAATCGCTTCCGATTCTGTCGGATCCGCACCTGCTCATAGAGCTCAAAATCCCGCCACTGTACTTCTTCTTCTAAAGGCCGATCCATGCTGACACCCCGAAAAAGAGTTCTACCAGAGCCCCGAAGACCAGGAAAGGCCCATAAGGAATCTGGGTCCGAAGGACACCCTCTGAATCCCCCCCGGCAGCCCCCTGCCTCTTGGACCACGCCGCCATCGCCAGCCCCACCAGACTCCCTGTGATGGAGCTGATCAAAATCGCTGACCAGATGCCCCCGAAGCCGAGAAAAATCCCGATGGTTCCCATGAAGTTCACGTCACCTCCACCCAAACCGACCCGTCCGGTGACCTTTTCGTAAAGCAGACCGAACAGAAAGAAAAATCCGAACCCCGCGACCGAGGCTGCCACCAGCTCCCAGGGGCCGTGCCTGAAATCGGAAAAGCAAGTCAGGAGCCCCACCCCCCAACCTCCGAAACTGAGCGTGTGCGGGATGATCCTGTGATCGAGGTCGATGAAAGTGACTGCGATACCGATCAGAATGAAAATCCAGACCCTGAACTGGTTGACCGCCTGGATCCAGTCACCCGGCAGTCCCAGATAGGAACCCCAGAACAAAAAAGCGGTCAAGAGCTCCACCAGTGGATAACGGGGGGAGATCCTGATCCCGCAACCCGCGCACCGCCCCCGGAGCATCAGGTAACCGAGGACCGGGACATTGTGATACCAGCGGATCGCTTCCTTGCAGGACGGACAGCGACTCCCCGGATGAACGATCGACTCCTCGAGCGGCAACCGGTGAATCACCACGTTCAAAAAACTTCCCAACACCAGACCCAGAAGGACGACTCCGATCGATTCGATCATCATAAGTTCTTCCTGTAGAAAACCGCATTTCCGATGAGCATGAACAACAGGGCCCACGCCAGACCGTATCCCATCCGCTGGACCATCTCGAATCCGCCGAGCGCCACGTCGTAATAGACCCGGGTGTCCATCAACAGGACCTGCCCATTCGGTGTCAGTTGCATGAGAAGTGAGAAAACCGGAGATCCGTCGCCGGCCTGCTTTTTCAAGAAATCGAGCTGGTCGTGATTGTGACTCAGAAACAGGTAAGCCATGCACACCATCACCGAAAGCCCCTGTCGGAAAAACAGGGACACCAGCATTGCGATGGCGGAAACCATCAAGGACTCAATCCAGATCAACAGTGTGGCCTGAATCAAAGCCTCATTCACCCCACCTCCGGTCACACTGAGTGCGACCCACAGCACTCCGGTCAGAAGCATCAGATTCACACCACAAAACCACGAGATTCCGATCCACTTTCCGAAAAAGTAGCTCACCCGCGAAACCGGCCTCGACAGTGGCAGGTAAGCCACCCGTTGCTCCACTTCGGACCTGAGCAATCTGGCACCGGCACCCCCTGCGACCAGGTACACGGAAATGGCATTGATCATGATCCCCAAGTGAAGCATGACCCTGTCCTGGTGACCGTAGACCAGCAAGGCGGCGAGGTATCCGAAGAAAAGCAGAAGCAAGGACACGAAAAAAATATTGTACAGAATCCGCTCCCGGAGCAGATCTTGAAACGCCTGGAATGCGACGAACACCGTTTGTCTCGGGTACACCCCAATTCGATTCATGGCAGCGCCCTCCACTCCGACACCGTTCCTCTGAACCGGATCTCTCCGTCCTCCAGAATCAGCACCTCGTCGGCCAACTGCTCGACATCCTCCATGACGTGGGATGAGAAGATGATGGTCTTCCCCGCCTCACTCCATTTCTGGATCTGGGCCTTCACCGCTTCACGGGATTCGGGATCGAGTCCGCTCATCGGCTCGTCCAGAACCTTGATCTCCGGATTGCCTAGGGCAGCCTGGGCTAACACCGCCTTTTGCAACATCCCCTTCGAGAAGGTACTCAACGAATCGTCGAGATGACCGCTCAAACCGACTTCACCTGCGATCTGTTCGAAGGTGGTCCGATCCCTGGGAACACCTGCCAGACGGGCATGGTAGGTCAGGAGGGAGCCGAATTCGTGATCCAGATTCAAATACGGGCGCTCGACCACATACCCGACCGCTGCACGGGCCCGCCAATCCTCGTTCGATTTCCCCAGAATCCTGACTTCTCCGGCGGTCTGGTACTTCAAGCCGAGCAGAATATGGAAGAAAGTGGTCTTGCCGGCGCCATTGTGACCCAATACCGCAAAGACCTTTCCACGGGGAATGCTGAAGTCGAGACCTTTCAGGATGCGCTTTTTCCCGATGACGAACTCAAGTCCGACAACCTCGATAGCCACTGGTTCATTCATAGTGCTTCAGCTTCTCCTCGTATTTCTTCCTGACCGGACCGGCCTCGGTCGTCGAGATCATCCACTTGAGGACCTTCACCGCGAGTTTCCGATCCCCGTCCCCCTCCTGGAGCCACTTCTTCATGCTCTGGAGGTAGGCCGGAGAGCCCGGCGAATACGCGGCCTTCAGGTAGTCATTGCGGGCTTGAGCCCAATCATTCCGCATGAACGCGTTCACATACGCACGATGCAGGTAAAGGCTGTAAGGATGGGTCCAGAACCGCTTCGGGGGACTGGCGCGCTCGTAAATCCGGATCCCTTTGTCAATGAACTCCAGTGCGGCGAAAGGGGCGTCAAACAGACACGAGAAATTGACCGCCGCCTGATCATAAATTTCGTAAAAGTAAGGATCCAACCCGGTCGACAAGCGGTAGAACCCCACACTTTCATTGAGCGCGTCCGCACTGAAATTCCCGGACCCGATCAACTGAAGAGTCCGGATCCAAAGGTAGTCGTGAGCCGCGGGCCAGAATCCTCCCGAGATCAACCTGAAGAACTGAGGGGTCAGGTGATAATCCCCGGCTTTGAGCAGATGGGGGCGGTTAAAATCAACTTCTTTAATTGATAAATAAAGAGGCAAGCAAAAAACGAGGGCGACAAGCGCCTGACTGTGAAAAACACCTCGCCATTTCATAAACTTCTCCATAGAATAATGGTATGGGTGGACGTAGGGAAGCCCAAAATACCCTTTAAGGAGGGGTTCGTATGGAACGTATGTTGGGAAAAAAACTGAGTCAAATGAGGAACGCCGAGGGTTTCACCTTGGTGGAACTCATGGTGGTCGTGGCAATCATCGGGATTCTGGCAACTCTCGCGGTCCCGCAGTACAAAAAGTTTCAGGCGAAGAGCCGGCAAAGTGAGGCCAGACTCTCTCTCGGTGGTGCTTACACCATCGAACAGAGCTTCGCTGCTGAAAACGCATCTTACACCACCTGCCTCGGGCAGGCCGGGTACAACCGCGACGGTGTGAGGTTCTACTACTCCGTCGGTTTCGCAGGTCCAGCCTTGAACCAGCAGACTTGCGGCCCGAACAATACCCTCGATTGCAACTTTACGGCGTGGCAGTTCGATCCAGCCACCCAGACCTATGCGGTTCAGGGTGATGCCAAGTGCGATGAGCAGGCCCAAAACATGGGGATCTTCATGGCGACTGCGGGTGAAAACGGGCAATTGGTTCCCAAAGATGCCGATACCGCTCGGGCCCGTCTGGACAAGGTAACGGTGGACGGGGGGAATGCCGTAACTGCCATTTCCCAGCAGACGTTCACGATCGGCGCCTCGGGAAGCATCCTGACTGCAGCCGGTACCGTGGCCTTGACGAACGCGTTCGACGGTTGGACCATCGACCAGAACAAGCAGTTGAAGAACAGCCAAAGCGGTTTGTTCTGATCCTGAGTATTCCGATTTCAGAAGGCCTCGGGAAGCGATTCCCGGGGCCTTTTTGTTTTCACTTGATCAACTCGAGGGCCCGTTCGGGATCTCCCTTTGCGAACACCAGGGCCTGCGCCCGGTAAAAGGCACGCACCTGCTCGATCACTTCGGCCATCTCGACGGGGCCCAGAGTGAAGTCGGCCTTCAGAACCAGCTCACGCAATTTTCCAGCCTCTTTACGGGCGGAGAGCACCATCTCGGGAGGCAAGGTACCCACCTGGATTTTTGACCCCGACTCCAGGGTCGAGACCCGCTCCATGACATTCTCCAGCTCCCGGATGTTGCCGGGCCAACGGTGGGCCAGAATCACCTCAAGGGCTTCGGGTGTGAATCCCTCCAAGTGACGTTGGTGCTTTTCATTGAATCGTTTCAAGAACACCGATGCGAGCTCCTCGACATCCCCTGACCGGGTTCGGAGGGGTGGAGTTTCCAGGAGGATCACGTTGAGCCGGTAATAAAGGTCTTCCCGGAAGGTGCCTTTTTTCACTGCGTCTTCGAGGTTCCGGTTCGTAGCTGCGACAATGCGGACATCGATCTTGATATTCTCGTTTCCGCCGACCCGGCGGATGGTCCGGTCCTGGAGCGACCGGAGCAGTTTCACCTGCATGGTCAATGGCAACTCACCCACTTCATCGAGAAAGAGTGTGCCCCCGTCAGCCACCTGGAAGAGCCCTTCCTTGTCCGCAACGGCTCCGGTGAAGCTTCCCTTTTTATGACCGAACAACTCGCTCTCGATCAATGTCTCGGGGATCGCCCCGCAATTCACCGCGACAAAAGGTCCGTCCTTCACCGCACTCAGCTCGTGAAGCGCACGCGCCACCAACTCTTTTCCGGTGCCACTCTCGCCGATGATCAGGACATTGGTCTTCGAGGGGGCGACCCGCTCGATCATCTTCTTCAGTGCCGCCACTTGGGGAGACTTCCCCAACAAAGGTCTCTTGATCTGGTCGATTGCCGCCATGGTCACTCCCCGCCGCCGGCGCTGCCGGCCATTTGGAATATGGGAAGGTACATGGAAATCATGAGACCACCCACAATTCCACCCATCACCACGAGCATCACCGGCTCAATGAGCTTCAGCATGCCTTGGATCGCATTTTCCACTTCTTCTTCATAGAACTCGGCGATCTTCTCGAGCATCTTGTCGAGGTTACCGGTGTTCTCACCCACCGAGCTCATCTGGATACACATCCTCGGAAAGAGCTTGGGGAACTTGGACATGGCTGCCGTGAAGCTGGCCCCGAGTTCGACGTCTTTCTTCATCTCGGTGATCGCGTCTTCGAACGCGACATGGGTCGCCGCCGCTTTGCAAATTTCGAGTCCGTCCACAATCGGCACACCGGATGCGAGCAGGGTCGCCAGTGTCCGGGTGAAACGGGCGACACCGCTCTTCACGATCAAGGGACCCGTGAGGGGCAAGCCGAGAGCGATGTTCTGCATCACGATCCGTCCTTCGTTGGTACGAAGGTAAGACCTCGCCATGTAGAACCCGACCCCGAGCATCCCGAGAATGGTCACGAGGTTGTCGATCACTGCGTGGGACAGCCACAAGACCACCTTGGTCGGGGCGGGCATTTCACCACCGCTGCTCAAAATCATCGACTCGAACTTGGGAATCACCACGGTGAGCATCAAGGTGATCACCCCGAGCGCGATCACCGTCACAGAAATCGGATAAGTCATCGAGCTCTTCAAGAGCTTCTTCAGTCGATAGGAGTTCTCGAGATACTTGCCGATCCGCTTCAGCATGACATCAAGTGTTCCCGATGACTCCCCCGCCCGCACCAGGGCCACGAACACCCTTTCGAAGGTGTTCGGGTACATCGCAAAGCACTCCCAAAGGAAACTACCCCCGTTGATCCGTTCTTTGCAGGCACCGAGAATCCGGCGGAGTGTCGGATCCGTCTCCTGTTCGTGAAACAGTTCAATGGCCTGGATCAGGGGAACCCCCGAGGTGATCATGGTCTGAAGCTGTCGGATGAAGTTCATCAAGCGCTCGACATTGACCGTGTCCGAACCGCCCGCGAGGCCCTTGATGGCCGTACCGACGTTGATCTGGGTCAGGGAGGCCTTGGCGATCTTGTTGGGACGCAGTCCCTGGCCACGCAAGGCCATGCGAACTTCGCCCTCGTTGCTGGCCTCCATCTTTCCTTCGACTTTTTTCCCCGCTTTGTCCGAGGCGACGTAGACAAACTCAGGCATTCACCATTCTCCTCAGACCATCTTCCCGAGTTCGTCGGGCATGAGACTGTACGCCATGGCGTCGGCCTTGGTCAGGTTTCCTTTGCGGACCAGCTCTGCGAGCGATTGATTCATCGTTTGCATCCCGGTGCCGGCCTGTCCGGCTTGCATGGCGCCGTAAACCTGGTGCATCTTGTCCTCACGGATCAGGTTCCGGATGGCCGTGTTCGGAGCCAGGAGTTCGAATGCGGCGGAACGCCCGGATTTCCCGGAATTCGGAACCAATTGTTGGGTCAAGACTCCGATCAATGTTGCAGCCAGCAACTGGCGGATCTGCGGTTGCTGGTGCGGAGGAAACACGTTCACCACCCGTGCGATCGTCTGAACGGCGCTGTTCGTGTGCATCGTTCCGAACACCATGTGACCGGTCTCAGCGGCGGTCAAGGCCATCTCGATCGTTTCGAGATCCCGCAACTCCCCCACCAGAATGAAGTCCGGGTCCTGCCGGAGTGCGTGCTTGAGGGCGTCGTGGAAGGTGTGTGAGTCCGCACCGATCTCGCGCTGGTTGACAATGCAGTTCTTGTGCTGATGGACGAATTCGATCGGGTCTTCGAACGTGAGAATGTGCCCGTTGTCTTCGCGGTTCAGCAGGTCGATGATGGCCGCGAGGGAGGTGGATTTACCCGAGCCGGTGGGTCCGGTGACCAGGAACAGTCCGTTCGGCTGTTTGACGATCTTTCTGATCGCATCGGGGAGACTCAATTTGTCGAACTCGGGAATGTTCACCGGGATCTTCCGGAAGACAGCGCCCATCGATCCACGCTGGAAAAACAGGTTTCCCCGGAATCGGGCCACATCCTTCACACCGAACGAGAAATCGAGTTCGTTCGCGGTTTCGAACGTCTTCTTCTGCTGTTCAGTGAGGATTTCGTAGACCAGCTCCTTTATCGAGTCCGGCGTGAGGGGATCCGTCTTGGCCTTCATGAGTTTGCCATGGATCCTGAACTGCGGTGGCGTGTTGCAGGTGATGTGCAAGTCGGACGCGTCCTGATCCACCATCGCCCGGAGCAATGCCGTGAGTGTCAGCTTTCCCATTTCAACGTCCCCTTCATGAATGCCTCACTGTTCCGCGGTCATCGAGACCGCTTCATCGACCGAGGTCCTGCCCTCGACCGCTTTCTTGAGTGCCGAAACCCTCAGCGTTTGCAGTCCGTATTGCTCGACGGCGGTCCGCTTGATCTCGATCGCTGTCCTGCCGGCCAGGGTCATCTCCTTGAGCTCGGAGAAATATTCGAGAACTTCATAGATGGCCACCCGTCCCTTGTACCCGGTGTTGTTGCACTCTTTGCAACCCTTCGGGCCGTAGAAATTGGCGTTCGCCGCGAATTTGTTGATCCCCAGGGACTCCATTTTGTCGGCCGGAACCTTGACCGGTTGCTTGCAGTGCTGACAAAGGGTCCGGAGCAGTCGCTGGGCCACAATGGTGTTCACGGATGCGGTCACCAGGAAGGGCTCGATGCCCATGTTCACCATCCGGGTGATGGTCGAAACGGTGTCGTTCGTGTGAAGGGTGGATAAAACCAAGTGACCGGTCAGAGCCGCCTGAACCGCAACTTCACCCGTTTCGAAGTCCCGGATCTCCCCCACCAGAACGGTATCCGGATCCTGGCGGAGCAGGGCTCTCAAAACCGCGGCGAAGGTCAATCCGACATCCTTGTTCACTTGAACCTGGTTGATGCCCTCGAGGTTGTATTCCACAGGGTCTTCCACGGTCGAAAGATTGTCAGAAACCTGGTTCAACTCCATGAGGGCCGAATAAAGGGTGGTGGTTTTCCCGCTACCGGTCGGACCCGTGACGAGCACCATTCCGTTCGGTTGGGCGATCCCCTTGCGGAAGATCTCCAATTGGCGGTCCTCGAATCCGAGCGTCCTGAGATCGAGTTGCAGGTTGCCCTTGGAGAGAATACGCAAAACCACCTTCTCACCGAAAAGGGTCGGGAGGGTGTTCACCCGGAAGTCGACTTCCTTGTTCCCGAGCTTGATCTTGATCCGTCCGTCCTGAGGCACACGGGATTCCGCGATGTCCATCCGGCCCATGATCTTGAAGCGCGCGACCACCGCACGTTTCATCTCCATCGGAATGTGTGTGACATCGATGAGCGCTCCGTCCACCCGGATCCGGACACGGAAATCCCGCTCATAGGGTTCGACATGGATGTCCGAAGCCCCACGGCGGATGGCCTCGGTGAGTACGCTGTTCACCACAGAAATGACCGGAGCATCATCCCCGGTGGCATTGTTCACATCGTGAACCTGGAATTGCTCGATCTGCTGGATCTGGACTTGTTCTTCCTTGCCACCCTTCGGGCCTTGGGCGTCCTTCTTGAATTGTTCGAGTGCCCGCCCGAGGTTCTGCGTTCCGGAATAATACTTCAGAAAAGCGGCGTCGAAAGCGGTGAACGTGGTCAACACCGCCTCGACATTCATTTTGGTCGCGAAACGGATGTCATCGAGAAATGCGATCTGTGTCGGATCAGGAACTGCCACAACGAGGATCCCCCGACTCATTTGAATCGGAATCGCTTGTGCCTTACGGGAGAGGTCCGCACTGATGGTGGCGACCACCTCGGGCTTCACCTCGAACTTGGCAAGATTGATGCTCTGGAGGGAGAACTTCTGGTTCAGGAACAGGAGCAGCTTCTGTTCCGAGAGAACTTTCTTCTCGATGAACTGACGGATGGCATCACCGTTGCTCTTGAAGATGGCCTCGGCATCCTGGTACTGGGATTGTGTGAGGAGCTTGTCCTTGTAAAGGAGCTCGACGAGTTTCCTGGACATCCCCTCCATTTTAGGACCGAAGGAAGACTTATCGCAATTCTATTTAAGAATTTCGTGAACTTAACAGATGGCCCGCCAATTCCGTGTCGGCCCGGATCTGGTGCTTCAGTTCGTCAAGCGAGGAGAACTTCTTTTCATCCCGGATCCGTTCATGAAAGGAAACCTCGAGAATCTCACCGTAGAGTTCCAGGTCCTCGAGGAGGAGATGGGTCTCCATGCGGAGCTCGGACGAGTCAAATGTGGGCCGGGTCCCGAGATTGGTGACCGCAGGGTAAGTCTTCCCCTGCCAGAAAACTGTCGTTGCATAGACTCCGGACCGCAACGGGAACTTCGTGTCACACTTCATGTTCGCCGTCGGGAAACCGATGGTCCGGCCACGTTTGTCACCATGAACCACTTCCGCTTTATAGAAAAACGGACGCCCCAGCAACTCGCAAGCCGTGCTGACCCGCCCCTCCGAAAGGGCGGCACGGATCCTCGAGCTCGAAACCGGGAGACCGTCCACTTCGACCGGAGGCAGCGCCCGTAAAGTCACTCCTGCCGCGTCGCAAAACTGTTTCAAAACCGGAATTGTCCCTTCGCGGTTACGACCGAATGTGAAGTTCTCACCCACGACGATCACTCTCGCATGAGCCCTTCCGATCAGAATCCGGTCGAAAAACTCCCGGGCCGAAAGCCCTGCAAAAGTCGAATTGAACGGTTCCTCGATGCAATAGTCCACACCCAGGCCCTGCAAGCGGATCCGCTTTTCGTCATAGGTCATGAGGAGCCTCAAGTCCGACTCGGGCTTCAGCTCAAGCGTGGGATGGGGCTTGAAAGTGAACGCAACCACCGGAAACCCGAGCGATCGGGAATCTTCCATGGCACGTCCGAGAATGGCCTGATGCCCCAGATGAACCCCGTCAAAATTCCCGAGCGCCACCACGGTTTGCGGCGGAAAATCGGCGTCCAGAAATTGCGAACCGAAGTAGGTTTTCATGGGGTTAAAGCCATAGTTTTACACTGGATTTGACCGGAGCGACAGGATAAAGTGGGGGCTCACTTCCCGGAAGCGCGCGTGGTGAAATTGGCAGACACGCCAGACTTAGGATCTGGTGCCGTAAGGTGTGGGGGTTCAAGTCCCTCCGCGCGCACCATCTTTCCTCGTAAAAACCCGTCCGGGTCAGACTGGAGTTTTTGCGCCGGAATGACGATCCGAAGGGCATGAGATGGTTCCTCATTCCCCTTCTTTACACACTCGCCACTCCGGCCTTCGCCCGCAAAATCGACCTCGACGGCCTTTGCGTGGGACTCCGGTCCGGATTCGCCCTGAGCCCGGAAGCGAAGCGCCTGCTCGGCGACAAGTCCCTCGATCGGGAACTCGATACCTCCCTGAAGGATGCTGACCGCGTGCGAGATGCCGCCTGCATCATCGGAGAAACCAAACGTTCGGTACACTTGGGAGCGTTGCTTCAGGTGCGTAACGAGCATCTGGTGCCGGAAGTGTTCCACGCCATCACCCGCGTCGCCTCTCCCAAGAACGAGGAACAGATCCGGAATTCGCTGAAGTCCTGGATCCAATCCCCGAACCGTGAGGATCACATCCTGAGGACCCTGGGAGCGTTGCAAGTCCTGGGTACACTCCATTGGAAACCGGGCCTCAAAGACATGGAAGGGTTGCTCGAGTCGAGCATTCCCGAAGTGAAAATGGGGAGTCATGATTTTCTGTTTCAGCGCTTCGACCAACTGAGCCCTCAAGAGCGACAGGACCTCATGAGATCCGCGCTGAAAAGGGATCCGCTCCAGGTCCGCATCAGTGCACTCCGCACCTACCGGGCACTCAAGGACGCGGACAAAAAGCTCCTTCAAATTGACCTGAAGGACTGCAAGAAAGATCCGGAACCCGAAGTCAGGGAGGAATGCCCATGAATGCGGGATTGATTCTATTCGGAGCCTGGCTGATCCTTCAACTCAGCCCGTCTCATGCACTCGCGGAACCGTCCTCCGCAAGCGAGGCGACGCAAACCCTCGAACAAGTCGCGAAAATCAACCAAAAGCCTGCATGTGATCCCTGGAGCTCGATGTCCAGGCTGAAAAAATGTCAGGAAAAGATGAGGCGTTTGTACCAAGACGGTGTGGCCAACATCCACCTGTTCATGGGGTATGGAGATTCCGGAGGGAGTCCACCGGTTGCCACCGATGCGGTCGAACGGGCTTACCTGGTTCAAAAGCTTTATGCCACCTGCGGAGTCGAACCTTGTGGATTCCGTGCCGATCCGAAAAACGCAAATCACGTCAGCAAATCACTGCCCGGTGGCAAAAAAATCGTGGTGAAACTTTACACCAGCGCCCTTTCCGACCGGGACGATCTCAACCGGAAAAATCCCAAACAGGCTGAACACACCAAGTGGATGAACGAGAAGTTCAAAACAGCCCTGGGATCATCGGAAGCAGTCTTTTATGTGGGCCACTCCCGTGATGGTGGTGGTCCCGACTTCGGACCGCCGCGCCTTCTCAAAGGCGGGCACACCGACTACAGCTGGTACCGGAAGAACCGCCCCGGACTGAAGATGATCCAGGAGAACATGAAGAAGGGCCGTCCCGAAATTTACGGATCATTTTCCTGTGACTCCCTCAAACACTTCGCCGCACCCATTCGGAAAGTGAATCCGGATGTGATCTACTTCGGAACCACCCGTCTGGCCTACTACAATTACACCAGCAAGGTGGTGAACCAAGTGAGCGTTCCCGACCGGATCGGATACAGCGAGTCCATCGACTCCGCATTGATCGCCATCGGCGGCGTCGCGGATCAAAGATGCGAGTTCAACACGACCTTCAAAAAAATGAAACAGCCCACTGAAGCCGATTACGAGTGATCGGAATCAGAGCCCGGACTCGTGACGGATCAGATCGTTGTAGGTCTCGCGCTTCCGGATCAATTTGACTTGTCCCCGGTCCACCAGAACCTCGGCCACTCTGGGGCGGGAATTGTAAGTGCTGCTCATCGAAAAGCCGTAGGCTCCGGCCGAAAGGATGGCCAGGACTTCGCCCGGGAGACCTTCAAGGGCCAACTTGCGCGATTTAGCAAAGTAGTCCGTGCTCTCGCAAATCCCGCCGACGACATCCCAACTCACCGGTTGAGGACCCTTCTGCTCCAGAGGAAGGATCTCGTGATACGCCTCATACAATGCAGGTCGGACCAGGTCGTTCATTCCGGCATCGAGGATCAAAGTGCGGTCTTTTCCGCGCTCCTTGGAATACACCACCTGACTGACCAGCGCTCCCGCATTGGCAATCAGACTGCGGCCCGGCTCGATGAGGATCTTCGGAACTCCCTTGAAGTGCTTCACGATCAATTCGGCGTACTCAACGAGATCGATCACCTTCTCCTGGTGGTAGCGGACCCCGATCCCACCTCCGAGATCCACATAGTCGAGCTCGCGGCCCAGATGCTCCTCCACTTCGAACTTCAGATCCGCCAACCGCTTGAATGCCCGGTCGAAGGGCCGGATGGAGGTGATCTGGCTTCCGATGTGAATGGAAAGCCCTGCAATCCTCACGAAGTCGTCGTCGCCATACGTGACCGCCAGGTCGAGGATTTCCTCACGGGTGAGGCCGAACTTGTCGTGCTTCCGTCCGGTGGAAATCTTGTCCAAGGTTCCCGCGTCGACATCCGGATTGTACCGGAACGCGACCGACACGGGGCGCCTCATGGAATTCGCAATCAGGAGGATCATCTCGAACTCCATGACCGACTCGACATGGACGGATCCGACACCACCTTCGGGAAGGCGGAACAGACTCTCGAGCTCGCGAGCGGTCTTGGCCACACCGGAAAGAACCCTTTTTTCACGTGGGATACCGGCCCTTTCAGCCCGATCCCATTCGCCATAGGACACCAGATCGCATCCTGCACCGAGCGAGGAAAGAAGACGCAGGATGGACAGATTGGAGTTGGCCTTCACCGCGAAACAAATCTGGACAGGTGATTTTTTGAAAGCCTTCGTCAAGGCCGCATAAGACTGGCGGATCGCCCCACCGGAATACACATACAAGGGGGACCCGTAGCGCTCCAGGATGCCCTGGAGAGGGATGCCCTCGACAGACAGTTTGCCTTTTTTGTACTCGAAGTGGTCCCGGGGTCCGGGCAGAGCGTTCAGGGATGGTTTCATGCCCTGAGTATGAACGAGAACGAGTCCCCGGTCAAAGGACCATCCTTCGACCGGGGCTCATCGAGAGAGAGATGAGGGTTGAGGGGGACAGTTGGAAAAATTCAGTTACGTGTTCCGTTGATGGTGATGCTCCCGAGGCATCCGTAACCATAGGAGGAGACCGGATTGAGCACTCCTTGGATGGCGTTCCCGGACACCATCAGAACACCTTGATAAGTACAATTCGTGGGAGTGGCGCCGTACATGCCACCACCGTATCCGTACATACCTCCACCCGCCTGACCATAGGCACTGGTGGCGGCGCTGACTGGCACGAGAGAGAGGGTCACATTCATTTGCCCGTTCGCAGCCCGGGTTCCGGACAAGGTCTGGTTGAAACACGGGTTCGAGCCCGAGCCACTGATCTGACTGCTCGATTCATTCACAGACAGACGAATGGTCGAACACTGGGCGCTCGAGAACTGGGCACCACTTTGGGTCAAGGTGTAGACATTCGTGCCCTGCATTCCGCAGCCGATCCCCGAGAGCAGGGTCAGGAACATCCAGGGTCTCAGGGATTTCAGCATTTCGAACTTCATCTTCATCATCGTCTCCGTGTGATCCTGATAGAGCAAAGACGATGCCAGCCCTGAATGACCCTTGGATTCGAATAAAGAGGTTTTCAGGCCTGAACAGGCCGAAAAGAGGTGTCCAAATCCGGTACAGGCGAGAGGCCCGAGTACATCAACCCGCTCACTCAACCGATTCGATTTAGTGGTGGAGAGCGAGCTCCCGGGCCAATTTCAGACGAATCCGTTCGACTTCGGCATAGATGGTGGTCGGATCGAGGGTCTGGAACTGACCTTGATCGAGCAACACCCTTCCATCGCAAATGACCGTGTCGACCTCGAGCCCCTGGCAGGCGTAAACCAACTGGCTCAGAACCGAATGCATCGGCATCAGATGAGGATGATCCGTCCGGATCAGAATGAGATCCGCCCGCTTGCCCGGCTCGAGCGACCCGACGAGGTGCCCGAGACCCAGTGCCCTGGCTCCCTCATAGGTGGCGAGATTGAGGGCATCGAGTGCGACCATGGCGGTGCTGTCGTGATGGGCGACCTTCTGTGCCTTGGTTCCGAGATCCATGGCTCCGAAAAGTGACAAATCGTTGTTCGAAGCGGAACCGTCCGTTCCCAAGGCACACTCGACTCCCGCTCTCCGGAATTTGGTGATCGGAGCGATTCCTGATCCCAGCTTGAAGTTGGAATCGGGATTGTAAATCACACTGGCCCCGGTCTCACGGAAGAGACGGATCTCCTCATCGGTGAGATGGACCCCGTGAGCCGCGAAAAAACGGGAATGCAGGGCTCCGAGATCGTACAAGCGCTGCGCCGGAGTCTTTCCGTATTTGGACACCGACTCACGGACCTCTTTTTCGGTCTCCGAGACATGCATGTGAACCGGAACCTGGAACCTGTTGGATAAAGCGGTCACCTCGCGAATCAAATCGTCACTGCAAGTGTACGGGGCGTGAGGTCCGAGAGCGGGACGGATACGCGGGTGATTCCGGTAGCGTTCATAGAACGCCTGGAACCGGGCAGGCCTGCCCGCCAAGGCTTGATCCCCGAGATGCTTCTCGTCGGGAACCGGAAAGTCCATGAACGGCCAAGCCAACGTGGCACGCAGTCCGGCGCCATCGAGAACCTTTGCGGCCGACTCGGTGAAGAAGTACATGTCATTGACCGTGGTCGTACCGAAACGGATGCACTCCAATGCGGAGAGCGACACACCGACTTCCACGAATTCCGAATCCACCCACTTGGCTTCAACGGGGAACACCCGCTCGAACAGCCACTTGTGGAATGGAAGATCGTCCTCGTAGCCACGCAAGAGGCTCATCGCCAGATGGGTGTGACCGTTCACGAGTCCGGGCATGACGATCCGGCTTCCGCTGTCGATGAAGCGCGAACACTCCAGGTCCCGACCTTCTTTCCAAGGTCCGGACTCGACAATCAGCCCGTCTTTGACTCCGAGGAACTGATCCTGATGAACTTTGCCTTCTCCTCCGGTCATCGGAAGAAGCGTCCTGCAGCGGATCCCGAGATCGAAGGTCATCTCATTCCCCGCAATTCTTTTCGACAGACAACAGAACCCCTCTCAGGATTCCGGTGGACGAGGTTTTACACGCATCAAGAATCGCGAAATGGTCCAATTCTTCGGGCTCGCCGTCCGCACCATCTGAAAGGCCCGCAGCGATATTGCTGATGAGGGAGACCCCGCACACCCGGGCACCGCTGTGCTTGAGGGCGACAGTTTCCCAAACCGTGGACATACCCACCGCATGAGCACCGATTTCCTGGAAGAAACGGATCTCTGCCGGAGTTTCAAATGCGGGCCCTGCGACACCGACATAGACCCCTTCATGCACCTTCAGCTTCTCGGACTGAAGGGCGATCGACACTTCACGGGTCCATTCACGGTCGAACAGACGGGTCAGATCCTGGAATCTCGGACCCCAGGGTGTCCCGTCCGGGCGCGACGGATTGGATCCACTCAAAGGATTCTTCCCTGAAAGATTGATCTGGTCGCGAATCAGCATCACATCGCCGGTCGAATGAGCGGGATCCATTCCGCCGGCGGCATTGGTCAAAAAGAAATGCTCGACCCCGAGTTCACGGGGGAACATGACCGTCCGGACCACTTCCCGGGGCTCGAGGCCCTCGTAACCGTGAAGTCGCCCGACCTGGATGATTCCGCAAAGCTTCCGGGTGCGGTGACGGATGAAAACGTATTTCCCGGAATGTCCCGGCGCTGTGGAAGGATGGATTCCCGGGATTTCAGAAAACGGGACCTCTGCGGCGACGACGAATCCCGGAGGAAGTCCCTGTTCGAGTGCGTCTTTGAAACCGGAACCGAGCACCACTTGGAACGAAGGGGAAGGAAGCCTATGGCGGGACAACAGGCTCTGGATCGCACGGGCTCCATCGGACAAAACTGGGGTCATGCCACCCACTCTAGTCTAAATCCCCTTGAAACCAAATGAAAAAGGCCCCCGGACACCAGCCGGGAGCCTTTTCAAATCCGGAAAAAACGATCAACCGTTGTTCGGGTTCGACTCGTTCGAGCGGCGCATGAAGGCAGGAACATCGTAGTCCTGACCTTCGGAGCTCACCATCCCGAGGCGCTTGGCGATCTCGCGGGCCCGTGCAAGTTCGGAGTTCTCGTTCCCGGCTGCGGACAGATTCTGCACCGACTGGGGATTGAAGTTCTCTGAAACCGCCCCGATACCCTGGCTGTTATTGGCCTGGATATTATTATTGTTATTGTTGTTGGTCTGGGCGTTATTGGCAGGAGCCGCATTTGCAACATTGCCCGCTGTGTTGATTTGGGCACTGTTTTGGGCATTGCCCAGGTTCATGTTGTTCGCATTGTTGTTGTTACGAACAGCAGGATTGGCGTTCTTCATCTCGGTGATCTGGGCCGAGGCGTCGCAACCGAGTCCGGTCGCGATCACAGTGACCTTCACCTTGTCGTTCAGAGACTCGTCGATCACGGTTCCGAAAATGATCTGGGCGTCTTCATCCGCAGCTTCCTGGATGATCGAGGTGGCTTCGTTCACTTCGTGGAGGGTCAGATTCGAGCCCCCGGTGATGTTGATGATGATGCCGGTCGCACCGTTGATCGAGATGTCCTCGAGCAAAGGAGAGGAAATGGCGGAAGTTGCGGCTTCCACGGCACGGTGGTCACCCTGACCGAAACCGATCCCCATGAGGGCCAGGCCCTTGTTTTCCATGATGGTCCGGACGTCGGCGAAGTCGCTGTTGATGTAACCGGTGTGATTGATCAGATCGGAGATGCCCTGTACGGCGTTAAGGAGGACCTCGTCAGCCTTCCCGAAAGCCTGCATCATCGAAAGCGAGGCGCCCGAGATGTTGAGCAAGCGGTTGTTCGGGATGATGATCAGGGAATCCACGCTTTCACGCAGCTGATTGATCCCTTCGAGGGCCTGCTTCATGCGCTTTTTGCCTTCGAACAGGAAAGGCTTGGTCACCACACCGACGGTGAGTGCGCCCACTTCCTTGGCGATCTTTGCGAACACAGGAGCGGCTCCGGTTCCGGTACCGCCGCCCATTCCGGCGGTGATGAACACCATGTCGGACCCGGAAAGCATTTCAGAAATTTGAGCGTAGTCTTCGAGCGCGGCTTTACGGCCGGTGTCCGGATTGGCGCCGGCGCCGAGACCCCGGGTCAGCTCCTGACCGATGGCGATCTTGGTCGGGGCCAGAACGCTTTCGAGCACCTGCTTGTCGGTGTTCGCTGCGATGAACTCCACGCCGGTCAGACCTGCACGGATCATGGTGTTGACAGCGTTACATCCGCCACCGCCGACTCCGACGACCTTGATTTTAGCACCCAGAACCTTGTTTTCTTGAATTTCGAACATATGTACCACGCCTCCTTGTGTCAGTTGTTTTCGAAAAGTTTCAGAACAAATCCTTCATCCAGTTTTTCATCTGTCCACCGATCTTGCTGAACACCCCGTCGTCTCCGAGCAGGCCGTCAGCCAGAAGCGACGGTCCTCCTTGATGAACGCGGTTCAGCTTGTCGGCGCCGAACTTGAGCAAACCGACTGCGGTGGAGTACTTCGGAGAGTTCACCACTTCCTTGAGCCCGCCGAGACGGATCGGTGATCCGCGCTTGAGCGGCACTTCGAACAGGAAGTCGCCATACTCGACCATTCCTTGGAGAAGGGTCGTTCCACCGGTCATCACGATGCCGGCAGCGAGCAGGTCGGCGTATCCCGAGCGGTTGATCTCCTGTTGGATCAAAGAGAACATCTCTTCGATCCGTGGCTCGACGATTTCAGCCAGAATCTTGCGGGAAACGACACGGGACTTTCCTTCACCGACCGAAGGAACTTCGATGGTTTCGTCTTCCTTCACCAGGGACGACATGGCGCAACCGTGGGCGATCTTGATTTTCTCGGCAGCATCGAGCGATGCGCGGACGCCCACAGAGATGTCGTTTGTGATGTGCATTCCCCCGACAGGGAGGACAGCCGTGTAAAGGAGCGCGCCTTCGCGGAAAATCGCGATATCGGTGGTTCCGCCACCGATATCCACCAGTGCGACACCCAGTTCTTTCTCGTCATGGGTCAACACTGCGGAGCTCGAAGCGATCGGCTGCAAACACAATTCGGTGACACTGATACCTGCGCGATTCACGCACTTGACCAGGTTCTGAGCGGCACTGATGGCCCCGGTCACAATGTGCACCTTGGCCTCGAGACGGACACCGTTCATTCCGATCGGATCGCGGATGCCGTCCTGATCGTCAATGATGAATTCCTGGGGGATCACATGGAGAACTTCGCGGTCCTGCGGAATCATGATGGCCTTGGCGGCCTCGATCACGCGCTGGACGTCCTGTTCGGTGATTTCCTTGTCCTTGACTGCGACCACTCCCGAGGAGTTGAAAGACTTGATGTGGGTCCCGGCGATGCCGACATAGGCGGAGCTGATCTTGACTCCTGCCATGTTCTCGGCTTCTTTGACCGCTTTCCGGATCGCCTCGACCGTGGAGTCGATGTTGATGACCACCCCTTTACGGAGTCCGTTCGAGGGCGCTTGGCCGAACCCGATGATATCAATAGAGGAGGATTGGGTCGGAGTCGCCGGATGGACTTCCCCGACGATGCAACACACCTTGGTTGTCCCGATATCGAGACCGATGACTAAATCTTTTTTAGACACTTAACCCTCCTCCTCCCATGAGCCCGGGTACCGTTCCAGCTGCGACAAAATTCCAACTGACGCAACTTAGCTGAAAGTCTATGGACCCCTTGAAAATTTGACAACGATTTTCTTTCCGTCCCCCAGCCATATTTTTGACGCCGGCTGGGAACGGGTCGAGAGGTAGTCGAACACCTGCTTGAGGTGGGCCGAGGACACCCCGTTGGCCTCCTCCAGGTTGAGCCCGAGCTCGATGACGGTTCTCATCAGTTTCTGGTTCTTCATCGGGTAAAGCACCATGGCCTTCAGACCGGATTTTTCATCGTAACTGAGAGACGACAAACGCAGACCGGGGAGACGCTCGGACGAAAACCAGGTCCCCATGAATTGATTCAAGGCCTTCAAGGTCGGGAGGTCTGCAGCCGGGAATCCTGTCAGAATGGGAAGATCCGCCGGGTAGACCATCGCCCGATCTTCGAAAGTGGAACCGTCCTCTTCCAGATAAAGGATGCGCCCTGTGTTTTCGCTCAGGAGGGCGACCGGGGTCCGCTCGATGATTTTCAGGGAAAGGGTTCCGGGGAACTGCTTGCCGATCACCACCCCTTTGACCCAGGGGTTCCGGATCAAGCGGGTTTCCATGGGTTCCATGTCGAGATGGAACAGGGAAACCCGTCCGATGGGCGCCTTGGCCATTTCCAGAACCGCATCCCGACTCAGCGGGTATCCGGGGGAAAGGGACTCCACTTTGACGGCTTTCAACAAAAAGATGGACGAGCGGGATGCTTGAAGGACGCCGAAGCCCATGGCCAGAAGCACCAAACCGGCGACGCCCGCATGAAGCAGGTTCCGGTAGGACTTTCCGTCAGAAACATAACGGAAGTTCTTCTTCTGAAATGCCGCCACGGACATGCTCGATCCCCCCAATCCCGAATTTAGGCCGGCCCGAGGAACGAGTCAACACATCAACACTGACAATCCCGAAACAATTGAAGGATAATCCTTCCCATGCGCACTCATCTGTTCCTTTTGATCTGCGGAGCCCTCCCGCTCCTGTCTTCCTGCTCCCACACCGGACCCAGCTCCAAGAAGGAGAATCGGGACGGACCCTTCGAAACCCTCCCCTTTGCGGGAAGCTTCCAGGTGAAACGGGCGATCCTCCCGAACGGATTGCGCCTCATGATCCAGAAAGACACTTCTTCCCCGACCTTCGCCTATCAGACCTGGTTCAATGTCGGGTCGCGGAACGAAGTTCCCGGCAAGACCGGGTTGGCCCACCTCTTCGAACACATGATGTTCAAAGGAACCTCCAAATATCCGGACGGTCGCTTCGACGCGCTTCTCGAGCAGGCCGGTGCCGAAGGCGAGAACGCCTTCACCTCGAACGATCACACCGTCTACATCCAGGAAATGCCGAAAGAAGGATTCGACCTGATCTCCGAACTCGAATCCGACCGGATGGTGAACCTGATCGTGAACGACGCCTCTTTCAAGACCGAGCGCGAGGTGGTCCAGAACGAGCGGCGTTTCCGGAAAGAGAACTCGGCCGAAGGGACGATGTACCAGACCTTGTTTGAAACCGCTTTCAACACCCATCCCTACCGTTGGCCCGTCATCGGCTACGAGCAGGACCTCGTCTCCATGAGCGCCCAGGACGGGCGAGATTTCTACACCCGCTTCTACAGCCCGGACCGCGCGGTGATCGTGGTGGTCGGCGATGTGGATGAGAACCGGGTTCTGAAGCGGGTGGAACGCCTCTACGGCCACCTTCCGGCACGCAAGACCGAAAACCCCGCCTATGACCAGGAACCCGAACAGACCGCCCAACGTCGTAAGCGTCTGGAGCTGAATGTGGAGGTCGAAAAAGTCTGGCTGGCGTTCAAAATCCAGGGACTGAATTCGAGCGACACCCCGGTTTTCGAAGCGATACAAGGGCTTCTGACCGAAGGCCGGAACGGCCGCCTGAACCGGGCCCTCGTCGATGCCGGAATCGCCACCTCGGTCGGCTCGGGATCGATCGCACTTCGTGATCCGAGCCTCTTTTTGGTCGAGGCCGATCTGCAAAAAGGGAAAACCGCACTGCTCGCCGAATCGGTGATCCTACGTGAGCTCGAGCGACTCAAGAACTCCCCTGTCAAAACGGAAGAATTGAAGCGTGCGACCAACGTCATGCGCTTCCGCTTCATGAGCCGCCTCCTCACCTCCCACGGCAGGGCCCATGTGCTCGGTCAGTTCGAAACCGAGAACGGCAGCGTCGAGGCCGGTCTTGCCCAACAGGAGCAGGTCTACTCGGTGACTCCCGAGCAGATCCAGGAAACCGCCAAGCGGGTGTTCCAGACCGCAAAACTCACTGTGATCACCGGCGTACCGAAATCCGCCACCGCAGGAAAGGACCAACCATGAAACCCTTCATCACCCTTCTCGCCCTTCTTTCTTTCGCACCCCGGTCGGAGGCAGCGCAGTTTTTCTTTGAAAAAGACGCTTCTTTGCCACTGGTTTATGTCACGGCGGCCTTCAAGGGCGGTGCCACCCAGGATCCGGACGGCAAAACCGGGGTATCCAGCCTCATGGGCAAAATGATGCTCCGGGGAACGAAGAACAAGACCAAACAGCAGATCGACCTCGCACTCGATGCCATGGGAGGCTCACTCGACTTTGAAACCCGTGCTGAATTCATCGCCTTCAGGGGAATGGTGCTCGCGGACCAACTGCCGAACTTCCTGTCCCTGCTGGCCGAAATCCTGACCGCACCCTCGTTCCGGGCCCAGGAACTGGACCGACTCAAGAAAGAAGAGATCTCTTCGATCCTGAACGAACTCTCGAACGACCGGAACCTTGCACGGCTCCGCTTTGATGAGACGTTTTTCAAGGGCCATCCCTTCTCCAAGCCCTCGAACGGCAAACTCAAGGACCTGAAGGACCTGTCGATCACCGACATCCAGTCCCAGTTCCAGAAGCTGATCCATGACGAGTCGATGATCCTGCTCGCCACCGGCAGCGCGGAGGAGAACACCTTCCAACCCATCCTCCAATCCATCCGACAAAAACGACCGGGGGCCGCCAAGACCCAGAGTGTTCCGGAATTCTCAGGAGAGCCGGGTAAACTCCGCGTGGTGATTTTCGACAAGCCGGACCGCACCCAGACCCAGGTGGTGATCGGACAGAAAGGGGTCTCGATCCGCCATGCGGACCTCGACGCACTCCAATTGGCCAACCATGCCTTCGGTGCGGGCGGATTCCAAGCCCGTCTCATGGTCGAACTCAGGGTCAAACGGGGATGGACTTACGGAGCGGGAAGCAACTTCAGACTCGGAACCACCCCTCACTCGTGGAAGGTGTCCTTCTTTCCGAAGAATGCCGACACTCCGGCAGCCATCCGTGAGGCCCTCCGGATGATCGAAGACCTGGGCAAAAGCGGTTTGACCGAGCAGGAATTCGAAAACTCGAAGAAAAGCCTCCTGAACGGAGCCGGGTTCAGCTTCAACACTCCTGCCAAAAGGATGGAGAACCGTCTGACCGAAATCCTCTTCGGGCTCCCGGACGGATACTTCCGTGATTTTGCGAATCGACTCTCGGGAATCACCCGCGAACAAGTGAACACGGCCCTGGCCGCCTTCATCCGCCCCGACCGGCTGATGGTCGGCTTGGTGGGCACCGCGAAGATCTCGAAGCCTGCCATCGCCAAAGCGCTCGAGCTCCCCGAATCCCGGATCGAGGTCCAGAACTATCAGAAAGAGTGAGCGACCTGGTAGAGGACCTTGAGGCCGACCCCGCCCACCAACAGGTAGGCGAAGGTTTCGATTCTCGGGAACCGGTTCAGAAGAGCGATCATTTTTTCGGCTGCAAATCGGATCAGGATCACTCCGAGGATTCCCCCTACGACAATGCTCCAGTAATCCGTGGTCACCGCCACCGCCGCAAGGATGGAGTCGACCGCAAAAATGAGATCCGTGACCTCGATCCAGAAGACCACCACCCAGAAATTGGCCGAGGTCTTCCGGGACTTCGACTCTTCTTCACCTTTCCGAAGGAAATACTTGATCGCCAACCAAAGCAGATAGGCCCCACCGATGGCTCGCAACCAAGGGTACTTCACCACCTCCGTGGCCAACGCCACAGCGATCAGTCTCAACACCACCGCACCGATCAAACCGTAACGAAGGGCCCGCTTCTGGAGCTCCGGCTTCAACTCACGGGCCATCAAGGCCAGGATGACGGCATTGTCGATCGAGAGAAGGGCCTCCAGCAGAGCCAGGGAAAGAACGGTGACGCCGGTTTGGATCAGGGTGGGTTCCACAGTGAAATGAGTTAATCAGGCCGGAAGTGTTTGAAATGACTTTGAAAGTGGTGAGTCCAGAAGGATTCGAACCTTCGACCCTTTCATTAAAAGTGAAATGCTCTACCAACTGAGCTATGGACTCATCTACATTGTGAAAGGAGCCTCAGGAATAGCAGAAGGTCGAAATCCGATCAAGGGATTTTTCATCAAAAATGGGTTATCCTGAAAGGGTGGGTATTCGTGGTCTGCCGGTGAGTCTGATCGGGTCCCTGGTGCTGCTCAGCGCCTGCAGTCTCGATTCATTCCGCTTCAAGGAACCGGCCATCGCCAGAATCTCTCCCGAGACCCCCGAAGCCGCTCCGGGAGGGGATTCCTCCCCGGGCTGCCTTTCCATGCTGAACGAATACTGCGACTCCTTGTACCAGCCGGGGGTCGAAGGGAATCTCATCATCCAGAAGAAAAAAGGGGGCTCACTCCGGGTACTTCAGGGGAAGACCGTGAACGGGTTCAGCCAGGTGTTTGTGGAGTTCGCCCGGAGCAAGCTCCGGAACCGCCGCCACCTGCCTCCCGACCTTCAACTCATCCTGAACGCCCATCAGTACTTCGAGCGCCTCGAGCAACTCCTGAACCGGACCCCCTTCGAACACATGACCTTGATGGATCGGGTGGAGGCTCACGAGGAGGAATCGGGAATCTCCCACACCTGGGATCTCGCGATCCGGGACACCCTCATCATCCGGATGAGCCGACGGTTCAAGGAATACGCCCGGACCCCGGCCGACCTCCAGCCCCCGGAAGTGATTCACGCCGAGGGGATGGAGAGAAAGATCCTCTTGGCCCAGATCTCATCTGCGATCTGGAAAGACCATCGGAACTGGAAGAAGGTCCAGTCAACATTCGAGACACTGAGGAAGAAAACCCTCCTGCTGATCGACACCTTGCCGGTCGAAGGGGGCCTCCGGAGGGAATGGAAGGAAAGGATCGCCTCGGTCAGACTCGTCCTGCCTGGAAGCCTGCCTGAGATCGTCGATCGTGACTGTTCGACCACCATGATGAACGCTTATTACTACACTCCGCTGAACGTCATCACGGTCTGTGCGGGAGACTTCAACAGCGAGGAAATCCTCCCCACCCTGGCTCACGAACTTTCGCATGCCCTCGACAACGACCGGAGCCTCCACCTCTTCTTCAAGAACAGCCGGATCAGCCGCTCCCTCGAAGAGTTCAACCGGAACATGTGCTCCCCCCGTCCGACGGACCTGTCTTGCGAACGCTGGCGTGAATTCAAGTCGGGCATTCCGGAATTGCTTTCCGAGCTCGGTTCCTACCGTCCGAACCTCCCGGAACTCCAGCGCTGCCTCAAAAAAGACCGTGACACCGAGACTCCGGGAGCCGATGCCGTCCGCAGGATCGCAACGACCACGGTCCGCGAAACCATCCGTGATCTTGCTGCCGAGGACGCCTTCATCCGGATCACCCAGGACAAGCTTCCGCTGAACAACGGGAAGCGGGTGGAGAACCCCTCCTACATGAACCCCTGCCTCTTCTTGCAAACCCACTGGAGCGACGAGACCCTCGACAGCGAGCTCTCACTGCTGACTGCATTCGCGGCCGAATACCGTTGCAGCACCGAACGCGACAGCGGGCTCCGTCTCGAACAATCCATCCGTGCCACCCAGGTCCTTTTTGACGGACTCCTCGAGGGAATGATCCTCTCGGAAGGCGAATTTTCGGACAGGAAGGCGATGATCGCCGAGGGGTACAGTTCTTCTCCCGCGGAGCGGTTCGCGGACTTTTTCGGAAGCCGGCTGATCGCCTCGCAACTCGAGGACTCCCCTTCCCTTTGGGACCGACGCATGACCTTTCTCGCAGGGAACTCCTGGCAATGCCCGGGCCCCTCCCTTTCCCAGGCTTTCCCGAAGGAGAGCTCGGTCCTCAGGCGCTACCTGCTGAACGCCCACACGGACGGCCAGGACAGGCGTAAAGAATCCTTCTCCGCTCCGCTACGGGAAGTGCTCGGATGCGAAAAAGACTTCGAGTGGCCCGAGTGTTCTCTCAGCGGGAGCTCTCGCGATACGCCTTGAGAACGGCTCCGACCCCTTTACCGAACTCGACCGAATGACCGAGCTCTTGAAGGGCCAACTCGAGCGCCCCGATCCCGGTGGCGACATCGAACACGTCGCAATACCCGAAATGGGAGAGTCTCAAGATCTTTCCTTGGAGTTCATCCTGGCCTCCCATGATGATCACCCCGTATTTTTCCTGCATCAGTTTCTGGATCGCCTTGCCTTGATCGACCGAAAAAGTGGCGGGAACCCTCACCGTGGTGAGTACAGGGGATGGAGCCTTCGAGAACAACTCGAGCCCGAGAGCCGAGGCGGCCTCGCGGGTGCACTTGGCCAAAACCTCATGACGGGCGAACAGGGTCTGCAAGCCCTCTTCACGGAGGAGTCCGAGCGACTCGACTCCGCCCTCGATCAATGAAATGGCAGGAGTCCAGGCGGTCTGCTGTTTTTCCTGCATCTTCTTTTCGCGGGTGAGATCGAAATAAAAACGGGGACTCTTGGAAACGGCAACCGCCTGCCAGGCACGGGCACTCAGGGCGATGAAGGCCAGCCCCGGCGGGAGCATGAGTGCCTTCTGCGAACCGGTGATCAGGACATCGATTCCCCAGTCGTCCATCGGCAGGTCGAGAATCCCGACGGCCGTGATTCCGTCACACACACTCAGGACCCCGTGCTCCCTGCAAAGATCCACGATGGCTTTGACCGGATTGAGGGCGCCGGTGGAGGTCTCGGAAGCTTGGAACAGGACCGCTTTCGCGGCAGGATGAGCGGTCAACAATCTTTTCACTTCGGCCGGATCGGCGGCCGAGCCACGATCCACCACGAGTTCATGAACCGTGAGACCGTAGGTCTTCGCAAGCTTGGTCCAACGTTCCCCGAACTTTCCGAGATTGAGAACGAGGACTTCGTCCGCCGGTGAAAACAAATTGGCGACGGCGGCCTCCATGGCTCCGGAACCGGTCGCGGTCAAAGTCAACACGGGTTCCCGGGTCTGGAAGAGCCATCCCAGATGGTCTTGAAGCTTCTTGAAGCGCGCCTCGAATAACGAGGTGCGATGATGGATCACAGGCTCCGCGAACTTGGAAAGGACAGACTCGGGAATGGCGGTCGGTCCGGGCGTCAAAAGACGGATCTTCTTCATGGGTCGAAGGTACCACAGTCCCCCGCGTCGGTGCACTTCCTTCTTGCCCGCTCCGGTCACCGCCCGTAACCTGAAACCATGTCTGAAATCTCGTCTGTTCTCAAAGAAAAGCGCAAATTCGCGCCCTCGAAGGCCTTCTCGAAATCGGCCCATCTTTCTTCTCCTGCCGCGTACCGGAAGCTCCGCGACGAAGCCAACCGGAACCCGAAATCCTTCTGGGCGGCCCGCGCCAAAGACCTCCACTGGCAGAAGCCTTTCAAGAAGACTCTCGAGTGGAAGCATCCGTTCGCGAAGTGGTTCATCGGCGGAAAACTGAATGCCTGCGAGAACGCTCTCGATGCGCACCTGGGCACATCCCGGAAGAACAAGGCCGCACTGATCTGGGAAAGCGAACCGGGCGAAGTTCGCACCCTCACTTACCAGCAACTGACGCTCGAAGTGAACCGTCTGGCGAACGCCCTCAAAAAACTCGGGATCAAGAAAGGCGACGTGGTCGGCATTTACATGGGGATGGTTCCCGAAGCCGTGATGGCGATGCTCGCTTGCGCGCGGATCGGTGCCACCCACAACGTGGTCTTCGGTGGATTCTCGGCCGAAGCCCTCCGCGACCGCTTGAATGATTCCAAAGCCAAGGCCCTGCTGACCCAGGACGGAGCTTACCGTCGGGGCGCTCCGAGCGCACTGAAGAGTGCGGTTCATGCGGCCCTCGACGAGGTTCCGACGCTGGCCCACGTACTCGTTCTCCAACGCACGAACCAAGACACCCCGATGAAAACCGGACGCGACCACTGGTGGCACGAAACGGTTCCGGGCGAATCCCCGGTGTGCAAGGCGGAGGCGCTCGACAGCGAGCATCCCCTCTTCATTCTTTACACGAGTGGGTCCACCGGAAAGCCCAAAGGAATTCTGCACACCACGGGCGGTTACCTGACCCAGGTCAAGTACACCACCCGGCACGTGTTCGACCTCAAGGACGAAGACATCTACTTTTGCACCGCCGACATCGGTTGGATCACCGGGCACTCCTATATTGTTTATGGCCCGCTCATGAACGGGGCCACCGTCCTGATGTACGAAGGCGTGCCCACCCATCCCGGACCCGACCGGCTCTGGTCGATGATCGCCCGCCATCGCGCAACCGTCTTTTACACCGCCCCGACCGCGATCCGGTCCTTCATGCGACTCGGCGACGAGTACCCGAAAAAACACGACCTCTCTTCTCTGCGTTTGCTCGGATCGGTCGGTGAACCGATCAACCCGGAAGCCTGGATGTGGTACCACACGAACATCGGACGCAAGCAGTGCCCGATCGTCGACACCTGGTGGCAGACCGAGACCGGGGCGATCCTGATTTCGCCGATGCCCGGTGCCGTTCCGACCAAACCCGGATCGGCCACCTTGCCTTTGCCGGGAATCCTCGCGGACGTGGTGAACAAGGACGGCAAACCTTGCAAGGCGAACGAAGGCGGTCTCCTGGTGGTGAAACACCCTTGGCCTTCGATGCTCCGGACCGTGTTCGGCAATCGCGAACGCTACGTGACCGGTTACTTCGGCGATTTCAACAAACAGAAGTGGTACTTCACCGGAGACGGCGCGCGCCGGGATGCAGACGGCTACTTCTGGATCATGGGCCGGGTGGACGACGTGGTGAACGTCAGCGGACACCGTCTGGGTACGGCCGAGGTGGAGAGTGCCTTGGTGGCCAACCCCAAGGTCGCCGAGGCGGCTGTCGTTGCGCGGCCCGATGAACTCAAGGGAAGCGCGCTCGTGGCTTTTGTCTCACTCAAGGCCCAAGTCGCAGGAAACTCCCCGGACTTGAAAGCCATCGAAGTCGAGCTCAAGAACTGGGTGGCGCGCGAGATCGGTCCGATCGCCAAACCCGACGAAATCCGGTTCGCCGACGCTCTCCCGAAGACCCGCTCGGGCAAAATCATGCGCCGACTCCTCCGCGAAATGGTGACCACCGGCAAGACCTCGGGCGACACGTCGACACTCGAGGATTTCTCGGTGCTTGAGAAATTGCGCTTGCACGACGAGGAGTGAACCCGGCATGAAGGCCTCGATCCTCACCATCGGCGATGAACTCCTGATCGGACAGGTCCTGAACTCGAATGTTCAATGGATCAGTGAGCGTCTGACCGCCATCGGCGTCACGGTCACGCGGCACCTGAGTGTCGGTGACGAGATGGACGAGATCACGGGCGCCCTCCGGTTTTTACAAAGCTCCTGCGATATCTTGATCATCGGAGGGGGCTTGGGCCCCACCCACGATGACCTCACTGTCGAGGCATTGTCGCGGTACTTCAAAATCCCGCTCCGGTACGACGAAGAATGGGTCGGCAAGATCGAGGAATTTTTCAAATCGCGTGGTCGCCCGATGACCGAGAACAACAAGAAACAAGGCTACCTGCTCCGGGACGCTGTGCGGATCGACAATGACTGTGGAACCGCTCCGGGGCAATTCTTGATGGAAGGTCGGACCCGGATCTTCGTGGTACCCGGCGTGCCTCACGAAATGAAGAGCATGATGGATCGGGTGATCCTTCCCAAGCTTTTGAATGACCCCTCGCTCGGCTCGACGCGGATCCTGAAAGAAACCCTCCTCACTTCCGGCGTCGGTGAGAGCGCACTCGCCCAGAGGATCGAAATGGATGTGGAGCGGATCCGGAACATCGAGGGAATGAGTCTCGCCTTCCTCCCTTCGAACACCGGAGTCCGGCTCCGGCTCCAAATGCGGGCCTCCACCCCCGAGGAAGAGGCCACGTTCCGAAGTGAATTCACGGCTCTCGAGAAAGCTTGCGGGTCCGATGCCTACGGTATCGAACCGGGCACGATCGAGGAGTGCGTTCATCGATTGTTGATGGATCGCGGGGAGACGCTTGCCATTGCAGAGAGCTGCACGGGTGGACTCGTTTCACAACGGCTCACCCGGATCGCAGGAGCCTCGAAGATCTTGCGAGGCACACTGATTCCGTATCAGACCGAACTGAAGACCCGGGAACTCGGAATCCCGGCCACCCTTTTCGAACAGTCGGGAGTGGTGTCCGAGGCGAGTGCGAGAGCCATGGCCGAGAACATCCGCACCAAATGGGGAACCACTTGGGGACTTGGAATCACCGGCTACCTGGGCCCGGAAGGGGACGCCTTCGCGCCGGGCGGGACCGTCTGGATTGCGGTGGCCCGGGAAAACCGGACCCTGGCCCGTGAGTTCCACTTCGAAAATCACCGGGAGCGGGCGCAGGAACGGGCGGCCGCTTATGCCCTTGACTCACTCCGTCGAGCCTTGACCTGACCCCACCCCGGTGCCAATCCGCACTGGAGAATTTCGGGGTCAAAGGGTCACCAGTGGGCCCACCCCCGGGTAGGAACCCTTTGAGTCATTGAAATCATTGACTAATCTTTTGATACGATTTTGGCACGTGCCTTGCTATTTGCCTGACTGACGTGAACCACACGATGCCGACACAAGGGGGGGCATCTCTATGAAAACGATCTCTCAATTACTCTGCAATGCCGGACTCCTCATCTTGACCCTGTTCTCTCTGACCGCCTGCGAAACGGTGATTGTTCAAGGAGGCGGGGGAGTCTATGTCGACCCTTATCGCCGGGCTTGGTACGACGTTTATGGAAACCAATGCACCTCCTATGGATACCCGATGGCGGGTTGCAACTTCTACGCAGACGGGTCGAAGATCACGGCCAATCAAGATCCGTACGCTTCCACTCGCTCCATTTATTTCGATTATTGGACCTACACGGACTCTTACGGATTCCGCAGGGACTACATGGGTTACGCGTGGCTGAGCAGTACCGGCATTCTCTATGACTCATTCGGAAACGCATTGAACGAAATGGACGACGGCTCTTCGCAATCCGCGGACATCATCGCTGCCGCGGCCGAACAGGAAGAGGCCAGCTCCCGGGCAGCCGGACGCACCCTTTCCCAAAAATACGCACTGGCTGAATCGGCCGGAGTGAGCATTGCAAAAACCCTCCAGGACTGGGCGGTGCTCGGACGTGACCGCGCCAGAACCCAGGCCGATGTCGAAGACTTCAGCAAGCGCCTGTATGGCGTGAATCTGTCTCGAGCCACCCTCGCAGTGAAGGAAGCCGCAAAAGGCAACCGTCAAGCCCTCACCGAGGTCAACATCGATGTCGCGGCTCACTGGGGCACGAATCCTGAAACCTCAAAGCAAATCTTGAGCGAATGGTACCGCGAGGAGCTTGCCCGACTCGGAGCGAAGTGAACCTTTTGACAGCTCAAACCATTGGCACCTGAAACACCTTGTGTTTCAGGTGCTTTTTTTTTACCGAGCCTTTAACCTTGTAGCATGGATCAAGCAAAGGAGTTCCTCCTCCAGTACCAGGGGATTCAGGCCTATCTGGTATTTTATTTCACACTGATCGGATGTGGAATCGGCATGCCGATCAACTCCGATCTCACCTTGATTGCCGCCTCGGTGCTCGCTGCACTCGGTTTCTTCAAACTGCCGATCCTGATTCCGGTCGCCTTCCTCGGTCTCCTGAGCGGAGACACGATCAATTATCTCGTCGCGCGCAAGTACGGGCCGAGAATCCTGAAGAAGGCTCCCTTCAAGTGGATCCTCACGCCAGGCAAGGTCGCCGCTGCCGAACGTTATCTCGAAAAACGGGGAACCCGGTTCCTGTTTCTGGTCCGGTTCCTTCCCTTGATCCGGACGGCACTGTACTTCACCGCGGGCTCCTTGCAAGTTCGCGCCCGGACCTTTTTCCTTCTGGATGCGATTTCGACCGTGATCTACCTGCTCGGGCTCATGAATCTCGCCCATACCGCCGGTGCGAACATCGACTCCCTGATTGAGGGCTTCAAACGCTTCCAGTTCGGCTTGCTCGGATTCCTGCTCACCGGATCCCTTTTCATCCTCTACCGGAATCGCCGGACAAAAAGGACTCTCGCCTCATGAACCGTCTCCTGCTCTGGGTCTCGGCCCTCCCCTTGGTCCTCATCGCGGCCTTCTTCCAGATCACACTCGATCTGGGGGAGCGCGGAGAACTGGAATCCAAATTCCTTCGGGGAACCATCTATCCGATCGCACGATCGGTGACGGGAGCGCTGACCAACATCAAGTTCCGCTTGCGCGGACCCGAGTCCGGCAACCAGAAGATCGTGATTCTTGCGGCGGATGAGGAATCAATCGTTGCACATGGCCGCTGGCCCTGGCATCGGGAGGTCTACGCCAAGATCATCGACCGGCTCCTCGCAATGGGAGTCAAGACCATCGGATTCGACATGGTGCTCTCGGAGCCTGAGGAGCGGATCCACCAAAAGGCCTACAAGCTCGTCGAAAAACACAACCCCTCCCTCTTGAAGGATTTCCTCGAACTTGAGAGCGATCCGCAACTGGCTCAAGCGATCGCTCGAGCAAAAGATAAACTGGTATTGGGCTACGCCTACGACGGGGCCTGCCAGCCCAGGTATGAGAAAGATGAATCTTGTCCACTCTCCGCAGCTGGAACCTCGGCGAAGATCCGGAATAGCATCGGAAAGTTCGCCATCGAGCAACCCTATCCCTTTCCCAAAGAAACCCTTTGGGGGACCTCGCTCAGGAACCTGTATCACTTAATCCCGAATATCGATCTCTTCAGTGACAATGCCCGTTATGCCGGGATCTTCAACGCGGATCTTGACCCGGACGGTTACATCCGGCGCTACGGATTGTTCTCCTTTTCCGAAAACCTCATCCTTCCTTCACTTGCAGTGAAGATGGCGGAGCTCGCCCGGGATGATCAGATCCAAATCGAATTCCGTCCGGACGGTCTCATCAAGAAAGCCTATTTCAAGAAGGACCCCGCAAATCCGATTCCGGTGACCCCGCTCGGGTACATGGATATCAACTTCAAAGGGCCGAACCATTACCAGCTCGAGAAAGAGATTCCGGGATACGAACCGTACTACTACATTCCGGTCCATCATTTGCTGGACAAAAAACTCACCCCCATCGATGAAGCAGAGCTCCAAGAAATCCTCTTTGACTCACATGTGCTGTTCGGTGCGACGGCTCTCGGGGTTTATGACATGAGGGCCTTCCCCTTCGATTCGAACACCCCCGGGGTCGAAGGTCACGCGACAGCCCTCGACAACCTGATTGCCGGCAACCAACTCCGCTCGGCCAGCGCCATCCACATGAGCTGGTTGCCTTTGACCTTGATCGTGGTCTTCGGCCTGGTTTTCATCTTTCTGTTTTCGAGCCTGGACGCCATCCCGAGCATCCTCGTCTTCATCGGATTCTTGAGCGTCTTGGGTTGGATCGACATCCGCATCTTGTTCAAGAATCACATCAACCTGTCGACTGCTTTCCTCCTGATCGAGACCTTTCTCATTTTCGTCACCCTGCTCTCGATCCGGTACATCTTGGAGGAAAAGAAGAAGAAATTTGTGAAAGAGGCGTTCTCCAAATACCTCGCCCCGCAAGTCGTGGAACTGGTCCTCGAGGATCCGAGCAAGCTCCAGGTCGGCGGTGAGCGGAAGGAAGTCACCATCCTGTTCAGCGATCTCCGTGGCTTCACGAACTTTTCGGAGAACATGGACCCGAAGGTGCTCACCCAGTTCCTGAACGAGTACCTCTCCGAAATGACCGAGATCATCTTCCAACACGAGGGGACCCTCGACAAGTACATCGGGGACGCGATCATGGCCTTCTGGGGCGCACCCATCGACCAGAAGGATCATGTGGAGCGTGCGTGGCGGGCCGCCGTGGCCATGAAAAAGCGTCTCGACGAGATCGCACCGGACTTCAAAAAACGTTACGGGATCGACGTCAGTGCCGGGATCGGCATCAACTCGGGACTGGTCAGCGTCGGAAACATGGGCTCCAAGAGGATTTTCGAGTACACCGTGATCGGAGATCACGTGAACCTCGCATCCCGACTGGAAAGCCTGACCCGATTGTACGGTGGAGACATTCTGAGTACCGAGGTGACCCGGGAGAGGCTCCCGGAAGGGGTCCAGGGACAATTCCACACCCGGATTCTCGACTCGGTGATCGTAAAGGGGAAGACCAAGGCGGTCGATCTGATCCAGATCTCCGAAGTGGAGTTCGACCCCGAGCTGATCCGCAACTTCACCGAGGCCCGCGAAGCATTCAAACACCGGGAATGGGAAGTGGCCCGGACCAAGTTCACGCTCGCCAGTGAAATCCAGAAAGCCCGCACCGGTTCGGTTGATCCGGTCTCCGAGATCTACCTCTCGCGTTGCGTGGAGTTCGAGAAAAATCCCCCTCCGCCCGACTGGGATGGAACGATAGAAATGCGCAGGAAATGATATGAGCGCCAAAGAAGTCAACCTGAAACAGAAAGACATCCTTTTCGAGGAGGGCGACCCCTCGAAAAACCTCTACTTTGTCAAAAAAGGGGCGATCCGGCTCTTCCGCAGGAAGGGGGACGGGAAGATCGAGATCGACACCGTCCGCGCAGGCTCCGTATTGGGTGAGTTGGCGTTTTTCGACGGCCAACCCCGCTCGGCTTCGGCGGAGGCCTTGCTTCCGACCGACCTGATCGAGATCTCCAAAGGGTCTCTCGACGATGCGCTTTCCAAGATCCCCGAGTGGCTGGTGACTTTGATCAAGACCATCAGTTCGCGCCTGAGGGCCGCGAACAACAAGGTCCGGATTCTGGAGAGCCTTTCGACCGAGTACGAAGTGGACAAGCACGGGAACCGTTCGAAGGAGTACTGCTTCGTGACCACTCCCGAATTGCTGAAGTTCTCGACCGCGCTGCTCACAGTGGCCTCCCGCTACGGCAAGAACGAGAAGCCGGACGGAATCGAGTTCACCTCCGCCATGCTCGAGCGCTTCGCGACCCAGATCCTCCAGGTTCCCTCGGCCAAAGTGTTGAGCCTGATCGAGCTCATGAAGACGGTCAAGATCCTGAAAGACGATCTCATGCTCACCGACATCCGGTTCCTCGACCAGTTCATCCAATTCGTGAATGAACAGAACCTGACGGCCCACGAGAAGAGACAAACCCTTTCGGAATCCGGATTCAAGATCCTGGGCCTCATGGTCCAGAACAGGGCTCAAGCCAAGCCTCTCGCCGACTCGGTCGAACGTCTCAACATCGGACCCGCCATTCAACAGGCCAAGATCCCCGTGGGACAGATCCAGGAGTTGCAGGACCAGGGCTTCATCAAGAACATCACGCTTGTCTCGGCGAACGAGGTACTGCTCGACTACGAGGGAAGTAACCTGCTGTTCCTGTACCGCGTGTACTGGGTTCTGACCGAGATCGACCGCCTCAACGAGGAGAAGCGGAAGAAATGACGACGAAGCTCTCGATCTTGCGCTTCGAGACGAGTTCCTTGCCCTTCGCTTCAGCGGCCTTGCGGGATTTGAATCCCGAAAGCACGACCCGATAACGGGTCTCCCCGTTCACCTTTGCAGTCCGGACCTCGGTCTTCAGTCCGCGTTTGGTGAAGACCCCCGTTTTTTTACGGGCGGCCTGGATGTTGGGGTAAGAGCCCAGTTGGACCGCAAAAGTTTCAGCGGGCGCCGCGTGCTTCTCTGTGTTTTTTTCTGCAGTTTTTTCCGCGACCTCTTCCTCTTCTTCTTCCTCTTCTTCAGCGACCGGAGGATGGGTCACCGCTGTCGGGAGGGCCATGGGCGGATGCACGGTTTTCTCGGTCGGGAGCTCGACCGGCTTCGGATGATCCAACTTGATCCCGGATTCAGCCGCAGCCTTCTCGGTGGCACCCTCGATCGCGTCTTTGGTCGCCTGATCCACGTATTGGGCACCCTGATCCAGAACCGCACGAGGAGGAGTCGACTCATGCCCACCCTCGACCTTCGGAGCGGGAGCCTCGGCCACCGGATCGTCCACGCGGATCTGCTTTCCGTAGTGCAGTCCGAGCGTGAAGCAGAATCCGAGGGCGGTCACCACGAGAAGTCCGAGAACGAACAACTCTTTCCAGCTGAAAATGAAAAATTTCTCGCTCTTTTGCATCAAGTTCGAGTCTACTCCCGTTGGCGCGGTTTTTGTAGACCAAAGAAACATGAATCGAATCTCTTTGAAACGTCCCGACCGGAGCGGCCAAGGCCTGAGCGAATACATCATTCTCGTCATGCTGATCGCGGTATGTTCGATCGCCGCTTCCCGGACGGTGGGCTCCACCATCAAAACCAAGCTCGACACCATCAACCAGAAACTCCTCGAGATCCACATCCCCTGAACCGGAGATGCGGACAAAGCCTGATCGAATTCCAGTGGGCGATGTTGCTCATCCTGCTTCCATTGGCCGGGGGGGCGGTCCGGATGGGTTGGATCGAATTCGCCCGGATCCGATGCGGACTCCGTGCCTTCCAGGCCGCCCGGGAAGAACTCCTCCATACCGCCGCCCCTGTGGTCCGTCTGGAGCCCTGCGGAGGCGGAATGGAGGAGCGGATCCGTCTCCTGCCCCTGGAACGCCTCGACCGGACCGGGCGGGATTCTCCGTCCTCGGTGGAATTCTCCTTCTCATGGCTCTCAGCGGGGGAACAGGCCTCTGGATTGCCGCCCGACACCTCCGCGCCATCACGGAGCGCCAGGTGAACTTCGATCGCTGTACGGGAATGGCGGTTCTCCGCGTGCGTTCCTGGATCACCGCACACGAAAAGTCCTGGAAACGGATCGAGTCGGCGCGAAGGATCACACTGGGCTTGCTCCCGACACCGGCCGGCCCGACCGCGGTCGAATCCTTCCGGATCCTCCTGGTGGCGGAACGGGGGATCCAGGAAAAATTCCGTCTGGAATGGATTCAAAGCTCCCTGCGCTGGAATCTCCTCACCGGGGTCGGTTGCCGCTTGCGCCGGCGCCCCGAGCGGAGTGACTTCCCGGAATACGATTTGATCCTGGTGGAGCCGGATGCGGAGGCAATGCTGACCGGTGCCGGGTCCCGGATTCCGATTCCACGCGACGAATACCGGGTCAGGATCGCCTCCCGGAATCAAAACTCTTCCGCGGTGGCATGGAGGTCTCCCGATGAAACTTGGAAGGTCCGATGGATTCCCTGAACGCCAGCGGGGATCCGTATTCCTGGAGGTGGCACTGTGGGCAGGCCTGATCGTGTTCGTTCTGGTTCTTTGTGGCAATCGCTTCGCCCGGACCTATCGGGGCTTTTATCGCGCCTTGGAGCACCAGCGGTCGACCCTGCATTACTGAGACAAGTGCGGGCCCTGCTGGGCCTGCTCGCGGGCCTCGTTCTGGTGGCACTGGCCCATCGAGGGTCCTTCGAGGCGGGGGCACGCCGGTTTCATGAGGAACACCTCCTCCCCGGAGAGGCCTGGCGTTCCGTACTGGCCACCCGCGGATTCCGTCCTCTTGCTTTGAACCGGGGTTCTCCGGGGGACGGCAAGGTCCGGATTTCACAGGATGGCCGGATCATCGAGTTTCCCGGTGGGATTCCTGACCTACCCACGGGGGTCCACATCCGGGGGGTCCCTGCCCCCAAACCGGATTGGATCGAGCTCAGCCCCGGAATTGCCGGTTTCGAAGCCTGGATCCGGAGCCTGGAAGCCCATCCGATTCCCCGGGCAAAGTCGACGAAGCCCCAGGTCAATTCGATTGACCCCAAAGAGTTCCGCTATTAGAATCCCGGCCATGCACACACGCCCCACCCGTCCGATTCTGACCGTCGGTTCCATGGCCTTCGACTCCGTTCGCACCCCAGCCGGGAAAGCGGACCATGTCCTCGGAGGCTCGGTGAATTATTTCTCTTTGGCCGCCTCACTGTTCACGCCGATCAAGATCGTCGCTGTGGTCGGTGATGACTTCCCGAAGGAGCACCTCGGATTCCTGAAAGAACGCAATGTGGACGTCTCCGGCGTGCAAGTCGCAGCCGGCAAGACCTTCCACTGGGTGGGTGAATACGACACCAACCTGAACGAGGCCAAGACCCTCGCCACCGCTCTGAACGTGTTCGAGCATTTCGACCCCAAACTTCCGGAAACCCACACCGACTGCCCCGTGGTCTTCCTCGCGAACATCGACCCGGTCCTGCAACTGCAGGTCCTGAACCAGGTTCGCGGTCATGAGTTCGTGGCCTGCGATTCGATGAACTTCTGGATCACCGGAAAGCCTGCGGAACTCAAGGAGACCCTGAAACAGGTGGATCTCCTCTGCATCAACGAAAAAGAGGCGTTCCTGCTCTCTGACGAAAAGAGCCTCGAAAAAGCAGCCCGCAAGATCCAGTCCATGGGCCCTTCCAACATCATCATCAAACGTGGTGAATACGGCTCGGCCCTCTTCACCCCGACCGGTACTTTCCTCGCCCCTGCATTCCTGGTCGACGAAGTCATCGATCCGACCGGAGCCGGAGACAGCTTTGCCGGAGCCGTGATGGGTTATCTGGCCGAGGCCGGAGCCAATCGTGCGATGATGAAGAACGATCCCCAAGCCTGGGATCAACTCCTCCGCCGTTCGGTCGTCTACGGAACCGTGATGGCGAGCTTCACCATCCAGGATTTCAGTATCGGCCGTCTGAAGACCCTCTCCCGCGAAGACCTGATGCACCGGAGAGAGAAATTCATGAGAATGATGAGCGTCGGATGATCCGAAGATGAGTCACGCGAACCTGATCCGATTCGCGCTCTTCTTCACGACGATCTCCTTCCTGGTCTCCTGGCTGACCTACCGTCTGCTCCGGAGACGACTCGGTCTCACCCCTGTCGGAAACCGCAGGATGCTGGCCTTTTTCATGGCCTCAGCGGGACTCATGACCCTCGGGCCCTTTTTGTACCGCTGGCTCGAGGCACCGGCAGGATCCCTGCCCGACCTGGTGTTGCAATGGACCCAGTTCAGCCTGCTCGGCTGGATCGGATCGGTCTTCATCGTGTTTTTATTCGTCGAAGTGATCCAGTCCGCCTCAAAAAGATTCGATCCTCAAAAGCGGATCTTCCTGACCGAGGGTGTGGGACGAACCCTTCTGGCCGGCACCACCCTGACTTCGGTGGCGGGTTTCTTCGAAGCGACCTCCGGAGCGGAAGTCGTCCAAGTTCCGGTGACCCTCGAGCGCCTCCCACAGGCATTCGAAGGACTCAAGATCGTCCAACTCTCGGACGTCCATGTCGGCCCCCTCATCCACAAGGGTTATCTCGACCGGGTGGTGGACCAAGCTCTGGCAGAAAAGCCGGACCTGATCGTCATCACCGGTGACCTGGTCGACGGCAGTGTGAACCAACTCCGCGATCAGATCGCCCCACTGGGGCGCTTGAAAGCCCCTGAAGGGATCTACTTCTGTACCGGAAATCACGAATACTATTCGGGAGTCCACGACTGGGTCGCTCATCTGGGCACGCTCGGGATCACCGTCCTCGGGAACTCGAACCGCGTGTTGCGTCGCCCGGGCAAAAACGACGAAGAACGGATCCTCCTGGCCGGAGTGTACGACCATCAGGCCGCACGGTTCGAGCCCGCCCATGCCACCGATCCGGTGCAGGCGGCATCCTGCGCGGAAGATGTGGCTTGCAAGATCCTGCTGGCCCACAATCCCTTCAGCATCGAGGGTGCGTGCAAATCGGGCTTCGATCTCCAGCTTTCAGGACACACGCATGCAGGCCAGTTCTATCCTTACTCCTTCATCGTGAAACTCGTCCTGAAGTACTCCGAGGGATTGTACCGGGTGAATGAGAAGACCCAGCTCTATGTGAACCGGGGCACGGGCTTCTGGGGACCTCCGAACCGTTTCGGAAAACGTTCGGAAATCACTTCCATCACACTGAATCGAAGAATCACGGGCTGAGATAGAAGGTCTGGCTGTCGTCGTTGTATCCGAACATCTCGGCGTAACGGCCCCAACTCACCACGGTTCCGAATGACGACTCGGCGTCCTCATTGGGCAGGAGTTCGGCGAGCTTCTCCAGCATCTCTTCCCGGCTCACCTCGGTACCTTCTTCGCGGGAAAGGTATTCCTTCACCATCTGGAACAGCGGGATCTCCGCGAGCTTGTCACGGATCAGATCCTTCCGGTCCGTGATGGAAGCATCGACCACCCGGTTCCCGAAGGGCTCGACCACCACGTCGCCACCGGGCGTGTGCACGAGGCCGAGCATCTCGGCGGCACGGATCACGGTCAGGGTTTCTCCGAGCTCCATGGAGAGCTCTGCGGCGAGTTTGTAGATGTCCTCACGTCCGCCTTTACCGGCGAGTAGTTCGACAAGTCCGAGGATCTGGCTGATTCCTATTTCAGGGAGGGCTGCGGGTTTCATGAATACAGGTTCCTTTTTACGCTGTTTGTTCCGATTCTGTTAAGCAAGAAGTGAAAAGACCCGGTCCACATACTCCACGAAGTGCGGGTCCCGCTTCCGACGTGGACGCGGCAGGTCAATCTTGAGTTCCCCGGCGATCCGGCCGGGGCGGTTGGAAAGGATCAGGATGCGGTCGGAGAGCTCGATCGCCTCCTCGATGTTGTGGGTGACCATGACCATGGTGTTCACGACATTGTCCCGGTCACTCCAGATGTCGAGCAATTCGTTCCGAAGGTTGATGGAAGTGAGCACATCCAGTGACGAAAAGGGCTCGTCCATCAACAAGAGGCTCGGCTCGACCGCCAAGGCACGCGCCAATCCGACCCGTTGTTTCATGCCCCCGGAGAGCTCTCGCGGATAGGCTTCTTCGTAGCCCTCGAGACCGACCTTCATCACGTAGTGCCGGACGCGGTCGCGCCTGAGTTCCGGATCTTTGGTGCGTGCCTCGAGGCCGAGTTCGATGTTCTGCGCGACCGTCAGCCAAGGCAGGAGCCCGAAGTTCTGGAACACCATTGCGGTATCATAGTTGATCCCGCGGCGTTCCCGACCCTCGTAAAGGATCGACCCGGAAGACGGCTGGAGGAGGCCGTTCATCATCCGGAGCAAGGTGCTTTTTCCCGCGCCGGACGGGCCGACGATGGTGATGAACTCCCCTTCCATCGCCTGGAACGAGATGTCCTCGAGCACCGTGACCTCACCTTGTGGAAGCAGGAATCGACGTGAGACGTTTTTCAATTCGATGAGATGTTTCATGTCAGAATTTGAACCTCTCGAGATTGCGCTGATAAAGCGGTTGCCAGACCAACAGATTGACGAACAGGATCCAGGCCACCATGACGAGGATGCACAAGGTGATCGCCCGACCGTCGCCGAGTTCGTAGACGGCGGTGGACAACAAAGCTCCGAGTCCTTTCACTTTCAGGACCTCGTGCTTCACGGTCATGTACTCCGAAACCACGAGGGCATTCCAGCCGCCCCCCCAGGCTGTGATGGCCCCGGTGATGAGTGCCGGACGGATGGCCGGGAACACGAGTTTCCGGAATGTGGCGAACGGGGAAAGTCCGTACGAGCGGGTCGCATCCACCAGATCCGAAGGGATGGTCGATGCCCCGCCGATGGCGTTGAACAACACGTACCACTGGATCCCGAAAGTGAGCAGGACCAGGGTCGCGAGATCCATGCCTCCACCGAATTTCCGGACTCCCACCAGGACAATGAGCGGGAAAAGCGCGGTAGCCGGAATCGAGGCTCCGAGCTGGGCGACCGTGGTCAGGATGTGACGAAGCCGCGGCTTGTTCCAGGTGAAGTACACCAGCGGCAAAATCCACAAGAACGAGATGGAGAGCGCGATCAGGATCCTGCCGGTCGAGTACAGGAGTCCGAGAGGAAGATCGCGGATGACCGGAGGGAGCGGTCCCTTGAACCAGTTCCAGATGTAAAAGCAGCCGAACACGACCAGGAACCCGAGTGCGAAATACCCGATCGCGACCCGGGCTTTCTTGGTCTGCTCGATCACCGGCTCGATCGGTTTGCTGATCCCTTCGAAAGCCTTGGCCAAAAGATACGCAGGAAGATCCCAACACAAGGGGAAGATGACTTCTTTCAGGAGCCAGCGGGCGGGAAGGGTGAAAGTGTTCAGGATCTGGAGCAGGGGCTCGGTCAGGAACCCGAACCGCGAGGCGATCGTCTTCGGGAGCCGCAGGAAGATCCCCACATCCTCCTCGTCCTGGTTGGCGGTCGCATCCTGTCTGAAACGCTCAGACCAGATCACGAGCGGCTTCCAGATCATCACATCCAGGAACAGGATCATGGTGCCCAGCGAGACGAGACCCCAGAGCACCAGTCCGATCCGTTCTTCTTCTGCGGCCCGCGCGAGGAAGCTTCCGATTCCGGGAAGATTGTAGTGAACGGGCCCGATGGCGATGATCTCGCAAGCGACCAGGAAGAACCATCCGTTCGACCAGGAGAGAATCGAGTTGTAGACCACCCGGGGAATCGCGGCGGGAAGATACAGTCTGAAGAAGCGCTGACTCTGACTCAACCCGAAAGCCCGGACCGCCTCTTCATTCTCTCCGGGAATGGCTTTCAAAGATTCATAAACAGCGAAGGCCAGGTTCCAGGCCTGGGAAGTGAAGATCAGGAAAATCGCCGAGAGCTCCACTCCGATGCGGTGTCCCCGGGTGATCCCGATGAAAAAACTGATGGCTGCGGGAAAAAATCCGACCACGGGCACCGACTGTAGGATGTCGATCAAAGGAAGGATGAACCGGCTTCCTGAACGCGTGCGCGCCGCGAGAATCCCGAACACGAAGGCGAAGACGAGTGACCCGGCATAGGCCAGAGCCATCCTCATGAAGGAGAGCAACAACGCCCCGGGCAGGTCGGGAAGGTAGACGGTATCGGCACGGAGCTCTGAAAGACGCACCCCTCCCCGGTAGATCCCGATCATCGCGATGATCAACCCGACAAAGAGCAACAAATAGATGACGCTGGATTTGGTTTTCTCCAGAATTGCGCGGGGAAGCAGTGCCATGGTTACTCTTTATTGATACGCTAACGGGTATGAAGTTGCACTTCATTTCCATGCTGCTTTTCCTTCACCTTCCTGACGTCTCGGCAACGAGCTTTCACGCCGAATCGTTCGAAAGCTTCACCTCGAAGTCGAAACACATCGTCCGGGGGACCGTCAGACGTCAGCAGGTCGAGAAGACGACCGCTCCAGACGGCACCGTCATGATTTACACCTATGCACTCGTCGAAGTGAAAGAACCCCTGAAGGGGGGAATCACCCGCAGCGAGATCCGGGTGCGGAGACTCGGAGGAGAGACCGAAGGGTACCACCACGAGGTCCCGGGTTCGCCGGAGTTCAAGGAAGGCGAGGACACGGTTCTCTTTTTGACGGGCGAGCAAGAGGACGGCTCCTACGAAATCGAGAGCATGGAAATGGGAAAGTTCGGACTCCGGATGGAAAACGGCTCGGAGATCCTGACCGGTGGGATGTTGCAGTTCATTCAAGGGGCGAAGAACGCTCCAGAGAAACTCCTCACCTTGGAGACTTTGAAAGGGATCATCCGGTCGACTCCGGCCACACCCCCGTCCGCGGCGACCGGAGTAGCTCCGACCGTTACCCCTACCGGTACAGCGGCTCTTCCTGAAGGAACTTCTCCGACCGGCCCGTCGACACCGGTCACGACTCCGTCCGGTCCTGGGATCGGAACGGTCCCGGGCGCCCTGGGTCTGGTGGTCCTCGCTTTACTCGGGTGGTTCGGACTCCGTCGCAAGCGAAAGCACTGAGGTTGTCATCGGGGGTCGCTCGGGCTACACTGCATTCAAGATGAAATTCACGCTCGGCTTGCTCACTTCGTTCGCCCTTCTGGGTTCCACCTCTCCCGCATGGGCACAATTCGACGAATCCGCTTTCCGGCAGGCCCTGAAGGTGAAGCGAAACGTTTACCTCTCCGAGGGGGCGTTCAGCGGAGGCGACCGCTTGATCTCGGATGTGAAAATTTCCGGTGTCCGGATCGCCGCCAATCCTGCGGGTTATGACCGGGTGGTCGTTGATTTTTCGAAATCCGAGCGCCCGCCGTTTTTCCTGGTCGAAAACGATCCGTCCAACCAGCGCGTCACCGTGACCGTTTACGGCAAGGTCAAGACCGACTTTTCCACTCAAAGTTCGATCCAAACGGCCCGGAAAACGCGCACCCTGAACGCAGTCGAATTCCTGCCCCAGGTCGAGTCTGACCGGTGGATGTTCACCCTGAGCTCTAAAAACCCCATGAAAACAGAGGTTTTTGAACTCTCCTCTCCGGCTCGATTGATTATCGACCTCAAGCCTTGATTTCCGGCGGATCGTCACCATTGATGAGGGTGTGGAACACCCCCTGATCCTTCCTGACCAAATCCTTCCTCAACCCCTCTTCACCATCGCCCACCCGGGTCCGGTGCTGTACCCCACTCTCATGGCTCCGCTTGTGATCTGGCATCCGAAGGCCATCGCCACCGTGGAAGAAATCCTGGCCCGGAAGCAGCATCATTTGGGACTCCTTCTGACCCGCGGTGACATCCCCGAAGATCACACCACCGGGCACGACCTCTTCGATGCCGGAGTCGTGGTCAAAATCCTGAAGCGCATCAAACTTCCGGATGGCTCGATCCAGGTTCTCGTTCAGGGACTCAAACGTTTCAAAGTCCGCAAGTATCTCTCCGAGCAGCCCTATTTCGTGGTCGACGCCGAGTATGCCGATGATGCGGTACCCGAGAAGACGCTCGAGATCGACGCCCTCACCCGTTCGATCATCCAACACGTGAAGGATCTCTCGGAGACCCACCCGTTTTTCAACGAGGAGATGAAGCTCGCGCTCCTGAACGCCCCGCATTCGGGTGTGGTGGCCGACATCGTGGCTTTTGCGCTCGGACTCGAAAAAGAAGACGCCCAGGATTTCCTGGAGACACTCCCGGTGAAGTCGCGGTTCGAAAAACTCCTCCTGTTCTTGAAACGCGAACAGGATGTGGCCACCGTACAGAAGAAGATCAATGACGAGGTGAACTCCAAGATCAGCACCCTCCAGAGAGAGTTTTTTTTGCGGGAACAACTGAAGCTCATCAAAAAAGAGCTCGGCATGGAAGAGGAAGGAAAAGACAAGAACAGTCGTACCTTCCGGGAACGGATCGCAGCCGCAGGCATGCCCGAAGAGGTGCGGAAGGTGGCTCTCGAAGAAGTGGAAAAATTCGAGACCCTCAGCGAACAATCCCCCGAATACAACATCGCACGCACCTACCTCGAGATGCTTTGCTCGCTTCCCTGGTCCGTCGAGACCGAAGATCGACTCGAACTCGGGCATGCGCGTGAAGTGCTCGACTCGGATCACACCGGGCTTGAAAAGGTCAAAGAACGGATTCTCGAGTTTCTCGCGGTCCGAAATCTCCAGCGCCGCCGCGACCGGAAGAGCGGCAAAGGATCGATCCTGCTCTTGGTGGGCCCTCCCGGCGTGGGCAAGACCTCGATCGGAAAGTCGGTGGCCAGAGCCATGGGTCGGAACTTCTACCGCTTCTCACTCGGAGGCATGCGGGACGAGGCTGAAATCAAAGGCCACCGCCGGACCTACATTGGCGCCATGCCCGGAAAATTCATCCAGGCCGCCCGTCGGGCCGGCAGCAAGAATGCCGTCATTTTACTCGACGAAATCGACAAGCTGGCCTCCCACTATCAGGGCGATCCTGCCAGCGCCCTCCTCGAGGTACTCGACCCGGAGCAGAACTCCTCTTTCCTCGATCATTACCTCGATGTTCCTTTCGATTTGTCCCGGATGATCTTCATTGCCACAGCCAACACCCTTCAGGGAATTCCCTCTCCACTGCTGGACCGGATGGAAGTGATCGAACTGAACGGATATACCCTGGAGGAAAAAGAAAAGATCGCCCGGACCCACCTCCTTCCCAAGGTACTCGAGGAGAACGCCATCGGCCCGGCTGATCTGAAGCTCGAAAAAACAGCACTGAGAAACCTGATCCGGGACTACGCGCGGGAACCGGGACTCAGGATCCTCGAGCAGATGCTCGCCAAGGTGGCACGGAAAACGGCGACCCGGATCGTGGAGCGCCGCGAGTCCCGTGAGAGGATCCGCTTGCCCGTCGTGATTCGTGACGATGACCTCGAGACCCTGCTCGGTCCTGCCCGCTTCACCCAGGAGCTGGCCGGTGCGCATCTCCTGCCCGGTGTCACGATCGGTCTTGCGTGGACCGCACTCGGAGGGGACATCCTCTTCATCGAGGCCACCGAGCTCCCCGGATCCGGTCAACTCAAGCTCACCGGACAGATGGGCGACGTCATGCTCGAAAGCGCGCAGATCGCCTGGACTTTCGTGAAAAAGCGACTCATCGACGAGATGGTACTGACTCCGGGTCGCTTGAAAGACCGTGATCTGCATGTTCACATCCCGGCGGGCGCCATCCCGAAGGACGGTCCCTCTGCCGGGATCACCCTGGCCACGACTCTGTACTCCCTGTTCACCGGAGTCCCGGCCCGGGCCAAGACCGCCATGACCGGCGAGCTTTCGCTCACAGGCCGGGTGCTCCCGGTGGGAGGCATCCGCGAAAAACTCCTGGCCGCAAGACGGGCCGGTGTCGATCGGGTGATCCTGCCCCGTGAGAACCGCAGGGACCTTCACGATCTCCCCCTCGAATTGCTGAACAGCCTCGACATCCGTTTCGTGGAGCACATCAACGAAGTCTTTCCGCTCGCCATCGGAAATCCTCCACGCCCCAAGGTGATGAAGAAGGCCCCCGTCAAGAAGCCGGCACGGGCCGAGAGTCGGCACTTAAAGCAGTAGCGGAGCGACTTCCCTTCCTGCAAACTGGAAGAGCATGAAAAAGCAAAAGATGTCCATCGTCGGCCTCGGAAAAATGGGTGAAGCGATCG
>JAIYBN010000010.1 GCA_027488515.1 Pseudomonadota bacterium
CATGGGCTTCCCAGGTATGGGCGGCTTCGGCATGGGTATGCCCGGTATGGGTGGCATGGGCATGGGTATGCCCGGTATGGGCGGCATGGGCTTCCCTGGCATTGGCGTGAATGCCGGCATTGGTCTTGGCGGAGGCATGGGCTTCCCGAATGTGATCGGAATGGGCGGTATGGGTGGCGGATTCCCCGGTATGGGCGGTTTTGGCATGGGAATGCCCGGAATGATGGGCATGGGCGGCATGGGGATGAATCCCATGGTCGGCAACATGATGGCTTCCCAACAAAATGCGATGGGAATTCAGCAGCAAATGATGGGTTATCAGTCTGCCATGCAAGAAATGGCGGCTCAGAACATGATCCTCCAGAGCACCGGAATGATGGGCATGGGTATGGGTGGTCAGTTCGGGATGGGCTACCCCTACTTCGGAATGGGAGGTATGGGCGGCGGCATGGGTGGTATGGGAGTCCCCGGCTACGCGGGAGGCATGTACTATCCGGGAATGGGTAACTTTGGGATGGGTGGTATGGGCGGGTTCGGCGGAATGGGTGGTCTCTCCATCCCCGGAATCAGCATCAATGCCGGACTCAATCTCGGGGGACTCGGTGCCGGTGCCTACGGCGGGTTTGGCGGGATGGGTGGCTTTGGAGGCTTCAACCCCTACATGTACGGGGGTGGGGGCTGCGGAGTCCAGATGGGAATCCCTTGTTATTGACCCGGTTTTGAATGAATTTCTAGAAGGCTCCGGAGACGATCCGGGGCCTTTTTCTTTTGACGAATCAAGGGTTTTTGAATAGAGTCGGGCAGTCAGCTTCAACACTGGCTTTCGAGTCTCTCCTTTCAAATGCTTTGCGTTCTGGAGGGGCCGATACTCTATCTAAGGAAACTCCATAAAAATGGCTAAACTCAATACAACCGAATCTGCTCCCAAGCAGAAGAAGGAACTGCTCAAGAATTTGAGCTGGATCAATGAATTCAGCGATGTCCAAGGCGACATCAACGAGCAAAAAGGCAATGTGGGCGCTGAAGACTTCGGCGCACTCTTCGAACAGGCCCAGAAAGACAGCGGCATTCAAGAAGGTGCCGTGATCGACGGTAAAGTGGTCGCCGTCGGATCCGACGACGTCACTGTCGATATCGGCTTCAAGTGCGAAGGTTTCGTACCCCTGTACGAATTCAAAGATGCCACCGGCACCGCAAAGGTCGCAGTGGGTGACATTCTCTCTGTTTACGTCGAGCGTCTCGAGATCGAGCATGGAAAAATCCATCTCTCCAAGGACCGCGCAGACATCATCAAGGCTTGGGACGAAATCTCGGCCGCTTGTGACCAGGATCAACTGGTCGAAGGTATCGTGATCGCGAAGGTCAAAGGCGGCCTGGCTGTCGACATCGGCGTGAAGGCGTTCCTGCCCGGCTCCCAGCTCGACACCAAAGCGGTGAAGAACCTGGACAAGTTCATCGGTCAGCGCATGAAGTTCAAGATCTTGAAGTTCAACAAGAAGCGCGGAAACATCGTCCTCTCCCGCAAGGCCGTCGTGGCCCAGGAGCGCGAGCTCCAGCGCGCTGAGACCCTTTCCCAGATGCAAGAGGGAATGGTGGTCGCCGGTACCGTGAAGAACATCACCGAGTACGGCGCATTCATCGACCTCGGCGGAATGGACGGACTCCTCCACATCACCGACATGTCTTGGGGACGCATCAAGCACCCGAGCGAGCTCTTCAATGTGGGCGATGAAGTCAAAGTGAAGATCCTCAAGTATGATCGTGAGAAAGAACGCGTTTCTCTCGGCCTGAAACAGGTTTCTCCGAATCCTTGGGATGAAGCCGAGTACAAGTTCCCTGTCGGCAAGATCGTCAAGGGTAAGGTTGTGAGCCTGAAGGACTACGGCGCATTCGTTGAACTCGACGACGGCGTTGAAGGTCTCATCCACGTGTCTGAGATGTCTTGGACCGAGCGGGTCAAGAATCCGTCGAAGTACGTGAAAGTCGGCGACGCGGTCGAATGCAAAGTCCTCGAAGTTGACACCCGCAACAAGCGGATCAGCCTCGGTATGAAGCAACTCCAGGACAATCCTTGGGATGCTCTCGAACTGAAATTCCCGGTCGGTGCGATCGTGGAAGAGTGCGAAATCAAGTCGATCACCGATTTCGGCATGTTCGTGGACGTCGGCATGGGCATCGACGGGTTGATTCACGTTTCCGATCTCAGCTGGAACAAGAAAGTTGCCAACCCTGCAGAGAAGTACAAGAAGGGCGACAAAGTCCGTGCTGTGGTTCTCGGAATCGACAAGCAGGCGGAGAAGTTCTCTCTCGGAATCAAGCAGCTTGAGCGCGATCCTTGGGAAAACATCAAGTCCCGCTATCGTGTCGGTCAGTCTGTCGAGGGCGCTGTGACCAAGATCGCCGATTTCGGTGCGTTCATGGAGCTCGAAGAAGGCATTGAAGGTCTGATTTACGTGAGCGAGCTCTCCGAGCAGCGCGTAGAGAAGCCGTCTGACGTGGTGAAACTCGGTGAGAAAGTTCGCGCAGAGATCCTGTCGATCGAGCCGAAAGACCGCCGGATCAGCCTGTCGATCAAGCAATTGGGTCGTTCTGAAGAACGCGCCAATTACGAAACCTACATGGGCGACCGCAACAAGAAGACCTCCATGGGAGATCTTCTCGGCGAAAAGCTCAAGGGTGCTCTCAAGAAAGACGAGTAATCGTCTTCCTGCATTCCAATCTCGGATCTGCCCCGGTGGAGTTTCCACCGGGGCTTTTTCATTTCGACGCACCTGAGCCCGGCATCTTTTACCCGAGGGTTCAGGTGACCCGGGATCATTCCGAAACGGGGACATATGGTGAAGATCCCCAAGGGCTTTACGGTTCCGTTGGTGTTGGCGCTCCTTCTTCCTTATTGGGCTTCGGCGATGACCGAAGTGAAGTTCACTTCCCGGGAGTTGGACGCCGCTTACGTATTGGTGAGACCGGAGTTGAACATGATCGAACTCGATGGTCGGTCCGGTCGGTTCAGTCCCGCTCCGGCTCTACGGTTTTTCGGCTTACAGGAACAGCGATTCGAGATCGATTTCAATTCGATCATCGATATTGCCGATCTCCGTTTCAACCAGTTACGGGCAAGGTCACCCGAGGTCAGGTTCACCGGGTCATCACTCGAACTTTCCATTTCAGTGGACGACCAGGACAAGGTTCTGAAAAGCCGTCTGGGCACCGTCAGTATTCAAGGTGTTTCGATTGTCGCTGTTCTCGGATGGCACACCTATCAGGATGGCAGTCAGGCACTTGTGCTTCAACAGGCCAGATTCAACGGTGTGGTGAAAGGGACGGGACTACTCAAGTCCCAATGGATCCTCGAGAAGTTGAAAGGCCTTTTCGTGAAGTTGCTCGGGGATCAAGTGAGGCAAATCCTGTCCAGGGCTGTGGTGCAGCAGTCGATCCATGACGGGTTGCTCTCCTGGGCGAGGTTTTATACCGGAGAAATCGGTCAGAGTGTGGTTCCGACCTCACTCCGTTTTTACAAGGATGATCATCTCTCCGGCCTTCGTTTCGAGGTCCAGTAAGTACTGCCGTAGATCGAAGGTGCACCGGCCGTGACCAGTGCTGCAATTCCATGGGCGAGTAGCGCCCACGGGGCGATGTCCCAGCCGGACCAGAGGCAGGACAAGCAGAAAGCGGTGATGGGTAGTCTGGCTGCAGCTCCGAAGACGATTGCCGTCCCGAGGCTGGGAAGAAGCGTGGAGTTCAGGGGAATCCACTGATTCAACAGATTACCCAGGGTGGCTCCGATGAAGACCAGGGGAATGAATTCACCACCGGAGAACCCGACAGCGAGCGACAACAAGGTGAGAATCCACTTCATGAATGGTGTTTCCCACGGCAAGGATCCTGCGAAAGATGCGTCGATGGTTTCGAGTCCGAGCCCACGATAAAGCACCATCCCTTCGGGTGCGAGCAGGAACAGCAGGAGCAGTCCCCCGAGCCAGACCCTGATCCTGTCGCTCCCGGTTGAGTTCGTCATTGATTTAGCCCTTGATTTTGAAAAGGAAGCCATACGATTCTTCACCCGGGAGAACAAGCGGCCGACCACGCCACCAGCCAGACCTAGAAAGGCGGTGGCGATCAGTGGTGTCCAGGTCCCGGATACCCCGGACAATGGTGGAATCATGAGCGGAGTGGCTCCCAGGATCTTCATGGTCAATGCCCCGGTCAGGGCGCTCATGAGGATCGGCAGGATGTTTCCGGCTCGAGGAAGGGTGCCGTGTTCCCAAGCGAAGCAGGATCCGGCAATCGGATTGCCGATAGCTGCGGAGAATCCACCGGCAAGTCCCAAGGATCTTGCGAAGTCCTGGGTCGTTTGGGTTTTTGTTCTGATCAAGGCTCCAATCCGGTGCGAGGCTGTCGTTGCCATTTGAACGATCGCACCTTCCCGACCGACCGATGCGCCCACACCATGTGAAAGGGTCCCTGAGAAGAAGATCCAAAGGATCCGTCGCCATCCGGTTCCGGCTGATTCGGGGCCCAGTTTTTTTCCGATACGGAAGAGAAGCCAGCCTGCGAGGGGAATTCCCCAGATCCAGCCGGGATGGTACCGGTGGTAGGAAGTGACTTGGTCCAAAGCCATCGAAAAAACCGCTCCGAGGGTTCCTGATGCAAGCCCTGTGAACATCGCCTGAAGCATCATCACCATGAAGGGAAGTATAGGGTTGCTCCGAGGGTGGGGCAAGTTTTAGGATCGCTGGATGAGTCCTGTTGTCTGGAAAATGGGTGTGATTTCATTTTTTGCCGATCTGTCGAGTGAGCTGCTCTATCCGATCACTCCGGTGTTCCTCACCCAGGTTCTCCATGCATCCATGGCTTCGGTCGGGCTCATCGAGGGGTTCGCTGAATTGACAGCAAGCCTCTTGAAAGTGTGGGCAGGGCAGGTTTCAGACCGGATGGGAAAACGAAAGGTGTTCATCTGGGGCGGGTACCTTTTGTCCACCCTCTCGAAGGCCTCCATCGGATTTGCACAGGGCTGGGCGGGAGTTCTCGTGGCCCGTTCTTTGGATCGGGTCGGCAAGGGTGTCAGGACCGCGCCCCGGGATGCCTTGATCGCCGAAGCTGTACCGAAAAAAGATCTGGGCCTCGCATTCGGAATCCATCGGGGCATGGACACGCTCGGGGCCGTGATCGGGCCACTCCTCGCCCTGGCCTTCCTCGAAGCTTGGGGTGAGGAGAGACTCAGGGATTTTTACTTTCTCGCACTGATCCCCGGCACGATCGCGGTCTTGCTGTGTTTCGCACTTCCCGAGAGCCCGGCGAAAGAGCGAAACGACGGAGCTCGTGGGAGATTTTCGATAGAGGGGCTCCCGAGGAGGTATTTTCTTTTTCTGATCGGCTGGGGGATCTTTTCATTCGCAAATTCGAGCGACGCTTTCTTGCTCCTCAGTGTCCAGAAAAACGGCAATCCATTGGTCAGGGTGGTTCTCATGTACTGCCTCTTCAATCTGGTGTACGCCCTTTCAAGTCCTGCTTTGGGAAAACTTGCGGACCGTTGGGGACGGTTGAATCTGATGAAGGCGTCCCTGTTGTTGTTTGCCGTCATCTATTGGGGATTCGCCCGGGCATGGAACCCTTGGATTCTGTTTGCCGGATACGGGGTGTTCATGGGGATGTCTGAAGGGGTGGGGAAGGCCCTGGTGGCTGAAATGGTCCCCGCTGGAAAAGAGAAGGAATTGGGAGGAAGTGCACAAGGTTGGTTCGGACTCGTCACCGGGGTCGCCACTCTGGGAGCCAGTCTGACCGCAGGTTTGCTCTGGGACGCCATGGGTCCGAGTGCGCCCTTCGTTTACGGTAGCTGCGGAGCGTTGCTGTCCCTCGTTGTTTTTATACTGTTGAAATGATAACTTCCGGATCGGGTCGGCTTTCCGACCCCCTCGGTGGGCCATTAGCTCAGCTGGTTAGAGCGGTCCGCTCATAACGGATTGGTCGCTGGTTCAAGTCCGGCATGGCCCACCATCTCACCTCCCGGGAGCCATCATGAGTGAACGACACACCCGAAACTACCGTCTCGGAAAAATGGCTGAAATGCGCAACAGGTGGTGGTACCGCGGCCGGATGCATTATGGATTCACGGTCGGATTCGCTTTGTGGATCGGGGTTCTGAGTCTCCTGCATTTGGATCGTCCCACCTGGAGGGACTCTTGGATCATTCCTGTCATGGTGGTCTACGCAAATTTCGTCGAGTATTTTGTGCACCGGTTTCCCCTCCACAGAAGGATTCCCGGATTCGGCCTTCTCTATGAGCGTCATGCGGTCCAGCATCACCGCTACTTCACGGAACGGGACATCTCGATCACCACACCATTGCAAATGTATTATGTTCTGTTTCCCGCTCAGGCGATCGTCTTTTTCATCCCTTTGGCAGCGGGCCCGGTGGCTTGGTGGATCGCAGGATGTTTCGGGGACAATGCAGGTTGGTTGGCCTTACTCACCTCCGCCGGCTATTTCGCCTGGTACGAAACCTTTCACCTGGCGAATCACCTTCCTCTGACCCACTGGGTGCACCGGATCCCCGGCCTGAGTCAGTTGTGTCGGTTTCATCGTCTTCACCACCATCCCGCCAGTGCGAAGCAATTCAATTTCAATGTCACGTTTCCCATGGCGGATTGGGTGATGGGGACCCTGAAGAGGGAATGAAAAAAGCCCCGACCTGAGTCAGGCCGGGGCTCGGAATGATCCGTCAATGCGGGATCAACGATTCTTACAACAGATCTTCCCGTCAACCGGGCCGAAGACCGGAACCGATGTGACTCCGCAGATGCTGCCGAAAGACATGGTTCCACCGGCATGGGAGCACAGATCGGGCACGTTCACGCAGCACTTGTAGCTGGAGTTGCCACCGGACGCTGACTTGCACCGGGTGTATTCGGCGGCGGTGGCCGGGCTGGTTGCGAGCACAGTGAACGGGAACGGGATCGACACGTTCGGCGAGAGGCAGGCCGGAGTCGGAGTGGGTGTCACTGTCGGCCTCGGAGTCGGAGTGGGTGTCACTGTCGGCTTCGGAGTTTCAGTGGGCCTCGGGGTCACTGTCGGAGTCGGCTTCGGAGTGTCAGTGGGTCTGGGGGTCACTGTCGGAGTCGGCTTCGGAGTTTCAGTGGGTCTGGGGGTCACTGTCGGAGTCGGCTTCGGAGTTTCAGTGGGTCTGGGTGTCGGTGTCGCCACCGGGCCACAACCGGGAATTCCAGGAACACAGCATTTCGGGTCATTGATGCTCCAAACGCACGAGGACCCCTGATTCACGCTGTTGCACCGTTCGCGGGCAAAAGAGATCCCCTGGGGATGTCCGAAATTGAGCAAAGGAATCGAACAGTCATACCCGGGATTCGCGTTCGGAATCGCCCGGCAACATGCACCACTCGGGAAAGGGGAGGGAGTGGGCGTTGCGGTCGGCTTCGGAGTGGGAGTCGGCTCCTGTCGGCAGCCCGGAATTCCAGGAGCGCAACATTTGGGATTACCCGTACTCCAAACACAAGAAGCACCCTGATTCACACTGTTGCAACGTTGTTGTGCGAATGGAATGCCCTGTGGATGCCCGAAATTGAGCAATGGAATGGAGCAGTCATAGCCCGGATTCGCTCCGGGAATTGCCTTACAGCAGGCACCGCTTGGAAACGGAGTCGGAGTCGCCCGAGGGGCCACGCAGCAACGATAACTTTTCGGATTCCGTGTGGCAGAGGCTTCCTTGTGACACCTTTTGTAGTTCACCGGATCTTGAGGTAAGAGGGATTGGAATGGAAAAGACACCAGTACGGAAGGAGGTCGACACGCGCGCGATTCCACCACTGCACGAATCAGCGCCGGAGGAGCCTTCAGGGGGCGAACCCGGGGTTGGACTTCCTGAACTTCACCCACAGGTCTTTGGACAACTTCGGCACCCGTTTGGGCACTGGCCCCGGGAGCTGCAATCGAACCCAAGAACGTTAAAAAACCGGCCAACATGAGATCATTAGAAATTTTTTTTGCCACCACGATCCTCCTGGTCAGGAATCAATTTTAGCCTGTGCTGGAAGAATGAAGCAAGGGAAGTTCCACCTGAAGCGAGTGTCAAAAATGACACTTCTTGAAAACACTCCTGACTTTCCTAAGGCGCAATGAGGCGATGGAGGGCTGACTGGACCTTGTGGTCCGGGAATCCCCGGTTGACCGTGTCCATGCGTTCGCGGATTTCCCGGGTACAGAGGTTTCCGATGCTTCCTTCATGGGAATGCTTAAGCTCCGCCGGGCGGGCTTCAAATTTGCCCTCTTCGATCTCGAGGCCCACTTCACGGTAGGCGTCCCGGAAAGTCATGCCCGAGAGAACCCTGCGGTTCACTTCTTCCACGCTGAACAGGTAGCGGTACTTCGGGTCTTCGAGCAGTGAGGGTTTCACTTCGATCCGTGAAAGCATCAGCACCGCCATGTCCATGCAGCTTTGGAGCTCATTGAAGGCAGGGAAGAGGTGTTCCTTCAGGATTTGAAGGTCGCGGTGGTATCCCGAGGGCAGGTTGGTCGTCATCATCAGGATCTCGTTCGGAAGCGCCTTGAGACGGTTGCACCTCGATCGGATCAGTTCGAAGACATCCGGGTTCTTCTTGTGCGGCATGATCGATGAACCCGTGGTCAGCTCGGAAGGGAAACCGATGAAATCGAAATTCTGATTCAAGAACAGGCAGGCATCCATCGAAAGACGGGCCAGGGAGTCCGCCAGATTGGCAAGTGCCATGGCCGTGATCCGCTCCGACTTGCCTCTTCCCATCTGGGCGTAGACCACATTGTAGGAAAGGCCCGAAAAACCGAGAAGCTCTGCCGTCCTGGACCGGTTGATCGGGAAAGAAGAGCCGAATCCCGCTGCTGATCCGAGGGGATTGCGATCCACCACATCAAAAGCACCTTGAAGGGTGACCAGGTCGTCCACCAGGCTTTCGGCATAGGCACCGAACCACAATCCGAACGAAGACGGCATTGCCAGTTGCAAATGGGTGTACCCGGGCATCAAGTGGTTCTTGAAGCGTTCGCTCTGGTCCTGAAGAAGATCGAAAAGCTGGCGCGTGCTCTTCACAGTTTTGAGGATTTCGTCACGCAAATAGAGTCGCAGATCGACCAGAACCTGGTCATTCCGTGAGCGGGCCATGTGGATCTTTTTTCCGGCTTCGCCCAATCTACGGGTGAGCAAAAGTTCCACTTGAGAATGGACGTCCTCGACGCCCTCTTCTAGGATGAAAGAGCCGTTCAGGATCTCTTGGTGGATCTCTCTCAGACCCTGAATCAAGGTTTTCGAATCAGCTTGGGGAAGGAGGCCGGTTTCGGCCAACATGGTCACATGGGCGATCGATCCGAGTACGTCAAAGGGAGCCAGATGGAGGTCCCAGATCCGGTCTTGCCCCACTGTGAAGGCTTCGACGGCCGAGGTCAGGGCGTTTTCATTTTTTTGCCAGAGTTTCTTCATAGAATCACCTGAGAGAGGAGCTCCGTGTAAATACGGATTCCCTGTTCGATTTCGGACAGGAGAACGAATTCATCCGCCGTGTGACTCCGGGCGGACTCACCCGGGCCGATCTTGAGCGCAGGGAAGGGCATGAGCGCCTTGTCTGAAGTGGTGGGGGATCCGTAATGACCGAGGCCGAGATTCAAACCGGCCCGGACCAAAGGGTGATCGAGGCTGATGGAGGTGGATTTGATCCGGACACTCCTCGGTTTCACTTCGCTTTTCACGTGCGAGCGGATGGTTTGAAGAACGGCATCGAAGTCGTAGAGCTCGTTGACCCGTACATCCACCGTGAATTGGCACTCTCGGGGAACGACATTGTGCTGGCTACCCGAGTTCAGAATGGTGACGGTCATCTTGTTGGGCCCTAGGAGAGGAGAAACCCTGTCGAATCTGAAGTCCTTGAACCAATGGATGTCATCGAGAGCCTTGTAGATCGCATTGTCGCCTTCGTCGCGGGCCGCATGACCCGACTTGCCGATCATGGTGCAATCGAGAACCAACAGTCCCTTTTCCGCCACGGCCATCTGCATCCCGGTCGGTTCGCCCACGAGGGCGCAGTCGATGGAAGGGATGCCGCTTTCCTTGAAATGGGGAAGCAAGGCCTCGATCCCGTTCAGACCGGAAACTTCCTCTTCCGCTGTAGGGGCGTAAACGAGGTTGTATTTCAGGTCGGTGCGCCCCTCAAAGTGACGGAACGCGGCCGCCATGGCCACGACCGAGGCCCCGGCGTCATTGCTCCCGAGACCGTACAGCCGGCCGTCACTCTCGGTCGGAGTGAATGGATCGCGAGTGTATCCGGAATTGGGCTTCACGGTGTCGATGTGGGAATTCAATAGAACAGTCGGCTTCGAAGGATCGAAATGTCTGTTCTTGAAAAACAAGTTGTTCTTGAACCGCCCGGGACTCAAGCCGAAAGAGCGAAAGCGTTCCTCCAGGCGGTCGGCGAGTGCCTCCTCGTCCCGACTGAAGGAGGGGGTGGAAATCATCAGCTTCAGGAGTCCGATCGAATCTTCAAACATCGTGGTAAAGCCTCGTTCCGGTACTGCGCTCGATCAGGCGAGGGAGGACCTCGGCCTTTCCGAGAATGACTTCATTCACTCCTGCTTGGATCGCCCGGAATGCGTTGTCGAGTTTGGGAATCATTCCATCGGTGATTTTTCCTTGTTCGCGGAGTTCGGCATAGCGAACAGGGTTCAGCTCTTTCACCAGGCTTCCATCGTCGGAAACATCGAGAAGAACGCCTTCCTTTTCAAAAGTGAACAGCAAGCGGACTTGGAAGGTCGTGGCCAGGGACTTGGCCACTTCATAGGCGATGGTGTCCGCATTGGTGTTGAGCAAGGTGCCCTTTCCATCGTGGGAGAGCGGGGCGAACACGGGAGTGGTACCCGAGCGGAGCAGGGTGGTGAGGGCCGGGGCATTGACTCCGGTGATGTCACCCACGTACCCGTAATCGACCGGAACCGGATTCCGTTTCACCGCACGGATGAGATCAAGATCGGCCCCGGAGACACCCACTGCCTGCACTCCCCGCGACTGCAGGCCTGCGACGATCGATTTGTTGATCCATCCACCGTAAACCATGATGGCAATCCGGAGGGTTTCTTCATCCGTCACCCGGCGGCCTTGGACCATGGTTTGTGGGACGCCGAGTTTCGAGGCCAGCTCGGTGGCCAGCTTGCCTCCGCCATGGATCAGGATCTTCGGTCCGTCCAGGTTGGAGAAATGGTCGAGGACCGTTTCCAAGGCACGCGGGTCGTTGATGATGTTCCCGCCGATCTTGACCACATTGACCGTTTGATTCATCACCGGTTCCTCAGGATCTCCGAGATCACGGACTGTGCGGACCAGACCCGGTTGGTTGCAAGAGGAGTCAACAGGCTGCGGGGTCCGTCGAGAATCTCGTCGGAGAGCTCGACGTTCCGCCTCAAGGGCAGACAATGCATGACTTTGGCCTTGGGTGCGCGAGAAAGATGCTTCTCGGTCAGCATCCATTCCGGGTGTTGGCCGAGCACCTTTCCGTATTCGGAAACCGAGCTCCAATTCTTCACGTAGACGAAATCAGCCCCCTCCAGAGCCTCATTCTGACGATCGGTGAAGGTCGCCCCTCCCGCAAAGGTTGGCGAAAGCTCATAGCCTTTCGGTGCCGTCACCACGAAGTCGGCCTTGCCCCAGGCCAGCATCCACTCTGTGAACGAGTTTGCGACACAGTGGGGGATCGGCTTGATGTGTGGAGCCCAGGTGAGGACGATTTTCGGTTTTCTGGACTCCTGAAAATGTTCGGTGATCGTGATCAGATCCGCCAGAGATTGAAGCGGATGACAGGTCGCACTTTCGAGGCTGATCACCGGAATGCCTGCGTGCTTGATGAAAGCCCGGATGACATGATCGCTCTCGTCTTCTTCCCGGCTTGCGAGCTTGGGGAAGGTCCGGACGCAAAGAACGTCGAAATAACTGCCCAGGATGGGGGCAGCATCACGGATGTGTTCGACCGTGGTTCCGTTCATGACAGCGCCATCTTGGAACTCGAGTGCCCAACCTTCGGTACCGGCGTTCAAAACGATCGGGTCGAGGCCCAGGTTCTTCGCGGCAATCTGGGTGGACAAGCGAGTTCTCATGCTCGGATTGAAGAACATGAGTCCGATGCGTTTCCCGCGCCCGAGTGCCTCGTCTTTGAGACGGTTCGCTTTGTATTCACGGCCCTGACGGATCAGGGCGTCGATGTCTTTCACGTCCTTGACGGTGATGAATTGCTTCATTTCAGGAGGGTCCTCGTCGCCTCGAGGAATTCCTCCATCTCGGCTTTGCTGATGTTCAATGCCGGAAGGAGGCGCACGGTGTTGGGCTTGGCCTCGCCGGTGAAAATCCGGTGCTCTTCAAGGAGTCTCTTCCGGAAGTCCTTCTTGGTGTCAGGAAGGTCGAATCCGATCATGAGTCCCATGCCCCGGAGTCCCAGCACTCCCGGGATCTTCTTCAGCTCACTCATGAGCCAATCGCCCTTTTCGCGGGCGGCAGGAATCAGGTGGTCCCGCTCCATGACTTCGAGGACCGCCAGGGCGGCGGCACAGGCGAGCGGGTTACCGCCGAAGGTGGTGCCCAACATGCCGAACGAAGCCTTGAACTTTGGATGGATCAGGACACCGCCGATCGGAAATCCGTTCCCCATTCCCTTGGCCGTCGTATAAAGGTCTGCTTCCACACCTGCATGGTCGTGGGAGAAGAAATGCCCGCTCCGACCGTAGCCGCATTGGACCGAGTCGGCGATGTAAACAGCTCCGGATGCATCACACAGTTCTCTGACGGTCTTCAGGAAGTCCGCAGTGGCCACATGGATTCCGCCGACACCCTGGATGCCTTCGAGGATGATGGCTGCGGTCTGGCTTCCTTCGCGGGCCATGTGTTCCCGGAGAGCCGACGGGTCGTTGAACGGAAGGAAGGTCACGTTCTGGGTTTCGTTCACCGGGGCGACGATGGTGGGATTGTCAGTGGCAGCGACTGCCAGCGAAGTTCGTCCGTGGAATGCTTTCTTGAAAGCGACGATTTTCCGGCGGCCCGTGTGGAAAGAGGCCAGCTTGAGTGCATTCTCGTTCGCCTCGGCGCCACTGTTGCACAGAAACAGGCGGTATTCCGTTTTTCCGCTCACTTTACCGAGACGCTCGGCGAGCTCCTCCTGGACGGGAAGCTTGATGGAGTTGGAATAGAAGGCGATCTTCGAAAGTTGATCCTCGATCCGCTTCACCCAGTGAGGATGACGGTGTCCGATACTGATCACCGCATGCCCCCCGTAGAAGTCGAGGTAGGCGCGTCCTTCCGGATCATAAACCCGTTGGCCCTCGGCCCTGACAATCGTCACATCATTCAAGGGATATACAGGGAACAGATTCATCTCAGAAAGCCGATCCTTTCAGCAGGAGTCCGGTCGTTTCGGGCATCCCGAACATGAGATTCAGGTTCTGCACGGCCTGGCCACTCGCCCCTTTGAGAAGATTGTCGATCACGCAATGGATGGCGAGCTTCGATCCGGACTTGAAGACTTCGATCTGCACGCGGTTGGTGTTCACCACCGCCTTCATGTCGATGGGTTGGTCGGTGACGTGGACGAACGGATGCCCCTCGTAGAAGGAGCGGAAATTCCGGAGGGCATCCTCCTGGGACCAGGAACAGGTGGTTTGCGCACTGACGAAGATTCCGCGGGTGAAATCCCCCCGCCAAGGGATGAAGGAAACCGTGCCTTTTGCACCGGGGCCTTGAAGGGATGCCAGACTTTCTTCGATTTCATCGACGTGCTGGTGCTCCAGGGTCTTGTAAGCCTGAATATTGTTGGAACGGAAACTGAAGTGACTCGTTTCGGTGAGTTTCTGCCCGGCTCCGGTGGATCCGGTGATCCCGGTGACAGCGGTGTCACCCAGGATGCCGGCTTTGGCGAGCGGGAGGAGTGCGAATTGGATCGCACTTGCGAAACATCCGGGATTGGCGATGGCATCCGCATGCCGGATTTTCTCGCGATTGAGTTCGGGCAAACCGTAGACAAACGCACGCTTCCCGAGCTTTGCATCGGCTTGGAGGCGGAAGTCGTTGGAAAGATCGATGAGTCGTACGGTCGATGGCAGGTTCTCTTTTTCGAGGACTTTCCGCGTCTCTCCGTGGGGCAGGGTCAAGAAGAGCGCCTGGAGAGAAGGGTCCTGCAGGTCCGCCGTTTCAATGAAGTGGAGATCGGTCACGCCCCTGAGGTCGTCGTGCACAGAGGAAACCGGCTTTCCCGCCTGGCTCCGGCTTTGTGCGAACAGGATCCGCACACCGGGGTGGCCGAGCAGGAGTCTCAACAGCTCCCCTCCCGTGTAACCTGCCGCTCCGATGATGCCGACGTTTACGGGTTCCATCCCCGTCCTTGATCCATGGTGTGATAAATCTTGAGTTGGTTTCCGAAGATCTTCGTGAACCCTCTCACGTCCTGGCCCGACCATCCTGTGTTCATCTCGCCATACTGGCCGAGTTTGCTCTTCATGAGGTCGAACTCGGATTCGATCCCTGCTAGAGCGAATCGGAATTGAAGCAGTTCGACCGTCACAGTTCCGGACACCCGCTCCTGGGAATGGGTGAAGAAGGATTCGATGTCCCGCATGACAGGATCCAACACCTGGCCTTCATGCAAGTGATTGCCGTAGAACTGGGCCAGTTGTTCTTTCAGGTTTTGTTGCCACTTGGTCAGGACGTGTTTCTCGAGCAAGTGGTGGGACTTCAGGATGATCAACGGTGCGGCTGCTTCGAATCCGACCCGGCCCTTGATGCCGATGATGGTGTCTCCGACGTGGATGTCGCGACCGATACCGTAAGGTGCGGCCATTGCCGAAAGCGCCTGGATGGCTTCGATCGGATGGGCGTACTCTTTACCGTTCAGCGAAACGAGTTCGCCTTTGCGGAATCCGAGTTTCACGGATTCGCTTCCGGTACGGGTGGCGGGGGTTGGCCAAGCTTCTTCGGGGAGCGTTCCGAGCGAGTTCAGGGTTTCACGACCACCCACACTCGTTCCCCAAAGCCCCTTGTTGATGGAGTAGGCCGCTTTCTTGAAGTCCATCTCCACGCCGTGCTTCTGGAGATAGGCGATTTCCTCTTCGCGTGAAAGACGGAGATCACGGATCGGGGTGATGATCTCGGCATCCGGAAGAAGGGTGTTGAAAATCAGGTCGAAACGGACCTGGTCGTTCCCGGCTCCGGTGCTTCCGTGGGCGACCGCAGAGACTCCTTCGGCACGCGCAACCCGCGCGATCTCGAGGGCCTGGACCAGGCGCTCGGCACTGACGCTCAGCGGGTAGGTGTTGTTTTTGAGGACATTTCCGTAGACGAGGTACTTGATGATCCGGTCGTAGTAGGTTTTGGCCGCGAGGACGGTCGTGTGTTTGGCCACACCGAGCTTGTACGCGTGCTCTTCGATACGCTTGCGCTCGGCATCCGAGAATCCGCCGGTGTCGACGAGGACGCTATGGACCTCCATGCCTTTGTCGAGAGTGAGGTGTTTCACACAAAAAGAGGTGTCGAGACCTCCGCTGAATCCGAGAATGACTTTTGGCTTGCTCATTTGGGCTCGTTCTCCTGTGAAGATTTCGTGGATCGGGTCGGGTCGAACAGCATGGCCGTACAAAGGCAGTTCTTGCGGCCTTTGCTCGTGAGGATTTCGAAGTTCACGCAGGATTTGCAACCCGCCCAGAACTCTTCATCGTCAGTGAGCTCGCTGTAGGTGACCGGAACGTATCCGAGTTCGCTGTTCATTTTCATCACAGCGAGACCGGTGGTCAGACCGAAAATTTTCGCGTTCGGGAACTTGGTCCGGGAAAGGTTGAAGATCCTGCGCTTGATCTGTGTGGCGACTCCGCTCTTGCGATAAGGGGGGGCGACGATGAGACCCGAATTCGCCACGAACTGGTCGTGTCCCCAGGCTTCGATGTAACAGAACCCGACCCACTCACCCCCGTCGGTGACGGCGATGACGGCTTTGCCTTCGCGCATCTTGAGAGCCACGTAGTCCGGGCTCCGCTTGGCGATACCGGTGCCGCGCGCCCGGGCGGAGGACTCCATCTCATCGGTGATGATCTTGGCGTAGTGGACATCGTCTGAATTGGCCTCTCGTACCATCACAGTGATGCCGGTGTCCGGAAGGACGATTTTTTGGTCAGTCATAGGCGAAGCGGATCCCGGGAGCTCCCAACAACGGGTGGTTCAAAGTCGATTCGGATCTTTTAATGGAATCCCATGTCGAAATCAAGGAAAGCATGGGCATTCATTGAAATTTTCAGGATGGTGCCCCCGGCATTCCGTCGGGCCCCGGAATGTGAGAAGGTGGGGTGGAATGAGTCGGGAATCCTGGAGTGAGGAAAGCCTGTTTTTCGACAAGGAGACCTATTTCAGGGCACTCTTCGACGGGCTCGCCTCTGCCAAACGGACCATCGAGATGGAGACTTACATTTTCGAACCGGATCCGACCGGGCTCCGGGTGCTTGACGCCCTTCGGGCTGCGGCAGGGAGGGGAGTGAAGGTCAGGCTGGTGGTGGACGGAGTCGGATCCTGGTTTTGGATCGGGATCCTGCGTGACGCCCTCCGCGACTCCAAGGTGGAATTCAGGGTGTATCACCCCGTTTCTTTGTTTCGGCTTGCGTTTGTGCGGTTGAACCGACGGCTGCACCGGAAGGTGTGTATCCTGGACGGTAAAACGGTTTTCATGGGGAGCTTCAATGTCACCCACCGGCACCATCGCGACACCGGGGTGCGGCTGAGCGGACCGGGAATCCGGGAGCTTGAAGAAGCCTTTCGCATCCTGTGGGAGGGGCGGTTCCCGACCCGGAAACTTCCATTGCGTGAACCCTCCCGGATCAGGCTCAATCTGACCCGCCGCCTCAGGGTCAGGTGGAATCGGGAATTGGTCCGTAAGATCCACGAGGCAAAGCAGCGGGTATGGATCACCAACGCCTATTTCGTTCCCCCGTGGTTCCTGTTGCGAGCCCTGTGTTCTGCCGGGCTCCGTGGGGTGGATGTGAGGCTTTTACTTCCGGCCGAGCCCGATTACCGGTTCATGAAGTGGATTTCCGAGACCTATTACGGGTACCTGCTCTTGAGCGGAGTCAGGGTCTACGAATACCGGACCCGGTTCCTCCATGCCAAATCGATGCTGGTGGATCAGGGGTATGCGATCGTCGGATCGACCAATCTCAACCACAGAAGCTTGATGCATGATCTCGAGGTCGATGCGGAAATGGAGCATCCCGCCTCGTTCCGGACCCTGGAGGACCAGTTTCAGACCGATTTGAAGGATTCGGTGGAGATCCGGGAGTTCGACCCCGGGAAGGGGGGGTGGGGAATGCGGTTCATTCGCTGGCTCGTCATCCGCTTGAGGTATTGGGCGTGAGGATCAAGATCGTCACTTTCAACATCCACAAGGGTTTTTCCTGGTTCAACCAAAAGGTCACTCTCGAGGAGATGAAAACCCACTTGCAGGCTTTGGGGGCTGACATGGTCTGCCTGCAAGAAGTGCTCGGCTGGCATGAGCTTTTCGCTCCCCGGCCACAGTTCGAAATCCTGGCGGACCGGGTCTGGAGTCATTACGCCTACGGTAAGAACGCGGTGTATTCCAAGGGGCATCACGGGAACGCCATTCTGAGTCGGTTTCCCTTCGAGTCTTATGAGAATCTGGATCTGTCCAATCACCGCTTCGAGCGGCGTGGACTCCTGCATGGAGTCGTGTCGTGTCCGGAATGGAGCGGAAAGAAAGTACACATCATGACCGCGCACCTCGATTTGCTTTCTTGGGGCAGGGAACGCCAGTTGAACAAACTCTGCGAGGCCATCCGTGCCCGGGTTCCAGAGGGGGAACCGTTGATTCTGGCCGGGGATTTCAATGATTGGGCGGAAGAGCTCGGGTCTGGATTGAGCGAGCGAGCGGGGCTCCGGGAGGTGTTTCTCGACCGGACCGGAAAACATGCCCGGACGTTTCCGGCGGTTTGGCCTTATTTGAAGCTCGACCGGATCTACGTGAGGGGATTCCGGGTGCTCGAAGTGGAGACCCTGTCCGGCTTGCCCTGGTCCCGCCTGTCGGACCATCTGGCTTTGGCTGCTGTGCTCGAGGAGGAGTCGCCATGAAATCACCCATCCACTGGGGAAACCGCAAGGATCCCCTCGGGGGCTTTCCAAAGGAGTCATGGGAAACGACACGTCCCCGTTGGAGGCAGGTCCATGGCGTCTCGATTGCAGAGGTGACCGGACCGGGCCAAGAATGCGGTGAGGTCGATGGTCTGTGGACCCGCCAGCCCGGTGTTCCGGTGGGCGTGGTGACGGCCGATTGCGTACCGATCCTGATGGAGCACGTCTCGGGATCGGCCCGGGCTGCCTTGCATGCCGGCTGGAGGGGGGTGTTTGCCCGAATCCCGGAGGCGCTGTTCAAGGCACTCCCTCCCGAATTGGCACACCCGGGCGACTGGCGAGTGGCGCTGGGCCCCTCCATTCGGGCCTGCTGTTACGAGGTGGGTTCTGATTTGATCGAGTCTTTTGGTCAGGAATTTGCAGACCTCTCCCGACACCATTTCGAGCCCGCGACCCGCCGGCTCGACTTGATCGCGGTGTTGAACCATCAGTTCGAGTCTTTGGGGTGCCCCCGTCCTGAGGTCCATCCTGCATGTACCTTCTGTTCCGAGGTCTCGGGTGAGGGGCTCTTTCAGAGTTATCGACGGGGGGACCGTCACTCCCGCCAGCTGTCGATCATCGTTTGACTCAATTCGTCACCCTTCATCGATGCTACCATCTGGGAAGGAGCTCCTCATGGACCAAGTCAAAGTCGATCAAGTCAAAGCAGATCAATTCAACACCCGTAACGACATTCCTGAAGCCTACCGGTGGAACCTGTCCCTGGTTTATCCCTCGCTCGAGTCCTGGGAAGCGGACTTCGCAAAAGTGGACGCACACATCAGAAGGGTGGAGGAGTACAAAGGAAAGCTCGGTTCCGGCGCGCTCACCCTGAAAGAGGCTTTTGAAGCCCAGGTCAATCTCGACCTCCTGATCGAGAAACTTTATTCCTTCGCCCACCACAGTTCTGACGAGGACACGCGTGATTCTGCCAAACTCGGTCGCGTGGACCGCATCCGTGGAGAAGCCACTCAAGCCGGTGCGAGGTTGTCCTGGTTCGAGCCGGAACTCCTCGAAATTCCGGTCGAGCAACTGAATGCACTCAGCCGGGATCCGCTGCTCCGGGACTTTTCCCGGAAACTGGAACTCCTGATCCGCTCGAAACCCCATCAAAGGAGTGCAGAAGTGGAAGAGATCCTGGCGTTGGCCTCCGAGCCGATGGAAGGATCCTACAAAGCCTTCAGTCTTCTCGAAAACGCAGACATGAAGTTCCCCGATGCGATCGATGCGCAGGGGAAAAGCCGGGAATTGAACCATGCCACCTACGGGGCATACCTCGAATCGGAGGACCGCGATCTCCGTCGGAGCGCTTTCGGGAATTACATCGGTGAATTCTCGAAGTACCAGAACACCTTCGCCGCAACCCTGGACTCCCACGTCAAAAAGCAGGTTTTTTACGGCCGCGCCCGTCGTTTCAACAGCGCCATCGAAGCGAGTTTGTTCTCCGATGCTGTCCCGCTTCCCGTTTACAACGGGCTGATCGACACGGTGAACCGGTTCCTGCCGCTCTTGCACCGTTGGGTGGGGCTCAAAAAACGCGTACTCGGCCTGAGCGAGATGGAGATCTTCGACCAGTTCGTGCCGATGGTGAAACCGGCCCGGACCGAGCTGCCCTATGAGGAGGGTTGTCGACTGGTGCGCGAAGCTGTCCGCCCGCTGGGTGGGGAGTACTGCTCCGCACTTGAGAATGCGTTTTCAGAACGCTGGATCGACGTGTTCTACACTCCGGGCAAGAGGAGCGGCGCTTATTCGGGTGGAATGTACCTGACGAAGCCTTACATCCTTCTGAACCACAAACACAATCTGGGGAGTACCTTCACGCTCGCCCATGAGCTGGGACACTCGCTCCACACGCATTTCTCGAACGCCAACCAGCACTATACGACTGCGAATTATCCGATCTTCCTGGCGGAGGTCGCTTCGACCACCAATGAGATGCTCCTGCATTTCCATTTGTATGAGAAAGCTGAATCGAAGGAGATGAAGCTTTACCTTCTCGATCACCTCTTCACCCAGTTCCGGAGCACGCTCTACAGGCAGGTCCAGTTCGCGGAATTCGAGCGGGACATCCATGCCATGGTCGAACGGGGTGAGCCTTTGACCGCGGAGTCTTTGTCGAACCATTTCGAGTCCCTGAATGCGCGCTATTACGGACCGGAAATGAAGAAACACCCGGACATCCGGTTCGAATGGTCGCGGATCCCGCACTTTTACTACAACTTCTACGTGTACAAGTATTCGACCAGCTTCGCAGCGGCCCAGTATTTCGCGAAGGGGATTTACGAAGGCGATACGAAGCTTCGAGATCTTTATCTCGGATTCCTGAAGTCGGGATCGAGTCGCGACCCGATCGACACCTTGATCCGTGCCGGCATGGATCTGCGTGGTCCGGAGCCGATCGAGGCCGCATTCAAGGTGTTCGAGGATGCGCTCAACGAGTTCGAGGTGCTTTCGAAGTAAGGTCGGGACACCGGTAAACCGCCTTGTATTTGAGGCGGTTCAAAACCGGGAAGCGACTCTCCAGCCGGAAGATCCAATCGGGGTGGGTGGATTCGATCCTCACGCATCCGCTCTTCTCCAGTACCCCCAGATAGTCGATCGACAGCGGATCGTTCCGATGGAAGCTCACCATGACATGGGATCCGGGCTTGGCTTGCAGACAGGTGACGAGTTCTGCAATGGTTCGACATTCCACGACCGGAAGTCGCGGGAGTGGGTAATAGGTTTGCCTCATCGGATTCAAATCCAATCCCGAGGTGATCCAGGTTCGGGCGGATCCTGCATGCCGATGAAGCGCTTCCAAGGACCACAGGTCGGGGATCGACGCACTCTGAAGGGATGTGTAGGCGAAACCCGCGGCACCGGTGAGGAGTTGGGAAACGACGAGTGTTCTGCTCATCATCCACCTGCCATGACCGGCAAAGGCCGACGCGGTCATGACTGCGACCAGGTTCAGGACCGGAAACAAAAAGCGCATGTCCTTGTTGGTCATGACCATGTGGAGCAGGAAAAAGGCCCAGACGAATGCGGCCAAACCGTCTTTCCAACGCACGAGGCAGTATCTCACCGCACCTGCGAACAGGGGGACGGACCACAGGGGATTCAACATCAGGATCCAGACAAAATATTGATACCAAGGATGTGGGCTGTAGGTGGCCGCGACCCCGTCGATCAGGTTCACTTTGAAGTAGTTCCAAGGGGTCAAAGTCCAAGTCCCGTAGAACCAGCGATCGAGAAGCAAACCGGCTGACATGCTTCCCAGGAATCCGCCGAGCAGGATGAAGTGGGACTTCCTGAAGCCCCGATCGCGGATCAGGAGCAAGGGGGCGAGACCGACCAGTCCGAGAGCGATTTGGTAGCGTGCGAGAAACGCCAAGCCGAACAGGATACCGGTCAATCCGGGGCTCCGCCCTGCCACCATTCGGGCCGCTGCGAAGGTGAGAAAAATTCCGGAAAGGTTTTCGCTCGAGGTCCGGACATGCAAGTAGGGAAAGAACCAGATCAGGGAGATCCAGAGGAACCACTTCGGATCGATGGAGTCCCGGTCCCGGAAAGCCTTCCACAGGCTCCAGAGTGCGAGGATGTTGATCAGTCCGTAGAGGAGACGGAACAGGCCCGCGAAATTGAAGGGCTCGTAAATTCCGGCCACTATCGCCGGTTTCATCACTGCGGCGTGGAGCAGGGGTTGTAACCACGGCCGGATCCGGGCCCCGTGTTCCCATCGCAGGAGAGCCGGGTCTTCGACCCGGCCGACGGCGTGGTTCGCGAACTCCAGGATCTGGCAATGTTCGTCCGGATGGTGGAAGCCGGTCGAGTACACTGCGGCGAGCAGGTGAGTGAACAGGAGGATCAGGATTCCCCAGCGCTCGGGGAGCTCAATGAAGGATCTGATCGTTCTCATGATTCAGAACAAAACTGAGCATGGACAAGGTCGAGTACTCGATGCCGCGATGGACCAGGCGGAAGTCGTCATTCGGAAGTGCGGAGCCGACGGTGAAGAGCAAGGGGAGGAAGTGTTCCGAAGTCGGGTGGGACTTGAAGAAGTCGGTGTTCTCTTCGAAGGTCACCAAGGCTTCCACGTCTTTACGTTGCAAACAGGAGATCAGCCACTCTTCGAAGCGCACGGCGTAGTCGGCGCCCGCTCCCCTCTTTTCCGCCCAACGGAGTTCACGCAAGTTGTGAACTGCTCCTCCGCTTGCCATCAGGAGCACGCCCTGTTCACGGAGCACGGAGAGGACTTGCCCCATTTTCATGATTTGCAAGGGTTGGAACTCGAGAGGGAGACTGATCCGGATCACGGGGATCTCGCCTTTCGGGTAAAGGTGCATGAGCGGAATCCAGATTCCGTGATCGAGGGGTCCGCTCGGGTCGGCGGTGGCGGGAACCCCGGATTCATTCAGGAGTGAGATGATCCGGTCGGAGAGGGCCGGGTCGCCCGAGCAGGCGTAGTCGATCTCATACAGGTCATCGGGGAATCCGCCGAAGTCGTGTTGAATGGTGTTGCCAGCGGTCTTGAGCACCTTCACCTGATCACGGGAAATGGAGTGTGCGGAGAGGCAGACCACCGCTTTCGGACGCGGGAGGGTGAGCGCCAAGCGTGTCAGGGCCTCTTGGGCCGGATCGTCTCCGTATGCCAGCATGGGCGAACCATGGCTGACGAACAACGAGGGAAATCGGAATGTGGCCATGGGTCCTTCCTGGTTCGTGGTCAGATCTTGAAGTAGATGTTCATCCGTCCGTACTCGGAGCTTTCCATCCAGGTTTTCTCGAGGCCGATGCCCTTGAAAATGGGAAGAGGGAGTTCGACGGTGTTGCGCCCCTCGAGCTTCTTGGACATCCGTAGGATCATCTTGGCGATTTTCTTCCGGAACCCACAGACCAGCTTGCTGGGGAGTCCGTACTGCGGAATGCCCCGGATGATCTCGTCAGCATCCGAAAGCACCTTCTCGGTGGTGATCACCAGTTTCGGAATACCGTTTTCGAGCGGAAACGACAGGCTGGTGTCGATCCTGAGCGGGAACCGGATGGGGCGCTTCGGGTTGATGATGATCCCCTCGATTCCGCCTTTTCCCGAATAGATCAGATCCAGGTACAGCTCGGGTGCCGAGCCCTTCTTGTCGAGAATGACGAACGCCCCTTTCGGACCGAGCTTCAGATGGTCTTCGGCCAGCATCTCGTCCCAGAGTTTGCTGTCGATCGCGGTTTTGATGATCCGGTTCAGGAACTCCTCTGAAACACTGGTGACGACATCGGCCTTACCCGACGCGAGAACCGACGACATTTCTTCGATCGCCAGACGACGGATGTCGGGACCGATGAGTCGCACCGGCTCGGGCACCGGTGTCTCTTGAATGCAGTTCACACCGAAGCGTCGGTACATCTCGAGGGTGCAAAGGCCACCCGCGACTCCGAGTTGGAACTGGTCCCGCTTGGGCTGTGAAAAACTCCTCACCTTGAAGGAGGTGTAGAACGGGTCCGAGCTGATCGCGAGAGTGCTCGGAAGACTCTCTTTGAAAATGGACTTCAGGATCGACGGGCCGATGCTGGTTTTCAGGGATTTCCCGACCTCGAGGATGATCGTGGTCAGGATCGATTTCATTTTTTTCTGGATCAGTGGCTTGAAAACCGAGAAGTCGATCGTACGGGTCAGCTGGTTCACCCGGACGTATACGGGTTGTACCGCGATCTGGTCCGCGGTGATCGGACTACCATTGGCGAGCTCGGAGGTCACGATCTCGTTCACGTGACGTTCCACGTAGGGAGGAAGGGTGTCGAGCTTGTATCCGGTGAGTTTGAAATTCAGGTTGTCGTCTCGAATGGCCTGGAGTGAAACTTCGAACTCGGCCGGCTCGAGGGTCGAGGGGACCTTCACCTGGGACGGAGCGAGTGACGCAGTGATGAATCGATTCAAGACCCCGGTGTTTGCGTCGGGGACCATGAGGTCCACTTGAACGCCTTCAGGAAGTCCGATGTCCACTCCCTGGATCCGTGCGGAAGCATCGATGTTCATCACAGGGTCTTCCACGTCGAGACGTTTGGCCGATGCACGCAGGGAGTGTACTTTGTAAGAGAGTTTGGGAATCCGAATCCTGAGGACGGCTTTGGCCGCATCCACCCGGAAAATCGAGGCCACCAGACTGCGGACTTTTTCGACCGAAGGATCGGACGTGACGTCGTCGAGCGTGAGGATTTCGTCTTCGATCGTGGTGATCCCGGTGAGGCCGTCGTCGATCTCCGCGTTGTTGAGGATCAGAAGGGTTTTCTCGATGAGCCATTCCATCGAACCCCGGCTGATCCGGGTCTGGAGAAGTACGTCATCCGGAGCGGCAAGGCTGTTGAACGGCAGGGCAAAGGCCAGGGCCAGTAAGAGGATCCGCATCACCAGAGGCTCCCTTCATCGGTGAGATCGGCCGAGATCAGCAATCCTTTGTTCGGAGTGATCCGCACGAATTTGGGGTGGAACTCGAAATCCTGCACCATCAGGGTTCTGCCGATTGGAATGAGGATCGAGGGTTGGAGGATCCGCTGGAATTCTTTCCGGACGGACTCCATGAAACTTTTTTTCACGAAGGATGTCATTTGGCTCACATTGCTCGGACAGTAAGCTTCCGGACAGGTCCGAGGAGGGACATAGTTCCCTTTGGCGTCGAAAGGAAGGGAACTGGTCACGAGGATGTTCGGATTCCCCTGGTTGTCCGGGAAAATCCCGATCAAATGGAAATCGAGTTCCACGGGGATCTGCACGAATTTCCCGGATCCGAAGTAACGCTCGATCAGGTCTCCGAGGCCGAGACGGAGGCGTTCACCGAAAGGCGTGTTCTCCCGGACGGTTTTCTTGATGTCGATTTCGAGGTTCAGAACCGCCACCAGGGAGTTTCGAACAGGGTCGAACGCGACCCTCACTCCTTTTCCGGAAAGATTGACTCCGGGCGAGGGTCCCATCATGGAGTAAACCCGTGCGATCCGTTGTTGGAAAAGCGGAGTGTGGACGATTTCTCTCAGGAACGACTCATAGAGGACGATGCCCACTCCGTCCTTCGGTCCCATCACATTGAGGTCGGGGAGTCCGATCGAGGTCGAGTTCCCGTCGGGCTTCACGCAATATCCGTCAAAACAGACCTTGGCAGAGATCTGGGTCGAGAACAGGTTCGCCTCTTTGGCGTACTGAAGATAACTGAACACAAAGTCACCCGTGATCCCGCCGATCAACTGGCGGACAGACGGGCCTGCAGGGTTGGTCCGGAGCAAGTCATCGGTACTCACGGAGTATTTCACCGGAGGCGCTTCTTCCGCCCTCTGGGTTGCGAGTTTCAGGTTCTCTTCGATGGCGCCTGCAATCCGGGCGCGGAGTTGCGAAACGACTTCGGGCTCGAGTTTTTGGAGCTCCCGACGGATGTCGGATTCACCGGCATGCAGGACGGTTTCTCCCGACTGGATGTCGAGTGACAGGGGTTTGCCCTCCACTGTGAGCGGTCCGAGAGTCAGGAAAAACTCAGGGCGGTTGCGGGAGAGGATGTTTGTGGTGAAGCTTTGAATCCGGATCCGGGTCCCTTCGGGCTTCAGCATGGTCAACAGACTCAACTCGAAACGGAACGGGGGAGATTTGTCCTTCATTCCGACTTTCAACGGTTTCGACTCGATCTGGAAGGACTTGTCGAAAAGCCCTTTCGGCACCCGGATGGAGAATTGGTCGGCGGTGACTTTCAAGGTGTCGATCTGCCAGCGGGCCTTCACTTCAAAGGTGTCTGCCGCGGTCGGTTTGATCTGGATGGTGAGTCCCTGTTCCGGCAGTGAAAAGCGGATCTTCAAAGGCGAAATGGAGTAGGAGAGTTTGTCGCGGATGCCGAGCAGACGGAGGACTTCGCGGAAAGTGTCGTCCTTGGGTTCGATCGGGATCACCTCTCGCATGCCATCGGCCCCGAAAGTGATGGTCGATCCGTTCACATCCGCATTGATGATCCTTGCGACGATTCCTCTGACCACGGTTTCAATGCTGTCCTGACGGATGAGAGTGTTCCCTACCGGAATCTGGTCAGGAGGAAGCACAAGGAGATCCCCCTCAGCCCGGGCGAGGGGCAGATTCAGAACTGAAAACAAAATCATCAAACATTTCACGGTAGCGCCCATCAGGTTCAACCTCGTCGCGGTGTGATAACAGGTGGCGGGTAGCTTGTAAATCTTCTTGGTTGAGTGACTGGCCGGGTGTGTAAAGAATTTAGACAGTTTTCAGGGGGGTTACACAGGTTGGGTACCGGTCCATTCAGTCAAGTGTCTGAATTCAATCATTAAAACTATGGCACGGTGTGTGCTTTCTTTCGGGGTAAGGAGAACGCACATGGAACGATTGAAATGGATATTCTACCGCTTTTGCTTCTTCTTGGGTTTGGCCACAGCCACCTACTGTTCTTATGCCCAAGTCACCTCTTGGATGAATCCCGCGACGACTCCTTCCGTGACCCAGACTGCTCCGGCCCAGGCCTTCGCTCCGACCTTCTTACCTTCTCTTCCTTTTCCCTCCGCTCCCGTCGCACCGGTCGCCCCTTCTTTGGAAAAAGCCGCTCCGGTCCTGACCAGTCAGGCCCTTGCAGCGGCTCCGAGTCCCTCGGCCACTCCTGAAGCGAGCCCTACCCCGGAAGCCACAGCTCAGGGAGAAGCCGCTCCCCAGGATGGTTTCGCACCGATCGCAACCGTGGAGCCTCTTCCGGCTTTCATGAATCCTGAATCCTGGATGGCGCTTTACCAGCAGGGTCTCCGCGCACCGGCGCAGGAGTCTCCTGCTCGTGCAGATGCCGCGGCCGTACAGGCCCCGACTCAAGCTCAAGGCATGTTCCTTCCTTCTCCCGATGCCACTGGTGCAGCGCCGGGTGCGAGTGCTTCGAACGGAGGGTCTTCCGGTGGAAGTTCCTCCTCTTGGTCCTCTTCTTCCGGGCAGACCGGAATTCTCGGAGCCCAGGACCTTGCCGCTTTGCAGGCGCCCTTGCAGGGTTTGCTTCCGGATCAAGTGGTCACAGTCGCGGGTTTGTTCTGTGGAAACGGACTTCAAGGCCGTGGGTGCAGTCCGGAACGTCGCATGATGGTTCATTCCTCCAGGTTCTCCCTCAATGAAGGGCTGCATGAGCAGGCAATGGTCGCCTTTTCGGGATCGAATGCCGGTAACCTCGAGCTCAGTTTGTCTCTCCGCCTCCAGGATGCATCGGGCAAGGACAGCACCCTGACCGGTACGGTCCGCGTGAGCGAAGTCCGTGTCCGTCAGGAGTCCCGCGAAGGACGCCAGGTCCGGGTGCTCGAAATGAAAGCTCCCGATATCGAGATCCGTCCGGGAGAGCGTCTTCGCAAAGTCCAGATCCACATCGTGATGGATGGCGCCCCCGGCGAGGACCTTTCCATCCTTCCCGAATCTTCGATTTCGTTCGCACGGAAGTCGGTCGTCACTTCACCACTCACCTGGAACTTCGCAGCTCCGGTCGTCGTGGGCCCTGCGGATCCCGCCCTGATCGCAGACGAGATCGCTTACTCCATGAGCATCGAAAAATCCCGGTAAGAATAGGGCCCTCCCGGACGGAACGGTCCATCCGGAGGTGTGATCTTCTGGTTCTCACGGGCGCGTTCGAGCATCTTCAGAAAACGCGATCGGGTGATCTCGCGGGCACCGAGCGCCTCCATGTGGGGAGTCAGGACCTGGATGTCCATCCATTCCCGTCCCGCGACCAATTGTCGTGAGACACCGAACAGCAGTGCGGCTTTCGATGCATTGCTCTCGCGATGAAACATGCTTTCACCCGCGAAGTAACCTGCGGAGTCCACCCCGTACATTCCTCCGACCAGATCGGTGCCGTTCCAGACTTCCACACTGTGTGCGTGTCCGAGACGGTGGAGTTCGCAATACGCCTCTTTCATTTCCGGGGTGATCCAGGTTCCTTCGTCTTCACGTATCGAACAGGCTTCGATCACACGATCGAATGCGAGATCGACGGTGAAAGCCCACGGGGCCTTCTTCAAATAGGATCTGAGACGTCTCGGTACATGAAGCGAGTCGAACTCGAGGACCCCGCGCCGGGAAGGACAGTGCCAAAGCAAGGGCAGACCTTCGGTCGGCCAGGGGAACACACCTTGTGAATAAGCATGGAGCAGGGTCTTGGGCTTCAGGTCCAATCCCACCGCGACAATGTCATTCAATTCGGACATCAGTTCGCTTCGAGGATCATCACCGAGCCGAGTCCACCGGCCGCGCACACGGAGATGAGTCCGGTCGATTTGCCAGAGGCTTTCAATTGGTGAAGGGTCTGAAGCATGAGTCGGCCCCCGGTCGCACCGAACGGGTGTCCGATCGAGATCGATCCGCCGTTGACGTTCAGTTTGGCCGGATCGACCTTTCCGATCGGCGCATCGAGACCGAGTTTGTTCTTCGCGAACTCGGGCGATTCGATCGCACGGATGGTGGCGATCACTTGTGCGGCGAAGGCTTCGTGGATCTCAAGGAGATCGAGTTGGTCCCAGGTCATTCCGGCCGACTTCAGAGCTTTGTGGATCGCGTAAGCGGGACCGATCAGAAGGGGTTCGCTCTGGATGTCGACACCGGCGGCGGCATAACCGCGAATGAAGCCGAGAGGCTTCAAACCGAGTTCGCGAGCGCGCGATTCTTTCATCAGGACCACGGCGGAAGCGCCATCGGTCAGCGGGCTCGCATTGCCTGCGGTGATGGTTCCATCCTTGTAGAAAACGGGTTTCAGTTTGGAAAGCTTTTCGAGACTCGAGTCGGAGCGGACGTCGGTGTCGCGCTCGATCACTTTTCCGTCCGGAGTGGGCACTTTGCAAACATGCCCGGCATAAAAGCCGTTGTCCCAGGCCTTCGCGGCTTTCTGATGGCTCTCGAGTGCAAAGCGGTCCTGCTCCTCGCGGGACACTTTGAACAAGCGGCCCATCAGGTCCGCCGACTGGCCCATGGTTTGGCCCGTGGTGGGCTCCTTGATTCCCGGGGCGAGCGGGGCCAGGAAGGTGGCTTTGAATTTGGAGAGAAGTGCGAGCCGCTGACCCATGGTCCTGGCTTTGGCGAGATCCTGGAAAAAGTCGGTTGCTTCAAGGCTGAACAAAGCGCGGACCGAGCTGATGCTTTCGACCCCTCCGGCGACACCGATCTCGATCTGGCCTGCTGTGATTTTTGCGGCGATGCCGGCGGCGGCTTCGAGAGAGGATGCGCAGTACCGGTTGATTCCGGTTGCGGCGATGGAGGCGGGGAGTCCGGAATCGAACAGGGCCTCACGGGCGATGTTCGAACCTTCGGCCGGAGCACTCACGATTCCGAAGTAGACCTCGTCGATGAGTTTCGGATCGACGCCGGTACGGTTCACGGCCTCACGGAGCGCGATCCCTCCGAGTTGTGCGGGGGACATTTTCTGGAAAACGGTACGGGCCCGGGCGAAGGGAGTGCGAACTCCTCCGACCACTGCAATGCGATCTGGATTGGTCATGCTTCCAGTGTAGGACTCAGAGCCCCTGCTCTTCTACCAAAAAACGATCCAACCGCTGAAAGAGCTTCTCCATGGCCGACTTCGCCTCGGTGTTGATGGCGGTGCGTGACAAAGGACAAGAGTTCAGGATGCGGAGCGCTTCATCCACTTCGTCCGAGATTTCCAGGTAGCCGAAATTCTTCGCTCCCTCGGCCAGGTGGTGGGCCTCTTGCTTCAAGCCGGGCCAGTCGCGGTCGATGAGTTGCTTGCGCATCTTCCGGAGACGCGTATTCACCCGTTCGATGTAACCGGATTTGACTCGAAGATGGATTTCTGAAGAGGAAAACATGAGGGTCCCCAACTTATGGGATCAAACGGGGTTTGGCAAGAAGGGGCTTGCCTCCTCAGAGGTAGGGGCTCCACTTGGGTGCGACGCACTCTCCCATGCCCATGGTCAGACGCTTGACGTTGCCGCCACCGACGCCCATGAGGAAGATATTCTTCCCACCGGACCGGGTCGAGGAGAACACCAGGAAGTTCCCGTCCGGACTGAAATGGGGATCTTCGTTGTTCCCTTCGTCTTTCGTGAGTCGGTCGATTTTTCCACCGTCCGCGGTGATCGTGAACAGGTCGAACTTGCCGTCCAGCCATCCCGCGAAGGCGATCTTCTTGCCATCGGGCGACCAGCTCGGAGTGGCATTGTAACTTCCTGCGTAGGTCAGGCGCTTCGCATCCGCCGGACGCTCGATGTCTAGGGTGTAGAGCATCGGTTTGCCGGGGCGTGAGGACACGAACGCCAACTGCTTTCCGTCCGGGCTCCAGGCCGGATCGACGTCGAACCCGATCGACCGGGTCAGCTGTGAGGTTTCGCGGGTCGCAAGATCCAGCAAGTGGATCTCCGGATTCCCCGTGAAGCTCATGGTGTAGGCGATCCGGTCCCCCTTCGGTGAATAGGCGGCTCCCGAGTTGATCCCCTTCCGGTTGCTGAGCAAGCGATATCGACCGTTCTTGAAGTCGTACTCGAAGAGATCGAGGTTCTTGGTGTTGTCCGAGTGCCGGTTGTAAACGGAGAACGCGATCCGCGTGCCATCGGGGCTCCAGGCGGGAGCCATGGAAAGAGACCGGAGTCGGGTGATCTGTCGGACATCCCCCCCGTCGAACGAGGAAGAGTAGATTTCTTTTTTCCCGGTCTTGTCGCAAACAAACACGATCCGGGTCAAAAAGACGCCCGCCTTGCCGGTGATGGCCTGGACGATGTCATTAGCGATGGTGTGGGCGAGAATCGCCGGACTGGTGGAGTCGCCCAGGTACTTCTTGGAAAGGACTTCGGACTTGTTGACGGTTGAAAAAAGCCTGAACTCATAGACGGCTTGGGAGCCGTTCTTGGTGAAGTTCCCGTAAGCGACGTGATCCGCCCCGGCCTTGAGCCAAGCTGCGGCATCGGGTTTCCCTTGATCGTCGAGAAGAGTGCCCGGGGCGAACTGTTCGCGATCGAGGATTCGGAAGGTGTCCACGAACTCGAGGTCCGCGCGGATCCTTTTGTCCACCAACTCGACCAATCCGCTTTCGGATGCGGAGGACGTCTTCCCTCCGGTCAACGCGATGGAGGGCTTTTTGGCGCGGGCCTCACCTACAGGAAGATAAGTGGATTCTGCCTGAGCGGCGAATGGAATTGCGAGCCACAGGGTCGCGAGTAGAGGTCTCAACATACCGGGATTGTAGTGTTCTCAGAGAGGAAACCCAAGCAAAATCCCGTCGTTCAGGATTCCCGAAGAGATGTCCTGAGGAGGGATCGGGAAGGGATTCGCCGCAAGAAGTGCACGTTTGACTTCCTGGTCGAATCCGGTGTTTCCGGAGGATTGGACGAACTTGAAGGCCTTGATGTTCCCTCTCGAGTCGATCTGCAACAGGACCTTGGCAGAGAGGCCTTGTCCGAGAAGCCATTTGGGGAGCTCCCAGTGGGTCCTGACCTGTTCGAGAACCACTTCGAAGTATCCGGCCTCGAGCGTGGTTCGGGCTTCAGCGGAGAGGGAAGTTCCTTTCGAGACACGGTTGCCCCGCACTTCTTCCGTGGCGGTCAGTGCCTTGATCCGCTCGATCGCGCGGATCCTTTCGATCGCCTGTTTGAGTTTCCTCTTCGCTTCTTTCTCTTTTTTGGATTCTTTGGTCTTCGGTTTTCCCTTTTTCAGGGAATAGTCACCCTCGTCAGGGAGGTCGCGGATTATCGTTTTCTTCGGCGCAGGGGCCGGGGTGGGGGCGGCTGTTTCAGCCGGAGGGGGGGCCGCTGACTCGACGGTCTTTTGCGAGGGAAGTCCCACGAGGTCCACTCTCAGTGAGGGAGTGTAAGGTTTCGGTGTGCCGATCCGGAGTGAAGGACCGAGCAAGAGAACGAGGTAAGCCAGCAGGTGAAGGGAGGCCGATACGGCCAGGAATCGCGAAAGAAATCCCTTTTGTGCGTCAGGCCCTGAGACGGTCATGGTGAGGCGGGGCGCGCAACCCCCTCCTCCGGAGCGGTGACCAAACCGACCCGACGAATGTTGGCTTTCTTGACTTTGGCCATCACTTTGGCCACGGTGCCATAGCTCACATCCTGGTCGGCTTGGACCAGGACCTGGGAGTCCGGTTTTTCGCGGGAGAGGGTGGTCAGACGGTTGCCGAGGTCATCCAGATTGACGGTGCGTCCGTCGAGCTCCACAGAGCGGTTCGATTTCACGGTGATCATGACCGGATGCTCGTCGTGCTCGAGATTTCCTGCGTCCGCCTTGGGGAGTTTGACGTCGATCCCTTGCTGAAGGAGTGGCGCGGACACCATGAAAACGATCAGCAACACCAACATGACATCCACCATGGGGGTCACGTTGATCTCGGAAAGGGAAACCCGTCCTCCCTTAGCTTTCGGTGACGGATTGAGGGCCATTTCCGGCGTCTCCTTTCCGTTGGAGGAGTTGTCTCTGGATCATGTTCAGGAATTCTTGTGAAAAGCTTTCCACATCCAGACTGATGCGCTTGGTCCGGTTCACGAGGATGTTGTAGGCGATGGCGGCCGGAATCGCCGCAGCGAGCCCCATGGCCGTGGCGATCAAGGCTTCCGAGATACCGGGAGCGACCACGGCGAGGGAGGCCGTGCCCATCGCGCCGATGTTCTGGAAGGAATTCATGATCCCCCAAACCGTTCCGAACAAGCCGACAAACGGAGCCGCGCTCGCGGTGGACGCCAGCCAGTCGACGTATTTTTCGAGCTCATCGATTTCGAGGCTGTGGGCCCGGTTGAGGGCGCGCTCCACGGTGCTGATTTCGGGCCCCCCTTCGTTTGAACGGGCTTCGAGAGGGATTTTGCGGAGTTCCTGGTAGCCGGCTTCGAAGGTCTTCGCAACCGGGGATCCGCGGAATTCCGGCATCCTCTGGTGGATCTCCTCGAGGGTCTTCGAATTCCAGAACACCTCATTGAACCGGGAGTCCCCGGCGAGAGCTTCACGGATGAGTCGGGCCTTGGTCAGGATGACGGCCCAGGTGAGTACCGAGGCTCCGAGGAGCATCAGGAGGACGAATTTGACGAGCGGGCCGGCATCAGCCACCAGGGTCCAAGTGCTCGGTTGAACTGCTGCGGAAGTGGGGGTCATGAGCTTCGGAGTTCCTTTCGGTTTTTGATGCTAACATAGCGGGCCAGAGCGAGCAAAACGAACAGCATCACCTGGACATAGAGATTCTGAAGAACGGGAGTTTCAGATCCCCCCGGTTTGAACTGGAGGATGCCTGCTGTCTGGTTTTCGAAGAAGTCCAGACCGCAGACGGCGTGGATCAGGATGAAAAAAGCCGACACAAAACCCGCCGAAGACCAGAATGCGGGAAAGACGGAAAACGCCAGGGCCAGAGTGAAGGATTCAGCGCCACCCGGTGCGAACCAGGCCCAATAGATCGAAATCAGTGTGAGGATTTCAAGCGGGGTGCGCAACGGGGTTCCCCTGAGTTCCTCCCGGACCACCACCCGGACCAGGAATTCTGCGGAAACCACCAGGGCGAGAATCAGCAGGGAGCGGAGGATCCACGCGTATGCCGCAAGGAAATTGAGATTCAGCTGGGTGCTCAGTCCGAGGAACGAGAGTTCCCCTTTCAGGCTGAGCGCGATCACGACGGCCGAACCGAAGCCGAGACCGCGAAGGAACCCTTTCCCGAATTGGGACGTCCCACGTCTACGGTCGTTCCAGACGTCGGCGAGCGGACCCTTGAAAAAAAACAAGGCGGAACACGAGGCGAGGGCGGCGAAGAGCATCTGGTTCTCGCTCAGAAACTGGTTCAAAGTGCTCATCCGTTGCAGTGCGGGAATGCGCCGCGAGGTGAGGGTCCAGAAGAGCAGGATGGCCAGGGTGAAAGAATGGAAAATCCCGTTCCATAGAACGAGGAAAAACGGAACCTTCAGGGCCGGGAGAGTTTTCCAAAAATGCCGATTGAGGTTCGCTTTCCACATGGCTAGACTGTGGAAGTACATCATGAAAACACCTCTCCTAAAAGTTGAAAATCTCTCGAAGGCTTATGCTCCGGGGGAGTTTGTGTGGCAGAATGTCAATTTCGATCTGGGCCGGGGGGACTTCCTCTACATCCTGGGTGGGTCGGGTGCCGGTAAGAGCTCCTTGCTCCGCACCCTGTCCAGCCTCGAGATTCCGTCTGCGGGAAAAGTTTCGTATCACGGTCAGGACCTGGCATCGGTCGGGAGATCGGGACTCGAGCGCATCCGGCAACGCATGGCTTTCATTCCCCAGAACCTCGGTCTCATTCCGGATCTCACCGTCAGGGATCATCTCGAAATGAGCCGTTTGCCTCTTTCGCCTGAGGATCGCACCGACGACAAGACTCTCGAGGGTTTTATCCAACTCACCGGGCTCGGAAAGAAACTCGACAAACGGGTCGGGGCCCTTTCAGGTGGAGAACGTCAGCGGGTCGCCATCTTGAGGGCGCTTTCCAAGCGCGCAGAAATCCTCATCGCCGACGAACCCACCGGAGCCCAGGATTTTGAAATGACCTGGAAACTGATGGATCTCTTTGTGAAGCTGAATCTCTCCGGGGTCGCGCTTTTGTTGGCGACCCATGATCTCGAAATGGTCAGACGTCTCCGCAAACGCTGCGCGATCCTGAAAGACGGCGGCTTCCGGGTGGAGGAACGGGCATGAATCGGATCCGAATCCTTCTGAAATTGTCTTTTCTTCCGATCCGGCGTTCATGGCTGTTGATCGGATTCCTCGCTGTCTCGCTCGCCCAGATCCTGCTCGGACTCTGGTTGTGTGGCGGGATCAGTTCCGAACTGGCGAGGACCGAGATTTATTCTGAACGTTCCCGTTTTGTGACCATCCAGCTTCGCGACGAATCCGTCCTGGTGGATCCCGTCAAGGAGGCACTGGAAGGCGAGGATGTGTCGATCGAGGAGCTCAAGTCCGGACAGGTGCTCGAGCGTCTCGAAGCCGAAGAACCCGAGATCGTCCAGACCATCCAATCGGTCGGTGGAGAAGGTCTCGGTCTTGTGCCCAGGATGGTCCTCGCCCGGGGACCGATTCCCGATGCGGCGTTGGAAAAGCTGAAAATGATGACCGAGGTTTCCAAGGTCGAATCCAGTCCGGTACACCATGCACGGCTCAAGCGTTTCTACCATCATCTCGGGTTTGAAATGAGGATCGCTCTGGCTTTGATCCTTTTCCTGACCGCGGTTCAGATTCTGGTCTGTCATCGCATTCTAGGTCGTGACAGCCAGGAGATCTCCCGGAACCTTTCCTCCTGGGGATCGTCTTCGCTGGACGCACTTTCGCCCGGATTCGGATCCTTGTTGATGATCACCCAGGGTGCTTTCGTCCTTTCATTGGTCGAATGGTGGGCTTTCCGGACCTGGATCTGGAAGGAAAATTCGTTTTTGGGTGAGCTCAGTGTGGACGGAAGTCTGGATTTCCCCGTGGTCCTTTGTCTGATCACCGCCGGAGTCATGTTCCTGCTCACCGGTGCCCTCGCTTATTCCCGGAGACCTGAAGAAGAATGAACCTGCTTTTCACTCTCCTGATGTTTGTGCCCGGGGTGGGGGCCGAGACCGGATCGGCCACCGGATCGGCGGCGCTTCACCAAAAGCTCGACGAGGTGAGGCTTCAACGCCTCGCCGTGGAGAAGGCGTTGATCGATGCGGATCAGGCGAAGAAGACCACGCAAGACCAGTTGAAGCGCCTCAAGACGCTTCAGTCGCTCCAGGTGAAGGAGAAGGCGCTCACCCGTCAGCGTCTCCAGACCCTCGAGACCTACGTCAAAGAGCTCCAGGCTCGCAAGGAAGAGGTCGCGAGAAGAGTCGAGACCACCCGGGGTGCGCTCAAGAGGAAGCTTTCCCGGCTGGTCCATCCACTCCTGGCCAGGGGTGAGAGGACTTTTCGTGGCGAGGAGGGTGAGGGAGAACGCAAAGTCCGGGAGCAGGTCTTGAGCCGGATCGTGATCTCCGAGCTGAAAGATCTCGAAACCTGGGTGGCCGACCTTTCGGATGCGCAAGAGATCGAGAGTCGGATCGAGCAGGAGAAGCAACAGATCACGGCTTTGTTGCAAGACGTGTCGGAGCAGGAATCCTTGCTCGAGTTCCACCGTAAGATCCGTGAGAACCTCACCCAGGAGAAACACGAGGACCAGCTGCGCCAGCTTGAAGAGTACCGTAAGCTGAAACTTTCCGAGAACGAGATCGAGAAGATGATCTCGGGATTCCAGGAGAAGCGGAAGTCCGAGACCGCCGAGCAGGGTAAAAAGCGCGTTCCGCTCATCGCTTTCAAACCGAAGAGTCTTCCTTGGCCTCTCAACGGGAAACTGGTCGGTTCCTACGGGCAGCACCAGGATTCGAAGTCCGGGTTGCAAGTTTTCCGTAAGGGGATCGAAATCCTCACGGTACAGGACCGGGCCCAGGTTTCGGCTGTTCTCGACGGACAGGTCCAGTTTTCGGGAGAGATCCCGGGGAAGGGCAAAGTGCTCATCCTCGAACATCCGAATTCGATCTACACCATCTATTCGGGTTTGAAGGATCTCCAGAAAAAGAGCGGGGAATTCGTCCGTGCCAACGATCCGGTCGGGTTTCTTTCGGGTGATCAGGCCCTTTATTTCGAGATCCGGGCCAAGAACGTGGCGATCGACCCGGTGAAGTGGTTGAAATGACTTTTCCCAGGAGTGGAAGAATGAAGAAGTTCGGTTTCTGGTTGGTTTCAGGGATGCTCTTGCAGGTAGGGACCGTCTCTGCCGATCCGGCACGGGTGCTCAACAAGAACGACCGCTACAAGAATCTCGAGCTCTTCCAGAAGGTTCTCCAGTTCGTCGAGCGGAATTATGTGGATTCGACCCAGAACGACGTTCTGGTTCACGGAGCCATCCGCGGGATGCTCGAGACACTCGACCCCCATTCGAACTTCCTGACCGCCGAGGTTTACCGGGACATGAAGATCGACACCAGCGGCAAATTCGGTGGAATCGGAATCGAAGTGGGGATCAAGGATGATGTGCTCACCGTGATCGTTCCGATGGAAGATTCGCCCGCATGGAGGGCCGGGATCCAGCCCGGAGACCGGATCGTGCGGATCAACGGCGAAAGCACGAAGGGTTTCTCGTTGTCCGAGGCCATTTCGAGGATGAGGGGCAAGAACGGCTCTTCACTCAACATGACTTTCTACCGGAAAGGATGGAACCGTTTCAAGACCGTCAACCTGAAGCGCGAAGAAATCAAGATCCGGTCCGTCCGTCACCAGGAACTCGAGCCCGGTTTCGGTTATGTGAAGCTCTCCTCGTTCAACGAGAATGCGGCGAGGGATGTCCGCCAGGCGATCGAAAAGCTCGAAGCGAAGGGGAAGCTGAAGGGGCTCATTTTCGACCTTCGGATGAATCCGGGCGGACTTCTGGACCAGGCGGTGGATGTCACCTCCTTGTTCATCGACGAGGGTGTCGTCGTTTCCACCATCGGGAAGGATCCCACCCAGAAGGAAGTCCGGATGGCGAAGAAAGGGGAGTCACGTAAGGAGCTTCCCCTGGTGGTACTCGTCAACAGCAGCACCGCCTCGGCTGCCGAGATCGTATCGGCGGCCCTGCAGGATCATCATCGAGCCATGATTCTCGGTGAGACCACTTTCGGGAAGGGCTCCGTCCAGACCATCATCGAGCTTGGAAACGAAATGGGGTTGAAGCTCACTGTGGCAAGGTACTATTCCCCGAGTGGAGCGAGTATCCAGGAGCGCGGCGTGATCCCCGACATCGTCCTGGAGGAGTACGATCCGAAGTTACTCGCACAGGCGAAGATCAAGCGCGATGCCACCCGGGAACGGGATTTGAAGGGCCATCTGGCGAACCCCGAAGCCGCTTCCTCCCGTGACGACTTTTCGGTCCAGGAGTTCAAAGAAAAAGGCAAGAACGCGAGTTCAGCCGAAGCGGATGAAAACGGTGAGATGACACCGGTCCGGTTCGATCCGAAAGAGGACTACCAGACCCGGGAGGCTTTGAAATACCTGAAGTCTTTCGAGGTGTTCAAAAAAATCAAATCATGACCGAAGACCTTCCGCTCTTCCAGAATACCGGTTCCCGCACTCCTCCTCCGGCTTTGACGGTCAGTCAAGTCACCACCCGCATCAAGGCGCAGTTGGAGGGGACTTTTCGTGATGTGTGGATCCAGGGCGAGGTGAGCAACCTGAAGGCGGCCTCGAGCGGACATGTCTATTTTTCCCTGAAGGACGAGGGTGCCATGCTTTCCGCCGTCGCTTTCAATTGGGGCAGGAAAAAGCAGGGATTCGATTTGAAGGACGGCATGGAGGTCCTGTGCAAGGGGACCGTGTCGGTTTACGCGAATCGTGGCAATTACCAGCTCCTGGTCGAGGCGATCGAGCCCCGGGGGATCGGATCCCTCCAACTCGCGTTCGAACAATTGAAGGAGAAGCTGAAATCCGAGGGCCTGTTCGACAGTGCCCGCAAAAAACCGCTTCCCAAGTTTCCATCACGGATCGTCGTGATCACTTCGCCACAGGCTGCCGCGTTTCATGATGTCCGTACCGTCCTGAAACGGCGTGCTCCTTTTGTCGACGTCCTTCTGGTTCCGGCACTCGTCCAGGGTGAGGATGCCCCGGCCAAGCTCGTGCAGGCTCTTCGGGTGGCCGATCACCATCGTTTGGGTCAGGTCATCCTGTTGACCCGTGGAGGTGGCAGTCTCGAGGATCTTTGGGCGTTCAACAACGAAGAGTTGGCTCGAACAATCGCCTCGCTCTCGATTCCCGTGGTTTCAGCGGTCGGTCACGAGGTCGATTTCACCATCTCGGATTTTGTCGCCGATCTCCGGGCTCCGACCCCCTCCGCCGGAGCGGAGATTCTCACCCAGCATTGGGTCGCGCTCAAGGACCGTTCCGGTCAATTGAGAGAGCGTCTCATCCGGGCACAGACACGTGATCTGGCCTTCCGCAGGCAATCCTTGCAGATTCTCGCAGGCAAGTTGAAGAGCCCCCAGGACAAACTCCGGGAAAAGGCCCAACGTCTCGACGAGCTTTCGATCGGGCTCGAGCGGGGGATCCGGATGATGTTGGAGCGGAGGCGGGGATCCCTGGAACGAGCCGCTGCGAAGTTGGACGCCCTTTCTCCATTGCAGGTCCTCTCGAGGGGGTATGCTTTGGTGAGTGCCGATGGCGGCAAGAAGATCATCCGTAGCGCGGCGGAAGTCGCAGGGCGGGAGAAACTGGCATTGAGGTTCAGTGACGGAGAGGTGGAGGTCAGGCCGTGTTGAAAGCAATTCTTTTTGCCGTGGGTCTTTGCATCCACATCGGGGTCGCATCGGCCGCCCAAAGTGGTCGTGTCGTGGTGGAAGATGCACCGGTATACGAGTTTCCTCAAAAGGACTCCAAGGTGATCCTGAGGCTCAAGAAAGACTCGGTTCATGCCGTCAGCAACTTGAAGACCGAGGGCTATTACAAAATCCGGCTTTCCGGTGGCGAGACCGGATGGGTCTCAGGAAATGATTTGTTGGCGGGAGGAGGAATCTTGCCCTCCGACACCGGTCCCTCACCCGAGACGAGGGTGAACGGCAAGCGCCCGATGTCGGATGCCTTGATTGACGGAGAGCGTTTCGCCGGCGCGAACTACCGGATCCAGTTGGGCTTCGGTTTGTCGAACCTGGCCTTCGGCGGACTTTCCGATCAATTCTCAGGGACCAGCTCGCTCAATTTCGGAAAAGTCTATTCCTTCGAGATCCAACGGAAGTTGGCTTTCCCTCTGAGTCTCGCGCTCCGGGGCGAACTCCGGGGTTCGAAAACGGGGGAGCTCGATCTCGGTGGGGGAACCACCCAGACTTACGAACACTCCGCCGTACCGTTTCAAGTCGGCCTCCTGTATTTTCCGATCCACACCCAGAGATGGAGGATCGGTCTCGGAGGTTACGGAGGAATCACCGCAGTTTCGTTCACCGAGGTCGTGCAAACCACGACTTCACAGACCAGCTCGGTCAAATTCAGTTCGATGGACCTTCTCGGGACGGGCGTGGTCCAGGTCGCCTACGGTCTCGGGAGGGCGTTCGGGGTGTTTGGTGAGTTCGCTTACCAGTACCAGGTGACAGGGGATCTGCCTGCAACCACAGCTCTCGGAAACATCCCCGCGTTCAAAATCGACTATTCCGGATTCCTGTTCAAGGCCGGGATCGAGCTTCGCTTTTAATCCACTCCAGCACGCGCAAGATCACGGCTTCATCCGAACCGATGCGGGCCTGGGTCTCGAACACCATGCCGATCAGCGAGTCGCGGCCGGGGTGGGGGAGCCCACGTTGGGCGATCAACCGGTCGAGGTACCGGAGTGTCCGATCGATCAGTTTTCCGTTGCTCGAACGGACCCAAGTCATCACATTTCCCTCATAGCGGTCCATACGGCCCATGACGACCAATGAGAGGGTGTTCAAGATGATCTTGACCAGGATCTGGCTCCCGAGCGGGTCGAGGAGAAGCGGGCTCTCGAGTGAAGACTCGAGAGTTCCCGTGACCAGGTCCAGATGAGGGGTGCCTGTCCGGCCTTCAATCCGGATGCTTTCCTGGTTTTTCGGGCGGATGCGTTGCGATCTGGCCTCCGCCGCGTCTTTCCCGAAGTCGAATTCGAGAATCGACTGGAGTCCGAGTTTTCCGCCGAATTCCTCCCACTCGAGGCCGATCGGCTTCCGGTTCAAGATCCGCTCCCACGATTCCAACGGAGACCGGGCGTCGGGAATGCTCAAGTAGCACCAGGAACAAGCCTCCCCCGACCAGGTGGACTTTTCAAACGGGGCCAGGCTGAAGGTGGGCGACCTTTCGGTCGTGTCGGTGAGGACCGCGATCGGGAAGGTGGAAGTCCGGTAGAGCACGTTGCCACCGGAACGGTAAACGCCCGACTCCCACTCCACAAAAGGAGTGATGAAAGAAGCCAGATCGAGACGCGACAACTCTTCGATCAGGAGGTCCAGCAAGGAGAAGTTGCGGGTGAGGGCCATTCCGACCGCCAGCATCTGTACTGTGGCGGCTTGCAAACGTGTGCTTCCAGAAAGTGCCATGGGACCGACCGAGAGACAGAGCGCGTTCACTCCGGGGTGCTCAAGCACCACACGGCTGCGCTCCACTGTCGAGGACAGCAGTTCTGTCGGATTGCAGAAAATGAACCAAGGCCTCCTGCTCGAGCCGGCCAGTGCCCCGTGTACGGTTCCGAGTACGTAGGGGGTCTCTCCCCCTTCGGTCACGGCGATGAGGAGATCCCCTTCCGTGAAGCCCAGATCCGACAGATGACGTTCGCCGTAAGAGGGGAAGTCCTCGAAGTTCTCGACCGATTTCACCAAGGCGAAGTCCCCTCCGGCCATCAGTCCCTGGACCCGGTTTTCCCAAGGTTGCCCGCGGTGGATCGAACGGAAAACGGATTCAAGTGCCAGAGCCAACCTTCCGGTCGCTCCGCATCCCGAGATGAACACCCGGCTTCCCTGTTCGAGCGTGGCATGGATTTCGGTCGAAAGTTTCCGGATCGAATCCATGGCGTCGCGCAGGGTCCGGACGGCGTCGGAATCGACCCGGCCTATCAGGCGGACAGCCTCGTCCGGATCCGACCGGGCCAAGTCGGACAAGTTCGAAGTGGCGGGATGAAAGCCCTCGGTGGGTAGATGACCGAGGGAGAAGTAAGATGATTTTTGAATGAAGTCTTCGAGTTGCATGGGGGACCCGAGCAGTGTAACACAAGTGGCATGTCAAAGACAAAGCTGGCGGTGCTCGTGTTCGCGGTTGCCTTCGGGGTGAATTTCCTCGCCTTTTTCTTTTCGAAGAAGGCGATGGTCGTCGAGGAGGCCAAAAGCGTCTGGATCTACGAACTCCCTCTCAGTGCCTCCCCGCTCGATGCCTATGTGGCGCTCGATCTTTCTCCCCAACAGGGTGTGGTCGGAACACTGTTCCAGCCGGATCACCTGAGTGGTGAGCGTCCGTTGACCCCGCTTCTCGCTGAAAGCTGGTCGTGGAATGCGAAAGACAACAGTCTGGATGTGAAGTTGAAAGCGGGTCTGCGGTATTCAAACGGGGACCCGATCGAGCCCGTCCATTTTGTGGCGGCACATGAGTTTGTCAGGTCGAAAACACCCGATCTCTCGTCAGTTCCGGTCTGGAACGCTTTTCTGGGAACCCGTTACGAGTCGATCGAGGGAGGATTGCGCATCCGAATTCCGACAGGCTTGCCGGATTTCGACCTCGAGGAATTCTTGACCGAGGTGTTGACCCATCCTCTGAGTGGAGTGATCCATCCCGGCAATCTCGAGGCCTTGAAGCGGGGTGAAAAACCGGCAAAGGAATGGATTTCATCCGGGCCTTACAAAATCAGGAAGTGGCTCCCGAAAGAAATCATCCTGGTGAGCCGGGACGATTTCCCGGTGATGCTTCCGAAGCCGTTTTTCCGGACACTCAAATTCCAGAGCGCTCCGATCAAAAATCCTTCCTGCGACTTCATTCTCGCAAGGCCCGGTGAGTCCGAATCTTTGAATGAGCACCGGGTCCAGGACACCGAGATGCGTTTGTCTGTTTTCTGGGTATGCCGGTCGTTCCGGGAAGACGCTTTTTGTAAAGATGCCGCGGAGCGGTCAAAGCTTGCGGGCTTGTTGTCGGGGCGCATCCCGCCGAGCCCGGACCAGTTGGCCGGAAAGCGGATCCGTTACCGGATTCCTCTCGGATCGGACGAGTTCAGGACCCAGATCCGGGATCGAATCACTTCCGTTCTCGGAGGCGCCGGTGCCCGGGTGGAGGAGACCTCGTTTTTCTTCAAGAATTCGGACCAGACGGACCTGGAGCTCCAATTTGTCGTGACCCCCGTGGGGCAGACCTCGGAACGCTTTGCGGCAGGACTGGCTTCGCTGTCCTCGCGATTGGCCGAGGGCGCCAGCCGGGAAAAGGACCTGATGGGCTTGTGGGGGACCTACTCCCTCCAGGTGTTGATGAAGCACCAGCGGGGTGGGATCTTCCCGAAGGTTTTCATCGAGGCCGATCTGGACGAAAAAAAACTCCCATTCTAGACTCGGGGATCATGAAGAACTCTTTGAGTGTCCTGTTGGCCGCACTGGTCATCGGCGGACCCGCACGGGCCGATGCCAAGATGCTGTTGGAAATCCACGGGAGGATTTACCCGAAGGATTCCATTCCGTCTGAATGCAAGGGTTTGCTCGAGGGTGCACCTTGTCCTGCCCAGTCTTTCGGGAAGGTGCGCATGGTGAGTCGCCTGGAGCAGGACGGTCTGGTGCACGCCATGAACGTTTTCTCGGCTCCCGAGGGTGACCAGGTGATCGAGGAATCCTGGGAAAAGGAAGGTCACGTCCGGCGGGCGGTGATCGAGAACCGGGTGCTCCAGAAAAAATCCGAACTCGAAGTGAAAGACGGGAAAGTCCATTACAAGGTGACGGATCTCCGGGACCAGTCGGTGAAGACTTCGGTCGACGACGCTGAAGAGAATCTGGTCGTTCCCTCCACTGTGATGTCCTACGTCCGGCCGCATTTTGAAGATCTCGCCAAAGGGAAGGAGTTCCCGCTGAAAGTCGCCGTTCTTGATCGTCGGGATTCCTTCAGTTTTGTGATGAGAAAATTGAAAGTGGGCAAGACGGTGGCCGGCGAGGACTACCTCGTTCTCGAAATGGCGCCGGTCAGTCTCATCGTGAAGGCCGTGGTGGACCCGATGCGGTTCTATCTGAAGCCCGGAACCGGGGAGTTGTTCGCGTTCGAAGGGAAGTCCGCCCTCAAGAGAAAAAAAAGCGACGGTTACGAAGATCTGAAGGTCCAGACGGTTTACGATTACAAGGTGAACAGCTACCGCAAGACCGTGGCGGTGAAGAAGGATTGTTCCGAACCGGAGTGGTCGTTGAAAGGCGCTCCCAAATGCGAGGTCAAGACACAATGAAGACGAAGAGAAATTACAGCATCAAGATTTTTTCGGACGGCGCCGAGAAAGACCAGTTGTTGAAAATGAACGCCAACCCCCAAGTGGGCGGCATGACGACAAATCCGTCCTTGATGAAGAAAGCGGGAGTCCAGGATTACCGCGCGTTCTGCAAGGATGTCCTCCTCTCCATCCGTGAAAAGCCGATTTCTTTCGAGGTTTTCGCCGACGACTTCCCCTCCATGGAGCGGCAGGCACGGGAGATCGCCACCTGGGGTTCGAACGTCTATGTCAAAGTCCCGGTCCAGAACAGCGAAGGGAAGTCCTGCCTGCCATTGGTCCGTGAACTGACCCGTTCCGGGATCAAATTGAATGTGACCGCCATCTATACCGTGAAGCAAACCCTGGAGACCTGTCAGGCTCTCGAGGGTGGAGCTCCGTCCATTGTCTCGGTGTTCGCCGGGCGTGCTGCGGATCTGGGGCACGATCCTGTGCCGACCCTCACTGCTGCGGCACAGATCTGCAAGGACTTCGGTGGAGGCATCGAGAGTCTGTGGGCCTCGACCCGTGAAGTGTACAACATCCTCCAAGCCGAGCAGTGCGGGATCGACATCATCACCGTGCCGTTCGATGTGCTCGGAAAGCTTTCTTCCGGTTTCAAGACGCTCGAGGAGCTCAGTCTGGACACCGTTCAGACCTTCAAAAAGGATTCGGAAGCGGCCGGCTTCAGTTGGTGATGGTGCTGTGCGTTTTTGCGCGGGGCGCAACAACCTGATCGGCTAGGAAAACGGGAGGCGTCATGTTAGTGTCGCTCCATGCAATCCGATCATCAGAACCTGTCCGAACAAGAGTTGGTCCGTCGAGAAAAGCTCGAGAAACTGAAGACTTCCGGGATTCACCCCTATCCAGAGCGCTATGAGACCACGCACGGCCTGGCGGAAGCGAGGGAGCTTGCTGACGGAAGTGCTGGCGTGCGTGTCGCCGGCAGGATCACCGCGATTCGGCGGATGGGGAAGCTGAGCTTCATCACCGTCCAGGACCTGCGCGGAAAACTCCAGCTGTGCATGAAGATCGATGATGTGGGTGAGGAGCGCTACCAGCATTACGTCGACTTCGTCGACATCGGCGATTTTTTCGGCGCCACGGGCGAGATGTTCACCACCCGGGTGGGGGAAAAGACCCTCCAGGTGAAGGATTACACCTTCCTCGGCAAGTGCCTGCGGCCTCTTCCGGAGAAATTCCACGGACTTCAGGATGTGGAAATCAAGTATCGTCAGCGTTATCTGGATCTGATCACGAGCGAAGAGGCGCGCAAACGCTTCCTGCTCCGGTCGGCCATCATCCGTGAGATGAGGAATTTCCTCGAAGGGGAGTCCTTCATCGAAGTGGAGACCGCGAGTCTGCAGCCGAATCCGTCCGGAGCGCTCGCGCGCCCGTTCATGACCCATCACAACGCCCTCGATATCGATCTCTACCTCCGGATCGCTCCCGAGACCTATCTGAAGCGTCTCGTGGTCGGGGGGTTCCAGCATGTGTTCGAGTTCGCCCGCTGTTACCGCAACGAGGGGATCAGTCCGAACCACCTCCAGGAATTCACCATGGTCGAGGGATACTCCGCCTACTGGAATTACCGGGACAACATGGATCTGATGAAACGGCTCTTCCAGACCGTGTTCCAGAAGACCCTCGGAACCACCAAAATCAAGCTCGGCGAAACCGAGGTCGATTTCGGTGGTGAGTGGGGAACGGTGACCTTCAGGGATCTGATTTTGAAGGATTGCGGGATCGACATCGAAAAATTCAAAACGGCTCCTGAGCTCCTCGCGGCCATCAAGGACCAGCGGATCGATCTCGACGAAGAACACCCCGAAAAACTCGGTCGTGGCAATCTGATCGACACTTTGTACAAAAAGGTGAGCCGACCCAAGATGGTGGGGCCGACCTTCCTGACGGAGCATCCGATCGACCTTTCTCCGTTGGCCCGCGCGAACGACAACCGTCCTGACCTCACCGACCGTTTCCAGTTGGTGGTGAACGGAGTCGAGATCGTGAACGCTTATTCAGAGCTCGTGGACCCGATCGAGCAGATGAGGCGCCTCGAGGAACAAGCCAAGTTGAATGCAGAAGGGGATGCGGATGCCATGGTCAAGGACGAGGATTACGTCCTGTCCATGGAATACGGAATGCCGCCCATTTCGGGTTGGGGGATCGGTATCGACCGGCTCGTCCAATTCGTGACTAACTCGGACAACATCAAGGACTGTGTCCTGTTTCCGCTCACGCGCAAGGCACCGGGTGCCGGCGGTCCGGTTGCCTCGGGTGAATCGGTCGGTGACGAACAAGACGACTACGAGCCGAAAGTCTGAGGGGCACCATGAACGTCGCGATCATGGGGACAGGGTATGTCGGTCTGACCACCGGGGTGGCGTTGGCTTTCCTCGGGCACCGGGTGACTTGCTTCGATGTGGATGAGGCCAAGGTCGCCTCGTTGAAGGCGGGTAAATCCCCCATCTATGAACCCCACTTGGACGAGTTGATGGAGCTCGCCTCTTCGAATCTGGTTTTCAGCACCGATGCGCGGGCTGCGCTCGAAAGTGCCGAGGTGGTTTTCATCGCTGTCGGAACCCCCTCGCTTCCGGACGGGAACCCCAATCTCAGTTACTTGAAGTCGGCCGCCCACCTGATCGGAACTCACATCTCCAGTCCGTTCGTGGTGATCGTGAACAAATCCACGGTACCGATCGGCAGTGGAAATTGGGTCGAAAGTCTGGTCCGTGACGCGTACCGGGCACGCGGGTCGGATCGCACACGGTTTTCTGTGGCCTCGAATCCGGAGTTTCTCCGGGAGGGGTCGGCGCTTTCAGACATGCTGTATGCCGACCGGGTGGTCGTCGGTTCCGACGAACCCGACGCGCTCGAAGTCCTGCGCCGGCTGTATCAGCCCCTTCTGGAACAAACTTTCGAATCACCGCATTTTTTGCGTCGACCCGAGGGATTCCGGGCTGTGCCTTTCCTGACCAGTGATCTCCAGTCGGCAGAGCTGATCAAATACGCCGCCAATGCGTTCCTGGCGCTCAAGATTTCCTTCATCAACGAGATCGCCGAACTTTCAGAGAAAGTCGGCGCGGACATCCAGCACGTCGCTCGTGGCATCGGGCTCGATTCGAGGATCGGGAACCGGTTCCTGCAGGCCGGAATCGGATGGGGCGGGTCGTGTTTCGGAAAGGACACGGCGGCTTTGATCGCGACCGGTAAAGAATACGGCCTGAACATGCAAATCACGGAGGCCGCGCGGTCCGTGAACTTCCGTCAACGGAGCCGGATGGTCGAGATCCTCCTCTCCGAATTGAAGATCCTGAAAGGGCGAAAGATCGGTGTGTTGGGCCTGGCATTCAAGCCGTTCACCGATGATCTTCGTGACGCTCCGGCATTCGAAATCGCCTCAAAGCTGATCGATCGGGGAGCGAAGGTGGTCGGGTTCGATCCGGTCGCGAATGAGCGTGCCCGCTCGGAATGGAAGGACCTCGAGCTCGAACTTGTCGATTCTGCGGAGAAGGTTTTTGACGAGGCCGATGCGGTGATCCTGGTCACCGAGTGGCCTGAGTTCAGGTCCCTCGACTTCGCCTCCTTGGCCCTGAAGATGAAACAGAAGCTGGTGCTGGACGGTCGGGGTCTGATGGACGGCAAGGCCCTGTCCGCGGCCGGAATCCGCTTGCTCACTCTCGGGAGATCCAATCGATGAAGCGGGTGCTTCTGACCGGCGCCGCCGGTTTTGTCGGAAGCCACCTTGCCGAACGTTTGCTCCGTGAGGGGTTCGAGGTCGTCGGGGTGGATAACCTCTGCACCGGCAGAAAAGTGAACCTGGCCGTGTTTGAGTCGCATCCTGCGTTTCGTTTTGTCCAGGCTGATGTCTCGGTCGATTTGCCCGAAGAATTGACAGCTCAGAACTGGGACTGGGTCATGCATTTCGCCTCACCCGCTTCACCCCCGAAGTACGATGCCCGTCCCATCGAGACGATGCTCGTCAACGGCGAGGGAACACGGAAACTCCTCGACCTTTGCGTGAAGACCGGAGCCCGGTTTTTCTTCGCATCCACTTCTGAAGTCTACGGGGATCCGCTGGTTCACCCTCAGCCCGAGAATTACTGGGGTAACGTGAATCCGATCGGAGTCCGGTCCATCTATGATGAAGGCAAGCGTTACGGCGAAGCCTTGTGTTTCGCCTATCACCGTGCCAAAGGGGTTCCGATCCGGGTGATCCGGATCTTCAACACTTACGGTCCCAGAATGGATCCCGAGGACGGACGGGTGGTGACCAACCTGATGTTCCAGGCTCTGCGGGGACAGCCCCTCACCATTTACGGTGACGGCCGTCAGACCCGGAGCTTTCAATTTGTCTCGGACCTGGTCGAAGGCATCGTGCGGTTCATGGGTGTCGATCACACCGGTCCGTTGAATCTGGGGAATCCGGGCGAATTCACCATTGTCGATTTCGCCGAGAAAGTCCGTGAACTGATCCCGACGGCAGGATCCCTCGTGTTCAAGTCCTTGCCCGGGGACGACCCGAAGCAACGGAAACCCGACATCACTCTTGCGGGCGAGCTCCTCGGGTGGACTCCCGCGGTTGCACTGGAGCAAGGCCTCAGCCTGACATTGGATTATTTCAAGAGCCGCGAGCTCAAAGGGTCTTGATCCACTCGTCGTAGATGTTGCGGAAGTAGTTCCTGAAGAACGCATCCTCGTCAAAAAGGGCCGAGATGAGGGGAGCGAGCACACCTGCGGGAGCGAGGGTCGCCTTCTTGATCTCGGCGATCTCCTTGTTGTTCCCGGTGATGTTGATCCGGAGGCGGATGCCGGTTTCGTGGTGTTTGCAGGAGGAGTCCTGTTCCTTCACGTCGATGGCGATGGTGAGGTCGTCGAGCCCGTAGTGTTGCTTTTCTTTCTGGAGGGCACAGTTCTGTTTGAAGGAGGTGAGATCACTCCAGGCGACCGAACAATCGAGGAGGAAGCGCGGGTAGACCTTTGAGTCTTCCACCAGCGCCGGTTGAAGGACGACCCAGACCAGGTTTTTGCTGTCGCGTCCGGTCTCACTCACTTTCTTGGCCTGGGATTTGATCATCTTGATCAAATCGATTTTGGCTCCTGCCAATCCGACGGTGTAGGCCGATCCGGGCATGGTGGCGTAATCGGAATACCGGGTGAAGAGGGTGTGCACGGCATTGACCCGCGCATCGACACAATGGTGTTCGGCGATTTCGACCGCACGGGCGTCAGTGGCCAGGATCGACAAGGGGAGCAACCAAGACAAAAGCAAAGTCTTATTCACGGGGGACCTCCTGGGTTTGATTCAAAACATCGTCAATGTTGTCGGTCTGCCCCGACGGCTTCGGGGCGAAAGTGGATTGCAGCATTTTCACGAGATCGAAGCCGAGGTCCTTCAGGGCCACCAGTGCGTCGGCGATGCGTTCGGACTGGCGCGTGGCGACTTCAAGCTGTTCGCGGCTGCTCTTCAGTTCGTCGAGCATCTTCTGTGAGGTCTGGTCGAGATTCCCGAGGTGGGAGTTGGCCGTGGTGGCGACTCCGCAGGCCGAGACCGACAGGCATACCGTCAGTGCGATCAGGGTGGATTTGGTTTTCATGGTCGCGGATTATACAATGAATAAATAATTATTCAAGCTCTAAATACCGGAAGTGCCTGAAATGTTTCAAAAAAAATGAAAAAGCCCCTGACAACCAGAAGGGTGCCAGGGGCTTTGCTCTTGAGATCAATGACTTAAGTGGGTCCGATCAGTAACGGTAGTACTCGGGCTTGTAAGGACCTTCTGGACGCATTCCCAGATATTGAGCCTGATCCGCAGTCAAGACATCGAGTTCCACGCCGATTTTCTTGAGGTGGAGGCGTGCGACCTTTTCGTCGAGGTGCTTCGGAAGCATGTAGACCTTCTTCTCGTATTTCGAGGCATGGGCCCAAAGCTCGATCTGGGCCAGGGTCTGGTTCGCGAAAGAGTTCGACATCACGAAGCTCGGGTGACCGGTGGCACATCCGAGGTTCACGAGGCGCCCTTCAGCAAGCACGATGACCTGCTTGTTCCCGTCGAGGGTGTAAAGGTCGACCTGTGGCTTGATGGTATCTTTGGTGTGGCCGTAGTTCTTGTTGAGCCAGGCCATGTCGATTTCGATGTCGAAGTGACCGATGTTGCAAACGATGGTCTTGTCCTTCATCGCCTTGAAGTGACGGTCCTGGATGATTCCTTTGCAACCGGTCGCGGTGACGACGATGTCGGCAAGACCGATCACATCGTCCATCTTCTTCACCTCGAAGCCTTCCATTGCGGCTTGAAGCGCGCAAATGGGGTCGATTTCGGTCACGATCACGCGTGCACCGGCGCCGCGGAGGGAGTCTGCGGAGCCCTTGCCGACATCGCCGAACCCGGCCACGATCGCCACTTTGCCTGCGATCATGATGTCGGTCGCCCTACGGATGGCGTCTACGCAGGACTCGCGGCATCCGTACTTGTTGTCGAACTTCGACTTGGTCACGGAGTCGTTCACGTTGATGCAAGGAACTGGGAGTTTTCCGAGGCGTTCCAACTCGTGCAAGCGGTGGACGCCTGTGGTGGTTTCTTCGGAGATTCCGCGGATTCCTTCGTAGAGTGCAGGATATTGGGTGAGGACGAGACCGGTGAGGTCTCCACCGTCATCGAGGATCATGTTGAGAGGACGGTTCTTGTCCCCGAAGAACACGGTCTGGTCGATACACCACATGAACTCTTCTTCGGTCTGGCCTTTCCAAGCGTAGACCGGAATGCCGGCCGCTGCGATGGCCGCAGCCGCGTGGTCCTGGGTGGAGAAAATGTTACAGGAGGACCAGGTCACTTCAGCGCCGAGTTCGACCAGGGTCTCGATGAGCACGGCAGTCTGAATCGTCATGTGGAGACAGCCTGCGATCCGCGCACCCTTGAGTGGCTTGGAAGGACCGAACTCTTGACGGAGGGCCATGAGGCCCGGCATCTCGGCTTCAGCGAGTTTGATCTCCTTGCGGCCCCATTCGGCCAAGGTGATGTCGCGCACCTTGTATTGGAGCATGTTGGGGTTCTGCTTGTAGTTACCGGTCGAGAATCCTGTGTTCATATGCCGCGAACTTACCTGAAATTGACGCGAAACTCAAGTAAACAGCGGAATCAGAGGCGCAATCCGGCGATGACCGGAGTGAAGTCCCGGGTCCCGTCCACCATCAGGGATGCATACCTTCTGGAAGGTTCGATGAACTCGTCGTGCATGGGTTTCACCTGGGCCCGGAACTGACGTTCCACACCCTCCGGGGTGCGGCCTCTTTCAGTGACATCACGACGGAGCCGGCGCTCGTAACGGACCGATTCAGGCGCATCGACATAGATGCTGTGATCGAGCCAAGGGCGCACAATCGCTTGCGAAAGCAGGAGCATGCCGTCCACGATCACCACCGGGCGGGGTGGAAACGGGGTGGTTTCGAGCTTACGGGTGTGGGTCACGAAGTCGTAGATCGGGACCTCCACCGGCTTTTTGAGTCGGAGTTGTTCGAGATGACGACTCAGGAGCGAGAACTCGATGGCAGACGGATGATCGAAATTGACCGACGGGTCTCCGTCCTCTTTGAACCGGGCGGATTGGTCGATGTAATAGTGGTCCTGGGCCAGGATCGCGGAAAACCCGCCACCCCGGGTGGCGTTCAGATAATCATTGAGCATCCGGGCGAAGGTCGTCTTGCCCGATCCGCTGCCACCCGAAATTCCGATGAGCATGATCGTTTCGGGAATCATGAGTGTTGGACCGTGTCGTACAGGCGGTCACCCGCGTCTCCCATCCCGGGAAGGATGTAACCCTTTTTGTTCAATTCACGCTCGAGGCTCACCGTCACGATCTCCACATCGGGGAAGTGAGCGTGGATCTTGCGGACGCCCTGGGGCGCCGCGAGGAGGGTGAGGAGCCGGATCTGTCCCACTCCGTACTCTTTCAAGCGTTCGATTGCGGCGCATGCGGTGTCACCGGTGGCCAGCATCGGATCGAGGAGGAGGACACGCTGGTTCTTCACGTTCTTGGGGAGACGGAGGTAGTACTCGACAGTCGCATTCACAAAGCGGTCACGGTAAATCCCGATGTGTCCGACAGTGGCGAAGGGGAGGATCTTCATCATTCCGTTCAACATGCCGAGGCCCGCGCGGAGAATGGCGACAATGGTGAAGGTCTCGGTGATCTTGGGTGATTTGGTTTTCTCGAGTGGGGTCTCGACCGTCGAGAGCCCCATTTGGAGATCACGGGTGGCTTCATAGGCCATCATCTGGCTCATTTCCTCGACAATCTGGCGGAAGGCCATCGAGGAGATGTTCTTGTCCCGGAGGATCGAGAGTTTGTGCTGGAGTACCGGATGCTCCAGGATGGTCACGGTCGGATGAGGGGTTTTTGCAGTCTTCTTTTTGGTCTTGGCCATGATCACTTTTCCTTGCTGTGTTTCAAAATACGGTTCCGTCGCTCTGGAGCTTCAGGGGAGGTCCCCCGTCCGAGCGAAGTCGGGATGCGAGGCGCCTCCCTGCGTGCCAGGTGCCGCCCTCGAGAATCCTGACGAGCGGTAGTTCTTCTTTCGATTTTCCGAGAGAGTTCCGGACTTGTTCTCCGATGCGGTCGAGTAGGGTCACGGTGAGTGCCCGCCACTCCAGGATCAGTTCGGATCCGGGCGCATGCTCCCGTTCACGGTCCCTCTCGTCCATGAGCTCGATCAGCCCCGAGTCCAGTAACAGGCCGCCGTTCCGGTACTCAGGGAGCCCGGTCATGGAGTCGAGGTCTGAAATCCTGATCCCGAGCTCCATCAAGGGTTCCATGAGGGAATAGCTCATCCATTGGGAGAGTTTGTGAAAAGGGATGAGGGAGGAGGGGGTTCCCGGGTTTCCGAGTGCCGGATGTTCCCAGCAGTCTCCGAGGTTCACTCCGTTCAGTTCGATCCGTCCGGGCCAGATGGGCCCGAGTTTGAGGAGGACGCCCTTCAGCACACGCTCAGCCGGGATGGAGCCGTTCCGGGCCTCTTTCAGCCACTCATCGAGCAGGACTCCGGGGCGTGAACCCTCGAAGATCTCCCCGAGCCGGTTCAGAAGGGCCACACGACCTTCCACACCGAGGAGGGGATTCGCAGGGGAAACCTGGAAACCGGTTTCAAGGTCTTTTGTCGAGAAGCGTTTCAAGCCTTCGGAATCGGCACCGATCAGGCCTTTTGAGTGGAATTTTCCGGCACGAAACAGATCGAGTGAGGCGATGGCCAGGCCCTCGGACTTGGAAAAGATCCGTCCGTCGGTGAAGGGGTCCTTGTATTTCCAAGCCATGCCGGCACCGGCGTCGAGCAAAACCGAAACGATTCCGAGTTCGATTAGAACCCGCGCCCGTTCCTCCGGATCGCTCACACCCGAATCAGCCATTACCCCGCGAAGCCGGTCCACGCCACCGGCCCGGAAATGACCGAACCTTGAGTGAAAAGGAATGGAAAGGTCCGGGTAATTCTCGCGGGTCACGTCCAGGACAAAGGATGCCACTTCCGGGAGCTTTTCAGGATGGACCCGGAAATGACCCTTGCCCTCGAGAGCGAGGTCGTAAAGACGTTGCGAACGCTCCCGCACCGCCTGTGGCGAAAGCAGATGATCCAGTTCAGCGGCAGAGCCTTTCATTCGAACAGACCCCGTCCTTTGACCTTCTTGAGTTCACCGCTCTTCTTCACTTTTCCCGGGGTGAAGTAACCGGCGGCTTTTTTGGCTTCCATTTCGACGGATGCATCGGCCGGAATGCGATCGGCGGGAATCTCGATCCGGTTGATGATCTTGATTCCGCTTCCCACGACCGCATCGTATTTCATATTGGACATGGAGACGAAATTCGTGATCCGGGTGATGCCGAGCCAGTGGAGTACGTCCGGCATCATTTGCTGGAAGCGCATGTCCTGGACTCCGGCGACACATTCTGTTCTCAGGAAGTAAGTGCTCGCCGAATCGCCGCCTTTCTGGCGTTTGCGCGCATTGTACACCAGGAACTTGGTCACTTCCCCGAGGGCACGACCTTCCTTGCGGTAATACACGATGACTCCGGCCCCGCCTTTTTGTGCGGTCTTGATCGACTCCTCGATTCCGTGGACCAGATATGGCCGGCAGGTGCAAATGTCCGAGCCGAACACGTCAGACCCGTTGCACTCATCGTGCACCCGGACCGTGAGCTCTTTCTTCGGGTCGGTGATCGCTTTGACATCTCCGAAAATGTAGACGGAGGTGGAACCGATGGGGGGCATGAAGGCCTTCAAGTCGTGACGGGTCACCAGTTCCGGGAACATACCCCCGGTCTCCTGGAAGAGCACCTTGCGGAGTTCCCCTTCGGTGGTGCCGAAACGTTCAGCCACTGCCGGAAGGTACCAGACCGGTTCGATGGCGGCCTTGGTGACGGTGACGTCGTGGGACGGCTTGACGATTTTTCCGTCGACCTCGAGTTCCCCTTTATTGAACAGTTCGTCGAGCTCGGCCATCCGGATGTGGGCCTTGGTCACTGCGATGCTCGGACGGATGTCGTATCCGACTTGGAGCTCCTTCTTGTAAACCGTGGCGATATCCGCACCCCAGGGGTCGAGCGAAACGATTTTCTTCGGATCTTTCCAACTCGGATGCGGCCCGATTTTCTCGACGGGCTCGGTATTGGTCAGATCGGGTTTGAAGTCTTCGGCCAGTTTGCCTGCGGCCATCGCCAGGGCCCGGTACACCGAATAGGATCCGGAATGGGCGCCGATGGCGTTCCTCTGCAAGGGATTGGTGTTGGTTGCAATCAGGGGCCCGCGTTCCTTCGGGGTTTTGGCTCCCCACTGGATCTCGAAGGAGGTGATGTCCTTCTTCTGACCGGGATGGGAGGTGAGGGCGATGTGAGCGGTACGTTTTGTGTGTGGCATATCAGGACATCCAGTTCTTGTCGGGGCTGTCGGCCCATTTGGTGGTGACTTTTTTCAGTTGGGACCAGAACTCGGTCCCGGAGTCTCCGGTGATGTCACCGGAACCGAACTTCGAGATCTTGGTTCCGCCGAATGAGAAGGGTTCGCGCGGTACCGGAACGCCGACATTGATACCGATCATTCCAGCGGTGCTTTCGTTCGCGACCCGTTCGGCAACCGATCCGTCCCGCGTGAAGACACTGCACGCGTTACCGAACGCCGAAGCCGCTTCGAAAGCCAGAGCCTCCGAGAGATTCTTGCATCGGACAATCGAGATCACCGGTCCGAACCATTCTTCGCAGGCGGCGGAAGACCCCGGCGTGACTCCATCGAGGATGGTGGGACCGAGCCAGTAACCACCCTTCAGATCCGGACCGACTTCCGGATTGCGACCGTCGAGCACCAGGCGGGCTCCTTCACTGACAGCGCGTGAAATGGAGGCGTTCAGGCGGTCCAGGGATTCCTTGGAAATGATGGCACCCATCTCCTTTCCGGGGCGGATGGCGCGAGCCTTTTCCACCACGGCATCGACGAGGGAACCCACTTCGCCCACGGCCAGGAGGACCGAGGCTGCCATGCAACGTTGGCCGGCGCAGCCGGTGAAGGAGTCTGCAATCCCACGAGTGGCGATTTCAGGGTCCGCATCCGGCATCAGGATGATCGGGTTCTTCGCACCACCGAGCGCGAGCACGCGCTTGCCCCGGGAAGTGCCCCGTGAGTAAACGCTTTGGGCCACCGGTGAAGAACCGACGAAGCCGACAGCGGAGATTCCCGGATGGTCGAGGAGGGTTTCCACGCTCTCCCGTCCTCCTTGAAGTACGGTGAAGACTCCGGGCGCGAATCCCGACTCTTCAATGGCCTTGGCCAGAAGATTCGAGGTCAGAGGCACCTTGTCCGAGGGCTTCCACACAAAGGCGTTGCCGACCGCGAGTGCGATCGGGATCATCCACATCGGGACCATCGCCGGAAAATTGAACGGAGTGATTCCGGCGACCACGCCGAGGGCTTCGCGACGGTATTCACAGAACACGCCACGGGACACCTGGAGTCGGCCCCCGGAGTCGGAGTTCTGCAAGCTCAGGGAGTATTCGAGTACTTCGACACCCTTCATGAGTCCGGCTTTGGCTTCGGCAAGGGTCTTTCCCGATTCTTCGCTGATCTGTGCCGAGATCAGATCCAGGTCTCTCAGCAGGATGTTCCGGAATTTGAACAGCAGCGAGGCCCGCTCTTTGGCCGGGGTCCTGGCCCAAGTCGGGGCGGCCTTTTTTGCGTGTAGGATCGCCTGCTCGATGTCGGAGGTCGTGCTTTCCTTGAAGCGGCCGATCACCTGACCGGTGCGTGGGCTCCTCACTTCACGGGAGGCCCCGCTTCCCTCGACGAAGGCCCCGTTGATGTAGTTTTTGCACTCGATCATGGTTTCAACTCCGTTGATAGTCGTCTTGATATCGGACGATGTCGTCCTCGCCGAAATAGGTTCCGACCTGGACTTCGATGAATTCCACCAGCACCTTGCCCGGGTTGCGGATCCGGTGTTTGGCACCTTGAGGGATGTAGATGGACTCTCCCGGCTTCAATGCGTGTACGACGTCGTTCAGGACCACTTCCGGTTCGCCCTTGATGATCACCCAGTGTTCGGCCCGCTTGGCGTGGCTCTGGTAGGAGAGCTGCTGCCCCGGGTTCACGTGGATCACCTTCGATTTGTAGGCATCCGTGTCGCGGAGGATTTCAAAGCGGCCCCAGGGACGGAACTCGAAGGGGTGCTCTTGCGCGCGCTTGTCGCGGTTCCGGACGAGTTGCTCGACCGCGTGTTTCACGTTCTGGGTCGAGTTCTTCTTGGCGACCAGAAGGGCGTCGGCGGTGTCGACCACGATCAGGTCATCGGTGTCGATGAAGGTGGTGAGTCGGCCTTGGTTAGAATAGGCGAAGTTCCCGCTGCCGCCGACTTCGAGCATTTCCGAGGATTTGCCGAGCTTGGCGATCTCGTCCCAGGATCCGACGTCACTCCAGCCGAGATCGCAAGGGATGCAGACTTGGGCTTTCAGTTTTTCCATCACGCCATAATCGATGCTCTGGGCGGGGCAACGATCGTACAGCTCTTTCAGGTTGGACAGATCGGACTTGAGGCCGTTCATCACGTCCCAGGTCTCGGGCATGAGGGCCTTCAGGGCGGTGATCATGGTTCCCACCTGGAACACGAACATGCCACCGTTCCAGAGGAAGGTTCCGGCTTTCAGGAATCCTTCGGCTGTTTTCAGGTCCGGCTTTTCTCGGAACCCGAGGGTCTGGAATGCAGTGGTTTCATTCTCGGTGGCAAAGGGGGAGGTACCGACCTCGATGTATCCGTAGCCGGTGGCCGGATGGGTCGGCCGGATTCCGATGGTCGCCACTTGCCCTTTTTTGGCGCAGGTTTCGGCCAAGCGGATCGCGGATTGGAAGGCGGCCTCGTTCTGAATCAGGTGATCGGACGGAAACACACCCACCACGGCGTCAGTCCGGCCTTGCTGTTCGAACACTTTGCACAGGAGGGCGATGGCTGGCGCGGTGTTGTTCGCCTTCGGTTCATAGAGTGCCTGGGAGGCAGGCACTCCGGCCTCCCGGAGGACGTTCTCGGTCAGGACCTTCATGGATTGGTTGGTGACCACCCAAGGAGACCCGAGGGGGTTCAGGCGGCGAAGGGTTTTCAGGAACAGGGACTCCTCGAACAGGTCGCAGAATTGCTTCGGGAACTGGGTGCGGGAAAGGGGCCAAAGACGGGTACCACTGCCTCCGGAGAGGATCACGGGAATGAATGCCATAGTGGGCGCAGTCTTCCAAAAACGGGAGTAAAAATCGAGGGTTTTTTACGGAGAATTCAAGGCTTGCGAAATCCGTACTTTCCAGTATAGATTCGCTTTCATGGAAGATTCAGCCGTCTACGTCTCTTTGGAATTCACCCCGAACCCCAATACCTTGAAGTATTCCGTGAACCGGAAGCTCCTCGACAAAGGCGCAGCCAACTTCACCAAGAAGGACGATGCGGAGCAACGTTCGCCTTTGGCTTGGAAACTCCTCAATATCAATGGGATTTCAGGGGTCATGATCGGCAAGGATTTTGTGACCATCACCAAGACCGAAGACGGGGACTGGGATCATGTCCACCGGAACGCTTCCGACACGATCGACCGTCATCTGACCGCGGGCGAAACGGTTTTGGCCGAGGATCTCGCTGCAGGGATCGCAAATCAGAACTCCTCCGAGATCGAGAAACGGATTCAGGCTTTCCTGGACGAGCACATCCGTCCGGCCGTGGCGATGGACGGCGGAGATGTCACTCTCGACCGTTTTGAAGACGGCATCGTTTATCTGTACATGCAGGGATCTTGCGCAGGTTGTCCGAGCTCCACGATGACCCTCAAAGTGGGCATCGAGACCAAGCTCAAGGAAGCCGTGCCCGAAGTGATCGAAGTCGTCCAAATCTGATCAGAAAATCTGATCAGAAATCGAAGCCGTTCACTGAACCTTCATCGAGTGGCTTTCGGTCACCGGCAGGGATTCGTTTGGCTTTCGGGAGCGGGGCTTCGGTGAGAGTCGGCGCGACCGGATCGACTTCATTCCGGTCGTCTCCGTCTGGATACCACTGCGAGGGAGCTGCATCGAGTTTGTAAGGCTTCCAAGGTGCGGAAAGGGGGCGGTTGGACAGGCCGATCTTGTCGTAACCTTTCGCTCCGGGCTCGATGAAGGCTTGAATCTTCGTATCGAAGGGCACACCGAGGATCGCGCGGCGGATCAAGGGGCGCTCATTGGCTCCGAAACGGTAACCGATCACCATCACTTTCTTACCCTTCTGGCGGTCATCGAGTTTCGCGGAGAGTCCCTTCAATGATCCTTTAGGATAGACATGGACTTCGAGATTCCCTTCCCATTCCACCACATCCACTTTCTTACCGGACGGTCCGGTTCCGTCGAGGCGATCGAACACTTCATCCGAAAAAACCGAGAACGAAGTGAGGACACCGGAGAGGACTGCAGTGAGGGCGAGGAGTGTTCGAAAGGGGATGATCATATTTTGACGTATCGGTGCAAGCGTCAAAATCTTGAGTCGGAAAATCCTGCCGGGGGGGTGGCTTCGGACACAGTGGAATGAAAAGCGGTGCTAACCTGAGAACATGCGTGTTTTTGGGGTTTTGGTTCTGGGGTTCCTCCTTCAGGCCTGTGCAGACCGTCCGGTCAGCCCTGGTCTGATTCGAACCTCCGAACTCGGTACATTGCGGAGTCTGATTCCGGTCCGGGCGATCACCCATTTCCACACACCTTATTCTTTCGATGCCTGTGATGGAGAGGGCATTCTCGCTGACGGAAGTCCTGATTCGAAATGTTGGGATCACGCGAGGCGGGCTTTTTGTGAGAACCACATCAATTATGTTTTTGCGACCGATCATGTCGACCGGATGGCGGAGACCTCTTTCCAAGACCTCTCTCTGCTCCGGTCCGGAGACACCTTGCTCACCCAGGGCGTGGACCCGGTCGGAAACCGGATGGTGTGCCCGGACGGGTTCATGCCGGTGCTGTTACCCGGACTCGAGGGGAAGTGGCTCGCCCTCGGGATGCAGAATCACATTCCGGGTGACCTCGCCACGCGCGCGGCTGTTTACGGTGCGGATGATGCCGCCTCGAAAACCGCGCTCGAATCCGTGGGGGCCGTGGTGGCCGTCCCTCACACCGAGAGCCGGGATTTCGCAAGTCTTCTCGCTCTGGCCCCTTCGGCGATCGAGATTTACAACCTGCACGCCAACCTCGATCCGAAAATCCGGAAGAAGTACCTTGGAAGACCGCCCTTTGAAAAGCTCGGCGCCCTGTTGAATTACCTGGCCGATCCCTACAAGGAGTTGAACCCCGACTACATGTTGCTCGATTTCATCGAATTCAATCCGGTCTATTTCCAGACGTGGAACCGTCTGCTGGCAGCGGGAGTCCAGGTCACCGGACTGGGCGGACTCGATTCGCATGAGAATATTTTCTCGCAAAATGCCGCCGATGGAGAGCGACTGGACCACCACCGGCGGATGACCCGGTTCATCAACAATTGGGTCCTGGCCACTGCGGATGATTTCACCTCGGTCAAGCAAGCGATCGTCGCCGGTCGGGTCTACTTCGTGGTGGAGGGGCTCGGCACTCCGACCCTTCCCGATTTTCATGCAAACTGGATGAACGGCGGAGCCGGAACCGTGGTGGAGATGGGAGGAACACTCACTCCGGGTGCTTTTTCTTCGGAGTTGTCCTTCACCTCGCCGTCCGTCCACGGGAGTTTTCCGGGAATGAGTGACGGAGACGACAAGCCCGAGATCCGGTCGGAGCTCATCCGGGTGGATTCGTCCGGGACTGAAACAGTGGTGGGTCGCGGAAGTTCCGGCATCTCCTTCACCGACCCTCCGGCCGGTCATTACCGGGTTCAAGTTTGGATCCGACCGCGGCACCTCGAAGAATTCCTGTTTGACGAACAGCGGGGGAACGAGGAGTTCCTCTGGATCATCTCGAATCCCATCCGGGTGGTCCGATGAGGGCGGTCGGGATGTTTCTGATGCTCATGGGGTCTTGCGGGTCGGCGCTTGCGGGCGAGTCTGAAGTCCGCCCTGTGCGAGTCGGCGTGACCAGTGCGGTCACTCTCCCTCAGCCCCTTCTGGTCGGGGTGAGGCTCCGGCCGGAATCCGCTCCGGACTGGGAGTCCTACTTCGAGGGGGGATGGTTCCGTTACGGTTTCGGTTCGGAGGAGTCGACTCGCACCCTGTCGAGCACCACCGTCAAAGGAGGAGTGCGCTACCATCCTTTTTCGAATGCCTGGTTCCTGGCTGGTGAACTCGGATTCCGCCATGTGAATGTTTCAGTCGACATCTCCAACCTGAAACTCGACGGCGTGGCGCTGGCCAAAACGGCCGAGCTCGGACTCGGTACGTTTTTCGGTGGAGTTTCGATCGGTGGAGAGTGGCTTCTGACGCCCGGATTCGGCCTCGGCTTCGATCTCGGGGTTCAGTTGGCTTTGCTGCATGCCGGCTCGATCACCATCCACGCCGCACCCGATCAGGAGGGTCTCACCGACAACACGGTGAGCGACAAGAAGGTGATGGACCGGGTCTCGGGACTTCCTCTCCCGCAAATTGCGGTTTTGCGCCTCATTTGGTATCTTTGAGCCCCTATGGCTAAACCGAAGTTCGCTTTCTCGATGAGTCGGGTCTCGAAGATCTACCCTCCCAACAAAACCGTTCTCCGGGACATCTCCTTGTCCTTTTTTTACGGAGCGAAGATCGGAGTGCTCGGACTGAACGGCGCCGGGAAATCGACCTTGATGAAGGTGATCGCCGGTGAAGAAAAGAACGTCAACGGCGAGGTGTTGCCTTCGGACGGAATCAGCTTCGGATACCTCCGACAGGAGCCCGAACTCGATCCGGCCAAGACCGTGAAAGAGATCGTCATGGAAGGGACCGGTGAACTCGGGCGTGATTTGAAGCGCTTCGAGGAGATCGGTGAGAAGTTTGCGGATCCGGAGCTCGACCCGGACGAGATGACGAAGCTCCTCGAAGAGCAAGCAGTGATCCAGGAGCGGATCGAAGCCAAAGACGGTTGGGATATCGACCGGAAGCTCGAGGTTTCGATGGATGCACTCCGCTGTCCTCCTTCCGATGCCCCGGTGAAAAACCTTTCAGGCGGTGAGCGGAGAAGGGTGGCCCTTTGCCGTCTGTTGATCCAGAGGCCCGATGTGCTCCTGCTCGACGAACCGACCAACCATCTCGATGCCGAGTCTGTCGGCTGGCTCGAGCAGTTCCTCCAGAGCTACGAGGGGACCGTGATCGCGGTCACCCACGACCGCTACTTCCTCGACAACATCGCCGGTTGGATCCTCGAGCTCGACCGCGGTCACGGGATTCCTTGGCAGGGAAATTACTCGAGCTGGCTCGAGCAGAAACAGAACCGCCTCGCCCAGGAGGAAAAAGCCGAAACCAAGCGGCAGAAGACCCTCGAGCGCGAACTCGAGTGGATCCGGATGAGTCCGAAGGCCCGTCAGGCGAAGAGCAAGGCCCGCGTGAACGCTTACGAAGCCATGTTGAACGAGAGTCAAGGCGGGCGTCGCGACGAGGAAATGGAAATTTTCATTCCGCCGGGACCGCGCCTGGGTTCGGTGGTGATCGAAGCCGAGAACATTTCGAAATCGTTCGGTGGCAAACTCCTGTTCGAAAATCTGAGTTTCAAGATCCCACCGGGAAGCATTGTCGGTGTGATCGGGGGGAACGGAGCAGGGAAGTCGACCCTCTTCAAAATGATCACCGCCAAAGAGAAGCCCGACAACGGATCGATCCGGATCGGTGACACCGTGAAGCTCGGGTATGTCGATCAATCACGCGACAGCCTCAATTCCGAGAACACGGTCTGGGAAGAGATTTCCGACGGAAAGAACGAGACCGTCCTTCTTGGAAACCGGGAAGTGTCCTCACGCTCTTACTGCTCGCGCTTCAACTTCACCGGTTCCGATCAGCAAAAGAAGGTCGGGATCCTCTCGGGGGGAGAACGCAACCGGGTTCATTTGGCCAAGATGCTCAAGTCCGGGGCGAACGTGCTCCTGCTTGACGAGCCGACCAACGATCTCGATGTCAACACCCTCCGTGCTCTGGAAGAGGCGCTGGTGAATTTCGCGGGGACTGCCATCGTGATTTCGCATGATCGCTGGTTCCTGAACCGGGTCGCCACCCACATCCTCGCCTTCGAAGGTGAATCCAAGGTCGAGTTTTTCGAGGGCAACTTCCAGGACTATGAAGAGGACAAAAAACGCCGCTTGGGGGCTGACGCGCTCACTCCGAAACGGGTCCGGTTCCGCAATGTCGAATCCGTCCGCTAAGATGTCGGAAATGCGAAGGATTTTCGTGTTGACACCTTGCGCAAAAAGCGTTAAAGTCCCTCGCCTATGAGGGTCTTCCACCTCGCTCGTCTCATTTTCGTCCTGCCACTGGTGCTCCTCTCCGGGAGTGCCGAGGCTGTTGTTTTGCAGATTCTTCACACGAATGACCTGCATGCTGCTTTGAGGACGGCAGGCACCCCACGCAACGGAATGCCCGAGTTCGGAAGCTGGGCCCGGGTGAAGGCCAAACTCGATGAACTCGAGAACGAGGGCCGTGCCCGCGGTTTTGAAACCCTCAAATTCGATGCGGGAGATTATCTCGAGGGATCCACTTATTATTTTCCGGACAACGGGATCCATGTGCTTCGGGCATATCAGAGCTTCGGCTTCGATGCCGCCACCGTCGGGAATCACGATTGGCTGATGGGCGCCCGGGACCTGGATGCCCTCTACGGCCAATCTCCCTTTCCGTTCCCGGTGGTCTCGAGCAACTTACGGATCAAGAAGCGACTCAAAAACCTCAGCCGACAGATCCGTCCCAGTGCGAGTTTCGAACGGGGTGGAGTCCGGATCGGTGTGATGGGTCTGTCGACCGACGAGGCCCTTTACAGTTGGATCACACGGGTCAAATCCCGCAAGAATGACATGAAGGTTCTCGATTTCCGGGACAGCTCCTACGACGATTCGGAGACCCAGGAGGAGTTCACGGAGCAAGGCCTGGCGAACGACGTGATCGACGGTCTGGACCGGGAACACGATCTGGTGATCGCATTGACCCACATCGGCTACAGCGAGGACAAGTTGTTGGCAGCCGCCTCCAAGGGGCTGGATCTGGTGATCGGGGGGCATTCCCACACCGTCCTCGAGAGCATGGCCATCGTTCCGAACCGGGAGGGCCGCGAAGTGCCTGTCGTCCAGACCGGTTTCAACGGGCATTTCATCGGCAAAATCCTGGTCGAAGCCGTCAGGGGAGAGCAGCCTAAAATTTTGTCATACGAGCTGGTCCCGGTCGATTTCGACGGTCCGAGGAATCCCGAGCAGGATCGCTACCTGCAGGAAGCTGAAGCCGCACTCGAGCGCCTGTACGGCCCCGACCTGAGAAAGCCCATTGGAAAATCTGAAGTCCGTCTGGTTTCCGGAGATCGTGGACCGACCGCTTTTGCGCAATTCGCCGCCAATGCCATGCGCGAGGCGACCGGAGCGGAATTGGCTGTCGATGTCGGAGCCTTTCATGGCAACACCCCTCAGCCGGCGGGTGATGTCTCACGCTTCACCTTGATGGAAATGTATCCCCGTAAGTTCGAGCAGGAGCAGAACGAAGGGCATTATGTTTACACCACCAAGATTCCGGGGATCGCCATCAAGATCGGTCTCGAGTACTCCATGCGTTACGGGTATTTCTTGTCCACGAGCGGAGTCACTTACGACCTCGTCGCACTCAGTGACGAGGAATACGACCGTCTCCGTGTCCGTCACAACGGTCGGGATTCGAAACGCTACCTGACCCGGTTCGTGCCCAAGAACATCAAGATCAACGGGGAGCCCCTCCGGAAGTGGCGCTGGTACAGGGCCGCAACCTCGGAGTCCTTGGTTCGAGGGGCTTTCGGTATCACCCCTTTGGCCAAATTGCTCTTCATCAACGCGCGGGTCAGCCCCCATACTCTTTGGAACGCCATGGAGGCCCATTTACGCAAAATCGGAACCATCCTGGCGCTGAATCCGGGTGAGAAGATGATGGAAGAGGGTGTTTTCGGGGTTGAATCGACGTTCAGCCGGGATGTCCTGGATGAAGGCCTCGAAGAGATCATGAAGGAGTTGCCATGAGCCTGCCGGGTCTGATCGGAGTCATCCACTTGCCGGCATTGCCCGGAGCTCCCGGTGCCCGGGGAACGTCTCCCTCATCCGTGCTCAATCTGGCCTGCACCCGTGCGGTGGAAGAAGCGAAGAAGCTTGAGAAAGCCGGATTCGAGGGACTGATCATCGAGAACTTCGGTGACGCCCCCTTTTACAAGAACCGGGTCCCGCCCGAAACCGTCGCTGCCATGTCCGTCATCGCATCCGCTGTGATCGAATCCGTCAAGATTCCACTCGGCGTCAATGTCCTCCGTAACGACGCTGACGCCGCTTTGGCCATCGCCTCGGTGACCGGGGCGTCCTTTGTCCGGATCAACGTCCTGGCGGGCGTGGTCGCCACGGATCAGGGACTGATCGAGGGAGAAGCCGCACGTTGGGTCCGCGAAAGCCGGCGACTGGGGGGCAAGGTCCGGATCCTGGCCGATGTCCATGTGAAGCATGCCCGGACCCTTTCTTCGGATGACCTCGGAATCGCGATCGAAGAAGTCGCAGGTCGAGGGGGCGCGGACGGGGTGATTGTCACCGGAGCCACAACCGGCAGATTGCCGGCACAGGACTCTCTCCAGACAGCCCTCGGTTCGGCCCGCCATTGCGGGGTTCCTCTTTACGTGGGAAGCGGGATGACGGTCGAGGGGCTTTCCGATGCCGAACGGGGGTTGAGACTGATTGTGGGTTCCGCGCTCCGGAGAGGGGGCAAGGCCGGTGCCCCTTTGGACCCGACCAGGATTTCCGCCCTCGTCAAAGCCTGGAGACGCTACTCCGGGTCCTGATTAGACGTTCAATTCAGGCGGGTTTTGCGATAAAACCTATTCATGTACACCAGAAATGCATGGATCGAAAAGACGCAATTCCACCCGCTTCCAGCGGAAGAGGTGATCCGCGAAGTCGTCTTGCGTTGTCGCCAGGAAATCGAACGTGGCGGACTACCTGTCGTGGTGTTCGATCTGGACTCGACCCTTTTCGATGTTTCGAAACGTTCATTCGAGATTTTGAAGGAATGGCTGACCCATCCCGAGTCGGGCTCCTTCCAAGAAACCCGGGCGAAACTTTCCGATCTCGAACCCTCTGACATGAGGTATTCGCTCGAGGACGTGTGGGAAATCAAAAAGATTCCCGGCGATGTGGCCCCGTACGATCATCATCTGAAGCACGCCAAGCGTTTTTGGAGGGCCCGCTTCTTTGCAAATGATTACCTCCTTCACGACGAGCCGACCGCGGGTGCGGTCGAGTTTGTGAAAACCCTCCACTCCGCTGGGGTCATGATCGTCTACCTCACCGGTCGGGATGTTCCGCTCATGGCATTCGGTACTTTCGATCAATTGAAGAGTCACGGTCTTCCGATCGAAGTGGAAAGGACCCGGCTCATTCTGAAGCCGAAGCGACACCTGGACGATCTTGATTTCAAAACGGGGGCCGCCCGGACCATCACCGGATTCGGCAAGGTCATCGCCAGCTTCGAGAACGAGCCCAAGAATCTCGTTGCCATGAAAGAAGTGTTTCCGGCTGATACCATGAATGTCTTCATTGAAACCGTGAGCAGCGATCACCCGGCTCCTTCTGGAACCGGGATCTACCGGATCCGGGAGTTCCATTTCTGAAGACTCTGAAGATTCTCAGCCTCATTCCTCCTCTGGTCCAGGTGAACACGCCGTATCCGGCCACGAGCTTTCTGACCGGGTTCCTGAGGTCGCTCGGTTATGAAGCGGTTCAGGATGATCTCGGACTGGGTCTGGTGCTCCGCTTGTTCTCGGAAGACGGACTGGACCGTATCCGCGCGTCGATCGATGATCGGATCGGGTCCGAACCGCTCATCCGGTCGAATCCTTCAATCGGGTTTTTTCTGGAAGCCTTCACCGAATACCGGAAGACCATTGCTCCCGTAATCCGTTTTCTCCAGGGAAAAGACGCCACACTCGCGCACCGGATCGCGTCGCGCACCTTGCTGCCCGAGGGACCCCGTTTTGCCACGGTCGACACTGCGGATCTCGAGTGGGCTTTCGGCGGAATGGGAACCCAGGATCAGGCCAAGCACCTGGCGAGCTTGTACATCGACGACCTCACCGACGTGATCCAGGCCGGTGTGGATCCCCAGTTTTCGCTTTCCCGGTACGGGGAGAAGCTTGCGGCGAGCGCCCCGAGTCTCGATCCTCTTCTCGATGAGCTCGCGAAAGGACATCCTCTGATTCCTGAACTTCTCGAAGGACTCGTGAGGGATTCGGTCGAGCGGCACCGTCCTGATGTGGTGTTGCTGACCGTCCCGTTTCCGGGGTGCATGCTCGGGGCTCTGCGGATCGCCTCGACCATCCGGAAAATCGAACCCCGGATCCGGATCGCACTGGGCGGTGGCTATGTGAACACGGAGCTCAGGAGGGTGAAGGACGGAAGGCTTCTCAGGTTTTTTGACGCCATCACGCTGGATGATGGTGAGAGGCCGCTCGAAAAACTACTCGAGTTCTGGGAGGGCAGTGGCTCCCGCGACCTCCTCCTCAGGACCTTCCTCGAGTCCGGTCGTGTTCCGGGGGCGATCGAATTCTGTTCGAGTCCCGAAGTCCATGACATCCCCCAGACCGGAACCGGGTTTCCGACACTCGACGGTTTGCCACTCGGCTCTTACCTGTCCTTGGTCGAGATGTTGAATCCGATGCACCGGTTCTGGTCCGATTTGCACTGGAACAAGTTGATGCTGGCGCACGGCTGCTATTGGCACCAGTGCAGTTTTTGCGACATCAGCCTCGATTACATTAAGCGCTACGAGATTTCTCCCGTCCAACTCACCGTCGAGAGGATGAAGCGTTTGCACGCCGAGAGCGGGTCGAGTGGCTTCCATTTCGTGGACGAGGCGGCTCCACCGGCGGTGTTGAAAGAGCTTTCCAGACAGTTGGTTTCCGAGGGCCTTTCATATTCATGGTGGGGCAACATCCGTTTTGAAAAAGCCTTCAGTCGGGAAGTGACCGAGATGATGAGTGATGCCGGATGCGTCGCGGTCTCGGGCGGTCTCGAGGTCGCTTCCGACCGGTTGCTGAAAAAAATGAAGAAAGGGGTGACCGTCGAGCAGGTCGCCCGGGTCACCCGGAATTTCCGCGAGTCGCGGGTCCTGGTCCATGCCTACCTGATGTACGGATTTCCGACCCAGACGGTCCAGGAGACGATCGACAGTCTCGAGCGCGTGAGACAGTTGTTCCGGGAAGGGTGCCTCAGCTCCGCCTTCTGGCACCGCTTCTCTGCAACGGTTCATTCCGGGGTCGGTATGGCACCCGGGGAATACGGCATCCGGATCGACAGTCGCGAGGAATCCGTTTTTGCAGAAAACGATCTCCCTTTCGAGGACGAGAGCGGGGTCGATCACGATCGCTTCGGCCCCGGTTTGAGGAAGGCGGTCTACAATTTCATGCTCGGTATCGGCCTGGATGAGGATGTCAGGAGTTGGTTCGATTTCAAAGTCCCCAAAACACAGGTGGATCCGCTTCTGATCCGGAAGGCGCTCCAGTCATGAAAAAAGCGGTTCATGTCACCGTGTTGGTCGTCCTTGCGAGTGCGTGTTCGATCACGAAGCCTTGCTCGGAGGCCGGGGATGTGTCCTGGAACCCCGGAATCATCGGGGACAAACGATGCACCCAGAAGACCCGGAAAGACGGTAGGATCGTCAATCACGGGAAATTCCTCCAGTCGTACACTTCTACAGGCAGGATCGCCCTCGAGGGTGAGTTCGTGGACGGGTTCAAGTCCGGGATCTGGTTGCACTACGCCGAAGACGGTCGGCTGATCGCGGTGAAGTATTTCGACCAGGGTGTCGAGAAGTCCCCGTCCGAAGATGTCCGGAAGAAAATGGATCTCTTGATCCAGCAGAAAACAGGGAGTGTGAAATGAAGAGCAGGATTTTGATTGTCGACGACGAACCTCAGATCAGATTGCTCCTCGGTGAGTTCCTGTCGGATCTCTATGAAACCGAGTTCGCTTCCAACGGAAATGAAGCGGTGAAACGCTCACTGGATTTGATGCCTGATCTGATCCTGATGGATGTCATGATGCCCGACTTGGACGGGATCTCGGCGGTTCAGAAAATCCGTGAACACGAGCTCACCCGTCACATCCCGATTCTGATGGTCACTGCGGCGAACACCACCCGGCAGCGGATCGCGGCATTCGATTTCGGTGCCGACGATTTCATCTCGAAGCCCTTCGAGATCGAGGAGTTGCTCGCCCGGATCCGCTCCAAACTGAGTCGGGTCCGGCAGATCCAGGAGCCGGCCGTGCCGGAACTCGGATTTGCCAATCTCGTGATGGACACCCGGGCCCGTGAGGTCCGTTTGGACGGAGTGCTTCTGGACCTGGGGCCTGTGGAGTACGGGATCCTCGAAATTCTGCTCCGGCGTCCCGGTGCTGTGGTTTCTCGAAAGGAGATCATGGAGCGGGTGTGGGAGGACGGACGTAAGAACGACCGTCTGATCGACGCCCATTTGAGTACTCTCCGTAAGAAACTCGGTACCTGGGATGCGGACCTTCAGACCGTTTACGGTGAAGGTTACCGGTTGAAGCCGCGGTCCTGAGTCTTGGCGGCCAAGGTCTGGATCTGCCAGATCTTGAGGTGTCGGACGGTCCTGGAAATCCCCTCGAGAATCGAGATGATGAATCCTTCACGGCCGTCTTTCCATGCGCCGTAATAGATGTAGTTCTTGTAGAGCATGGCGGGAAACGAAAGCAGGATACGGACGAAACCGGTCCTGAGTCCTCGACGGTAATCGGCTTCCGCTTGGATCGTCGTGTAGTGGTTGAGTTTCACCAGGAAGCGCTCGATTCTGAGATCCTCGACATGAATGATCGGTTCGTCGATCTTTCCGAGGGGATTCCCACCGTCGATGCCCTCGTGAACCGCTCCGACAAACCGGACGCCGGCCTTGTGGAACAGTCGCTCATGGTAGGAAGGATTCCAGATTCCATGTCGAATCGGTTTACCGAGGAAGAACTCCTGTCGGCGGACTTTGTAGACTCCGGGACTCAGGCCGGGCGAATCGAGGATTTCCCTGATTTTTTGCGAAAGTCCGGATGAGCACTGTTCGTCTCCGTCCAAAAAGAAGACCCAGTCATTGCGAGCCTGATCGATTCCGAAATTACGTTGGGCCGAAAATCCCGACCACTCTTTTTGGATGAACCGGATCCGGGAGGCCCATGGTCGTGACGGGTCCGTACAAATCCGGGGTGTTTCATCCGTGCTGAAAGAGTCGATGACCAGGATCTCGTCACACCAAAGGAGGGAATTCAGTGCGCGCTCGATGAATTCCTGCTCGTTTTTCACGATGAGTAGACCGGTGACGGGGATCATGCGCCTAGCTTATCCCAGGTCTTTTGAGTTTTCTTATGAAAAAACGGGCCGGGTGAAGGTGCTCGATGAGGTCAAGCTCGATGGACAATCGTCCTCCTGTCATCCAGTCGGAGAGGAGCAAGGAGCCGATCGATGAAAAAGTGATTCCCCGGGATCCGAGTGCTGTCAGGGTCCATTCGCCCGGAGCCACTGGCACGGTTGGAAGTGATTTCAACGGTCCGCCTCGAAAAGCATTTCCGTAGATTCCGGCAAGCAGATCGGGATCGCACAAGGGTCCGATCACAGGGAGTTTGTCCGGACTCGACAATCTCCACCCGACCCTCGAACGGACGGATTCCTCCGGATATGATCCAGAGAACTCGGGCCACTTCGCCGACTCCCGGATCAATTGATCCCGGTCGATTTCTTCCTGGTCGGGGAGTACCGTAAGGGCCTGGTAGGTGGCTCCGATCAGGTGGGCGTCGACGCCCGAAAGTTCCGGTAAAGCCGGAGAGGCATAGCCCTCTTCCACCAGGGTTTCCTGCAGGTTCTGACTGAGGGCGCCGGGAGGGACCAGGATGATCTGACCCCGGATCGGACGCATGGGAATGGGATCGAGGTGGGGGATGACGGGAGGGGCGACGTCCGGAAGTCTGAAGTCCGCTCCCAGTGTCGAAACCACTTGGGCGCATTCGACGGGTGGAAGCCCCTCCGCATGGATGAGGAACCCTTTTCCTGTCGACGCGACAGAGGTCACCCGGTTCCTCAAAAGACGGATCTTCGGGTGTTCGATCCGGATCCTGCAGAGGTCCCTCGGGTTCACGACCCCGCACACTTTGAGCCGGATTCCCCGGGGGGTGATTTCATAGGAATCTTCCGGGTAACCGGATTCGATCAAGGGCAGGGGATCGTGGAAGTCCGTTCTCAGGATGCCGGTGTGGTGAGGTACTCCGAGGTCCTGCAACTCACGTAGGAATTCTGCGAGGGCAGCTTGGGCAAATCGGCTGATGGGATTCGGTTTCTTACTGATCTGGAGGTTGTAAAGGCCGAGAGGATTTCCAGAAGTCCGGTTTCCGGGGCCTTCGGGATCGAAAATCAGCACATCATACCCGGCTTCGGCGAGTCTTCTCGAAATCGAGGATCCTGCCAAACCGGCGCCGATGACCCCGACCGGTCCGGCTTCGGGTGGTCTGACGACCGATGATTCGCCCGAAAACCACGGAGGGAGCGGGGATGTACCCTCGATGCCCGGACCTACGAACTCGGCCCGGATGCACTCACGTTTCTTTCCGAAACCCGGCCGTTTTTCGATCCTGAATCCGGCCGCTTCAATGGCCCGCCTCACCCAGCCTGCGGAGGTGAAGCTGGCTCCACGGGATCCGGTCCGTGACAGTCGCGCCACTTCAACGAACAATCCGGGGTCGAAGGCATCCGGGTTCTGTTTGGGTGCGAATCCATCCCAATACCAATGGTCGACCCTGAAATCAGAAAGGGCCATTTGTTGCCGTGCCTCCCCGAGAGAGAGCCAGAGTCTCACCCGGCCTCCGGCCATACGGAGAGAATGGACCCCGGGGGTGAGGAGAGGGTAATGATCGAGCAACATGCTTGAGGCTTCGGTGAGCTCGGGGTATGCGGCATAAAGGCGCTTGAGGTCGTCCAAGTGGACGGGGAAGCGCTCAAAGGAATGGTAGTGCAGGACCTGTCCCGGTTTCGACTCCTTCAAAAAGGCATCGAGGGTCAAGACGAAGTTCAATCCGACGCCGAACCCGACTTCACCGACTTCGATCCGGGGGCGCCCTTCTGTCAGGGCTTCCAGATAACCGGAACCCTCGAGGTAGACGTAGCGGGACTCGCTGATCCCGTCCATGGCCGAGAAATAGACATCCTGGAATCGGGTGGAATAGGGGGTCCGCTCGTCACGGAAGTCGATCCGGACCACCTCCACCCTCGGGGGGGGGCCGTTCATGGAGCGCAAACAACGGAGTTGGCCGGAGCCTGTCCTGGATTTTCCGGTGTCGCAATATTGCAGACCACGCTGAAGATCCCGTACCGGTCGGTGTCATAGGAGGTGATCGGCAAGGCGTAGGTCGCCATCCATCCGGCCAGCTTGGCAAGAGTGGATGCATTGAGAGGGGTGGCCGGCATCTCCTGGTACCTGACGATGTAGGTGAAAATCCCTTTGAGGAGGTAATCACTTCCGGTGTTGAGCCCTTTGGCCTTCGCAGTCTTCTTGATCAGATTCTTGAACACGGGGTAGGCCTGGTCGATTTCGCCCCGGGCGAGATGTTCGGTCACATCCGCATCGAAACGGCCGAACATGCTCTCCACATAGTAGAGAATCACCGATACGGCGCCGAAGTCGAACTTGGTGAATTCCTCATCCGTGTAGCCGTTTCGACGACTGCCATGTTCCAGGAAGACCGCGGCTTTCCTTTTTTGATCAGCACTGAGGGTGCCCCAGTATGCAGCAAGGCGTGGGAAGTCCTGCGCGAGCCAGTAATCCATCCGGGCGTGGAACTGGCTCCGGAAACAGGATGCCGGAACCTTGGTCCAACCCATGTGATCCTCTCCCAGTCCTGAGTCGCAAGCCGGGGTGATCTCATCCCGCATCTGTGCGGTGAGGTGGGAGGAGGAAATGAGAATCATGGCGTAATTCACAAATTCGGTGAGGGAGCCTTCCCCGTTTCCGTCACTGGCCGGAGTGAACAGATCCATGTCCTGGAGTCGCTTTTGTGCGAAATTCGGAATCGTGGTGTCGAAGAGGCGGGATGCGAGCAGAATGTCACCGAAATCCTTGAAAAACGCGTTCAGATCCGTGTCGATGAAGTGGGTTCCTCCGGTTCCGTAGACCTTCTGGAGGTGCCGACCGACCCGGTCGAGCATCAGGACCAGTCGATTTTGAAAGTGCGAGTAACCGACGCCTGTTCCGAATTTGATCGCGTACAACTCTCCCTTGGGCCCTTGTCGTTTCCGGAAGAGCGGGGAGTAGGTGAGGAGCTTGGTCCGGATGTTCCGGATCCGTGTCTTTTCCTGAACCGAACCGGTCGCGTTCTCATGAGAGGTCAACGCCTGGGTGAGTTGTGTCCTGCTCAGGGATTCACGATCGAGCCCCTGCTTCTCGTACATCCGGTCGAGGGTGTTCAGATCCTCGACGATTTCTCCCGTGATCCCGTAGAGAGTGTCGATCACACCTGCGTCGACTCCCCCCTGGGTGCTCGATTGCATGAGTTTCCGGATCAAGGGTCGGATGGATGACTTCATCACCCTGCTCGGAATGGATCCGATCACAGACTCGGGCAATTCGTCGATGATGTGGTCGTAGAGCGGAAGGGGGGCGAGGCCTTGGTGGCGTGCGAGCGAACGCTCGATATAAGGACGCGCCATCAGTGCGAGGTTCCAGACCAGACTCCGGAATTGGGAGTCTTCGAGGATCCGGTTCATCATTCGGGCACGGGGCGCTTCAGGGTCGTCTCCGAGCGCGGTCTTCACGGCGAGTGCCATTCCACCGAGGCCCATCGCGGAACTGAAGAGCTCTGCCCAGTCCCGGTTCTCGATCGCATCCCGACGACTGTTGAACATCAGCCACTTGGCGAGGAACACCTTACCCCCCAGCCCTTCGTATCCCGGAAGATCGAGAGTGTGGGTGAGTTCCTCGAGCAATGAGTCGATGGCACGAGAAGAGAGGGAACCGACGGGAAGGCTGTTGATGAAATCGGCGAGGCGATTGCCTGCCTGCTCGAAGGCGCGGGCCATGGCAAGAAGGTCCTCTGTGGAAGGAGAGGAAGACTGCCTCACCCGCAAGTGAGGAATCAGTTCACCGGTGATTTCCTGGAGTGCCGTCAGGCTGCGTTTCAGGGTTTCAATCTCTTCCTTGGTGAATTCAGTGTCCGTTCCCCCGAACAATCCCGCCTTCAGGCTGAAGGCGCTTCCCATGAGTTCCGGCCGCACTTCACGGTTGGTGATCAGGAAAGTCGTGATCAGGTTGTACATGTCACCCTGGGAGTAGGAGCTGGCCTCGCTTCCCCGCACAAAGTCGGTGAAAAAACCGAGGGACTGGTTCACGCAATCGAAGCTGTTCTTCCACTGTGCCTGGGAAATCTCCCCACGCAGGTATCGTCCCATCAAGTCCACCGAGTCGTTCAGGCACCCGCCTGCCGCACCTCCGGCTCCCCCTCCCGGGAGAGCGGGAAGGGATTTCTGTCCAAGCATGCCACAACCCGTGGTCGTGCCGATGACCAGGAGTGTGATCGCTGCAGTTTTACGATAAAGAGCGGAGATTTTTTCAGAACGCATATTTCAACCATCCTCTGATGCGATCGTCGCCGTAATAATGTCCGATCCAGCCCTGGCTGTTTTGGGCGAGGATCAGGTCCATTCCCACTCCCAGCGTGAGACGGGGGTCGGGAATGGTGTGTTGGAGATTGACCGAGGCGAAGTGATTCCCGTTCATGAGGTCGTGGATCCAGGCTGCGTCGGCTCCGGTCCGGTCGGAAACCTGCCAGTTGCCTGCGACTTGGACCCCGCGCTTGAGGGGAAAGCGCGAGGGCAGATCGACATTCACATTCGGGAGCTTGCTGTTCCGGACGAAGGGCTCTTCGTTCACCGTCAGGATCGAGCCTTCTACTGTAAGATCGGACCGGATCATCGCTTTGGTGCCTGCTGAGAGCACCGTGCTCGGTGTGATGATCGGATTGAGCCAGTTGGCCTGGTTCTCGAACCGGAAGGGTTGCTCGTAACTTCCGGAAATCCAGGCATTGTACCTGCCTCTCGGATCCTGGTAGCCGGCCTCCAAGGTGTTGATGTTCCGCATGGGAAGTTGCGGGCGGATGTTCACTTCCAGGACTCCCGAGGATCCGGAAGTCGAAACGAAAGGTTCCGCGGCCATCTGGACCATGTGGACCGGAAGGACCCCGGTGTTGGCCGAGACGAAGAATCCCTGCTCGAACTCGTATCTGGCCTTCACTGCGAAATTCGGCCGGAGCAGGATCTGGGTGATCGACGGCATCATGAGACTGTATCGAACGGGTGTCTCGGCCCCGAGTACGGCCAATGAAGAGGGGAGTGGCTTCCAGAACGGGTTCGGAGAAACGATGTTTCCGTTTTCCTCCGCTACCGGAGTGCCTCGTTCCGGTATGGCGATCGGTGAGCCATACAGGACGAACTTGAAGCGGGGAGTCTCGAAGTTGAGAAAGATCCCGGTCATGCCCACGACCTGGGGATGCAACTCGTCCCAGGTCCATCTCGGAGACCAAAGACTCATCATTCTCCAGGTACCGTCCAATTGGGACCAGTTCTGCAGCTTTCTTCCGAAACTGAGAGTGTAGTTGCCGAGCAGTCCCCGGTGGGTGGACGCGTAGAGTTCGGGTGCCTCGAATCCGACCTGAGGTTTCTGTGTGACGAAGGAATAGAGGGCGACTTCGCCTTCCTGGTGGAAGTAGGTCCCGTCCGATTTGCCACGGACAGCGGCTTTCAAGGTGGTCGCTTGTGTTCCCCGGGCGTCACTCGTGTAGAGGAAGCTCGAACTGTCCAGAGCGACGCTCCCGGAAAACGTGTTCCCACGATTCTGATTCGTGTTCATTTCCGAACTCGAAACAGGCAGGTCGGATCGCGATGCGGCTTCCGCTCCGGTGGCGGCCAGCAAGAGGGCAATGCTGAAGAAGGATTTTTTCATCCTTCTCAGTGTAAAAGGTGGTTTGTTTTTTATTCAAGCGTTGTAGAAAAAAATTGAAGCATGTCAGAACTATACCGTTCCACAAAGCTCATCTTTTCCTTTGTCATCGGATGAAGGAATTCGAGAGTGGCAGAATGCAGTGCGGGTCTCGGAAACAGGGGCATGCTGGACTTGTTTCCGTACTTGGTGTCTCCGATCAGGGGATGACCCTGCGCCGCGGATTGCACGCGAATCTGGTGGGATCTCCCTGTTTCGAGAGAAAACCGGGCCAAGGTGACGGAGTCCCCCGAGACCGGATGGGGAAAGTTCTTGATCGGAAGGATTCTCAGTGTCGCATTTTTGGCGCCGGCGGTTCCGGCCCGGACAACCCGGACTTCATTGGTCCGTTCGTCCTTCTTGAGGAAGTGTTCCCAAACGGTTTCACGGGAATCTTTGAAGTTCCCCCAAAGAACGGCATGGTATTGGCGGACCAATTCCCCGGTCCGGAGTTGCTCGCTCAGTCGATCAGCGCTTTTCGAACGTTTCGCCACGACCATGAGTCCACTCGTGTTCCGGTCGAGCCGGTGGATCAGTCCCACGTAATTGCGTCCGAAGTGGATCCGCAGGAGATCCACCAAGGAGGATTCACCACTCGAATCGCCTTGCGAGAGCAATCCCGGTTCCTTCGAGAGCACGATCAGGTGCTGATCCTCGAAGAGGACCCGGAATGGCGGACTCATTTCACCTGGGTGAGCCAAGATTCCGGGAATTCGCCGCGCAAGCCACCCCGGACCAGTCGGGCGTAGTCCTTCTGGATCCCTTGGGTGATCGGGCCCGGTTTACCGGCCGTGGCGCCTTTTCCGATCTTGCGGTCGTCTACTGAAGAAACCGGGGTGATTTCAGCGGCAGTTCCGGTGAGGAACACTTCATCGGCGCAATAGAGCTCGTCACGGGTGAAGCGGGTCTCGATCAGGTTCAAGCCGCGCTTCCGGATCATCTCGATCACGGTGTTCCGGGTCACACCATTCAGGATGGAGGTGAGTTGGGTGGTCTTGATCACGCCGTCTTTGATGATGAAGAGGTTCTCACCCGTGCCTTCGGTCATGTAGCCTTCGGTGTCGAGCATGAGAGCCTCATCGTATCCTTGGCGGATGGCTTCGCTCTTCGAGACCACTCCGACGACATACGCACCGGTGATTTTTCCTTTGGTCATGGCCGAATTCACGTGAGGTCTGACAAAGGTCGAAACCTTCAAGCGGGCGCCTTCGTTCACGCCTTTGTCACCGAGGTAGCTGCCCCATTCCCAAACGAGGATGGCCAGTTCCACTTTCGGAGCGGCACCGGGATAGACTCCGAGCGGACCGTCACCGATGAATGCGAGGGGTCGGATGTAGCACTCTTCAAATCCGTTGGCTTTGCAGGCTTCAATCGCTCCGCGGCACATGTCTTCGACCGAGAAGGGCAGTTCGAAGCCCATGATCTTGACCGAGTCCTGGAGGCGCTCCATGTGCTCTTTCAAGCGGAAGATCGCTCCGCCACCCGACTCTTGCTTGTAGGCCCGGATGCCTTCGAAGGCGCCTGTGCCGTAGTGCAAAACGTGTGAGAACAGGCTGATCTTCGCCTCTTCCACATTCCGAATGGTCCCGTTCAACCAGAGTTTGCTGCCTCGCGCCATAATTCGAGCTCCTCTTGAGCCCTCATATTTACCCGATGCATCCTAAAATATCAGCTAATCCTTACTGATAGAACTGGATCAGTTTTTCTTTTAGGTCGAACAGGTCCGAATCCAGGGTGAAGGACCGGTCAGGGGACAGCTGCTTGAACCAGGTCCTTTGCTGTTTGACGAGTTGTCGGTGGGAAAGAATGATTTCCTCCCGGAGGCCCGCAATTCCCGGTAGGACCTTCCGGCCTGCAGGGAGTTCGCCCTTGAGGTGGCGCACCACTTGGGCGTAGCCCACCGCCCGGAGAGTCCTCGACTCCGGAAAGGTCTCCATCAAGTGTCGCGTCTCTTCCATCCATCCTTGGTCGAGCATTTTCTCCACCCGGAGTCGGATCCGCTCCATGAGTTCCGGATTCTCACGGTCGATCACCCAGAGCTGGAAGGAAGGGTCGGTTTTGTCGTTCATTCCTGACTCGAG
>JAIYBN010000007.1 GCA_027488515.1 Pseudomonadota bacterium
AACGATCGGCATCCGAGATCTGGATCATCCCGCTCGACCGGAGGACCGGAAACAGGACTGCCGACACGGTCAGAGAAAGCAGGATCTTCACATTACCGGGAACCACCTTGTCCCCGAAAACAGGCAACAGGAACAAGAGCGTACTGACCCGGATGAGCACCATGAAGAACGACAGCAGTTCTTGCGGTGACCAGGTCTCGAAAACCATCAGTGAACGATCTCCCCGGCGTTTCCGAAGATCGCAATGGCGTAATCCTGGAGGATCCGGAGCATCCAGGGTGCCATCACAACCAGGGTGAGAATCACCGCGATCATCTTGGGAATGAAAGTGAGAGTCTGTTCATTGATCTGGGTCACGGCCTGCAAAATCGAGATCACGATACCGACCGCCATCGCCGCAAGCAGAACAGGACCCGCGAGATAAACCATGGTTGTCAGGGCGTTCGTTCCGATCTGGATCACCATTTCTTCTGTCATAGTCGTCCCCTCTTTCAGCCGAAGCTTTTGACGATACTGCCCACCACCAAGCCCCAACCGTCAACGAGGACGAACAGGAGCAATTTGAACGGGAGCGAGATGGTCATGGGCGGAAGCATCATCATGCCCATCGCCATCAGGATGCTCGAAACCACCATGTCAATCACGAGAAACGGCAGATAAAGCATGAAACCCATCTGAAACGCGGTGTTGAGCTCACTCACGATGAAGGAAGGGATCAGAACGTAAGTCGGGACCTCATCGCGGGTTTTGGGCTTTGCGATCTTGGACATCGAGAGGAAAAGCTCGAGATCCTTCTCCCGGGTCTGACCGAACATGAATTCACGCAAAGGGACCTCGGCCTTTGCAAATGCGGTCTTTTGATCCATCCGCTCTTCCAAATAGGGATTCAAAGCCTCGGTCTGGATCTTGGTCCATGTCGGAGCCATGATGAACATCGAGAGAAAAAGCGAGAGACCCACGATCACCTGGTTCGGTGGCATTTGCTGGGCACCGAGGGACTGTCTCAAGAACGACAGCACGATGACCACGCGGGTGAACGAGGTCATCATCACGAGAATCGCCGGAGCGAGGGTCAAAACGGTCAGAAGGAGTACGATCCGGAGTACATTCACCAGGTCGGCCGGCTTTCCCGCCCCTCCCCCCAGATTCATTGCGATACTGGGAAGTGAAAAGTCAGGAACCGCAGTTCCGGATCCGGCGGCATAAGCCGAACCCCCGAACCACAGCAAACCGGAAGCGAGCATGAAACCCCAGAGCAGACGACTCATCAGATTTTCCCCATTTCCTGGACCTGTTGGCGGAGACGGCTCCGGATTCCGCTCCCTTTCGGCGCCTGCATCTGAACATCACCCGCAGGGGCTTGTTGTTGACTGTAGGCGGAACGTGCGATCACAGCCCCTGCTCCGGTGCTTGATTTCAAAAGACTGTTGAAAGAGGCGCCAAGATCGATCGCAGGTTCAGGAATCTTGATCACAGGTTCTGCACTCAGCAGGGCCGAAATCGGTGCGGCAGGCATGCTCTTGGGCTTGGATCCGAAGAGCTTGCCGATCGAATCAGCCACCTTCGGATCTTCAAGGACGTCGAGATCGGCCTCATCGGAATCCAACTGGGTGATCAACTGCACACTGTCCTGGGTCACACCCAGGACGAACTTCTGATCGCGGATCCGGACGACAGTGATGCTTTGCTTCGGTCCGAGTGCATGACTGGCCAGAACCTCGATGTAGGAAGTGTTCTTCTTGGCACCGGAAAGCACCTGGGAGAACCAGGAATCTCCGTTCCGCTTCCCCTGAACGCCTTTTTTACGGCTTTTCACATAAACAAGAACCATTCCGAGACCGCCGACCACGAGGAACATGGCGAACAGTGACCGCATGGGGGAAACTCCGGAACGTGCTCCACCAAGCTGCGGGGAGGGGTTGTTGCGGGTCCCGGTCAACTTGGCCGACTTAGACTCGACCACCGGAGCGGCAACTTCACTGACGGGTGCTTCGACGGGCTTGGCGACCTTGGCATCTTTGACATCCTTGGAATCCTTGGCATCGACGGTCTCGGGCTTTTCCTCTGACGAGCCTGTCACGGAAGCAGCCTGTCCGAGAACCTTGGCCAGAAGGGATTGCTCGCGATCAGCCTGCCCACGGGCATCGGCGATGGCCTCCGGAAACCGGACGGTCAGCATCTTACCCTTCTGCTCGAGCTTCACCTTGCCCCGATAGACTTCGGCTTTACCACCCACAGTGAACCGGACACGAACCAGGTTCGGTGCGTACTGGTAGGCAAAAACCTTGGAAAAAGCCTCATCTCCCGATTCGGAATGGAGGATCTTCGCAGGATAAATGGTGGAGTTTTGAATCGAAAGTTGGACGATGTCACGGACATAGTCGATCTCGAGAGCGCCCTTGGGAGGGATTCCGTCCAGCTGGATCTGTGCCACGCCGTTTCCGGTGATCTTGACCTCCCGGACCGTGTGACTGCCGGCAAGGGCCGGATCGGCCGACACGACCAGCACGACTCCTGCAATGAACAAACCCAACTTCAACTGCCATCCTGGCTTACGACTCATGCTGAATTCCCTTCATCCTTGAATGGAATGGTTAACTTGCCCCGGGCAACGCCCCGGATCACTTCAATTGTTCAATCCGCTCCATTGGAGAGAGGATGTCGGTCAGACGGATCCCGAACTTGTCGTTGACCGTGACCACCTCACCTCGAGCGACCAGACGGTCGTTCACAAGAACTTCCAGAGGTTCACCGGCGAACTTGGAGAGCTCGACCACGGACCCCTGGGCCAGCTGGAGAATGTCCCGAATGGCCATTTTTGTGCGTCCGAGTTCCACAGTCACCTTCAGAGGAATGTCCAGAATGAAGTCGAGGGAGTGAACCCCCTCCTGCGCTCCACCTGCCGGTGGATTCGCACCCTGCCCCAGACCTCCGTCAATTTTTCCAAGATTTGGCGTGCTCATCGTCTCTTACTCCCTGTTATTCCTCGACCGGACGGGTGACTTGCACCGCCCGTGTTCCTCTCGATACTCCGAAAAAACATTTGAATTTCTCGACACCCTCGACATTCAGCGAGAGTTCTCCGTCACAGTCCTGATTGAGCGGGATGATGTCCCCGATATTGAGATTCACGAGATCACCGACTGTGATCGCCGTCTCACCGAGATTCACCGATACGTTCGCCTGGAGTTGCCTCATGTGCTCCTCGAGGTTCTCCACCCACACCCGGTCGGCCCGGTCGGAATCCGACTGGAATGAAGAGTTCAACTTGTTCTTGATGGACTCGATGGTGGAATACGGGATGACAAGGGCGATCGTTCCACTCGCATTCTCGAGCTCCACCTCGAAAGTGGTCGAGATGATGACCTCGGAAAGCGGAACCACCCCGACAAACTGCGGATTGGTTTCAGTCCTCAAATGGACAAGACCCACCTTGTGCACAGGAGCCCAGGCCTCTTCGATGTCGGTCACAGCCAAGGACAAGACCTTGTTCATGATCATCAATTCGATCCGGGTGAATTCTTTTCCGTCGCTTTTCGTGTAAGGCCGATCGGTGCCACCGAAGTAACTGTCGATGAGCGCGTACGCCAGCTTCGATTCAAAAACGAGGAGGATCGGCCCACGAAGAGTTTCGGAGCGGAGGATGCCCACACAACTCGGGATCGGGAGAGTGTTCACAAACTCTCCGAATTTCAAAAGGTCGGTGGAAATAATGCTGATCGATGCGATTTTTCGCAAAGAATTGGACAGGGACATCCGGAACAAACGGACGAACCGCTCGTAAATGAGGTCGAGCGTCGGCATCTTTCCACGGATCACGCGATCCTGGTTGGTGATGTCGTACTCTTGTACCTCTTTACCGGCATCGTTCTTCGGAGCATTGCCCGGAGATTCCAAGGAACCCTCGGCAACGGCGTTCAGAAGCGCATCGACTTCGGATTGACTCAATACCTGATTCATCGCCCTCCTGGCCTCCCTTGGAGTTCCTCAGTTGCTCACAGCAAAGTTACTGAAGAACACTCCCTTCACTTTCCCTGTCACGAGAAAACTGTTCAGCGCATTTCTGATCTCTTCCTTGAGAAAATTGCGCCCCTCCCCGGTTTGCAGGTCCGCGGGTCGTTTACTGTTGAAAAGGTCGATGATGGCATTCCTCACAGGTGCCATCTTCTGGGTGATTTCGGCTGAAGTTTCAGCACTCGGAACTTCGAGTGCGATCACCACCCTGGCAAATCGGGGCGGAGTCCCCACACTGGTGGAGAGATTCACTGTGAATTGGTCGAGATTGACGACTTGATCGCCCTTCTTGGCAGCGGGAGCCCCGTGGGCATCACCGTGTCCACCTTCGGCCTTGGCATCACCATGAGCATCTCCGTGGGCTTCACCCTGAGCTTCTCCGTGACCACCGGCTTGGATGTCGGATACCGATTCTTTGTGCTTGTCCTTCTGGAACTGCATGAAGACCACGCCACCGATTCCGAGGATCAAAAGAAGATTGAGAAGAGAAAGAATGAGTCCGAGTTTTCCGGACTTGTCTGATCCCGATCCTGGGTCTGCTGCCGCTTCAGGTTTTTTTGCTTCTTCTGACATAGCTTGGCGTCCTGCCCTCCCTTTTATTTTTGCATGGAGTTTGTGGAATCGACAAGCCGTCAAATGACCGGGAGATGGAAAAAATTACCGATTGGGAAAAAAAGGAGGCGGGGTTGATCGCCCCCGGGGTCCTCGGACCCCGGGACTGACTGGTTTTTGACGATCAACCCCGGCTGTATTCTGTCAGATCAGGAGGCTGGACCTAGGATCAGGTCCGCTTCAGGTTGATCACTTCACCGAGGAGATCGTCCCCGACGCTGATCACCTTGCTGTTCGCTTGGAAATTCCGCTGAGCGGTCATCAAGTTGATGAATTCGTTCGCGATATCGGTGGTCGAAGCCTCAAGTGCTTTCGAAGATACCTGACCGCGTCCGCCGGACATCGGAGATCCGACGGTCGGCTGGCCCGATCCGCGGGTTTCCTTGAACTTGTTGCCACCTTGCTTCAGGAGGTCTTCGGGGCTCTCGAATTTGGCCAGGGCGACCTGGGCCACTTTCAGAGTCTCTCCATTCGAATAGAAGGCCACAAGGCTTCCATCGTCTTCGAACTTGAGAGATCCGAGGGTACCGGAAGCGTATCCGTTCTGGATGGTCTTGTAAGCTTCGGAATTAGAGCCGTACTGGGTCAATTGGAGACCGTCCCCACCGCCCTTGATGTCTTTACCGAAGCTGAAACTGATTTCCTGGTCCGGCTTCGAACCCTTGTTGAAGCTGAAAGAGGATTTCTTCACGTTCTGTTCCGCGAGACGCCCTTTTTCGTCGAATTTCAGGCTACCTTCGGCTTGGAGAACCATCTGGCCGGCCTTGCCGCCTTCGATTTCCTCGCCTTTGGCCATGGCCTTCCACTCCCACTTGGAACCGTCCACCTTGTTGAAGTAAACAGTGACCGCATGGGGGGCGCCGTTTGTATCGTGAACAGTCACGCCGGTCGCAAAGTGAGAAGTCTTGTCCGGATTGGCTGCGTCAAATTGAATGCTGGTGTCGACCCGGGAGTCGAGGTTCGCGAAAAGGTCGACCTTGTTCGTTCCTTTGGCGTCGAGAACGGCGCGATCGATCGAGATGTCACCCATTTTCGAGGTGATCCGGCCGTCTTCATCGGCCTGGAAACCTTGAACTTTTCCACCTTCACCGGTCACGAGCTTCCCTTCTTTGTCGAAGTGGAATGCACCATCCCGGGTGTAACTGCGTCCATCCACACCGTCGGTGACGAAAAAGCCGTTGCCGGTGATGGCGAGATCGGTCGGGCTCTCGGTCTGGGCCAGAGTCCCTTGGGAGAACACCGTACGGATGTTCCCTACTTTGGAACCGCGACCGGTGGCGTTGGAAGAACCCATGCCGCCCATGGACTTGGCAACCGCATCCTTGAACTCAGGACGTGCGGTTTTGAAGCCGGTGGTTGCGGAGTTTGCGATGTTATCGCCGAATACCGAGAGAGCCTCGCCTTGTCCTTGGATCCCAGTATAGCCAGTGTACATTGAAGACAGAATACCCATTTGAGCGCCTCCTTGCGTTCGATTGGGGACTTCAATCCTGAAGTCCCGGTTTCTGATTCACCCCCCATCAGTCAGTCAGGGGAGTTTAGGCTTCCCAAAAGGGTCCAGCCTTTTTCCTCATTAATAAGACCGTAGCACGATCTTTATTAATTAAACAACTCTTATTTACAAAATAACTGCACCATCAATATTTGTAAACACATTTCCATTTAAATTATTTCGATCCATCGCCGTGATGACAGTCCGGCTCGGAACACTCACGATCAACGCCGCTTTGTCGGTCAGCACGAGAGTGTCTTGCACTCCTTTGCCATCCGCCTTGGTGATCGCATCACTCAATCTGGTCAATGTTTCCTGATCAAACTGGATCTGTCGCTCACGCAAACGCTGGGTCGCATGGGCGGAGAACTTGACCCCCTGGGCGACCTGATTCAAAGCCGGACCGGCCGGTTGAATCACGCCGGGACTTCTCGAATCGAGAGCTTTTTGCAAACTCTGATCGAACTCTCCCTTCTGCAGGGGCGCCTCTCCCGGAGTCCGCTGGCCTTCTGAAACACTTGGATTCGCCGGGACACGGCTGACATTCGGGTACAGGATCGTATTCATTCCACTCATATTCACCTCCTTTCCTGTTTATTCGTTCGACAAGCCGTTGGGAAAGCCTGTCGCTTGATCTTCGGAGCCGGATTGCGCCAACTCACGATTCAACTTTTCTTGCAGACCCGGTGGCAAAGCATCGCCGCCGACCTGATTGGAGGAGGACTCCCCCACCCTGGATTCCTGGATCGGTGCCGCAACTCTCTGCGGAGCATCGGACTCGATCCGGATCACGTTTTTGAAATTCACTTTTTGGGGATTCTTGGCATCCCCGACGAGGAAGTTGGTCTCACCTCCGTCGAAAGAAACCCCGACCACGGTGTCGCGATTGACCGGATCGATCTTGATCTTCTTTCCTTGTGCATTCTCCGCATCCACCCGGACAAGATAGGTTCCGGATCCGCTCAACATGCTGCTGGCATTGATCCCGTCCCAATTGTAAACATTGATTCCGGCCTTCATGGGCTCGAGCTCACGGGTGGCGACCTCTTCGCCTCTTTCGTCCAAGATGGTGAGACGGATCTTTTCCGCATCTTCGGGAAGAGTGAAGTTCAGAGGTGAAATCATCCCTTTTTGATGGGCGAACCGGCTCTTGTCCACTGTGACGTTCTTTCCGATCATGGCACTCATCGCGAGACGGTCCGAAGCCGAACTTTTTTCCGAGAGCTTCTCGATCGCACCGCTGACGTTCTTCAATTGTTCGACTGAGGTGATCTGAGCCATCTGCGTGGCCATACGGTCGGAATCCATGGGCTTCGTCGGGTCCTGGTGCCGCATCTCGGTGATCATGATCCTCATGAAATCATCCTTGTCGAGCTGCTTCTTGATGGGCCGGGCTTCTTTGGGTTTTTCACCATACCGGGCCTGGAGCTGATTGACGGCGTTTTTCATCGCCTGCTCCCGGGCCGCGGAATCAGCGGAAGGCATTGTGTCGCCTCCACCTGTCACCGCCTGCATCCCCGTCATTCCTGCCGCCCTGCTGATGTCCATGATCACTCCCCGCTCATGCGATCAGATCCAGTCCAGAGGCCGAACGGCTCCGGGCAGAACGACCTGCACGAGACAGATTCAGATTACCTCCTGCGACAGACTCTTCAAAGTGACGTTCTTGCCCACTGTCCCGCTCCGAGCCGTTACCGGAGAACCCGCCACTCTGACCGCCAAACCCCTGGCGCTGGGCGCCGGAGTCCGACATCTGGTTCGGATTCTGGTCCGGAGTCGCGAAAGAAGCCGACGGACTGGAGACCACCTCCACCTTGGACAAGCTCAGATTCTGCTGGGACAAGGAATCCCGAAGAGCGGAGAGACTGTCTTCAAGGATCTTTTTGGACTCTCCATCAGCGGCCTTGATCTGGAGTGACACTTGCTGCCCCTGGGTCCGGACGTTCATCACCAATTCACCGAGATGATCGGGCCTGAGCCGGATTTTGATTTCACCGTCTTGACGGGCCTGACTGAGTCCATTCACCGCTCCGGCCAATGAACCCACCGCCTCGTCACTCAAGCGGATCTGCCCGGAAGGTGCCCGGACCACAGGTGCCTCAAGAGTCTGCCTCTCCACACCCGACCGCATCAAGGGGAGTTGATCCATTACTCCAGTGAACGCAACGGGATCACGGACCTCCTGTTCGCCCCGGATACCGGCTTTCTTCAGGCCGGGCATCGAATCTTTCGATTGGTTCTGACCGAGCCCCGCTCCGGAGCCCTGCTCGCGCTGCTGTCCGTTCAGACGGAGACTCAGAAAATCCTGAGTCGACCAGGTCTGAGGGGTTGTTTCTTTGGCCGGTGCCTCTTGCCGGTCTTCACCCGACGTCACTTTGAGACCCTCGAAGCTCACACCCTCATTCTGCCAGCCCTCGAGCCGTGAAACATCGACCCCTTCAGAAGAAAGGGACTTCATGAGCTCGGGCAGTACGACATCCTGACCTTCAGGAACACCATTCGGCTGGGACTCGATTCCCGTTCCTTTGGACGGAACCGTTGAAAGAGGGTTTTTCCGGAAATTTTCGACCTGCCCTGTCTGCCGTCCCGCAGAATTCAAGGAAGCGGGATTCGACGGCGTGGCATTCATCCCCGTGGCATTCATCCCTGTGGAACTGACCACCTTGGAATTCACGATTGCCGGATTCATCGAAGCGGTATCCGTGACCGCCTGAAGTGAAAGATCCGGTTGGATCGAAGGCATTGGAGCGCCCATCGGGACACCCATCAGGGCCGCCCTTCCGGCTGCATCCTCTGAGTCCTGCCGGTTCAGGTCCTGCAAAAGCGCCTCTTGGAAATCCTTCCCGGCCCCGCCTTCCGGGGACTTCGAAGGAACTCCGAGGATCACCCCCGACAAGTCCTGCTGAACCGGCTGATTATTTATTGGAACCAGCACGTACCGCCTCCTTCTTGGTTGAAACTTTCCCGAACGCCATCAACTCGGAAAGCCGCGCGGACTGATCCGCTTTCAAATTCCCGAGAATCTTCCCGGCTTTCAAAGTACTGAGACGGCCCAAGGCCATCACCGCAAGTTCGTCATCCACTCCACCCAGGACCTGGGCGGCGGCCTTGGGGGACATTCCCTCGAAAGTCTCCATCAATTTGTTCACCTGCTCTTCACGGGCCGCGAGGGCTTTCTGGCGGGCAACCTGCTCTTCACTTCTCTTCCCTTCGAGCTTGCCGAGTTCTTCCTTGATCACCGCCTGCTGGGCCTGGAGTTCTTTCTCCTTCTCGCGGAGGGCGGCCTCACGCTCGAGCAGCTTCTTTTCCCGCAATTCGATGTCGTGCACGATTTCTTCTGAAGCAAGACACTCCCCGCTACGCTTCGGCGCCGGCGTAGCGGCGACTTCCTTCTTCGCCTCCGACGTGGATTCCGCCTTGGTCTCGGTTTTTGTCTCGGTTTTTGTCTCGGCAACACCCATCACCACCGGTGCCGCGACGAATGCCATCAGAGCGAGGATCGGAAGGTACTTGGGGTTCATGTCCACTCCTCCTCTTGCGCCAGCGGACCGTGATTGAGGCGGGTTCGCATGGTGATCAAATCATCCAGATTCTTCTGCTCGAGGCGCGACTGCTCGAGTTTGAATTCCTCGAGGGCTTTTTCCTTCAGGCGGTCGATCATCATGCGTTCCCGGCGGGCCAGGATGTAATTCCGCATCGCTTGATCGAGGAATCGACGGGACCTGACAATCGCCTGGTCAGCACGGACCAGCTGGTGCTTCAATCCGTCGATGTAATCTTCAAGAAGACGGATCTCATTGATACTGGAATCACGGGAAACCAGCTCGTTCTTGGAAGCGAACGAGACCTGCTTTTTGTCGAGAAGTTCACGCTTGACCCGGATTTTCTCCTGGTAAACACGCTGACACAAAGAGAGCTCTTCAAGCATTTTCTGCTCTTTTTGCGTCCGGACCTTTTCGACAGCTTCAAGATGGAACTTGAATTTAGCCATACCTGAATATGATTTTTATCTATTGTTTAATAAATCGCCAGACTGAAAAGAATGCCTACTTGCGGCCCTGGCTGTGTGAGAAGGCTTCGCCCGAACGGACGATGCCATGAATGAGTCCGAGGCACTCGGCAAAATCCGCCGACTCGCCGACTCTCTGACGTAGAAAGTTCTGGATCCTGTCGTGAACCGCGATCGCCTGGTCGATCTTGGGATTGGAACCCTTGGCATAAGCGCCGATATTGATGATGTCCTCGGCCTGCTTGTAGACCGCCATCCATTCTTTGACCTGCCCCGCCCACTGTTTGTGCTCGTCGGAGGCGATGGCACCCATCACCCTGGAGGCTGAAGCGAGAATGTCGATTGCAGGGAAATGGTTCTGCTGGGCCAGCTTACGAGAGAGGACAATGTGCCCGTCCAGAATGGAACGGGCTGCGTCCGCGATGGGCTCGTCCATGTCGTCCCCGTCGACGAGCACGGTGTAGAGACCGGTGATGCTCTTCCCGTTGGAGCCGGTCCCCGCCCGCTCGAGCAAACGTGGCAACTGGGCGAACACGCTCGGTGTGTATCCCTTTGAAGCCGGAGGTTCACCGAGAGAAAGGCCGATTTCACGCTGTGCCATGCAAAAGCGGGTGACCGAGTCCATCATCAGGAGTACGTCATTCCCGAGATCACGGAAATACTCGGCGATGGTAGCGGCCAAAAAGGACGCCCGGGTTCTGACCAGTGCGGAACTGTCCGAGGTGGCGACAATCACAACGGATCGTTTCAAACCCTCCGGTCCGAGATCCCGCTCGATGAACTCCCTCACCTCGCGTCCCCGCTCCCCGATCAGGGCGATCACGTTGACATCGGCTGCGGTGTTCCTTGACATCATTCCGAGGAGGACCGACTTCCCCACCCCCGAGCCGGCCATGATCCCCATCCGCTGGCCCTTGCCACAGGAAAGAAGTCCGTTGATGGCGCGAACCCCGAGATCAAGGGGTTCCTCGATCATGGTTCTGGAAAGCGGGTCTGTGGGTTTCCGGTAAAGTGAGCGGTGTTCAGTCTCGACTTCGGCTGAAAAAAGCGGTCCGAGTCCGTCGATGGGAGCACCTCTCCCGTCGATGACCCGACCGAGGAGACTCATGGAAACCGGAACGGATGAGGACTTCTCCTTCAACCTCACAATGCTGTCATTGTTGATTCCGCTGACCTCGTCGAACGGCATCAGGAACACACGTTTGTCCTTGAATCCGACGATTTCAGCCTCGATCGGTTGGGCGAAGCGATCCTGCTCGTTCAAAATCACGTCACAGATGCTTCCGATACTCGCACCGGGAAGGTAGGCCTCATACAAGAGACCCAGGGTTTTCGTGATTTTCCCCGCTTCGTCGTAAATCATCGCCCTGGAAAGGGCTTCTTCATAACGCTTCGGAGAAAACTCCCTCATGCCTCACCCAGGGCCTTTTCGATGGCGGCCAATTGGGTTTCCACACTGGCGTTCATCCGGCTCAAATCCGTCTCGACCTTGCATCCTCCGAGGGAGATGTCATCTGCCGCATCAATCTGGATGTTCTTGAGATCAGGCAATTGGATTTTGAGGTGTTCCTTGATTTGTTCCATCATCTCGGCATCCTGCCGCCCCAAACGGATCCTGACGTGGTCTTTAGCCCCGACCTTCTCGACAACATGGGCGGTCAGTCGCTTCACGTACTCACGGTCTGTCTGGAGTTCCCGCAACAACACCTGCTTCCCGACCTGGAACACCAGGCTGATCAGGAATGACTCGTTCGCCGCATGCAATTCTTTCTTCAATCCCTCGAAATCCGAAATCAGTGTCGAAAAGCGATTTTGTAGAGGTTCCATCTGGGCCCGATGTTCCTGTTCGGCTAGGGTTTTACCCTCAGAACGACCCTCTTCGAACCCCTTCTGGAAAGCCTCTTGCCTCAATTCTTCGAGGCGGGCGTCGACTTCAGCCTTGACCATGCCCTCGATGTGCGAACGTTCCTCTTTTTCAATTCCGAGAAGCTTTTTAGCGGCCGGATGAAGATTGAAATGGGAGGGATTTCCTGCGTCGGTGCTCGCCAGTGTCCCGAAACGTTTCTTCACCTCGCGGTATTCGGCAGGATCGGCCTCACCCAGATTCCGGGGTTTGAATGGCTTGATCTCCACGGTCCGGCTGTCCACGACTCCGGTCTGAAAACGTCTCTGGTTGGGGTTCCCGTTTCCGCTCTCCATCAGACGAGGGCATCCTCTCCACCGCCACGGCTGATGATCAACTTGCCTTCATTCTCGAGACGCTTGGCAACATTGACGATCTCCTGCTGGGCGGACTCGACATCTGAAAGGCGCACAGGCGGCATCGCGGCCAGGTCTTCGCGAAGCAGATCCGCCGCACGCTTGGAGATGTTCTTGAAAATCTTCTCCTTGATTTCTTCCGGTGCGGTTTTCATCGCCACAGTGAGCTTGTCGTTCGGGACCTCCTTGAGGAGGGTCTGCATTCCCCGATCGTCGATGAAGACGATGTCTTCGAAGACGAACATGAGCCTGCGGATCTCTTCCGCAAGCTGAGGATCGCGCTCCTCGACCCGGGACATGATGCCTTGCTCGGTACCCTTGTCCATGACGTTGAGCATCTCTGCGATCGGCGAAACGCCGCCGAGTTGCTGGGTGTCGATCGATCCGAGTGTCGCCAATTCCTGCTTCAGGATCTCGTCCACCTGGGAGAGGAGTGAAGGCGAAATGAAATCAAGGTTGGCGATCCTGAGAACCACCTCGGTCTGGACCGGCTCAGGCAGCTTTTTCAACACATCGCACTTCTTGTCCGGAGTCAGATGGGCGAGAACCACGGCAGTGGTTTGTGGATGTTCGTTCACCAGGAAGTTCGCGAGTGTCCGTGGGTCGACGAGCTCCAGTGCCTCGAGGGAACGGCTTCCCTCGATGACTGCGAGCTGCCCGAGAACGGTTTTTGCACGTTCCTCACCCAGTGTCTCGAGAATGAAATCCTTACCACTCGCGTGCCCGAAGATGAGTTGCTCTTCTTCGGAGATCTCGACATAAAAATCGTCCAAAACCTGCTTCACAATGGGAATCGGCACCTTGCCGACCTGTCCCATCACGGTGACGAGACGCTTGACGTCGTTGTCTCGGAGATGTTTGAAGATCTCCGCTGTGACCCGGTTTCCGAGTACGTTCAGAAGAATCGCTGATTTCTCGATTCCGGAAAGCTGCTCATAGACCTCGACTTCCAACATGACTCATCTCTCCTCAAGCGCTAGCGGACTTGCCCTTGTCTCCCACGGGTTCCTTGATCGATTTTTGAACCAACCATTCCTTCAGGATCAACGAGGCCTTCTGGGGATTATTATCCACCAAGGTCACGATTTTTTCACGGATCATCTCACCTTCCACCTTCTCGGGGTCGAGACGGTCCGGAAGGTCGGGGACCACTTCCTCAAGCTGGGCCAGGGTACTGCTCTTCTGGATCTTCTCGAGCTCCTCGATCGTCTGTGGCAAGAAGGTGTCCACGCTGTCGGTCGTATTCTCGGTGACCCACCGGACATACGGACGGACCACCAGGAAGAAGAAGAGAAGGATGATCAATCCGATCACACCGTAGACGATGAGACTCTGGATGTATCCGCGGGTCGCGGTCGCATCGAGAATCCTCTGGGCTTCTTCGAAGTCCTCGGGAACAAAGTCGATGTTCTTGATCTCCAGAGTGTCCCCACGCTTCCGGTCAAGCGCCAGAGCTCCCACCGCCAAAGCCTCGAACTCCTTGATTTTTTCCGCACTCCAAGCCTCGGTCTTCGTCTCCACTTTTCCATCCGCGCTGGCCGGACCTCTGACCTGCTTCCCGTCCACCAAAACCGCCACAGAGAGCTTCCGGACCGTCCCCGTGGGCTTCTGGGTGTTCCGGATGATCTTCGGAATGTCGTAGTTCACGATCTCATTCGACTTGGCCGTGTTGTTCCGGATGGCGTTCGATGCCACGACACCGGGTTGCTCACCCGGAGTGTTCGATGCCGCACCGGGCGCACCCGAAGCCAGAGGACGGCTGCCATCCATGGTTTCGTTCGTCTTTTGCTGAGAACGGACGGTGGCTCCGTCCTGATCGAGAATGGTCTGTTGCTCGGTCACTGTCGAGAAGTCCAAGTCGGCCGAAACCGCCACCTTCACATGACCCTCACCCACCACCTTGGAGAGAATCCCCTCCACGCGACGCTGGTAATCTTCCTCGAGCCGACGCTTGAAGTCGGACTGCTCGGTGGTCAAACCGACAATGGAGTCGTGGACGTTCTTCGAAAGCTCTTTCCCGAAGGAGTCGAGAATGACGACATTTGAAGAGTCCATTCCCTCCACCGCCGCCGAAACCAGATGACTGATCCCGAAGATCTGCTTTTCATTGAGAAGCGTCCCGGGCTCGAGATCGAGGACCACCGAAGCGGTGGACTTCTTCTGATCTTCCACAAATGCTGTTTTTTCGGGAACAGCCAAGTGTACACGCGATCTCTTCACCCCTTTGATGGAGTTGATGGAGCGCATGAGCTCACCCTCGAGCGCCCGCTTCTGATTCACCTTGTTCAGGAAACTCGTGGTTCCGAAAGACTGTTTGTCGAACAGCTCGTATCCCACCCCGGACGACTGGGGCATGCCCTGCATGGCAAGCTCGAGACGGAGATCATGAAGGTATTCCGGTGGAACCATGACTTGCTTCCCGGTCGGATCCACCTGGAAGGGGATCTTCTTCTCACGGAGAAGTCTCATGATGTTCGCAGAGTCTTCGGCGTTCAGGTTGCCGTAAGTCACAGGCTGATAACCCTGCGTTCCGGCCCACATGAAAATGGCCACCAAAGCCACGCTGATGACGCTTCCGGTGATCCCGAGAGCCATCTTCTTGCTGGTGGAGAGTCCTTCGACGAATTCCTTGAGTTGCGCTCTGATCCGATTAAAGAATTCCATACTATACCTGCATCCTCATGATTTCTTTGTACGCTTCGAGAATCTTGTTACGGACTTGCATCATGGTCTTGAGGGACAATTCGGCCTTCTGGACCTGTAACATCGTCTCATGGATGTTCTTGGTCCGACCAGCGACAAGATCCTTGATCGCCACATCAGCCTGGACCTGGTCCGAGTTGACCTCCTCCATCGACTTGGCGAGGGTTTCGAAAAACCCCGCCCCCTTGGGATCCGCCCCGGGTGCCGGTGCCTGGACACCGGGTTGCCGGATCGAGATGGAGTCCTCACGGATCAGGCCCAGATCCGGGTCCATCTGTCTCAGGTTGTTCTGGATCGAGTTCATCGTTTATCCCCTCTCACCGTTTATCGACCGAGTTCCAGCGCCTTGTTGGCCATCTGGGTCGCCGCACCGATCGCGGTGACGTTCGCTTCATAAGACCGCTGTGCACTGATCATGTCCGCCATCTCCTGGACCGGATTGACATTCGGCATCTCGACATATCCGTCCGGGTTGGCGCGGGGGTCGTCGGGCTTGTACACCATCCGGGCCGGACGGGTGTCCTCACGGATGTCGGTCACCAGAACCCCCTGAACCGCCTGGTCGACCTTGTCGTTCAGGATCTCACCGAAGGTCTCGCGGTCCGCCGTGGCGGTGAACTCCGCGTCTTTACGCTTGTATCCGACAGTCTCGGAATTCGCGATATTGGACGAGATGGTGTTCATCCGTTTCATTTGGGCGTCGAGGCCTGTGGCACTCACCCTCATGGACGAGAAAAAATCAGCCATTATTTATTCCCTCCCCCTTCAGTGATCCCGTACTCCAGCATCCCGAGCTTCTTCCTGAGGGATTCCACTGATGCATTGTACAGAATTTGGTTTTCCTTCATCTTCGCCATTTCCGCGGAGCGGTCCACCGTGTTTCCATCGAGGGATTCCACGCCGTTCGGATCCTCGTAAACATCGGCTGTCACCCCTTCCGGCCCCTTGGAGCCGAAGTGGGTGGAGTCCGTCGCTTCGAGTTTCACGTTTTCATTCAAGTCCATCGCATCCCGCATCGCCTGCTCGAAATTGACCGCTTTCGCCTTGTACCCCGGGGTATCGGCGTTTGCGATATTGGCCGAGATCACATTCTGATTCTCGAGTCTGAGATTCAGATTCTGATTCAAGGCACTGATGGTGGGATCAAAAAGACCTTTCATTCGGTTCTCCTCAGGCCCGGATCCCCATGACCCGGTATTCGGCCAACTTGTTCCGGAGAGTCCGGATCGAGATGCCGAGAGCTTTCGCAGTATGGGTGCGGTTCCCTGAAAAATGCTTCAAAGCCTCGAGAATCACATTGCGCTCGATCTCGTCGAGAGTCTTACCCGGCTTCCAAACCGATCCCGAAGCCTCTGCAGTCGGACGCCCTTCGCCGGTGGTCTGGAACTGGATGTCCCGGGCCCGGATCTCACCCCCCTGGGCAAGAAGGACCGCCCGCTCACAGACGCCTTCGAGTTCCCGGATATTGGAAGGCCACCGGTGGGAATTCAGGAGCATGATCGCCTCTTCGGAAAGCTTGAGTCCCGAACGGGCATGGGTCTCGGACCACTTCGCCACGAAGGATTGGGCGAGGAGTTCGACATCACCGAGACGCTCCTGGAGGTTCGGAATCTTCATGTTCACCACATTGAGACGGTGATACAGCTCCTCGCGAAACTCGCCGTTCCGCACCAGGTTGGCAACGGACCGGGAGCTGGTGGCGATGATGCGGATGTCAGCTCCGCTCTGGATCAGATCGAGGAGGCGCAACTGCACCGCAGGGGAAAGCTTCCAGATCTCGGCAAAAACGAGAGTGCTGCCACGAGCCTGCTCCACGAGAGACTGGAAAAGGATTTCCTGGTCACCGAGGGCGGTTTCACGGCAATTCATCATGAAAAATGGACGGTTCGCACGCGAACTGCGCTCATGGATGAACCGGGCGATGGAACGTTTTCCCGTGCCGTATTCGCCAAGAATCAAAATGCTGGCTTTACTGCGGGCTACGGTCTCCGCAAGACCCAAAACTTCGTTGTACTGACGATCGACACTCGGAAGCGCCTGCACCTTACCCGCGGACGAAAACCCCTCTTGAGGGATGATCTGGGTGCTGACACTGGTGTTTTCACGGATTTCGTTTCTCATCGACTTTGCCCTCCTTGGCAATTTCACTTAGCGTATCCTTCGCTAATTTTTTCCAAACATCATCTTCCTGACTCTGTTGAATCTTTTCGAGTGAGCGACTGGCTGAGATCCTGGAATCTTTTCCCCCGTCTTTCAAGAGAGCCCGGGCATGCGCATAAAGCACCCGATTTCCCCCGATTTTATTTTCACTGGCTTCGGAGTAAAGCGCAACCGCTTCTTTCCATTTTTCCTGTTTTTCGAGGGTTTCTCCAAGCTGAAGCACAAAGTACGCCAACGACGGGAGAGCTCCGAGATGCTTGATCCCGAGGGTCCCGGCATCCGTCACGCCGACCTGGTCCCTCAACTTCTTGCCCATCCGATAGGCTTTCTCAGCGAATTCAAGGTCCTGCGCCTCGAGCGCGACATCCCCCGCCCAACCGAGGATCCTGCACCGGTCCGCCTTTCCGAGCGTCGAAGAGGCATCCACCACTTTTCCGGCGAGAATCCCGGCCTTGGCCGGATCCTTCTTTTTCCAGCTCAAAAGCCCCAGAATGAGGTCCCTTTCGAGCGCAACCTTCGAACCGTCCCGGACAAAGGCCAACCTGCCGGTCAAATACTCGACCGACTTGGCGTCTTCCACCTTGAATTCAGGGCTGTTCCAGAGAGTCTTGGCTTCGATCAGACTGCGGGATTCCTGATCCTCCGCACCTTCGAGCGTCAACCGTTTCTCGATCGCCGCAATCACCTCGCGTTGACTGGCCTCGTTCATCAGCCGGAACGGTTCGATGATCTTCTTGGCCAGAGTGGTGAGATTCCGCTCGGCCGCAAAAGCGGCGATTTTCATCTTGAGCTCGTCTGCCAAAGGGTCATGCGCCGGTAACGGAAGGAAATCACCGTACTTCTCGTACAAAGCAATGGCTCCGAACGGGTCATTCTCGGCGACTTTTTTCTCGATCAGGTTCTTGATACCGCCGATCATGGCATGCTCGATCATTTTCCGGGTTTCAACCCCGGGATTGGCCCTCAGGTGCTCGAGAGCCTTCTCGACGGCCTTCAAATCCTCGTGGAACGAGATCAACATCCGCACTTCGGTGAGGGCGACCAGGTCCCGGAAAGGCCCGTCGTAAACGGCACCTTCTCCCGAAAAATTCTTCACTTCGGGTGAGGCGATGAAGCGCTCTGCGGCGGGAAGGTCGAAACCTCCATGACTTCCGCAAGGGAGGAGGCGGAGCCTGGCCACGAGAGCTCCGGGTGAAAGGGGGTACTGGTTGATGGTGCCGATCAGGGCCGATTCCGCCTTGGAATTCACGTTCTCGTTCATCGCAGTCACTTCGGCGACGCGGAGACTCGCCTTCCAAGCCGAGGGCTGGTTCCGTGCGATCTCGATAAACCGTTTGTAGGCCGACACCGAGCGCTGGGACTCTTCCAATTGGAAGTAACTCTCTCCCAGGTTCAGCAGTACGAGTGGATAGTGGGGCAGTTCTTTTTCGTGCTTCCGAACCGCCGCCTCATAGGACATTGCTGCCTGGGCATATTGCCCCCGATCGAAATGAGCATCTCCGGCTTTGAATGCGGCCTCAGCACGGATTTCCGGCTTGGGCGCGTTCTGGGCGAGCCATTGGTACTCCTCGATCGCCTGGTCGGACTGACGAATCTGATAAAGGCATTCTGCGATTCCGTAGCGGAACAACCAGATCAACGGGTGTTTCGGCATCTCTTTCTTGAGCGCGAGAAAACTCTCGAGCGCGGAGAGCCATTCCTTCTTCTGAAAACTCTGAGCCGCTATGAATCCCGAGGCCTGGAGCCCCACCTCGGTGCCCCGGGCCCGTTTGGCGATGTCACGGATCAATTCGCGGCCCTGATCCTCCAGTCCCAGCCTGAAATAAGCATTGGCCTTCAAGAAGGCCATTTCGTTGCGGTACCGGGATTTCGGGTACTGCTTGTCGAGAAAGTCGACGGTCTTGATGGAGAGTGCGTGCTGGTTCTCGCGACTCAACTTGAGTGCGAGGCGGATCATGTCGAGCTCTTCACCGGAACCTTTGGGCTCCGGATACTCGTACCGGTGATCGGGGATTTTCTCGGGGAAGTAATTGGAAAGGTCCAAGGTGGGATGCTCGGCCCGAAACCTCAAGAATACCGTGCTCTGGCGGTTGAAAGGACGTTCGCAAAAAAGAAGGGCGTTCCTTCCGTCTTCGATACGCTTCCGTTTGCTCTCTTTCTTCTCGGTCTCCCTGCGCCGAATGGCTTCTCTTTCGGCCTGAAGCCGGGCCAGTTCACGCGCCCTCGCCTCACGGGCCACATCGCTCCGGGTGGGACCTTTCCGGTAGAAGAAATCAACGATGAACTTGCCTTGATCGTCTTTGCGGAAATCAAAGTGTTCCATTGCCGGAACCGCCAAGGCTTTCGGGCCCGTGGGAAAACGGTACTTCCCTTCGAGCACGAGCGAGTCTTCTTTTTCTTGAACCTTCAGCTGCACCAGACGCTCGTCAGAGAGGCCTTTCAAGAAGGAATTGAACCGTTCTTCTGCGCCAAAAGGGACACCGAGGTCCATGAGAGTGGCGGCCGGAATGACAATCCTGAACCCATCCGATGTACCCTCGATCTTCGGACGGAACGAATCATCGAGCGCGATCTTGAGACGCGAATACGAAGCCTGGCTCGCCAGTTCGACGGATCCGTCGAACTCCACGGCAAAACACAGCACTGGCGCGAAGAGCGCGCCGAGTCCGATCCAAACCCTGTGTGGCTTCTTGATTCTGCTCACCGTACCGATCACTCCCTTCCTAGTCGTGAATTGCCCAGGTACTTGTTTCCCATTGTGGCAGAATCTGCCTCCCGGTCGCAATCCAGATTCAGGAAGTTTCTCACTTTTTCGTTTTTTCACTTTCCATTTCCAGGGCCATTACCCTACGATCAGGTAAGCACATGAAATCACTTCGCTCTTGCTTACTCTTCCTCACTCTGTGGTCCTCAGGATGCAGCATCCTGGTGGGAACCGTCAGACCTTTGGAAGAGAAGGCTGTCAATTCTCCGACAAGAGGAATGCCTGACAACACCGCAGGCTGGAAGCGCTTGGAAATCGAAAGCTCCGCTCAAAGCCATACCGACATTCCCGATGCGGCTTGGAAGTCGCCCGACACCTCAGCCGTGATTTCAATCAATTCTGTGTGTGACCGTTCCAAAAAGCGGAACCGCGAAAGTCTGAAATCCGTGACGCAGACCCTGTTGTCCCAGTGGGACCGTCTGCAAGTCCTCACGGAAACCTCACACACCCTCTCCGGGTTCCCGGCATTGAGCACCCTCGCTGAAGGAACGTACTCGGGCGAGGCGAGAAAATTCAAGATCACCATCGTCAAATCCCCGTCTTGCATCTACGACCTCGTACTGGTCGGTCCGACCGGGAGCTTCGATCGAGATCTCTCTGTTTTTCAAAGCTTTCATGATAACTTGATCCTCAAGTGAGTGAACTCGGACTGCCCCAACGTATCGGTTTTCGGATCATGGAAAGCTCCCGGTTCGCGGGTGGCTTCGCCCGACTGTCCGCACAGGCGTTCCGGGAACTGTTCATCCCGCCCTTTCCCTGGAAGCCCATGTTGCAGCAGATGGCCGCAATCGGTGTGGATTCCCTGCTCCTGGTACTGATCACCGGTCTGGCCACCGGGTCGGTGATGGCTCTTCAGTTCGGGTTCGGTCTGGCGAGATTCGGGGGAACCCTGTACGTACCGAAACTGACCTCTCTCTCCATTCTGAGAGAAATGGGGCCGGTTTTCACGAGCCTTCTCGTCGCCGGCCGTATCGGCTCCGGAATGGCCTCCGAAATCGCCTCGATGAAAGTGACCCAGCAAATCGACGCGATCCGGGCACTGGGGACCTCACCCGTCCAGAAAATCGTGATCCCTCGCCTGCTCGCTTGCGTCTTCTCACTTCCCATCCTGACTCTTCTTGCCGACTACGTGGGACTGATCGGAGCCATGCTGATCGCCAAGATCGAGCTCAACATCGGATTCAATTTTTTCATAGCGAAGTCCATGGAAACACTGACCTTGGCCGACCTTTTCACGGGGATGGCGAAAACGGTGGTGTTCGCCTATTTCATCGCCATCACGGCCTGCTGGAAGGGCCTTCACAGCGACGGGGGGACCCGCGGGGTCGGGCGGACCACCACGGATGTGGTGGTGATGAGTTCGATTTTCATCATGGTGGCGGACTTCTTCCTGACAAAACTGTTCATCATCACGGTGTATCCAAAATACTGAGCGGCACATGACACAGGAAAACCAGACAGCGAACATCGCCCTCAGCCTCCGGAACCTGCACAAGGCTTTCGGAGAAAAAGTCGTTCACCGTGGTGTCAGTTTCGATCTCCGGGAAGGCGAGATCCTCGGACTCTTCGGGGGCTCGGGCACCGGAAAGAGTGTGATCCTCAGGTCGATCATCGGTCTCGAGCATCCGGATGAGGGAGAGATCATCTTCGAGGGCCGCAACCTGATCCCACTCACCGAACGCGAGTTGTTCAGTGTACGGACCCGGATCAGTTACGTGTTCCAGAACGGCGCACTCTTCGATTCACTCACCGTGGAGGAGAATCTCGCCTATCCGCTCCGGGAACACGCATTGATGACCGAAAGCGAGATCCACGAACGGGTGGACGAGATGCTCGAGATGATCGACATGAAGGGTGCGAACCACCTGCTTCCCAGCGAACTATCCGGCGGGATGCAGAAACGCGCCGGATTCGCCCGGTCTGTCATCCTCCAGCCGAAAGTCGTCTTGTTCGACGAGCCGACCGCCGGACTCGACCCCGTCAACACCGGACGCTTGCTCCAGAACATCCTCTCCTTCAAGAGGAGGGGGATGACCGGGATTTTCGTCACCCATGACATCCCCGCCGCCTTCGAAGTTTGCGACCGGATCGCCATTCTCAACCAAGGAAAAATCGAACTCGTCATGAGCGTTGATGAAATGAAAAAATCAAACGACGCACTTGTCAAATCCTTCACCACAGGAGCCCATATCCGATGAAAGCCGATGAAAAGAAAACCGAAACACGCGTAGGAATCTTCGTCCTGATCGGACTCAGCATCACCATGGCTTCGATCATCATCCTCGGCGGGAAGCAGAGTGTGTTCACCTCCGTGAACCACTACACTTCCCATTTCGACAAGATCGACGGTCTGGTGCATGGTGCGAAAGTGACTCTGGGAGGTCTCCAGATCGGGTCGGTATCGGGAATCTCTTTCGATCCGGTCAAGCGGGACATGAAAGTCGATTTCACTGTCGAGAGGGACTATGCCGTTTACATCCGGAAGGATTCGACTGTGGAAGTCGTCACGCAAGGTGTTCTCGGTGACAAGTACCTCTCCCTGAACGCGGGCGACCCGTCCCAGGAAGAAGTGTCGAACGAGGGCGAGATCCCCCACGGACTGAACAAGGACATTTCACAGATCCTGACCTCCAGCGACCGTCTGATGCACAAACTGACCTCGACCACGGAGAATCTCGAGCGCATCCTGTCGGCTTTCAATCGCGGTAACCGCGCAGACCAGTTCTTCGAGGGATTGACGACGACCAGCAAGAATCTCGCTGAAGTCTCCACCCGGCTGAACGAGGAACTGAACCAGATGAAATTGAAGTCCACCGTCGGACACTTGAATTCGATTCTGGAAAAGATCGATCACGGCAGAGGATCACTCGGGGCCTTCATCAACGACCCGGCCCTCTATGACGACACGAAGGCCTTGATCGGTCAGACCAACCGGAACCGGATCATGAGGAACATCATCCGCCAGACGATCAAAGACAGCGGCGAAGGCGCTAACTGATTTTTCTCGACTCGATCCGGACCGCGGGAATGCCCCCCCAGATCTCACCGGCCGGGACCACTGTTTTCGGCATCACCACCGAACCGGGCAAGATGCGGGCCCCCTCCCCGATCTCCACGTCTGCGAGGATTTTTGCGTGGAGGCCGATCACAGCATTCTTCCTGATCACCACCGGAGCGATGATCAAATACCCCTCCATTCCATAATGGGCGAGAATCACCGCTGAACCGCCGATGGTCACCCCGTCCTCGAGTGTGATCAGGGGAGCGTCGGTGATGTGCGTGGTGTTGATCACCACCTTTTTCCCGACTTTCATGCCCATGGCGCGGAAATACCACAGACTGACGGGGGTCGGAGTGACGAACTCGAGAATCGTATACCGGACCAGATAGGCCAGGGAGTTGAACAGATACCAAGGAATGAACCGATTGGAATGGCTCGCTCCCCTACCCGGGCGGACCCGGGCACGAATCAGTGCCGTCACGGCGGGGACGATCGCCATCAAGGCAAAACCGGACAGGAAAAACCCGCCGGCCACCCCGATCCCTGCCAGGAACGCTCTCATCAAAATACCGGCCGATCCGCTCAAGGAGGTCATCCATTCGAAAAAAAGGACCCCCGGCACCAGGGCCGCTCCCCCTACCAGCGATGCGACCCCGTACACCGGGACCAATGTGAGCCCGTGAGTGAGCTCGGGAAACTTCCTGAGCCAACGCTCATACCTGCCCGACCAACCTTGTTGACCGGGCTCTTCGACCGGAAGATCACGATGACGTTTTTCCGAAGATGGCTCCATGCCGTCAGTGTCCCACCCGGGGGAGCCTCCACTCAACTGTTTTTGTTCATGCCCAGCCCCTGAACAGACCGGGTATTTTTTCCATGCCCACCCATCCCGGGTCGCATTGCAGGCTCTGGAATTCAGGCACACTCCTTGCGATCCGTCCGATCCATGAACCTTTCCAAATTGGCAGTCGGATTCTCGCTCCTCCTTCCTTTCGGTATGTCGACCGCATCCGCCCACCCTACCGTGCATGTCCAGAGCGGTTTCACCATCAGCATGTACCGGGTCGGAAACAAAACCGGGATCGAGGTCGAGCAGAACGGCGTGATCCGGTTCGAGCTGGAGAAGACAGGCTCGAACATCACCTTCAAGATCCGGGATGCCTCCGGGAAAGTGACCCAGCAAGGAACCCGCTTCGATGCGATTCCGGCCTCGGTTTTATCGGCCTATCCCGGGTTGAAAGACAGTCTCGACCAATCGTTCAAACCGGTGGACCAGAATGACCTCTCGAATCCGAACTCCCGTGCCGCCAAGCTCAAGATCTTGAGACAGCACAATCCTGCAGGTCATGCGGTGATCGACCGGCTCAAAAACAAAGAAGGGTTCGACTTTTTCTCGGGAATCGACCGGGGCGAAAGCGTGGTCGATGCACTCGACACAGGGGTGCATGAGGGTCTGCACATGCTGGACGGTGAAATCGAACGGCACGACGCCCAAGCCAGTTACTTTTTGATCGATCAGCGAATCGTCGATGCACCCCGGATGAAGACCTTCCACCGGAGCCAGGTGGTGAAACTCATGACCCCGCAGGAGAAGTCCGACCACTACGTCGAGACCTACCTTGAGGGAACATCCGGCGCTCAGGGGCTTGAAGTCCTTCTCGACGAGTTGAACGCCTATGCCCACGGCGCCTGGACGACCATCGAGCTGTCCGAGGGACTGAACGAACGGAACACGATCAATCCGGGACTGGTGGCCATGATGGACTACACCGCCAAGTACCTGAGATTGGCGTCAGCGGAACAGAAGGGCCTCTACCAGCAGATGAAGGGCAGCCGTTACCCGACCACGATCGACACCCTGTGGAGTCAGGCCGAGACCGTTTTGAATCGCGCTTGTGCCTCGAAAAGGGGCGGTTTGGACGGGACCTGGAAGGCCCGACTCCGGCATCTGTACCAGACCGCAGAAAAAGGCACGGTGGAATCCTTCATCGGCAGAAGACTGGATGTCCCTGAAAACTGCCGGTGACGGCTCACTTGAAGCCGTTCGCGTAAACGAAGAACTCCTGCCGGTTCGAGCACAACTGACGGGCGGTCAGGTCGACGAATCCCAACTCCCGGATCCTTTTGAGGTAAAGCGGAACGTGATTCGCGAATCTCCAATCATTCAATTTGATGGTGAGCAAACCCCGGGTGAGTGCCAGGCGTTTCCCGTGAAGGAGCCTGAGGGTACGGACCACATGTTCGAGTTCGTCCAGGGTCTCGAGCGGGGCCAGATTCATGTCCAGCACGATCAATCCCGGATTCACTCCGCGGAGGTCCTCAGGCTTCACCTCTTTGGCTGGCTTCCGGATCAGTCGGAAATCCGACTTTTTTTCGAGTGTTGAATCCATTTTCTTCGGATCGATTCCGGTGACTTTCCAACCCCGGTCGAGCATGGCGGTGGTTGCACCGCCGGGGGCACAACCGACTTCCAGGACTTCAGTTCCCGGCCGGACCTCGGGTTTGAACCGGAGCAGAGCTTCTTCGAGTTTCAACCAAGCACGGGACGGCGAATGGGCGGGAACCTCGAGACCGGTACGGTTTCCCGGCAAAGGGAGATAAGCATCCGAGTGACGGTGCCAACCCAGGAAAACATGCCCGGGATCGATCCGGACCAGATCATACACTTGTTGGCCGGGAACCGGCTTCAATTCGAAGTCGAGCGAATGGGAGACCCCCCTCAATTCCTCGTGGATGCCGTCGTCCTCGACAAATCCTTCCGGCTCGTCTCCCGGGACGAACAGGTCACGATCGAACACATGCACCGGGGCGCCCTCCGGTATCAGATCGAGCAAAGCTTCCAAAGCGGCCTTGTCCTTGGCTTGTCCGACGCTGGTTCCGAACACCCTTGAAAATACAGAATGAGTCGAGTCGATCCAGTCTCCACCGCCCTCATCTTTTTGTTTGAAGGTGACGAACCCCGGCCTTGAAAATGCGAACCTCAGGTCCGGAAACTCGTTCAGGATCTCGTCCCGCATGGCTTTCTCGGCACCGGTTTGACAAAGGGAGTAATAGTAACGTGGCGACATGCGCTGAAAGCTAACACAAAAGCGGTCAGCAAGTCGTTTTTTCTGGCAACCCACCGCCCTATGCGATTGAGCTTTACCCCTCCAAGTCCTAAACTGGGGGCCATGCGGGTCATTTTGGAATCCCTCCTGATCCATCTGGCGCTTCTCGGAGTGACGGCCCTTTGGTTCGTCCGTCCGGAGCAGGTCCGCGAAGAAATTCCGGTGGAACTCACCGAGTTCAAGCGTTTGGTGGAGTCGCCCCGCGCGACTGCGAAACCGGCCGTAAAATCGAACCCACAGTCCATTCCCATGCCGGGCGCGACAGGGAAAGCGAGTCAGGACGCCAAGTCGGCTGCCAACCCGCAAGGTGCCTTGATCCCGGGGGCGGAGACGGATTGGACCGGAGAACCCCTTGCTGAAGAATTCGAGGTCGGAGAGTTGCCGGTTCTCGTGAACGAAGTGAAGGTCCCCTATCCTGCTGAAGCGAAACGCAGGAGGGTGCAGGGAAATGTCGTATTCGATCTGGTCGTGGGATCGGATGGTGGCGTGAAGAGCGCCAAAGCTTTGATTTCTCCCGCCCCAGAATTGACTGAGGCGGCCCTCGGCGCAGTGAGGCGTTTCCGATTCAAACCGGCCAGAATCGGGGACAAGTCCGTTGCAATCCGGATCCGGTACACCTATCGTTTTGTACTGGAATGAAACCGATTTCCCGATGGATTCTGGCAAGTTTGTTCGCCGCTTCGGTCACCCGTGCCGCCACGCTCGAGGGTGAAGTGTACATCCGTGGAAGTCGCGACACCATTCGTGGGGTGGGCGTGTTCGTTCTGCCGTCGAAACAGAAAGCCGAGACCGACGACGCCGGTCGTTTCAAGTTCGAGGGGATCTCTCCGGGAAAGATCAGACTGGTCATCAATCATCCGGGTTTTGTCCGACAGGAAGACGAGCTCGAACTGACCGGTGATGCGAGCAAGATCGTGTACCTGGAACGTGAGAATGCCCTGGTATACGAAACGACCATCGAATCCAAGGATACGCGCGATCTCGTCAAACGAACCTTGAGCCGGAACAAGGCCGCGGCGCAACCCGGTGCCGGTGCGGATCCGGTACGCGCCATCCAGAATCTACCCGGGGTCAATCGCTCCCAAGGATTCAGTTCTCAAGTCATCATCCAAGGTTCCGCTCCACAAGACACCCGCTACACCATCGACGGACACGAGATTCCTCTGATTTTCCACTTCGGTGGACTCAGCTCAGTATTCAATCCGGAGCTGACGGAAAGCTTCGATTTCCTTTCAGCGGGTTACCAATCGAATTACGGACGCGCGATGGGCGGGATTCTGAACCTCAATTCACGCAATCTTGAATTGAAACGGTTCAAGGCTTCAGGATTTGTCGACACCTTCAACTCGGGCCTTCTTGTCGAGACCCCGGTCGGAGAACGGGGGCAGCTCGCTGTCGGCGGAAGGATCAGCTACATCGGTCAGGTTCTCAAGTCCGTCTTCAAAGGCAGTGACAATTTCTCTCTCACTGTCGCCCCTTCCTACGGGGACGTGGGACTGCTCTATCAACGGCCCCTCTCCGACCGACTGAAATTCAAGTTCACGGTGATCGGATCGCAAGACGCCCTCGACTTCATCGCAGCAAACCCGCTGGGGGGCGACCCTTCCCTCCGGGGAACCTTCTCGAACAAAATCGGGTTTTTCCGACTCATCCCTCAATTCGAGTGGACCCATTCCGAGCGCTCGAAAACCGTCATTTCAACAGCAATCGGACGGGATTTCATCAACACGGACATCGGCAAATCCTATTTCAATCTGAGGACCATCGCCGCAACAGTACGGGCGGAGAACCGACTCCGTTTGAGTGAGACCTTCTTGCTCAATACCGGGATGGATCACCGCCTCGCCTGGTCGGATGTCGGTTTCAAGCTCCCCCGGGTGTTCAATGAAGGAAGTCTTCCCAATCCTCTTTCGACAGGTGAGACCAAGGTGGCCGAACTGAAAAACGTCAGCTCGAATCTTTTCGGTTTCTACGTGAACCCGGTCTGGAAGCCGGGTCCGGACTCACGGTGGACCCTCCACCCGGGACTCCGGCTGGATTACTTCGCACCCATCCGGGAATGGCGTCCTGCTCCGCGCGTGTCGGCCAATTACCAGCTCGACCCCACCTTGAGTTTGATCGCTGCGGGCGGCCTCTACGCACAGGCCCCTCTCGAGCAGCAATACGCCCCGGAATTCGGGAACCCGGACGTCAAGAGCTCGAGCGCATGGCACCTGCGCGTCGGTGCCGAGAAGGATTTGTCCGCCAGCCTGACGAAGGGCTCCGAAGCGTATACCGGGGTCTTCGCGCGCGTGTTCGACAGCCTCGTCATTCCCGACACACAGACCGCATTTTCGAATCTCGGAAAGGGACAAGCGATCGGCTGGGAAACGAGCTTGACTTACAACCTCGACCCTTGGAACTTTTTCGGAGCTTACACGTTGTCACGCTCGACCCGCTCGGATCCGAGTCGATCCTCTTATCTGTATCAGTACGACCAGACCCATTTCTTGACCTTGATCGCCGGAGTGAACCTGAAGAGGAATTGGCGCATTTCCTCCCGGTTCCGCTATGTCACCGGCCCACTCGACACCATTCCCGCATCGGCGGCTGGTGACCTCGACAATGACGTCTTCATTCCGATCCGTGGGTCACTCTTCAACGCCCGTCTCGACGCCTTCATGATGCTCGATCTCAGGATCGACAAGCGTTGGGTCTACGACACCTGGACCTTGTCGCTCTACCTCGACATTCAAAACGTCACCAACCGCCAGAATACCGAAGGCCTCCAGTTCGCATACGATTACAAGACCTACGAAACAGTCAAAGGGATTCCGGTCTTACCCACCTTCGGCTTGAAGGGAGAATTCTGATGCTACGTCCCGTGTCGGTCCTGTTCCTCCTCTCACTCACCGCCTGTTCCTCGGAGACCATGCCCCGCTACGCCACGATTCAGGGTCTGAGAGTGCTCGGCCTCGTCATCAATTCCCAAGGCGGAAATGACGCCGAAACCGGATTCAACGGGGCGCTCTTCAGCCCGGGAACCATGGAAGTGACCCCCGTGATCAGCGACCTCTACGGAGCCGGGAGGGCCCTCTCCTTCAGCTTGTACTACTGCCTGGATCCGGGTGTCGGGCTGGGAGTCCCACCCTCCTGTTCGGGTAACCCGAGTCGGGTCGATGTGGCGACGGATCAAGCGCTTGCAAATCCGAACAACGAGTACGTCACTCCGAACTTCACCGGTTCCCTCTCACCGGTTCCGATCAACTTGAACACGGCGACCGCGGGAGTATTGTCCGTCTACTCGACCAAGTTCGCCACATTGAGCGCTATCGAGAGATTCAACGGGGTTTCCATCCTGGTCTTCTACGAGATCTATCCCACCGCCAACCCCTCCGAAAAGGTGACCGCCTTCAAGAGACTCCTGATCTCGAACGGAAGGACACTCAATCAGAACCCGGTCAATGCCGGCATCGACATCCAGCGCGAAGACGGAACCGCACTCTTGCCCTTCCCCACCGTCGAAACCTTCCTCAAGGCCGTGGTCCCCTCGTCGAACCTCGAAACCTACCCGGTTCAAGACAGTTCCGGGAATCTCCAGAATCTGACCGAGAGCATCGAAGTGGCGTGGTTCCTGACAGGACCGGCCGATATCGAGTGCTCGAATGACAAGGAGTGCACCACGGACGGTTACCTGTCCCTTTCCCGTAGCTCCCCGGACGAACTGAACCGCTTCACACCACCCACAAAACCGACTCCCACGGACCGGAGCCGGATCCTGATCGGAATTGCGAAGGACAACCGTGGCGGTTCCACGGTCAAACGGTTCGAGCAGACTCCCTGATCCACTGTCATTCGATTGTCGCTACCGATCTCCTGACGATCCCGATATTCTGGAAATGGCATGACTCCCTTGGGTGAAAACCGTTTTGAGCATGAATTCCTGGAAGACTACGAAGACGGCGCCTGCATTTTCGAGGAAGGCGATACCGGTCGGGATCTCTACATCATCCAATCCGGCGCTGTCCAGATCCGGAAAAAAACCCCCTCGGGCGAAGTCGAGATGGTCCGTTTCAAAAAAGGGGAATTCTTCGGAGACATGGCACTCCTCCAGAGCCTGCCCCGCTATGCCAGCGCCTATGCGATCGGCAACACACGCTTGCTGATTTTGAAGCCCGCGGGTTTCCTGCTCAAGATCCGGCGTGATCCCACCTTCGCATTCGAGATGCTCCAGCAACTCAGTTATCGCGTGAAGATGTCGAATGACCGTTTGCTCGAAGTGATGATCCGGAACAACATTCCACTCACGCAGATCCAGGACATCATGCGCCTGCTCGGCGGCGGTGCCCAGGAATGATCACGTCGATCCAGACAGACCGCCTGGTGGTCATTTCGGATCTCCACCTCGGAAACCCGTTCTCCCTCGCAAAACGTCGCGTAATCCCGTTTTTGAAATGGGCGGCGCAGGAGAAGTACGATCTCTGCATCAACGGTGACGGGCTCGAGATCGCCCAGGCGAGTTTCCAGAAAATCGCATTCGATGTTCCCGAATTCTTCAAAATGCTCGGGGAGTTCAAACGCGCAGGGCGCGAAGTTTACTACGTCACCGGAAACCACGACATCGCACTCGAGCACTTCCTCGAGGACTGGGGCGTGATGAAGGTTTCCCCGTTTTTGAACGTGCATTCCTCCGGCAAAAGGATCCGGATCGAGCACGGGCACATCTATGACCCGTTCTTTGTGAAATACCCGGTCCTGTATGAGACCCTGACCCACTTGGGTGGCTGGGCTTTGAAAGTGCACCCCGAGATCTACCGGCTGTGGATCTCGTTCGAACGCTTCACCTCGAGGCTACGCGCCCGGAAGACCGGGATCCTGGGCGAGAAACCCCACTTCCGTGAGGCGGCCGTTGAGCTCGCCCGTCGTGGATTCGATGCGATCGTCTTCGGCCACACCCATCACCCGGGAGAGTCCGAGCTCGAAAATGGCAGCCGGTATCTCAATTCGGGTTCCTGGATGCTGACCCCCCATTATGTCAAAATCGAACAGGGGGAAGTGAGTCTGCTGTCCTGGTCGTCCCCTCCGCGTGCAAGGATCCAAACGGAATGATCCTCATCAAACTCATCCTGAGCTGCCTGATCATCGTCGGCGCCACAGAAGCGGGCAAACGGAGTGGCAAACTGGGGGGGCTCCTGCTCTCCCTCCCCTTGACCTCCATTCTCGCGCTTTCGTGGTCCTGGTGGGAAACCCGGGATGCTGAAAAGACCGCCCGAATGACCACGGAGACCCTATGGTTCATTGTTCCCTCGCTGGTCCTTTTCGTGGCCCTCCCTGTCCTGATCCGCCGGGGAATGGGTTTTCCCTGGGCTATAACACTAAGTGTCATGATTACTTTGGGATCTTATGTCCTGTTTTTCAAGCTGAGAGCCTGAATCCCGAATCCCTTCTTTCCCTTCAGCGTCATTGCTGTTAGGGTGCGTGCACTAAGGGAGATTCGGATGGTGCTCAATAAAACCCTGTCGGTCTGGTTCCTGGTCGCGCAACTCGCCCTCGCTCTTCCCGCCCAAGCACGGGACAATATGCCCTGCCTCGACAAGCAGGGTCGAGAGCTCCCGGTGATCAACGAGCAAGTCATCAAGTGGAAGGCCTCCACCCCGAACCAGTATCAAGATCGGGCCCGCATCAAAGGCGTCATCCGTGATGTCTACCCGAACCGGAACGGTCATTACCATTTCAACGCACTGATCGGTCCCAACGAGAAAGACACCCTCGAAATCGTGTACAACATCTCCTTCGGTGAGGTGGACAACATCGTTCCCGGACTCAGCGTCGAGGCCTGCGGCGACTACATCACCTCGAACGCCCCGACCCAGGTTTACCAACCCTCTCCGGATGGAGCGATCATCCACTGGATCCACCGGAGCCCGAACCCGCGCCGCCACCATCACGGGTACATGAAGATCAACGACGTCCTCTACGGTCAAGGCCCGGGACACCGCTGAGTTTCGAACAACCTGAGAAATCAGGACGCTCTGACATCGATCACGCTGAACAGGTCGACGTCGACCAGCCCTTGATCGGTGAGCTTCAGTGACGGAATCACCGGAAGACTCAGGAACGCCAACTGCAAAAACGGTTCGGTGAGCGCACAACCGATGTCCCGGCTGGCCGAACGGAGCTCCATCAAGCCCTTCTCGATCCGGGATGGTTCTTCCAGCGACATCAGGCCTCCCATCGGAAGAGCCAAAGACGCCAGGATCTGATCCCCACGGACCACGACGAATCCTCCGCCCATTTGCCTCAATGCGTTCACCGCAACGGCCATGGAACGCGTCTCGTCCCCCACACAGATCAGGTTGTGACTGTCATGACCGACGCTCGACGCGATCGCGCCACGAAACCCTTCTCCGAATCCGGAAACCCAGGCATTCGCGGGTTTCACCTTCTTGCCATGACGCTCGATCACGGAAAGACGGGCCACACCGGGATCCGAATGATTCCGGACCGAACGACCCGTGATGATCTTGCCCGGGATCACCTCGATCACATGCACCCGTCCGGTCACCGCCTCCAAATCAGCCGGGGTGACCGGTTCGGCATGAATGGTTTGATCCGGCTTCCCGGTCGGGATGCCGTCCCAATTCAACTCTCCCACCGGAATGCCCTGCTTGAACACCGTGCGGATCGAGCAAGTGGCCGCATCATCCAGGAGCACCAGATCGGCGCGGTAACCCGGAGCGATCGCCCCTACCCGCTGCGGACCAGTGTTCAATCCGTAATGAGCCGCGACCCCGTAAGAGGCGGCACGGTAGGCAGCCAGGGGATCGACCCCGAGACGGATCGATTCGCGGATGAGGTGATCCAGATGCCCTTCTTGGGCGATATCGAGAGGGTTGCGGTCATCCGTACAGAAACCGAGGCAAGCCGATGAGCCTTGGGTCACCAGACTGGCCAAAGCGTGCAGATCCTTGGCCACACTCCCCTCCCGGATCCAGACCGCAATTCCCTTGGTGAGCTTTTCGCGTGCTTCCTCGAGTTCGGAGGATTCATGACAGCTCGAGATGCCACACAATGCATAAGCGGAAAGCGCTCCACCGGTGAGCAGCGGGGCATGTCCGTCGAGCGGACGATCTTGGAACGCCTCGAGTTTTTCATGAACCACGGGATCTCCGTTCAGGACTCCCGGGACATTCATCATCTCGGCGAGGCCCAGGGCCTTCGGATGGGATTTGAACGGGAGAAGATCCCGCGCCAGGACCGCTCCGGCTCCATTGGTTTCGAGATGGGTGGCCGGGACACAGGAGGATAGCATCACCCGAAGATCGAGATTCAGCCGCTCGGCCTCGGAGAGAAAATAACGGAGGGCTCCGGTTCCCAGGACATTGGTGAGTTCGTGTGGATCACAAATGGCGGTGGTCGTCCCGAGTGGCAGGACACTCCGCTCAAAATGGGCGGGAACCACCAGTGAACTCTCAACATGGACGTGGGCGTCGATGAAGCCGGGAACCAGCCACTTGCCACGACCATCGACCTCCCTGACGCCTTTGAGGCCGGGATCGAGGGCGACAATGACTCCCGAATGAAGGGCCACATCCCCAGTCCGCCACTCGCAAGCGAAGACGTCGAGATACCGTACCCCGCGAATCACCCAGTCACACGGGGTCTTGCCCAAAGCCGCGTCCATTCTCGTTCTCAACATGATTCATCCTCCGCCACAGACGCCCTTTTGGGAAAGACCCCTTCTGTCAGGAAAGTGTGTTCCGGAGTGAGCGTCCATTGCCAATAACTGTACTGGAGATTCTTGAAGCTGGCGAACAAGTCCGGAGCGTCATGGGAAAGAACCTCGATTTGCCGCATTCCGGGGTTCCGGACATGGATCCAACGCTTCATCGCCGGAAGCAGTGCGCGCTCCCTGCCTGCGTCTTCCGTGTCAAAATCGATTCCATGGCCCGACAGCGCATCATGAAAGGACGCCCAGGTCCTTCCTTGAAGTTCCTGCTCCAGCCAGGTGCCGAGCTTTTTCACATTACGGATTTCGATCTGTCCGAGCAGGTTCGAAAACAAAACAGCGGCCCCTGCAGGATGTTCGAAGGCCCCGGGTTTCCCGAACGGAAAGTACCTTTCGAGCCAAACGGGCCTGAGACCGTGACGCCGTTCAAAAATCTTCCGGGCCAACAGATCGGGCTCGTAAGCAAAAATCCGGTCGAACCGTCCGAGCCATCCCGGGGGAATCGAATACCCTCCCGAAGGCCCGATCAAGAGCAGTTCTTTCTCGGTGGGATTCCAACGCTCCAAAAAAGCCCGAGTCGCCTGTTCATGCGCGCCCCAGAGGGCCTTGCGATGGAGAAGTGCCTTCCAGTGATAGGGAATTCCACCACTCCGGCTCATGTGAGGATCCTGACCTCTTCCTGGAGCTCGATCCCGAGTTCGGTTCTGGCCCGCTCGCGAACGAGCAGGATCAAAGCGCGGACATCGGAGGCCTTGGCTGATCCGAGATTGACGATGAAATTTCCGTGTTTCTCGGAGATCTGGGCGTCCCCGATCCGGTGCCCTTTGAGTCCGAGCTTCTCGACCACCTGCCAGGCATGAAGACCGGCCGACTTCGGATTCATGAAGACACTGCCACATGACGGAAGATCCACGGGTTGAGTGGCCTTCCGACGCTGATACAATTCGTCGATCGTGGCCTTGATTCTTGCCGGATCCTCCGGCTTGAACACCATCTCGGCATGGAGGATCAGGTCGGAAGGGCCGAGAAAATGGTTCTTCCGGTACGAGAAGTCGGAATCCACGTGGATGCGGATCTTCTTTTCCAGGACCGGCGAACCGCTGCCGAAACTGACCGTCTCGGTACTGACGAGAATACTCCCGATCTCGCCCAGGTGGGTCCCGGCATTCATGGTGACCATGCCGCCCACAGAACCCGGGATACCGGTCAAGCGCTCGAGACCGCCATATCCGCGCTCTGCCGCAATCTTGAGGAGAGAACTCGCTCCCAGGGATCCCCCCACACGGATCCTGCCCGGCCCTGTCTCTTCGACTCCGGTGAACAGGTGTTTCATCCGGACCACGAGGCCCGGATAGCCCTCATCCGGAAACAGGAGATTGGACCCCCAACCGAGAATGAAAACCCGGCACCCGGTCAGGAGAACGGCTTCATGCAGGAGAGTGAGATCCTCCAGGCTTCGGGGAGTCGCCAAGACCGAAGCCGGTCCACCGATCCGGTAATAAGCCACCCGCGACAAGGGAGCGTCGAACTCAAGTTGCCCCGAGAAACGGCCGGCCAAAGCACGGAACTCGTCTACGAACGGCATCCTGTCCCTCAAGCTCCGGCTGCTGGAGCGGCAACGCCCCGTTTGTGCACCCAGGCCACCCCGAGGCAGAACACCGTCTGGGCCAGAAGGAAACAAGCGACGAATGCCTGGCCTCCGGTTGAAAACCCGTAGGAATGGAGGCCTGCTCCCAGCACGAAGTTCACCCCGTACCAGGCCATCACCACGGTCGAAAAACAGATCACGGTCCACAGGGGAAGAGCGAAACGTCCCACCCAACCCGCATAACGCCCGTGCAGGACCGCCATGTAAGCCAAAAGCGCGATCAGTGCCCAGACCTCTTTCGGATCCCAGCCCCAAAACCGGCCCCAGGAATAATCGGCCCAAACCCCACCGAGAATGGTTCCGGCTGCCAACAGCACCGTCCCGAACATGAGTGCCCGGTAACTGAGCTGGTTCAAGGAAGCGACCCGCTGACTCAACTCCGGGGAGTCTCCGCTTCGGGCGATCTTCACAAACTGGAAGAGACTCACATTGGAAATTCCCATGGCGAGCATGAACGCACCGTAACTGAGGGTGATGGTGAGTACATGGATGGTCAGCCAGTAATTGCTTCGCAAGACCGGAACCAGGGGGCGGATGGTCGGATCCATGACGAGCGGAGCGGCATCTCCGGCAAAAAGCGAGAAACCGGCCAAGAGGCAGGCCGTGGACATGAGCACCACCTGCCGGTTCCGCCGGTAAAGGAGAAACGAGAACACCATCACTCCGAGACTGACCCAGATGATGGACTCGTACATGTTCGTCACAGGGGGACGCTCGGCGACATAGCTCCTGAGTGCGAAACCGAGCACGTGCAAGAAAACCGCTGAGAAAGTGAGGAACTTTGCCATCATGCGAGGAAAAGAATGACGGGACGCGAACAACCAGAACAGTCCCGCAAACAGATAAAGGATCATCGCCTGGAGGAAGGGTCTGAGCCGGTTGTACCAGACCTCGGCCTTCAATTTGTTCCCGATCGTTGAAAAAGCGGGAACGGAACCTTCGACCGTATCGCGAAGCAGAGCGGCTTTCTCTTGGAAACAATCGGATTGCCGTTCAAGATAACACTTCAACATGGACCCCGCGGCTTGAACCTGCGGGCTGGAATCGACCATGCCTTCGGCGAAAGTTTTCCAAGGGGCGTCGGTGTCGGATCCGGCGGGAGGGGTCAGTGTCCATACGGCTCCGGTGACGATGGCTTGGAATCTCTCCACACGGTCCACCACCCTTCTCAACTCCTCACCCCGAGGATCCTTCTTACCCGACACGGCATTGATTCCGGTCCCGGTGACCTGTTCTCCGGACTTTCCACCCGAACGGATCCCCTCTGCGTACTGGAGAAAAGCGTTACTGGCGAACAGTTCATTGGGCGAAAACATCTTCCGTCCCGGTTCGAGCAGGAGCTGTTGATTGACCTCAGGAATTGAAATCCGGATGATCTTCTCGTCCGCCCAACCTTTCGGATCGACCATCATCGACACCAGTGTCTCACTCGGGTCGAAGGAACCGTAAGACCTCGAACCCGTGATCGCCAACAGGGTCTCGCGGGCGAATTCGTCGAAAGGTTTCACCCGTCCCCCGCTCTGTACCGGGAGAAGCCGCAGATCATTGAGCCGGGCCCCCGGGAGGGGTGCCGGAGCACCCCGGGCAGGCAGGTTGAAACCGAGAAGAGCGACCAGGACGATGAAACCTGTTTTCATGAAGTAACCTCCACCTTGCGTTTCCGCTGCACGACCTTGACGAGATAAAGACTGATGCTCCCGAGGATCAAAAGGATCGAACCCCAGTACTTGAGCCCCCTGCCCGGATCATGATTGACCGACAGGATCGTGGTCACCGGACGTGGAGCCTCGGGAATGTAACTGGCCTGGTAAAACGTGTAGCCCTTGCTCTCGAGAGGTTCATTCATGGTGATGTGATGGACCGGGGCTTCGACGGCCTCTCCGGTCTTCTTGATCTGATCCACGACCCGGACAAAAGAGGAATAAGCGGCAGGATCCATCGTGCCGGGATTGTGCTTCAACTCGAACCGGTCGAGCTGGATCCCGAAAGGCAGAACGACCCGTTTCGGATAGTAACCGATCAGACGACGGACTCCGTCCTGACCGGTGAAATCGGCCCGGTCACCCAAACCGAGCCACAATTTCGAGTCGGGATTCTCCAGCAGGGAGATCCGGATCGCCGGCTGTGGAATGGCCGTCCCCATCCCTTGCGGCTTCACCTTCACAGGGATGTAGTCCGTCCGGTTCGCTCCATTGGAAAGGTAGGCCTTCAACTGGATGCGGATGGGCATCTTCCAGCCCGGTTCCAGAATCAACGGAGCCGAACCTGCCTTCAATTTGGAAAGATCGACTTTACCTGTTTTCTTCTCGCCCCGAACCGAAACTGACTCGAATGACAGCGAACCGTCCTTCGATGAAACGAAGTCAAAGCGGGCCTCACCGGATGGAAATGCGTTCGCTTCCAGATCCTGTCTACCTTCTTTGCGGATGAGAAAGCGTGCAGGACCGAGCTTCTGACTCGACCAACCGGCATCCCCTGCCCAGAGCCAGAATTCCGGGGTTCCGCCCATGGGGGCACCGATGATCTTCACTTGCACAGCCGGTGCGGACTTCTCCCCGGCTGAAGCCGGCATCTCCACAAAACGGACTCTGGGCTCGGCATCAGGAACGATCTGATCGACCCGGACTCCGAACTCGGGGAAATCGCGGCCGGTGAATTTCTCTGCAACGGGGGCGGGCATCCAATCGAACGGGACCGTTCGGACATCCTCACCCACTTTCATGACGAGCACGTGCTGATCGAGCTCGACGGCTGAATTCATCTCACCCTCGGAAACCTGGAGTGACCCGTCGAGGCCGTCCCGGTAAGTGATCCAAGAGCCGGTCAGAATCATGAGGATTCCCGCATGAGCCATCAGAAACGGGGTGTGTTTCCGCTTCCAGGGAAGACGACTCAAAGCCACAGCGAGAATGTTCAAACCGAGGAGTGCGAGCAGACCGTAAAACCATGCGGCCCGATAAACGTAGTACTGGGCGGTTTTCGCGTCATGCATACTCTCGAGCACGGTGGCCACCGAAAGGGTCACAGCGAGCGAAGCAATGACCAAAACGGCGAGCTTCAGGGAAATCAGAATCCGCCAGACGCCTTCCAATACTCGGCTGAGCGACTCACGCATCCTTCACCGCACGGCCCCGGTAGTGACTCCGGTGCCGATGTCCTTACTACGGTCTGGGGTGGTGCCGCCGTGACGCACCAATGCCACTCCGGCCAACGCCAGAACAGACCTCTGCGCATGCGCTTCGGAATCAAGATAATCCACGGGAACAGACCGGTCCTTCCGCTCGTCGTAAATCCGGTCATACCGGCTGGCGCGGTAAAACCAACCTGATTTCCTACCGACCACATGACGACCGCGGGATCTCATCCGGGAGGCGAAAAACGGATTCTGGCGGGAACCGGGGGCGGTGAAATCGATCACCAGATCCACCTGTTCCGGACCGGCCACACCGACCGGATCACCACTGGTGGAGATGAAAAACACGGCTGAACCCGGATAGGCATGGGTGATCAGATTCCTGAGACCCCCCTGATCGAAAGACATCGCCTTGGAGGAGAGCACCACCAAAACCGACTTGACCCCGGTGAATTTCTGTCCGAATTCCATCACAAAAACCTCCTCAACCCGTACCGTTCAAATCCCGGATCACCTGATCGACGTGCCCTTTGACCGAAACTTTCGGATACACCTTCTCGATGTTTCCGTCGGATCCGATCACCACAGTGGTCCGTTCGATCCCCATGTACTTCCGGCCGTAAAGGCTCTTTTCCTTCCAGACCCCGTAGGCCTCACACATCTGGCCCTCAACGTCTGACAACAACGGAAAAGGAAGCGCGAGTTTGTCCTGGAACTTCTTGTGTGAACTCACGTTGTCGCGACTCACACCGAAAACCCTGACACCCATCGACTCGAGCCTGGCGAAAGAATCCCTGAAATCACAAGACTCCTGGGTACACCCGGGAGTGTGGTCCTTCGGGTAGAAGTACAACACGACCCGCTTCCCCTTCAAAGAGGCCAGCGTGACCGTCTGTCCGTCCTGATCCGGTACCGAAAAGGCAGGCGCCTTCCGTCCCGGAGTCAAACCCGAGCCACTCACTTCTGTTCCGGAGCTTCGGTGGTCGCGGACTGGGCCTGCTGGGCCTGGCTTTCCTTGACCACCACGGGCTTTTTTGCGGATTTTTTACCCCCGCGCTTGCCCCTGACCTTCTTCTGGATGAACTCGGCCGCCTCGAGGGCGTTCACGTTCTTCAGGATCTTCTCGAACTCCTTGCGCTGGGTCTCGACGAACTTGGCGAATTTCGCCAACTCCTGAGGGACGGCCTTCTGGAGCTTCTGGATCTCCTTGGCCTCCTTCTCGAGGATCGACTTCACCTTTTTCACGTCGGTGGTCTTGATCAGACGCTGAAGCTCCTGCTTGGATGCCTCGGCGTACTTCTTCGCCTCCTGAAGGGTCTCTTTGCTCATCAGGCCCTTGAGCTGTTTTTGCTTGGTCTTGAGCGTTCCGACCACCTCTTTGAACTTGTTGAGATCGATCTTTTTGGTCATGGTTCTCATTCCTTTCCGGATGACTCTGCCAGTTTTCATCTGGGGCATTAGAAGCGGCCGATGACTTCGTTCTTCTCGAAGAAGTAGGAAATCTCGCGATCGGCGGACGTGGCGCTGTCTGACCCGTGTACGGCGTTCGCTTCGATGCTGTCGGCGAAATCCTTCCGGATGGTTCCGGGAGCCGCCTTCGAAGGATCTGTCGCACCCATGATCTCACGGTTCAGGGCGACGGCGTTCTCACCTTCGAGGACCATGAGAAGGACCGGACCGCTAGTCATGAAATTCACCAGGCTCCCGAAGAAAGGACGCTCTTTGTGCTCGATGTAGAAGCCTTCCGCTTTTTCCTTGGAAAGGCGGGTGAATTTGGCTGCGGCAATACGCAGACCGCGCGACTCGAAACGGTCGAGGATCTTCCCCATGTTGTTTTTCGCCACTGCATTGGGTTTCACGATACTGAATGTTTTTTCGATAGCCATTTTGTTCTCCTTTGTTATTTCAATTTCCGATTCACTTTTTCATCGCATCTCTCAAGGTCACTCCGAGAGTGGCCGGAGAACGCGAAATCTTCACACCGGCCGCTTCGAGCGCCTTGAACTTCTCTTCGGCGGTTCCTTTACCGCCCGAGATGATCGCGCCCGCGTGGCCCATCCGTTTGCCCGGAGGCGCCGAGGCACCACCGATGAAGCCGGCAACCGGCTTCTTCATGTTCAATTTGATCCACTCGGCGGCTTCTTCTTCGGCGGTTCCGCCGATCTCACCGATCATGATCACCGCGTCGGTGTCAGGATCGTTGTTGAACGCCTCGAGCACGTCGATGAAGTTCGTCCCGTTCACGGGATCTCCACCGATCCCGACACAAGTGCTCTGTCCGATCCCGAGCTTCGTCAGCTGGTGCACAGCCTCATAAGTGAGGGTTCCGGAGCGGGAAACCACTCCGACACGACCGGGAAGGTGGATATGACCGGGCATGATGCCGATCTTGCATTCACCCGGAGTGATGATACCCGGGCAGTTCGGTCCGATCAGACGGGAGCCCCGCTCCTTCACGTAACGCTTGGTTGCAATCATGTCCGCAATCGGAATCCCTTCGGTGATGCAAATGATCAGGGGGATTCCCGCATCAGCCGCTTCGCAGATCGAATCCGCGGCGAAAGGAGGCGGTACGAAGATCATCGTCGCATTGGCGCCGGTTTTCACCACGGCTTCAGCCACGGTGTTGAACACCGGAAAACCGTCGACGGTCTGACCGCCCTTGCCGGGGGTCACGCCCCCGACGACCCGACAACCACCGATCTTGGATCCGTAGTCATCGCAGCCTTTGGCATGGAAGAGTCCCTGGGAACCGGTGATTCCCTGGACCAGGAGCTTGGTATTCTTGTTCACCCAGATTGACATCGCATCGTCTCCTTATTTCGCCGCTTCCACGGCTTTACGGGCGGCATCGGCAAGGTCATCGGCAGGAGTGATCTTGAGTCCGCTTTCCGCGAGCATTTTCTTTCCGAGTTCCACATTGGTCCCTTCCAGCCTGACCACGAGTGGAACGGTGAGTGCGAGCTCCTTGGCTGCGGCGATCACACCTTCTGCGATCACGTCACACTTCATGATTCCGCCGAAGATGTTGACGAGAATCGCCTTCACCTTGGGATCCTTCAGGATGATCTTGAACGCTTGAGCGACTTTTTCCTTGGACGCGCCTCCACCGACATCGAGGAAGTTGGCAGGAGTTCCACCATGGAGCTTGATGATGTCGAGAGTCGCCATCGCCAGACCGGCACCGTTCACCAGACATCCGATGTTCCCGTCGAGGGCGATGTAAGCGAGCTCGTACTTGGAAGCTTCCACATCCTGGGCGTTTTCTTCGAGAAGATCGCGCATTTCGACCACGTCCGGATGGCGGAAAAGTGCGTTGTCGTCGAAATTCACTTTCGCATCCAGGGCCAGGAGACGGTTGTCACCGGTGATCACCATGGGGTTGATCTCGACCTGGGAGCAATCCATTTTCATGAAACACTCGTAAACACCCTTGAAGAACTGAACCGCTTCTTTCATCGATTCGGCAGGAAGACCGAGTGCGGTCGCCAGTGTGCGACCGTGGAACGGCTGGAAACCGGTACCGGGATTGATCACGACGCGGAAGATCTTCTCCGGATGGGTCTCGGCGACCTCCTCGATCTCCATCCCGCCTTCGGTCGAAGCCATCATGACCACCTGGGAGAGGGCCCGGTCGAGCACCACGCCGAGATAGTATTCTTTCTTGATGTCCGAACCGCCTTCGATCCAGAGCTTGTGGACCTTCTTGCCCGCGGCTCCGGTTTGCGGGGTCACCAGCACCTTGCCCATGATGGCGGTTGCAGCGGCACCGACGTCGGAGATGTTTTTGCAGACTTTCACTCCGCCCGCTTTACCGCGTCCACCTGCATGGATCTGGGCTTTGACCACGTATACTGCCGGGTTCACTTCCTTCTTCAGTTTCTCTGCGGCTTCGGTCGCCTCTTTGGCGATCTGATCGGAGGATTTGAAGGTGATTCCGTCACGGGACCCCTCCACCAACACACCTTCGGAGACCGGAACCTTGAAACGCTTCAGCAGGCTTTTGGCCTGGTACTCATGGATATTCATCAGTTGAGCCCCAATCTCTTCATGTCGTCCACCAGACCTTTCACAGCGGCTGTGGATTTTCCGAACATGTCTTTCTCTTCGGCATTGAGTTCGAGGACGGGAACACCTTCGAGACCCTTGGCTCCGAGTTTGGCCAATACGCCGACGAACAGGTTGTCGACGCCGTACTCACCTTTCAGCAACACCGCACACGGAAGCACACGCTTCTTGTCACGGACGATCGCCTCCACCATCTGGATGGTCGAAGCTGCCGGTGCATAGTAAGCGGATCCTGTTTTCAGCAACTCGACGATCTCGAGGCCGCCTTTGCGGGTACGGTCGACCAGTGCGTCGATCCGCTCTTTGGAAAGCATCTGGGTCAGGGGAACTCCGCCGACCGACACGTAACGGGGCATCGGAACCATGGTATCGCCGTGGCCGCCGAAGACGAAAGCCTGGACATCTTCGACGCTGACATCGCACTCCATGGCGATGAAACTGCGGAAGCGGGCACCATCAAGGACTCCCGCCATTCCGAGAACGCGCTCACGCGGAAAACCCGAAGCTTCGAGGGCGACGTGGCACATGGCATCGAGTGGATTGGAAACGATGATGAGAACCGCATTCGGAGAATGCTGAGCCACGTTCCGTGCACATTCCTTCACGATCTTGGCGTTGGTTGCAAGAAGGTCGTCACGACTCATTCCGGGCTTGCGAGGAAGGCCGGCGGTGATCACCACGACGTCGGAACCTGCTGTGAGCGCATAATCCGATCCACCGGTGAGACGGGAATCGAATCCTTCGACAGGAGAAGCTTCGAAAAGATCAAGCGCCTTTCCCTTGGCTGCATCGCCGTTGATGTCGATCAGGACCACATCTCCGAGCTCCTTGCTCGCTGCCCAGTGAGCGCATGTGGACCCAACGAAACCTGCACCAATGATGGAAATTTTTGGCCGACGATTTGCCATGATGTGTACCTTTCTTGAGATTGAAGATTGCTCCGAATGTACACGAAGTCACGGCGAGTGTTAAAGGTTAAATACGAGAAACGCACACATGTGACGCACAGGTCAAAAGGCGCGGAAGAGAGGAAAGCCGATCGATAGGCCCGCGCTCTTGACCGAGAACGATCCCGTGCTCACCGGCTCTTGCCAGTTGATGAAGTTGAATTCGGTGAAGAACTTGGAGTTCCCGTACCGGACCCATGCATTCACGTAGGATCGACCCTCGATCTTGGGATAAAAAAAGCCGCCAAGAGTCAGGTTCTGGGTGCGGAGCAGACAATCCCGGAAACTCATCTCCACCCCCTGTGGGGCGCTCATCCGGTTCAGGTACTCGCCTTGACTGCGGAAGCTCAGCGCATGGGCACCCAGCAGAAGATTGAGAGTGACCCGCTCATCAATTCCCCGGAACTGCTCGACGATCACATAGACCCCGGTGTCGATCTCCGGACTCTTCCGGATCGGAAAAGCCGAGAACAGGGCCATTTTGAGAGCATCATTGAAGAGATAAGCCGCATACACGGTGGCAAAGGGCCTCAAAACCTCCATATGGGAATAAGGACCGAGCCCCAGACTGACCGATAGAGGACGGAAACGGTCTGGAAGGGGTGCGGCAAGACTCATCGACTCCCCACCCTTGGCGAGTTCATAACGGGGAGTGTTTCCTGAGAATGAAAGAGAGTGGGTGATCCCATCCTGACTCTCCGAAGTGGCATTCCCGATCTTGACCGGCTCGCTCGGATTTTCACTCTCCCAAAGCAGGTCCACATCCATCCTGAGACCGTATCCCGTTTCTTGATTCGGGTGGGTCGACCTGCAGACGACATGTCCCCAGGATCGCCCCAGAGACGGCGACTGGATCTTGAGGGGGGTCGAGCTACAGGATGCATCGATGATGATGGGCTGCTTGAGAGGCGCCCGGGGCTTGAACCTGGGACGGATCACAGAGGGAGAAGCCCCACCCACCCGCAGCTCATTGCCCGACTCCTGCGACAGGACCACGGGAAGCTCCAACTCGGGCTCCCGACTCTCGAAATGACGCCCACGATAGGTCACCGGAGTTCCCGGCGGAATTTGCACGCGGATCCGCGCGCGAGGGACGAGGAATTTCCGATCGATCCGGACCCATTCAAAACTCCCGTCGACCCAGCGCCAAGGCACGCGGGCCTCGATCGTGAAATCACCGAGCCGGAGATCGTTCGGGGTGAACACGAATGGATCCGCCGCCTCCAGTGCCCGCTCGGTCCACGCAAGAGCCCTGACGGGTCCCGAGAATGCGATCCAAACAAAAAGAAGTAGAGCGGTCCTCCACGCCATCACAAGGATACCGCCGCCTGCCTCAAAACGGACTCAATCACCGAGAGGCCCCGCTCCAGTTCGGACTCCGTGATCACCAGCGGAGGGGCGAACCGGATGGTGTGCACCTGGGTTTGCTTGGCCAGAACTCCATGCTCTGCGAGCTCGTGGCAAAGATCGTAAGCGGTCCGCTTCCCACCCTTCCCGTTGTCTCCGTGTGGACGGATCACGATGGCATTCAATAGCCCCTTTCCCCGGACCGTTTCGATCAAGGGGGAGTTCAGCGAGGAAAGCCTCTCCCTGAACACCCGGCCGAGTGCGAACGCCCTCTCGGCGAGCTTCTCATCGATCAAGACCTCGACTGCGGCACGGGCCACGGCGCAGGCCAGAGGATTGCCCCCGAAGGTGGATCCGTGTTCACCCGGTCGGATCGTCAGGATCACTTCGGATGAACCCAGTACGGCCGACACCGGAAGGACCCCGCCTGAAAGGGCCTTTCCGAGAATCAACAGGTCCGGCTTGACTTGCTCATAATCACAAGCGAGCAATTTCCCTGTGCGGGCCAGACCGGTCTGCACCTCGTCGGCGATGAACAGGGCACGGACCTTCTTGCACAATGCCGAAGCTCCCGAAAGATAGCCCTCCGGCGGGACGACCACTCCGGCTTCGCCCTGGATGGGCTCCACCAGGAATCCGACGACGTCAGGATCCTCGAGGGCTTTTTCAAGTGACGGCAAATCACCGAACGGAACCGTGATGAAACCCGGAAGATAAGGACCGAAGCCCCCTCTTGAGGCCGGATCAGTCGACGCTGAAATGATTCCGAGAGTCCGACCGTGAAAGTTACCCGAACAAACCACGACCTTGGCGCGATCTTGTGGAACCCCCTTCACATCATAACCCCAACGACGTGCGAGCTTGATGGCGGTCTCGACGGCTTCGGCCCCGGAGTTCATCGGAATGAGGCGCTCAAAACCGAGCAATCCGCAGAGCCATGCTTCGAAGGGTCCGAGCTGATCGTTGTAAAAAGCCCTTGAAGTCAAGGTCAGTCGCTCAGCCTGATCGCGGAGAGCGCCGACGATTCTCGGGTGGCAGTGCCCCTGATTGACCGCGCTGTAAGCCGAAAGGAAATCGAGGTATTCCTTGCCGTCCACATCCCAAACCCGGGCCCCCTGCCCACGCGACAGCACCACAGGGAGTGGTGCGTAGTTTTTACCGCCAAAGGAGTTCTCAAGATCTACAAAACCACTGGAGCGCTCAGAAAGGTGCATAACGGGAGTTTAGCTCAAGCACAGGTTGGTGTATAGTGGAGGCGGACGGAACCCAGATGAACCCATCACCCCCTCCTCTCAAACTCCTTTACCGGGACGGACAGCTCCTCGCCGCGCACAAACCCGAAGGGATTCCCACCTACCGTGAATCGCACGGGCGTGGGGATGGCGGCCTGAAAGAACTGCTCGAAGACCAGCTGAATCAACGCCTGTTTCCGGTCCACCGGATCGACGCCGACACCTCGGGCGTCGTGGTCTTCGCCCTTGATCCGAAAAGTGCGTCTGCGATGATCCGCGCATTCCGTGAGCACCGGGTCAGGAAAACCTATTCAGCCTGGTGTACCGGAGAGCTGTCAGGATCCGGATCGATCAAAAACCCCCTGCGCAAACACAAGACGAAAGAAACCGAGTCGGCCAGAACCGATTACCGGGCTATGAAACACTCCCGTGGAGCCACCTTGGTCGAAGTGATGCCCCATACCGGACGCTTCCACCAGATCAGGCGGCATTTCGACCTGATCGGACACCCACTGGTCGGAGATCCCCTCTACGGCAATCCGGAATCCTGGTCGGGCTTCTTCAAAAAAGAATCCCGCTTGATGCTTCAAGCCCAGTCCCTGGAATTCCCTCATCCGAAATCGGGTAAAACCCAACTCATCCGGACGAAAATCCCCCTTTCCATCTGAGCCCAACCGCGCTAGCCTCCCCCCATGAAATTCCCCGGCAGACGGAAGAGCAAACACTATTTCCCGATCACGGAAAAAGACCGCGGAAACATCGACCACAACTTCACCGCCGACGAGTCGTTCCACGTGGTCGGTATCGACCAACTGTTGGTCGACATCGAATGCCATGTGGATGACGCGTTTTTGACCGAACACGGACTCATCAAAGGACAGAGCCAACTCGTGGACGAGCAGCTCGCCGAACTGATGTACCAGAAACTGAAGCCCGCAGGACGGATCACGGGCGAGTTCGCCGGAGGAACGGTCGGAAACACCCTTCACAACTTCTGTGTGCTTTCAGACGAGCGGGCCGTGTTGATCGGGGCCATCTCCAGGAAGATCAATGTGGGCGATTACTCGTTCAAGTACATCGCATCGACCTCTTCCAAAGTCGACTTGAACCACCTCCAACCTTGCGACTCGCCGATGGGCAGGGCGATGTGCTTCATCACCCCTGACGGAGAGCGGACCTTCGGAATCTCGAAGGGCTGCATGAACGATCTTTCGGAAGACCACATTCCGGCGACCATCATTGAAAAATCCTGCGCACTCATGATCTCCGCGTACATCCTCCGTGACGCCGCCTGGCCGATTTCCCGGTCGACCCTGAAAGCCTGCGAGATCGCGCGCAATGCCGGTGTACCGATCGTGTTGACCCTCGGAACCAGCGCCCTGGTCTCCGAGAAAAAGGACTTCTTCATCGACTTCATCCGGAATCATGTCAACGTCCTCGCCATGAACCACGAGGAGGCGATAGCCCTCACCGGAATCGAGGACCCGCTCCTCTCCCTCGAGAAAACGCTCGAGCTCACCGACCTGGTCCTGCTCACTGTGGGCGCGCAAGGACTCTACGTGGGAGGCCATGTCGACAAGAAACGCGCACGGAGAACCGAGCACGAACTTCACACCAAGTCGATCGTGAACTACAACCTCTACGAATACTCCCGGGCGATGAGACGGTCGGACTGCGAAGACCCCGTCCGGGTCTACTCCCACATCAACCCGTTCATGGGAGGCCCTGTGGTGATCCGGAACACCAATGGAGCCGGCGACGGAGCTCTCGCCGCTCTTCTGCATGACATGGCGGCAAACCGCTATCACAGACTCAAAATCCCGAACTCGCCGAAACATGCGGCGAATTACCTGACCTATTCCTCGCTGTCCCAGATTTGCAAATACTCGAACCGGGTCAGCTTCGAAATCCTGTCCCGTAACTCCCCGAGACTCTTCCGCGGACTCCCCGAGCGGGAAGAGAGTCTTGACGAGGACTATTGGGCGAAGTGATCACTCCAGTGCTTTGGCGGCGTTTTCGAACAGGGAGAGCCCCTGTCCCGGCGCTGCTGCACGGGTGGGATTCAACACCCAGTCTTCGGAGTGGATCCAACTGAGAAAATACTCCGGATGGGGTTGCATGCCGAGAATCCGACCGGTCAGATCGCACAGTCCGAGAGTCTGCTCGTGGTCTGCGGATTTCAAACAGGCCATTCCCAGTCGTTCCAACTTGCCACGGGCCTCGACCATCGCACCCGGCTCGATGACGAATTCGGTATCGGTCATGTTCACCGGCAGATCGAGTGCACCGAGGCCCTTCAACCAGACACAACGGTTTCCACTCGGGATCGCACGCAACCAACGCTCCTGGACCTGTGCGGTGGGATTGATCCTGAGGGTGTAATCGTCCCCGAACACTTTCAGATGCAGCAGGGTCTGGAACCCGGTACCGACCCCGAGAACGAGTCCTCCCCGCTCCGCGAATTTGGCCAGATTCCAGCGGAATGCATGTTCGATCTTGAGCGCGAGCGCTTTTCCACCACCGAGAATCGAGGAATAAGGACTTCCACCCGGGAGCACCACGAGCCGGTATTTGAGACACAGTTGTTCCATGTCGATCCGGTAGTCGAGAACGCCCTGGACATCGAGCACTTCCGGATCGAACCCGGCGAGACTCAATGACTGGATGAGAAAACGCTCTCCACGCGCTCCGGGGGAATTCAAGATCAATGCGCGGTACTTGTTCATACGAGATCCTCGATGGCGATGGTTTTCACGCGGTCTTCGTCGTCCCGGATCACCAGGTAAGGTGAGGCGGTGATCCGCCCGACGAATTCGTATTCCACACCGACCACTCTCCACTCCTCCTCGACGGCGAATCGCTCGTTCTCACTCACACTGACGAAAAATCCGCCGGGAAAGTGGTGCTGCAGACGGACGTCGGCACCGAGCCGTCGTTTGAGGAGGGCACTGGTCAGCGCCTTCACCGCGGGCTCGTCTCCCGTCTCGCTCGACTCGATGGCAATGGCACTGTGGAGTCCGGTCTGATAACGCCCTTCGAATCCGGCCAACCAGCGGGTCCCGGCCTGCTCGAAATCCCCGGGCAGCCAGTAAATCCGGTCATTGACGAACTTGAATTCCTCGGTGCGGGCGGTCCGGACGTCGGAAATGCGCGAAATGATCTGAAGAGCCAACCAATGGGCATGGATGGATTCATTCCGGATCGCCTCGGTTTCGAGAACGGAAATGCCGAAATGCTTCTGGAGCTTCTGAAGGATGGAGGACCAGGACTTGATCCCGTTCAGATAGGATGCCTGGATCGATTGAATCTGCCCTCCGGCAGCGGTGCTCTTCCGCAGTAGATAATCGAGCCTGGCCTCGTTGAACTCAAGACCGACCAGGTCGGACAGGACCACGATCCCGGACCAACTTGTGAGCTCCGGACGGATCACCACCGGGGAAACGCCTGTCGGACGCATTTCAGGTTTCAACACCAGTTCCTCGGTCGAAAAACGGTTGCGGAATTGCCGGGGCGCGGACAGGTGGTCGACCGAATGAACCGGTTCTGACAACAACTCGTCCACGACAGGCTTCACCACCTTGTTCTTCGAAAAGAACTCACGGATGTTCACCTTGGCTTTGCACTCTCCGGCTTCGAGGACACGGATGTCCCCGGTGAGCGTGGTGGTTCCGAAGTGGATGAAGGGGATACCCCGCGTCCTGAGCTCACCGAACAGCCAATCGCGTTTTTCAGGGATCACCCCCCAGAGGAAACCGAGAGACAAAGGTGCGGTCAGATGCTTCCGAAGCCACTCGGAAACACCGTCCACCACGAGATCGAACCCGTACTGTGCCTGGGGAGGAAGCGACTTCAAACAATCGAGCAAGGTCCTGGAAGCGGTGTCGACCGAAAAAGCCAGCGATTCACCGAGAATGGAGTGCTGGTATGCGGCCTTCAAATTGCCGAAGAACACGAGATTCCGGATTTCGACCTGGTCGGAATGTCCCACGTAAACCAGGTCGAGAATGGATTCGGTCTCGACCGAACCACGTGATTCGAGTCGGGAATCGAGCACACTCACACTCCCCGTCCAGAAATAGGAGGGTGCGGTTTCGTTGAGATCCTCGAGGACCTTCATCAGGGCCATGGGAGTGTCGGTGGCGATCGCAGTCCGTTCAACCGCTGTCTCGAAATCCGTCCTGATCCTGAGGGGCGATTCCATTCCGAGATCACTCCGCCAGAGCCGGGTGGGCTCGGGAAGGACTCCCAGAATGCTTTGAAATCTCATCGAACCGCGTCGGCAATGATGTTCCAACTGTTGCCTGCAAAGTTGGTACTCGGTCCGGGTGAGCGGGTCGTCATTCAACTTGTCTGTGGAGAAGCGGATGTCCGGTCTGAAACTCCACTCTTCCCCCTGGATGAGAACCGAGGCCCGTCCGGAGTCGGCCGAGGGCTGCAACAGGACGTCTTCGATTCCGGCCCAGCCCGGACGTTCTTCATTTCCCCGGGTTGTGGCGCGGAATTGGAGCAACCTGGACCGGCTCGCCTGCTGGGGATTCATGAGGTACTTTCCGACCTGTTCGGACTGGAACCGGGCATTGCGCTTCAACTCCTCCTCGGAAAGCAAGGACCAGGATTCCAACCGTTCCTGTGCGAACCAGTTCCTCGCGATCCACTCGAGATCGGACTGGGTCAATTTGGCGCCCTCGACGAGCATGAGTTCACCCGTCACCACACGATCTCCCGGATTTTTACGTCCGAGAACGGTCTGCATGGCATCACAGATCACCAGCGCTTCTTCATCGTGTGCATTCAAACGTTTGCGTTTCTCGATACCGTGGAAAATGCCGGGTCTGAACGGCGAGTCCTGCATCAGGTCGAAGAGTGTGCCCGAGGATCCGGCAGCCGAAGGGAGCAAGTCACCGGTGAACACCCAGTCGGTGACCGGATTCTTGAAACAATGCTGGATGGCCTGAACCACCTTGTCGCGGGGAGCGTCGAACTCCATCCACGCAACATTCAATTTCCGGATCCACCTCACTTTTTCGCCGATACCGGAATGGAGCTCGGTGATCTTCTTGTGGATCCTGCTGGCTTCGGGATCCGAGAACCCCGCCTTAAAACCACTTTCAACTCTGACGAACATCTCAGACCTTTCCCCGGATCATGCGTTCAAGCCCCTGGTAACCCATCTCGAAACCGGATTTGACAGCCGGATCGAGAAACGGCGCGGGCTCCACACAAAGGCGCTTCCAATCGGTCAATCCGAACTCGCTCGCATGCCGACGCGCACGAATCACTCCCTCGTACCAGGAGGTCTTGGAATAAAAATCGAGCAGGGCTCCGGGATGGATCCAGGCACCTTGTTCTTCAAGAATCAGATCGTCCGGTTCGAAGGCGTCGAGCAGGACCGTGTTTCCACCGGCATCGAGCCCGAATCTCAACCTGACAGAATGAAGTCGAAACACCCGGATCTGGTGACGGACCCAGGCGGCGATCCATGCGGCCTGGAGAAACAACTCCTGGAGCCGGACCGGTGAGAACCCCGTGATCGCCAGAGCCTCGGTGAGACCGATTTTTCGTTCACACGGATCGGAGGTCAGGACGAGCTCCATCAGAGGAAAGTCGAAGGTCGCTCCCGATTGCAACATCCGGAGAGATGCCGTCTTGGGAATGGAGATCGCATCGGTATTGAGACTCCGGAGACTCGAGTCATTCAGGACAAAGTGGCACTCGATCTCGAAAGGGAGACGCTTCGGGCCGGTATGGTTCCTCCAGGTTTCGAAATCATGGATCGCACGCCCCATGACCAGCGCCTGGGGAGCCCGGATCTCTTCGAAATACCCGCAGACCGGATACCAGGTGGCCCCGCTGAACAAGCCTGAAGCATCGAGGACGAGGGCCGAACGTGGAATCGCCTTCGATTGATCGCATGATTTGAAATTCTCTTCAGAGACGGACCCTGCGAAGTTCGACTTCAAGGGTAATGAGTCGGCAAGTGCGTTCAGCCCCGAACTGACCGATCCGCCTTGGGAGAGAGAAGCCCCGGACTTCCTGAAACTGAGTGCCTCGGGTGAGCGCAAAAACTGCCGCCAGGATTCGCCGTCGCAGTACCTCGAGTTCAAAACAGAGAAAACCAATGCCGACACACGACCTCGCCCGGCGAGGGAATCGGGCATCCTTCCCCAATTCAAAACGGAAAACTGATCGTGGAAGCGATGAACGAGAAACCGGCCCCCTTCATGATCCTCGAGCCTGACCGGTCCATAGGAATCCTTGGTCACGTGACGCAGAAATGAGTCAAGCATGACACGAAGTTATCGGTCACTGATCCATTTGCGCAAGCGGATTCAGATAGAGTCGGAAGGTTTTGTCGCGGTGCCTTCGAATGGCAAAAACCCCCTCACCCTTATCGCCCGCAAGAGTGGAATAAAAAGCAGGATCCACCACCTGGAGTTCCTGGACGGTGATTCCCTCGTGTTTTCCGAAATCGATGATCACTTGCGACTCGTCGATAATCCCTGTGATCGGACTCATTTGATTCTGGCTCATCGGTCGACCCTCCCCCTCCAATTCTGAGGGGAGGAACCGCGGGTGGCAAGCGTCAGGAATCTGACTACACCCTCTTGATGAACTTATCCCGGGGAAAGCGGATTTGAGGCCCCCAGACGCCCCTGGCTGGATTCTCCCTCCCGACCGAAATCACCATGACCACCCGGTCCGCGCGGGTCAATCCGAGCAACCGACGGACTCGCGCCTCGTCAAAACCCTCCATCGGGCAGGTCGAGAACCCCTGGGCGGAGATCGCCAGCATGAAGTTCTCCGATGCGAGCGCAGCCGATTTGATACTGACCTCTTCGATGTCCCGACCGGACCATGGCCTCCGAGGCGTGGGGCGAAACCAACCGACCACTCCGAACAACAGCCATTTCAACGGTGCGATCCACCTGAATCCGTAGGTGAATGGAATGAGCTTCGAATAATAATCGAGTGCGAACTGGGGAGCTTGATTCCCGGTGAGAATCCGCAACATCTCGTTCCGGTTCTCCTTCCACCTCCGGGGCTCGGCCACCACCACCAGCAACTCTCGCGCGGTGCGAGCCGCGCCCTGATTCAGGCAAGCCTGAACGAGCAAGCCTTTCTCACGGGGACTCCTCACCCAATAGAAACCCCAGGTCTGCATATTGGACGAGTTCGGAGCCAGTAAGGCGGCATCCAGTGCCCGCTCCATCACTTCCTCAGGTACGCTCTCATCGGTGTAAGACCGCACACTCCGTCTGATCCGGACAGCTTCAAAAAAATCCATGCCCGCACCCTACCTTGAAACCTGTTCCGAAGGTATCCTCATGAGTTCGACTTCAAAGAGGCTCTGAAGTCCGCGTCGTCTCAGTGGTTCACGAAGCGGCAGGAGAGCTGACCGCTTTTACCCTGGTAACGGATGTTGTCACTCTGGGGACGGCAGTAATCGCTCCCGAGAGATTCGTCACAACGGAAATACTGGGTGATGAAGTACTGACCTTCGATCTTCTCGAGGTAACGGAAGGTGGTTCCCACCTTGGGAACGCTGGTTTCAAAAAGATAGATCTGATCGTCGCGGATGTCTCCGTTGCTGACGAGCTGCAGTCTCTGAATGGTGTTGTCCGGATTCAAGCTGAGGGTGGTTGCCGAAACCTGCCCGGTGAGGTCAGTGGGCTCCACACGGACTTCCAGGATCCGATCAGCAGACTTTCTCACTTCGCATTCCAGTGCGAAATCACGGGGCCCTCCGGCAGCCGTGGCTGCGGAAGCGGAAAACAACAGACTGAGAACGAGAATCGATTCAAAAGATTTCATGCGACACTCCTTGGAAGGTAGGCGAACCCTAGCACAGAAACCGGATCTTGCCAATGGCAGTCAGGCCTCAAAGACTCATTGAATTTCATTCCGGATTCCAAGCACTTGCCTGAATGACGGTTCCGCCCAGATCCCTTGAATGGCGGGGGCACGGGCATCTTCCTTGCCCAATGACCCGAGTCCGAAACCCTCTTGAATCATACGGAGAACGGAATAGTGGTCCGCACGGGACGCCATGCGGGATCCGGGAATGACATTTGCGCCGAACAGCACCGTATAAATGCGATTGGAGCCGATGTACGAACGGCTCTCGTCGTAGGTCACGACGAACAGGGTTTTCCGCACCAAAGCGGAGTCGGCCAATACAGCACCGAAGGTGGCGCCGAACCACCGGGCGGCGTGGGCGGCGTCCGTGTCATGTCCGTCATCCACCAGGTCGGGAATGAACATCGAATACTCGGGTAGCTCTCCGCGCCTCACATCATCGAAAAAACTTTCGGCAGGGACCACGCGTGCGCACTCTTGCGGATCGTTTTGCACACTCTTGAAACTCAGGAAGGGGACGTGCTTCCGAACATAGTTCCCGAGCCTTTTTCCGAGGTAGCAATTTCCAGGATATCCCTGTGCGTACGCTTTCCAGGTCATGCCCTTTTCGCGTAACAGATCCCCGAGATGCCTTCCCTCGAGATCGACGTTTCCGTCGAGTTTCACCCCGAGAGTGCTCCCTGCGATCATGGCTATGTAGTTCGGCTGGGAAGGATGGGTCACTCCGCGGAAATCCTGCAACCAGGCGCCGGAACGGGCCAGCCGGGCGAACTCGGGCTGGGCCATTGCGTCCTCGAGATCGGCATTCTCAAAAACAATGTGGACGACACGCTCGAAACGGGGACCGGCATGGGCGAAGTCGGTCACCATGGAAAACAGAAGCAGTGCAACAAACATGGGTCGCACCCTACCCCGTCAGATCACCGAATGCAACGACAGAGGGCAGTCAGCGACCACCGATCCGATCGAGCCCGTTCATATAGGGCTGGAGGGCTTTGGGAACCCGGATCGCACCGTTTGGAAGCTGATGATTCTCGAGCAAGGGGATCAGGATCCGGGGGGTGGCCACGGCTGTGTTGTTGAGCGTGTGGATGAACCGGACCTTGTCTTCCTTGTCCCGATAACGGAGATTCGCGCGGCGCGCCTGCCAGTCATGCAGACTCGAGCAAGAGTGGGTCTCGCGGTAGCGGCCTTCGGAAGGAACCCAGCACTCCACATCGTGCATCCGGTATTTTCCGGCGCCCATGTCGCCCGTGCAAACTTCGATCACCCGGTAAGGAAGCTCGAGTGCTTGGACGATCTCCTCGGACGTCCCGAGCAGTTCCCGGTGCCAATGTTCGGATTCCTCGGCGTCATTCCGGCAAAACACGAACTGTTCCACCTTGTTGAACTGATGGACCCGCATGAGCCCGCGCACATCCTTGCCCGCGCTTCCCGCCTCCCGCCGGAAGCAGGGGGAGAATGCCCCGATCCGCTTCGGCAAATCGGCTTCGGACAGGATCTCGCCGCTGTAAAGCGAGGTCACCGGCACCTCGGCCGTTCCGGACAGGTAAAGATCGTCTTCTTTCAAATGATAAACCTGCTCCCGTCCTGCTGGAAAATGCCCTGTTCCGAAGAGTGCAGCCTCGCGCACCATCGCCGGAACCGTGATGATTTGAGATCCCTTTTTGGCCAAATGATCGAGTGCGAACCGGATCACGGCGAACTCGTAAAGCGCGAGCTCGTTCTTGAGAGCGATCATCCGTGAGCCTGAAACCTGGGCCATGCGCTCGTACTCAGCCCAGTGGTTGGCGAGGGTCAGGTCCACATGATCCTTGAACGCGAAATCAAAAGCAGGAACGTTGCCGCCTTTTCTGCGTTCCACATTCTCGGAATCGTCCCGACCCACCGGGACATCCGACGCGGGAACCAGAGGCGTCAGCCACAACAGCTGCTTCAAGGACTCTTCCTTGCCGGCGACCTCGGGCTCGAGCTTGGAGATCTCCTGTCCGATCGCTCGCCCCCGCTCGATCAACCCCGGACGCTCTTCGGGAGAAGCCTTGGGCATCTTCTTGGCGTTGCTGTTCTTTTCTTCCTGAAGGGCCTGGAGTTTCTTTTTGGCGTCGAGCACTTCGACATCCAGGGCGAGCAACTCGTCGAGATTCAGCGAAACACGCTTCTCGACAATGGCTTTACGGACCAGATCCTTGTTTTCACGGATGTATCTCAAATCGAGCATGGGGAGAGTCTAGCGTCAGTGCCCCCGCGCCGGCAACCCCTTTCAGGAATTCAGGGAGCGGATCCAGGCTTCGATTGCGGTCAAATCGGACGGAGAGGCCTCGAGCACCCACTCGCCCTTCGGATAAGCCACACAGGCCACGCCCGATTCGCACTTTCCGAGGCATCCCGACTTGTTCACCCGGACCTTGCCCGTCAAGCCTGACGCCGCTGACTTGGTCCAGACCTTGAGGTGATCCACGATGTCCTGACCGCCCTTCGGTCCGCAGCTCTGACCTTTCTCCTTCGTGTTCGAACACACCAGGATGTGAAGATCGTACTGCTCACCGCTTTTCTCGATTCTCATGGTCGGGTCTCCTTCAGCAGATCCAATACCCCATCCACCTCGTTCGTGGAACAAAAAGCGTGTGGTGACATCCGTATGAAGGGCCCCCGCTTGACCAATGCGACCCGTTCTTCCTCGCATCTCTTCAAGAAAACGGGTTCATGATCCGGAGCCAGTCGAAGGCTGGTGATTCCGCCAAGCTGTTCGAGGGGAGTGACCAAATCGAGATCAAGATCGAGAATGCCTTTCCTGAGCCGACGCGACAATTCCCGGATCCTTGCTTCGATGGCAAGGACTCCGACACTTTCGATCAATGAAACCGATGCTCCGAGAGCGAGAACCGGAACGAATCCGTATCCTCCCGGCTCGAAACGCCGGGCACTTGACTCCATCTCGGCACCCGGATCGGCGAAAGTGCCGAAACGGTTGAATGTCCCTCCCCCGACCGCGATCGGACGGAGCTCTCTCATGAAATCCGGTTTGGCGGCGAAGAATCCCTGCCCGTTCAACGAACAAAGCCATTTGTGTGATCCGCCAGCGACAAAATCGACCGGCAGGGAGTCGAACTGGAACGGCAGTTGACCGAGGCCCTGGATGGCATCGACCACAAGAAAGGCACCTTGCTCATGGCAACGCTCACCCAGACGAACCAGATCGATGATCGCACCGGTCTGGAACTGGACCCAGGAAACAGCGACGATCCGGACTCCGGGGACAATCGCATCGAGGAGCATCGACTCATCGACTGCACAATCCGTTCCGTGCGGCAAACTGACCAGGGTCGCCCCCGAGCGCTCACACGCGACCTTCCAAGGATAGTAATTGGACGAATATTCCTGGTCCAGGGTCAGGACCCGGTCACCGGGCCTGAGCGGGAATCCGAGTGAGGCGATCGAAAGTGCCGTGGCACAATTGGGGGTCCACCCCACCCGGCCTGGCTCGGTTCCCAGAAACCGGGCCAGCGTCACCCGGGCATTTCTCGCTTCGGTGAGCAAATCGGCATCATGGAGTGAAGTCCCCTCCCGCATCCGGTCCACCGCATGCTCGATCGTCCTGGCCGTCACCGAAGGCAAGGGGGTGATGCCTGCGCTGTTGAAATGGATCCCCCGGCGTTGATTGAATTCTTCCTGATAAACTTGAATGTCCATGTTCATTTGATCCGATCCGCTTGACGCTCGAGATCCGCGGTCCATTCTTCCCAGTACCGGGGGGATTCGAATTGTGGGAAAGCCCTTTGAAACGCCGGATCTTCGTACCGTTTGGCGATCCAAGTGGCGTAATGAACCATTCGTAAGGCGCGAAGGATCTCGACCAATGCGAGACTGCCCCGGGGCAGGTCTTTCATTTGGAGATAGCCCTCGACCAGATGATGAAGTGAATCGTCGTCCGGAGCGAGCAACCAGAGGTCCTGCACGGGCGGACCGGTGACCATGTCGTCGAAGTCGATGAAGAAAAACCCGTTCTTCTCGTTCCAGAGCAAATTTCCGGCGTGGCAATCGCCATGGATCCGTTGGAGAGGATGATCCCGGAACCGCTCGTCGGACAGATCCAGCAGAGGCTCCATCACACCGAGGATCCGGGACTCCAAGTGCCGTGGAATCCGACCCGAACCGGAGAGGAACCCGATCGAGGCCCGACCGTAACTTTCGGGAGTGAGTCGCACCCGACCCGGAGCCTGACGCCTCATGCCCACCCCGTGCATCCGTGCGATCAACCTTCCCAGCTGTTCCAGCCGCTCAGGCGAAAGATCCTCTGGTTGGCGTCCACCGACCTTGGGATAGAGGCAGTAGAACAAACCCTCAGGCGTCCGGCGAAGAGTGTCCCCTTCCCGCTCGAACCAATCCGGAACCACCACGGGGATCTCGGCCTCGAGGATCTCGAGCATGAACTGGTGTTCTTCCCGGATCTGTGACTCGGTCCACCGTCCCGGCCGGTAGAATTTGGCGATCTTCCGGGTGCCGTTCTCGAACTCAATCTCGTACACACGGTTCTCGAAGCTCGCCAGGGGTTGGCAGAAGCCCGTGCAACGCTCCCTCAGACCGAGCACCGGATCCCGCTCCACCGCATCCATGACCCGATCGGGAGTCAGGTCGAAAAAAAACCGGGTGGGCCCGGATCCCCAGCTGAGCTCGCTCATATGCCAGGTTTTAACATTGAGTTTGAGAGCTTTCCTCAAGTTTGTTAGAAGCGTGACTATGGAACACTCCGCCAACCCCCCTCGCAAGCGATCCCCCCTTGTGGTGATCTTCACGACGGTTTTTCTCGATCTGGTCGGATTCGGCATCATCATTCCCCTCGTCGGGATCTACGGGCGCCACTATGGCGCCACGTCGCTGGAGCTTGCCGTTCTCGGCTCCGTGTATTCCCTCATGCAGTTCTTCTTTTCGCCGGTTTGGGGGCGCCTGTCCGACCGGATGGGCAGGAGGCCGATCCTGCTCCTCTCCCTGCTGGGCTCGACACTCTCGTATTTCCTGTTCGCCTTCTCGAACACACTCGGCCTCATCATCCTTTCCCGGGCTCTCGCAGGAATTTTCGCCGCAAACATTTCAACCGCTCAGGCCTACATTGCGGATGTGACACCCCCGAAGGACCGGGCCAAAGGAATGGGCCTGATCGGGGCCGCCTTCGGGATCGGCTTCACTCTCGGTCCGCCGCTCGGTGGTATTTCGACTGCGAAGCTCGGCATGAGTGCCCCGGGTCTGATCGCAGGCACACTCTGCCTCCTGAATCTGATCCTCGCCTGGTTCCGACTGGAAGAAAGCCTTCCTGAATCCATCAGGAAACAAAACGAATCCAAGGCTTCGGTCGGAAAACGGTCGGCCCAATGGACGACCTTCAAGCGGATCCTGAACGACCCCGCCCTCTTGCTGCCGGTGATCTCGACCTTCTTTGCAACCTTCGCCTTCTCGAATCTGGAGCAGGTGTTTTCCCTCTTGATCCAGAAGCGCTTCGATCTCGGGACGGAATCAGCCGCCTACAAGACAGGCATGGTGCTCATGTGGTCCGGCATCCTCGGTGCTTTCATCCAAGGGGGACTGATCCGGAAACTCGTGCCCAAGTACGGTGAAAAACGCCTGCTCATCACAGGGCTCGCACTCCAAGGGGTGGCGATGGTGCTCTTCGCCCACAGCCCCACTTATGAGGCCTTCTTCTACAACGCCATCCCCCTGGCACTCGGCAGCGGACTGATCAACCCCACACTCGCCTCGCTCGTTTCGAAACGTGCGCTGGCTGACGAGCAGGGCGCGGTGATCGGACTGAAGGAGGGCATGAGCTCCCTTGCGAGGATCGCGGGTCCTTTTTGCGGACTGCTCGCGTTCGGATTCAAAATGGAACTCCCCTTCTACATCGGATGCCTGACCGTGGTGGCACTCTCACTGGTCTGGGTACGTCGGGAAGGATTCAATTCGAACTGAGATAAGCCTGGATGATCTCCTGGGGCGAGACCGTGGCAGTTCCGCGTTTGCTGACCTCGACCCCGGCAGCGAGATTCGAGACAAAGGCCGCTTCTTCGAGCTTCGCACCGGAGGCCAGGGAAAGAGCGAGAACGGAGATGACCGTGTCACCCGCACCCGAGACGTCGTAGACCTCGCGGGCGAATGTCGGAATGAGTACCGGCTTGGCCTGGGCGTTCTTGAAAATGGCCATGCCTTCCTTCCCGAGCGTGATGATCAAACTGTCCGCACGGGTTTCTTTCATGATGGCGTGCCCGGCACGAAGCAGCGTCTCATCACTTTCGATCTTCAATCCTGCCAGAGCTTCGGCTTCTTTTTTGTTCGGGGTCAGCAGGGTGGCTCCCGAATACCAACGTGCCGGAGTCTTCAGATGCGGATCCACCAGCACAGGAATTTTACGTTTACGGGCTTCGGAGATCACGGACTTCATCATGGCCTCGTTCAGCAGGCCCTTCGAATAATCCTCGATGATCAATGCGCTCGCGCGCTTCACGGCTTTCAATGCCGAGGAGAGGACGCGCTTCTGGACCCCGGACGAGAGTGAATGGGTGTCCTCATAGTCGACCCGGAGCATCTGCTGGGTTTCGGCGACGATCCGCTCCTTCAAGATCGTCCGTCTGGACGGATCGGGCACGAGACCACTCACGGGCAGGGTCTTCTCCTTGAGCAATGCTTCGAGATCGTGGGCGTCCTTGTCTTTGCCCACGACGCCAGTGAGCTCTGCGTTCCCACCGAGGGCGACAATGTTGTCGGCGACGTTGGCTGCAAGCCCGAGCTTCAGAGTCTCTTTCTCGACGGCCACAATCGGAACCGGTGCTTCAGGGGAAATCCGGTCGACGCGTCCCTGGGTGTATCGATCGATCCCGACGTCACCGAGAACCGCCACGCGCTGTTCTCTGAACCGGGACAGCAGGAGCAGGAGTTCTTCCTCAGGCAAGGTCACGGGATGGGGTTTTGTCTTCATCGGTGAAGGGTCTCCAAGGTGCGCATCGCGGAATCGACATTGAAAAGATCCATACAATCATAAACCGGACACTTCGAACCTGCACAGCGGAATTTCTCGGGACAGGAGACACCCGGAACCCAGACGGAACGGGGTCTGACCAGAGGCCCCCAGCGCTTCTCGGAAAGGACGAACAAGGGTGGAAAAATGGCCAATACGGGTGTCCCGACCGCCGCTGCCAGATGCAGGGGCCCCGTTCCGTGCGCGATGACAGTCCTTGCCTGCCTCATCACTTCGGCCAGTCCGTCGAGTCCGATTCCGGCTTCACTTCCGAGCAGAATCACTCCGGGCACTTTCGATTGGAAACTCTCGATCAGAGCACCCTCAGCCGGGCCCCCGCTCACCAAGACGGGAGTCCCCTTCTTCAACAAAGCCGTAGCCAGAGATTGAAGCGCTTCCTGTCTGACATAACGGGCCGAACCACTCGAACCGGGGTGGAGCACCACGAAACTCCCGGAAACCAGGCCCCGATCGGACAAGAACTTTCCAGCCGAATCCTTGGCGCTGGAATCGGTCTCGATCCATGCTTCGACTGAGGCACCCTCGTCCCGGGAACCGTCCCCGACCAGCTCCAGGTTGTACTCGGCCTCGTGCTTGAGACAACGCGAACGTCGCTGGAGCTTACCCCGGTTGAAATGGAAAAATGAACGGAAGGTGGAAAGCGGCCCCACCCGTACCGGGATTCCCGCCTTCGAAACCGCTCGCGTCACCGGTTTCTCATCCCGAAGGACAAACGCCGCGTCGTAGTTGCGCTGTCGGAGTGAGTCTGCAAGTGCATCTGCCGGAGCATCAGGATCGAAAACCACGGTCCGAACCGGATCCGGATACCTCAAAACGGGCAACCAGTCCTTACGGACCAGAAAGTCGATTTCAGCACCCGGGTAAGACCGGATCAACCGACGGAGCACCGGTGTCGCGAGGATCACATCCCCGAGGCGGTCCGTGCGGGTCACCAGGATCCGCTTCATTCAGGCCTTCACTCCCAATTCGGGGAATCTCTCCAGGATCTGATCGGAGATCATTTTCACCACCTCGTCCAAGGTATGAGCGGTGGTGTCGATCTCGATGGCGTCTCCCGCCTTCTTGAGCGGAGCGACAGCACGGTTCGAATCGCCTTCGTCCCGCAGGCGGATCTGCTCGCGAAGTTCTTCAAAGGAAATCGGTTCGCTGTCCTGAGCCTCGAGCTCGGCCAAACGACGCTTCACGCGCTCGTCGATGCTCGCTGTCAGAAAAAACTTGATCGAGGCATCCGGAAAAATCACCGTACCGATGTCCCGTCCCTCAAGAATGGAAGGAGACTGGAGCCCGAGCCCCCGTTGCAGCCCCTTGAGCGCCGACCGCACACCGGGGATGGCGGAAACCTTCGAGGCCATCATGCTCATGTCCGGGGTCCGGAGCTGGGACGTGACATCTTTGCCGTTCACGAACAACCGGTTCTTGGGGTTCTTGTCCTTCATCCGCTTGAATTCGAACTGGGCCTTCTCGGCGATCCGGGTGATGGCAGGATGATCCGCTTCCTCGAAGTCGAGATTGAAACCGGCCTCAGTGGCCAGATAAGCCACTGCCCGGTACAACGACCCCGTGTTCACATGCACCAGATGGAAAAGATCTGCGATTTTTTTCGTCACCGAACTCTTGCCGGTGCCGGCCGGTCCGTCGACCGCGACAACAAAGGGATTGGCCATGGCGAGAGCCTAGCACGGATTCAACGGTTTTTGTGCTTTTTCAGGCTTAAAAACGCCTTCTGTGCGATCCGGTTCTGCGCTGGAGTGCCCACAGTGACCCGGAGCCAGTCAGGCAGTCCGTAATTGGCCACGGGCCTGAAAATCACTCCGAGACGGAGACAAGCTTCGAACACCTCGGGCCCGGACATGCCGAAACCCTGGCGGGTGTTGATCAAAAGGAAGTTCCCCTGGGAAGGCAGAAAAGGTATACCGAGGTCCGTGAAGAACTTCTTCATGGACTTGAGTCCTTCACGATTGATCCGGACGCTCTTCTTGATGAAAGCCTTGTCGCCGAGGGCGGCCTCGGCTCCCACCAGTCCGGGACCTGAGACATTGAAGGGCATCCGAACCTTCTGCACGTACTTCGCCAGATCGGGACGCATGATCCCGTACCCCACCCGGAGCCCCCCGAGTCCGTAGATCTTGGAAAAAGTCTTCAACACCGAAACATTCGAGAATTTACGATACAGGGCAACCGGATCGGGAAGGTCCTTTGCGTTCACATACTCCCAGTACGCATAGTCCAGGATCACATGCACCGATCCGTCGCGGATTTTCTCGACTTCACCCAGAAAAGCGGTGAGCTCCCGCTCGGTCACGTAGGTCCCGGTCGGATTGTTCGGATTCGGAATCGCCACCAACTTGACCCGGGAATTCGACCGGATCAGTTCGAGCATCGCGGGAAGGTCGAACCGGAAATCCTGGGTCATGCGGCTGAAAAGTGTGTCGACCCCCTGGATCCTCGCTGAAATGGGATAAGCGGCGAACACCCCGTCGCTGGCGACCATGAAATCGCCCGGCACACAGAACGACCGGATGAGAAGCTCGATCACCTCGTTGGATCCGTTCCCGAGGACGATTTCGTCAAAGGACACTTTCTCGAGCTTGGAGAGGGCATGACGTAACCGGTATCCACTCGCGTCCGGGTACAATTGCAAATCCTTCATGGATTTCTTGATGGCGGCGACGGCCTTCGGGGAGGGCCCCAGAGGATTCTCGTTCGAAGCCAACTTGATCACGCGCTTCACGCCGTATTCACGCTGGGTTTCCTCGATCGGTTTCCCGGCGATGTAAGGCTTCAACTGTTCGATGTAACTCGGAAACTGAATCGACATGTCCTGCTCCTCAAATCACCGGCTTCACTTTGACCGTGGCGCGCTTCACACTGACCCATTCACGCTCGAAACCGCGCAAAAGGTCGTCGATGAAACCGTCGATGTCAGCGGCTCCGAGGACCCCTGCCAGTCCGGCGGCCTTCACCGGGGCTCCCTCCGCATCGAGATTGATTCCGAGATGCAAGAGCACGGAAACAGGTGAAGCGGTGACAATCGAAACACTGAGCTTTCCTCCGCCGAGAAACAGGTCGTCCCCGTCCCGACTCACCTCGAGCCCCTTGGCCCGAAGCCTTGCAGCGGCTTCCTGCGCGAGATGGCGCTGGATCCAGACTCCCTCACGGAGCGTGATTCCGAAAAACTCCCCCAAAAAATGGATCATTTCCTTCGCTGCGATGTGATCTGAGGCGAGACGGTCTTCCCAATCCACGAGATGCGCGGTCTCCACACGACAAGGCCCACGGAAAGCAACGACCGCGGAGTCCTCGATCCTGAATCGGGACAGGATGAAATGAGGTCTGAGCTCGGGCCCCGTGTAAGGAATACTCTCTGACGAACGGTATACGGTCAAACTCATGCGGATCTCCCCGTTGCACGGAAGAACCGTTTGCACGACTCGCACTTTCCGCACATTTTTTCACCACCGTGATAACAAGACCAGACCAGCTCGAACGGAAACGGCTTGGGAAGGTTCCTCAAGGCCTCGACGATCTCGCTTTTGACCATCATGTCCGTGTAACAGGCGAGCTTCACCTTGCCTGCGGTCGAGTACTTGAGCGCCAGGTTCGCGGTACCGAGAAATTGGGATGAATTGTCGGGAAAGGTGGCAGCCTCTTCCTTGTTGAAACCGACGACGACCTGTTGGGCGCCAGTGCTCTCTGCCACAGCCGCAGCAGCATTGATGAGAACCCCGTTTCGATTCGGAACCCAAACCGCCTTCGCCGTCTCGGAAGCCACTTTCAAGTCATCGAGCCGGTTGGAATCGGGCTCGGGAACCCCGAGCGAGTCTTCAGTGAGCGCGCTACCGCCGAGACCACCCAACCACTTCAACTCGAGAACGCGGTGAGGCACTCCGTAATATTCAGCAAGCATACGGGCGGCACGGATTTCGGGCACTGCGGCCCGCTGACCGTAATCGACGGTCAAAGCCAACACGGGACGATCGAAATGATCGGCGATGGCGAGATTGGCACTGCTATCGAGCCCTCCAGAAAGGAGAACGACAGTTTTCAGACGGGAGTTTTCCACCCCTTCAACTTAGATTCACTTCGACCCTCGCGCAATCCGAAAAGCCCGGATTGACGCAATCAGTCGAATGTCAAATCAGCTTTTTCGACTTGAAGAGGCGGATGGCGGCATCGTTCGCGTACACATTGGGTACGAAATTGATGTACTGGGACAGACGCTTCACGATCGAGTTCTCGACTTCGATCAGGAGCTTGACCCCGGAACGCTTGGTGAGGATCTTCACCGGCTCGAGCTCCAGGTACAAGGGTCCCTTCCTCTCCTTCTTGTTCAACTTCTCACGGGAGGCGGTGAAAGCGATGTCCTTCTCGGGAATGTCGGCCAAAATCCACTCTTTCCCGGTCCCGTATTGGTCGATCACCCGCTCCATGTCCGATACAATGGCACGGATCCGTTTGACCCGCTTCTCGCGTTCTTTTTCAGAGCCGGAGGCTTCGAGGATCCGATGCTCGAACTCCGGGTGATGCACCGTTTTGGGAGCCTTCCGGTAAAGGAGCATCTCGATCAGCTCATTGGTGTTGCGATCGTCGATCAGACCGAGTTGACGGACCTCCTGGCAACGGTTGATGAAGTAAACATCGTTCCACCAGAAAAAACGCTCGTCCCGGTCCTCGATCATTTGGAGAAGGTCGTGAAACTGGTGAATCAGGTCTTCTTCCAGGAACTTTTCCGCGATCTGGGTCGAGATGACGTCGAACTTGGACGATTGCTGGTTCTTGATCACCTGGGAATACCAGTTGAACCGGGCAATCAGGAAATCCTCGACCGCACGCATGGCGTTTTCGCGCACACCGAATCCCACCTGACCTCTGCCGATGTCGAAGGTGGCCAGGTTGGCGAGAATGTAATCCCGGTCGAACTGACCGTACTGGATCCCGGTGTAGTACGAGTCCCGGAGCAGGTAATCCATCCGGTCGGCATCGAGGTCGGAGTGCATCAGTTGATTCGCGACCATGTAAGGGGACTCCCCTTTGATGATCTTCGAGATCATGGCCACATCAAAACCGAAGTCCTCGAGGATACGGGTGATCCCTCCCTCATAGCGGGTGTTCTTGATGATGAACGCGCCCAGATGCTCGTGGTTGTTCGAGAGGGTCTTCGCCCTTTTCGGCAAGCGGCGCGCATCATTTCCGTGCCTCATGTAGGCATATTCGACCGTATGGGAGAACGGGAAAGTCCCGATATCGTGCATGAGAGCCGAGATCCGTAAACTCTTGTGGAGCATGGCGGCCGGTGACGTGGCGCGGGCATCGAAAAGCTCCTGGTCCGACACCGCAAGGCCCAGAGCCCGGAGCATCTGGTCCATCGAGTGCATCACCCCGATCGTATGGGCGAACCGGTTGTGCTCCGCCCCTGGAAAAATATAGTTCGCAAAACTCAACTGCTTGATCCAACGCAGTCTTTGAAAAAACGGTGAGTTGATGATCTGTTCTTCCCACTCGGTGATCGGGATGAACCCATACAGGACATCGTAGAGTACGCTTCGCTTCACAGTGCACCGCTCCTTCAAGAATAGGGTACCCCAGAGTCAACGGCCTTGCACCTTGCAATTGACGGGCCCGGTCTGATACGAAGCCCCGCATGGATCCGCTCCCGAATCTCAGCCCTCGCCCCGCCTGCCTGGAAGACCTCGACTCCGTGCTCAAGATCGAGGCTTCGAGCCATCCTCTGCCCTGGTCCAGGTCCGGGTTCGAAAAAGAGCTCTCCACTCCTTGGTCCCGCTTCATCGTCCTCACAGATGACGAGACCGACACCCTTGTTTTCGGTTACGTGGTCTACTGGATCCAGACTGAAGGGGTTTCCTTGCTCAACATCACCGTGGGGCCCGAATGGAGGGGACTGGGACTCAGTCGCAAACTCATGCAATTGATGATCCAGGAAACCATCCGCGAGGAGATCCCCCGGATCCTGCTCGAAGTGCGGGAAAGCAATCAGACTGCGATCCGCCTGTATGAATCCTGTGGATTCAAAAAGACCCACGAAAGAAAGGGGTTTTATGCGGACGGCGAATCGGCATGGGTGATGGAAAGCAGGACCGAGGGGATCGAGACGCCGATTCAGTGAGCCGGAAAGCGCTTCATTGACAGGTTTTCCGCATCACCAAATGATCCAAGGCCTGATACACCGACGCACAACCTCTGACCTCCCGGACCTTACCGAAATGCAGGCGGAGGATCGCCGAATCCCGCACGGTGACTTCCTTCGCTCCCTTCCTTCCGATGTAGTGCACCTTGAGTTCGAGCCGGTCGCCGGAAAGCCTGCGGACGGAGACATCCACCGGGCGATCATCAGGTATCACAAACTCGGGATGCCGGAGAGCCGGATCGGCAACCGGTGCTTCCTGCCTGGCCGGCCAGGTTTTCAATTTGAGGTCCTTCAGGCAACCGGACTCGCCGCCTTGCCAGCGGAAACCTGACAGTTCAAGCTCGAGGTAATCCTGGGCGATTTGATGGATGTCCTCGCACTCCTCTTCGGAATACAACGACTCGACCACCACAGGACTGGCAACTCCTCCGGAAACGAAGAGGAGTGCAAGCCAGAACACCTTCATGGTGACTTCCCTCCCGCGGCACAGCACAGGGCACACTCACGCTCTTGGGCGGAAAACTCTCCAGACACAGGAACACGGCACCCGGGTCCGTTAGCGATCGGACGCTCGACTTTCAATCGTGACGGAGGAACGCCCGCCGTGCGATGCCCCTTCTCCGACACTTTCTGAACGCACCCGGAAAGCGCCCACTCTTGCAGAGTCTGATCCCAGATGGATCCCGGATGATCCTCACTGATCAGAGATCCGAAAGTCCCCTGCCGGACTCTCATCCCGTGACGGCTCTCCCTGGAAAGGAACACGACAGAGATCTGGAACTTCGTAGAGTCCATCAACCACTCGCGACAGAGCTGTCGGGCGTCCGAAGAAGAACTCTTACCTGTATAAGAGAGAGCAACAGAATCAGCTGCGAGGCGCGCCTCGATTCCGAAAGGGTCTTCACCGACCGAAGACACGATCATCGCCTGATGGCCGAGACGTAACACATCCCCGGCCCTCAAGGATGTTCCGGCGGGAACTTCCTGGACACATCCGGGCTTGTTTTGGAGACCGACCATTTCAAATGAACGGCGCACGAATCCTTGACTGCCTTCGGACTCCATCGCGTCCCGGAACTCCATCCGAACGGGCCGGTTCATCCGACAGCCTCCGGTCAGGATCGCAGCAACCATTCGGGCTCCGGCCGACAAATCCGGCCGGATCTCCCGACTCGAAACGGGCGCCTCGATCCGACAGACCCGCTTGCCCGTGAACAGCTGATCCCACTGCCGTTCGATCGAATTCCCGAAATATCCATCTCTAGAACCGCAAACCGATTCACAAGTCGCGACCGCTTCGGCTCGGGTGTGAGTCACCCCCACAAGCAAAACCGAGAACGCACACAAAAAAACCCAAGTGAACCGCCCCATCTGATTCAGTTTAACACGAAGCCCGTGCCCGACGCGTCAAGCTTTTTGGTCAGGACCGTACTCCACGGAGACTACACTGAATTCGTTGAGAGCCGCACCGGGGTCCAACTCCCAGTCCAGGTGCTCGACTTTCGTGGCACCGAGGACGTCAGAAAGGACCGGCAACAGGGCCTCCTGGCTGACTGGAGCCGCCTTCAGCGTGAGACGGGTGACCGGCCGGGCGATCGACACTTTCGACAAGGTCTTTTGTTGGTTGATGGCACTCAAGGCCGCCATGGCGGCGTCAAAGCTGCCCGCCTTCCCTTCCGGGATCCCGTTGAAATCCGCACTCGACGGGTAGGAAGCCTGGTGGACACTCCCCTCGTCCCCGAAACCGAACCCCCAGACCTCCTCGGTCGTGTACGGCAGAAACGGAGCGAACGCCCTCAAGAAGACCTTCAAGCCGAAACGGGAAGCGTGCACCGCGGAAGCTTTCTTCTGAAGCTCCTCCGCACCGGTTTTCTCTCCCCAAGTGCGCGACTTCACCAACTCGAGATAAGTGTCAGTGAAGTTCGACCAGAAAAACTTCTCCATCTCCATCAACGCTTGAGCGGGTTCGAACTCCTCGAACGAGCGCGCTGCCGCCTCAGCCTGGACCTTCAATTTGGAGAGGAAAGCGAGATCGAGGGGTTCGGTGACCGTCGCTCCGATGGCACTGTTCGACAGCACGAACTTGCCGGCATTGAACAGCTTCATGGCCAAACGACGACCGATCTTCATCACTCCCGGATCGAATGCGGTATCGACACCGTAACGGGCCAGTCCCGCCCAATACCGGACGGAATCCGCTCCGAACTCGTCGATGAATTGGGCCGGTGTGACGACGTTGCCTTTGGACTTCGACATTTTCTTACGGTCCGGATCGAGAACCCATCCCGAGATCATGATGTGCTTCCAAGGAATCTTCTCTTCGTGAAGCATCGCCTTGGCGATGGTGTAAAACGCCCAGGTCCGGATGATCTCGTGGGATTGAGGACGCATGTCCATCGGGAAAATCTTCTTGTGGCGGGAAGGATTGAGTTCCCACTGCGATCCCAGTTGAGGAGTCAGGGAGGAAGTGAACCAGGTGTCGAACACATCGGCTTCACCGATGAATCCTTCCGGCTTCCCCCGCTGTTCCTCGCGATAGCCGGCAGGCACATCGGACATCGGGTCGACCGGGAGCTGTTCCTTGCCGGGAACGAGGGGACGCGAATAGTCGACCATCCCCCTGGCGTCGAGCGGATACCACACCGGGATGCTGACGCCGAAGAAGCGCTGACGGCTCACACACCAGTCGATACTCAGGTTCTCCGTCCAGTTTTTGAACCGGGAGTACATGAACTCCGGATGCCACTGCACTTTCGACCCGTACTCGATGATCTTCTCTTTCTTGTCGACCAATTTCACAAACCACTGCCGTGTGGTCATGATCTCGACAGGACGATCACCTTTCTCGTAAAACTTGACCGCATGCTGAATGGGTTTCGGGGGCGCCTTCAAGGCACCGGACGCTTGCAACATTTCGACAACGAGTTTTTGCGCCTGCTTGACCGTCTTGCCTTTGATTTTCTCGTAATTCTCATTGGCTGAAGCCGGATCCACCGAAGGAAATCCCTCGGATCCGAAAGTCACGGGTTGCAAACGGCCGTCCCTGCCGATGATCTGCCTGAGGGCGAGCTTCTGCTCGCGCCACCATTGGACGTCGGTCTGGTCGCCGAAAGTACACACCATCAGGATCCCCGTTCCTTTTTCAGGATTCACGAGCTCGCTGGCGAAAACGGGAATTCTCGCACCGAACAAAGGACTGATCGCCGTTTTCCCGATGAGAGCGCGATAACGCTCGTCGGTCGGATGGGTCGCAATCCCCACGCAAGCCGGAAGCAACTCGGGACGGGTCGTGGCGATCACGAAACTGCCTCCCCCCTCGACCCTGAACTCCACATCATGGAAAGCACCGGGGATTTCACGATCCTCGAGTTCGGCCTGTGCGACCGCTGTCTGGAAATCGGTGTCCCAAAGGGTCGGAGCCTCGACCTGGACCATCTCTTTTTTCTGAAAAAGATCGAGAAAGCTCAATTGAGCGATGCGCCTGGAATTCTCGTCAATCGTGGCATATTCAAGATTCCAGTCGACTGAGAGTCCGATATCGCTCCAGAGCTTCTTGAACAGCTTCTCGTCCTCGACGGTGAGCTTGTGGCAATGCTCGATGAAGTTACGACGGGAGAGTGACCTCTGGGGCATTTTTTTCGCCTCGAGTTCCTTCTCCGTCATGGTGGACAGAATGGGAGGAAGGTCGAGACCGGCTTCATAGGGCACAGAAGCGTCGCAACGGATGTGGAAAAAATTCTGTACCCGTCGTTCGGTCGGGAGGCCGTTGTCATCCCAACCCATGGGATAAAACACGTTCTTCCCTTTCATCCGCTGATACCGGGCGAGAATGTCGGTCTGGGTGTAACTGAAAATGTGACCGACGTGGAGGGATCCGGAAACCGTCGGAGGAGGCGTATCGACTGCGAATACGGGACGGTTGTCGTCCTCACGGTAACGGTAGGTTCCTGCTTCGGTCCATTTCTTCTGAAGGCGGCCCTCCACCTCTTTGAATTCGAGACTCTTGGGGAGGGACTGAAGATCCAGGCCGTTCACCTGGGAAAAGGATTTTGATGGATTTGCCATGAGGGCGAGCCTAACACGGGGAAAACCCTCCGGCAAAAGGAACACCCGGATTGAAGCGCCGCAACAAGATCAATACAGACAGTTGGCCCGGTGCTGGTCATTCAGCATGAGCGTCCGCTTGCTGTGACCCTGAGTTCCGTCGAATCCGACAGACGGGTACATCACCGCCTCCCGGTAATCGTCCGGAGCTTCCGAGCAACCCGATCCTGTACAGGAGTGATCGAGACCGAGCAGATGACCGAGCTCGTGGAGAACGATGGTCTGGAGATCGGGAACAGGAAGCCCGGCCCCGAAGAAGTGCTGATAGTTGATTTCCATCAAGGCCGAAAAATACATCGGATAAGTGGAGTTGGCCGTGCGAGAAGGGCAGGTGCTGGTCAGGCCGATCACAGACGATCCGTAAGCCCAATTGGAAGTGACCTTGTAGATCATGAGGTGTCGGGTGAATCCGCGGGTATTGACCGCTTGCTGCGAACAAACGGTGCGATTGGTGAGTCGGGTTCCCCCGGTACTCACGACGTCGAGAAGGTTGTCCCCGGCCAGGTACAACTGGAATCCTTTGGACTGCTCGAAAAAACTGTTCCAAGTGGAAATGGCCGCCTCGATGGCTCCGATTTCGGAAGGAGAAAAATCCACCGCCTGCACCGCCAGGGGAATCGGCTTCACGTTCCAATACCCCTTCAAAGTCGTTTTTTGGTCGTCGTTCAAAACGCACTCACTGGTGAAGGATCCGGTTTGCGGTGCGCACGCGAAAAACAGGAAGAGAGTCAGCCCCTGAAACAGGCTCCTCCAGCGCTTCAACCCATTGATCCACGGTCTTGATTTCCCCAGCACCGATCCTCCACACGAACAGGATCCACCCCTATTAGTGTATCATTTTTATCGGCTTTTCGAGGACGGGGATTGAGGGGTTTTTTGCAGCTGCAAAAAGCTCTTAATTACCGTAACTTACGCCCATTTTTTGAGCTTCTCTCCAGGGAATCCGCTCCACTACCACCGCGGAACCGGCCTGGAGGCCGAGGCGAGGCAGGCGAATCCGGGGAAAACGGAATTCCACAAGAGACCCGAGAGCCATCACGGAAAACAGGACGAAATAAAGCGACAATTTTTTTGATGGCATGAATCCCCCTTCCCCGTCCCTGAGTTTAACAAGCCGCGTGTAAAAAAATGAAGGAAAAAGTGAGGGGTGAGTCAGGATTTCCTGAACTGATCGGCGATCAAGCCCGGAAGTGTTTCGAAAGCCTGCATCTGTTCAGAAACCGGAAGGTCACTGAATAGAAAGTCGGGCAAGGCTCCGGACAGACCACAGGGGTTGATCCCCGCAAATGCTCTCGGATCCGGAATGGCATTCAAGGCAAATCCGCTGCTGGTATAGCCATCCCGGATCTTGATCCCGATGGACACCAACTTTCCACGGTCGGTCCAGATCCCGAGACGATCGCCCTCTTCGATGATGAGGGGTGAACGATACTCTTGCGCCACCCGCATCACCCGCTCCAAAATGCCCATGACTGCGGAGCGGACTCCACGGGGATCCCCGGTGAATGACTCGAGGGAGGTGAGCACGAAGCCCACCCACTGCCCCGGACCGTGCCAGGTCTCATTCCCCCCTCTCTGTCCGGGAACAAGATCGACCTCCGGCCCCGAACCGGCACGGAGCCGGTCGAGATCCGCGATTCCCTGCCTCGCCCCCAGGGTCAAAGTGGGAGGAAGCTCGGCGAACAACAAGACACTCTCTCCGGTCCCTCGGATCCGGCTCAATTCACGCTCCTGTAGCGCAAGGAGATCCGGGAACCGGAAGGGCCGATCCGGATGATGCCGCTCAATAAAGACGGACCACATCGCCTTCCTGGAAGTTACCACCGGTGTGGATCACGGCCATGGCACTGTCCGTACCGATGAACTCGCCGACCTCCAGTGTCCCTTTCAGGAACCCTTCTGAACGACCGAGAAACGCGCGGGTGACCGGGTCGATGATTTCCTCTCCAGGAGAAAGAACCTTCAGGATGTCTCCCGCGAGGATTCCCGAGGCTTTACCGGCATTGATGTACACTTTGCTCCCGACGATCTTGGCGATCCGACCCTGCCAGTCCATTTTCTCGAGCGAAACCACCGAGTCGGGAACCAATTTACGAACCGCCTCGTAGATGGCCTCTTTGGCCAATTCAGCGCGAGCCTCTTTGTTGGCGAGGGCGTCTTCGTCAAACGCCACTCGGGTGGACGCCGTCGCACTGGCCGTGCGCTTGTAGGAGGAAACTTCCCGGCCCGAAACCACATCGAACACCTTCATCTCGACATCGACGCCGACCCAGCTCTCGGCCTGCCTGAAGATACCGACTTCTTCACGGTCTTGACGGAAAGTGATCTTGGAGATCCTTCCCAGGATCACAGCTGAAACACCGAACCGGCGACCTTCCCGAACCAGCTGGGTGGTTTGCACCCGGTCTCCATCCACAAAGTCCTTGGTGACGGCTGCGATCATTTTTTCTTCGGGGAACAGCACATGACGCCCGAGTTCGAGCTCACGCTTGAACTCCTCGCTGGCAAAGGTCCCGAGACTGTCATCGCCCACAGGAGTGTCATTCCAGAATCCTAGAACGAGCACCCTCTTTTTCGGCCCCTTCAAGCGCTCCGGCCCGCCGACAGTGCCCGAATGAGGCCCCTCTTCCTTCTCGTAATAGCCGGAAGGCGTCTCCTCATAGAATTCGCGGTCACGCCTCCGGTCATGGGCCCGGACACAGGCGCTCAGCGAAAAACAGAACAACACCGTACTCAGGAGCCAGACGGACGGGATCTTCGGCCTCATCTTCTAAAGAGTAACACTTAGAACTGGAGATTCATCCCGAAATTCAAAGCATAGACCGAGCCGGTCGACACCTGCCCTTGGGCGAAAAGATCGAAAGGCCCGAGTGGAAGCGAAGCTCCGGCCAGGTACCTGAGCTGGATCAGGTTGGGCGATGTGCCGTTTGACGCTCCATCGACGGTCGCCGTTCCGGTGAATTTCGTGGTCCCAGCCTGAGTTCCCACCACCGGTCCGGTCGAGCCTCCTGTGAGCTTGCTCGACCCGAAGTTCAGGTCGACTCCGAGTCCCGTGAACACGTTCAAGACCCAAAGCAGACGCACTCCGGTCGTGACCTGGTTGGTGAGACTGACCACGGTCGAAGTGACCCCGATGTCGACATTACTGTTCCAAACCATGTCCACCCCTCCACCGGACTGGGTGAGATTGAAGGGAGTGCGGTAAGTGGCATCAAAGGAAGAATATGCCAGACCACTCGAGATCCGGAATCCGTTGAAGCGGATGAGCGGAGTCCAGTCTTTGGGAGTGTACATCTGATAACCGAATCCGAGGGATGCTTGCATCGACTGGAGACTGATCCCCTTTCCGATCCAAGATGACAAATCCATCGAATAAAACGAGCCTCCGACCGAGAGCCTGGACGGATCCACCGGCCACGCGATTTTGATGTTTTTCGCGGGGACCATCACGGTCACCCCGGTCTTCGCCCCCACTCCGATCGGTGGCAACTGGTTGGCCGGGACACTGATCCCGCTCGAGACACTGGAGCTGGAACCGAGTGCCAGTGCCATACTCCCCCCGAATCCGAGGAGGATTTGGTCACTCGAGGTTTGGACCCCGGGCGCCAGGAAGGAACGGGCGGACCCGGCGTTCGCATTCCCCACTGCTTCGAGAAAGCTTTCTTGATTCGCGGAACTGGCGATCGAGGTATTGAAAGACGACTCGAGGGAATCCGCTAAGGCGTCAAGCGCGGATTGAATGGTGCCCCCGCCGTTCGGGTACGCCCGATCGGTGATGTCCAAAGTGAACGCATGGGTGTCGACCGAAACGGCGCAGAGCGAGAAAAGGAGGAACATGAGCTTCATATGCCCTCATCGGACGATCCCCGGAGCCGCTTGAAGCCAGCCGGACCCAGACCCTTGCGTCAGGATGGCCGCTTTGTTAAACCCGAACCATGCCGAAGACTTTTCTGCTCAAATCCGAACCCGAGGTCTATTCCATCGACCGTCTGATGCGGGACAAGAAAACGAATTGGGACCATGTCCGTAACTTCCAAGCGAGGAACGTCCTGCGTTCCTGCAAGGAGGGCGACCTCGCCCTGATCTATCACAGCAATGACGACCGCGCCGTGGTCGGGGTGTCCCGCGTGGTGCGGGAGGCTTATCCCGACCCGGATCCGGAGCACGCCGGGGACTGGGCACAAATCGATGTGGCGTTTGTGATGAAGCTGAAACAGCCGGTCACCCTGGCCGAGATCAAGAAGACCCCGGAACTCGCCGAGCTTCCCCTCATCAAGCAATCGCGACTGTCCTGCATGGAAATCGGAAAAAAAGAATTCGAACTCATCCTCAAAATGGGAGGCTCATGGGCCGATTTTCGAAAGCTCAAGTAGTCTGGGCCCCCTTCAGACCCTGCGCAGCGGGCGAAAAAGCCCCCTACCCGCGGAGCCTCCAAACACCCGAGGGGCTCGGAGACCGCCTGCGCTTTGTGGCTTTTGCAGAGAAGCAGGCCATGGAGGCCTTTCGTCTGGCCGCGCATCACTTTCCGGACGCTTCCCCCCTCCAATGCGAAAGCTGGCTCCGCCTGGCGGATGAAGAGCAAAAGCACCTGTCGTGGCTGCTCGGGCGGATGGAGGAACTGGGCGTCGACCCCGGTGAACGCCCCCAGAGCCTCGCTCTCTGGAACTCGTTTGACCGGTGTGAAACTGCCGATCAGTTCGCGGTGTTCATGTCCAATGCGGAGGAGCGGGGACGGATTGCCGGTGAACAATTCCACGAAACCCTGAAATCAACGGATCCCGTGACAGCCGAAATCTTCCGCAAAATCGCCGAAGAAGAAGTCGAGCACATCCGGATCGCTGAAAGCGCACTCCGGTCCTGAGCCTCGCTTTGCAAATCAAGAGGCCCGGGGCACAATGGAAGGATGCGACTCTCCATCCTCTTCGTACTCCCCTGGATCTTCTGCGCTCTCTCCGCCTCTGCCCAAGACAACGGAAGTCGCTCCTCCGCCTTCGGATGGTCCTCCAAGCGGGCCGAGGTCAGATCCCAGACACGGTGGAGTCTCGACGATTGGCTCAAACAAAGGGAGCGGATGAAATGGTCGGACCTCTGGCTCCAGATGAATTCACCTTCACCTTACGAATTTTTTTTGAGTGCCGGGACGACGCTGGTTCCGGAATCGGTCGGGAGAAGCCGCGGCGTCCGTTACGGAGCGGGCGCGTATGTCACCATCTTCGGTCTCGAGTATGAACATCAGAAAGTGTTCGAGCCCGAAGACCACGTACGATTCCACGTACGCTTCTTCGGAAACAGTCTCCAGAACACCAGCCTGACCCTGCACTTCGGGATGAGGCAACGGTCGGACCAGGAAACCTTCAATCAGTGGTATGCCGGGCTCGACAGTCAGATTTATCTCCACAAGGTCTTCGGCCTCACTGCGGGCTACCGCTACCACCTTCGAAGTATCCCGACGGACCTCTACGGTTCACCCTTCGGACATCGCTTGGAAGGGGGCCCCTTTCTGGACTACGGGTTTCTCAGGATTTTTGCCAAATTCCTGGCCGAGACCGAAAACCGGAGCACCGGAATGGTCGGAGCCTACGGTTGGAGCGGTGGCGCACAGGTGTTTTTCTGATCACTTGCCCGAACTGCCGAAGCCGCCGGTACCCCGTTCGGAGGAGCTGAGCAACTCCACTTCCCGGGTCTGGGGTGTGGCAATCGGTTGAACCAGAAGCTGGGCGATTTTGTCGCCGGCCATGATTTCCTGAACCTCTTTCGAGAGATTCCAGAGGATCACGCCCACCTCACCCCGGTAACCGGAGTCGATCACTCCCCCTAGAGTCTTGATCCCGCGCTTCCCCATCGAAGAACGGTCCCAGACCAAGCCCACAAACCCGGGGTCGATCTCGATTGCAATCCCGGTTTTGAAGATCCGGCCCTCACCCGGCTGAAGCGCATGACGTTCGATCGAATGAAGATCGAGACCGGCGTCGTGCTCGTAGGCGCGGGAAGGCACTTTTGCAGAGGGATCGAGTTTCTGGATGTGCAGGGTTTTCATCGGTTTCTCCTGTTCAGTTCAAACGCAAGACCATTCTCAAACCGGACTCTTCACCGGTGATGCTCTGATTGGCATTGACGGTCCTGAGTCCGCCGTCGGTGTCGAAATCATAAAGGCTCGTGGCACCGTTGCCGTCCACCCAATAAAGCACCTCGTACGTGACTTCGGGGGGAGACGGATGCCGGTACCTCGAAACCGCCAGATGGACCGTGAATTTCCGGAAGCGTCCCTTGCCGTCTTCGCACTTCACCGTCCAGTCGTAGGGATTGTCTTCACGTTCGAGAAAATGCCGACACTTCATCCGGTCCGAACCGTCGAAAGTTTCGAACAGGAAACTCATCCGATCGTTCGAAATCCGGACACCTTCTTTGGGAGAAACCGGTTTCGCCTGAACGATTCCGCTCCACAACACCGCAACGAAGATCAAACCCTTCATACCTTGCCTCCGAGCAACGCCATGGCTTTTCCGACGACTTCCGACTTCGGAATCACGAATTGCTCACCGGTTTTCAGAAACTTGAGCACGACCTTGCCCTCCTGGAGCTCCGCCTCACCGAACAGAACCGCCAGCTTGGCCTCATGCCGGTTTGCGAGCTTCAACTGCTGACCGAAACCACCCTCGGAGAGCGGGGTCATCACGTTGAAACCGGCGTTCCGGAGGGAACGGGCCACTTCTTCGGACAGCCCGCGAAGCGAAAGAGAAGGCAGGGAAACAAACACGTCGATTTCGCTTTCGAACTTCGGAACCAGGCCATGGGTTTCGAGGAAGTTTTGAAGCGACACATCCCCCATCCCGAACCCGACTCCCGACAAGGATTCCTTTCCGAAGATTCCCATCAGGTTGTCGTAACGTCCGCCGCCGAACATCGCCCGGTGATTCTCGGGACTCACATCATAAATCTCGAACACGGTTCCGGTATAATAATCGAGTCCACGCATGATGGTCGGATCGAAGACCACTTGCTGTCCGACCTTGGATTCCTCGAGAGCGCGGAACAAAGCCACAAGATGCTCGGAACCGGCACAGGGCAGGTCGTTCCGGATTTGTTCCAGACTCGATGAAAAGAACTTCTCGAGCTCGGCGATTTTCGACTCCTGCAAGCCCGCTTCGATCAGCCAGCCTCTGAACTTCGATTCGTCCACCTTGGCCCGGGCATCGATCGCTTTCACCACTTTGTGAGCCTGCTCCGTGGTGAGTTCCATCCTCTTGCTGAAAAACTCATCCATCAGCTGACGATGATTCACACGGACCTGCATCCGCTCCCCTCCTCCGAAGGCCCGCATGATCTCAACAGCCAGGGTGAGGACCTCGGTTTCGGCCAACAAAGGATCACCTCCGAGCACATCGACATTGAGCTGCCAGTGCTCACGGAGACGTCCGCGCTGGGGGCGTTCGTAGCGCCAGAGGTTCGGAATGCTGAACAAGCGGACCGGTCTCGCAAGTTCATGGATTTTCGCCGCCACCATCCGCGCCATGGTCGGGGTCATCTCCGGACGGACGGCGATCTTGCGACCACCCCGGTCCTCCATGTGATAGAGCTGCTGATTGACGATCTCCTCGCCCGTCTTGGCAGCGTAGAGGTCGAAGCTCTCCAACATGGGGCCACCGTACTCACGATAACCGAAAGAGCGGACCGTGGAAGAAAGTTTGCCGAACATCCAGTTCCTGAACTGCATGTCTTGTGGATAAAAATCCCGCGTCCCTTTGTAAGACTCTGTAGAAAGCGCCATGATTCAAAGAGTTATCAATGCTCTTCCCGCTTGCCAAGGGATGTTTTTCCCTGAAATACTGGGACAAACTTGGACACCCGCGAGCCGCACACTCTCATCTGGATCAGCCCCGTCATCCCCCAGACCCAACTGGAGGGATTGTACCATTGGATCAACCTCCACCTGACCGACTCGGGACTGCTTCCCATGACCTCGTTTTCCAAAATCCGGACCCGGATCGTGTCCGAGCCGGTGGAGGCTCTCCGCCTGGAGCTCGACATCCGTGCACCGGGTGACCCGGACGCCGTCCTAAGGTTCAAAGAACTGGTCTGGATGGAGCTGTTCGCCGGGAGTTTCCCTCTCGAACGTCCTTACGCCCTGTCTCTCCGGGAAGATTCGGTCGGCCGCTCACCGTTCAAATTGGCCTGCTTTGACATGGACAGCACTTTGATCAACGAGGAAGTCATCGACGAGATCGCCCGGACCCGGGGACTCTATGAAGAAGTCGCGGCCATCACCGAGAAGGCCATGCAAGGAGGACTCGATTTCAGTCAGTCCTTGAGAGAACGGGTGGCCCTGTTCCGCGGGATGCCGAAAGCGGCAGCCGAGGGCATCATTCCTCTTCTGAACGTGAGCCCCGGAGGTGAGAAACTCCTCGACCACTTCCGATTCAGGGGAATCCAAACCGCCGTTGTGAGCGGGGGGTTCGAGTTCATCTTGAAGCATTTCCAGAAAAAACTCTTCCTGGATCAGGTTTACGGGAATGTTCTCGAGACGGACGATGACGATTGTTTCACGGGCAAAGTCGAGGATCCCGTTGTGGATGCGAACTACAAACAGAAGTTGGTCCACCGCATGAGGGAGAACTACGGCGCCTCGCGTTCGGAAACGATCGTGGTCGGCGACGGGGCGAACGACCTTCAAATGATGAAAGAAGCGGGATTGTCGGTCTCCTTCTGCGGTAAACCCAAACTGACCGCTGCCGTGAACACCTGGATTCTCGACCGCAACCTTCTTTGGATCAAAGCACTCTTATGATGAATCCCCCGACCGGCCCCGAACCTCGCAACATTCCACTCGATCTCTTCCTGACCCTGCTCACTTGCGGATTCTGGAACCTCGTGGTTCAGAAATCCCAGTTCGAGTACCTGAACCGTGAACTGAAAGAAGAGAAATACTCCCTCTTCAAGACCGTGATCTGGACACTCCTCACCTGCGGCATTTACATGCTGGTCATCGAGTACCGGAAAGCCAGGGACTGGGAAAGGATCTCGGGGCAACCCGGCGACACCGATGCCATCCTGTCCTTGACCCTCGGATTCTTGGGGCTCACTTTCGTGTTCGACGCGATCCTGCAGGACAAGATCAATCGCAGAATCGACCGGGATCGCTCCTTCAGGCCCTGAAAAAATTCAGGCCCGACCTCTGGCTAAAGAAGTCGGGCCTAGGCAACCGCCGCTTGCGCGACGTTCACCAATGGAGGAAGTGTTTATTTCTTGAGGTTCTTGTACTTGTTCATGAACTTCTCAACGCGTCCGGTGGTGTCGACACGCTTGTCGGTACCGGTGTAGAACGGATGAGACTTCGAAGAAACTTCGACTTTGAACAAAGGATACTCTTTGCCGTCTTCCCAGACGATGGTTTCTTTGGTGGAGATCGTGGAACGGGTCATGAATGCGAAACCGCTCTGGAGATCCTTGAAAATGACATCACGGTAAACCGGGTGGATATTCTCTTGCATGGTCAGACTCCTTGATTACTTCTTCGAGTGGGACGGCATCTTGGTTTCAGTGAAGAGCACGTGCTTGCGCACGATGGGATCGTACTTCTTCAGCTGGATCTTGTCCGTCTGCTTCTGCTTGTTCTTGGTCGTATAGTAGCTATACCCGGTTTTTGCTGAAGAAATCAGCCTTACTTTTTCACGCATGATTCGGTTTCCCGTCAAATTCGGCCAGGAAGAGAAACGAGTTCTCTTCAGTGAACTGCTGACACACAGCCACAACCAGGCCTCTGGTTATTTCACTTTAGTGTTGAGACTTTAGGACAAGTCCCGGGAAATTACAAGAAAGACATCAGGAGTTTGATGTCCTCGTCTTCAAACCGCATCCCACCGCCGAAAAATGCCGAGAATTGCCCGTTCGCTTTCCGGAATCCCTCAACCCCGCCGGTGACGTAAAATATTGAAATCGGCTGGAAAACGGCGTAAATCCGCCCGTCTGGCTCGGCGCTCCAAATCCCGTTCAGGGTCTTGGCCCGGAAATACATGTCCCCGACCAGCTGGAACTGCTGCGGGTTGTCAGAAGGCCCGAGTCCCACCCCCACCCGGGTGGCGCCGTCTCCCCGGAGCAAACCGACCGCCACATCAAAACGATCCCGGAAAATCTTCCCGAGCATGAGGGAGAAGTTGAATCCCCCTTGGTTCTGAACCGTCGTCCGGACGACATTGGTCACTCCGGAAACCTCCGTGGTCGTGGTGCTCTGGGTGTAATACCCCCTGGGATCCATGTCCACGCCGAGCAAGTAGTAGCGTGAGGGCTTCGGGTAAATGGAAATCATCACGCTGGCCCGGCCCGCATTATAGGCAGGAAGCTGATGAATCCCCAGGTTCACTTCCAGCTTCATTTCGCTCGCTCTTCCGAGGAGCTTGTTCAGACTCTGCATCGCCTTCTTGAGTTCTTCCGCATAGGCAGGGTCATTCAACACCATCCCGACCGATCCCTGACCTTGATTGATCCGGGTCATCTGGTCGCGCATCTGCTCGATCGCATCTTCGAGCTTCATGAGCGATCGCTGGGCGGTCTGGGTCAATCCCCCTTGCGGCGAAAAGGTCCGAGAGGCCTCTTCGAGCGTCTTGTTCAACTGGCGGATCGTTCCGCGGATCTCCTCGGGATTGATCGAATCCTTGAGAGAACGGGTGAGCGACTTCATCTCGCTCATCAGCGCTTCCATGTCGGTGGACTTCTCTCCGACCGGCACGCTCCGGGCGTTTCCGCCTTCGGCCGCTTGGGCTTCAGCCGCATTGGCCTCGGTGGCACCCGCTGAAACGGGGGTGATCCAATCGTGCAAGGACTTCAGAACCTTCATCGACGACTTGGCTCCCTCAGGCGTGGGGGCCTTGACCTTGTCGTAAACCTTGTCCCCGGTGTATTTGACCGGCTTCAACTCCAGGAAGCGGTCTCCCAGGAACCCTTCACTTCTCACGTAAGCACGGGTGTCCGCCTGAATCTCGACCGGAGCGGTGATGCAAAGTTGGAGACTCACACCGGAACTCACCAGACCGAAATCCGAGATGTAACCGATCTCGAGACCGAGTGACTTGACCGGGGATTTCACCTTCAGTCCGGTGGCATCTTCCACAGTGACCTGGATCGGCTCACAAGTGCGCCACCAGTAGGGCCGGTTGTTGATGTAAACCGTGAGTCCACCGAGGAATCCGAGCCCGAGAAGGGTGAAGAATCCGACTTTGAGTTTGGTTGCCTTGCTTGCTGCGTTTGCGTTTGCCATCAAATCCTCGTTGTCATTTCAAAATCAGTTGGCTTCCCCGGAGCGGAAGAATCATGGTCCAGAAGTAATCGAGAAGCAGAATCGTGAGACAGGCCGCGACCACGGTGGAACGGGTGGACAAACCGACGGAGCGGGCTCCACCACTGGCACGGAATCCGTAAAAACACCCCATCAATGAAAGAGCGGCGCCGAAGGAAATGCTCTTCATCAGACAATGGAGCAGATCGATCCAGTCGGTCCACTGCCGGAACCCTTTCCAGAACACCGGATAACTGAGATCCAAAACTCCACAGGCGATCAGGGCCGACGCCAGCGTCGCAACGCCGCCGAACAAAAAAGCCAACAAGGGCATCATCGTCGCGCCCGCCAACACCCTCGGTAGGACCAGATATTCGTGGGGATTCACCCCCATCACCTCGAGCGCGTCAATCTGCTCGGTCACCCGCATGCTCGCGATTTCGGCGCCGATTCCGGCACCGGCCCGCCCAGTCACCATGATGGCGCCGATCACCGGTGCCATCTCCCGGAAGATGCCGACACCGAGTGTTCCGCCGACCAGGGCTTGGGCTCCGAAAAGCTCGAATGACTTGTACAACTGGTATCCGAGGACGGCGCCGATGAAGACGGCGGCGACGGTCAGGATGCCGAGGCTGCTCACCCCGATGAACTCACACTGATTGAGGAAAATTCCGGAACGCCTACCGGCATGTCCGACACTCTGGAATGTCCGTGCGGTGAAGATCGTGAATTCACCGAGCCATTCCATCCATTTTCTGAATCCGTGCGCGAGTTTCAAGGTCATTCCATTATGAACCCGTGCCCACATCCTGAAAAGCGAAAAACCTTGGGATGTCAACATTCTGCCACGGCCGGAGTCTCAATCCCGGTACACGCCATGGTAGAAGTCGTGGAGGAAGTGAAGCCCCAGAAAGAGCGAAAGGATCGAATAGACGAAGCCGCAACCGAATGCGATCAAAACCGGATGCACATAAGGCAGGATCGGCGTCGGAAACCACCCGAGCGTGACCAGACAGAACCCGATCACTCCGAGGATGTTGTCGTCACTGACATACGCCGTGAAACGGACCGCGTTATTGAACTCCCGCTTCCGGGTGATCCGGGCGAGCTCGTTCATGGTCGTGGCATCGCGAAGGGCCTTTTCTTCCCAGTCCTCCGCATGGCGCCGCCGGTCGATCTTTTCGAACCACTCTTCCGAAACAAAGCGAATGGTCAGGGAGTCGAGCCAGAAACCGAACTTCGGGATCCATCCTCCACCGTTCTCCCTCACCTTTTGGGCGTGTTCCCTCCACTCCCTCTCCACGGAATCGATCTGCCTGAGAATGATCGATCCGAGTTTGCGTTTCATCAGTTGATACACACTACCGCAATGGGCAGCGGTCATGGCGAACAAGAAAACCGCAATCAGGATCAAGGAGGGACGGTAGGTGGGAAAATCATGGATCATCCGGAGCGCTCCCGCGATCATGAGAGCGTTGAACGTGATTCCGTCCGCAATCGCATCAAGAGTACGTCCGAACGCAGTGGACTGGTTCCTCATCCTGGCAAGGATTCCGTCCATGCAATCGAGAATGGCCCGGACTTCGAGGAGGAGAACTGCGAGCAAGTACCGCTTGTCATATACACAAACCGCGGCCAAAACCCCGACCACTCCGTGAGCGAGTGAAATCTGGTTGGGACTGATTCCGGTGGGCAGGACCCAGCCCGCAAGTCGTTTTGCGACGCGGTGCCGGTAGAGGCGGTTGACCGGATCCAGGAGCTCGTGGAGCTTTTTTTGCGCGATAGCGTCCATCTTACCGAATTTTAAGGGTAGTTCGTGGCAATTGGAAAGAAATTCGTGCAGACTGCCCCCATGCCGAACCTCACCAAGATTCAGCCTGAAAGCCCGTCCCATGCCCTACTCGGTTTTGACAACGGAGAGGAGTTCCGCGTTCCTTACCTCACACTCCGGTTCGAGTGTCCCTGCGCGACCTGCGTGGATGAGATGACCGGCAAGCGGACGCTTCGAATGGAGACCCTTCGCACCGATGTGAAACCGAAGCAGATTCTGCCGGTCGGACGCTACGGGATCTCGATCGCCTGGACCGACGGCCACTCCACCGGCATGTATCATTTCGACCGGCTCTACGAGATCGCCCGCAAAGAATTGTAAAAGTCCCGGACTTCCGGGTCGACCCGGAACACCGACGGGGAAAGTCCCTCGAGTGTGAGGTCCTCCACGGAGCGAACCCTGGAAAGAGCGACATAGGCTTGCCCGTGCTCCCACACCCCCCGCAAGTCGGCATGCACACGATCGAGCGTCGCACCCTGTGCCTTGTGAATGGTACAGGCCCAGGCGAGATTCAGCGGGAAATTGGTCGCACTTGCGAGCACGCCCCCTTCCGCGTCCAGAAGACTGAAGGTGGCTTTGCCGAGCTCGACAGTCTTGCCCGAGAACAATTCGATTTCAATCTCCTCGTCTCCCAGCTTGCGAACCGTTCCGAGGGTTCCGTTGACAAAACGGTATTCGGGATCATTCTGCCGGAACATCACGAGCGCCCCTTCTTTCAGATTCAGAACCTCGGGAATGGGGGCATTCCGCCTGAGCTCGTCCAAACGCTGGGATTTCCCGAGGTAGAGGGTGTCATAAGAACGAACCGTCCCCGGTAGGGTCTTCAGTCGCTCCTGGTTGAGGGAGTCCGCCTGATTCCGACGTGCAAAAAGACGGGTTCCTTGAAAATGCAAAGGTACGGGCGAGGCTCTCGATTGAAGGAGCTCGATCGATTCCCGGTCGGGATCCCCCCACCTCAGGCGCCCGAGAATACGGTTCCAATGCTCATCACGGGAGCGCACCACTTCCTTCAAGACCACGGGATCGAACAGACTCTCCCTCCAAACACTCGAGCGGAAACACCAAGGACGCTCTGAAATCCCGGTACCGGGTTCCACCTTCACCACCGGGGGCAATTGTGCGAAATCCCCCACCACCACCACGCGCAAGCCGCCCCACGGAGAAGAATTCTGCCGGGCTTTGCGCGCAATCCGCTCCGCAGTCTCGAGTTCACCCGTACCGATCATGGAGATCTCGTCCATGAGCACGACATTGGTTTTCCGGAGGCGTTGCACGATTCCCCGGTGCTTGAGTGCCCGCTCGACCACGGCGTCCGATCCACCCTCCATGATTCCGAGACCGAAAAACGAATGTACCGTTCTTCCACCGAGCAGGATCGCAGCGGTCCCGGTGGATGCGAGTACCGCGACTCCACCCGGCTTCTTGATGAAATCCCGGATCACGGTGGACTTACCGGTGCCGGCGCCTCCCGTGAGAAAAACATTGTTCAACCCGTCCAGAGTCCGGAGAGCGACCTCTTGGTCCCGCGTCCATTCCATCTGGAAATCACTCTCCCGCTTCTTCGGCGGTCAGGGTGACGGGAACCTTGATCTCGTGTTTGCCCTTGGCAGAGGCGGTCGGATGGGCGTTCCGGATCCGGAGCGCCAGAAGAAGACCGATCAAAGCCAGGGGAATCATGGCCACCGGCCATTGACTCCAATTGGCCGGGTCCTTCGCCGCATCCCCGTTCGGAAGAGTCCGACCATAGTAGAATGCCTGAAGCCCGGTTCCGAGATAAACCATACCGTCGATCAGACCCACCGCGGTCCCGACGTTCTTCTTGCCGCTGAAATCCATGCTGGCGGTTCCAGAAAGCATGCCATGTACACCGATCACGGCCATCGACATGAACACCATCAAGCCACCGAGATAAGGGGACTCGAGCATGAACACCGCGAAAACTCCACCGACCAACATGATCCCGTACAACACGGCAGAAACGGGTCCGCGCCTCGAATCGAACACCTTGTCTGAAATCGTTCCGGCGAACACTCCACCCAGAATCCCCGCACAGCAAAGCAAGAGGCCCCAGTTCTTCGGAACGAAGGTGTCCGTGATGCCCGTTTGTTTGGAGAAAATCAGATACCACTGCATGATCGCGTTCCGTAGGAACCCGGAGCAGAACTCGATGATCGCAATCGTCTGGATGACCGGATGGGAGAACATCCGCTTGGCGATCTCCCAGGTGGTCAGGGTCTCCCCCTCACCGATCTTGGCGTCTCCGGCATCGAAGTCCTGGAAGCCGGCCTCGGAAGGCAGATCCCGGACCATCGCGAAAGAGAACAGGAAGAAGACGATCAGAATCAAGGTCGGGACGAAGAACACCCAAGGCAGGGAAAGGTTCTTCACGATCAGGGCACCCCAGTCGTAAGCGAAATAAAGGCCGAGCGAGATCAGGATCCCGAAAATCCCGCCGAACGTGCCTCGCTCACGGACATGGAACCAAGCTGCGTTGACTTTCACGATCGCAACGGCCCCGAAGCTCTGGAAATACATGTTGAGCGCGTAAAGAACGGAAAAAGTGAGAACCAGATTGTCGGTGTAGCCGTACCAGGTCACCAAACCCATGAGAAGGTTCGCCATCGAGGCACCGAGGGCGCTGATCAGGATGGTCCGCCGACCTCCGAGCTTGTCGGTGAGAGGACCGTTGATCACGAACGCGCAACCGTACACCCAGGTCCCGATCGAGAAGATGGTCCCGAAATCGGCGTTGGTCATCAGGTCCCCGAAGGCGTTCTTGCTCACCGTCAGGTTGTACCGGCCCATGTACAAGAAAGCGTAGGTCAGACCGAGAGGAAGCCAGTTCCAAAGCCTGCGCCGTTTGAACGCCTCGGTGTGCCCCACATCCACTTTCGGAAGACGGGACAGGACGCCCCAGATCGCCACGAGCAGGATCAGGATGGGCATGGCCTGTTTGAGACTCTCGAGAAACATGGTGGACTCCTTCCGGGAGCGGATTAAGTGGTTGAAATTCCGTGCCTGTGACCCTACCAACCCGGAGGCCGGCTTTCAAGGAAAACACCGCGCATTAAAGCGTGCCAAAACCGGAATCATCGGGTATGATCGCGGCGCCTATGCGCCTTCCACTCTTTGTGAATCGTGAGAACAAATACCTTGCCGGCGCGATCATGTACGCGATCGGATACGCCTGCTATTACTTCACCAACCATCATCCGGTGTTCACCCCTCGTGAACTGCCGATGAACTGGATCGACCTGAATACCCCGTTTCTTCCGTGGTCCGTACTGATTTACATCAGCGAATACTTCTACTTCGCCTTCGTGTACATCCTGCTTCGCGACTACGACAACATCAACAAATACCTGTACTCCTTCTTCTTGTTGCAAGTCGTGAGCTGCGGGATTTTCTTCGTTTTTCCGACGATCTATCCGCGTGAACTGTTCCCGGTTCCGACCGATCTTCCCCAGTGGCTCCAAGCCACCTGGAGCTGGCTCAGGACCCAGGACGCGGCCACCAATTGCCTTCCGAGTCTTCATGTGAGCTCGGTCTATCTTTCGGCATTCGCATTCCTGTCCGAAAACCGTCGGAAGATGTTCTGGACCTTCTTCATCTGGTCGACTGCGATCGCACTCTCCACCCTGACCACGAAACAACATTATCTGGCCGACATTGTGAGCGGCCTGGCGTTCTCCGTGGTCTTCTACACCTGGTTTCACACGAAACAGTCTTATTCCAGAATCGTTCCGCTCGAAGTCGAAGTCCGATCGAGCTGATCAGACCGCCAGATTGCGGGCGATGTCCAACATCTCGGCGGGAAGCCCGGAGGGACGGCCGCTCAACTTGGAAAACGAGGTCAGGACGATCCGGGAACCCTGGACTCCGACCATTCCTTCTTTCACACCCCCGAGGAGGGCATGAACGCCCACCGCTCCGAGAGTCGAAGCAAGCAGCCGGTCATGGGCACTCGGGCTTCCGCCCCGTTGCGTATGCCCGAGAATGGCGACTTTGGTCGAATAACCGCGTTTTTCGAGTTCCTTGGCGAGGGGGGTGACCCCTCCGAACTGGCACCCTTCCGCCACCACGATGATGCTGCTGGTTTTACCCCGTCGGGCCCCACGGTCGATGCTTTCGCAAATCGAGCTGATGGAGGTTTTGAATTCAGGAACCACGATGCTCTCGGCCCCACCCCCCATTCCGGTGTGGAGGGCGATCATTCCCGAGTGTCGGCCCATGACCTCCACCAGGAAGATCCGGTCGTGAGAGGATGCCGTATCGCGGATCCTGTCGATCAACTCGATGCCCGTGTTCACCGCGGTGTCAAAACCGATCGTGTCCTCGGTGCAGGGGATGTCGTTGTCGATGGTGCCGGGAATCCCCACCACCGGAATTCCACTTTCCTGATGGAGCAGCTTGGCACCACGGAACGACCCGTCTCCACCGATGACCACCAACCCCTCGACTCCCTGACTGATCAGTGTCTGGATGGCTTTTTTCCTACCCGAAGCTTTGTGGAACTCGGGGCAACGCGAAGTCCTGAGGATGGTCCCCCCGCGCTGGATGATGTTCGCCACCGATGCGGGCACCATGGGGTGGATCAGGCCCTCGAGCAAACCACTGTACCCGCGTTGGATCCCCATCGACTCGGCCCCGTGGGCGATTGTGGTCCGGACGACAGCCCGGATCGCGGCGTTCATGCCCGGAGCGTCACCGCCACTGGTCAGGACTGCGATGCGCTTCACTGCTTTTTTGGTGGTTTTGAACTTGGGAATTTCGAACATGGGTCGACTCCTCAGGGTTTCAATTCATCCGGTAATCTGAAATCGGATCGCGGGGAAAGTGACACTGAATGGACTTTCGGCCCCGGAGGAAGCGTGGTCCTCTTGAATTGTTGGGTGAAAAAACGTCTGAAAAAAACCTCATGAGCCTGATCCACCTGGTTCCGGAGCTCGCGCCGGTCGTCGAATGCCACCTTCGCCAGTGCCAGGATCTTCTCTTTGGAATAGCCCGAAGAAAGGAATGCATGCAGGAAAAAATCGTGGAGATCGTAACTGCCGATCAAACTCTCCGTTTCCTGGGCGATCTCACCCGACTCGTCGGGCGGAAGCAACTCGGGGGAAATCGGCAGAGCCAGGATTTTCTCGAGGATCTGGGTCAAGGGACGGGAAGCGGAGATTTCGCCCCAGTAGGACACCAATTCCTTGACCACCGTTTTCGGAATACCCGAATTCACCGTGTAGTGGGACATGTGGTCGGCATTGAAGGTGCACCATCCGAGTGCAAGCTCAGAGAGATCGCCCGTACCGACGACCATTCCACGGTGTTCATTGGCCAGGTCAAAAAGGATCTGGGTCCGCTCGCGGGCCTGGGCGTTCTCATAAACGACGCTCCGGTCACTCTGCGCCTTGCCGAGATCTTTCAAGTGCAGATGGACCGCTTCGGTGATGGATACCTCGATGGTCAAGTCCACCTTGGCTTCCTGGAGCAACGCCCGGGCGAGGTTCAAGGTTTTTTCCGAAGTTCCGGGACCGGGCAGGGTCACTCCCACCACCTTGAGACGGTTCCCTGAAATCTGCTTCGCGCGAAGTGCGATGTACAGGGCACAAGTGGAGTCCAGTCCGCCAGAAACACCCACCAGCAAAGTTTCTGAAGAGGCACTCAATGCGCGACGGAGAAGGCCGTGAGCCTGGATCTGGATCACATCCTCGAAATCGGGAATTTCTTCGAGGAACGGATAAGCTGCGACCGTGCGGTTCAACCCGTTCAAGGGTCCGGAGTGTCCGGCGAAGGTGCTCCTCCAAACCGTCTGATCCCCTTTGTTCTCGACGGCCTCCATGAAACAGATGTCTTTGGTCCGGGAGTTCAGAATCCGCTCGAAATCGAAATCAATCCGGAACGCATCACGGGAGGTGTCGAACGGAACCGATTCCCCGAGACACTTTCCGAGTTCGTAAGCCAGTGAGTGTCCTGAGAAAACAGTGTCCTTGCTCGACTCGGACATTCCCGAGCTCGCGTAAAAGTAGGCACAATGGTTCTTCTGGGAATGGATTTCGACCAGTTTCTTCCTGAACCGGGGTTTACCGACCAACTCGTTGCTTGCAGAGAGATTCAGGATGAGATTCGCACCGTTCAATGTCAGGCGGGTGGACGGTGCCTCGGGAGCCCAAAGGTCCTGACAGATCTCGATTCCGACACGGACGGCACCACTCTCGAAAATCTGGGAGTGCCCTGCACGGAAAGTTCCCCAACGGGGATGCCGGACCTCTTCATTCAAATTGCGCCCGCTGGCGAACCACCGACGCTCGTAAAATTCACCCATGTTCGGCAGGAAAATCTTCGGGACGAATCCGAGCACCCGACCAGAATGGATGACATAAGCACCATTGAACAACCGCCCGTCGGGCATCCGGAGCGGCGCTCCGAGCACCCAGAGTGAATCATTTCCGCTGGAACCCCGGACCAACAGATCCAGGCCGAGTTCGACATCGCGGTGAAGACTCTCAGAATGGAAAAGGTCCTCGCAAGTGTACCCGGTGAGAGAGAGCTCGGGAGTGAAAACCACGGTTGCGCCCGCCCCGGATTCCCTGAGGAACAGAGACAAAAGCAGGCGGGCATTCTCGACAGGCTTCCCCAATTCGATGGAGGGAAGCAAGGCGGTGACTCGGGAGAATCCGAATGCCGACCAATCGGTTTCCATGCTCAGGCAGTAGGCGTCCCGGAAGACGCCTCAGCGGCTTCATCCGCCTGTGCGGTGGCAGCGGCCGGAGCAGTCGCCAACTGAACAGTCAGAGCGCGCTCGTTCAAGGTCGCCCCTTCAAATTTTTTGACCGCATCGAGAGCGAGTTCCTCGGTTTCCATTTCCACGAAGCCGTACCCTTTCGAGCGACCGGTTTTCTTGTTGAGTATCACTCGTGCTTCAACCACCGCACCCACCACGGAGAGTACGGTCTTGAGATCCGCGTCATTCACTTCGAACGGAAGATTGCCGACAAAAAGTTTTTTTGACATATCCCGTCCACCTTAGCGAAACTGTGAGGCGCATGGCAACCCTTTTTACCAGGATCATCAATCGCGAAATCCCCGCAAATATCGTGTACGAGAACGACAAAGTCCTCGCATTCCGCGACATCCACCCTCAAGCGCCGCACCATGTCCTGATCATCCCGAAAACGGAGATCGCCACCCTGAACGACCTGGATGCGTCAACCGCACCTTTGATCGGAGAAATGTTCCTGGCAGCCAAAGAAATCGCCCGGACCCTCGGTGTGGATCAAGACGGATACCGCGTGGTGATGAACTGCAACCGGGACGGTGGACAAACGGTGTTCCACATTCACTTGCACCTGCTCGCCGGACGGGCCATGCACTGGCCTCCGGGTTAAGCCGCTTTTTTGTCGGCGTCCTTCATCTTCACGTACCACTCCGGGGGCGTGAACATCGCACGGGTGAAGGGCAAGCGGTTGGTCTCGATTTCGTTCATGAAGGTGGGAAGGTTCCCGACGGGAATGAATTCGCCCACGATCTTGCCTTCCGGAGTCCTCCCCCTTTGGATGAACCGGAACAGGTCACGGATCATGTATCGGCCGAACTCATCGACCTCCGGGATCACCTCGCTGATGTGAGTGACCTTACGGGAGCCGTCTCCCAATCTTTTGATCTGCACCACGATGTGAATGGCTGCCGCAATCTGCCTGCGGATCGCTGCGGGCGGAACATTCGAGTCCCCCATCATCGCGAGTGTTTCAAGACGAACCAGGGCGTCATAAGGGGTGTTGGCATGGGCGGTCCCCATGGATCCCCCGTGACCCGTGTTCATCGCAGAGATCAGGTCGAGAGCTTCCGCTCCCCGGACCTCACCGACCACGATGCGATCGGGACGGAGACGGAGGGCGGCCTTGATGAGGTCACGAATCGTGACGGCACCTTTACCGTGCTCATCACCGTGTTTGGTTTCGAAAAACACCACATGCTCCGTATTGATCTTGAGTTCCGACGAGTCTTCCACAATGAGCACCCGTTGAGTGGGGGGGATCCTCGAACCGAGAACGTTGAGAAGAGTCGTCTTACCGGAGCCTGTTCCGCCTGAGATGATAGTGTTCTTCGCCAGGAAGATGCAGACATCAAGGAACCGGGCGGCTTCTTTGGTGATCGACCCCCGGTTGATGAGATCGACAAAGCTAGGATTCCCTTTCGAAAATTTCCGGATCGACAGAGTCGTACCCTTGCGCGAACAGGGGGGCAAAACGGCACAAATCCGGCTCCCGTCCGGCAAGCGTGCATCGAGGACCGGATTGTCCCCGTCGATGGTCCTACCCACGAACTGTGCGATGTTCCGTACGGCGGCGATCAAGGACTGCTCGTCCCGGAACTTGGCATCGGTTCGCTCGATGAGACCACGACGTTCCACGAAGATCTCCTCGGGACCGTTGATCATCACCTCGGAGATACTGTCATCCGCGAGAAACCCGACAATGGGCGACAGGAACGTCGCGATCGAATCTTCAAAAACGCTGGATGACTTGTTGACGCTCATGGCTCAATGGTTCCCGGATGAAGGTGCGGATTCCGACGCGGGTACCCGTGCCTGGAGTTCGAGTTCCTTGACGACAAACCGTCCACGTGCCCCGGTCATCGGACAATGAAAACTGAAAGTTCCGCTGTGATCGGGAGTGAAGGTCACCTCTTCCACCCTCTGGCTCCGGACTTGGCGCCGGATCCCGAAAGAGTCCGCCATGAAGCACTGAGATTTCTTCGACGCACCGGTGATGAAGATCCGCGCTCCAATTCCACGGGTCAAAAACACGGTGGAGGGATAAAAGCCGGTGTCATTTGCGATCACCGCGACCTCTTGCACCGCACGGTGCTGGACGGCTTTCCGGACGACACTCGCCGGATTCGCCGGATTCTCCCACGCCACAATCTTGACGGCTCCGGCCGGACTCCGACCCGGGCTCGAGGGAGCCGCGGATGCGACGCGATCCGGAGCGGATTCAAAACTGGATTCGGAAATGGGCGGAAGTTGGCGGGACCGCATCGCCGCCCGAACCTCGGACTCTTCCACCGAACCGGACTCCGGCCCTCCGAAGCGCGATACTGCGTCCGCGTTCTCGTCCTGGTTTGCGGAACCGATCACCTCTTGGTCCGGAAACACAGCCGAGACCGCACCCTCGGGAGTTATCAGAAAACCCAAGACCGACATGAGCATCAAAATCCGATTTTTCAGTTTCATACAAGTCCTCGTCATTCACATCGGTTCCACGAATGGAAACCTTAATGCGTCAATTTCCCGGCACCATTGAATTCATGCAGTGATATCGCTATCCTTTTCAAATCACGAAGCGAAAGGAACACTCCGTGCGGGTTCTGTTTCTCAAACTGCTGTTTTTTTCCTCACTGACACAGGTCTCACGCGCTGAAACCTGTATCGGTCCTTGTGACGCCCTGGTGGGCAGCCTCCAGGAGAAAACGGCGAAAATCCAGAGAACCGAGATCATTCTTCAAAAAAACGAAGACTACATGAAGAAGAATCCCGAGGCGACCCCTTCCATCGCCATCAAGGTTCGCTCGAACATCCTGGTGTCCAAACTTCAAATCGAAACCCTTCAAAACGAGAAGGTGCTGATCGAAAAAACGATCTCCGAGAAAGGATGTGGAACGTGCCAACCCAGCCCTACAAAAGGAACCTGAAGAATCTTCTCATCAATCCGCGTTATCAACTGCGGTATGTGTTCTGGCTCACCTCGAGTGGATTCGCCCTGGTCGCACTGAATGCGGTCATAGCTTACAGTTTCATCAAAGAGAACTACCTGACACTGGTGGACCTGAGTCCCATGACCGACGAGGCGAAGACCCAGCTTTATGTCGAACTCCGTCAATTGACCTTATCGTTGGGCGGACTTTCGATCCTGTTCATGGCCGTCATTTCTGTGATGGGGATCCTGCTCTCACACCGTACCGCCGGGCCGATGTATCATTTCAAACGGGTCTTCGACGACATCCGCTCGGGGAACCGCAAGCAACGCGTCCGCTTACGTCCGAAAGATGAATTCCAGGATGTCGCCAAAAGCTTCAACGACATGATGGACTCTCTCCAGAATCCATCATGAACCCTCCTTTCCCGGCTTTGTGGATCACCGCACTGGTCTTGACCGCGGCTCCGTCCGCACGGTCGGCACCGGTGATCGGTGCGCCTCAAAAAGCGGTGAGTGTCGGAGGGGTTTCAAAACCCAAATACACCGGCCCCGCCCCCCTCTCCCTGAAGCAGGCAATTGAAATTTATTTCAAACAAAACCTCGCCTTCCAGGGAACACTCCTCGACCAAGAAAGCGCAAAGATCACTTACAGGCAGGCCTGGAGATCGTTCTACCTTCCTACCCTGGTCTTTGAATCTCGAATCGAGCCCAAGCAAACCCTGGGAACCCTGCCGGGAACCCCTGCCCGATTGAACTATCCCAGCGGATATCTCAATGGCTTTCCAAGGTCTACATTCGAGGTGAGATTGAGCTCTCCGAATCTGTTCGCTTTCTTTCTGGACCGGATCAACTTTGACAAAGCGAGCATGGACTTCGAGCGAACCCAACAGAAGCTCGATGAGGAAAAACGACTGCAAGGTAAATCGGTCTACGAAAAGTACATCGACGCGCGCCTGGCTCAGGAACAATTCGAAGCCGCTGAAAGATCCTTGCAGATTTCGGAAGTGATCCTGAACCTGGTCCGATCAAGAAAAGCCCTCGGGACTGCCGATCAAACCGAAGTGGAGTCCGCCGAGGTCGATCGGAACGACGCCCGAAGCCAGTTGATCGCCAAGAAGACCGATCTCAAGCAAGCCTTGTTCAGCTTGAACGAGACTCTGAATGTGAAATCCGACAGCGATTGGAATCTCACCACCGGCTTCGATTACAAACCCCTCGACATGAGTTTTGAGCAGGCCTTTGATGTATTCAAGGAAAGGTCACCGACCATGCGGGACCAGAAGCTTAGCATTGAAAAGGCACACATGGATCTCGAAACCTTCGAAAAAAACCGGATGGGTCTGCCGAAACTCACGCTGACCGCGGTGTCTGCTGCCTACTCCAACAATTGGGGAGGATGGGAGTCGAACTCAATTAGTGGAGACCGGATCGAAGCGGGCTTCAGCCTCACGCTGACCGTTCCTATTCTCGACACTGACGGATTCTTCAAGATGGACGCCTCACGGGGCAATCGGATCCAGCTTGAAAGAACCGAAATCGGCTACCGTCAGGTCCTGATTCAAGGAGAGAAAGACATCCGGACCTCATTTTCAGAGTTGCAGAAACTTCAAGAGCAGCTCACCCCCCTCAAAGAAAGCTTCAACGCTTCAGCCAAGGTCTTGGACCGCGTGGTCAGTGAGATGGCCTCCAAGAAACCGTCCCGTCTGGAACTTCGGGATGCGATCAAGAACGCCCGGGAAAAAGAGCTCGAACTTCTGAAGAACGTCATGGACTTCATCAAGGCCCGAAACACCTTCTACGTGCAAATCGGAAAGGACCTGGAATACTGATGAAAACTCTCCAATTCCCGGTTCTCATTTTAAGTATCTTACTGGCCGGTCCTTCGCTGGCGTCGGAGCCCTTCTACAAAGAGAACACCGCTTACCAGTGGATCACCCAGAAGTACCGGTTCTCCCATCATCTGGATTTCCGCTACATGAACGGATTCAATCCTGGCACGGGAGGAAGCTACCGCCTGGCTTACAGCCTCGGCGAGCATGCGGTGGATCTCCAGGTGGCCTACGACCAGACCCGATGGGGCGCGATCTTTCCGAGTTTGGACACGGGGACGTACTCAGGCCAAGGGGTACTGGACCCTGCATCACAGATCAACCTGCCGCGGAACGCCTCGGACAAGTGGAGCGTCCTGATCACCGAGGCCGGACTTTCCTATCGGGGGCGACTGGTTCCCCGGACGGCCACGAAATGGATCCAGAGCGGTAGAATTTCAGGCGGAAGGATGATGCTCACGGATCAGGCCAATGGCCTTTCATTCACCGGAGTCACGGTGAACGTCGAGGTCAGCATCTGGTATCAACTCATGCCCAAACTCCTGATCGGACCCACCTTCGGTTACCGATACGGGTGGGCCTACCTCAATGATCAGCCGAATGTCGACACCAACCGGATACCGGTCAGGATGCTCCAAGCCACACTCGGAACAGTGTTCCGCTTTTAGTCAAATTGGATCCCGACCGGGTAAAACTTTCCCGAATCGGGAGCATTCGTGGTTTCAATTGAATTCATTTCGAGCAGTGTAACTCCCCGCATTCGCAAGAACATCTCGGTCGGCAGGCCCTGAACCTGTTTGGCACGAAGATTGTACATGTCCGTGCAGTATGGAAATCCAACTTGAGAATGTCATCGATCTGAATGCCCACCGCCGCCTCCACTCCACCCCCCCGGCCAAGTCCGATTCAGGACGCCATGCCGAGAGCGCGGAAATCCTCGACTGGATCGCCGCACGGAACAAGGCCAAGTTGCGAACCGAAGACCCTTATTACCAGGCGAAGGTCAATGGCATGCACATGGCCGAGCTGCTCGAAGAAATGGTCGCATTCCACGAAAAGCGGAGTGGCAAAGGCAAACTCTCCCTGACCATGATGGTCAGAGGCCGGATCCTTTTCGCCGCTCTTGAAGCCAAAGCCTCGACTCGTGAACTCAGACTCCTGGCCAGCTCGAACCGGCGCCACCTCGAACACGAGATCGCCACCAGCCTCCGAGCCGACCAGGCTCAAGTCTGAATTAAAGCAGATTGCTCGCCAACTCGGAGAGCTTCGACCGCTCACCCTTCAAGAAGGTCACGTGAGCCGCGATGGATTGGTCCTTGAACCGGTCCACCAGGTACACCAGACCGTTGTTTGCAGAATCGACATAAGGATTGTCGATCTGGAACGAGTCCCCCGTGAGGACGATCTTAGTGTCGTCTCCCGCGCGGGTGATGATGGTTTTGATTTCATGGGGAGTCAGGTTCTGGGACTCGTCCACAATCAGGTACTGCTGGGGAATGGTCCGACCCCGGATGTAAGTCAGAGGTTCGATCTGGAGCAATCCCTGATTCATCAGTTCTTGAGCCCCTTTTCCCGCCCCTCTGCGGTTCCGGTTGGCGGAGGATCCGAACAGGAAGTCGACGTTGTCGTAGATCGGCTGCATCCACGGGTTCAATTTCTCTTCGATCGTTCCGGGCAGGAAACCGATGTCCTTACCGAGCGGGAACACAGGCCGGGAAACCAGCAAACGGTGATACACACCTTCGTCGACGGTCTTGACCAAGCCTGCTGCGATCGCGAACAGGGTTTTACCCGTACCGGCTTTACCGAGAAGACTGACCAATTTGACCTCGTCGTTCAGCAAAGCATCCACCGCGAAAGCCTGTTCCGCATTCTTCGGAAAAATACCCCACAGCCCTTCGGGTGGTTTCACCAGGGGCACGATCGATTCAAGCTCCTTGGAATACCTTCCCATCGCAGTATGGGTCGGATTCGCATAATCCTTCAGAATCAAATACTGGTTCGGATAGAGAACCTTCGAGGCTTCAGGCTCGAACTCGAAAAGGCGCTCCGAAAAAGGAAGCCGCTTGTTTGCGTAGAACTCATCCACGATGGAAGGATCGACCTTCAGTGTGGTGCTTCCGGAATACAACTGATCCGGCTCCACGTTGGACGGCTCGTAATCTTCGGCGACAATACCCAGGGCATCGGCCTTGATCCGCAGGTTGGCGTCCTTGGTGAGAAACGTGATCGGGCGACGGGGTTGCTCTTTTTTGAGCATGAGAGCGAGACCCAGGATCTTGTTGTCCGCCTTGTCCATTCCGAGCTCGGCTGGAAGCGGCACATCCCCGCCCCCGAGCTCGACCGTAAGCTGACCGCCGTTCGGCAGTTTCACCCCTTTGGCCAGCTCGCCTGTTTTGCGCATTTCGTCGATCGACCGGGTGAACTGACGGGCATGACGTCCGTTCTCGCTCATCTCACGCTTGAAGCGGTCGATCTCCTCGATCACCACGATGGGAATGATGACGTCATTCGCACCGAGCTTGAAAATGGCCAAGGGATCAAACAGCAGGACGTTGGTGTCGAGGATGAATGCTTTTTTCAAGTGTCGCTCCTTCTTGGTTTCGAGGAAGAGCGTCAGAATCCTCTCCCTCTTGCAAAAAAAGTATCATAGGATGCGAGGTGAGCGAGTCAAAAAACCGGTATGAAAAAATTTTTGGAATGGTTGAGGGAAGAAGCCACCACTGCGCTGTGGTCCAAAGGCGTGACACTCTCACGAAGCCCGGGATCCTTTGAGCGAACGGGCTCGAAAAAGGACGATGGCGAGCTGAAATTCAAGGTTCGGACAACAGAGCGTATCCTCGCCTACACGGTCACACTCTGGCCGGATGACGAGGATGCTCACTGCGATTGTGGCAGTAAAATCGAACCGTGTCACCATATTATCGGTGCGGCAGTCGCTCAAGCCGAAGGAAGGATTTCCGAGGTACCTGACTCGAATCCGGGGGCTCGCCTGCACTACCACTGGGAATACCTCGCGCCCACTCCGGATTCGAAGGCTTCCATCCGGTTTCACCGGGGCCTGAAGATCGATGGTGAACTCCGGAAGATCGAGGGTACCCTTGTCGCCCTGATCGGAGGGATCCGGAGCGGTCGGATCCCGCTTCCGCTTCCCTCCACCACTCCGGTCGACCTTTCGATCGATGAGTTGTACGCGTCACCGTCACCTTCGTGGAGCAGCCTCTTGAACCACATCGTGGACCTGGGACCGTTGCCGGTGTTGAACCATCCCCGGCTTGACGAATTGAAGGTGCGCCCGCGTCCGGAACGCTCAAGGGTCGTGATCCGTGAAACCAGCAAGGGCGACTTGGAGTTGTCGCTCGAAGCCCCCGCTCCAGGGGAGGATCTCGAGGGTGGCCTCAGAATCGAGGGGGACACCCTTGGAATTCGTGTACAGCCTCCGGCCAACCTCGGAAGAAAGGTTCCCCGCGACCGAGTCGGCGAGTGGACCTTGAATGACCTGCCCCGGTGGCGAAGCACCTGCGATGTGCTCGATGAAAGATCGCGCCCGACAGAGATCGTCGAAGGAGTCCCTGTTTTGGAATGGGTGCTGGAAACCATCGGGAAAAACGATCTCCGGCTGACCGGGCGGATCATTTATCCCTCGACCCTGCCCGGGCAAGTGATCCGCCCTTCTCATGAAAAAGAAACCGAACTGCGGAAAACACTCCGTCAGGAATACGGACTGTATCCGGATCAGCCGCGTCCGGTTTCGATCGCTGAGGCGATCAGGATTCGCGACCGTCTTCCCGAGGGGGTCCGGGAAGATTTCGACCTCAAGCTCGGACCCGTTTTGTCGTCTGAAACAGGCCTCGACCTCGGATCCGCACTCGATCATCGCGAACTGCTCCTGGGATTGCTCGACAAGAAGCAAAAGCCTGAGGCTCCGACCTCACTGATCGACCGGATGCTCCGCTCGCTGCCGATGGGATCCCACCTGCCCCCCCTGCCTCTTCCGGGACAGATTCCCGCTTCACTCGAGGGAATCCTTCGGCCGTATCAGAAATCCGGAGTGGCCTGGATCCTGCGAAACGCCGAGAACTTCGGATGTGCGCTTTTGGCGGATGACATGGGCTTGGGAAAGACTCTTCAAACCCTGTCCACGATCCGTGGAAAAACATTGGTGGTCGCTCCGCTCTCCCTTCTTGGAAATTGGCGGCGTGAGGCGAGCCGGTTCCGTCCGGACCTGAAGGTCTCGACCTATCACGGACAGGGGCGTCATTTGAATGAAGGTTCGGACTTGTTCCTGACCACTTATTCCATTCTCCAACTCGACGCCCGGATCTTGTGCGCCAGGGAGTGGGACATGGTCGTTCTCGACGAGGCCCATCAAATCCGGAATCCAGAGACACGGGCGGCCATGGCAGCCACCCGGCTGAATTCGAGATTCCGGCTTGCACTGACCGGGACACCGATCCAAAACTCCAAGCGCGACCTCCTGAGTCTCTTCCGCTTCCTGGCCCCGGGCCTCTTCGAGGAGGAGACGGAACTCACCCCCTCTGCGATCGCCCCCTTCCTGCTCCGGAGAACCAAGGATCAGGTTTTGACCGAACTCCCGCCCAAAACTCCGATCGACCATGCGGTCGAGTTGTCAGAGACCGAAAAGAGCAGATACGCGGCCTTGCTGAGTGCCGCCCGACAAGAGTGCCTGGACCGGATCGGTCCGGATCGAGCGCTCGAACCTCTCACTGTTTTCGAAGTGCTGCTCCGGGCACGTCAGGCTTGCTGTCACCCGGGCCTGCTGGAAGATGGCCGGAAAAGCGAATCTTCATCCAAGATGGAAGCGCTCCTGTCTTTGGTGGAAGAAATCCTGTCGGAGGGCCATTCGGTTCTCGTATACTCCCAGTGGACCCGATTCCTGGACTTGATCGAGCTTCAACTCAAGGAAAGATTCCCTTATTTCCGTCTCGACGGATCCACCCGTGACCGGGATGCCCGGATCGAAGGTTTCCAGGAGAGTTCGGGCCCGTCGGTCTTTCTCCTCTCGCTTCAAGCAGGCGGTGTCGGCCTCAACCTGACCCGGGCCAACCATGTCATTTTTTGCGATCCTTGGTGGAATCCCTACGTGGAATTGCAAGCCGAGGATCGGGCTTACCGGATGGGGCAAGAGAAACCCGTCACCATCCACCGGCTGATCACCGAGGGAACGATCGAAACCTCGATCCGGGAGCTGCAGGCGGCCAAACTGCGCCTAGGAGAAGCCACCCTGAGTACGGAGGACGTTCTGGATCTCATTCGGTGATTTCCCGCTTTTCACGGGGCCCACGACGCTCTATGATCGGTGACCATGTGCGGAATCGTCGGATATGTCGGAGAACGTCAGGCCTTGCCCATCTTGCTCGAGGGACTCAAGCGACTCGAATACCGTGGTTATGATTCCGCGGGATTCGCGCTTCAAGGGCAGGGGGATTTTGAGATCAAGCGGAACGCTGGACCGGTGGATGGTCTGGTCGAGGCGTCCCAAGGATTCGGCCTGACTGAAAAAGAAGGCATCGCCCACACCCGTTGGGCCACCCATGGGGCACCGAACGAAACCAACGCCCACCCCCATCGCGCCGGAGAGATCGTCCTGGTTCACAACGGCATCATCGAAAATTACGCCGAGATCAAGGAAAGACTGGCGGCTTCGGGAGTGCGTTTCTCTTCACAAACCGACACCGAAGTATTCGCCCAACTCATCGAAAGCAAGCGCAGTCGCCTGGCTGAAGCGACCCCCGGAGCGAATCCGGAGACCCTCCTCATCGCCGCAATGAAGGCGGCGATGTCCGAGGTGGAAGGCCACTATGCGATCGTCCTCATGTCGCGCCAGATCCCGGGCAAGCTCTACGGCATCCAGAATGGTGCACCACTGGTGGGATCGACACTGAAAGACGGAGCGCTGATCGCGAGCGACCTGCAGGCGGTCATCCCCCATCACAATGAAGTTTCTTTTCTTCCGAAAGGCGAGATTTTCATCGCCGACCGTGACGGCATCCACTGCGCCGGTCTGAAAGTCGAGAAAATCGACTGGACCGCCGACAAAGTGGAGAAAGGCGGTTACGAGAGCTTCATGCTGAAAGAAATCTTCCAGCAGCCCATGGTGGTGGCCGACACCCTGACGGGTCGACTGCCCTCCGATCCCAAGAGCCCATTCATTTGGGATCACCAGAAGGCGCACGAGGTGCTCTGGAAGAATGTGAAACGCCTTTATCTGGTCGCATGCGGAACGAGTGCCCATGCCGCGATGGCCGCCAAGTACTTTTTCGAACGCTGGGCCCGTCTCGACTGCCAGGTCGACATCGCAAGCGAGTTCCGCTATCGGGATCCTGTTTTCGAGCCGGGCACGGTCGTCGGAGTGATCTCCCAATCCGGAGAGACCGCCGACACCCTGGCAGCGCTCCGTCTCGCCAACGAGCGCGGAGTCTCCACTTTTTCCATCTGTAACGTTCCCAATTCGACGATCGCCCGTGAAAGTTCGTTCCAGTATCCGACCAAGGCAGGGCCGGAGATCGGTGTCGCTTCGACGAAAGCCTTCACCGCCCAACTCACCGTACTCTGCGCACTCGCCCTCGATGTAGGCCGTTTGCGGGGAATTCAAAGTGCACGGGACACCGAACAGGAGTCGTTTCTCGGCCTCGCGAGACTCCCACAGGATCTCGATCACATCCTTTCCAGAAGTGAAGAATTCATCCGGATCGGTGAGACTCTCGGCAAACAGAGGATCATCCTTTTCGTCGGTCGGGGAACCATGTTCCCCATCGCACTGGAGGGAGCACTCAAGTTCAAGGAACTCACTTATCTGCCTGCGGAAGGGTTCGCGGCCGGTGAACTCAAGCACGGGCCCATCGCTTACATCGACCCTGATGTGACCGTGATCACCCTGGCTCCGAAGGATGAGTGGTATCAAAAGACCGTGTCGAATCTTGAAGAAATCCGCGCTCGGGGGGGACACCTGATCACCCTCGGAACGGAGGGAGACCGGGTGCTGGAGGGGCTCTCCGACGCCTTCATCGGACTTCCTTCGGCTGCCTGGGGAACCGCCCCCATCCTGTCCGCGATCCCCCTCCAACTGCTCGCCTACGGGTGTGCGAGGGCTCTCGGTCGCAATATCGACAAACCGAGGAATCTCGCAAAATCCGTCACAGTCGAGTAACGCCTCCGAGTGACGCCTCACTGCTGGCTCTGATGGTAGGCTTTCGCAGGATCGATCGGTGACGGGTCGATTCGAAGGCCCAGCCTGCCTTCGATCACCGAATCCGGACCGAAACCGACCCCGTAGAGCTGATGGGAGGCCACGACCCTGAGCACCTCGCTCACGGGTCTTGGCGAAAGGATCGCCGTATCCAAGAGCGGCCGATGTCGATCGCGTTGGAGACGGTTCGCACAGGGAAGAACGGAACTCATCGGATCCATCGGAATCCTGAGACCGCAGCTCGCGGCGAATGCGAGATTCTTGAGATTTTCGAGTGCGGGGTAAACCTCCCGGAGGGCCTTCACCCGGGTCGGCACGGATGAGGGCATCATCGTGACAAATGCGCCTCCGTACTTTTCGAGTGTCTGCTCGTAACACTCCGGACTGCGGCGAATGGAATCGAGAATCTCCTGGATCACGGGACTGTCCCCGTGCGCGACCAGGCGATCCTGCAGTCCGTAAAGGACGGATCTTCCATTTTTCGAATGTTCAATCGCCGGGCCTGAATCCAGTCCGAAAAAGTTTCCGTAGAGATTCATGAATCGGGCGATGCCGGCGGGTCCGCTCATCCGGGCCAGCCTTTCTGCGGATCGAATTCCCTCGACTTGCATGGCGTGATGGAGCTCATGCCCGATCGTGTAGGCCTGACAGATCGGACTTTGTTGTTTTGAGACCCAGAGGTGACTTCGACCCTCCAACAACTCCGAGGTCCCGGTGGACTTCCTGACGAAACAGGCTCCTGCTCCCCGCCATTCAGGTTTCTCCAGCAAGGCGATCCTCCCCGGAGCCATCCGGTCGGTGAACAGCTCCTGGACGGACATGCCTGAGGCGATCGAAAAGCGCTCCAGATTGTACCGTGCATACGGCAAAACCTCGAGCAGGGAGAGAATCTCCTCCATCCCTCCTCCGGAGGTCCGGTCGATGGATCGTTGGAGCTCCACCAGACGCGGAAACCGCTGAAAGTGTTTTTCTCTGGCCCGCTCGAGATGCTCCGGCGCTGAGTTTGCCGTGAGATTCCATGCGTGTCTGGCCTCCTGGACCCACTCTTCCAACGGGAACATCTCGAAAATGAGTTTCCCCTTTTCTTCTTCCTGTCGGGTGGCAGTCCCCTCCGCAGGAGTCTCGACCCAGACGGGACGGGACTCGAGCCCCTCTCGCGTCCTCTCATCGTTCAGCCAAGCCAATCCGGGACTACCCGCCCAACGTTCCTCCACTCCGGTCTCGAATCGGGAGAGCAGCTTTCGCATCCGCCTCGATTCCAATCGCGTGATCATGCGGTCCGGACAACGGGCCCGGACCATATGACGGAGCAAGGGCAGGGCTTTCTTGGAGATCCATCCCCCGGTCCCGGCAAGGGTGCCGATCCGTTTCAGAATCGCCTCATTTCCAGCCCGGTCCTCGACTCGCTGGTTTTCGACAGGATGATGAAGCACCGTGAGGCGGTCGAGCTCGATTGCGATCTCGGGACTGGAACTTTCGATTCTCACTGTGTTGAATACCCACTCCGAACGGCAGCGGTTGAGTTTGGAAAAGAAGGTCGCAATCTCACGTCGATCGATCTTGGTCTCGACCCTCCTCAACCAGGAGTGGATCACTTCGGGAGCCGAGGGATCCAGGAACGCCGCCACCTCCTTGATTTGAAGTGAAAGTCCGAGCAGAATGCCATAAATCTTGAAAGCGCTCGGGGAAGCTTGATCGAGTTCCGATCTCAATTGAGCGAGCATCCTCAGAATCTGGATCAGCTGTGCCGCCGAGAAAACCGGCACCTGCTCCACGGGCACCGGAGACAGCGCGGGACAGGCGACTCGGGATTCCACCGGTCCTTTGACGACACCGTCATCGACAATCACGAATGGGGCATATCCCCCACCCTTCGATGTGTTCACGGTCGAGCTCAAGGCCCCTTTCTCCACAGGTGCGAATCGGACCAGGGCATTGTGAGTCAGCTTCGGAACGGTTCCCTCACCTCCATAAAGAACCCACATCCTCAAATCTGCGGCCAAGTTGGCGAGGCGATAACGTTCTCCGGAAACCTCCTTCATTGAAACCGGTATTCTACCGATCCGGACCATCTTCTGATAGGCGTAATACCCGGGACGCTCGCGGACTTCGCGAAGGACCCGACTTCGCTCCCGTTTGGGGAGCGCCATGAGCACATGGACACCGGTGCCACCGGAAAGATGCGGTGACTTGACCACCCACTCCTCCGGACTGGCGCTCAGAAGACCCACCGAATCAGGATGGGATGGCAGGGATTCGGGAGGCAAGAGGCAGGCGGAATCCGGATCGAGACCGGCGGCCTCACACTCAGAACGGTAGAAACGTGGAGCGTACCGGGTCAGCAGGTCGAGAAGAAGTTTGTTGTCGAGGAGCCGGTTCAAACCGCCGACATAGAGCTTCCTTTGGTGGATCGCTCCCAAGGCTCCATTCACACGGAACACGGACTCCAGGGGAACCGGCCGACCCGTCTGATCCCGAATCACCTCGCCAGACAGGGGGTCGTGACAAACCAAGGGTTCGCCACTCTCCTGATCGCGAAGGAGCACACCCTGATCGGGATCAAAGAGGACACTGTCACTGTTGACCCTCGAATAGATCGATGTGACCACCGGATCGGACCCGTCCACCGAACGCATCCTGACCCAACCCGCATGGTCTTGGTACAGATGGGCCGCTTCACAGAGCGTGAGCCCGGACCCGGCCGAGAGACTGTGGATTTCAGGGGCTGCAGCGTTCGATCCTCCGGGAGGCAAGAGGATGGCCGATCCCTCCCTGTACCCTGTCCAAGATTCGCCGAGGGACCGATAGGTGGTCCGAAGCGATTCGAAGTGATCGTTGTCACAGACCGGGCCAACCGAGTCGAGAAGGGCGGGATCGGTTGCCTTCATTCCTTCTAGCAGTACTGAATTGTTCGAGGCTCCCGAGGGGGATCCGGCATTGATTTCGAGGAGACGGAACGGAAGGCCGCCTTCGGTCGATCCGTAGTCCTCCACCAGGACCAGGTCCAGACCCACTTGGTCGAAAAACGGGTATTCCGTCATCACCGGATGATGGAGTTGTGGGATGTAATGAGGTGACTCGAGAATCGTTTTCAGGAATCTCTCGCGCTCCGGTGGAGGCAGGCTCTGAATGAACGGACTTTGATCCGGGCTCACCCCACCGTAGATCTCCCGGAGTATCTTTCTCATACAGAATACGAGAATGGCGGCGGCTGCCGACAAACGGTCGAATTGCGACTTTGGCAATGGCACCACCGAGGTGGTCACCGGGACAGGAAAGAGCTTCTGTTCCCCGTCTTTTCCCGACTTGCGGAACGTGAGACCCTTGGCCTCGAGAAAACGTGTCAATCGACGACTGTTGCGGTGATGTTCCAGAGGCGAGCGTCTCAGAAACGAGGTGACGAGACCACGGGCGTGACGGTGCCCTAGGCCGGTCCCGGACTCAAACAGATAATTGGCAACCCGGACCTCTTTCCGTCCAATGAAGCCTCGATCAGGGATGTATTCGGAATTTCGATTGCGGTCGGTCATGGACAGACCTCTAGCAAGACCGATACCGTCCTCAGGAACGATTGGTTCGCAGAAGAGAACGCGCGATCTCCATCCGGTCCCCCTGCGCGGGCCAAAATGTCACACGTCAATGAAACGTGGAAATCGTCGCGAAACACTGCAACTTGAACGGAGTCGTGTTAGAAACCGCCTCCGATGAAACACGACTTCATTCCGACTTCTCAGGCACCTGATTTCGAAACCCTTGTGATGGATCTCGTGGAAGACGGAGGTCGAAAGCGTTTCGGCCTTCCCTACTCCGTGATTCCCTTGTTCAGAAAAGACGGGAGTGCCGGATACGCTTACTTCGACGGAACCCGACTCGTGCACACCCTCGAAATGAAGAAAGACACTGCGGGGAAGATCGACTTCGAGTGGATCGAATCACGATCCGGAACCGTTCTCCATCGACGCGTCTTCCGGATAGGAGGTACAGAGGATTGGCCCCCTACATCCGATTCACCCGGACTCGAACCGGCCTGCCCGATGATCGACCTTCTCTACCGGATCTGTTTCCGGGAGTATGAAAAAATCCCGCATGGAAAGGCAGACCTCCGTTTGATCGGACTCATGGAGGGAATCATCGGCTCGATCCACCGAACCAGGCCTGGACTCCTCGGCTTCGACCGGGGCAGGGATCCGAGAGCCTGGCGACGACTGCAGGATGACCTGGACCGACTCAACTCCAGTCGGATTCACAGCTGGAAAGAACGCTTTTCCTCTTCCAGAAAGATGAAAGCCGACTACAGGAAAATCCGGCAATTCAAACAAAGGGTGCATCGCTCCGGATCGATCCGTGCGAAGTTCCTCGACGGGTGGCTTGCATGCCTGGCGGCCATCCGGAGATTCACCCGTCGGCCCCGGGAGAATCTTGTCGGAGTCATCGATCATCTCCTGTTGGACCCGATCCGTTGGTTCGGCGGCGTGGTCCGGTCCAACATGGGATACTCGATCGCACTGGCTGTTTACAGTCCTTTCACTTTCTTCTTCATCACACAACCCATGAATCCCCATGCAATGCGTGCTGTGGAGAAGGTCAGGAATGCGGGACTTTCACTGATTGAACCGGGCAAGACGGTGGACCCTAAGGTTTCAAATCCGGGCATCGTCACTGAAAAAACGGCTGAAAAAGAGGGTGAAACAGAATGGAAATTGCGTATGGAACATTTCAAGTCCATGCAAATCGCCCTCGAGAGCAAGCTCGATTATTCAAAAAGAATCGGAAGACTCGAGGAAGTCGAAACCCAGCTTGCATGGCCGGTCACCCTCGAGGGGGCCTGGGATGAATCCACGAGGTACCGACAGTCACTCGACTATCTGGTTGAATCGGCGCACGACGCTCCATGGAGGACCCTGCTGGAAGCGGAGAAACGCCGCTTGGGTGAGGTCAGAGTCTACTTGAGGGATCGCCTGCTCCGGTTCATTCTCGATCACCGCTTCCTGATCCTCGATCCGGGATCGGAGCTCGGGCAATCGGTCCATTCCGCACGCAGCGCCATCACCCTTTATTCCAGGATCCACGATACGATGCTTCGGGAAAACCCTTCCCTTCCTGCCCCACCGGAATCCGAGAAGATCATCGCCATTGCCTCAAGGGATCCAGCCACCGACCTCCCGGAGCCGGCCTTCAAACGCGAAGAGCGGGCCCGATACTGGGAATCGCTCTACCTCATGCAAAGCAGGACCCAGGAGTCCTCGAACTCCGGATTGCAGGCTTACTGGTGGTCTGTGCGGAACACAGTGTCCGTCCTTCAGATGATGATGGCGACCCGCAGGGAAGAAATGCTTCTCCTGTCACTCCGTCCACGCCCTCCTGCCCGTGAACGTACGGCCTTCGAAGATCGCTATCGATCGATGCTCCGACTGCTCGACACCGAGTTCCAGTCGATCCGTCCCGAATTGGCCACGACCCTGCCCGGCGATCGTGAAGCAACTCTCCGTGAGGGCATCCTCACCGGAGTCCGTGAATACCTGGCGGAAAGGGAAAGACTTTGAGAACACTTCTCCTGGCCATCTTGATCCTGCTGAATGGGCAAATCGCATTCGGCCAGCCTCCACGAGACATGCCCCCGATCGGTGACATTCTCCGTGAGATGCGGGCTTCGTACCTCATGTCAGTTCCGGGACTCGAGGAACCGCTTCTCTACCACTCCGTCCGTCTGGGATATCAGGTGAATGAGACCCTTCGCATGGGACTGGGTGGCGATGTCTCCAGTTCGGCCACCTCGACATCCACCACCTGGTACGACCCCGTCCTGTATGCCGAACTCCTGTCTTCTGCCTCCCCGCCCACACCCTATACGACCCTTTCGATGAGCCTGCCGTTCACCCGGAGTTCCCAGGAATCCCTCAGGATCACCAGCGTGGTGTTCACCCAATCCTGGTCACTGAGTGGACGCCAGTCGCCCTGGCAGTGGGGAGTCCAGTACTGCTTGAATCCGGTCTTCGAACATGAACCCCTTCCCGAGAATCTCCGGGATCGACAGCTCTTCTTCGCATCTCTCGGTCACTCGCTTTCCCTCAGACTCTCCGATCGATGGTCGCTGTCATCGAGAAGCTCCTTCCAGCTCGAACACCGTAGGCCTGTTTCCGCGGAATCACCGTTCCTTCAAGTTCCCTTCCCGGAATCACACCATCTCGGCATCACGTGGTCCACGGATTTACAGCCGGTCCGGGTGTCTCTCGGAGCCACCCTTCAAACTGTCCTCTTCCATCCCGAAGCCCGAACTTCACGGATCGGCGGTCACCTGGCCTTGGGATTCTGAATTCCGGTCAAATCCGGATCAAGCGCGACCAGAAAATCGGTCCGGCACCGGGGTGACGATCCGGGAATATCTGGAATCCATGACCGGTCCGCTCACCCATCCCCTCGGGGACTCCGTCGAGATCGACTCTCACCCGGTCGCTCTTCTTTTTGAGGAGCCGATCGATCACTCCGTCATTTTCCAGGGGCGAGATCGAACAGGTCGAGTAAACCACGACTCCACCCGGTTTGACGGTGAGCAACGCCGAACAAAGCAGTGAATACTGTCGCATGGCCAGCTGCCGGGTGCGACTTTCCTTCCAGCCCGACTGTTCCGGATCCTCAACGAGCAAATGCGCTTCACTCGAGCAAGGGGCATCGAGGAGGACTCGATCGAAATACCCTTCTTTCTTGAGACCGAAACGGTTCGCATCGAAAGCGGTGATCCCGACCAGGCCCTTCAACCCGGAAGGAACGTGCTCTTCGATGACCTGCTTCAGCCTGAACCGACGAGAGGAAGAGAGCTCATTCGCCACCAACTCCCCACGCCCCTCGAGTGCTTCGAGCAAAACCAGGGATTTCCCGCCGGGAGCGGCGCAAGCATCCAGCACCTTGTCCCCGGGACGGACCCCGAGGGCCTCAGCCGCCCGGATAGAAGCCGAGTCGAGCGTGTATCGGGAGTAACCTCCGAAGCAGACCCGGTCCACCTTCTCTCCGGGTTCGAGAAGAGCGGATCTCAGTCCGGGCCACCGGGCCCCGTATACTCCGGAATAAAACCGATCAAACTCACTCACTTCAAGGTCCTTGGTTCTTCTTGAAAATCACCATCGGAGCGGCCCACTGTCTGGAGCGGGCCTCGGTCCGGGAAAAACTCCCGACCAGACGGGGGGCGAGTTCAGGCTCGAATGTCTTGTCCATCCACACCCAATCGGCATCGAGTGCGGCGGGAGCGTTGTCGTGTCCGTGAAACGCGGCCATCCTGATGCCACCGAAGAGGTAGGGCAAAGGCCAGGTGAACGCACTCACCACTTGGACTCTCACCGAATCTTTCGATCCCGGACGGGCGTTGATTTCAGCCCACATGACATCGTTCTGATCGACCAGATCCCGATAAGTCTGCCCGTAAATGTAAGGATGACCGTCCTGATCCGGGCTCTTCCATGCGACATCCCAGGATGCGGCACCCGCCTGCACCACCATGACACCCAAGATCCCCCATCCGACGATCGAGGCCTTCCCGGACCGGATCAGCCAAGCCAATCCCGAACTTGCCAAAAGGACCAATCCCCAGGTGAAACTCAGCATGCACCACGGAGTCTTGTACGCGACCACGGTGTATCCGATAAAATGAAATGCGGTCGACCAGGCGAGCAGACGGATCCACCCTTTGCCACGGATCGCGAAAAAGGGTGTCACCATCAACCCGAGCAGACAGACCCACTCGTAACTTGCCATCAGGCTGATCCAGTAATCCCAAGGCTTCTGATGTCCGTTGCCTTTTGATCCAGTATCGGACCAGAGCTCGAAGGCTTGGAAAAACTTACGCATGCCGTCTTGATCCATGAAGAACGCCGTATAGCAGAGAACGATGAAAACGATTCCCACAGCGAATCCTGAAGCCAATCCCAACCAGAAGCGACGGTCGAGACGGAGGGGAGGCTTCCTCTCCATCGCCCACAAAACCCCTTCTGCCAGGATGATGCTTCCACCGTAGAGGACGAAGTTCTCTTTGATGCATGCGAGGAGCCCGAATGTGAGTCCGAATCCGAGAACGGTTCGGAGGTGGAACCCTTCTTCCCTCACCCGGATCCAGTTGTAGAAAAACAGGATGATCGCGAGCATGAAAAACATCTCATGAATGGCATAACGCGAGAAAAAAACCATCGCCGGCGAGACCGCAAAGGCCAACGCGGCAATCCAGGCTGCGGTTTCCCCGATCCATTTTCTGAACAGCCATGGACTGAGGGTTACGGCAGCACCGGCCAGAACTGTGGTGATCCGCATGACCTCCACAGTTCTGCCGAACAGACTCTCGAAGAGAGTGAGCACATAGAAGAAGAAAGGGCCGTGATAATTCTGAGGATCGTAACTGTAATAGCCCCTTGAAAATATTCCGTCGACAAACCAGCCGTTGACCGCCTCGTCGTGATGAATCGGCCTCGCGCCGAGATCCCAAAAGCGGAAGAGGACCAAAATCAGGATTGGTAGCCACCGGATAAGCATGCTTAAATGCTAATGGAGGATTCCGGAACATGAAACTCAAAATTCATCCCGAGCACTGGGTCCTGTTCGTGGTTTCCGCTTGGATCACCTGGGTTTGCGCAGGCATGCTCAGCTGGGGTCCCCGGGGTGATTTGATCGCGGGCAGCTACTCCATCTGGGGTGATTGGTCGGCCCACTTCACTTTCATCGAAGCATTCCGCGAGCGCGGTGCAGGATGGATTACCGGAGACAACCCCTTGTTCGCAGGGGAGCCCTTTCGTTATCCATTTTTGAGTCATGTGTTGACCGCGGGTGCTTCGTTCCTGACAGGAGGCAATACCGTCCTGGCGACCGTGTTGCTCAGTCTGTCATTGTTGTTCGCACTGCCGTTCATCATTCACCGTTTTTTCATGGCGAACGGGTTCAGCTCCCGATCCTCGCTCTGGTCGACTCTCATTTTCCTGTTCATGGGTGGGTGGCAATGGATGGATTCCACATTGTCGACGGGTGAACCCCTCACCAACCAGTTCCAGAAAGGGTCGGTGTTCACCCAGTTCATCCTGTTCGAGATCTACCCCCAACGTGCATTCCTCTTCGGCATGGTGGGCTTACTCCTGATTCTGAACTCATGGCTCCGCAGGTCCCGACCCAAACTTTCCGTGACCGCACTCCATGCACTGGGTCTCTCCCTGCTGGTCTTCACCCACCTTCACTCCTGGATTGCGATGGGAACCTTGCTTTTGATGCAAGCCTGTTTTCCATCCGACAAAGGACCGGACCGTAAATCACGCTGGATGCTGGGAGTCCTCACCCTCCTCTTTTCGATTCCGGGTCTGGCCCATCTGTTTTTGCGGACATCGAACCACGGCCTCTCTTGGGAGATCTGGCTTCCGGGATGGGCACAGAATCCGGGAGCGGGGCTCAATGCGGCCGCCGAAATGGGATTCGCCGGGTTCTGGCTGTACAACACAGGATGGTTTCTCGTGCTGGTGGGTACGGAACTGGCACTCAGGTTGAGGAGCCGGATCGGAATGGCCCTGGGTCTGGGAGGGATCGTTCTTTTCCTGGTCCCGTTGTTCTTCAATCTCCAGCCCTACTTCTATGACAATCTGAAGACCTTCACCTACTCTTTCCTGTTTCTGGCACCCTTTGCAGGAGCCGCATTGGAACGCCTGCTCGGGATCGTGAAGATCCCGCTCTGGTCGAGATGGGCGATCCTGCTGGCGGTCCTGTTCTCCCAAGCCGGTAGCGCACTGTCCGACTTCGGATTTTTCGCCCGAGGAATGCAAAAGACCGTTTTTTTCACTGAGGAGGAATTCGCATTGGCCGAACGCTTCAAGTCCGTTCGAAGCAGTCCCGATGCCCTTTCCTTGATCGTTCCACGTCACAATCATTGGCTGCCCTGCCTGACCGGAACCCCCTTACTCATGGGGTATCCCGGCTGGCTCTGGAGCTGGGGGATCTCCTATGCATCACGTGAGGCCGAGGTCAAAGAGATCCTCACCGGAGGAATCCGGGCGGAAGAGTTGATTCAAAAATACGCTGTCCGGTATTTTGCGATGCCCCTCCAACAAGGGCGGCCCGAACCCGGAGTGAACGGCCAGTTTTTCGACAGCCGTTACCGGGTCGTGCTCGAATCGACCTCTTGGCGGATTTATTCCCTCACTGAGACTGTCAAGTCACCCTCCACATCGGTCCGGTGAATCCGGGCTCCCGTCCGGGCCAGTCTTTCGAGCGCCTCGGGACTGGGATGTCCGTATCTGTTGTTCGATCCGACTGAAACCCAGACCTCGTCGGGATTCAACTTCGAGAGCAGGATCGGATCCGAAGAGTGCTTGGATCCGTGGTGCCCGGCTTTCCAGATGCGGGTTTGAAACGTCTTCATCTTTTTTTGAATCCACTCGGAGTAGAGCCGTTCCTGCATCCAATCCCCGTCACCGAGTGCGAAGTAGCCGACCTCCTGTGAAAGAGGAAAGACAATGCCGGCCATCCATTGGTTTCCACCCATTTTCTCTGAACGGAACCAGCCGATCTCGAAGTTCAGTACACACCCTTCCTGACGGAGTCCGGCATGCAGTGCAAGTGGCAACTTTTCGTAAGCCTGAGTCAGGTCATGGACCTGAATGCAGTCCATTTCCGCCACGGGGGTGAGCCAGTCCAGACCTCCCCGATGGTCGGCATCCAGATGCGTGAGGAGCACCCCGTCGAATTTTCCCACTCCGGCCCGGGCCATCCTCCGGATCCATTGCGCCGGATCGGACCTCCACGCAGGACCCGCATCCATGAGTTCAGTCCGTCCGCGGACCGCGATCAATGCGGAATCCCCTTGTCCGACATCCCACTGGATCAAACGACGGGAGGGAAGAGGCTCTGACAACAGTCTTGCCAGAACCAGCACTCCCGGTACGACCCAGTTCCGGTTCTTGACGGGTATCAATCCGTGGAGGATCACCAAAGCCAGGGCCGGAATCCATGCATTTTCGTTCACTCGGGCAAAGGTCGGAAGCACATCCGCACACCGGACCAGGAACCTCATCCAGGTGGCCCAGGCCTCGATCAGCCAATCGGGGAATTGCCCCGTCAGGATCCGCGCTAGGGCGGCCGCAGGGTAAAGGAACATGGAGATCGGAGGGATGCTGAGCCAACTGTAAACCGGGGTCATGAAGGAGATGATCCGGTCGTGAGCCAACTCCCAAATGGCACCCGGGATCCAGGAGTAGACCGCCATCTTCGCATGAAGGAGCCAAGCCGGAGCCTCGCGATGGGTCTCAATCGCTACCAAAGAACCCGCGACCGCGAAGTAGTAATGCACGGCCCCCGGAGAAACCCCCACCTGGCGACTCAGAATCCACTCGAGTCCTGCAGTGATGATCAACGGGAACAGGATCCGTACTTTCGCACCCCTTGCTTCGAAATAACGACGAAGCAGGTGGGTCAGCACCGGGCGGAACCAGGAGAAGTGAAAGCCCTGGAGAATCCAGATACTCAGGGCGAGCGTTGCATGCAAAGCACCGGCACAGATTCTTGACACATCAGGGGAGACGCCCCTCCTTCGGCTCAAAAGGAGCAGGGCCCGGTCCGCCCAATAAAACAATGCAAACAAATGGAGTCCGCTGCTCCTGAACAAATGGACGAATCCGACCAGCCGGAACAATCCCTCGACCCGGCTTAAATGGGAATCATGGAAAAACAAGGATGCCAGGATCCCGTACGGATCCTCCGGAACACTCTCTCGCATCCCCCTTGCCTTGCACGAAACAGACCTCCTATAATCGGTCTATGGCTTCGCCTGCCGAGTGGATCAGCGCCTTGCGCCCGCATGCTCCGTCCTTCATGTTTTTGTTCTCGATCGCCTTGATCTACCTGTTGCTTCGGGACAAGCAGGAGGGCTCCCATTTCCGGAAACGCGAAGCGGACCGTGCCGATCTCGACCGGATTTTGAATCAGGGTCCGGATCTCGCCCAAGCCAAAATCAAAAAAGCCACGCCCCCACCCCGGCCCTTGGCACTGCCCGGAGTCAGCTTGGCCGGTGAACCACACGAGATCCTGGGGGTGGCCGAGAACGCCGATGAAGCGACCATCCAAAAAGCTTACAAAGAAGCGATCAAACGCTACCATCCCGACCGGATCCAGGGACTCCCTCCCGATCAAATGCGATTCTATCAGGATGCCTCGGCCCGGATCACCGAGGCCAAGAATGCAATGATCAAAAAGCAAAAAGAGCGCTGATCGCCAGACGGCCCCGGTCTTGCTTCTCAGGCCGTGCATGGAACTTCCGAAAAACTCCTTCAGCGTCCACTCCTGCTTTCGAGACGGGGCACAGCCCGCCTGGATCGAAGTCGAAGTCCACGCCCGTGTCCAGATTCCCGGTCTCCAGATCCTGGGCCTTCCGGCTCCCGAGATCCGGGAGTCCAAGGAGCGGATCCTCGCCGCCTTTCCGGCATCAGGATTCGAGTTCCCGAGGAAGAAAGTCACGATCAACCTCGCTCCTTCTTCGGTCCCGAAATGGGGGACGTCCCACGACCTGTCCATCGCAATTCGAATCCTGACCTTGGTGGAATCCGTGCGGCCCGGTCCACCCGTTCTCGCCAGCGGAGAACTCGGACTGGATGGTGGAATCAAAAGCACAGGATCGCCGGCACTGCTCATGGAACTACTTCTGTCGCACTCCCATCCGGGTGGGTACCGGTTGGTCCTGGCTGAGGACGACCATCGCGAGTTTCTGAACTTGCTCCGTTGGCGCCGATTGAAAGACCTTCCCCTTCCAGAGAATGTGACCGTCTTTCGCATTTCGCATTTCTCGAAAATCCGGCAAGTCTTGTCCGAAGGAGAAGGCCCCTCCCACTTGATCGAGTCGGGTCCCACATTTCCCCGTGTTCCTGCGCATCCTTCCCTTCTGCCTCCCGGACCACGCTTGGCCCGGATCCTCACCCTCTCTTCCATCGGTCGGCATCACACCCTCCTGCTCGGACCGAAAGGGGTCGGAAAATCCGAGTCCTTACCTTGGTTCAAAGAACTCGCCGGAGATCCGGCCCCTGACGATTCATGGACCCGCATCCTCCATCAAGAAAGCCGGAGTGAAGTCCCCGACCCCGGAATCCCGGTCCGGAGGGTCCATTCGCAGGTCAGACCCCAGCACTTGCTCGGATCATTCGGTCCGAAAGGGTACCGGGCTGGCGAACTGGCCCTGGCCCACGGAGGACTCCTTTTTGCCGATGAATTCATGGAATGGTCGCGGGATTCAAAAGAGGTCTTGCGAGAACCCATCGAAACGCGATCCTTCAGACTCACCCGGGTGCAAGGTACTGTCGAAGTCCCCTGCGACCTCCAATTGATCGCGACAGGGAATCTGTGCCCGTGCGGGGGCATTCCTGCAGAACTGATCCGCCTCGTTCCCGGCGCCCGTGGGACCTGTAGGTGCCCCCGGGAAGTGGCCAAGAACTACCTGGCCAGATTGTCCGGCCCGATCCTCGATCGGATCGATCTCCCGGTCCTGATCCGGGAGGAAGCTGGCGAAAAAACCACCGGTCAACGGATGCGGGAGGAGGTCCACCGAGGGCGGACCTTCGCGCTCAAGTGTTTCGGAACACTCCCCTCCCGTCTCGGTCCTGCCGATCTGGAGATCGAGTTCGAAAGGCCTGAACTGGCCCTGCTGTTCAAGACCTCTCCCTCCAGTCTCAGATTCCGCCACAAGACCTTGAGAGTCGCCAAAAGCATTCAAGCCCTGGAACAAACTCCACGTCTTGAAGCCCATCAGTTGATGGAAGCCTTGTCCATGAGAGACCTGGAGTCCCACCTCGGACCCGGGTGAAGCTCAAAACGGTGCGTGATCAGCGAACAGGCCAACCGCAAAATCTGACGTCCGGAACCTGCGGATTGATCTGGGGTTCCAAATGGCCCTTCTTGATTCCGGAACCCTGCAAGCCACTCAACACCGTGGTCGTCCCGAACTTTCCGCAACAGCCTGTCGAAGGATAGGTCGTGCCGATCTTGCTGCGGTCCGGACTCACCGAATACGTGCAAGCGAAATTCTTCTTTCCGGACAGATCTCTCGCAAGGACCTCTTCAATGTCAGAACTCGAAGCCTGGAGGGGAAAGTCCTTGTACTCCTTGAACGGACTGTAGACGGCGGTCCGGTCACAGGTCAACGAACTCCTCGACGTAGTGATGGCCGTTGAATTCAAATAAGCTGTGCACTGGGCATCGGTCCCGGACCCTGTTGTCATCTGACACAAAGGATGAACTCCTGTCCCGGAACAAGCACCGTTGCGCGCATTCGGAACGGAATCCATGTCTCCCGACCCGATCACGTGACTCGTGAAACCCGAAACGCGGGCCTGGGTCCCCGCCAACATACTCGCCAGGGTTCCTGCATTCGAATCCATTCTTCGCAAACTGTTGAGTGCCACCCAGTTCGAATTCTGGGTCGGATAAATCTTCGAGCACCAACCGTAATCGTCTGCAGCCGTCTTGTAAAAGTGCATGGGGGGCTCGAGGTAAGGATCCGCCACCGGAGCACAGGCTTGAAAGGAAGTGTCCTCGAGATATTCCGGAGTCCAAGGATCCACCGGCTGAAGATGAACCTCGTCGAGACGGATGCTCAGGTTACCGAGAGTGATCGACCCGGTCCGGGTTTGGTGGGTGGTCACGAGTTGCAAGCCCGTGATTTCCCCGTTCTGGTACATGACCTTGGGCAGGACCGCGGAACAAGACACATCCCTCAGTTGATTGATGGTCCTGTTCATGTCGTAGTTCGGAAACACCATGCCGTCCGGATTGACCGATTCATGCGGTCCGTCCCAAACTCCATTATTGTTGATGTCCCTGAAGTACTTGGCGGTCGAACGGTACTGAGGGGTCGCAAATTGAAACGCGTTATCATTGAACTTCGAATAGAAATTCACAATTGCATTCCCGCTCCGATTGGTCATCCCCTCATGATCGAACCAGGAATAGCTACAGGGCTTCGGTCCGTAGATCATCTCTCCCGTGGCCATTCCGTTTTGATCGATGACGAGGCGGTCTGCGACATAAATCTCGTCGGCATGAGGCACTGTTTGCACCGGTCTGCCCGTATTGTCGAAGGCTCCCGGAAGCACGGCACGGTAGCGCCTCAAACGGACCAGGGGTCGGACCCTGCCGTTGTTGTCCCGGATGGAGCCACAGGTCCCGTCGGCATTCGGTTTTTTTGCATAACCGATGCAGTCGCGGATCAACAGGCTCCGTTCCTCGAGGATTCCGGTCAAGGACTCACCCTGGCAGAGTGTCGAAACACTGCTGGTCGAGTCTCCGCTGCGCAAGAGACGGGACGCGGCACTCACACCGACATTCCAATCGGGAGAATAGGTCGTCGCCAGAGCGAAGGTCGTGTCCATCGGCCAGAGCTGATTCTGCTCGTTCAAAGGAACCGTGGTCGCCCCGTTGGTCGGATTTGATCCGGCAGATCCAGCGCTGGTTTTAATGGACTCCAGCACTGCAGGACACTCAAAACTATTGCTCGAAGCAGTCAAATTCAAGGTATCAGACTTGACATAAAAGCTGCGATAGTAATTCTGGGCCGAGAATCCGGTCCGGACCTGACCGCACGCATATTCAACCGACGATCCTCCGCCATTGGCGTTACCTCCCCCGCCACTGGCCACGGTGCCGACACAAAACTTGCTGGCAATGGGAACATTTGCTGCCGCACGTTCTGGTGGATTCACGCTTGCGTCGGTGATCGCGCCGATGTCGGCCATATTCTCCGCCACCTGACTGTTGATCTCGTACGTCCCGGTCCGCTTGGTGTGACAGGCGTACCTGCGAATATTACGGAAGGGCGTGAGGGTGCTGTCGAGGAAGTCGCCATTCGCACCCACTACGGTCCCCTTCTTATAGTTCAATGGGACACAACTGAGCCCTGTGGTGTTCCCCGATCCCGGAACAATGTTCATCTGAATCTGGACCGAAACACCGATTTCATCCCAAACCGTCTGGGGAATCAGGCACTTCACAAGCCCGCTCTGCACGGTGGCCACGGGGAGTTTCCGGGTCCGGGTGAAGTCCGATTGATCCGGGGTGGTCTGAACCCACTTCAATTCGCATGCACAGGGATTGGTCTGCGCGAGTCCACAGAAACCGGTCAGCGACTGAAATCCGACCTGCCCCGTATCGACCGCCAGGGTGATTTCGAGATTGGAAACCTGGGCACCCCCGCTCGAGGGCACTGCAGCCACAACGGCGTTCTTCAAAATGTGGGAATCCGAAACCCCTGCAAAACTGGCGATGGCCGGGTTGCCACCGGTATTGAAGCGTGCGCTCCCCCGTTTCTCAGTGATGTTCGTACACGCACCGAAGAAGAGGAGCATGAAGACGATGGAAACTGTGTTCAGAAGCTGTTTTTTCATGATCTCCTCCCTCCCTCTTGTCATTCAGTGAACTGTACCACGCACAATGGATAAACATACTGGGAACTGATCGTTCCGGCATTCACTTCGGTGCGGGAATTGAGCCAATTGATCTCGCTCCCCTGGAACTCGGGGTTACTCGGACATCCGACACGGGTGCTCGAAATGCTTCCTCCGGCCATGCAAGCTGCCTTGGCCCGGTAGGTGACCGGAGTGTACTCATCTGGAGGATCGACCGTCATCTGCTGATCGCTGACATCGGCCTCGGTGACGATGAACAGGTTGTCGGTATAAGACTGGGAGGCCAAGGATCCGATCAAGAGATTGGTCTTCGAGTCGCCAGGAGTCGGATTGTTGAGACTCCCGACCGATCCCGCGGGCATGGGATTGATGCATGAACCCGTACTCATCCACTCCTCTTCGGTCGGATCGCCCTGGTTACAGGCATTCAGGGTGGTGTTCACACTGTAAACCCCCCAAGGATATGCCTTCATGTCGTTGATTAATGTCGCTTCATTGAACTTGTGTCGGCTCATCACCCAAGTATCACTCGAGGCACCGGCGAAGGAGCTCGCGTGGACAAAACAGGCGGCCGCACCGGTAGGACCGGTGGAAGGCATCACGACCCTTGCAGACAAGGTCCCTGCAGGCAACACCTCATCCAAAGGATTCCAAATCGAGCTCCCTTCACGTGTAAAGTTCCGGGTATAGGCACTGGGCGCGGTGAACTCATTGGCTCGCTGACAAGATCTGAAGCTCTTGGGCGGACGACAGCCGATGGTGGATCCCGCACTCGAAACCGAGTCCGAAACAATCGGGGAAGCCGGAATCGATGTGGCCCTGAAGTTCCACAATTTCACCCAGCGCGCCCCTTCCGGCAAGGTGATTGCCGGGCAACTCGAGGAGCCGTTCACCGAGGGAATGGGTTTGGCAGCCCAACCGAGTGGACTGGTGGCGGTGGAGTAGACAGAAGTGACATAGTCCCGAGGCGCGATGGCGGCAATCACAGGGGTCTGGAAGACGCCATAAGCGCGTCTGGCGAGTGAAAAAGAAGACCGGCGCTTGGCGGTGTTCGATGCCGTCGAGCTCAATGCGGGGACCGTACCACTCGACAAGGAGTCCGTCGGATACATGAGCTCCCCGTCAGCCGAGCAGAAATTGTTGGTGCACGGGGTCCTGGAATAAACCGCCGGACTCGCCCACCAGTGCAGATTCGAATCGGGAGTGGCGTTCAAGGTGCACTCCCAGGACTGGTCTCCGGTGGACGCACCGTTGGTTCCGGTCACTCCCCGCTGCATCTGAAGCAGGCTTTCACTCACATTGGTGGTGTAGTAGCTGAACGGATAAAACACCCGCGGATCCGAAGTCTGGAAGGGATCTGCGATTTTCTTGTCGAGCGGGTTTGCGATGAACTCCCGTTTCCGGCACTGGTAACGTTGGACCGGAACGAAGCTGTCCGGATGGGAAAGATCGAGGTAAATGGCAGAGTTCAGGTTCGAATTGTTTCCACTGCCGAGACTGTAGGTCAAACGGTTCGAGTGGTACACGGCACCACCCGCCTGCGACGGATTCGCGCGGATCCGGACATCGAAAGAATCGATCCCGGAGGGCACTTGGTTCGGACAACGGATCATGTCGGCTTCGACATAAGTAGGAAGGACATTCAGGATCTGTGCCCCGATTCCCGGCTGTTGATAGCTGAATTCGCATTCACACGTGCTCGTGCCACTGTTGCAATACTGCTCGAATTCCTGGTTCTGCCCGATCAATGCGTACAAAGCTCCCGGACTGATCGGATCGGGCGACATCTGAATCAGACTGAAGTCACCGACCGCTTGTGAAGAACTCACCTGACTAAGAGTGCTCGAAGGTCCACGGCTGATCTTCACTCCGTGGTTCGTGCATGCCGGCGCAGAGAGAACGAGGAAGACCCCGAAAAGGCTCTTGACCCTTCCCCATGCTTTTCCGGTTTGGATTGCCGCACTCCAAGAATGCGGAACAATCTTCTTCATTGCACCCCTCATCACGAACTCCCCACCCTTGAGTGAAGCAAGATCCATTCTTGCCCGGGAGTCTGATTATGATTCGGCTTTTTCCGCGACAAACTGTAGAAAATCAGTACACCGTCAAAAAGCTGGACGGATTGAATGGAAGCACTTGATCACTCGCGATTTCCGAGACGGTACAGGTCGACCTGGTAGAGTTGAAACGATCCTCTGACCCTCTCGATCCGGATCCGGTCGACCAGGGCGTTTTGCGACAAAGGAATGACGATCGACTCGCTTCTCAGGGATCCGAAAGGGTCTTCCAACTGGACGAGGCGGCTGATCTGCACGGGCATCTCGGTGTTTCCATGATCGGACCAGGGCCGAGGCTGTTTGGATCCCAGGAGCAAATCGATCGCCAACTGCGTGGTGACCAGATTCACCTCGAGAATGGTCCGGTCGAAGCTGGCATGGGCCGAAGGCCATGAGGCATTCTGATCGAGCGCGTGGTAAGTCAACACCATGAGGAGATCCTCCGATGCCCCCAACTGGGTCCGGTCGAGATCGATGTTCACACCTCCGATGCGGGATTTTGTGAGCTCCTCACTCGGTGAGATGATCGGCCCCTGCCGGATGCACCATTCGTCACGGACTCGGTAGAATCCAAGACCCTCGAAATAAGGCGTCGAACTGGGAGTTGCAGCGACTTCGGGGGTCGGACTCGGCAAAGGAGTCGGACTCACATAGGGAGGTGGCGGCGTGGGTGTGGTGGGCAAGCCGGTGGCGACGGGATCGAAGTCGGCGCAAGGTGAAGGAAGCGAAGAATTGGCCACTCCCCGGTAAGAACAGGCATCACTTTGCAGGGTGCCCGAGACGGTTTCCGGATAATAAGTGGCGGTCATGTCCACCGAAACATTCTTGATGAATGCCGGCGCATAAGTGGGAGCGAAATCATCGGCAGTGGTTTTGGTGGCGAAAGCGGTCGGAGTCCCACTGTAGTCCTCTCCGTCGGTCCGGAAGGCGTGGATCGCCTCCCCTACGCAGCTCGTCGCGGTTTGTTTGGGGATGATGAAATCACTCAACTTGGTGAAGTGATCCTCCCGGAAAACATAGCGGACCGAGGTCGCCTGAGCCCCCTCCCAGCTGGTATTCGCCGTCGAGGTGTTGGTCGGAAACCCTTGAACCGGACGCCGGTTCCCTCCACAGGCACCGAGGAGGAACATCAGGGAGATCGACAGGATGCCTCGAACTCCCATTCAGAACCTCATCAAGGTCACGGAACGGATGACCACTCCGAGACAAAGGGGCGAATCGCCGGAAGTACAAAAAGAACTCACGTAGTTGCCCGTTCCTGCGGCGTTGATCCTGCTTTTGATCCTCGAAAACTGAACCACCGTGACATCCGGATTGGCGGAAAGCGGAATCAGGAACTGCCTGACGGTGACCGGCGCCCCCGTGGGATTCCCTGCACAACTTCCGGGCCCGTTTCCAGTGCCGTTCGAGGCACAAAAGGCGAAATTGGGAGGTACGAACAAGGACAAGGGCTTTCCGGCCGATCCGAGTGCGAGCGAAGTGTTGGTGAAGATTTTCCACAACTGATCGAGGCCGTCCTCAGGATTGGTGAAGGGGTTTCCATTCAAGTCGGTGTTCGGGCGGAGACCTCCGGCCTGGTACTCGACTTGCACCAACAGATTCTCTGCAGATCCGAATTTGGTGTAATCGCGGTCGAGAACCACCCGGAAAAACACGGGGTCCGATCCCGGGTCTCCGATACCGTTGGCCACGGATCCGCAATTTCTCTCGCTCACCCGGTAGAACCCTGACACATCCGCCGATCCGGAACCGCCGAAAGTGGCACAGGCCGAAGAAGCGGTGGTTGAAGTGATCCCGAGCTGAAAGTCCCTGAGCCAGGACGGTTTCAGAATCGGCGTGGTGCCATCCAGATCATAAAGCGTGTCGGCGGACACTCCCGGCAGGTACTGTGCCGTTCCCCCGTCATTTCCCGGCCAAGGTGAAGGAACCGGAGTCAGCACCGGAGTCGCAGACGGAGTCGCAAAGCTTCCACCCACGTTGATGCTCGTGATGATCTTCACGGCCTTCAGGCCGGGAGCAAAGCGATTTTGTGCCGCAGAATCGACATTCGCGGTCGTAGTCTGGGCCGAATCGGTGACGGTTTCACACCCTCCGAGCCAGACGGACAACAGGATTGCTGATAAGGCCAAATGCCGCTTCACAGCCTCCTATCGACTGAAGACCGATCGGGCTTGAATTTCGCGTCACTGACCGAGCACGTCGCGGATGAACTCGAGTCCGAAACGGACACCGAATCCGGTCGTTTCGCTCGGAACGAGACCCAGTCCACCTTTGTTATTGCCGGCAGCGAGGTCGATGTGCACCCAAGGAATGTCTTTTCCGACAAACTTGCTCAAAAAAGTGGCGGCGTAGATGTGATCGGCGGCCTGAGCGGTGGCACATTGACGGACATCGGCGTAATCGGACTTGATCGCTTCGAAGTAATCGCCCCCGATCGGGAAATTCCAGACCCGCTCTCCCGAGCGCTCTCCCGCATCCACTGCGGACCGGGACAGTTTGAGATCGGTCGAATAGGCCCCGCACCTGCGAGTGTCCAGTGAGCGGATCACCGAGCCGGTCAGGGTGGCGAAATCCAGCATCAGGTCCGGACGGGTCTCGGACGCGATCGCAAGGGTGTCGGAGAGGCACATCCGGCCTTCGGCATCGGTGTTGTCGACTTCGATTGAAACTCCGTTACAAGCCGTCACGATGTCATTCGGACGGTAAGCGTCGAATGCGACCAGATTCTCGGCCAATGCAAGATAGGCATGGATTTCATAGGGAGCATCGAGCCGGACCAATGCTTCGAAAAGGGACAGGGCCACTGCGGATCCGGTCATGTCCTGATGCATTCCGTTCATGAAATTTCCGGTCTTGATGTTGTATCCGCCCGTATCGAAACAGAGTCCTTTCCCGACGAGTGCCAGGCGCTTCTTCGCCTTCTTCCCCGGACTGTAATGGAGATGGACGATTCCGCTGCGCTCGTGGTGATCACCCTGGACCACGGCCAAAAAGGCCCCGGCACCCCGACGGGTGAGTTCTTTCTTTCCGAGGAATTCAAAACCGACCTTGAGTTCCTTCGCGAGTTTTTCCGCTTTTTCGCGGTAACTCTTCGGATGCAATACATTGCTGGGCAGTTCTGCGAGATAGCGGACCTGGTTGTTCGCATGACCGAGAACCCGTCCCTCCTCCACAGCCTGATCGAAGAGTTTCTTAGGAAGAGCGCTGTCGACAGTCAACACCAGCTTGCCGAGCTTCTTGCGTTCATCCGCTTTTTTCCCGAACACTTCAGGACGGTAGCGGGAAAGCACCGCGAGAGTGGAGAGCCAGCCCAGGAACCGAATCGCTTCTTTTTCCTTGAGACCGCGCAATGAAACCTGGATCTCTTTCCCTTCCTCTTCATTCTTCAATGAATCGAACACGGCTTTTCTCAGAGCCGTCTGAAGGAAATAGGATCCACCGTCCCCACCCGGGAAGAACACCAGGATGCCGCCCTTCCCCTCGAAGGGGATCTCGAGCGTTTTCGAATCTTTATCCAGATCTTCTTTTTTGATCTTCTTGATCTCGTCCGTGAAAGCCGCTTTCGCCTGAGGACGGTCCTTGAGCAAATCGCTCACACTCATCCGGCTTCCGAAATCCGCAATGGCGATGATTTCCCGGGTTTCCGATTTGATGCCTGCCTTGAACTCGACTTGATTCCATTCTGTGATCATGATGAATCAGCCTAGCAGAGGCGGAATCGGCGATCTACCCTCTTCTTCTACCCTTCGCTTCGGGCTTGGCCGTCAAAGGATCCTCGGGCCAAGAGTGTTTCGGGTACCGTGCCTTCAATTCTTTTTTGACTTCGAAATAGGCGTTGGCCCAGAAACTCCTGAGATCCCGGGTCAACTGGATGGGCTTGAACCCGGGTGACAGCAACTCCAGGAGGACCGGCACGCGACCCTCCGCCACGCAGGGCGTCTCAAGCCAGCCGAACACCTCTTGCAAACGCACAGCGAGGCGTGGCGGATCCTGACTGTAATCGATCGCGATCCGCCCCCCCGTAGGCACTTCCAAACGCTCGGGAGCGAATCGTTCGAGCATGGTTCTGAAGCTACGGTCGAGGAAGGGCTCGATTCTTCCGGGAAGATCGCCTTCCAGAACCGACGCAAGGCGTGTGTTTCCCGCGCAAAGTCCCTGGAGGATCAAATCCCAGTCCGGCTCGAAGGCGGTTTCGGATCCGGGAAGGTGGCTTGCAGTGAATGCGACCCGACTCCACCATTTCCTGAACAGCTCGTTTCTCGAGAGAATCCCGACAGGATCAGCGAGGATCCAGGAGGCAAGTCCGGCCGCAGCCTCCTCCTGCCCTACCGGCGCATCCCGGACGGGTCCCACCTCGAGATCCTCGAAATACAACCCCTCCTGGGCACGCATTCTTTCATGGGCATCATCCCAGATCACCCGTCTTTTTCTTTCCGCACGGACTTCAAGCATGCGGATCGGAACGGGCACCCAGGATTGCGCCAGAATCTCACCCTGGTCCCGCGAGGAAAGCAGGATCGAAGCAGCAGGAAAGACACCGTCACGGGAGCGGACCTTCCTCCTACCTACGATTTTGTCACCCACGCAAACCCGGGAATGGTCGGCATCGAGCATCACTTCCAGATACTTCTCCCAAAGCCCAGGCTCGAGCCCGGGAATCGAATCGCCACCGAAAATCTGACGCGCACTTCTCGTCTCGACCGGTGAAAGGCGGTTGAGCCTCCGGATCAAGGCGTCCTCGTCCCGAATCGATTCTTCAGGTCCGAGTTGCTCGATCCAGGCTCCGAGTCTCGCTCCGAATTCCGGCACTCCTTTTTGTCGGGAGACGATCGCAAGCGCCGCGAGTCGGGGTTCCAACGGCAGACGGAGTGCGTTCCGACCTGGATCGGTGATCGCACCTTGTTCGAGGAACCCGAGCGACTCGAGTTCCCGGACCGCATAATCCAACATCGAGGACCTGGGCGCTTCGAACCAATCGAATGACCGGAAATCCCTGACTCCGAATTCGGAGAGCGTGAGGAGCGCCCTCCCGAGGTTCACCCGGTGGATCTCGGGGGTTTCAAAATGTCGCAACTGGGTGTGCTCCCCCTCGCTCCACATCCGGACACAGATTCCTTCCTTCACCCGACCGGCCCGACCGGCCCGTTGCTCGGCGGATGCCCGACTGATCCGGAGGGTTTCCAGACGCCCCATCCCGAACACCGGGTCCATCCGCATCACTTTCTGCCAGCCAGAGTCGATCACGAGAGTGATGCCGGGAAGAGTGATGGAAGTCTCTGCGATGTTAGTGGCACAGATGATCTTCCGACCTCCACCTTCTCTGAAAACCGCTTTTTGGCGTTCTTCCGGAAGACTCGCATAAAGCGGAAGAACGTCGATGCCCCGGATCCGGTCCTGGGCGAGACCCCTCGACAACTCTTCGATCGAGCGTTCGATCTCGCGCGATCCGGGCAGGAACACCAGGGTGTCGCCTTCTCCGGGCTCGGCATTCCTCCAGGCTTGATACAGCCCCGTTCCGGAACTGTAGCGTTTCTCCACAGGAAAAGTCCTGCCCGGAATGTTCAGTGTGACCGCACCGGGAAGGTACTTCTCGAGAGGGGCCGCGTCTAGGGTTGCGGACATGACGACCAGTTTCAAATCCGGACGGATCGATCCCTGGATTTCTTTCAACAAAGCGAGTGTGAGATCCAGGTCGAGACTGCGTTCATGGAACTCGTCGAGAACGACTCCGGAAACCCCGCTCAACTCAGGATCGTCAACCAACCGGCGCAACAGGATGCCCTCTGTCATGAGGATGATCCGGGTCGAAGGTGATGTGCGGTTTTCGAAGCGGACTTGATACCCCACCCTTTCTCCGATCCGACAACCGAGCTCCTCGGCGATCCGTTCTGCAGTGAGGCGCGCCGCCCAACGACGGGGCTGGAGGACGATCCACTTCCCACCGTCGGCGGAGGCCAACGCGGGTGGAACGCGCGTCGTCTTTCCTGCACCGGGCTCTGCCATCAGAATGACAGCGGATCCTTGCGTCACTCCGGCGACGATGTCGGGAAGAAAAGAATCGATCGGAAGGGTTTGCTTACTCATGCCTATTGTCGTTAAATACATAATATATGAATAAACTTCCACTGGCTTTGTTCATCTCGCTGTTTTTCCTGAAAGGTGCCTTTGCGGCGGTCTCGCCTTCGAGCAAAAGAACCGGACACCCCGCTTTCCGATCCGGAACGGCAGCAGCGAAGAAAATCCTCCCGTCGGCGAGTCCTTCTCCCGCTCCAGCAGACGGTTCGTCGGTGACGGCAAGCGCCTCTCCCACTCCCAAACCCACGTTCCTGAGCAACGTGAAATTCTCTTACTTCGGAGAATACCTCGGTCCACGTCTATCGAACATCGATCTCACCCAAACACAAGGACCCAACGGCGCGTCTGATTACACCTCGATCTCTCACTCCTTGAAAGCGGGCTACAAGGTCACGAAGAACGTGATCGTCGGCGCCCAGTTCGGTGCCATTTCACCTTTCAATCCGGCACAGACGTTCCAGTTCAATGACACCCGGTTGTTCACCAGTTGGGCGAACATGGTCGACACCAAGGACATCAACATGCAGGGGGTTCTCAAACTCCAGTTGCCCACCACCGATGCATCGAGGAGCAGAGGAAAGATCATGGCCCTGCAGATCCAGAACAACTGGACGCTGAAGACCGAGCTCAGGAATTGGTCCTTCACCGCATCGAGTTTGATCATGCCCTTCTTCAACACCGATCCGAACGGAAAACCCGACCTCTATGTCGGCCTGTTCCCGTACATCACCGTCGACCTTTCTCCGAAGGTGCAGATGATGTTCGAGGGGAGCTTCGACGCCATCCGGTCTTACAACGATCCGAGTTTCGAATTCAGCCAGGCGGACGGTGACTACATCGACATCGGGCCGGTGTTCAACCTGAACTCGAGCGTCAGTGTGACGACCGCTCTCAGGTTCTTCACCGAAATGATCTCCTTCAAAGCTTCCTGTCTTTACTTCAACGTCTCGGCGGCGATTTGATGATCCGGGTCCAAAAAGGCTCGATCCTCATTTACCGGGTTTTCGACATCGCCGAGGAGGTGAATCTCTCCCGGGTCGAGGAGTTGTTCACCCGTGAGGTATCGAGATCCCGACTCCGGTTCACCCTGACCCCGCGCCAGGTGGTGATCATGCGGAACGCACCGGTCACGATCGCTCTCGGGGAAACCGATCTGACTTTCCATTCGAGAAATCTGAAGGTGGAAGTCTTCGCCAAATTCTGGGATTACGGCGTTCTCTCGATCCTGTTCCAGGTACCGATCGAACCCGGCACCGATTGGAACACCCTGGTCGAAACCGGTGCGCGCCTCGAAAACGACACTTTGATCGACGAAGCCGCCCGCTTCCGCGCCCAGGAACTCGTGAATCTGGTCAGGCCCGCCCTTCGTGACCCCCATCATTGGCACGAGATCGAGGACTATGTGATCTATTTCTTCGAAGACCTCCAGGGAATCGGGAAGGCCTCCGAACTCCTGGAAAAAGCCGATATCGCGCGATTGATCCTCGCCGAGACCCAGGCTCCCCTCTCCGAGCGGTCCAAGCGCTCGATCATCGACGAGGGAACCTACCAGTACGCAGAAAACGACCTGACGGTGATCGATTGGAACAGTGCCATCGTGGTGGAGCCTTCCGGAAAAAAGGAAGTCCCGGAGGTCATCGAGTTCGTCCTGACCCACATGATGGAGATGCGCTATTACGACGGCCTACTGGACCAGAAACTCGCCACACTCTACGATTCGATCGAGGAATCACGAGGGCGCTTTTTCAGCAACCGATTCACCACCCTCTCCCGGGAGGCGTCAGCCCGATACATCGAGTTCTCCGAGTTCATCGAGCGGGTCGACAACTCTTTCAAAGTGGTCGGGGACTTTTACCTCGCCAAGATCTTCCGGGCGGCGGGAGAACAGTTCCGGATCCCGGAGTGGGAAACGAACATCAGCCGCAAGATCAACCTGTTCTCAAACCTCTCCGAACTCCTCCAGGGAGAAGTCAACGTGAACCGGAGCCTCTGGCTCGAGGTCACGATCGTGGTTCTGATCCTTTTCGAACTCGTCACCACCTTCACCAAATTCCTGGTCGGTGGCAACGGCTGAATCAGAGGCGGATCAGTCGCGGACAATCAGTCGTTCTTTACCGACCTTCTTGTGGGTATGGGTGGCTGAAATGACGGTCTTGACGTTTCCACGAACCTGGAAATCGGCGACGACCTTCATCTCCCAGGGGTCAAGAAGATCCACGAGCTCGTCCATGATCTTGTTGGTCACGTCCTCGTGGTAGATGCCCTGGTCCCTGAAGCGGTTGATGTAGAGTTTCAAGCTCTTCAACTCGACACACCAGTCCTTCGGCACGAAAGTGATGTGGAGGGTGGCGAAATCGGGGAATCCCGAAACCGGGCAGATGCAGGTGAACTCGGGAGTCGACATGTCGATCACGTAGCGCCTGTGGGTCGTCCGGTTCTTGAATCTGAGCAGCTTGGCTTCGGCGATCTGTTTCCGGCCATCCGCCCTCTCGGTGGAAAGAACGAGGTTTCTCGGGTCCTGTTTCATGGTTTTTATCTATCCTGATTGATGAAGCTTGGCAAGCAGACTAAGATCGGAGAAGAACGAGGTTCCCGCCATGCATGAAGAAAAACCCGCCCTAGACACCACCCCCAGAAGGATCCGTTTGACGGCAATCCTGGCTTCACTGCTCGGCGGAGTGATCATTCTCGGGATGAAGGCCTGGGCCGCCAAGTTGTCGGACTCTTCTGCGCTCCGATCGGACGCCCTGGAAGGTACCGTGAACGTGCTGGCCGCCGCCTTCGGTCTGGGATCCCTCCTTTTCGCCGAGAAGCCTGCCGATGAACGCCATCCTTACGGCCACGGGAAAATCGAGTACTTCGCCCAGGCCTTCGAAGGTGGCCTGATCTCCCTGGCGGGATTCCTGATCCTGATCGACACCCTCTTCAGGATCATCCGACCGCATCCCATGGAACAGCTCGGGGAAGGACTCAAAGTGAACTTGATTGCAGGTGCCTTGAACGGCCTGCTGGGCATCCTGCTCTATTCAACAGGAAAAAAACACCAGTCGAAGATCCTGATGGCGGATGGAATCCATTTGTTCACCGACCTGGTCACGACCGGAGTCCTCGCCATCGGGCTCGGGCTCGTCCTGCTGACCGGTTGGACGATTCTCGATCCGATTCTGGCGCTGGGAGTCGCATTCTTCCTGTTCAGGACCGGCTTCCGCCTGGTCCAGGATTCATCCAACGCCCTCCTCGATGCGGAGAACCCCGAGTTGACGGGTACCATCGTGAAGTATTTGAACGAAATCCGACGTGGTTCGGTGATCACCACCCACGAGATGAAAGCCCAACAATTCGGACGGGACACCCATGTGGATCTGCACGTGGTGGTGCCCGAATACCTTTCGATCAAGGAAGCCCATGACGAGTCCGATCGTTTCGCCCAGGACCTCATGCAACGACTCGGAAACGGATCGGTCGTTCACACCCACATCGACCCTTGTGAACGCTCCTATTGTCGGGAATGTGCGATGAAGGACTGTACCCTTCGCACCCAGAATTTCGAGGCAGTGAAAGAATTCGACCGCGATTCGGTCATCCGCCCCGGCCCCCACTGAGCCCCCGGTCACTGTAAACACTTTGTACACCTGTCACTGGAAGCTCTGGTGGGAGAGTGGCTCACCTCCGGGGGATTCCCGGGCAAGGTCTTGTTCTCCTGATGTTCGCTCCCCCTGGCACGTTCCATGCTTTCTTCAAGGGTGAGAGTAGAAGAGGGAGAGACTTATGAAATCGTTTTCATTGTTTTCTATGGTCGGTCTGATGGTGCTCCTCAGCGCCTGTGGTTCAAACTCCACCCGGGATCGCACCCTCGGGCAGAGCGGCCTCTCCGACGGCTCCGGCTCCTCTTCCAGTGGCTCCACAACAGGCTCCACCGGCAATATCTACAACCTCCCCCTCGCTCC
>JAIYBN010000009.1 GCA_027488515.1 Pseudomonadota bacterium
CCTGTGGAGCCAGAACCTGTGGAGCCAGAACCTGTGGAGCCAGAACCTGTGGAGCCAGAACCTGTGGAGCCAGAGCCTGACCCACCTGAGGTGGTCCCCGGAAGAGGCACGGTACCGCCGCTCACATCAGAGGGCTGATTGGATGCCGTATTCCCGCTACTCTTTCCACCTTGGCCCTGATTTTTTTGTGCCCATGCCCCGGTGTCGAGCAAGCTCAAGATGCTGAGGGCAATCAGGACTGAACGCAAAGGTCGGTAATGAGGGTGCTTCATATCGTTTACTTCTCGGAACCTGAAGCCAGAGACTTGAACCTGGTAAGAATTCAGAGTACCTCCCCCGGAGAGACCAGGGGATCCAGCGCCCAAAGTCGCCTGGAAAATCCATTGATTACAATGACTCAGACGCCAACCTGGATCCTTCAGGAGAAACCAAAAGGGGCTGATTGAGTCAGTTAAGGGCAGTTGGCCGAAGTCGCATTACAAAAATTAGGAGTGATGCTGAGTGGCACGATCTTGTCCTGAATCGGATCAAACGGAAACGGCACCCCTCCACCGTTTGAATTCACCCCTGCAAAAGAGCCCGGCGTGCCAGGTCCTTGACGAGGCCCTGCAGGCGGGGGTGGAGGTGGAAGCGGGCCCTTGACCGGCACCTTTTCCAGTCCCGATTGTTGGATGGCTTCCTTCACCTCGCCCGCACTCAACGAGGCAGGAGCACCGGTTGCAGGTGCCGCATCCGGTTTCGTGGCGGCATGAGCCACCCCTTGATTCTGTCCGAGCGCCACGGGCTGAACCCCCGGCATGGAGAAAACATCCGCCTTCCCTTCGAGGGTGAAAAACTGGACCGGCCGGGCCTCGTCCTTGGGGACATCGATGAAAATCTCGGTACCCCTCACTCCCATGGTGGCGGATCGGGCGCGGATTTTGATGTCCCGACGGACTCCCTTGTTGAGAATCAATCCCCGGGTCCTTCCATAACTCAATTCCAACCCGGCCTTTTCTTGATCGCTCCCTGTGGCCATCCCGTACTCTTTGACCACCATCCTCGAATCGCTCGAAAGATTGAAAACCGTGCCTGATCCGAGAATCAAGGTCGCACGTCCGTCTTTCTTCACCTCGATGATGGAACCCTCGCGGACTTTCGCCCCCTTTTTCACCTGCTTCGAATCGATCAGAACCATCCCCTCGATGAGCCCCACCTGACCGATGACCTTGCCGTCAACCGCATTCTCGGCCCTGACCGGAGTGGCGAGAAGAACCAAACTCAATACCGGGATCCAAATCGAATGCATGACAGCCCCCTCAAAATATCTGTGCGCTCAGCTGCATGAACACCACATTCTTGGTGTACCGGGCAGCCGCCACTGTGGAAATGTTCTTCTGACCCGAGAAATCCAGAGCCAAGGACCACCTGCTTCCGATGGACCGGGACAAGCCTGCGGAAAATCTTCCCCAGAGATCGCGACGCCCGGTATCCGATTCAGGAAAATACTGACCCCTGAGTTCGAGACTGAAAGTGTTCAGGAGCCCGAGACTGCGAAACAACGGGAGTGAAACCGCTCCCGACGCAGGTAGCGAGAATCCGGCCATTCTGTAGTTCGCACCATTGGAATACTGGAAATCCAACAGGGCTCCGAGAAGAAGGTTCTCTCCGTCATTCTTGAACCACCGCCTGTAGAACTTGACCTTGAGATCCCCACCCGTCCGGTCATTGACCGCATCGATTCCCTCGGCCAGGACGAACTTCTGGTACTGGAGCGGTACCTCGATCAGCGTGGTTCTCGAAGACTGGTCTTCCCGGAACAAGGACCACATCAACCCGCCCTCCCAAGAGTACAGATTGAAAGAGGTTCGGTTCAACAGGAAGGCATCACCGAAGAGCGTCCATCGGACCGCTCCGGAGCCGAATGCGAGATCCAATCTCGAATACAACGAATTGAACGAGTTCACGGCCGGATTCGTGTAGTGCGTATAGGTGTGGTAGGTGCGAGCCTCCAACTGTTTACCGAAAATCCGCGCTTGATAGGCCGCGAACAGCGAGGGGTTCACAAAAGGGCTGGCGATGTCCGCCGGTGAGGCTCCGGCCGCCACATCATCTTCCACCAACAGGACATTCGTGTCGTAGCCGGTGAGCAAGCTACCCGCCATTCTGAATGATTCACCCCGACTCCTGGTCCGGTAGGGTGGCAAAGAATCTCCCGGACGGATCTGCCCGGATTTGATCCACTCGACCGCCTGATCCACGCTGTCCGTATGAACCGAGGCGTCCTTCGTAATTCTGGAAAGCAGGCGTCTGGCATCTTCAGCCCTTCCACCGCGGAAGTAGCAATTGGCAAGTCCGTACTGGGCGTAAATCTGATCGGCTCCCTTGAGAGCCTTCACTGCCGCTGAATATGAATTGCATGCATCAGCGAACTTCTTCTGCTCGAGTTGCACCTCCCCCAATTGGAAAAGAATGCGTCCGTCACGATCGTTTTCAGATGCGATGTAATCGACAATCACCTGCTCGGCGCGCTCGAAGTCGCGTTGTTCAAGATAGACTTTGGAATAAGTCAGGATGACTTCGCGGTTCACATCTTCCCGGGTCCTGTCGGCCTCCTGGGCATCCGCCGTGGAGGAAAGCAGCAACACGGCACAGACGAGAACTCTAGAAATGAAACACCAGCCGGTATCCCTCATCGCCCTGACCTTCTCCTGCTCTTCTTCCTCGGATGTGAATTTTTTTGCTGATAACTGCTCGCGGAGAGCTTCAACTTCTGCCCGGGCATCAGGGAGCTGCTCCGAAGTCCGTTCACGCGCTTCAAGTAGGCTACTGACAGTCCGCGCTTTCGTGCAATCGATTTGAGCGTGTCACCGCTTCTCACCGTATACATCTGGACGCGGGCAAGGGCCCCGATCGATTCAGAGCCGGCCCGAACCGGCTTGACCCGGATCACGAGCGATGCAAGCTCCCGTTGCTTGGCCTCCACCTGCTTCACATAGGGCGACGGAACCCAGATCTCGTCCTCGCCTTTTGCAGGATGGGTATGGCCTCTCAGGTAGTGAGGATTCACGAACGAGAGGGTTCCCTCAGGGATGGCGCAAGCCCGCTCGAGGTTTGAAAAAGGCACAGGAGAGGGAATCCGAACCAACTCGACATCGGGGTACCGGGTCTCTTCATTGATGTAAAAAGCGAAAAGGTCGGGATTCTCACCGATGTAACGGGCAGCGAGAAACTTCGGAACATATTCCATCGTCTCGCGAGGCAAGATCTTGCGCTCGACCAACTCCCAGAAATCATTGGTTTTGGCCCTACGAATGGCAGACCGGATCCGCCCGGGCCCCGCATTGTATGCGGCCATAGCCAAATACCAGGACCGGAAATCCCGATACAGGTCCCGCAACATCCGTGCTGCGGCTTCGGTCGCACGAATCGGATCCATGCGCTGGTCCACATAAGGGTCGGATCTCAGACCGTACATCCGCCCGGTGGCTCTCATGAACTGCCACACCCCGAGCGCCTTGGCGGAGGACTTGGCATTCAAAGTGAATCCGCTTTCGATCATTCCCAGATAATAAAGATCCGTGGGGACCCCGTTTTCCTCGAGAATGTTCTGAATCACCTCGCGATAAGGCTCTCCCCGATCGAAAAATCTTTGGAAACGCTCGCGATCCTTTTGAGAAAAGTACTCTACCCAACTCGCCACTTTCTGGTTGAATTCAAAGGGAATTTGCCGCTTTTTGCGGATTTTTTGAGGTTCAAGATCGACATCCATCTCCTCATTCTCACCCTCGCTTCCGGCATTGGCCCCGGTGTGGGCCACGGGCCCCTGATCCACAGGAGCCTCACCCTGTTTGGCGGGACCATCCAGGTCGGGAATGTCATCCTCATCCAAGAGCTCCTTCGGCACTTTTCCCGTCATTCCGGGCAATAACGGGGCTTCGTGAGTGAACTTCTTGGGAATGGTCCGGGGCGTGGAACAAGCCGAAATCAGGCTTCCGACAAGGAGCAGATGAAAGAATGTTCGGCAAGAGACCATGGATTTCAGAGTATTACACGCCTCACCCCTTGTCATCCCGGCAATCTTTGGCTATTCTGCTCCGCGAACCATCCTCATGATGGTGTTTAAGGAGAATCAGGAAAATGGCAAATAAACGTCAATCAGCCAAACGTTCGACACAAGCTAACGCACGGCAAGAAAGAAACAACTCGGTGAAGTCCGCGACCAAAACTGCGGTGAAAAAGGCCATCGAGGCGGTTCAAACCAAGGACCTCAACAAGGCCAAAGAAGCTTACATGATGGCCGTGAAAGCCCTCAGCAAGGCCGCCAGCAAAGGCACCATCCCCAAGGCCCGCGCTTCCCGTAAGATCAGCCGCTTGACCATCCTGGCAAAAAAGATCCTGCCGGACGCCCTTCCGATCAAGACCGGTACCACTTCCAAGGCCAAAGCTGCCTCTAAGTGATTCAAAAATGAGAAATCCCCGTTGCCTCCGGGCAGCGGGGATTTTTTTTACCTTCCGGGAACCTGAAGCGTACGATACGCGTCCTGGAGCTGGGTCAAAGTGAAGAGCGCGTGGAAGTGCAGACCCATTTTCTCAAATTGCTCGCGCCCGCCCGCTTCCCGGTCCACAACCGAAAAAACATGGGTCGGTTTGAAGCCTTCACTCTCGAGGACCTCGATCGCCTTGATCGCCGAAGCTCCGGTGGTCACCACATCCTCCACCACCAGGAACGGAGCCCCCGGACTGAAGTTCTCGACCCCTTCGATGAACCGGGATGTCCCGTGCTTTTTCGGCTCCTTGCGAATCATGGTCGCGGGTAAAGTGATCCCGGATTCCCAGGCGGCAAGACTGATCGCCATCACGATCGGATCCGCCCCCAGAGTGAGACCACCGACACCTCCGAAAGAGAGTTTCTCCTTCATCATCCACTCCACGGCCATCCTGCCCAGGGACTGAGCGCCCTCAGGATGGAGGATGGTCGGTTTCAGATCGATGTAAAACCGGCTCTTCTGACCTGAGGAGAGAGTGAAATCCCCCTCACGGTAGCTGCGCCCGAGAATGAATGCCAACAACCGTTCCCGCATCACACCTTCCCCCGTTCGATGAATGAAATCCAGTCCGCGAAAACCTGTTCTTTACCGCTCTCCTGGTAAATCTCATGAAACAGTGAGGGATAGATGATCTTCTCTTTGCGAGGGTGCTTCAACTGATCGAACAGGATCTCCGCAGCCGGAGTGCTGACGATCCGGTCGTCACCGGCGAGTTGAAGCAGAAGCCGTGTCGCACCGGGGACCCTGAGATCGGAATCACGCAGATCCCGCATCGCCGCCATGAATCCCAAATAAAACTTGGAGGTCGCCTTGGTGTGGTGAAGGCTGTCCTTACCGATTGCAGCGACGACAGCCGGATCATGACTGAGCTCCGCAGGATCCAGACCGGTCTCCATTTGAAGTGATCCCCACACTCCGGCAAGCAACTTCGCTGCTAAATCCTTCACCAACGGAACCTTCACCGTCAGGTCGACACCGGGAGCCGACAGGATCAGATTCGAAATCCCCGGATCGGGCCGGTACTGGAGTGCCCGCAAGGTGACGGTTCCACCCATGCTGTGTGCGAACCAATCGAGCGGCACGCCGGCCCCCGACTTTTTACCGAGCGCATCCCATGCCAAGAGCACGTCATCACAGTACTCGTCGAAATTCTCGACATGCCCCCGAATCCCCTCGGAACGCCCGTGCCCACGCAAGTCCAATGCGATGATCAATTGGTAGTACTGCCCGAGGAAATGGGGGAAATGTTGGTATCGAGCCCCATGCTCCCCCTGCCCGTGGACGACCAACAGGGCCCGTTCCACTTTGACCCCCCTTTTGCGGAAAACATTCAGAAAAATGTCATGTTCACCGTCAGCCGAAGCCAGCACCTCGGTTTCATAATCAAAATCGGAAGGCAGTTTCGGGAACCCTTCGGGAATCATCATGACACGTACTCCTCGATGGCTTCGATCGCATCCGGAGAAATGCGAGTGAACTTGAAGGAGAACCCGTTTTTCTGATCGAGGATCCTCACAATTTCACCTTCGGCGACAAACGCCGACATCCCGCTCTCCGCGGGGGGAAGGACGTTGAGACGGATGACTTCTCCGACTTTTCCGGGGATCAGGTCGGTGAGCACCGACATTCCTCCGGAGCTGACGTCCTGGCAAATCGCGGAAACCACTTCCTTCAAATTGGTGACATAAACCTGTGCGATGAGGGGCCGGCGTTTCGAACTCCTCCGGTCCACTGGCTGAAGCGGTTCTCCCACAAACACCTGACGGAACTCATCCACCTCACCGATCGGTTTCCAATCGGTGTAGTTCTCGTTCCAGACAAAGGCTCCGGAAGGAATCGTCCCCTCGGTGCAGCCCTTCAGAACCATACCGGTTTCGAACGGTCCGGTCTGGATCTCGTTCGAGAACACGTACCACTTCATCGAAGGTCCGACTTTCGGTTTGAACGGAGGAGGAACGGCGGTGGAGGGTTTCGAAGTCGATCCGGATCGCAAGGATTTGAACACCGGGTGCTCGGAAATACTGATCCACGCTCCGTCTTGCTCCCGGAAACAGTGATCCGACCAATTGAGCTGACCGGCTTGGATCTTTTCAAACAATTCAGAAGGACGGAAGGGTCCCTTGTATCCACCACCCTGGGCCAGGTAGAATTGCGCCCGATCATCTGGAAAACGAAGATTACGCGAATTGTCCATCTGAGAAGTCCTTCCGCTCACTTGTTCAAATTCTGATAGGTGAAGGGGAAGGTCACCGTCACCGACGCCCCCCCTGCGGGCTTCGGGAATTCCGTGATTCTACGGATCACCTGGAGTACGCATTTCTCGACCATCGCATTCTTCACAGTACTCGATTTGATCGCAGTCTGATTCGCAAGTCCCGAAGGTCCGATCACAAACGTGGTGAAGATCTTGCCTGAAAGTCCGGGATTACCGGCATTGAGCTCTCGCTCGTAGCAGTAACGGAACTCGTTGGCATGCGCCTGTATCGCCTGCTCGATCGCGGAAGGATCCACAGCTCCGACAATGACCGCTTCCGGGTCACCTTTGCTGAGGGGACCGAGTTCGCCACCACTGATGATGCCTCCGGCTTTTCCATCCGTGGCCTTACCGGTACCACTCCGCCCGGCCCCGGTGCCTTTTTTCCCGGCGCCCCCGAGCAGCTGGTCAGCGGTTCCACCGCCCCCCTTGCCTGCTCCTTGGATCAATCGTCCGCCCGCGCCACGGGAGTCGATCACACCGACCCCCTTCATGGAGTCACCGGATTGGCCGATCTTGATACCGCTGCCACCGATCGCATCCAATGCCGAATCGAGAGCTGATTTCATCATCTGGACGTTCGCCTGATCCTGGGTCTGGGACTTCATCCCGCCACGTCCCTTTCCGGTCTCGGTAGAAGGTCTGAACGCCTGATCGATCGGAGTCTTCGTCCGAGGAGCGTTTTTGACTCCCCTTGATCCTTCGACACCCTTGAGGCGTGCACCTTCCCCTTCTTTAGGATTGCTCCGGAGGGGCTTCCTGGGTTGACTCTTCTTGCCGATCTGCCCGGCTTTGTTCGGCACCGGCTTCTGAGGCTTGCTGAGATCCACCTCTTGATTCTTGACCGCCTCCGGGGAAGGTTTGGTCACCGGAGGCGCCGGGGGCATCGGCATCTCGGGCGGATACGTCATCACGAATCCGGGTGGAGGCGCCGGGGGCGGCGGAGGTTCCGCCACAATCGGGTCCTCGAGTCGCATACTGACCACGCCCATTCCGAAAATCATCATGATGCTGATTGGAAGTGAGACCAGGAAACTCCTGATCAAGAAAGGATCCGGACTGAACGGTGACTGTTTCTTGATTGCCGGTGGAGCGACGGTCTGACTGATGTACCAGGTCAACGCCCCGAGCTGCAGTTTGACGAAATCACCGGAACCGAGGACCAGACTCCGCTGAGATTGTCCTTTTCCGAGCTCCTCGACAGGAGTCAATCTTCCCTTTTGGTAGAGTACTCCACCCATCGATCCATCCAGATTCAGAATCCATTGGTTCCCCTGCTTTTGGAGGAGCTTCATTTCCCTGCCACTCACCAGCACCGGTGGAATGGTGAAGTCGCCGTTTCCGTCCGATGAAAGAACCACCTCGGACTCACGGGTGAAATGCTTCACCTCGAAAATGGACCCGTTGAAGGAATAAACCACCTCGAGCGCCTCGAGTGTGGCCGGTTGATAATCGAAAATGGGCTCGACCGTCCTGCGGTCGATCAGAAGCAGAGCCTTTTCAGGTAGCGGTTCGTCCTCCTGGTTCCGGGAGAAACTGAACTTCAGAGTGGCATCACCGATCCGAACGGAATCACCGGATCGGATCTCCTCGTTCAAAACCCGGACACCGTTCAATGACACACCGAACGGGCTCGCCAGGTCCACCATTCTCAGGGTGCAATGGGCCAGATCTTCAGCGAATCCGACCTCGATCAGCGCATGAATCGGAGCCACTTGGGCTCCCTCGATCCGGACATCGGCCGACTCCACACTCCCGATCACCAGGCGGGTCTTGGCGGAATGATAGAATTGCTTGCGACCGTCGAACTGGACTTCGATCCTCACCTGGATCGGGTGTGGACTCGAAGTCGCCGGGGTTTTGAGTGATTTCCCTTCCATCGTTCCTCCTCAGTTGCTCTGAACGGCGTCGCGCAGCATCTCGCGCCTGAAATCAACCCGTCTCCGGGTCAAGGAATCGAAACGTTCCTGGGGTCGGTTCTGGAAATAAAACTCTCCGGGAGCCTTCAACTCGCCCTCGAGGTTCAGCCCCTCGAAATCGAGACTCTGCTGTGAAGGATAAATCTTTTTCACTTTCTCGGCCGCATGGGTGACCCCCATGGCCAGCATCAAAAAGAGTGGAATCATGACGAACACCTCGCTTTGAGAAGATTCACTGAAATCAACTCGAATCCGTTCAGATCGTTCCCCCGGCCCAAGTCCTCCGCACGGGATTTGCATTCTTTGGGATCGCCCAAAATCACATCACGGAACCTCTTCGAGAATGACTGGGACTTCAGACCGAGTGAAACCGCCCTCTTGGCCTCGTCGGAGGCTTCGGTATCTCGTCCCTGTCCGAAGTACGCAACCGCCAATCCCTCGTGCGCCTCGGCCAGCTTGGGGGATTTCTCCACAGCCTTCAGGAAGTAGCGCTCACCTTCGGGAAACAGCCTGTAATAGTTGTAAATCAAACCCAGGTTGAAATGGGAAGCGAGATGATCGGACTGCTTTTCCAACGCCTTCTTCCAAGCGTTGATGGCCAGAATCGCCGCACTCCAGGTCTCGACTTTCAACTCCATGATCTGTACCACAGCCATGTTGTTGAGTGCGTCGGCATGGGCCGGTTGATGCAGCAGAGCCTGCTCGTAGGCGATACGGGCCAAACCCGGACGTCCGGTTCCCCAGAGGAGGTTCCCGTAGTCGACCCAGGCCTTGGGATTGGCAGAAGACGCCATCAATTGTTCACGGACCTTCTTCATCGACGCTTCTTTACCCGAGGAATCCCCCTCGGGAAGCATCCCGATGAGCTTGAACCCCGACCGGCTGCCTTGTGACCGCTTCCACTTGGTCTGTCCTGAATCCACCAGACGGTCTTGAATCACGGGCAATGCTTTGGAAATCTGTCCGTTCTTGAGAGCCACATCATATGCGGCCTTCGAGATCTCGAAAGAATCGCGGTTCAAACGCGAGATCATCCGGTCCAAAAGCTCTTTGGTTTGTGCGTCGGCGGTCGGATCCGCCTGAAGAGCGGCCAACTCCCGACTGAAATCGAGAATGACATCCCCCATCCGCTCTGCCGCTGCGATCCCCCACGGACCACCCGCCTCCAAGGCCTTTTGGTAAGGCTCCCGGATCTTCCTGATTTCTTTCGAACGTTTTTCAACCGCTCCGATCAGTTTCTTCAAAGGCAAAACCGGTCGGGTGGGCTTGACGTCCTGTTCGGCGATGACGGCCAACTCGTACAAAGCGTTTGACACATAAGCGGATCCTGCCGAAGGTCCCTTCGAAATCCGGGAGGCATCCTGGTAAGCCTTGCGTGCACCCTTCCAGTCCCCCTTACCCCTCAACAGGGCTCCTGTCATGGTGAGACACTGGGCTTGGTGACTGGTCACCAACTTGGCACAGGCCCTCCAATCTGCGAGCCCGGCGGTTTCGTTCTTCTCGTCACGATACAACATGGCCGAACGGACATGGATCTCTGCACGCTCTTCATCAGAACGGCAAAGCCCCATGGCCTCCTTCAAGGCCTCGCGGGCCGGCCCGATTTGGTCGATTCCCCGATACAGATCCGAGGCCAGTTCCAGACTGGAGCGGTGACGGGAGGATTTTCCGGACTCCCGGAACAGGAGGGCCGCTTCCTTGAAGTACCCACGGATCAGCAGATCTCCCGCCTGCTGGGGCACGGCCGAGTCTGCCAACTTGCTTCCCGGCACCACCTTGATCCACTCCGAAAGAATCCTTACGGCATCTTCGGCACGGACGGCACGGGCGTAGGAATTGAAAGCACCCTGGTACGCACCGTCGAGTTCTGACTTGCCCAGTTTTCCTTTGGCACCCCGGATGAACTCCTCATACGCCTTGGCGGCATTGAGATGTTCACGGCCTTGCTCATGAGCCTTGATTTTCGAAACCAACAAAGTACGGGCCAGCTGATCGAGATCGACAGCGAGCTTCCCACCGGTCACCGCGTCCTCCTGGAGCAACGCCTGGTTCGACCGGAAACGATCGAGATTCTCACGGGTCGGATCGAGTTCGATCAGGATCCTGGCAGCGACCACCCCTTGCGGAGTCCCGGCTGACTGGTCCACGATGGAACTGGCGCGTTTCAGCGCCTCTTTCCTCTCTCCGGAGTAGAACTTCAACACTTGAACCGAACGGAGTCTCGCTTCGAGCGACTCCGGGCTTCCCGAAAGGTGTTTCTCGACCAGATCCGACGCGGAGATGAAATCCCGCTCGATCCGGGATGGAGAACTTCCCCGTTTCTCACCGGAATCCTCACGCCGTTTGAGCTCGGCATGCAGACTGTTCATCCAATGTCCGGCTGCGATTTTCGAATACTTCGGGTCCTGGTCCTGGATGACCGCTTGATAAAGGGTGGCGGCATCTCCAGGCTTGCCCAGTCCGGTTTTCACCTCGGCCTGGTACATCCGGATCTCATTCCTGATTCCCCGATGGCCCGCATCAGTGGGCAGGAATTTTTCTAGAAAAGCAGTGTAGTAGCGATCGGCAGTGAGAAGGTAGCGTTTGCCTTCTTCGACTTCCTTCGTCTTGCGGTAACGTTCCTGATAGGTCACGGCCGTCGTCCGGACAAGGTTCCTGAGGTTGAGCAGCGCCACCTGGGTCTCAGGTTCCTTGCCCTCGAGCAACTCGATCCGCTTCATCCGGTCGAGCGCGCGGTCATGCCGGGCCTTCATGATGTCGAGCTCGATCATCTTTGCAGAGACCCGGAACTCGCTCTCGTCACGTTGATCGGTCTTCAACAGCACTTCGTAAACCTTGAGCGCGCTGTCCACTTCACCTTTGCGTTCGTACTCGCGACCGAGTCGCTCGAGCAATCGGACGAGCTTTTCCTTGCTTCCGGAGTTCTCCTGGAAGTAATCGATCGCCTCGTCAGCACGTCCGAGCTCGGAATAATAAATCGCGAGATCGCGAAGACCTTCCTCTCTGACGCTCATGAGACGGTCTCCGCCTTCACTCTTGGCGATCTCGATTCCCCGTTTCATCGTCTCGAGAGCCTGGGGACCGCGCTTCTGGCGGTAATGACACCAGGCGAGCTTGTGGAGGATCCGTGCGGTTTGCCCCTTGTCCTTGGCTCTTCTCAGAGCGATCTCAAAATTGGCCTGTGCCTCTGCGTAATCACTCCGCTGAAAGGCCTCCTCGGCGATGAATCGGACCGCCTCGGATGCGAAAAAAGAATCCGGGAACTGCTTGGCGAGCTTGCGGTAATACTCCATGCTCTTCTTCTTGTTGCCGAGTTCGCCGTAATTGTAGCCCAGGAAGAAATACACCTGGTCGAGCTTCCTCTGGTCGATGTTGAGGGAAAGAATCGCCTCGGCGGCACCGATGCTGTACTTCAGATCGTCCACCGAACGGCTTTTGACAAACTTGGCCTGCGGGTTGCGTTTCAACTCCCGCTCCTGCAAGCGCCCTTCCATCAGGAAATCCGCACGATACGCTTCTTGATACAGTTCCGCGAGACGGAGGTAGAGCTCGGCCTTCCGGTTCTCAGGATTCCTGAGACCGAGAGCCGTACGGATCGCCTTGATCTCTTCGTAGCGGATGGCCTCCACCTTGCGCTCGGTCGGGGTCTCCACCGAGGTGTAGTCCCGGGCGCTCCAATCTGCCAGTGCGGATTCCGTACCGGACCAGGCGAGCAAACCGAACCCGATCCAGAGGGTGCTCGATCTACTTCCCATTCCGCCCCCGGTCCTTGCCGCACTCGCTCTCGAGAGCGAAGACATAATCGCCGATCTCGTCGTTCCAGAACTCCCCGTTGAAAGACCAGAGCAACTGATCGTCACGGCGGACCGGGACCCGGTTTCCACGGGAACGCTCCACATTCAAAGCGGCATCGGGCTCGAGCAACTTCCTTTTCTGGTGTGACAGGATGTCGATCTTCATGAACTGCATCTTCTCAAGATCGGAGATGAGGATCTGGTGGTAATCGATCATCGAGTTCCGGACAAAAACCCCGCCGATCATGCGGACGGTGCGGACACGCCAATCGAGCATGACGTTCAAGAACCCGGGAAAGCCCCTGTCCAAGCCCGTACGGGTCTCGGGTCGCGCGGCATCGAGCCTTTCGATGGCGGCCTTTTCGGCAGTGATGCGGTCCTCTGTCAGAGCCAGGGTCTGGAACACCGGCGAACGGACGAACCGGTTCAAAAAACGGTGCATCGGACGCTGGGTATGGAGCTTGTCCTGGAGTGCCCCGACCCCGAGCTCGTAGTACGGAAGGGCGTCCGAAGGGTTGCGCTCGACAAACGCTTTCACATCCTTGGCCAAAGTACCGAGCTTCCTGCTGAAATCATCGATGATCCGTCCGGCATCATCGTACAAACAGAGCGACATGTAGCTTTGGGCCATCAGAATGTCGATCTCTGAATTCAGGGAAAACGAAAGCGAAGGACTTTTGTAAGAAACCAGCTTCCCGAGCGTCCGGTTGTACTCTTCGCGGGCAAAAGTGTTCCAGGCGTGTTCGAAGAGCGTGTCGGTCCAGACGAAGCTTGATTTGGGAATCCGGTCGTAAAGCCGGTCGGCATCCTCGAACCGCTTCATTTCATAGAGCACGCGGGCCTGGTCGGCGATGCACCTTGCTGCGAGATCCCGGGCGGCATCCTGCCTGAGTTGCCGCCAGCGTTGCAAAAGAACTCCGGGATGATCCCGCTCGATCTCGGCTTCCACACTCCCCGACTCGAGCTGTTTGCGGAGATCCGCCGATCTCTCGCAGGCGCGGAATTCACTCAAAGCGGCCTCGAGGCGTCCCTGCATGACCAGTGCCGTCCCCTTGAACTGGAGTGAAACCGGGTACAGGGGGTGACGGGATGAGACTTGCGAGGCGGCCTGAACAGCCCCGGTGTAGTCACCCTTCAACAATGACTCTTTGGCAAGTGCGTACCAATAGGCGTTGCGGGCCCGTGGAGAGTAGTCCTCGCTCTTGGTGTGCTTCAGGAGGATTTTACGGATCAAATCGCTGCCACCCCGATCCAGAAAAAACGGGGCCAATTCAAGCGTGAGACGTGTCGCGGTCGGATCACGGAGTTGCAGTGCACTGGCAAAAAAATAGATCGCCGACTGATCGAGACCGGCCTTCACCAGACTTTGTGTGATCCAATAATAGGCTTTGGCCCGATCCGACGGATTCTGGATACGTGCCAGATCGTTGAAGGCCATTCGAGCTGCGGAAAAATACTGGCCGGAATCATAAGCTCCCCGGACCGCATCCATGCCCGCCCGCGCACCGGAGGTGAACCACAGGGAACCGGCAAGAATCGCAGTGAGCGCGACCGCTCTCCTCATAGCTGGTACCCGATCCCGACTTGAGATGCGAAGTTCGAGAACACTGCATTTTTGGGCGCCACGCCGGTCAAACGTTCGAAAACGTTCGCGACATAGAAATGCCCGAGCACATCCAGCCGGATCTTCCAGTGTTCACTCAGATGGAAAAGATGCCCCGTACCCAGATAGGCTGCGAACAGATTCTGGGAACTCCAATTGTTCGCCGGAATGTCGGTTTTTTGCCCGATCATCGTCCCGATCATCCCCGCCCCGACTGAAAAATACCAATCGAAGTAGAGCACCGAATTGAAAACGTTGATCTTCGCATACCAGGGCGCCCAATTGTAAAGAACCCCGAATTGCGATCTGACTTCCCGGATATACGGGGATTGAGCACCGACAGCGATTGCCTTGTCGAGAGCCTCATAAACATTGTTCGGGCTGTGTATACGATGGGAGTAGAAAACTTCGAATCCCATGTCTTCGTTGATCCACCAGGCCAGACGGGGCTGGACTTGGATCACCGTCCGGTAGGTGTCTCCCAGCGACATTCCGCCCATGCCGAAAATCTGGGCTGAGGCCGCTTTACGATACCGACGGTTCTGAAGGACGTAGATCTTCTTTTCCGGATCGAGCCAACTGAAGTTGTAGTCATCAGAAGACGCGGCGAATGCCGGAGCGTGCTCCACCCAAAACGAAACGAGCAGGAGCCCGATTCCCATCCAAATTTTTTTTCGCATGGATTTCCCGATCTTATCTTTTACGATCGACCATTTCTTTCAGCTCTTTGCCCACTTTGAAAAACGGAACGCGTTTGGGCTCCACCTTGACCAGCTCACCGGTTTTCGGATTCCGGCCTTCATAAGCACCGTAAACGCGATTCACAAAAGAACCGAAACCACGGATTTCGATGCGGTCGTCCTTCTTCAGAGTCTCGGCCATCATGTCGAACACGAGATTCACCACGGTTTCGGCCTGCCGGTTCTGGAGGTTCACTTTCTGGGCCACGATATTGATCAGATCTGCCTTGGTCATCCACCTTCTCCTTGATGGAAACAGGATACCGAAGAGCGGACAACTAAGGCAAGGAAATCAAACAGATTTTCCTGAATGACCGGACGGGACAACTCGCCACATTATTGACGAAACCTGTCTCAACTCTGCTTCACATCCAGAATGCCGGGGATCTTCCAAAGATCGAGAAGCAGACGGGAGTGATCGCGATTCCGTCCGAGGTAGGTCAGCCGGACTTCCGGCTGGAGGTCACTCATGTTCTCGCGGTAATCTTCGAGAGAGAGCTCGTTATTGCCGAGCAGGCCCTCCAAGGCAGCCCGCGTGACATCGTCAGTTTTCTCACGCAAATGCAGGGTGATTTTGAACAAACGACGACGCTCGAGAAAGCGGTTCTCGAACAGGTTCACCGACACCAGGACCAGAACCATCAGAACCGTGACAAAGAGCGCCAACTCCAGCTGACCGACCCCGATCCACATTCCAACCGCAGCCACCAGCCAGATACTGGCCGCAGTGGTCAGTCCGACCACATTCCCTTTGGACTGGAGGATCGCCCCCCCGCCCAGAAAACCGATCCCTGAGACAATTTGTGCACCGATCCGCCCCGGATCCCCCGGTCGGTAGTTTTCACCCGCCCCGTCAAAAGCCACCATGACCGACAACGCGGTGAACAACATCGAGCCGACACAAATCAGCATGTTCGTCTTGATGCCGGCCGACTTGTTCTTGAGCTCGCGCTCCAAACCGATCAACCCGCCGCAGAAAAGGGCCACAATCAATTTCGGTCCGAGTGTCTGGATCACTTCAGAAAAACCGATTGCGCTCAGGGTGGGTTCGAATGCCATAATCCCATTAACGCAAAATTCTGGCATTTTGTGAAATGGAAATCGAAAGGAAGCTTCCGTTATGTCTCTCTTTTCCGGAAACTGTGTGGAACTGAAACCGCTCGAGGGCGGACCGAAGGGCGCGCTGGAACTGTCGATCAACCTGAAGAAAGAATCGGTGAACAAATTCAACGCCGAGACTTTGGCAGAATTGGAGCAGGCGCTGAACGCCCTTCCGACCGGAATGACCGGACTCCTGGTCAACAGTGGCAAGGACACTTTCCTGGCCGGTGCGGACATCACCGAATTTCTCGAACATTTCAAACGCCCCGAGGCCGAGTTGAAGCAATGGATTCGTAAGACCCAGAACCTGTTCAACAGGATCGAGGACCTCGACGCACCCACCGTGTGCACGATCGCGGGCTTCGCGCTCGGTGGCGGACTCGAGTTCGCACTCACCTGTGACTACCGCATCGCCGCCACAGGATCGAAAATCGGCCTCCCGGAAACCAAGCTCGGCATCATTCCCGGCTGGGGCGGAACCGTCCGTCTTCCCCGTCTGATCGGACTGGATCCGGCCATCGAATGGATCACGAGCGGAAACCAGAACGACGCCAATGAAGCCTTCAAGCTCGGTGTGTTGGACGCACTCGTCGCCCCACAGGACCTTCGAAGCGCCGGAATCGACCTGCTCGGCAAACTGATCGACGGATCGATGAATTGGAAAAACCGGAAACTCCAGAAGAAGGCTCCGCTGAGCCTGAACGGGACCGAAAAGACGATGGGCTTCAACATCATGAAGGCCGGCGTGTTCGCGGCCGCAGGTCCGAACTACCCCGCCCCCTTCGCAGCGATCGAGGCGATTGAAAAGTCTCAAAACCTCGGACGTGACGAAGCACTCGACCATGAAGCCACGGAGTTCGCCAAGGTTTCGAAGTCGACACAAGCCAAGGCCCTGGTCGGCACCTTCCTCGCCGATCAAGCGGTGAAGAAAAAGGCGAAGGGTGCCAAATCCCTTGCCAAGGAAGTGAAGCAGGCCGCGGTCCTGGGCTCGGGCATCATGGGAGGCGGGATCGCCTACCAGAGCGCCTACTCCAAGATTCCGATCCTGATGAAGGACATCCGCGAAGAGGCCTTGAAGAACGGAATGAAGGAGGCCGCGACCCTTCTCGACAAGCAGATCCAGCGCGGCAAGCTGAATGCGCTCGGCATGGCCGACACTCTCGGAAGGATCACCCCCACCGTCGATTCACAAGCGCTGAAGAACGCCAACTTCGTGATCGAAGCGGTGACGGAAAACGAGCAGATCAAGATCTCGGTGCTGAAAGAAACGGAATCCCTGCTTTCGGACGATGCGATCCTCACCTCGAACACCTCGACCATCTCGATCACGGGTCTTGCGAAGAACTTGAAACGCCCCGAGAAGTTCTGCGGGATGCACTTCTTCAATCCGGTTCCGAAGATGCCACTCGTCGAGATCATCCGTGGAGAGAAAACCTCCCCCGAGACGATCGCTTCCGCGGTTCAGTATGCAAGCCAGATGGGAAAGACCCCGATCGTGGTCAATGACTGCCCCGGATTCCTCGTGAACCGGGTGCTCTTCGCTTACTTTACGGCCTTCAACCGCCTGGTCCGGGACGGTGTGGACTTCGTACGCATCGACAAAGTCATGGAAAAGTGGGGCTGGCCCATGGGACCGGCCTATCTCCTCGATGTCGTGGGCGTGGACACCGCCCATCACGCGAGCGCCGTCATGTCCAAGGGGTTTCCGGACAGGATGCCGCTGACCTCTGCCGACAGCGTGACATTGTTGTACGAAGCCAAGCGATTCGGGCAGAAAAACGGCAAGGGATTCTACACCTACACTCTCGACGCGAAAGGAAAGCCGAAGAAGGAAGTGAATCCTGAAATCTATTCCGTCCTCGGTCAGAACCCTGCGGGCATGAACACCACGATCACCGACCAGGAGATCCTGGACCGCCTCATGCTCCCGTTCATCCTCGAATCCACCCGATGCCTCGAAGAGAAGATCGTGGATGAAGCGCACGAACTCGATCTTGCCATGCTTTCCGGCCTCGGGTTTCCGCCCTTCCGCGGAGGGCCGATGTGTTACGCCGGCTCCCTCGGTGCCGGAACCGTGATTGAGAAAGCCACACACTATGAGAAAACCTTCGGCCCGCTTTACAGCGTGACTGCCGGAATGAAGGAGGTCCTGAGCCATGTCTGATCTGAAACCGAGAGATGTCGTGATTGTCGATGCAGTACGGACCCCGATGGGGCGCTCGAAAGGCGGGGCTTTCCGCAATCAGCGCGCCGAGGAACTTTCAGCCCATTTGATGAACGCCCTCCTCGACCGGAATCCTTCAGTCGATCCGGGAGAGATCGAGGACATCATCTGGGGATGCGTCCAGCAGACTCTGGAGCAGGCCTTCAACGTCGGGCGCATGGCCCAGCTCGTGACCCGCATTCCTTTTCATGTGAGCGCACAGACCGTGAACCGCTTGTGCGGCTCTTCGATGACCGCGCTCCACACCGCCACGATGAGCATTCAAGCCGGCTACGGTGACGTTTTCATCGTCGGAGGTGTCGAGCACATGGGGCATGTTCCGATGACCTTCAATGTCGATTTCAACCCGAAGTCGAATCGTGCGATCTCCAAAGGCGCGCAGAACATGGGGCTCACCGCGGAGCTTCTGTCGAAGATGCACGGAATCAACCGCGAGCAACAGGATCGCTTTGCGCTCCGTTCGCACCAGAACGCCCACCAGGCTACGCTCTCCGGTGCTTTCAAGAACGAGATCGTGGCAACTCCCGGGCATGACGACAAAGGATTCCTCAAGATGTACGATTTCGACGAGGTGATCCGTCCGGAATCCACCTACGAATCACTCGCGGCACTCAGACCCGTGTTCGATCCGAAGAACGGCACCGTCACTGCGGGAAATGCCTCGGCGATCTCCGACGGAGCCTCGGCTCTGCTCGTGATGTCCGCCGAGCGCGCGAAATCCCTCGGACTCAAGCCTCTCGCCAAGGTCCGTTCGATGGCGGCCGCGGGCTGTGACCCTTCCATCATGGGCTTCGGCCCGGTTCCGGCGGTCCAGAAAACCCTGAAACGGGCCGGCATGAAGATCGAAGAAGTGGACCTGTTCGAATTGAACGAAGCCTTCGCAGCCCAGAGCCTTCCGGTGATCAAAGCCCTCGGTCTCATGGATGCCATGGAAACCAAGATCAATCTGAACGGCGGAGCGATCGCCCTCGGTCACCCGCTCGGGTGCTCGGGTTCCCGGATCACCGCGACCCTGGTGCACCTGATGAAGGCCAAACAGGCCCGCTTCGGGATTTCCACCATGTGTATCGGCTTCGGACAAGGGGTCGCCACCCTGCTCGAGAACGTCGACTAAGCTTTCCGGTTCGACAACCAACGATCCAGACTCTCCACCCAGGGGGACTTCCGGTCCTCCCTGCGGTGGAAGAGGAAGATCTTTTGCTTCGGAATCGACTGGATCCCCAGATCCTGGACTGTCACGTCCTGGGTGTGCGGTTCCCAACCTTCCGGGATGATGGCCCAACCCAACCCGTAGCGAACGAGCTCCACCACGCTGAACCAGTCCTCGACGATCCGGGCGACCTGAAGATCCCCGAACTTCCACCCCTTCCAGGACAGGTATTCATCGAGGTAGGCGTGGTGGTTTCCGTACACGACCACCGGACGATGGTGAAGCGCCTCCGCATCGGACAAGTCTGTCTTCCACTTCCGGGGTGTGATCAGTTTGAAGCCGGACTCGAAAAACAATTTGGCCACCAGGTCTCCCGAGTCGATGGTTTGGGCGGATACGGCCAGGTCCACCCGGTGCTCCCGCAGGGAACGTAGTGCTTCCGCACTGCTCGTCTGGATGAGTTCCACCTGTCCGGGAAATGGAAAGGGCAGGAATGGAATGAACAGCTCCCGCCTTCCGGCGATTCGCAACTTTTGATGGTCGAGATCGGTGGCGGCTTTCGAGAACCTCTGGTGCAACAGGTGAAGGTCCAGGACAGAGGACTTCAAATCTTCCACATACGCCTGCCCCACCTTGGTCAGGACCTTCCGCTTCCCTGTGAAAGAAAACAAAGCGAACCCGACGCTTTCCTCCAGCTTCTTCAACTGGAACGAAAGCGCCGGTTGGGTCAATCCGAGGGATCGCGCCGCACGGACCATGTCGCCTTCCCGCTCGAATGCGAGCAAGGCCAACAAAGACTCGACGGAGGGCAGGGTCCGGGACAATTCACCGATATCGAGGGCATTCTTCATATTTGATTATTTTATATTAAATGATAAAATATTTTAATGTCAAATTCATGACATTCTGTTACATTGCAACGCATGAAAACTGTTCTTCTGAGTCTTGCGACCCTGATCCTCTCCACCCCTTTTGCACTGGCTGACGGATTCCTTTGTGAAGGCAAGAATTCCGGACTCCAAGTCAAACTCTACAATCACACCGATCCGGCCTTCGGTACCCGGACCCCTGCCATTCTGGTCCTCGCCAATCCGATGATCCAAAGTGATCGGAAAACAGTGGCTGTGTTCTCTGACGAGAATCAGACCCTGAACTACCTCGGACGGGGTCAGTATCAGGCCAAAGTGGACCTCCGGTATCTCGATAGCGGACGCCAAGGCGAAAACGTCGCAGGAACCAAACTCGGCCAGCTCAAGACCATCCACCTCAAAATCAAGTTCTCCTACTCCCACACCGGCACTCTGATTGCGAACTCGGTGGACGAGATTCCCGCAGCTCTCTTTTACCAGAAGCGCAACGGGGAACTTCTCGACGAGCAAGCGACCTGCAAGCGCTATCGCAAGCAGAACTGAAATATTTAACGCAATGATTCCAAGAATCACGGGGCCATGTTAAGGTGACCCCGTGATTTTTCTTTTGTGGACCCTCTGTTTCATGCCATTTGCCGTGAATGCGACGGAGCCTTCGCGCGAAGCCAGCGAACTCATGAAACTCGATTTTTTCGAGGGCGGGCGGGGCATGCATCTGTCTCCCGGTATTCTCAACAAACTCGACCAGCTCCGGGATGTCATCGGTGGAACCCGTGCTGACGAAAGCCTCCTCCGGACTTTGACCCGTCGTTGGGGCCTGCAAGAACACCGGGGCGAGATCATCGGCATCAAGACGGTGAAGTACAAGAACCTCCATGTCGGGGTCTTGGGCTGTGTGGCCTGCCACAGTGGCAAGGCCGCAGGTCAGCACATCGTGGGAATCGGAAACAAGACCATCGACCCGGGCCGGATCGGAATCGACGGGGTCAGAATCGAGAAGCGCTTCAAGTCCTTGACCGACACCTTGGTCCGTACGCACCTTCTGAAAAAATCCAAGACCTGGTCCGGACTCGAAGATCGCTCGATCCGTCTCATGGAAAAGCTCGCAGACCCTCGCATGAGCGCCCGGACGCAGGGACTGGTCCCGGTTTCGCTCGTGGGAAGCTGGTTTTACGAGATGGATCAGGCCAGAGCTCCGGACCACGGCTACATCGGAGCTGTGAAGGTCCCTTCCTGGTTCGGATTCGAGAAAAAGCTGGAGGCAGGACAATTCGCCGACGGGATCGGACGGGGCCACCCCCCGGGATGGATCATCGGTGTCGAGATCACGTCGGGCCAGACTCCTGAACAAGTCCGTGCCTACTTCGGCAAGGTGGAACGGGCCGTTTCCCTCATCAGCGCACTCACCCCTCCTCCCTATCCCTTTTCCATCGACCGGGCTCGCGCAGACCGGGGCAAAGCGATTTTCGACAGGACCTGTGCCAAGTGCCACGGCAATTACAGTTTTCAACCTGATGGCAAACCCGTCTATGAAGTGCCTAAATTCGTCCCTCTCGAAAAAATCGGCACCGACCCCGATCGCCTCGACTACGTGACTCCGGACTTCCTCACCCGGGTCCTACGTAGTCCGCTCCAGGATCTGATCCAGCTCTCCGACCAGGCCGGACAACGGAAATACATCGCCCCCCGTCTCCACGCGATCTGGGCGCGCTTTCCGTACCTCCACAACGGTTCCGTCCCGACCCTCCGGGACCTGCTCGAAAAAGCCTCCGATCGGCCGGTGCGGTTTTCTCTCAAAGACGCCGGCGAAAGATACCGCTTCGACCCGGTCCGGATGGGTTTGACCCGGATCGAGGTTCCCGCATCGGTGCCATCCGACCGCTCGATCTACGACACCCGCCTTCACGGACAGTCCAACCGTGGCCACGAAAAATTCATCGACCTGAACCCGCAAGAAAAAGACGAAATCGTCGAATACCTGAAAACCCTCTGAGACCTTTCCCCATGACCAAGAAAAAAGACGAACCGATCAAAATCAACGGGGCTCAAATGGCATCCGAACTGCTCGCAGGACTCGATCCGACGATGCGTAACCGGATCCTCGGAGAAATCCGCCAAAAGGACCCCGGTCTCGCCGACAAGCTCAAAAAGGGCATGATCAGCTTTGATCGCGTCATCGCACTCGAGGCGGCCGATCTCCAAAAGGTTCTGAGAGCCTGCCCGCAAAACCTGATCGCACTCTCACTCCGCGGACTGGACGAGTCATCGAGGAAAACCGTATTCTCCAAAATGACGGAGAGACAGGCGGGAGCCCTGCTCGAGGAAATCCAAATGATGGGACCTCAGAAGCAATCCGACGTGCTCCTCGCTCGCGAGAAAATCTGTGAAACCGCCCGGACCCTCGGGGAATCCGGGCAGATCAAACTGTGAATGGAATCTCCAGCCCGGAATTCAGGCGAACATCAGGGGCTTTTCCAGCCCATTTCCTGCATCACCAGCTTCAAATCCTCCCAAGCAGAACGCTTGAGCGCCGGGCGCTGAAGGAGGTCCTCGAGCGACTCGGTGACGATCACTCGGACTCCATTCCAATCCTGGAAACCACCGCGCTTCCAGCCATGAAGGGCGCCGAGATCCTCACCCAGAATCACCCACACGCGAAATCCCTTGAGTCGGGAAGGATCGAAGCCGTCTCCCGCATCGAACAGGGTGACCCCGTCTTGAGGGGCCTGGAGTGAAGCGACCATTTTCGAGAGCAGTTCCCCGCTCGGTCCCCCGTGAACACCTCTCCCGAAAATGAGGACACGGTCCGCGGATTTGCGGGCCATGACAAAGGAGGATTCGGGAAGCAGAGAAGTCAGACGCGAGCTCACGTCCCGGAGGCTAACCCATTACTGGAGACGATGCAAAACTTCGCGGGTGTCGAGACCGCACTCCGGACAGATCGCCTTTTCTTGCGTGGTATTGCGGCTGAAATCACTCACATAGTTGAAGTGCATCCGACCACCGCAGATCTGGCAGTGTGAAAAGTGCCGGACGACCTGCTCGAGGGATCCGATTCCCGGTTTCAAGGCGGACGCCTGACCGGTCTCCGTTGCGGAAGTGTCGTTGGAAAGCTCGATTTCCTCGAAAATCTCGTTTGCCTTGCTCATTTCCTCATCCCTCCTCAGGTGATGCCAACTCTTCGGGAGAGTGGCGGACACCCTGAATGGGAAATGATTGCCCTAGCGTTTCGGTTCGATCAGGATTGACGCAGGAAGTCGGCCCGGAGAGTTTTCAGCCTTCTCGAGTGCCTGGGTTTCAGCCACCGGCAGGGAGATCATGTGTTCGGTGTTCCCCTCGAGGTGGATGGTTTGCTTGACTCCGCACTCACCTTTGGCCACCTGAATCTGATAAGAGCCCGACGGGGCGACGATTGAAAATCTTCCGTTCTGATCGGACTGGGACTCGACCTGGTTCTGGGACTCGTCGTTCATGCCGACCAGTCGAATCTGGTAGTAGCCACCGCTACAGCGCGGATTCAGTTCGAGCACTCCGGTCAAACGTGCCGGAAAAGAGGATCCCCGCTCGCTCCGACCCTCTTCATGCTTGGCGAAGAAGGGCAGAGAACAAGAGAACGCGGTCACCCCGAGAAAAACGGTGATGACAGTGGAGTGCTTGCGGAGCCTGGATGCCATGGTACCTGATCGGCAAAAACTGCAAAAAGTTGAGTCAAATTTCGCCCGAAACGAGGTGTTCCCGTGACACATCGAACACCCTGTCGAACATGGATTCCGTGAGGAGGCCTGTGAAGGTGTTTTGCTGGCTCGGGTGGTAGGAACAGACGATCAGGCGCCCGTCATTCAAAGGGATTTCAGCACCATGGGCGAAGGCAGGCAAGGTCCGGGCCGGTTTGATCCCCTCCGGCAATTGACGCCAGAGTGCGTGAAGTGCGATCTTCCCCAGAGCCAGGAACACCCTGACCCGCTTCAGCTCCATCAGCTCCTCGGCCAAGAAGGCACCACAGCGGGCCAATTCTTCAGGCAGGGGCTTGTTCCCGGGAGGGGCACACCGGGCCGCAGTGGTGATGTAGCAATCGTGGAGGCGGAGTCCGTCTTCCCTACCCTCACTGAGCGCTTGGTTCGAAAACCCTGCCCGGTGGAGAGCCCGATACAGCCAAAGTCCCGACTGGTCCCCGGTGAACATCCGCCCCGTCCGGTTCGCTCCATGCGCCGCGGGAGCAAGACCCACGATCAATAAACGCGCTTCCGGGTCTCCGAAGCCGGGCACCGGTTTTCCCCAATAGTCCTGATCGCGGAACTGGCGTCGTTTCACACGGGCGGTCTCGAGACAGTGCTCCCTGAGTCTTGGACAAGCCTCACAAGCCGTGATCCGCTTTTCAATCCCGATCAGGCTCACCGGGACTCGACCTCACGCCTTTCGCCGGGCTTGAGGGCTCCGAGTTCGTAGTCGCCCATCCTGATCCGGATCAATCGGACCACGGCAAGACCGAGGGCTCCGAACATCCGACGGACAAAACGGTTCCGGCCTTCGCTCACGGTCACCCGGTAGCGCTTGCCCGACTGGATTTCCTCCAGCTCATCGAATTTTCCAGGGCCATCGGAGAGCTCGACCGAATCGAGCAGTCGCTTCCGGTAGTCCCGGGGAACCTTCCCCTGGATTTCCACCTCGTACACCTTCCGGACCCCGTATCGCGGGTGGGTCAGCTGGAGAAGCAAATCCCCGTCATCGGTCATGAGCAACAGGCCTTCGGAATCGAAGTCCAAACGTCCGACCGGATTCAACCCGGGGAGATCCCTGAAAAAATCCATCACTGTGGGGCGTCCCTCGGGATCGTCCTTGGTGGTGACCACTCCCCTCGGTTTGTGAAACAGGAAGACGCGTTTCCGCTCCGGTTTTCTGACCGGCGCCCCGTCCAAGGTCAGTTGATCGGTCTCCGGATCGAGGACCCTTCCCAGATCAGTGAACACCTCGCCGTTCAGGGCCACACGCCCCGCACGGATCGCTTCTTCTGCGTGCCTGCGGCTCATCAGGCCGGCCGCGGCGATGATCTTTTGAGCCCGTTCTTTGGCCATAAAAAAAGGGCCGCAACCCGCTTCACGGGCACGGCCCTCTCTCATTTGCTAATGATTACTTCTTGGCTTTCTTCTTACGGAAAGCGACTTTTTTGTCCGCGGAGCGCTTGGACTTGCCGTCGAACAGTTTCTTCGCGAATTCCTTGTCTGCGACGATCTTGGTCTTGCGCTTGTCGCGTCCGAGCTTGCGGATGGTGCGACGTCCGAGTTTGGCCTTGGGAGTGGTGGTAGTGGTAGTGCTCATGTTCTGATTTCCTTTACTTCTTGGTTAAAGTTGCCTGGCCCGGTTTCCAGTTTACGGGGCACAGTTCGCCGGTTTGGAGGGCTTGAAGGGTGCGGAGGGTCTCCTCGACCGAGCGTCCCACGCCCAGAGCATTGACGCTCATGGCCTGCAGGATCCCGTTCGGATCGATGAGGAACGTACCCCGAAGGGCGATTCCGCTGTCTTCAATGAGAACTCCGTAGTTCCGGGACACGGAATGATTGGTGTCCGCAAGAACCGGGAATTTCACTTCTGGAAGGTCCTTCTCGAACCAGGCCTTGTGAGAATGCTGACTGTCGGTCGACGCGCCGATCACCTGGCAGTTGGATTCGAGGAATTGTTTTTCAAGCTGGGCGAAACCACGGATCTCCGTGGGGCAAACGAAAGTGAAGTCGAGCGGGTAGAAGAACAGGCAAACCCACTTTCCTTTGTAATCCTGGAGGGAAACGTCTTTGAACTGGCCTGCGACATACGCAGGGGCCTTGAATTGAGGAGCGGGTTGTCCCACTTTAACATTCCACACGGGAGGATTTCCTTTCTGGAGTTGAATCACTTTTGAATTCCAATACCTTACTTGCGAAGGTAGACTCTGACAAGAGAAATGCCACCGGTTCCCCGCCTCCGATCACTGCTCCCGACGATCTTGCTTCCCTCCGGGATTTACCTCGCATTCTTCCTGGCCCGCCCTCTTTGGTTCAAACCTTGGTGCGCCACCGAACCGACTCCCTGCACGGTCGATCAGGTCAACGGATTGGACCGGATCGCCTTCGGGTTTCAATCTGTATTCGCGGACTTCCTATCCAACCTCCTCCAAAACTCGGTCGGAGCCCTGGCCTTCATCTTGCCCTGGCTGCTGATCCGTCGAGGGGTCCGGCACTCCCTGACATTGAACTTGGCCCTTCTTTCAGCAACGGCCTGGAACGGTGTCGTGGTGGAAGCAGTTCGAGCCCTGGCCCAACGCCCCCGCCCCCTGGTTTTCCGGTCCCCTACCGGGGACGGGGCCAACATCCACCAATACACCTCCTTCTATTCGGGGCACACCAGCTTTGTCGCACTGGCCCTGCTGATGACCTGCCTGAGCCTCCGCGACCACGTGGGGGGAGAAAAACGCCGGACCATCCTCACTCTGGCCTGGCTGGCCTACCCCCTTTTGACCACCCTGACCGCCTGTTTGCGCGTCGTCGGCGGCCGGCACTACCCAACCGACACCCTGGCCGGCTTTTTCTTTGGCAGTTTGGTGGGATGGGTGGTTTACCAAAGGGTGACGCGCCGCGAAATTTTTCTTGAATCCCCTGTCTCCACATGATAAGCCTGCGCTCCCATGCGCAAGATTCAAATCCTCAGCCCCCTCTTTGCTCTCCTGTGTTTCGGGATTTCGACCCACGCCGCCCTGCCCGAGCCCACACCCGTGCTCTTGAGCGTCACCCCCCACGACCATGAGGTGGATACCGCTCATGACCATGCCGGAAACGATCCCTCGCGCGGGACCCGATTCCGCCTGAAGAAACCACTGAACCAGGAGCGCTTGGTTCTGACCGGAACCAACGGGACCATCGAAAAGAACATCGAAAGCTCGTTCCATTCCATGAAATCCGAATTCCGCCGCATGAAATCGGCACGGGAGCGGATTTCCGACCCCGCCTACACCCGCTACCTCCGGATTCACCGGGGACTCTACCAACCGGAGGCCGAAAACGGCCTCACTCTGGTGAATGCCGACCATGAATTCGAAGGGATCAGCGACCGCAAGTTCGGCTACTGCTGGGGATTCTCCACCCTGTTCCGGAACCTCACCCAGTTGGCGTTTTTCGACCCTTCCCAACCGAGGGTTGCGGATGTCGCCTACTATCTGCGGAAGATCGACCGCATTGTGGCAGGCCACGCAACCGTGATTCCGGGCTACAAGAATTTACGTGAGCTGAGCCTTGAGCCCCGGATCGAGTTCTACCTGAAACTGAACACCATGGAACTCTGGAGGAACCGGGCCGTCCGGAGTACCTCACTCAAAATTTTCAAGAACTCCACCGAGGCGATGAACTTCGAGGAAGTGGAGTCCTTACTCAGAAACCTCGAAGTCCGGCTGGATCGGGGTGAGTTTCCGAAAGTCCTCTTCTCGGCATTGATTCCGTCCGGAAAAATCCTCGGCATGAGCACGGACATTCACGTGGTGCTGGTCAACCGGGTGGAACGCTTGCCCGGCAACCGGGCCAAGATCCACCTCTGGGACATCAACTTTTACGCCGAGACACTGAAGAAATCCCCGAAGATCATCGAAGTCACCTCCAAGCACGGGCTCGTCTACGAGCCGTGGTATGAACCGGACAAACCCTATGCCGAGGCGAGCGCCCTGGTTTCCAGGGTCGAATTCGCCCCCGAGGAAGACATCGAGGTTTCGAGGAACCTGAAGAGCCTGAAAGCCTTCTGCGAAGCCCCCGGGACCCGGCACCACTGCCAACCTTGAAACCGGTTTCAGTCGATCTGATCGTGCTTGAGTTCTTCGCCCGGAACCACGCCCTTGGAATTCACAACTTTCGCGGGAATCCCCGTGGCGGTGCAATGTTCCGGAACTGACTTGATCACCACGGAATTCGCACCGATCCGGGCATGGTCACCGATGGTGATGTTCCCGAGGATCTTCGCACCAGCCCCCACCACGACGTGGTTGCCCAGTGTCGGGTGGCGCTTCACCGGACTGAAATCGACCCCACCGAGAGTGACCCCGTGAAAAATGAGGCAATGGTCACCCACCTCGGCCGTTTCACCGATCACCACACCCATGCCATGGTCGATGATGAGATTCTTCCCGATCCGGGCGCCAGGATGGATGTCGATGCCGGTCAGAAATCGTGACCACTCGCTGATGGCGCGCGGAACGAAGGGAATACCGGCACGGTAGAGCGCGTGAGCAAGACGGTGAAAACCGATCGCTTTCACCCCGGGATAAAGAAAGAAAACCTCGAGTGAACTTTTGGTTGCCGGATCGTATTTACGGTAGGTCCGGATGAGCTCCCACATCAGGCACCCATGATGTTGAATCCGGAGTCCACGTACAGGACGTTTCCGGTCATGTGACGGGCGCCGTCCTGACAGAGGTACGCAGCCAAGGATCCCACATCTTCGGGAGAGACATTCTCGTGCAATGGAGCGCGCTGTTCGATCTGCCCGAGGAAATCACGGAAATTCGAGATCCCACCGGCGGCCGCGAGGGTCTTGATGGGACCGGCTGAAATCGCATGCACCCGGATTTTCTTCGGTCCCAAATCGTGTGCCAGATAGCGGACCGAGGCCTCGAGTGCAGCTTTGGCCACACCCATGACATTGTAACCCGGCATCACCTTTTCGGAACCGTAGTAAGTGAGGGTGATCACGGTCCCACCTTTGGCCGGATCCATGAGCTTTTCGGCTTCGCGCGCGGTGGCCACCAAGGAAAAAGCACTCACGTCGAGAGCCAGGCGGAATCCGTCACGGGTCGTGTCGACAAAGCGTCCGGACAGGTCGGTCTTGTTCGCGAAAGCCACGGAGTGGATCAGGATGTCGATCCCGCCCCACTTCTCCTTCACTTTTCCAAAAAAGGACGCGATCTGCTCGTCACTGCTCACATCACAGGGCTCGATGATCGAGGCCCCGAGACTCTCCGCCAGAGGGCGCACCCGGCGCTCCAACGATTCTCCGAGGTAATTGAAAGCGAGTTCGGCCCCGGCCGCCCGCAAGGCTTGGGCGATTCCCCACGCGATGGAACGGTCATTGGCGAGTCCGAGGATGACAGCTTTTTTACCTGCGAGAGTGCTCATGGAGATCAGAGGCAGGGCTGAAGGCCGTTGAAAGAAAAGGTCGCAAGTGTCGAACGGAACGAATCACTCATGAACGAAAGCGGACAAATCGCAACCCCGTCGAGCAACACCTGGAAGGCGACACGATTCGCGCCCCACCCGACGAAAGCACCGAGGGAGTCTCCGGCACGAACCGAGTCTCCAGCACGGACGATCACGTTTTGCATGCCGTAAATCGCGGTTGAAATCCGGCCTGAGTGGGCAATCGCCACATAGGTCACGGAGTTACCGTCGATCACGGTGATTCCGGTGGAGGTGACGATCCCGTTCGCAGGGCTCACCACAGGTGCACCGACAAAGGATCCGGTCATGATCCAGTAGGGTGTTGCAGGACTGAAATTGCCGACCAAGGTCTGTCCCGCAAATCCGTTCGCCACGATGGCATTCAGCTTCGGAATGGAATTGTCACTGAACAAGGTGATCGGATCGACCACTCCGTTCGCTCCCCCGCAGGCGGAGAGACCGAGCACCAGACTGATTCCCACGATGGCCTTCTTGATTGTGTTTTTCATGATCTTCCTCGTGTTTCCCGGGTTAGAGCGCGTAATTGGCGCCGAAAGTGTAAGTCAGGTAGCTGATGGTGGCCGAGCTGACCATGTAGGTGATCGGCAGACGGAAAAAGGTGGAGAACCCGCTTCCGAGGTCGTACTCGATCCCGCCGTGAAGTTGCGCCGAAAAATATCCGTAGGTCCGGAAGAGCGTGGCAGAGCGTGAATTCAAGTAGGCGGTGGCAAAACCGACTCCGCCACCCAGTGTGGTGTGGATCTTGTCCGACACTTTGCCCTGGAACTCGAGTCCCGCAAGGACCGGAAAAATCCGGAAGGAGCTGTTCGATTCGGTTTTCAAAGAAAGATTCTGGTAAGACACGCTCACATAATTGCGGATGGCCGGATCGAAAAACGGATTCAGATAAACCTTGCCGGTGAAACCGAGATTCGGGTTGAAGTTTTGAGCTGCCGCACCGACTCCCACCGGATAATCCACCGAGCCTTCGACCATGAGGGCGCGAGCTTCCCCGGCAAAACCGAGTGCCAGCAGGGCGCAAAGAGCGACTAGACGCAGAGTGTGACGTTTGATGTTCATAAGCCTGACATTAGTCCAAAGCCATTGAAAATCAACAGGAAACACCACGGCGTTCGTGTTAATCTCGACCCATGATCGAACTCCTCTTCGAGGACGACTTCATTCTGGCCCTGAACAAGCCTTCCGGACTTCCCTCGCAAAACCAGCAAGATCCGGATCAAGACACTGCGGAGCGGCGCGTCAAGTCTCTGTTTGTGGGGGCCCCCGTCCAACTTCTGCACCGTCTCGACACCGGAACCAGTGGCGTCCTCTTGTTCGCCAAGAGCGACGAGATCTTCATGGAGATGAGGCGAAGGTTCACCGAACGGACCCTCCAAAAATCCTACATCGCGTGGTCGCAGGCCGGAGCGCCTTCCATCCCGTCCGGTCTGCCACTCAAAATCGATCTTCCCCTCGCCCACCACCCGCAAAGCAAAAGACGGATGATCGTTCTACCGGAGGGCAAGTTCAGACGTTTCCGGGGCAAGCCGCTTCCGGCCCTCACCTGGATTGACTCGATCCGTCCGGTCTCCTTGGCCGGGCTCAATGCATCGCGGATCGAGGTCCGAATCGAAACCGGAGTGATGCACCAGATCCGGGTTCACCTGGCTCACGCAGGACTCCCGCTGATTGGAGATCCGATATACGGCGGAGCGGGAGACTACCCTGTTTCATTCCGACTCGGTTTGCACGCCAGTCGGGTGGAATTCGATTTGAGGGGTGCCCGGTACAGGATCAGCGCCCCCGAACCTTCCACACTTGAACAAATTCCTTGATCCCCCCCGACACTCTGGGGATCATTTCATCAGATCATGGCGAAATCGAGGATGACACCGGCTCAAAGAAAACGTTTTTTCCTGTTCCTCCCTGCCGTCATTCTGGGACTCCTGATACTGAGTGCGCGACACCACTTCGAAAAAAATTTCGGAATGAGCCTCGCTGAGGCCGACCTACACATCGGATTCGCCCGATTGACCGACACCGAGCGGGACATTGACGAGACCCGTACGATCACGGACGAAGTGGCGGCTGAAGCCCAAGGGATCGATCCCGAATGGCTCAAGAAAACATCTTCCCCGCCCCCACAGCCCGCCACGTTGGCTGCACTCCGGGCTCTCCGCTCCAAGATCAGACAGTGGGCACCCCGATGCGATGACGGGATCCTGACCTATCACACCTGTCCCTATCCCGAAGCCCTGCGCCACCTGGGTCTTCTTTGTCTTTCGGGCGACTTCACCTCTTGTGAACAGGTCCGTGAAGCCCGGGATGATCAAGGCCGTTTTTGGCGGAGCAAAAGCTTCATCGGTGTCGAGAGTGAAGGCATTCCCTCTTTCTCATCCTCCTCCGCCCGGGGTGTTCTTGCCTATTTGATCGCAAAAGCGGATCTGAAAACCGCGGCCGACTGGATCGCATACATCCGCAAGAATGACAGTCGTTTTTGTCCGGATGTGCGGGACCCGGAGAATCAGTGCCGGATCCGGGCCTATTTCTGGCACCTGGCTTGGCAACTGAACGAGCACCACCACTTCCTGGAGCAAGACCAGTCCTTGCGCTATCTCGGTTACCTGATGGTCAGAAACGAGGACGCTCTCAAGATCGGCCAGGAAAAAGGTTACGATCTGCTCGGAACCGCCGAAACCATCTATCTCCTGCGTGAAATGAAAAAACGCGGCATCCAGATCGCCGACTCGGATCTGATCGACGCCATCAGTCTGGTTCTTCATTACCGGCATCCGGACCAACCCCTGCTCCGCTTCCTGGTACGGGGACCCGACGAGGAAACCGCCCGTCTCCTCCTGGCCCGATGCCCCGCCACAAAACCTTTCCCCCGGGTGGAGGAGGGCTGGCCCAGGTATGATGTCGGAATTTCTCCCAAATCCGCGGGGCATGATTGCGTTTTCATGATCAATCTCCTGCTCGGGTCGGCGAAGTAGATTTTTGTTCCCCCCTCAGGTACCGTTCCAACATGACTTCACAACCCCGTGTCGCCATCACTGCAGTGGGAGGCTATGTTCCCGAGACCCGACTCACGAACCAGGATCTCGAGAAAATGGTGGATACCCAGGATGAATGGATCCGGACCCGAACCGGGATCCGGGAGCGCCGGATCCTGAATGAGCCCGGAAAAGCCACTTCGGATCTGATCGTTCCGGCGGTGCTCGAACTGTGCAAGAAACGGGGAATCGATCCTTCTGAAATCGAGTGTCTGATCGTGGCCACCGTGACCGGAGACTACCCTTTTCCTTCGACCGCGAACCTGGTCTGCGACCGGATCGGCGCGAAAAATGCGTGGGGCTTCGATCTCTCGGGAGCCTGTTCCGGATTTCTTTACGCGTTGACCACGGGGGCCGCACTGATCGAGAGCGGTCGACACAAGAAGGTGGTCGTGGTCGGAGCCGATAAAATGAGCTCCATCATCGACTATCAGGACCGCAACACCTGCATCATTTTCGGAGACGGTGCGGGAGCGGTGCTCCTCGAACCGACGGATTCCGGATTGGGAATCGGTGACAGTTTGCTGAAGAGCGACGGATCGGGAGTGAAGTACCTCCGGACCGAGGCGGGCGGATCTCTGCTACCTCCGAGTCTCGAAACCGTTCAAGCACGCCAACACTTCGTCAAACAAGAGGGGGCCGCGGTTTACAAGTTCGCCGTGAAGGGTATGGCGGAGGTCGTGCTCGAATTGATGGAGCGCAACCGCCTGAAGCCCGAAGACATCACCTGGCTCGTCCCCCATCAGGCGAACATCCGCATCATCGAATCCACCGCGGATCGGGCGGGAATCCCGATGGATCGCGTGATGGTCAACATTGAAAAGTTCGGTAATACGACCGCTGCCACCCTGCCCCTTTGCTTGTGGGAGTGGGAGCCGCGCCTCAAGAAAGGCGATCGCCTGGCGCTGGTCGCCTTCGGGGGCGGCTTCACCTGGGGCGCCACACTGATCGACTGGGCCTACTGACACACTACTGAGCACACAGACCGGTTCAACTGCAACCGATACTGTTCCCGCAATTCAGACACCTGAAACAGGATCCGCTCCGTACCGTACGGTACCCGCAAGAGTCGCAAAGAGGTGCATCCGGAGACAGGCCGGCCAAGCGCTCTTCGACATCGGGCCCCGTCGCTTCCCCTCGCTGAACGCCTGATGCGGGTTTGACCTGCAAAAAGTCGGTCCGGCCCAGGTACTCCATTCCGAGAACCCTGAAGACATAGTCCACGATCGAGGTGGCCATTTTCACATTGGGATGTCCGGTGACAGGACCACCCGGCTCGAACCGGGTGAATGTGAATTTGTCGACATACTCGGAGAGTGGAACTCCATACTGGAGCCCCAAGCTGACCGAAATGGCGAAGCAATCGAGAATGGACCGATAGGTCCCGTTTCCATGGTCCAGATCGATGAAAATCTCGCCCAGTCGTCCGTCCTCGTACTCGCCGGTACGGAGATAGACTTTCGTACCCGAAACGGCGGCCTCGACTGTCAATCCGTTGCGTTTCGCCGGAAGCCTGAGCCTCACCCCTTTGGAGGATCCAGGCCCGGCTTCGGGAACGCGGGTGGAAAGCGGCTGGGACAGCTTGCAGCCGTCACGGTACAATGCAACCGCCTTGAGCCCGAGCTTCCATGACTGCAAATGCAGATCCTCGATTTCCTCGACCGTGGTGTGGTTCGGAAGGTTCACCGTCTTCGAAATGGCCCCCGAAAGGAAGGGCTGGGTGGCAGCCATCATCCGGATGTGCCCCATCGGAGCGATGAATCGGGTGCCTTTCGGCCCGCAGGGATTTGCGCAATCAAAGACCGGGAGGTGTTCTTCCGACAGATGGGGGGCGCTCTCGATCCCGAGGGTTCCGCAGATCACGGTGTTCGCCTCATCCACTTGACCGGGAAGCAAGCCCGACCAATCGAGAAAATTGAACCCGGGAGACCTGAACTCGGTTTCACCGACACCGACTCGAACCAGACACTCATCGCCGAGCGCGTGCCGGGTGAAGGCGCTCCTGAGATCGAGGACACCGGGGAGACTCTGCTCGATCCGGAGGATCTCCTCCTCACTGAGTCCCTTGGAAAGCAGGAAGTCCCGACTCACATGAGGAGCCCGGGAGTCGAACTTCTGGGTGCCCGTCAGGGTCTGGAGAATGTCAGCGATCTGCGCCGGTGTGTACCCGAGATGGTGAAGAGCCCCCTTCACGGATTGGTTCACAATCTTGAAAACACCTCCACCGACGAGTTTTTTGAACTTCACCAGCGCGAAATCGGGCTCGATCCCGGTCGTGTCACAATCCATCAAGAGACCGATCGTGCCCGTCGGCGCGAGGACGGTCACCTGCGCGTTCCGGTATCCGACTTGCTCGCCGGACCGGAGAGCTCGATCCCAACATTCCGAAACGGCGGCCCGAAGCCCCGGATCGATCGCCTCACCGGACAACCGGCCGGCCGCATCCCGGTGCTTCCGGATGACTCCGAGCATGGCTCCCCGGTTCGACGAAAAACCGTTGAAAGGTCCGAGAATTCCTGCAACTTCAGAACTCACCGCATAAGCCTCACCCGTCAGGATCGCGGTCAGCGTGCCGGCCCATGAACGCCCGCTCTCCGAGTCGTAGGGAAGCCCCTTCAGCATCAAAAAGGTACCGAGGTTGGCGTAACCGAGTCCGAGAGGACGGAAGTCGTGCGAATTTTTCGCGATCTTCGCCGTGGGATAACTCGAATGATCCACGAGGATCTCTTGTGCAAGGATCAGGATCCGGATGGCATGCCGGTAGTTCTCGACGTTGAATGATCCGTCCTGTTCCAGAAAACGGACGAGGTTCAAAGAGGCGAGATTGCACGCACTGTCGTCGAGGAACATGTACTCCGAGCAAGGGTTGGACGACCGGATGGGCCCGGTCGCCGGACAGGTGTGCCAGGAGTTGATCGTGGTGTCGAATTGAAGTCCGGGATCCGCGCATGCCCAAGCCGCCTCGGCGATCTTACGCCAGAGATCACGGGCACGAAGGGTTTCGATCACACTTCCGTCGGTCCTCGACTTCGTTTGCCAGGGACCGTCCTCGATCACCGCCCTCATGAACCCGTCGGTGACCCTGACCGAGTTGTTCGAATTCTGACCTGAAACCGTCCGGTACGCTTCACCGTTGAAATCAGAACTGTAACCGGCGGCGATGAGCGCGGCGACTTTACGCTCTTCACGCATTTTCCACTCGATGAAGTCGACGATTTCAGGGTGATCGAGATCGAGACAGACCATCTTCGCGGCCCGACGGGTGGTCCCTCCTGATTTGGTGGCCCCCGCTCCGCGATCGAGAACTTCCAGGAAACTCATCAAACCCGAGGAATATCCGCCTCCGGAAAGTTTCTCCTGACGCCCCCGGATCCTCGAGAAGTTGGTTCCGGTCCCGGACCCGTATTTGAACAGGCGGGCCTCGTTCTTCATCAGATCGAAGATCGACATCAGGTCGTCATCCACCGACTGGATGAAACAAGCCGAGCATTGTGGATGCTCATAGGCATCCGGAGTTTCAAGGGTCGAACCGGTGACCGGATCGTGAAAATGGTTTCCCCCGCTTCCCCGGATCCCGTACTGTTCATGCAGACCGAGGTTGAACCACACCGGCGAATTGAAAGCGGCGTACTGGTGCACCAGGAGGTACGAAAGTTCGTCTTCGAAAACACTTCGATCCGGGTCCGAGAACAGGCCGGTTTTTCCGCCTGTTGCGCCGAGCGCCAAGACGATCCTCCGGATCACCTGCCGGACCGAGGTTTCATGGCCCGTGCCCGGAACCCCGGCCTTTCGAAAATACTTCGAAACGACGATGTCCACCGCGAGCTGGGACCAGCTCGCCGGCACCTCGATGTCTTTCAACTCAAAAACGACCCGTCCGTCCGGATCCCGGATTTTTGAATCGGCGTGGATCATCGGGACAGAATCCAGAGGGTCGACACCCCTCACTGAGAATCTTCGCGAGAGCCTCAATCGGGATGGATTCGGATCCGTCTGGTTCATCTTTTGATTTTGCCGGACCTCGACTCCCCTGTCCAGCACGTGTGGCGTCCGGATTTTGACGCTTTCCCGCCCGACTTCAGTCCCGGGTCCCGTTCACCGAAAAGAAATTGATGAGTGAGCAGGACCTCTTCAACCATCGCGATTTAAGCTGGCTCGAATTCAATGCGCGGGTGCTGCACGAGGCTCTCGATGACCGCACTCCCTTGTTCGAGCGGGTCAGGTTCCTCGGAATCTTCCAATCGAATCTGGACGAGTATTTCATGAAGCGCATGGGATCGCTCTACTCCCACGCCCGAATCAGGTTCCGGGAACAATTGCTCCCCCTGCTCTCGGAGCTCAGAGCCTGCTTCGAGAAGGAGCTGGTCCCCGAGCTCAAAGCCTCGGGGATCCATCTGCTCCCCTGGAAAGAGCTCTCCTCCGATGAACGCGAGAGAGCCAATCACTTGTTCAGGCATCAGATTTTCCCCGTACTGACTCCCTTCGCGGTGGATTCGGGTCACCCCTTCCCTTTCGTTTCCAACCTGTCCATTTCATTGGGTGTGTTCTTGAACTACCCCGGGCGGGAGGATGAGACCCACTTCGCCAGGATCAAGGTTCCCAACTTTTTCCCGCAGTGGATCCGGGTGGACGGCAAGAAAGATCCCAAACATGCGCGATTCCTTTCCGTCCTCGAGCTCATCGTGGCGAACGTGGACTCCCTTTTCCCGGGAATGGAGGTCCGGGACATGATGCCGTTCCGGGTGACCCGCAACACCAACATCGAGGCGGACCCCGAAGAATCAGACGATCTGCTCGAGGCGATTTCAACCGAGCTGAAAGAACGGAAGTTCGGTGACGTCGTCAGGCTCGAATACGCTGGAAAAGGCCATCCACTGATGCTCGAGATGCTTCGTGACGAACTCCACCTCGACGAAGACCAGGTTTACGGCGTGCAAGGATTGATCGAGTACACTTCGCTGAAACCGGTCCTCGAACTCAATCGCCCGGAGTTCAAATTCGAACCCTGGATCCCGGTTGCGGTTCCCGCCCTCTCGGACCCGGATCGGGACATCTTCCAGACCATCAAACACCATGACATTCTGGTTCATCACCCTTATGAGAGTTTCAGTGGCTCGGTGGAACGCTTCATCCGTGCAGCGGTCAACGATCCGAAGGTCACGGCCATCAAGATGACCCTGTACCGCACCGGTGCCGACAGTCCGCTCATCCCCTTGCTCAAAAAAGCGGCAGAACTCGGTAAACATGTGGTCTGCCTCGTCGAGCTGAAGGCACGCTTCGACGAGGAGAAGAACATCCTCGTTGCACAAAGCCTTGAAGACTCCGGCGTCCATGTCGTTTACGGCGTCATCGGATTGAAAACCCATTGCAAGACCACCCTGATCGTCCGGCAGGAAGGCGACGAGATGAGAAGCTACTGTCACATCGGGACAGGCAATTATCACTCGGTCACCTCGAGGCTCTATACGGACTTCGGCCTCTTCACTTGCAAAAGGGAAATCGCCGAGGATGTCGTGAACCTCTTCCATTTCCTCACCGGGAAATCACTCAAGAAGGACTACAACAAGCTCCTGGTCGCCCCCCTGACCTTGAAGGAACAGTTCCTCCGGCGGATCCACCGCGAGACGGCCAATGCCAAAAAAGGCCTGCCCTCCAGGATCATCGCCAAGGTGAACAGCCTCGATGAACGGGACATCAGCCACGCCCTCTATGAAGCCTCGGAAGCCGGAGTCCGGATCGATCTGATTGTCCGCGGAATCTGTTGCTTGAGACCCGGGGTGAAGGGTCTCAGTTCCAACATCCGGGTGTACTCTGTGATCGGCCGGTTTCTCGAGCACTCCCGTGTCTTTTATTTCCAGAACGGGGAGAAAAATCCGGTCAACGGTGAGCTCTTCATCGGCTCGGCAGACTGGATGCACCGGAACCTCCTGTCGCGGGTGGAGGCGGTCGCCCCCATCGAGGACCCCCAGCACAAAGAACGTGTGTTCGACTTCCTGAATCTCCTGATCGACGACCACCGTCAAGGCTGGGAAATGCGTTCGGACGGAACCTACAAGAAAAGAAAAGTGAAACACCCCAAACGGGAGCTCGGAACCCATCAGATCCTGATGCAGAAGGCCCGTGGCAAGCCGATCACCTGAGAACAAACCATGAAAAACCCTCCCCTGATCCTCTGGTCGATTCTGTTCATTTCTCAATTCCTGTATGCCGCAGTCCTGGAGTCGGTGGTGAAACCCTTGGAATCCACGACTCCGGCAATCCCGCTCTCCGAATCACCCGTGGTCCTCGCAACGGCATTCATGGCCACAGGCACCCTGCTGCTCGCCTGGTTGGTTCCGAACCTTCTTTGGAAAAACGCAGCCAAGAAGCTACCCCCGACGGGCACGAATGAAAGTGACCTCCTCGAGGGGTTCTTGGCCGGATTTGTCGTCAGGCTCGCCCTCCTCGAAAGCGTCTGCTTGTACGGATTCATTGGCGGCTTCCTGCAAAAACAGCCCTCGCTCATTCTTCCGTTCCTCGGAGCGTCGGCCGCAGGGTTCGTGATCAACTTCCCCAACCGGACCTTCATCCGGAAAGCGCTCGGTAAAGACCTTCAGGGAATCTGAGAATCAGTCCTTGGCGACGAACTCGTGGTTGGCGAGGTAACTGTAAAACCTGCTCCTACCGTCAATCGTGGTCTCGATGTGTACCGGGCGTTTCCACATCATGAAGATCGAGCGCATGGTCTCCCGGGCGTACTTCAGATCAAGATCCCCGCCCAGGTGCTTGTGCGCGAGCAGTAACTCACCCCGGTTCTCGTGATTGGCATTGACGACCGAAATGTGGGGCTGTCCCTGGTTGGTGAGCGATGAAAGCAGTTTCTCTTTGACGCTCTTGAAATTCCGGTCGGTGATCTCGTACTGGCCCGTCCGTCGGTTCAGTTCGTAGGAGTACAGACGGAAACGATCCACGAATTCAGGCGTGATGTATTCGTCAATGAAGGTCACATCGTTGCAGACCTTCCTGACCTCGAAGATCTTCTGCCTTCCGAGACCGAGTTTCTTGTCCCAGTTGGCCCGCTCTCTCAGATCGGAACAGTCCTCGTACGCCTTACCGAAGCGGCCACGATTCCACCGGTCTTCGATGTCCCTGAAGAGCTCGATCCCGATTTTGTAAGGATTGATCCGTCCGGGAGCCATTGCGGTCACACCGGCATGGTGATCGGCGAAGTCGAGAATCTCGCTGTCTTTGAGGGCCTTTTTCGTCATGATTTCGGAGTGCCAGTAAGAGGCCCACCCTTCGTTCATGATCTTGGTCTGCATTTGGGGCACGAAATAATAGGCTTCTTCACGGATCATCCGGAGCACATCCGCCTGCCATTCCGACAAGGGCGCATTTTGAAGCAAAAAGAGCATGATATCCCGGACGGGGGATTCCGGAAACACCTGGCGTTGCCGGCTTTGCTCCTCGAGCTTCTTGCGTTGTGCCTCGACGAATTCGGGAGGATTGATGTACCGGTCCATGTAGGAACGCTCCACCTTCAGCTTGCCTGTTTCGGAGGTGGTCTGGTCTTCTTCCTTCCTCGCACTCTTCGGTGATTCGAACGGGAGGTGCGGATCGATCATGTTGTCGAGACTCAGACACAGATCGATGAACCCCTCCACCTCGTCCTGCCCGACATCGTCCATGTACTGCCTGATCTTGACCGCATGGTTGGCCATCGCATCGAGCATTTTCCGGTTGGTCTTGGAGAACCAGATGTTGTTCTTGAAAAAATCGACATGCCCGTAAACGTGGGCCATGACCATTTTCTGGTCGACATAGGAATTGGAACTCATCAGGTAGGCGTAAGAGGGATTGGTGTTGATCACCATCTCGTAGATCTTGGACAGACCCCACTCGTAGCCTTTCGAGTACTGGTCATAGTTCATCCCGAAACGCCAATGGGGATACCGTACGGGAAACCCCTCTTGGGCTGCCAGCGCATTGATCGCATCGGACGGAACCATCTCGAAGATCGTCTCGAAAAAATCGAGGCCGAAGCCCTCGGCGTAGCCGCGAATCTCTTCCTGAAGACGTGACAGCTCGAGTGGGAGCTGGGTGGACCGGATCCCCATCATTTCCCCCTTCCCAGGAAATCCTTGATCGAGGGCAGGATGCCGTCCTTGTTCTCGATTCTGGACAAGATCACCTGGTCATCCTCTTTTCCGAAAGCTTCATTCAAATCCTTGAAAAACTGCCCGGAACCGTACCGGGAGTCGACCTGACCGTAGCAGAACACGTTCACCTTCGACAAAAGGGAGGTCTTCAGGAGCTCGATGCAGGACTTGGTGTCCTCGGTCGACCAATTGTCCCCGTCAGAAAAATGAAAGGGGTAGATGTTCCAGTCTCCGGGGGGATAGTCCGTGGAGATCATCTGCTCGCACAACTTGTAGGCCGAGCTGATGAGCGTCCCGCCGCTCTCTCGCGTCCGGAAAAACGTATCCTCATCCACTTCCTTCGCCGTGGCGTCGTGGATGATGTAGCGGGTTTCGACACCCTTGTACTGGGACCGTAGCCAGGTGTTGATCCAGAACGCCTCCGTCCGGACAATTTCTTTCTGTTCGTCCCCCATCGACCCGGAAACGTCCATCATGTAGATGATCACCGCAGAATTCTCATGCTGGACATCGGACTTCCAGGAGCGGTAGCGCATGTCTTTCTTGATGGGAACGATCACGGGATTCGACGGATCATAAGTGCCGGAGGCGATTTGCCGTTTCAACGCCTCTTTGAAGGTCCGTTTGAAGTGGCGGAGTGAATTGGGCCCTTGGGTGGCGATCGCAGTGTACTTGTCCACCTTGGACTTCAAACTCTTCTGGCCTCTAGGCTCGATCCTGGGAAGTTCCAACTGCTCACCGAGGATTTCCGCGAGCTCCTCCAGGGTGAATTCGACCTCGAGCTCGTGCTCGCCGCCTTCTTTTCCGGCCTGCTTGCCACCCTCACCCGGTTGATCGCCCGGCTCCCCTTGACCCGGAACCGGATCCCCGACATCACCCTCACCCTGACCGACTCCACCCTGATTCGATCCGTAACGGAACCGGGGGATTTCGATCTGAGGCATGGGAATGGTCACGGTGTCCTTGCCCTTACGGCCGATCATCTCGGAATGGGTGATGTACTTCTTGAGATCCTGCTTGATCTTCCCCCGGACAATCTGGCGAAAACGTGCATGATCCCGGCGAGCACCGTCTATCATGACTACTCCCGCTTCTTCACGTCACCCCGTGCGAAGATACTCGCAACGAAGTTGAGCACATCTGTCGCCGAGATCTCATCGTATCCGAAGGATTTGATGAGACGGGATTTGACCACGTCGATCTTCTCCTGTGTGGCACGATCCACCACGTTGGAAACCAGGCTGGTCAACTTGATGGTGTCCTTCTGGTCTTCGAACAATTTGAGTTCGAGAGCCTTCAGGAGACGCTCGTTAGTCCTGAAATCAAAAGTACGTCCCTCGATTGCGAGCGCACCGATGTAATTCATGATCTCGCGACGGAAATCGTCTTTCCGGCTCTCCTGGACATCGGCCTTCTCCTCGATCGAACGCATCAGGCGCTCATCCGCCTCCTCGTCCATACCGGTGTACTTGTTCCGGACCTTCTCCCTCTGGGTGTAGGCCTTCACGTTGTCGATGTAATTCCCGCACAGCTTGGCGATCGCGTCTTCGTCGGCGGAGATGGCCCGCTGGACCTCGTTCTTGACGATGTCCTCGTACTCCTGCTTCACCACACCGATCAAATCGCGGTATTCGCGGCGTTTTTCCTCGCTTGCGATCAATCCGTGATTCTTGAGCCCGGACTCGAGCTCGTTCAGGATCATGAACGGATTCACACACGGGATCTCGCTCTTCACGATGGCGTTCGAGATCTTGTCCTGCACGTAACGGGGGGAAACCCCGTCGAGGCCTTCCCGGATCGCTTCCTTGCGGAGCTCCTTCACATTCTCTTCGGAGAATCCTGAAAGCGCCTTACCGTCATAAAGTTTGAGCTTCTGGATCAACGAGAGATTCGACTTCTTCGGATGCTCGAGACGGGTGAGAATGGCCCACATCGCAGCCACTTCGATGGTGTGAGGGGCGATGCTCTTTCCGCGGATTTTCTGCGGATTGAAATCCTTCTCGTAAATCTTGATCTCGTGTTTGAGCTTGGTGATGTAAGGGATGTCGATCTTGACCGTACGGTCCCGGAGCGCCTCCATGAACTCGTTGTTCTGGAGTTTCCGGAATTCCGGCTCGTTGGTGTGCCCGATGATCACCTCGTCGATGTCGGTCTGGGCGAACTTCTTGGGTTTGATCTTGTGTTCCTGGGAAGCGGTCAAAAGATCGTACAAGAACGCCACATCGAGTTTCAGAACCTCGATGAACTCGATCACGCCCCGGTTGGCCACACAGAATTCACCGTCGAAGTTGAACGCCCGCGGGTCCGAATCCGAACCGTACTCGGCGATCTTCCGGTAATTGATGTCGCCGGTGAGTTCGGTCGAATCCTGGTTTTTCTCGTCTTTCGGCTGGAAAGTCCCGATACCGATGCGGTCTTTCTCGGAGAGGACCACTCTGACCACACGGATGTGGTTGGTGACCACCTGGGCCCAGTCCCCTTCGTAACGCTTGAGAAGCTCACGCATCACAAAACGGGAAGCCGGATCGATGTCCCCTTTGATGTGGACCTTGTAATCCGATTTCAAACCTTTGTTGATCTCGGAAAGAACCTGGGACCGCATTTCCTCGGGGATCAGCTTCAGCGGATCCTCGTGCATGGGCGACATCATCTCGGTCGCCCCACCGAACAGGACTTCTCCTTTGCCGGTCGGATCGATCCACTTGAAGGTGTAAAGCGCTCCCGTGTCAGTGCGTGAATATTGCTCGATCCCCTTCTTCAGGAGCCGTGCGATGGTCGACTTGGCCGAACCGACCGGGCCGTGCAACAGGAGTACCCGCTTCTCGGTCCCGTAACCGTAGGCGGCGGACTTGAAAAAATTGACCAACTTCATGAGTTGGACGTCGAGCCCGAAGACAGCGTCTTTACCGCCATCAATCGGATCGTCGAAAAACTTGTACCGGGTGATTTCCTTCTTGTACTCGACAAAGTTGTCGGTTCCCCAGGAGAGAACCATGTCGTACATCCGCTGGAAAGCGTTCCGGGCGATGTTCGGATTCTTCTTCACCAACTCGAGGTAATCGAAGAAGTTCCCTTCCCAATTGAGATGGCGGAATTCCTCTTTCATCTGGATTTGATTCAGGTACTTCGACCATTCTTGTGCGGATGCAGTCATCGTGACAGGCCCTCTTCTCGACTCCAGTGTATCGATGCAATGGCTCCCCCGTCTAAGGAAAACGCCCCCTGCACCGCATTCCATTCTACAAACCCGATTTAACCCGCAGCAACATTTTTCTGCCAGGGTTTTGACTTTTTCCGGGGCTTCCAGCAACCTCTTCGGGGTGAGAATCGGTGTCTTTGATTCAGGAGTGGGTGGAGTGACCGTATTGAAGGAGCTGCGAAAGCGCTTCCCTTCCCACCAGTACCTTTACTTCGGCGACACGGCCAACGTCCCCTACGGATCCAAGAGCCCGACACAAATCCGCGCCCTTTGCAGGGAGGCCGCCCTGAAAATGGAATCGCACGGGATCGAAGCGCTGGTGATCGCCTGCAATACCGCGGCCAGCATCGCTCTGAATGAATTCAAACAGGTGCTCAACACCCTTCCCATTCTGGATGTCGTCGAGGCGGGAGTCGAATCCATCGTGGAAGCGATCCCGGACGGAAGGGCCCCGGCCCTGGTTCTGGGAACGCGCGCCACCGTGAGGAGCAGGATTTATTCCGACTGGCTACGGATCAAATCACCGGAAGTCCGGGTTTTCGAACAGGAATGCCCCCTTTTGGTCCCTTTGATCGAAGAAGGCTGGATCGAACACCCGATTCTGGGCCTGACCGTTGAAGAATATGTCCGAGAATACCGGAATCTGGAGCCCGGAGCAGCCCTACTGGCTTGTACCCATTATCCCTGGATCCGTAAGGCATTCGAGGACCGATTGCCGGGCTGGAACATTCTCGACTCGGCAGGAGCCTTGGCCCGGATCGCAGGCAAACGTCTGCTCCTTGAGCATGATCACGACCCCGGCCTCCACCCGCCGGTGACCTGGTTCTTTTCCGATCCGGACGCACTCTCCCGTCACATCCGGGAGGAAATCGGGCCCGCCTTGTCAAAACTCTGATGGACATCCGTCCCGATCTTGTTCAAACTTGATCCCATCGCCATGAGTGGAAACTCTAATTTGATCCTGGATTGTGCCTTGATCTCCGATATCGGCCTGAAGCGTAAACAAAACCAGGACACGGGAGGCGTTCGTCCCGACCTCGGACTCTTCGTGGTTGCAGACGGCATGGGTGGCCACCAAGGTGGCGAAATCGCCAGTCAGTTGTGCGTCGAGACCCTGATCCAAACCGTGGAACGCAATCCGAACGATCCGGATCGCACCTTGCTCGAAAAAGCGATTCAGGACTCGAACGAAGCCATTTTGAAACGGGCCCAAGAAGACACCCGGCTCAACGGCATGGGAACCACCGCGACCGTCCTTCTGATCCGGGGCGAAACCGCCACCCTGCTCCAAGTGGGCGACTCCCGCGGGTACTACTGGAACAGCGAGGGGATCTGGCAACTCACCAAGGACCACTCCCTGGTTCAGGAAAAGCTCCGCGCCGGATTGATCACCCGCGACCAGGTCAAGTCCGACGAAATGAAGAACGTGATTACGCGCTCAGTCGGGTACGAGCCCGGACTGAAGGCGGACTGCTTCACCTTGCCTGTGGCACGGGGGGACGGATTCCTGCTCTGTTCGGACGGGGTCTCCGGCCCGGTGGATGATGCACTAATGTTTGAAATTCTTGAAGAAACCCGGAAAAGCGGGTTAAGCTTGGGCGAAGCAGCCAAACGACTCATTCACACCGCGAATTCGAAAAGCGGTGATGACAATGCCACGGTCGTTCTGGTGAAAGTGCTTTAAGCAAAACCATGGCGAACCGCTTTTACACCATCATGATCATTCCGGAGAATTCCTCCCGTCCGAGGCAATTCAACATCCCCTCTTGGTTGATCCGTGCGGGATGGGTGATCGTGCCGGTGCTCGTACTCATCTCGATCACCTTGTTCCTGGATTACCGGTTCGTGGCAAACCAGGTCTATGAGAACCGGGAGCTCCAATCCGAGAACAGAAGGCTCCGCCAGGATCTCCAACTTTATCAGAACCGGTTGGAAGCCCTTGAGGCGAGTCTCGACCGGATCGAGAACTTTTCGGCTCGGTTGAAAATGATCACGAACCTCATGGATCAGGATCAGCTCTCGAGACACATCGACCTCCCGCCTCCGAATGCTGCGCAAAACCTGGCCTTTGCATCACGTGAGAACCCGGTCTCGACCGAAGACACACAATTCGAAAAAGTCAGCTTCAAGTCCCTCGAACTCGAACAATCCCTGCACGACCTTTACGAGTTGCTCTCGGACCAAAAATCATTTCTGAATGCCTTACCGACGAAAAAGCCCGCCGACGGTTATTTCACCTCCGGGTTCGGGGTACGGGTGTCTCCGCTCGGGGACGGGGCCGAAAAAATGCACGAAGGACTCGATGTGGCCAATGCAGTCGGAACGCCGATCAAGGCCCCCGCACAGGCGACCGTCGTCTTCGCCGGGAGAAAGTCGGGTTACGGTCAGATCGTGATCCTGGACCACGGATACGGACTCGAAACCTGGTATGGACACACTTCTCGAATCATTGTGAAACCCGGACAGCTGGTGAAACGCGGTCAATTGATCGCTCTCATCGGAAACTCGGGCAAGTCCACCGGAGCGCATCTCCATTACGAGGTGCGGGTGCACGGAATCCCGGTGGATCCCTTGGCTTACATTTTGGAAAATTGAAAAAGAGGACATCATGATCAATCAACTGAGCCAGATCGGCAGGAAAATTTTCGGAACGCAGAACGAACGGGAGCTGAAGACCATCGCCCCGCTTGTCAACCGGATCAACGAACTCGAGCCCAGGATCAAGGCGCTCTCCAACGACGATCTGAAAGCGCAGACAGCGAAGTTCCGGGAAAGGCTCGCTAGGGGCGAAAAAATCGACTCCATCCTTCCTGAGGCCTTCGCCACCGTACGTGAGGCGGCTTGGCGCGTGATCGGGCAACGGCACTATGATGTCCAGCTTATCGGGGGCATCACGCTTCATCGCGGTCGCATTGCCGAGATGAAAACCGGCGAAGGGAAGACCTTGGTCGCCACCCTGCCTTCCTATACCAACGCGCTCGAAGGAAAAGGCGTCCACGTCATCACCGTAAACGACTACCTCGCCCGCCGGGACAGCGAGTGGATGGGCCGGGTTTACGGATTCCTGGGGCTCTCGACCGGGATCATCATGCACGGTTTGAACGACCGTCAGCGCCAGATCAACTACGGTTGTGACATCACTTACGGAACCAACAACGAGTTCGGATTCGACTACCTCCGCGACAACATGAAGTTCCGTCTGGAGGACTACGTCCAACGGGAGCTGAACTATGCCATCATCGACGAGGTCGACTCGATCCTGATCGACGAGGCGCGTACCCCGCTCATCATTTCCGGTCCGTCTGAGGACTCGACCGAACTGTACTACATCATCGACCGGCAAATCCGTGCGGATGGCGGCCTGACCCAGGAAGCCGACTACACGGTGGACGAAAAGTCGAAAACCGCGGCCCTCACCGAATCCGGGGTCGACAAGATGGAGCAGCGGCTCGGCATCAAGAACCTGTATGATCCTGCCAACATCGAACTTCTGCACCATGTGAACCAGGCCCTGAGAGCGCACGTCCTGTTCAAGCGCGATGTCGATTACGTGGTCAAAGAGGGCGAAGTTTGCATCGTGGACGAGTTCACCGGACGCCTCATGCCCGGTCGTCGTTGGAGCGACGGCCTCCACCAGGCTGTCGAAGCCAAAGAAGGTGTGAAAATCGAGAGCGAGAACCAGACCCTCGCCACCATCACCTTCCAGAACTACTTCCGGATGTACAAAAAGCTCTCCGGAATGACCGGTACCGCCGACACGGAGGCCACCGAATTCAAACAGATCTACAACCTCGATGTCACCATCATTCCCACCAACCGGACCAACATCCGTAAGGACGATGCGGACACCATCTACAAATCCGAATCGTCGAAGATCAAGGCCATCCTCGAAGAAATCAAAAACGCACACGAACGTGGCCAACCCGTACTCGTCGGAACGGTTTCGGTGAACAAATCGGAAGAGCTTTCGCATCACCTGAAATCCGTCGGCATCCGTCACAGCGTCCTGAATGCCAAGCAACACGAACGTGAAGCGGACATCGTCGCGCAGGCCGGACGCAAAGGCTCTGTGACGATCTCCACCAACATGGCCGGCCGGGGAACGGACATCCTTCTCGGTGGAAATGCGGAGTTCCTCGCCAAGCAAGCGACCGGCACCCTTCCTCCGGAAGCCACAGAAGAAGAGCATGCGGCATGGAAAGCCAGCCTCGAAGAGAACATGAAACGTTGGGCTGACGACGTGGAACGGGAACGCAACGAGGTGAAGAGCCTCGGCGGACTCTACATCCTCGGAACCGAACGCCACGAATCCCGCCGGATCGACAACCAGCTCCGCGGTCGGGCCGGTCGTCAAGGAGATCCCGGAAAATCGAAGTTCTACCTTTCTCTCGACGACGATCTGATGCGCATTTTCGGCGGCGTCAACATCAAGAGATTCATGGAAGACGACGCTCCGATCGAGCATCCTTGGATCACCAAAGCGATCGCCAACGCCCAGAAAAAGGTCGAAGGACACAACTACGACATCCGCAAGCACTTGCTCGAATACGACGATGTCATGAACCAGCAGCGGAAAGTCGTATATGCCTGGCGCCGTGAGGTGCTCGGACAGCCGGATCTCCGCGAAATGGTGTTTTCAATGGTGGAAGAAATCAACTCTGCGATCGCCGAGGACTTCTTCCCCGGCGGAAAAATCCGGAAAGTGGATGGAGCTTCTTCCCTGAATCTGAAGGAACTCAACGAAGCCCTCGCGGTCACCTATCAGATCCATGCCGAGATCGGTGAATCTGACATCCAGCCCCTGAACGGAGAAGGGCTGAGGAAGCTCCTGTCCCGCATGACCGAGGAAGCCTACCGAGCCAAGGAGACCCAATACGGTGCCGACCTCGTCCGCCAGGTTGAGAAAATGGTTTTGCTCGGAACGATCGATCATTTGTGGAAGGACCACCTTCTCGCCATGGATCACCTCCGTGACGGAATCGGTCTGCAAGGATACGGACAGAAAGATCCCTTGGTGGAGTACAAGAAGCAGGGATTCAAGTTTTTCGAAATGATGATGGCCCAGATCACAGGGGACGTCGTCCGGAAACTTTTCGCCGTCCAGATCACTGCAGAACCCACCGAAGGTTTCGAGGGCGAGGAGATCGAAGAAGCTCCGGTTCTCACCGGGAGCCCCCGTATGCTTTCGGCTGCAGAGGCACTCAAAGGGCTGGAGCCCCTCCCCCAAGGAACCGACCTTTCCCGGGTCGGTCGCAATGACGATTGTCCTTGTGGAAGCGGCAAGAAGTTCAAAAAATGTCATGGAGTCCACCTCTGAGCATGGCGAACGAAGGAAACCCGCCTGACAAGAAAGATCTGACGGGAATCCTCGATCTGCCCCAGCTCGATCCGGTCGGCGACGACGGAGCCAAGGCTCCGGAGGATCCGTTCGCCGTGAATGAGCTTCAGCCGATTGAAGCCATCGACACTTTCGAATCCATCGATCAGATCGGAATGATGGACCACGAACCGCCGCCCGAAGAGGCGCCGCCTGCGATGGACCCGTTCGAGCCCATGGTCACAGAGGCTCCCTCCACCATGGATGTCGGTCCGGCAGATCTACCTGATCCGTTCGCTCCAACCGATCCTTTCACCGCCCAAGAAGCACCGGTGCCCGACCCTGCACCTCCCATGGACTTCCTCGAGGAGTTTCCGTCGGCACCTACGATTCCCGCAGCACCCCTCGAGCCCATCCGGTCTTACGCCGAAAAAGTGAAAGAAGCCCCGTTCACACCGGGAACCCGCTTCCCTCATCATCTCCTGGTGTCCGGAGCGTTCGATCTGTTCGCACGTGACAAACTGCTCCTCTTCATCACAGAGAACGATGTCGGGATTTCCTCGAGCGAGCTCGATTTCCAAGTCAGTGCCGGTCGGGTCCTCTTTTCCCGGATCAGTGAATTCTCGGGGATCAAACTCATCCAGGACATGCGGGATTCAGGGCTGGAGTTTCTGTTGAAACCCTCTCCGCGGGATGCGGACGAAGTGACTCCAGAGTCTCCCACTTCCCGCTTCCACTTCGACGGGTCGCGCTCCGAGAGTCGCGCTGATGTGAAGATCCCGGTGCTTCCCGGTGTCGCAGCCAAGGAGGCGGGATACGTGGTTTATGACTCGATCCGGATGGTCCAGTACCTCCGTGCAGAGATGCTGGAGGTCGAAAAATCGGACCTCTTCCAGGAATTGATCGAGCGCATGACAGAAGCATTGAAGCGGCGTGCCCGGCTGAAGGGCGCCGAGGCACTCGGATCCCTCGAGCACAAGATCACCCCACTGCGTCTCCCCTCCCAGTACGAGGTGGAACTGAGCGCGAGTCTTCTCAAAAAGACCGTCTCCGGATAAGGTGGGGAAATGGCTCTGAAGTTCTCGAAATACCATGCCAACGGCAACGACTTCATATTGATCGATCACCGCGACTCCGCTTGGAGTCCGAGCCGTGCCGAGATCGCGCGACTCTGCCACCGCCGCTACGGAATCGGTGCCGACGGGCTCATTCTTCTCACTCGAGCCGAGGGCTATGACTTCGGAATGAGGAATTACAATGCGGACGGAGGCGAGTGCACCATGTGCGGAAACGGGGGAAGAACCCTGCTCCGATTCGCCACCGACTCGAAGATCTCCGGCGGTGAATCCCGCTTCATGGCAATCGACGGTGAGCACACCGGAAAAGTCACCGGCGACACCGTCTCGATCCGCATGCAAGGGGTGAGCGGAATCCGTGAGACCTCGGTGGGTCACGTGCTCGACACCGGGTCACCCCACCTCGTCATCCCGGTCACCGGCTTGATCGACTACGATGTGGTGGGTGAAGGTCGTAGAATCCGGAACTCCGCCCAGTTCCTGCCGAACGGGATCAATGTCAACTTCTACGAAAAAAGGGACGGAAGGGTTTTTCTGAGAACCTATGAGCGGGGGGTGGAGGACGAGACACTCTCCTGCGGAACCGGTGCGATCGCCACTGCCATCGTGACCGGCACCGAGCTGATCCATTGCATGGGCGGTGAACTCCGTGTGGAGTTCCGGAGTACCGGTCCGGGCCACTACGATGACATCTGGTTCTCCGGCAAAGTCGAAAAAACCTTCGAGGGCACTCTATGACACCGGCCTGGACTGAATTCGCCAAGATGGACAGTGTGGTTCACAGCCTACTCGTTCCTTTCCTTCTCAAGGTCGTGGGGGCTTTCGCACTCTGGACCGCCGGATCCCTCGTGATCCGATGGGCGAAACGACTCCTGAGTACCGCACTCAAATCGAAGAATGTCGATCCCACACTCATCCTGTATGCGAACCAGACGCTCGCTTTTTCCATCCGGGCTTTGGCAATCGTTGCGATTTTGAACCTTTTCGGAATCGAAACCACCTCGTTCTCGGCGGTCCTCGCTGCCGCAGGTGTCGCAATCGGTGTGGCCTGGTCCGGCCTGCTCTCCAATTTTGCCGCGGGTATTTTTCTGATCGTCTTCCGCCCGTTCAAAGCGGGTGACGTCATCCAAGGTGCGGGAGTCAGTGGTGTGGTCCGGGAAATCGGTCTGTTCGCCACACTGATCGACAACGCCGATCAGCAACGTATCTTCGTGGCCAATCACAAACTTTTTTCGGACAACATCGTGAACTCGAGTTCACACCCTTGGCGTCTTGCTTCCTTCAAAATCCATCTCGGTCTCGCCGCCGACCCTGACCGCGTCATCCGTGAGATCACAGAATCTCTCGCCGGAATCCCGGGTGTACGCTCCACTCCGCCGGTGACCGGCGAAATCATCGAGTTCCATTCCCAGGGCATGGTGCTCCAGTTCAAGGCGGCCTGTATCCAGGCCGATCACGCAAGCATCCTGACAGCGGGGCATTCCCGCATCCACGCGATCATGAAGTCGGGGAACCATCCCCTCCCTCCCCTGGCCGTTACGAGAATCAACCCGTAGGAGCGAGTCGCAACACCCGTTTCTCGACATCGATGACGATGGCGGAACAGTCCTCTCCCGGGAAGGTCTCCCCTTCGTTCAATCTGGACTTGATCAGGAATGCCAGTTCGTTCACGAGAGCGAACGGTTCGCGTTCAAGCCTGTCCCGGAAAACCCGGTCCAGGTGGAACTCCCCACCGATGCCCTTCACAAATCCGTCAGACAGAAGGACCAGTCGGTCTTTCGGTTGCAGCTTCAGTACTTTTTCCTCGGATTCGGATGGAACATGGCGGTTGCTGATCGCCTCGCCGCTCCTCTCGAACTTCCGGGAGGCACCGGTCTGATCGACGACAAAGCATTCCACCGATCCGAACAATTGATAATGGAGACTGAAGTCACGCCGGTTCAGTCGACCGAAGAACATGCTGAAATGTCCCTGATCACCCAGGGTGAGTCGGAGTTCCTCATAAATGTTCCGGACCCATTGTGAAGTGGTGACTTGATGGTCGTTCGCCATCCGAGCGGAACAAGACAGGATCATACCGAGGATGGCCGCAGAAACGCCGTAACTCGAAGAATCCACCAACAGCAGATTGACGAAATCCTTTTTATCGGACTCGAAGACATCGAAATAATCCCCGCCAGGCTTCAGGCCGGAGAGGTGCTTCGACATGATCTGCAGGCCCTTGATACCGGAATACCGCCTGGGGGTCTTGGCCTGGAGGATCCTTTCGAGCGTGGCATTCGCATCGACGAGATCGCGCTCTGCCGCGACCGCTTCGGCAAGGAGCTCATCTGCGCGGATCCTCTCATGATGATGCTTGACGACACTCAACAATCCGGGAATCCGGAAAGGATGGACCAACAGATCAGAAACCCGCCGGACATCGCTTCCGGACGGCAAACCTTCCTCTTCGTCCAATACCAGGATGAAGGATTTGCCCGCTGGATCCACACTCTCGAGCCATTGTTGCCAGCCGGGCCGGCAAGCATCAATGAGGATCAAGTTGGAGAGAACTTCGCCAGCTGATGTGGGAGCATCCCCCAAGGCGCCTCCCAGTCCGCGTTGAAGCGTCCTGATCTCCTCGATCCAGCGTTGTTCGGTCACTCGATCTTGGCCGAGAATGCTGAAATGGAATTTTGCCTTAGTCATGTAGTTCCCTCACTTGGGTTTGCCCTCATCCTCACGGTTGCGGGTGTTCTGGTCCTGGAAAAGGACCTTGTATTGGAGTGCAAAACGGGTGTCGTAGTACGAGATGTCCTTGAACGGAGTGGGATCCTTGTACCAGGCGAGATTGATCTCACTCGACTCGCTCCGGTAACCCAGACCCGCACTGAACTGGTCCCCGGTCATTCCGGCCCTCAGCCCGACCGCCGGACTCAGACTGAGATCGAGACCGAAGTTGAGTTTCTCCAGGAATGGCACACTCACCCGGTTACTGACATCCTTGTACTGCAGGTACCAATTCGTCTTCACCTGGCCTGAAATTCTGACCATCATCCCGAATGCGGCATCCACCGTCATCTGCTCTGTCGGGGGCGCACCACTGGGGCTGCCGGCCCGGGGGAGCAGGCTTCCTTCCGCATAGGTCACCCCACCGATGTTCCTGGCCACGAGGGACAGGGTCGGAAGATAAGTGAACGGAAATGCGAAGTTGACGGATGCGGTGTGGGCGAGACCTTTTCCCTCACTCAAACCGGAAAGGAACCTGGCGCTTGAATCTGAAACCGCCTGGGTCGTTCCGGACGCAAGATTCACCAATTGAAGGCTGTAGCCGAGTCTCACCACTCCACGAGCCAGCGAGAAACCGTACCCCAAGGCCGGCACGGCGAGACTGTTCGTCTCGTAGTGAACATTGGTTCCATCCGAATAGGCCCGGACACGGTCTTGCAAAAGCAAGCCGACCGCGAACCCTCCCCAGGAAACAGCGGTCAGGTTCCCGATTCCACCCGAATACAGGTAATTGACGTCCGCATTGAGCGCATCGGTGAGACTGCCGAGATTGAACATCTTGGTGGCCTGGGTCATGTCTCCTGCGACACCCGAATTCACATCAAACTGAAGATTGAGATACTCCGCCCTGAATTTGGTGTTCCTGGCCAACCCGGCCGGATTGTTGAACAGAGAGTTCCCTGTTTCATTGGAAAGCGGAAGTGTCACCCCACCCAGAGACTGGCTGTATGGACTCACATACCGGATCCCGGGATAAGAATACGGAATGGCGGATGCCTGCGGGGTGAAACCCGCCAGGACCAGTCCGATCATCCAGTACATCCCTTTCCCCAAATCCAAGGACTCACCTCCATTCACCTTTTCGGCGGAATCCTGCGAAACATTCAGCGTCAAAACGCCATCGGCAAAGATTACCCACTCCGCAGTCAAACCCCTGACTCTATGGAACATTCGAGCCTTGTGAGACACTGGAAGCATGAACATCCTTTTCCAGACCAGGAATGGCATCAATGAGTTCCGGATCCAAGGCCCGACCTCCGTGGAGGATCTCGAGACCCTGCGCTCAAGCCTCTTCAAATTCTTCGAAACCGCCCCACTCTTCACCGTCCTTGATCTGGGCGGAATGGAAACTGCTGCGCCGATCCCCTCTCTGGAGGGTTTGATCGAGGAAGCCAAGTCACTCGCCTCGTCGAAGGGCTTGCACTTCAAGTGCGCGAGAAACGCTTCAGAGCTCGAAGAGCTCCGCAGGAAACTCGTCGAATCCGCACTCGAGGAACAGGTCAATGTGCTTCAATCCCGACTCGACCTCCGTGAAAAAATGCGGATGGACGCCGAGCGACTCATTGAGGAAAACCGGAATTTACGACAAACCGTCGAGGATGAGCTGAAACGGATCGATCACCTCGGCGAAACCAGTCCTTGGTTCGGCAGTTTCGCAAAGAAACTCTGGAGCGAACGCAACAAATGAAGGATCAGGAGTTATTGCAGAAACTCTCCACAATCCTCGGATTGAGCCGGCCGCTCGATCCGGTGGAGAGCGAACTCCTGCTCTCCGGACTTTCCTCGATCGCCGAAAGGCTCTCAGATGCGACAGAAGATCCTGGTCATCGAGGATAACTCCGACACCCGCAGGTTCCTGCAGGTGATGCTCGCTCGCGAATTCGACGTACTGGTCGCTGAAAACGGCTTGGATGGAATCGCCATTGCCCGTAGCCGCCATCCCGACTTGATCGTCCTCGACGTGATCATGCCGGTACTGAACGGCTATGACACTTGCAAGAGGTTGAAGGCCGATCCGGAAACCCAATCGATCCCCGTGATTTTCCTGTCTGGCAAGAACACCACCGCTGAAATCACCTACGGACTTTCGATGGGTGCGGAAGATTACCTGCCGAAACCGTTCGACCACCGTGAACTCATGACACGGATCAAGTCCAGATTGCTGCGGTCGCGTCTACCGGTTTCACCCAAAGTGAAAGTTGGAAAACTGGAAATCGACCCGATCAACCGGACCGCGAATTACGACGATCAGCCCGTTCCCCTCACCCTCACTGAATACGACATCCTCCGCCTGCTCGCGTCCCGCAATGGTGTGGTGGTTTCACGCTCCGAGATCATGAAAGAAATCTGGAAGGACTCGGCCCCTGCAACGACCGACCGGACCATCGACGTCCACATCCGGTCGCTCAGGAAAAAAATTCCGGAGATGAACGTCCATATCCAGAGCGTGTACGGAATAGGTTACAAGTACCTGCCCTAGCGGCGGTTCCCGGCAGGACTCCTCACCGGCTCGAGCGCGACTCCGTTCTTCACCAAGCGGTCGCCTTCTTTGATCTCGATCTGGAAAGCCTTCTCGACATTCAAGGTCTCGTTCCGGACCGTCACACGATAGTGACCTACCGCCAGTTTCTCCTGGTAGACCGGGGTCTTCAAAATCAGAGGCTTCGAAGAATTCCCGGAGGTCCCCTGGTCCAGATTGACGATGCTCACATCGGCGATCTCGGGCTGGGTCGACAAGGTGAAGGTTCCGTAAACCATCGGATCAAGCTTCACATCCATCACGAACTCGCGAGTAGGATTCAAGTCACCCTGTTTCACGGTGAACTCCTTGCGGTAAGTGACGAAACCCTGCCGCTCGATCACCAGCTCAACCGGTTCGTCGATGTTGAGTTTGACGAACCCTTTGTTGAGATCAAGCGGAGCCGAGTTGACGGTGATGCGTGTCTTCGAAAGATCTCCATCGGGAAAAATACGGACCCGCAGATTGGCCTTACTGGTGAACGGATTTTGCACAGTAGGCGTAGGATCTTCGATCGAAACCGAGTCGGGCTTACGGTCGACAGGATTCAACTGTTCGAAGGCGAAAAAACCTGCGATCGCCAACATGGCTGCCCCACCGAGAATCTTGAAAATCCCGCCCGATCCCGAAGACTGCTGAACGGGCTCCACCTGCGGAACCGGTTTCCGGATCCCCGTACCTGTCCCTTTATTCACCGTGGGATTCGAACGGATCCCGGTTTGCGTATTCCCCCGGTTTGCTGAAGGAACCCGCATTTGATTCTGAGGTTGCTGGGCGATTTCAACACGATCCGCCGAGGTGATCTGTGACTTGTCGAACTTGTCTCCCAGATTGGTGACCCGGGTCTGCTCCCTCGGAGCTTCCTTGGCCGGGACTGCGGAATCGGCCGTCGCCGCGGAAGGCGGATTCGGCTTGGCCTGGGCCGGAGCACCCAGCGCGATCAATTCATCAGCACGGGAGTTCAGTTGTTGGAGCTGTTTACGATCCTCCACAATCAGATCATGGAAAAGTTTTTTGACAAAAATGGACAGATCGGAGGGTCCGAAATCGGAATATTCGACAGCCAACAACTTCCTGAGGGCACGTCCCATCTCCTCGCCGTTCTGGAAGCGCTTCTTCGGATCACGCGCAAGGGCCTGCATGACCACAGCGTCGAGATCCTTCGAGATTTCGGGATTGTAGGTCGAAGGAGGCTTCACGTAAGAGGTGCAGCTCTCGATCATTTTCAGAACCTGGAACTCGTTGTCTCCGTCGGCGACAAACAGGCGCTTCCCGGTCAGCAACTCCCAAAGGACGATCCCCAATGCAAAAATGTCGGATCTGCCGTCGAGAACCTCACCCATCACCTGTTCCGGTGAAAGGTAACTGAGCTTCCCCTTGATCACACCGGCACGGGTCGCTTCCCCGTTGGTTGCGGCTTTTGCAATGCCGAAGTCGATTACTTTGATGTTCCCGTCGTAGGACACCAGAATGTTCTGCGGGCTCACATCTCGGTGAACCAGATTCAGGGGCTCACCGGTGATCCGGTCCTTGAAATGGTGCGCGTAATTCAGTCCCGCTGCAGCCTGTTCAATGACGAAACACGATGCAGGGATCGGAATGCGCTGCTGTTTCTGGGAAATCTTCGAGAGGACCTGTCTGAGATTCCGTCCCTCCACCAACTCCATCGCGATGTAGTGCTGACCGGATTCCTCCCCTGACTCGTAAAGCTGGACGATGTTCGGGTGCGAGAATCGCATGGTCACCTGGACTTCGGCCCGGAACATTTGCACGAATTCCTGGTTGTTACTGTAGGCCCCCTGGATCCGCTTGATCACGATGAATCGACCGTTCGCATCGGCGGTTGCCAGGCGAGCACGGAAAATCTCGGCCATCCCGCCCTCTCCGATCCGATCGAGCAGGAAATACTTTCCGAATTTTTTGAGGACTGATTCGCTCATAGGATGGTGTACCCTCGTCAAAGTCTAATCGGTCATTCCTCAGAAAAACTTTAACGCTGTTCAGAACCAGGAGTGGGCGAAGGCAAGGGCTTGAATTTAATGGCGATTCCCTGAAGCAGGACCTCGCCCTCCGCCCCGTCATCCGAACATTCGGCACCGGGATGGAACTCGAGCTTCCCGTCGAGGAGCAACACCACCGAACGGACTTTGATCACGGCATCCGCCCCTGCCTTGAGCGCCTCATCGAGCAGGCTCTTTGCCGCCTTGTTGAAGTAGTTCCTGCAAAGTCGTGGAGAATTCGGATCCTGGTCCATGGTGGACCAGGAGGACTTGGATTTCACCCACCCGAGCGGCTGATAAGGACGTCCCGCGTCTTTCCCTGTCGGTTCTTCGATGTAAACCCGATCCTTCGGAAAACGATGACGGGTATGCCTCTCCGGAAGCATGTCCGGTGCCGAGGCACATGAAACCAGAAGCAGGAGCCAGAGCGGTGCTTTACGGCTCAAAATACTTGTACTCTTGATCCCTGTAGTTCCGGAAAGTCCATTCCTTGCCTTCTTGGCCCACGAGATATTTCGGGATCAAGGGAATCTTCCCTCCGCCACCTGGGGCGTCGATCACGAAGTGAGGAACCGCCATGCCCGAGGTCCATCCCCGAAGTGCCTTGATGATCTCGAGGCCTTTTTCGACCGGCGTCCTGAAGTGACTGATCCCTTGGGAGAGATCGGCTTGGAACATGTAATAAGGACGGACACGGGCCATCAACAACTTGTGATTGAGCTCCATCACCGTCTTGGGGTCGTCGTTCACTCCTTTGAGCAACACCATCTGATTGTTGATCACACAACCTGCGTCAGCCAGACGGGCGCAAGCGTCGAAAGCTTCGCGGGTCAGCTCCTTCGGATGATTGAAATGGGTGTGGATGAAAACCGGCTGGTACTTCTTCAGCATTTTGCAGAAGTCGTCGGTGATCCGTTGGGGCAATGTCACGAGGTTCCGGGTTCCGATCCGGAAGATTTCAATGTGGTCCATCGCACGCAAACGGGAAAGAATGTATTCGATCCGGTCATCAGAATTGGAGAGAGCGTCGCCACCGGAGATCACCACATCACGGATGCTCTTGGTACGCTCGATATACGCCAGCCCTTCTTCGAGGGTTTTTGCCGAAGTCGCAGAATCGGGATCCGCCACTTTCCTCTTCCGGGTACAATGACGACAGTACATCGCACAGTTGTGAGTGGTGTAAAACAGGACCCGGTCGGGATAGCGATGGGTGATCCCGGGAACAGGCATGTCGCGTTCCTCGGCCAGCGGATCTTCGAGATCTTCAGGGGCGATGTGCAATTCGCCTTTACCCGGCACGGACTGGAGACGGATCGGACAGTTCGGATCGTCCTTGTCCATGAGGGCCGCGTAATAAGGAGTGATCCCCATGTTGAACATTTCATGGGATTGAGCAAAAGCCTCGCGCTCGTCAGCGGTCGGATTGACCACTTTTTCCAGCTGCTCCATCGTCTTCACGCGCTTTTGCTGCTGCCAGATCCAGTTGTTCCAATCCCTCTCCGGCACATCGGCCCAGAGTTCCGGGCGCGGAGCTGCCTCGAAGCGACGTTCACGAACTGTATTCACTGTCTTGATGTCGTATCCCATGCCGGCATCTTGCCCGAGACCCGGGGTGAATTCAAGGAAAAAGGCTTTCTACGACACGGAGCCCCTTCCGATAAGAAGCCGAGATTTAAGGGGATTTAAGCAGGCTGAGCCTCTCTCTTCTGAACATGATAGGCTCGCAAGTATGAGCGCTGAATCAACCGCTACCCCGACAGGCGTACCGGTCCTGGATGACGAAAACCTCTCGGAGAGTTTTCCCGGCCCTTGCGCGCCCATCACCCGGGACGTGGTTCTCAGGATATACCCGCCCCTCGTAAGAACTTTGGCACGTTCCGCGGGTCTCCCCGAACCCGCCTCACCGATCGTGTTCATCGAGGGACGCGCCTTCTACTCGATTTCGTCCCTTTCCGACCTGCTCCGGGCGGGCCCGGGAGCGGCGAGGAACCTCTTGCCCTACCCGGGAAGACGCCCTCGTCTTCCACTCAAGACGCTGAGTCCCTGGCTCCGCGAGCTCTTTTCAACCTTCCGTAAGGTAGATGACCATGAGGTCGAATTCTTGAGGGAGCTCGATGCATTCCTGAGAATGGAGCGATCCCGATTCAACGGGGAGTCTGATTGGCCGGCACTCAGGGACTCTCTCATGCCGTTCATCGACGAAACACGGAAGCGGTTCGAACCCGCTCTCCGGGTCGACATCCTCGCACTCTTTCTGGACGATCTCTACAGCTGGCTCGGCCGTAAAGCGCCTGTGCGCACCGATCCGGCGACAGCCTCCTGCTTGAGGAGCATCCGCCACTTGAGAACTGCCATCGCCCGGGACGAAGCTGCTCGCGACTACCTGCTCTCTTGCGCCGGTACGGGCCACTATTCTCCCGCCATGTTGCGTCTTCGGAACGACGATCTTGCCCATCTCCTGAACGACTTCCTTGATGAATTCGGGGACCGTTGTCCGGGCGAGCTCAAACTGGAAACCCGAAGTTACCGGGAATATCCTGAACTGTTTCTTCCCGTTCTTCTTCAGGGTACCGAGCAGAAACCTGCGCCAGCCGCCCCCTCCTCCGGTCCACGCACCGGTGTCACCGGCTGGCTCGACCGGAAGTTCACTTCGCTCATTTCATTCCGCCAAAGCGCCCGCTGGATGAGGGCCCGGGCATTCGGTGTGCTCCGCACTCGATTGCTCCTCATGGGAAAATTACTCGAAGAGAAAGGTGCCATCGAGTCGAGGGAGGATGTGTTCTTCTTCCACCTAGACGAACTCATTGCGATGGAACAGCCGGGCGGTAACTTCCGGGACCTGATCATGGACCGGAGAGTGATCCATTATGACCAAGGCGAAATCCACGTCACAGGCAGATTGCGCTCCGATCGTGACGGACATTGGATCCCCGATGCCGGCCCGGTGGAAAAAGTCCTGCGCGGTACCGGATCCCCCGAACTCCCGATGGAGGGAGAAGTTCTTCTGGTTTCACGCGAGGACCGGATGCCGGAATCCCCGGAGGCACTCAAAGGCAAGATTCTCGTCATGCACGCAGCGAGCCCCGGCATCGTCCACCAGTTGCCCTGGATCGCCGGATTGATCTGCGAGTCGGGATCTTCCCTCTCTCACTCTTCCGTTCTTTGCAGGGAATTCGGAATACCCGCCCTTTTCGGAGTGAAGGGTGCTTTTGAAAGTCTGCGATCCGGTCAAAAAGTCCGGTTCGTTCCAGGAAGTGGCATCATCGAACCCATCGACTGACCAACGAGTACGTGGCCCAAGAAGCCCCGTAGGCCAGAGCGAACAGATACACTGTCATGAACACGGCGTGCTTCGTGCCCTGAAGCTCACGTCGGACGGTTGCAAGCGTGGACAGACACATCGGCGCGAAAATGAACCAGACCAGCAAAGAAAGGCCTGTCGCAACTCCCCATTCCTTACGGAGGATCTCACCCAGATCCGCCGACTCGCCGGCCTCGTTCCTTCCTTCCACCGCATAAACAGTGGCCAGTGTGCTCACCATGACCTCCCTGGCTGCAAAAGTCGGGACCAGCGCCATGCCGATTCTCCAGTCAAAACCGAGAGGACTCAGTGCAGGCTCGAGAGTCTTCCCGATTCTTCCCGCATAAGTGGATTCGATCGGAAGTGCCGCTCCGTCTCCGGTCCGGGGGAAACTGAGAAGTCCCCAGATCAGGATCGACAGAACGAGGATCACCGTCCCCACACGGACGAGGAAGAGTCGTGCCCGGTACAGAAGCCCCTTCAAAAGACTCCGGAACGAGGGGCGTTTGTAAGAGGGAAGTTCGATCAACAGCGGCGGACGCCCCTGCTTGAAGAGGAGTTTCTTCAAGATGGCACCGAGAACCAGGGCGGAAACGAGGCCGGCAGCGTACAAACCGAGCATCACGAGTCCTTGAAGCCTGAGCCCTCCGAGCACTACGGTGTTCGGGACGAAGGCTGAGATCAAGAGCGCATAGACGGGCAACCTTGCCGAGCAAGTCGTCAGCGGGATGATCCAGGTGGTGAGAATCCTGTCCCGACGTTCTTCCATGGTTCGAGTGGCCATGATGCCCGGAACCGCACAAGCATAGCTCGAAAGAAGCGGTAGAAACGCTCGACCGTGAAGACCCACCTTGCCCATGAGGTGATCCAGAATGAAAACGGCACGGGCCATGAACCCGACATCCTCGAGCAAAAGGATCATCGAAAACAGGATGAGGATTTGAGGCAGGAACACCAAAGTGCCACCGACACCCGCCAAGACACCGTCTGCCAGGAAACTCCTGGCCAACACGGGGATCTCGAGACGGTTCACCCACTCCTGCACGCCCGATACGGCCCCCTCGATGAGATCCATCGGAACCTGCGCCAGATTGAACATCAGCTGGAAGGTCAGTCCCAAAATGGCCACCAGGACGAACAGACCCCAGACCGGATGCAGGACCACGCGGTCGATCCTGCGGGATCTCGTGTCGGGATCACCGGAACGTATCAATACCGCTTTTTTGATGCTGTCCGCCCGCTTGTAAAAATCGAGGATCCTCTGCGAGGACTGCCCGGGTGTCTCGTTCCCTTCAGGAGGCGGGAAGAACACGTGCTTCTCCCTCCGGGGTCCGCCGATCGCTTTTTCCAGAAGATGCAACACGGGTTTCAGGCCGGTTTTTCGCAAAGCGGAACATGACACCACCGGGACTCCGGCCTCGGTCTCCAAACGTGAAAGGTCGAAGCGGAACCCCCTCGATTCAGCAAGGTCCATCATGTTGAGAGCGATCACACAGGGAATGGACGTCGAATCCAGAACCTCGAGCATGAATCGGATGGACCGCTCCGGCTGTGTCGCATCAGCGACGAGAATCATTCCGTCGTACTCCTGTCCGATCAGGGCACGGGTCAGCACACCTTCATCTTCGGTGTAGGGTCTGAGACTGTATGCACCGGGCAGGTCGACGAGCGAACAGACTTCTCCACCGGGGAGTGCCAAATCCGCTTCCGCACTCTCCACGGTCACGCCACTGTAATTCGCCGTCCTCTGGTGTGACCGGGTCAAGGCATTGAACAAAGCGGTCTTTCCCGCATTCGGGGTACCCACCAATGCAATCCGTTTCTTACTCACACCCCATCCCTCACCACCCGGATTCTCTCGGCCTCACGCAACCGGATCGCATAGACACCTTCCATCACCTGCACACTGATGGGGTCTCGTCCGAACGGCGACAGGTTCAACACTTCGATCCGTTCTCCGGGGAGGAAGCCGACTTCAAGCAAACGCAAAAAAAACGGTTCGCGGGAAGCATCCAAGTCGAATCCGCAGATCCGACCCGACTGCCCGGGCTGGAGACTCGACAAAGGAAACGATTCCTCTTTATTGAGAATCATTCTCAACAGATACCAAACCCGCCCCTTCCCGTCAAGGTTATGGTACGATCCGGGACATGGGAAAACTCGTGATCCTCCGCCATGGAGAAAGCCAATGGAACCTCGAAAACCGTTTCACTGGATGGGTCGATGTCGACCTTTCGGGGAAAGGCGTGGAAGAAGCCAACGCCGCCGGCCACCTGCTCCGGTCGCTGAACATCGAGTTCCATCACACCTACACTTCGGTCTTGAAACGTGCGATCCGGACCCATTTCCTGGCGCTCGAGGCGATGGACCGTCTCTGGTACCCGGTGACCCGCACGTGGCGCTTCAACGAACGGCACTACGGCAGCCTCCAAGGCCTCAATAAAGAAGAAACCGCGAAGCAATACGGTGACGCTCAAGTCAAAATCTGGAGGAGGTCTTACGAAACCCTTCCCCCGGTCCTGGAAGCCGACTCACCCATGAATCCGGCGCGGGATCCTCGCTACAAATTACTGGGCCTCGAGCATCCCCCGCTTGCTGAATCCTTGAAAACCACCATCGAAAGGGTGATGCCGGTGTGGAACGAAGAACTCGCCCCACGCCTGAACCGGGACGAGAACCTCCTGATTGTCGCCCATGGAAACAGCCTCCGGGGCCTGGTCAAACACATCAAGGGACTCACTCCCGAAGAAGTCCTGGAACTCAACATCCCCACCGGAAAACCGTGGGTCTTCGATTTTGACCCTTCCCTGCGCCTGAAACAAGATTCCTACATCGAATCCTGAAAAGCGAAAGGGGGACAGGGCACAGCCCCATCCCCCTTCAACACGGACCTGAACGGCCGATTATTTCCCTTGAGTGATCTGGTCAATGGCCAGATCCACCGGAATGGACTTCTCACCCGAACCTCCGCCATCGGCTTTGGTCGGGTCGATCCCGATCTTCTTCAGGTCTTCCGAGCCGTCTTTTTCAGACTCGTGTGGACCGAGTGTCCGGACATAATGAGCCAAGGCCCAACGGTCATCCGGAGGCAAAGTCCCGAAAGCAGGCATCTGGTTCAAACCCTTGGTCAGAGTGTTGTAGATCTGACTCGGCTTGCGACCGGCTTTCCAACCTTCCCCCGCTTTGAAGTTACGTGGTTTGGGATTCAGACCCGCGGCTGCGACACCGTCGCCGCCACCGCCCGCTCCGTGACAGGAGACACACTGGGCTGCGAAAAGCTCTTTACCCGCGGTGACCAGCTCCGGATTGGAGACCCAAGCCTTCTCGAACTTGGACTTGGTTGACGCCGCAACGGCGCCATCCGGAATGATCTTCTTCATGTCTTTCACATACACATCACCCCGGGTGAGCAGGTCACCGAAGGTGAGGATCATGAAGATCGCCATGAAGATGAGCGAGGTCGAGAAAATGACCGTGTTCTCTTTATGGTCGTACTTGAGCCCCATGAAGAACATGCAAACCAAAGAAGCCTTGACCGAAGCCACCAGCATGGCGACCGCAAAATTCAAGACCCCGAGGTCGACCTGGGCCACGGCCACGGTGACCACTGTCAGGAAGATCAGCGCCCCGAAAACCCTCCAGGCCATGGAGTTGGAAAGAATATGATGACTGTGATGTTGATGTTGATCTGACATAATCTCTTTCTCCTCAGCTCACCAGGTACAGCAACGGGAACAGGTAAATCCAAACCAGATCCACGAAGTGCCAGTAAAGTCCGGTCATCTCGACCGGGGTGAAATAATTCGGACCGAATTCGTTACGGGAGGCCCGGCGGATCAGCCAGTAGATCACGCCCATACCGATGATCACGTGCAGACCGTGGATTCCGGTCATCACGAAATACACCGAGAAAAACAGCGGGGCCTTGGCCACACTCAACTCATGGTAGGCGTAAAGCTTACCGGGAAGGATCGCTTCATGAATCTTGTGAGCGTACTCGAAGTACTTCACGACCAGGAACCCGCCTGCGAACAGGAGGGTGATCCAGAGATTCCTGACGATTTTTTCTCTCTCGCCCCTTTGAGCCGCCGACACTGCGAGGGCCATGGAAAGCGAACTGCTGATGAGGATGACGGTGTTGAGAGCGCCCATCTTCCAATTGAGCAGCTGATGGACGTCTTTCATCATTTGCGGATAAAAGACACGGAGAACGGCATAAGCCATGAACATGCCCGCGAAGAAGAGAACCTCGGTCACGAGGAAAATCCACATCCCCTGCTTGCATGCTTCGAACTCCTCCAAACCCGTCTTGAAATGATGGGCATGGTGCCGTTCATGATGTGCCACTGAGCCGGTTGCTTGAGCCATGATTCTTTCCTTTCTTAGGCGTTATCGCCCATCAGAGCTTTTTCGCCACGGTATTCGTAAGGACCGTCGGTCACCACCGGCTCCACGAGAAAGTTCTCATGCGGAGGCGGCGACGCTGTCATCCATTCCAAAGTGAGAGCACCCCAAGGGTTCGGACCCGATGCACGACCGGACTTCAATCCGCGGGCGAGGTTCCAGGCGACCACCAAGAACCCGAGACCGAGGATCCAGGAACCCATGGTCGAGATCCGGTTCAGCGTGGTGAGCTGGGGAAGGTAATCCGCATAACGGCGGGGCATTCCGAGCACACCGAGAATGAACTGGGGGAAGAAGGTCACGTTGAATCCGACCATGATCATCCAGGAAGCCAGGCGAGCCGGGCCTTCGGAATACATCTTTCCACTGAACTTGGGGAACCAGTAGTGCAAGCCCGCGAGGAACGCAAGCAAGGTACCGCCCACCATCACATAGTGGAAGTGCGCCACGACGAAGTAAGTGGCAGTCAGGTGGACATCCACAGAAACCACCGCCAGGAACACACCGGTCAATCCGCCGATGGTGAACACGAACAGGAATCCCATCGCGTACAACATCGGGGTGTCGAACCGGAGGGAGCCCTTGTACATGGTCCCGAGCCAGCTGAACACCTTCACACCGGTCGGAACAGCGACGAGCATGGTCAAGAAGGAGAACACGAAGTTCGCGAAATCGGACTGACCGCTCACGAACATGTGGTGTCCCCAGACCACGAACGACACCAGTGCGATCCCGAAGGTCGCAGCTGCGATCGCCTTGTAACCGAACACCGGCTTACGGGAGAACGCCGGAATCACATCCGAAATCACGCCCATCGCAGGGAGAACCATGATGTACACGGCAGGGTGGGAGTAGAACCAGAAGAAATGCTGGAACAACACCGGGTCACCGCCGAGAGTCGGATCGAAAATCCCGATGCCGATCACCCGCTCGAGGACGAGGAGCAACAGGGTGATCGCCAGGACCGGAGTCGCCAGGACCTGGATGATCGAAGTCGCATAGAGCGCCCACAGAAACAGGGGCAAGCGATCCCAGGTGAGTCCGGGAGCCCGCAGCTTGTGGATCGTCACGATGAAGTTCAGTCCGGTCAAAATCGAACTGAAGCCCATGATGAAAGCTCCGAGCAACACCAGCGTGGCACTGGACCCGGTCTTGATCGAGTATGGCGCATAAAACGTCCAGCCGGTGTCGACACCCTTCAGGAAGAGGGTGCTCGAAGCGATGGTCGCTCCGAGGATGTACACATAGAAAGAAACCAGGTTCCAACGGGGGAACGCGACGTCCTTCGCACCGATTTGCATCGGAAGGATGAAGTTACCGATCGCGGCAGGGATCAGGGGGATGATCACCATGAACACCATGATGGCGCCGTGATAAGTGAAGAACCGGTTGTACTGGTCCATCGTCAGGTACTGCATCCCCGGCGAGAAAAGCTCCAGTCGGACTCCGAGGGCGAACAGCCCTCCGAGCAGGAACATCCCGAGGATCACGAACAGGTACATGAGACCGATCCGCTTGTGATCGAGAGTGAGCAACCAGGACTTCAGTCCGTGGGAGTGGTTCAGATAGTTATCGCCATGTGCGCTAGCAGAGTGAGACATATCGTCGTTCTCCTTCAATTATTTCAAACTCTTGATGTATTCGATGATCGCGGCGAGCTCTTCCTCGTTCACGAGTCCTTTGTAGGGAGGCATCGAGGGCGGATAACCTTCGACCACCTTGGCGAGAGGGTTCTCGATCGACTCACGCAGGTAGTTGTCATCCACGTTGACGGAAACGGTCTTCCCGCCTTCAACCACTTTCTCTTCTCTTCCGTAAAGTCCCTTGTAGGAAGGACCCACCAACTTGGAGCCGTCCGCCGAGTGGCAAGCGACACAACCCTTCGAGGAAACCAGAGCTTTTCCCTTGTCGGCGAGACTGAGTTGGCCACCGGCCTGGGTACCGGCTTGCGCATCGTGCATCCCCTCACCCAAGCGATTGGCCCTGAAGCCGGGGAATGTCGGATCGGCAGGCAGAGCATCGACGTCGATCTTCTTGCCGGACAGCCAATCCTTCCATTGCGCCTCGCTCAGAACGATCAGTCGCGCGAGCATGCCCGAGTGCGAGGTTCCGCAGTACTCGGTACAATAAACCTGGTGAATTCCGGGCACTTTCGCCTCGAACCAGACATTCGAGTACATTCCGGGAACCACGTCCTTCTTCACCCGGAAGTTCGGAATGAAGAATGCGTGCAACACGTCCTCGGAAGACATGATCAACTTCACCGGCTTGTTCACCGGCACGAAGAGATCTCCGACGCTGCTGGTGCCGTTCTTGTAAACGAACTGCCACAACCATTGTTTGCCGATGACCCGGACTTCCATCGAGTCGGACGGGGCATGGATCATTTCTTTATAGACCTGCCATCCCCAACCGAAACACACAAACAGGAGAATGGTCGGGATCACCGTCCAGATGATCTCCAGCGGGGTGTTGCCGTGGATGTACTTCGGCTTCTTGTAAACCCCACTGCGATACTTGACCGCAAAGATGATCATGGCAGCTACGATTCCCACGAAGAACACGAGACTGAGATATACGAGGAACCAATAGATTCCATCCCAGCTCTGTGCCACGTCTGACGCTGCCACCGGAATGGTGGTGGCCTGTGCGGTTGAGGTGATCAAGAGCAAGCAAAGCAGCAGCTTGTTCATTTCAATTTTCCTTTCCTTTGTCTGGTCCAAAAGATGCCGAGATATGAGCCTAACAGGAGCGTTGTCAGAGCAGCGCCCAATTGCATCACCCTGAACGCCTGGAGGGAATACCCCCGGGCAGAGGGCTCGTAGTGATAGCAAAACATGAGAAGACGATCGAGAACGTTGCCGATCTTGCCCTGGGAAGCCTCAAGCAACGCAAGCTTGAGATCCTTGGGCTGATAGGTCACGCCGTAAAGGTAGCGGGACACCACCCCTTCCGGAGTCAGGATGAATGTGACCGCCGGATGGGCGTACTGTTTCTGGACAGCGTCGTATTTGAAATTGAATCCGACCTGGCTGGAGAGCTTTTTGATCTGCTCTTCGGTACCGGTCAAAAAGTGCCAGCCCGCTTTCGCGACATCGGAATTCCTCTTGGCACCGTCGAAATACTCCTCGAGGTAAACTTCTTTTTTGGCCGACGCCATCTGGGAAGAATCTTTCGGATTGATGCTGACAGTGACCATCCGGAACTCTTGTCCGACACTCCACTGGAGCCCTTTGATTCCGTCCGCGAGACCGTTCAGAACCATAGTGCACAACATCGGACACTCGTAATACACGAGGTTCAAAATGACCGGTTTCCCGCTGGTGAAGAACTCGGCCAACTTCTTCGGCTTGCCATCAACCGAGTCCGTGAGTTCGATCCCGGAAAGATCCAATCTCTCACCCAGGTGCTCGGATACGCCGACACCGTCGAGCTCTTGCGGCACTTTTTTGGGATCACCCTTCAACTCGACTTGAACGGGCTTCTCGGCAGTGACTGCGTCCGCACGCACGGACACCGGGCCCGAAAGACCCAGAAACAGGACGCAAAAAATCGCATTTTTTCCAAAATGCAGCTTCACAAACCACCCTCTTCGTATGATGAATATCTTAACAGCAGGAACCGGATTCCGTAATAAAAATATGACACTACCATGACAAAAATTTTGGACCAGACCAAGATCATCCTCAGGCTGACCAAAGCGGAAATCGTCCTACTGGAAGCTATCACTCTCGCGGCCGGATTCATGATCGGCCACCCTTTCGAGCTTCCTTTTGATTGGTCGCGATTCACACTTTCCCTGACCGGCGTATCTTGCATGGCTCTTGCGGCTGGCGCGCTGAATCAAATCCAGGAGAGGAAACAGGACGCACAAATGGCTCGAACGCGCGACCGCCCGCTTCCAAGTGGAAGGGTGACTCTCGCCGCAGCCTCCTCCCTGACGGTCTTTCTTCTCGCCTTGGGCACCCTGCTCTTGAGCTGGGTATCGAACCCCGTGCTTTTTCTCGGGTGGGCGGCCGTGATCAGCTACAACGGGCTCTACACCCTCTGGTGGAAGAAGAAACTCGCCTTCGCCGCAATCCCGGGAGCCATCCCCGGTGCGCTTCCGATTTGGATCGGATTCGTAGCCGCCAACGGCAGCCTCACCGATCTCCGGGGCTATTACTTGTTCGCCATTCTCTTTTTTTGGCAAATGCCTCACTTCTGGGTACTTGCACTCAAATATTCAGAGGACTACAACCAGGGGGGATTCCCCACCCTTCCGGTCGCCAAAGGAACGGGCGTGACCCGGTTCCAAATCACTCTGTGGTGCCTGGCCTATGCCGCCCTCGGGCTTCTTTCCCCCTTATTCTTCCCCATCGGGATCCTGGGACTCACTGGAAGCATCCTCACCAGCACCTGGCTCATCTTCGAACTCCTGCGCTTCCTCCATCATCCCGCCCAGAAGACCTGGCTCAGGTTTTTCCTCAGCATCAACTTCAGCATGATGGTCTATCTCTTTGTCATTACAGCAGATCTTTGGTCTATCTGGCTTCATCCCCGAAATTAACGTAATTCAGGTAAGCATAAGCAATTAAGAGCATTTTTGCTTATTGCGAAGTTTTCGCAACGCGTTATACTGTTACTTACTATGCTGAGCAAACACGATTGGTCGCATGCGGGCTATGATGCCGAGGAACTCTACTTCGAAAAACTCAACCGGGAGCTGATCAACCGCCTGAAGGCGGAGCGCGAGAAGCTGGAAGCCCAATCGGAAAGTGAAGGCCCGACGGCTCAGATCATCCAGTTCCCGAATCGACGGAATACCAATTCCGGCAACGAGAAAAAAGCCGCTTAAGGCAGTGCCTCAAACTCAAAGGTCTTCCCTGTCTTGACCGAATTCAGGATCAAGCAAGATTGGCTCGTTTTTTCCAATAACCGCTTTGCCCTCTCCGGATCCGCGGCTCCAGACAAGGTTGCGGAGAGGGTGAAGTGCTTCATCCAAGGGGCGCCCTTTTCGTCCCGATCCACCACAAGCTCACCATTCAGCCGGATCGACTGAAAAGTCAGCTGGGACTTCGAAGCGATCACCCGGAAGGTGGCCATGAAACAGTTCAGCAGCGCAAGCGCATAGAAGTCCTCCGGAGAGTACCCACCCCCCGGTCCCTGAAACTCAGGTGGAATGGCCACAGTCAAATCCCGAAATTCCCCGGGCACACTCCCCGGGACCCGGGTATTCCAAGTCGAATCGATTCCCGAGACACCTTCCGCCGCTACCGAGAACTTCAGGGGATACTGCACCATATATTATTCCTCCGGGGCGCTGACTTTTCGCGCCTGATAGTTTAAGATAATATAAACTCATGAAACGTCAATCCACATTGAGCCAAGTCAATCGGCTCGCTGAAAAAGTCGGGACTTTCATCGAATACTGGGGATTCAAACGCATCCACGGGATGATCTGGACCCACCTTTATTTGTCTCCGCGTCCCGTGTCCGCACAGGAACTGATCGCACGCCTCAAGGTGTCGAAAGCACTGATCAGCCTCACCATGAAAGACCTCGTGCATTACGGACTCGTTCTGCAAACAGACGAAAGCCTGAACAAGAAGAACAAATTCTACGTGGCCAATCCGGATGTCTTCTCGGCCATCCGTCAGGTCCTGGTCACTCGCGAGCAGGAGTTGCTTAATAAGACCGACGAGGAATTCAAACTGCTGAAGAGTCTTTCCGATTCAGGGTCGGACCCGTCCATGTTGGAGCCGGAGCGCCTCGAATCCATGGGACTGATGATCAGCGGCGCCCAGAGCACCCTTCAAGCGATGCTGGCCCTCACCCAGATCCAGCCAGACCAACTCAAGCACATGTTCGATGTGAAATGAAAAAGGCGCCGGAGGATCCCCCCGGCGCCTTTCGTTGAAATTGATTCCAACCCTCAGATGTGGTGATGGAACACGGAATCGGGCAAGTACGGATCCCGGATCGCCAGGACGTTGTTCTTGCGGTAAAAGCGGCTGACCAGCATTCCGAACACACCGAAGAACCCGAGCCAAATCCCGATGTCGGCGACATGGAATCTAGGTCCTGCTTCGAAAATCTGGGGCTGGATCATCCAGTTCAGATCGAAGTACTCGGTGACCAAAATCCAGCATGCGGTGAGGAAAACGATCTCCTCGCTCCGCTTGTTCCCGCGAGGGAGCAGAAGGAAGAACGGGAGAAGGAACTTACCCACGAACAAGGAGATGGTCCAGGGAGTCCAACCCTCGTTGAAACGGAGAAGGAAGTAGCCGGTTTCCTCGGGCAAGTTGGCGTACCAGATCAGCATGTACTGGGAGAACCCGGTATAGGCCCAAAACACCGTGAAAGCGAACATGAGCTTGGCGATGTCGTGAATGTGGTTCTCGTTGACCACCTTCGAGAGGTACCCTGAGCGCTTCATCAGAATCACCACGATGGCCAGCATCGCGAAGAACGTCTGATACGCCCCTGCGAAGGTGTACACACCGAACATGGTCGAGAAGAAGTGCGGATCCAGGGACATCAGTTGGTCGAAAGCCCCCATCGAGAAAGTGATCGCGAAAAAGACCAGGAACCCGACACCCCACTTGCGGTTGCTCTCGTAGGCGGCTTTGTAGTCCGCCCCGTTATCCGTATTCAAGGAGGCGCCCACGATTTTGTTCGCGAAGAACGCCCAACCCAGCACGGCCACGAGGGTCCGGATGCTGAAGAAGGTCATGTTCAGGTAACCGAGTTTCCCCTCGATCACATGATCCCCGTGCGTGTGTGCGGGATCGAGCCACATGAACAGCGACTTCGAGCCGGCGAAAACCAACAAGGTCGACACCAGGATGAACGGGATGTAGGCGGTGAAGCCTTCTGCGATCCGGCGGACCGGAGAACTCCACATCGAGGTGGTCACCCATTGGATCACCACGAAGAACAATGCAGTCATCGAGATCGCCAGGAAGTAAAAATGCGACCTGAGGACCGCCGACCATGCGTGCTTCTGATCGATCGAGAAAAGCACGAAAAAAGAAACCAATCCGAGCAGAATGAAAAACGAGAACAGTCCGGTCATGAAACCGGATGCCCTCAGGCGTCCGGGGTTCTCAATCTTGTGATCCATCGCGTGTGCGTGTCCCATGCTTCTTTACCAATCCTTTCTCAGAGATTCTCTTCCACGTAGCCTTCGGCCTTTTTCAGGTCCTCGGCGTTCGGGTGTTTGGCCCGGTAAAGAGCCCGGACGTAATGGACCACGGCCCAACGTTCTTCCTCGTTCAGCTTCTCGGCGTAAGAAGGCATCAGGTTCTGACCCATGGAGATGACATGGAAGATCTGGCCGTCTTTGTAGTCACGGACCTTATCGCTCTGAAGGCTGGGCGGACGGGGATAAAGCGGACGCGGCCAATCTTTCATGGCCACCACGTTTCCGTCGCCCTCACCGTACTGACCGTGACAAACGATACAATAGGTGTTGTAGAGCCCCTTCCCGGTGAGGAGTGTCTCCTTGCTGCGGGGAAGCGGATTCAGGTTGGCCTTCGCCTCGTCGATGGAGACGTAAGAGTAAGGCCTGAAGTCACGTGGCACGGTACCCTCTACCGGAGAACGGGTTGCGCCCTCCTCCTGGGCTTTGAGCGCCACACTGTAATGCATGTCGGGAGCGTACACATAGTACGGCTTCGAATGCTTCACGTAACAACCGCCCAGCAATGAACCGAGCGCGGACAAGAACGAAATCTGAACCAAGGTTTTCATTTCAGAACCACCCCTCTTCGAACACTTTTCTCGTGTCCTTCGCACCGAGCGACTTCAGGAAAGCTTCCGCCTTCTCGGCAGAAAACTCGACCGGAGTCTCGTCTTCATCCGCCGCAGGAGGACTCTCGATCATGATCGCGAAACGGTTGTTCGTGATCGACGGATCGAACGAGCGCTTGCTCAGGTTGGGAAGCCGGTTGAACGCCAGCATTGCGAGGAATGTCGCAATTCCGCCGAAAAGAACCGAAAGCTCGAACATGATCGGAACGAAAGCCGGAAGCGAATTGAAAGGCTTTCCGCCGATGATGTGCGGCCACCAGGTCTTCGATGCGGCGTACTGCCAAGCGAAGGCTGTCGCCGTACCGGTGAAAGCCAGCGCTCCGGTGACATACGGCACCTTCGACCGGGCCAACCCTTGGGCATGCTCGAGACCGTGAACCGCGTACGGAGTGAAGCAATCGAAGTCCCGGTATTCCGAATCGCGGACCTTGGCGGTCGCTTCGATCAGACTTTCAGGATCGTCGAAAAATCCCACCACACCGGAAAGAACCGGACTTTTGTTCTCCTTATGCATGAGCCCCTCCTTTGCGGGGTTGATCCATCACCGACTTGACCTCGCCCATTGCGATCGACGGCAGGAACCGGACGAACAGGAGGAAGAAGATGAAGAAGAATCCGAGCCAACCGAAGAACATCCCCCACTCCACCCAGGACGGAACGTACATCGCCCAACTGGAAGGCAGGAAGTCACGGTGCAAGGATGTGACGATGATCACGAAACGCTCGAAGTACATCCCGATATTCACGTACAGGGAGACCACGAACATGACCGGGATCGACCTACGGAACTTCTTGAACCAGAAGAGCTGCGGAATGAACACGTTACAGCTCACCATGATCCAGTACGCCCACCAGTAAGGACCGAAGGCCCGGTTGATGAACGTGAACTGTTCGAACGGTGAACCGGAGTACCAGGCGATGAAGAACTCGACCCCGTAGGCATAGCCCACGAGCATCCCCGTGGTCATGATGATCTTGTTCATCTTCTCCAGGTGATCCATGGTGATGTAGTGCTTCAGGTTGAACGCCTCACGTGCGAGCACGAGGAGGGTCACCACCATCGCAAAACCGGAAAAGATCGCTCCCGCGACGAAGTAAGGCGGGAAGATCGTGGTGTGCCAACCCGGAAGCTGGGAAACAGCGAAGTCGAACGAGACCACCGAGTGAACCGACAGAACGAGCGGGGTCGAGAGACCTGCGAAAATCAGGTAAGCCTGCTCGTAGTGCAGCCAGTGTTTGTTCGAACCTCTCCAACCCAGGGAAAGGATGGTCAGGGCGACTTTCCGGATCTTGTTCTTGGCGCGGTCACGCACCGAAGCCAGATCGGGAATGAGCCCGGTGTACCAGAAGATCAGGGAGATCGTGAAATAGGTCGAAACCGCGAACACGTCCCACTCGAGCGGTGAACGGAAGTTCGGCCACAGTTGGCGTTGGTTCGGATACGGGAGCAACCAGAAGCACGCCAGCCAAGAACGACCGGTGTGAGTCAGGATGGTCATCCCGGCGGTCATGACCGCGAAAATGGTCATCGCCTCCGCCGAGCGGTTGATCCCGGTACGCCACTTCTGACGGAAAAGGAACAGAATCGCAGAAATCAGGGTTCCCGCGTGACCGATACCGACCCAGAACACGAAAGTGGTCACGTCGTTACCCCAGCCTACCGGCTGGTTCAGACCCCAGACTCCGATCCCGTCACGCATGGTGATGAGAAGCATCACGGCGCCGATGAAGAACGCAGCCATCGCTGCGATGAAACACACCCACCACTTCCCGGTAGGAAAGGTTTCAAGTGGGCGTACCACATCATCGTTGACCTCGGCGAAAGTCCTTCCGCCGGTCACGAGCACATCATTCACGGGTTTCATCAACTCGTTGGAGCTATCAGCCGTGGCCATGTTCTTTGCCTCCTGCATGCTGTTCGCCTTCGGCGTTCCTGACCTTTGTAAGGTAGTTCACTGCCGGACGTGTGTTGAGGATCTCCATGGACCGGAAGGTCCGTGGGTTGGAGATCCATTTCGAAATCTGACTTTCCTTGTCGTTCACGTTTCCGAATACGATCGCGTCGGTCGGACAGGTCTGCTGACACGCGGTCCGCAAGTCGCCGTCCTTGATCTTGGTCTTCTTGTCCTTGGCCTTGCTCTTGGACTCGTTGATCCGCTGGACGCAGAAAGTACACTTCTCCATGATCCCCCGCGAACGCACGGTGACGTCCGGGTTCCAAACCATGTTGAGGGTGTCCTTGTAGTCCTTCCAGTGATCGAAGAAGTTGAAGCGACGGGTCTTGTACGGACAGTTGTTCTGACAGTAACGGGTCCCCACGCAACGGCTGTAGGTCATCTGGTTGAGACCGTCATCGCTATGAGAAGTCGCCACGACCGGACAAACGGTTTCGCAAGGGGCGTTCTCGCAGTGCTGACACATCATCGGCTGGAACACCACGGTAGGATTCGTCTCCTCACCGCTGTAATAACGGTCGATCCGCATCCAGTGCATCTCACGGCTCTGGCGGACACGGTCGCGTCCCACCACAGGAGTGTTGTTCTCGGCCTGACATGCGATCACGCAAGCTCCGCAACCGGTACAGGAGTTGAGATCCACACCCAGCATCCAGCGGTACTCGTTTTTGGAGTAGTCCACCGGAGCGTCCCACAGAGTCGGGACCTTCGCCATTTTGACGGGGGGTTCGACTTCCATGGCCGCGTTGGGATCCTTGCGGTACTCGTCCAGAGAGATCTCGTTCAGGATCGGGCGACCCATGATCCGGTGATGCTCTTGAATGGCGGCAAGTTGGTACTTCATGCCGGTTTTGGCGATGGTCACGGTGCCCTGATTCAGGAGCAATCCGCGCTCACCGGAGAAAGAAGCCATTTTGAAGGCGTTCTTACCGACCAATGATCCGACTTTTCCCGCACGGGTCCGGCCGTATCCCATGGCGAGGGTGACCACGCCTTTCAGAATACCGGGTTGGACCTTCACAGGGATTTCGAAACTCGAAGTCTCTCCGCTGAGAAGAACGACGTCGTTCGTTTCCAGACCGAGTTCGGCCGCCGAAGCGGGCCCGATGTTCAGGTAGTTGTCCCAGGTGATCGTGCTGATCGGATCCGGCATTTCCTGAATCCAAGCGTTGTTCGCAGAACGCCCGTCGGCGAGGGACACCTTCGAGTAGATCCCGAGGGCGAATCCGGAACCTTCAGTGCGAGGTCCCATCTTCTTCTTGCCGAGAGACAGCCCTTTCAGGCCGGCAATGGCGTCCTTGGCGGACTTGAGTGAACCGGCCTTGAAGGCCCGTTCACGGCTCGCCCCACCTTTGGACTCGAGTACACCCATCTGCAGGGTCAGCTCCCAGAAGTCCTTGAACGCCTTACCCTTGCCATGAGCAGGATAGAGCGTCTGCTTCCAGTTTTCTTTGAGGTAATCGTGGAAACTGTTTTTCGGACCCGATGCGATCGTGGCAAGAAGTCCGCCGGCCTTGACTCCGCCACGGGTCCATCCGATCAGGATGTCTTCCATGCTGCGGGTGTCGAAAAGTGGAGCGATGGTGGGTTGCTGCAGCGAGTGCATGGACGCCTTAGGATGTGCATCTCCCCAGCTTTCCAGATAGTGATTCTCCGCTAGCACCACGTCTGCGAACTCCGCAGTCTCGTCCACGCGGTCAGTGACGGCGATCACGAGCTTGGCCTTCTTCATGGCCTCACCGAATTCCCCGCCCTTCGGCAGGAAGTAAACCGGATTCGCACGATGCACGACCAGCACATCCACCTGACCCGCTTCGAGCTCGGCCTGAAGGGCCACGAGATTCTTGGTGGAGGAATTGTACGTCACCACATCCGCGGTTCCGTCGATGGTCTTGCCTTCGTTTTCGAGAGTGCTGTTGAGCAGGTTGACAACCGATTGCAATGCGATCGAGCCATGGCCCACCACAATGCTCTTGCCACGGGCATTCCAGAGCTCATCGGCGATCTTCTTGACCTTCGCGCGATCGAGACTGCCGGCCTTGGAGATCCATTCTTCGACCGATCCGGACAGAAGAGAGGATACTTCCTGAACCGAGGCGAACTTGCCACGCTTCTGGGTCACGATCAACTCGTGTGCCAGAGCCAGCGCCGCTGCCACTTCATTGCCCGGAACCACGGGGAAACGCTCGTCGGCGCTCGCACCGGTGATGCTCATGTTGGCTTCGAACACAACGAGCTTCGAGAGGGCGTCATCCTTCTTGCCTGCGAGCTTGCGGGTCGTCGCCCAACGCTTGCCGTTCTCGACCGGGTTGCCCCAGGTTCCGAGGAAGTCCGCACCGAAGGAGACCACCATTTCCGCGCGATCGAAGGAGTAATCAGGGAACACATTGGTTCCGTAGCTCTCCGCCTGGCCTTCAGCCACTTCGTCCATGCCGATCGGATCCACTTCGATCCACTTGGCATCCACGAAAGCCGCCATGAATTCTTTCATGATCCGACGCGTGGACTCACCCGACTCAGGCAAGGAGACGACACGCACCTTCTTGGCTTCCTTGAGCGCGGCGACGACTAATGCGTCGACTTCAGCCCAGTTCGCGCCATTCTTGATGCCGCCTTTGGTACCTTTCATCGGCTGACGGATGCGGTCCGGATCGTACAGATTGAGAATGGAAGATTGTCCGCGGGCGCAAAGCTTTCCTGCGTTCATCGGATGGGACTCGTTCCCCTCGAGCTTGACCGGACGGCCCTCACGGGTCTTCACAAGGATCCCGCACGCCTGGGCACACTCTTTACAAGTGGATGCGTAGTGGAGCGGGATGCCGGGGGTCAATTCCTGCGGCTGGACCACGTAAGGGATGATCTTGTTCACCGGGCGACGGGCACAGGCGAAACTGGCCATGGCCATGCTCGCACCCATCACGGTGAGAAAATCCCGACGGGTCACTCCGGTCTTGTCCATCGCCTCGATTTTTTCGAGAGTCTCAATGGGTTTGTCATAGAATTCCTGCGAGTTCCGGGTCTGGACAGACTCGTCGGACCAGTAGGAGGCATTCAGCTCCTCGGGACCTTTCCAGTACCTGGGCTTCTCGAACTTCTGCTCATTCTTCTTTTCGTTGAGTTCCATCGTGATTCAGCTCCAAAAAGGTTCAGTAGTGACAGGTGTTGCAGGTGAAGGGCGCGACCGGATCGGTCGAATCCGGATTCTCCGGATAGATGCTCTTCTTGAGGTATTTCGGGGTCTCGAACCCACGGTGACAGTTCAAGCACCAACCCATGGTCAGAGGCTGCGCCTGGTACAGGCGGTCCATCTCTTTCACGTTGCCGTGACAGGTCTCGCACGAGACGCCCTTGGAAACGTGGCGCTTGTGATTGAAGTGAGCGTGGTCAGGAAGCTCGTGGATCCGCACCCACTCGATCGGCTTCCCTTCGGCATACGCCTTCTTGATTTTTTGCATCCAAGGGCTTTCCGGATAAACCACCGAATGACAGTTCATGCAGGTGGAAACCGAAGGCACGGTTGCATGGGCGCCTTTGTAGGCCCCGGTATGGCAATAACGACAGTCGATATTGAATTTCCCGGCATGAAGCTTGTGACTGAATGGGATCGGCTGTTCCGGTTCGTATCCCTGGTTCGAGGTTCTGGGAAGAACCTGCCAGAGAAGTGCTGCTACAACTACCACCCCAAATAGCGCAAATTTGCGCAGACCTGAGTTCATGCTGGGTCGCTCCAATTCTTTAGATCGAAAAAAACGGGCATAATGCCCGAAATTTCATCAATTTAACTTACTGCTGGAATGAACCTGAGATTATTGAAAACAGCTTGAGTTGACAATGACGAAGTTGTGACAAACTCATACCTTTCCTGACGCCCTTTGCCAGAACCCGGGTGTTCTCGAAACGTGCGTAAATAAAATGACGTTTTTTACCGAGTCAAAGTCCGTTTTTTTCGCGCTCGAGCTGTGCGAAGAGCAGATCGACCGGTGTGCTCAATTTTTTTTGCGCATTGCATTCTTTGCACGAAGGAACCAGATTGGACTTCGCGGAAGTGCCACCCCGCGCCAAAGGCACCAGGTGATCCATGGTCAGCTGCTCGGGATTGAACTTCAATCCGCAGTGCGCGCACAATCCCGGGCGGACCTTCTCTTTCCACCATGGCGTTTTTTTCAACTCACGGGCGATCTCGCGCTCTTTCTTGATCCGCTTCGGATCAGTGTGGGCCGGATCCAAAAAATAGTATTCGTCGTTCATAAGCTTAAAAAAAGAGGGCTGTCGGACCCCTCCGACAACCCTCGTCCCCTACCGAGCCCCCTCGGCAAAGTTTCAAACGGATTCGAGCAATTCCTTGGCAGCGGTGTAGAGCTTTTTCCGGTTGGCCGGCGCAGCCGCCTGGTACAAACGGATGATGTCGCTGAGCAATGCATCCTGGGCGCTTGCAGCAACCACAGTGGCCGCATCTTTCACCGAAGCGAGTGCGGTATTGGCTTTCGCCACGCGCTTCCCCTTCGAGGTGGCCATGAAACTCTTGAAGTCGGCCCGAATCTGGAGATTGGCAGCCTGGAGCTCGTCCATGGGAATCTCGAGGAAGCTCGACAGTCGCTCAGCCTTGTCCCAAGGGAGTGGCGCACGACCGTGTTCGATGTTCGAGATGAATTGCACGGAGCACTTCACGGCCTTGGCGACGTCGGCGAGCCCGAGAGCCTTTTCCAAACGGCGCTTGCGAATGAGGTCACCGAGCGGTCCGAAAGAGCGTTTGTCAGTTGATTTTCCCTTGGGTCTGCCACGTTTCATAGTTCGTACTCCTTGCTGAAAGTGGGCTCAACTAACCATGTTTAATTCAATTATTCAACGATAAAATTTTATCCGGATTCACTTTTTGCGGACGCCGCTCAAGACGCTGAAACCAATAGGTTATTTCGGTCGACTGCGTTGATACACACAAAAGCGATAATGAAACGGCGAGGCCGAATCCGACTGCTCGCGCACCCCGGCCCGCACAAACCCCTCCGCCTCGAAACGTCCCTCGCGATAAAGCGGAAAGAACACGTCACCTTCGAAATCGGAATCGATTTCTGTGAGCCAGACTTCGTCCAAAAAGGGCAGCGAAAGAGTGTAAATCTCTGCGCCACCGATCACAAAAACGGTCTTTTCCTGGGCGAGAGCGGCAGGTTTCAAGACATTCAGCGCTGTTGAAAGATCGGCGTAGACCTCCGCATCAGAAACCGACCAGGAACCGTTACGGGTGATCACCGCATTTCTTCGGGCCGGAAGCGCTTTTCCCAGCGAATCGTAGGTCTTCCGTCCCATCAGGACGATTTGCCCACGGGTGGAGTCCCTGAAAAACTTCATGTCCTCGGGAATGTCCCAGGGCAGCTCGCTCCCCCGTCCGATCACTCCGTTCCTTCCGACTGCTGCGATGGCGATGACTTTCAAAGTACCCTCTCAAATTGCGACAGGCGCTTTGATTCCGGGATGCGGATCATAGCCATCCAAGGTGAAGTCCTCGTAGCGGAACCCGAAGAGGTCTCGAACCGCAGGGTTCAGGCGCATCGTGGGAAGCGGGCGTGGGTCACGCGACAACTGGAGTTCGGCCTGCTCGAGGTGGTTGAGATACAGGTGTAAATCGCCGAAAGTGTGGACGAAATCGCCCGGCTTCAAGTCACAGACCTGGGCCACCATCAGAGTCAGGAGCGCATAGCTCGCGATATTGAACGGCACCCCGAGGAAAAAGTCAGCTGAGCGTTGGTAGAGTTGGCAGGAAAGCCTGCCATCCGCGACATAGAACTGGAAAAAAGCGTGGCACGGCGCCAAAGCCATTTGATCGATTTCACCGGGATTCCAGGCGCTGACGATCAGGCGACGGGAGTCGGGATTCTTTTTGATCTGGTCCACCACCTGGGTGATCTGGTCAACGGTTCTCCCGTCGGGAGCCCGCCAGGATCTCCACTGGGCTCCGTAGACCGGTCCGAGATTACCCTGGGCATCCGCCCATTCGTCCCAGATGCTCACTCCGTTCTCTTTCAAGTACGCGATGTTCGTCTCGCCTTTCAGGAACCAAAGCAACTCGTGGATGATGGACCGCAAATGGACCTTCTTCGTGGTCACCAGAGGAAATCCATCTTCCAGGTTATACCGAAGCTGAGCCCCGAAAAGGCTCAGGGTTCCGGTTCCGGTCCGATCGGTTTTGCGGGTCCCCTCATCCAGGATCTTTTGCATCAGGTCGAGATACGATTTCATCCGGATTCAGGGTGTCACCGGATTGGCGAAATTGCAAAATCAAAAGGCCTGCGATAGCGTGAGGACCCGGACATGGACGTTCATTCCAAAGCAAAATCACCTGCTTCCAAATCCAAGCTCGACCTGAGTCGCTTGAACCCCGAACAACGCGCCGCCGTCTTGCACACCGAGGGGCCGCTCCTCATTCTGGCCGGCGCCGGTAGCGGCAAAACGAACACCATGACCCACCGGATCGCTTACCTGATCTCGGAAAAAGGCATCCCTGCGAACCGGATCCTCGGACTCTCCTTCACCAACAAAGCTGCAACCGAGTTGAAGGACCGGGTCCGTGCATTGGTGAAAAAAACTGCCGGTGACCAGGCGGCCAAGGGTCTGATCGTTTCCACCTTCCACAGCCTTTGTGTCCGGATTCTGCGGGAGTATGCGGACCGCATCGGATTCACGCGAGAGTTTTCGATTCTCGACCCGTCAGACCAGGAATCGATCGTCCGCGAGATCCTGAAACATGTGAATATCGACAGCAAGAAGTTCGATCCGGCGTGGATCCTGTTCCAGATCGGTCAGGCCAAGAACAAGTTCCTTTCAGGGGACCAAGCGATGGAATTCTTCGACGGCCTGAAAGGACCGAAGGTTTCTTACGACGAGTATTCGATCGCGGTCCAGAGCGTGTTCCCGCGCTACATCGAACGCTTGAAGCTCCTCAATGCGATGGACTTCGACGATCTCCTTTTCCATGCCGTCACACTTCTCGAGACCCATGAGGATGTCCGGAAAGGCCTCTCCTGGAGATTCCAGTACATCCTGGTGGACGAGTACCAGGACACGAATCCGGCCCAGTTCCGACTGCTCGAGGCACTGACCAGCACCCACCAGAATCTTTGCGTCGTGGGTGATGACGATCAATCCATCTACGCCTGGCGGGGAGCCGATCCCGCGCACATCCTCGGCTTCCACGAGCACTTCCAAGGTACGACCCGGATCATCCTCAACCGGAATTATCGAAGCACCGAGAACATCCTGAAGGCGGCCAATGAAGTCATCGCCAAAAACCAGAAGCGGCACCCGAAGTCCCTCTGGTCTGGCAAAGGTGAAGGATCCCCCATCCACCTGATCGCGGTGGAAGAAGACCGTGCCGAGTCCCAGATGGTGGTCGAAGAAATCAAAAAACTCGGTGAACAACGTGCAAACGGCAGCGACGCTGGGGCGGGACATGTTTTCTGGAACGACTTCGCCATCCTCTACCGGTCGAACCGCCAGTCCCGGATCTTCGAGGAGGCGCTCCGCCTCCACCAGATCCCGTACAAACTGGTCGGAGCCCTTTCTTTCCTGGACCGGAAAGAAGTGAAAGACATCCTTTGCTACTGGAAACTCGTGTTGAATCCGAAAGACGACACGGCCATCCGGCGCATCATCAATTGGCCCTCTCGCGGAATCGGCAAGGCTTCGATCGAAGCCATCCATGAGGCTTCAGTGAAAAGAGGCTGCTCGTTTTACGAGGCCATGGTGCTGGAGGAAGTCACCACCGGACTGAACGAACGGGCAAAAAAAGGGATCGGTTCCTTTCTTCAAACTCTTGATGAACTCAGAAGAGGACTGGCGAACATCCGCCGCGAGGATTTTGCGGATCAGGACGGAGCGTTCCTTTCGGCTATTTCAGAGTGGGCCCGGTCGAGCCTCGAGCGCGTGGGAGCCAAACTCGCACTCCAGGCTGAAGAGGACGACCTCGTCAAAGCCCAACGCCGGTTCGAGAACATCGATGAACTCGCGAGCAGTATCGGCCTCATGGACATAGCCCCACTCTCCCAAGTGGAGAGCCCGAAGACAGCCGAGCCCGTCCTGGAGGAGTTCCTCTCGCAACTGGTTCTCAATTCCAAGGAAGAGGAAGACAAGGAAGACACGCCCCAGAATGCCGTGACCCTGATGACGCTTCATGGTGCCAAGGGGCTCGAGTTCCCTGTGGTCTTCCTGGTGGGCCTCGAGGACGGAAACCTCCCCCACCAACGGACCATCGACGAGGGTACGGACCTGTCCGAGGAACGCAGACTGTTTTACGTGGGCATCACCCGGGCCAAGGAAGTCCTCTACCTCAGCCGGGCGAAGAACCGGATCCGCTACGGCAAGGCCGTACCGAGAAACCCCTGCAGGTTTCTCGAAGACATCCCGCAGGACTTGATCCTCGAACGCGACGAGAGCTCGACCCCCCAATTCAAAAGTGAAGAAGCGGCGAAACGCCACGAAGAGGAAGTTCTCAACTTTTTTGAGGAAATCCAAAAGCGGCTGAAGAAGCCTTGATGCTTACGGCTCGCTGTCGCGCCGCATAAAGACCTCGAAAAGATGCGGACCCGCTCCGATTCTGTGCTACTCTCCCTGATAATCATTATCGTTTTCAACCTTTCATTCACAAGGAGTGACCTATGACCCTCTTCTCCGGTGCTGCCGCCGAATTCTGGTTGCGTTGGTTCCACGTCTTTTTCGGGATCCTCTGGATCGGACACCTGTATTACTTCAACTTCTCCCAGATGGCCTTCATGGGTGAGGCCGATGCCGCGACCAAGTCGGCGGTTTTCCAGAAACTCACTCCGAGAACCATGTTCTGGTTCCGTTACGGCGCCCTGGTGACCTTCCTCACCGGCTGGGGAATGATCGGGCACAAGATGGGTGCATTGGGTATCCCTGCGACATCTTCATGGGCGACCATCATCCTGACGGGCGGACTTCTCGGAACCCTGATGTTCTTGAACGTGTGGCTCATCATCTGGCCGAACAACCGCGTGATCATCGAGAATGCTGAACGTACCGCTCGTGGCGAACCCGCGATTCCCGGAGTTGCCGACCTCGCTGCCCGGGCCGCGATCGCGTCGCGTACCAACACCCTGTTCTCGGTCCCGATGCTGTTCTTCATGACCGCGGCCTCCCACCTCCCTCTCGCTCTTTCTCCTGAGAAGAGCCTGATCCCTTATTGGTGTGTGTTCGGTATCCTCGCAGGTGCTCTCGAACTCAACGCCGTAAAAGGCAAAATGGGCCCGCTGCAGAAGCTGAAGAACGTGGTCCACTTTGGCGTGGTCCTGGCCCTCGTGCTTTACATGGCCATGCATCTGCTGGCCGGCTGATCGAGTGACGGTATCGCCCTCCGGCCGGTGATCCGGTCGGGGGGCTATTTTTTTATGCAGATACGATCCCTCCCAGAATCCCCCTCTCCACGAACCGCGCTTGAAGCCGCGGAGGGGATATTTTTCGAATCGAGCTCCAAGAAGACTTTCTCCGGAGAAGAGGAACGTCTGAGGTTCCGTGAGCGCTACTTCGGGGTGTATGCCGAAAGAGACCCTGAGTGGTTTCTACTCGCTCATGATGGCAACGGTTCGGTACTCGGGTACCTGGCTGGTGCGCCCGTCACCCGTGAGGAACACCTCGCATTGAACCCATACCTCGAGGGTTTCCGCCGGGAGATGACTCTTTATCCCGCCCACTTGCACATCAATTTTTCTCCTGAAGCCCGGGGGCTCGGACTCGGCAGCCTGCTGATTTCGGAATTCGAACGCCGCCTCAAGAGTCACTCCATTCCGGGAGTGCACCTGGTCACAGGTGTGACCGAACGGAATGTCGGGTTTTACAACAAGAACGGTTACCTGGAAGCTTCCAGAATCCGGGTCGGGAGCACCGAGTTGCTTCTGCTCGGGAAACGTCTCTGATCCGGGAACCCGGCATTTTTTTCCCATCCTCGGGAGTCTCCCCCTTCGCTATCCTGAAGCAACCATGAGAACGGCCGCACTCCGCACCCTTGTTTTTGCCCTCTGCTTCGCCTCGGCGCCTTCTTGTGCCACACCGACCCCCGCTGAGACGCCCAAGTCTCCGGTTGCCCTGGGTCCACTCGACTCCGACCCGACGTCCCCGGTTCGGGCTGCCGAAAAACGTCTCCGGGACGCCGGCCTGGAAGAAGAGTTCATCGGCGAATTGAACCGTCGCTACATCCAAGGCAAGAAAAACTGGGTGGAATCTGCGACGAAAGTACTCGAACCGAATGTGCTCGGATTCCTCTATTCAGGTGATTACTTCTCGCACGACACCCCTCCGGGAAGGCGGGCAATCCTGAAGTACCTTCGCGACCACCAGCTGAGCTTCAGAGAGGCCGAGAAAGAATATCATGTGAATGCCTATGCAATCGCATCCTTGCTCTGGGTGGAGACCAAACTCGGGAAGGACCTCGGACGGCACCCGGTCCCCTGGATCTTCCATGCCTTGGTTCTCGGAGCGCACCCCAACCTCTGCACCAAGGTCCTCGAGGCACTGCCCGCAAAATACGAGGCCGCACCACGGAAGAAGATCAACTCTCTCGAAGCGGCCCGTGAGAAGACGATCGAACGATGTGAGGCCAAGGCCGTATGGGCGACTGAAGAACTGAAGGCCCTTCAAAAACTCTGGAAAGAAGGCATCCTGAATCCGTTCCGCCTCCAAGGGTCCTTTGCGGGCGCATTCGGAATTCCCCAGTTCATTCCGTCGAGTTACCTCACCCACGCCGTCAGTAAGTACCGGAGACGCGCCGACCTGCACCTTCATTCAGATGCGATCCTGAGTGTCGGACGCTTCCTCAATGTATCCGGCTGGACCAACCAGTCCGAGGAAGCCCAACTCCGGGCCCTTTACGCCTACAACCGGAGCAAAGATTACGGACTGGTCATCTCCCGCATAGCAAACGCCTTGCTCAGCGCGGGAAACTGAACCGACAGAAAACAAAAAAACCCCCGGTTGTTGTGAAGAAACAACCGGGGGTTTCGAATTAAATGGGGGCGTCGTGCTATTTTGACACCGAGCTACCTCGGCACTATTTTCGCCGCAGGCGGGCTTAA
>JAIYBN010000004.1 GCA_027488515.1 Pseudomonadota bacterium
AGGTGCTGGCTCCACAGGCACTGGCTCCACAGGCACTGGCTCCACAGGCACTGGTTCGACAGGCACTGGTTCGACAGGCACTGGTTCGACAGGCACTGGTTCGACAGGTTCAGATGCCTCCACTGACCATGATCCGGCTGGCGATCAGACTACCGGAAATGATCAGCCTGGAACGGGTGGTTCTGAGTCCGAAACCTGCGAAGATGCCGCGATTCGTGAACTCATGGATCTGATCTTGCGTGACAAGGAAAATGTCTTTTCCAGAATGTACAACATCACAGCGATGCGTTTGGCGGCACGGATTCAAAGCCAAGCACCTCAGGCCAGAACGCTCGAGGAGTTGGTGAAGCAATCGGTGCAATCCTTGGAGTCGTCGTTGCAGTCCATCAAGACCCAGCCCGAAGTGGAAAAGAAACTCAAAGACATCTACGGACGTTACGGGAAATTGGCCGATCTCGATCGTGCCAATCAGGATCTCGAGGGTGTGATCGGTCGGGTTGAAAAGCTGTATTACTACCGTAAAGGCACCCGCCTCATGAATCCCGATGCTTCCTCCTACATTTTGGCGACGTCTCTCGCCGAGCCTGATGCCGGACTGACAGACACCGATGCGGCCACGGTCTGGGCGATGGAGAAGATCCGTGTCGCAGCCGAAAAGCGGGATCCTGCTTTCGCCATCGGGAAAGCCGACGGTAATCTGATGAATGTATCCTCCCTGGCGGCCATCCCTCTAGGCAGTATCAAGGGAATTGAGCGCTACAGTCCCGAGAAAATCGCCAAGAAGATCGAATCGGATGAATTGAAGATTACGAATGTCGTCGCCAATGCCTATGTGACGGTCAAGGAAAGCCTGAAAAAGTGTCTGATCGAGGATGCCAGGAAAAAGAACTGTGCCACTTGTGCGGATGAGCGTCTCAACAGCTTCGAGAAGAACCAATTGGCGTTGGAGGAGATCAAGAAGAGTCTGCTCAAGAGAGTGGGGGACATGGACGAAAAATCCATTCAGGATCAGATCGTGGGAAAATTCAGGAAGCTGAAGCCCGCGTCCCGACAGCGGTCCAATTCCAACACTCGACCGAAGGTGACTCCCACTCCCGCACCCACGGCCACACCGTACCGGTTCGTTCCTCCTCCGATCCAACCGATGGCCCGTGACAACACTTACGTGAAACCTCCGGTGATTCCGCCCCTGAAACTCAAACCCAGACCATGAATTCAAGACCGGACAACAGTTGGATTGGTGCGGTATTCATCGGCCTCCTCGTGTGGGGATCGGGGTGCATCACCCCGAGAGCACCCGGGGCCGATACCCGACAGGGACCTCCGGAATCTGCCTGGAAATCCTCATCACCCGGCGAAGACACTGTCATGATTGTGGGGATCAATGATTTTCACGGGTCTCTACTCAGCAAGGAACGGAAGTTGCCGAACGGACAGGGCGTCTGGAGCGGGGGAGCTTCCGCGCTGGCCGGAATGATCAAGATCTTGAAAGAGGAGTCGGAGGGCAGGCTTCTCATTGTGGATGCCGGCGACGAGTGGCAAGGAACCATCGAGAGCAATCAAGTGAAGGGTGCATCGGTGGTCGAGTTTTTCAACAGAATCGGAGTGTCCGCTGCGGCTGTAGGGAATCATGAGTTCGACTTCGGCGTTCCCAACATGAGCGCGAGATTCCTCCAGGCGAAGTACCCCTACGTTTCCGGTAATATCTTTGAAAAAAAATCCGGTGAACGCGTCAAATGGAAGAACATGATCCCCTCGAAGGTGTTTGAAGTGGGTGGCTACAAGATCGGGATTGCAGGGTTTTCGACTGTGCAGACTCCGAGTACCACGCGGTATGAGTATGTGAAGCACTTGGATTTCAAGGATCCGGCCTCGGTTCTCGGACCTGAAGTGGAAGCATTGAGATCGAAGGGGGCCCAGGCGGTACTGGTGACCGCTCACGCCGGCACCATCTGTGAGGAGAAACACGGACTCAGGGAATGGCGCTTGCTGGACCGCTCATCTCCTCAGGGGGCGTGTGACCCGGAACATGAAATTCCATTGTTCTTGAAAGGGATGCCTCAGGGGAGCGTGGATGGCGTCATTGCAGGTCATACCCATCAGGTGATTCATCACTTCTTGAACGGGGTTCCCGTGGTGCAGGGCGAGGCCTACAATCAGTATTTCAACATTCTCTACCTGGTTTTTGATCGAGCGACTCGGCGTCTGATTCCGGAGAAGACACGGATCGAGGGGTTGATTCCGATTTGTGAACAGGTGTTCGAGGGAGCCGATCATTGTGATGTGAGGAGGCTCGACGGGAAGAAATCGCCGGAGATGGTTCAGGCCATGTTCCACGGGAAGCCGGTGAGCCCCGACCTCTCAGTCGAGAGGTGGCTCCTGCCCATCCGCGAAGGTACTGAAAAATTCAGGAGGGAGGTCCTTGCCACGAGTGAGCTTCCCTTGACCCACTTCCGTGACCGGGAGGGATCTTTTGGCAATCTCCTGGCCGATGTTTTGCGGCAGAAAGGGAATGCTGATTTTTCATTGGTCAATTCTGGTGGGATCAGGACTTCCTTGGATTCAGGTGAAATCACCTACGACGGCCTGTTCCGGGCGCTCCCGTTCGACAATTTGCTCAATGTGGTGGAATTGAAGGGATCCGATGTCAAATTGCTCTACCGGATCGCCACTTCAGGTGCACACGGTGTGATCGGCGTGTCAGGCCTGGAACTCACTTTGATTCCGTTTGATCAAGAAGCCCCGAAAGAGGATTTGAACGGAAACGGAAGGCTCGAATCGTGGGAGACCCGGCGCCTGATCCGGATCAGGAAAGCGGATGGCGAGGAGATCGAAGACCAACGCACCTATCGCATCGCGACATTCGACTTTCTGGTGAACGGTGGCGACGATCTGGGTTGGTTCTTTTCAAAAGTGCCCTCCCGTGCGATTCGTCGTGACAAGACAGGGTATTGCCGTGACCTGGTGACGGAGTATTTGAAGCGTGAGAAGAAGATCAATACCCGGGAGCACCCGCTTCTCGATCCTGATCATCCGAGAATCAAGTTTGCGCCCCGTTCCGAATGAGTCAAAATTCCGTCAGGTTTGCTTTTTCGAGGTAATTCCTTCAAAATTTAAGGCAACGTTATGAAGATCATCAAACATGCGGTCGGACAGGTTCCGAATCTGGAGTTGGTAGGAAACATCGATGAAAGTTCCGACTTCGGCCAGATCGAAGTCGACGGTGACGAGCTTCATGTGGACTGCTATGAAGTGGCCCGGATCAACTCGGTGGGTGTACGGAAGTGGATCATCTTTTTCAACACCATGAAGGACCGGGGAGTCAGGGTCTTTTTCTACCGGATTTCAACCGCACTGGTGGATCAGTTCAATTACATCAAAAATTTCGGTGCGGGTGGACAGGTGATTTCCGCCAGCGCCCCGTTCACCTGCCAGTCCTGTAAGAAAATGGTCCTTCTCGAGAAGTACAAGAAAGAGATTCCCACCACCGATTTCGACAGGGATCTTTTCAATTGCCCCCTTTGTCAGAAAAAGACCCTCCGCTTTGACGATGTTGCGGAGGACTATTTCTTCTTCTGGAGAGCTTGATCCGGAGTTTTCTTCACATCCTGAAAGTGCCGAAGCGGGTTTCCCCGATATCGGCGTTCAGTGTGGCGTTCAAAGAAAGTGCCAGAAAATCCCGTGATTTCCAAGGAACCAGGATCCCGTCGTCCCACAATCGGGCGCTCGAGAAATAAGGGGATCCTTCGCGCTCGTATTGCTCGAGGATGGGCTTTTTGATCGCCGCGATCTCGGCGTCTCCCAGTTTTTTTCCTTGTGCCTGCAACTGTTCCACTTTGACAGTGGAAAGCACGCCGGCAGCTTGTTCACCGCCCATGACGCTGATCCTTGCGTTCGGCCACATGAACATGAATCTCGGTCCGAAAGCCCTTCCGCACATGCCGTAATTCCCGGCGCCATAGCTGCCTCCGATCACGAGGGTGATCTTGGGCACTTTCGTGGTGGATACAGCGGTCACCAGCTTCGCTCCGTCTTTGGCGATGCCGCCGTGTTCGTACTTTTTACCGACCATGAAACCGGTGATGTTCTGCAAGAAAAGCAGCGGGATCTTCCGTTGCGAGCAAAGCTCGATGAAATGGGCTCCTTTGAGGGAGCTTTCCGAAAAAAGGATTCCGTTGTTCGCGATGATCCCGACCGGGATTCCCTGGAGATGGGCGAAGCCACAAACCAGAGTGGAGCCGTAGAGGGGCTTGAATTCATGGAACCGTGATCCGTCCACCGTGCGGGCGATGATCTCTCTCACGTCGAAGGGTTGTCTCAGATCGCGTGGGAGGATCCCTGCGATTTCAGCCGGATCATAGAGAGGCGCTTCCGGGGTGGCCCGTTCGACGTGGAAGGGGAGGGTGCGGTTGAGATGGAGAACCGCTTCACGGGCGAGCTCCAGTGCATGCGAGTCGTTGTCGGCGAGGTAGTCTGCCACACCCGAGATCCGGGAGTGGGTGTCGCCACCACCGAGCTCTTCTGCCGAAACCACTTCTCCGGTCGCAGCCTTCACGAGGGGAGGGCCACCGAGGAAAATCGTTCCTTGATTCTTGACGATGATGGTCTGCTCACTCATCGCAGGGACATATGCGCCCCCGGCGGTGCAGGATCCCATCACCACGGCGATCTGGGGAATCCCTTCGGCGGACAGGTTCGCCTGGTTGTAAAAGATCCTGCCGAAATGCTCCTTGTCCGGGAAAACCTCGGCCTGAAGCGGAAGAAACGCTCCGCCCGAGTCGACGAGGTAAATGCATGGAAGCCGGTTCTCACGGGCGATTTCCTGTGCTCTCAGGTGTTTTTTCACGGTCATCGGGAAGTAGGTGCCGCCCTTCACTGTCGCGTCGTTCGCCACAACCATGACTTCCCGGCCGTGAACCAGGCCGATTCCTGTGACGACGCCCGCTCCGGGTGCCGCATCATCGTACATCCCGTTTGCCGCCAACGCGCCCAATTCCAAAAACGAGGTCCCCGGATCGAGGAGCTGACGGATCCGTTCCCTCACAAACAGCTTGCCTCGCGACTCGTGTTTCGAGCGAAGGTCTGAACCGCCCCCCTCGCGCACAGCCTGCAATCGTTCCTCGAGTCTCTTGGATTCCGCCAAGTGATGGGCTTCATTCGCTTTGAACTCGGAGCTGGAGGTCAGTATCTGGGATTGGATGATGGACATGGTCAAAAGATTAGGGCTGACGGGGGAAAACTTCAATTTGAATCGGGCAAAGAAGACATAAAATTGACGTGTCGCGCGATGAATTTCCCTTGGAACTCAGCCGTTACCGACCTAAAATTCTTCCATGGGAATGAAGATCAAGATTTGGGGAGCGCGGGGTTCGATTCCTGCTCCGCTCAGCCCGATGACCGTGGAGCTGAGGATCCGTGATGTTTTGGAAAGATTTGCCGCACAAGGTGGACAACGGCAGATTCTGGAAAGCTTCATTTCGTCATTACCACGTGAACAACTCGGCGGTTTCGGCGGCAACACTTCTTGCATTGAAGTTTCGACTTCAAGGCAGAGGTTGATCATCGACGCAGGCAGCGGAATCCGTAATCTCGGGTACGAGCTGCTCGCAGGGCCTCTCGGACAGGGCACCGGTGAGATCGATCTCCTGTTCACCCATTTTCACTGGGATCATTTGATCGGCCTGCCGTTTTTCGTGCCCCTGTTCATCCCGGGAAACCAGATTCGTGCCCATGCGGTGCAGAGCGAACTGAAAGAGGTTTTTCCGACCATTTTCAAGAAACCTTTTTTTCCCATTCCGTATGAAAAGCTCGGTTCCAAGATCAGCATGCATTCTCTCGAGCCGAGGAAGCCCGTTCTTTTCGGGGATCTGGAAGTGACCCCTTACCAGTTGGATCATCCGGATCCTTGCTGGGGATTCAGAATCCGCCACGGAGGAAAGACATTCTCTTATTGCGTGGATACCGAAGCCAGGCGTGTATCTCGCAAGGAGCTCGGAGACGATCTTCCCCTCTATCAAAACGTGGATTTGATGATTTTCGACTCCCAGTACACCCTTTCGGAAGTGGTCGAAAAAGTCGATTGGGGTCATGCAGCCGCTCCTATCGGATTGGATCTGGCCAAACGGGAGGGTGTGAAGAAGTTGGTTTTCGTCCATCATGATCCCGCCGCCACCGATGCCAAGATCGCAGACGGGGCACGCCAGACCGCCCGGTACGAGCGGTCCCAGGCGAGGCAGAAGCCTGATGAATCCCAGCCTGCACACGATGTCGAGTGGGTTTTCGGTTATGAAGGAATGGAGTTCCAGCTGTGAGGCTCGGGTTTTCGGCGTTTTTGCCTGTCGTACTTTTCTGGATCGGGTGTTCCTCTGCGCCCAAAGTCACAGTTTCTCCGCGACCTTGGCAAAAGATCACGTCGAAAGCTTATTACCAGACCAGCAGTTCAGAATTCGGTAAAAGAATCGTCGTGAGGGTCTGGCCCGACAAGGGTGCCAAAGTGACCGCCAAAGATGCGGCCAAAGAGGCTCTTGCCGAGATCCACCGGATCTCCACCATGGCGGATGCCGCCCAGCCCACGAGCTTGCTCGCCAAAGTGAACGAACAGGCCTATCAGGGGCCGGTACCGATCACGCAGGAGTTTCTCGACATCCTGGTCACGAGCGACCGGATGTATCAGTTCACCGAAGGCAAGTTTGACGTGACCTTCGTACCGGTGAAGTACGGCTCCGAAGAGTCGGATCAGGATCTGAACAAAGTGACCGACTGGGACGGGCAGCCGGCACTCAGTCCGAATCCTTCACATTTGTTCGGTAAAAAAGGCGTCATCGTCGACCGGAATCCCTTGGTGGTCCGGATTTACAATCGCCGTACCAAAATCAACCTGAACGGGATGATCCGTGGGTATGCCATCGAGCGGGCCGCGAAGTCACTTCAAGAAAAGGGGCATGCCGGTTTTGCCATCATTGCAGACGGTTTTTTTGCGGCTTCCGGAGTGGCGCTTCAGGATCCCGGGATCATGTGCATCGAAGATCCCGCTCGACTCGGAAATTGTCTGAAGTCGATCCAGGCTGGAAAAGGCACCTCCATTTTGTTTCTGGGAACTTCCGCTTCCATCGAAAGGAAAGGGATCAACTTCGATCCGACCGCGGTCTGGAGCTCGCGCAGCGGGGGAGTCGTGGTGGCAGGCCGTGAAGGCGCTTGGGTTCAGTTCGCGACCACCATCACGGCGGTGATGGATGACGCGAGTCTCATCGATTTTTTCAGTAAGGCATCCAAAGTCGGAGTCAGTGGGGCGTATTTCACACCGATGAAGAAGGACGGTCTGGCCGGCGATCTTGCTCCTTTTGCGACGATCGCGCCTTGACCGGTACGTGTGCGAGCAGCCAATCGACAGTGAGAGAAGAGACGGCCTCCAGGGCTCCGGGTTCCTCGAACAGATGGCCGGCACCCGGGATGATCCTGATGCCTTTCTCGCACTTCAGCCGTTTGAAAGACTCCCGGTTGAAGTCAAAAGTTCCCTCGTCCTGACCACCGACCAACAACAGTGTGGGGGCTTCCACCGAGCCCAGGGACCGCCTGGCGAGATCAGGACGACCTCCCCGGCTCACCACGGCGAAAACCTGTTCCGGTTCATCCGCAGCGGCACGTAACGCGGCTCCTGCTCCAGTGCTCGATCCGAAGTAGGCGAGGGGAACCGGATGTCCGACCTGCTTCTCGATCCAATGACGGGCGAGTAGCAGTCTTTTTGAAAGGAGTTCAATATTGAAGACATTCCCCCGTTCCTCGGACTCCTCCTCCGTCAGGAGATCCATCAGCAGGGTCGCAAATCCTTTTGATTGAAGGCGGGATGCGATCCAATGGTTCCGTGGGCTGTGACGCCCGCTGCCGCTACCGTGCGCGAAGATCACCCATCCCAAGGGATCCTCCGGACCTCCGGTGATGCCATGTAGGATGTGATTTCCTTCGGTGATACGGATCGCGTGTTCTCCATGCAACAGGCTCATGCGATGGATACATTGCAACCGTCATGCCTCTTGAGGCCCGATTCAGGCCCTTTGGTCCCAGTCCGCATAAATGGCGGCGAGACGGGGCTTGGCGATTTTGAGGTAGCGCAAGAAGAGCGGACGTCTGGATACGTCCTTTTCAGCCTGTTTCCCGAGCACTTTGACGATTTCGATCATCGACAAGGCCTGGCAGAGGGTTTCGGCATGGGTCATCATTCTCTCGAGCTTTTCCTGGTCTTGCCAGTATTCCCGGTCCATGTAGTCCGAAAGGTGGGTCATTTTCTCCAACAGTCCGGTGCCCGGGCTGAAACAATCGAGAATCAGTCCTGCGAGGTTCTTTTGGAAGTCGTATTGGATGCTGAGATAGGTCTTCTTGAATTCGTTACGACCGGCGATCGATCCGATCGGATGCGCGCTCACCATGGATTGGACGAACTTGGCAGGATTCTTCATCAGTTTCTTGATGTAGTCCTTCATGGCCATGAGTGCCTGGATCTGCGAAGTGCCCTCGTAAAGCAAGGCCCCGAAACAGTCGCGATGAATCCGCTCGACCCCGTACTCCTTCATGTAACCGTATCCACCGAAGGCCTGAATCGCCTTGATGGAGAGATCCGCATAGGTCTCGGCGCCCAGGTATTTCACGAGCGGAGTTCTGGCACGGGTGATTTCGTGGTGCTTCTTGAAAAGCGCGTTTTCCTGGTCTGTCAGAGACCCGTGGTGCCTCATTTTCAGATCCAATCTCTGGAAAATGTCGAAGGAGGAAATGGTATCGACCATGAACGCCCGGAAAGCGTCCTGTTCGGTTTCCCAATCGGTCCAGTTCCTCGCAAAAAGCGGGAGATCCATCAAGGTTCGTCCGAACTGCTTCCTGACGCCGGCGTATTCCTTGGCCCGCTCCAATGCCGCCTCGATTCCTCCGATGCTCTGCAATCCCACCGAGATACGGGCTTCATTCATGAGGTGAAGCATGATTTTGAATCCTTCGTGCTCACTTCCCACCAAGGTCGCAACCGTGTTCTCGTAGACCACTTCACAGGTCATCGAGCCGTGCATGCCCATCTTGTCTTCGATCTTGGTGACCCGGTAATTCTGACGCCCGTTCAGCTTTTCTTCGGCCAGGAACAGCGAAATTCCGGCGAGTCCTTCCGGAGCCCCTTGGATCCGGGCCAGAATGAATCCGAAACCGCCGCCCGCATTCGTGATGAAACACTTCGTTCCATTGAGAAGGTAGGTGCCGTCCGGCTGTTTCACCGCGGAGGTCCTGAGTGCCCCCACGTCTGAACCGGCATCGGGTTCTGTCAGGCACATGCTGCCGCTGATTTCTCCCTTGATGATCTTCGGGATCAGTCTCATCCGGGTTTCTTCGTCGCAGAAGCGCTCGATCATGTCCGCCATGCTGGTGAAAAACCCGAGCTGGGTGGAAGTGGAGATGCATGCCCTGGCCACCTGTTCGAAGGCCGTCATGGTCACGGAGATGGGAAGCCCCATCCCTCCGAACCGCTCGTCGAGACTGATGCCGAAGAGATCGAGTTTCGTTGCTTCTTCGTAAGTGCGTCGGATCGGCGGCAGAAGCTCTACAGACCCGTCCGGATTCAACTTCGCACAGCCGACCTCGTCCAATTCCGCGGCGCGACCCCGGAGTGTCTCGCCGGTCCATTTCCCGGTCGTCTCGAGGATCTGCTCGAAAAACGTGATCACTTCTTCACGGTTGTTGAATCCCTGGGGCGTCGGAAACACAGGAAAATAGAGCGGGATGATCGCATCCCAGTCGATTCCATTTCGAAACAGGTATTTCCATTCGGCGGAGTCGTTGAAATAGTTCATGACTCCATTTTATGCCCGTTCCCGGGGTAAGGGAACCGGTTTATCTCCAGATCGGGCCCCAACCCGGGAATTGACCGGGAAAAGGGTACGGATAAGGATACGGGTAGCCACCCCGTGGAAATCCAGGCCCACAGAAGTAAACAGGACCGAAACCTGTCGGACGGGAGGTGTCGAGGTACCTTTCGGACTGTCCTTCGCCCTTGAAGGTTCCGAGGATGGAGTCATCCGTCTTCTTCTTCAACTCGAACTGGATCAGGTCCTGATAGAGGTACTCCTGGTAATAAACCACCTGGCACATGTCGATCCCGACATTCTCGATCCGGGAAACGGGGTAAGAGTTGAGAATCTTCGTGGAGCGGGTTCCAACGAGGTATTCATCGTATTTTCCTGAACACTCGGCGCCCTTGGTGTTGAAGTTTTTCGAGCGGTTGAAATCACCTGAATCATAAACCGCGCCGGCGTCGATACCGTTTTTGAAGGACTGCTCGCCACTGCTCAGATCAAGGCTGATGCAGTACTTGTTCACATTCTTGGAGTAGGCGGAGAGAGTGGCATCTTGGCCGTTGTAGCTGCCACGGAACTCGTTTGAGTACTTACAAGCGCTCAACGAGAGGGTGAAAAGAAAGAATCCTGCCAATCGGGTCATGTTTTTCTGTTTCATGGGGGTGGATTTACTCCCATCGAGACGGCGCGTCAAGGGTTCAGGGCACCAAGCCCTCCGGATTCCAACTGAGAGCCCGGTGCGGACGGGCCAAACGCCATTCATTGGCATTCTCAGGGGCATGAATCGAAATCGGTTGGAGTTTCATAAACTTCAAGCCGTGCGTCAGTATCAAGAGGGTATGGGTGTGAGAATGAAGCGATGCGCTATGGTGAGATATAACGCGGTGCGCTTGGTGTTTTTGGGTCCCAAAACCGCAATATCTAGTGTCTCGAAATTTTGTACCACTACTAATTGACAGCCAGAATTTCCTCGGTCAACCTGAGCCAGTAGTACAAAAATCCATGTTTCGGTCCGGTGCCGGTCCCTTCCCAGGGACTTCCGGAGTCCCAAAACGGGTTTTTGATCTGCGGGGGAAAACCAAACAAACGAAGCCCTGACGGGAGGAGTGAATGACAGAGTGCATTCAGACTCCGGGGGACGTTTTGCGTCAAATCACAAGGGGGATGCTCATGGAAGGAAATACGATGCAAGCAACTGGGGTGGAAAAGAAGATGCCGGTTCCCACCGTGGAGTCCAATGGACTCAAGGATTTCTCTTCGTTCAATGACGAAGAACGTTTCGTGCTGATGCCGATTCAGCATTCTGAGATCTGGAACTTTTACAAGAAGGCCATGGCCTCCTTCTGGACTGCAGAAGAGATCGACCTTTACCAGGATCTTAATGACTGGAACAAGCTCTCCGAAGACGAGCGTCATTATATCTCCCATGTTCTCGCCTTTTTCTCCGCCAGTGACGGGATCGTGAACGAGAATCTGGCTCTCCGCTTTTATCGGGATGTTCCGATTCCCGAAGCCCGCTGTTTCTACGGATTCCAGATCGCCATGGAGAACATCCACTCTGAGACCTACGGACTTCTGATCGACACTTACATCCAGAACTCCAAAGAGAAGGACATTCTTTTCAACGCCATCAAGCACATTCCTTCTGTGAAGAAAAAGGCCGATTGGGCCCTCAAATGGATCGAATCGTCCAACAGCTTCGCAGAACGTCTGATCGCCTTCGCCTGTGTCGAAGGAATCTTCTTCTCGGGGAGCTTCTGCTCGATCTTCTGGCTCAAGAAGCGTGGTCTCATGCCGGGTCTGACCTTCTCGAACGAACTCATCAGCCGCGACGAAGGCCTGCACACCGATTTCGCCTGCCACCTCTACGGCATGCTCGAGGCCCTCCCTCCTGCTCGGATCCTCGAGATCGTGACCGACGCGGTTTCGATCGAGAAGGAGTTCGTCTCTGAAGCCCTTCCGGTCTCCCTGATCGGTATGAACTGCAAGATGATGACCCAGTACATCGAGTTCGTCGCGGACCGTCTGCTCCGGAGCCTCGGCCTTCCGAAGCATTACGGCAGCACGAATCCTTTCGATTGGATGGAACTCATCAGCCTCCAGGGGAAAACCAACTTTTTCGAGAAGAAGGTCTCCGAGTATCAAAAAGCGGGAGTGCTCAACACCAATCCCGTCGAGATGCACCAGGCCTTCGACTTCAACCTCAACGCCGAATTCTGAAACGTCAGCATTAAAGGAGTAACACCATGAAAGTCAAAACACGTTCAGGCAAATTGGAAGCCGTCAGTTTCGATAAAATCACCAACCGGATCCAGAATCTGGTGATCGGGCTCAACGAGAAGTATGTGGATCCAGTCGTCGTGGCCCAAAAGACGATCGAAGGCATGTACGACGGGATCACCACCCAGGAACTCGATGTCCTCTCGGCCGAGACTTGTGCTTACCTGTCCAGTACCCACCCCGATTACTCGACTCTCGGTGCGCGGATCCTGGTGTCGAACCTTCACCGTTATACTCCGAACACTTTCAGCGAGTGCATCGAGCTCCTGTACCTGAACAAGTCCGAACACACCCTTGAGCATGCCCCTCTGGTGTCCAAGGAACTGTACGATCTGGTCCAGAAAAACGCCGACAAGATCAACCAGACGATCAAAAACGTGCGGGACTTCGAGTACGACTACTTCGGGTTCAAGACCCTGGAGAAGTCCTATCTCCTGCGCGTGGGTAAGAAGATCGTCGAGCGGCCCCAGTACATGATCATGCGTGTGGCTCTCGGGATCCACATGGAAGATCTGGAGCAGGCGTTCCGCACCTACGAGCAGATGAGCACCGGGTTGTTCACCCATGCTTCTCCGACTTTGTTCAATGCGGGCACCAACAAGGCCCAGATGTCTTCTTGCTTCCTTCTCACCATGAAGGACGATTCGATCGAAGGGATCTACGGGACCCTCAAACAGTGTGCGTTGATTTCCCAGAGTGCCGGCGGGATCGGCCTTTCGATCCACAACGTCCGAGCGAAGGGAAGCTTCATCAAGGGAACCAACGGTACCAGCAACGGCCTCGTGCCGATGCTCCGGGTGTTCAACGACACCGCCCGTTATGTCGACCAGGGCGGCGGAAAGCGGAAGGGTGCATTTGCGATCTACCTCGAGCCTTGGCACGCAGACGTCCTCGATTTCCTCGAGCTGAAGAAGAACTTCGGTAAAGAAGAGCTTCGCGCCCGCGACCTGTTTTATGCCCTTTGGGTGAACGACCTGTTCATGAAGCGCGTGGAAAAGGACGAAATGTGGTCCTTGTTCTGTCCACACGAGGCTCCCGGCTTGCACGAAGTGTATGGCAAGGAGTTCGAAGAACTCTACGCCAAGTACGAAGCCGAAGGCCGCATGAAGAAGCAGATCAAGGCACGCGAGCTCTGGGGTGTGATCATCGAGTCCCAGATCGAAACCGGATCTCCTTTCATGCTTTACAAGGACGCGGCCAACGAGAAGTCGAACCAGAAGAATCTCGGAACCATCAAATCCTCGAATTTGTGCACCGAGATCATCCAGTACACTTCCGAAAAAGAAGTGGCGGTTTGTAACCTGGCGTCGATCGCACTTCCCAAGTTCGTGAAGGACGGCAAGTTCGATTTCGAGCGTTTGCACGAAGTGACCTACCAGGTCACCGTGAACCTCAACCGGGTGATCGACCGGAACTACTATCCGGTTCCGGAAGCCGAGTACTCCAACCGCAACCATCGTCCGATCGGGATCGGAGTTCAGGGACTGGCTGACACCTTCTTCAAGCTCCGTCTGGCTTTCGAGTCGGATGCCGCGAATCTGCTCAACCAGCAGATTTTCGAGACCATCTACCACGCATCGATGTCCGCGAGCATCGATCTGGCCAAGAAAGACGGTCCTTACGCGTCCTACCAGGGTTCGCCACTCTCCGAAGGCAAGATGCAGTTCGACCTTTGGGGTGTGACTCCGACCTCACTCTGGAACTGGACCGCGCTCAAGGAGAAGCTCGCCAAGCATGGTGCGCGTAACTCCCTGTTGCTCGCTCCGATGCCGACCGCCAGCACTTCCCAGATCCTCGGAAACAACGAGTGTATCGAACCGATCACCTCGAATCTCTATACCCGCCGCGTGTTGTCGGGTGAGTTCACCGTGATCAACAAGCACCTGGTGGAAGATCTGATTCAACTCGGTCTCTGGAACAAGCAGCTGAAGGACAAGATCGTCCTGCACAACGGTTCCATCCAGAAGGTCGCCGAGATCCCTGAAGAAATCCGTGAGATCTACAAGACCGTTTGGGAAATCAAACAGAAGCGTGTCGTCGAAATGGCAGCCTCCCGCTCACCGTTCATCGACCAGTCCCAGAGTCTGAACATCCACATGGAAGGTGCGAATGCGGCCAAATTGACCGCTCTCCACTTCACCGCTTGGAAGCTCGGTCTCAAGACCGGCATGTACTACCTCCGGACCAAGGCCGCTGCCGATGCGACCAAGTTCACTGTGGAACAGCCGATGCAAGCGACCGCTACCGTGGCTCCGGCTCCGGTACTCATGGCCGACGGTAGCGTCGGGGTGGGGATGATTTCGGATACCACGGCCGCAGACCTGGTCTGCTCGCTCGACAATCCGGAAGCCTGCGTTTCCTGCGGGAGCTGATCCCAAACTGACCCCTTTTGCTGTTCTTTTCCGGGGGGCTTTTACAAATAGCCCCCCGGAAAAGTAGGGACTTCTCATGCACTTTCATTTCGCATGAGAAGACGCTGTCCTAATCCGAGCTGTGCTTTAATTTCACCTCTTGCGAAATCTGCCGAGCGGACTGGTCTGAAAACAAGACAGATCGTCCGGAAAGGCTCCTTCTACCGGAAGCGGGATCGGAGGTTCATCACGCGGTATACTTGTAGAAGCTGTGGTAGGGGTTTCTCTGCGAGTACTCACTCGCCCGATTACCGCCAGAAGAAGCGGGATCTGAATGCTTGTATTCCAGAACTCTTCTGCTCGGGTGTGAGCCAGCGACGGATGGCGCGGGTACTTCGAGTCGACAAAAAGACAGTCGTCCGTAAGTTCAGGCTCATGGCCGTGCGGGCTCGGGTACGGCACGAGGAGTGGCTCAATGGAGGTCTCAATCGTCCGATCGACGAAATTCAATTTGATGATCTTGAAACCTTCGAACACACCAAATGCAAGCCACTCAGTGTGACTCTCGTCGTGAATAAGAAAACCCGCGAAATCCTCGGATTTAATGTCTCGAGGATGTCAGCGAAAGGACCCCTCGCAAGGATTGCACTGAAGAAGTACGGACCAAGAAAGGACGAGCGCCCGATCGCTTGGGATAGCATCCTGATAAAACTGAAACCTTATCTGAGTCCAACTGCACTGATCGAGTCTGATGAGAATCCCCATTATCCGAGGTTTGTGAAACGGCATTTTGGCGATGCTATTCACGTTCGACACCCGGGCGCGAGGGGGGCTGTCACTGGACAAGGTGAGCTCAAGAAGCTGGTCTTCGATCCGCTGTTCTCACTCAACCACACTTGTGCCATGCTTCGGGCGAACCTGAACCGTCTGTTTAGAAGGACTTGGTGTACGACCAAGAACCAGCAGGGTCTGATTGATCACCTGTCCCTCTACGTGACCTACCATAACGAGGTCTTGATCGGGCCTTGAGGCCTATCAGGAACAGGGAAAGGGGTCAGTTGGTGAAGAGCATCCCGCGGCGGATCGCCTCAGCCCGGTCAAACGGCAGCCGGGTGAAAGCATTGAAAAGCGCACCTCTCAGGTCAGCTGCAAACAGGTCCGCAAACCACAGGTCGGCTCCGCGGAAGTCCGCATTGCTGAAATCTCCGAAGGTCAGGTCCGCAAAGTAGAAGTCCGCATCGCGGAAGCGAACCCCGCGGAAGCGGGCACCGCTGAAACGTGCGCGACGGAGCGAGGCCATGTTGAAATCCGATTGATCCGCTTGTGCCCGGCTGAAGTCGCATTCTTCGAAATCCGTCCGGAACCCGGCGGTGAGGCCCATCAACCGGGCGCTCTCAAATCGCGAACCGCGAAGGCGTGAGCCGTTCAGGTTTGCTTGGACGAGATTGGCCAAGGTGAAATCAGCGCGCTCGGCATGAAGATTCGAGAGGTTGGTGCGAGTCAGGTCGGCACCACTGAGTCGGGTCCCGGGCTGGAGCATCTGGCCGGGAAGCTGGGCATTCGCCAGGTAACCGCACTCACCGAGGAATCCCGGATTCATCCCTCGTGCGCCTTGATCGTTTCGACATTCGTACCCTTGAAGGCGGAATCCCAAATCGTTCGCTTGGGCGGAGAGGGTCATCAGAATTGCAGGAAGAGTCGACATCCAGAACGGGTTCTTCATGGATTCAGGTGTACGATACATCGGACTTAATTGACAAGAGTTTACCGGTATTGCGCGACGCAAAATTGGCGTTCGGGTCCGGTTTTGACTGGAATTGGTCAAAAAAGAAGGTACGCTTCCCTTCAGGTTTTAAAACCGGATTCAGGGGGAAACATGAAATTCATTTCCGGATTTGCCATTGCTGTCGCTCTTTTTTCGAACAACGCCCAAGCCCACATCGCTCAGCCCGAGGCGGCCGAGCTCGCTCAGTTGAGGCTCATCGATCGCGGAGACGGCAGTGCTCCACGTTGGATGCCTCTCGGGCAGGCACTCGAGTTTTCACAGAAGTCCCACGGTGAAGGCCGTTGCGGGGGCTTCATGGACCTGACCGGTCAGAAGCCGCTTCTGGAGTCTGTTTCTCCGAAGGTCGAGTTTTTCCGTCTTTCTCTCGAAGACCGTCCTCTGACCCAGGGAGAGTACCTCTCTTCGGCCCTCCCGCTGATCGACATGTCACGGGTTCGTTCCACGGTCGAGGCGCTCTCTGCCAACAAGAACCGCTATTACAAGTCCGCCCATGGCGTGAAAGCGGCGAACTGGATTGCGGATCAGTTCAAGAACATGGCTCGCGGCCGGAACGATGTCACCGTCGAGCTTTACAAGCACTCTTGGGAACAACCGTCTGTGATCGCAACCATTGCGGGACAGGGTCCTCACAAGAACGAGATCGTCGTCATCGGCGGTCACCTGGACTCCATCAATCAAGGCGGTTTCGGAAATCGTGAGATGGTGGCTCCCGGAGCTGACGACAATGCGAGCGGGATCGCCACTCTCATGGAAGTCTACCAGGTCATCCTCCAGAGCGGATTCCGTCCGGATCGCACGCTCGCGTTCATGGGATACGCAGGTGAGGAAGTCGGCCTTCTCGGAAGCCAGGACATCGCCAACGCCCACCGGAACAACAAAAAGTCGGTCGTCGCTGTCATGCAGCTCGACATGACCGGTTTTCCGGGCGCCGGCAACCAGGTGGTGTTCATGACCGACAACGTGAGTCCTGAGCTGACGAAGTTTTCGCAAAAGCTGATGGACACCTACGTGAAGATCCGTTGGAGCACCGATCGTTGTGGCTACGCTTGCTCCGATCACGCTTCTTGGACCCGCGCAGGTTTCGCTTCGGTCATGCCTTTCGAGGCGACCATGTCGACCGACAACAAGGCGATCCACTCGACCCAGGACCTGATCTCGAAGCTCGACTTCAATCATGCGTCGTCCTTCGCCCGTCTCGGTCTGTCCTTCATGGCCGAGCTCTCCAAGTAATCCGATTTCCATCTCGGATCCGAGATGGAGTGCGAAAGCCCCTGTTCTCCGTCGGGAACAGGGGCTTTTTTCATGATTCCATGGGTTTAGGGATTTTTCAGGGCGGGAGTTAAGTTTCTGACGCTTTTTACCGATCCGTAAGTGAGGAGCAGTGATCATGATTCCATGGTTCAGAGCATTGATGGTTTTGGGGGTGGTTTTCATCGCGTCAGCGTGTACGCCATCCGTGCAGGGGACATCCAGCTGCCAGTTGCTGTCTTATTACTCGGACCAAGCTGAATGCCAAGCCAACATCGGCACAGGCACTTGTGAGCTCTTCACCGTGAATGCAACCGACCAGCCCATCGTTTGTTGGCGGAAAAAGACCACCGGAGGAACCAACACCAGTACCGCAGGCACCACCACCGGTGGGGGCGGCGTTGGAACTGCCACTCCGACTCCGAATCCGTGTCTCGGGGCCCAAGTTCCCTGGACTGTCGGTGCATGGACACCTTCCAGTTGTGGACCGGGCGTGACCAAACAGACCCGCACAGTCACTTGCACCGCGACTTGCCCGTGCAATATTCCAAGCCTGGCCAAGCCGGTGGAGCAGCAGAATTGTGTCCCCGACCTTTATGGAAACCAGCACTACTCCGGCGAATGCACGACGGCCGGCGGAACGGTGGAGTGGATCGGAACCAGCAGGATCTGCAGTGTGCCGAAAAAGGTGGTTGGAATGACCCCCGTCACTGATTGCCCGAGCGGTTGGCAGCCCCTGGGCGGTTCACCGGGGTACATCATCACCAGTCCGGGAAGTGCCACCGAGTATTACGGATCGAACAAGACCCGTACGGTCACCACCAGTTCCCATTCCAGCTACATGGCCTATCGTGAATACCTGCTTTACTGCAGCGATTGGGGATTCCTCGGATGCAAGACCTGGTCGACTCTTTACGCCAACATCGAGAAGCGCGCCTGTTACTGAGGATTCCGGTTCGCTTCGAGTAGCTGATCGACCGTTTTTTTCCCGAGTTCCTTGTTCTCTTCCAGATCCAGGTACCGTTGCAGCGCCTTTTGGGCAGACTGTTGAGAGGATCCGTCTGATCCGCCCAGCCAGCCGGCTGCCCGCTCGAGCAACATCTCTTTCACCTGGGTTTTCATTGCAGGTGAGTTGTCGATTTCCACGCACTTCTGAAGAGTGGAGAGCAGGAGATCCGGATCACCGCCGAAATCCACCTGTTTCAGCACATCTCCGCCGGACTGGATTGTGGAGTGAAGCCAGGCGTCGTATTCCGCCAGACTCATGAAGCGCAGATCCGTCCCCTGGAAACGGATGGAAATGCTTTCTTGCAGCACACCGGAGGGTGGTGGAGCAGGGGGCGGAGCTGAGGGTTCGGGTGGAGACGAGCCGACCTCTCCCGGAGATACGTTTCGGGCGTCCACCACTTGCAAGGAGTTCAGTTTGGGTTGCTGCACGATGGTGGGGTTCCGGTTCAGGAATTCCGCCATCCGGAGGGTCACTTGCTTCCGTTCTTCAGTCGCTTCGACCGTCTGGTAATCCCGGATGGACTGCAGGGGTTCCGGGCGGAGGAGGAGTCCTCCCACGATGGTGATCAAAAACAACGAAATGAAAAACAACGCCCCTGCCATGCTCCTCTGGAGGATACTCGAGCCGGGTGCGGCTCGGCAACTGTCGATTATGCTGCCGATTCTGCTGCCGATTCCACTTCAGAATCACTCCACCGGCTCGTAGATTTCCAGCAAACGCTCGAATTCTCCGTTGAACTGAATCGGTCGGGTCGGGCGCCAGAACACATCGGGGTGGCTGTACTTCGTCAGCCAGTCTCCGCCGGTGATCCGGCCCTGGTTGTCGAGCTCGAGGATGTACTCCGAGACCTGGACATCCGATCGCCATTCAGCGGTTCCGGTGACGGGATCGAAGCGGGGATGATCGAGCTCATCCACGTAATGAAGCTTTGCCCGGATGTGGAGGGCCGTCGGGGCGTCCGTGCTCACAGCGCTTCCCACCACTTCAAACTCATAGCCGATCAAGGGCTGATTCCAGATCTCACGGCCGGGCTCGATGTCAGCCGGAAAGGCCTGATGCTGGATTCCGAGTTCATTGGCCAGAATGACATGGTAACTGCCCGGATTGAGATCTTGGCAATTCGGAAATCCGAGTCGAATGCCAAACGGACAATAGCGTCCGATCACAATCGAGTCGAGCTTCTGCCTGGCGGCGGTGTAGGAGAGGAGCCCTTTCACATCAGAGGCTCCGAAGGGGATGACGATCCCGTCCGGATTCACGCGTGTGACGGCGCGAGGCTCGCGGTACTCGATCGCAGCGACGCTCCAGCCGTCGCAGATGCCGGCCCAGTCGGGAGCCCGAGGGCGCGCATCGGTCGAGGCGACGAGTTTTTTGAGGGGGTAATCGTATCTCCCCCGATAGATGTCGAATTTTTCGGTCGGGGAGAGCTGGGCGATGGTGGCCGGTCCCATGAGTCTCAGTTCTTCCAAGGTCGGCGAGGGGAGTCCGAATCCCGGGCGCCCTGGCGCATTCCAGCGGATGTTGATGCTGCCCTCGTTGCTCGGCCAATAAGTCTCAGACCAGGGGACTCGGGTGGGATCGGATGAGCCGAGGAGGGGGAGCTCACTCAGCCGCGTTTCATAGGAGTCATTGAAGCGAAAAGGGGCATTGGATGAGTCCCACGGCGAAGCCAGAGCGGCAGGGGTGAGGGCACAGAGAGTGGCACAGAGAATAGGAATCAGGATCATGGGGGCCTCCTGATCGAAGGGGTTGCAAGTCTTGAACCCTGATTCACGCCATTAAAAATTTCACTCTCAAAAGTCGAGTCGCGGCAAGGATTTAGGCCGGATTCCGGCTCCAGTTCCCGCCAAGAGGACCGACGGCACCTTGCGTGTTCGGTTTTTGTTCGGTATCTTGTTTTCATGTCCCGCCCGGAGCTCAAAGCGCTGAAAGCCCTCATCGAAGACCACGCTCCGGCGAGGGCGCGGAAATCCGTCGGCACCCTGTCCGTCGGTGGCGGCCTCACCCTCCATGCCGGCGAGGGGATCGAGGTCTTAGGTCCGGCCCGGCGTGCGTGGATGACGGCCTTCCTCCGTCAGCATCCGGCACTCCGGGCCGCCTGGGTCCAGGGCGAGGCGAACCGCCTCTGTCCGCCCGCACTCGAGCAGCAAGGCGTTGCGCTATCCCGAATCCTGTTCTTCGAGCGGCTGAGCCCTGGCGAGGGGATCGAGCTTGCGCTTCAGCTCCTCCGCAGTGCGCTCTTCGGCGCCATCATCTTTGACGGCATTGCGCTTCCCTTTGCCGGTCGTGAAGCCCAGATGCGAAAGCTCCAGCTCGGAGCCGAAGACGGAGGCGCCTTGTTGTTTTTTCTGTCCGATCGGAGCCAGTCTTCGTTCGGGATCCGCGTTCGCATGGAAGCCGAGGGCGCGGACGCCGTCGAATTCACCCGGGTCAAAGGAGGGACCCTCACATGAAGCACGGAACACAAGAATGGTGGTGCCTCGATCTCGGATCGAGTTCTGAAATCACGGTGCAGGACTTCGAACGCCTGCTCGAGTCCTTGCTTCGCTTCACGCCCGACCTGGTGCCGGGGAACAAGCGCGTGTTCCTCGAGATGAGCCGGATTCCCGTTCGTCCCAGACCCGACCGCTTCCTCCAGCGCGTGCAAGTGCTCGCGCGCCGGATCGGGCTCGATGCCTCTTCCTGGCGCTACGGGATCGCCGACACGATCCCGAAAGCCTGGGTTCAGACACGTTGGCGCGCGCTCGAGGCCAGACTCCTTCCGGTCGAGGCCTACTTCGACTACATCGACCCCCTCCATCACTTCGAGTGCAACCGCCCCGAACGCGAACGGCTGGCGTGCTTTCGTTCGCTCGGGATGAAGAACCTCGAGTACCTCTTCACCGTGCCGAAGACCGCCTGGCTCGTGCGGTTCGGTGAAGAGTTTGATTCCTTTTTGGAGCACTTCGAGTTCGGCGATCGCTTCGTCTGGAAAGCCTGGAAGCCGAGCGAGACCCTTTCGGAAGAGACCCGCTGGAACGCGGAAGAGTGGGTGAGTGACGCCGAGGGGCTCCTCTTCCGCTTGAAGCCGCTCGTCGATCGACTCTGTTCGCGACTCTATTCGATCGGACGCGCCATCCGGAAGCTCGAGCTCGTACTCAAGCTCGATCGCCCCGTTCCGGATCGAAAGATCGAGCTCGGATTCGCTTTCCCTCAAACCTCAAGACCCCTGCTCCTGAAGCTCCTCCGTGAAAAGCTTTCCCACGAGATGAGTCGTCATCCGCTCAGTGATCCGATCGTCGAGGCACGGATCGATATCCGCGAAACTGAACGCCGTCCTGCCGGAACCGCCCGCTTCTCGTTCAGCGTCGAGGAAGAACGGAGCGAGGAGGAACGCGAGCGTTGGATCGAGCTCATTTCTTATCTCGGGAGCAAATACGGCGAGTCTTCTGATGGGGAAACCCCTCGCGCTTTCCAGGCCGAACTCACCGAGCACGCGCTCCCCGAGCGCGCCTGGAAAAAAACCTGGTATGCGGAGCCCGAGCTGGTGTCGTCATCTGCGAATCCAGTGAAACGCATCGAGCCTGCACGTCCGATCGTGCTCTTGCAACACCCCGAAACCTTGAACCGCACCGGACCGTGGCTCAGGCGCAAGTCGGGCGCGTTCGAGGAGCGCTACCGCATCTGTTCCTTCCAGCAAGAAGAGCGGATCGAGGGCTATGAGTGGGATGTCGAGGACACGGGGGGCTTCGAGCGGACCTATTTCCGGGTTTCGGTCGAGAGCCCGCAGGGAAAGCCCGAGGAGTGGTGGGTGTACCGCGACGAGCTCCTCGGAAAGCTCATGCTCCATGGACTATACTGAGCTCAAATCCTGGTCGTACTATTCTTTCCTCCGGGGCGCGAGCCCTCCCGCGGAGCTCATCCGGACCGCCGTCCGGCTCGGGCTCCGTGGGCTTGCGCTCACCGATGTGGGGGGCGTGTACGGGCTTCCGAAGGCCTACCAAGCCCTGCGTGAAGCGGGCGTCCCTGATTTTCGATTGATCTCAGGAAGCGAGATCCTGCTCAAGGACGCACCCGGGCTTTCGATCTCGCTTCTGGCCCCGAACCGTTTTGCATACGGAGCGATGTGCCGGCTCCTGACCCGCTCGCACGCAGGCGAGGCAAAGGGCACGGGGGCGCTGAGTACCCAGGAACTCGTGCGCGGATTGAGCGAAATCCCGGGTGGCTCGGAGCTGCTCTTGTTTCCGGAATGGCAGGAACGGTTTTTTCAGGAGCGCGACGCTTCCCGCTTGCTCCTCGATTGGGAACCGCTCAGGGTCCTTCAGAATCCGCTGTATTTGCCCTTGAGGCGCAGTCTCGACGGGCTCGATGCCGAGCGCAGCGCCTGTGCCCGTCAGCTTTCGCAGGAGCTCGGGGCTCCGATCACGGCGGTCCAGGGCGTGTGCTTTGCCGAGCGGAAGGATCGCCTGCTTCAGGATGTGCTGACTTCGGTGCGCGAAGGGGCCCCCTTGAAGGAGCTCGGCTTCCGGCTCGCGCGGAACTCCGAGCGGGTGCTGAAGAGTGGAGCCGAGATGGCCCGCTTGTTTTCCGATTTACCAGACGCACTGACCCGCACCATGGAGGTGCGCGAGCGGTGTGCGTTCTCACTCTCCGAGCTCCGTTACCGCTATCCGAACGAGTGGATCCCGAAACCCCATACGGCCGAGAGTTGGCTTCGGGCCTTGTGTGAGGCCGGAGTGAAGGAGCGCTATCCGGAAGGTGAATCCCCCGCGGTTCGCAAACAGCTCGAGCATGAACTGAAGCTCATCCGGGAGCTCTCGTATGCCGACTACTTCTTGACCGTGCAAGACATCGTCGACTTTGCCAAGAAACGCGGGATCCTCTGCCAGGGCCGGGGCTCGGCTGCGAACTCGGTCGTGTGCTTCGTGCTCGGGATCACGGCGATCGACCCGGTGCGGATGAATCTGCTGTTTGAGCGCTTCATCTCGGCCGAGCGCGGAGAACCCCCTGACATCGATGTCGACTTCGAGCACGAGCGTCGCGAGGAGGTGATCCAGTACCTGTACCAGAAATACGGGCGCGACCGCGCGGCCATGGTTTCGGCGGTGGTCACCTACCGGTCCCGCTCTGCCATCCGCGAGGTGGCAAAAGCCTTCTCTCTTCCTGTCGGAACCCTCTCGGCGCGGAAGGTGCAGAACGAGCTGATCCAAAGTCCTGACCTCCCGGAGAAGAAGCGCGAGAAGATCCTCGAAGTCGTCGAGCGACTGGAGGGCTTTCCCCGGCACCTCTCGATCCATTCCGGCGGCTTCACGCTCTCCAGTGAACCGCTCGATACTCTCGTTCCGATCGAGCCCGCCACCATGGAAGGCCGGACCATCATCCAGTGGGACAAGTACGACCTCGACATCTTGGGGCTCCTCAAAATCGATGTGCTGGCGCTCGGGATGCTGACCGCGATCCAGAAGTGCCTCGAGTTCACGGGCCGGAAGCTGCACCAAATCCCGGCCGAGGACCGCGCCACCTACGACATGATCTGTCGGGCCGACACCATCGGAGTCTTTCAGATCGAATCGCGCGCGCAGATGTCGATGCTGCCCAGGCTCAGGCCCCGCACCTTTTATGATCTCGTGGTCGAGGTGGCGCTCGTTCGACCCGGCCCTATCGTGGGGAACATGGTGCATCCTTACCTGAAGCGCAGGCGAGGGGAGGAGCCGGTTTGGCTCCCCGATCCGAGATTGGTTCCGATCTTAGGACGGACCTACGGGGTACCGATCTTCCAGGAGCAAGTGATGCGGATGGCGGTGACCCTTGCGGGCTTCACGCCGGGCGAGGCCGACCGGCTCCGGAAAGCCATCGGAGCCTGGCGCGCCGAGGGTTCGATCGGAGAGATGGGGCGGAAGTTGCAAGCGGGGCTCAGGCGCGCCGGGATTCCGGACGCCTTTGCCGCCCGGATCTTCGAGCAGATCCAGGGGTTCTCGGAATACGGATTTCCAGAATCGCATGCGGCCTCGTTTGCGCTCCTCACCTATGTGTCCTCGTACTTCAAGTGCCACCATCCGGCCGAGTTCCTCTGTGCGCTTTTGAACTCGCAGCCCATGGGTTTTTATTCGCCTCACAGTTTGGTCGACGATGCCAAACGCCACGGGGTCGAGATCCTGCCGGTGAGTGTGACGGAATCCGAGTGGGATTCCACACTGGATGGAGTGAAAACCCTGCGGCTCGGGCTCCGCTTTGTGAAAGGCCTGTCCGAAGCGGGGGCTCGATCACTGATCGAGGCCCGGAGGAAGCGCGCGTTCTTGAGCTTTCAGGATGTGGTGAACCGGTCGGAGCTCGGGCTCAAGGACCTCCGCGCGCTGGCCCGGAGTGACGCCTTTGCGTCGCTCAGAATCTCGCTCAGGGAGGCGCTCTTCCGCGTGCTCACTTTGCATGACGGGCTCTTCAGTCAGGAGGGTGTCCAGGTCGAGCTCTTTCCTTCCACCCTGCTTCCACGGATGAGCGCAGAAGAGGCCGTGATCCAGGACTATGATGCCACCGGACTCTCGGCGCGTGGGCATCCGATGAAGTTCCTGCGCGATCGCTTAAGAAGGCACCCGAGGCTCAGGCGCCATGCAAATCTGACCACAGCAGAGGCGAAGACCTTCCGACACGGGACCGAGATCGTGATCCCGGGGCTCTCGGTCGTGCTCCAGCGGCCACCAACCGCAAAAGGAACGGCCTTTGCGACCATCGAAGACGAGAGCGGGATCCTGGACTTGATTCTGCACCGGGAAGTCTTCGAGAAGTGCCGCGATACCATCCGGGATGAGGCTTTTCTCTTGGTCCGGGGCGTGCTTCAGCGCGATCGCGAAGCGGTTCAGGTGGTGGTGAAGGGGATTGCACCGATTTTTTCGGATCTCGAGCTCCCGGTTGCACCGGGTGCGCATGCGCGGAGATAGTCTGCTATACTCTTCAACATGTCCAAACTCGATGAATTCCGTGCCTCAGGTCGGCCCTTTTACGTTTCGATCACCGGGCTCAAGCCTCGTTCATTTTGGAAGGTGTTCCTGTTTTGGCGCCATGCCATTCCTTCGAAGATGCAGGCGGATCGGGCCTCGGGGGTCTTGTATGTGGGCGTCCGCAACATCAATGGTATCCAACACACCCTGACGGCCTGGGAGTCAAAAGAACACATGAGAGCCTATGTGAGCTCGGGGGCGCATCTGCGCGCACTCCGACTGTTCAGGAAGATGGCCACTGGAGCCACCTTCGGTTACGAAGCGACAGCACTTCCATCTTGGGACGAGGTCCACGAGCTTTGGAAGACCCGGGGCAGGGTTTATTGATTCACTCGCTCCTGCAGATCCGCATGAACGCAAAGTGAGTGAATCCCGGTGAGCCCATTTGTTTTAGAAGCCGGTCACCCTACGATGCTGGACTTCATTGAACCCGGTGTTCGAGAACAGACTCGGTCCCCAACAATACGCATCGCCCGCTTGATTGACGGCGCAAGTCGGTCCCTCAAAGGTTCCGGGTGTGGATGCAAAGAGATCCACCACGGTACCGAGGTAAGGCACCAGAGTAGGGGTCCTGACAAAAGTAGGGTTGTAAGATCCGGTGATTCCAAGTTGGGCCCATTTGTTCTCACCCCAACAGGATACTTCTCCCCCCCAACTCAGGGCGCAGGTATGGTTTCTCGATGCGACGATTTTTTGGATTCCCGAGAGGCCGATATCGATCGGGACATAACGATCAGTGAGCCCGTCCGGTCCCAGCTGGCCCAATCCCGCATCCCCCCAGCAGACCACCCGTCCGGAGTTCAAGAGAGCACAGGAGTGGGCGTAACCCAAAGCGAGCCCTTGAACGCCTTGTAGGGGAGGGCCGGCGGCGGTTCCTACTTCCATTGGGATCGAAACATTGGTGAAAGAGGCAGTTTGTCCGACCGATCCAGATCGGTTGGTGCCCCAGCAAACCACCCGATCGGTATTGAGGACCGCACAGGCATGACCTAGACCCGTGGCGAGATGGGTTGCCGAGCTGGGAAGAAGCGTGGAGGATCCGGGAGCCGTGTTATTGGTGATGAGGGTTCCGTCTCCGAGTTGACCACCGGAATTGGTTCCCCAGCAACTCACCGATCCATTGGCCATTCGACGACAAGCAAAAGTTCCGCCTCCATGAATGGTGGAAGCATTCAGGCTGGAGTTCACAGCAGCAGTTGCTGGTGCCGAGAAAGAGCTTCCCCATTGATACACGGGGCCCGACTGGGTGAGCGCGTACGTGGTTCCGACCGCCCCACTCAAGCTCACCACCGAAGAAGCTGAAGGGACCGTGACCGGAGTGCTCGAATAGCCCGTGATGCCGTTTCCGAAACGCCCCGCTCCCCAACACCTCACCGTTCCGTTCGAGACACTGCCGCAGGAAAGTCCGGTAGACGGGGTGAAACTGTAGGAACCCAGTCCTGGAAGGAAGTCCATCTTCTTCGGTAAGGGTTCAAATGCGTAGCGCAAATCACCGAGCTCACCCGTACTGTTGGTCCCCCAGCAGCGGATCGAGGCATCGCTGATCACCGCGCAGGCACTTTCTTGCCCGACACTGATCTGGCTCACGAAAGCGCCAACAGGGAGGGAGAGATTCACCCGTTTGGCGTACTCGCTCGCGGTGTTTCCCAAATCTCCGACCTGGCCAAAAACATTGTTCCCCCAGCAATACACGTCACCGGCAGAAGTCAGGGCGCAGAAGGAGTTGGTGTTGTTGGCGTTTGCACCAAAACCCGAGATCCGAGTCACTGAGGTGAGCGGTACCCCGGCAGAAATGCGTACGGGACTTGATGACAGTGGATCGGCGCGAGTCACATTGCCCGTAGTTCCATCCCCGAAACCCCTGTTAGAATTATTGACTCCCCAACAGAGCACTTGGCCCGATTGCAACGAGGCGCAAAAGCCATTTTGGGTCAGCGCCATTTGAACAGCAGTGGTCGAGGGAGTGAGGCCGTCGAAGTAGGCGACTGCCTGGGGAGTGGACGATAAGCTTCTTCCCCAGCAAAGAACGCGTTTCGAGACAGTGATGGCACAGGCCCTGGCGCTGCCCACAAAGATCCCGGTAGCTTGGGAATCCGGTCCGGCCCCATTCAGTCCTGATACCGGTACTGGAAAGGAGGAGTCGTCAACCGTTCCGTTTCCGAGTTGACTGGAGGTGTTGTCTCCCCAACATTGGACGGACCGGTTGGTGAGAATCGCACACGAGAACGATACACCGGTCGATACGGCAATGGCAGACGAGTTCGCATCAGTCCCATTCAGCCCCGCGACTGTCGAGGTGGCATCAGCTGCACCTGAGGCTGTTCCCAGCCCAGTTTGTCCCTGACTGTTGCTTCCCCAACACCGGACCGTTCCGGATCGCATCAAGGCGCAGGCATGCGTGTGTCCGACTGAGACAGAAATGGCATGAGTCGTGGTAGCTCCCGTTCCGAGGCCATGCACCCAAGCCGGGCGATTGTAATCGGAGTCATCGCCGTTTCCGAGCTGATACGCACTCCCTTTTCCCCAGCACGCCACTTTCCCGCCAGTCATCACCACACACCGTGTACCGTTTCCAGAGCCGATCAGATCCTGATGGAGAGGCGCCGGCTGCGGAGTGAATTCCGGGGTGATGAGGGGGGCTTCGGTGATCCCGGTGACGGACACTTGCTGGCTGACGACGCCACCCCCGAGGCAGGTCCGGGTGAGATTCGAGAGCTTGGTTCCGACGGAGGTGGGATGCGCTTTGACGGTCACTGCACATCGGGACTGGATCGGGAGTGAACTCGATCCGCATCCATCGCTCACGATCGAAAAATCCGTGGTGTTCGAGAGTAGAGGGGCCGAGCACTGGTAGACCTCGTTTTCGCGACTCGAATTGTAAAACACGAATTCCTGGGTGTTGGACTCCTTTCCAGTCCGGGCCAGTCCAAAATCCACCGTGTAGGTTTTGCTCAGTCTCAGCGTTCCGTGGGGGACCGATTTTTTCAGGTACACCGAAAGCTCCCCGTTTCCGCAAACGAGGCGGGTTCGGAGTCCTGCTCCAAAAGTCGAATAATCGCCTTGAAATGAAAACTGTGCGTCACATGTAGCCCCCGGTTCGAGGTGACCGGTGCAATTCTCGCTCATGAGTGCATCCACCGTTCCAGGATTCTGGTTCCGGTAGGGGGTCCAGTCGGCTACGAGCTGACAGGAACGCAAGCGGAAAGCATGAGGGTTCGAGAATTGAAGGTTGACCAAGGCCGTTTCGCTTCGATCCAGGGCGAGGGGAGTCGGCGTCCACGTCGGATTCTCATCCCCGTTTTCCGGCGGACCCGAGGATTGGGCCTCCCAAGCCGTTGCCACCGGATTGCCTCTCGGGCTCACATAAACCGACTGATCAAAGGCGAATCCGTCTTGGCATTGAAGGGTCAAGTGGTAAGGAGTGGTTCTTCGAAGGCTCGCATTGTCGTCGATCCAGTTCGAATGGAACTGGACGGAGCAGGAACTCCCGGGCTCGATCGCGCTACAACCGGTCGCAGTGAACTCGAAGGATCCGTCAAAGCTGAGGGTGCATCCTTGCGCACGCGCACTCCCGGTGTTGGTGAGGGTCACCGGAGTGTGGGTGGTGAACCAATAGCAAGGGCTGCAATCGGAGCCCAGGGCAAAGTCCCAGTTCTCATAGAGAGGATTCTGTGAGCTCGAGATTTGGGGATAATTTCCGGTGGCAGTGAAGACGACTGCAGTGTCCGGGTTCAGGCGAGCCATCACCCCCTGGCTTCCGATCAGCCGCCCCAAGGTCCACCTGCACTCCGCCAAGCCCGCTCCGTCCGGCCCACCCCCGCATCCCGTCAGGCTCCCCGGGGGGACCCCTCCTCCGGACTGCAAGGTCCACTCGACCGAACCGTTCTGGGTCGGATTTCCAGCGGCATCGAGCACGCGGACCACCAAGGGGAGGGGCAAGGCGCGTGTCCCAATGCCGGTTTGAAGATCCCCACTCAGTTTTTCCAAGCGGTGCGCCGGACCGGGCAGGATGGTCAAAGCAACGGGCGAGGTGCTGGCCTCTCCTCGTTGCGCCCTCAGGGACACCGTGCCTGCGAGGACGCCGGTGATCTCGAGGTGTGCGGTTGCTGAGGCACCCGTAAGCGCGCTCAGTCCGACGCTTCCGGGGCCTCCACTCGCATTGAACTCGATCCCAAAATCTTCGGGTCGACCGGACACGGCATTCCCGAATCGATCCCTCAATTGAAGCGTCGCTTGCAGGGTCGAACCCGAAGCAATGGAAGAGGAGGTCAGAAAAATCGGACTGTGAGGCAGGGAAAAGGCCGCGGGTGAAATCGTGAGCGAGAGTTCCGGGCCCAACCACCGACCTCCGGTACCGGGTTGCAAGCTGATGATCCCTGCGCCCGTCGCGCTGAAGGTCCAGGTCAATTGATGAGGATCCGTCGCGGTCGGATCTGAGAGATCTCCCGCACCTCCCACCATGGAGCGTGAAACTTCCAGATTCTGAGTCTCAGGAAGATCGGTCTCGCTCGGGTTGCCATAGGCGTCGATCAAATTCAGAGTGAGTTCGACCGATTCTCCTGCTGTGAGGGATTCCGACGTTGAGCTGAACTGACTGAGGTCGCTCGAGGACTCGGCACCCTTGACTTGGAACGGACCGAGGCAGGTGGAAGTGATCGCATGGATTTTGGCCCGATAGTACACCTGCTGGGCCGCACGGGTCAGTGTTGCGGTAGAAAACGTGATCCATCCGGCTGAATTCGAGGCGGAGAAACTCCCGACCCCATTCGCGCTGCCGACGCGGTTCCAGGCCTCGACGGGCACTTCACATCCGGAATCTTTGAAAAATTCCAACTCAGCGGTGTAGGGGCGTGTATCGATCGCCCCGTAAGCGGTTTTCAGTCTGAAACTCACGGGCTCAGGAACCCTCCCTGCGACCCAGGGAACCGATATCGGGACCACGGATTCGATGAGAGCCAAGGGGGATTCCGGTGGCCTCAGCGGAGTGGCGGTCTGGAGGGCACTGGCCCAGCTGCCGTCTGCATTGATGGCGACAAGCTCCCGAGTCCGGTGCAGTTCAGGTGGATCTGAAGAGCGTCGGAATATTGACGATCGATCGGGGGGCACTGGTGTACCTCGGTCAGGCGAGTTCTGGATTGACCCGCAGACCGACAGTGGAAGTGGTGACGGGCGCAGTCAAGCTGAAGGCCTCCACTACGAGTGTGCTCATCCGGGTCGGAGAGAGGGTGTTTGAAACGAAACCCCCAGCTCTCACCCCGGATCCAAGCGGCGATCCCGAGGCTCCATCGGAGATCACCATCGAAACGGTGCCCGGTGAGTCGACTCCCCGGGTGCGGGTGCACAAAGAGGGATCGGACGAGAAACCCGTGGCAATGGAAGTGGTGGAGGCGCCGGTGCCGCAGCCCTCTATAAAAGAGGCCTCCATCTCAATCGAGGAATCGAAAGTTGAAGAGGTGGCCGAGGCTCGAATCCTTCCGAGCCTCGCAGAGCAGATCCATCGTCCTGTTCTCGAAGATTTGCACAGGGAGGCATCGCGCGAGCCGGCGGCTTCCACTCCTGTGCCGACGCCGGTACCGACGCCTAAACCCACACCGGTGCCGACGCCGGTACCGGCGCCGGTCCTTACTCCCCAACCCACCGCGACACCGGTACCCACACCCGTGCCGACACCGGTAACTCCCCCGGAACCTTCCCCGGAACCATGGGAGGCGGTCACCTCAGGCAGTGAATGGTCGCTGGAATATCTGGGAGGATTTCACCGTTTGGCCGGAACCCAGCTCAGTAATGGGTCGACCGGAGAGTTCGGGTCTCTCTCACGATCCGGCATTCAAGCCAGTTGGCTGATGCGGTTCGATTCGAAAAACTTCGGAGTCCTCAAATCGAAATGGATCTGGCTTGAATTTGCGGATTGGCCCGACGGCCAATTGAGCGGGAAGACCCTGTCTTTGAACGGTTTCCAGCTCGGATGGGGAAGAAGGCTGTCTGATGCCTTCAGCTTCTGGTGGACAGTCGGATCAGAGCCGCGTTTGGTTTATCGGCTCGAAAATGCACAGACCGTGGCATTGGAGCGGCTTCCGGCCCTGTTTTCTGATGGGCAGGTTGACTGGAAATTCCATAGCGGAGCGCGTTTTGAAGGGACCCTGGAACTGGGTCTTCGGGTGTACTTGCCTGTTCACAGCGATCTCTATCAGATCAAGTCCGGCATCGGGTATTCAGTCGGCGCAAAAATCACCCAGAGGCTGAGACACCTCTCTCTTTCTGCCAAACCTTACTTGCGGACCTCAGGGATGACCGGATCTGGTATTCGCTTCAATGAGTCTGAACTGGGATTTGGATTCGAGGTCACTCTGCCCATCCAGGAGTGACGCTTTTCCTGGTTCCTGTTGAGGCCTCGTCCCACCGGATTCAATCAGTTGTCACGATTCTTGGGGCCCAGATGAGCTATTCTTCATCCTCAGAAGAAACACTGCGTTTCACAGAAGGAACATTGAAGCCAATCGCACTTACGGACTGGTCCCTGCCAGCGGTTGTGAATAAAATTCCGCGTTCCGCATCATAATAGCTTGCATCGTCAGAATAGGAATGACCCTGCTTGTCCCAACCATTCACTTTACGAGTAAACCTTGCTCCCTTAAAGTGCTCCCGCACAGCCTGGACGTCTTCAAGTGGGTCTGCCTCATCTGGCATCCAGAGAGCTCCAACCAAAGTATCACCCTCAAATGAAAAAGAAGCTTTTTGTCCTATTTTACCCGCGCTGACTGTACCCTCATAAAACCAAGCTTCTTGAGTATCTGAGCGAGGAGATGTTTTAACCGGTTTTCCAAAACGCTCACGAACCTGGTCTTTTGTGGATTTTCCCAGCTCCAGTTTTTCGATATCTGAAAACTCAATATTCCCGGCGGGTCGATGGGAAAAGCTGGCACAAGAGGTGAGACTCAGTGCTAAAAAAAATTTTAAAACGAACTTCATTTCACACCCCTCAGTGTCAGTTTATCACCAAATTTTTTTGATATCCAATCATACACCCGAGGGCTTTTTTCCTTCAGTGTCTTTGAGTAGAATAGAAAATACTCAATATTGTTAGCGAAATCTTCTTCGGGGTGATTGACCGAATCCGCTTCGACCAGGCCCTTTCGATTGAGCGTCAATTCTTTGTCGCTTAGTCCAGCCCAAAGTGTCGCTTCCCATTCAGAAGCGATTGCGTAGTCAACCTGATCTGGTTTCGACATTTGACGAAAGTAGAGATGTGCGAACTCGTGACCCAAAACGCGTGCAACATTCTGTTTATTGTTGAAAGCTCGGTCGTACAACGCGATCTGATTTTGAAAATTGGCAGCAGGGTTCTCTAACAGTTGGCTCGAGGTCTTTAATCGATAGATTCCAGAGACGGTTTCGGTAACTAATATTACCGGTAATGCAGATAGGGCTTCTAGAACTCTTTCTTTTTCATCTTCAGTCCAAGGTTTGGATATCTCATTCTTCAATTCCCATTTCGAGGGTGTTCCTGCTTTCAGTCGGTCTTTCCAAATAGCATAGGCTGGAGGATTCTTCGCGCAGCCAGCTCGATGATAAGAGCCAGAAACCGATGTGCCATCACTGCGGATGTACGGTCTTTGAGTATGCGCTCTCACCCAATGCTCTCCTGGAGGGCAATGATTGGACGTTTTGCCTTTTTCGTTTTGGGCAGCGGCGAAGGTCATGGGCAAAAATGCTGACGAAAAAACGATCCATAAAAAAGCGGTCTTCATCATTGTTATGAGCTATCACAGGCTGCCCAAAACGAAAACATGTGGATGGGTGTATGGTGACCTACGGGCTCGTTTCCCGGCCGCGCTTCCAATAATATAAAAGCGAGGAGAGGACCAGGAGTCCCGTGACCGAGAACCATTCGGTCGAGGTCACACTCGTGAGCAAGAAGCTCATCATGAGCATGGCCAGAACCGGTACCGGTAGCCAAGCGGTTTTGTTTTCCCGTCTGAGGAGAAGAATCGCCGCGAAGGCGCACAGCAGGTACATGAGAATCGCAGAAAGATTGGCGAGCACGGCGAGTTTCTCGAACTGACTCGAGACAGCCAAAAGGTATACGATCAAGACCTGGATCCAGATCGCATTCACTGGAGCATGGTGACGTTCAGAGAGTCGGGCAAGCGGTTTCGGCAGGAACCCGTCTTCGGCGAAGGCGAGCAAGCTCCGGGGCAGACTGAGGGTCATCGCGCTCAAGTACCCCAAGGTCGAAAACACGGCGCCAAAAGCCAAAATCCGTTCTCCGACCGGTCCGAGCAGGATCCCGGCGCTTTCTGCCAGGGGTGCGATTCCCGGCCGACCGAGGCCTTCTCCCAGCACGCTCTGGCTCACCGAGTGGACTCCGAGATACAGTACGAGCACCAAGAATGACGAAAGAAACAGGGCCCGCGGCAGGTTCTTTTCGGGGTTCTGGATCTCGGCACTCGGGATGAGCGCGCTTTCGACTCCCGTGAACGCGAAGATCAGCACCATCGCGGCCCGCGCGATCGAGTCGACAGGGAGGACGGCGGGTAGAGCCAGGGCTTCGGCCTTGAGGCTCCCCACGCCGGCTCCGAACAAAAGCAGCAACGGAAGGATCTTGATCAAGGCAATGGCGGTGCTGACGCCTCCGCCGGCCTTCGCTCCCCGCACATTGAAGAGCGCCAGCGCCGTCAGACTGAGGGCGAGAATGATCGCTTCACCGATCGGGCCGGTGCCCCCCGGGATCAGCATTCCTGCAAAATGGGCGTAGGCGTTCGACACCGAGGCAAAAGCAAAGGTGGCCAGGAACCAGAGCAGCACTCCCGAAAGAAAGGCGGTGAACTCACCGAGCACGGGTTTCACATACGCGTAGGGTCCGCCGCTGACCCGGATGGTCCGACCGACGATGATGAACACTCCCGCCACCGAAAGCATGACCAAAAAGCACAGCAGGTACACAAGAAGCGAGGCTTGGCCCGAAATGGCGTAAACACTTTGGGGCAGCCGGAAGATCCCTCCGCCGACCGTGCAGTTGAAACAAGAAGCGATCAAAGCCAGGAGACCGAGCGATGGGAGCAGTTTTTGGGATCCGGAAGCGGTGTTCATGCCCCGAGACTACACGGGGGCCAGGTTTTCGTCTATTCCCCAACTGCCCCCTTAGACTTCACCTAAAGCCTGGGGTCAGCTCCGGATGAGGACGGTATTGTGATACCGTAAATAGATGGAAAGGTGGTCGATGAGTCCCTCGAGGGTCTTGGTCGTGCACCAGGTCCGCCTGAATAGGCGGTTCAAGTTCGCGCGAAGCATCGCACAGGTGTGATTGAGGGCGAAGAGCGGATCAAAGACGAGTTTTTTCAGCTCTCCCTGGCCGGTAATGGCCCCGCGGGCCCCCGGGTGTCGTATATGGCGGACTGTTTTTAGATGACGCTTGAGAAACCTAGGGTAGTGGGGATTCTGGTCCGATTCAATGCAGGCTTCATGGCTGACGATGGGTTTTAGTGTTTCAAAGAGACGGGTCCATCCCAATCCGCGCTCATCTTTTCGTGCTCCGTATTTCTTTCTCGAGATTTTCGCGAGTCTTCCACTTGCCGGCATCCGTGAAACCTGGAAAGAAAGGATTTCACGGGTTTTTTTGTTCACTGCCAATGCGACACTCAAGGGCTTGCACTTCGTGTGTTCAAAAGTTTCTAGGTCGTCGAACTGCAGCTCATGAATCGGAGCGTTGGCTAACTCCTTCAAACGCGTTTCGTGTTCCAGTCTGGAACGTGCGGCCATGAGTCTGAATTTGCGCACGATGGTCTTTGGATTCACCTCAAGCAGGATCGCCAGGCGACGCTGGCTAGTGCCTGAAGCAAATTGTTTCACGATGATCGGATTCAGATCGCGTTTCTTTTGACGGTAGTCCTCGGAAAAGGTACTGGCCGAAAAGTTTTTCCCACACTGTTTGCACAGATACTTGGTGATAAAGCGGCGATCTCTGTGTCTGTAGAAGGAGCCTTTCCGGATGATCGGTTTGAATTTCGGATCTTGGTAATGTCCGAATGGGATGCGGGATGGCTCAGAATTACAGTTCGGGTTCGGGCAGCGTCTTTTCATTGACTAGATCAAAGCAATGGAAGGGCCAATGATCCTGATGGGATCCCAAGATCACTTTCATCCAAAGAGGGAAGAGAAAGGGGGCAGTTGGGGCTATTCGCGGAACCAGCGCTCCATGCCCCCGCGGGCATGGTGGGTGAGGAGGGCGTAGGCCCCGAACTTGACGGCACGGCCGAGGAGCATCCCCCAGAAGATCCAGATGAAAGGTAAAGGCGAGAGCGCGGCCAAGGCGACGGCCGGGTGCTGGTAGATCGGGACCGCCGCACTTCCTGCCAAGGCCCAGAATCCGTAATCCTGGATCCAATGCCCGAGCGTTCGGGCCCAATCGTTCTCGAGTACCCCTGGCAAAACTGCATTCAAAAACGCCATACCATGCTCGCGGATCAAAAGAGCAAAGCAGACCGCACCGAGGGTCGAACCGAGAACGGTCATCCAGGCCACCCGGAAGCGCCGTTTCGGAGCGGCAAGAAAAGCTCCAACCACAATGGCATCGAGGGGAACGATGAAGATGAAAAAGTCGAGAAATGCGAGCAATGCCACCACGGGAGCGAACCACATCCGTTCGGTGTAGGATGGCAGGCTCTTGCAAAATTGGAGGAATCGTTCCCACATCGGTGTCATCGGTAGCATAGTATCACGGAGCGGGTATCGGAGTTGGTCAGCGCAGCGCACCAAGATCAGTTCATATTGTGCAAACTGCCCCACTAGACTTTTCTTTTTCGGGGGGCTCATCCAGATATTTCCTCGGAAAAACTCAGACTTTACTCATTAGACGGACTGAGCGCGAGGTTGCTTTCCGAAGAAGAGAGTATTCATGCAAAATTTCAATTAGATATCCTCAAAATAGGAAAAGCAAATAGGGGCAGTTAGCGAGTCTTGCCGGGATGCCCCTGGAGCGGTTATGGTGACCGGATGAGCAAACCCAAGGGATCCAAAGCCAATACCGATTACATGAACGATTTCAACTCCGGAACGGATGAAGAATTTGAACAGAGCGTTCAGAAGTCGGAAGAAGACTTCGGATCCTTGCTCTCGGAGTCCTTCAAGAATCAAAGCAAGCGACTCAAGGTCGGTGACAAGATTCGCGGAAAAATCCTGAACCTCGGATCCGAAGAGGTGTTCGTCACCACCGGCACCCGCCATGAAGGGATCGTCCAGCGCAAGGAGTTCTTCGACGAGGAGGGCAAAGCCCTTTTCCAAGTGGGCGATACTGTGGATTTGTTTGTGACCCTGGTGAAGGGCAGCGAGATCCGCTTGTCCCGAAACCCGACGGATCGCAACCTGGCCGAAGATCTGAAGCAGGCCTTCGATCAGGACCGTCCGATCCAAGGGCGTGTGGTCGAAGTGTGCAAGGGCGGTGTTCGCGTGAACATCAAGGGCAAGCTCGCTTTTTGTCCGATCAGCCAGCTCGACTCGGCCCGGGTCGAAAGCGGCGAGGAGTTCATCGGACGCAGTCTCGAATTCAAGATCACCGAGTTTTCAGAGGGCGGGAAGAACATCGTCGTGTCCCGTCGCAAGCTCCTCGATGTCGAGCGTGAAACCGGCATGACTTCCTTTTTGGCCGACACCCAGGATGGCGCAGTGGTGAGCGGAAAAGTGACCCGCCTCGAGACCTTCGGAGCTTTCGTGGAACTCGCTCCCGGGGTCGAGGGTCTGGTTCACATCTCCGAGATCGCCTGGAGCCGGATCGGCGCCCCTTCCGAGGTGCTCACCCCCGGACAGGAAGTGCAAGTCAAACTCCTGAAGCGTGAAGTGCTGAACGGACGCGCGAAGATTTCTCTCTCCATCAAGCAGGTGAATCCGCGCGAAGAAGCCGAAGTGAAAAAAGGCGAGCGCGCCCCCAGAGAAGACCTCTCTTCCAAGATCTCGATCGGGCAACTCTTCGACGGAAAGGTCACCCGCAAAGAAGTCTACGGCGTATTCGTCCAGCTCGAGCCGGGCCTGAACGGACTCCTGCACAAGTCCCGCATCGGCGACTCGAAGGAGATCCAGTTCGAAAAGCTCCGCGTGAACGACACGATCCGCGTCCAGGTGGTCGAGGTGAAGGGGGCAGAACGCCAGATCAGCCTGGGCCTTCCGGGTGTGGCGGGCGAAGACGACTGGAGACTCGATTACAAGACGGATTCCGCCGCCTCTCTCGGGACCCTGGGCTCTAAGTTCGCCGCCGCTTTGCAGAAGAAGAAGTAAGAGATTCAGAAACCTCTCGACTCGAACAGGTTCCGCAGCCGCATCCGGTCCCGGACCGGTTGATCGCATGCGGTCTTGCAGGCCTCCAGAATCGCCCGGATCAGCCCGTCACGGATGCCGCTTTCCCGGGTGTCGAGGTGTTTCGTGGACTCGAGCAGGATCCGGTTGGTTTGCGCTCCGAAGGTTTCCCGGATCTGCCACAGCACCGAGAGGACAAAGTCCGAGTTCGCGTACAGGAGACGCTCCAGAGCCGGATCGTAGCGCCTTCGATTCCGTCCGTTTTTCGGCAGGGACTTCGAGTACCTCTTGATCCGGTCCGCTAATTTTGGATGAGCGCCTTGATCCGCGGCGAAGTAATCGGCAAAACCCTCGATGACCGGCGTGGACTGGAGGAGGGCGAGTCGCGAGCTCAGCGCAATGTGCGCGAACTCATGCCGGATCACTTCGGGAATCATGGCCGTATCGAGGTAGAAGGTTTTTTCGAGGAACAGTCGATCGGAGCGCCTAGAGAGTTCGAGGAGCAGGCTCATCAGGGCCAAGGTGCCGGCCTGGCGGAAGAGCGTCTGTTGGAAGGTCTGACTCTGGAACTCGGGGTAGAAGATCCGGGACAGTCCACTCTGGATCAGACGTTGAAGAGTGGCGTTTCTTACGGGCGCCGTCAGTTGTTCGAGGGCTTGGGTGATCGGATTTTCTCCGGGTGCCAGTCCACTTTCCGGGAGCTCGCGGGTGTCGATCACTTTGACCGGACGGAACCAGATCTCGGCGCCCCAAGGATCGACTCCGATCCCGGGGCGGGGGGTCCCTGATGGAATCGAGAGGGCGTTGTTGTACTCCTCCCGGTAGCGATCGTGCTCAAAATGGGCCAGATCACTGAACCCGTTTGTGATCTCGAGCCGGATCGTGATCCGCTCGTTCGGAGGGCTCCATCCGGTGCTGGGTGGAAGCGAATTCCAGTAATGAAGGGCCTCGGTCAGATGATGGTAGACCGTTGCGGCTCTCAGACGCAGATCCGGATCTGGGGTATCGAGGCGGATCGGCGTTTCCGATTTCCCGAGGACCAGTTTGAAGTGTCTTCCCTGGAATCCCCCCGAGTCGTCGAGGGTCACGAGCGCTTTTTCCTCGATCACCGGTCTCCAGCGTGCATCTCGAACCAGCACCGGGAACCGGTTCGGCCCGGGGTCGCTCTTGGCTTGCGAGGGTTGGGTCGGAATCAGGAGGACGAGAATCCAGGCCAGAACAAATTCAAAACGGATCATATCCGGAATCTCCTTGAGAAGGGGTACGGGTTTTGCGGTCGATGAATCCATTGATCAGGACCAAGGCCACCGAAGTGAGGGTGTTGTAAGGCGGCGGCAGGAAGAGGGATGCCGAGCCCGTGATCCGGAACGCCAGATCCGAAGCCCGCTTCCATTGCGGAACACTCGGGTTCCAGAGATCGTCGACTTCCAGGAGCGGGTCCAGATCCGTCGGAGTGACCATTCCTGTTTCGAGTGCGGCGGTCAGCAGGTCCTCAAAGCCCGGTGCCAGGCCCTGGAAAAAAAATGAGCGTGACAAGTCGTCCAGGTCCCGTTTCAGGAGCTTCCTCGCAAAGTAGTATTGCCCCATCGGACTCAGGGGGATGGTCTCGTTCGTTCCGTCCGGGCGGGTGAAGACGAGATCGGTTCGGGTCGAGTCCATCCGGGTGAAGAGGCGCTTCATGACCGTCGTCAACATGCGGATCTGGGTCGGATCGTAGCGAAGGTACAAGAGCTCACGACGGGTGAATCCATCGGAGCCTTTGGGTTTCTCTGACAGGAATCGACTCGGTCCTGATGAGGGTTTTTCACGGTTCTTCACGCGCTTCAGACTGGGGAGGTACTGCTCGAGTGCCAGGCCAGTCGTCTCCACGCCCCATTGGTCATAACCCAACAACAGGCGTGCCGCCCCCTCATCGATGGCCCGATAAACCCTTCCTGCGGTCACGAGTAAGGGAATATCGGAATGGGCGACGATGAGCTTCCGGTACTCCTGAAGCGTGCATCCCGGCGCCTCGGGGCTTTTGCCTTTGAACGAGGCGAAGACCCGGGGTAGGTCCTCGGCCTTCAGGTTTGCTCTCTTCAGATAATCCGTCACTCTTTTGAGATCCCGATTGTGGATCCGGGGGAGTCGGGTGGAAGCCGGTGCAAGAGCGCCGGCCAGTCCGAGATCTCCTTCGACGATCTTGAAGAAGAGATCATCGATCCGGTTCTCGCTTCGTAGCAAGATCAGGTAGTCGATCGAGGCGGAGGAGTTGACGGGGAGGCCACTGACTTCCAGTCGATGATTCCACTCCCGGATGAAGTTGGCGCCACAAAGATCGCTTACGATCTTCAGGGAATCGAGGGCGCCAATCAAGGCGAGGTGGGCTGCTTCGAGGTGACTTCCCGCTCTGCGTTTGGCCCCTCTCCATTCAGCCCGCGAATACAGGTGACTGACGGCCTCTTTGTCGTTCCGGAGGGTGCTGACCCACCCGTCTTCCGCCCGGATATCGGCCGGTTTCAACAACCAAAGGATGAGTATCAGAATGAGAATCCGGATCATGGTGTGGCCTCCCGTACAGGATCGATTTTTGAGAATCGGATGAATTCTTCCGGTGTGATCATGAAGTCCTCGACCCGCCGGAGTGAGAATGCAGGGTCCAGTTCCTCGCCTGCAACGGGCTTGCCGGTCGCGTAGGAGTGCTTTTGGAGGACCCAGATGTTCGATAAGAATCCGCGCTTCAGCTCCCCGATCAGGGAGTGCTTCCGTTGGTTCGCTGTCCGGAAACCGTAGGCGCCACGACCTGAAACAATGTACTGACCCGGATGGGAGGTGATCACCAGCGATCGGGGATCCGCATGGATGTCGAGGAAGCGATAGGCTTCACTCGTTTCGCGGATGCTGGTGAGGGACCGGGTGAAGCGCGCTTCGCTTGCCACGGGGAGGTAAAGGATCCAGGAACCGATTGCCAACCCGAGGAGCGCGTGCCGCGACAGCAACTCCGGTTTTTTCATGTGAATCCACACGGGAATCAGAACGAGCGAGGTCAGGAAAGGTAAAAACAGTCGGGCTTGGGTCGGATGGGTGAATCTTCCGAAATGATGGCTCAGCACCACTCCGAGATTGAACAAGGGGATGAGGAGAAGGGCCCAAGGAAGCAAGGACCAGGCGTTTTTCTTCGAGAAGGGGCGGGTGAGGATGACGAGGGCCACTCCGAGCGCGACTGACACCAAATTGAGAAGAGACGGATAGGGGAACTCCGGCTTCGGGAAAATCATTCCACTGAGCAGGATCCGGGTGTGACGGAGGAGATGGTCGAGCGAAAACGGAGGGACCCCCACGGGGTTCTCGTAACCATCCGGGGTGAGGAGTCTTTGGAGCACCATCGGCAAGAAGAACCAGGGAATCGACGCGAGGAAGATCTTGGAGGAGTGCTCGAGAATCGCTCGTGTCCGGCCCATCCCCCAGGCCAATCCTAGCAAAACGATTGCATAGAGGAGGGATTCATAGCGGACCTGGGACAGGAGAATCAGGGACGGCAGGAAGGCCCGACAGGTCTCGATCGAGGGTTTGTGGTGCAAACGGTCCAGGAGGACGACTCCGAGGAACACGAAGAGCAGGGCACAGGCATCGAAGCCGGCGGAAGTGCCAGAGAGTGCAAGAGTCGGTATCGAGAGCAGGAGCAGCACTGCCGAGAATGCCACGATCTTGCCCCGCTTCTCCTCAAGGGGAATCCAAGTCAGAATCAGGATCGACCAGAGGACCAGGAAGTTGAGAAAGAACACGTTCTGGTAGCGGTACCCGGTTGCGGTGTGGATGATGCTGGTGAGGAAGGGAAACAGCAGGGGGCGGGTCGGAATCCCACCGTTCAGGGCTTGAAGGCTTCCGTGGACGCTCTTGGCCTCGGTGACATTCAGGATGCTGCGATCGCGGTGCATGGACTGTGAAACTGAAAGCAGGTTGGTTTCATCACTCAGTACCCGATACCCCGGGGGAACTGCGATGAAGACAGCCAGGGTCAACAGCAGACAGAGGACGACTCCCGTCCGTTTTCCTTTCACCAAGCGCCGTGCCCACGGAACCAGTCCCGAGAAGCAAAGAATGGCCGTCAACAGCGTCAAGGGATAGGCGAAATTCATCAAGGTACCCCGGGCGAACTCCGGGGCCCGTTGGGATTGGAACAAGACAACAATGAACAGGAGCCAGGAGAGAAGAATCATGGTGCGGGGGTTTCCGGATGGTGAGGGTGGGGGGGGTTGAGGTGGGGGAGAACCCCGGAACCGGAGACCGGAACCGGGGTTCTCGCGTGAAATTTACCGTGGGATCAGTCGATCTCGACGCAAAGTTCAGGACTCGGGACCCAGTAGAGGGCCTGCCCGTTGGCACAGCCAGTGGGGCTTGCCGACACGATATTCCCGGTTTTTTTATTGCAGCAGTAACCGTAATGGGTCTGTGTCACGGTTTGAGTGAAGGTTTGGGTCAGGGTTTGAGTTTGGGTTTGGGTTTGGGTTTGGGTTTGGGTTTGGGTTTGGGTTTGGGTTTGGGTTTGAGTTTGAGTTTGGGTCAGAGTCTCGGTGTTGACCAGCGTATCGGTTTGGGTATCGGTTTGGGTTTCCGTGCGGGTGAGCGTGATCGTGCGATCGTCTCCGGCCCTGCAGTGGCGGATCCAGAGCCAGGTCACGACACCTGCGGCGAGGATTCCGGCCACGATCCAGATCAGCCGCTGGTTGGGTTTTCCGCCTCCCGCAAACTGGGCTCCTTCAGGGTTCCTTTTTTCCATGAATTTTGAGGCCAGATCGGCCGCTTGTTCCGGTGTGACCGAGTCCGGGTCGATCGAGCCGAGCCAGAATCCGAAGTCCTCGCGGGTCTCACGATCGAGCATTTCCTGCTTCAAGTGGTCGAGAATGGTCCAAGCCGGAATTCCCTCGCCCGTCAGGCGCTCTAGGTCCTGCTTCAGTGCCTCGGCCGCTTGCTCGCGATCTGAGGATGTGAAGGTCGGCATCACGCTCAAGCGGTATCGGAAGTTTTCGAAGGCTTCGTTGATCTTTGTGGATTGGCTTTCGTTCCCGGCTCGGGCTTGCCCCGGGTTCAGCGAGCTTCCGCCCAGGATCAACATCAGAATCAAAATCGGACTCAGTAGTTTCTGCATAGGTCTTACTCCCCCCTTAGTTGGAGTGGTTTTCGGACCGCGAGGTCTAGCCTGTTTCACAGGGAAGAGTCAAGTTTTTGAACATCAAAATCAGATGTGACTGTGCGTCGGCAGTCCATTCGTGTGGATGAAGGGACATACTTTCCCATGTGCGGGTCGTGGTGTTTCACGGTAGAGTGAAGGGATGATCAAACCGAGAATTCCGGAAACTGAAGAAGAACGGATCCGCACTCTCGAGGAATACCGGATTCTCGATACGCCTCCTGAACCGGAATTCGATGCGCTCACCGAGCTTGCCTCGAGCATCCTTGGAGTGCCGATCGCTCTGGTGAGCCTCGTGGATCGCGACCGTCAGTGGTTCAAATCCAAAGTGGGTCTGCCGGTTTCAGAGACCGCACGCGAAGTTTCATTTTGTGGACATGCCATCCTCGAGCAGGATGTGTTCGTCGTGGAGGACGCCGGCACCGACGTGCGATTCCACGACAATCCCCTGGTCCTGGGGGATCCACAGATCCGGTTTTACGCCGGTGCCCCCTTGCGGGCCTGGAATGGAGAGTCCATCGGGACACTTTGTGTGATCGACCAGAAACCCCAGACGATCGATGAAAACAAGAGGCGTGCCCTCCGCACTCTCGCCGACATGCTGGTGACCCAACTCGAATTGAAGCGGAAGAACCGTGAACTGACCGTGGCACTTGAAACCATCGAGCAACAGAAGGCCGGATTGATCCACAACTCGAAGATGTCCGCACTGGGTGAGATGGCCGGGGGGATGGCTCATGAGATCAACAATCCGCTCACGATCATTTCCGGTCACGCGGCCCGGATTGGGATGTTGTTGAAAAACACCGAGAGTGCAGGTCGTAATGCACGCCTCGAGTCCGCAGTGGCCGGGATCGGCAAGGGCGTCGAACGGATTTCGACCATCATCCGCGGTTTGCAGATGTTCTCGCGTGACGGGTCGGCAGATCCGCTTGAAGCATGTGACCTCCGTCAGGTGGTGCGCGATTCCCTCGGGTTGTGTCAGGAACTTTTTTTCAATCTTTCGATCAGTCTCCGTTACGTTGCCCCATTGGAGCCCATGATGGTTCAGTGTCGGCCCACCCAAATCTCACAAATTCTCGTCAATTTACTGAATAACGCCAAAGATGCGATTCGAGACCTCCAGGGTGATCGATGGATCGAAATTGATCTTGAAAAAATGGATTCGTTTATCAGGATTCGCGTCCTCGATTCTGGGCCTGGAGTACCAGAAAACTTGCGTTTTCGGATATTTGAGCCTTTCTTCTCTACCAAAGAACCCGGTAAAGGAACAGGCCTTGGACTGAGTGTGTCTCGTTCCCTTGCGGTAGCGAATCATGCCGAACTCGGTCTTTGTATTGACTCAGGAGTCAGTTGCTTTGCGATGAGATTTTCTCAATTAGAGAAATGAGACTCACTCCCTGAACAGCTGGAACACCCTGACTTTCCGTTTGCGCTCGAGACGATGCTCGGGAATGGCCGAGCTGTCTTCGACATCATATTCGAATTCGACACGGTGGAATCCCTGTTGTTCGAACTCGGTGAGGGCCTGGTTCAGGTAGCTCCTACCGGGATCGGCCAGAATGATGAATCCTTTTTCGGGGATGAGCCGGATCAATGCACGAACCAGGTCTGCGGGGTGGCGGCTCTCGTAAAGCACATCGCTGGCGAGGACGAAGTCGAACAGACCTTTCGATAACAGGTTCTCGGGAACGGGTGTGGTCCAGTCCCAAGTCAGGTAATCCACTTTCACCTGGTTCAAGTCTGTGTTTTTCTCGAGCCAGTGTCCGGCATCGGGATGGAAATCCGCCGCGGTCATGACTGCTCCGAGTTTTGCGCCCAGGATCGAGTTCAACCCCAAACCACAACCGACCTCGATGCCTCTCTTTTTCGAGAAAAGGGATTTTTGCTCACTCATGAAGAGCCCGAGCGCCCGTGCGGAGGGCCAGACCGTGGCAAAGTAAGGGCAGAGATCGAGCAGGCGGGTTTCTTCTTCCGGATTCGCCGGAGGATGGGTTTTGCAGATTTCGTCGAGGGCCCGGTCCATGTCCCGGATCGACCAGAGATGGAGCGGAAAGGTTCCGATCTTTTCAATCGTGGTGATCATGTCGTATTCAATGAGGGGTACGGGAAGGGTTCTCACTCCGTCATTGTAATGGAAAGGACCTCCCGATACAAATGGAGCATGGGATCTTTCCTGGTGGTTCTTTCGGCTCTCGGGTTCGCGACGCTCGGTATTTTCGGCAAGTTCGCCTACGATGCGGGTTTCGGTCGGAATGAAGCCCTCTTCTGGCGATTCGGCCTGTCGCTCCCCTTTTTGGCGGTGTTGTTGGCAGTGACCCGGTCTTTTCCGAAACGGGCCTCTCCGTTCCTGAAGGCCGTTGCTCTCGGAATGGTGGGCATCGGGGTCGAGTCGACTGTTTTTTTTGTCACCCTCCAGCGACTGGGTGCCGCCCTGACCGGGATCTTCCTGTATCTGTATCCGGCATTCGTCGCATTGATCTCGCACTTTTTCCTGGGTGAACGCCTCAGTCGCGGAAAAGGGTGGGGTGTGGTCCTGGCCCTGATCGGCAGTGTGCTCACCGCAGGCGTCGTGGGGGGAGCTGCATCGGGAATGGTTTCTCCGCTCGAAGATCCGGTCGGGCTTGTGTTCGGGATCATCACCGGCGGGTGGTATGCGCTCTACATCCTTGCCGGGAACCGCCTGACCCGGGACGAGAACCCTCTGACCGTGAGTGCCGGTGTGACCCTGGGGAGTTTCATCACTTTCGCCGGACTGACCGCGATCGGAGTCGGGCAAGGGGTTCCGTTCAACGGAATTTCGGGCCGTGAGTCCTGGATCGCAGTCGGAGGGCTGGCTCTTTTTGCCACTGTGCTTCCTTTCACCACCCTGTATGCGGGGATGAAGCGAACGGGAGCGGTCAAAGCCTCGTTGCTCTCGACCCTCGAGCTGGTCTTCACAGTGATCCTCGCCGCAGTCTTTCTCGGTGAGAAATTGACACCTTGGCAGGGGGTGGGGGCGGTATTGATCCTACTTTCCGTTTTACTCGCCTCGATCCTTCGTTGAAACTAGTAGCATGATCATTGATCCGCGCACAGGGTCGCATCCCGCTGTACGCTTCGAGCACCACCCCGCAGTGAGAGGTGAAATCTACCGTTTGAACGAGCGGGATTACCGTGACTCGATCATCGAAGAGACGGTCCGCAGGACCATGAAGGACGTGTCCGCTGCGGATCCCCGCATGCTCCTCGAGGAAACACTCTATCTCGAACGGGTCCGGGTGAAAAAATCCAGGGCGTCCTGGTTGACCGCGCCCTACCTGGCCAGCCGGAACGACCGGGACAGGCAGTTCCTCTCGAGCATCCAAGGGGGCATGAAGCAATCCGTCGGCTTGGAAGATCACCGCGAACTGCTCCGTTCGTTCTCGGATCATTTCGCCACCGAGATCTGCGGCCATTTCGAGCCCGCGGTGTACGACCTCGCAATCCGGATGGTTCCGTGGATGTTCTCCTGGCTTCTGAATGCGGCGAGTGTGAAGCGTTTCATGCCGTTCGGGATGAGCGAGAGCCTTCAAACCCGACTCCGGGTGGTGGGAGAGGTGGACCAACTCCAGAAGCTTTCCAGAAAAGGCACCATCCTGCTGGTGCCCACGCACCTGAGCAACATCGACAGTCTGCTGGTGGGGTACGTGATCCACCTGATGTCCCTGCCTCCCTTCTGTTACGGTGCCGGTTTGAACCTCTTCAGTAATGCTGCGTTGAGTTTTTCACTGTCCCGACTCGGGGCCTACACGGTGGATCGGCAGAAGTCGAGTTTGCTGTACAAGACCGCTCTCAAGAACTATTCGACCTCGATCCTGAAGCGCGGGATCCACAGTATCTTCTTTCCGGCCGGAGGTCGGGTCCGCTCCGGCGCAATCGAAAGCCATCTGAAACTCGGCCTGCTCGGAACCGCACTCCAGGCTCAGCTCGAGCGGTACCAGGAAGGGCTCCCGAATCCCGAGATTTACATTGTACCCATGGTGATGAGTTACCCGTTCGTCTTTGAAGCATCCTCATTGATCGAGGATTACCTCGAGGCCTCGGGTAAACACCGTTTCATGCCGAACGACGGTGGAGAGGATGTTCCACTGATCAAGACCATGCGCTTCTTCTGGAAGCTCTTCGCTACCCGTTCCGAGATGTGGGTGCGGATCGGTCGGCCTTTGGATGTTTTCGGCAACTTCGTCGATGAGGACGGGCATTCCATCGGCCCGAACGGGACCCGGATCGATCCGAGACGACTCCTGATGACGGAGGGTGAGATCAAGGCCGTTCCGCAAAGGGACCGGGAATACACCGGGATGCTCGGGCAGAAAATCTCGGACCGTTATCATGCCGAAAACATCGTGCTGAGCTCCCATCTGGTGGCTTACTCGCTTTTCTCAGCGCTCCGGAAGAATTATCCGTCTCTCGACCTGTTCCGGTTTCTGAGACTCTCGCGTGCCCAACGGGCCATCACGAAGGAACGCTTTTACGAAGAGGCCGAGGCCTGCTTCAAGATGGTGAAACACGCGGCCGATCAGGGCCGGTTGTTCCTTTCCACTTCGCTCCAGTGCGGGGATGTCCGGATCTGGGTCGAAGACGGGATCCGTCAGCTCGGGTTGTTCCATGACGCCAAGGTCGTCCGGATGGATGAAGGGGCGGTTTCCACGGATGACATGAATTTGCTTTATTACTACCGCAATCGTTTGACCGGATACGGCTTCGGTTGTGAGATCTCGGGAGAGACGGATGAAAAAGGCTTTTTGGTCTGATTCGAAAGTCGTGATCCTCGGTGGGGGGAGTTTCGGTACGGTTTTGGCCAACCTGGCCGCGGCGAACTGTTCGCAGGTCACGGTCTATGTCCGTGCCGAAGATCAGGCCCGGGCCATGAACTCGACCCGGATGAATCCGAACTACCTCAAAGATCTCGTTCTCGATCCGAAAATCCGTGCGGTGAGCTCCTTTGAGAAAGCTTTCGAGTTCGAACAGGATCTGGTCATTTTCGCATTCCCCTCGCATGCCACCCGCGAGCAGGCCAAGCTCGTCGCTCCTTTTTTGAAAGGAAACGAGATCGTCCTGCACGCGACCAAGGGCATCGAAGAGCAGAGCCTGAAGCGGATCTCACAGGTACTCGCGGAAGAGCTACCGATCCTGAGAATCGGCGCCATTTCAGGCCCGAACCTTGCCGGAGAGATCGCCAGAGGCGAACCCGCGGCCACGGTGGTGGCCTCCCGGTTCGATGATGTGATCCGGGCCGGAGAAGCGGTGCTCGCCACCGATCTGTTCCGGGTTTACACCACCCACGACATCACAGGTGTCGAGTGGGGGGGGACGCTCAAGAACATTTTCGCGATCGCGAGCGGGATCCTCGAAAGCAAAGGCCTCGGATGGAACATCCGCTCGTTCATGCTCTCGCGGGCCCTGGCAGAGATGGTCCGGTTCGGAGTCGCCATGGGTGCCGAACCCGAGACGTTCCTAGGTCTGGCAGGCATGGGGGATCTCATCGCCACTTGCAGTTCGAATCAATCGAGGAACTTCCGGGTCGGATTCCATCTGGCCAAAGGGGAGACCCTCGAGGATGTGCTCCGCGAGCTCGGCCAGGTCGCGGAAGGGGTCCGGACGACCCGGATTGTGCGCGAGTTTTCAAAAAGCCGTGGAGTGGAAATGCCGATCACCGAGACCGTTTTCAGGATTCTGGAAGGGGAATGGTCGGCCGACGAGGGACTCCGGCACTTGATGACCCGGCCTCTCGTTCAGGATGAAAGGGCGTGAATATGGAAGGAACGATCCAGGAACGTCTCCAGAATCTGCTCGGCTTCGAGCCTCTCGCCGTTTTGTCAGTGCTCGGTCTGGCTGCCTATGCCTTTTACCGGATGGGCCTCCGGAATGTGAGGGCCTCCCGTCATGAAACTCTCGGACGATTGTTCCGTGAGCTCCTCTCGACCTATGTCCTCTTCGTGGTCTGCTGGGGAATCCAGTACCTCGTCTTGCACTTCTGGACGGAGGCGGAACGCTTCTATCCTTATGTCGGTGTCGCGGCGGTGGCATTCGGTGCCGCAGTATTCGTCAGATCGGTCAAGATCATCGTTTTCGAGTACCTGTTTTTCAAGAGCATGACGGCCGGTGTCCCGGTGCTGCTGGTGAACCTCGTCACCCTCATTCTTTCGATTTTCATCGCCGCCTGGCTCTCGACCTCCGTCTTCGGAGTCCGCTGGGCTCCCTTGCTCGCGACCTCGGCGATTGTGTCGGTCGTCCTCGGTCTCGCCTTGCAGGACACGCTCGGCAACCTCTTCGCCGGAGTGGCGCTCCAGTTCGACAAACCTTACGAAATCGGCGACTGGATCGAAGTGCACGGTTCCGGGGGGCAGACCTTTGTGGGAGAAGTGCATGAGATCACCTGGCGCGCGACGATTCTTTACGGAGTGTTCGACGAGGTCCTGACCCTTCCGAACCGCCTGGTGGCCCAAAGCGAGGTGGCCAACTTTTCAGCCCGTAAGAAACCCATTTATCGTGGATTGAACGTGCTGCTGGATCCTGAGTCGGACGAAGAGCAGGTGAAATCCATACTCCGGAAGGTTCTGAAAGAGACCCGTGGCGTACTCCAGGGGCTCGACCACCTGGTGATGCTCCGCGACCTGAGCGAGCGCGGGGCCTTGTACCGTTTGTTTTACCCGATCACCCACTACAATCTGCAGTTCATCATCGTGGACGAGATCCTGATGCGAGCCCAAGCCGAGTTCAAAAAGGCGGGGATCTCGGTTTCCAGGCTCCGGGTCGAGGTCGGGGATCAGGCCCAGTCCCGCGGCGTGTAGTACTCCCACATCTTCTCATGAACCGACCCAGGCGAGGGGCGGTAGCGGTAGGTGTATTTGCAGCGCGCGGGCAAAGAGATCAAGATGGAGTCGATGCGTCCGTTCGTTTTCAGGCCGAAGAGGGTCCCCCGGTCGTGGAGGAGGTTGAACTCCACATACCGTCCGCGGCGGTGGAGCATGAAGTCCTCGTCCTCGGGGGTGTAGGTCTCATTCATTCTTTTCCGGACGATCGGAAAGTAGGATTCGATGAAATGTTCCGAGAGTCCCCTGACGAACTCCAGATCGGCTGCCGGATCGCCGCTCGAGTAGTGATCGAAGAAGATCCCTCCGACCCCGCGCATCTCGATTCCCCGATGGGCGTTGTTGAAGTAATCATCACAAGTCCGCTTCATTTCCGCATAGCGGTCTCCGGCGGCTTGCTTCCAGACTCCGTGGAAATGGCGGAAGTCCTCTTCGTACGGATAGTAGGGGGTCAGATCCGCTCCACCTCCGAACCAGAATCGATCCCCCTGATGGATCATCCGGAAGTTGGCGTGGACTGTGGGAACTTTCGGGTTCCGTGGATGCAGGATCAGCGAGATTCCGGCCGCCCAAAGCTCGTCGCCTGATCCTTGGAGGGCCGTGGCGAAGCGTGGATCGATTTTGCCTTCCACGCAGGACGTGTTCACGCCCGCGTTCTCGAAAAGACCGCCTTCAAAGGCGCGGGTCAGGCCACCCCCTCCCGGATTTCCGGAATGGTCCAGGCGGTCCCAAGGGTCTTCGATGATCCGGATGCCCGGATCCACGCGCTGCATTTCCCCGGTGATCCGGTCTTGGAGGGCCCGGACATGGGTATGGAATCCGGCCTTCAGTCCGTCGAGAATCATTCCCCGATCTCCTTGAATTCGATTTGCTTGATCTCGAGTTCTTCTTCCCCTTTGGGAGAACGGAACAGGACCACGTCACCGGACCGCTGACCGAGAAGGGTCTTGGCCAGTGGGGAGATCCAGGAGATCCGCCCCCGGGCGGGGTCGATCTCGTCAATTCCGACAATGGCGACGGTTTTCCGGACACCGGCCTCGTTTTCGAAAGTCACGGTGGCACCGAAGGCGATCGTCGGCGAGCGGACTTGTGCAGGGTCGATGACCTCGGCGATCTCGAGACGCTTGGTGAGGAAGCGGATCCGGCGGTCGATCTCGCGCAGGCGCTTCTTACCGTAGATGTAGTCGGCATTCTCGGAACGGTCCCCGTTGGACGCAGCCCACGCCACCACCTGGGTGAGGTCCGGGCGCGTCTTGTTGAGGAGGAGGTGCAACTCGTCCTTCAGCTTGGCATGCCCTTTCGGGGTGATGTAATTTTTCCGGACGGGGAGGGACTGCAATTCTGCATCGGGGGCGTCGTCCGCCCCGTCGTCTTCCCGTGTGAATGCCTTGCTCATGGTCCCTGAAGTTACGGCATGGAACTCGCAGAATCAAGGCGCATGGCGAAGAGGAATTGTACCTCCCGGGAGACCGGGGATTTCCATGAGGCCCTTGCGGCCTTGCACCTGAGGAAGCTCGGTTGGAGGATCCTGGCAAGTCAGGTCCGGTACCGGGTCGGAGAGATCGATCTGGTGGCCGAGGAACCGCTTCCGGGTCGAGGTTGGGCCCTGGTTTTTGTCGAGGTCCGGAGTCGGGGCGGAGGATTCTGGGTGAGTCCTGAAGAGAGTGTGAAGGGCGCCAAGCTCATGCGCCTCAGGCGCGCCGTCGCCCTGTATCTCGCGGGTTACCGCGGTCAGGCCTGCGAGGTCCGGATCGACCTCATCGCGTTCCGGAACGGGGAGATGAGCCATCTACGGAACATCCGGTCCGAATGAATAAAAAAACCCGGCCTCGGGGGAGAGGCCGGGTCAGGGGAATCAACAGTGATCGCTCACTGGTTGATGACAGGTTTTCCGTTACGACGGGTGAGGCGTTCATCATCGTAAAAGTCGAACTGGTTCTGTTCGTCAAAAGCCTTGATGATCTTCTGGAACTCGGAGCGCACGCCACAGTACTTGGGGGTGATGTCCGTGTCGTGATGGATGGCTTTCAGATTCTGCACGAACTGGGTGATTCCGCTCGAGCCGACGAACTCGAGGTTCTTCAGGTTGAGGACGATGTTTTTGGCAGCTTGGTCTTTCTTGTTGCGTTCGATCGCGGTGTTGATGATCTCGCACACCTCGTCCTGGGTTTCATAGTCCACTTTTCCGTCGAGTGAGATGATGATGGATTCGGCATTTGTGTTGATTCGAGCTTTCATTTTTTCTCCTTAAAAAGTAACCTCCAAACAGGATGCCAACGAACGGTAACGACGACAATCGGCAACATTTGCCGGAAAAACCGCATTACTCCACCCATCCGGGGCAGCGCGCACGGATTTCGATGATCGCCACTCCGATCGGTAACCTCAGTGACATCGGAGAGCGGGCTTTGCGTGCACTCGAAGAGGTCGAAGAGCTCTGGTGCGAGGACACGCGTCATACACAAGCTTTGTTGAATGCGCTGGGCATCGAGCGGAAGCGCCTCAAGCGGGTGGATCAACACACCCCGGATGCCGAGCTCAAATCGCTTTTACGGCAAGTGGAAGATTCGGGTCTGCGGGTCGGAGTGGTCACGGATGCCGGAACTCCGGGGCTCAGCGATCCGGGAGCCCGATTGATTCAGCTCGGGGCGGGGTACCCGGGGATCCGTTTTGAACCGATTCCGGGGCCGTCAGCACTCTCCACCTTCATTTCGGTGGCCGGTTTGGTCGGGAACTCGTTCCTGTTTCTGGGATTTTTCCCCAGAAGCCCGACTGAAGCACTCCAATTGTTAACAGAATTGAAAGAATCCCCTGCAACCCAGAACTTGATCTTCTTCGAGAGCCCGAACCGGATCCGGGAGACCGTGGGTGTCTTGAGGTCATTTTGTGAAGGCTTGGATATCGCACCGGATTTTGTTTTGGCCAAGGAGCTGACCAAGGTTCATGAGACCTTGTATCGCGGATCGGGTGCCGGTTTTCTGTCGTGGATGGAGACCCAAGGATTCGATGAACGGGGTGAGTGGGTCTTGGTTGTGATTTTACCCAAAGAAAGTTTAAAAAAAGAAAAAGACCAATCGGATTGGCGTCTTGTTCTCGAGTGCTTGTTGGAAGCGGGAATTTCGGCCAAAACCGCGAGCCAAGTGGTGGTCGGTCGGTTTTCTGTCGCGAAAAATTTGGCGTACAAGGCCGCTCTCGATTTTCAGAAATTTCAAAAAAAATAACTAAAGTGGTTGACCCACTTTCGAAGCATTGTATCCTGTGGATGTGTGGTTGTGGTTGAGTCCAAGGATGGATTCGCAGCGGGAGAAAACAAATTCTCTATAGTCGGCAAAGTCGACTGAAAAAGCTCCACTGCCCCGGTGAGATCAGGATGATTCCTCACCGGGGCACAGTTTTTTCAAGGCTGCACTTTCTTCGATTCCGCTCCATTCCACTCCATTCGCTCCTCCGTCGCGGTACGTGAGTTGTTTTTCGGGAGGGAGTGTCCGTTCAGGATGAACGGAGAGAGGGATTCGCATGGACGCGAAACACCTGAATCAAACCCAGACGGTCGAGTCGACCAGTCTCGAAGAGCGTTTGCTCGATCTGGTGGCCCGGAAGGATCTTTCCACTCTCGGGCATTCGAATCGGGTCGCCACGTTGACTCGTGAGTGGGCCGAATTCATGTCGAGTCGTGGACTGTGGATCGGGGTGAGTCCGGCCAGGATCGGATCCGCAGCCCGCATGCATGACGTGGGCAAAGTCATGGTTCCGGATTCGGTTTTGCTCAAAGCGGGTCCACTCGATGCGCTCGAACGGGAATTGATGAACGCCCATGCGGAGGCCGGTTATGAAATGGTCAGGGACCGGGATGTTTCGGGCTATTCGGCCATGGCCGTCCGGCATCACCATGAACGCTGGGACGGGCAAGGGTATCCGCTCGGTCTCCAGGGGGAGGAGATCCCTTTCCAAGCCCAAGTGGTTTCGATTGTGGATGCGTTCGATGCCATGACCGAGGACCGGGTTTACCGGAAAGGGCGTTCTCCGGAAGAGGCCCTGGCTGAAATCGAACGTTGCGCAGGAAGTCATTTCAGTCCTGCGCGCGTTGCCGAATTCGTTCAATTTATCCATGCGCGGAACGGCTGATCTGGGTTAATCTGGAGGCATCATGTCCTCCTGGTTCGATGACCTCAAGACCCCGAAATTCAAAGGGGAACAGCAAACCCGTATCGCCAAGATCCCGGAAGGTCTCTGGGGCAAGTGTCCTCAGTGTGGTGAGATCATCCAGACCCGGCAGTTGCAGGAAAATCTTTCTGTCTGCTCCGAGTGCGGGCATCACCTCCGGGTCACTGCTGCCGAGCGGGTGGCCCAGTTGACGGACGCGGACTCTTTTGTGCCTTACGGTGGCGACTTCAAGTCGAATGATCCACTCGAGTTTGATGACCAGAAGCCTTACAAGGGCCGACTCGAGCAGGCGATCCGCAATCACAAGCTGAACGATGCTTTCTTGTGCGGAAAAGCCACTCTCGAGGGAATCCCGTTCCATATCGGAGTCTTTGAGTTCAAGTTCATGGGCGGGAGCATGGGTGTCGCCGTGGGCGAAAAGATCACACTCACCCTGGAGAAAGCGCTCGAAGAGCGCGTCCCGGCGGTGGTGATCTCCGCCAGCGGGGGAGCCAGGATGCAAGAGGGGATCTTGTCTCTCATGCAGATGGCGAAAACCTCCGCGGTCATTCAAAAGATGCGGGATGCCGGTATTCCTTACATCTCGATCCTCACGGATCCCACCACAGGCGGTGTGGCCGCGTCCTTTGCCATGCTCGGAGACGTCATTTTGGCCGAACCGGGTGCCTTGATCGGATTCGCGGGTCCTCGAGTGATCGAGCAAACCATCCGTCAGAAGCTTCCCGAGGGATTCCAGAGGAGCGAGTTCCTGCTGACTCACGGTTTTGTCGACCGGATCGTTCCCCGTAAGGAACTCCGTTCGGAGTTGCATCAGTTGTTCCTGCGTCTGGGAAGCCGGTGTTCCTTCTGAACCGGAGCCGGATGCTTTCCGTTTTGTTCTTCGCGCTGACGTTCCTTGCGGGAGCCAGTTCGGAAGCGCAGTCGAATCTGATGCAGTTCGGATCGGACCACACTCTCGTCAAGCGCAAGGAAGACCGGGTCGAATTGCGTGGGAACGCTTACGTTTATCGCGACAACGAGGTGATCAAGGCCGATGCGATCGATCTCGACCAGAAAAACGATCATGTGCGGGCCAGCGGCCGCGTCCTGTACCAGTTCGGAGAGTATTCCGTCCGTGCCGATGCCATCGACATGGACCTGAAGACCCACGTGGGTCGGATCCTGAACGGGAGTCTTTCCAACGGGCAGTTCTCCCTCCGCGGTTCGAGTTTTTTGACCGAAGGGCTCAAGCACTTCAAGATCAACGACTACAATTACTCGACCTGTGTCGACTGTCCCAATTCCTGGGAATTGACCGGTAAAGAGGTGGATTTCACGATCGAGGGGTATGCCTTCATCCACGACTTCATTTTCAAGGTGAAGGATGCATCCGTCATGTGGCTTCCCTTCATGGTGATCCCCTCGAAGACCAAGCGGCAGAGCGGGTTGTTGTTTCCGCGTTTCGGGGTGAATCAGGTCTACGGGGCCTTCGCAGTCCAGCCGTATTTCTGGGCGATCAACGACTGGTCCGACATGACTTTCGGTGCAGGGGTTTATGCCAGTCGCGGAAGCCGTTTCGAGTGGGAAGGTCGGTATGTCCTCACTCCCGAGAGTCGGGGGACTTTCAACCTGTTCTGGACCCGGGATGATGCCGTGAGCGGACTCCGCTACCGGTATGGAATCCGGAGCGAGGTCACCCAGGAGATGCCCTTCGGTTTCGACGCCAAGTTGCGCCTGAACGAGGTGAGTGATTCCGGTTATCCGGTGACCTATTCCGAAGACGTGCCCGGCCGTCTGGAGCCGGTGTTGGCGAGCGATCTGTTCTTTTCCAGGAACGATCCGTCGGTGAGCACGGTGCTTTCGTTCAGACGCATCCGGAATCTCCTGCGCTTCGACTCGAACAACCGGTTCATGGGGGGGTTCGATCCCACCACGGTCCAGGATTCGCCCCGGATCGTGGTCAATTCCAATGACCAATTCGTGTTCGGCCAGAGCTTTGCCGCCGGAATCGAAGCCAGGTTCAACCGGTTTTCCCGTGAGGCGGGGCCCTTCGACCGGTTCACGGTCGGGTCGGGCCAGGTGGAGACGATCCGTGAGGCGAACCGCTTCACCCTCATTCCGAACCTCTACACCACGCTCAATCCCAAGCCCTGGCTCTCACTGACCCCCTCTGTCCAGTACCGGTCGTTCTTTTACAATTTCAACGGAATCTATCCGAACCTCGCGCGCGGATACCTCCTGGCACAGGCCGATTTGAGCTTCCAGCTCGAGAAGGTGTTCCGTTCCGATGATCCGGAAGTGAGTTACAAGCACACCATCCGTCCGACCCTGACTTACGCGAACATCCCGACGATCCAGCAATCCAGTCAGCACCCGTTCATCGATCAGGTCCAGAGTCAGGCGAGGCCCGGGCAGTACTTCGACAATTCGGACATCGTTCCCGAACGGACCACCCAGAACTTGAACAGTTACTTCACTCCGCTCGGAAACTCCCTGACTTACGGACTGGTAACCCAGGTGTTCCGGAAGCAGGCGGGCAAGGACGGAGCTCCGGACCAGGTGGTCCGGCGGTTCGAGGCAGGACTCACCCAGACCCTCGACATCAAGGAGGCCAACCGGTTCCTTTCAGATTCCGGAAACGACGACCGGGTCCTCTTGTCACCGCTGTTCACCCACATGATGTACACGGGGGAGAAGTTCAACGCCCGGATGGAATACACCTACTATTCATTCCTGGACCGTTACCGTGACGCCCAACTGCTCCCGTTCGCGAATCCGCACCGTCTCAGCTCGACGTTCTCTTGGATGTTCGAACGGGCTGTGAAAGACGGCCTTCTCCGTTTCGAGCGGAGCCTCTCGGTGAATTACACTTTCTCGAAATTGACTGCGAGAGTGTCCTCCCTGCAGACCAGTTCCAACTTTTCATTGAACGACTACGTCATGCCCCGGGTCTCGCTCTCTTACAATCTGGTGAGCGGGAATTTCGCGCTCCTCGACAGTGCTTTCGGTGTCCTTTTCCAGAGTCCTTCCCGCTGCTGGCAGCTCGATCTCGGAGTGATCAACTCGATCGACCGGGGGACCGGGCCGGTGATCAACTTCTCGATGAACATCTCAGGGAATTCCATGGGCCCCTTGGATCAAACGTTGAAAAACTGATCCCCCGTCGGTACACTTTCCTGTATGAAAATCCTGCTTTCCAATGACGACGGAGTGCATGCTCCCGGCCTACGCATCCTTTACGAAGAGTTGAAGAAACTCGGTACGGTCAAGGTGGTGGCCCCCTTGGAAGAGAAGAGCACGATGGGGCATTCCCTGACCCTCCACAAACCCTTGCGATTGCTCCCGATGGAGAAGGACTTCTACGGGGTGAATGGTTCACCTGCTGACTGTGTCTACATCGGGATGAGGCAAGTCATGAAATCCACGCCGGATATCGTGGTTTCCGGGATCAATCGTGGCGCGAACCTCGGACAGGACGTTTACTACTCGGGGACGGTTTCGGCCGCCCGCGAGGGTTGCATGCTCGGAATTCCGTCCTATTCGGTGAGCTTGGATGTCGATTTCAAGAACCGTAAACCCGAGTCCAAACTGCATTATGAGACCGCCGCAAAAATGGCGGTCAAGGTGATCCGGGAGTTCCAGAAGCGGACCCTCCCGAAATTCACCTTGATGAACATCAACGTACCCGATCTTCCTCTGAAGCGGATCAAGGGAATTGTTCCGGCGCGTCAAGGATTTCGCTATTATTCCAGCGCTGTGTTGAAGCGTACGGACCACCGCGGCAAAGATTACTTCTGGGTGGGTGGTCAGTATCATGGTTTCGAGCCGGAATCCGATACGGATTGTGCGGCGGTACACAAGGGATTCGTCTCCCTGACACCGCTCAAGCTGGATGTGACCGATATGGCCTATCTGGATGAGATGAAGAGGTTGGCTGAGTAAACCATGATGCTGAGAAGGCTCGGACAAGGGCTGTTTTTCTTTCTGCTGATGATCGAGCTGTCTGCTTGCGCGGTCAGGCCGGTCCAGTCGTCCCGTCGTGGACTTCTGGAGCAGGAAGAACGCGTGGTCGCGACCCGCTCCAAAGGGGGCGAAAGTCGTTCCGTTGCCCGGAGAACCGCCAGTGTCGATTTCGGTAACCGGACCATGGGATCGGTGCCTCTTCCGGGCAGGTGGCAATGGCCCCTCAGGGAAGTGGAGATCTCTTCCTCCTATGGCGAACGCGGAGGCAAATTCCATCAAGGGGTGGATCTTCGTGCCAAGATCGGAACTCCCGTACTGGCTGCCGCATCAGGCGAAGTGGTTTATGTGGGATCGAAGATCCGTGGCTACGGACGCATGGTGGTGCTCAAGCACGAGAGCGGTTTCTACACCGTTTACGCCCATCACTCCAAAAATCTTGTGAAAATGGGGAACCGTGTCCAGCAAGGCCAAGTCATCGCCTACTCGGGTAAGACCGGCAGGACCTTCGGAGCCCACCTTCATTTCGAACTCCGTCGGGGAGCCCAGAGCATCGATCCCGAGTACGCATTCAACGGCTACTTCAAGGTTCCCGCGAACCGGAAGATCGCCAGCAACAAGGACAAGCCGCAGGCCGAGTTCGAGGATTAAGCTCCCGGCGCAGGAGATTCCGCCGGATTGGCTGCAGGCATGATCTTTTTCGGGATCTTGATCTCTTCATTCCGTTTCGGAACGAAGAAATTCGGGGACGGGTCATAGGCCTTTTGCAGACGCTCCCGGATCTCTCCGATCTGATTGCCCGGCAAGCGCATCTCTTCGAGTCGGTCGTGCTGAAACAAGAAGAAGTCGAAGTGCAGGGGAACGACCATGGGGGCTTCGATCCGCTTCATGTTCTTGTCGACCAGGTCCTCGAGGCTCTTTTTGTTGGCGATCCCGACAAAATAGGCGTCGGTTTTTTTCGCAAACTCACTGTGAGGCTCGAAGAAGTGACTGCCCTGATCGACGAGCAAGGCGCCGTCCGGATGCTCGATCCGGAACGCCCAGACCTCTCCCTCGTGAAACTGGTAGAAGCCGAAGTGAAAATCCTCGGGAACTTCACCCGGGAGGAACTTGATCGCCAGTTTGTGAAGGATCGGAGCGTGCTGACGGCGGAACGGGATCACCTTGAATTTTCCGACCATGAACTCCTTCTTGTCTTCCATGTCCTCGAACTTGGCGTTTTCTTTCGGATCCTTGAGAGTGATCCGCTTCAGAGACGGACCTCCGCGAACGACCGCACCGGTCACCCCGGAGACCGCACCGATGTCCGAGACATGGTCGAAATGACAATGGCTTGCGAAGACGGCTTGGGCGGTCTTGATTCCGGCTGCCTCGAGGCCGGCTTTCACCTTCTCGGGATTGGAGCGGAATTCCTCTCCCAGGATCCAATGTTTCCAACCGGGTTTGGTGAAGACAGGGTCGAACAGGAGGGTCGTTTCGCCGTCCGTGATCGAAAGTCCGGCCACTCCGAGCCAGCGTGCGGTGATCCCTTCGGCGGAACAGAGTCCGGGCATCAGAATCATGAGAAGGGTCGGAAGGCCGATCAGACGGTGAATGGGACTCATACCGAAAGGCTAGCACGACTCTCAGGGAATGAAAAAACCCCTCCGGTCACGATCGGAGGGGTTGAAAAAATGGCGGGAGCGATGGGACTCGAACCCACGACCTTCGCCGTGACAGGGCGACATTGTAACCGACTCAACTACGCCCCCGCATTGGAACAATAAGGAGGCTACCGGATGAGGGGGGCTTTGTCTAGGGTTTTGTCAAATTCCGAAACCGCATTTTTTGATCAAGAATTCATTGAATTCGCTGTCGGTTGGAAACAAAAATTCGACCTCGGAGGTCCCGTCTTGATTGAAGAGGAGGGAGGACGACACCTTGCAGGACCGGGTGCCTCGGGTGATGGTGGCGAGGGTGCCGAGACGGGGATCGCCACCTCTCTTGTCGACCCGGATCATCACGCCGTCGCCACTGTACTGGAGACGGGCAAACTTGCGTTTGAAGCGATCGGCACCCAGATCGATCGGGGCTGTTTCACTGAGTACTCCGCCCAAGATCTCGTGGGTGGTTCCATCGAAGTCGACGGTTTCTCCCGTGGGAAGTGTGATTTTCATCCGGGCCTGCTGCCCCGGACTCTCGATCCATTCCAGAGCTGGCAGGACCTTTCTTGGAAAAAGGTAAATGTAGCTCTCCATCAGTTGTGAGAGGTACTCGTTGGGGGCGTCCGTCACTGAAAAATAGATGTTCTGCCGGGCCCGGCTTTGGAAGCTGAATGAAAACGTCCGATCCGGACCTGCGCCGGGTTCGGATCTCCTCGGAATGATCCGGTTGGCGCCTTCATTGGTGAAGCTGAACCCAACCACGGAACCCCCGGAATCCTCGATCTTCAGCGAATAGGTTCCACCGGTCGAGGGGGAGACGATCGACGTGTCTCCGGGCTTTCCGGGAAGCATGAGATCCCGTTCGGGAGCGGTCACCCATGCCTCAGGGGCTGGGCCCTGAGCCTGGGATGGCGTAGGGGTCAGAGCGAGGATGAAAAGCAGATGGGGAAGCATGTCGACGCGAATATTAACGCATTGCGTTAAACGTGTCAAGTTGAAGATTGTCTCCCACTCTTCTTTCCGCTACGCTCCGCGCATGCTCCGTAAGATCAAGCTGACGACCTGGATTTTCATCGCACTCATTCTCGGTTTTCTGGTGGGGCATTACCTGCCCGGGTTGGCTCCGGCATTGAAGCCGTTCCGGACGCTTTTTTTGAACGGCGTGAAATGCATCATCGCGCCACTGATCTTCGCTTCCATCGTGCTCGGGATCAGCTCCGCCGGTTCGGTCAAAGGACTCGGTAAGACGGGGGTCCGGGCCATCGTATACTTCGAGTTGGCCACGACCCTGGCGCTTGCAGTCGGGCTGTTCATGGTGAACTGGCTCCGTCCCGGTGACGGGCTCTCACTCGGAAACGGCGTCTCCGAAATCGTGGACAAAGCCCGTCAGACGCCGCTGACATTCAGCGGTTTCTTCGAACACCTGTTGCCCACCAATTTCGCAGAAGCGATCGTGAAGGGCGACGTCCTCCAGATCGTCCTGTTTTCCTCTTTGTTCGGAGTGGCGGTGTTGCTCTCCGGAGAAAAAGCCAAACCTGTTTTGCAATTTTGTGAGGGATTGAACGAGGTGATGTTCAAGTTCACCGGGCTGATCATGTCTCTGGCTCCGATCGGTGTCGGTGCGGCGGCCGCGACCTCCGTGGCCGATCACGGAATCGGCGTGATGATTCCGATGCTGAAGCTCGTCGGTACCCTGTATCTGGCTCTCCTGATCTTCGTGGTGTTGGTGCTCGTGCCGGCCATGGTTTACGCGCGGGTCAAGATGAAGCCGTTCCTCAACGAGATCCGCCCCTCGTTGCTCCTCGCATTCGCCACCACATCCAGTGAAAGCGCTTATCCGTCGGCTCTCGAGTCGCTCGACAAAATAGGGGTCAAAAAGCGGATCTCGAGCTTTGTGTTGCCTCTCGGTTACTCGTTCAATCTCGACGGATCGACCCTTTATCTGGCCATTGCTTCGGTCTTCGTGGCACAGGCGGCCGGAATCGAGCTCTCACTCGGCACCCAGTTGACCATGATGCTGACACTCATGTTGACCACCAAGGGCGTGGCGGCGGTCCCGAGGGCCTCCATTGTCGTGCTTTCCGGAACGCTCACCGCATTCGGTCTTCCGCTCGAGGGCATCACGCTCATCCTAGGAGTGGATGAATTCATGGACATGGCCCGCACCACGGTCAATCTTTTCGGCAACTGTGTCGCCACTCTGGTGGTTTCACGTTGGGAAGGGGAGACGCTCAGCGAGGGATTCGAGCAGGCTTGAGTTCAGGCCGGCTTGCCGGCATGGATCAGGGTCTTGATATCCATCTTGAACAGCACTTCGACCTTGTTCGGGAACACGAGCTTTTGGATGATGCCTTCACCGAAAACCGGGTGTTTGATTCGATCACCGGCCAGGAAAGCCTGATCCGCCCCGTATTCCTTCATTGCTGAGGTCGAAGCGTTCATCTGGCGCATCCATTCGAGCTCGACCGGTACGGTTCTCTCTTCTTTCACCTCGCGGGGAGCGCGGGCGGTCCGGGTGGTGCTTCCGGGGCTTCCGCGACTGGGAGCGATCCCGCCTGGTTCTTTGACCCCGCGCTTCGGCTTGAAATTGTGCTCGCTCTTGCAGGTCCGGCACATCACCCGGGCCGGAACGGATCCGACCATCGACATGATCATGTGTCCGAGATCCATTTTACAGCGGGTGCAGTAACAGACAGTATCCTTGCCAACCGAGAGTGCCGGGGTGTTCATATGTTGGGATTTAGGATACCTTGAATCGGTCCGGATGAGCACCGAAAAACGCCCCGAGAACAAATCGCGTCTCCTGCAGGAAGCCAAAAAACTGGCGACCTCGCCCGGCGTTTATCTGATGAAGAACGCCTCGGGTGACATCCTGTATGTCGGGAAGGCGAAAAGCCTGAAAGCGAGGGTCACCTCGTATTTCCAACCCGTGGTCCACGAACATCCCCGAACCGAGTTGTTGTTGACCAACGTGGAAACCTTCGAGGTGATCCACACCGGCACCGAGAACGAAGCGCTCGTCCTCGAATGCACGCTGATCAAACGCTACAAGCCGAAATTCAACATCCGCCTCAAAGACGACAAGCACTACCCGTATCTGCGGGTGTCGATGGTGGAGCGCTTTCCGCGGATCGAATGGACCCGAAAGGTGAACGAGAGCAAGGCCCGCTATTTCGGTCCGTTTCCTTCGAGTTTCGCCGCCCGGATCACCTTGCGATTGCTGACAGAGTCTTTCAAATTACGGGACTGTTCCGACAACACCTTCTCGCACCGCTCGAGGGCCTGCATCCTGCATCAAATGGGGCAATGCTCGGCTCCCTGTGTCGGCGCGGTGAACGAGGAGGAATACAAAAGGCAGGTGGACGAGGCCTTGCTGGTGCTGGAAGGAAAGGGCGCGGACTTCCTCGAGTCGCTCCGAGAGCGGATGGCGACTGCGGCGTCGGAAGAACGGTACGAAGAGGCTGCGATCATCCGGGACCAGATCCAGGCCGTCGAAATCGTCTCGCAGACCCAGTCGGTGATCGATGCCGACACCCGGCTCGACCAGGACGTGTTCGCCTTCGAGCAAAAGGAGGGGATCGCTCACGGTGTTGTCCTCCAGGTCCGGAGTGGCAAACTCCTCGGTGTGAAGCACTACGATGTGCAGAATTTCGACGGTTCTCTCGGTCCGGATTCGATTCTGTATGACTTCCTCTCGCAGCACGTGATCCTGATGCAAGAGGGGAGCGACCTCACGCAGGCGAAAGAGATCCTGGTCGCCCAGCTACCGAGCGATCACGAGCTGCTCGAAAGCGCGCTCGGAGTCAGGATCCGTCTCCCCGAGTCGGAGGTCCAGAAACAACTCGTCAATGTGGCCCGGACCAACGCCAAACTCGCCGTCGAAAGCGCGAAACGGGAAGGGGCCGGACACGGAATCGGTGCCCTTGAAGAGGTCCAGGAAAAGCTCGGACTCGAGAAGCTTCCGAGGCGGATCGAGTGCTATGACATTTCAAATACGCAAGGTGAGGATTCAGTGGCCTCTCGGGTGGTGTTCATCGACGGAGCTCCGGACAAGAATCTCTACAGAAGATACAAAATCAAGACGGTGAAGGGCGCGAACGACTTCGCTTCCATGCGCGAGATCTTCGACAGGCGTTTCTCCAAAATGGACCTCGGAGCCGGCAACGAAAAACCCGACCTGGTCATCGTGGACGGGGGCAAGGGCCAACTGGCCCAGGCCAAGGCGATTTTCGAGGATCTCGGAATCCAGGGAGTGGATCTGGTCGGTCTCGCCAAGGCCAGAACCGAGCGTGATTTCAAATCGAAGGAAGTGGTGAGTTCGCAGGAACGCATCTTCATCCCGAACCGGGTGAATCCGGTCCCGCTCTATCCCCACACGCGGGCCTACAAGCTCCTCACTCACGTGAGGGACGAGGCGCACCGTTTCGCGATCACCTTTCACCGGTCACTCCGCGACAAGCGCAGCATCCGGGGTTGAGAGTGAGGATCGGATCAGGCGAGCAGAATGCGGCCGTGACCGGCCAGCAATTGCTGGATCAATTTCTTCAAATGACGCATGCCCCAAAACTAGCAGGGGTCCTGCTTCCTTACAAGCGTTAACTGGACAGGATCCGATGTTCCTGATTTTGACGCGATGCGAAAAAATCCCGTTCGGTCAATCCAGGGCCTGCTTGAGGTCTTCGACCAGATCCTGGACGTCCTCGATCCCCACGCTGATCCGGATCAGTGTATCCGCGATTCCGAGGGCCTTCCGGTTCTCGGCCGGTACTGAGGCATGGGTCATGATCGCGGGATGTTCGATCAGGGACTCGACTCCTCCGAGCGACTCGGCCAGAGTGAAGAGGCGGGTGCGTTCCATGACCCGTTTCGAATCCTCGAGGGTTCCCCGGATGACAAACGAGATCATTCCCCCGAAGCCGCTCATCTGACTTTTCGCCAGTTCATGCTGGGGGTGGGAGGGCAGTCCCGGGTAAATCACTTTCTCCACCTTCGGATGCTTTTCCAGGAAACGTGCGATCGCAAAAGCGTTCTGTTCGTGTTCCTTCATGCGGACGTGAAGGGTCTTCAGTCCCCGCATCACGAGGAAGCAATCCTGTGGACCGGGGACGGCACCGACCGCGTTCTGCAGGTATTTGAGTTCTTTGTAGAGCGCATCGTGGTTCGTGACGAGCACTCCGCCGACGACATCGCTGTGTCCGTTCATGTACTTGGTCACAGAATGGATCACCACATCGGCTCCCAGGTCCAAGGGACGCTGGAAGTAGGGGCTCATGAAGGTGTTGTCCACGACACTGAGCAAACCGCGGGACCGGGCAAGTTTGGCCAGGGCGGCAATGTCGAAAATCTTCAACATGGGGTTGGTGGGGCTCTCGATCCAGAGCATCTTGGTTTCGGGCAGGATCGCCGCTTCGACTTTGGAGAGATCACCGAGATCCATGAAGGTGAAGCGGATGCCGAAGCGGGTGAGCACCTTGTCGAACAGGCGGAAGGTTCCGCCGTACACGTCATCCGAGCAGATCACGTGATCTCCCGACTTGAGGGTGTGCAGGAGGGTGTCGATGGTCGCCAGACCCGAAGAAAAGGCCAAGGCGTACTTTCCGTTCTCGAGAGCGGCGACGCATTCCTGGTAGGCGGTGCGGGTCGGATTGTCGGTCCGGGCGTACTCGTACCCGGTGTGTTGTCCCGGAGAAGTCTGCGCGAAGGTGCTCGTCTGATAAATGGGGACCATCACCGCACCTGTCCGGGAATCAGGGGCCTGACCCGCGTGAATGGCTTTGGTTCCGAAACCGGCTGCTTTCGACTCTGTTGATTTCATTTGGCCTGAGTATCCCTGAGTTCCCGTGCGGCCGCAAGGGCCGAGAGCTTGCCGATCACCCCGTAAACCGCCTCGAGGTGGGGGAATTCCTCGGAATTCCCGTCATTCAAGCTGTCGCTCAGGTCTTTGAAGCACAGCTTCTTGAAGAACATTCCCTGGCTGTTCAGGTTGTCCATGTCGTCCCGCTCGGAATTGGCGCGGATGAATCCGCCGATGAGTTCGCTCCCCATCATGTACACCACCGGCTCCGAGGTGGAACCGTCCGTGGTCAGGGTCGTCGGGATGCCTTCCTGGATCAGGACCCGGTCGATGCGGCTCTTGTTTTTTCCCATGCTCATCTTGTTCCGGGTACGGCGGTTCATGGTTTTCAGTTCTTCGATCGAATGAATCACCATGATCCCCATTCCGTAAGTCCCGGAATCGTTCTTGATGAACAGGGCGGGTTTCCGCTCCATTCCCCGTTTGGCGTATTCGGCTTTGACCGATTCCAGCATGCGCTCGGACTCGGAAATGACCCGGTCCAGTCCCGCATCGGTACCGAAGTCCACTCCTTCGATCGGACTGCTCCCGATCTGGATGCGCCAAGGATCGATTCCGATGAGTCCTGCGAACTCACCCGCAAGGAGGTTGTAGTGCTTGAAGTGATCGCTCTTCTTCCTTTTGAACCAACCCAGTTCGGGAGAGGGCATCACCGGCTGGGCGAGTCCGTACAATCCTTCCGGGCGACCCGAAGAGAAGTCGTTGTTGAGGAGGATCCAGTCGGGGTTGAATCCGTTCGGGAGTGTGGCCCTGCCATCAGTGATCAGCAGGGGGTATTCATGGATGGTCTGTTCGCTCGCCGACTTGAGTGTGTACTCCTGTGGGTCTGATCCGTAACGTCCGAATGCGGTCTCGAAACCGGCTTCATCGAGGATCTTGGCAAGATGGTGGAGATTCTCGAGGTAGAACCGGTTCTCGGTGTGGTTCTCGGGGACGATCAGGATTTTCTCAGGAGCGGAGCTGCCGAGAATCGCGGCCATTTTGCCGATCTGCTCTTTGAAAATGCCCGGAGCACAACCGAGATCGATCTCGCAAATGTTGTTGAAGCCGGCCGGAAAAAGATTGCAATCGACCGGAGCGATCTTGTCGCCCGAGTCCCGGAGATCGACCGAGCAGTAAAACGCCGGAGGAGTCTCGCGGAAACGGGACTCGAACCAATCCGAGACCTCACGCCTTTTTTCGAATACGGCGTGAGCGATCTGATTTTTTAGGCTGGTAGGGCCGGTAGCACTTTTCGAGTTCGGCATGGATTCCTTTGGAGAACTCGAAGGTGGTCTTCAAGTCCTTCCGGATCTTAACTTTCAAAAAAGAATCGATCCTCATTTTTTCAATCTCATGGTTCAAGCCCGTGAAGGACTCGCACCATTCTTTCAGTATGGTGGCATCGGTGACCTGTTGAGCTTCGGTGAGAGCCGACTTGAAGCACAGGTTTTTCTGGCCGAAGTAATCCAGAAGCTCACTCTCGTCGAAAGCTTTGTCTTTCAGGAGGTGGGTGAGGGTGCAGTGTCTCATGGAGAACACCATCCGGTAGCCCGGCAAGTGTGCCGCAAGAGAGGCATCGGGTGCCGACTTCAGGTGCTCTTCCAGCCGGTCGAGTTCCTCTTCGGCCGATTCGAACTGTTTGTCCTCGAGCAGGCTTTGGAACCGGATCGAGCGTGCCAGACCGGTTTGTTTCGGGTCGGGCTTTGACTTCAGCAATTCGTCGGCCAACACCCTCGCGTGCAAATGGTCTTTCATTTTCAGCTTGGCCTCGGCCGCGTAGGACCGCATCCGGTTCAAGTCGACGGTTTCCCAAGGTTGGTTCAGGCAATCTCCAGCATGCCGGTACGCCTCGGCGATCCGTCCTTCCGCCATCAATGCGGACACCAGTTGGAAATAAGCGTCCTTCAAACCTGAGTGGGAGGGGTAGCGTTCCACAAAACGCAAATAGGAGCGGATCGCAGCCGGACGGTCGTGCTTCTCGACGGCGCTTTTCCCTTCTTTGAGAAGGAATGCGGCTTCCTCTCCGTTCCTCGGACCCGGATCGGGGTTTCCTGTCTCGCCCCATGCCGGACTCATCGGAGTCATCAGCACAAAAGCCCAGAAAAGGAGTGGAATTTTGGATCCCATAGTTTAGCTTGAGCCTAACATGAAGGCGAAAGGTCCAGCACTGATTTTCAGCACCGTTTTCCCGGAGCCGTCGTCCTCGGCTGCCGGAGTGCGGCAAATGCAATGGATCCGGATGTTGCTCGAGTTCACCGACCGCGTGGTGCTCGCCTCTCCCTCGCTCATCAAGTCCGAGCGGGATTGGGGATTCCAACCCATGCCCCCCGGTGTGGAATTGGTTTCATTGGCGCTCAATGACTGGACCCGGGTGGACTGGATCCGTGAGCTAGCTCCATCCATCGTCCTGTTCGACCGTTTCATCACCGAAGAACAATTCGGTCCCTTGGTCCGCGATGCCGTTCCCGGAGCTTTGAGACTGCTGGAAACCGTGGATCTCCATTTTTTGCGGAAGTCACGAGGAGAAGGACTGAAGGGACCGGTCCAAGACCGTTCCGAGACCGCGATCCGGGAAACCGCATCCATCCTCCGGTCGGATCACTCCTTCGTCGTGAGCTCCTACGAAGCACAGCTGTTGAATCGCGAGTTCGGGATCGGTCCTGAGGTGGTGGACTGGATTCCCTTCGCGTATCCCGAGACCCGCGAGGAGGGGAGCTTCGAATCCCGTTCCGGATTCCAATTCATCGGGAACTTCCGCCATGCTCCCAATCTTGACGGAGTCCGGTGGTTCAGAAACGAGATCTGGCCTCGCGTGCGCAAGCGTCTGCCCGGAGTCGAGTGGAAAATCCACGGTGCTTACCCTTCGTCCGAAATCATGCAGTGGCACCGGCCCAAGGAAGACGGGATCCGTGTGGTGGGTGGCGTGAAACACCTCTCTGATGCCTTCAGCGGAGTGCGGGTGAACCTCGCTCCGCTCCGGTTTGGTGCAGGAGTGAAGGGAAAATTACTCGATGGATTCCATCACGGTGTTCCGGCAGTGAGCACTCCCGTCGGTGCCGAAGGCTTGATGCCCGCTGAATGGGTGGATCCTTTCCCGGGATTGGTGGTGGAGACGGTTCAGGACTGGGTGGACGCATGCGTGCGCCTGCATGAGGATCGTGATCTCTGGATGGAGTCCCGAGTCAGGGCCCGCTCCCTGATGCGCGAGGTCTACTCCTCGGACCAAGTGGACGGGCAGTTCCGGAAGCGATTGGCGGAAATCCTCGCCAGGCACGATCGGGGTGAGACTCCTCGGTGGATTTCGAGGATTCTCAGGGACGAGTTCCAGACCGGACGAAAGTACTTCTCGAAGTGGATCGAGGCAAAAAGTTCGGGGTCAGTCCAGAAGGGGTAGTGCGGTTCTCGCATCCACGACCGGAGTTTCAGGAGAGGTTTTCTTCACGGAGGCCGGACTCCGGTCAGGAGCGTTCCAATAGCCGAGCGAGATCACCAGTGCGCAGATTCCGCCCAGGATGGCGAATCCGGTGTGGGTGAGGCGAGGGTGTCTCGAACTGAAGGATCCCATACGAAACACGCATCGGTTTCCGGGATCATTACTTGAGTGAATTCGTCAGTTATCGACGGGGGCGGAGGCGGATCGAATGGATCGGAAGCCCGTCTTTGATGAACAGGCGCTCGAACAGGGTCACCTCGGGGATGGTGAGCTTCTTGGCGTCCGGGTTGCCGGCGTGGAGGTCGCGGGTCATCTCGAGGACTTCCCAGACGTCGCCCAAGCGCTCGATTTCGCCGAGGATGAACTCGAAGTATTCCGCATGATCGGTCTTCAGGTGGAAGACGCCACGGGAAGAGAGCAAAGGAGCGATGGACCGGAGCCAGGCTTCGTCAGCGGTGCGGTTCTTCTTCTGGGCCTTCTTCGGCCAAGGATCGGGGAAGAACATGTGCAGGAAGTCGATCTCTCCCGGGGCGAACATGAAGGGGAGTCGTTCTGCGTTTGCGCGGAAGGCGAGGAGGTTCTTCACCTTGAATTTGGCGGCCTTTTCAGCCATCCGGTAAATCTGTTTGAATTTCCAGTCGATCCCGATGTAGAGGGAGTCCGGATTCCGTTTGGCCCATTCCAAAGTCACGTGGCCGGCGTTGCAGCCGACTTCCACATGCAGGGGGATGGTGGCGCCGGGATTTTTTCCGGCACTGGCGAGAAACTGCGCTCTCCAGTTCCCCCGATGGGTTTCGGTATCATGATCGGTCAGCGCGAGCCCCCTGAGAGTCTCAGGAAGGTTCTTCAGCTTGCCCCAGTAGATGTTCTTTGCGGGGGCATATTGGAATTCAGGGCTGGACACCGAGCGCGAAATCATCAGGAGATGGGGGATAACTCGATTGCACACGCTTGTAAAGCTTTCACCTGACAAACGGGGTGGCACTCGAGGGAGTGCACACCCCGCTCATCGAGGTGTGCGTATCATGAGTCATCCGGACTCATTTCCCTATGAAGTCGATCGCTCGGGTCCTTAGCCGAGAAGTTTGAGGACCTGTTGCGGATTCTGGTTCGCTTGAGAGAGGACCGAGATTCCCGCCTGGGCCAGGATGTTGGACTTCGTCAGTTCGGAAGTCTCAGCAGCCATGTCAGTGTCCCGGATCCGGGAGCGGGCGGCATCGAGGTTCTCTTTGTAGGTCCCGATATTGTTGATGGTCGACTGGAGTCGGTTCTGGAGGGCACCGAGAGCGGAACGGTTCTCGTTCAGCTTGGTCAGCGCGTCGTCCAGTTTTGCCAGGTTGTTCTGGGCGTCCGCTTTGGAACCGGTGGTGATCCCTTCGATTCCGAGGCTTCCGACCGTGATGTTCTGCTGGTCGGAATCGATCACGAGGCGGTCTTCCATCGGATTGTTGTTCAATCCGACCTGGAGCTCGAGCTTCGGCGCAGAGCCGTTCAGGAGCTTGGTTCCGTTGAATTCGGTGGTGGTGGCAATCCGGTCGATTTCGGCGCGGAGTTGCTGAACTTCTTTGTCGATGAAGCTGCGTTCCTTGTCACCGATGGTGTCAGAAGCGGCTTGGATCGACAGTTCGCGCATCCGTACGAGGATGTTGGAAACTTCGTTGGTGGCACCTTCTGCCACTTGGATCAGAGAGATCCCGTCCTGGGCGTTCCGGTTGGCCTGGCCGAGGGAGCGGGTGTTGGCGCGAATCCGTTCGGAAATCGCGAGCCCCGCCGCATCGTCACCGGCGCGGTTGATCCGGGTTCCGGAAGAGAGTCGCTCGAGTGAGCTCTCTTGGGATCGTCTGTTTTGGTCGAGGTTGCGCTGGGCAACCATGGCTTGGATATTGGTATTGATACGCAGACCCATGGAATTTCTCCTTGATACGCAGTTGATTCATCCATGAGTTTTTCGTGATCCTTCACGAGGCCGAGCATTCCAAGAATCGCCCGACACCCTCCTATCGTCAGTGGAGTTTTTGACTTGAGGAAAAAAGTGCAGGTATTTCAAGTACTTATACCTTACCAAAGAAGTCGGTTATTTTAAATGATTGGAATTGCAGCAAAAATCGAATTCTTCAGTGGCCCGGGTGCGTTGGAAAAAAATGAAGAGGGGTGTTTTTTTCCGCTCAAGTCGCTCGGTTTTCAGGGGAAAGTTGCCACTTTTTTTGCGGATCTGGTAGAAATCGGGGCATGACTCCAGATCAATTGAAGGCTCGGATCGAGCAATTGCACCCGGAAACCCGCGTTCAGGTCACCGATCTGACCGGCACCATGGACCATTATCAGGTCACCGTGGTGAGCCCCGTATTCCAGGGCAAGATGATGGTGGAACAACACCAGATGATCATGGGTCTTCTGAAGGCCGAAATCGACACCGAAGAAGTCCACGCGCTGTCGATGAAGACCTTCACACCTGAACAATTCGCCAAATTCGGAGGAAAATGAACATGGCACACACACTGGTTCCTGAAGTTGAAAAGCTCGTGAAGAACAACGAAGTGGTGATCTACATGAAGGGATCTCCGGATTTCCCCATGTGTGGTTTCTCCGCGCGCGCAGTGGCGGTGCTGAAGGCCGCCGGCGCTTCGAAGCTCGCTTCGTTCGACGTCCTTTCTGACGATGACATGTGGACGGCCCTCGAGGAATACACCCAGTGGCCGACCGTTCCCCAGATCTTCATCAAAGGGAAGTTTGTCGGTGGATGCGACATCGTGAGCGAAATGTTCGAACGCGGTGAACTCCAGGACGTCCTGAAGTCCTGAGCGTTCTCACCAACGGCTTTTGAGTGGAATGACCTCGTCGATGTGACCGGCATCGAGGAGGAGCATGCACAGACGGTCCACTCCCATGGCGATACCGGAGACCGGGGGCATTTTCCCTACGGCCTCGAGGAATTCCTCGTCCAGGGGTGACTCGGGCATCGTGTTTCCGTAAGTCTCCCGCCGGATCCTTTGGTCCTTCTCGAAGTTGATTCGCTGTTTCAGGGGATCGCGGAGTTCGTCAAAAGCGTTGCCCAATTCCATCCTGCCCGCATAGGCCTCGAAACGGTTTGCCCAGAGGAACCCGGTCTCATCCGCTACCGGATTACAAAGCGACGACTGGCTCAAGGGATAGTGAGTGACGAAAAACAATTCATCCGCGGGGAGACGGGGTTCGACACAATTCAGCCAGAGCTTGAAATAGAGGTCGTCCCAGGACTCGGTCGGGTCAGAGAGGATGCCCGAACTCCGACAGACCTGATGGAGAGATTCGGAAGTGAGGTGGGTCCGTAGGTCGATCCCGACGTGTTCCAGGAACGCGTCCACCACCCGGATCCGACGCCAAGGGTGTTCGGTCGTGAAGACTTTTCCTGCGTAGGTGAACCGGTCCGTGCCGTGGAGGTTCAGGCAAAGGTGACGGACCAGGGCCTCGACACGCTCTTGGAGTCCTTCGAGCGGAAGACTCGCTTCGTAAAACTCGAGCATCGTGAATTCAGGATGATGCTCGGGAGATTCAGGCTCATCCCGGAAAGAAGAGCAGATCTGGAAGATCTTCTGCATTCCCTTGGCCAGCAGCTTTTTCATGGCGAACTCGGGCGAGGTGGGAAGAAAGACCTCAGGCTTCCCGGGCTCACGTCCGATTTGAACCGGCCTCAGGTGGGGCTCCATTCCGGGACTGGTGACCAGGAGAGGGGTGCGGGTTTCGGTGTAGTCCAAGTGCCAGAAATACTCCCGGATCGCCCGCTCGACATGGAACCGCTTTCTCCATTTCCCTGTTGTGGTGGTCATGTGTCTTGTCCTCTCGGAGTCGCTGTCTACAACACCCTGTTGAAGCATTCTGCAACACCCACTGTGCGACACAGGGGTGGTTGTGCCGTAATGCGTACCTGAAGCCTGGCATGCTTCATGCCTTCTATGGCCATGGGGGAATTCAAGGATTCCTTATCCACATCAACCACAGTCAGGAGACTACCATGAAACTGCTTTCAGTCATCGCTCTCGTCATGTTCACTTCCGTGTCCGCATTTGCAGACGACGCCGCCCCGGCTGCTGCTCCTGCAGGCGAAGCGGCGGCGGCCGCACCGGCCGCTGAAGCTCCGGCGGCACCGGCTGAAAAAGGCGGAAAAAAAGCCAAAAAATCGAAGCGCGTGCGCAAGCACAAGAAAGCCCACTGAGTTCTCTCGCAGTGACGCGACGAGGCGGGCTCCGGAGACGGAGCCCGCTTTTTTTTGGAGTGATCCGTGGAGTGTGGTAGCGTTTTGATGATGGGTTGGCGGGCTATTCTGAAATATTTCAACCACTTGGAACTGCAGGGGAAGGTCAGTCTCATTCTGATCTCTGTGATTTTTCCCGTTTCCATTCTTCTCGGGCTCGCTCAGTCGAGTGTGGTGGAGCCTTTGCTTCAGGAAGAGATCCGGCAGGTCGGGATCTCTTTTGCCCAGAATCTCGCCTCACAGATCGAGTCGCAAAAACTTCTGGGCAAGGCGAACTCCGCGCAATCGATCAGCGACAAGATCCAGAGCATGGTTTATTCGCAACCGGGGATCATCCGGGTCGATGTGATCGGGAAAAAACCCGCGAGCGATGAGCTCTACTTCATCGCTTCGAACGTCGAGGACTCCGAGAATCAGGCGCCCACTGACATTCTTGTCGGCGATCAGACCTCTGCACGGTTGGAAGAGGAGGACGAGCTTCCGGTCTGGAACATCCTCCATCCGGTGAAGTCCGGAAGCGAACGCGCCATGATCCGGGTTCTGGTGTCTCTCCGTTTTGTGAGCGGGATCCAGGCGCTCATCCACAGGATCAATCTGATCGCCGCCATCCTGAGCACGGTTCTGCTGATTCTCATCCTGTCGTTCCTTTTGAAGCGCACCATCGAGAACGAGCGACAACTCAAGGTGGCTCAAGAAAGCAATGCCGCCCTCTCCGGACGATTGCAGGAGACCCAGCAGGCGTTGATCCAAACCGAAAAGCTCGCGGCGATGGGACAACTCACCGCCAGTTTTGCCCACGAAATCGGTACCCCGTTGAACGCGATCGGGGGCCATTTGCAACTCCTCGAAATGGGGCTTGAAAAGCAGGTGGCCGAGGAGATCAAAGGCGGGATCCGTGAGCGGATGGGGATCATCACGGGGCAGCTCCGCAAAATCGAAGACATTGTGAAAGGCTTCCTTCAGACGACCAAGAAGCCGATCGCCCGCCAGTTGTCCACAGTGGCCGTCGCCGATCTGGTTCAGAACGTGCTCGCCCTCGTCGAGCCCACTTTCTCGCGACACGGGATCCAATGTCAGACCGGCTTCGGTGCCACTTCTGAAAAGGTGGAGGTCGTTCCCCTCGAAATCGAACAGGTGATCCTGAATTTGATCAACAATGCGATCGACTCGATGAAAGACCGGGAGAACGGCTCCCCGCTGAATCTCGGAATCCGGACCTGGAATGACAAAGGTCCCGGTCGGATCGTCCTCGAGATCGCCGATACCGGCACAGGCATCCCGCCCGAGAATTTGAAACAGGTGTTCAAGCCTTTCTTCACGACAAAAACGGATGGAGCGGGACACGGGCTGGGGCTTTCGATCTGCCAACAGATCATCCGGTCCTACGGAGGCGAGGTGACGGTCGACTCCGAGTGGGGAACGGGAACCAAAGTCCGGGTGTCGATCCCGGTGGCGGAGAGGAAAACATGAAGATTCTGGTGGTCGATGATGATCAGGTGACCTTGAACATGTTGAAGGAGTTTCTCGAATCACGCGGATTCGAGGTTTCTCTCGCTTCCAGTCCGGCTGAGGCGACGGCTCTGCAGGCGCGATCGCCCGTTCCGTTGGTTTTGAGTGATATCAAGATGGGTGAATCCGACGGTTTGTCGCTCCTGTCGGAGCTCAAAAAAACCTCTCCTTCGGTGGTCATGATCCTGATGACCGGGTTCGGGAGCATGGAAGGAGCCATCGAGGCGATTCAAAAAGGTGCGTTCGACTACATCTCCAAACCCTTCGATCTGAACCGTCTCCTGGCGCTTCTGAACAAGGCAGTGGCGCACATCAGGAGTCTTGAGTCCGATCCTGGAAAGTCTGTGCAGCAAGAAGGGGTTCTCGAAACTCCGCGCTTGCTGATCGGAAGTTCCCCCGGGATTGTCGAGGTCTACAAGACCACGGCGCGTGCGACCCTTTCTTCGAGTACGGTGCTCATTCACGGAGAGAGCGGTACAGGTAAGGAGCTGGTTTCGCGTGCCATTCATCAGAACAGCGGCCGGAAAAGCGGACGGTTCGTCGCGGTCAACTGTGGAGCCCTCACCGAGTCCTTGCTCGAGAGTGAACTCTTCGGTCATGTCAAAGGGGCCTTCACCGGTGCCCAGGGCGACAAAATTGGGCTCTTCGAAGAGGCCGACCAAGGCACGCTTTTTTTGGACGAAGTCGGAGACATTTCTCCGGGACTCCAGGTGAAATTGCTCCGGGTCCTGCAAGAGGGGGAGATCAAGCCGGTCGGATCCCAAAAGTCTGTTAAAGTGGATGTCCGGATCGTGGCTGCGACCCACCGGGATCTCGAAGAAATGGTCCGGTCCGGAAAGTTCCGCGAGGATTTGTATTATCGATTGAAAGTGATCGAGATCGACATCCCTCCGCTTCGGGACCGTAAGGAGGACATTCCGGAACTGGCGCGGGTGTTTCTGAAGAAGTACTCGCTCAAACTCGGAAAGAACGTTCGGGACATCTCCCGCAGCGCGATGGATCGCTTGATGACACACTCCTGGCCCGGAAACGTCCGGGAACTCGAGCATCAGATCGAGCGGGCGGTGGCGATGACCGGGTCGGGAATCCTGTCCGAGGACGATTTTGATTTCATGGAGACCTCTCAACCGGTGCAGGTCGATACCGGGGACACGAAGTCCCTCGAGTCGATGGAGCGCGAACACATCCTCCGGGTATTGAAGGAGACGGATTACAACAAGTCGAAGGCGAGTGAGATTCTCGGAATCGATCGCGCGACCTTGTATCGCAAAGCACAGAAATACGGGATTGCATTGAAAAGTGAGTGACCCGAGCGAACGTCTGCATTCCGATCTCATGAGGATCCTGCAAGGGCTGGACCCCGTCCCGGGTGAATTCCATGCATCGGTTTTGGCGCTATTCAGAGGGCCGGATTTTGAGTCCTCCGAGATCCTGCTGACCAAGCGTTCCCAGACCGTGGTGACCCATGTGGGCCAGGTGGCTTTTCCCGGAGGACGGATCGAAGAAGAGGATCTGTACGATCCTGTGAGGACAGCCATCCGCGAGGCGCAAGAGGAGACCGGGATTCCGGGAACTTGCATTCAGCCTGCCGGATTCATGCCGCAGGTTCCCACTGTAACCAGCGGTTTTTTTGTGATCCCCGTGCTGGCCGCGTTCGATCCGGGGGATCGGGAGATCGCCTTGATGCCCTGCCCGAAAGAAGTGGAACGGGCGGGTTGGGTGAAAGTGAGTGCACTCCGGGAGAGTCGTCGGGAAGAGCCTTATGCATTCAAGGGAAGGGAAGTCCTGATGCCCGTTTTCCATTGGGAAGGAGAACGGGTCTGGGGGCTGACCGCTCTGATTTTTGACTCCATTTTGCGCCGTTATGATAGTCTTGGGGCATGATTCTCAACCGGAAATGCATCGTATGGATCACTTTTCTTTTGGCTCACTTCTCGGCTCAGGCCGCAGAACCTTGGAAGGGAAACACTGTGGCCCGTCCGGTCGAAGCGGTGCTGATGTCCGGCCTGTCGATTTACGGAAGTGAAGCCGCTTTCGGTGTGTTGACCGGCGGAGCCTACTTGCTGAAGGACCGCCATTTTGTCGGAGAGATCGACAACCGGGTTTGGGCTGAAGTTCTGCTCGGACCTGCCTTTTTTTCAACCACCAACAGCACCCTGACCGGATTCCAGTATTCCGCTCATGCCCGTTGGGACGTCAATTACAATGAAGTTTGGACGGCTTACGCCCTCGCAGGTCTTTCGGGCTATCAGCTCCCGGATCGCATGGGCGGATCTTTCACGGTCCACCCGCGGGTGGGTCTCGGGGTCAAGTACCAGACCAAGTCCGCCCTTTTGTTGAGGGGTGAGATCTCTGCCGAGTTCATCGGTGCAGGGGTAGCGCTCAACTTCTGATCATGGAGCTCGTCAATCTCATTCCTTTTCCCGGGTTGCACCAAGACCACGCTCGCAGCTACAAAGTGATCGCCGGCGCCGAGATGCAGGCGGGAAGTCTCACGCTCGGATGGAAGATCACCTCATCCAGTGCGGCAGCTCTCGATGAGATCGTCCTCCCCGAACCCAAAGAGCGGGGAATCCGACGGGAGGAGCTCTGGAAAGAAACCTGTTTCGAGGCTTTTCTTCCTCATGCTTCTTCGGAAGCTTACCTCGAGTTCAATGGCTCCTCTTCGGGAGATTGGAATTGCTATTCATTCCGGGGATACCGTGAGGGGATGAATCCCGTTCCGGTCAACGGCGCCACGCCTCCGAAAATCCTCTCTTTGACCCGGTCATCGAAAGAGATCGAGATCCGCTACGCTCTGCCGATGGCGGTGGTCAAACAAGGCTTTTTCTCGCTCGGACTCGGATCGATCGATCTCGATCCGATCGGACTCACTCTGGTGATGAATTGCCGGAGTGCGACCACTTATTGGGCCCTGTCACACGACGGGGTCAAACCTGATTTCCACCTGAGGTCCAGCCACCATTATGATTCATTTCGGAATTGACCGCCTACTCGAAGAGTCCGCGATCCGTAAACCCCTAACCGGGAAGCGCCTCGGGCTGCTCGCCCATCCAGCATCGGTGACCCGGGATCTCCGGCACAGCATGGATGCGATCCGGGAGTGTGGCGATCTGACACTCACCTGTGCCTTCGGTCCGCAACACGGGATGAGGGGCGAGAAACAGTACAACATGGTCGAGTCCGAGGACTACCTCGATCCGGTCCACCGGATTCCTGTGTTCAGTCTCTACGGAACCACCCGCAAGCCGACTCCCGAGATGCTTTCCCACTGCGATGTGGTGCTGGTCGATTTGCAAGACCTCGGCTGCCGGATTTACACCTACCTGACCACCCTCGTTTACATGATGGAGGCTTGTGCCACCCTCGGCAAAAAAGTGGTCGTACTCGATCGTCCGAATCCTGCAGGGAGGATGATGGAGGGAAGCATCCTGAAACCCGGCAACGAATGTTTTGTCGGTGTGAAGCCGGTGCTGATGCGGCACGGATTGACGCTCGGGGAGTTCGCCGAATTCGCCAAGCGTGAGTACAAGATCGATGTCGAACTCGAAGTGATCCGGGTGACCGGCTACCGGATGGATCAAGGACCGGGCTACGGCTGGCCTCTCGAAGAGCGGGCCTGGGTGAATCCGAGTCCCAATGCTCCGACACTTTCGATGGCGCGTTGTTATGCCGGAACCGTGATGCTGGAAGGCACCCATCTTTCGGAGGGGCGTGGAACCACCCGGCCGCTCGAAGGATTCGGAGCGCCTGATTTGGACGGTCTTCAAATCTTGAAGGGAATGGAGGCACTGGCTCCCGAGTGGCTCACCGGTTGCAGATTGCGGCCCTTTTATTTCGAGCCCACTTTCTACAAGCACCAGGGCAAACTGTGCAGTGGTGTTCAGATCCACACCGACGTTTCCGCCTATGAACCCATGAATTTCCGCCCGTACCGGATCATGGCCCTCGCTTTCAAGGTCATCCGGAACCTGCATCCGGAGTACCCGATTTGGCGCGACTTTCCGTACGAGTATGTCTTCGACCGTCTGGCGATCGATGTGATCACCGGTTGTGAGACGCTCCGCCTCTGGGTGGACGACCCTTCCGCACGCCCGGCCGATCTGGAAGCGTTTTTGTCCCGCGATGAATCGATCTGGAAAGAAAAGGTGCTCGATGCGACGTTTTATCCGTGAATGTTCCGTTCTGCTGTCGATGGCAATCGGATTGATGCCGGCCCAATCGTCTTGGGCCAAGGGCAAGGATCCGGGTCTCGAGAAGGCTCTCCGGGCTCTCGAAAAAAAGGGAGCTCGGGTCTCGGCCCAGATCGTGAATCTCACGAACACCCGTACGCTACTTTCTGTGGATGCGGATGAGCCCTTGAATCCGGCCTCCAGCGTGAAACTCTTCACCGCCTATTCCGCGATCGAGCGGCTCGGAATCAATTACAGCTTCAAGACCGCATTCCATGTCGGTGCGGACGGTGGAGTGTGCGTGAAGGGCGGGGGAGATCCATCGTTTGTGATGGAGGATCTGTTTCTGGTGGTCCGTGCCCTGAAACGGAAGGGACTGGATCAGTACTCGGGCGCCATCCGTTTGGATGCGACCGTCTTTGATGACGAACATTATCCGGAAGATCGGTCCGATCAGGATTCCGAACGCGCCTACAATGCTCCCATCTCGGGACTGAATTTCAACTACAACACCATTTCCGTGTTTGTGAATCCCGGAAAGAAAGGTGGCGCTGCGATCACCGGGCTCGATTTTCCCTTCGACTTTGTCAAGATCGAGGGAACCGTCAAGACCGGTGGTAAAACCGATGTGACTTGGGACAAGCGCGGCAAAGGCGATCTAGAGATCGTCCATCTCGGGGGGCGGATCGCAGACGACGCCGACGAATGGCGGAAGCCTTTCCGTATCCGGAAGCCCGTGCAAGCGTTCGGAGAGGCGTTGGCCACCATGCTCGAACAAGGTGGAATCCCTCCGAAGGGCAAAGTGCGGGTCACCGAAGGACCCTGCACGGGTGAGGCGTTTTATGTCCATCAGAGTCGCCCCTTGCCGTTCATTGTCAGCCTCATGGACAAGTACTCCAACAATTTCATCGCCGATGCCTTGGTGAAGGCGATCGACCATGAGGTGGCGAAACATCCCGGGACTGCCGGTGGTGGACTCCGCTACATCCGGACCGAATTGATGAAAATCGGAATCCCCGCCGAGTCGAAGGGGCGCAAAGTGGTGTCAGGATCCGGGCTGACGGACGGGAACCGCGTGTCGGCTTCCGACTTCACCGCTCTCCTGAAGCACATTCACCGCGAGAAGGCGTTTTTGCCCGAGATCTTCGCTTCCTTGCCGATCGCTGGGGTGGATGGCACTCTCAAGCGTAAGTATCAGGGAAGCGATGTCATGGAACGTCTGAGGGGAAAGACCGGAACCTTGAGCAATGTCCAGTCCCTGGTCGGAGTGTATCCCAACTCCGAGGGAGAGTGGCTCTCAGTGGCCATCATCGTCAACGGCGGGCACGGGATTCCCGAGGGGGAGCTCGCCCGCTTTCTCTCCGCCCACTGAGCGTACTGTTTGGTCGATGGGGGTGAGTTCATGGCCCCGCCCGAGGTCGGCCCCGATTTCCTTTGCCCGATCCAGACTCCGGACCACTCCCTGGGTTCCGTTCCAAGATTTGTCGACGGTCTCGTTCCAGGCTTTCACGGCCTGATCCAGTCCCGACTGCACCCGGTGCAGGCGTTTCATCAGAGTTTCCATCCGGTCCCCGAGTTGACCGACCACTTTGAACAGCTCCTGGGCGCGTTCGGATACGCGTTGTTCACGCCAGGACTGACCGATGAGCAGGATGAGAGGCAGGAGCGTGGCAGGGGAGGCGATGAAGATCTTCCGTTCCATGGCCCAAGAGAACAGTGTGGCATCCGTGTCGAATGCGGCTCGGATCGCAGCCTCCGACGGGATGAACAGGATCACGTAAGGTAAAGACTCACTCAGGTGCTTCTGGTACTCACGACCCGAGAGTTCCTGGATCCGGGTTTTCAGTTTTTTGACGAACTCGCCGTGGGATCGGGAACGTGCGCTCTCGTCAGTCGCGGTTTCCGATTCGATGTAGCTTTCGAACAGGCTCGCTTTCGAGTCGATCACCAGGTGCTGGCCGGTCCGAGGCAGGCGGATCACAAAATCAGGTCGGAGAGCCTGTCCATCTTCGCCACTGAGCTCTTTTTGTTCTTCAAAATCGATCCCGTCGACGAGATCACCCTGACGGAGGATGTTCCGGAGCACCAGTTCTCCCCAACGTCCCCGGACACTCTGGGAAGTCGTGAGGGCTGACTTGAGTCTCCCGGTTTCCTCGATCAGTTTCAGTTCCTGCTCGGCGATCGACTCGATTTGTTTCTCGATTCTGCCGTATTGGTTCATCCGTTCCCGTTCGAAGTCCCGGATCTGTTCGCGCGTGTGTCGGAGATCCGCCTTCAACTCTTCCAATTCCGCCGATTTTTTCGGGCGCCACTCCCGCAAAAAGGCTCCAAGAACGATTCCCACGATGATGCCGGCAAGCAGGGCGAGAGTGATTTCCATAGGAGGTCCTTTCAGGTCACAGTTACGGATAATTGAGAGGTTCGACGAACTGCAGATCCGGTTCGATCTGCTGCGTGTGTTTCCGGGTGTAGGGGCGGTTCAGTCTTCTCTTGGCTTTTTTCTGAAGTCCGGGATCCACATCGGCCCTCCCGGTGACGGTCTGGTAACAGTGGATCGCTTCGTCGCGGTTCCCGAGGATATCGAGAGCGGCGCCTCTGAAGTAGTGGCAGAGATCGCGATGGTGCGAACTGAGACTTTGGATCGACAAGGCCCGTTGGAAGTGCTGTTGTGCATCCCTGGCTTGACCTGCAATCAGCTCGAAGTACCCGAGTTGCATCAAGAGATGAGGGTCTTTGGGCCACGCCTCGACCGCTTGAAGTAAAAGAGCGTGAGTGACCTCAGGGCGGTCTCCTCGCACTTGCCACGACACGTAGGCTTGATGAAAGTGGTGGAGCGCATTCATGAATGCATCCGGATGCGGCTTTCCGAGATCCAGGAGCTCGGGAGGACTCCCGACACTGAGTCGCTCAGGATCCCGAGGCAGAACCAGATAGGGGCCATGGGTCACCGGAGTTTCCTGGCGGATCGAAAGGTAGATCGAGTCGCTGGTCGGATCAAAGCCCACGGTTTGAATGGTGGTGATCACGCTCGCGGTGTTGCCGTAAACCCTGAGCTCCCCGGAGCCGGAATCCCGGTGATTCGAGAGTTCGAGGAGGGCCTCTTTCCAGCTGAACTTCGGGGCATGGTTCCCGGCCAGCAGTTCCAAAGCCGATTTTCTGGCCACACAGTCGTGCTGGAAATCCGCGCAGAACCCGAGTTCATCGCGCTTGAAGTCGGGATTCTGAAAATGGTTGGAGTGCGCGATACCGGTGGACTGATCCGCTTCGCGGACATGGATCTTGCCGGCCACCAGTTCGACTGTGACGTGGCGGTTTTCTTTGAAGGAGCTCAGGTTCAAGGCCCAAGACCCGATGGGTTTGAATTTTTTGCAAAGCTCGATCGCTTCGTCCAGATTGCGCGCCGACTCGAGAATGTCCTCACCCAAAAAGAAAATGGGCACCCCTTTGAACGAGACCTTCTTTGAAAAATGCGCGTGCAAGGAGATGGCCACTCCTGCCTCGTTCCATCCGGTGAGCCCGGAGGAGGGGATGCCGAGGCTCGTGACCGAAACATGCTTCAGCAATCCGGGTTCGGACGGTTCGTGGTAGCACACCGTCGGAAACCGCTCCCAGTGTGAGGCAGCCGGGTAGTCGAGGTTCCGGATGAACTTGGCACCTTCTGGAGTGAAGACCCGTACGGTCGAGCAGCCGGGAAGTCCCTGCAGAAAGTGATTTCGGGTTCGAGGTGAGGCAGTGGCGGCCAGAACCATCAACATGTCGGGCTGGAAGAGTGCGAGCCAGAGGCGCTTCTTCGAGATGCCAGAGTGACGGACAAACGGCTCGAGCCGCTTCCGGTACGGTGAAGGTAATCGCAGAAACCGCTCCCAGACGAGAGCCTCGTACAACCCACGCATCAAGCGACCGCCTCCCGGAATCCGGGCACTCGCCCGATCGATCAGGAGCTGGTTCTTTTGCGACAAGGGGGTGAGAGCCAGGTCCTCCCGGTCTTTCGGCTCGAGGGCTGCGACCGCTTCAGCATGTTGCCTCGCACGGGCTTCGCGAGTCCCTTTCAGTCTCAATATCCGGACGTTCCGTGGAATCAATGGATCCAAAAGAGGCCTCCTGCGATCAGCGTGGGGATCAAAGCGAATTGAACCAGAGTCAGAGGGTGAAATCCCTCGTTCTGGAAGCGGTGCTTGAAAATGGCGAAGCCTGCCGGATTCGGGGCATTGGCAATCAGAGTGAGGCCACCACCCGTCACGGCACCTGCGACAACGAGGTAGCGGCTGCTTGCCGATAGCCCCTCGACTTGTGCAGCCAGTGAGGTCAGGGCTGCGTTATCGGTAACAGCGGTGAGCAGGCTTGCACCCACGAACAGCGTGCCCCCACTCAGGCTCTGCAACAAGGGGCTCAGCCACCAGTCCTGTTCAGCCGTGAGCACCAGGAGTCCGGCCAGGAAGAATCCGACCAGAAGCCCTTGTCCGAGTTGGAACTCGCCCTGTTCCTCACGGGTCAGCCAGAGATAGGGTGCAAAGAGAGCCATCCCCCAAGCGAGTCCGACCGGATTCGCCAAAACCGACACGAATAAAACCAGAAAAGCTGCGTTGATGAAAAGCAGAATCGGATTGGTCAGATTGGTCCGTTTCTTTTCTGAGGCGGCGGCGTCCCGGGTCATGAGCTCGTTCCGGTTGATCCAGCAGGTCCATGCCGCATTCAGGAGCACCGCCAGGATGGCCTTCCATCCGTAGTGCTGCATCATGAAGGACGTATCCCAGTTCCAGATGCGCGCCACCACCAGAACCGGAGGGGCTGCGAATGCGGTGAGTACCCCCCCGATGGATACATTCACCAACAATGCGGCCAGGACCGAATACAGCAAACGTCGACTCGGAGCCTGTCCGAAAATGCGTTTCTGGATGAGCAGGGCCCCGACGGTCATGGCGGCAGGTTCAGTGATCAAGGATCCGGCCAAGGGGGCCAGGAAGAGGATGGAAAACAAGAGCGGAATCCGGGATCCCTTTACGGACCGGGAGAGGGGGAGCCGCTTCGAAACCCCTTCGATGGCCACTCGGGCTGCTTCGAGGACTGGGCGGGTGGAGGCCAGGATCATGGCAAGCGCCACAAACACCGATTCCGAAAAGTGCAGCCTTCCGACAAGGTTCCGGGTCGACTCGAAGGACGTGAAGGGAATGCGGAGCGCCAGAAACGCCAAAGCCCAAAAGCCGAAGATGAATTCCACTTCAGACAGCAAATGAAGGATCTTGGCCAGACGGGGGTGGGAGTGAGCCGTGCTTCGGGACCATTCCCCCACGCGGCCGGCAAGGAAAGTGTGGACCAGGGTGAGGAAAAGACAGAGTGCGGCCAAAGCTTCCTGATGGGCAGACTCCATAGGGTCAAAGTATGGCAAATATTCCTTGGTGGATCGAGAACAAAGCTCTAAAATCAACACGATGGGTTCTCGACTTGATCTGAAAAACCTCCGGGATCAGCACCGGCAGTTTTACCTCGTGGTGTACTCTCCTTTGGAGTCGGATTCCGCCCGGACCCATTGCGGGGGAGGCTTGCCTGACGAGGGTCTGAGTGAGCTCGGTAAGGAAGAGGCCCGGAAACTTTCCGCCCGCTTGAAAAAGAATCCGTTCAAGATCAAACGATTTTACACCGGAGCCGAGCTGCGAACGGTTCAGTGGGCCGATTTCATGCACGATGTGATCAAGGTTCAGATGAAGGCCCTCCTGGTGCTCAACGACCAGAACCTCGGTGAGCTGGAGGGGTGTCCGATGGCGTCGGGCGAGGACGCCTTCAGTGTCCTTCCCCATCCGCGAGGCGGTGAAAGCGACGAGGTGTTCTCGATCCGGATCAGACAGGCGATGGAGGTGCTTCTCGCCGATCCTGAGCGATCCCTTTTGATTGCCCACCCGAGAGTGGCTAAAAAAGTCCTCGAGTGGCTCGGTTTGAAGGGGGAATCGGTGCTTCGTTCCACCCTGTATTCTGTCGATCTTCCCGCAGGGCAGGGCCTGCCTCATCTCCGCGAGATCTAGTCGGTTTTTTAGGGTTTGCCAGACTCGGGGTGGGCGTGTCATGATCCCGCCGATGAAACTCGTGACCCAATCCTTCTTGTTTCTTTGTGCTCTCGCCACCACCGTTTCTGCGGCTCCGATTCGCAGTCAGGTCAAGTTCGACGCCGATGTCGAGCCGGCTCTCCGCCAGCAGATGCTCGGCGACCTCGATTTCATCGCTCAGGTGAAAGGATCCCGGACCACACCCTTGCACCAACAAGTGTTCGGTAAGCTCGAAGGCGCCAATTACTCCAAGTGGTTCGATTCGAGAATCTTTTCGATCGGCAAGAACGCGTGTGGAGGCGGGAACGCCGTCGCTTGCGTGATCCCGTTCTATGACAACAACAAGATGTGGGTCACCAAGAACTACACCCAGTTCAGCCACCCGCAGATTTCGCGCGTTTCGGTGATCTTCCACGAAGCCCGCCACTCCGAGCGGCAGAACGGGAACTGGAGCCACGCCAACTGTCCGACCCCGTTCAAGGATGCGGCTGGCAATGACATTCGCAGCATCTGGACCGGCGCCCTGCTTCAAGGTCAGGCCGCATGTGATGTGACTCCGTTCGGCTCGTACGGAAGCGCCACCATCCTGCTCAAGAACATCGCGCTCAATTGCGAAACCTGCAATTCCAAGGTCCGTGCCGACGCCGACCTGTACGCCAACGACCAGCTCGGTCGGGTGATCGATCCGAAATCCAAGGCCGCAATGAAGGCCGATTTCGGCATGATCCGGAAGAGGTGAGCCATGTCCCGGGGTAGGGTTGCGATTCTCCTCGCGGTATTGATCGTTTCAGCAGGAATCGGGGTGCTTCTGTTTCCAGGAGCGCCCCGTTCCGTATCGGTAGGCCCGGCTGTTCCCGGAGTTCCACTCGAGTCGGCTCAAAAAGAGCCAACAAAAGGTTCTGACCGGGCTCCGGATCCGGTAGAGGGCAGCAAAGGTCCGATCCCGGGTTTGATGCCCGAAGAGCAAAAGAAGTGGCTCATGCTCGAGCAGATCCTTGCCAGCAAGAACGACAACGATCCCCGGATCGACACCGAGCTGAAGGGCCTGAGCCCTTTGTTCAAGTCCACATTGGCTCTCCAGTATGCGGAATTGAAACCGGAGCGTTTCAATGAACGGGGAACCCTGGTGTTCCTGGTGGGTCGTGAAATCGTGAATCCGGCCGATGTGGATTTCATGAGGAATGTGCTGACTGAAAAGCCCTGCCTGAGTGTTTCGGACTGTTCCCGACCGCCGGCCGCCCATGCGGGAGAGGACGACCACCGCGAGATGGTGAACGAGACCACCACCCGTTATCCGCAGCTCATGGCATTGAGGGCGCTCAAGCAGAAATGGCGTGAGCTCCAAAAAGATCCATCAGGTCAGACCGACCTGATCCGCCAGATCCGCGAGACCTTGGAAGAAGCAGCGCGTTCGCCGGATCCGAGGATCGCCGATGAGGCAAAAGCGAGCTTGAAGTCCAAAGGATCTCAGGCGCCCTGATCAGAACGTTGGTCAGAGAGTGGTGATCTTGTAGAGATTCCCCAACATACTCTTCTTGGAGAACCAGCATCCGACCACCTCTTTCGCCTCAGAGAAGTCCGAGCAAATCTCCTCGTAGCGGCTATCTGCTCTGAGGCAGGCGCAGTCTTGACCCTTCGCCCGCCAGTCAGAGCCCCACGAGTTGCGGATGAGGTACTTGCATTCGCCTTTCAGTGTTTTCATTCCAGTCATCACCACGGCATGGCGGCCACATTCATCAGAGTTGAGCGCTTCACGCGTAGGTCCGGGTTTCAGACCAATGTAGGTCGGATCATAAAATAAATTGGAACAAAGTGAGACAGCGGCGGGGTCCCCGTTTTTCATCGTTTTTGCCAAGATTCCGTGGAACTCAGAATCTGTTCCCTTCCGGACTCTCGAGGGTTCGGGCATTTGTGAGACGGCTTCAAATGGCTCACACTTCGAAAAAACATTCTGCAGGATTTGATTCGAGTTCAAGTTCGGAAGAGACTTCAGAAATCTGCTGACTTTTTGATTGAGTTCGCAGGATGTGGTCTCATTGCTGCCAGGCTCTAATCTACCCAAGTAGCCCGATATCCAAGACGAAGCATGAGCGCTCACCTGTGGAACACTCGATCCACTCGAGCTCTCAATCAGAGAAAGAACATCTGCGTAAGGGAGTCCATGAATGGACCAATTCCGAACCATTTCGTCCACTCGGTTGGACGGGCAATTCCCGGTGTCCCTCAGTCGGTTCAGCGCAGTGGAAACGTCTCCGCCAGAAGTGTCCTTTCGATCTTCCACCCGGCTGTAGGTCCCGGCCACATAGAGTGGATGGAACCCCTTTTTGACATCTCCTCCTCGCTTCAACTGCCAATGATTGGCAAGGGTCGAGGCAGCGTAGGCATAGCAGATTCCGGCACCGTCCTGGTCTTCGACCGGGATTTTTCTAAGCGGAGAGTCAGCGCTTGAGTTCAGGTCGACTTCGGCACAGGGCTCTTCAACCGGATCCCCGCTGGCGAAAGAGATCAGGGGAAAGTGGAGGAGGATCAGCAGGAGTGAGGTTTTCATCGTGTCGCTCCTCCATAAGCCCGTTGTAGGAAAGAGCTAGGAATCAGGCTTCCATCACCGGCCTGGCAGAAGCTGGTTCTTCCACCTCCCGCCTTCGGGGCTCCAAAGATCACTTTCCCTGATAGCTTTCGGCACAGGACCGACCCTGGATTTTTACCCCCCTCCAAGTCGACGGGCTTCAGAACGAGATTTGCCGTACGGATCAGAGGCAGAAGTCGGAGTGCTTCGCATTTTTCTTCATGGTGACAGCCCGGGCTGACCCAGCCTTCGTATTGGACATTCCATTCCAGGGTGAGGGATTTTGATTCCATCAGGAAATCTTTGGACTTTGCAGCACGTGCCTGACCCGGGAGGATCAGCAGGATGCAGATGGCCATTCTCAAGCAAATCGAGGGGTTCACTCATAAAGAATAGCACTGGAACTCGAGGCATGACGCTGAATTTTTTGCCAGTGATTCCCCGTCGATAACTGTGTTATACTGATTGGAGTGGGGCCGTCACGGTTTCGACGGGAGACGTGAAGTCCTTCAGGCATGCAGAGGTGCGGTCAGGCCTCTTTAAACAGATCGCAATTCGTAATTGCAAACGATTACGCACTTGCCGCTTAATTAAAAGCGACACGTTTTCAGGGTTCAGGCCCTCGGGGCCCTGAAAACGCCATTAGAGGGCTGGCTTCCACTTTCTCACAGGCGGAGTGGGGGTAAGACAAGGTCTGTGGAGGGTTCCGGTAGCCGGTTACGGGGCGCCCGGGGCTCAATCTAAATCTGTGACTAAGCATGTAGAATGGGGCGATGGATCTCTTTCGGACGTGGGTTCAATTCCCACCGGCTCCACCATTTTTTCTTTCAACCCGCCCCGGTGGATCCGGGCGGGGACTCCCGGGGACTTTGAGTCGTCCCCGCTCGGATCCACAGGGGCGCGTGAATCAGAAGCGTGGGGACGGTGGGAATTGAACGGGAGATCTCCGTGCACCCTAAACGGGTGCTTTGCGAGCGTGATGCGACCAAAAGGAGATCGAGCGAGGCCCAATTCCCACTGGCTCCGCCAATTCTGGAACCTACAATTTTCCTGGTGCGTAGCCGTTTAGAACGACCGTGGATCGCCTTGGTATGGGAGCTGCAGTTGAACCTTACAACAAAGCCGCTGATGAATTACAAAAAGGCATGAATGCCGCGTTTGGCATGGCGGAAGTACTTCAGCCAAGAATGTGAAATTGGGATTGAATATTGAGGGCAGTCTATGAAGAAAAAAATTTTGGTTATTGATGGCCATCCGAATGAATCTAGTTTTTGCAATGCTTTGGCGGATGCCTGTGTTAAGGGCGCCAAAGCCTCTGATTTTGATGTGCAGACACTTGCCCTTAGAAATCTAAAATTTGATATGAGTCTGCGGGATGGCTATCGAATAATCCAAGAGTTAGAGCCCGATCTTGTCGAAGCCCAGAACAAGATAAAGTGGTGCGAACACCTTGTGGTCATTTATCCCATTTGGTGGGGCACAATGCCTGCTCTTTTGAAGGGATTTTTGGATCGTTGCTGGCTGCCTGGATTTGCATTTAAATATCATGCAAATGATCCTTTCTGGGATCGACTTCTTGCGGGCCGAAGCGCCCGAATGATCGTCACATCAGATGCGCCGACGTTATATAACTTAATTATAAATCTCAACGCGCCAGTAAGAATCATGAAGAAGATGGTTCTGGAATTTTGTGGGTTCAAACCAGTAAAAACCACCGCCATAGGTAGCGTTAAAAACTTAAGTGAGCCGAAACGTTCCCAAATTATCGAAGGCATTTCTAAGTTGGGAAGCCAAGGTGTGTGATTTAATCTTTAAGGGCCGCTTTGAAGGTAGCACTACGGTAAGAGGTCGTGATGATCACCTAATTTACTGTCTTCTCATCATCGATATCCCTATAAATCGCCACTCCAACTTGGACTTTACTTGGACACAAAAAAATAAGGCATTAGTATTAAATACTTATCACAGAGGGGTCGCCTCCACCCCATTTCCAGCCTTGGGGACAGAGAAGTCAGTGGAAAGAACTCCACGGACCTCCTTCAATGGATATAAAGGTCGAGGAGGTCTGGGCTTTGTCCACTCGATTCTATCCCGCTCGAGCGACTGAACCCCTCAGCGATGAATCCGCTCGAGCTGATCTTCTTGTTCCACTTTGCTTCCGTCCACATCGGCAGGAAAGGCCGTGCCGGACCAGACCGAGGTTTGATACCCTTCGTTTCGAACCTTTTTGGCGTTCACATCGACTTCGATGATGGCATTGTGATTTTGTTCGGCAGCCAGAAAGCCGAGTCGGAGGATGGTCTCGTCGCGGTCGTCACAGGTTTCGACCACAACAGGGACTTTGGACTTCCGGATCAGGGGGATTTGCTTTCTCTGGGTTTTGAAAAACACAAAGATGTTCTTCGCCCGCTCGAGAATCTCCTCGTACCGCTCTTTTTCGGGGAGGACTTCGCTGTCATGACAGGGGTGACAGTAAACTTTACGGGTGAGGATATCGGGGACCTCGCTCAAAAATCTGAACTCCTCGGCTGACACGCTCTCTGAGCATTTCTTACAAAAAGACTCCTCGCAAACACCACAGGTTTGCGTGGCCTTAGGTTTCCGACAGCTCAGACAGGTTTGGGATTCCATATGGGTGAAGCTTAGCACAAGTTCGTTTTTTCCTTGGGTGGGTGGGTGGGTGTGAGAAGCATAAGGGTCAAAAGAAAGATTCCACCATGACCCCGACCCAAGTGAGCTCCCTGGCCTCCAGTTTTTACGGGACTTTCGACACCAGTGTTCAGTATAACGCAACGCTCCAGTGAGTAAAATCCACTTTCACCAGCCTCCTACCGGTCGATCTCGGGTTTTTGTTTGATTGACAGCCCGTTTCAGATGGGGGCAGAATCGGGGGCAACTCATACTGTTCCCAACCCAGTTGCCCCCAACAGGAGCGTTAGATGGCAAAGCGGCCTGTGTTAACCGAGGCAATCATCAAAAGTTTGAAGCCAGGCGAAAAATCCAAGAAGGTCTTCGACAGCAATGGTTTGTACCTTGAAATCTCTCCGGGCGGTGGCAAGTGGTGGCGTTTGAAGTACCGGTTCGCCGGGAAGGAAAAGAGGCTATCACTGGGTGTCTATCCCGATGTCCGGCTGAAAGACGCCCGGAAGCGCCGGGATGAGATGAGGAACCTGATCCGTGAAGGATTGGATCCGAGTCAGAGTCGACGGAAAGTCCGTTCCAGCAAGACGGAGAGGGTGACTCATCACGAAGAATTGGATTTCTTCGGGAGATCGATCATTGATTTGGGATTACAGGGGAAAGCGAATCTGTCGTTTTTGGATCATCGGTCGATCGCAGACATGGATTTGAACCTGATGGCTGATCCGCTCATCGATCCACTCCATGAATTTGTCAACCGACCCGGCAAGCACGTCCGTGCCCATCTGGTTTATTGCTGCTACGCGCTTGCAGGTGGGAATCGAGCGCCTTCGTCAGAGGAGCAAGTGCTTCTCCGGAAAATCGCGTCCTGGGTGGAATGGCTCCATGCGGGTTCACTGGCCATCGATGACATTCAGGATCGCGCAGAAAGCCGGCGGGGGCGTCCGGCTCTACATGTGACGATGGGGGAACCCGCAGCGATCAACGCCGCAAACTGGCTTTACTTTTGGCCCACACAGTTGCTCCGGGACGGCAGAATCTCTCAAAGTTTGGAGCTCGAGATCTACCGGATTTACCACGAAACCATGACCCGGGCTCACTATGGGCAGGCTCTCGATCTTCATTTTGACATGTGTCGGGTTCCGCGGGACCGGGCTCAGTCGATCTCTTTGGCTGCAATCGGTTTGAAGACCGGCTCATTGATGGAGATGTGTTCCGAGATGGGTGCGATGGTGGCTGGTGCCGGTTTGGAAACCCGAAAGATTCTTTCGAGGTTCGGGTTTGAATTTGGCGTGGATTTGCAAAAATTCAATGACTTGAAGGATTACAGGCCTGAGGTGCTGAGTGAGAGTTTTCAGCAAGGGAGCCTGGTCCGTCCGTCTTGGGTCTGGGCCACAGCCGCCCGGATTCTGGATGATGACGAGTTCAAAGTACTTCAGGACGGGGTGTCCAGGGGTTTGATCAGTTGCAAGCTGAGAGATCGGGCTGTTGCAGAAGCAAGGGCTCGGGCGGAAGCATCCCTCCGCTCGAACTTGAAACACCTTGAAGATCACTTCGCGAAAAGTCCCGCATTAAAAAGAGTGAGAGATCTGGCGTCGAACATCATGGAGGCATATCGGTAAAATGGAAAATCGCAGAAAAATAGCAGTCATTGGCAGTGGCTTCGGTGGATTGTCTTCAGCGATACGCTTGCAAGCAGCAGGACACGAAGTGGTTCTGCTCGAGAAGCGTGACCAGCCGGGCGGCAGGGCTTACGTGTACCGCGATCAGGGTTTCGTGTTTGACGCTGGCCCCACGGTGATCACGGCCCCGGAGTGCCTGAAAGAGCTTTTCGAAGTTTCCGGCAAGCGAATGAGCGACTATGTCGAAATGATGCCCGTGACTCCGTTTTACCGCTTGTTCTGGGAAAACGGTTATTCCTTCGATTACTCGAATGACCCCGAACGGACTATGGAACAGATCCGGTCTAAATCGCCTCAGGATGTGGACGGGTACAACAGGTTCTTGGATTATTCCAAGGAAGTGTTCGACGAAGGCTATACCAAACTGGCCCATGTGCCGTTTTTGGACTTGTGGAGCATGATCCGGGTGGCCCCCCAACTCATCCGACTCAAGGCGCATCGTTCGGTCTACAAGACCATCGAAAAGTATGTAAAGGACAAAGAGCTCAGACAGGCCTTCAGTTTTCATTCCTTGCTCGTCGGTGGAAATCCGTTCCGGACCTCCTCGATTTATACCTTGATTCATTTCCTCGAGCGCAAATGGGGCGTTTTCTTCCCACGTGGCGGTACCGGGGCGCTCATCAAGGGTTTGGTCCGTCTTTTCGAAGATCTTGGTGGGAAACTCCGTCTTTCCAGCGAAGTCGAAGAGATCCTCACCAAAAATGGAAGAGTCCGGGGCGTCCGGGTGGGAGGAGAGGACCATGAGTTCGACCTTGTGGTCTCGAATGCCGATGTGGTTCACAGCTATACCCATCTCCTGAAAGCGAGTCGGGAAGTCGAGCCATCGAGAAGGAAAGCGCTCGGGCAGTCGCAAAGCATGTCCCTGTTTTTGATCTACTTCGGTACGAATCGACAGTACCCGTCTCTCGCCCATCACAACATCCTTTTCGGAAAGTCCTACCGCGAGCTGTTGGATCAAATCTTCGGGAAGTGTGATGCGATTCCGGAGGATTTCTCACTCTACCTCCATGCGCCCACGCGGACGGATCCGGCGATGGCTCCAGAGGGATGCGAGGCCTTCTATGTCTTGTCGCCTGTTCCACATCTCGGTAACCTTCCGATCGACTGGAAAAAACAAGGACCGATCTACGCAGAGCGGATTCTGGACTACATCGAGTCGCGATATGCGCCGGGTCTCAAGGAATCGATTGTGACCCAGAGGATTTTCACCCCTGAGGACTTCAAGGGGGAACTCAACTCCCACTTGGGGGCCGCATTCTCGGCCGAACCTGTCCTGCTGCAAAGCGCCGCCTTCCGGACGCACAATCGCGACGATCACCTGAAGGGGATGTATTTTGTCGGGGCAGGAACCCATCCCGGAGCGGGAGTTCCGGGCGTGGTGAATTCTGGAAAGGCCACCGCCAATCTCATTTTGCAAGACCTGCAAGACGGAAGGCTCCAGGGGACGGTCTGAATGGGGATGACTCCCGACCAGGCGATTCGCCAAGGATCCAAGAGTTTCGCACTGGCTTCCATGTTCCTTCCTTCGGAGAGCAGGACCCGTGCGAGAGTCCTCTATCAGTGGTGCCGGTCCTGTGACGACCTGATCGATGAGGCAAAAGATGCGGAAGATTTGAAGAAGAGATTGGATCTCCTGTTTCAAATGCCGCCACCGGACTGGGTGAATCCTGATCACGCCAAGGAGTTGATCGAGGGTTTCAAGATGGATGCCGCCGGAGTTCATATCCGGAACCTTGAGGATCTGGATCTGTATTGTTTCAGGGTGGCCGGGGTGGTGGGGTTGATGATGTGTCCACTTCTCGGGGCTGATCTCGAACAAGGCCAGGCTGCCGCATCCGCACTCGGAAAGGCGATGCAGTTGACCAACATTTGTCGGGATGTTCAGACCGATGCGCATTTGGGGAGAGTCTACCTGCCCGCTGAGTTCTGGCGTGGGGCCCCCGATTCGCACGCTCCTCCGACCGCGGCCGAGCTGGTGGCTCGCCCGGAGCGGGCCTACCCGGCGGTCAAGTGGCTCTTGGGAATTGCCGATGAAAGGTACCGGGAGGGGTTCAAGGGCTTACGGTATTTGCCCCTGCGGTGTGCATTCGCCATCGCGGTTGCCGGACTGGTGTATCAGAAGATCGGGAAGCGTCTCCTGACTGAAGCGGAAAAGGATCCTGAGAAAGCATTCCGGAAAAGAACCGTGGTTTCCCGTGCAGGGAAATTCGCCTCCCTGTTCCAGGCCCTGTGGCTGGTGCTCCAGTCACGACTTCCTGTAAAAACGTGACATCTCCGGCGCATGAGCGGCGGTCAACGCGCCCACCAGGAAAAAGAGCGGTTCCCAAGTTTTTGTGAACCCCATCAGTGCCATGGCCCCGATGATGGAAATCACTGTCGATGGCCAGGCTCTCTTGATGTAACTCGAATGACTCCAGCCGAGATTCGACTGCTGGAATTTGACCGAGTCCCAGCTGTGCCAGAACACGAAAAAGCACAAGAACCCAGGTAAAAGCGGCAGAGCGGCAAGCCCGGCTGCCAGCCCGAGTGTACTGAGAACTCCCAAGTGGTGAAAACCTGAAGTCCGGGCCACGTACTGGTTCAGTCGGGTGGCGGCGATCAAAGCAAGTGACATCAGGATCAGCGAAAACGTGCGAGCCTGCGACAAGGAAATCAGCCTGAATAATTCTGCCTTGCCCGTGAGGTGTTCCAAAATAGGAAGGGACTCCTCCCAGTGGAAAAACACCCCGAAGAGGGAAGCAAACAGCCCCCAGATCCAAGAGAGGATCCTGACCCGGGTTTGGTTTTCGGAAAAACGGATGGCCCGGTGCCACTGTCCCTCGCCGAAGTGGTCCGCAGATTGGGCAATGAAGAAGATCAATGCCAGCAAAGGCGTGAGCGCGCAGAACAGCAAAAAGATGAAAATCTTGATCAGATAGCGCGGGAGAAAGAGCGAGTTTCGATCGCTCTTCGGACTCATCAGATGATCGATACTGCCGTGCCCGATACCGATAGTGATCAATCCCAGCAAGGGTATCAGCCAGACCACAGCGGTCATTCCTGAAAGATGGAGGAGCCACGTGAGGAGGGCTCCGAAGATGAAAGGGTGCTGCAGGAGCAGTTGACGGATGAACGGTCGCAAAGGCAGGGTCATGAAGATCCGGATTTCATCCGTCAGACTCGAATCTTCGTCTAAAAATGAAAACACACGATTGGGTGGATTGCGCTCGAATAGCCTGAAAAAGACCTTGGCCCCCGAGGCCCCTTTTTGTCGCAGAACCCCCAAAAGGATTTCGTCATATAGCTGGAACCGGGGAGCGAGGAATTCACCCTGGTTTCCGGGGTGAATGGCACGACAATTTCTTTGAAAGGAGTAGCCGGTACTGGGCTTGACCCGTCCTGCGGCACTTCCGATCGAGTGGATCCGCTTGCCGCCAAAAGGAGACGGGAATCGTGGCCTGACCTCCCTGCTCATCGGGATGTCGCCCGTCTCGCGGCTGACGACCCGGAAGGATTTAATTCCCAGTTGATTCGAGAGGTGGTCTCTCAGGAGTCGTTCGCACTCGGAGTCGGGAATCCTGATATTTGAAAAGACTGTGAACTCAACCAATGCCGACCGTTTTGAAAAAGGCAGGGTGTAGACAAATCGAACCGCCCCCTCTTGGGGGACGCGGAAGTCCATCAGGGTGACCGTCGCAGGATCAAAGACATCCCGGTCGGTTTCAATCTCGAAGCCCAGAAAATACTGGATCATGGAATCTCTCGGGAATCTGGCGACTGAACTCAGGACTCCCTCCGACCAAATGCTGATACCTGAGCCGAGATCGAGTTGTACCAGATCTCCGGATTCTGTATTCAAGGGCCTGACTTTTTCGACTGTATCGGCCAGACGAACCAGTCTTGAGTCGGTTGCCAGACGATTTTCCAAGTCGGTCAGAATCTCTGAACCGGGGATCCTCTCATAGACGTAATCTTCAAAACTCCGCTGAAGGTGCTCGCCTTCCGGACCGAAAATCTCGAACTCGTGCCATTGCTGGGCAACGAGATGAGAGAACGGGTGAGTGGACCGGTCACGACGCCGCCAGCTTGAGAAAGTTTTTTTGGAGAGGCTCTCGCTGTCTGGCTCAACCAAAGCCAGTTTCAAGTGGGCATCTGCGGTCGAGAGAATGGCTTGGGCATGTAAAAAACCTGACAGGCCTCCACCAATGATTGTTGTGTTGAAACGGGTCACCGGAGGACTCCCGAATTTACGTGGGCTTTAGACTGTATCACCTGATTGGACAACAATGACTCCCGCGTTCCGTCAACAATTACCCGAATTGTCTAAATTCAGGTTTTATCCTGATTGAGGTTGCAAACCGTGTCAATCGAGCTTACCGTTTACGAGAACGTAAACAACTTGAAACAGGAGGCTCCAGAATATGGAACACTTAAAAATTGCGAGCGATAATTACGTAGCATTTACGTTTTTTATCGGAACTATGGCCATGATGGCTGCATCGGTCTTTTTCTTTTTTGAAATCGGCAACACTGCCAAGAAGTGGCGTCAGTCGGTATTGGTATCGGGTTTGATCACCTTTATCGCCGCGGTGCACTACTACTACATGAGAGGCTACAATCTCCACACCGGAGATTCCCCCACTTTCTTCCGTTACGTCGACTGGATTCTGACTGTTCCCCTGATGTGTGTTGAGTTCTTCCTCATCACCAAAAAGGCCGGAGCGAAGATCGGTCTTCTGTGGAAACTCATCGCAGCTTCGTTGGTCATGCTGGTCACCGGTTACCTCGGTGAGACCATCTACCGCGACAGAAGCGTGTTCTGGGGCGTGATGTCCGGAATCGCTTACTTCTACATCGTCTACCTGATTTGGGTGGGTGAAGTTGCTGAACTTGCAAAGAACGCCGGTCCTCAAGTGGCCAAGGCCGTTCGCGTGCTCGCTTGGTTCGTCCTGGTGGGTTGGGCGGTGTATCCGCTCGGCTACATCCTCGGAACTCCGGGTGGATTGTTCGGAATCCAGCTGGTTAGTGATCCTGCAGCAGCAGTTCGCTCGATGGACATCGTGTACAACATCGCCGATGCGATCAACAAGATCGGTTTCGGTTTGGTGATTTACTCTCTGTCCAGAAGCGAAGAGGCATAAGTCGTAGACTGAGGGGTCGGGTGCGAGAGCACCCGGCCCTTTTTTTATTTCAACAGTCCGGAAGTGAGCGAAATGGCCTTAAAGTACTGGATGGCGATCAGTCCATTCAGGACACAAAAAAACGAGGCGGGCAGGCATTGGAGGACGCTGTCTTTCACCCGGATACGGGTGACCACACCCATCGCCATCAGGACGCAGAGGCCCGCACCGGCAAGGGCGCCGATCAGTGGCACAAAGTGGCCGGTCATGACTCCGAGACCACCCAGAATTTCAAGAATTCCCGTCAAGACCCGGTAGCGGGGCACCTGGAAGCGTTCGAATTCGGCTTTCATGAAGGGTGAGACGAGGCACTGGAACCCGTAGATCAGAAAGCCGAGTCCCGAGACCAGGGATGCGACCGGTAGCACTTAGTTTTGTCCCAGGTGAGAATAAGCGACTACCAAGCTCAGTGTCAGAAGGACAAAAGACGGGATGAATTTGGTCACGGGATTCTTGACTCTGAGATGGGTGAACTGCGCGCCGACCATGAGGATGGCCATGGAAACAGCCGAGTAGAAGACCAGGGGAGGAAACCAGATCCCTGCGATCAGGAGTGCTGCCAGGCTGATCTTCAGGGCTCCCACCAAGCTCCGGAACCACGTGGGGTAACCGAAATGTTCGAACTCTTTGACGATGTTGTCAAAGCGAAGCACCCAAACCATCCAGACAGAAACTGCAATCAAGATTTGAATGCCGACAATCAATGAATTCATGTTTGGTCTCCGCAACCCGCCAGGGGGCGTTGCTTTTTGAATTGAGAGCGCAACCTTCATTTTCGGCGCTGACGTCTTGATTGTAAAGGTAAAACTCCTCAGTTGGCTCGCGTTGACGCCTGTGTCGGGTTCATTCATAGTGGTGGTAACCCTCCATCAGCAAAGGATTCGAATCATGCCCCCCATTCATCGTTGTTCCGAAGCACTACTCAGTCTCGATCTGTCCGGAAAAGTCATGGTCGTTACCGGAGGGAATTCGGGTATCGGACGCGTCACGGTAGAACAGTTGGCGCGCCAGGGGGCCTATGTGGTTCTGGCTTGCCGGAGGGTGGCTGAAGGGCGTCGCGTTGCGGAGGAGATCCTCGCATCAGGGTCTCGGGGTCAGGTCGAAGTCCAGGAGTTGGACTTGGCGAGCCTGCAGTCCGTGCGTGACTTTTCAGCGCGAGTTCTCCAAGTCCACCCGGTGATTCATGGCTTGGTCAACAACGCCGGCATCATGAATTCCCCCATGCAAAAAACCCAGGACGGCTTTGAACTCCAGTTCGGAACCAATCACTTGGGGCATTTCCTTTTGACCGAGCTTTTATTGCCGGCACTCAAGGCCGGGGCACCGTCTCGGATTGTGAATGTTTCGAGTTGCTTCCACGACAAGGCGATGGGCAGGGAAGGGCGTATTGATTTTGAGGATCTGAATTTCGAGCGGAGAAAATACGACGGTTGGAGTGCTTATGCCCAATCGAAACTGGCCAATCTCCTGCATGCCAAGCAGCTGTCTAAAGTGCTGTCCGGCACCGGGGTCACCGCTGTCAGTGTGCATCCAGGGTGGGTCCGCTCGAATCTGATTCACTTTTCGATGCCGGTCTTCTTGCAGGACATTTTGCTCCGTCCACTCTTCCGCCTGGCCGGCATGCTCGAGCCCTGGGAGGGGGCGCAATCGACTTTGTTCGCACTGCTGTCTCCAGAAGTTTCGAACCAAAGCGGGAAGTATTTCAGCCAAGTTGGAATTTACAGAACACGGGAAGCGCAGCGGGGAGGGTGGCCGCTCCATTCTCCGAATCCACATGCCCATGATGACGGGGTCGCAGAGCGCTTGTATCAGGTGAGTCGGGAATGGGTCGGTTTGGCCTAGGTCATCTCGGGTAGGGTGATTGTCTCTGTGTTGACGGCTTTTTGACGCAGGTTTTTATTGCGTGGGTTCAAACCTTGGGCAGTTCTCAAGGTTCGGCACTGACAGACCGATCGATCCTAAGTGAGAACCTCACTTTTAGTGTCAGTTACCCTATCCTTGTTGTTTCTTTGCAGCCTTGGGTTCGCATCTCAGGATATCCAGGCAATCCTGGTCGACCCCTCATTGAAGGCGCAGGACCTGGGGCTGAAAGAGGGGCATGTCACCCGGACGCGCATGATACCGGTGCCGGGTCCCAAGCTCCGAAACAAGCTGTTCAGTCGAGCCGGTCTCGTCAATGAAATCAACAGCTTAGACGAAGAACAGAAAAAACGTCTTTTCTCGATGGCAGGACTCCTTCCAGTGGATCGCTTGTGTGAGATTTTCCCTTCTATTCCGAGGGCCAAGCTCACGAGCTTGAGGGTTTTGGTCTTGAGGTCGTCTAAATGAAGGCTTTTTTTCCAGCATTCCTCTTCCTGCTTTTGCCGTCGTACGCCCTTGCCGAAGACAGACCAGTCAGCATCATGGTCGATCTGAATTTAAGTTTGAAAGAGGTGAAGGCGGCGAAAGAGGCAGCGAAATTCAGGAACGAAGAGATGGTGGTCATTCCGGATCTCAGCTCGATCGAGACGGACCAGTCCAAATTCGCGAGTTTCAACAAGCTGAGAGCTGCTTTTTCTGATGCCGATTCGAAGCTACATTGCCTCATCGAAAAGAAGTCCGATTGCAAACTGGCTGTAGGCGAAACCAAGGAGTCATTGACCCAAAAAAGGAGCGGTTTTAAGGGTGAGCTACTCAAGATCGTCTCAGCTGCGGACCCGCGTTTCGTAAATTCCAATGGTAAGCCGGAAACCATCAAGCGGGTTCTTGAGAAGGAACTTGAGAAAGCGGGTTCAAAGCGAAAAGTTGGATCGTTGATCATTTCCGGTCATTCCGGAGTGAGTGGTTTTGGAGGGATCGCAGGGGAATTAAGTAAAGCCGAACTCACCGAGATCAATGAGAACAATCCCCAGGCTAAGGATGCAATGAGCAGCGTCAAGGATGTGATGCTCTGGGGGTGCTATACGGCGGGAGTGCGCTCCGCTGCGACTGACTATCTCGCCTTGTTTCCGAACGCGAGGAGTATCGCCGGGTTCGATGGAAGGGCTCCGACCGAAAACAATTCTCAGAACATGGCTTATTTGAAAGGCTTTTTGACCCAAGTGGAGACGGTTTCCCGTTCTTTGAAAGGAGGCTGTGATCCGAACGACCCCAAGCGAATCAAGGAGGGTTTCGGTCGGATCATGGGTGATTTGAATCAGATGAACTCGGCGTTCTACATTCGGAACGAATGCCGCGCCGAGGACGAGGGCAAAGCCAATTCCTATTACTTCAAAAAAGACAAGGCCGAGTGCTTTTCTGATCTCGTGAAACGATGCCAGAATCCAGATGGGACCGACTCGGAGGAAGTGAAGAAATTTCTCGCTGAATACGCGAACGTCGTGAAAAAATTCGGGGGTTGCCTGAAGGAGTCGGTAAACATCTCCCCTTCGGAAAACATCCCGCTTCCCCCGAATTTAACCGGTCCCGGAGGCAACGGGCTTCCAACGATCATGAGGGATCCTTTCACTGAGAGTTTCACATCGCACCAATTGAAAAACGAGGATTTTGAAACCGAAGTAGCTTGGCCTGATGCCTCTACAGGGCGGATCAAGTCCGTTTATGACAAGATGAATGAACTCTCCTTTTGCCCGAATTCATCGTTGAAGGATCTTTTCGGTGACCAGCAAGTGGCTGAAAACCAGATCAATGCGATTCTGTATCTTCGAAAGTTTCCGGTCTTCATGGTGAACTGGTTCAAAGCCAATTCGGAAATCATTCAAAACTACAACAAGACCGCTCAGCCCGAAAACCAGATCCGGCTCACTGAGAAATCGTCCCGATGCGAGGTGGTCCAGGCGGTGCGAAAGTTTGAAACTTACCTTGCCAAAAGGAATGTCGGCTCCGGTTCGGTTCGTGCACCGGCGAGCGGGCCCCCCGGCCCTCCGCCCAAGATGGATCCAGAAATGCTGTTGGGGCTAAAGTTGCACGAGCTCAAATCACTTCAGTCGGGTGATTTCAGTTTGAGATGGGTAGACTAAATTTCACCGTCCCCGATGATCGCATCAATCTCGGCGCCGATGGTCTGGTAGACCGGGAAGTTGCCATGCGGATCGTTGGCACAGCAGACTCGACTGTCGCCCACCGGAGTGGTGATCCTCACTCCGAGGGCTTCGAATCTTTGATAGTAGGCTTTGACTTTTTCTTCTGAAACAGTGACCACCCAGCCTCGGGGTTGTTTGATCCACCAGGAACCCGGGACCACGATGAGTGTGGCATAGGGAAAGCGAGAGCGGATGATGGTGACCAGGCCTTCGATGTCGTCAGCTTCTGCATAGGTCGAATTCGTTCCGGTGCTGACAATCACGTTCTTGGTTCGGGGACTGACGGGATAGTTGAGAAGAGCTTTTTTGAGCCAGGTCAGCGTGGTGCCTCCGTACCAAAGATATGTCCCTGCCAGGTCACCCTTCGGAGCGAGGCGGTTCGCTTTCTTGCTGGCGTTGTCGATGAAGGTGCAGAGGGAGTCCCCGATGATGATATTCTCATTCGTGGCAAATGCCGGGGTGGTTAGAGTGAGCAGGAGGAGGGCGAGGATAGTCTTCAGCATGCCCTAGGGGTTACCTCGCGTGGCGTTGGTCGTCAATTCCTATTGATCTTTCCAAGACTTCCCGTCAATCAGGAGGTCTTTCACCTGGGCTCGGCCGTCCCGACCGACGGAAGCCCGGATGGAGGCTGCCTTGGATCGAATCAACTCCTCGAGGTGCGTCGCTTGATCTTCGGGGACATAGAAACGCTCAATGCCCGCTTCAAAAAAGCCGGATCGGCAGCTCCCTTGAATGTATACCGTGCAGTTCTCCGGTGGGGTCGTTGAAATCCCCTTGGGCTCAAGACAAACAAAAACGCTATTGAGCGAGTGCTCCCCCGAGTTACAGATCCCCTCCACTCCATAGTCCACTCGATAAGTCAGATAATGCCCGGAAAGCAGATCCCTCGGGTCATAGCCACTTACGGGAAGAACAATTTCCCGACCTGTCTGAAGGCTCACCATCCGGTAGAGCGTAAGGCTGGACAGGACCAAAACGGGAAAAGCGAGGGCGAGCAGAAGCCCTTTTCTTGATTGGATCATTGGGCCCAACTTTCTGCCCACTCCGCGATGGGCTTACGGTAGCGATTCCAGAGAACTCCGAGCCCGATCACGAACATCCCGGACAGAATAAGTCCAAATCCGGTACGGGCGAGCCCGCCAAAGGCCTGGAAGTAGAGGATCAAGAAGCGGAGCCCCAGCAGGGTCAGAAAGGTCTGGAACAATGCACGTTCCTTCAAGCTGGCCAGGAAGACCGCCATCAGTCCAAGCTCGATGATCGTGTGAAGGGCGTAGATCACGGGAAGCGAGGTATGGAGGAAGGGGAGGTGAAAAGAGCTGAAGTAGACCAGGAGAACTCCCGAGACGAGTCCCTTCTGGATTCTGGTGTAGCCCGAGGCTTGCCAGACCCCCCAAAGCGCGAATGCCCAAAGCGCATAGGCGGGGAAGTAAGCGGAGGTGATGTCCCGGTGAAGCGCATGAACCTCGGCGACAGAAAGAGCCGTGAGTCCACTCAGTATCGTCCAAACTCGAAACGCCCGGGTCGATGCACTTTCCCCCCCGAAGTTCTTGCTGATGATGGTCAGGGCGGCACAGAGGAGAGGAATCGCCATGAACACGGCCGGAAAGCTCCGGTGGAACACAGGCTGGAGGGCGATTGACTCAATCGCAGCTGTCGCAATTCCCGAAAGGAAGGCCCCGGTCCAAAGAAAGGGAATGAGAAGCGTCCTTGCGGAAGAGGCTGCCGCAAAGGTGATCAGAGACCACAGCAAAATTGCTTGGTGGAGCTTTCCACCCGTGTGGAAGATCTGGGAGATGAGCCCGATCGAGGCGAGACACATCAGGATGAATGCCAGTAGAAAAGCCTCGAAGTGGAGCGGCCGATTCGAGGCCTGACTCCGGAAAGCTCCATAGCCCAACCCGAGGAGTAGAAGGAGATCTGCTACGAGCTTTACCGCGTCTGGAATCGTGAACCAGTTCGCTGCGATCAATGAGACTGTTCCGGTAGCGACGATGACGGCACCGAGAAGGAGGAGTCCGGAAAGGACCCAGGAGCTCTCGGGTCTTGTCGCTTCATGGGTACGGATGCGGTCCGCTTGGTCTTTTCCGATCAAGCCCGATCGGATCCATTCGCTCAGCTGCTTTTCCAGTTTGGACATGATTCGTCCATCATCAACGAAAAATGTCCGAGAGTAAACCGGATCCAGATCAATTTTGGATCGAGTTCAGCAGAGTTTTTCTGTATTTTCCCTCACTCACAAAAAGGGATTCAATGTGACGGCCTCCCTCGACGGGAGTCCAACTCTTTGGTTCGGGGAGCGCTTCAAAGAGTCTTTTGCCGAGCTTCTGGTCGATCACCTGGTCCCGGTCTCCGTGCAGGACCAGGTATTTGACTTTCGGGAGTTGATTCCATTTGGGTCCTGGAGCCCAACGATCCGAGAGGAGGAGCCAGGAAAGGGGCTGGAACAAGGTGGTGAGCCAGCTTTGGGACAATACACTCGCCCCTGCCGAGGTGTAGGACGCAAAGGACGAATCCAAAATCACAGTTCTGAGGGAGGGGGGGAGCTCGCCCTTTTCATTGAGTTCGGCAAGTGAGCGCAGGGCCACTGGCCCACCCAGGCTTTGGGCAAAAACGAAGAGCGGGGTGCTCTTGTAACTTGGTTTTTTAGCCTCCGTGAAGAACCACCGAAGTGCGGTCATGCCGTCCCGCACGGTTGCTTCAGGGCTCGGGGTGCCTTCTGAATCCCCATAGCCTTGATAATCGAAGATGAAGTAGTCATATCCCTCGTTCAGCATCCAGCTGAGAGAAAAAAAGTGAGAGGATCGGTTTTCTCCGTTTCCATGAAAGAAAATCAAAAAGCCTTTGGGCTCCGGAAAACGCGATTGCTTGAACCACCAGCCCTGGATCTTGGCCGGGTCCGAGTCGAGTGAAACGGTCTCGTAGGTGTAGCCGAGTCTCTCGGGGTGGACATGCCACACCCGAGTCGGCGCGTAAAGGAGGGAACTGCACCCTGAGCTCAGGAACGCGATCATCAGGGTGACCATAGGAAGAAGATTCTTAAAAATAGAACAGGCCATTCAGTCCTACACTGTCCCGCGTTTGCGAATTCCCCAGATCCCGTTGCAACAGAAAGTCGAATCCGAAGCGGTTCCGGAACACGATCCGGTTTTCTAACTTGAGGGAATGTTGCCAAGGCGCGGATACCGTGAAATCGTAGCGCGTTCGGGCTTCGATTCTGGACTTGAATCCCGGAACCCATTCCCAGATCAGTCCTGCGACCGGTCCGATTTCCAGCTTCCATTTCGAGCCGAAGAAAGCGGAACTATAGGCAGGTTCAAATTGAAAAAGCGTATACAGGGTTTGCTTCTCTAAGAACGAAGCGGCCTTTCCGATCCCTCCGCCCAGGGCAAAGCGGGGACAGTCGAGTCCGTTCAAGCAATCGGGCGTCCAACTTCGCTTGAATCCCACATTCACCGAATAAGACCATCCTGGATTCAGAGGATGGTGGGGAGAAAGGGCAGTCAGCTCGACCAGGGTCAGCTCGTCGACCAGGACCCGGTTCGCTTCGGGCTGGATTCTGAGTCCGACTCGTCCAAAATCAATGTGCAGATGCCTCGGATATCCTTCGGTGGGGTCGAGCAGATCGTGATGGGCAGCCCTCGCCTGGATGAGATGGTTCCATCGAACAGATTGTCCGATCCGGGTCCACTCGGATCCCAGTCTCATTCTCCCTGAGCGGTGGCCCAGATCCGGGCGTTCTTCCACCGGAGGGATCACCTCGCGGGAGGCACCCGGTCCTTCGGTTTGGGCGCGTCTCTGCAGCAGCTTCTCTTTCTCGTTCGAGAACTCCGGGTCTTTTTTGAGATCGATCGCATCGATCAGTAGATCCAGCACTGCGGGATCGCTCGACTGGAAGGTCTTCTGTGTTGCCTGTTGTTTGAATTCTTGTTGTTGGTTCGGGCTCAGACCCTGGTAGCCGGCAAGAGCGGTTTTCAGAAGGGAGGGGCGATAGCGGACATCCCGAACCAAGCCCGGGACTTCATAGAGGGCTTTGATGGACTCGGACGGGATCAGGTAAATCGGGCGGGAAGTGAAGAAACGGAATTCGGGCAAGGCGCCTTCCAGGGCCCGGAGGATCTGGTAAGAGCAGTTCTCATTGAAGTAGTAGTAACGGAAGTGGGTGTTCCCGAGCTCCCAAAGGTGGAGGATCAAACGGTCGATTTGACCCGGAGTCAGATTCAGTTCGTAGAGCCAGAGGTCTCTGGACTCTGAATCGTTGTACTCCCGAACCTTGTAATAGAAGGGAAGGGCTGAGAACGTCGAGGGGAAGACGCCGATCAAGCCGTACAGGGCATAAAGGGCCGGATTTCCGGTGGTCGGATTGGCCGAAAAGTTGATCCCCGTGTCAAAGAGCTCGTTTTCGTTGCTTCCTGAGAACTTGAGAAAGCTGTGTCCGAAAACCGAGGCGGCACTCCCCGGGTGGTAAGAGGTGAAGACCACGCTCACTTTCCGGTTTTGCATCCGAGTCCGGTAGTTTTCGAGGTTCTTGCAACCAGGGGCAGGCAAGTTCTTCCAAAAGGGGTCATTTGCCAGCTCTTGTTTCAAGAGCTCGAAACGGGCCGGGAAACGACAGATCGCATGTGAGTCGGGTTCGGGTCCGACCGGAGCGACGAATGCCAGGAGGGTGGCCTCGAGTTCGGCGCGCGGGTCTTTTTTTCCGTCAGGAGACAGAAAGAACGATTCGCCGTCGACTTCGCTTTCCTCCATACGGTGCCAGCCATTTTGGTACTGGAGCAGTCCTTTCCAAGCGGGAGATTTTGCAAGCATCTCCAAGCGCGGCCTGCCCGGTAGCTCGACTGCCCCCGCGCGGTCCGTCCCGAGCATGAATAAAAATAAAAGAAAAAGGCCCACTGCTTTCCTGAATATCAGGAGAACAGTGGGCCGTCGAGATTTGAATCGACCGGACCTCAGTAAAGAACGCTGAGAATGTTGTTCGCGGTTTCAGCAGAAGTCTGGTTCGACTTCGCGAAAATCTTGGAGTAGTTCGACTTGAGGTGGTTGCCGAATTGCTCGCGATTGTTCGCACCGATGAGGTCGGCAAGACCGTTCAGGGTTTCGCCGTTACCGCGGGAGATTTCGTTCTTCAGCATGTTTTGGTTGGCAGAAATGTACTGTTCCACCATTTCTTTGGAACCCAGCATCGATTCGCCACCGCAGTTAGAAGTTCCGAAGGTGATCCCGAAGGTTTGGGAACCGAAAGTGCCGTTGGTGGTCGCTGCGAAAATCTGAAGCTTGTTGTTCTCTTGGAATACGATGGAACCGAGACCGCAACCTGCGGCTCCGTATCCACCGGTGTTTGCGCGTCCGGCAATTTTCACTGCGTGAGCGGATGTGGTGGTCAGGGTGATGATCAGGGCCAAAGTCAATGCAGCCAATTGTGTATTCTTCATGGATCCTCCTAAGATCTAAGATGGTTGAGTCCTCAGTTTATGCTCGAACCGGAGTCAGGGGTAGAGTCATGTGTTTGACTTGCCGAATTTTCCGGCGTACCGATCCATGCAACTCACGATCAGGTCTGTTGCCTTTTTGGTGTCATCGATCCCCGGGACCGTCACTTTTTTTCCTTCGAGTTCTGTGTACCGCTCGAAGAAGTTCTCAAGCTCGAGCTTTTCGTGGGGAGAAAGAGCGTCGGCCGACTTCAGGTGGGCGAGGGTCACATCCTGACTCGCGACTGCAAGAATTTTGTCGTCAGCGGTGCCTTGATCCACCATGCGCAGAACTCCGATCACCCGGGCATCGACCAGGCAGCCCGGGAACAGCTCTGCTCCCGTAAAAACCAGAATATCCAGAGGATCGCCGTCTTCGCCGAGAGTTTGGGGGATGATTCCGTAGTTCACCGGGTAGTGCATCGAACCGTGGAGGAATCGGTCGAGTTTGATGAGTCCTGACTCCTTGTCCACCTCGAATTTGGAACGGGACCCTTTCGGGATCTCGATGACCGAAGTCACGATTTCAGGACACTTCTTTCCGGGATTGATCTGATGCCAAAGGTGGAAGGAACTCATATCGAATAGATTTTCGCAAAAACCTCGACATTGCAACCCTGCCTGTGGCTGAGGCATGATGGAAGGGTCCGATGACGCAATCTCCATCCGCCATGATTTACGGTTCCGGTCCGGCAGGCCTCATGGCCGCCAGTGTGCTCTCCCGATCGGGTGTGCCGGTGACCTTGTTCGAGCGCCGCCCCTCTTACGGGCGTAAGCTTCTGATCGCCGGGAGCTCCGGTCTCAATGTGTCGCATCACACGGAACTGGAGGACTTCATTTCTCACTACAGAGGGTGGTCTCCCGGGGTTTGGAGAAGCTTTTTCAAAGTCCTGTCACCACTGGATTGGATCCATTTCATTCAATCGCTCGGTCTCGAGACTTTCGTCGGCACTTCGGATCGCTATTTCGTCAAGGAAATGAAAGCTTCAGGCTTACTCAGAGCTTGGCGTTCCAAGTTGGAGTCCCAAGGCGTTCGATTTGTTGCGAATCACGAATGGAGTGGTTTCGAAGGCACCGTCTCAGGCTCTGTCACCGGGTTGTTTCTCGGAGGAGGGAGCTGGGAAGACACGGCCCCCCTCTGGCCCACAGCCCTCGAGCGCGCCGGAGTCCGGGTGAACGGGTTTCAGGCCGCAAATGTCGGATACGAAGTGGCTTGGAGTGAGGCTTTCCTGGCAGAAGCCGAGGGGAAGCCGCTCAAAAACATTGTGTTCAAAAACAATAACGGAGAAAAAGCAGGGGAGTTGGTGGTGACCCGCTACGGTCTCGAGGGCACTCCGGTTTATTTTTTGGGGAAACCGGGGGGAGCGGTTCTTGACTTGAAGCCCTCCATGTCCGAGGGTGAGATTTTGGAGCGACTCCGATCCGTTCGTGAAAACCTCTCTCCCATGAGACGGGTGAAGAGGCTACTGGCTCTTCCGGATGCCTCATTGGCCCTGCTGTTTCATCATTCACCCGAGTCTGTCCGTGGAAATCTGGAAGGGTTGGTCCGGCAGATCAAGGGCTTCCCTGTGGAACTGATTCGGCCGCGTCCGTTGATCGAGGCCATCTCGAGTACGGGTGGGGTGGATCTCTCGGAAGTGTCTCTGGAGTCCGGACATGAACTCGAACTCAAGAAACTACCCGGGGTTTTCGTCGGTGGAGAAATGCTCGATTGGTGGGCGCCGACCGGGGGGTTCCTGATTCAGGCCGCGGTGACTCAAGGTGCAGTGGCCGGAAAAAGCATGCTCCGTCGCCTCACCGGATCAGCGTGACGAGGCTACTTTGAGGCAGGAAGCCTCGTCTTGATGTCTTGATTTGACTTGGAAAGTATCGGGGTGAAGTAGCGATCCCAGAGTTTGTTCCTGAATTTGTTGGTTGGATCGAGTTTCTTTTTGAGAAGGAAGAACTCTTGCGCACGTGGATAGGCTGAATGGAACTGCTCAGGTGTGGCGTGAATCTGATAGGGAAGGTAATACCTGCCATTGACGGCCAAGGCCTCTGAAATCAGCTCCCTCGTCCAGTCGGCCACACGTGCCTTGGCCCGCTCATCAGTACCCTGTTCGTAGTAGACCACCAGTGCGAAAACCTCTTCTGGAGCCCATGCCAGAAGAGTGCCCGGATCCGGAAGAGCGTGTCGAATGGAAACGTTGAACACCCGTGCCCGATGTTTTTTGAAAACTTTTCGCATTCTCGGGATGAATTCATTCAATTTTCCAACCGGTACGAAATACTCCTGAAGAACGAAGGTCGTTTTTTCACGACTGGGGGGTTCGAGTTCAGCCACGTCATAGCTTGCTTCATGGTTTCTCCAAACGACAGGTGATTTTGCAGTGATCAGTGGATCGATCAATGCACTCCTGAGGATCTTACCCCCCGGGAGGTGGTTCAGCGTTCGGATTGCGCGTGGTTGGAATAGGTATTTTCGGTCTCTTGGAATGAGGCGTTCTTCCGAGGTGAGGGGTTTTTCCGTCCTTCTCCATTCCACCGAGTTCACCGTCTTGAAAAAGGGCGGGTAAAGATCGGCATTCTGGAAGACGACATTCCGGTCGTCCCGTATTCTCGACCTGAAATAGTGTGAGTAGTCTTTAGCCGGCATGCGTTGACGGGTGCGCTCGATCTTCTCATTCTTGGTGAGTGACAATGTCGCCTCCACAATGACCCCGAGGCCACCGTATCCACCGATGGCCCCGAAGAAGATTTCGCTGTTCTTCGTGGGAGATGCGTCGACCAGAGACCCGTCTGCAAGGACCACCCGGATACTCTCAATCGACCGGACCAGAGGGCCCTCTCCGATATAGCGTCCGTGCACATTCACGCTCAATGACCCGCCCACCGTGAAATTTGAGTAGGTTTGCATGATCCGGACTGAGAGATCATGGGGATCGATGGCTTCCTGTATGTCCCGCCAAGTGATTCCTGCCTGGACCCGAATCCTCTTTCCCTCGACATCCAGTTCAAGCACCCGATTCATACTCCGCATGTCGAGATGCAAAGTTCCTTCGCTGGCGGTCTGTCCGCCCATGCTGTACCGGCCACCGCCGATCGACACCGGCCCCCGGGCCTCAGAGACGAGTTTCCGGATCTCACCTACCGAATCGGGACGGACCACCTGATCGACCCGGATCGGGTTCAGTCGGGTAACATCATTGACAATCTCGCTTGCCTGAACACCTGCCAGGGGAAGTATCAAGGCCAATACCAGCCAGTTCATGAAACAAGTTTAGCGAGTAACTGGCGGAACGGAAAGCAGGATCAGGGAAGGGTGGCCTTGAAATATCGGTCCAGAGCCAAGGTCGTGAGCCGTTCAATTGACTCGGCAAAATATTCCTCATTCTCGTCATTCAGGGTGACGTAAGGGTCGTTGTAAAAGTCGACGTCGGGCTTGGCTTCCTGGGTGATCAAGTAACGTGCGAGGTGCAGGGGTTCATGGCTCAGGACACGGATGGCGAACTCGGAACTGAACGCCAGGCGGTTGAGGTTGAAAAACATGAAGATCTGCCGGCCATGGATGTTCGTGAGTCCGGCAATGTAGGCGCCGTCCCGCTCAGACTTGCCCTGAGCTTCCAGTGACTTGATTTTGGCCATGGCATCAGTGCGCTTGAGCCCGGCCACTTCGTCCACCCCGAGAGCGTCAAAAATCGACTGACTTCCGTAACCGAAGATGATCCTGAATTCAGTGAAGTCTACATGAGGCTTTCCGGGAGCGTCGAACGGATCGAGATCAATCACTTGGTCGAGGACCAATCCGGGCTGGAGGGGGTTCGCTTTCCATTGGAACGGGAAACTCAAATCATCCGGGGTGAACCCGTCCCGGACAGGACCCTGTGCCCTGGATGGAAGTGGGAAAAGAGAAAAAACCAGAACCAGGACTGGAATGGCGCTAAACGCTTTCATTGTGCCTCCGAGGCCGATTGAGTAACAAAACAAGATTCATTGGCAGAGGTGGTGGGTTTATTTGGACTTCACCACGCTCCCGTCAACCGGATTGAAGTAAACCTCGACCTTCTTACCCGATTTGTCGATGCCGTAAATTTCGTAGCAGGTTCCCGGTTGTTTGAATTTGCGGATCTGATAGCCCTCGGCTTCTTTTTGCTTTTTGAATTCCTCGATGGCCATCCATTTTTCTTTGGGCTCATCGGTGCAATTCTTTTTTGCCTGAGCGGTTGAGGTCATGAGGGCCAAAGTAGCGATCAGATATGCGGTTTTCATACGGTTTCTCCTGCGCCGGATCCTAGCACAGTTTTTCACCAATAGCTTGCGCCAAGCGTCAAGAAGTGTTAGTAAGCCCGCATGATTGCAACCAAGCTCTTTTGTGTGGCGGTGTTCGGTCTTTTTTTCATTTCAGTGGATGGATTCGCGGGTGAGCTCATTTTGGATCCGGGTGCCCTGAAAACGGTTTCTAAACAAGCGGGTAAGCTTCCCTATCGTTCGAGAGGTGGGGTGTTTTCAAGAGAGTACATGCCGTACGAGCTGGGGCGTCCGGTCACTCCCTATTTTCGGGACACCGCGACCGGATTGCCCAAACGCCGGTTTCAAGCAGAGAGCTGCTGCTTCGAGGTTTCATTCTTGAATGGTTCCAACCTGGTTCGGAAGATCCGGTGTAAGGATCTGGACTCCGATTTGAGGATTCCAGGTAGGCCGGAACTCCTGCCTGTCAGGGTATCCGAGCTTTCTCAGTTCGGTGGTGGCACGATCCGATTCTTTGATTTTCAGAAGAGTTTCGTATTGAGTGGTTTCCTGCACTCTGAAGATACCATTCGAATGGATCAGGCTGTACTCGGTCTTCCGGACCGGAGTTCATTCCCGAGACAGTCGTTTTCCGTGGATGTTCGGACCCAAGGAACCGTTGTGTTGGATCCTGCAAAGGGGCTTGAGATGACTCAGGCCTTCCAAATGAACATCGGTAAACTCGGAATTCTTGATCCGTCTGAACGGCGAGTCCGTAATGTCATCACCAAAAAGCCGGGTGACCTGGTGTTCACGGATGGCGACGGCAAAGTGGTGCTGGTCAACGATCTGCTGATCCCCGGGGCGCTCCGGGATTTCCTGTTGGAGAAGGATTCTCGACTGCTGAGTGATCTCCAGAGCCTGGAGGATCGGTCCAAGGTCGAGCCTGTCTGTTCCCGTGATTCGGGTTGGGGCTCGGCTGAACAGGGTTGCCATCGGATCATCGACCGGATTCCTGCACTCAGATGGATGCCATTCCGGTTGTTGTCGGTTGACTTCCGTGGTGGTATTGTTTCCATCATCGAATAGAAAACAAGATGCGGCGGTAGCTCAGTTGGTAGAGTGCGAGCTTCCCAAGCTCGAGGTCGCGGGTTCGAACCCCGTCCGCCGCTCCACAATTGACCAGCCGAGTTGTCGGTTTTTTGAGTGGGTTTCATTTTTTTTCAATCAGCCTTGGGACAATCGGAGCAGTACTTTCCGATTTGATCCGGAGTTTCCTGCAATACAGGCGAAATGGCGCTTCCCTCTGAGATTTCGGTGTGCTTTTGGCCGGGGTTCGGGACAATCCCGGCATCTGGACCCTGGCCCGGGTTCACCATAGAAACGGTCTCCTCAGATTGATCTGAGAGAAAAAGGAGATCGTATGTTGAAAGTATTCAGTGCACTGATGGTAGCGGCTCTTGTCGGAAACTCGGCCTTCGCGGCTCCGGTGATCACTCCAGCGAATCATCATGACATGATTGCAGATGCCTTCGAACAGTTCAGTTATTCGGTCAGCGTGAACCTTGATGCCAGCGATTCCGCTTCGAAGGATGTCGCTCTGCTTCAACTCAAGGACCGTCTTTCTGTATTGGAGTCGAACGGTGTCACTCCGATCGAAATGATGGATTACGTGAGGAACAACATTCTCGACCGGGAGACCCGGATTGATTTCGACCGCCTGTTGGTTGCCATGAAGGACGGAGCGATCACTCCGGATGCTGCCAGTCAGTTGGCGATGAAGTTCATCGAGAACTCCAAAACCACCGGTGCACATTTCCTCGGTGGCAAGGGCGGCCAAAATCCGATTCTGATTGTTGCAGGTGTGGTGATTGTCGGTGCGGTGACCTACTACACCATCCGATACATCATGAACAACGGCCTTCCTTTCTTCTCTGCAGAATGAAGGAAACCGGTCTTTGAAATGAATGTGCCGGCGCTCCCCGGAAAGGGGGGCGCCGGTTCTGTTTAGAGATTGCTTCTGTAGGGACAGGGATTCAGTAGGCACTTGGACACACGGTCGCGCTGTTCGTTTTGTCTGGTCGTTCTGGTTTTGGGTGTCCACCTGACATCGTCATCAAAGTCCAACTGCTCAGCCGAGTATTGTTGCGAGCAGTCCCGGATGCGCATGACATAGTTCACTATGGCTCTCACATCCCTTTTTCTCTCACTTTCAAGCTTTGGATCGTCAAAGTGCCCGTCAGTCATCCGGTCCAGGCATTCTTTCAATTTCTCCGTTCCACTGCAAAATGTCGCCAACAGCCGGATGGTCCTGGTCACCCCGAGATTGTAGCTTCCGGCGAGGATCAACAGTGAATCCCCCTTGTCCATGTCTTCAACGCGGAAGTCACCATCCTCGTCGAATCCGACCCTGAGTCCGGTCGAGCTGGTGGCCATGATCAACATGTCAGTTTTGAGTGCCATGGCTTGGGCCAGGAACGACTGACGGTAGCAGGTCAGATCATTCTTACAGAGCTTGGCAGGGGCATGGTGAGTGCCTTTCCAGAACTCTCCCCAGAGGTTTGAGATCTCGTTTTGAACGGTCTGGATTCGACCTTCCTTCGGGGGGAGTGAGCTGGCTGGCCTCCGTTTGATGGCGATTTTCTGAGCCTGCTTCAGGATCTTGTTCATGTGCTCGATGTTCATCGGGCGGATTTGGGAGAACCCGATTGCACCGACTGAGGAGCGTGCATTGTGTTGGAACCGGCTTTCCACGTAAGACTGGCAAGCCAGGAATGAGTAGTCAAACCCGGAGACTTTTGCAGACAAGCCGAGGTAAGGTCTCAGCTTCTTCCTGTACAGGCAGTATTTTCCCTCCGGGATGGAGCACCTGAAGTACTCATCCATCTCGGTGGGGCTCTTGGGAATGAATTTGCTCTGAAGGGTCAGGACCGAGGCGTCTTTGGTCGCACGTGTGTAGTACTCGGGATAGAACAGTCTGGATCGGTCGCTTTTTTCGAGGAATTGTACAAAAGCCTTCAACAGTGCAGATCGATCGGCCAGGGTCTTCAGCCTCTTGTGGTCCCGGGGAACGTCGAACCCCAGTTTTCTCGCGATGATTTCGGGGGCTTGTCCCATGAATGCCGGAGTGATTCCGCAGGGTTTGAGCCCGTCGGGGGAGGTGCACTCGCAGCTGACGGGTAGACCGGGGAGAGGACCTACCGAGGCCGAGGCGGGCTGGATCAGGAGAAGCATGGTCGTACTGAGGAGTCCGATTTTGACCATGAGTTGCCGCATCCTTTAAATGTCTCTCGTAGAGCATTCCTCGTGAAGTGTGTAAATGCAGACACATCTGGCCCGGTGAATTTATTGAATAAATATTATGTAAATATGCGTTGAAAAATGGTGGCGCTGTGGTAATCTCCGCCCCTCGGAGTGTCACAATGAAACATGCATGGATCGTTTTGTCGGTTTTCGTGGTCAGTTCCGCCCAAGCGGCGGTCTATCGCCTGGATTACAACAAGGTGTCGGCTGCCGATCGGGAGATGATCGAAGCCACCTGTGTGACCCGCTTGAATGTGAGTGACAGTCGCTCCACAGAGACCCAGATCATTTCGCAGGTGCTCGACCGCAGAATGTCCGTGGAAAAAATTGAAAGCTCCAAGAGCACGATCACCGCTGACGGTATCGATGCCTATTCCGGCGAGGTCAAGACCGGTGTTTACCTCGTGAAACAGGATGGATTCGGGTCCTACTTCCCCCATATCGCCAAACGGGTTGAGATCAATCGTTATCGTGCCGCAGTGACCGTACGGGTGGAGCTTCTGAATCACCGTGATTCAGCTGAACTGGCCGAAGAGTCCGTTTGCGGAAACCTGAGCTATCTCGAGGATTCCACCATTCGCTCAAACCGATAATACGGATTGGAAGAAGTTCTCGGTTCAAAAAGACGGGACATTCGAAATTGATGCCGCACCGGTCGCCTCATGCCTGCTCTGGCGATGTTGTTGGAGTGGCTGAAGTGAGGGGAAGGTTCAGTACCGCCACTGAAGCCGGAAGGTAAAGTGCGGGTAGCCATGCCGGGACACCGAAGAGTCCTGTCTGCGGTGGAAGGTAAGAAAACACGCCAAGATGAACCAACGAGATCTCCACCAAGGTCCCCACACAAGCTGTGAGAATGCAGTAGGCGAGGGCCATGGGTTGAAATCCGGTGAGTGCGAGGGAAAGTGTTCCTGCGGCCAACAAAAGTGTGGCGCTCGCGGCCAAGGCACTTGAAATGTAAATTCCGAGAAACCCGCCACCCGCCACGAGGGTCGTGATCCATGAGCGCTTGAACCCTGAGGAACCGGGAAACCTTTCGCGACTCCACCACATCAAGCCGGCCGCACAGGCGAACTCGACCGGCACCCAGACCGGAACCCCGAAGGGGAGCAGGTTGAGAGGACTTTCAGGATAGGCGTCGATTCCGTAGGCAACATGGAAGGTGTCGCCGAGAGTTGCGAACACCGAACCGATCCAGCAGAAAAAAAGAATCCGGGTCTTCATCAGAAACAGTACCCCAGGGACAGTCCCGACCAGAATGCAGGATAGCCGGGAACGATTCCGATCGGAGAGACTTTCGGGAGGTACATCGTGAGGCGCAGGGTGGGGCCCACATGGGTTCTGAATTCAATGCCCGCACCCGGCCAGAAGGTGAAATCGACTTTTGAATTTCCGGAAAGGTGGGTGACACCTGCGGTCAGATAGGGAGAGAGATATTCTCCCGCCAGATAATAGTTCGCATAAAGAAAATACCAGGGTTCGACATTGAGTGAGGATACGGATGTGAGGCTCCGTGCGACAGAGTAAGTGGTCGCAGTCACCGCACCAACGCCAGCCCCGATGGAGAAGCGGTGATGGACAACCCGGTCGTATTGAATCGAACCGTAGCCCCCGCGGCCGAGAACTTCCAAGGTGATCAGGTTTTTCTCTTTGGTCCGGGGACTGTCGGCCAAGGCAGGGGTCCAAGCCAAAAAGAGGGAGGCGGTCACCACCAGCTTCGCCAGAGTCCGCAGGGTGAGTCGGTCCGGGGTCAACTTTCGAATCTCCCCATTTTCCCGCTCCTGTAATCGATGAATGCCTGCTGGATCTCCTCCGGGGTGTTCATGACAAACGGGCCATAGCCGATGATCGGTTCATTGAGCGGCTCACCACCGAGAAAGAGGATTTTGGCAGGCCCTTCGGTCTCAAAGCTCAAGTCGGTTCCGGAGGAGTCGAGGACAGCCAGTTCGGCTTCAATGATCCGGTTTCCGTCCGGAAGCCGGATCGCACCACTCAATACAAAGATCGATGCGGTATGTCCTTCGGGAACCTTGCAAGTGAATCCCGATCCTTGGGTGAATCGCATGTCCCAAAGGTTGATGGGTGTACGGGTGAAAGCCGGACCTTTTGCGCCTTCCAGTTCGCCAGCGATCACTCTGATCTGACCCCGATTCTCAGGGAGTTGAACCGACGGGATCGTGTCACGTGTGATGCCCTGGTAGGCCGGTGGAATCATCTTCAATCTGGCCGGAAGGTTGACCCAAAGTTGAATCATCTCGAACGGCCCTCCGAGGCGGGCATATTCCCTGCCATGGAACTCTTCGTGGACCAGTCCGGATGCCGCTGTCATCCATTGGACCTCGTCCGGACCGATGGTTCCGCCTCCGCCTGCGGAGTCACGGTGTTCCACCTCACCCTCGTATACGATGGTGACTGTTTCGAAGCCGCGGTGGGGGTGTTCACCCACGCCCTTCCTTTGTGTGGTCGGAGGAAAATGGGTGGGGCTGGCATAATCCATCATCAAGAACGGCGAGATTTCGGACGCGATGTCGGAGTAGGAGAAGACCGACCTCACGGGGAAGCCGTCTCCGACCCAATGTGTCCTCGGATTGTGACGTTTGAACCGCAGTTTCTTCATGTGCGCAGTTTAACCTTTTGGCACGGTCCCGGCCAGTCGGATTCCTAAAAAATCGGTGCAACCGGATTGATGCCTACCGGTCGGGAAGATACACTTTTGAGACCAGCCGATGGGGGAGGATTTCACCTTGATCCGTAGAATCTTTGTCTTTTCTTTTCTTCTCTTGCCATTGATATCCGTGGCCGGTCCGAAAAAGATCGATCCGGTGAAACATTCCGCCGTGCTGGACACGTCCAAGAGTTATGTGGTGTGGACCGGAGCAAAGGCGTCTGGTGGCCGTTCAGAGAAGATCCTCTTCAAGAGCGGGAGGTTCGAGTTCAAAAGGAACACCCTGAGCGGAGGGGAAATTGTCGCCGATTTGAAGAACATCACCGATGAGAATTTGAAGAATCTGTTGGATGTCGCCAAACACCCGGTTGCCAAATTCAGGATCCTCTCCGGAAATGAGTTGCACAACATTGTCACGGGACAACCCAATGTGGAAGTCCACGGCAAGCTGAAAATCCGGGGTGTGCAAGTACCGTTATCAGCCCAAGTGATGTTCGAACCGGTCGGGGGCGGGGCCTTCGAGGTCAAAGGGAGGATCAGGATCGGTTCAAGCGGGCAACTCGATCTGAACCTCGTGGCCAGGCGCTGAGCATGTCGCGTTTGTTCGGTTCGGCTCTTTTTTTCTTTGGATTTCGGGCTCCATCGCAATTGCCGAGGAGGAGTGGCCCACTCCCACTCCAGTTCCCGGTAGTATCCAGGCCCGCTTTTCTCAACGTTACGGTTGCAGCAGGTTTTCCGGTTATTCCCGTGAATCCTTGGATTGTCGTGAGCAACGGAATCGGGACTTGCTGATAGTGGGCGTCGTGATGGCGATGGGATTCTTGATCGTGCGGGGAATACAGATCGGTATGAGGATGGAGAGACTCCCGACCCGGAAGGACATCGAAATGGGGGTCCAGGCGGAAGCCCGCTTGGGTGAGATCGGACTCCGGGACCCGAAAATGCGGGTGCAATTGTTGAAGGAGTTGACTCAAGATCTTTTCATGAAGATGGAACAGTGTCGGGTCTCAAGGGATTTGACCCCGATACGGGATCGGGTGATTTCCTACCTGGCCAGGAATCTTGTCCTTCGTTGGGAAAGTCTCAAACGCTCAAGGGAGGTCCAGAAACGCTTCAATCTGGTTTTGGACGGAGTGAGTATCGTTCATTTCATCCACTCCCCGAAAGAACCTCACATCGAGTTCACAGCATTCATCCGGGGATCCGCCATGACCCAGTTCTTGAGGGAAGACACAGGTCGATTCATCGATGGTGATGTGGTTCGACGTGCTGTGGAGGAGTGCTGGACCTTCCAGTGGATGGAGGGACGGTGGGTTCTCCGGGAGGTGGAGACCGGCTGTGATTCGAGCAAGTTGTTCCAGGACTCTTGGGATGAGGGACTGGAGGGGGGTTGGGTCGGGGTCATCCATCGAATCCGATCGAACCGGGTCACGGAGGCGATTTCGCGTCTGGGTGCTTCGAGTCCGGTCTGGAACGAGAAGCGGATGTTGCACTTTGCCAGGAACATGGCTTTGGCTTACTTTTCCTCGGTGGAAAAGGGTTCTGGCGAGTGGCTTGCGTCGGACACGACCTTCGAGTTGCTCGCACAGGTCCGTTCCGACCACCGTCTGTTTGGTGGTTTGGACGGGACTTTGCACTTCAGGAATCTCGGATGCTGTGACGTCTCCATTCAACAAGTGGAGCCGGACGGTAGCGGGTTCACCGCCGAAGTCCAACTTCATGCCCAGCGCGTGATCAGTCGAGGGGGACAGGTTCTCAGTTCGGACGGTGAGCTCAAATCCCTCACGGTCAAACTGGATTTCTTGCTCCAGTCCAAACGGTTTGTTTTGAACCGTGTTCGCTACCCGGCCTGAGAAATCCGGGTCAGTCCATGCGCTTGAGTGAATGATGGATCAGGATACGGATCCATCGACGGTATTCTTCGGGCGTCATTTCCGGTCCGTTCTCAAATCTTGCCCGGACAAACTCGAGGACAGTGGGTTTTTCAGGGTGGAAATCCGGCTCGGGAAAGGACTCGGGCTCGGGTTCGAAAAGGGAGAGTTGACGGGCCTCAGCGGCTTTTTTGGAACGCATGTGCACCTCCTGTGACATTGCGGTACGAATCCTTCGTACCTTGTCATGGAGAGGTGCCAGAATCATGCCGTTCCGTTCCTGTCTAAAACAGGAGCCAGTGGCCTTGGTGTCGGTTTGTCGCTGGAGATTTTACACCGGCGGCGTGTCAGGTCAGCGTGTGGAGACGAGTCGACAGTGGGTTTTCTCGTTGTAAACGAATGATCCGTTTCCGAATGCGAGGATTCCTTCGAATCGACCGGCCCAGTTTTTTTCAATGATGATGAAAGGCCCCGAATCGAGCCGGAGCCTCATCCCGTTCAGTCTCTCTTGAGTATAGGTCTTGTCCACCAGGGTCAGCTTGCCTTGCTCCACAGTGGATTGCTTCGTTCCGATCTCGTAGGCACAGCCTGATTCGAGGCAGCTGATCCGGATTTCATGGAGGATGTACCAACCATCCCGGTACCTGCATTCGAGTCCGGTCTTTTCTGAGGCCATCCCTTCGGAAGAAAGGAATAAAGAGAACATCAGGACGGAAAGGGTCGACAGGACTCGTTTCATGGTGGCGGATATTATCATGGCTTGTGTAAAAAATGGAGGAAAAGTTGTGACATTCACTCAGGCTCTCGGCTAAACTGAAATCGTCTATGGTCAAATCAGAAGGAAAGAAGTTTTTCCTCCTCGCCAGTTCGGATGAGCAGAAGAAAAAACGCTTGAAGGGCTGGATCCAGGAACGGATGCCCGAAGCGGTGATCTATACGGCTTCGGATTACATGGAGGCGTTGATCAAGATCAAAAACGCCCCTCCCCATGTTCTGGTCACCGACTACGAGCTCGGAAAAGGACGCCCCGGGCAGATTATCGATACCGTGCTTTCAGATGAGGCCGGTAAGATGGTCATGATCGCCATGGGAACCCAGGCGCGGTCCGATCGGGAGCGGGATGCGGTCACCCTCGGCCGGATCCACTTTGTAGATCAATTGGAGACCCTCGACGAGTGGTTGCAGGTCTTGAACAAGGTCGAGCATGCATTCAAGTCGGAGGCTCATCAGTATGCGGTCCGGCATCTCAGGGCGGGTGAAATCCTGATCCAGGAAGGCGACACTTCCCAGCAGATCTACATCGTGAAGAAAGGTCTGCTGCGAGCCACACGACGGGATTCTACCGGGGCACCCCGGTTGTTGGGAGAGATCCGTGAGGGCGAATTCGTGGGTGAAATGGCTTATTTCAACGAAGAAGCGCGCATGGCCACGGTGGAGGCGGTACAAGACTCCGAGTTGATCGAGATTCAGCCCGCTGTTTTCGAGAAAGTCATTTATCAAAGGCCTTCTTGGGCGAAGATCCTTTTTTCAACCCTGGCCAAGAGACTGAAAGGAAAGTGACCGGACGGCTCAGGCCGCGGTTTTTCCGAACTCTTCGGGATAAAGGGAGATCACAATGTCATGAGGAAGGACTCCGAAAACGAGTTCATGGAACTCAGCCGGGTGGATTCCTTCGACAGAGGCCGCTTTGCCGAGGCGTTCGAGTCGTGATTTGAGTTCGGGAGTGTCCACCGTTCCGCTCTCATGTTCGCATTCCAGATAGGCTTCAAAGATTCCGTCCGCGTATTGTTTCTTCAAGTTGTCGATATGGTCATCGCGATTCATAGGACCTCCACCTCTCATACCTGATCGGCTTGATCAGGTAAAACATGAGTGAAAAAACACATGGCACTCCAATTGCTCCGGGTTGTCCTGAGTTTGAGTCTCTCGAACTCAAAGGAAGGAAAAGGAACCATGAAGAAAAGTCCTATGATTTTGATCATTTTAGCAGCTTTGAGTGTCGCGGAGGCCCGGGCCCAGAGTCGGGGAAGGACGATGATGGAAGTGAAGGGGGGTGGGTCGGAAAAAACCCTGAAGGAGCAGTCGTGGGGACTATCCGCCCAACTCGGAGCCGTGGCCTACACCGACAATCAGGGGGATGCCACGAGTCGGATCGGATTTGGTGCGGCATTCGATTGGAATTTGAACCCTCTCATCCGGGAAGATGCGCCAACCAACCAGTACGTGGGTCTGGCCACCGGGTTCCTTTACTCGCATCCCGGAGCCAGTGATTCGAACTTTCTCGGGGGAAGTGAGTCGAGCGGGAAAAACTCGGATTTTCTGTTCATCCCGCTCGATGCCAAAATCGGTTACGACTTCACGGACTCATTCCGTTTGGCCGTTCGGGGTGGGGGGAACCTCATCTACCGGAGCAACCCCTCGGTCACGGACATCGGTGCAGGGACGGGGGATGCCGGTGGCTTGTGGAAGCTCTACCCCAACATCGGGTTGGATGCTGACATCCAGTTGTCCGAAAACTTCAGCCTGACGGTCCGTCCGGACATCACCTTGACCCCCGGAAATGACCTCTATGTAGCCACCATCGGGGCCACCTACGTCGGGTTCTAGACCCCTTGCGTCATGGGGTGGGCTCTGTTAGAGTCCGCCCCATGATTGCCCTCAGGATGTCCCTCATTTCGTGGCTGATGATTTTCTGCGCATTACCGTCCTCAGTCTTCGGGTTTTCGAGCGATTTTCGCTTCTGTGTGGCCACCGCCGCCCACCAGATCGAGGGCGGTAACCTCAACTCGGATTGGGACCGTTGGGAGCAAATTCCAGGCAAGATCAAAAACGGGGATCATGCCCGGATTTCGACGGACTCCTGGAATCATGTGGATGAAGATGTCCGGCACATGAAGGACCTCGGTGTGGACCTCTACCGGTTTTCTGTGGAGTGGGCCAAGATCGAGCCATCCCCAGGAGTGTTCCGTGCCGCTGAAGTCGAGCGTTACAGGGATCTGGTCCGTCGGCTTCGTGCCGAGGGGATCGATTCCATGGTCACACTTCATCATTTCACCCTTCCAGCTTGGGTGGCCGACCGGGGTGGTTGGGATTGGAGCGGGATTGCCGATGCATTCGAACGTTACGTGGCATTCGTCGCAGGCATTCTGGGCCCTGATGTTCGACTTTGGGTCACGATCAACGAACCCATGACCGTCATTGCAGGAGGGTACGTCAGTGATGTTTTTCCTCCAGGTAGGGGCAACATCAGCCTGATCGCAGGCCCGATCACAAACATGGTGCGGGCCCATGCTCGAGCCTACCATCGGCTTCATCGGATCCTCGACACGAGTGATTTCCGGCCCAAGGTGGGATTCGCCCACCACCTGAGGAACTTCGATCCCGGGAGACGGGGGAATCCCTTGGACCGTTATCTTGCCCGAAAATTCGACGAGGTGTTCAACTGGGCGATTCCCTTGGCCACCGTCGATGGAAAGTTGCGTTGGAAGGTTCCGTTTCTGACCCGAACGGACGTATTCATCCCCGAGGCTGTCGGTACCCAGGACTTTTTCGGCTTGAACTACTACTCCCGGGACCGTCTGAGACTCCGCCCGTTCAAGGCTCCTTTCATCCACAGGGAAACATTGAGAGGCGCGGACACCACTGAACTGGGGTGGGAGGTCTATCCCGTCGGGATGGATCGCTTGTTGATCAAGATCCGGATGATGTTTCCGGGAATGGAAATTTATCTGACCGAGAACGGACTTGCGGATCAAGATGACAACCAAAGGATTCCGTTCATCCGTGAGCACTTGAAGGTTCTGGAAAAGCACATCCGGGATGGCGCCCCCATCCGGGGATACTGTCATTGGACTTTGAACGACAATTTCGAGTGGGCTGAAGGCTACACAGCCCACTTCGGTTTCTATTCGCTCGAGCCAGGCACTTTGAAGAGGATTCCACGTCCGAGTGCGATCTGGTTCGGTGAAATGACACGAAAAGTGAAAGAAACGGGAAGGTTGGGCGAGTGATGATCCGGTATGTTTTCCTGTTGTTTCCAGGACTTTTCCACTCTCTGGTCGCAGAGGCGTTCAAATGTGAAACGGTCGCTGCTCCTGTGTGGGAGTCGCTGGCCAATGGTGCCGAATGGGCCAAGTTCGATGTGCGATTCACTCCCTACGACCGTGAGGCACAAACCTGGGACGGAGAAATGTCCCGTTCGGTGACGGTTCGGGCTTTCCGGATCGATCATGACAAGATCGAGATGCGCCTCCACCGTTCGGCCAAGGATCTGGAATGCAGTCCTTCCAAAGACCGCTACATCCGTAAGTTGGTGGAGGATTCACGGGTGAACGCACTCGGAGCGATCAATGCCAGTTTTTTTGTGATGCCCAAGGGGAACACTCTCGGAGTCGCCTTGGATGAGCGCAAGCTCTGGAACCCGAACACCGGTGATCAGATGATCTCCTCTTCAGGGGTTTTGACCCTGCAGGGGAAAGAGTGGAAACTGGAGACCAGGGATGCTTTCTTGCAACGACACGGAAGCGTGTTGAAAGCCGAGGATGCCCGTCAGTACCGGTTTGCGCTTCAAGCCTATCCGAGACTCCTGCTCGAGGGTCAGCTTCAGATCTCCGACCGGGTCCGTGAGGACAAGCGTCCACGCACTTCGATCGGTCTGACCCAGATCCCGAATCAGATCATGCTCGTCACCCTGGACGCGGGTGCGGGTGGCGGGGAAGATTCTAACTCCGGAATGAGCTTGTATGAGTACGCCCATTTGTTGGCGTCTTCTGAGTGCGGTTTGACTCAGAAGACGGTGCTCAACCTCGACGGCGGCGGATCGACCGCATTCGCGATTCCTCCAAAAGGGCTCTATCACCAGGCGGATCGTTGCCGACATCTCGGTAACATCCTGATGATCCAATCGAGGGCGAAGAAGAAATGATCCTGACACTGATTCTTCACCTGTTCTTGCCGGTCACACCGGTATCCGCACTCGATTACGGCATTGATCGCTTGAGTGAGGTGAGCGTCCGGTCGGAGCTCGAAGGGAAGAGTCTTGCCGTCCTCGCCCATGCGGCTTCCGTGGATCGTCATGGACGCCATCTGATCGACCTGTTGAGGGCCGAGCACCGCTTGGTAAAAATATTCACCCCCGAGCACGGGCTCCGGTCGCTCGAGGATGGACTGATCGAAGACGGGGTGGATCCCGGCAGCGGACTGCCCGTGATCTCTCTGTACAAGAAGAACGGAAGAGTCCCGCGTCCGGAAGACCTTTTCGACGTGGATGTCATTGTCATCGACCTTCAGGACGTCGGTATGCGGTATTACACGTATTTCTCGACCTTGGCCGGATTCATGAAAGTCGCGGCCCAACTCGGCAAGAAGGTCGTTCTTCTGGACCGTCCGAATCCTGTCGGTGGAGAGCGTGTGGAAGGCTCAGTGCTGGATTCCACGTTGACCGGGAACTTCATCGCTTACCATTCCGTACCGACCCGGCACGGGATGACGCTGGGAGAGCTTGCTTTGTTGTACCTGACCGAGGCACGCATTCAGCTCCCGATCGACATCGTGGGAGTGACCGGTTGGAAAAGGCAACCCTTTGATGTGGAATTCGGTCGGGCGTGGCGTGCTCCATCTCCGGCTCTGCAGGCGATCGTACAGGTCGAGCTTTACGCATTACTGGGGTCGCTCGAGCAATTCAATCTTTCTGTGGGAAGAGGCATCACCAATGAAAACGCCTTCCGTGTGTTCGGTGCTCCTTGGATCACCGAGGAGGAGGCGGGCGTGCTGGTTCAGGTGCTGAATGCACTTCGCCTTCCGGGCTTGGTGTTCCTGCCTCATCAGCAGCGGGTGACCCGCGCCATCTATGAGGGACAGGACATCCGTGGGGTGAGGATCGAGCTGGCGGGGTCCGCCGAGGACCGGGTCCGGTCGGACGAAGCCCTGTTTCGGGTCATTACGGTCTTGCTGGATCGCTTCGGTGGACGGATCAGTTTCGGAAAGTTCGCGGATCTGTATTTCGGCAATGCATCCTGGAAAGAGGCCTGGGTGACCCGGAAGTCTTGGGAAGATTTTTCGGCCGAATTGGATGTCGGATTGGCGGAGTTCCGCGCCCGCCGCTCACCGTTTCTGTTGTATTGAGAGTTCCCGGAAGAATTCGAATGCGCTTTCGTGGCCGTTCGGAGTTGCGGCCCCGTCCGCACGGATTTCAGTTTTGTTCCGGATCCCGAGCTCCGTGGCGCGGAGAGACAGCTCACGGGTATGCCGCGGAGAGTGGACAAAATGGTTGTGATCGCGGTCGAGGTCGTCATCCAGGTTGTTCCAGAACAGCATCGGTGCATCATCGGGTGTGAGTTGCCCGTACATGTCGAGTTCTTTACGGACTTCGATTCCCCGTTCAGTGTCGAGTTCGGACGCCGACTTGAAGTGATATCGCGAATAGACTTGGTCTTTCATGAACCGGTCGGTGCGTTCTTTACCGAAGATCCGGTACCAGACATAGAAATCATAAGAGACTTGGGCATTCAGATGACCCGCACCTTGGACCCGGGAGGATTCTTTTCTCCGTAAACGTCTTTTTGAAGCGGGATCTCCGAGGTCGTCGTGACTCGCCAGCCACAGACTCGCACTTCCGCCGGCACTGTAGCCGTAGGCGTAGATCCGGGTCTTGTCGATGCCGAATTTGTCTGAATGGTGCCGGATGTACTGGATGAATCCACCGATGTCCTCACGCATGATGGTTTGAAGCGGCGCATGTTTCAAAAACCGGTAATTGATCGCCGCGAATGCGAACCCGGCATTCAGAGCCCGAGCTCGGGTCCCGGGTGCTTTCCGCATCTCGTCTTTGCTTCCGGCCTGCCAGCCTCCTCCGTGAATGTAGACAATCAACGGGGCTTTTTCGCCGCTCGAAGGGGTCCATAAATCGAAGACCTGCCTGGCATGGTGGCCATAGTGGACATCCAGGTGTTGTGCGGCCTGCACTGGTGAAATCGAGAGGAAGAGCCAAGAAAGGATGAGCAGCATGGTGCGCGCATTTTATCAGAGTGAAACCGGACCTTGAAGTGAAAAGTGATTGAAAAAACAATGGTTTTCAACGGCTTCAGTTGAATTATACTCATCCGTATGAAGAGTCTGAAACTCCGTCAGTTGAAGTCACCCTGGAAGATTCAGGAGTTTGTCCACGCCATCCCTTACAACCCCGGATCCAACTGTGCATCGGCCGCGGGAGTGCTCGCACAGGGCGCCGCTCATTGTATGGAGGGGGGCCTCCTCGCTGCGGATCTCCTGGAGAGGATCGGCCACGAGCCCAAAATGCTCCACCTCAGGTCCCATCGGGATGACGACCATGTGGTCGCGTTGTTCAAAGAAAAGGGTCTCTGGGGTGCCGTTGGAAAAAGCAATACGACTTTATTGGGCTGGAGAGCCCCGGTTTACCGGACTGTGGAGTCCTTGGCGCTCAGTTATTTTCCGTTTTACTTCAACACCAAGGGCCAGATGAGCCTCGTGGCCTGGTCCGGTCCGATCCGTCTCAACAAGTATCTGAAACGCTGGGACTGGAAGGCCGGAAAAGAAGATGTGGGCGACCTCAGTCTCGAGTTTTACGAGGAGACGGCTTGGGAGATTTTTACCCCCGCTCAGATCGAGCGTCTTCCCACTGCCCCGAGTCTGTTGACCGATGCTTGTTTTCTCGGAGCCAACCGGAAGGGCTTGTACAGGGCTTGAGGGGGGAGTAGGATCCCAGATCAGGAGGCGAGCAGATGAATCCGATCAATCTGAAGAAAACCGTCGCTGGAGATTTGGAAGGCGTGATCGCCCGTTTGACCGAGGCGTTGAAGGGGCAGGGCTTCGGCATCCTGACCCGGATCGATTTCCACTCCAAGATGAAGGAAAAGCTCGGCAAGGATCTGCCCCCCGTGGTGATTCTCGGAGCCTGCAATCCGGCCCTGGCTTTCGAAGCCTACACCCGGGCACCCGATGTGACCTCCCTGTTGCCTTGTAACGCGGTGGTTCGTGAAATCGCTCCGTCTCAATATTCGATCGAACTCGCCAAGCCTTCTTCGATGATGGAGATCCTCGGTGACCAAGAGCTCACCGACATGGCGTGTGAGGCGGATGATCGTCTCCTGAAAGCGCTCGAGGCACTCTGAATGGCTCAGGAGCTGAATCCCTGGGATGCACGTTACGGTCAGGAAGGTTTCTACTATGGAACCGAGCCCAATGATTTCCTGGTCGAGCAAGCCGGCCTGATCGCTCCGGGCGGCCGGGTTTTGTGTCTGGCCGAGGGTGAGGGGCGGAATGCAGTCTACCTCGCCTCGAAGGGATTCCGGGTCCTGGCAGTGGACGGGTCTGCGGTCGGATTGGAAAAAGCCCGCGATCTGGCCCGCAGTCGGGGAGTCGGAATCGAGACCCGCGTTTCGGACTTGAGTGAGTTCGTGTTCGAAAAAGAAGCATTCGATGCGGTGGTGTCGATCTGGTGCCACTTGCCTCCGCCCTTGAGGGCGGTCGTGCACTCCCGTTCGGTCGAGGCGCTCCGGAAAGGGGGCGTGATGCTGCTCGAGGCCTATCGACCGAAGCAACTCGAGTACAAGACCGGGGGGCCCCCTGTGGCCGAGCTCATGATGACATGGGAAGGCCTTGAGAAAGACTTTCATGCCCTGGATTCCCGTGTGCTCGAGGAAAAAGACCGCATCATCCACGAGGGTAAAGGTCACGAAGGGATGAGTGCAGTGGTCCGTTATGCAGGAGTGAAAAAGTGAGTTCCTTCGAAACCCTTCACTCCCATTCGCCCGATGTCGACCTGCTGAAAGAGAGCTGGTCACAGATCTCACCGGATGACCGTCTGAACTGGTTCCGGAGATTGTCCAGGAGTGACGCCGAAGAGCTTTTTTTGAATTTGGGTCCGTCCGACCAAGCGGAGTGGTTTTCGGTTTTGGATTGGAGTGAGCGTCGATCCTGGCTCCGATTGCTCCCGCTGGATGATTCGGCCGATTTGATCCAGGAGTTTCCTTTCGATGAACGGGAGCGACTGATCGGGCTGTTGGACCGGGACACCGCCGCCGATGTCACTGCATTGTTGGCCTACGCGGAGGACGCCGCCGGTGGCCTCATGAACCCTCGATTCGTGCGTCTCCGTCCGGATGTCACCGTCGATGTGGCGGTCCGGTATCTCAGGACCCAGGCCAGAAAGCAGGTCGAAACCATCCATTATGCTTATGTGATCGGTCCCGATGCGAAATTGATGGGTACGGTTTCGTTCCGGGATCTGCTCCTGGCCTCTCCGGAAAAGCTGGTTTCCGAGATCATGGAGACCGATCTCATCACCGTTCCCGAGCACATGGACCAGGAAGAGGTGAGCCGGAAATTCTCGCATCACGGACTCACCGCCATTCCGGTGGTCGACGGGCAAGGACTCATGAAGGGGATTGTCTCGGTCGATGACGTGGTGGACGTCGTGCAAGAAGAAGCGACCGAAGACATGCACAAGCTCGGTGGTACTGCCGCGCTCGAAGATCCCTATTTGCAGGTCCCGCTCTTTGATCTCGTCAAAAAACGGGCCGGGTGGTTGGTTCTGTTGTTTGTGAGCGAGATGTTCACTGCGACCGTCATGGGCTTCTACGAGAAGCAGATCGAGCGGGCCGTGGTCCTCGCGCTTTTCATTCCGCTCATCATTTCAAGCGGAGGGAATTCCGGGTCCCAGGCTTCGACCCTGATCATCCGGGCGATGGCGCTCGGTGAAGTGAAGCTCAAGGATTATGGACGGGTGTTCTTCCGCGAACTTCGGGCGGGGCTCCTGCTCGGGGGGATTCTCGGGGTGATCGGTTTGCTCAGGATCCTGTTTTGGCCGGGTACCGAGGCCATTTACGGACCCCACTATTTCTGGATCGGGCTGACGGTTTCATTGAGCCTTCTGGGAATCGTGTTGTGGGGAACCATCACCGGCTCCATGTTGCCGTTTTTGCTGAAGCGGTTCGGTCTCGATCCGGCGAGTGCCTCGGCCCCCTTCGTGGCCACTCTGGTCGATGTCACCGGGATCATGATTTATTTCACCCTGGCCAGCCTGCTCCTCAAGGGATTGCTCCTTTAAGGCTATTGACCCGCAGGCCGAAACCGGTTTTCATAGCCGGATGGGCGGGAAAGTCAACGGGGTGTTTTTCGGGGGAGTGTTCGGGATTCTGGTCGGGCTGATGTCCGCTCCGGCAGGGTCTGCTGAAGAAGTCGATTTTTGTGCCCGTTCGGAGGATGAGATCCGTACTGCTTTCTCGGATCCGTCTTTACGCATCGGTTTTGAAAACCAAGGCGGACTCCTGAACGGGGGCACCTGCTGGTGGCACAGCCGCCTTCAACGTTCAGCCATCTATCTGGCACGCTTCCGACCCGAGCTTCCAAAGCCCGACCGCACCGTCGTCGAGGGGATCTTGAAGGATCTGGCACATCAGCGTCGCGTGGTGGAAATTCCAGGTTATGCCGGTTTTTCGGAATTCACCCGCGATCATCAGGTTCTGGTCCAGCGTGAGCTGGATCTTTGGCAGATCCGGGACGGATTTTTGAATCAACAATGGATCCGAGGCCTCTCCGGTCGGCCCAGTCTGCCCGCACGCAGACTCGAGCGCAGGATGGAGCGGATCCATCGTGCATTCAAGAAGTCCAAGCCCGGGCTCTGGCTCATGGCCCAAATGAAGGGGATCACGTCTCACGCCCTTTTGCTTCTCGGAATGGAGCAGACAGGAGAAGGTTACCGGCTCAGTTTCATCGATTCGAACTTTCCAGATGAGACCCGTGGACTCGAGTACCGTCGGGGGGACCGGACTTTGGACCTCGGTTACGCCGAGTTCATTCCCTACGCCGGTTTTCGAAACGACTTTCGCCGCATTGCGACAGCGATTGATTCCCACTGCGGTCGGGGAGCGGGCCCTGAGTCATTTGAGATTTCCGACGAACTGATTTTTTGATACGAAAAGGGCATGAAATTCAAGCCCGGTATCGTCTACGGTTCAGCCCTGAAGGATCTTTATCAATACGCCAAGGAGACAGGCTTCGCCCTTCCTGCGGTGAATGTCATCGGTACGGATTCGGTGAACGCGGTTCTGGAGACCGCCAAGGCCGTCAACTCGCCCGTGATCATCCAGTTCTCGAATGGCGGAGGCCAGTTCTTCGCCGGGAAAGCGCTCAAGCTGCCGAATGACGGTGGAGCGGTGCTCGGTTCCGTCTCTGGCGCCCGTCATATCGCACTCATGGCCGAACACTACGGCGTGCCGGTGGTGATCCATACCGATCATGCGGCCAAGAAGCTCCTGCCCTGGATCGACGGGATGCTGAAGATGAGCGAGGAACACTACCAGGCGACCAAGAAGCCCCTGTTTTCTTCCCACATGCTCGACCTCTCGGAAGAGTCGCTGCAGGAAAACATCGAGATCTCCTCGAACTACTTCAAGCGCATGCGTGCGATCGAAACCGGGATCGAAATCGAGCTCGGCGTCACCGGCGGTGAGGAAGACGGGGTTGACAACACCCACGTGGACAACGCCAAGCTCTACACCCAGCCTGAAGACGTGGCCTACGCGTTTCAGCACCTGAAAGAAATCGGTGACGGATTCACTGTCGCTGCATCTTTCGGAAACGTGCACGGCGTGTACAAGCCCGGGAATGTGAAGCTCACTCCGGTGATCCTTAAAAACTCGCAGGAACACATCGAGAAGAAGTTCGGGACCTCCAGCAAGCCCGTGAACTTCGTGTTCCACGGAGGCTCCGGTTCCACCCGTGAAGAGATCCGCGAGACCATCGGCTACGGCGTGATCAAAATGAACATCGACACGGACATGCAGTGGGCGTTCTGGGAAGGGGTCAAAGACTTCTATCTCGAGAAGAGCGCCTATCTGCAAGGCCAGCTCGGAAATCCCGAAGGACCGGATGCTCCGAACAAAAAGTACTACGATCCTCGCGTTTGGCTCCGGAAGGGTGAAGAGAATTTCGTGAAGCGCCTGAAAGGGGCTTTCGAAGACCTCAACAACCTGAACCGGAATGCTTGAGAACAGCTTTCAGACACTGCCTGCTTGGCTTCACTCGGAAGTCGATCCGACTCCGGTGGTGGGTGCCCGCCTGGTCCATGCACAAGCTGGAATCCGGCAGGAACTCGGGCTCGACCGGCTCACCGACGGACAGCTGCTCACTTGGCTGAACGGGCAAAGCCGGATCGAAGGGGACCAGCGGATCGCCACGCGCTATGCCGGACACCAATTCGGCGTTTGGGCCGGGCAACTGGGCGATGGGCGGGCCATTTCACTGGGTGAGTTCGTGACTGACACCCGGGGAAGGCTCGAGGTCCAGGTGAAAGGTGCGGGGCAGACCCCGTTTTCCAGAAGAGGGGACGGGCGGGCAGTATTGCGCTCCTCTGTCCGCGAGTACCTGTGTTCCATTGCCATGAAGGGACTCGGGATCCCGACCTCCGAGGTGTTGGCCCTCATTTCAGGAACGGAGCCTGTGGAACGTGAAACCACCGAGACCGCTGCTCTCGTGGCCCGTGTGTTCCCGTCCAATGTCCGTTTCGGTCACTTCGAGCTCTGTCGTCATTTCAAGAGACCCGACGAGTTCGATGCACTCACTCACTACACTCGCGAGCTGTTTTTTCAAGGGTGCACGATCGAAGAAATGCTCCGGGAGATCACGAGACGGACCGCCCACATGATCGCCGCTTGGCAGGATGTCGGATTCTGCCACGGAGTCATGAATACTGACAACTTTTCGGTTCTGGGGTTCACCCTCGATTATGGTCCCTTCGGTTTCCTTGAAGATACCCGGCTCGATCACGTGTGCAACCACACCGACCACGAGGGGCGCTATGCCTATCACCGGCAACCGGATGTGGGAGTGTGGAATCTCGAGAGGTTCTTGGCCTGCTTCCGGGATCTCGTCCCGGTGGAGCGCTTGGCCGGGATGCTGGATGCCTATTTCCATGATTTTCATGCCGAGACCGGGCGGAAGATCCGGCTGAGGCTGGGCCTGGTGACCGAGCGCGAGGGTGATTCGGCCCTGTTTTTGGATCTCCTGAGACTCCTCCATACAGAACGGGTCGACTACACCCGGTTCTTCAGGAGTCTCGCTCGTGAGGCGTTTTTCGAAGACCCTCTGTTTCGGGGTGAGGGGCTACAGGGCTGGCTCGGGCGCTACCGCGAACGCCTGGTCCTCGAGGGGCGTACCGAATCCGAGCGTTCGAACGGCATGCTCCAGAACAATCCCAAGTTCATCCTCAGGAATTACATCGCCCAAGAGGTGATCGAGTCTGTCAAAAACGGTTCTGATCGGGAGCTTCTCGACTGGATCCGGATTCTGGAGCGTCCTTTTGACGAGCACCCGGAATTCGAACGCCATGCGGGCCCGACTCCTGAGGAGTTCAAGCATTTTGAGATTTCCTGCTCGAGCTGAGGCCGGGTCAATCCAGAGACTGCATCCACAGCCGGTAGGCGGCGAATACGAGTAGCATTGAAAAGCCCTTCTGCAGCATCTTGACGGGAAGGTGCACGGCCAGTCGTGCGCCGACAAAGGCTCCGAAGAACATGCCGAGCGCAATCCAAAGGCTGTACTTCAAGTGCTCGTTCGTGATGAGCCCGGACTTGTAATAGTGGTAGACCCCGAGGGCACCCACCGGGAGGATCATGGCGGCCAGAGACACTCCGCTGGCCGTCTTTTGACCGAATTTCAGGCCATAGACCATGGCCGGAACGAGAACCACACCACCACCGATGCCGAAAAGGCCGGACAGGATCCCGGCGGTGATCCCCATGAGGAGCAAAATCAAAGTCATAATGGGGGTATCCCCCCAGGTGTGGGGTTTCGTCAAGGGGAGGGTGCTTGCCACATGTGTTTTCGGTGGTTAGACTGGACCGAATATGGAACTGAAAGAGCTGACTCCCGAACAGGTGCGTGATTGGACCCTCGAGCAGAAGGACCGCTGGTGGCTCAGTGAGGTTTACCGGGGCAACATGCCCCAGCTGAATTTGCGCTCTGCTCTCACAGGGATGTTGCTGGGAGGGGTCCTCTCGCTCACCAATCTGTACGTGGGGATCAAGACCGGCTGGACCCTCGGGGTCGGGATCTCTTCGGTAATCCTGTCTTTTGCCATGTTCAAGTTGATCTCGAAGTTGAAGCTCGGGCGCGAGATGACCATCCTCGAGAACAACGCCATGCAATCGGTGGCCACCAGTGCGGGGTACATGACCGCACCTCTCATCAGTGCCATTCCTGCTTACATGCTCGTGACGGGGACAGTGGTGCCCATGATGCACACGATGGTCTGGATCATCCTGCTTTCCATTCTCGGGGTGCTGTACGCATTTCCACTCAAAAAACGCTTCATCAACGACGAACAACTCCCGTTCCCTGAAGGCTATGCCGCGGGGGTCGTGCTCCAGAACCTGCATGCGGACGAGGGGAACCCGAACGGCAAGAGTGACGGTCTCTTCAAGGCGAAGATCCTGGGTTATGGCGCCGGCGTTTCGGCATTGCTCGAGACGCTCAGGAACGAGAAGGTGATGCATTCGTTGAAGGTCGGTTTTTTGGCCATTCCGGAGTATCTGGATGAGGTTCTCTATCGCTTTTTCACGCCGTCCATCCTGGGCACGCCGCTGAAGGACCTGACCATCCGGATCGACACCTCGATCGTCATGCTCGGGACCGGTGGGCTCATGGGGACCAAGACCGGGGCCTCGCTCATCATCGGGGCCCTCCTGAATTACGGAGTCCTTGCGCCTTATTTGATCCGCGAAGGGGTGATTCCGTCCGCCACTTTCAAGGCCATCACCATGTGGTCGCTTTGGTTCGGGGCGGCTCTCATGACGACTTCTTCCCTCTATTCGTTCTTTTCCAAACCCCAGGTTTTCGTGGCCGCATTCAAGAAAATGGCTGCCCGCGGTCCCAAGACTCCCGATCCCTTGGAGGCCATCGAGCTTCCGGGCAAGGTGTCATTGATCGGGATCCCGCTCGTCGGAGCCGTGATGGTGTGGCTCGGTCACACCTGGTTCCAGTTCGGAATTCTGGAGGGGATCATCGCCATTCCCCTCGTTTTCGTTTTCACGCTGATCGCTGTGACTTCAACCGGACTCACTTCGATCACTCCGGGTGGGGCACTCGGCAAGCTCACCCAGCTGACGTATTCGCAGATTTCTCCGGGTAATATTCCGACCAACATCATGGCGGCCGGGATCAACTCGGAAGTAGCCCTGAATGCCTCGAATCTGCTCATGGACATCAAACCCGGCTACATGCTGGGCGCGAAGCCCAGACAACAAGCGATCGGGCACGTGCTCGGGATCTTCGCCGGAGCCGCGGTTTCAGTTCCGGTTTATTATCTGATCTTCAAGGGCGACTTGTCCCTTCTCACGAGTGACCAGCTCCCGATGCCCGGAGCCACCATTTGGAAGGCTGTGGCCGAGGCACTGACCAAAGGGCTTTCTGCCCTTCATCCGAGTGCCCAGATTGCGGCCCTGGTGGGTGCGGTGCTCGGGATTGTGATCGAGTTCATGAACCAGCGAATGAAGGGCAAGTTTCCAGTCTCGGCGATCGGGCTCGGGCTTGCTTTTGTGCTCCGGTTCACCGACTCCATCGCGATGGCACTCGGGGCGTTTTTCTTCTGGTGGTGCACCAAGCGCTTCAAGAATCACGAAAGTACGGGGTATCGGGTGTTTGTTGAGAATTCCGAGACCTTGTGCGCCGGGGTGATCGCGGGCGGATCGATCATCGGGATCTTGCTGATTATTTTGGAGACGGTGGTTTTCGGGAATTGAGATTCGGTTTGACCACGAGCTCACGGTAGCCGAAGGTCGGATCGATTTCCCGCTCGTACACTGCGTCCTCGAGTTCAGCGATCACAATCTCCGCTGTGGTGTAGACCGTGTTTCCGGGTAGGAGGTGGCCTCCTCTGGTTTTACCGTGCCCGTCAGATACGCTGAGGTGGAGGTGCATGGAGTCTTCGGTCAGGGTCCCGACGAGTGAGACGATTTCGAAATGGCCCTCTTCCGCCACCCCCTCTTTTTGGTTCGCATAGCGGAGGTTCACACGGGTCAGGCTCCCGACGGTGGTCAGGATCGCTCCGGCACGTAGATGCTGGCTCTTCGCGAAGGCCTGAAGTTCCTCAGTGAGTCCTTGGCCGGGCTTGAGTCGCAGGGTATGGGCCCGGATTCGCGAGGGGATCGAAGGTGATTCGAGCTTCTGGACCGAACTGCAGGCCACACAAGGGATCATCATCAGGAGGGATTTCAAGCGGTTCATTTCAGTCCTCTCAAATACTCGATGCAGGCCCGGGTGTCCCCACGGAAGGCGACACGCTCGAGATTCTTGGCAATGGATTTGTCGTACAGGGGATCGTAGTAGCGGAGCAGGAGTGCCTCGATCCAAGGGGCATGGGCTTCCAGGGTGGGGGAACCGTCGACATTGAAGGCAGCATCGATGAGCCCCCGGATGCGGGTGGTTTCCAACCCTCCTAATTTCTTTGAGATCCTTTCGAGGGATTCGCGCATGAATGTGGCGACTGAATCACGGTCTCCTCCATACGACTGGAACCGGTCGAGCACATAGCCCTCGAAGATGTTCCGGGTCCGTTCCTCGATTGGAACTTCCAGTAGCAGGATCGGCGCCTGATTCATGGAATCCTTCAAGACCCTGGGCACAACACAGGACCCGATCATCACCGATTCGTCTTCCACCAGAGTGACCGGTGCCGCGTCATGTTTTAAAAACTGGATCGCGACCCGGTTCTCGAAAGTGATCTGTGCAGGTTGTGGCCCCATCTTACCGAAACTGGACCCCTTGTGGTTCGCAGCACCTTCGAGATCCAGAGCCGGCAAGGCTGTGGCATCCAGGATGAGCGTTTTCCCCGATCCGGTCCTGCCGCCGACCACCAAGAAGCGACGCTGCTTGCTTTCTTGCTCCAATGTCTCCAGGAGGAAACGCCTGAGGGCCTTGTAGCCTCCCGGGATGAAGGGCACCTTCAATCCACGCTCCGAAATCCATGAAACACTGATCTGGGAGCGGAGTCCGCCCCGGAAACAGTACAGGTTCGCCTCGGGATGTTTGCGTAAAAACGCTTCCCATTCGTTGATCCTGGACTCCTTGAGGGCGCCTGAAACCAGTTCGTGTCCGAGAGCAAGGGCCTCGGTCTGGCCTGCTTCCTTGTAGCGCGTACCCACCGCGGCACGCTCCTCGTTGTTCATCAGCGGTAGATTGATCGAAGAAGGGAAATGCCCCTCGAGGAACTCCACCGGTGCGCGGACATCAATCAGCGGAGTGTCGCGTCTGAAAAGTTCCCTGAAATCAAGCATGAACGCGGATCTCGGGGGTTCCGGAATGTGTCGATTCCTGCACTTCTCCGATGATCGATGCACGGGGGAAGCGGGCTTTGATTTTGCCCAGAAGGGATCCTGCTTTGTCACCGGGTACGGAAAGCAACAGTCCACCACTGGTCTGGGGATCGAACAAGATCTTCTTCTCGACGGGACCCGGCTCTTTTTCAAAACGGACGGTGTCGCGGGTGTAACTCTCATTCGACCGGTGAGCCTTCGTGAGATTCTCGGCATGGAGGGAGGCAAACGCCTTTTCGAAAACCGGAATCGCACCGAAACGGAGGTGGAATGCGACTCCAGAGGCCCGACTCATTTGCTGGAGGTGACCTGCGATTCCGAAGCCGGTGACATCCGTGGCTGAATGCACCCAGCCGAGTTCCTCTTCGGTGAGCAGGGATGGAACTGCATTCAACTGGCACATCGAATCGAGCGCATCCCGGATTCCATCTTCGTCGTAATCCTGGTTTTTCAGTCCGGCAGTGAGGGTACCGGTACCGAGCGCTTTGGTGAGGATGAGTTGATCTCCCGGCCGTGCACCGGAATTGCTCCAGATCCGGTCGGGGTGGACAAAACCCGTGACCGAGAGTCCGAACTTGAGGGTGTCATCGTCGATCGAGTGGCCTCCGACCAGGGTGGATCCGGACTCGGCGATCTTCTTCCGTGCCCCTTCGAGTACTTCACGCATGAGGATCGGGTCGAGTGTGGCCAGGGGAAAGGCAAGAATGGCCATGCAAGTTTTCGGAACGCCCCCCATGGCGTAGACATCCGAAAGGGCATTGGCTGAGGCGATGGATCCGAAGAGCTCGGGAGTGTCGACAATGGGGGTGAAGAAATCCAAGGTTTGGACCAGAGCGACTTGATCGGACACGCGATAGATCCCTGCATCGTCAAAGTCACGGCCGTCGATCATCACGGCAGGGTCCGAGGACGAGAAATCAAGGCTGCCCAAAGTTTCGCGGAGAACCTCCGCCGAGATTTTAGCGGCACACCCGCCTTTTTGAACGGTTTGCGTCAGTCGGATCTTCATGACCGCAGTATAGCACCGTCCCGTGATTCCGGCACGTGGTTTGCTTTTCGGGTCTGTGGAGGAATTCTTATGAAGAGTAAAATGAAGGTCGGGACCCAGTGGACGGTTCAAGTTCTATTGGCCGTGGTGATGATCTCGGCGGGTTTGGCCAAGCTCACCTCGGTTGACTCGATGGTCCGGATGTTCCAGGAAATCGGGCTCGGACAGTGGCTCCGGGTTCTGGTCGGGGCACTCGAGGTGGTGGCGGGGGTCCTCATGTTCTCAAATGTCTACAGTGCGATCGGAGCGACGATCATCCTGATGACCATGGCCGGCGCGATCCTGACTCACCTGTTTATCATCGGCGGAAACGGTCTTCCGGCCTTGGTGATCGGACTCCTGGCGGCACTCTTACTGGCTTTGAAGCGTAGTGATCTGGTGGAGCCGAGAAGAAGGAGCCGGATCGAGATTCAGCCCCGCGCTTGAGGGATTCAACTTTCCCGGTTGAACTGTACGCAGCGGATTCAACGGGTTGTCGTGGAAACTGTATGAGGTTTGGTCGGTGTCGGTCGAATGGTCGTCAGATGGCGGGCGGATGTCCGCAAGTGCCCGGTTTTGCAAGGGTCGGAATTGGCCCGAACCTTGTATTACCTGTCAGTATGCAGAACATGTTGCTCGTACAACTGGTGGTATTGATGACTGGTTTCAGTTTACCTGCACAGGCAGCTCCCCGGGTTCCGGCCTCGGTGGCGATTCGCCTGAACCATGCGAAAGAACTCCTCGGGGGTTCCTTCAAGAAGACGGCTTTGAAGCCCAATGAATCGGCTTCCGAATTGTCCGGCTTCGTCACTGCGACGACCCGCAAGTTCCTTCCGAAGGCCCACCTGAAGAATGCCAAAGGGATCTCCCAAGCCATCCTCGAGGCCTCGACCGAGTTCGAACTGGATCCCTTGTTTCTCATGGCGGTGATCCAGAACGAAAGCAGCTTCAATCCGCGGATGAAAGGCGGAGTGGGGGAGATCGGACTCATGCAGATCCGTCCCAGCACGGCAGCTTGGATCTCCGGGTTGTACGGGATCGAGTACGAGGGAGAAGATTCCCTTTACGATCCTGAAACCAACATCTGGATCGGTGCCGCGTTGCTCGACAAGTTGCGGAACCAGTTCGATTCTTCGAGCCGGCTTTATCTCTCGGCCTACAATCTCGGACCGAAAAAACTCCGGCAGATGCTGAAAGAGAACAAGAAGCCGAAGGAGTACGTCCAGGCTGTGATGAAGCGTTACCTGGCGCTGTACTCGGGTTTCAAAATGAAGGGCGACGCCAAGCTCCAGAGCTCGATCGCATGGAAGAACACCCTCAGTCTGACCCGGAAAATTGCGAGCGCAAGGAACTGAGGTGCTTCAAAGACCGGACAGGAGGGTTCCGAGTTCCTCCCACCTGTGGAGACACTCATCCAGTTCGGTTTGAGCCCGGGTCTGTTCCTCGATCAGTCCTCGTAAGACAGAGGGATCCGAGTGGAGTTCCCCGTTGGCCAGAAGATCGTTGATCTCATTCTGTCGGGCCTCGAGAGTCTCGATCCGGCGTTCACGCTCAACGATCTCTTTTTTCCAGGCGATGATCTGGTTGTTGGATGGTTTGGAGGATTTGGCTTCTTTCTTCGGTTCGGACTTGGGTGTGGACGAGGGTGGCTTGACCCGTTCCCGCGCCTCGCCTGTTTTCTTTTTGACGTATTCCTCGTAATTCATCACCAGAGGAATCGCCTCGGACCCTGTCATTTCGAGGAGCCGGTCAGCCAAGGGTCCCACGAATTCCCGATCGTGCGACACCACGCAAAGGGTTCCTTCATAATCGAGCAAGGCATCGAGCAGCACTTCCCGACTGGTGGCATCGAGGTGGTTGGTCGGTTCGTCCAGAATCAGAAAATTGTGCGGTGTCAGAAGCAATCGCGCGAGAGCCACCCGGGCCTTTTCGCCCCCGGAAAGGACGCGGATGGGCTTCTGGATGTCGTCGCCGGTGAAGAGAAAGGCGCCCGCGATTCCACGGATTCTCGAGAGTTCGAGCTGGGGGGCGGCGTCTTCGAGTTCTTCGAGGATGGTCTTCCTGAAGTCGAGGGTTTCCGCTTGGAGCTGTGAATAAAATCCGACCTGTACTCCGTGCCCGAGGCGGAGGCTTCCGGATGTGATGGGTAGTTTTCCGGCCAATGACCGGAGTAGCGTGGTCTTTCCGGCTCCGTTCGCTCCCACGATGGCCGTTCTCGATCCCCGTTGGATGATCCAGTCGAGCCCGGAGAACAGTTTGCGCGCGGGGAACTCGATGCCGGCATCCTTCAAGAACAACACCTCCCGGCCACTTTGCGAACATGGGGGAAAACCGAAACCGACTGCGCGTTCGGGACCTGCGATCTCGATCCGGTTGGCCTCGAGCTTTTCGATCTGCTTCATCCGGCTTTGTGCCTGCCGGGCCTTGGTGGCCTTGGCCCCGAAACGTTCGACAAAGGACCGGAGTTCTGCGATCCGGGCATCCTGGCCTGCTTTTTGTGCTTCGAGCATCCTCAGGCGTTCTTCCTTTTGTACGAGGAAGTCGTCCAGGTTTCCCGTATAGGTCCGGATCTGTTGGTGGTCGATCTCCCACACGGATTCCACGAGGCGGTTCAAAAATGCGCGGTCGTGACTCACGAGCAGGATGCATCCCGGGTAGTCTTGCAGGAACTCTTCGAGCCAGAGGAGTGATTCCAGATCAAGATGGTTGGTCGGCTCGTCGAGGATGAGCAGGTCCGGTCCGAGGAGGAGGATGCGGGCGAGAGCCGCTCGCATCAGCCAGCCGCCACTGAATTCGGTCAGCGGGCGGTCGAAGTCCGTGCCCTTGAATCCCATTCCCTCGAGGATGCGCTCGGCACGGGCGGGGAGCCGGTATTCATCCATCCGGTCGTATTCCTCGAGAATCCTCGCGTATTCTTTGAGCAGGGATTCGTCCTGTCGGACGGCCATCTGCTCTTCACAATCCTTTTTCGCCAGAAGGATCTCTTCACGTCGGCCGTCGAGACGCATCACCTCGTCTCGGAGGGAACGATCACTGGATGGATGGAGTTCCTGTGCCAGGTGACCGATCCGGAGGTGTTTCCTGAGCCGGATCTCTCCCTGATCGGGCTGCTCCTGTCCCAGGATCATCCGGATCAATGTACTCTTCCCGGCGCCATTCGACCCGAGCAGGGCGACCCGCTGCCGTTCGCCCAGATTCAAATCCACATCTTCGAACAGCGTTTTCGGTCCGTAGTGTTTTCCGAGTCGACGGATCTCGAGCATGCTCATGGGGCCTGTTCCCCTCCGAGCAGGAATTCGCTGACCTCACTTGTGGTTCCGAGGCGGATCGGAGGTCCCCAATATCCGGTGCCGTGATTCACATAAACCGCAAGTCGACCCTGCCGGGAAAGCCCCCCGTGGTGTCGGTGGATCCAACGGACCATCAGGTTCCAAGGAAAGAACTGTCCGCCATGGGTGTGTCCCGAGAGTTGCAGATCATAGCCGAGGGCTTCTGCTTTTTCTGCGATTCCGGGCTGGTGGGCCAGGAGGATCTTGAAGTCCGCAGTTACAGAAGGCGTGGGAGCTTCTGGAGCCGGGCCACCGAACCACTCGAGCGCCGGATCTCCGATTCCGCCCAGGTACAGGGTACGACCTTCGATCTGGATCTCGGTTCCTTCGTTCACCAAGGGGATGATTCCGATACTTCGCATCGCTTCGATGGATTTTGTGTGGCCCCAGTAGCACTCATGATTCCCGAGCACAAAGTAGGTTCCGTACGGTGCCTTGAGACGGGAAAGCTCCCGGAGTTCGGCCTCAAGTATCCGGACCTCTCCGTCGATGATGTCTCCGGTCAGGACGATCAGGTCGGGTTTCAACTCGAGCACCCGGTCGACTTGGGATCGGATCTGATCCAATCCGGGGCCGGTTCCCAGGTGCATGTCGCTCAACTGGACCAATCGGGCCCGGATTGAGGAGGCCAGCGGAACGGTTCGGGTCATGACCCGGTAGCGCGCGTTCCAAAGACCATAAGCATAGCAGGCTCCTGTGAGGCCCAGGACAACGCTCGATGATCCCCAGCCGTTCCACTCGACACCTTCTCCCGCAAGTGCGACCGGAAAGCGGATCAGGTCTCGCAGAGCGGTGAAGGTCAGCAAAAAACTGTTGATCCCCATCCCGTGAAACGCCAGGGATTTCAGGGTGGACTCGCCAAAGAGCGGCTCATCGGCATCTGCACGGAAGAAAACCAGGAACAGCCAGAGTTGCGCAGTGAATGAAATCAGGATCAATGCCAACAGGATGCCGTATCCCGGAACAGAAACCTCCCGGAAGGGAGTCAGCAAAGAACGCTCGAGATAAGCGAAAAAGGCACCCATCATGAGCAGGGGAATCAGGCGACGCATGGTGGAATCACCTTATCATGGCGGAGAAGGTGGAAAAGGGGTATCTTTCCAAGCATGGAACAACATTCGATCCTTGATGCACTTCAGTGGCGTTATGCAGTGAAAAAATTCGATTCCTCCCGGAAGATTCCGGCCAAGGAGTGGGCGATCCTGGAAGAGTCACTCCGGCTGAGTCCTTCCTCTTACGGGCTTCAACCTTGGAAGTTCATCCGGGTCAAAACTCCTGAGATCCTCCAACAATTGCGTGCTGAATCCTGGAACCAGAGTCAGGTCACGGACTGTTCCGATTATGTCGTGTTCACGACCCGGACCGAGATGCTCGAGTCGGATGTGGACGAATTCCTGAAGCTTCAGAGCGGGATCCGGGGAACCCCGATGGAGAAGTTGCAAGGGTATCGTGATGTCATCCTGGGCGACATTGTGAAAGGACCCCGGTCGGCTCAAGCTGCAACGTGGGCCCAACGGCAATCCTACATCGCCATGGGCTTCCTCATGGAAACCGCCGCGTTGACCGGTGTGGACACCTGTCCCATGGAAGGACTGGATCCGAAGGCCTACGACCGGATTCTCGGTCTGGAGTCCACCGGTTACCGGACCGTGGCCGCGGTAGCCCTCGGCTACCGGCATGCGGAAGACCGCTATGCCGGCGAAAAGAAGGTCCGTTACCCGATCTCCCGGATCATGGAAACCCGCTGATCGCGGGTTTCCTTCTGTTTTTATCGGCGGTCTTTACTGGATCCGCTCGCTGCGCTTCACTGAGCGCAGGTTCTGAGCCAGTACTTTCTTGCGCATCCGGACGTTCTTCGGAGTGATTTCGATCCACTCGTCTTCGTCGATCCACTCGAGACAGCGCTCGAGTGACATCTCGCGGATCCCCGAGAGGGTCACAAGAACTTCGGCGTGTGCCGAGCGGATGTTGGTGAGTTTCTTTTCCTTGCACGGATTGACGTTCAGGTCATTGTCCTTGCTGTACTCGCCGATGATCATTCCTTCGTAAACCTTGACGCCCGGACGGATGAACAGCATCCCCCGTTCCTCGAGAGAAAGCAGTGCGTATTCGATCGAGTCACCGCTCCGGTCGGCCACCATGGCTCCGTTCAAACGGTGAGGAATTTCACCACGGTGAGGAGTGTATTCGGTGAGGTAGGAGCTGAACAGACCGTCACCGCGGGTGGCGGTGAGGTAGCGGGAGCGGATTCCGAGCAGGCCCCTTGAGGGGATATCGAACTCGAGACGGACCCGCTGTTTGCCGATCCCTTCGAGGTGAGGAAGGGTTTCGTACTTGGTGAGGGTCCCTTTCCGTTCCTGGAAGATCCGGGTCACGTCCGAGGCGTATTCTTCGGGGAGATCGAGTACCGCACATTCATTCGGCTCGAAGCGGTTGCCGTTCTCTTCACGGTAGAGAACGAGGGGTTTGCCCACCATGAACTCGTACCCTTCACGGCGCATCTGTTCGATCAAAATCGCGAACTGGAGTTCACCGCGTCCGAGTACCCGGAATTGGTCCGAGGTTTCGGATTCTTCGAAGCGAAGGGCCACATTGTGGCGGACTTCTTTCAAGAGGCGCTCACGGAGTTTCCGGGATTGGATCGCTTCGCCTTCCTGTCCTGACAGCGGGGAAGTGTTCACCGAGAAGAGCATGGCCAGGGTCGGTTTTTCGACAATGATCCGGGGGAGTGGCGCAAGCTCCGCGTTCGAGCTGATGGTGTCACCGATCTCGACTCCTTCGTTACCCGAAAGAACGACGATGTCGCCAGCGGTCACTTCGGGCACTTCTTGTTGCTTCAGACCCATGTAGGTGAACACCTGCGTGACCGTGAACGCCTGGTTCAGCGGTGATCCGTCGGCCTGGATCCCTTGACGGAAGAATTTCTGGCCTTTTTTGACGGAGCCTGAGGTCACGCGACCGATCGCAAGACGCCCGACGTACTCCGAGTGGGACAGGTTGGAGACCAGCATTTGGAATGCTTCGCTCTCATGGATCCGGGGCGACGGGACGCAATCCAGGATCAGTTGGAACAGGGGTTCGAGCGAGCCGCTTTTTTCTTTCTTCAGATAGGCCGGGATGTCGTCGAAGTTCGTGGTGCACCAGCCCTGTCGGGCGGCGGCGTAAACGATCGGAAAGTCGGCTTGTTCTTCATTGGCGCCGAGCTCGAGGAAGAGATCGAAAGTGGCGTTCACCACTTCTTGGATCCGGCGACCGTCCGCACATTCAGGCCGGTCGACTTTGTTGATGACGAGGATGATTTTGTGGCCTTTCGAGAGGGCTTTCTGCAGGACGAACCGGGTCTGGGGGAGTGGACCCTCGGCCGCATCGACGAGGAGCAGGGCTCCATCGACCATGCCCATGATCCGCTCGACTTCTCCGCCGAAATCCGCGTGGCCAGGGGTGTCGACAATGTTCACCTTGGTGTTGCCCACCATGACGCTGGTGTTCTTGGCCAGGATGGTGATCCCGCGTTCCCGTTCGAGGTCGCCCGAGTCCATGACCCGCTCCGCTACAGACTGGTGCTGCTGAAAAGTGCCGGACTGCTTCAAAAGATGGTCCACCAGAGTGGTTTTCCCATGGTCGACGTGGGCGATGATGCAAACATTACGAAGGTTTAAGCTCATGGGGAGTTCTTTCTGAGGCAGGATTTCTTGATTTTTTGGGTTGCGTTTCGGGGACAATACAGGTAAACCCTGATTCTCGTAAGTAAAATTTTTGTTTAGTTTGAAGGAACCAAGACCATGGCACGCGTATGTGATTTAACTGGAACCAAGCCGTTCAGCGGAAACAAAGTCAGCCACTCGAACATCAAGACCCGGACGAAGTGGATGCCGAACCTGAAAGACAAGCGTTACACCATTCCCGAGCTTTCTAAGACGGTGACCCTGAAGCTTTCGACCCGTGCGATCCGCACCATCGACAAGCTCGGCGGGATCTCCCAAGCCATCATGAAGGCCAAGACCGAAAAGATGAGCGACAAGACTCTGAAGCTTCGCAACGAGATCAAGAAGGCACGTACCCTGATCTCCGCAGGCAAGAAGAAAGTCGCTCTCTGATCCGATTTGATTTTTTGAAGGAGCGGGCGACGGCGTGAGCCGGACGCCCGTTTTCTATTGATGGAACCGATACGCATTGTGGCCGGTACGGCCAAGCATCATGAATTCCTGTCCGCCTGCCAGATCCGCATGGCACTCGAGACCGAGGACCTGGCCCTCGATCCGGAAACGGTCCGGCTCGGCGTGGGCGCGGTGTTGCTCGATGCGACCAAGGGAAGATACTACGTTGCGGAAGATGCCGACGGCAACCCTCTGGCCTGCCTTCTGACGATTCCCGAGTGGAGCGACTGGCGGAATCGCACGGTTCTCTGGATCCATTCTCTTTATGTGATTCCTACCCGACGTGGAAAAGGGATTTACAAGAAGCTCTATTCTTTTCTCAAAGACATGGTCCGGGACGATCCGGCCTATGCCGGGCTTCGCCTTTACGTCGACAAGCGGAACGCCAACGCGGCGGAAGTGTATCGGAAGCTCGGGATGAGTTCGGAGCACTACGAGCTTTTCGAATGGCTGGCCTGAACTCTTCGTCCTAGAGTCCCTGGTTGCCGGTCAGAAGGCTGCGCAGGTGCTGGTAGTTGCCTCTCCAGGCACCCGGATGTGTGTCCGTCGGCGCCTCGATGCAGGTGAGTGCGGTGGCTTCGGGACGGATCAAAAACACCGCCATGCCCACGGCTGTCGCGGGCAAATCCATTTTGCGCTCGTTTCCGATCATGAGGCACCCGGAAGCATCGAAGGACTCTTGCTTCAGAATCTCGAGGTAGTATTCACGGCTCGGCTTGCACGCGTGCATCCGGTCCGCGGTGGTGATGCTCTTGAACAATCCGGGATCGATCCCTCCCCAACTCATCCTCAGATGCACGAGCTCGACAGGCCAAACAGGATTGGTCGCGAGCACCAGTGGATAATGGTCTTTTGCCCAATCCAGGAACTTGGCGGCACCCGGGATTTTCCCGAAGTGGGACTTCAATTTCGGAAACACCTCGCTCAGGCTTTGGTTGAGCTCCTTTTCCGCTTCCTCTTTGGGAAGTTTCAGGTGTTTTGCGAAAGTCTCGATGAGACGCTCACGGTTGGTCTTGGTCCTCGAGGGTTTCTTCAGCTCTTCGGCTCCCTGGCTCAGAGCTTTGTAAGCCGCCATCCAGCCTTGGTGACGTTTCATGATCGGAAGAGTCCGGGTGATGAATTCAAAGTGGACCCCGATCCCCCCTGAGTCGATCAAGGTGCCGTCGAGATCACACAGGAGATTCTGGAACCGGTTTCTCGGAAGACTCATGGGGCTCATGCTCGTTTCCCATCCTCGTCCCTGATTCTAGAGGAAAATCCGCTTGTCGTCATGTTCGAAGCTCTGGTCTAATCCGGTTATGGACTTTGCCGGGTATGTCAGACAACAGAGTGCCTTGTGGTACGCCACGCTCGGGCAGGAGGCAGGGGCTCCGGTTCCGCTCCGGGCCTCCGGGCTCGATCCGGTCGGGACTCTTCTCCTGGTGGCCCCCCATCCGGATGACGAATGCCTGATGGCCGGATTCGCTCTCCGGGCCGTGGAGGAGTGGGGCACACGGGTGATTGTTCTCCCTTACAGTTATGGAAGCAAGGTCGATCGCAGGCAGGAGCGTCATAGCGAGCTCATGCGTGCCGTGGCATCACTCGGCTTCGAGCTGTTCGATCCCCGTCAGGATCACTCCCTGGGAGAGCTCTCACCGGGCGATCTGGCCCGGGCACTGGCCGAATGCATCCCCGATGCGGTGCTGTTCCCCCATTCCGGTGACGGTCACCCGACCCACATCCGCTGCTCCCGTCAGGTTTCCGAAGTGGTCACTTTGTGGGCCAACTCCTCCCGCAAGCGGGTTCATCTTTTCGAATCAGCCTATTGGCAGGACCTGCCCGATCCCAACCTCATGGTGGATCTCACGTCCGACCATGTCATCCGTATGGGCTCGGCACTCCTGGAGCACCGGGGTGAGATCGAGCGCAATCCCTATCACCTGAGCCTTCCCGCACACCTGATCGACTCGAGAAGAAAAGGTGTGGAGCGGGTTTCAGGAATGGGGTCCCGCGCGGGCTCGGGACTGTTCGCCCAACTCCTCCGGCATTCGGTCACGAACTCAGGCGCGTCCTGAGCAATTCAGCGAAAGCCATCATGGCATCGGTGGCCGTGAAGATGCCCACCAGGTTCTTCCTGTCGAGGATCAGCGCGCTGCCGATTTTCCTTTCCGCCATGGTGGCCACCACCTCGTCGAGTTTGGCCGCGGGGCTCACCACGTAGCAGTCTTCCAGGGCGATATCCTCCACCCGGGTGGTGATCGGGTTCACCCCCTCGAAGCCGAGGGCCATTTTGATGTCCCGGTCGGAGAGGATTCCTCTGAGTTCTCCTCCTGAGAGAACCGGCAGATGACGGATCCGGTGTTTCTCCATGAAGTCCCGCGCGGTGGCGAGAGATTGCTCCGCCCCGATCGTGTGGGGGACTTCGGTCATGTATCGCGTGATTTGTGGAATGGGTTTCATGGAACGTTCCTCCTGGAGCCGGATCTTAAGGCCCCGGAGTCCGGTCCGCCTTGATCTGTGCATGGAAACGGATTGATTCGCATCAATATTGCAAGGATCCCGTGCAGAGGTGTTCCATGGAACTGTTAAGAATCATCGAAGTCTTGAGGTCGACGGGGGCCGGATTGAGCACGCTCCGCTTCCGTCCCGAACAAGTGATCTATTATCCCGGGAATGCCGCAACCGGCTTGTATCTGGTGCACGAAGGCAAGGTGAAGCTCGAGCGGGGTGACGAGTGGGGACGAAGTCAGATCCTCGGAATTGTCGGTCCCGGGAATTGCATCGGTTTCGACGCCGTCTTCACCAGGCGTCCCCATCATCATCTCGCTTTGGCTCTGACCGAGGTGGGGCTCGTGCATGTCCAGGCCGGGAACGTTCCGGATTGCCTGGCCAAAAGCCCCGACCTGATGCGAGGCTTGCTCCGCCAGATGGCTTTCGAGCATGAAGAATTGCAAACCCGTCTCGGGCTCGCCTTCGGATCATCGGCCCAGGAACGCATTTCGGACGCGATCTTGAAACTGAGGGAGATCGACCCCGAGCGGATCTGGACCCGCAGGGATATCGCCGAATGGGCGGGAACGACTCCCGAAACCGTCACGCGGACCATCCAGGAGATGGAGAAGGAAGGATTGCTCGTGCTCAGGGGGCGGTCGATTCTCCTGACCCGGAAATTCCTGAGCTCGAATCAGCGTCACTGAGTCGACAAAGAATCAGGGAATCAAAGGCGATCAGAAGATTCTTGATCGAGCATCCAGGTCACATCGGGGTGATTCTGGAGGGCGCTTGCAGGGACCGAGGGGTGGATCGGATCTGAAATCGCGGAGCGGACCGCCTGGGATTTGGATTTGCCCATGGCGACGATCACGATCTTCCTGGCTTCGAGTAAAGTGCCGATGCCGAGGGTCAGGGCCGAGGTCACCGGAGGGGCTCCCTTGAAATTCGCCAGCAAAGTGTCCGGATGGAGATGAACCAGGCGCGTTCTGGAGTCGAAGGCGGACCCCGGCTCGTTGAAAGCGATGTGCCCGTTCGTACCGATACCGAGCAATGCCAAGTCGATCCCTCCCCGGGTCCGGATCTCGTGCTCGTACCGGGCGCACTCTTCCTTCGGGTCGGGTGCTGTGCCATCCAGTTCCATCCGGTGGCGAGGGGGATGGATCAAACGGGAATAGAAATGTTGCTCCAGATAACTGCGGAAGGAATAGGGGGTGTCTCCAGAGGGGAGCGGGTGGTACTCGTCGAGATTGAAACAAGTCCAATCCCGTATCCCCAGGCGTTCCTCGGACTCCACGGCGAGCCGGTAAAACGGGATCATGGTGTTGCCGGTCGGCAAGGCCATCATGGGCGACCGGGAGGAGTCCAGGATCGGACGCACCGCGGAAGCGATCTCGTCAATGAGAGCGTAGTACAGGGAATTCGCGTTATCAAAGCGCCAGATCCGGGGCTTCATGGGTTGGCTAGAGCCTAGCACACGTGTTAACCCTGTCCAGACATGAAGAGTCTTCAAGAAACCCTTGCTCCGAACAGCATCTGTTTTGGATGTGGCCCCGCCAACTCCAAGGGCCTCCGCATCCGGAGTTTTGCCCGGCCCGACGGTAGCGTCGAGGCCGAGTTCCAGCCCGAGTCCCATCACGAGGCTTTTCCGGGAATGTTGAACGGCGGGATCATCGGATCGCTTCTGGATTGCCATTCCAACTGGACAGCCGCCTATTCATTGATGAAACAGGCCGGGCTTTCAGAACCCCCCTGCACGGTCACCGCGGATTTCCATGTGAAACTGCGGGCGCCGACACCGAGCGGGGTACCGGTCCGTTTGGTGGCGCGGGTCAAGGAGATCGGCCCCGACCGGGCGGTGATTTCGGCCGAACTTTTCAGCACGGCAAATCCCACGGGGAAGCCGACGGCCACTTGCATCGGGACCTTTGTCGCGGTCAAAGAAGGGCATCCGGCTTTTCACCGGTGGGGATGAGGGATCCAAGATGAAAATCGTATCGTGGAATGTGAACGGGTATCGCGCCATCCTGGGCAAGGGATTCCAGAACTGGTTTCAAAAGGTGAACGCCGACGTGATCGGCTTGCAAGAGGTGAAGGCCCACCGGGATGCCGTGGATCCCAAGATGCTTCAGTACGAGGGTTATGATGTCTATTGGCATGCGGCCAAAAAGCCGGGATACAGCGGAACCGCACTGTTTTCGAGGGTGAAGCCTCTCGCCTACCGTGAGGGGATCGGTGAAGCCAAGTTCGATGACGAGGGCCGGATCCAGATTCTGGAATTCGAGAATTTCCATCTCTTGAATTGTTATTTCCCCAACTCCCAGGACGAGCGGGCGAGACTCGGGTACAAAATCGAGTTCTGTGACGCCATCCTGGACTACTGCAAGAAAACCGTGAAGAGCGGCAAAGGGGTGATCGTCCAGGGGGATCTGAACATCGCGCACACCGAGCTCGACATCAAGAACGCCAAGAGCAATCAGGATTCACCCGGTTTTTACATCGAAGAACGCGAATGGATGTCGAAGTTCCTGAAGAACGGGATGCGGGATGTGTTCCGGGAGCGTCATCCGGGCGAAACCGGTCAGTACACCTGGTGGAGTTACCGCGCGAACGCCAGGGCCAACAACACCGGTTGGCGCATCGACTACCACGTGGTCTCCGACAATCTCGTCGAACGGGTGAACGACATCGGCCATGAACGGCAGGTGTTCGGATCCGACCACTGCCCGGTCTGGATCGAACTCAAACCCTAGTCGCGAATCAGCCGGGGAGTTTCACAAAACCGAGATAATGCCGTAGTTCCGCGATGGACTCTTCCAGGTCACCGATCGCCCGATGGGCGTTCTTTTTGTCGTATTTGATGCCATAGCGCTCGCGGAACACCTCTTTGAAGGAGCTCACGTCGACCATCCGGTAGTGGAGGAGTTCGGCGAATGCCGGCATATGGGCGTCGATGAAGCGCCGGTCATTGTGGATGGAGTTTCCGGCGAGGACGGCTCCGTCCTTGCCCTTTTTCGATCCGAAATGCTTCCTGACCCAAACGCGAAGTTCTTCTTCGACAGTTTCCTGCTTCCAGCCGGTTTTCACGAGTTCTGTCAACCCGCTCTTCCCGTGATGCTCTTTGCACCAGGCATTCATGTTCTCCATGATTTCGGCAGGTTGGTGGATGACATAGTGCTTTTGGTCCACGGGGTTCAAATCGTAATCGGTGATGATCGCAGCGAGCTCGATGATCCGGTCGGTCTTTTCGTCAAGGCCGGTCATTTCGAGGTCCATCCACAGGAGCAGTTTTTTTGCCATGGCCCGAGGATACCACAGGGATTCCGGCCCGGGAGGTCGATTGTTTGACTCGCCCGGTCAGGCATGCCGAAAAGGTTGCAAGAAGCCCTTGAGTCAGGTATCACTTTCAGGTCCAAAAACAACTTTTACCGCGTGATCCCGGCTCCGCCTTGAATTCAGGGAGGGGAGGGGCCGTGACATTGAGCAAGAATGAGGAGCTAGAACCATGGCTGAAGATACTTCCAAAGTACCGATCGAGAAGGTGAGAAACATCGGGATTTCCGCACACATCGACTCCGGGAAAACCACCCTTTCCGAGCGTATCCTGTTTTACACCTCCAAGATCCACTCCATTCACGAAGTGAAGGGCAAGGATCAGGTCGGCGCGACCATGGACTTCATGGAGCTCGAGCGTGAGAAGGGGATCACCATCCAGTCCGCTGCGACTTATTGCATGTGGAAAGGATTCAATATCAACCTGATCGATACTCCGGGCCACGTTGACTTCACCATCGAAGTGGAACGCGCTCTCCGCGTTCTCGACGGAGCCGTACTGGTGCTCTGTTCGGTCGCTGGCGTCCAGTCCCAGTCGATCACCGTCGACCGTCAGATGAAGCGTTACAAAGTTCCCCGCCTCTGTTTCATCAACAAGATGGACCGCGCCGGCGCGAACCCTTTCCGTGGCATGCAGATGCTCCGTGAAAAGCTCCGTCACAACGCCCACCTGGTGATGTACCCGATCGGTGCTGAAGACCAGTTCCAAGGCGTCGTGGACCTTGTCCAGATGAAGGCCTTCTACTTCGACGGTGACAACGGAGAGAACATCCGTGAAGAAGCGATCCCTGCCGACATCAAGGGCGAATGCGACAAGTTCCGCGAAGACCTCATCTCCGCGGCAGCTGAGTTCGACGAAACCGTCGGCGAGAAGTACCTGAGCGGCGAGGAAATCAGCGTGGAAGAGCTTCGCTCGGCCATCCGTAAGGGAACCCTTTCCTTGCAGCTGACTCCCGTGTTCGTGGGCTCCGCTTACAAGAACAAGGGCGTTCAGCTCCTGCTCGACGGCGTGACTTACTACCTCCCGAACCCCTCCGAGAAAGAGAACATCGCTCTCGACCAGAACAACAACGAAGCCGAGATCTCGCTGAAATCCGAATCCGGACTTCCGTTTGTCGGTCTCGCGTTCAAACTCGAAGACGGCCGTTACGGTCAGTTGACCTACATGCGCGTGTACCAGGGTTCGCTCAAGAAGGGTGAATTCATCGTCAACTCTTCGAACGAAAAGCGGGTGAAAGTACCCCGTATCGTCCGGATGCACGCCAACGAAATGAACGACGTCGAGCACGCTAAAGCGGGCGACATCGTCGCTCTCTTCGGTGTGGAATGCTCCTCCGGTGACACCTTCACCGACGGAACCGTGAAGTACTCCATGACTTCCATGTTCGTACCGGATGCCGTGATCTCCCTTTCCGTTCAGCCTAAGGACAAGTCGGGTGAAACCAACTTCTCCAAGGCCTTGAACCGGTTCACCAAGGAAGATCCGACCTTCCGCGTGCATCGCGATGAAGAGTCCAACCAGACCATCATCAGCGGGATGGGCGAACTCCACCTCGAGATCTATTGCGAGCGGATGAAGCGCGAGTACAACTGTGAAGTGGTCGTCGGTAAGCCCCAGGTGGCATATCGCGAGACCATCCAGGCCAAGGGCGAGTTCAACTACACCCACAAGAAGCAGACCGGTGGTAGCGGTCAGTTCGGTCGCGTGGCCGGATTCATCGAACCACTTCCTTCCGACGCGGTACTCCAGTACGAGTTCGTGGATGAAATCACCGGGGGCGTCATTCCCCGTAACTTCATCCCTGCCGTCGACAAGGGCTTCAAAGAGGCGATCAAAGAAGGTCGTCTCATCGGGTTCCCGATCGTGGGCGTTCGCTGCGTGATCAACGACGGCGCTTACCACGCGGTCGACTCCTCCGAACAAGCGTTCAAGACCGCAGCGCTCATGGCGTTCCGGGAAGGTTACGAGCGTGCGACTCCGGTCGTTCTCGAGCCGATCATGAAGCTGGAAGTTTCCGCTCCGGAAGAGTTCCAAGGCTCTGTGATGGGTCAGGTGAACCAGCGTCGTGGCGTGATTGTGAACTCCGGTTCCCAGGACGGCTACTGCGTGATCGAAGCCGAAGTGCCGCTCTCCGAGATGTTCGGCTACTCCACCGACCTCCGCTCCGCCACTCAGGGTAAGGGCGAGTTCTCGATGGAATTCCAGAAGTACTCCGCCGCTCCCCGCAACGTGCAGGACGAGCTCGTGAAGAAGTACCAGGAAAAGAAAGCCAAGGAACAAGCAGGAAAGTAATCCTGCCTTCCGAATAAGTGTGAGGGAGAACCCCGGTGCGGATTCCGCACCGGGGTTTTTCTTTGTTCTTCCTTGAGGCAACGGGTGCTAAAATGAGCAAATGAAAATCCTTCTCACAGGCGCCACCGGACTCATCGGTAAAGAAGTCGGAAAATTGCTGGCTCAAGACGATGTGGAGATCATCGCATTGACCCGGGATGCGGCGGCTGCGCGCCAGGAGCTTCCGTTTCTCTGCAAGATCGCCGAATGGAAAGGGGCCGGGCATGCATTTCCGGAGTCCACCCTTGCCGTCTTTGAAGGAGTGGATGCGGTCATCAACCTGATGGGAGAGAACCTCTCGGCGGGACGTTGGACCGAGGATTTCAAGAAGCGCATTTTGACGAGTCGGGCGGATGCCTCGCGCGAGTTGATCCAAGCGGTGTTTTCTAGGGGAAATCCCAAGCATTGGATTCAGGCCTCGGCCGTGGGTTGGTACGGAAGTTCCCCAGCTGGAGTGGTGTTTGACGAGAACTCGGGGAAAGGCGAAGGCTTTCTCTCCGAGGTTTGTCAAAAGTGGGAGGACGCTCTCGAGGCATTGCCTGCGGGTGTGAGGAAAGTGATCTTGCGCACCGGAGTGGTGATGAGTCACAAAGGCGGTGCGTTCCCGAAGATGCTCGATCCGATCCTGAACGGAATCGGGGGAGTGATCGGTGACGGACATCAGATGATGAGCATCATCCACCTCGAGGATGCAGCCCGTTTCGTGGTTCATGCACTCAAGACCTCCACTGTGGAAGGCGCTTACAATTTGATGGTCGAACAACCGGTGATGCAGAAGCTGCTCACTCAACGGTTGTGCGTACTCCTGCATGTACAACCCGGACCTCCCGTACCTGCTTTGGCTCTCAAATTGGCTTTGGGTGAGATGGCGGACTTGTTGCTGCAGAGCCAGTCGGTGGTTTCAGTCCGGATCGCCGATACGGGTTTCCGGTTCCGTTTCGACACAGTTCACGAACTCCTGCAAGAGATTTGCTCCTGGCACCAGCATCCGCTCGAACCTCACCGGGCGACCTTCATCCAGTACGCAGAACAATTCGTTCCACGCGACCTGGGAGAAGTGTTCCCGTTTTTCTCGGATGCCCGCAATCTCGAGGCGATCACGCCCGAGTGGCTCAACTTCAAGATCAAGTCCGTCTCGACCGGTGACAAGATCGAGAAGGGGACCAAGATCCGCTACCGACTGAAGCTCCACGGGGTTCCGATCGCCTGGTTGACCGACATTGCCGAGTGGGAACCGCCCACTTTGTTCGTCGACAACCAGCTGAAGGGGCCGTATTCGCTCTGGTACCACGAGCACAGTTTCGAGACCGTGAAGGGCGGCACTTTGCTCAAGGACTGGGTCCGTTACCGCTTGCCGATGGGCAAGCTGGGCTCCTTGATGGGGCTGGGTAAGGTTCGTTCGGATGTGGGTAAGATTTTTGCGCACCGGAAAGAGGCCATCTTCCAGCGATTCTCGCCCTGACCGAAGCAGGCTTATTTTTTATTTTCAACCGGAGCAGCTGCTGGAGCGGTCGCAGGTACCGCCGGAGCAGCGGGTGCTGCCGGAGCAGAAGCTGCAGGCGTAGTGTAGCCGTCCAAGACGGAGCGCTTCAGCTTGGTCGGAAGCACGGTCAGGATGAGTGACGTGCACATGAAGATTCCTGCCAAAGCGTAGGTCAGCTTCTGGAAGAAGTTCTGGCCGCCGGAGCTTCCGAACACGGTCTGGCTGGATCCACCGAAGGTGGCACTGATTTCGGCACCTTTACCGGACTGAAGCAATACCGCTACAACCAGAAGGACGACAGTAAAGATATGAACGACCGTGATGAAGGTAATCATAGATTTCCGTAAGGTATCAAGAAACCCCAAGAATGCAAACGCTTAACTGGGGATGAGGTTCCAAAGGGCGCCAAAACTCTCGGGTTTCAGGCTCGCGCCCCCGACCAGGCCCCCGTCGATGTCCGCGCAGGCCAAAAGCTCGGCGAAATTGGACGGGGTGACACTACCGCCGTACAGGATTTGCACTGCGTCAGCCGAGGTCTGTCCGAGTGTCCGGGTCAAGAGGGAGCGAAGGCTGGCGTGGGTCTCTTGTGCTTGGGCCGGCGTCGCAGTCATTCCGGTCCCGATCGCCCACACCGGCTCGTAGGCCAGGTGGAGGCTGGTTCCAAAAGCCGCCGCACAGATCGGATCCGCCAGGGTGGACTCGAGCTGATGAGTGAGTACCGCCTGAGTCTGGCCCGCATTACGTTCGGCCAGGGTCTCGCCGATGCACAGTAAAACCTCGAAACCCTGTTGGAGCGCACTCACGGTTTTTTTGAGAATCACAGCGGGAGTCTCGCCGAAGTACTGGCGACGTTCCGAATGTCCGAGCAGGACCTGGTGGATGCCGATTTCCTGGAGCATCGGCCCGGAGACTTCGCCGGTGAAGGCTCCGGATTTCTCGGCGTGAAAATTCTGAGCTCCGATTTCGATTTCCTTTCCGGCCGAATTCACCGAGTCGAGTGCGGTGGAGAGGGAAAGGAAAGACGGATAAATCCGCATCGTGGCACCCGGCTTCTTCGAGTAAGGAAGTGCCCGGAAAAACTCCTGTGCAGCCGTCGGCCCATGGTTCATTTTCCAGTTTCCAGCCAGCAAGATTCCGCGTGGTTTCATACCAGATCCGGGGATGTCGGGCGGTAAGGGGCCCGGAGGATTTCAATTCCGGGGAGCGAGCCGGTTTCGAGGTACTCGAGAGCCGCTCCGCCACCGGTCGAGAGGTGGTCGAATTTTTCAGCAAGGCCGGCCTGGGTGATGGCCGAAACGGTATCACCCCCGCCCACGACCTTCACGCAAGCTTGGCCGGCAAGAGCGGCAGCCACTTCGCGGGTTCCCAGGTCATAGGGAGTCTTCTCGAACCAGCCGAGGGGACCGTTCCAGAACACCGTCTTGGCGGTGGACAAGAAACGGACGTATTCCTCGATGGTTTTCGGACCGATGTCGAACCCGAGATTCGTGTCGAGCGGAAGCAGGAAGGGAATGTGCTTCTTTTCGGCTTCTGCCAACAAATGGCGGGCCGCCTCGACGTCTTCGGGAGCCGGTTGTTTCCATTCTGGTGGAATGGTCTCGCCCCGTGCCTTCATGAAAGCATAAGCCATCGCGCCACCGATCACGACCCCGTTCACGTGCTTCATCAGCGCGGAGATGGTCTTGATCTTGTCACTCACCTTGGCGCCGCCGAGAATCAGGTGAAACGGAGCCGCCGGATTCCCGAGGATTCCGTCAAAGTACTTCACTTCCTTCTCGATCAAAAAACCCATACCCCGGTCCGGCATGATCGAGGGCAAACGATGTGTCGAAGCGTGTTCGCGGTGGGCGGTGCCGAACGCGTCCGTCACGTAGACATCACACAAACGTGCAAGTTTCTGCGCGAATCCGAGATCGTTTTCTTCCTCTTCTTTGTGGAAGCGGAGATTCTCGAGCACCATCACGTCGCCGTTCTGGAGCGAAGCGGCTTTGAGCTCGACTCCTTCGCCGATGCAATCGTCCATCAGGGTCACTTCAGTTCCCAGGAGTTCGGCCAATCGATCCGCGGCGGGAAGCAAAGAGAAATCCTCGTTGCGGCGACCTTTCGGCCTGCCGAGGTGCGAGGCGATGATCACTTTTGCGCCTTGTTCACGGGCAAAGCGGATGGTCGGCAGGGCCTCCCGGATCCGGGTGTCGTCCTCGACTTTACGGATCCCATCCGCATCGGGAGCGGAAAGGGGCACATTGAAGTCGAGGCGGAGGAAGAGTTTCTTGCCACGCAAAGGGAGTTCACGGATCGATTTCAGTCTCATGGATCAGATCCCTTTCGATGCCATGTACTCTGTCACATCGAGCATCCGGTTCGAGAATCCGGATTCGTTGTCGTACCAGGTGATGATCTTCACCAGATTGCCTTCCATCACCATGGTTAATTCAGAATCGATGATCGAGCTCCGGACATCACCGTTGTAATCACTCGAAACGAGAGGCGCTTCGGAGAATCCGAGCACGCCCTTCAGGGAGGTTTCCGAGGCGGCCTTCAGTGCGGCATTCACCTCGTCCTTGCTGGTTGGCTTGTTCACGATTGCGGTGAAATCCACAACGGAAACATTGGGAGTCGGAACGCGGATCGAAAGGCCGTCAAGCTTGCCTTTCAGATGCGGGAGAACGAGACCCACGGCTTTGGCGGCGCCGGTCGAGGTCGGAATCATCGACAGAGCGGCGGCACGAGCGCGGCGGAGATCTTTGTGCGGAAGATCGAGGATCCGCTGGTCATTGGTGTAACTGTGAACGGTCATCATGGTGCCCTTGACGATGCCGAAATGATCGTCGAGCACTTTCGCTGCGGGAGCCAGACAGTTGGTGGTGCAGGAGGCGTTCGATACGACGGTGTGCTTGGAAGGATCGTAAGAGGTGTGATTCACTCCGTAACAGAGTGTGAGGTCCGCATCTTTCGAGGGTGCGGAAATCAGAACCCGCTTCGCACCACCTGCCATGTGTTTCATGGCTTTCTCTTTGTCGGTGAATGCGCCCGTGCACTCATGCACAACTTCCACGCCTTCTTGTTTCCACGGGAGTTGGGTCGGATCACGATCCGAGAACACATGAACGCTCTGACCGTTGATGACCAGGCCTTTGCCCTCGACACGGATGTCGGCATCCCAAGTACCGTGAACCGAATCGTACTTGAGCAGATGAGCGAGGGTTTGGAGATCGCCGGTGTCATTCACCGCAGCGACCCGGATTCCCGGGCGGGCGAAGGCAAGGCGAAGCACTTTGCGACCGATGCGGCCGCATCCATTGATTCCGATCACAGTAGGTTTTGACATGGGGGGGAGTATACCCTGCGGCACTGCATTGGGGCAATGCGTCAGGCCGTCAATTTAATCTCATGGCATTGGAACAGATCAGGTTCTACAATGTTGATATGATGAAAAATTCATTCTTGTTGGCAGGTCTGATCGCTCTGGTTTCTCTGGTGGCTCCAAGCCCCGATGCTCAGGCCAGTTCACGTGCTGTGAAGCGCTTGGGGTTGTCGGTCGGGATCCTGACCGAGCCGGTGCCTTCCTTGATCGGCTACAACCTGTCTTACAACCTCTCCAACCGACTCCGTCTGACTCTGGGTTATGGAAGTGTTTCGGCCAATGATCAGAGTTTCACCGTGGATGTGCAGACCTACGGCATCGACGGGAAGTTCTTTGTGACCAACTCCAATGTCGCTCCATTCGTCGGTTTCGGCGCCTCCCGAGTGATTGGTAGTGTGACCGGTTCCGGAACGGTGGGGGGCCTCTCCCTGACAACCGGGGGGACGTTTTACGGTCCCTCCGTGGGGTTTGACTGGCAGGCCAACCTCGGATTCAATTTTGGTATCGAGTACAAGTACTTGATGGGACAAGGGATTGAAAGCACCGGCCTGCCGGGTGTCTACTTCGGCTGGTACTTCTAAAAGCCCGACCGATCGATATTTTCAATCAAGGGATTGATGAGTTCTCCTTTCATTCGCATGGAGCCGGAGGGATACTGTTCTCATGAAGAATCTCACTCCTTTTGTTTTGGCATTCGTGTTCCCCGTTGCTGCGTCGGCCTTCGAGGCCCTTCCCAAGAAACCACCGGTTCCGGCTTTGAATCCGGTGACCCCGGCCAAGGTGGAGCTGGGTAAACAGCTGTATTTCGATCCCCGTCTTTCTAAGGACGGCACGGTGTCTTGTAACTCGTGTCACAACGTGATGGCCGGCGGAGACGACAATCGTCCGAACTCGGTCGGGATCAAAGGCCAGCACGGCGGTCGTTCTGCTCCCACGGTTTGGAACTCCGCCTTCTTGTCGGTCCAGTTCTGGGATGGTCGCGCAAAAAGCCTTGAGGAGCAAGCCAAAGGCCCACTGACCAATTCCATCGAGATGGGCATGGACAGCCACGATGCGGTGATTGCACGGATCAAGGCGATTCCAGGATATGTGGAAGGATTCAAGAAGGCTTTCCCCGGGACCAAAGAAATTAACATCGACCAGGTGGCCATGGCCATCGCCACTTACGAGCGCACCTTGCTCACGCCGGATTCTCCCTTCGATCTGTACATGAAGGGGAACAAGAAATCGCTTTCGGCCGCAGCGGTGCGAGGCATGGGGTTGGTCCAGTCTGTGGGATGTACCTCCTGTCACTCGGGTCCGAATTTCGCGGGTCCGCTTCTGCCAGAAGGAACCGGATTTTATCAGAAGTTTCCGACTTTCCCGGGATCCTCTTATGACTCCAAGTACGAGCTGACTGCAGATGAAGGTCGCTCGGGCGTGACCAAGAATCCCGCCGACAAACACTTCTTCCGGGTCCCCACCTGGAGAAACATCGCACTGACCGCTCCGTACATGCACAACGGCAAGGTTCCGAACCTGCCCGAGGCGGTGCGGGTGATGGCGAAGACCCAGCTGAACAAGGACCTCAAAGAAGACGAAGTGTCCGACATCGTCGCCTTCTTGAACTCACTCACCGGGAAGTTTCCGGAGCAGAAAATGCCCCGCTTGCCCGGCAGCGAAGGGGTCACTCTGGTTTCGGAGTGACCGGCTGAAGGACCGAGATCAAGGCCGGCAAGGCGACCACGGCTGCAAAAACGCAGGTGAGTTCTCCCAGCACGGCGAGTTTACCGAAGCTCACGAAAGCCTGGTTGCTGGCGATCAGGAGTGAGCCATAGCCGGTGACGGTTGTGAAACTGGCAAGCATGACGGCTCCTCCCGTGTGTTTCAACACCGGGAGGATGCCTTTGCTTTTTTCCAGCCGGTAGCGCTGGAAGATGTTCACTCCGTAGTCGACGCCGATCCCGAAGGTGATCGGGAGTGCGATGAAGTTCAAGAAATTGATTTTCTCACGGAAGATCAGGATGTACCCGAACATGAGGAGCACCCCGAGCAGCAGTGAGAATGAGCACTGGGCCACGGTGGGGATGTCGCGGAACAGGACCACGATCAACAGGAACACCGCGAGGAACGCGAACAGGGTCGCTGCCGGTCCGTCCTTCACGATCGACTCGAACAGGTCGGAGGTGACCGGAAGGGTTCCCGCCACTGCAGTGCCCGGTGCGACTTTGTCGGCGGCATCCCGGACGGACTTCACGAAATGAATCAGGTTTTCGCTCTTGGCCAGTTCGGGGCTGAGAGACGGCTCGATCATGACGATCTTCCCGATGGTTCCGTCCCGCTCGAGGAATTTGTTCCGAACCAGAGGGGGAAGATCCGACAATCCGAAGGATTGGAAGGATTGGGGAGAGAGGAGTTCGCGGGCCATCCTCTTTTCCTGGGGAGAGAGCTTTTCGAGCAACTGGCGGGGGAGGAGCTGGTCGATTTCCCTCAAAATGCGGATCTTCTCGGATTGGTCTTCGGCGATGAAGTCATCGAGCGTGCTGACATTCACGATGAAGCTCTTGTCTCCTTCGGCGGCCTTTGTCTTCCGGACTTCCTCCGCGATCTTCTTCACATCGCTTTTTTCTTTCGGGAGGATGACCACAGGAAGCAGGTACCGCTGGAAAATGTCATCAACGACCGCACTCCAGTAGATCGAACCGTCGATCGCGCTGTGCTTGTTCCGGAGCTTCTTCATGTCGGTCTCGATCATTTCAGGACCGATCCGGACGAGGCTCAGGAGGGAGACCAGAGTCAGTGCAGCGGTCACGCCCAAGATGGGCTTCGGGTACCGGCGGATCCCACGGGTGATCCAGCCTGAAATCACCGGCTCGGATTTTTTCACGGGCTTACGGAAAAAGCCGGCCCGATACAGGAGAATCATGAAGGAGGGCATGAAGGTGTAGGATGCCAACCAACACAAAGCCATACCCGTGAAGCCGATGACCCCGAACTGTCTGAAGCCCCTGAAGCTGGTCAGCATCAGTGAACCGTAAGCCAGGCCGGCCGCGAGGGCCGCAACTCCGGTTGCGGACAGGGTCTTCTGAACCGCAATGTACAGGGCCCGGGGCGTGTCTTTCCGTTTCCGGCGCTCTTCCATGAAACGTGCGAGAAGGATGATCCCGAAGTTGATCCCGTTACCGATCACAATGCTCGCCATGAAAGCCGAGTTCGCGTTCAAATATCCCACCTGGAAGAATCCGACACCGAAGGTCCAGAAAGTCCCGAGGAACAGGGAGATCAAGAGGGCAAGGGTGCCCATCAGACTCTTGAAATAGAATAGCATCGCCGCCGAGACCAGGATGCACACGAGGACGGTCGACAACAGGAGATCTTCGATCAGAGCTTCGTGTTCGTCGATCAGGTCTTGGACCCCTCCCCCGAAGTGGATCTCGACATCCGACGCATAATTCGCGGGACCGAGTTTATTGATCACCGCGTCGGTGGCTTCCCTCAGCTTCTTCGAGGCGCTGATGCCCGAGGCGTTGGCAGGCAGATTCGCCAGCAAGACCCGCTTCTGTTGGTCGGGTGAGGCGTAGTACCCGTCCGGGAAGCGGGAATAGGAAGAGGTCTTGGACTCGTACTTGCGCTTCAAGGTTGCAAAGTCTAGTTCCGGTTCCCGGATGTTGCGGTTCTCGACGATCGTGAGAGGGTTGTACAGGTTCAGCTCGTAGTCGATCTTCTCCCGGATGTAGTTCCGGATCGAGAGAAGGTCGGAACGGTCGATGAAGAGCGACCTCCGGCCTTCAAAAAAAGCGAGCTCCTTGTCGATCCGGTACTCCACCCCCGCGACCGTCTCGGCAGGAAGGGCGGAAAGCTCCCGTGCCAGATCGTCCATGAATCTTTTGGAAGCCCGGACGTCTTTCGAGAGGACCAGTACCGCCAGGTTGTTGGTGGTCAGCAAGCGGGTCCTGACCTCGTTCAGGTCCAGCACGCTCCGCGCCTTGGCCGGGAGCAATTCTTCGAGGTCAGTCTTCAGATTGGAGAAGAGGTGAACCGAAAAATACCCTCCGATCACTCCCAGTACGCTGCACAGTGTGACGACCAACCAGGCTTTTTTGAGTAGAAAACGGATCAGACGGTTCATGGTCGAAGGGTTTTCAGGGTTCCGAGCAGGCCGTCGGCCACGTCGTCCGGATCCCGTTGATCCGCATCGATTTGCTCATAGAGAAACACACCTGTGGTGGTGGGACTCACGGTTTTGAGAAGGATGTTCCCACAAAAGTGCCGGATGTGCGAGGTGCCGTTGGTCTTTTGGTAGGAGATCAGGATCTCCTTCGGGGCTTCCGGGGTCCCTTCAATCAGGGTGTGGGCCCATTCCTCCTCCCACTCGAGTGTGATGAAGAACACCGGCTTGACCCGGATGGCGACACGGGTCCGGTTGAGTGCTCCGTTGGGGGTGAGGGATTCAGTGGTGATGGTGGTGGTCTTGGGATTCCTCGTCGTCATCTGATCGAGCAGCTTGGCGTTCACCTTCTCGATCGGAAGCTTCACGATTCCTGCCACCCTGGCCCAGTCGAAACCCGTCTTGGCATCGGTTCCGAGCTCCCGAGATTCCCGGCCGGTCTCCGGGAAAGAGTAAGGTGAGGGAGAAAGGATCCGCGTGCTCTTTTTCGAGAAATCAAAACAAGGGGATCCCCCGGTCAGCTGAACCGGTTCAGTGGCATGACCCGTACCCGGAAGGGTCAAAATCCAGATCGGAATGAGGGCGATTCGGAGCATCACCATGGAAGGAGGGGTTACCACTTCCGGGGGATGAAATCATGTTTTTCTGTTCGAACCCGCCTTGGCGACGCGCGTCAATCTGGCTTCCAGCTGGATCCAGAGGATTCTGGAGTACCGGAACAAGAACGGTTGCATCAAGAGGGTTTGGCCGATGCAGAGGGCGATCGCCCATACGGCCTCGAGCTCGAAGCGGAAAATCGAAAGGAGGAGGACTGGAAGCGCCAGAAACACTCCCAGGAAATATGAAGCGATCATGGCCCCCACGAAGTAACCGGATTCCTTCTCGAACACCTCTCCGCAGGCCGGGCAGCGGGGATTCATCCGCACCAGATCGCGGAAGATTCGTCCTTGATGGCAGACCGGGCAGAGATTCGACCAAAGTGAGGGCATCAGCCGAAAACCTTCTTCCAAGAATCGAGGAATCTACCGAGCATGAGGTCCGGATCACCGGTGAATCCGATACTGAGACGGAGCAAGCCCGGGGTCAGGTCCATTTCTTTTTGCTCGTCTGCCGGTATCTCACTGGAGGTGCTGACGGAAGGACAGCTCATCAGGGTCCTCGAGAACCCGAGCGACACCGCATAGAGTCCGAATTTCACTTTTTGCAGTTCGTTGGCGAGTTCCATCGCCTTGAGCGCGGTTCCACAATCCACCGTGAGCATTCCACCGTGACCGAAACCGGGATTCAACATACCGGTCATCAGTGAGTGCTCGGGATGTGAGGCCAGTCCGGGATAAATCACAGGGATCCCCTTGCTTTCCATGCCCCGGGCGAGGTGGAGCGCCATCTCGGAGTGGGCTTTCACCCGAAGAGGAAGGTGGTCGAGACGGACATAGAGTTCATGGGCGATCCGCGCATCCATGATCGGACCGGTCAGCATCACCACGCCGGTATTGACGTCGATCAGGCTCTGGATGAATTCCCGGGTCGAACAAATCACCCCTGCGATCATGTCGGCCGATCCGGACACGTACTTGGTGCAGGAATGAATGGTCACATCCGCACCGTGATCCCCGGGATGGACCAAAAGCGGGGCGAATGTGTTGTCGACCACGAGTTTGAGTCCGTGACGTTTGGCGATGGCGGAATAGGCCTTCAAATCCGAGATCCGGAGCAGGGGATTGGAAAGGGTTTCTGTGAACAGAACGCGGGTTTCCGGACGGATCGCACGTTCGAGCGCTTTCAGATCTCCGCCGTCCACAAAGGTGACATCGATTCCTCGACGGGGGAGGACATTCTTGAAGAGTGCGTAAGTGCCACCGTAAACCGTGCGGGAAGTGACGATGTGTCCACCGGTCGGAACGAGTTGTTCGAGCGTGGCTGCGATTGCGGCCATCCCGCTCGATACCCCGAGTGCAGCCTCGGTTCCCTCGAGAGCCGCGAACTTCCGGCTGAATGCGTTCACGGTGGGGTTCGAGTGGCGGCTGTAGAGGTAGCACCCTTGCAGTTCACCTGCAAAAGTCCGCTCCATGTCGGCGGGATTCATGAAAGTCGATGTGGCGGCCACATCGATGACGGGGACGACGCCCCCTTCTTCTCCGAAATCCTGAGCATCCCTGAGGTCCTGGATCCTGTTCTTCATGGACCCAGTTTAACCTTCCGTGACTCGAATTCGCACCGTGATTTCTCTTTCACACAGAATCCCGATTGGATTCCGAGGATCTGGATCTCGGAGCGTGGCGACATGATGGTCGTTCCGAAATCCCGGACCAAACCTGTGATCCATTCGTTTTCCTCCGGTTTGAATGCATGGGGGTCGTGAGGGGATCCCGTCGAAATCATGCGGACCCGGCACAAGAAGGAGGCTGAAGCCGGGGCTTTTTCACAAATCAAATCCTCGAACTCCAACCGGTCGTGGTGGGAGGGGTTCGGAAACATGGCGAACAGTTTCCTGGCGTCCGGACCTTGCAGATCATTGCGGACCGGGTGATCCGGTCTACCGGGATCCGGAGTTTCCACCCACTGGCTCCGGGCCCATTTCAGGTGGCGCGGGAATTTCCCGTCATCGCGCAAGACGAGCAACTCACTGTCCACTGCGAAATCTGCACGGGAGGCGGAGAGAACTTCCTTCTCGAATTTTCCCGTCCGGCAGTCCATGAGAAACCAACGGGTTTCGAACAGGAGCTCGTTCTTGAAGATCCGGTAATTCCGGGCGTAATTGGACCGTTCCGATTCCGGGTTCAGTCGGATGAGATTGTCACGAACCGTATCGGCTTTGAAATAGGACCGGAAGTCGGGGGCAAGGCAGGGCGACCCGGTGATACCACCCCCGGCCGGAGGAGCGGGGGTGATCCGGACTTGCGGGACGGATGGAGCCGCTTCCATACGCGACCAGCCGTCGTTCTTCCAAACTTGCCACTCGACGCCCTCTTTGGTCTTCAGCTCCAGGAGCAGACTGTCCGGCCGGAAACGGGCTTTTCCGTCGAGCGTGGGTTTGAGAAATTTCCCTGTGGAGCAATCCGCGATGAGCCAGAGCTCCTCCATCATCAGAGACAGGTTCAGGAGGAGGTATTTTCCGCCGAAGTTGACTTTCTTCAGCTCGGGCTTACGGCTCAAGATCCGCTCCTGATGATTCCGTGCGAGGGAGGTGCTCATGAAGTCGAGCGGGGCACAGGTCTCCAGTACGGTTTCGACCTTGTGGTCTTCAAAAACGGGATCGGCCGCATTCGCGGACTCTACGGGCAAAAATCCGAGGAAAAGTGCGATCAGGAATGACGGCATTTCCCGAACATATCCCCGGGTGTCACTCCCCTCAATCAAAAAGCGGGGGAATGAGGGTTTCCCATTCGGTTGATTCTGGGTTAGGATCAAGGCCGATGATCGATACACCCTTGAATGAACCCTCTCCCTGGAAGACCCTCGGACTCCGGGAAGAGCTCGTGGAACTGATCCTGAAGGCAGGATTCAGCAAACCGACCCCGGTCCAGGAACAATCCATTCCCCATGCACTTGACGGTCAGGATCTGGTGGTTTCAGCCCAGACCGGCACCGGAAAAACAGCGGCCTTCGCTTTTCCCGTTCTCGAACGGGTGATCGGAAGAGGGGGGACCTACGCGCTGGTGTTGGCCCCGACCCGTGAAATCGCACTCCAGACCCAGAAAGTTCTCGAAGAATTCGGAAAACCCCTCGGAGTCAACTCGATCTCCTTGATCGGTGGCACTCCGCTCAAGAACGACGAGGTCGCGCTCCGGACCTATCCCCAGATCATCGTGGCCACTCCCGGAAGGATTTGTGACCATCTCGAACGGGGCAATATTTGGCTCGAGTACCTTGAGGTTCTCGTGCTCGACGAAGCGGACCGCATGCTCGACATGGGCTTCTCGGAGCAGTTGAACCGGATCCTTCGCGAGACTCCCGAATCCCGCCAAACTTTGCTGTTCTCGGCGACCTTTCCTCCTTTGGTCGAGAAACTGGCCCACAACATCACGTATGACCCGGTCCGGATCAAGGTGGGGCAACCTTCCCGAGCCGCGACGACCGTGGATCAGCATTTCATATTCTGCGACGAGAGCGCCAAGATGCGCAGACTTGAACGGATTCTCGATGAAGAGCCGGGAACGATGTTCATCTTCGCCCGGTCCAAGGACAATGCTTATCGTTTGTGGCGGAACCTCCGCAATCGCGGCTTCCAGGATGTCACCCAGCTGCATTCCGACCTCGATCAAGCCGTGCGCGAGCAGGCGCTGCAGGACTTCAAGGACGGGCGTTACCGGGTTCTCATCGCCACCGATGTGGTCGGTCGTGGAATCCACGTTGATGCCGTCGCTCATGTCGTCAATTACGACTTTCCGAGGGATGCAGAGGATTACATTCACCGCATCGGACGGACCGGGCGGGCGGAGAGTCGCGGACGGGCGACCAGTCTGGTCACTCCCCGTGACGAGCCGGTCCTTCGTAAGGTCGAAGCTGCCATCGGCAGGAAGATTCCGAGGCCGGCACCCAAAGGCCAACGGGCACCCACCGGGCGTCAGTAACGTGAGATTTCCGAGAACTCACGGATCTCGGTCGCTTGTGCCTTGATCCGGTCGAACTCGTTCCGAAGGACCCAGTCCACCGGGAAAAAGTAGTCCCTGCTTCCGATCCGAACGCGCACTCCACGGTCGAGGTGCACCCGTTTTTCCTCGGGGTCGTAGTCCTGTGGCAGGTCCGGGCTTCTCATCGTCCCACTCGGAGCCACCGGATGAATCCTCAAATCAGGGACATCAGAGAGTTCGTCCTGCAGGAAGGTGAGCAGGTACTCGATGTTCACATCCATCGAGACACGGGGATGGCGGGGGATCATGCTCCGGAATCCGCCTTGAAGTGGTCCGTAGGGGTGATTTCACGGGTTTTGCCCCTGAAAGCTCCTCCGTATACCGTCTCCTCGAGCCATTGGATTTCCTGATCCAGGTCCTCCTTCTGGATCTCCTTCCACCAGACCTTCCCCTGGGGGTCCCAGCGGTAGGATCTTCTTCTCAAATGATCTTTCGATTCAAAGGGAGAATACGTGGCACTCACGTGCACGGTCGGCCTGCGTGCGGCCTCGAGAAGTTCGCCCAAATAAGGCTTACCGGTGGAAGGGTCGGCGAACGACAGCAGGTGCAAGAGCGCTTCCGCATCATTCAACGCCCGGTGCGCATCGGTGAAAAATCCGTGATAGATCGAAAGAACATCGAGTTTTTGTGAGGTGAATCCCTTCGAGTGCCAGTCGAGTTGTTTGATCGAACAACCCCAGATTTTTTCGCGTGAAACGGTGCTTCTCCTGTCTACGAACGGACGGTCGAAGGAGGCATTGTGGGCGATGACGATGACCGAGCTTGCAAGAAGGCGGTCGACCGTACCCCAGTCGATCGACTGGCCCTTCAACATTTCGTCCGTCAGGCCGGTCAGTTTCTTGATCTCTTCATCCAAGGGTTCACCCGGATCTTCAAAGGCACTGTAACGCTCAAGGGGTTCGAGGAGTTCACCCGTGATCCGGTTGAAGCGGAAAGTCCGGATGCCGATCTCGATCACTTTCGAGGAATCATGATGCAGTCCGGTGGTTTCGACATCGAGAATGGCGCCCACCCGTGAGATCCCCGGGTTCGCGGCTTCCCATTCCGGGGAATAATCGGTCGCCTTTTGATACAGGCTTTCCCGGAACCGATGGAGTGTGACGGTGGACCCGTCCGGTGACTTGCCGATCCATTGAAAACTCATGGAAGCTCTCCTATTCTGTATGGGGAGCGTAAATGGATTCGGAGTGGTTTGTCTACATCATCGAGGCCGAAAACGGCCGACTGTACACCGGAATCACGAAGGATCCTGTCAGGCGCCTGGGACAACACCAGAGTGGCTCCGGGGCGAAATTCTTCAGATCCTCTCCGCCGAAGTCCTACCTCCTGAAAGCCGGGAAGTTCGACCACTCCACGGCTCTCCGACTGGAGTGGCGCATCAAGAAGCTCCCGCGCTCCCAAAAACTGGATCTCTGCCAAAAAGGAGCTTTCCGCAGGTTTTATCGGGAGTGGCTGAGGCTGGGATCGTAAAGTTCAAAGCATTCAAGCGTTTGGGTATTGAGAAGATTCGAGTGGGACTATTTCCGCAAGAGGGTCAAGGTTTTGGCGGAATGTCCGATACAGAGATGTGGACATGCCTGCCTGGCGGTTCTTGTTTTTTGTCCTGCCTGCTCTCTTTTCCGGAAGCTCGATGGCTTCTGGAAATTGTGGTCATGGTCCCGAAGGTGCCGAGGTCCATCACATGATGGAGTCCCTTTCCGAGGAGATTCCGCTGGAAGGCCGTTATCGGGCGTTCAAAGAGGATTATCTGAAAACCGGGATGTGTGATCCGGCCTTCAATTATTCCGGAGACCGTCGATTGGCTTTGTTGGTTTCGGCGGTGAAGACGGATCTCGCTTCGGTCTGTCCGTGGGGAAGGCAGGCCGATCCCCGGTTCTTCGATGAGCTCAAACTCAAGCTGGGGATGACCGCCTCCGAGTCAGCAGAAGCCGAGAAGGAGCTTGCGAACTGCTCCCGTGCGGCGACCTCTGGAAATACCGATGCCTACTACCTCGCTTCTGCTCGCTTCAAAGTGAGGGCTTCGAAGATGATGCTTCAAAAGTTCAGGAGCGTGCCGGAGACCCTTCCGCCCTTCGGTGCGGCGTTCATCCACAAAAAAATGGAAAGCTTGAAGATGGTCCGGCTGACTCCGGACGGACGCCCGGACTGTGACAGCGAGTTCGTTTCGTTCGATGCGTTCAGCAAGGCGGTTCAAGGCTACGAAAAATTGAAGAAGGCCGGAAAGCTACCTGCGAACTCGAGGTACCTGACGATTGTGGATTACACCAAACCCTCGAACAGCAGAAGACTCATGGTGCTCGATCTCTCCACGCATCGGGTGGTGAATCAGACCTGGGTGGCTCACGGGGACGGGATTCCGGAGTTGACTGATGCCGAGAAAGAAAAAAGATCCCGTATGCGGCCGCGTCCGACCCCTTTCCCTTCCGAGAAGGGGGGCTCGGACCGGTTCGGTTCCAATCCGAAAACAGGCAATGAGCACAAGTCGAACCTGTCCTCTTTGGGCTTCATCCGGGCTGAGACCGAATACAACGGAACCTGGGGGCGCAGTCTCAAGCTGCATGGCCTTGAGTCAGGCGTGAACGATCAAATGCTGTCTCGTGGCGTGGTTTTGCATGGTTGGGGAGTGGATCAGATGAGCTGGACGTCCAAAGAGAGTTTCATGAAGGGGGTGAATGAGATCGCCTCTCTCGGGGCCCTGGACGGTAAGAGCATGAACGAGTTGAACTCGATGGATGGAAGGATGTCCTCGGTCGCATTCTCCGAGGTCAACAACGCCACCAAAGGTTGCCTCGGAGTGAGTGAGGAGCCGGTGCGGGTGAGGCAGCAGGACGGGACTTTCAAGGGAGAAAAGAATCAAAGGGACCTTCTGATCGAACTCCTCGGGGGGAAGTCGAACGGGGTCCAGTCGGCTCCGTCCCTCATTTTCAACTACGGCGGTGTGAATCAGAAGTCGCCGTATTTCGAATGATCTGAAGCGCGCCTTCGGCAAGATCCTGGAATACCGTGGCTCCGCGTTGGTGGGCTCTTCTCACCAGCTCGGCGTGCACGTCTTTTTTGTGGATGGCGTTGATGAGGATTCTCCCGCCGGGGACGAGGAGGTCGATGCACCGGTCCAGGAGGTGGGGAACGGCCGTCACGGGCTCATAATGGAAAACGCTGAACACGCTCACAATGCAATGAAATGAACCGGGGTGGAAGGGAGGAGCATAGGCGTCGCCCCTCACAAAACCTTGAGCGGGCACGCAGGTCGGATCGAGCACCAGGTCCAACCCGAAAGACCGGACTCCGAGGTTCCGGAGATCCTTCACCAGTCCTCCACCGCCGCACCCGAGGTCGAGAACCGCTCCCTGACCCATCACTTTCGCAAAATCGCGTGAAGTCCTGAAAAACTCTCCGAGCTCCGCATCGGGAGCGTCGAAGATGGCGTTCGCCCTCCGGTTGGTCCGTTCGTAGTCGGTTTGTCCGCCGTTCCGGTGTACCCGGACTCCGGTCAGGTCGCCCCGGTAGTTCGTTCTGAGGTGGATGGAGAGGAAATCAGATTGATGTGGATCATGTTGGGAAAACATGAGTCCTTATCGGAATCCGCAAAGTGGATTTTTAGCTCAAAAAAGGAGCGAAACAGCCGTTCTTGCGGATTGCAGGGCACCGTCAATTCCATTGCCCCCGAAGGCGTCTCCGGCGAGAACCAGACCCGGATATCCTTCGATCGCTTGGGCGGATTCGGGCCAGATTCGAGAAGGCCGGGAATAGCGCCATTTTTTCAGCTGGGCGTCGCGGATGTTCAGATCGGGATACTGCTTCCTGATCTCCTGGAGCGCCAGGGTTTTGACTTTGACCTCATCGGTCTCGAAGTGTCTGGTCGAAAATTCCGGATCGAACACCACGGTCCATGCGGCAGTACCGGAGACTTTCTTCTGTTCTTGATCGGTCACCGACAGAAGAGGGGGTTGCTTCGGACGGATGAAGGGGGTGGTAACGGCTGGACTCGAATCGAGTCCCAGAAGAATCACGAGGGCCGGATCATAAACCAACTGTGAGAGTCCCGCGGGATAGGGGATTTGCGAGCCCTTCAGGAGCTCCAGGGCCTGTGGCACGGGCGCCGTCAGGAGGACTCTCGGGGTCTCCCAAGAATCACCGGTTTCAGAAAACACCTTCCAACCGGAGGGGGTTCGGGTCAATCGGATCACTTTGGTGTTTTTGAGGACTTCGAGGTCTTGGGCAAGGTGCTTGGCGAGATCGGTCATCCCGGCCCGCGAGGTTCCGACCCGTACCCCTTCCGCATCGGTCCATTCATCGATCCGGCCCGGGCGTTTCCAGAATGCATGCCAGGACCCGCTCGACATCACCGGATAAGACTGGGCTCCATGATCGAAGATGGCCGGGGGCGAACGTCGGGTCGCGAGGCGTCCACCGAGTCCGGCCGACTTTTCCAGAACCAGAATTTTTCTCTCCGCTCCCTCTTCCAAAGCCATTTTGGCGGTAGCGAGACCGGTCACTCCGGCTCCGATGATGATGAGATCCGGCCGTTCCATCACAGATCCCGGATGGAGTGGAGGAAATGATCACGGAGACGGTCGACCATACGATCCTCCATCCGGAGTTGGCGGGTTTTCAATCCTGTGAGTTCGAAGATTTTACGCGAGATCCGGTTCATCTCGGTCTCGCGGTGTTTGTCTGAAAGGTAGATCACCTCGCTGATCTTCTTCGAGGCCACGAGTTTTGCGCATTCGTGACAGGGAAAGTGGGTGACGTACAACCGGGATCCCGCCAGATTGCCGTTGGCGTGTAGAATGGCGTTGGCCTCCGCATGAACCACGTAGCCGTATTTTTGGTGCTCGACCCCGACGCTCCCGTCCTTGCCCCAGGGGAGCTTCGATTCGTCGATACCGGCCACAAAGCCGTTATAGCCCATGCTGATCTGATGATGGTGCTGGTCGACAAACACCGCCCCCACTTTGGTGGAGGGATCCTTGGAGCGGTAGGCCGCCAGGATGGCCTGGCACATGAAATACTCATCCCAATTGATCGGTGATTGCACATCAATGAAGTTGATGGATGGATCCATAGCCCAGAAAATACGCCTTTTTCATTTGTTGTCCAAGAGGTTTCCTTGAATACTGGAAGAAGGGGGACGGTGGTCCATGGGTAAGCGGAACGTTTTCGGGATGGGACTCTTTTTGGCTTTGGGAATGTCGGCCTCCGCAGAGGTCGGTGAGCCCCGGACTTTGAACTACCAGGATGAGACCGAGGCCGGTGCGGCACTTTTGTTTTTGGAGCTCCACAACCAGGGGTTGGCGGGAGGGAAGACCGGAGTGTGTGTCGATCTCCAGTATGACGAAGCCGGAGTCCCCAAGTTCAAAGCGGCATTCGACACCAACGCTTTCGTGACCGGAAAGTGTGATCTGAACTCCAGCGGTGGGTTCGATTCCTCCGGTTTCGAGAAACTGGTCGGAGCGATTGCCAAGGCACAAAAGGACAAGGTCCAGATGAGCGTCGACGGTTATGCCGACGGGCAACACTACGGTGGAAAGACCCTCGAGGACAGTATCAAATCGAACGAGGCTTTGTCGAAGTGCAGGGCGGACGCGATTGGAAACTTGCTGTCACAAAAAAACAAAGATGTTTCGTTGGCGAGTTCGAAGGGCCACGCCAGTCCTTATTGGGAGCGGAAGTCGCCCCCTCCGGCTCCTGGGCTCAATTGTCCGACCCGGAGAAAAGTGGTGGTGACTTTCGACTCGAAGACCCCTGCGATCGGCAGCCAGATGTCCGGAAATTTTTTCGGTGCCCCCGCATCCATGCCCGAATCTTTGAAAAAAGACATCCGGAAGTCGTTCAACAAGTCGGTGGGAGATGTCCGGAAGAGTTTGGGAATCAAGGTCCGGAACAGGAATTTCTTCAATGGAGGCGGGATCGATAGGGATGTCGCTTCGATCTATTCCAAACTCAAGAGCAAGGGTGTGCTGAACCCCAAGTGTGATCTTCCTCCTTTCAAGCAAGTGACAGAGGCCATGATCGAGACCCTGGTTTTCGACAGTGACAAGACCAAAACCCTCGTGCGCAAGCTCACAGATGCCGGATTCAGCCCCAAGTCCATAGCCGGTGGTGTTTCAGCTTTACAGGAGGGTTGCTTGGTTCCCGATGCAAACCTACTCGGATCGATTGCCAAGAATTCAAAGGATTTCCAGGCGACCGGGTCGAAGATGATGGAAGGTGCGCAACTCAAGTCGAGAAACGGCATGGTCGAGGTCGGATTCGAAGTGGCCACTCTCGATGCTCCCAAGGTCCCTGCTGGAGTGCACAAGGGTAAATCGGTCCGTGGTTTTTATTGCCAGGCTTGCGGGAACGGTCTGTTTTTCTTTCCGGATCCGTCCCGACCCGGGAAGTTCACGCCTGAGTACCATGACCGTTTGTTGGCTTTCGATGAGAAGGATCGTGAGAAGCAGAAAGACTTCATGAAGGGTTTGAACGAGATCGCGGATGCGGATCCATTCGGAGCCGCGGCCTATCTGAAGCCCCGTCTGTTTGTGATCAAGAATTGCAAGGACTGTGCGTGCGACCCCATGGGTAAGGTGCGTGGCAAAGATCCCTCCGTTCTGACGTTCGATCCTGTGGCGGGGGTCGAAGGCCGGATGCAGATTCCCGCGGCCGAGTTCGAGCAGTCTTGCGTGCTCCGTCCGCCGGTCCATCATGCTTGCAATGTGAGGCCGGTCAAGAATGACGGCAAGGATCAGAAAACGTTTTCCGAACAGCTCGAGTACCAAATGGTGCTGAATGACCTGAAAGTCACCGCTCCGAATGTTCAGGAACTGGTGAACAAAGTCGATGTCTCGTGCGGGAAGTCCAATGTTCAGATGACTGCGGACCAGAAGATCCAGGATGTGATGTGTTCGAATCATCCGACCCTGAAGTTGCCTTCTGAAGATGAAGAAAAGGACTGCGAACCCTTCGAGTCTGCCGGGAAGTGATGGTTTCAGGGTATTGGAATCATTGGATTTTTACTTGCATCAATTTTTGACTTGATGCGTCAGGCATTTTGTTTTATACTCCGCCGGAGTTTGTTCAACCCCGTCCCTATCCGGAGTCTGAAAATGAAAAAGCCCCTGATCCTTGGTTTGCTGACCCTGTTCACTTTGTCTGCTTGCGGAAAGAGTCTTCATCTCACCGCCTTGAAAAGCAATCAGGCGAACGGCGGTGCACCCAGAGTCACCCCCTTGGTCTCCGAAGTTTTGATGAGTGCGCTTGCTGACGCAGACCTGTCGGATGAGTCGGTGGTGGCTTTGAAGAACCAGTTGGCGATCAAGACCGAAGCTCCTGCGGCGGCTGATGCGGATGCCGGTGGAGACGCAGAGGCTGCTGCTGCCTTGGATGGAACCGCTTTGGATGAAGCCACCGCCGATGAAGCCGCGACCTTGATCAATCTCGGTGGCGCCCAGGCGACTTTCACCAAAGACGGGAAGGAAATCGGTTACAACAAGAGTGCGGCACTGGTGATGCAGGCCACACTGAAGCTTCCAGAGAGAAAGTCGGTCAAGAAGGTGAAGTCGCTCACCTTGAAGATTTCGAAGATCCGCCGTTTCGAGTCCACGGATGCGAATGTGTCATCGATGGCAGGGCAAATCCTGTGCGTCGTGGAAGGCATGCTGTGTTCGGGTGAGAAGTTGGGTCTGGCCGGTGGAGACTCGCTGCAAGTGAAGTCGGACCTTTTCGCAAAAGGATCCGCATTGGAATTGGAACAGGTCATCGAAGCGAACAGCAAGGTTTTCGCAACCAACTCTTTGACCATGATCGATCTGAAAGCCGCCTTGGGCCTCACTGACGAGAGCGCGGTCGAGTTCCTCTATGCGAACACCAAGTCATCGGCTGACGGCCAGAGTCGCGCTATGCGCTTGATGCTGGGTAACCAGACCCAGATCGAGGCTGCTTCGATCAGCTACGAGCTCGAATAAAATCAGGTCGGAAAATTGCATGATTCGAAGGGTCCGGTCGGGAGTCCGATCGGGCCCTTTGCATTTCCGGACCGAGAATGAACTCCACGAACGAATCAGAGCTCCAAAAACTGGGTCTTTCATCGGCAGATGCGGCGCAAAGGCTCCGTGAGACTGGACCGAATCTCGTGGTGCCGAGAGCTTCTCCGGTCCGTCTCGACGAGGTGAGGCGGGTCTTGTTCAATCCGATGGGCAGCATGCTCCTGGTTCTCGCCGGAGTCTACTTCACAGTCGGATCGGTCCGGGATGGTGTGGCCATGTTGGTGGCCTGGGTTCCGATCACGGTGGTCGGTGTCTTGCTCAGTGTCCGGGCCGACCGTGCCTTAAGGGCCCTGCGAGGGGAAGTGAAGTCCCAAGTCCGGGTCTTCCGGGACGGAAAACTGAAAACCCTGCACGCCACGGACCTGGTTCCTGGAGATGTTTTGGCGATTGAATCAGGGCAGACCCTTCCTGCAGACGGTGAGTTGCTGCGTTCGCGTCACCTGCAGGTCAATGAGGCTGCCTTGACCGGCGAATCCCTTCCGGTCGAGAAGCTCCCGCAAGATCCGTTTTTTTGCGGGACGGAGGTCCTCTCCGGGAGCGGGTATGGCCAAGTGCAGGTCACGGGGGGGCGAACGCGATTCGGCAAGATCGCATCACTTGTCTCGGAGTCCACTGAAGGGCAAACACCCCTCCAGAGAGATCTGGGTCACCTGGTGAAGCGACTCTTCTGGATCGCCATCCTCCTTGCATGCGTTCTCGGGGTGGGGGAATGGTTCCGGCACCGCGATGCGGTTTCGGCACTCATCTCGAGTCTGACCTTCGCGATGTCGGGCGTACCCGAGGAGTTCCCGATCGTCTTCACCTTGTATCTCAGCCTCGGCGCCCTCCGGCTCGCCCGGCATGGAGTGTTGGTCAAGTCCTTGCCGAGTGTCGAGGCACTCGGGCGGGTGGAAGTGGTGTGTACTGACAAAACAGGGACGCTCACCGAAGGAAAATTCCGTCTGGTGTCGATTCAAGCATGGAAGAATGAAGTCGACCCGAAACGACTGGCCCGTTTGTCGAGGATGGCCTGTGAGGAGCATCCGGTGGATCTCATGGATCTCGCCATTCATGAGGGAACCCCCGTTCTGGATCCGCCTGCGACGGTGGTTTCAGAAGACCCCTTCGACCCGGTTCGCAAGGTTGTGAGTCGGATGTGGAGTCTTCCCGACGGGACACGGGTACGGGCCATGAAGGGAGCGGTCGAGGGAGTGATCCGCTGTTGTGCCTTGAGTGAGGTGGAACAAATCGCCGTCCTGACCGAACTCGATCGACTGGCTGGAAGCGGAAAGCGGGTACTCGGTCTGGCTGCAAAAACAGGGGACGAACAGGAGCCTTTGGAGTTTCTCGGCTTCCTCGTATTCGAAGATCCGGTCCGGGAGTCCGCAAAAGAGGCACTCCGGCGCTGTCGGGATGCCGGAATCCGTCTCAAGATCCTGACTGGCGACCATGCAGGCACCACCCTCTCGGTGTTGCAAAGTCTAGGAATCACCGCCGACCGGGGGCGGGTTCATACGGGAGATGCGCTCCGGAACATGGATCCGGTTGCCAGAAAAAATGCTTTTCTCGAAGGAGAGGTCTTCGCACGGGTGGATCCCGAGCAGAAGTTCGAGTTGATCAAGATCTTGAAGGATGCGGGCATCGTGGTCGCCATGACCGGTGACGGGATCAACGACGCTCCGGCCCTGAAGCTCGCTGACATCGGCATCAGCATGGGGGAACATGCAACCGATGTCGCGCGATCCTCGGCGCGGATGATCCTCATGAAAAACGATTTCGCCGGGCTGATCGAAGCGGTACTGGAGGGACGAAGGATCTTTGTCAACCTCGGAACGAGTTTCTCGTTCCTGATCGCGTTCCACATTCCCATTTTTCTTCTGTCTTTGATTCCGGTATTGCTCGATGCCGGACGGATCTTCTTTCCGATTCACATTCTGTTGCTCGAGGTCCTCGTGCATCCGGTGGTTTCACTGACCTTCGAGAACCGTCCCGTCCGGGAAATCGGTATTCCCACACGTGGGTTTTTCTCGAATACCGCAACCGCTGTGGCCCAAGGTGCGGTGCTGAGCGGAGTCTGCCTGGTGCTGTATTTTGTCTTCTTGGGTTCCGGAGAGAGTGTGGCGAGGAGCATGGTGTTCCTCGGAATCTTGGCCGGAAACCTGGTCCTGATCCTGATCAGCACTTGGCCCGGTTGGAACACCAAGGCCTGGGTGACGTCACTGGCGATCATCGTGTTCGGGTTGGTGTTACTCGGGGTCGAAAGAGTGTCGAGGGCGTGCCACTTCGAGCCCCTCAGCTGGGTACGGATTCTGACGGGCTATGGTCTTGCTATTTTTGTTGCCCTAAGTGGAGAGGGGGTCAAAAAGCTCCGAAAAATTCAGAATCGACCGGGCTTTGTTGTCGATAATACGAAGGGAACAAATCCCTGAGGTAGGTCTTGTCCTTGAGACGGGCCTTGCCTTGCCCCTGGGTGACATAGGTGCGGGCATCGTAGATCGCAAACTGAAAGCTCTTCAGGTGTTTGGAACGGGTGTTCGGATCACCGAAGGTTCCCTCAGGCATGTACATTTGATCGAGGTATCGAGAAAGGCTCAGAACCGTCGGTTCATTCCGGAAGCTCAAATCATAAACCGCCACCTGTCCTCGTGTGGCAGGGTGAACCGTCTCCATCGCAACCAGGAACACATGGAAATGCCAGTTGTTCCTTCCAGCTTGACGAAAGGGCGCCTGCTTGGGCTCAGGCCGGATCATCGGACCTCCCTCCCGAGCCACATAACCAGAAATGAGACCGAAGTAACCCATGAAGTCTTCGGCTCCGATGATGACGGCTTCAGAGAGATCGATTCGTCGTTGATGGGCGGCAGACACAAATCGAGCCGTGTTTTCTCCACAGCGGTTCTCGATCCAGTCCTGATGGAATCGTTCCTGGAACAGGCTGTTCAAGGCACGAAGGTCCGCCGCTTGGGCGGACGAAATGAATGCCAACAGGCTGAATGCAAACAAAAACGTGCTTTTCATGGGCCCCGTCTTACCATGATTTTTACTCAATGGGTAGTAAATAATTATTCAATTCAAGTGTTTGAATGTGAGGAGGTCTATTTACAGCCGTTTCGGGATTCGATCTGGATCGTCTGCTTGGACTTGCTTTCCAATGTCGGTCCGATCACGGCCAAGTGACCTGATCCGAACACCACGGTGGGGCTTTTGTAGTGAGATTGGCTGACCTGAATGGCTTTCAGAATGGATTGGTTCCGGAAGGGTTCGATCTCGTCCTTGAGGGTGTTCGTGCCCAAGACCGGCCGTTTCGGATCCTGGATCATGGATGCAGGTTCGATATCTCTTTGGATTTCGTTCGGATCAGAGGGAAGCTCACGTCCGTTCAGAAGAGTGTACTTGCCTTTGAAGATGTTCGCATCCGGAACCGGCTCGTACTTCCGGAGTTGGCAGGAAACCTTGATTGCCTCTGTCAAAGGGTCTGCAGGCCTATCCTTCTTGCGCAACATCCCTTGGTAGCGGGACAAGATGTCCATGAAGATCATGTCGGATCTTGCTTTTTGATAAGAGGCCTCGTCGGGAAAGTAGCGACGATCTTCAGGGTCCGGGAATTGATTGTCAGCTGGAATGATTGCCACTTTCGAAAAGAACGCCATTTTGATGGTGAGTGTGCTTTCAGATTGGATGGAGGCGGTCGGAGTGAAGGCGTCTTTGAGTACCCCTTCGCATCCCAAGGGTTGTCCCATTTCGCGCCCTTCTATCAAGACCGCATCGGTACCGGCTGTCAGCACCTCTTCTTCCATTTGGGTCCGGGCACTGTCGAGTTCGGTGGGGTCTTTGATGCCTGCCAGATGGCTCACCCCGAGAAAACGGGTTTGATCGAACCTGACCTCACGAACGATTTCAGAACTCCCTGCCGGTGCCCGGAATCGACAGGTTTGCTCAGCAGTCGAAGAGGCGAGGACCCAGGGTTCGCTCGGATCGGAACGGTAGCGCTCGGGAATGAGGCGGTTCTGCTCTTGGAAGAAGAACAGGCTCTCCTGGAATTTCCTGACGGACATGCCTTTCGGTCCGTGTTCCTCGAGCAAAGAACGGGCACCCTTCTTGTCCAGAAGCTCACGGAATTCGGATGCGGAGAGTTTCATGTTCTCCGGATCACATGAAAACCGGATCAGATCTTGGAGGTCTTTGAATCCGTCCACCCGTTGGCGAGGTTTGAAACACTCTTTTCTAACTTCGTTGATGAGTTGGAAGGTGTGGAGGACCCGGTCTGCCAAAAGGGTAGGGGACTGCGAGGGCGGTTGGGCCCGGACGGGAATCGAAATCAAAAGGGCTAAAACACAGATCTGAATCATGTTCCTCGATCAGGATATCACAGTGATGAAATAAAATGGTTGAACGAGCAGGTATTTCATTTCAACGGAGGAGGGTTGAAAATGACACAGTATACAGGGAGTTTGGTTTAAGGGATCATCAAATCAGACACTGAATCATCCTATTGAAATAGGGGAACGGGGATCATGATGAGAGCGTTTGTTTTTTTGAGTGTTTTGTTCGGAATGGTATCCGTCAATGCTCATGCCACTCACTGGGCACCCTGCGGGAGCGGGTATCACCACGGGGGTAATCCGGTAGGCAGCAAGTGTTGTCGTGGGCCCGATTGCTACGACAACGTCCCTGCCAAGGTCACCAAACCGGCATTAGTGATTAAAAAGAAATAATCTGCCGGGAGTTAAGAATTCGGGAGCTGAGTAAGAAGAAGGCCGTGCCTGATCGAAGGTGCGGCCTTTTTTCGTTGGGATCACTTGCCTGATTTCAAGATTCGCATCCTGCTCGTCGCCCTACGGGCAAACCTTCGGTTTGTGCAAAAATGCCATCCTGGCATTTTTGTGAACTGACGGGACTCGCTTCGCTCGCGCGCCAGTTCTCACCATGACCCAAACAAGAGTGTTCGAATAAAAAAGCCCCAGTCTTGCGACTGAGGCTTTTTATTCGAATGGTTGCATCGTACTGACCTAAATGCTTGCAATTATTTGTGTTGCTGGGCATCCAGTCGGCATTTTTGCGTTTTTGGGCTGATTGACCCCCTAGTACACAAGCCGGAAGGGTTATGAGACAGACGAGCAACTTCGAATTGTTCAACTTTCTATTAGGCTATTTGATCTAATTCTTTTGGCAGCTTTCGAATTACTTTTTGTGGCAAATTCTCCCCACTCTTTCATATGCTCAATGATTGGCAATAGTGTTTCTCCAAAAATGGTCAACGAATACTCCACTTTTGGCGGGACTTCTGTGTAAATTTTACGATCGATAATTCCATCCATTTCAAGGTCTCTTAATTGGGATGTGAGCATTTGTTTTGTGATCGAAGGGATTGATCTTTGGAGTGCGCCAAAACGGTTGATTTTATTTTTCACCAGGAAAATAATCACTGGCTTCCATTTTCCTCCAATGACTTTTAAACATAAAGTGACCGGGCAGTTCTGAGCTTCAACTGATTTAGTAATCGAAGACTTCGCCTTTCCTTTTTTAGGAAATGAAGAAGAATTAGTTATTTTGTTATCCATTTTAATTTACCTTATTCTTTATATAGTATGAAAAAACATACTAGGTCATAAATATGTGACTAATTGTTAAAAACACTCTATTGCTCCATCATAACTTAAGAAAGACAAATGAAGGAGTAAAATATGAGAAAGCTCATTTATCAGCTTTATGGAAAAAGTCATGATAGCAAATTAGTTGAAATTGCCCCACCTGTTATATCAACTGCTAGCCAGGTTTTAGTAAAAGTAAAAGCAGCATCCCTTAATCCTGTTGATTGGAAAATTCGTCAGGGAGAGATGAAGTTGTTCACTGGCAGTCAGTTCCCTCGTGGAATGGGGTGCGATTTTTCAGGAGTAGTTTTAGATGCGGGAAGTAATGCATATCGATTTAAAAAAGACGATCGTGTTTTCGGTTTCATTCCATTCAAAGAAGCTGGTGCGTTTGCTGATATTGTGATTTGTGATCACTCCTTAGTTGGTCATATTCCAGATCATTTATCGTTTGAAGAAGCTAGTTGTCTTCCGATGGCCGGATCAGCAGCTCTTACATCGCTAGAATTAAAGGTGCATATAAATAAAGGCGATCGGGTATTTATTGGAGGTTGCACCGGTGGTGTAGGGCATTTGGCTGTTCAGTATGCCAAATCAAGAGGAGCGGTTGTTATTGGAAGTTGTGGTTCAATTGATTTTGAAAAAGCAAAATTAATAGGTGTTGATGAAATTTACGATTATTCGAACCTATTGAGTCAGAACATTCGTGAGTGTTCTATTGTTTTTGATACTTCAGGGAAAATGAGTCGCCAAGAAGTGCTTAAACTCTTGCCTAGTCGCTTGTTTGGAATGATTAAAGGTGGAAGTTTTGTGAATTTGAATCCAACTCCAGCGTCTATGCTTAGAAGTGTTTTTTCGAATGTCTATAAAGTTGTCATTACTAAAGTAACTCCCAGCTTGATTCAGCGATTGGCCGAGCTGGCTAAAGATAAAAAACTAAGTCCATTAATTGGGGAGAAATTTGAATTTAGTGAATCGATCAAGATCATCGAAGGTTTGGAAACAGGAAAGAAGCGATCGAATGGGAAAGTTGTATTTACGTTTAAATAATAGAAACTGAAAAGGAGAAGAAAATGAAAGTATTAATTTTTTTAATGAGTATGAGTGTCGGTTTTAATTGTCTTGCGAAAGATGAAAATCTAATTTCACAGAAGAGAGTAGCCAGTCATATTAAGGGTAAATGGGTAAGTATTTCATGTGAACTTCGCCCTCGTGAAAATCGCGGTACTGGGGGAAGTGTTGAGTCATTCTGGTTAAAGAGGGAATTTTTCTTTGATGGTAAAGATGGCTTTAAAGGAATAATTAGAGGATTCGCAGATCCACTCTGCGAACAACCTGTACAGGATTTTGAGTTCGAAGGGAATTTAATCTGGCGTGGCCCTCATCCAGTAGCAAAAGAAGCGCAGTCAGTTGATTATGAACTCTCAAAAGAATTTGCAATTATTCCAAGATCACAAGCAGCCGTAGATCAAATGAACTCTCTACCGCCTGGTGCTTGTGGCGATAAAAAGTATGCACTGAATGAGCGTCAGAGTATTTTAAAAAAACAGTGTATTCTTTTTAACATAAAAGCTGGCGAAGCAGTTAAGGATCACGATCTCGTTTACCTTTACGGATTTAATAACCTTCTTTTCATGGGCGCCAAACACGTGAATGGACAAGGGTTTTACACTGAAGATTTAAGGCCTAAGGGCGGACTTCAAATCCCTCTTGTGAAAGCAAAATAAATTGCGGAAATCTTTGTTGTAGATATTTGAGCCCACAATAAATTGTTGTGGGCTTTTTTTAATGTAACTACTCGATGATGTTAGCCTTTGGCCACTTCGATGCCTGAGAATCCTTAATCATCTGAATTTGCGCCTTACGCACTTCAAAAAGAATTCTAGGTAGATTTCCAGATGCGACTGCAACGAAAGCTAGAGTTACTGCAATAGTGACTAGTGATTTCATAAATACGTCCTTTCAAATTTACGATCTAAAATCTAGATCGTAGGTTTTTAAGTTTTTCCCTCCAGACAAAGCAGTGCTTTTACCTAGAGGGATGAAAAAACCCTTTTAAATTTCGACTCTTGCAACGCTATGGATGCCCGTAAATTTTAGGCATCCATTTTTTATGAGAAGTTTCTTTCAGGCATCTTCGGGGAGTACATTGGGCATCCACGTAGGTGTCTTTTGCGTGACTTCCAGTGACGTCGAACAATCAGAAAAACTCGATAGAAAATTATTACTTTTCCTCTGTTTTCTTCTTTGTTTTAAGTGATTTGTGATTGATTTTGATGAGTTATTTTTGGTTCGGCAGCCGGTTTTCAAATTTGATGAAAACCGGCTCCGAAAATTGGTTGCGGGGGCCAGATTTGAACTGACGACCTTTGGGTTATGAGCCCAACGAGCTACCAGGCTGCTCCACCCCGCGTCAAAAACTTCAGGTGTTTCCTGTGCTTCGAAGCCTAATCCCGAGGGGATGCGAAGTCAACGAGATTCATGGATGAGGGAACAAAACTCTCAGAATTCAGGCCACTTGGACCGGGGGTCGGGTAGGACAAATCGTACGAATTCAGCCTGATTTCAGCATAAAACTGGAAATTATTTATTTACTTTATCAAAACACTCAGGTAATATTCGAACCTCGCAAAGGAACCCTTCATGAAAAAACTCCCCCTCATCCTTCTCGCACTGTTTACCTTGAGCTTCATGAGCGCGTGCACCCGCCAGGCACGCCCCCCGATGGTCTCGGACGTGAAGACGGCCGATGCGGGCCTTCGGGTGAGTGTGGCGCCTTCGTCTGACACCCCCGCGAATGCCACCTCTGCGACAAAGCCCGAGGAAGGGAAGGTCAAGGCGATCACTGCCGAGATCATGCTGAAGAAAAGCGAGATTCTGGGAAAGGAATTCTTGTACGGGGCCGACCTCCAGTATTCCTCCCTGTATGACGAGGACATGGATCTTTACAACCAGAGCATGGCGATCGGCCACGTTCCGGTTTACTTCAAAATCAACGGAAAAGAACTCCAGCTGATCGAAGATGCGAAGCGCTCTTACCCGAGCGATGTGAATCACCCCGATCGTCTGGTCAGCCGCTACAAGATTCTCGCTGAAACCGAAGAAACCCTCACGGTTTCGGATGCCGATTCTTCCGAGTTTTTGACCGGCGCAGTGGTCGGAAGCCAGAAGTCTCCGAAGGACCGTTGGACCCGGTCGCTCGAGTTTGTGAAGGAGGGGAACTTGGTTCTCCAGGAAACCAGTATGCTCCTGGCTGATGGATCGGTGGTCGAGATGATGGAGTCCGTGATGCCCAAGGAGGCGATCGCTCCTTCGTCTTCTTTCGAGGCGATCCGCATGGACCCGACCGATCCGACCGGCGGACTCGAAGGCAAATTGTCCCGCTTCCGGATGTTGTCCGGCGAAACCATCCGCAAGGGTGAAGAGAAGCTCGCATTCGCCCAGCATTTTGACATTGGCGATGGCAAGACCATCGATTGGTATGTGACGTCGAACATCAAGGACGAGCATCTTCCGGTGGTGAGGGACGCTCTTCTCGGTTGGAACCGTTATTTCAAGAACTTCGCAGGGATCGAGCGCGAAGTGGTGCGCTTCATGGGGCGCCTGCCGGAAGGCGTGAAGCTCGGAGATCCCCGTTACAATGTGATCAACTGGGACAGCCGTCTCGTGGCCGGTGCGGCGTACGAGTCCCAGGCGTCCGACCCTTTCACCGGAAAGCAAAGTCACAGTCTGATCTACATGCCGGTTGCCTGGTTCCAGATCGGAGCCGATTATTGGTCGAACGGGAAGTATTCTGACAAAGTCGAAGAGTCCGGTACCCCTGGCAAAAAACAAGATGACAGTCGCGCCTTCCGGAACCGTTGCATGCGCGACCTGAAGGCTGTGAATGAGTCCCTCCGCTCCGGTCGGATGACCCGGGAAGCCGCTGAAAAATTCGCCATCCAACTCATGAAAGGGACTCTTTTCCATGAAGTCGGGCATGCGCTCGGGCTCGCCCACAATTTCAAGGGTTCGCTCACTTTCGACCGGAGCAAGCCGGACAGTTTGTTTTCGAGCTCGATCATGGATTACAACGACTACGAGATCGAACGTCAGGTGTTCCAGGACGACAGCGCCGAAGGGCCTGTGCTCGAGTACGACCGCCAGGCCTTGAGTGCGCTCTACAACGGGATGAAAGACGTGAAGAGCTCGGACCCGGTGATGCCGGTCTGTAACGACGCCGAAGCCGACACTGAAGAGGCTGGTGCAGTGGACCCGACCTGCATGCGCTACGACATCGAGAAAGATCCGACCCTGTCTGTTGAGACGGCGATCCAGCGATTGAGCGAGGAAAGCTTGTCCGGAGATGTTTCGCTGGCAGAAGCACTTCAAAACATGCAAAAGGCGGTACTGACCCCCGAAGCCATCGCAGCGGTGAATACGGAGAGCGATCTGAACGGCTTGATGACCCGCCTGGTTTCGGATTTGACCGGGGTCCTTCGCTTTTATCACTTGTCCGGGAAAGCCTCACTGGCTTCAACGGTGCGGAGCAATTTGAAGTCCCTCAGGCCTTTTTTCGCCGATGTGATCGGTGATCTTTCTGAGGCTGGAATGAGGAACCGGGCTTTGAACGGACTCAAGCATGCACTCGGACTCAAATCCCTTTCCGCTGCCGCCCAGAAGCAGATCCTGGTTTTGGCCGAGACCGCGGCAGAGTCACTGAAGGCGAGTCCCTTCATGCAGGCCCAAGGGAGTTCCGCAGACGCCATCGCCATGAACATCAAGATCGGAGTCTTCTCCTTCGGCAAGCGGTTCGAGCGTGACAGCAGGGGAGGGTTGCCCCGTCTTCGTGCCTCGATCCTGGCGAGGCTCGGTCACATCGAGGGTTTGCCCTTCTACTTCGGTCAGCTGGACGGAGCCAGCCTGGATGTCGAATCGGAAATCACCGGGATCCTTGCCCGGACCGCCGGAGATCTGAGCGCCACCCTGAACGAGCGCTTGTATGCGGCACGCTCACTGAAGACCTTCAGTGGTCGTCCGGGGGTCGATGCGATGATCTCCATCTTGAAGTCACAGGTCGAATCCGAGCTCCGGTCGGCAAAGAGTCATGAAGAGCGCGAAGCGTTTCTCTTGATGAAGCGCCTCCTGGGCTGAGCTTGACTGACTGCATCAAGTATATGCAAGCATGATGCTTTATTGAAAGCTGTCGGGCCGGCGAGCGGGAAAACCCTTGCCGGTCCCGGCATTTTGTGGGATTGTGTCAAAGTACCCGGTTTCAGTTCCAGTCCGAGTTCGCGTTCCGCTTCTCCGGTCAAATTGAGTCCTGGTTCGAGTGCCCCCGGTTCATGGACTCGCAATAGGGCGATCATGGATCAGGGCCAATTTAACAAGGAGTAGCCCAAACATGGGAAAACGTATTTTCGTAGGGAATCTTCCCTTTTCTGCAACCGATCAAGTCCTGATGGACACTTTCGCCCAATACGGAACGGTTGAGTCGGCGAAAGTGATCACTGACCGCGCCACCGGCCGGTCCAAGGGTTTCGGATTTGTGGAAATGGCCACGGACGCAGAAGCACTCGCAGCCATCGAGAAGCTCAATGGCGCCGATTATGAAGGTCGCACGATCACCGTGAACGAAGCTCGCGAAATGCAGCCTCGCGAAGGCGGTGGCGGCGGTCGTGGCGGACGTCCGGGCGGTGGCGGCGGTGGCGGCGGTGGATACCGTGGCGATCGTTCTGGTGGTGGCGGCGGCGGTGGATACCGCGGCGGCGGAGGCGGATACCGCTAAGCCCGAAACTTTCGAGATTCAATGAAAGTTCGCAGAGCCCCGGGGGAACACCCCGGGGCTTTTTTCATCACTTTCTTTTGGGTGAGAATTTTTTAGGCGTGATCTTGTTGGAGGAGGCCTTGATCGGGGAGATCTTCTTCGGAGTGATTTTCGAAGGACGGCCTTTGCGCTTCCTGTCAGCGTCCGATTTCAGCGCTGCTTCAGACAGGGCCTTCACCTTCGCCTCTTTGGCGCCCACCAGTTTTTCGATCTTTTTCTTCGCGAGTTCCGGCTGGGTGAGCAGGGCTTTTACCGAAGAGGGCTCGAGGCGTTTGTAGGCTCCGGGTTGGAGCGATTCGGCCGAGATGTGCCCGATTGCGACGCGTGCCACTTTTTCGGGGAAGAAGCCTTTCAGCTCGAAATACTTCCGAACATCGATCGCGCCCATTCCTTCAAAGGAGATCTCAATCAGGGCATTTCTCGTGTAAGCCTCGACCACCCGGACATGGTACGGTTGCATGACGCGGCCTTCGATCCGACCTCCTCGGGCCAAGCGAGCGAGATCTTCCTGCGAGGGAGTCCGATCGACCTTGACCTGGTAGCGTCTCACGATGTTTTTTGACTTGAGGATCTGTTGAGTGAGTTCTCCGTCGTTGGTCAGGAGAATGGCGCCTTCGCCGGCATAATCCATGCGGCCGACCGTGAACACACGCTCTTTGATCCTCGGGATCAGGTTTTTCAGAGTGGTGCGCCCTTCTTCGTCCTCGGCGACCATGGCAATCACATGTTTCGGTTTGTAGATGAGGTAATAGACTCTCTGGGATGGAGCGCTAAGGAGCTTCCCTTTGACCTTGATCGCGTCCTGACCGAGTTCGGCCTTGTCACCGAGGACCGCCACTTTTCCGTTCACGGTGACGAGACCGTCACGGATCCATTCTTCGGCTGTCCGGCGCGAGGCAATCCCCGCTTGAGCGATGAGTTTTTGAAGGCGTTCGGCGCCTTTGGATGAAGAGGACATGAGACCTTTCCGCCCTGCCTTCCCGGCAGTGCTGTTGTTTTGACGGTCATAGCCCGTCAGGTCAAAAAAATCAAGTCAACTCAAAGATTTACATGTCTGACTCCCTCGGGCCATAATTGGAAAAGCATGAATCAAGCCCAAAATTCCGAACAAAACATCGATGTGCTCCTGGTTTTCACGGAGATGGCCGTTCTGGATTCGGTTCACAAAGAGGTCGAGGACCATTTCAAGCGGCCGATCGCGGCAGCAAGATTCCAGAACTTGTTGGATGCTGTCGATCATCTCGAAAAAACCGGCAAGAAATACGGATTGATCGTGTTTGAACACCGGTCCAGTTCGTTGACCATTCTGCGGGCGTTTCTCGAATTGGGTGGGAATGGCGCGTACGTTTTGTGTGGTCTGGATCCGAAAATCGTCCAGGGGCTGGAAGGATCCGACACCACGATTGAATTCATCCAGGCCGATGCGGTTTTGAGTGAGCTTCCGAAAACGATCAACCGCCTGGAAGTGACCGGTCGGATGCCGATGATGCATCGGGAGGAGTCCGAGTACATCCTGGTCCGCCCGGATTACCTGCCCTCGATGGGCCCGCTCGAAGCCACGGTGTACGCGCAGTTGATCGACGGGCATTATGTTCCGGTATTCAACCAGGGAGACCTGGTCGAAAAACAGGAGGTGGAGAAATTCCTCGAGTCGAAGAAGCTCACTCACTTCTATTTCAGACGCGAAGATTGCGCCGGCATTCTCGGAAGCCGCCAAAAAGATCTGGATCGTGCCCTTTCCAAGGAACCGATCGACGAGAAAGCGACCACCAAAGCGATCGAGCGCGGGCACAGCATGGTCCGGGACGTCGTCGCGACGATGGGATTCACCCCGGAGGCCCAGAAAGTCGCCGTGAGCAGCGTGAGCGCCACCATCAAGTTGATGGGTGCCAAGCCCAAATTGAGCACCATCCTGGTGGATCTGAAGAACAAAGACGGGAACTACCTCACCGCCCACAGTCTGATGCTCGGGAAAGTCTGTTGTGCTTTGGCTTTCAAGATCGGCTGGACCTCCAATACGACCTATTTCAAGCTCACCCTCGCGGCATTCTTGCACGACCTCCCCTTGAGCAACGACAAGCTGGCCACGGTGTTCTCACTCGACAAGGCGTCCGAGTCGGGGAACTTCTCGACCGATGAGCTGAAGGAAATCCGGATGCATTCGAACAAGGCCGCCGACCATGCCCGGAGCATGAGCGAGGTGCCCTCGGATGTGGAGCAGATCGTGGCCCAGCATCACGAGCGCCCGGACGGGACGGGCTTTCCGCGTGGATTGAACTCGAAATTCATCACGCCGCTCTCGGCCCTGTTCATCATCGCCCAGGACATCATCGAATACAGCCAGACGTTCAAGAACAAAGAGGTCGATCTGGCTTCCTACTACGACGCCCGTGAGGCTTATTTCAACTCAGGTGTGTTCAAAAAGATCATCCACGCCCTGAAACACGACCTGAAAATCCTTTAGTCGTTCGTCAGCTCTTCGGTGGGTGATTCTTCTTTGGATGCATGAAGTCCTGCGATCTGGGCCAACTCGTCGGCACTCAGGGTTTCAGGATCTTCTTGAACCGGTTCGCCTCCGGCAAGGGTCGTATTCATCTTGAACTCCGCCATGAGGATCGCTTCCGCTTCCTCTCCGACGATCCCTTGGTCGGCCAGTTCTTTTTGGCGGGTCAGGTAAGGCGTCGAGATGTCGATCGACTTCACCCGGTCACGGATCTCCTGGAGGATCCGTTCGTCTTCACGGGCGTCATAGTCGAGATGATTCGACTCGGTCTTCATCTGATTCACCATTTTACGCATCTGGAGAACACGCGGATCTTCGGCCCCTTCTTCGGCTGCGGCCATCTGGGGAACCATCGCCTCGATCTCACGAAGAGGAGGAAGTCCCTTCAGGTCCATCAACCCGAAGACTTCGAGGAAGGTGTCGGTGGTGGAGTAAATCATGGGTCTGCCGGCAGCTTCGGAACGGCCCGAGACTTCAACGAGCTTACGATCGAGCAGGGTACGGATGAAGTGGGAGCTGTCCACACCCCGGACCTGATCGATGTCGTCTTTGGTGCAGGGCTGTTTGTAGGCGACGATGGTCAGGGTTTCCATCGCCCCACGGGAAAGACGCTGGATCTGTACTTTTGCCAGCTTACGGAGCAAAGGGGCCTTCGAGGTCTTCGTCCTGAACTGGTACCCGCCTGCGATTTCGGCGATCTCAAATCCGCGCGAAGCGGTCTGATAGCTTTCTTTCAGGAGGCTGATCGCTTCGAGCAGAGGCTCGTCCGAAGCTTCGGGCATTTCGAGCATGTCTTTCATGCGCTTCAAGCTGACCGGACGGTCCGAATAGAAGAGAAGGGTGTCGATGCAGCTTTGCAAGTCATCGAGGTCGTAGTTCCCTGATGCGTCCGGCTTGGGAAGTGCGGCCCGGAGCGCGGCGTCTTCCTCGCTCATTTCTTCCTCGGACGGAGTCTCATCCCCGTCCTCGACTGAAGCGGCATTTTCCTGGGCGATTTTTGTTTCGAGAAGACGGTCTTCTTCGATGAAGACCTGGTTCAAGGCCTTCAGCTCCTCGGCGGTCTCGAGCGAAAGGGCTTCCATGACTTCGAGTTGCTCGACTTCCTGTTTCTCGACAGCAGCGGCGATCCGTTCGAGGTTTTCATTGCTTTCTTGAGCGTCGAAGCCCTCGAGAACGTCTTTCTGGAGCTCAGGGTCCTCGTTCAGTTCCTCGAGAATCAAACGGGCTTCCTCGTCGAGGTCTCCGTCCATTCCGGCCTGGGCTTTCCTGAGCTCGCCGATGTCGATTACGCTCGAACCGGGTACGAAGGCGAGTGCTTCATCGGTGGAAGGTTCTTGGGCGAGGTTTTCGTTCTGGGAGTTGTGGTCGCTCATGCTGGTGTTTCTCCTGTTCGGACGTAATCAAAGCCGGAAGCCTGGTGCAGATCCATTTCGTCGATTTTTTCGAGCAATTCGACATAAATCGGATCGAAGGTTTTTTCTTGGTGGATTTTGAGTTTCTTCAACCGGGAAAGCTCGAGTGAAGCCAGGAATCCGACCACCCATTCCCCCTTCAGTTTCTTGTCGGCGATCAAGGTCTCGAGAGCCGTGATCTGCTTCGGGGTGAGGCGGTTTCCGAATTCTTTGAGTTTTTCCGACAGGGAGACGGTCTCTTTCTTCATCACCACGCGGGCACGGCGCTGCTCGCGGATCAGGAGATCCTGGTAGGTGGTGGCGATGCTGCTGACATTCATCTCTTTCCAGATCTTCTCGACCGGGGGACGCTTGTTCGGCCGGGTGAACACGTCGTGACCGAGCAGGGGATTCTCGGCGACTCTCCCCGCCATTTCCAGGTACCGCTGCCGCATCAGGAGCTGTTGGACCAACTCCTCCTGGGTCAGAGGGATCTCGATGTCGGCAGTGTCCGCCTGACCGTCGTCCTCTTTGGGCATGAGGGCTTTGGATTTCCAGAGGATCAGGGTCGCCGCCATGAGAAGGAACTCTGACGCGATGTCGAAATCCATCTCCTGCATGAGCTTCAGGGCTTGCAGGTATTGGTCGGTGATCTTGGAAATCGAGACTCCGGAAATGTCGAGTTCCTGGCTCTGGATCAGATAGAGCATCAGGTCGAGTGGACCCTCGAATTGTTCCAGCCGGATGGTGAACGGGCGCGTTGAAGGTGCTGGGGCTGTCAGACTCATGACGCTATTCTCGAACGAATCCGAGCCGTTTGTAAACCTCGGAGAGTGTTTTTTCTGCACGAGCTCTCGCCGCAGTGCGTCCTTGTTTCAGGATGCCTTCCAAGTAAGCACGATCCTTGAGGATTGCTTCGGTTCTCTCCCGGATTGGACGCAGGTGTTCAACGGCAATGTTCGCCGTGTCAACCTTCAGGTAGCCGTATTGCTTCCCCACATAGCGCTGAAGCACCGTGTTGTAGTCCTGATTCAGAAAAGAGGCCTGGATTTGGATCAGATTCCGGACCCCGGCGGACTGTTCTTCCGAACGGACCTCCGAGCCGGAGTCGGTGACGGCCCGTTTGAACTTCTTTTCGATTTCCTTGTCCGAATCACTCAAAAACACGCAGGCTCCCGGGGCGGGATCGGACTTGGACATTTTCGATTCCGGATCCTGAAGGCTCATCACGCGGGCACCGGTCTTGGCGATCATCGGTTCAGGAACACGGAAAAGTGCGGACTCCTCTCCGGACGAGGATTCGGGGAATCGGTGGTTCATCCGTTCGGCGAGGTCGCGGGTCAGTTCGAGGTGCTGTTTCTGGTCCTCTCCCACTGGCACGAGATGCGTCCCGTACAGGAGGATGTCGGCCGCCATCAACACAGGATAAGTGAAGAGCCCGGTCGGGATATGGGACCCGTGTTTCTGGCTTTTGTCCTTGTACTGGGTCATGCGGGAGAGTTCCCCCATGCTCGAGTGGCAGGTCAGGACCCAGGCGAGCTCGGCATGTTCGGGAACCTGGGACTGGACGAACAGGACGGCCTTGGCGGGATCGATGCCACAAGCGATGTAGGAGGCGATGGACCGGTAGGTATTTTCGCGAAGGGCCAGGGGATCCTGTTCAACGGTGATGGAGTGCAAATCGACCGCAAAAAAGATGCAGTCGTACTCGTCGAGGTAGGGAATCCAGTTCCGGACCGCACCGAGGTAGTTGCCGATGTGCATCGAGTTGGTAGGTTGGACGGCGGACAGTACGGTCTTGCGTGTGGCGTTCATGTCGGGGTTTTACCAAAGGTAGGATCGGAAGATCCAGTCGCTTTTCGGATAGAGGACGGCGTCGACTTCGGCTTCTTCCGAATATTCGTTGCCGGCGTCCTCGAGGCATGCAGAAGTGTCGAGGATGGTACCCGGCGCCAGGCGGGCATTCCGGTCGCAGAGCGAGCGGAGCTCCTGAACCGGTACCGAGATCACGATGACCCGCCCGGGACCCGGAGTGCCTTCATCCGGTGTCGCAAAGGATCGGGCCACGGTCGGATCGGAGGAGAAGGAGATCAGCGGATCAATGCCGGTGTCCCGCCCGTCCGGTTCGCGGTAATATAGATAAGACGCTTCAACGTGGAATGAGTAGGCCGTGAAAGCGGCCGGCTTCGGTGACTTCAGGTTGTCATAAGGGCGGATGGTTTCCTCGCCTGAGCGCCAGACCCATCCCGGCTTCCCGCCCGGGCTCGCTTTGAGGAGTACCGGTTCCGACTGGGGGCCGTACTCGAAGTACCGGAGGACTCCGAGTGACTTCACAAACCTTTCCATGAGCGCCTCGGCACCGAGGGTACCCGTGTAGCGGCTCCCCTTCAGGTGAGCCCGGTAGAGGGCCGAAGTGGATGCGAGTTCGAAGGCCTGATCTTCGCCCCGGAAAAAGAGGGCCCGGTCTTTACGGCATTTCGAACCGGGGAAGGCCTCACACTCGGTGATGCGGCACTGGGCCGAAGGGGAATCTCCGCACTTCGCACGGTGGAGCTCCACGAGTCGGTTCACGGAGTCGCGCCCCGGTTCGGCCCGTTCACGGAGCAAGTGGACGCTCCGTTCTGCATCGGACCAATGGAGGTCCGGATCCGTACCGGCCCGGGCACCGCCCGAGGCCAACACCATTCCGAGAAAGAATCCGGACAAAAAACGGGGCAAGCTCAACATAGGAGCGGAATTCTACCCATTTTTTACATGCAAGTCATGTAAAAAAACTCTAAATGGATTCCGTGGAATCAGAGCAGGCCGAAAAGGCGGGCGTTCCATTCGAGGGTCAGCATCCCCAAAAATTGCACGGGAACTCCGAGGAAATTGATCGCCCCGGTGAGGATCAGGGCGAGGAGGATGAATGTGCTGTACTGGGCGACTTGCTCGTAACGTTGCATGGCCGGATAAGAAAGCGTGCTTTCGATGATTTTGCTGCCGTCGAGGGGGGGGATCGGAAGCAGGTTGAAAATCCCGAGACCGAAGTTGATGTACACGCCGTTCTTCAGCATTTCAGTGAATTCGCGTTGAAACATGAAATCCGGGGGTGCGAAACGGAGCAATACCATGCAGAGGAATCCGCAAAAAAAAGCGGTGATGGCATTGGCCAAAGGACCGGCCAGGGCCACCCAGAACAGTCCGGGTCGGAATTTCTTGAACCTCCGCGGATCGATCGGGACCGGACGGGCCCATCCGAACAACAAAGGAAGTCCGGTGATCATGCCGAGGATCGGGAACAGCAGGGTTCCGATCGGATCGATGTGAGGAACAGGACTCAAGGTGAGGCGACCTGAATCCTTCGCCGTGGAATCCCCCCACAGGTTGGCTGCGAATCCGTGTCCGAATTCATGGACCACCACACCGAGCAGGAAGGGGACGAACTGGGAACCGAGCCGCAGCAAGCCTTCTTGGAGACTGTTCATCTGTTCTCTATACCGGAAAGGGCCGGGGGTCGCATCATTTTTTACCCCGGGGGTGGTATTGGTCGATCACTTGACGAAGGGCCTCCGGAACGATGTGTGTGTAAATCTGGGTGGTTTGCAGGTCCGCATGTCCGAGAAGGCTTTGGAGGGAGCGGAGGTTCATCCCGGCCCGCAACAAATCACTCGCAAAGGTATGACGAAGCATGTGGGGATGGAGATTCACGGGCACGCCGCCCAGTGTCGCAAGGCGTTTGAGCGTTTTCCAGAACGCCTGACGCGTGAGAGGGAGTCCCGTCTGTCCGAGGAACAATCGATCGCTTCTCGGTTCGAAGAGCGGACGTCCCCGTTCGAGGTACTCGAGCACCAGTTCTCCTGCAACGGGTGCGAACGGGATCACGCGCTCCTTGTTGCGTTTACCGAGAACGCGGATCAGTCCGGCTTCAGTGTCGATCCGGGTCCGCTCGAGTCCGATCAGTTCGGAGACCCGGACTCCTGTGGCGTACAGGAGGTACACCATGGCACGGTCCCGGATCCGAAGTGCGTCACCGATCGCCCCCTGGTACGGGATCCCGCGATCTACCGAGAGGAGGAGTGCCGCCACCGCACGCTCGTCGAGAGCCTTCGGAAGCTTCTTGGGGAGTGTCGGGCTACCGATGAAGAGTGTGGGATCCTCGGAAACGAGGTCTTCCCTCAGGAGGAATTTGTAGAATTGTTTCAGAGCCGAGATCTTCCTTGCGATCGAGGCGGCCTTCTGGTTCCGGTCACGGAGTATCGCGAGCCACTGTTCGATATCGGCGTCTTTCCTGGAGATCAAAGGAGTCCCGGAAGATCCGGCGAACTGGACCAAGTCGCGCCCGTAGGAGTCGAGGGTGTGCGAAGAGGCACCTTTGTCGATCCGAAGGTGGCGGATGAACATCTCGACCAGAGGATCCATATCCGGTCAAACCCCGAGCAGGTACTCGAAATCACTCTGTGACAGCGAGAGTGACCCACCTTCCGGCATTTCCTTGTCCACGTTCTCGACATCGGAGAACAACGAGTTGAACTGCGTGGACTTCCGGCTCTTCAAGATTTCGATCTTCTCCTCGACCGACTCGCTCATGATGTAACGGTACACCTGGACGGGTTTGGTCTGCCCGATCCGGTGGGTCCGGTCCGTGGCCTGGTTCTCGACCGCCGGGTTCCACCAGGGCTCGAGGTGGAAAACATAGCTCGCTTTGGTGAGGTTGAGACCGACACCGCCGGTTTTCAAAGTCATGAGCATGACCCCGCCACCCTGATGCTCCTGGAAGCTCCTGAGTTGGTTTTCACGCTCTTTCCTGCCCACCTTGCCGTGCATGGCGAAGAAGGGGATGCCTTCTTTCTTCATCGCCTCGGCGAGCAGGTTGAAGGTTCCGAGGAACTGGGTGAACACCAAGGCGCTTTCCCCGGTTTCGATGATGCCCTTCAAGTTGTCGATCAGGAGATTCAGTTTGGGCGGAGTCTCCTTGTAGTCCACATTCGGGATGGAGCTCGGAGCGGAGCACACCTGGCGCAGGCGCAGGAGTGCGGTCAGCATGATGAGCTGGCTCTTCGCCTCGCCCCCTTCGGTGATGGCTTCACGAACCTTGCTGTTCCAGGAAAGTGCGATGTCACGGTAGATCGCCAGCTGCTTCTCGGTGAACGGGATCTTGACCGTGCTCTCCTGTTTCTGGGGGAGCTCCTTCAGGATCGAAGACTTGTTCCGACGCAACACCAGCGGCCTGGTTTTCATTTTTAGGTACTGGATACGCTCCGGTTCAGGTGCGTAGGATTGCATGTAGGTTTTCCGGAATTGATCGTAACCCCCGAGGCAGCCCGGAACGACCAGATCCATCAATGAGAAGAACTCACCCATGTGATTTTCGAGCGGGGTACCGGTGAGGGCCAGTTTGAATCGGGCAGGAAGTTTGCGGGACACAGTGGTTCGCTTGGCGGTGATGGTTTTCAGGTTCTGGGCCTCGTCGTACACATGGACCGTCCAGCGATAGCTCGAGAAGAAAGCCTCATGCTCCGCGAGAAGCCCGTAGGTGCAGATGATCATTCCCTGAGGATGAGTGTCGAGGAACTCCTTGGCTTTCTGGATCTCACGGGATTGGAAAATGTGGATCGGAAGATCGGGGGTGAAGCGGGTCGCTTCGCTGAACCAGTTGTAAGTGAGTGAAGTGGGAACCACGATCAGGCTGTGTCCGAGACCGTTCGTTTCCCTCAACAATTCGAGGAACACGAGTGTCTGTACCGTCTTACCCAGACCCATGTCGTCTGCGAGGATCCCGCCGAGTCCGAGCCGGTAAAGATCATGGATCCATTGGACTCCCCGGTTCTGGTAGGGCTTCAAGTCCCCTTTGAAGTGTTTCGGCAAGGGAAGCGGAGGACGATCCTCGTTCAGAGAATCGTAGAACTTAACGATTTCCTCCCAGATCGGTCCACCCTTCACCCGGACACCGGAGGCCCGGAGCGCGAGCAGTTCGAGCGTTGAATGCTTGGGAAGACGGTAGATCCGGTCGGTCTTGCGTTGCCCACGTTTCCCGCCGGCGTTACCTGCGAGTTGATCCCAGAACAGTGCGAGTTTTTCGAGGGAGGGAATCGAGGCCTTGTTGAGCCTGTAAATCTTGCCTTGGAAGGTGAGCATCCCGCTCTCTGACAGTTTCCGGGCCTGTTCCTCGTCGATCTCCACGCCTTTGAAGAAGAACTTGGGTTGGAGCTCGAACCAGTCGATCCGACCTTCTTGATCCTGTTTTTCGTCGAGGACGAACTCCGAGACGAAATCACTCTCTTCCAGTTCCTCGATGGACTGTCCGTCCAAGGAAAGCGTGACACCTTCGTTCTGGAGCGGGAGGAATGCACGGATCAGGGTTTCAGCACCGGGTTGTTTGCGGTTGAAAACGATTTTGAAGTGCTCCCCGTGCCGGCCCGTCTCCGGAACCCATCCGAGATCGGGCATCTGACCGGGGTCTTTGAATCCCGGGTTCTGGATGACCGGTGTCTTCAGGTCCAGACTTTTGGTGCCACTTTCACGTTGAGTGCGGGCGATCCAGGCATAGATGAGCTTCAGGTAGAACGGATACGCTCCCGACACCAGCAAAGACTTGCCGGGGAGGATCAGCGGGAGCGTTTTTTCCTGCCAAAGATCCTCAAGGGAGAGCGTGTAGTTCCGCAGGTACTCGATCGCGGCTTTCGAACAGAAAAGCTCGAGCGACATGCGTGCGGAGCTCGGGGTCTCCAACTTGGAATTGAACAGGTTCACGATCCGCTTCTTCAGGATCTCGAAGAAAGCATCGAACGGACGGTCTTTTTTCAGAAGGTAACGGACGGTTTCGAGTTGGACCAGCGCAGCCACGCCGGGCTGGTTGAGGAGGTCCCGATCGAACGAGCGCTTGGCCTGTTTCCGGGTGTCTGAAAGTCCCTCAGCGAGTTCCGGTTTCCACGATTCGATTCCGTCACAGAGGATTTTCAGTTGGGCGAGCACCGGCCCGGGAAGCCCTTCGACGACCGTTCCTTCGAAATCCAACTCCACCGAGAAGGTGCCGTTCGAAAACACCCGGATCTGGGGTTGGAAGGATTCGGCCCGTACCGATTTGAAGGGTGGATGGGCATGGATTTCCCCCATGCTCACACCGAAATCATCCTGGATCAGATTGAAGACACTTTCGAACTCACGATGTCCGCCCAGCACGGTTTCAGCGGGGTAGCGTTCGAGCCAACGGTGGAAAGAGTGGAAGAAAAGCGCCCGTTTTCCGGGATGCAAGGCGAACGTGGGGAACCAGGTCCACTCGGGGTGGAGATCGAGCCTCACCCGTGTCGCAAGTTTTTCAGGATGTTCCCCGTTTGCGGCTTCGAAATGGAAACCCGACTTCAGCGAGGAGGGAGGGGCGAAATCCACGCTCTCGAGAGGAAGAACACGTCCGGAGGTGTCGAGCACTTCCGAATGGGAGAAGTAGAGGTTCAGCTTGCCCCGTTTGGCCAGTCGGGAGGCGGCCTCGGTGATCGAAAGCAAGATCGAGTCGAGGCGGTCTTCTTTGGCTTTGTCGGAAAGAACCGGGTCACTCACTGAATCGGACTGTCTCGGAAAGAACCGGTTCGAGGTGAGATCCTGGAACGTGGGGCTGATACTGGATCCAACCGGGTGCAGCTCGCCCGGAACCAGTGTGCAGAACTTGTGGTAGAGGATGTCCGAAACCGGGAGTCGCGTTCCATCGGAAAACAGGTAAACGAGACTCTTCTTCTTGGCGAGCATCCAGTCCTGGGACTTCTGGAAGAGTGCGTAAGATCCGCCTTGTGCATCGAGAGGGGAGATCCACCTCGGATGAGGAAGGTCGGAGTGGGAATAAAACTGGATTGCCGGCCTCGGCAAAAGACTTTCGCGGTAAGGGTGGCTCTCCGGCAGGGCGATCCACTCACCCGTGGGAAGATCCTCACCTTTCAAGCGTTGTTCGGGAAGGCACAGGACCAAGCCGGTGAAGGTGACGCCGAGATCGGGATGGGTCAGGTATTCACGATCCCGATGCAAAATCGTCTGGGGCTGGGGAGCCGAGGAACTCTTGAGCTTCTGGAATTCTTCCTCGTAGGTCTGGACGATCCGGAGGATTTCCGGATCCACCCGGTTCAGCTCGTATTGTTTCCGGGCTAGAGTCATGGTGACCCACGCCGCGATCGCCTGGTGTTTGCAAAGCTTGGCCGATTGGGCCATGTAGCAGTTGCACTCGGAGTACAGGGGTTGCGAAGAGGTCGTCATGTCGATTCGGGCGGAACAATCCTCATCGAGTGCGAATTGGATCTGGAATCCTCTCGATCCGACCACCGCCACTTCCAGTCCGCGGAATCCCCCTTCGCGGAGGTATTGGAGGCCTCGCTCCAGAGCGGACGGGTCCAGCTTCTTGGTCAACGCGTCGGGACCAAGGCGTTTCAGATCCTGGAGTGAGGGAAGTTGCATTGGTCATAATTGTGACTGATCGGATGGAGGGATTCAAGAGATAAATTGCGGTCTTGCATCCGCGGAGGAACAGGAAAACAATGGGAGAAAAGGAGAATGCAGATGAAGATTGAAAGAAGGAATTTCCTGAAAACTCTCGTAGTGGGTGGTGTGGCACTGGCGGTGGCCCCTGTTCTCCGCATCCGTGACGCAATCGCAGATCTGGTGAAAGCCGATGATCCCCTCGTCGTCGCATTGGGTTATGTGGCGGTTGCCAAGAACTCCAAGGACCGCAAGGACAAGAAAGCGAATTGCAAGAACTGTCAATTTTACTCTGACACCACCGGTAAGGAAAAGCAGGCCAAGTGCCAGTTGATCCCGAGCGGCGAAGTGGCTGCCGAGGGATGGTGCCGTTCTTACTCCAAGCGTAAGGCTTGATGCAGAACCCTTGGATGGAGCAGATCCGGGAGTGGGGTGACGACCCCACTCCCGAAAACGCCCGTAATCTGATTCGCGCTTTCCGGCAGTGCGAGTCCGGCGAAGTCAGGCTCGAGGTGTTGAGCCTGCTCGGGCGGTGCCGCGATCCCCGTTCGCACCGGTTTCTGGTCGACTTGGTCCGATCCGGGAAGGACTTGGCGGAGCGGGAGTTCGCTGTCCGTTCGATCGGAAGGCGGGGAGGCCCCGCCTCCAGGAGAATTCTGTCGCGTCTCTGGGACGAGGTGCCATCGTCCTTGGAGTGTTCAGTGATCACGGCTTTGGGGCATGCCCGGGTTTTCGGTGCCGTGCCGAGCTTGTCCGTGCGTCTGGAGTCAGCGGTCCAGGATCGTGACCGGTCTGTTTTGAAGGCGATTGTCGTCGCACTGGGCGAGTTGAAAGGTGTTTCCGCCCTCGGCTCATTGAGGGCCTTGTTGGAGCTCGATTGGGTGCGCTCGGAGCGGGATCTTTCCCTGCCGGTCCTGTTTGCATGGGGGCGCTTGGGACGTGATCCGGGATTTTTGGAACCTTACGGGCGATTCTTCAGAGAGGATCCTTTTTCCTGGCAGGTGTTCGAAAGCGCTTTGAACCAGGTTCAACTCCGGAGTCAGGTCCGGATCGAAGACTATCTGCACCGGGTGTTCCATTCTCCTGATCCTCATCCGAGTCTGCCTCTTGAACTCCGCGCCTTCGATCCGGAAGAGCTGGCGGCCGGATTGTCCGTGTTCGACCGGAGCGTCCACTGGCGCCGTCACCTTTTCTGTTTGAGGGCCCTCGATGCCCGGGCTCAAAGACGTTTGTTCGAAGGTTGGGTGATTCCGGAGTCCGACCGGGACGGGTTCTTGTCTGCGCTCGCCGATCTCGATGAGGTGGAGGATCCTGCGATGATGCTCCGGGAGCTCGATCACTCCATGCCCGGATGGTGCGATTCTCCGGACAGGCGTTCGGCGCGGATTGCCGCCGTTCCGCAAACGGTGGACTGGATCGCCGAAGCCCGTCGTTTTGCGGGTGAAGATGAAAAGCGTGTCATCCTCCTTTTGAATCAATGGAGTGATTGGAGTCCGGTACTGTCCGACGAGGAGCGATCCAGAGTTCACGATGGTTGGGTTCCGTTCGTCCGGACCTCCGGGGCGAAAGCCCGTTTGTGCCGTTCGGCAGGAGAGTCCGGTCAAAGTGTCCCCGCTTTGAATCGCGTATTGGTCGATTGGTTCTCGGATCCGATGGTCCGGGACAGTGCCTTGATCTTCGCTGAAAAAACAGGTTCCCCGCTCCTTTTGGACGGGGTGACGGCCCTTTCTCCTGCGGATCGATCTCCCCACTTGGGCGGGATTTTGCGGTACCTGGAGGCCATGTTGCGTGTCCGGTCGGATGAGCGGTTGTCGGGAGCGGTGAAGTCGATCCTCTCTGAAGCGAGCGGAATCGGATCCGAAGAGGTCAAATTGGCGGCACTTCGGGTGCTTCAACTTCTTCCGCTTCCGGATTACGAGAGTCAGGTGGTTTCACTGGTCGAGGACCGCGATCAACAGGTGGGACTCCAAGCCGTGATGGCACTGCGAGGCTACCCGGATTCCGTCCGGGCTGTTGCCGTTCTGGGTGCATGCCTGGATTCGCCCGTGCCTGCGTTGCGGGAACGCGCTCTCGAGGCCTTGTGTGTATCGCGCGTTCCGGCGGCTCGATCCTTCCTTCTTTCCCACCTCGCGAAAAATGCCCGCGATGAATCAGTGGTGGACAGGGTATTTCGTGGGTTGCTGCCCGGTTTTTCAGATGATCTCGATACCGCACGCATCCTCGGCGAAATTCTCGCAGCCGACCGTTCCAACCCCCAGTCGACCAGGCTGGAGGAGGTTCTCGGACGGTTCACGCTGAAATCAATCGTGTCCCGCCAGACCAATTCCGAGATGGAGCAGATTGATTCCAGGCTCCGGAGTGCGATTCCCCGTTTTGACGAATTGGACGGGACGATCCAGCTGGCATTGAGGGCGGCGGAGCAACCGTTTTTGCAGTCGGGTCTTTTGGAGCGTCTTCCCATCGACAAGGCTCCCACCGTCCTGCAGTACTGCAAGGCCATCGACCTCGTCCTGGACCGGTATCTCGGGCAACAGCTCCTGTTTCCGAAAATCGATTCTGCATTGCCGGAGTTCCAGCAGATCTGGCACCGTTTGGGGTTCGTGGAAGAATATCCTCTGGTGGACCGGGTGATTTTCATCACCGGGTTGAAAGGGCGGGTGGCCCCCGAGCACTTTCCCTTGCACAAGGCGAAGATGATGTGTGGGACCTTCTTCAACGGTCGGATCATGCAGGATCGCTACAAGGTGTTCGACGGACTCCGGGCGTGGGCTGTGATTTTTTTGCTTTTCACCCGCAAGATTCCCGGTAAAGACGGCGGAGTGGGGCCGTTGGTCACACTTCGTGATGCGGAAGAAGCCGATTGCGTGAAAGTGGCGGTCAAACTGATGAACCTCCAGGATCTCAGAAACCCGGCCGCGCATCGACAGACTTATCCGGATCTGGATTCGGTCCGGGCGGTCCGGGAGGATTCGCTCGATCTGGTGAACCGGATTCTGAAGTGGGTCCTTTAAGGTCCTGTAAATGTCCTGAGCACGGCTTCCAAAGCACGGTTCCGGTGGAGGTCGCTTTCGGCGAACACTTCGTGTCGGGAGCCTTCGAGCACGATGGCGTTGCACTTCGCTTCCGGACTTCCACAAATCCGGATGAGTTCTTCCGGGACGGCGTAGCTGTCATCGGTCGGCACCAGCATGGTCACGGGTCGCTGAAGTTGAGATGCATCCCGGGCAATCCGCTCCGATGCATCCAGTGCCGCATTCACCCAGGAGTTGGTCGGTCCGCCCACCCATCGATCCGGGTACAATCGGGCCAGTCTTTGTTCAAAGGCGTAGCGGAAGGTGCTTGAAGTGCCCCGGTTCGATTCGAAGGGGCGCTCCGGATCCCGTGGACCTTTGGTCGGAGCGTATCGTTCCCCGAGGCCAAGGGTGACCAGAAACGAGGTGATCACCCGGGCAATGGGGCGGGGAAAAGGATCCGTCCGGATGGCCAACATCGGAGCGTTGACGACGATCCGACCCAGCTGCGGGTTCGCATGCTTCCCGGCCCAATCGAGTGCCAGCGCGCCTCCCATCGAATGCGCAAGCACATGCATCCTTCGCTTCGGTGCGACTTCCAGGAAGCGACTGAGGTCCGATACGTGGTCTTCGAAGTGTTCAAGATGGACGGCGTCCGGATTGCTGCGGGCCAGGCGGGGAGAGGTGCCCTGTCCCCGATGATCGTAGGTGAGGATCTCGTACCCCCTCCGGTGGAGGTCATGGAGCAGCTCGATGTACTTGAGCCAGGGTTCCGAAAACCCGGGAAGGAAAAGCACGGTTTCGGTCGCAGACCGGTTCGGAAACCGGATTCCTTTCAAAGAGAGTCCGTCCTCGCTCCGGAAATCGATCGGAACTCCGGTGAGGAAAAAGGGTTCGAGGGTGGTTTTCCAAGCGTCGCCCCCGAGAGTTTGCTCTGGTAATGCCAGGGCGGGAATCGGTCGGGCCAGGAGCAACCATCCGATCCAGAGGATCATCCAGCGTCGCATGATCAGAACCCCACTCCGAGGAACGTTCCCATGGTGTGATATCCGGCGGAATCGAAGCTCCCCTCGATTCCCAATCTGAGTCCGGTGGCGCCCGGGATCCTGAACTTCACGCCGGTGAAGGCGTAGGCCGATCCGGCCGAGCCTGTTTTGGAAAGATCGGTACTGACGGTGAGGGGTCCCACGGTGGTCGTGACGGTGGCCTTCATGGTTCCGGAAACGAAACGTCCCCCGATCCCGATCCAACTTTCGGCAAAAGAGAGGGGTTGGGAAACGACCAGCTCGGGAGAGATCACCGTGCATCGATCGATGTAAAGCATGGGTATGGAAATCCAGGTGTAGAGCATCCTCAGCGCAAGCGAGGGGCCTTCCTCGGCAGAGACGAGTGAGAACTTCAAGTCCGCTCCATACACGGCCTGGCGCTTGAAGGTGAGGGCTGACAGGCCGAATTCAGAGGATTCTCCGATGCTTTTCCGGAGGTGGGCCTTGATCATGGGAATGGCGGGAACCGCAGTCGCGTTCACGGGAATGCCGTTCGCAGTCAAAGCATCCGGGAGGCCTTCTCCGATCTTGACCAAAGTGGTCTCGATGCCGAGATCTAGCAAGCTCCCGGTCGAGCGGGCGACCGCTCCCGAATAGGGACGGTGCGCGGCGTAAGATCCGACCAAAAGGAGAGCCTCGTCGGCGACGGCCTGCGGAATGGCGGATCCGAGCTGGTTGGGATCGAAGATGCCCGTGTCGAGAAATCCTGCACCTTCGGCCGGGCCCGACAGGATGGCGAGCAGGAAGGGCAGGATCAGCCAACGATCACGCATCCGTCTTTTTTTTCAGGTTCTTCAGGACGGAAAACGGATTTTCGCGCAGGGGCTGTTCCGCCTCCCGGTGAAAAGAGCTCTGATTCCTTCCACACTTGGAGCAATCCCCTTTGTCATCAGCCTCGGGTTTGGGCTGCATCGGCAGGGTCAGCACGATCTGCTCGTGGAGGATCTCTTTCAGGTCTGCCAGAGGTTCCTTCACCACCGTGATCTCGAAGTCGGAAGCATTCAGGTTGAAGGGGGCTTCTTCGCCCTCGTCATCGTCTTCCTCGTCCGAGAGCCACTCCTGGAGTCCTTCGTCATGTTCGAAGTTGTTCTTCCGGGAAGATTCACGGGGGGCTTCCGCGTACATCTCGGTCTGGGTCAACAAAGTGTGGAATTGGAGCTGAATCGGGAACTGGAAAGCATCCGCGCACAGGGAACAGAGCAGGTAGAGGTTGGTCTTGGCCTTGCCTGAAACATGGATCAGGTCATCCACCCTGCGCAGCGTGAAGCTGACCTGGGTCGGCCGGGAGCGTGGTTTCCAGTTCGGTGGGCGTTGGATCCTGTCCATCCGTTCGTCCAGACTTCCGATGACATCCATCACCCAGGGCGTCGATTCGTCGAAATGGTAGTCGAGATCCTGGTCTTTGATCTCATGGAAGTAGACTTTCATTTCCCTAGTTCTCGGACTTTATCCGTTGATCTGCAAGACCTATTTGGCTAAAATGGGCCATTATGCGAATTGTCATGGATTTTGACGGGGTCTTCACCGACCCGAGCCACGAGGGTGATGCTTGTTCCCGCCAGTTCCGGAACAAGATTGTTTCCCTTTCCCTGAAAGAACTGTCTCTGGAAACGGAAGAGAAAGTCGACTCCTGGTTGGGTGAGTTGCGGGCGCGTCAGGCGTCCTGTCCGTTCGAGTATGGATGGAGGAGCGAAGGAAGGATCTCGGCATTCACCTTCGAGGACCCGTTCATCCGGAATATCGGTCTTGCGGATTTCATGGACGGTCTCGTGGCCGAAGGCGATGTCCGGGCCAAGAAAGTGCTGGGCGAGTTGAAGGCCAAGGACAAGATTCCGAGCTACGGCCAGTTGTCCGAGTGGGCCTTCCACCAGTTGCACATGAAGAAGTCGCCGGATCCTGCTGCCAAGGCATGGGTGATGGAAGCGATCGACCGGGGGCACGAAGTGTTCATCGTGTCGAACTCGGCCACTGACAAGATCCAGGAGTTTTTGGATCAAGCGGGTTTTCCTGCAGAAAAACGTCCTACCGTCCGGGGCGGAGCCCGGAAATTCGGTCTGGGGAATCGCCCGCAGACCATCGATCTCGGACAGCTCGGAGACCGCGCGGTGGAGGTGGATACGGATCGTCCGTTTTATGAATCCGCCTTGCTCGAGTTGAACCCGGATGCCGTGATCGGCGATGTGTTTTGTCTCGATCTTTCGCTTCCGATCCGTCTGAAGCGCCAGAAGAAACTCGATTTCAAGTGGGGGATTTTTTACCGCCACCGGGATTACACACCGACTTCGATGGTCGAGTTGGTGACCGGAAGGTTCTCCAAGGTACCCGAAGTCAAGTTGGTCCGTGAATGGTCCCAGGTGTGGCCTTCATGATCCGATTCTTGGTCGTTCTGGCGTTGTTTGTGGCGGGTGGTACGGTCTATTTGAAAAAAACCCAAGGTATCGGCTTGGGAGAATGGATTTTTTCCCAGGTTGCAAGGAACTTCGGGAAGAAAACCGGTGTGGATACCCTGGTGACAGGGGGTGAGACCCGGAAGATCACCGCTTTGTTGTACGCTTCCAAACCCCAGCTGAACGCCATTTTGCAGACTTCGGTGGTGATTCCCGCCTGCAAGACATTCTTCGAGAAGCTCGCGGCCCTCGAATTGAACGGACATGACGAAACAGGGGGGCCTCATTATCTTTTTGTGAAGGACCTTCCTCGAGTCGGTGCCGACTGTGAATTGACCGATCCGGATCTGAAGTGGGCTTCTCAGAATTATTTTGAATCCTGTTTCGCCTCCAATCCCTCCACCTTGGCCGCACCGGATGCAAGGTGCTTCCGGTCACTGGTCTGGATCCGGGCAGCGGTGACCCGGCATTTTTTGTCAGAGCCTTCGAAGTTGGATTCGCTTGAGAAAGAGGAATTGGCCGATTTGCTTCTCGCATCCGTGTTCGTGCCCAAAGGTCGGGGAGCGATTCCCGCTTACGGAGAGATCCGGGAAGTGGCGGAGCGACTCGACAAGAAGCATCCGTCGATGCCTCTGATCCAGAAAGTCCTGTTTGTCGCCCGGGCGAACCTTTGGAAAGTGTATCGGGAGTCGCTGACGTACCCGGAACAGGCCAAGTTCTGGGAGGACATGAAGGGGATCCATCTCCGTGGACGGGATCTCGGATTGCCTCCCGGTGATTTGAAAAACATGGAGCTTGTCCTGGAGACCCGCGGGTTTGAGCCCTCTCAGATCAAGAAGTTGGTCGACTCGTTGGCCGGATCGCCTGAAAACGCTGCGAAGCGTTCCTTGCTCACCGCTTTTTACCACTGGAAGCAGGCCGAGGCCGCCGCCGCCCTCGAGCAGATCGAAGCGGCGATCCGGACCCAGCCGGGAGAGAAGATTTTCCCGGCACTCTTCAAGGAACTAAGTGTTTCCGGCGCCGGTGAGGAAGTTTTCATGAGGGCGCTGAATGTGGACCTTGATCCGACCGATTTTGAGAATCGTCCTGCTCTGTGATAGAGTGGTGGTAAGCGCCCGTAGCTCAGCTGGATAGAGCATCGCATTTCTAATGCGAGGGTCCCGTGTTCGAATCGCGGCGGGCGCGCCATTTCACTCCGTGGTGAATGTCGTACTGAGGCCGTAGTGATCCGAGTACCATGGCCTCTCGTTCAGGATCAATCGACTCGACTCCGCTCGCAGGGTTCCTGTGGCACCGTTCCGGTACAGAACATAGTCGATCCGCTCGCGAGTCAGAGGAAAATGGGTCCGGATGGCATAATCGCGGGCATAGGCGTTCTCAAACGCGTCGTAGGTGTAACCCGGCTCCGAGGAGGAATGGGTCTCGGCCCAAGCGTCCGCAAGTGCCAGCTCGGATCCGAGCCAGGTATGGGGTTGGCTCCCCGGCGTGAAATTCAGATCTCCTGCGAGGACCAGGGGGGCATCCGGGTCGGCCTCACGCTGGATGAGATCCCGGATCTGGATCAATTGGTCGATACGGATCGGATCTCCGCCGCGGGCATTCAAATGGGTGCCCAGAAGGTTCAGTTTCTTTCCGTCAGGCATTTGGATCAAAGCCAGGACGACCCCTTTTCGGGAAAGGCAGTCATCCCCCTTGCACTTGCAGAAATCGATTTTGGAAGCGCGCAAGATGGGGTGTTTCGAGAGGATCCTGATGCCCGAAGAAACGAGTTTCGGGAAGGCATTCGGTCCGTCCACCCAATACGGGAACTTGCCGCTGTGAAAGGCCCGCTTGGCCCGTGCGGTGAACACCTCACTCAGAACAATGAAATCCGGGTCGAGCTCTTCGAGTTGCTCCATGGCGAAGGCGTAACGGAAGGTGTCCTTGACCGCCAGAGGTACCCCCCAGGTGTTGAACTCCACCACGGTGAAGGATCCGGCCAACGCAGAAGCCGGTCCGGACGCCAAAAGCCATCCGGCCAAAAGAAGAAGCCATTTCGACATGGGTTGGACTTAACGGAATTTCTGCAGGGTGTCAAGACCCGACGGATTCTCCATAGCTGAATTCGATCCAGAACTGGCCGCTCGGGATTTTCAAGGGCACCACGATCGTGTTCCGCCCCTTGATCTCGGCCGACGAAGAGCGGATGTCCTTACCGAGAATCAGGTTGGGAAGGGCCATGGTGATGGCATGTCCGTTCGAGTTCAGAACCTGCTTGGCGACCCCGAAACAGATGTTGGTGATTTCGCTCGCACCGTCCTGGACTTCGGAGTCCAGTTCCTTGAAATCGCTTCCCAGCATGTCATTCATCAGGGTCAGGAAGGGGGCTGTTTCGTAAAACAATCCGAAGTAACCCGAGAAGCCGGACTCGTTGACACCGATGACCGAACCGACGTCGAAAAGGAAGTTCTTTTCGGGGGTTTTTTTGAAGGGGCTACCGATTTCAATCTTGGCGTTGAATTGGACCTCGAGGGTTTTTCTGACAGCTCGTACGAACTCGAGGAGCATGTCCGCACTCCACTCCGCCTTCTTTTCTTGAGACTGGGCGGGGGGGGCCACATCGGTCGTTTTCTTTTTCAGATCGAACACGACGTAGAATGATTCGCCGTCCGTTTTGAATTCGATGCCCTCGGCATCTCCGGAGGCCACACTCTGGATGCTGGTTCCGGTGAGGAGGGTCGGAATCGCCATTTGGATCCCGAACCCGTTCTCGTTCAGGGAGACTTTCGCATTTCCGAAAATGATATTGGTGAGCTCTGCGGCACCGTCTTCCATGCCCGGTGCCAGCTCGGTCATCTCTTCCCCGAGCATGCCGTTCATGACATCCAGAAAGGTCGAACGCGGGAACTGGATGCTCATGGATCCTTGGATGGCGGGGGAGGTGATGCCGATCAATCCTGCCACCGAGATCTCTTTTCCTGAAAGCTCACCGGGTTTCATGCGGCGATGACCCCGGATCGGAATCCGGCAAAGATCCTGCAAGGTCAATTCGGTGGCCTGGATGAACGCGTTCAAGAACGGATCGAACTGTGGGGTCATGAATCCATTAGAGCCTGAAACATCCCCGGGGTTCAAGCGGAAGTGGCGGTCCCGGCAGGAATCGAACCTGCAACAGCCCTTTAGGAAAGGGCCGTTATATCCATTTAACTACAGGACCGGCGCTAATATTTTGACCGAAGTAGAAGGATAGCATACCGTGTGGGCCATGAAAACGATCTTTGCGTTGTCATTCGGGATCCTGCTCGGGATCAGTCTGATTCCTGCCCGGTCTTCGGCACTGGGACATTCCGGGAAAGACCTTTTGACGGGTCGCGAGGTCCGGTTTCCTTCCAAGGAAGATCGGATTCCGGTTTTGGTGTTCCTCTCCGCGAAGTGTCCTTGCTCCAGGAGTCATGAGCCCGAGTTGAAACGACTCCATGCCCGGTTTGCCGGGGCCGGGTTCGAGTTCATCGGTGTTCATTCGAACCAGGACGAGACTTCCGCCGAATCGAAGAAGCATTTCAAAGAGGCGGCTTTGCCGTTCCCGGTGATCGAAGACCGGGGAGCCAAACTGGCAGACGAGTTTCGCGCCCTCAAGACCCCCCATGTCTTCGTGTTGAAGGGGAATGAAGTGGTGTTTCAGGGTGGCGTGGACGACTCCGCAGACGGAGCTCGTGCCAAGAAACGGTTCCTGGAGGACGCACTGGCCACCCTTCAACAAGGGAAGCCGTTGGAAGTGTCCCGGGCCCGTGCACTCGGTTGCGCGATTCAGAGGTGACGATGAACAGAAAACTTCTGGGTCTGATCTTGTGTTGTATTCCTCAATTGGCCTGTGGGGCATCGCCCTTGTTGAATCACCGCAGTCCGGTTCGAAACCAGGCTCTCACAGGGCCGTCGGACGGAGTTCCTGACTCCTGCTCACTCCGGTTCGAACGTTCGGGAATGTGTGGCCGCCTGGATTGGGTGAGGTTTCCGTCCGAAGAGGAAACCGGGATGTTTTTGCTCAGATTCACCCGTGTCGAGAACGGATCCTCCATTCCCGCGGATGCACCGTCCGGTTTGAGGGTTGCGGTGAAGCTGTGGATGCCGGACATGGGACACGGTTCGAGTCCGGTCAAAGTGGTGCGGCCATTGAACGCTTCCGGGACCCCGGAAACCGGACTGTACCGTGCCGAAGAGGTTCACTTCGTGATGCCGGGAGCTTGGGAAATCCGTGTGATTTTCAAGGACGAATCCGGCGCTCCGGTGGATCAAGCGGTATTGCCTTATCAGGCGGGCTGATGTTCCGGTTTCTTCTGACTCTCATCGCAGTCACCTTCTCCGGTCCGAGCGCCCGTGCGGCACCCTGCTGTGCCCAGGCGGGGAGTGTGCCTTCGCTCATCACGGGAGACGAGCGGATCAGCATCGGAGCGAGTCTGTCGAACGGTAATGTGATCGGAGATGCACCTGCTGCGGGTGGGGGACTTCCTGTTTTCCGTGATGCCCTTTCCACCCGCGAGAGTCGTTCGGTGCTGTTGCTCAATGCCGCGAGTCTGATTGATGGAGACCGCCTGCAAGCGGGTGTGTCCGTACCTCTGCAGTGGAACCGGATCGGAACGGGGTCCCGGGAGTCAAGTCGTGTCGCAACCGGGGATGTATCACTGACCGTCGGCCACGAAACCTTACCTGAATGGGACTACTCGCTTTGGAGGCCCAGGGGGTTCACCTTTCTTCAACTCACCTTGCCGACCGGCAGGTCCATGTTCGAGTCGACCGATTCCTCGGCAAGCGATGTCACGGGTCTCGGTCATGTGGCGCTCTCGGCCGGTTTTGTCGCATTGAAGCGTTGGTCGGTGTGGGATGCCAACGCACTTGTCCGGCTGGGGCGGGTCTTCGGTCGGGGATTCGATTCAGGAATCTCCACCCGGTCCGCCTGGTCCGGAGCCTTCAGTCTCGGGGGTGGAATTTCTTTCGCCGAGCGCTTCAGGTTCGGTGGGACGCTCGGTGTGGATGCGGTTTCAGCCCAGGCCGTTTCAGGTGGCGGACTGGACAGTGCCGGGGCGGGGCGCTTGGTCTGGATCGCCGGGGCCAACCTGTCCTGGCTCCGTGGGGATGACGACACCCTCGTTCTGGGCTATGCCGATCAGACCCTGTTCGGTCCGGCGTACAACACCTCTCTCGCCCGGACCTTTTCACTGTCCTTTATGCACCGGATCGAGCGCTGATTTCCGGTGCCTTTCCGGACGTTTCCGGTAAACTAGCGCCATGTCATACCAAACCCTGAGTTGTACGTTCCCGATGCCGGGAATCCTGGAGATCGCTCTGAACCGTCCGGAGATCCGGAACGCCTTCAATGAGAAAATGATCGAAGAGTTGTCTCGAGTGTTCCGCAATGAGGCCATGGATCCGAAGGTCCGCGCGGTGGTGTTGAGAGGGAACGGTTCTGTTTTCTGTGCAGGCGGTGACCTGAACTGGATGCGTAAGTCGATCGAGCTGACTCTCGAGGGGAATCTCGAGGACACCCTGACTCTCACCCGCATGTTCGAGACGATGAACGAGTTTCCGAAACCACTGGTAGGCGTGATCCACGGTGCCGCGATCGGTGGCGGGGTGGGGCTGGTGTCGGTTTGTGACATCGTCCTGGCCGAGAAAGAAACCGTTTTCAGTTTGAGTGAGGTGCGTCTCGGAGTGGTTCCTGCCTGTATCGGACCCTTTGTGACATCCAAGATCGGTGCTTCGAGAGCCCGCGCACTCTTCATCAGTGCCGAACGCTTCAAGGCTGAAAAAGCGAAGGAAGCGGGACTGGTGCACGAGGTTTTCGGAACCCGTGCCGAACTCGATGCTCATCTCAAATCCCTACTGGGCAATTTGCTCGAGTGCGGGCCGAATGCGATGGCGGTGGCCAAGCAGCTGGTGCTCGACCTCACGTGGCCCGAAAAACGGGCGCGCATCCCTGATTGCATCGAACATGTGGCCCGGACTCTGGCCGAGCTCCGCGTACGTCCCGAGGCGCAGGAAGGGGTCACCGCATTCCTCGAGAAGCGCAAGCCGGGGTGGATCCAATCATGAAACCGCACAAACTCATGGTGGCGAACCGGTCTGAAATCGCCTGCCGTATTTTCCAAGCGGCATACGAGCTCGGGATTCCGACTCTCGCGGTGTACGCACCGGGCGATGAAGGTGCCCGTCATGTGACCCTGGCCGACGAGGCTTGGCCTGTGACTTCTTACCTTGATGTCGAGTCGCTCGTGTCGGTTGCCAAGGCACGGGGTGTGACGCTCATTCATCCCGGCTACGGGTTTTTGTCGGAGCGCCCCCATTTTGTGAAGGCCGTGATCGAGGCAGGAATCGGATTTCTCGGGCCGCTTCCCGAAACCATGGAGGCGATGGGCGGGAAGATCGCTGCAAAAGAACTGGCCGAGGAACTCGGTGTTCCCACCGTGCCTTGGGCGAAGCTCGATTTGGCCCGCACGAGTGACGAAGAATTGCGCCGGACCGCCGAGTCGATCGGATTCCCGATTTTGATCAAGGCCCATGCCGGGGGTGGCGGTAAGGGCATGCGTCGCGTGGAGGACTTCGAGTCCCTGAAGTCCGAGGCCGAGAGTGCCGCCCGCGAGGCGCTCTCTTCGTTCGGAGACGGGACTCTCTTTTTTGAACGCTATGTCCAGAACCCACGCCACATCGAGGTTCAGGTTTTCGGTGACGGAAAAGGGGGAGGCATCCATCTGTTCGAGCGGGAATGTTCTCTCCAGCGTCGACACCAAAAGGTCTGGGAAGAAGCACCCGCCCCGCATCTGCCCGAGAAGATCCGCCAAGGATTGTTCGAGAGCGCCCTCAAACTCGTCGCCCACACCCGGTACCGCTCCGCAGGGACGATCGAATTCCTCGTCGAGACTCTTGCCGATGGAACCGTCCGCGACTTCTTTTTCATCGAGATGAACACCCGGCTTCAAGTGGAACATCCGGTGACCGAATCGGTGACCGGAGTGGATCTGGTTCATGAACAGATCCGTCTCGCTGTCGATCCAGCCTACCGACTGCCCGAACTCCGGGGAACGGATGGACATTCGATCGAGGTCCGGGTTTACGCCGAGGACGCGGCCCAGGGGTTCATCCCTGTCACCGGTCGGGTGGATCATCTGATCTGGCCGAGTGGCCCCGGGATCCGGATCGACCGCGGAGTCGAGGTGGGTCAAGAGATGGGCACCCAGTTCGATTCCATGTGCGCCAAACTGATTGTCAAGGCTCCGACCCGGGAGCTCGCGGTGAAGCGGATGCAATACGTGCTCCGTGAGACCGTGATCAGCGGGATCGGGACGAATCTCGAGTACCTGAATGCGATCGCCCATGATCCACGCGTCGTTTCGGGCAAGGTCAGCACGCTCTTGTTGGACCGGGAGTTCAAAACCTTCGCTCCCGTCGTCGAAGAGGGGGCACTCGATTTGATCGAAGCGTTCGAGCATTCGGAAGCATTCCGTTCCGGTGGCGTAGGCTCGGGTGCCTCACAGGCACTGCCCTCGGATGGTGCTGCGTTCACCCGTGAGCTGTGGAGCAAAACCCGTCTATGAAAACCTTGTTGAGAATTTCCGGTCAAAAAATCCAATCCCCCGAATCTTTCGACGCGGGTTGGACCTTCGAGGTCCGTCCCGGTGGATGGGTCCTCGCCAGCCGCAGTCGCGATGACGGTACGGTCGAACGCAAGCGGTTCTTCTATTCGAGGGAGCGTAAGCGTTTCTTCGCCAAGTTCACGGACGGGATCTCGCATGATTTTTACGGCGAGCGCATGGAGCAGTCGAGGGGCAGTTCCGCCAATGATTCGGCATCCGACTACACCGCACAGTTTCCGGGCAAGGTCCGGAAGATCCTCGTGAAAGAGACCGAGATCGTCAATGCCGGCACGGCACTGCTCATGGTCGAGGCCATGAAGATGGAGTTCGCCGTCAAAGCAGGCACCCCCGGAAAAGTGATCCGGATCCATGTGGAAGAAGGAGCCATTCTCGCTCCGGGCCAGAAGCTGCTCGATTTCGAGGAAGGAAAGCATGAGTGATTCCAAGATCACCCTGTTCGAAGTCGGGCCGCGCGACGGGCTTCAGAATGAGTCCCGGATTCTCCCCCTTGCCGACAAACTCGATCTCATCGCGGCGCTGACCCGCGCTGGCATCAGAAAGCTCGAAGCGGGAGCCTTCGTCCGTGCCGATCGTGTTCCTCAAATGGCCGACAGCGAGGCCGTTCAGGACGGTCTACTGGCATCCGGGCTTCCGGGTGAGTTTTACTTTCTCGTCCCGAACCGCAAAGGACTCGGACGCGCCATCGAAAAGGGCGTGAAGCACATCGCGGTTTTCACGGCGGTGAGCGAAGAGTTCAACCGCAAGAACATCGGAATGGGAGTCGAAGACTCTTTCAAGGAAATCGAAGCCGTGGTCTCAGAAGCCATTGCCGCCGGGATCCGGGTGAGGGGTTATGTTTCGACCGTGTTCGGATGTCCCTTCCAGGGGCGTATCGATCCGAAGCAAGCCATCGCCGTGATCGAGCGGATGGCAGCCTTGCCGGTGGACGAGGTCTCGGTCGGAGACACGATCGGAGTGGCCGCTCCTCGTGGAGTCTCGGATGTGTTCGGGCCTTTGATCCGGAATGCAGGTGCGGGGCGCTATGCAGCTCATTTTCATGACACCCGGGGGACGGCATTGTCGAATGCCGTTCGAGCGCTCGAGCACGGGGTTCGAACTTTCGATTCTTCCGTCTCCGGTCTCGGAGGCTGTCCCTTCGCTCCCGGTGCGAGCGGAAATCTGGCCACCGAAGACCTCGTGTATTTCTTGAAAGAGAACGGAATGGAGACCGGAGTGGATTACCGCGCGCTCTGCGAGACCGGGGCCCGCCTGAGTCAGCTCATGGGTCATTCCCGTCCGGTCTCGAGGGCCTTGCAGGCCTATCTCGCCAACTGCACCCGGAATTCGACATGGGACTCTTGAAGGCGTTTTTCCTGCTGGTCGGATTCATTTCTTCCGGCGTGTTCGCACTCCTGGTCGGATTCGTTTCGCTCCCCCTGTTGCCGCTGATTCCTTCTTTACGTTATCGACTGAACGAGGTGTTCATCAGGCCGTTCAGTGTCTACGCACGCGCGTTGGTGGGATTGAAGCTGGTGATCGATCCCGCTCAAAAAGCATCGATTCCACGGCCGTCCGTGATGATCGGAAATCATCAAAGCGGGCTCGATTTCGCGTTGATCAGTCAGTCCTGCCCGACCGGTGTGTTGATCGTCGGGAAGCGGGAGTTGCTCCGGATTCCCCTCTTCGGGTGGTTTTTCTGGCTTGCTGGCAACCTGCTCATCGATCGCAAGGATCGCTCGGGTTCCCTGGCGAAGCTCTCGGCAGTGAGGGACCGGTTGGTGGAACACGGGCTCAACCTTGCGATTTTTCCGGAGGGAACCCGGAGCAAGACGGGAGAGTTCCTTCCTTTCAAAAAAGGGGCGTTCCAGATCGCAGCCGAGAGCGGGCTCCCTCTGGTTCCGGTGGTGTGTTCGAGTCTGAGGGGCAAGGGTGTCTGGGAGAGCTTCGAGTTAGCGGGCGGACATGTCGTGGTTTCGATTCTGCCGGCTGTGGACACCGCAGAGTGGAAGGGGAAGGATCTCGGACCCTTGATCGCCTCGGTCCATGCCCGGATGGTGGAGGAATTCCATCGCGTGAATGCCAGGGCCGAGGAGCTCGATGCGAAGGGTTGATCTCCCGGGGCAGGGTCGGCTTCTGGCTGTGTTCACGGGGTTCATGTTGCTCACCGTTTCGTGTGCCGGCCCCGTGGTCAAGGAAGGGGGCGGTGCCCGGTACGAGGTCAGGCGGATCGATCTCACCCGCGTCCGCTTTCACCGGCCCGAGCTGGTTCCGGTTTCACCGGGAGAGCTGGATGAGTCCGACAGGAAGGACGAAGTCCGATCCTGTCTCCGTCCCTCGGTTCTTTGGTCGGAGGTGTTGTCCCGTCACGGGTCAGTCACGAAGTGTCTGAACGGGCTCAAGGCGGGGACGGTGGCCTACCGACTGACGAAGCAGGCCTCGCTCGAGTTGGTGTTCGAGCCCGAGTCTGAAAATGATCCGTCCTGCCTCGCCCGGGAGTTACCGAGGATTCCTCTTCCCCGGGAGCTCTATTTTTATGCCGAGACGGAACCGTCCGGAACCCTCGATGTGCTTTCCCTCAGTCTCAATCCGAAACACCACGCCTGGGTGGACTGGAATTTCCTGACCCCGCGTCCGAGAATCCGGTTTCCGGTACCACCTTCCCGCGAGTTGAGGGGGGAGAGGGATCTGGAAGCCTGGCTCCTGACCTCGGTCTTTTCTTTGTTTTTCCCCGATCAGGGCCCGATCCGGGCGGCCTATGTGCCCGAGTTCGATGCGAAATCGTGCTTTGACGGGCAGCGAAACCCGGGTGTTCCCGCGGTCTTTTGGCCTTGACGGGGAATCGTATCCTTGGCTACGCTCGCGGCACTATGACGACTTGGGTGATCATCAGTTGGGTGTTCGTGGCAATTCTGACCGCAGTGAACGTGTTCGTGTTCTTGAAGCTCAAAAAAGCTTCCGAGCAAATGATGAAGATGGCGTTCCCCGGTTCCAAAAACATGAACGATGCCATGGGCCAGATGCAAAAAATGATGAGCGGTGCCGGTGGCATGCCTCCGAATCTGGGCGCATTGATGGGACAGATGAACAACCCCCAGATGCAGGCTCAAATGAAAGCCGCCATGGACATGCTTGCAAAAATGCAGCAGGGCTCAAAGGGGCGTCGCTAATTTCCGGAGCGTCTCAGAAAAGCGGCTCTTGAGGATGGATTCGATCTCAGGATCGAGTCCCAGAAACGAGAGTGTTTCCGCGGCAGCTTCGAGGGTCGAGACGCATTCGGGTCTGGGCTCCTTGCGGATGTTGCCGTAGCGTGATTTCTCTTTCGGAATGATGTAGATCCTCTTGGTTTTGAGGAGCCACGCATTCCTCCACCAGAGTGTTTTGGCCTGGGCCCAGGTTCCATCGAGAAGGATCAGTCCACCGACTTCGGGCGATTCCGGTGGATCCTTCGGATTCCCTTTTTTATCGAGGTAGTAAATTCCCGGTTCGAGGCGGCCGCCGGTCTCTGAATGCTTCTTCGTGCCGAGGTACAGGGTGTGCCAGAGTCCGGGCCGGGCGAGTTCCGGGTGATCTTCAACGCCTTTCCAGCCTTTCAGGGCTTGGGGAAGGCTCCTCCACGACAGTCCGGTTGCCACGTGGCAGGGGTCGAGCATGGAGGTGAGCATGGCCGCAGAGCCGGCTTCCTTGTCCTTTCGCGAAGGCTCCTGGGGATGCTGCAGGATCAGAACCGGGACCGGGATTTTGAACATGGCACCGTTTTACCGATTTCAGCCTTCTCAGTCCACCCTGCTGTGAGCTATTCTCAAGAACATCATGAGTCCCGACCAAATCCTGGACCGTTTTCACGACCTCGCCCCTTGGACCCGTTTCGACGAGTGGACGGGCATCTGGATGGAGATTGGCGAACAGAGCGTCTGCATCCTCTTTGGTGAAGACCAGGAGGCTGATTTCCGGATGTTGATCCTCCGGGGTCCGGATCCGGCTCAACGTTACCTCGGTTACCGCAGTGGGGATTGGATTCCCGAGTTCGGACTCGATTTCGCCACAACGGACGGGATCCGTGTTGGAATTTCGGAAGACCATGTCGAACACTATGAGTCCTGCCGTCCCGGCCTTCCGCCCGAGCCCCTCCGGCTCGACGAAAAACAGCTTCTTTTCGAAGTCCTCGACGGGATCAATTTCCTGGTCGGTCGATTGGATGACGACAAGATCCCCGTCCTCGGGGAGACGGAGGACTACTGTTACCACCTCTGGAAAGTGGCGGGAACCTGGAGAGGCGAAGTGAAGGAATTCCCGGAAGAGGTGTTCTCGCGTTTCGACCCGATTGAAGTCCAGGAGTCCCGCATCCAACGGATTCAGGCTGCAAAGCTGCCACAAGACGGAGTTTGGGAAGCCTCACCGTTTTTCCTGCCTGCGACGCGGTTCCAGGGGAACCAAGAAGTCTTTGTCCAGTGTGCGGCTGTGGCCGAGCGGGGCACGGGATTGCTCGGTCTGGTGACCCTTGAGGCACATGCCAGTCCCGAACAGGAAACCGCTGAGGCGTTGCTCGGGTCCATCGAACAGCAAAAGAGATTGCCTCATTTTCTCGTGGTCAAGGAAGAGCGTCTCGCAGAGCGGCTGCTCCCCTTGGTTCAAAGGCTCGGAGTCCAGCTCCGCTTGAGGAAACGTCTCCGTGAATTGGAAGAGATCCGGGAAGGCATGATTGACGAATTTCCCGACGAGGACAACGAAGGGTCAGCCTGAAACGCGGTACGCCTCGAATTCGCCGTCACCGTCTTGTGACTTGTACAGGACCGCGTAGAGTCTGCTTCCCAATGCGGTTTTCATACGCAGGTATGCACGACTTCTCGCCCCACCGGTCAGATCCAGGTAGGAGGCGCTCACTCCCGGGTCGAGGACGAAGGCATGGTAGCTGATGATCCTGCCCCGGGTGTCGAAGATGGTCACCCCGTCGGTTTCCAACATGTTCCGGATCAGATTGGAATAAGCGAAGAGCGCGCTGGTCGTTTCGGATGACTTCCGGGTGAGGTGGGCGCTCAAAACTTGTACCGGATCAAGCGGAGGATGGAGATGAATCCCGTCTTTCAGCAGTTCAGGTGGCGGGTGACCGGCCTCGAGAATCGCGATCAGGCATCCGTGAGGTCCTGTGAAAAGGGCTTCCATGATTTTTTCGTAAAACCTGCGGAGCTTGTTCCGGAGCGGGGGAGGGGCATCCCGACTCACAGCTTTCGAAACCGACTGGATGAGAAGAGCCGGGTGGTCCCGCTTCTCTTTTTTTCCAGAGGTGTCGAAGTAGATGACCGGTCCTCCGAATGCGCGGATCTCGACGACCGATTCACCCGATCGCTGCACCCCGATCAGAAGGGTGTCGGATTCGGCGACGGTTCTGAGTCGATGAAAGCTCGGTTCATGGAGGGGCGAGGGGGAGTTCCGGAAGATTCCGTAACGGATACGATCCTGGTCCATCAGCAGGTAGACCGCCCAGTCCCGGTCGCGGGTGAGGGGGCCACACGACTTCAGGGCCTTTTTCACAGTCAGGGAGTGGAAGGGGCCCTCTCCAATGGGGATGGGATCCGCTCCTTTCAGCCGCGTTTGAATTTCTGCCAGATCCGACATGAGGAACACATCGGGTGCTTTTCCGGAACCTTCCTCACGAAAACCGACCACACCGAGGACCACTTCGAGCAACAGTTCGCGGAAGGGTTTCGGAATCCGGAACTCCCGTTGCTGGTTGTGGATCAACTCTTCCAAAGTCTGCCTGGGTGAACCGAAAACGGCCATCGATGCGGACATTAGAGCGATTCAGATTTTTTGAAAAGGCGGGGCGTGCAAAGCCCGCAATGAAAAGTCCGCAGAGAGGTTCGTGTCAGCGGGCCAATTCGACCCGCACCCTGCGTCCTTTGACTCTTCCTGTCTCCAAACCGGACAGCGCCCGTCTGGAAACCCGCTTCGAGATCGCGACGAATGAGATATAATCCTGGATCTCGATTTTACCGATATCTTCTCCTGCAATGCCGCATTCCCCGGTCAGAGCTCCCAGAATGTCACCCGGGCGGATTTTGTTCTTCCTTCCTGCCCCGATGAAGAGGGTTTCCATTTCAGAATCGAGCTTCAAGTCCGCACTCAGCTCGTTCAGTGATCGGTTCCTCAAGTCGGGTCCTTCCCGTGACTGGATCTTCATCCCGGTCAGTTGTTCGAGTGGTGTGAGTTTTTCGAGTTGTTTTGCGAGGATCAATGTCATCGACACTCCGGACCTTCCGGCCCGTCCGGTCCTTCCGATACGGTGAACATAGACTTCAGGCTTGAGGGGGAGTTCAAAATTCACCACAGTGTCGACCGATTCGACATCAATCCCTCTGGCGGCGACATCGGTGGCGATCAGGATCCTGATGCTGCGGTTTCTGAATCTCGCCATCACCCGTTCACGTTCCGGTTGTTCGAGGTCGCCGTACAGGGCTCCGGCGCTCACTCCCATCCGTTTGAGTTCACGTTCGAGGGCCGAGGCGTCCGCTTTGAAGTTGACGAATACGATGCAACTTGCCGGATCGCGCTCTTTCAGCAGGTGGAGCATCAGCTTCAAACGGTCATTGAAGTCGACGCGATTTCCATGCAGTGGCTCGACCATGTAGGCCTGTTGTTCGATGTCAGGCCGGGTGAGTGTCTCGGGTTCGATCACGATCCGGACCGGATCTTTTTGGATCGATCGACTCCATGTTTCGATGGTGGTCGGAAAAGTCGCCGAGAAAAGCATCGTGTGTCGGGAGGAAGGGAGTCGGGTGAAAATGAAGTCCATTTCTTCCTGGAATCCCATCTCGAGCATCCGGTCCGCTTCGTCGAGCACCAAGGTCCGGATCGATTCGATCTCCAGGGTGTTTCTCCTGAGGTGGTCTCCGATCCGCCCGGGGGTTCCGACGACGATGTGGATTCCTTTTTCCAAAGCGACGATCTGAGGTCCGATCGGAACTCCACCGGTGACCGGAAGGACTTTCAATCCGATGTGTTTTTTACCGAGTTTCCGGATTTCGCCTGAGACCTGAATGGCGAGTTCACGGGTGGGGCACAGGATCAACGCTTGGAGTGCCCTGTTCCGTTGGAGATCCGGGCAGTCCCGGTCCAGCCGTTCGAGCAAGGGTAAGGTGTAGGCGGCGGTTTTTCCGCTGCCGGTCGCAGACTGTCCGATCAGGTCCCGACCCTGGAGCAAATGGGGCAGGCTTTGTGCCTGGATCGGAGTCGGCGTGGAGTAGCCCAGTTCCGTCAGGACCGCCTTCAGTTTGTCTGACAGGAGAAAATTTTCAAATGTGTTCATGAGCATCGGGACTGACCGGAATCCGGAAATGAAAAAGCCGGCGGTGCGCCGGCTTCATTGGAGTTGAATGGTGGAGGTACACGGATTCGAACCGAGGACCTTTTCCATGCCATGGAAACGCTCTACCAACTGAGCTATACCCCCACAACGGTGATCGAATCCCCTGAACCGTAACCGACTCCCTTCAATTCTGCAAGTCATCTGATGGTTGACGGGGTGGGTCATTTTGAGTCGGGTTGTCTTGCGAATCCTGGATTCCTCTGGAACAATCGAACGACAGGCAGGAGTTCAGTGATGCTAAAAATCGATCAGGTCGTTTCTCGTGAAGTTCTCGATTCCCGTGGTTATCCCACGGTGGAAGTCGAACTCATTTCAGGTTCCATCCGGGCTTCGGCCATCGTTCCGTCCGGTGCCTCCACCGGTGAGGGCGAGGCGCTCGAACTTCGGGACGGCGATGCCAAACGCTATCTCGGCAAGGGTGTCCTGAAGGCCATCGCACACGTCGATCGGGAGATCGCTCCGGCCATTGTCGGGAGAGAATTCCACAACCAGGCGATTTTCGATGACTTGCTCCGCGATCTCGACGGGACTCCGAACAAGTCCAAGTTCGGCGCCAATTCGATCCTCCCGGTCAGTATGGCTTTCGCCCGCTTGCACGCGCTCAATCTCGACGCAAGCCGGATCCATCCCTTGGCTTTGACCGAGCATCTGGCCGGTCTTTTCGGATCCCGTGGAGTGACCCTCCCGGTTCCCCTCATGAATGTGTTCAACGGAGGAAAGCACGCAGACAACGGGATCGCCATTCAGGAATTCATGATCATTCCTGTGGGGTTCGATCGTTTTTCCGAAGCCTTGAGGGCGGGAGTGGAAGTGTTCCATTCGTTGAAAAAGATCCTTCACAAGCGGGGTCTCACCACGGCAGTCGGGGATGAAGGAGGCTTCGCTCCGAAGCTCGGCGTTGAAGCCGAGGCAGGTCCCGGCTCTCACGAAAAAGTCCTGACCCTTCTGCTCGACGCGATTGAAACCGCCGGTTACCGGGCCGGATCCCAGATCGCGTTGGCGCTGGATTGCGCCTCGAGTGAGTTTTCCAAGAAGGACGGGAACGGATGTGTTTACCAGTTCGAAGGATCACCACGGACTTCGGCGGACATGGTCCAATTATACGAGAAGTGGGTGTCCCAGTACCCGATCCTTTCCATCGAAGACGGGCTCGCTGAACACGATTGGGAAGGTTGGAAGTTGCTCACCACCCGACTCGGTAGCCGGATCCAGTTGGTCGGTGACGATCTGTTCGTGACCAATCCCGAGTATCTCAAAAAGGGGATCGAGCGGGGAGTCGCCAATTCCCTTCTCGTGAAGTTGAACCAGATCGGTACCGTGACAGAAACTCTCGAGGCCATGCGGATGGCTCATCATTCGAATTACACCACCGTGATCTCCCACCGGAGCGGCGAGAGCGAGGACAGTTTCATCGCCGACCTCGCGGTTGCTTCCGATGCCGGTCAGATCAAAACGGGTTCCGCCTCCCGGACCGATCGACTCGCCAAGTACAATCAGCTGATTCGTCTTGAACAAGCCCTGGGGACCCGTGCTAAATTCAAAGGTAGGGAGACATTCAAGTCCTGGTGAGCCTTCGAAAAAAGATCGACATCAATCGCATTTGGCTCGGATTTTTCGGTGTTTGGCTCATCTTGTTGAGCGGCCTCCTGGATTTTTGGCTGAAGAGCCCCGGACTCAAGCAGTGGTACCGGGTCGCGTCGGCACTCTCTGACCGCCGCCAAGAGATTGGCGCTATCGAGGATCGTTCCACCACGCTCCAGCATGTGGCCCGTGAGCTCGAGTCCAACCCCTTGGCGCAGGAGCGCGAAGTGAGGAAGGTGCTCGGGTATTTGGGTGAGCAAGAAGCGGTTTTTGAATTTTATCCTTGATGGCGCGTTTCGTTGTTTGACAGTCCACCCGGATTCCCGTCAAAATGGAAACGGGGAGGCATCAGGGGACGATGCATATCGGACATGTGGTGTGGTTCAATGATTCGAAGGGATTCGGCATCATCGAGATCGAGGACGGGCAGACCGTGTTCGTCCATTACAACGATATCCAGGGAGCCGGTTTCAGGAGTTTGAAACAAGGCCAGAAGGTGGAGTTCGACCTGTACGAGGATGATGCCAAAGGCTACCTCGCACGGAATGTAATTTCCTGCTGAAGCAGGCTGAACAAACAGAAACCCCCACCCGGAGGACTCGGGCAGGGGTTCTTGAGAGAGAGTTCGGACGTTCAGGAGATCAGAAGACGAAGGGGCCGATCGGGGTTCCGCTGTTCAGGTACAGGTAGACCAGGGCGTTCAGGATCTGTCCGGTTCCGCCGGTTGCGCCGATTTGATTGGTCATCCCACCGTAAGGATTGTAGCCGCCGTAAGGGTTGTTCTGATTGAGAATGAGGTTCTGGTAGGCGCGGATGGCGATCGAGCTCACGCAAGGACCGGTGGTGTTGGTCGGCATACCGCCGTTCATTCCACCGTTCATTCCGCCCCACATTCCGCCGGAGGCGTACATCACGGTTTGGATCACTGAAGGCGCGAGTTGGATCATGCCGGTGATGTTGGCTTGTCCGCTTTGATTGAGGGTCGCGCCGAGTTGAAGGGTTCCGTTTCCGCTCTGTTTGGGTTGGTACTGGATCATTCCCGCACCCATTCCGCCGAGAGAAGTTCCTCCCATGGCCACTTGGCCGAACTGGCCTGCACCCGGGATGTTACCGGCGTAGAGTGCGCCCGTGTTCATGCTGGCATTGGTGGCGGAGAAACCGAAGGAACCGGTCTGCAGAGGAACGCACCCTCCTTGAGTCGGGATCTGTCCCATTCCGGTACCGTTCGTATTGAGACCGAACTGATTGTAGCTCAGGGGTTGAGCGTTTTGGCCACAGGCCGACAGAGCCAGGGCAGTCACAGCCAAACTGAAAAAGCGGGTAAAGGTTTTCATAGTCCTCATTTCCTTTCGCATAAATGAACTCTCTATCCGAGTAAGGTGCAAGAGGGGTGCCAATGGGTGATCGAATGAGTTCTGTAATTCAAGTTATTGGAATCATTGATTAATTAAACGAGCCGATCCGAAGCTGATCCAAACGAGACCCCAGATGGGTCCCTGAGGAGCGTATAAAATTTATACACCTGTCGGGTTTCAGTTGGGCAGAAGGCGATCGAGAGCTGGAAAGAGATCTTCCGGCCTGGAGCTCGCACGGAGACCTTTCGAGGAGAGGAAGGCCGGATTGTACACCTTGGAAACATACTTCTGGCCCGAGTCACACAGGATCGAGACCACCCGTTTCCCCGGCCCGAGAGTTTTTGCAAGCAGGTAGGCTGCGCAGAGATTCGCGCCGGACGAGGTTCCGAGAAAGATCCCTTCCTTTTGGACAATGTAATGAACCATGTTCAAGATCGTTTGATCGTCCACCCTGTGGGAGACATCGACCTGGCAGGGGCGGACGTTCGCCGTCACAGCGCCTTGGCCGATTCCCTCGGTGATGGACTCCCCCGGGCTCACTTCAGCGACTCCACTGGTGAAGTACGAGTGCATGGCCGATCCGACCGGGTCCACACAGCCGATTTTCACGGCCGGGTTCTTCTCCTTCAGGTACATCGAGACACCGGCAAGAGTGCCGCCCGATCCGATCGCACAAGCGAAACCGTCGACAGTCCCATCCGTCTGGTTCCAGATCTCGGGACCGGTGGTGCGATAATGTGCGAGGTAATTGGCCTCGTTCTCGAACTGGTTGATGTAGTAGGCGCCTTCTTCTTCGGCCATCCGTGCGGCGATGATCCGGTAGTTCTTGGGATCAGGATAGGGGGCGGGAGGGACCACGAGCACTTCAGCGCCCATGCCTCTCAGGGTGTCGACTTTTTCCTGGGATTGGGTGCTCGGAACCAGGAGCTTCACATTGTAGCCCTTGATGTTACCGATCAGGGCCAGTCCGATCCCGGTATTCCCGGCGGTGCCTTCGATGATGACCGAGCCGGGTCGGATCAGACCCTTCTTCTCGGCATCTTCGATCATGCCGAGAGCCGCCCGGTCCTTGACCGAGCCGCCCGGGTTCATGAATTCGGCTTTACCGTAAATCTCACAACCGGTCAGCGAGGACAGGGACTTCAAGTGGATCAGAGGAGTGTTTCCGATGCTGGAGATGAAATCTTTTTTTTCCATGGTTCCCTTCCTCATGCCGGAACGAAATACAATACAGTGAAAAAGACCGCTACCAGGATGTTCAGCCACTGGAAGGTCTTGAAGGTGGTTTCAGACAAGGTCTTCTGGAGGTGCTCGAGACCGATCCAGAACACGCTGAAGCTCAGGACCAGAATCGCGAGAGCGTTCAATGCTCCGAGCTGCTCGAATGCCGATTTCAGACCGGTGTGCCCCAGCAGTCCGATCGTTTGGAACACCAGGTGGAGTCCTAGCGTCAGCATCGAGTACTTGAAAACAGCTTCGTAATGATAATTCGTGAGGGCGAATCCGATCCAGAGGAGTCCGATGAGTGAAAATGCAGGGTGGGCGCAAAGCAAGGTGACTCCCGCGATGAGCAATCCGTGGAACAGCTTCAGATGGTTCAAGCCGAAGATGCGTTTGTTCCACCGATGGGAGAACCGGAAGAGGAACGCGAGTACCAGCGACAGCCCACCTGCGATCAGGGGATGGGAAAGATTCTCATTCTCCTGGATGAGGGGACGGACAAAATGAGAAACGAGAAAGGAAGGGATGAAGACGAGGGAAAGAAAAATCAAGGTGTGTTGGTCGAGGGTCCTGCGATCAGGTCTCAGGCTGAAAGGACGTGCGATGGTGGTCAGTCCGGCTGAAATCATTCCGAGCCAGTCGTAGCGGAAAAAAACCAGGAAGGCGATCGATCCTGTCAGGAGGACCAGGAATTCGAGTTCCTGGACCGGAAGGGACCAGTGGAGCAGTCGGTGGGCCAAGCTCTCGTTGATGGCCGGTGCCAGCGGGATGAGCCGGGTGAGGGCGAGGAAGAGTGCTTCCATCAAAACCTGGAATGTAGTCATGATTTCCCGACCTTATCATGGAGTCGGCCACGGATATCAAAAAAAACACTTACAGAAGACTTACGTTGCGTTGCTTCAGCTTTCCGGTGGTTTGTGGTCTCCTGAGTCCATGAAAACTTCCACTTTGAAGGATATCGCTCTGTACACATGGATTGTCGCGGGATGGACCGCATGCTTTTACCTGATCCCGTCTTTTGCGGGTGATCAGGGGCTTTTCGGGACCTGGTTCCAGGACAATACCTGGCTCAAGTTCGGGGTGCTGTGGATCCTGACGGCCCATGTGACCATCACCTGCATGAGCTTGTCCTTTCACCGTGGGCACACCCACCAAGCGGTCAAGATTCATCCATTGGTGGACATCCCCATGCAATTGGTGCTCTGGACCGTCACCAGCATGTCGAAGCTCGACTGGGTGAGCGTCCACGTTTACCATCACACCCACTCCGACACCCCGAAGGACCCTCACAGTCCTTCCCAAAAGGGTTTGCTCCGCGTGTTCTTTCTGGGTGCTTTCGACTACACCCGGGCTAAAAACTGGCCCGAAGTCCGGAAGATCCGCGCCCGGATTCCTGCCAATGCCTTGGAACGTTACATCGCCGACCACACCTTTCAGGCTCCGATCATCGGCGGAATCCTGCTCATGATCCTGTTCGGTCCGCTTTACGGTTCGATCCTGACCGTGATGAACTTCTCGATTTCGCCATTGTTCGCGGTCGGAGGAGTGAATGCCCTCGCCCATGCCATCGGCTATCAGAACTACGACGCCAAGGACGAGAGTCGGAACATCGGATTCCTTTTTCCGCTCAACTGGGTGATCAGCGGGGAGTTGGACCATAACAACCACCACAAGTTTCCGAAGAGCCCGAGCTTCTCCCACCGTTGGTATGAGTTCGACATCGGTTGGGTGTACCTGAGGATTTTGGCGTTTTTCGGTTTGGTCAAAGTGACCGGGACCATTCCCAAGGTCAAGGCTGACAACGCCCCCGCCAACTCGCAATCCGAGGTCGCCTTCGTTTCTTGATGACCACGATTCTATTGGGAGCGCAGTGGGGTGACGAGGGTAAGGGCAAGGTGGTCGACCACCTTTCTGCCTCGGCCGATCTCGTGGTGCGCTTCCAGGGTGGCAACAATGCCGGACACTCGCTCTGGGTGGGTGGAAAGAAAACCGTACTTCATTTGATTCCGAGCGGGATTCTCCATCCCCGCACCCGTTGCCTGATCGGAGAAGGCGTGGTCCTGGATCCACAGGTCCTTTTCCACGAAATCGCCGGTTTGAAGCAAGCCGGGGTGTTCCAGGACGAGCGGGAACGGATCCTGGTGGCCGAGCGGGCCCATCTGATCCTGCCTGTTCTCAAGGAAGTGGATTTGATCCGTGAGAGCTCCAGTCGGGGAACCTCAGGGCACATCGGGACCACGGGCCGGGGAATCGGTCCGGCCTACGAGGCGAAAGCGAGGCGTATCGGGATCCGGGTGATCGACCTGTTCTCGGACGACGCCACTCTCCTTGGAAAGCTCGATCGGCTTCATGAGGCCTTCGCACATCATTTCGATTCCGTAACTTTGAAAGAGATCCGGGGGCGGACCGAGGCCCTGATCCCGGTTTTCCGGAAAGACCTCGCGCCGTTGATGGTCGACTCCACCGTTTTGCTCAAACAGGCCCACGAGTCAGGTCAGGCGGTGCTTTTCGAGGGTGCCCAGGGGGTGATGCTGGATCTCGATCACGGAACCTATCCCTATGTCACGTCTTCATTCACCACCGCTCCCTCCGCCGGTATCGGTGCGGCCTATCCCCGGATGCTCCGCACGGCAAAAGTGGTGGGCGTTGCGAAGGTCTACCTGACCCGGGTCGGTTCAGGTGACTTCCCGACCGAGATGAGGGGGGATCATGATCCCGATGAGGTCCGGATCGGTGAGGCCATCCGTAAGGCGGGAGGCGAGTTCGGAGCCACGACCGGGAGGCCCCGACGCATCGGCTGGCAAGATCTTGTTGCGCTCCGTCATGCGGTTGAAGTCGGTGGAATCGACGAGATCGCCCTGATGAAGGGGGATGTCCTTTGCGAGCTTCAGGAACTCAACGGGGTGTTCCGGGTTGCGACCGCATATGAAGCGCCCGATGGCACCAGGTTGGAGCGGTTTCCCGCCCGGGCCGAGATGCTCGCCGGATTGAAGCCACTCTATGAGACTTTTCCACTTTGGAAGCGGGCCCATCCGGATGATACTGCGTTTGCCGCCCTGATTTCCAGGATCGAAAGTTTTACGGGTGTCCCGGTCCGATTCGTCGGATTCGGCCCCGAGCGGGAACAAATCATTGAACGGAACAACACATGAGCAACACCTGGTTTGGCATTGAAAAACGGAACATCAAGTTGGGAGTTTCGGCTTTTTCCGTGGTGCTGATCGTGAGCATGGTCGCCTTGAAGCCCTGGTTGCCGAAGGCGGTTTATCACAATTTTGTAGCGATCGACGATTACCGGATTTTTGAAAACCGTACGGTCGCCGCCGGGACCGCCCGGGTTCCGTTTCCGGTTTCAGAAAAGCGGATGGCCGCTCCGTCCGGTGATCTCGCCCGTCAACTGAGTGATCTCGAGACCACTGCCCTCCTGGTTCTGGAGGACGGCAAGATCGTGTACGAGAGTTATGATCTCGACGGCGGCGAGGGGGTCCTGTCCGGATCCTTTTCGATGGCCAAGAGCATTGTCTCATTGCTGGCGGGCGTTGCCCGTCAAGAGGGCAAGATCAAATCATGGGATGAATCCATCGATCATTATCTTCCGGAATGGCAAGGTCGCGAAGAGGGTCGGGTGACCTTACGCCAGTTGTTGACCATGACCGGCGGCTTCAATTGGGATGAGAGTTATTGGAATCCCTTCTCGATCACCACCGAGGCCTATTACGGGAGCGATGTTCTGCGGACCGCATTCAAACAAAGATTGACCGCGCCTGCGGGCAGCAGGTTCTCCTACCAGAGTGGGACGACCCAGTTACTCGGGATGGTGGTGTCCCGAGCGGTCAACGAGAGCCTTTCGAACTACGCATCCCGGAAGTTATGGGTGCCCCTGGAAGCCGAAACTGACGCGCTTTGGTCGCTCGATCGGGCCGACGGGCTAGAAAAGGCTTACTGCTGTTTCAATGCCAAGGCCCGTGATTTCGCCAGAATCGGGGAACTGGTCCGTCTCGGGGGTTCCTGGGGGACGAACCGGGTGGTCGATCCGGAGTACATTCGCGAGATGATCCGTCCCCACGGTGTTCCGAACTCCGAGGGCAAACCCGTCGATTACTACGGTTTCCAATGGTGGGTTCTGAAGACTCCGGAAGGCGAGGTTCCCTATGCCCGGGGGATTCTCGGCCAGTACATCGCGGTGATCCCCTCCAAAAAGCGGGTGGTGGTCCGTCTCGGTAAGAAAACCGGCGAAAGGACCGATCATCATCCTGTGGAACTCAGGGCTCTGGTGGAGTGGGCGTCCCGCTCATGAGCCGCGCGGTCATCAGTCGTTTATTCCGTTCTCTTTACTTCTGGGTGATCTTCGCCATTGTGGGTGGGGCTTTGCTCGGAATCCTTTCGCCATCGACCGGTGCCGCTGTCCATCCTTTGGCTGACGGATTCGTCAGGATCATCAAGTTGTTGGTGGGGCCGGTGATCTTTTGTTCGGTGGCCCTCGGAATCGCAGGAGCAGAGAGTAAAAAAGAGGCCGGCAGGATCGCTTTCAAGGCTTTCATTTATTTTGAATTGGTTTCGACCTTCGCTCTCGCCATCGGTCTTGCCGTTGCGAACCTGCTGAAGCCCGGCGCCGGGTTCCCGCTGGACCCGACTCGCTTGGATGCGAGCCTGGTGTCCGCCTACACCTCTCCCCGGGGCCATCTCCTGAATCCGCTTCAGGGTGTGAACCTGATCCAGGTCTTGGTGCTTTCGATTGTCTCGGGAGTGGCTCTCCTCTTCGCTCCCGGAAGTTTCAAGGCCCGCGCTGTTTCAAAATTGAAAAAGTGGAACCATACTCTTTTCGGCTGGATGGGGAAAGTGATGCTCCTGGCTCCCATCGGTGCCGGAGCCGCCATGGCTTACACCACGGGTAAGTTCGGTGCCGACTCCCTCCGTCCACTCCTGTTCCTCATGTTTTGTTTTTATCTGACCTGTGCCTTGTTCATTCTCGGTGTGCTCGGCGCGATCGCCCGGGTTTGCGGATTTTCGATTCTATCTTATCTCCGTTATCTCAAAGCCGAGATCCTCCTGGTGCTCGGGACTTCTTCTTCCGAGAGCGCTCTGGCACCTCTCATGGAAAAGCTCGAGAGACTCGGCTGTCCCAGAACCGTCGTGGGCTTGGTGGTTCCGACCGGGTATTCCTTCAATCTCGACGGGACCAACATTTACCTGACTTTGGCTGCGGTGTTCATCGCGCAGGCTTTCGGCATCGAGCTTTCGCTCGGACAACAGCTGGGGATCCTGTTGGTGGCGATGGTGTCATCGAAGGGAGCTTCCGGCGTCACAGGGGCTGGGTTCATTACCCTGGCTGCGACCCTGGCCATTGTTCCCGAAATTCCGGTCGCCGGCCTCACTTTGATTCTCGGGGTGGACCGCTTCATGTCCGAGGCCCGGGCACTCACGAACATGCTCGGAAACGGGATTGCGACTCTGGTCATCGCCCGTTGGGAAGGCAGGCTCGACTCCGCCCGAATGAATGAAGAATTGGGTCATCCGCACCGGGCCATGCTCGATGCCTGAAGGCCTGTGGGTTTTGGGCCTCGCCGGGATACTCGGGTTCGCCTCTTGGCGAGCCGGAGAAGTTTCGGTGTTCATGCGGTCCTGGATTCCCTCGTGGAGGTTCTTTGAGAACACGGGGAACCTTCCGGTGTTCGAGTTCTCCTGTGACGGGGATTCCGTGGCTGACCGCTGGAGTCCTGTGCCGAATCCGACCGGGTCCGGTAAGGCCCGCTTGCTTTACAGTCCCGGCTCGAATTCTTTCCATGCTTTTGAAACGCTGGTCCTCGATTTTGCATTGAACCCTTCCCATGAAGATCTGGTGTCCTGCCTGGTCGATGAAGGGGTGAGGAGGGTCCTGGCGTTTCATCCTGATACGAAGACGATCCGGTTCAAGGTGAGCTGGACGGATCACGAGGGGACCTTTTCGGATCCGGTTTGGGAGGGCGTGTGGAATTCACCCAACTCCTGATCAGGATCCAGGAAATGCTTCTTGCGGTCTCTTTGACGGTCCAGAGTGTGGAGTTCCTGTTTGCAGGGGACGGGATGGGGTTCATCCCCCGTTTTTCGAGGTTCCCGACTTGGATCCGTTCGCCACTCAGGGTTCTTTGTACTCCGGGCGTTTTCAGGCTCATGCACGGGGTGAGGGCGGTAGCGGCCCTCGGCTTGATGATTCTGCCTGGAAATCTGGCACTGATGGGAGTGTTGATGGCGCTCCAGATCCTGTTGCCGTTCAGGCATCGCGGCGCATACAACGGCGGGAGCGATTTCATGACCGCACAAGTTCTCGGGGGGACGTTCTTGATGACCGTGTTCTCCGCACATCCTGGCCTGGTCCGTGCGATCTTCTGCTATCTCGGCTTTCAGACGGTCTTTTCGTACTTTGTGTCCGGCCTGGCCAAAATACGGCATCCCGGTTGGAGGAGTGGTGAGGCTCTTCAGGGATTCTTGAGAGTCAATCGTTACGGAACTCCGGATTGGATTCTCGGATTGCTCCGGCTCCCCGGCTCGGCGAAAGCCATGGCCCGAGCGGTCCTCTTCTTCGAGGTTCTGTTTCCTCTGTCGTTGGCGGGTCCGTGGCCTGCGTGGATCTTCATGTCGTCAGGAATGGGGTTCCATTATCTCGTGTTCCGGATTTACGGGCTCAATCGTTTTTTCTGGGCTTGGATCTCGGCCTATCCCGCTCTTTACTTTCTTTCGATGCAACGGTGGATTGCGCCATGATTCGGATTCCGTTTATACTGATTCCATGGTGAAAAAGAGTCCTTACAGGGTTTCGGCCCGGTTCAAGGAAATCCTCGAAGTTCTGGTCCGGGCCCGGAAAGAAGGGTTGAACCATCTCTGGAAATCCAACCGGCGCAAACTGGTACCGCTGACCATCACCCAGATCAATCCGAACGACAATCTCATCCGGGTGGCGATCGATCCCCGTTCCGACCTGAAAGTCCAGTCCGGGGATACCGTTTACCTGAAGCTCGAGATCCGTGATTCCGCATTCAAAACCGAGGTGGTGGGGGTCGACGGCGATCAGCTGATGCTCCACTTTCCGGATGAAATCGCGCTGACGGAAAACCGGGCCGAGAAACGCGTTTACTTCCATCCGACCGACCAAAAACAGGTCCTCGCCCGGAAGATCAAGAATGTGAGTTCACCGGTGGCGGCAAGGTCCATTTCCGCCACTCTCGCCGACATCAGCCAGACCGGGATGGCCCTCATTCTCAGTCCTCAACAATCGAACGTGATCCAGCTTCGAGACCGGGTCAGTCTCGAGATGCTCGGACCATACCGGATTCATCCTCCGATTCATGGAGAGATCGTGTTCAAGATCGAGCATCAGTCAAGAGGGGCCCTCGGCGGCCTCGAGGTCGGTTCCAAGGTCGGAGTCCACCTGGAGCGCAGGATCCCCAAGGCGACCTATGACGCATTTTGCGTCCGGGACAGTGCATTCGATGTTTCCGATCCCCAATTGGTCCGGGATCAGGCTTTCCGAAGTGACGTCAGTGAAAAAATGGATTCCTTGGTCAAGCGGATGCGCAAGCGGAAGGGTGGAGCGACCCTGATCCAGCGATTCGAGAAGGGTAGCAAGAACTCCCCTTATTTGAAGAAACACGTGGAGCTGCTCTGTGAGGTGATGTGCGGACTCGGGACCCGTTTGGGTTGGGTGTCGAGTGCCACTCTCGACAAGTTGATCTATATCGCTTACCTGCATGATGCCCGTTATTTCGCATTGCCGGCCTTGGCCCGGATCCGTGACCTGCGGGAATTTCAAAAGGTTTTCGGGACGCTGAGTGCGGAAGAACAGCGCGCGTACCTTGAGGGTCCGGCTTATGCCGCTGAATTGGCAAGGCAGGACAGCGAGTCTCATCCGGATGCTGCGAAGATCCTCCTTCAGCAAAAAGAACTCCCGGATGGTTCCGGATTTCCGGGCAGGTTGACCGGATCCCAACTGTTGCCTCTGAGTTGCCTGTTTCTGGTGAGCCACGCGTTTGTGGATTACGTGTACGATCATCCGGATTGGAGTGTTCAGGATTTCGTGAAGACACACCGGAAGATCTACAAGGGGACTTATTTCCAGAAGATCTTCCAAGCCATGATCTAGGAGAGTTGACCGGGGTCGGAGATGGTGGCTCGGGGCAGACTTGAACTGCCGACCCCCGCGTTATGAATGCGGTGCTCTAACCAGCTGAGCTACCGAGCCTCTCAAGAATGGGAATAGGGTAGTTTTTAACTGGAAACGCCCCCCACGGCAAGTCCCTTTTAGGGACGTTCTGCAAACCGGTCGGTCGCCGCCACCAGTGCCCGGGCGTTTCCGGGCTCCCGGGAGGCGTGCCCGGCGTCCGGGGTCAGGTGGAGTCTGGCCTCCGGCCAGGCCCGGTACAGGTCCCAAGCGCTCTTGGGAGGGCAGACCACGTCATAGCGACCTTGAACAATGACCGCAGGGATGTGGCGGATCCGGTCCACACGTTTCAAGATCCAGTCATCTTCGGGGAAGAATCCACCGTGAATGAAATAATGGCATTCGATCCTCGCGAATTTGATCGCGAACTCGTCCGTCACAGCCGATTCGATCACTTCTTTCGGCGTGTGGAGTCTGGAGGTGGACATTTCCCAGGTGGTCCAGGGGCGGGCGGCTGCCACCCTGACCGTCGGATCCGGATCGGTCAGTCGACGATAGTAGGCCTTCACGAACTCCCCGCGTTCCGACTCGGGAATATGGTCCCGATAGGGCTCCCAGGCGTCCGGGAACATGAAGGAGGCCCCTTCCTGGTAATACCAGTCGATCTCCTGCTTCCGGATCATGAAAATTCCGCGGAGGACGAGCTCGGTGACCCGGTCGGGATGCTCGATGGCGTAGGTGAGGGCGAGAGTGCTGCCCCACGAACCTCCGAACACCATCCAGCGCTCGAGCCCGAGGTGCTCCCTCAATTTTTCGATGTCCCGGACCAGGTCCCAGGTCGTGTTTTCATCCAGATTTGCGGCAGGGGTGCTTTTCCCCGCACCTCGCTGATCGAACAGGATGATTCTGTACCGGTCGGAATTGAAGAACCGCCTGTCCTGGGGGCCGCAACCGCCCCCCGGGCCCCCGTGGATGAAGACCACGGGCTTTCCGCGTGGATTCCCACACTCTTCGAAGTACAAAGTGTGAACCGGTGAAACGGCAAGAGTGCCGGTCCGGTAGGGTTCGATCTCCGGATAAAGCCAGGTCTGTGGGTCGGGAATCATTTCCATGCCTCCAGGTAATAAGCGCGCAGGGCCTCGATCAGAAACTGTTTGATCTCGGTGCGGATGTTCTCATTGAGGCCGGCGAAACGGGTGCCCGAACCTTTGTCGGTCCGATGGGTCAGGGTGGCTGTGAATTCAGTGGTGCTGATCACCCATCCGTTCACCAGCAACTCGCAGCCAGTGAGTTCGTGGAGTTTGCGACTCTGATCCGGCGTCATGAGGATCCTGGCACCTCCGACACTCAGATCTTCGATGGCGAAGGTTCCCTCGTTCGTCCTGAGTTTCCCGACGCCACGGGCGAGAGGAACCCGAAGAGCTCCGCGCTTCTGCTGCTTGTAGAGTTCCTTTGGAAACCGGTAGTGGTAACTCCCGTCGGGAAGTCGCCGGACCGCCTCCGCACGGAATACCAGTTGTGTCGTGAAGAGACTGACTTTGAAATAACTCCGTAGGCCCGCACCCGATCCGGTCCTCTGATGAAAACTGTCTGATAGGGAATCCCACTTCACAGTGAACGCTTGACGCTGGGGATTCCATTCGGTGATCCGCCCGGTGAGGACTTCGTGCGAACCCTCGAGGCTCACCTCGGTCTTGGGTTTGATTTTGACGAGTTCCTGAATCAGACGGGTGCGTTCTTGGGGGTCCTCGACTTGGGTGAAGCTCGGCGCTTCGTGGACTCTTCTCGTGCTCATGCATCCTCCGAATGATGTGCTGTTTCATGGGCCAACAAGGCGGCTCCGATCATTCCCGCTGAATCGCCGATCCTGTGTTTCAGGATGGAGGGCGGATTCTCGGTCAAAAAACAGGTTTCCTTGAGACGCTCCTCCAGGCCTGCATAGAGGCGATCCTGGGTACTGAGCCCGCCTCCGAGAACAATGACGTGTGGGTCGAGGATATTCGACACATTGGACAGGAAGGTGGTGAGGTCCTCGCGGTAGGACTCCACAGTGGCCAAGGCGAATGGATTCGCTTCATCGAGTCTCCGGAATATCTCCCTTGCCGACAAGCGTTCCTTGCCGGAAGTCCGCGCGAAATAAGATTGCTCGAGTCCTCCTCCGGAAAGGTACTGTTCGGCACATCCGAGTTTCCGGCAGTAGCAAGGACGGCCCGACGGGAACAGAGTGGAGTGCCCGATCTCACCGGCCCCGCCCCGTTTGCCACGGATGAGTCGCCCGTTCATGATGATGCCCCCTCCGACACCTGTCCCGAGGGTCACGCCCAGCATGCAGAGGTCTTCCTGACGGATGCCGTTCCGCCCGGCCCATTCGGCACCGGCTCCGAGCCTCGCCTCGGCCAGGGCAAAACAGTTGGCGTCATTTTCGAGTGTCGACGGTCCCAGGTCCGGAAGCGCGGTTTCAAAAACCTCTTTCAAGGTGAGACCCGAGAGAAAAGGGATGCTGGATTGGGAAAGGACACCGGTTCGGGGGTGAAGCGCACCCGGAACACCGATTCCGGTACCACGGACATTTGCCCGCCCGAGCCCCTTTTCTTCGAGCAAACGGTCGATTTGGTGGGAAAGGCGCTTCAAAAACGAATCCAGGCCCGAATTGGGCTCTGTCGGAAAGCGCTGGGAACCGAGGACTTCATGGGTGTCCGGCTGCGCACCTGCCGACAAACGAACCAGACAGAGCTCCGTTTTGGTCCCGCCGATGTCCAGTCCGAGGAGTGTGTCCCGCATGGGCTGATTATATGCTAATCCCTTGGAATTGCCCCTCTTTTATTGGATTGCGCATCGCTTTCAAATGCATTATCTTCCGGGGAACCGTACCTGGGGGGGATATGAAGCGTTTTGCATTTCATCTCGGATTTCTTTCGACCTGTTTCATCCTGTCTGGAGCCTTTCCGGCATTCGCCCAAGGCAACTCCCGGACCCTGGTCCGCATTCAAGGATCTGAGATTCCCGGGTCCGAGCCGGGATTCGAGATGGATGACGCCGACCGGGGATCCTTCGAAGCGGGATCCCGTGAGGGCTTGAAGGCGGCCCTGACCCGTCAGCTCGAACGCTGCCAGGACGACAAGGCCGTTTGGAACTTTGCGGGGAAAAAGATCACCCAGAAACGGTGGTGTACGGATACTGCGAACTGGTTTCTCTCCAAGCTGAAGACCGTGAACAGTCTCGATGAATTGCTCGCACTCGCCAGGACCGAGCTCGAGTGGTACCGGTCCACGGGCAAGCCCGACTCCGGGGACGTGCAGTTCACCGGGTACTTCAATCCGATCCATCGCGCGAAGGCCAAGCGAGAAGGTGTTTATCAGTACCCCATCTACCGTCTTCCGCCCGATATCCGGAGTCCTTACTTCACCCGGGAGCAGATCGAGAAGGGGGCGTTGGCCGGTAAGGGGCTCGAGCTCGCTTGGCTCGACAATCCGGTCGATCCCTTCATCATGCAGGTTCAGGGTTCCGGAACGATCTTGATGGATCAAGGGGACGGTAAAGAAGTCCGCCTCAACATCAATTATGCCGGTGAGAACGGACATCCTTACGTGTCGCTTGGAAAAGTGATGCGCGCCGCGGGCGTGCCCGAGGAGTACATCAGTCTCCAGGGGATCCGGAAATACTTCCTCGAGGTTCACCCGGAAGAATGGTCGAAATTCTCGAATCAGAACCCGAGCTATGTCTTCTTCAAACAGGATGCGGACGGTCCCTACGGCTATTCGGGAGCGATCCTCACCCCCAAGCATTCCATTGCGGTCGATAAAACCGTGTTTCCGATGGGAGCCGTCGGAATGATCACTACGGAAAGGCCCTCGGTGATCTCCGGCGACCAGGCGGTGGCTTGGAAGCGGTTTTCACAGTTCATCGTGGCCCAGGACACCGGAGGCGCAATCAAAACTCCAGGAAGGGTCGACGTGTACTGGGGAGAAGGTGCTTATGCCGAAGTGGCTGCAGGCCGGACCGATCGCCTCGGAAACCTCTACTTCATGCTGGTGCCTTCGAACAAAAGGAAACTCAGCTCCGGATCCCGTGGCGCTCGAGTTCGCCGTTCAGGCCGCCACTGAAAAACAAGAACATCATTTTGAAGTCCGCCAAGAAAGACCAGCGTGGATACTTGAAGGTGGCAGGACGGTTCTTTTCGAATCCGAAATGTCCGGTCCATGCGAATCCGTAGCCGATCACCGGTGCGAGGAAAATCCAGGCCGGCGTCTGGCGGATGATGCATCCTGTGAGCCACACGAGGCTGAGCAGGGTTCCGATCACATGCAGCCGTCGGCAGATGTCGTTGGAGTGTTGGGACAGGTAAAAAGGCCAGAATTCTTCGAATGTTCGGTAGTCCTTGCTCATACGGGAAGTGTAGGGGAATCCTTTTCCAGGGTCAATGGAGTGGCCAAATCAGCGGCCATATTTTGACGTGCGGCCGGGACTCTGGAAGAATCGGCTCATGAGTCTACCGCCGCTCCAGTTCGAAGTGATCCGTGAAAATTCCGATGGTTCGGGGGTTCGCCGTGCGAGGGCCGGTTCGCTGAAGCTGAGAAAGCATCCTTACGCACTCGGACTCGGTGATCGAGCCATGCCGGCCGGGGGACGTGCCCTCGGAGGTGGTGCATCCGGTACCGGAGCCGGTTCGGATTACTTCGAGATTGAAACACCGACCTTCATGCCGGTGGGGACCGTGGGTTCGGTCAAGGCGGTGTCGACAGCAGAGCTCCGGGCCATGGGGGCCCAGATCATTCTCGGGAACACCTATCATCTGTATTTGAGACCGGGCCATGAACGCGTCGAGCGCCTGGGTGAACTCCAGAAGTTCATGCACTGGGACGGTCCGATGCTGACCGATAGCGGCGGTTTCCAGGTGTTCTCTCTTTCGGGTTTGAACAAGATCACCGACAACGGGGTGACCTTCCAGTCCCACATCGACGGATCACGACACCTCTTTACGCCGGAGTTGTCCATGGAGATCCAACGGGCGCTCGGGTCCAACATCGTGATGGCGTTCGACCAGTGTCCGCCGTTTCCTGCCACCACAGATTTTGTGAAGCAAGCCATGCGCCGGACGGTCGATTGGGCAAAACGGGGTCTTGAGGTACCGCTGAAGCCGCACCAGGCACGATTCGGGATTTTCCAGGGCGGCCTCGATGTGGAGTTGAGAAAGCAATCAATTGCGGATCTGTCCGGATTGCCGTTTGACGGTTTTGCGCTGGGAGGCTTCGCCATCGGAGAGCCGATGGATATGATGCACCAGGTGGTTCGCCATGTGGCGCCCTTGATGCCTCGCGAAAAACCCCGCTACCTCATGGGAGTGGGCAGACCCGAGGATCTGGTGGAGTCGGTCCGCTCCGGGATCGACATGTTCGATTGCGTCATGCCCACGCGTAACGCCCGGAACGGCCAGCTGTTCACCTCGGTGGGTCGTGTCAACATCAAGAATGCGAAGTACATGGACGACGATTCACCGTTGGATCCGAACTGCTCCTGTGAGACCTGTCGGGACTATTCCAAGGCTTACCTGAGACATCTTTTCGTGGCGGGAGAAATGTTGTCCGCCCGTTTGAACACCATTCACAATCTGCATTTTTACCTCGATCTGATGAGGCAGATGCGCAAGGCGATTCTCGCTGATTCGTTCGAGGAGTGGGCGAAAGATTTTTATTCCCAATTTCAGGGGAAGGAATTAACGTCGTAAATCATGAAAACTTTTACAGCTCTTGTGTTTTTCATCGGTCTTGTCCATTTGAGCCCCGCAGTGGCGGGTGAGGGTCAGGTTTCTGCTCCGAACGTGGTCGCACCAGCGACCACCACAGAGAGTGCCCCGGCTTCTGCCACGACTGTGGCGACCACCACGGCGACCACCGGTCAGCAGACGCTCGGTGCCCAGGCTCAGCCCGGTTTGTTGGGAATGGCGATGCCCTTCCTCATCATGCTCGGGATCATGTACTTCTTGATGATCCGCCCCCAGCAAAAGCGGATGAAGGAGCACCAAACGCTCATGTCCGGACTGAAGAAGGGCGACCAAGTGGTCACTTCCGCAGGTATTTTCGGTACGATCTCCGAACTCGACGAGAAAACCGTGATGCTTGATGTTTCCAAGAATGTTTCGATGAAGGTGCTGAAAAGCCAGGTCAATCAGGTGCTCACCGGTCCTGTTCGCGAAATCCAGTAATCCCCGCTCCAAGGAGTCCAGTCATGTCTAAGAAATGGTGGGTGAAATTCACCCTGCTCATCGTGGTCACTCTCTTCTCGGTCGCCTATGTGCTTCCGACTTTCAAGAAGACGGCTCCCGCCAAGGGAGCCTGGTTCTCCAAAAAGATCAACCTCGGTCTCGACCTTCAGGGTGGTCTTTACCTGGTGATGGGTGTCGACTTCAACAAGGTGTTCAAAGAGATCGCCGACCGTCAGTCTGGCTCACTCGGTGACCGCTTGAAAACCAAATCTGTGATCCTGGTCGATAACAAGGTGCGGACCGATGGAGTCCCCGGTGACGACCCCAGGATCGTGATCCGGTTCACAGCGGGCCAGAAGAAAGACGTCGGAGAATTGCTTTCGAAGGAATTCCCGAATCTCCGGATCACCGAAGACAAGCCGGATTGGTATGAGCTCGGTCTTTCCAACGACTATCGGAACGACATCCGCGAGAAGACCGTGAACCAGAGCATCGAAGTGATCCGGAACCGGATCGACGAATTCGGTGTGGCCGAACCCCAGATTTCCTCCCAGGGGAACGACCGGGTCGTGGTGGAACTTCCCGGAATCAAGGATGTGGACCGGGCCAAGGACCTCATCGGACGGACCGCCAAGCTCGAGTTCAAGATGGTGGACGAAGACGGGTCGAGAAACGTGATGGTTTCGGATCTGATCGCCCAGATCGAAAAAGAAAAGAACCTGAAATACGAAGAGGGCGGCGCCCTCAAGTTCTCGGAATATGTGCGTCAGATCAACGATGCGGCGAAGACGAAGATTCCCGCCGGTGACGAGATCGCTTTCGAGAAGTCCGAAATGGGCCGTACCCCGCTTCTCCTGAAATGCAAGGCCGAAGTGACCGGTAACGATCTTCAGGACGCCCAGGTTTCATTCAACCAGGAATCCCGCAGGCCGGAAGTCTCTTTCGAGTTGAATCCTCGCGGGGCCGTGAATTTCGAAAAACTGACCGGAGACAACGTCGGCAAGCGTCTGGCGATCGTTCTCGACGGAATCGTCCACTCGGCTCCGAACATCAATTCCAAGATCGGTGCCCGGGGTGTGATCACCACCGGCCGTGGCGGATACGATGAAGCCTTGCGTGAGTCCAAGGACCTGGCCATTGTTTTGCGTGCCGGTGCCCTTCCTGCGCAGTTGGAGCTCATGGAACAGCGTGTGGTCGGACCGAGTCTCGGCGCGGATTCCGTCTCCAAGGGCGCTTTTGCGAGTGTTCTCGGCATTCTCGCGGTGTTCCTGTTGGCCGCTGTGTACTACCGGATCTCCGGTGTCATCGCAGTGATGTCATTGATGATGAACGTCGTTCTGGTGCTGGCCATTCTGGTCTGGCTCGAAGCGACGCTCACTTTGCCCGGTATCGCGGGTATCGCTCTCACCGTCGGGATCGCAGTTGACTCGAACGTCGTGATTTACGAGAGGATCCGGGAGGAGCTCGGGCTCGGGAAAACCATCGTTGCGGCGGTTGAAGCCGGATTCGACAAGGCTTTCAAGACCATTCTCGATGCGAACGTTGCGAACGGGATTGCCGCCATCATCCTGATGATTTACGGCACCGGCCCTGTGAAGGGCTTCGCAGTGACCATGATGATCGGGATTGTGACGACTCTGTTCACCGCGGTTTTCGTGTGCCGCGTGTTGTTCGACTATTATCTGAAGCGCATGGTAGACCGTGACGCGAAAACCCTCAGTATCTGACAGGAGAGGAACTTCACATGTTTCATCTGATTCGTCCTGATTCGAATATCGATTTCGTCGGCAAAAGGAAGATCTGGCTCGGATTGTCCGTGGTCATGATCCTTGCAACCTTCGTCCTGCTGTTCACCAAAGGCCTCAACTACGGAATCGACTTCACCGGTGGAGCCGAAGTCAAGGTGCGGGTTCCCCAAACCTGGGACACCGGCAAGCTGCGTTCCGTGCTTGAAAAGGGTGATGTCAACGGACTGAAGATCCTCGCTTTGGGTGACCCCAAGGACAGTGAGTTCATGATCCGTACCCAACAGCAGGAAGGCAAGGATCTCAATGTCGCGGTCAAGAAGATCGGTGACATTCTCGGTGCCGAATTGAAGGCGGGTGAGTTCGAGATCAAGGCCGCAGACATCGTCGGTCCTTCGGCAGGGGGGCTGCTCAGGAAGAACGGGTTTCTGGCCATGTTCTACTCCTTGATCGCGATCCTGCTTTACGTCGCGATTCGATTCGATTTCCGTTACGCTCCCGGTGCGATTCTCGCCCTTTTCCACGATGCCGTGATCGTCCTCGGGATTTTCATCCTGACAGGGAAGGAGTTCGATCTCACCGTGCTGGCTGCGATCCTGGCGCTGATCGGATACTCGAACAACGACACGATCATTGTTTATGACCGCGTCCGCGAGACCCTGAAAATGAATCCTTCTGCCACGATCGAACAAGTGGTGAACCAGTCGGTCAATCAGACCCTGGGCAGGACCATCATGACCTCACTCTCGACTTTTGTCAGTGTGGCGATGCTGTGGGCGTTCGGAGGCCATGTCCTCGAGCCTTTCGCTTTCGCACTGATGTGCGGGATCGTGGTCGGGACTTATTCTTCCGTGTTCATCGCTTCCTCCATGGTGATCGTGTTGACGCACTACCGTGAAAACCAGAAGCGGACGGGTGGACGTAAGCGCCGTGAAGTGAAGCTCGCCCCGGAAGCTCACATCGGTATTTGATCCGGATTTCCGATGCTCGAACATGAATGGATTTTTTCTGAATCTCCAGAAGGAGGGTCGCCCGAAGAGGCGGCCCTTTTTTTGTCCAAAAGCACCGGGCTCGGTCGACTGGCCGCCACGGTTTGCGTCAACCGGGGAATTGCGACTCCCGAGGCGGTGAAGACCTTCTTGAATCCGAGGCTGGATTCCCTGACCCATCCGTTCAAGATCCGCGACATGGAGCAGGCGGCAAGGGAAATCCTGGAGAGCCAGGTTGGCGATCAGCCGAGGAATTTGCGGGTGTTCACGGACTACGATGTGGACGGGACGACAGGCGCAGCGCTCTTGACCTGGTTCTTCCGTGACCTGGGTTTCCGTTTTGACGTGGTTCAGCCGGACCGTTTCCGGGACGGGTACGGGTTGCAAGTCCGTGCTGTCGAAGACGCCCATCGGGACGGGGTCGACATCCTGATCACCGTCGATTGCGGGATCACCAGTTTTGAGGCCGCTGAAAGGGCGCGTGAGCTCGGGATCCGCCTGATCATCGTGGATCACCATCAAATCGACCCCGTCAAGGGGTTGCCGGCCGCTTTTGCGGCGGTCGATCCACAACGCTCCGACGATGAGTCGGGACTCAAGCAACTCTGCGGATGTGCGCTCGCTTTTTACCTTTGCATGGGTATCCGGATGCTCGGTCGCGAATCCGGTTTTTTCTCTTCACGGGGAACGGTCGAGCCCAACTTGAAGTCCTTGCTCGATCTGGTGGTGATCGCCACCGCAGCCGACATGGTTCCGCTCACCGGAGACAACCGTACTCTGGTGAAGCACGGTCTGGACGTCCTCCGGAACACCGAGAAGCCCGGGTTGCGGGAGTTGATGAAGGTGGCCGGGATCGAGGTGAAGAGTGTCGGACCCTCGAATCTCGGATTCGCGCTCGGGCCCAGGATCAATGCATCAGGCAGGATGGGTTCGGCCGAGACCGCCTATCGTGTTCTGACCACGAAAGATCCCGAAGAGGGACGTCGACTGGCTCTCGAACTCGAGAGTGTGAACACCGAGCGCGCCGAACTGCAGAACCGCATCTGGGACGAGGTCCGGGCCAAGGTCGAAGCAGGGCTGGAAAAGGGACGTTTTTCACACTCGGTCGTGGTCGGGGATCCGGGCTGGCACGAGGGGGTGGTCGGGATTGTCGCTTCCAAGGTGACCGAACACTTTCACCGACCGGCTGTGATTCTGGCCATTCGTGAGGACGGTATCGCAAAGGGCAGCGTTCGCTCTTACGGCGGTTGCAACATTCTCGAGGTCCTGCATCTTTCAAAGGGACATTTGTTGGGCTACGGAGGGCACAAGTACGCCGCAGGTCTTTCTCTCCGTCCCGATCAGATCGATTCTTTCGCCACGGATTTCAACAGCACGGTTTCTGCGCAGGTTCCTGAGAAGCGGAAACACCCGATCCGGATCGAATCCTACTGTGAACTGGAAGAACTCGATTTGAAGGCGCTCGAGGAGATCGAACGTCTCGCCCCGTTCGGACCCGGCCATCCCGAACCGGTCTTCGCAGTCCGGGCGAAAGTGGAACAGCAAAACATCCTGAAAGGACGCCATGTGAAGCTCCGTCTCGGTTCCTCGAAGACCCGGGGTTTCGAGGGGATCTGGTTCAATGCCGCAGAGAGGCTAGATGACACGTTGCTGATGGAAAAATCTGCCCAGAGCGGAAAGCCTTGTGAGTTCGCAGGTATACCCGAGATCAACCGATTCCTGGGCAAAACCAGCCCAACGTTGAGGATCAAGTCAGCCCGCGCGGTTGAATAAACCTTGTTTAATTAATCCGGATCGAGTCTTCTGATAACACTGGTATTTGGTGTTTCAACCCTTGTTCATGGAGGAACAGGAATGGCTCGTTTCAGGATTCCCAGATTATTGCTCGTATTGGCCACGCTGATGTTCACGGCGCTCTCCAGCTTTGCTGCGGGCGGGACTTATCCGGTCCGTTCCGGTGAGTTCGTGGTTCGGGTCCGTCCCGAATCCCTGAAATCTTCGAGCAATCCGTTCCAAGAAGTGTCCGAGCGTCTCAGCCGTCTGATCGGCATGAAGGACGCGGTCCGTTTCTCCCGATTCAGCACAAGCGATGACTTTGCAACCTTCAAGGTCTCGGGTGCCCCGACCCGCGACACGCTTCAGGCTCTCCGCCAGGATCCTTCGGTGTTGTATGCCGAACCCAACTACATTTTCAAAGCGCTCGGCCGTGGTGAGCAGAATCCGAACGACGCCCAGTTCGGTGCTCTCTGGGGCTTGAAAAACGTCGGCCAGGCGGATGCCGCCGGTCAGGTCGGAAAAGCCGGTGCCGACATCCGTGTCGTTCCGGTGTGGAATGAAGGGATCACCGGCGACAAGCGGATCCGCGTCGCTGTGATCGACACCGGTGTGGATTACACCCACCCCGACCTGAAGGCCAACGTCGATGCGGCCAGTGGTTACAATTTCGCCGGGAACAATGCCGATGCGCGCGACGATCACAACCACGGAACCCACTGTGCCGGAACCATCGGCGGTGTGGGTAACAACGGAGTCGGTGTGACCGGTGTGAACTGGAACGTCACCATCATCCCGATCAAGTTTCTGGATGCGAACGGAAGCGGTTCACTCGCCGGTGCCGTCCAGTCGATCCAACATGCGACCAAGCTCGGTGTGGACATCATGAGCAACAGCTGGGGTGGCGGTCCGTTCACCCAGTCGCTGTATGACGTGATCATGGAGGCCCGAAACAAAGGGATCCTGTTCGTTGCTGCAGCCGGGAACGATTCGAATGACAACGACGGGCGTGCGACTTACCCTGCCGGCTATCAGATCGACAACGTGCTCTCCGTCGCTGCGACCGACAACCAGGACAAGATCGCGAGCTTCTCGAACTACGGACGCCGTACGGTTCACGTGGCCGCACCGGGTGTGAAGATCCTCTCCACGCTCAAGAACGGTGGATATGGTGCCATGAGCGGGACTTCGATGGCCACTCCGCACGTCGCCGGAATTGCCGCCCTGATGCGTTCTGCGAATCCGTCTCTCACTTACGCCCAGATCAAGGACCTGCTGATCCGCTCGAGTGACAAGGTCCGCGCCTTGTCCCGTAAAAGTGTGTCGGGAGGCCGGGTGAACGTGTACAATGCTTTGCACGGCATTTTCCCTGTGGATGACGCTCCTGCAGAAAACTCCTGGAAAGACGTCTCGATGAACATCGAGTCCGCCCATCCCTATGAAAACGGCCAGGTGAAGACCTATCCCATCAAGGTCCCGGGCGCCCGCTTCATCCGGGTGGTGATCGATCAACTCGATACCGAAGCCGGATACGATCTGGTGGAAACCGTCGCAGCTGACGGAACCGTGATCGACAGTGTGAGTGGGACCCGGAACGGACACGTGACGGACTACTTCAGCGGCTCTGAGGGACGCATCGTCCTCAAGACCGACGGAAGTGTGAACAAGTGGGGATTCAAGATCTCCCGTGTACAGGCCGTGTACTGAGGTTCTGAATGAAAATTCCCGCGTGGTGGATCGGTATCGAACTCTTGCGGGCCGGACTGGCTCAAGCCGAGGAGGGGGGGGCAACCCCCCCTCCGTCTCCGTCTGTCGTGGCGGTTCCTTCGGCCACTCCGGAAGGTCCTTTGAGCGAGGATGATCGTAGGAAGCTCCGGATGGAATTCAGGTCCGCTCTGAGATCTGCGGAGCGCGCCTTCGACCACCAGGAACGTTCGGCTCTGCGGGAGTTCCAGACCTCCCAGAGCGCCGAAGCGAAACAATGGAAAGAAAAGGAACGTCTGGCTCGAAGGAAGTACTTCGAGAAACACCCGACCGGACCGGAACAGAGGAAGTATGTCCTCGGGTTTGTCGAGAGGAAGAAGGAGTTCGATGCGTCCCAGGTGTTCCGGCTCCAATCGGAGAGGAAATCCTGGCGCGACAAACGCGAGGCGCATCGTGAGAAGCTGAAGGAGCGGTTGAACCGCTTTGTCAAAGAGCTCGAATCCGGGAAGCGCCCGCCCCGGGAACTCTGGGAAAACTTGCAGTTCTAGACTCCGCGGGTGTCGGCTCCCCAGAGGAGTTTGTGGAGTTGGAGCTGGAATCTGACCGCAAGCCGGTCTTTCAGGATCCAGTCGGCCAGATCTCTCGGTTCGACTCCCTGGTAGGTTCCGGGAGAACCTTTCACTTGCATGACCGGAGAGAACAGGATCTCCCTGACCGGGAGTTTTCCGGAGTGGACCCAATCACGGGCCCATTCATAGTCTTTCCTCGAAGTGATCACAAATTTGATCTCATCCTCCGGCTTCAGGAGAGGAAGATTCTCCAGAAAGCGCTCCCGGCACATGCCTGAGCCCGGGGTCTTCAAATCCATGACGATACGGGCGAGAGAGCTCGCTTCCCGGATGGAGACCTCACCATGGGTTTCGATCGAGACCCGATAGCCTTCCGCTCGCAGAGCATGGAGGAGGGGCAAGGTTCCACGTTGGAGCAGGGGTTCCCCCCCGGTCAGGAGCACGTCCTTGGCCGCGAATTCCCGGACCTTCTTGAGCACTTCCTCCTGGCTCATCCGGGTGCCTCCCTTGAAGGCATAGGCCGAGTCGCAGTAGACACAGCGAAGGTTGCAACCGGTCAGGCGGATGAAGGTGAAGGGGACTCCGGTCAGGGAGGTCTCTCCCTGGAGTGAGTGGAAAATTTCAGTGATCAGCAGCCCCTCGAATGCCATGGAACAGGGTTTTAACTTAACCCGTTAAAATAAGAAAGGTGTGACCGGACTTGCCAGCCACACCTTTCCTGAATGAAGAGGGGGTCCATTGCGTATGATTTACCGGGGTGAGTAAATCCTGAGTTGCATCGGGACCCCCCTTGAAAGCTTTGTAGGCTTCCTCACCTTTGGCAGCCCAGCCAGCATAGACCTTCGGGGTAAAAGGCCCTTAGCTCTGTGGTTTTGCGTCTCCGACGTTTCCGTCGGGTTGCCCTTTTCAAAAGGGGTTTTCGTATTCCCGCCTCTTCACGAGCCCTGATCCGTCAGGACTCAAAATCGTCTTACTATTGATTCTAACGCAGCGCATGATGGAATCAAGAAATAATCTCCATTTTTTTCTGAAGTCACCGAGAAATCACGGTATTTTCAATGCATCGTGAAGTGGATTCAATGGCTTACATTGAGCTCGATTTTATTCGGTTTTTTTGAGGATGCCCGAGGGGCACAGCCCTTTCGGAATGAGGTCGAACAGGACGTGCTCATGACCCGGAGGCTTCCGGTTTACCTGCTCCATCAGTTGGGTGATGTCCGGATCGGTGGCACCGTTCAGGATCGCATCCGGGTGAAGATGCGTTATCAGGTGATGGCGGAAACCCGTGAAGAGGCCGAGCAGGCCTTCAAGGCTCTCGGATTGGTGACCTTCGAAACCCGTGAGCGGTTCGAAATCCGCGTCGGTCATTCCCGGGGGCAAGACCTGGTGTCCAAAATGCGGGCCAAAGTGAAGAATGCGGTTCGAGTCGATCTCGACATCCGGGCTCCTTACCAGAGTGACCTCACACTGGTGTTGGGGGAGGGGCGCTCCCTCAAGGTGGACCAATGGAGGGGAGGCCTGAATTTGAGCGGTAGGAACTCCGCAATCGACCTCCAGCGGCTCGAGATGGGCAAATCCTTGGTGGTGAATTGCTCCAAGTGTCCTTTGACTCTTCGAGACTCCCGGGTCAATGGCCGCATCGTAGTGGGCTCGAAGCCGGTGTTGATGGAGCGGGTGGAGTCCCCGACGCAGTTGTCGATCGATCAGGGATCCGAGGAAGTCCGGGTCGTCAAGAGCCGGGGAGTGTTGAGCGTCCACAGCGGATCCGGACCTCTGACTGTGGAGGGTTATTCCGGGGTGATCCACTTCCAGAGCGATGAAGGCGGAGCGTTTTTGTCCCAGATCGAGGGAGCGTCGAACATCCGGACCCAATCGGGACAGGTCATGCTCGACTTCGAGGCCTTGAAGGGACCGGTGCATGTGGATACCGAAAGAGGTGATGTCCAGATCGCCCTGAATCCTGCGTTCGAGGGTTCGCTCGATCTCATGAGTCTACGGGGCGAAGTGATGGTCCAGTTTCCCTACGAAGTTCGAAAAGGCGCCGGGCAAGTGCTCTACGGGCCGGTTTCTCCGGGCAGGGTTGATGCGGTGGTCGGCTCCCATCATGGGCAATATGTTCACGCCTACACGCGGCAAGGCGGGGTACGGATTCTGAGAAAGGCCCCTGCAAAATGAAGATCCTCGTGATCCGGCTGAGCAGTTTGGGAGACGTGATCCTGTCGACGGCGTTTCTTGAGAATCTTCCTGCCGATGTGAAAGTGGACTGGATCATCGCCAAGGAGTTCGCCTTCGCTCTCGAGGGGCATCCCCGGATCGGAAAACTCTGGGTTTACGACAAGAAGAGCGGTCTGGATGGCTGGATCCAATTGTGTCGCGAAGTTCACGCTTCAGGTCATTCCATCAGGGTGGACTTGCACCGGACGCTCCGGAGTCGCTTGGCTTTCTGGTTTTTTCGAGTGAAGGATCTTTCCCGTGCAGGTGACCGGACTCCTCATGTTTCCATTTCCAAACAACGATTGCGCAATTTCGCGCTCTTGATTCTGAAAGGCTCCTGTCCGCGTTCATGGTTGCCGGTCCCTTATTGGAAACGCTTCGCCGGTCTGGGCGCGAGTCTGAACGCTTCTCTGAATCCTGTTTTCTCCGGTTCACTCTTGCCTCCTTCCTGGACGTCCCTTTTGCCTTCAACCGAGCAGGAATCGAAGGTGCTGGAACGATATGGTTTGCAGTCGAAGGGCTACCTGGCGGTCATGCCTGCCTCACGATGGTCTTCCAAGGAATGGCGGGTGAGCGGGTATGTCGAGGTGCTGTCGGAGCTCCACCGGAGCAGGAAGTGGGTTCCGCTGGTTTTGGGGCGCAAATCCGATCGGCCTTGCGTGGAGTTGGTGAAGAGCCTGAGAGAGGCGGGAATTCCCGTTGCCGAGGCTCTCGAGGAGCCCGAGTTCAAGAATACGGCCGTGCTTCTCAAGCATGCGGTGTCCTACCTCGGTAGCGATACCGGGCTGTCTCATCTGGCCGAGGCGGTCGGTACGCCCAGCCGGGTCATCTTCGGTCCGACCCGACCCGAGCTCGGTTTCGGTCCTTGGAGACCTGAAAGTCTCTCGGTGTCCATTCCCTTGTCCTGTGCTCCTTGTTCCAAAGACGGGCGGAATTGCTACCGGGTCACCGATCCCTATTTGTGCATGCGAGGACTGAAGACCGCACAGGTGGCGGAGAGCTTCAGGTGATCGCGCGCCTGCTCTCCGGATTGATCGATTTGATCCAAATGGGACGGATTCCGGTTCCCGGGCTCTTGAGCCCGGCCCGTCGTCAGGCATTCCGGGCACGCAGTTGGGAACACGCCCCATCCGGAACCGCTCCGGTCTGGTTCCATGCAGCGAGTTTGGGCGAGCTCGAGATGCTCATGCCGTTGATCGAGGATTTTGAGTCCGGACAGACCGGATTTTGCGTGAGTTGTTTCTCGGAGTCCGGTGTCCAAGGACTGGAAAAATTGAGGGGACGTGCGCTTTTTACAGGACTTTCTCCACGGGATTCGGAGTGGGAGCCTGCGTTCCGGAGATGCGGTACCCGTGTCCTGGTGGTTTCGAAATACGATCTCTGGCCCGGCGCGGTCATTGCGGCCAAGAAGCTCGGGATCCGGGTGGTCGTGGTCAATGCGCAAGCGCGGACCTCCCTTCAATGGATCTCGAGGCTGTTCCTCCCGGAGGCACTCCCGGACCTAATTTTTTTCTCCAATCTTCCGTCGTCACTCGGACCGCTCAAGAGTTGGTTCCCGAATGCCAGAGTGGAGAGCGGGAGTGATCCACGTTATGAGCGGGTGGCCCGGAGGATTTCCCGTCCGCCCGGAGACCGGGTCATCACCTGGCGCCAAAAGATCGCAGCTTTGCCCGGACCGGTCGGCATCGTGGGGAGCGCCTGGTCCGCTGATTTGAGTGAACTCCTGGCGAATGCAGAACGCTTGCCCGGAAGTTTGGTGGTGGTTCCACACGACTTGAGTCCGCCCCATCTGGACCGACTCCGGAACATTCTCGAAAGCGCCCTCCCTGGCCGGTATTTGTTGGTAGATGAAATGGGGATCCTCGTCGAATTGTACCCTGTGGCTGATTGGGCTTTCGTCGGGGGAGGTTTCCACCTCGGCATCCATTCCACCATCGAGCCGGCGGTGGCAGGCTTGCAGGTCATTTGCGGACCGAGGAATGCGGATCGGTTCCCCGAAGTGGCGGAACTGGTCGGGGCTGGGATCCTGACGGTTTGTCCGGACTCGGGTTCGATCTCTGAATGGTTGAAGCGGGAGCCTTGGAAGAAGAAGCGGAGTGTTCCGTTTTTGGAAGAGAAGCGTCGGGCTTATCTCCGTCTCCTTGAAAGCTGTCGGGCCATCCGGTAGGCTGGAGCTCAATGGAGTTTTTCTCACAGTACGACTTCGTGGTCATCGGGGAACACCCGGCCGCCCTCTGGGCGGTCCGCAAGCTTCTCCGTTCGGACATGCGCGTACTGATTCTCCCGATGGGGCACCACTCTGGTGCCAATCTTCTCCCCCGCAGTGTTCTCGGTGACTTTGAATGGAATCCCGCCGCCTGGCCGGATCGGGACCGTGATCCGATCCAGATTCTCAGTCCTGGCCACCGGTTCCGGGTCACTGGAGACGACGAAGAGCGTAAAGAAGAGTTCAAATTCCACTTCGGCAAGGATCCGATTCCGGGCGTACGAACCGGTGCGGAGTTCTTCCGTGGATTGCGTTGCCTCGAGCTCGGTCGGGATCCGGGTTTTGCGTATGATCCCGGTGCCGCCGGTATGGATTTGCTGAGTCGGGTGAATGGAACCGTTTATCATGACGGTGAAAGCGGTTGGGTCGTCCGGAGACTTTTGTCCCGTCTCGAGGAATGGGGAGCCCATGTGGCCCGACCCGGTCAATTGCGCCGGATTTTCATGGATCGGAAGAATTTCGTGGGAGTGCAGTTGCTCGGTACCTCCCGGATGGTTGCCGCCCGGTACGGGATTCTCGCTTCCCAGTTGGATCATCTCCGCTCGATGATGAGTGAGGATTTGGATTTGCGGTCCAAGCCTTCCGGGTGGACCTTTGATGTCCGTTTTGAATGTGCGCCCGATGTGATTCCGCCCGGGCTCGGGACCCGGATGCTGGTGGTGGAGTCGGGGGCCCCTGTGCTCGAGATCCTCCGGGAAGGCCGTGGACTCTTCCGCCTTCGAATCACCTTGCCGATGAACGAGACGACCCTCGCGCGCGATGAGCAGCGCCGGATCGCTGAGCGGATGTTGGCGGTTTGTCAGAAATTGATTCCGGACCTGGAATACAACCTCCGGAAGGTGGTTCCGGATGTCAGGGATCCTGAGCGTGCCGAAACCGTGGATCTTCCGAGACTTCATCCGTTTGACGACTTGAGCCGGATTCCACTGGACCGTCTGGTTTACGATGAGACTTCCGTACTCCCCCTCGAGACAGGGGTGCCCAACCTGTTTTTGATCGGAGAGGAATCGCTACCTTCCGAAGGCATTCACGGTGGTTTTGAAGCCGCGAAGAAAATGTTCGAACTCCTCGCAAAGCGGGAGCAGCGTCCTGACCTGGCACAGGTGGCGACACCCCCGGCCTGAGGCGTTGGAAGCGCTTCTTGCAAGGATCGGGGCGTGCGGCGTTACCGGATCTTGCGTACTTTCTTCAGTTTGATGATGGGGCTTCTCCTGGTCGACGCCCGGGCGTCCGAGTGGACTCACGGTGTCGAGACCGAGGCAGGGTCGAATTGGAAATTCCATTTCGGTGGAGGAATGGAGGCGCACTCCCTACTCGGAGTTCCTGCGGTGGTCGAACTTCCCGGATCCCGGAGTGGCTGGGAGGGAGGTGCCCGTTGGGGGGCCTACCTGCAAGGGTTCATCTCCAGGAAGGAACAAACGCAAGAATTCTGGTTCGACGGTTTCGGCCCCTTGTACCGGAGTTCCGGTCGGGTGTGGACGCTGGGGGGAAGGGTCTTTCCTTTCGGCAGGTCGGCAGGCCTCGAACCCTTCCTGAGCGGTGGGTTTCATTGGATCTCAGGGACTCTCGAGGTCCCGGGATACCAATCCAGATGGGAGGGAAGGGAGGGATTCGCCGGGGCCGGACTTTGGTACTCATGGGAGCGTTTGCTCTCCGCCTGGCTCGACTTCCGGTTCCATTCCGGAGACAAAGGTTCCGACTCCAACACGGTTCCCGGCAGTCCTGTCGGATGGGACTCGGCCCTGAATCTGAGCCGGAGTGCGTCATGGTCCGTCGGCGCCGGTGTGGGCATTTACTTCTAATCCGGGAGGGCCTAAGCTTTCGGAATATGAATCATTTTGATCTGCAAGTGCGCCAGGTTTCAGGCCGTTCCCTCGCTTTTCTCCGTTTCGACCTGAAGGGCGAGAAAGTGAACAAGTTCAATCGGGAAGTGATGGCCGAATTCGAGGCTCTGATTCCCCTGTTGAAGTCCAAGGCATCTGAAATCGAAGCTCTGATCCTGGTGTCGGGCAAACCCGGAAACTTCATCGCCGGTGCGGATATCACATTGTTTCAAGCCGCAAAAACGGCTGCAGAGGCCCAAGTTCTCTCCGAAGCGGGACAAAAGCTGCTGAACGAGTGGGAAGACCTGCCGTTTCCGAGAGTGGTTGCGATCAACGGTACTTGCATGGGTGGCGGTTGCGAACTGTCCCTCGCCAGCTCTGCCATCGTGATGTCGAATGACCCTTCCGCGCGGATCGGCCTGCCCGAAACCCTGCTCGGAGTCATTCCCGGCATGGGCGGTTGCGTCCGGATGCCCTGGAAAGTCGGATTGGCAACGGCCCTGGATCTGATTCTCTCCGGGAAAACGCTGACCGGAGAGAAGGCCGAAAAGGCCGGCCTCGCAGACGCCTGTCTGGCCAAAGAGGATTTCGAAGAGAACGCCACCGCGTGGGTGGTACGGAATCTCGACCGTCTGAAGAGAGGCGACCGGATCGCACGTGAACCGAAGTTCGGTGGTATGGGTGGACTGGCAGGTAAATTGCTCGAGAACAATCCCGTCGGACGCAGTGTGGTTTTCAAGAAGGCACGCGAAGGCGTGTTGTCCAAAACCAAAGGGAAGTACCCCGCTCCTGTCGAAGCCATCAACGTGATTGAAGAGACGGGTACCGGATTCGGAGCCGATTTCCGTGGCGACCGTCGCGATGAGGCCATGAAACGTGAGGCCCGCGGATTCGGAGAAATGGCCGCCACTTCGGTGTCCAAGAACTGCATCCGGATCTTCTTCATGACCGAAGGTGTGAAAAAGGCGACTGGATTGCCCGAGGGTCGTTCCGTCGAAACCAAAAAGATCCAAAGTGCAGCGGTGCTCGGCGCCGGGGTCATGGGTGGCGGGATCGCACACCTTCTGGCCGACAAGGGCGTGAATGTCCGGATGAAGGACATCGGTTTGCCGGGACTCGAGATCGGAATCCAGTCCGCGCTGGCACTCTTCAAGAAAAGCCTGAAACGCAAAGCGATCACCGCCCGACAGTTCGACCAGAAGCTCGCGCGGATCGCTCCGACCACGACCTATGACGGATTCCGCTCCGCCGAAGTGGTCATCGAGGCCGTGGTGGAACGCATGGATGTGAAGCAGTCCGTACTCAAGGAGCTGGAAGGTCAAGTGAGTGATCAGTGTGTGATCGCCACCAACACCTCTTCGCTCCCGGTGAGTCAGATGCAGTCCGTGATGAAGCATCCGGAACGTTTTTGCGGTATGCACTTCTTCAATCCGGTACACAAGATGCCGCTCGTGGAAGTCATCCGCGGTGAAAAGTCCTCGGATCAGGCCGTGTCCCAGATTTTCCAGTTCTCCAAACAGATCGGCAAGACCCCGATCGTCGTCAAGGACGGACCCGGGTTCCTGGTGAACCGCTTGCTGATGCCTTATTTGACCGAAGCCGCCATCATGGTTTCAGACGGTGTCCGGATCGAAGAACTCGACCGGGCGATGCTTGATTTCGGCATGCCGATGGGACCGGTCGAACTCATCGACGAGGTCGGCCTCGATGTCGGCGACAAGGTGGGGCACATCCTTCATGACGCTTTCGGGGAGCGGATGTCTCCTCCTCGCATATTCGAGCGCCTGCTGAACGAGAAACGCCTCGGACGGAAGTCCGGTGCCGGATTCTATCTCTACGAAGGCAAGGACCGTTCGGAACGTAAGTTCGATCCGGGGATCTACGATCTCCTGGGGATCACTCCGGTTGACGGGAAGATCCCGACCGAGGAGATGGTGGACCGATGCGTGCTCAGCATGGTGAATGAAGCCGCCCGCTGCCTCGATGAAGGTGTGGTCGAGTCCGCACATGATGTGGACCTCGGCATGATCATGGGAACGGGATTCCCTCCCTTCCGGGGTGGATTGCTCCGCTACGCCTACGATCGCGGCCTGAAGCAGATCGTGGAGCGCCTGAGCGAGCTTTCGAAGACCTACGGGATGCGGTTCGAACCGAGTGACGCCCTCCGGAGATTCGCCGAACGCGGTTCCTTCCACAGGTGATTCCACAAATGGGGGGTGGCATGAACTGGATCCGTTGGGTGGCCGGTCGCTACCTGAGAGCCAAGCGGAACACCCGTTTTCTGAGTCTGAGTACTGCGCTCTCGATGGGCGGAGTGGGCTTGGGAGTCGCCGCCATCATCATCGTCCTTGCTGTGATGAACGGTTTCGAAAAGCAATTGCGTGAGAAACTCGTGTCGAGCGAGTTGCACGTCCTGATGCATCCGACCCCCGATCTGGAAGGATTCGATCAAGGTCTGGTTCCCCGTTCCTCCATTTTGCAGATTCCAGCGGTTGCATCCTTGGTATCGAGCAAAGAAGTGGATTTCGTGAGTTGGGTTCTCGGGAGCGAGGTGGTGATCCGCGCCGGGAACAAGGTTTCCGGGATCAAGATCCAAGGGGTCGAACCGGATCGGATCGCGCGCCTGAAAAAGAGTCTGGTGGAGGAAGCGCTTCCCCAGATGCTCGTGGATCGTGACGGCCCCGAAGCCGTCCGGCATCCCGGGATTTTCATCGGCAAGGAGCTCGCCTATGAGCTCGGACTCATTCCCGGTGATTTCGTGACCCTGATCTCTCCCTCGCAGATGGACGGTCCGTTCAACAACATTCCCAGGGTCAAGCGGTTGATCGTCGAAGGCATCTATCATCAGGGGGTGCCGGAGCAGGAGAGCCACATCGCGTTCACCACTCTTGCTTCGATGGAATCCTTTCTTCGCAAGAGAGGGGCGATCAGTGAGGTCCATGTCACTTTGAAGGACGCCTCGATCTCGGAGTGGTTCACAGACCGTTACCGGAGGGAATTGAAAGGCATCCGGATCCGGGATTGGAACGAGTTGAACCAGAATCTGTTCGCTTCGATGAGGCTCGAGCGGATCGCCATGTTCTTGATTCTCCTGTTCACGGTGGTGATCTCGAGTCTCAACATCGTTTCGACATTGACACTGCTCGTACAAGAGAAGTTGAAAGAGATCGCCATTTTCAGGACCATGGGGGCCAGGGCTTCCGACATCCGGGGGATTTTTCTCTGGAAGGGGCTCTTGATCGGTGGTGCCGGAGTCGTGACCGGAACGGTCGGAGCTTTTCTGTTGTGTGTCCTGTTGAAGCGGTACCAGTTCATCTCGCTTCCGGATGTCTATTATGACCGGACGCTCCCGGTGGTGTTCGACCCGTGGGTGTTTTTCGGGGTTCCATTGGTTTCGTTTTGCATCGTCGGTCTGGCATCGTGGTTTCCGGCACACGGAGCTTCGCGCCTCACACCGCTCCAGGGAATGAGGGATTACTGATGTTCACAGGGATCGTACAAAAAACAGCCACCGTGGTTTCGCGTCAGCCCACCGGGGAGAAGAGTTATCGGTTGGTGCTGTTGAATCCCTATCGGTCGGAAGCGGCCGGGGATCCCTTGATTCAGGGAGAGAGCATCGCCATCAACGGGGTGTGCCTGACCGTCGTGGGCTTCAGTCCGGAACGTATCGAGTTCGATGTCAGTCCGGAAACCGTCGAGCGCACCTCCCTGTCGAGATGCACGGTCGGGAAAAAGGTCAATCTGGAGCGAGCCTTGCGCATGGGTGACCGTCTGTCCGGCCATTGGGTCCAGGGTCATGTGGACGGGACAGCCAGGATTTCCAGGATTGAGACCGCGGAGACCGGATACATCGATCTGGATATCGAGTTTCCGGAGGGGGATCTGCCCCGCTACTGCGTCCTGAAAGGGTCGATCTGCCTGGACGGGATTTCGCTGACGATCCACCGATTGTCGGGAAAGTTTGCGGGATTTCAGATCATTCCTCACACCTGGAACGAGACGGCACTTCCGGAATTAGTCACTGGTGATTTGGTGAATATTGAGGTAGATATTCTGGCCAAGTACTTGGAAAGAATGAAGGTGTATGAACAGGCTTGATGCGGCGATCGAAGCACTGAAACGGGGGGACATGGTGATCCTCGTGGACAGCGAAGACCGGGAGAACGAAGGTGACTTGGTTCTCGCCGCCCAGTTCGCGACCGCCGAGAAGATCAATTTTCTGATCCGACAGGCCTGCGGGCTCGTTTGTCTGGCTCTCGAGGCGGACCAGGTGGACCGTCTGGCCCTCCCACCGATGGTGCAGGAGAACGGAAGTCCCCGGAAGACCGCGTTCACGGTGTCGGTTGAAGCCGCCCGTGGAGTGTCCACCGGGATTTCAGCCGCGGATCGCGCCCACACCATTTTGACCGCCTCGAATCCCGCCTCCACAGGCAAGGATCTGGTGAGTCCGGGGCATATTTTTCCTCTGAAAGCTGCCAGAGGTGGAGTGCTGGAGCGCGCCGGTCACACCGAAGGGTCGATCGAATTGTGCAAGCTTGCCGGACTTCTTCCTTCCGCGGTCATTTGCGAAATCATCAATGAGGATGGTTCGATGGCACGCAAGCCGGATCTCGAACGGTTTTCCGAGCGATTCGGTATTCCGATCGTCACCATCGAGGACCTCATCCAACATCAAATTTCTGCGGCGGACTGGATGGACGAGAGTCGTTCGGCCGTATTCCCGAACCGCCACACCCCGGTTGACGGACGCACCTGGCGGATCAGGAGTTTCAGGAATCGCATCACAGGTGTGGAACACGCCTTGCTCGAGCTCGGTCCGAAAGAAGGGGCTTCGGGCTCCCCATTGGTCCGGATCCATTCGGAATGCCTGACCGGAGACGCCCTCGGGTCACTTCGTTGTGATTGTGGATTCCAACTGGACCAGGCGCTCGAACGGATCGCCTCGGACCCCGCAGGCGGTGCGGTGGTTTATTTGAAGAATCATGAAGGTCGGGGGATCGGGTTGTTCAACAAGATCGAAGCCTACGCACTCCAGGATGAAGGTCGGGACACGTTCGATGCGAATGTGGACCTCGGATTCCAGCCTGATGCACGTAATTATTGGGATGCTGTCAAGATCCTCACCGCCACAGGCATGACCCGTATCCGGTTGATCACCCACAATCCCGTCAAGGCGAAGGAACTTTCAGAATTCGGTATCCAGGTCGATGAGCGGGTCCAACTGGATGCGCGTGTGACTCCGGAGAATCGTCGGTACCTTCAGACCAAGCGGGATCGTTTCAGTCACGACCTGGGGAACGTATGAGTGGTATCCGGATCGCGATCGTGGTGAGCAGTTTCAATGAAGAAGTGACCGGTGGCCTTGCCCGGGGTGCACGCGATGTCTTGAGAGAACAGGGAATCCGGGAGTGGAAAGAGTACCGGGCTCCCGGTGCTTTCGAGCTGCCCCTCCTGGCGAAGACACTCGCCCAAACCGGGACTGTGGATGGTGTGATTTGTCTCGGATGCGTGATCAAGGGGGATACCGCTCATTTTGAATTCATCAGCCTTGGAACTGCGGTCGGAATCCAGCAAGTGAGCCTTGAAACCGGGATTCCCGTTTCTTTCGGTGTCTTGACGACTTACACGGACGAACAGGCTGTGATCCGTTCTCGAGATGACGCTCACAACAAGGGGCGTGAGGCGGCGAACGCCACCTTGAATTCGATCCGTTTGATCCGTGAAATCAAAGGCACCCGCTGAATGCAAAAAGCGCCCCGGGAAAATCCCGGAGCGCTCATTTTGAATTCCAGATTCCCGAGAATCAGGCCGCTCGGGGAACAGGAGGGGATTTCGGTAGGCCTTTGTGATTCCGGACCTGCTCCTTGTTCCGTTTCACCTGTCTCTCGAGGTGATGAATCACTTCGTCGATCGCAGAATAGAGACTCTCCGTGGTCGCTTCCGCAAAGAACTCAATGTGATCACCGGTCAGGTGGCAATGAGCCACGTGTGCGTGCTTCTCGACCGTGAAGTTCCAATCGAGATTCAGCTTCCCTTTGAAGTATTTTTTCAACTTCTCCGATTTTTTGAGAGTGACTTGATCGATCCCATCGGTGGAAGACAGATGTTTGTAGGTGATTTTCACATTCATGATGTCCTGACTCCTTTTCCGGCCCCGGTTTGGAGGCCTTCTTCACCATTTTACTCCCGTTTTGGCAGGCCGGAAGAGATGGATTAAATTTAATTTGTAGAATTATTGGCACGGGAGTTGCTGTGGGCGTTTAATCAAACTGGGGGTCCGGACCGGGTCCCGGGGCGGCGTGGCAGTCTCCTGCCTGCTGTTGTTCCGCCCCGGAACCGTCCTCCGGGGGGGGAGGAAGTGGGTTGCTTCAGGGCCTCTTCATGGCCATCCAGTACCGGGTGTTCGTGTTCCGGGCGATCTCACATTGGGACGGGGTCAGAGCCTCTGTGCCGGTCCCGATGTAAGGGTTCATCAGGTTGCCGGTATCCCGGATGTGATATAGGCCCATGTAATGCCCGAGTTCATGCCCCACCGTGAGCTCGTTGGTGGCGTAGTCCTCCTCCACCAGGACACCGTAGGGTCCCGTGCCCGGCATCTGGGTGACAGCGATGGTGCTGATGTTCCATGGGCCCACAGCGACGACCAGGAAACGTTCCGGATCAGCGAAGGTGTCGCGGATGGTTTGTGATTCGGTTCTCCAGTCCGGGCTGTAGGAGAGGCGGTAATCCGCCGGATCCACCGTCTGGAAGATTTCGAGGGTGAAGCCGATTCCGCAGGGTTGCCAAACCCGGTTCATCCCGACCACCAGTGAGTCCGCTTCAATTTTTTCGAGAGTCGGATCGATGGAACCGTTGCGGTAGGCGACCAACTTCAGCGCCATGCAATCGGTGACCGTCGGATCGCCGGAGCAATCTCCACTCACGATCACCGGGGGTGGTGTCGGTGCGGTACCGGTGGTGCCGGATGAGGGCGGGGTTTCCGGAGCCGGTAAGGTTCCGTCATAGGGATTGTAAAGATTGCACGAAGACAAGAGCAACGTGACGCCTGCGGCTTTCAGAAACTGGTTTTTCATAGGGTGGGTTCCTCCATTCACAGGAACACCCTAGGGAAGGCCGGGGCGCGCAAGCGAGAAAAAAATTCCACCCGATCGGGATGAAACGTCCCGACGCCCGCCCGCTACCGCCGGCGGTCACTCACGATTGCACGGACTTCACTCTCCGCGACAAGCTTGGAAAAAAAGTCCTGTTTTCGGGCCACATTCCAACGAGGAGGACGATCATGATCCACTCGAACCAGGGGATGTTCATCGAGTACTCGATGCCCAGGTGAAAGGCGGTTCCGATGAGGATGAGCGGTATCCGGAGAGCGGGGATCCAGATCAATGTGCCGAGAGCGAGTTCCAAGGCGACGCTGGACCAAGTGATGAATTTCATCGCGGTCAGTGAATTGAAAACAGGATCGAAGCCGAATCTTTCAAAGTCCCAAAGCCGGGTCGCATAGTAGACAGCGGTACCGTCCCTCCATGAAAGACCGTTGAGCTTCGAGAGTGCGGTGAAAAGGTAGATCGCGGCTGTTTGAAGCTGGATCATCCGGAGTGCCCAGGGCGGATGTTCCGGGATGGCGGTTTTGAATTTCGAATCGACCGACCATGCCCCTCCTGAAGGGGACCAGATCAGGAAGAAGAGTGCGAATCGGAGTGCGGTGTCACCGGAGTTCAGGATGGTGAGGTTCTGGTGGTGGATGGAGATGAGCGTGAGGTAGGCGATGATGCCGGAGGTGCGCGTGAAAAATCCGACGGTGAATGCGAGTGCGGCACCAACATGGATGCCGAGCACTGTCCGAACCGCGGTCCCGCTTCCTCCGAGCCAATCGATCAACCTCAAGTGCGGGGCGCCCGGACCGTAGAGGGAATGGGTTGAAACGAATGCATCCGGGCCGAAAAAATGGTCGAGTCCGGGAAGAAGGGTGAGGGCCTGAACGAGCAACATGAGGCCGACGAGGATCCTCATTCTGACCATCCCGGTGATCGGGACCGGTTTGAAGAAGAAAGCGTCGAGCATGCGGATGGAGTTTTTTATTCTCATTTCGCCCCTGTCTGTCCGGTCGAGTGGGTGGCGAATTCAAAACCGGTGAGCTCGGAGTCCGGGACCCGATAGCCCCATTCCCGGAACCGGATCCGTGGATCTTCGATTTCATGCCATCGTCTGATGAGACTGACGGACTCCACCGGATTGCCAGGGTCCACAGGAAGTTGCTTCAGGATGAAGCGTGTTCCATCCGCCCATATGTGGCGGTTTTCGTCGATTCTGAACCAATCCACCTCCCATTTCCGGTACCGCTCCATCAGGGCCCGTTCCAGACGGGGAAGACGATGGAGGCGGGGAAGCGTATAAGTCGTTTCCAGTCCGTTTTGATGACGGACCCTCGCCTCGACGTGGAGGTTGAGGCGGAAGGGCTCAGGAGAGAACATCGACCAGTCCTGCCAGAGTCCGGTTGAACGGAGGTAAAGCGTGAACAGGCGCTTACCCGGGTAATCCTGATCGGGCTTGAACGGAGCCACTTCGAGCATCAGGACGGAAAGATGGACCACGATCCATGCAATGATTGCTTTTTTCCGGATGCCCATGCCCTCTAGAATAGCATGATCGGTGAATTGGTTGGCTCGACTGGGATCGAACCAGCGACCCCTACCATGTCAAGGTAGTGCTCTACCACTGAGCTACGAGCCAATATCGATCAGAGACAGCCTGAACCTAACGGGATTGAAAAACAGAGTCAAGGTGTTTTAGTCTTGCCATGGCGCATCAATCGTGTTAATTCACCCACCAAAGAAGGAAACCACGAACATGATCAAAAGCAAGATGGGGTTCTGGGTAGGGGTAATGGCCGTAATTTTCGCGATGCCGGTACAGGCGAGCGAGATCCAAAAAGGGGATCCTTTCTATCAACTGGGCCGGGTCAAAATCAAGCAGAAGCGGGTGACCCAAACCGAGGTCGACAACGCCTTGATCGCCAGCCTCGGTCGTGAGTTCTCCTCCCAGTCGGCGGTCGCAAACGGGCTGGAACAGATGAACCCCGGAAACCCCGGACAGGGGGGTGGTGGTGGCTTGGCCATTGCCGATATCGCACTCCGGGTCTGGAGCATCATCCAGGACAACCGGGCGGTACTGAACGTCTCGAGGCAGAATTCAAAAGCACTTCCGGTTCTCGCAAAGTCCGATTGGCGGGCGCTCACGGGTTGGAAGCCCGAACACGGCATCGAGCTCAGCATGACAGTGGAGAACCTCTACGGCATGGATGTCATCGACCTCTCCTACGTGGTGAGTGTGATTTACGGGGGCTCCGTCCGGGGCACCGGTCAGTACATCGCTGCCGCTCGCGTGATTCCCAAGAAAATCAACGTTCTCTGGGGCTTCAACATGGATGTGAATGTGGCCGAAGTCGCCATTCAGAACATCGGGACCGAGAAGAATCCCCAAGGCGCGGTCACTTTGGATGTGGGCGTGACCTACGGAAGCATCCTCTCCCAGACTTCTTTCACGAACTCTTATCGACTCCAAGGAAACGGAGTGATCGCGGACCTCACCAACGGGAAGGCTTACTTCAGCCGCTGAACCATCAGCAGGATCAAAGCTCCGAACAAAATGATCTGAACGGAAGTCTGGTTGAAAAAAACAACCAGACTTTCTTTCATGGTGGTCTTCACCGGCCTGAAAGCCGACTCACCTGATTTCCAGATCCGGTAGATCCTTTCGCTGGCCGCCTCGATCTCTGTCTGGAAGTCCTTGACCGGGATGACACCCTCGATCTTGAAAAAGACCCTTCTCGAAAGGTCCAGGGTTTTCCTGCACTTCTCGCAAGCGAGCAGGTGGTTTTGCAGGAACACCCGCTCCTGTTTCCCCAACTCGTCATCGAGGAGTCTTTGGGTCCAGGGCTGACCGGGGTCGTAGGCCGGACAAGATGCTCCGAGAGAAGCGGGTCCGTGAGGGTAATCGAGCCCCGTATCCATTTCCTGGAAGGCGTACTTGATCCGTGTGGCCCAGGCCCAAGGTTCGATCAGTTGGGTTTCAACCCCGAGGGTGCGTGCGATCCGGCTGTAATCCCACTTTTCGACATGCAGCGCGGTCATGAGGAATCTTTCAACAGGGGCGAGGCGGAAAAACGGGTGTTGAAGGGCGAGCAATCGGGGTGGATTCCGCTCGGCACGCTCGATCATCACCTTGATGGCACGCTCGAGGGTGCGTTCGTCACTCAGCCTCAACAGGCAAACCGTGGTCAAAGTATCGGCGCCGATGGCGACGGACTTTTCGAGGTCGCCCCAAAGGGAGCGACTGATTCTCGTCAGGCTTTTGATGACTTCCTGGTCCAAAGTTCTGGAGCCTCCCTGATTCAGTAAACCATATCTTGACAGTAAGTGCTAAGATTGTTGTCATATTGGCATGTTCCCCTTGTTTTTTCTGGTGTCGTGGATGATGGCGCCGGATGCAAACGCTCTCAGTGTCAATTTGGTGACTCCGAAAGGGGTGAGGGTCATCCGTGAAGCCGGAGCTTCGGACTTCACCCGCTTTGCCAAGAAATCCTCGGGCAAAATCTCCGTGCAAGAATGGTTCGATGCCATCACCGGGCCGTTGGATTTGAATGAAAAGGCGGACATCGATTTGATGACCCTGTACGGGGCCGACGGGAAGACCGCTCGCGTTCCCCGGTTCATGATCTGGAGGGGGTTCATCCGTTTCCGCTTGGGATCGAACGGGGCATTGGATTCCGAGGGCGATCCGAACCGTCTCCTGGTTCCGAAAGAGTTTTTCACGATCAAGCGGATCCAAAAGGTCGAATTTTCGAGGGCGTCCGACACTTACCCCGGGACTGCTCTGGCGATCCGTACGAATCCGGCTGCCAGCCGGGGCGAGAAGCTCTTCACCCAGAGTTGCATGGCCTGTCACAGTATCGGTTCTGTTCCGAGGATTGACGCCCAGAAGTTGACCGACCCCTTCCTGAGGTCCTTCAACGGGAAACACCGCCTGATGGGTGCCTTGACCCTCGACTCCCGTGCCATCAGGGGTTTGGCCGCCTACCGTGAGGCTTTGGGTTCCGGGAAATCTGGTGTAAAGTCGGGTCCATGAGCTCACAACCGGTCCGTGTCCGTTTTGCGCCGTCTCCGACGGGCTTTCTTCATATCGGGGGCGTCCGTACCGCCTTGTTCAACTACCTGTTTGCAAGACAACAAGGGGGCAAGTTCCTTGTCCGGATCGAGGATACCGATACGGATCGCTCTGAAAAACGATTCACCGATGACATCCTCACTTCTCTCGAATGGCTCGGAATGCAGTCGGACGAGCCGCTCCTGTATCAATCCGAGCGGCTCGGACATTACCGGGCTTTGGCGGAGAAGCTGATTCGCGAAGGGCTCGCTTACCGTTGTGTTTGCACGGAAGCGGAAGTGGAAGCCGCACGCGAACAGATGATGAAGGAAGGCAAGAAGCCCATGTACGGCAGGACCTGCCGCGAGGCGAATCATCCGGCGGATTGCGGAAAGCCCTTTGCCGTCCGGGCGAAATTCCCTCTCACCGGAAAGACCGCATTCACCGACCTCATCCGGGGGGAGATCCCTTTTCCCAACGAGGATCTCGACGACTTTGTCATGATCCGTTCGAACGGTGTCCCCACGTACAATTTCGTGGTGGTGGTCGATGACATCGAAATGAGGATTTCGCATGTGATCCGGGGCGATGACCACATCAACAACACCCCGAAGCAGATTTTCCTGTATGACGCATTCCAGGCGCAGAAGCCCGTTTTCGCACACCTTCCCATGATTCTGGGGCAGGACAAGAAGAAGCTGTCGAAGCGCAATGGAGAAACCTCGACCAACGCTTACCGTTCCGAGGGATATCTGCCTGATGCGCTTCTCAATTTTTTGGTACGTCTCGGTTGGAGTCACGGCGATCAGGAGTTGTTCACCCGGGAAGAGATGATCCGGTTGTTCAAACTCGAGGACGTGCAGGTGAGCGGTGCTGTTTTCAACACCGAGAAGCTGATGTGGATCGCGGGCGAACACATGAAACGTGCGGCGCCCGAAGGTTTGCTCGGAATCCTGGTGGATGATTTCCGTGACCGGTTCTCGGATTCCTCTTTCCAGGCACTGAAATCGCCATACGCCGCAGAGCTGATCCCTTTTGTCGCTCCGAAAGTGAAACTGGTGAAGGAGCTCGCAGACCAGCTTCATCCCTTGCTCGAGGCCGGGGCCGTTCCGGTCGACGGCGCCGCTCTCAAGTGGAACAAGGATCCGGCTCTGAAGGAGCGGGTCCGCATGGCGATCATCGATCTCCGGAAGGAGTGGTCCGATCGTGTCACGGGTGCGGGCGTCGCCCGTTTGAAGGAAGCCGGAATCGACCATGCCGCGGTGGACGCCCGCTTGCGTTCCTTGGCGGAGACCCATGGATTGAAACTCGGAGACCTCACCCAGCCGATGCGGCTGTTTGTGACCGGGCATTCGAGCTCTGCGATCGGATTGTTCGATTTGTTTCCGCTCATGGCGTGGCAGACGATCGATCTCCGGTTGGAAGTCTGCCTCCGGAGCTGATTCAGAATCCTGCGCTGATCGAAGCCCGGAGCAAACGGCCGGGAAGGGGGAAACCCTGGACCATCTGCGCCCGTTCGTCGAACAGGTTGATCACGCCCGCACGGAGCTCGAGATCTTGAGAGGGAAACCAGCGGATCTGTTGATCGACGAGGAAATATGCCGGATGCGCGGATCCTTCAAACGAGGTCGAGTCGCCCAGATACCGTGCGTCCGTCTCGAGCTTGATCTCGTCTCCCAATCCGAACTCCACCCCTCCGTTCCAGGCAAAAGGAGGCAGGTCCGGGTAGGCGAGGCCCGTGGCATCCAAACGTGACCAGCTGAGCAGTGCTCCCGATCTCAGGGTCCATGCAGGGGACAGAATGAGTCGGGCGTCGGCTTGGGCGCTGAACAACATCGCATTGCCGGAGTTCAATGTCGTGTTGACCGGAAGGCTTGAAGTGTTGATTTGGGCGTCGTTCCTGAATTCTGATTTCAGGGTCCAGCGGCTCTTGAATCGGGATCCCGACTGATCCACGGCAATGACCCCCGACCAGACCCGCTCCGGGAGGAGTCCGGGATTTCCACGATAGCGGTAGGTCCCTGTGTCGATGACATACCTGCGCGCCGAGAGCGTGGGCATCTTGGCGATGGAGGAGAATTCGAAGACCGGAGTGAGTGGTCCCTTCGTGTTCCAGCGGATCGAAACCCGTCCGCCCGGTTCGATTCCGGTGTCTTCCACCCTCACGGCGTCGATGCCGGCACGGATCCTCATTTTGCCTTTTTGGCCGAACTCCCTGCTGACTCCGGCATGCATGGGCCACTCGCGGTATTCCCCTTCGTTTTTGAAGTACACGTGTCGGGCCGAAAAGGAGAGGAGCCAGGGACCGGAAGAGAGCGAGTTTTCGATCCCGAACTGTTCGGACCTGTTTCCATAAAGATCCGTGAGGTCGGCAAACGCTGTGGCGGCCAAAGCGGTGTCTTGAGTGAGGAGCGTGCGTGTTTCCAGTACGGGAAGGATCCGTCGACTCCGCTTGACGCTTCCACCCGGGACATCCCCCTCGAGATCCGAGCCGAGAATGTGAAACCGCGATCGATGGGAGGAAGACCTCATGAATTCATAACTCAGGGATCCGGACGGGCCCCTGAGCATGCCGGCGCTGACTCCCGCCAACATCGCGATGGAGTCTTTCCGGGTCCCGATGGAAAGCGTTTGAAGCTGCCGGTCGGCGGAGCTGGTGAAGCGGGAGTCAGGTCCGGTGTCTTCCGTGATGCGGGATCGGGTCCAAGGAACCAGTTCGATGGAGCCGGCTGCCGCTGACGGCGAAAATCCGGCTGATCCTGTGGCGGGTCCGAGTAGTGCTTCGGACCAGAGGAACCCCGGGAAAGTGGAAAGGTCCGGGCCTCCCCCTTGAGGCAGGTTCAGAGGGACTCCGAGAGTGGTGACCTGGGTGTCCTCAATGCTCCGTCCTCCAAGACTGAGTCCACTGGCTCCCGCCGGATAACCGTAGTTCTGCGGTGGAAAGAGAGAATTCCGGCCGATCGAGTCGAGGACCGCTCCGGATGACCCATCGAGGGGGAGTTGGATGGAGGGGAGGAAGGTTTCTCGACGAAGCATTTCAAAGCTCGCATCACCTGTGATGGTCACAGGCGGCAGGCGGAACTCGCTGGTCTCCGCGTGCGCTCCACCACAAAAAAGGAGAGCTGGCAGGGCGGTCAGGAGGGATCGAAACCGCATGGGATCAGATGTCCCCGCCGATCGGACGGATGGTGAGGGTTTCAATCGTGGCGCGGGCGTCGAGGAGCAGGGCATCCACCATCGCACCGGCCACGTCCGAGGGCTTCATCATTCTGGCTTCCATGCCCGACTCGACCTGGCCCCACATCGGGGTGAGTGCGGCACCGGATCTGACATCGAGAATCCGGACCTGTTCTTTGGCCGCAGGAATCCGCATCACTTCGAGAAGCCCTCTTTGGGCATATTTACTCATGCAATAAAGGGCGCTGTGTTCGAAGGGTTTATCCGCCGCCACAGAAGTGATCACCTGGATCTGCCCACGCAGGCCCCCTTTGGGCGGCTGTTTTTTCATGAGGTTGAAAGTTTCTTGAAGGAGGAGAAAAGTCGCTTCGACATTCGTGCGGGTGACGAATTCCACATCCTCCGGGGTGTAGGTGCCGAAATCCCCGAATCGGCCCACGCCGGCGGAATGGATCAATACGTCGAGCCGGCCCCACTCTTGCCGGACCCTTTTGATTCCAGAAACCGGATCGCGGGCGAGGTCTCCCGGAAGAGTCAGGGTCTCCACACCCGACTTGCGGGCAAGGTAGGCGAGTTCCGTCAGGTCGGCTTCACTGCGGGCACTGAGTGCGATCCTGATCCGTGGGAAGCGATCCTGACGAGCGAGGAGTTCCTCCACGATGGCGCGCCCCAATCCTTTGCCTGCACCGGTGACCAGGACATTCAAGTCTTCGAACAAGGCTGGTGATTTCATGGGTACCTCTGGTATGCTCCGGACTATGCCTGAACATTACGAACTTCGCATTCGAAAAGAGGCCTTGAAGTTCTCGGCCAGCCACATGACCGTCTTCCCGGACGGTAGCAAGGAGGCTCTCCACGGGCATCAGTACCAACCTTCCTTGTCCGTGGTGCTGAAGGACGCCTCGTTCGAGAATTTGATCCCCTTTTCGGACTTCAAGGCGGCCATGAAAAAAATCGCCGTCCTTTGGGACGAAAAGGTCCTGATCGCGACGAAGAATCCCTACTATCAGAAAATCAAGACGACCCGGGCATCCCATGAGTTCAAGTTGTGCGGGAAGCGATACGTCATTCCAACCGATGAGACGGTGATGTTGGCTGTCGACAACATCACCTGTGAGGCCCTGGCAAGAGCCTACTTCGAGTTTCTCCGCGCCGAGCTCGATGAGGTTCTCGATGATCCGAATCTAGTTTCGGTTTCAGTGTTGATTGAAGAGGCTCCGGGACAGGGAGCGGTTTACACCCGTGTCAACGCCCGCTGAGCCCCGTCGACTCGACCTCACTGTTTTCGGTTCTTTCCGGGCCTCTCACAGCCTGTCCGGCTTCGAAACGCCCCACTTCCATCTTTGGAAGGTGGAAGCGGTGTTTTCGGCACAGTGGCCCCTGGCGGGGGACCGCCTGATCGATCTGGTGTTTCTGCAGTCCACACTGGACCGGATTTTTTCCACTGTGGAGGGGACCCATTTGAACGGAGTGCTCCCGTTCTCTCCGACCAGCGAAAATCTCACCGAGTGGGTCTGGAAACGCCTGAAGCAAGAACTCCCCGACGCGCCTTTGTCCGAAGTGGCGGTCTCCTTGTGCGATCTCAACGGGAAAGTGAGCGGACGGGCGAGGTTGAGCTCATGATCCTCGCCAGAGGGCTCGGTAAACGGTACGAATCCACCGGAGGGGGGCTTGCCCCGCTCGATCTCGAGGTGAACCGTGGCCAGTGGTTGACCTTGTTGGGACCCTCGGGATGCGGGAAGAGCACCTTCCTGAAACTCGTGGCCGGATTGGAAGCGCCCGGTGAGGGGAGCGTCGAGACCTCCGTGTCCCGGGCGAAGATGAGTTTTGTTTTCCAGGAGCCCGCGCTGCTCTCTTGGTCCACGGTCGAGGAGAATGTGATCCTTCCGTTACGGCTCAGGGGCATGGACAGGAAGAAAGCATTTGAAAAAGCGATCCCTTGGATGGAAAAATTGGGCATTTTGCATTTCAGAACCAGCCACCCGTCCCAGTTGTCCGGAGGACTCAAAATGCGGGTTTCTCTGGCCCGCGCGCTCGTGACCGATCCGGAGCTTTTACTGCTGGATGAACCCTTCGCAGCACTCGATGAACCGGTCCGGATCGAGCTCGGCCTCGAGCTCCGGGATTTGTTTTTGAACATGAAGTCGACCATCCTGATGGTCACACATTCCATCACCGAGGGCCTTTGGCTCGGTGATCGCGTCCTGGTTTTCCAAGGGCGTCCCGGAAAGGTCATTCTCGATGAGGACCTGGGCCTTGGAGCCGAACGCCCCCTTTCCCTGCGTGGAGATGCCAGGTTCTTGTCCCGGGTCGAGCAGTGCTTCGACCTGTTGAAGGGAGGGCCGGCATGAATCCGGTTCAAAGACTGGCTCCTTTGATTCCCTTGGTCGGCGTCACCTTGATCGGAGAAATTGCCAGCCGGTCGGGCTGGTTGCCTCCCTATTTGTTTCCTTCTCCCTCTTCCGTACTGAGCACGCTGGTGGAAGACGCCTCGATGTACCGCAAAGCTTTTTTCGAGACCGTTTTGGCGGCAGGTGCGGGATTGTTTCTTTCCATGGCACTGGGGCTCCTGGCGGGTCTTGTGTTGGCGGCTTCAGCCCGGATCCGCCGGATGTTTTATCCTTACGCCATCTTTTTCCAGACCGTTCCCATCATCGCCATCGCTCCCTTGCTGGTGATCTGGCTCGGGTACGGCATGCCCACGGTGATCGCATCGGCGTTCATTGTCTCGGTGTTCCCGGTGATCGCCAACAGCGTCCAGGGTCTTACTTCGACCGATCCGGTTTCCTTGCAATTGTTCCGGATGTTGGATGCCACCCCTGCGCAGACCTTGTTCCGTTTGCGTTTCCCGGCCGCAATCCCCCAGATCCTCGGGGGTTTCCGGATCGCAGCCGGTCTTTCAGTGATCGGCGCGATCGTCGGGGAATTCATTTCGGGCAGCGGACTCGGGGGGTTGGTGGACGCCTCCCGGAACCAACAGCGGGTGGACCGGGTGTTCGCTTCCGTGCTGCTGGCGGCCCTCCTCGGGATCCTGTTTTTTTACTTTCTTTCGTTGGTCCATCCGTTAGTCTCTCGGAATGAGAAAACTCCAGAAGTTTGAATGTGCCCTGTTGGCGGGGTGGATTTCCTTTTTTTCGACCGTCCAATCCGGTGCCCAGGAGCTCGCCCTGAACTGGAAGCCCGAGCCTGAGTTCGGTGGGTTCTACGAGGCATTGATCGGCGGGGCTTACGAGCGTTCCGGCCTCAAGGTCACGATCCTTCCCGGCGGGGCCGGGCAGCCTGTGACCCAGATGGTTGCGGCCAAGAAGGTGGAATTCGGAATCGCTGCTGCCGATGAAATCATCCTGGCGCGGAGCCAGGGGGCGAAAGTCACTGCACTGTTCGCGGTTTACCAGGAGGATCCCCAGGGTTTCATGGTCCACGAAGAACGGGGGATCAAGACGCTGAAGGAGCTGTTCCAGTCCTCCGGAAAAATCGCCCTTCAGAAAGGCTTGCCTTACACCCTTTGGCTGGAGAAGCACTATGCCCCGGTGTCAGCGACCCTCGTACCTTACACGGGCGGAATCACCTCCTTTTTGCGTGATCCGACGTTCTCCCAGCAATGCTTCATCACCGCAGAACCCATTGCCGCCCGCCGTGAGGGTAAATACCCCCGGACCCTCCTGATCTCGGAGTCAGGTTTCAATCCTTACCTGGCTGTCGTCATCGCACATGAAGACACCCTGAAAGACAGTCCGGACCGGGTGAAACGCTTCATTGCCGCAACGCGAGAGGGTTGGAAGAGCTATCTCCAATCCCCGAAAAACACGAATGTCGCCATGCAAAAACTCAATCCGAGCATGGACCTTGCGACCTTCGATGAAGGAGCCCGTATCCAGAAACGCTTCATTGAAACTCCGGATTCCCGCAAGAAAAAGCTCGGTTCCATGGAGAAAAAGCGTTGGGAACGTCTGTATGAGCAACTTCAGGAACTCAAATTGGTCAAGCCGGGTATGGATGTTTCCGGATTCTACCGGGATGGATTTTGACGACTCAGTCAAAAAGCTGTTGTTTTTTGTCCGAAGTCTGAGACGATTTGACGACTCAATGACTGAGGCCTGTTTTGAACTGAATCGGAACGGGAAAGTTAAGGAAAACGTTTTGGGGGGGAACATGACCAAATTTATCGCAACACTGGCACTGGTATTGGCGTGCGTCGGACAGGGGTCTTTGGCGCAAGCACACGGGGCGAACGATGTGGAGCACAAGCTTTGTGACTTCGCACCTGAGAATGATTTGCGTATTCCGGACGGACTCGAGCGTACCGGTGGAATCACCCGTGCCGAGTACGATCTGGCGATCGATCGTATCGAGCGTATTTACAAAGGCATTGTGAAGCAAAAGGGAGCTGAGCTCGAGATCAACCGTCTCTGGACCAACACCCAGGTGAACGCGAATGCAACCCGTAAGGGCAACAAGTGGATCATCAATGCGTTCGGCGGTCTTGCCCGTTATGAGCACAACACTTTCGACGGCGAGATGATGGTTCTTTGCCACGAGCTCGGTCACCACATGGGCGGATTCCCGAAGTATCCGGGAATGTTCGGTGGATCCTGGGCCTCGAACGAAGGTCAGTCCGACTATTTCGCGACCATGAAGTGTTTCCGTCGGGTCATCGAGAACGACGACAACATTTCCATCGTTTCCAAGATGGACGTTCCGGTTGAAGTTTCCCGCGGCTGTCAGCTCGGGTTCCAGAGCGCCAAGGAAATCGCGATCTGTAAGCGTTCGGCCATGACCGGTCGCGTGCTCGCCGTGTTGCTCTATCATCTCGGACGCGGATCCAACACCAGCTCTCCAGTGGTGACTCCTGACTTCGACACCCCGGCGACCACCCAGGTGTCCGCCACGAATGACAAACATCCGCAAGCACAGTGCCGTCTCGACACTTACTTCGCAGGTGCCATCTGCGGCGTGTCCAAGGACCTCGAGTTCAGCGACCGTGAAGGTGTCAAGGGAGCTTGCAACCAGGAAAAAGGAGATGCCTTCGGCTTCCGTCCTCGTTGCTGGTACAAGCCTGCCAACCTTCGTTTCTAAGCGTCATTCATAGGATTTCAGGAGGGCAGCCTGCGTTGCAGGTTGCCCTTTTTTTTTTCTGCGGGATAATTCCGGTATGTTCCAACCGAAATCAGTCCAAGTCAGTTCCATGGGTGCCAAGCACTCCACCAATGATGATTTTGCCCTCATGAACCCGGAGCAGGGGATCTATGTGATCTGTGACGGTGTCAGTGAGGGGGGGAAAGGACGTTTCGCGGCTGAGTTCGTGGCCAAGCAGATCCAGGAGAAGCTGGTCGAGGCCAACCGCTATCTCAAGAACTACAAGGAGCCTCTTCCCGGACCGAGAAAGCTGCAAAGGATGCAGGAGTTCCTGGTCGAGGCGTTCTCCAACGCCCAGAAAAACCTCCTCACGCTTTCCCAGCAGAACTCCAACTACAAGGATTCTCACTGCACGTGCATCACCGTGTGGGTGGACCATCAGTTCGCGATTCTCGGACACCTCGGTGATTCCCGCGCATACCTTTACCGGTCCGGGAAAATCTACACCCTGACCAAGGATCACAAGGGTTACGACGAACTCATCAAGATGGGAAAATCCCCGGAAGAAGCGGCAGCCTATCCCATGGCCGGTGCGCTATCCCGGGCCTTCGGATCGAATTTCACGGTCCCGGACATGTTGTTGATCGAGTTCCAGCCGAAGGACATCCTCATGATGGCCACCGACGGATTGTACAGTCCTCTCAGCTCGGGACAGGGTCTTCCCCAGTTGGTGGAGATGATGCTCTCCGGGAAGGATTTGAAACCGGTTGCGGATCAATGTGCCCGGTCCAGTGGCGACGATGCTACTCTCATCGAGGTCCAATTCCCCGAGGCGGGGACGGAGAATTCTCCACTGTTCGCCGCCGATCGGATCCAGTTGATCTCAGAGATGCCCATCAGCAAGTATTTCGACTATACCCAGCAGAGTCATGTCGCCGCTCTTTGCCAAGTCGAAGAATACAAAGCGGGATCCGTGGTCGTGCAAGAAGGAACAGAAGGGGAGACTCTGTACATCGTCGCCAGGGGAACGCTCGAAATTCTCATCAAAGGGCAATTCATCGCTTACAAGAAGCCGGGCGAGTTCATCGGTGAGGTCACCCTGATTCAACAAGGAAAACGCACCGCGACAGCGGTGGCCAAAGAGGAAGTGGTCCTTTTGTCACTGAAGAGGCAAGACCTGTACGACACCTTCAAAAACGACCTGGAATTCGAGAGGAATTTTTACAAAGGCCTTCTCGACATGGTGCTCGACCGCCTGATCATCCAGGGGCGGGAGATCGCCAAAATGAAGAGTGTTTGACATTGACTGTGCCCGCGGGTTCAGGTAGTGTCGAACTTACCCTTTTTTTAGTGATGCGGCCGTGGTGGAATTGGTAGACACGTACGTTTGAGGGGCGTATACCGAGAGGTGTGCTGGTTCAAGTCCAGTCGGCCGCACCATTTCAAAATCGAATTGAACAACCGATCCACGATTCCCGGTCATTCAAACTCGAAACGGATTCCGAACAGGTAAAACAGAGCTTCGCGGTTGAAAACCGTGTTGTTGAATGACGTACTCTGAAGCTCCGCGCTCAAGTAGGCGCGGGTCATTCCCAGGGTCTGAAAGGCTTCTTTGGCCGTTTCGCGGTCGATCCAACCGAGACTGAGCAGAAGCCCCGCTGAAAAACTGATGCCACTACCGGTCGCATACGGTGCCACCGGAAACGCCGATTTGAGCCGGTAGTAATCCCATGAGAGTGCTACAGTCGGCACCAGCGGTTGGTTTTTCATGATTTTCAGCTGATAGCGGAGGGTGGCTCCGAGCATCAAGTTGAGAGGATCGCTGACCGTTCCTACCACCGGAGAACGGAGATTCAGGACGGCGAATTGAGGCCCCACCGAGAAAACACCGATGGATTGCCAGGGGATGATCCAGTCTGTGCTCAGTTGAAACAGGTCACCTTGTGCCGAAGAGGATGGAAAATCATCCAGACCGGCCCGAATACCGATCGACCAGGCGCTCTTCGCGGTCTGGTACCAAGGTTCACCCGTGATGTAGTCGGCCCGGTCGATGATGTAATCCGGATCGACTTCTTCCGCCAGAGCCCGGTCGGAGAAGGGGACAAGCGCCAATAACATCGGAATCAGGAGCACCCGCAGCGAATGGATCAAGCCCTTCCAGTTTGGCTGTTTCAGGTGGGGGATGTCAAACTGAAGTGTTGATTTCCCGTACTTCTTTCGGCAACCTTGTTGGCTCATGGATACAGAACAATTCAAGAATGTGGGGCGTAACGACCCTTGCCCTTGTGGCAGTGGGAAGAAGTTCAAAAAGTGTCATGCCGAGAGCGTCGAGTGGAAGGGGAACAACCCGGCCACCGCTCCCGCCGAGGAAGCCGCCAGTGCTCAGGAGGCACCCCAGTTCGATCCTTCCAAGATGGATCTGGCCTGGCTTGCAGAGTTCAGTGCAGCCATCCAGCGGTTGCCGAAGGGGCAGCTTCAGCAACTCCAGGCCTTGATGCAAAAAGGGATGATGGGGAAGGACGTGACCCGTGAGCTCGAGGAGCTTCAGCGCCGACTGCCTCCTTCCGTCCAAGAGCTGCTGAAAAAATCTCCCCAACTGGATCAACAGCTCGAGAGTGCCGCACAGTCCGACGGCAATCCTTCGGAGCTTTCGAACGAGCAGAAAGAAAAGCTCCAGGAAATCCAGAAGAACAACGAAAAAGCCGGCCTATCCCGGCTTTGGAACCGCTTCAGAAAAAAATAACTCACCGGTAACGACATCATGACTTTCGAAAAATGGCTCTCTACCCTGGATGCTAGCATTCCCGCGCAAGCCGCTCACGCGGTCCTCGCGCTCAAAGCGGAAGGGGCCACGGTTCCTTTCATCGCGCGTTACCGGAAGGAAGTCACCGGGAACCTGGACGAGGTCAAGATCCAGAAGGTGATGGATCTCAAAGAAGAGTGGGACGAGGTCCTGAACCGGCAGTCGTACATCGTGTCTGAAATCGAGAAGCAGGGTAAACTCACCGACGAACTCAAGACCCGGATCCTGGTTTGCTTCGACAAGAACCTGCTCGAAGATCTCTACCTTCCCTTCAAACAGAAGAGGAAGAGCAAGGCCACGCTCGCCAAAGAGGCCGGACTCCAGCCTCTGGCGGATTGGATCTGGAACATCGGTAGCGGGAACGCGGTTCCCGAACCCGGACAGACCCTTGAACTTTGGGCCTTCACCTTCCGGAACGAGGAAAAAGGATTCAAGGACGCCGAGAGTGCGATCGCAGGCGCTACCGACATCCTGATCGAAAAATTGAGTGAGGACCTGGCGCTCCGTCAGTTTGTCAGGGAGACTTTTCAGAAACGTGGGTTCCTGAAGACGCTCAAGGGCGACAAAGTGAAGCCCGCCTCCAAGTATCAGAATTATTTCGAATACGAGGAGAAGGTCTCTTCGCTGCTCGAGCCGCGCTCGTCGCACCGCTATCTGGCGGTCAGGAGGGGGTGGATCGAGGAGGAACTCTCGATTTCACTCGGTGCCGGCAAGTCGGACGCCTTGTTCGACCAGGATCTGCTCCAGCATTTCCAAAACGCCGCAGGAGCCGTGCGTGACTCGATGGTGAAGCCGGTGCTTGAAAAGGCGGCCCGGATCGCATTGAAGGCCCATGTGATCCCGAGCATTGAAAACGAGCTTCACAAACAATTGAAAGATGTGGCCGACCAGATGGCCATCCAGGTGTTTTCCGAAAACGTCCGGAAGATCCTGCTCGCCCCCCCTTATGGTCCGAAGCCCGTCCTCGGTGTGGATCCGGGGATCCGTACGGGTTGTAAGTTGGCCGTGATCGACGGATCCGGGAAGTTCCTCGCCGAAACGGTCATCCGGCTCCAGTCCGAGGCGGAAAAGAAGCAAGCCAAGGCGTTTTTGACGGCCGTTGCATCGAGCGGACAGATCAGTTCCATCGTCGTCGGGAACGGGACCGCTGGGCGCGAAACCGAGGCTTTCATCCGTCAGGCATTGAAGGAAGCTTCGATTCAGATGCCGGTGGTGATGGTGAGTGAGGCCGGTGCCTCCGTTTACAGTGCGAGTACCGTCGCCCGCGAGGAGTTTCCCGAACTGGATGTCACGGTCCGGGGTGCGATTTCCATCGCACGCAGGTTCCAGGACCCTCTTGCCGAGTTGGTGAAAATCGATCCGAAGAGTATCGGAGTCGGTCAGTATCAGCACGATGTCTCACAAACGAGCTTGAAACGTGCCCTCGAACAGGTCGTGGACTCTTGCGTGAACGCGGTCGGTGTGAATGTCAATACAGGGTCCGTTTACCTGCTGTCGCGGGTATCGGGCATCGGTGAAGGCCTCGCCAAGGCGATTGTCGAATACCGGGAGTCCAAAGGGTTGTTCAAATCCCGTGATGATCTGAACCAAGTGCCTCGTTTCAGCAAAAAGACCTTCGAGCTGGCTGCGGGCTTTCTGCGTATCCCGGAAAGCGGGAACCCCTTGGACAACACGGGGGTCCACCCCGAACGCTACGCAGATCTCGAGGCCATGGCCAAGTCGCAAGGGAAAGGTGTGGCCGATTTCGTCGGAGCCGGTGCCAAACAGCTCCTTAAGTTACCCGAAGCCAAGTCGAAACTCGGTGAATTCACGCTGAAAGACATTGTTTCAGAACTTGAAAAACCCGGAAGGGATCCCCGGGATGTGTTCGTCCCGGTCCAATTCAGGGATGATCTTTCGGAACTCAAGGATGTGAAGCCCGGCATGATCTGCACGGGGGTCGTCACCAATGTCACCAATTTCGGAGCATTCGTGGACATCGGTGTCCATCAGGACGGTCTGGTCCACATCTCCCAACTGGGGCAGAAGTTCGTGACGGACCCGAGTCAGGTCGTCAGTCCCGGGGACAAGGTGACTGTCCGGGTTCTCGAAGTGAACCTCGAGAAGTCCCAGATGTCACTCACCATGAGAATGGATGAGAAACCGGCCAGGGCCGCCGCCTCCCAAGAGGCCAAGCCGCTCACGGTCAGTTATGCCGGCGACAAGAGACCCGTCCCGTCGGGCGGGAAGACTTTCACTCCCAAGTCGCCCGATCAGCGACCTCGTCCCCGTCCGGAGTCTTCCGGCGGTTCGAGGGGGTTTTCTTCAGAAAAGCCCGGGCAGGCGTTCAACAACGCATTCGCGGGTCTGGCTTCCCTCAAGAGCACTTTGAAGAAGTGATCACTTCTTGATCAGTTCGCATTTCGCGTAAATCACGTGCTGATGTCGGGTTTCGATGAAGCCCATCGTCCGGATGGCCTTGGTTTGGGCCTTCTCGATGGCGGCATTGTGGAATTCGAAAATGAGGCCGCAGTCGAGGCAGACGATGTGGTCGTGGTGTCCGGACTCGGTTCGTTCATAGAGCGTGACCCCGGAACGGTTCTCGAGTGTTTCCTGGAGCAATCCGGCCTCACACAGGGTCTTCACGTTCCTGTAAACCGTGGCCGGACTGATTTCGGGATGGTTCTTCCGGACTTCCCGGACCAGTTCCTGGATCTCGAAATGCCTGTCGTGGGAAAGTGCGATGGATGCGATTTTCCTTCTTTGGTCAGTGAGACGCAGGCTTTTTTCTCGGAGAAAACGGGCCAAAACCTCTTCCCAGGATTGGGGAGCTCCTCCTGCAGACGAAGGTTCGTGGACTTTTTTTCTTCCGCACGGGGCAGATTTCAACATGAATCCATTCTCGGATGAGGATCCGAGTCCAGTCAATCCATGTTGAAAAATGCTTGTTTCTCGCGTGAAAATGACGGATTTCGGATTGCCCGGACTCCAGGATCGGCAGGCTTCGTGTGTCCGGACCCGTTTTCTGCCCGAAAAAATGAGCATTTGTGAAAAAAACCGTTTGCCAAACGTCAAAAAAACACTACTCTAGGAGCCATTGGAGGATCTTTTTAATGAAAAAGAACAAGAAAACAACTAAAGCAGCGACCAAAACCACCACTAAGAAAACCGTGAAGACCATGAAGAAGAACACCAAGTTCTCCATGATCACCGAGCTCCACGAAGCCCTGGTCACCATCGCAACCGCCGGCAAAAACGGCCAAGTGAAGATCAAGCGCTCCGACCTCAAGAACGCCGTTGAAGGCGCATTCTTGAACGGTGCCAAGAAAGCCGCTTCCGGCGAGCGCGTCCGTTTCCCTGTGATCGGCGTGCTGGCCCGTCGTGACGTCAAAGGCCGCAAGGCTGGAAAAGGCACCAACCCTTTCACCGGTGAAGAAATCATGGTGAAGGCACGTCCCGAGTCCAAAAAGCCTCGCTGGTCTTTCCCGAAGAGCATGAAAGAAACTTTCGCTGACAAGAAGAACTGGTAATCCGGTTCCGTCAGGATCAAGTTGAAGGCCCCGTTCCTTGTCGGAACGGGGCCTTTTTGCTTGCTGGCGCAATCCATTTGGTTGAATAGAATAGTTCTTGTTCGACTGTGGATTCCCGATAAACTGAAAGGAGAGGGGTGTCTATGTCCGGACGGATACACTGGTTTGTTTTGGGTGCATTGTGTGTGGTTTTCGCTGGATGCGCGAAGCAGGGGTCGGTTCTTTCCCAAGTGACCGGAAGCACCGCCACTCTGGGTGGAAGCGCTTCTTCCGGTAGCGCCTGCAGTTCAGCCTCGAACAGTTTGGTGACCTATTATCCGGTGCTGTCCAGCTGTACCTCGGCCTGGGGTGCGGGAAACTGCAGCCTGGTGATCGTGTCCTACAATGGGGCCAGTTATTCTTGTTACACGAAGACGGTTCCTGTGGCCGGTGGAACCACTTCAGGGACCGGTTCGGGCACCACCACTCTCTCGGTCAGTCCTGCCACCGCCCAAAGTCTTGGAAACGTGACGGTGTCGGCTCTTTCTCCCATTACGGCGACTTTCACGGTCAGTAACACCAGTGCATCAGTTGCAGCGACCGGGTGTACTGCTTCACTCAGTAATCCGAGTGTGTTCACGATTTCATCGAACTCTTGCGGTTCCACCATCGCTGCTGGCGGTTCATGTTCGATCGGGGTCCGTGGGACCCCACTTTCTGAAAACACGTTCACCACCAACTTGACCGTGGGTTGTTCGAACTCAGGTACCGGCATCATTCGTCAGGTTTCGGTGGCCGGAGTTTTGGGGGCTTCAGCTACGCCGACTCCCGGAACAGGTTCAGGGTCGGCTACGCCGACTGCAACTCCGAATTCGGGAACGGGGTCAGGAGGAGCAGGGTCAGGAGGAGCAGGTGCTCTGCCCTCTATTTCTGTCATTCCGGCATCTGGTGGCGGTTCGATTGGTTTGGTAGCGATCGGTGCTGAGTCTTCTGCAGCGGTGTTTACCTTCCAGAATTCAGGACTGGTATCTGCCACGGGTTGTACTGTGACCCTGTCGCCAGTGAGTATTTTCGCTTTGGGCTCGACTTGCGGTTCCACTTTGGTGTCGGGTGGATCCTGCTCGGTTTCTGTGTCAGGTATTCCTATTTCTGCAATGACCTATTCTACGACCGTGACCTTCGATTGTTCGAATGCTTCGGGGCCCATCAATCGTACGGTCTCTTTGACTGGCTACAGCAGTGGTGGGACCACCACTACGACCAGCGGAGGTGGTGGGACAGGATCGGGTTGCTTCATCGCAGGAACCAAAATTGAGATGGCCGATGGTTCCTTCAAGCCGATCGAGAACGTCCGTATCGGTGATCGGGTCCGGGGATCGGGAGGGGGAGTCAACACCGTGACCAAGCTCTTCAAGATTCCTCATCGCGGTCTGAAATATGGGTTCAACGGTGGGAAGCCTTTCTTCACCGACTCCCATCCTTTCTTGAGTGATCGCGGCTGGCGCTCTCTCAATCCGGTTCTGAGCTCGAAGGAGAGCCCGGGTTTGGCGGTTTTGAGCATGTCTGCCGGGGATGTCCTCTTGACCCGGAACGGCAGTTTCCGGATCCACAGTATGGAGTCGGTCTCGAACTCCGAAACGGTGTTCAACTTCACCACGGACGGGGACCACAGCTACATTGCCGATGGTTACAAGGTGCACAACGTGCAGAACAAGCCCACCACGACCACTACTGGGGGCATCGGGATCGGATCGTCCATCTTTTGATGATGCACAGGGTCGTAACTTAAGGTCCTCAAGCTTTTTACCGAAATGAGAACGACGGGGTTGAGTGCCCCGAGGAGGCTCGTTTGGAAAAGAAGCTTAGTCCCGGGCGTAAGCGCCTGCTGATCAACCCCGGATTCCAGTTCCGTTTCATGGTCTGGATGAGTGCATTGGCTTTAGGGGTCATTGCTGTCATGCATTTGGCGCACCAGTGGTTTTTTTTCCAGCTCCGGGAGCAAGCCAGGGTGGCTGGCTTGCAGGCTGATCATGTTTTTTACCGATTCATTGAGTCCCGACAGACCGAGTTGGATGCGATCACTGTTCTCAGCTTCGTTGCCGTGGTCGCCGTGTGTTCCGTGGTCGGTCTGGTGCTTTCTCACAAGATTGCAGGTCCGATGTACCGCTTGCGAGTCCATCTCGAGGAATTTGCATCCACCCGCACCCCTCGACCCTTGAAGTTCAGGGATGGGGATTTCTTCTCTGAGATTCCCGATGCTTACAATCTTCAGTTCAAGCAAGAAGTCGTGGTTCCACCGGGGGATGTGTCAGCAGGATGAGTGTTACCAAAGGACTCGGAGTTCTGGCGTTCCTGGGGGTATTCGGAGGGTTTCATTACCTCCTGAACCTGGATCGCAGTGCTCCGTCTCCGCTCGTCGAGGAGGACCAGAAGCTCATCCAGGAGATGGCGGTGTTCATCCAGCACCATCCCGAAATGGTGTCAGAGAACCGGAATATCAGTGAGCCGAGGGCTGAACCACGGGCGAATGCGGTGGCTCAGGCAGACTCTGCGCCTCCGGCAGTGCACGATCCGGAAGTCTTCGGGATCGCTCTCAATCGTCAGACCATTGAAAAGCTTTCCAGTCCCGAGGGCGTTGCCGAGATCCAGGTCAGGATGAGTCGCAATCCTCAGGCGGCCTTGAGTGAGCTCAAGCAGGCATGGAAGATCCTCGACCCGGCCGATACGGAACGCCGTGAGGCCCTGCAAGAATTGACTGTCGCCTTCAGAAAGTTGCAAAACGATCCCGAGCTCGATGTTTCACTGGTTGAGGAGATCAAGCAAGTCAAACGGGAGCCGGGTTTTTCAGATGCACGTCTCGAGTACATGGGCAGGACCTTGCAAAGGCATTTGAATTCCGAGGGGAATGAAGCGCTCCTGACGGAGCAGTTGCAGGCGCTGGGCATCCCCAGGGTGGTGGTGGAGAGTCCCGAAGCGGGCCGGGCACCGGCCTCCACTGATCCGGTGAAGTAAACTCTTGACATTGTGCGTTGAGATCGGATAATCCGTGTCGAATGAAATTCATGTTCGGATTGTCAGTAGTGTTGATGTCGCATTCTTCCATGGCCTTTACCGGAGACGATGGCTGGAACAGGAAGGCCTTGGAGGCGATTGATTCGATCTGCGCCGACACCTGGTGTTCCGGGGACTACAATTACCGCTTCGATTCATTGAAGTGCGATTTCGGCCGTGAGACCTGTGTGCTCCGTTACCGGTCTGCCGAATGGCCGGCTGAAGGGGAGGCGATGCGCTTCACCCGGTCCGGACGCTGCAAGTTGACAGGAATCCGCTCTCCCTCTGATTTGATCGAAGCAGGCCCGGGTGTCCGATTGAAGGACGCCCCCTACGATCAGATCACAACCTGTCTTCCCTGAGATCTTCCTGAAGGATTTCCAGAAAGCGGCGGAACATCTCGGGGGTGACCTCGTTGGAAGGGGTCGCCCGGAACTCAGCCTCGAGCAAGGTGAGGTCTCCCGGAGTGAGTGGGCGGTAGTCGCCACGTCCGTCTCTCCAACCGTTACCCCATTTTCGTTTCTCGATCTTGAAGGGTGAAATAGCGCCCAGGCGGATTCCGAGGAACATCAGTCGAGCGATTCCCGGAGCGCCGGCATCCCGGATGCATTGATGGATTCGGCGATCTGCCGCACGACGTGCCTTCCGACCTCCCCCTGCCCAAAAGTGCAAGTCGTGTTCGACGCAACAGTGCTTCCAGAGTCCCGGCTCCTGCCGGTTGCCTTCCGGGAAACCCGTGCAGAAATCGGTCTCGAATGGTCGCAAGGGGCTGTCCTGCCCGACCTGACTCCATGATGATGGAGACCCTGCCAGGAAAAGGACAAGAAGGGAGAGCAGTGTCACGGGTTTCACGCGCGGAAAACCCTCAATTTCTTCGGGAAAGCGCGAAACTCCAATACCGGACTGCGGGTCAGGATTTCGCCGTCACCGAACACCGTGATGGGGGCCCCGCTCAGGGATTCGATCCGGATGTGATCCGTTTTGTAGGTGATGAAACTTGAATCGATTCTGCCGAACTTCATGGACCCGAGACCCCGGACGGTCTTCATTCCGCAAACCCCGGGATGGATGAGCACGGTGAAGGTGTTCGAGTGCTTGCTCTGTCCCGGAGCGACCGTGAGGTTACCCGCAAGGTTGGCTTGATTGCAGATCATCAGGGCGGAGAGAGTCATCTCTTCGCTCAGTCCCTCGCGTGTGACCCGGACCCGGAGCCCTTTGCCCCAGTTCTTGAGGATGTGCTTCAGGGCCAAGGCCGAGTAGATCTCACAGTTCATCCGTTGGGATGCCTTTTTGAACATCCGATGACGGGCTCTGAGTTCATTGTATTCTTCACAAAGATCGGCGCCGATGCCGATACCCGAGACGGTCGAGAAGGGGATGCCGTTCACTTCGAGTACCCGGACTTCCTCGATCGATTCCGAGTGGAGCAATTTTTCGAGCTGGCTCCGGCATCCGGTGATGCCTTGATCCTGGGCGAGATCGTTGGCCGTACCTGTGGGAAAGGGGTAAAGCGGGATACCACTCTCGATCAAGCCGCGGAGGGCATAGGACTGGGTTCCGTCTCCACCGAATACGACTGCGGCGCGGGTCTTACTTGGATCGAGCTCCTGGCAGGCCCGGGTGAGGTCGATCGAGCTCCTGGGAAGATTCTTGCGGACCGTGAGTCCCGCGAGCGTACCGGCTGCTGCATCGGCAACCCGAGGGGCTTCACCCGATCCGGACTCCTGGTTGATGAAGAAGGCGATCTCGTCACGCATCGCTGACGGATACTATCAGGTATTATCCCGTTTGGCAAGATTCGATTGGTCCAGGCCACGGGCACGGGCGCGGAATTCAATGGAATTCAATGAACTCAGGCTTTGGATGGAATTCGTGACAGAAGCCACCTCAGGTGAAGCCCCAAAAACAGCATCCCGAAGCTGCCGAACACGTGCCAGATGGCGTGCCCGTGGAGGAAGAGGTTCTCCGGTTCGCACCAGATCCTTTTGAGATCGAGTTGCGAGAAGACCTGTGCGATCACCATGAGCACCAATGCCACCCAATAGTGCCGGTATTGTCCAAGCCGCTTCTCTTTGAAACCGGCGACGATATCCAGGGCGGCCAGTGGAATCACATTCAACAGAACGGTGTGTTGAACGGCGATGTCCATGATGTCAAACATAATGAAAAGTGCGAGATTCGCGCTCAATACGAACCAGAAATGGGCGAGAAGTCCGCGAGGGTCCTTTCCGGCCACGCGCCTCCAGTGGAAGGCGATCACAAAACTGGTCATCAGGTACATCCCGATGAAATCAAAAAGCTGGCTCAGATAATTGTTGGTGGCGTGGTAAGTGAAGGAGAAGAATCCCATCAAAAATACGACCCATCCGAAATAAGACAGGGTCTTTTCACGTGTCCCTTGGAGGCGTTGGAGAACGATCGCGCCGACAATCAGAAAGCCGAGATTCGACCAGGCATTGGCCGGTTCGTTGATGATGGAGCAACGGGTGGGTTCGCACCAATTGACGTTCGCCGGCTGATACGCCTGTTGTGCCTCGTACCAGGGGCAACCGGGTTGGATGGTGAACTCGCGTTTGGCGTTCGTATAGAGTGAATCCATGATGAAACCCTAAGCTCTCCGAATTCGGAATTCAAAGGCAAAATGGATCATGGTCACTCGGATTCCAGGGCGTCACGGATTTCGAGCCTGGAGATGATCCTGGCCGGAATCACCCCTGCCAGGATTCCGACTGCGAGTCCGAATCCCACGGTCCGGAGAAGTGCTTCCGGGGGCGCTGAGAAGTGCAACACCCAGCCCAGAAGGGACGAGACCGTGCCCATGATCCAGAAATAAGTGCCGAACACCCCGATGGAAACAGCCACGATTCCTCCGGCCAAGCCCTGGATGAGGCCTTCGCCGACGACCATGTTCACCAATTGGGCCCGGGTCATTCCGATGGATCGCAAAATACCCATTTCCCGTCGCCTCTCCAAAATCGAGATCAGCAGGGTGTTGAAGAGTCCGAACAGGCCGACCAGCAGGGCGGAGGCTTCGATGGCTCGCGTATAAGCGAAACTCTGATCGACCATGGCCCGCGCTTCTTGTGCGAGCTCTGCATTGAGCGTGGCCATGAGACCCTTTTGTTTGCCGAGGCTGGAATCCAGTGTCGCACGGACTTGCCCCGGACCCACCCCGGGACGGGCCATCACAAAGAATCCCGAGATCAGCGAATCCTTCCAGTAGCGGCGGTAGACCGCCCGATTCAAATAGAAAACACCCTCCGGATTGGTGAACTCAGCGACCACCCCTTCGATCCGGAATTTCCGGAGTCCTGTCGGTGTGGCGAGTTCGATCTCATCACCGGGGCGTTTTTTGAATTTCAAAACGAAATTTTGTGAAACCAGAATCGAGTTCTTGGACGGGTCGAAGAATGTCTTGAAAACATCCTCCGGATTCCCCTCGGTCAGGTCGAATATCCGGTCACCGACACGTGGATGGGGCCGGTCAAACGCCTTGATGGCCAAGGTATGGCCCTCATAGCGCTGCTTGACGTACCGGAGTCCTGTGGCACCACCGCCCCCTGTGTTGTCCACCCCCGGCAGGGATTCGATGTCCGATTTGAGACCCTCATCCAGCGGCTGGACCTGAAACGACAGGATCTTTCCGCTGGAAGAGACCACCAGGTCGGCCGCGAGCGTCCGGTCGAACCAGAGATTGAGGCTGTGCTTGATGCTTTGGTTGGTGAGGGCGAGAACGATGACCAGCATGAGGCCGGTCATCAACACCATGATGTTCCCTCCGGTTCTGCGGGGATTCCGGAGGAGTTGGTCCGCACCCAGTCGGATGGAGGGTGAGGGCACGAGGGTTCGGATCAAACGGATGAGAAGTCTGACCAGTGCCGGACTGGTCAGTACGGCTCCGAGCATCAGCAACAGGGGATTCAGCGAACGGAACCAAGCAAACTGATTGCTCCACCCCCACCTGGCATCCATCATGATCAACAAAAGGAATCCCGATCCGAGCCAGGGGATGAGCGGATGGGAAAGTGGAATACCGGTTGGGGCCCCTTTCACCGCTTCGAGGGGTTGGATCTTGAGAGCGGCACGACCCGAGATCAGTGTGGCAAGGAAAGCGACCCCTGTGCCGAGTCCGACACCTTTGGTCCATTGGGCCCATCCGATCGAGAGACGGTCCAGATGGATCGGGATCAGGTATTGGAGTGACAGGGCCCCGGTCATGAGGGCAGAGGTTTTTTCCGCCACGAATTTGCCTAGAATGACCCCTGCGAAAGATCCGAACAGTCCGAGAAGGACGGATTCCAGTGCCAGAATGACGAGTAAGGATGAAGTCGGAGCACCCAGTGCCCGGAGGATCCCGAACTCCCTCCGCCGCTCGGCAATCGCGATCGTGGTGGTGTTCATCACCAGAAACAGTCCGACCATCAACGCAAGAAGTCCGAGAAATTGGAGGAGAGCCTGGTAATTCTCGACCAGACGCCTCATCCCGTCCGCCTGGGTGGCGGGACTTTCCACCTCGAGGGCGGGCTCGAAGCGTCGTTTCAGGGCCTCACGGACGGTGTCGACCGGTATGCCTTCCCGAGGAATGATATCGATCCGGTCGATCTTCCCGTTCTTTCCGAACTGGAATCGGGCGCCGTCGATATCCATGATGCCGAGGTTCCCACCGTAAGCCTTTGCAGGGCCTTCCGGCTCGAGAAGACCTCTGATTGTGAAGTTCCGGGAACCGTGGGCGGTCGCCAACCGGATACGGTCTCCTTTTTTGATTCCGTGGCGTTCGGCATAAGTCCGGGTCAGGATCAGGCTGTCGGGTTGATTGAGGAAGGTGAGTGGATCATCCAGCAGATTTCCTGAATCGGCTTGATAGGCTCTGACCGAACTCTCTTTCAACAGATCGATCCCGAGAATGGTCAAGGTTTCGGTACGGGTTCCGGCTCCCGAATAAACGCGCGTCTCCAGAAGCGGGACTGCCGCCCCGACCTCTGGAAGCTTTGCGGCATCATCGAGGATGGATTCTTCAAAACCGTTTTCGCCCCCCTGGATGGAAAGTTGAGCTTTACCGCTCAAAGCTTCGATTCCAGAACGGAAACTCAGGAGTGTGGAGTGGTTGACGATGTCGATGGACGTGTACAGGGCCACTCCGAGCGCCACACTGAAGAGGGTCAGGAGCGAGCGTAAGGGCCTTACGCGGATCTGGCGCAAGCAAAGAAGCAAAAGTCCCGACATTGGCCCATATTTTCAGGTTTGGACTTGCCGGTCAATGCTCTATTCTGTCGACAGTGGGGAGCCGATATTTCCGAGATTTGAATTACACCTTGACCAACGAGGACACCCTCCTCGAGCGGAACCTGTTGCCCGATGCTTGTGCCCATGCCTGGGTTGTTTGCGGGAGCGGGGGACGGGTGCTTCCTTTGTTGAAACGCGGATTGCGACGTCTGACCGTGGTGGATCTATCATTCCCCCAACTTGCCCTGTGTGAACTCCGGTTGGCTTTGTTGCGTAGCCTCGAGCACACGGATTACCTCCGCTTCTTTTCCTATCCGGGAGTGCCCGGGCTTTCCCCCGAAGACCGGGAGTCTGTTTTCATGGATCTCGAGCTGAGACCCGCGAGTCGCCGTTTTCTCGATGACCGGTTGAGGAGTGCCGGATTCCGCTCACCCCTTTTGGAAGGCCGTTGGGAGCGCACCTTCATCGGCTTTTCCAAGCTGGCCCGGGTGATCCTGGGGTCCGACAGGATCGAGCGTCTCTTTGCCTGCACCGGTCCGGCCGAGCAGGCGGAATTGATCCGGAGAGAATGGAGCGGTTTGAGATGGAAGGCACTCATCGCCTTGACAGGAAATGCGCGGACCTTCAACTCGCTTCTTTATTCGGGTGATTTTCCAACGAATAACACAGGCATCGGATATGTGGACTACTACAGCCGGGCATTCGAACGACTGTTCGCCCAGGGACCCGTCCGGGAAAACTTTTTCCTGCAACTGACCTTGCTCGGGGAGTTGCGGTTTTCTTGCGGTTTGCCACCGGAGGCCGACCCCGACATCTACCTCGAAGCCCGGGAGGTTTTGAACGGTCTCGAACTGGAATGGGTGGAAGGGGATCTCGTGAACGGGCTCGAGCGTACCGGTGGTGTGGATTTCGTCTCTTTGTCCAACGTGGCCTCCTATTTCAAACCGCCCGTCGAGCAGGAGTTTCTTCAAAGGGTCGGAAAAGGACTGCTGCCCGGTGCTCGCGTGGTGTTGCGACACTACCTCCACCGTCCGGAGGGTCTGGTGAGGGACGGGTTTCGGGACATCACTCGCGATTTTGACGGGCCGATCGGACGGGAGAGAATGCAAATGTACGAAATCGAAGTTCTTGAAAGGATGCCGGCATGAATCCCGTGAGCGCACCCGGACTCCCCTGGATCGGGAATTTGCACCAGTACCGTTTCGACAAGATCGGGTTTCTGAAAAACCTCCGTGAACGACACGGAGATCTGGTGCAATTCCGCCTGGGGCCGCATGCGCTGATCCTGGTCACCCATCCCGAGGATGTCCATCGCGTTGAAATGAAGAATGCACGGAATTACGTCAAAGCATCGAACTTCCGTGCGGTCGTCGGAGACGGGATTTTCATGAGCGAGGGCGAGAAGTGGAAGAAACAGAGGCGGCTCATCGCTCCCACTTTCCATCATGGCAACTTGCTCAAAATGGTGGATGACATGAACCGGAAGATCGGGATGGCCCTCGAGGCGTTCCGTGCGGTGGATCATCTGCCTGTTGAGTTGAGCGAATCCATGAAGCGTCTCGCATTTGATATTGTTTGCGAGGCCCTCTTCGGGTCGAGACCGGCTGATGATTTCACAGCGCTTCGCCAGGCCATGGTCTACATCAACCGCTACCTGACCGGACGTTTCGGGGCATTGTTGCCCGTTCCCATGTCTTTTCCGACGCCGTCGAACATCCGGTTCCACCGCGCACTCAGTACTATCGACCGGACGGTTTGGGATTTGATCGGACAAAAGTCGTCCGAGTCGGCTTCTGGAACACCGGGTGAGGATCTCCTGACGAAGATGATGTTGGCCCGTGATCCGGCCACCGGAGAGGGGATGGACTCCTCCCAGTTGCGCGACGAGGCCGTTTCGATGATGCTGGCCGGATTCGAGACGACAGGGCATCTCATTCCCTGGATCCTGCATGAACTTGCGGTCCATCCCGCCCACCAGGAACGGCTGGTCACCGAGATCGACCGACGGGTCGGTCAGAGGATTCCGGGTGCCGAAGAGGCGATGGATATGCCGTTCTTGGATGCAGTGGTGGACGAGGCCCTACGGCTCCATCCGCCGGTTTGGGCGTGGACAAAACGCGCGATCGAGGAGGATGAGATCAACGGAAGGCGGATCCGCCCCGGGTCCATTTTGTACCTCTCGCCCTATCTCACTCATCGTCATCCCCGGTTTTGGGAACGTCCCGATGAATTCGACCCCGACCGCTGGACTCCGGAACTTCGTGAAAAAAACAAGCTCGCTTTTTTTCCGTTCGGAATGGGGCCACGGACCTGTGTCGGGAGACATTTCGCTCTCCTCGAAGTCAAGCTGATCCTGATCCGTGTTCTCCAGGCCTGGAAGCTCGGACCGGCACCGGGCCATCGGACCGAGAGTGACTACCAGATCACGCTCGGAATGAAGCGTCCTCTGGTGCTTCGCTTGGTCAGGCGGGTCGGTTGAGGAGCAGGACATGAGCCGCCAAGGGAACACCATGGAGTTGCTCTGGGAGCGGGAGATTCCAGCCCATGCGCCCGCTTTTTTTCCCTTGGACGGAGACCCCTGTGATTTTGGGACCTTGCTTTCTTTGGCAGGGAATGCCGAGCGGAGCCTGGACCGCGCACGCATCGGCCTCGGGGATTCCGTTCTTCTCGCAGACAAGGTGTCAGTCGAGTTTTATGCGGTGATCATGGCCCTTCTCAGTCGTGGCGTAACTGTCTTGCTGGTGGAGCCTTTTTTGCCGTTGTCCGAAATCGACTCCGTCGTTTCCATGATGAACCCGCGACTCTTCATCGCTTCGTTCATGGGGAAACTCTGGGGAGCCAGGTCCGGCGCGATCCGGAGGATCCCGTCGTGGGTTTCGGCGCGTTCGATCTGCCGGGGGCCTTCGGAATCCACCCGAGTGACAAGGATACCCTCGGTGCGGGTTCCGTCCGGACATCCGGGTGTGGTCACTTTCACCACAGGAACCACGGGCCGGTCAAAGGGTGTGATCCGGACTCACGAAGGGCTCAGTGCCCAAAACGACGCCATACGGATTTCCGGAGGATTTGAGAGTTTCAAGCGGCCGGATTTGGCCGTTTTTGCGAATCTGGTGCTTGCGAACCTCGGGATGGGACGGGGTACGGTCTTCGTTCCGTCCCGTTGGAAACAAAAGCACCTGGCACGTTTGTCGGACCTCCCTCCGGAGTGGCGCCCCGAGACTCTCAGTACAGGCCCTGCATTTCTGAAACGACTCATGGAGGCGAATGTCGCGCGTGAGTTGCGCTCGATCCATGTCGGAGGGGCATTGAGTGATTGCGAGCTGTTTGAAACGGCGTTCGATCACTTCGAACCCGATACAAGATTTTTGCATGTCTACGGGAGCAGTGAGGCCGAGCCGGTGGCGTTTTCCGATGCCAGGTTGGCCGTCCGGCTCAGTCGCGAAAGAGGCCTGTTCCAGACACTGCATCTCGGCAAGCCGGCTGAAGGGGTGGAGACCTCCTTGAGTCAGGAGGGTCTCTGGGTCACCGGGGATCACGTCTGCAAGCGGTACATCGGAAACGAGAGGGAATCACTCCAGCACAAACGCGAGGATTACTCTGGTAGAGTCTGGCATTTCATGGGCGATCGGGTGTCTGAGGACGAATCAGGATTGTGGTATCAAGGCCGGAGTTTCCAGTCCCTTCAGACTTTCGAACTCGAGCAAAGGATCTACACCCATCTCGGTCACAGTGCGGCTCATGTGGAGCAAGATCCCGCGTCAGGACGTTTTGTTCTCCGGGGCGAGGGACTTCAATCACGGGCATCGGAGATCCTCCAAAAGTTCGCTGAGATCCAATCCGTATTAGAAACCAGGATCGTTCGGGACCGGAGACACCGCTCCCGCATCGATCGAGGAGCAAGTCGATGAATTCGCGTTGGTCGGTCTATTTCAAGGAACGGTTCCCTCTCATTCCCAATTTGTTGGTGGCACTCGGAATTGTGGAGTCGTCAAGGCGATTGTCATTGATCCAAGGGAGCGGGCAGGCTGGGTCTGTCTCCTTCACAGTCTCCTTTGCCGTCGCACTGATCGGAGGCATGCTCTTTCTCATGCAACTCCGGTTGATGGATGAGACCAAGGATTTCGAGAAAGACAAGATCGCCCATCCGGAACGTCCGTTGCCCCGGGGTCTGTTCCGTCTGGATGAGTTCAAGTCTTTCGTCCGTCGGTTTCAATGGACGATGATCCTCTGGACCGGAGCTGCGGCAGTTGCAGGCGGATTACCTGCCGCACTTTTGTTCGGTTTCGGGGTGTTCTACCTGCATCTGATGTTTGTCGAATTCTATCTCGGGGATGCGTTGGCCCGAAGGCCCTTGCTTTATGCCGTTCTCCATCAAGTCATCATCTTTCCGCTCGGGTATTTTGTGCTCTCTTGTTTTCAGAGCCCCTGGAGTGACACTCGTGGATTCTGGTTTTGCACGCTGCTGTTGGGTGCGTTTTTCGGATTCGAGGTGGGACGGAAGCTCGATCCAGGGGCTCACCCGGTGCTTCGAACCTACCTAAGTGAATACGGAAGGGAGAAGACCGTTTTCCTCCTTCTCGTCTTGCTCGGTGTTTCCACGCATGCCGCAAGACAGCTCGGAGTTTCATCGATCCTCGGACCTCTGTACATCCTGATCCTGGCGGGGTCCAGTCTCCTTTGGTGGGCGCCGTCCAAGTTCAAAACTGTTGAAGGACTCGTGACTCTTTATTTACTCGTGGCCCTCTGGGCTTTGCCCTTGCAAGACTTGCAACAGTGGATCGGGGGTATCCTCCCATGAACACCCGTTTGTTGGATTCAAGAAGTGCCGACGCTGATTTCCGTCTGTTCGGTGGCGGCAAGGCCGCCCAATTGGGCGTGCTGACCAGGGCCGGGACACCCGTTCCCGAATGGTTTTGCGTACCGAGTCCGGTGTTCGAGGAGTACCTGGACCATCATGGACTGAGAGCGAAGGTGTCAGGTCTTGTCCCAAGTAGGGAAACCGAGGAGCTCGTCCTGAAGTGGTTCTCGGACCATCCTCTTCTGGCCTCCTTCGAGAGAGAACTCGAGGAACGCCTGCGTGCCCTGGGATGGTTGGATGAAGATCTCGCAGTCAGATCCAGTGGGCTCGATGAGGATTCGAAAGACCATTCTTTCGCCGGGCTGTTCTCGACTTTTCTTTTCCAGAGGGGAGTCTCCCGGGTTTCCCTTTCCATCCGGATGGCCTGGGCATCGGCCTTCTCCGAACGGGGACTCCGCTACCGCTTGGAAAGGGGAATTTCCACGGCACTTCCCCGGATGGGAGTGGTGATCCAGAAAATGATCGACTCCGATCGATCCGGCGTTCTCTTCACAAGAGATCCGTCCGCTCCTTTGGATCGCGACTCCTTGGTCATCGAGGCCGTGTACGGGCAGGGTGAGGGTTTGGTGGGAGGGGCGTTGGAAGGGGATCATTTCAGGATCCACCGTGACGGGGGTCAGGTTCTTCTCCATCGGCGTGCCGAGCACACCCATGAATTCCGCAGGGACACGGGCGGGGGACTGGTCCGGGTGGACATCACGGCGGGCCGACTGCGTAGCCAGGTGCTTTCTCCGGAGGAACTCGAGGAGTTGCGACAGCGGTCCTTGGAACTCGAACAGCTCGCCGGAGGGGCTCCCCAGGACATCGAGTGGGCCCTGGCCGGAGGACGGTTGTATTTCCTCCAGATGAGGCCGGTGACCTCACTGCCTCCTGAGAGTTTTTTCGACCCTTCCGTGAACGGCAAAGCGGTGACACTCTGGGACAATTCCAATATCATTGAAAGCTACAGCGGCGTGACCTCTCCGTTCACGTTCTCTTATGCGAGTCATGCCTACCACCAGGTTTATCTCCAATTCGCCAGGATGATGAAAGTGCCTGAGAAAATTCTCATGGAGAACGACCAGCGGCTCCAGAACATGCTCGGTCTCATCCGGGGACGGATCTATTACAATCTGATCAATTGGTACCGCCTTCTCATGATCATGCCGGGCTCGGGAAACAACCCTGCATTCATGGAAACCATGATGGGCGTGAAAAAAAGTCTTTCGAGCGAGCATCAGAGGATTTTTGATTTTGTGAAAGACCGTCCGGACTACGGGATCGTCCTCAAGATCCAGCTCCTCGCCGTTTCGATCCTGAGGTTTTGGCGCAGTCCGACCATCATCCGTGAATTCAAAAGCCACTTCAACAGGTTGTATGAAGCCGGTCGGAAGGAAGATTTCAGGTCGTGGGATCTTCCGAGACAGATTGATTATTTTTTATACCTGCGAAGAGAGATCCTGCCGCGCTGGCAGGCTCCCATTGTGAACGATTTCCTTTGTATGGTTTTCTTCGGTGTACTCAAGTCTCTCACTTCGAAGTGGGTCGAGTCCGGAGATGCCGGGGCGAGTCTTCAGAATGACCTGCTATGCGGGCAAGGGGATCTCGAGAGTACCGAGCCGACCAAATGGCTGATGCGGATTGCGCGTGAAATCGACGAAGGCGACCCTTCCTTCAGAGAACGCTTCATTTCCGGTCCGGCAGAGGGCGTTTGGAAGTCCCTTCCCTCGGTGAGTCCGGGGATTCATTCCCGCTTCATGCAATTTCTCGATCGATACGGATTCCGCTGTGTCAACGAGCTCAAGTTTGAAGAACGGGATTTGCATGATGATCCGGCATTCGTCGTGGGAAATGTCGCCAGCTATGTCCGGATGAAGTCCTATTCGATCGAGGCCATGGAAGTCCGTGAAAGGCAGATCCGTGAAGGCGCGGAACTGAAAGTGATGGAAAAACTGGGCGGCCCGAGACGGTGGATTTACTTCTGGGTGCTCCGGCATGCACGGAATGCTGTCAGGAACCGTGAAGATCTTCGCTTCGACCGGACGAAAAGTTACGGATTGGTCCGTCACCTCATGCGTGCTGTCGGTGCGAATTTTGTGAAACTCGGCTTGTTGGATGACGAGTTCGATGTCTTTTTTCTCACGGTCGAAGAAATCATCGCATTCGTGGAAGGACGTTTACCGACCCATTCATTGCGGGATCTGGTCCGTATCCGGAGACCGGCTTTCGAGGAATACAAGCGGACGCCTTCACCACCGGACCGTTTCGTGACTTACGGGGCAGTCGGGTTGTCGGAGGCCTATCCTGCCGTTCTGGACGGGGGTGATCTCCTCAGGGAACTCGAATCGAAGAGTCAGGATCCGAACTTTCTTTATGGAACCCCCTGTTGTCCGGGAGTGGTGGAGGGCGTGGTGCGGGTGGCCCACGAGCTGAAGGACACGGAGAATCTTCAAGGTGAGATCCTGGTCACCTCTCGCACCGATCCCGGTTGGGTTCCCCTGTATCCTTCGTGTTCAGGTCTTTTGATCGAACGAGGCTCCCTGTTATCCCATTCGGCAGTTGTCGCCCGTGAGTTGGGTCTTCCAACGATTGTGGGCATTTCAGGAGGCTTGATGAAGCGCTTGAAAACCGGTCAGCGGGTGCGGATCGATGCAGGAAAAGGGGAGGTTCGAATCTTATGATCCTTGAAGTCCGGATTGATGATTTGCAAAAACGTTTTGCGAAGACGGATTTCGAGAAAAAAATCCTCGGATTTCCGTTCGGATTCGATCGGGCTCATTTCATCGACGAGGGAGAAGGCGGTGCCATTCTCGGGCGGATCTCGGCGAATGTTTCCTCGAGAAACCCCGAAGCCGGTTACATCGGATTCTTCGATTGTGATCCATCAGTGGCCGGAGCAGAGCAACGGGCCCTTTCTTTGATCGGGCAGGCCACCGTGTGGCTCAGGGATCGGGGGATCAGGACGGTTCATGGACCGGTCAATTACCATACCCTTTTTGATTACCGATTGCGTCTGGAGGACGGTCCCGGATCCGAGGTTCCACCTGAATTTTTTTGGGAACCCTCCCAACCCGCCTGTCATGTGGATTGGTTTCGGCGTGCGGGCTTCGAGCTGGTGGAAGAGTATCATTCCCGCGGGTATCACCATCTCGATAGGATTCTGCCCAAGTCCCAGGATCGCTTCGATCAGGCCTTGGCCAAAGGATTCTCTGTCCGCCCCCTCGATTTTGCCTCGAACCGCACCCGTGATTTGACCGCCCTGACCCGGATCAATGCCGGGAGTTTCGAGCAGAGTTTTCTTGCGGAGCCTTTCGATGACCGGGCTTACCGGGAGTTGGTGGCGCCAAGGTTCGCCGCGCTGTTGAGCGAGTTCAGTTTCTTCATCCTGAATCCCTCGGGTGAGGAAATCGGATACTTCTTCCTTTTTCCGGAGTCCGGACACCTCGTGTGGAAAACTTTGGCGATTTTGCCCGAATACCAAGGTGCCGGGCTGGCAGCTTTCGGAATCCACCACGCGCTCACCCTCGCATCCCGTAACGGAATCACACGTGTGGTTTCCGCCTTGATCCGGAACGGAGCTCAAAGCGAACACCTTCTCAAACGGGGTGAGGCGTTCCAGATCTGGGAACACCGCTACGGGGTGTTCAGAAAACATCTCTGAGCGGGTTACGGATCACCCGATCGAGACAGATTCGAGAACGATCTTTTCCAGTGGGCGGTCAATCCCGTCACGGGGAGCCTTGGAGATCTTCTCGACCACGTCCATGCCTTCGACGACTTCGCCGAAAATGGTGTGGTTACCGTTCAGCCATGGGGTCGGTTTCACCGTGATGAAAAACTGGGATCCGTTGGTGTTCTTACCTGCATTCGCCATGGCCAGGATGCCGGGACGGTCAAAGCGGTCTGTCGGCTTGGTTTCACATTCGAAGCGGTATCCGGGACCTCCGGTACCACGGCCGAGAGGGTCTCCGCCTTGGATCATGAACTCGGGGATGACCCGATGGAAGATGGTGCCATCATAGAGCTTCTGGCCTTCTGCCTTTTTCCCTGTTTTAGGATCGAGCCATTCCTTGGTTCCGGTGGCCAATCCGACGAAGTTACCGACCGTGATGGGAGCTGTTTCCGGAAAAAGTTTGATTTTGATCGAACCCAATGAGGTTTTGAAGACGGCGAAATTTTGTTCCATGGTTTGCACCATAATTCAGGAGAAGCAGGGGAGGCAATAGGGATTGTGGAGGAGGGGGGGAGGGTGTTAGCTTGACGCCATGAAATCAAACAAGAAAGGCGTCTTCTTGCTGAACCTGGGTAGCCCCGACAGTCCGAAGACGCGGGATGTCCGGCGTTATCTCAAAGAGTTTTTGAATGACCCGTATGTGATCGACCTTCCCTATCTGTTCCGTAAGTTGCTCGTCGACGGGATCATTCTCAATACCCGTCCTGCCAAGTCCGCAGAGGCGTATTCCCAGATCTGGACGGAGGAGGGATCCCCCCTGCTCATTCACACCCGTGCCCTGACCGAAAAGGTCCGCAATTTGATCGAAGGCGGCTCGGAAGGTCCCGTCAGCGTCAGGATGGGCATGCGTTATGGAAGCCCGTCCATGGAAAGCGTTCTCGAAGCCTTCCGGGAAGACGGCGTCACCGAGCTGGTCTTCATTCCCCTTTATCCGCAGTATTCGTATGCGGCGAGTGAGAGTTCCATCGCCCGGTTTGAAGAACTCCAGCCCAAAATCCTCCCCGGTGTCCCGGTGAAGGTGGTGCAAGACTTCTTTCACGAGGCTGATTTCATCGAGTCCTTGATTTCTTCCATGAAGGAACCGGTCGAACGGTTCAAACCGGATGCACTTTTACTCAGCTACCACGGGATTCCCGAGAGGCAGATCGCCAAGATCAGAAAAGCCCCCGAGCTGTGTTGCTCGCCGGGATGTTGTGACACCTGGACGGACAAGAACCGCTGGTGTTACCGGGCACAGTGCTACGAGACCTCGCGTAGGATCGCCAAGGGACTCGGGCTCTCCCCGGACCGTGTGATCACCGCTTTCCAATCACGACTCGGTCGGACCAAATGGATCGAGCCCTACACCGATCATTTATTGGAGGAGTTCCCGAAGCAGGGGATCAAGAGGCTGATGGTGGCATCTCCGTCGTTTACAGCGGACTGCCTCGAGACTCTCGAAGAGATCCGGATCCGCTATCAGGAGCTTTTTGTCGAGTTTGGCGGGACCGAGTTTGAATACATTCCGTGTCTGAACAGTCGGGACGATCTGGCTCAATGCATTACTAGGTTGGCAGCTCAGCCTTCTATCAGTTGACATAATAAAATATCGCTGAAGTTTTTTTGACGCTTTGCCGAAGAGATAGCGCATGCGAGCGGCATCGCTATTTTGCATGAAGTTTATTCTGATCGCCGGGAGCTTGATGACCCCGGCAGGTCCTGCTTTTGCCCAGTGGCCGCCCGGGACTACGAACCTCAGCTACTGGAGTGCCGAGCAGGAAGTGAATCTTTTTTTACTCAGGCATTATGTCAGCCAGCCCGGTAAGGAAGTCGATTTTTCCACTATCGAGGGTCTCAAACGGATCCCGGACCTGCAGGGTGCCATCAACAGTCCGACCACTTTGAAAAACCGTCTCGGACTCGGAGTCAGGACTTCATTCTCCGATCCTGCCATCGGGAGAATCAATTACAGATGGATTCCCGTCTTCAGCGCCGGAAGTCCTCCGGCCCCTGCGGGAAACGTACTTCCGGGCAGCATGACGAATCTGACCCCGCTTGCGGCACTGATGCCGGGCGCGTTTGACCAGGCGGTTTACCTGACCCAGATCTCGGACATGGAAACTTGCCCGGTGGATCCCTCTGAGGGAGGTCTGGATGGATCCGGCAGTGGACTTCCGCAGGTATTGGTGACCGATCCCGAATTCACAGATTATGCCGTGGTTGAACTGAAACCCGATTCGGAGCGACCGGACCTTTGGATTCCCAGCGCCCAATGGACTGCCGTCCGTGTGGATGAAACAGGAATGACCGCGGTTAAAGTGAAACCCAAGACTGTTCCCTCCAAGCCGACCTTCACCGCTCAAAACTACAAGGCCGGACCGGTCAGTGTCCCCGTGGGAATGAATTACGCCCAGAATTGGACCGTTCCGGGCCTGAAGCGAACGGTGAACCATTCACTCAGTTTTCAGATCAACGCCACCCAACTCAATCAGAGCACCTTGACCTATGAGAGCCGCATTCCCAGTCTCGGAAAATCAGGAAAAACCAACGTGATGGCCCTTGCCATCGTACAACCCATGCGTCAGAGCGCGCTTTCGGGCGCCGCCATCCAAGGACGTCTCGACAACGGAACCTCGCTCAATACGTTTGTGGGATATGAAACCAACAAAGACAACCGTGCAGGCCATTTGGTGGTCCAGATGACCCATACAGGGAAAGAAACCCAGAATCACGTCACACACACCACCGGCTTTGTCGCTCGCTTGGGGTCTTCGTCAGAGGCCACAGGGCTATATCAGCTCCGATCCGGGTCCTTGATCGCCAGTGCGGCAGTGACACCGGTCAGGTTCCAAGACATCCAGAACACCAAACAGGTTTCGAGTAGCCTGAACATGGGCGCGTCCTTCACGAACCAACATGGAAACCCCGTCACTGGATTTGTGAATGTCGGGCTTCTGAAGGATTGGTCGAAGAGTTCCGGAATCAGCGGCGAGGTTTCTGCAGGTGTGGTGTTTCCGAAGACCCGAACCACCATGTACATCGTGGTTCCCTTGCATTATTTCGCAAATCATGAAGGCACCGGCCCGCGAGCCCAATTCAATATTCCTTTGAACCGTTTGCCGGCGGCAATACCCAGGAACTGATTGAATTTCCTCCTTATATCAGTTTACATAATAATCATTATCGGACTTCAAAAAGGAATGCAGAAACTATTGAACTCCCGCATCATTGAATCATGAAAGCCCGCTATACCCTTTGGCGTCAAGACACGCTCAGTCTGGAATCCGGAGATTTCGATTCAATCGAGGGTCTGGTTCAGGTTTGGAAAACCGTTCGACTGGACTCGACAGGCAACCAGATCTGGATCGATTTGACGGATGCATCACCGGATCAGATCGTGCAGATGCATGGAGCCTTCGGACTGGATGCAGATGCCTTGCGGGATTTGGCTCATCACTCGAGCGTTCCTCGGATGCACAGTTTCAAGGGATACGATTACGTCATCCTGCACCGTCTGTTCTATGATTTTGATCGCCAATACTGTGAACACCGCGGGGTCGCCATTTTTCGTGGAACCGGTTTCCTGATCACCTCCCATCAGTCGCACCTTTCCAGACTGTTCGACTACTTGAATGGACTGGTTCATGGCCATCCGGAGGCTTTCCTGGCCAAAGGGAGCTCCAGGGTCTTCCTCCATCTCCTGGAAGGTCTGGTGGCGGACTACGGTCCGATCGTGAACCGGTGGCAGGAAGAACTCGAGGAGATCGAGGAATCCATTCTTCGGGGCTCCCTCGCACCGGTGACCGAAAGAATCCTGAAATTCAAACGTCTGGTCGTGACACTCCGGAAGTCCCTGATCCCACAACGTCAGACCTTGGTCCAGGTGTATGAACGGTGCCAGCTCCGCGGAGAAGAAGAATCGATCCGCCCTTTTTTGAAGGATGTATCCGAGGAAATCTCAGGACTGATCCGCGAACTGGACGGTCTGAGCGCCCAAGCTGCGACAGTGTTCGACATGTATGCGGCCAACCTCACTCTCGACATGTCCAGGTCCTCCCACCAGATGAATATCATCATGCAGCGTCTGGCCGTCGTTTCAGCGATCTTCATGCCATTGACCTTCATCGTCGGAGTCTACGGAATGAACATCGAGGGAATGCCCGAACTGAAGTGGCCGGGATTTTACTTCATGTTGCTCGGATTCATGGCCTTGGTCGTGGTTTCCCTGCTGATTTGGTTCAAAAGGAAGAATTGGTACTGAAATGAAGGTTCTCGTTACCGGAGCATCCGGATACATCGGTTCACTCGTCACAGACGCACTTTCCGGGCAAGAAAATGTCTCGAGCCTGATCGCTGTCGACGTGAGGCCCTTTCCCGGAGGGCGACGCCATCCGGCCAAAGTGACGGAATTCATTGCAGACGTGCGCAGCGATTCCACTGCAGCGCTCATCCGGAGTGAACGCCCGGACGTAGTCTGCCATCTCGCCTCGATCGTGACTCCGGGCCGCGAAAGCACACGCGAGTTCGAGTATTCGGTGGATGTGCTGGGTACCCGGAACGTGCTGGAAGCCTGCATCGAAGGGGGAGTCTCGAAGATCGTGGTGAGCAGTTCGGGGGCGGCTTACGGTTACCATGCCGACTCCCCTGCCGAACTGGTCGAAACCGCACCCCTCCGTGGAAACCCTGAATTCGCCTATTCGGATCACAAGCGGATCGTCGAAGAGCTTCTGGAAGACTACCGCATCCGCCACCCGCAACTGAAGCAGCTGATTCTGCGACTTTCGACCGTGCTCGGTGCGACCGTGAAGAACCAGATCACCGCCCTCTTCGACAAGCCCGTCATGTTCGGAATCTCAGGTTCCGGCACACCGTTCACTTTCATTTGGGATCGTGATCTGGTCGAAGTCTTCGTCCGCGGATGCACTCAACCGGTGGATGGGATCTACAACGTCACGGGGGACGGAGTCCTCACACTGAGTGACATCGCCAAAATCCAGGGAAAGCCCTACCTGTCGATTCCGGCTCCAATTCTGGCAGCAGCGCTGGTTGCGCTCAAGACCTTGGGGCTGACGCGATACGGACCGGAACAGGTGGGTTTTCTCCGATTCCGCCCCGTACTGTCGAACCGGAAGCTGAGATCGCTCTTTCCCGATTTGCCGTCCAAATCGACACGGGATGCCTTCCATGAGTACCTGAACTCACGCTCAAATCGATGAGAACCGTCCAAGAATCGAGAACAAGTGGGGCCTGAGCCCTTTGACCGCCTCGAATCTCCCTTCGAGCATCCGCATCACTTCTGACAAGTGAGCCGGGGAAAGCAAGGGGGCTTGTTCCTCCCCTGCTCCACCCTCGATTCGGAGCGCCTCATCCACTCCGACCGGCCGGATGGCAGGAAAATCAACCGTAGCTTTCCCGTTCGTCACCACGGTCGGATGGATCAGACTCTCGAACAAATGCCCCCCGACTTTCGAATACTCGGGACAAATCAGCTCGAACGCCTCTTTCAAGATGAGCACCTCGAGCGGTGGTACCGGAATCAATTTGCGGGACAACCCGGAAGCCTTGGCGGTTCGCGAAAGTAATTCTGCGTAGGTCATGCGATCGGGTCCCCCGATCTCATAGATCCCGTCGCCAGCCGGAGCGGTCAGGTACGCCATCAAGTCGGACACGTGGATGGGCTGACATTCAGCCCTGAGGTTGCGCGGTTCGACGAAAAAAGGGAGGCGCCTGACCAACGAGGAGAGGATGGAAAAAGAGGTCGACCCTCGGCCGATCACCACGGAAGCCCGGAACTCGGTCACTGGAATTCCCGGAATCCGGAGGATGTCTCCCGTCAGGTGGCGGCTCCGCAAATGTGGTGAAAGCGGAGTGGTCTGATCCCCGAGACCGCCCAGATACACGATCTTCCCGATTCCGGAGAGACGGCAAGAGGCAGCAAACACCTGAGCGGCCTTGGCTTCTTCGTGCTCGAATGCCGAGTCCTCAGCAAGCCCGTGAACGAGGTAGTAGGCTGTGGAACACCCCTCCATGGCCTCGCGCACGCGATCCGGATTACGCACATCACCTGCGATCAACTCCAAGGCAGGGTGGGACCAGGTCATCCGGGAGGGATTCCGGACCAATGCCCTGACCGATTTTCCAGAATCCAGCAAGATCCTGGCAAGACGCTCACCGACAAAACCGGTGATTCCGGTCAACATGATTTTTTCCAAGAAAGGAGCCCTCCGTGCTAGGATTTTAGCATTGGCCATGAGTATCATGCAATTCCTCCCCTCTCTTGTCCGTGAACTGCTGAAGCATGTTCCCAAATTGGGGTTCGAGGTGACCGATTGGGAGGGCGTCAGGCGGGATGCACCGATCATGGCGGCCCGATTGCTCTCGCAAAGCGGTGTTCCCGGATTGAAGAAGGCACAGGGAGCCGTATTTTCATCGTTCCTGAGTTTCGATCCACCTCCGGTTCCCGCTTCGTCCGACCCGCAGGAATTCGGTGACTTGCTTTTGCGATACTATTTTTCACAATTGGAGATCGATGACGGGGTTTTCCTCGATCTCAGGCCTGAGCATTTCTCGCAGTCTCCGGGAAAGTTGCATTTCCGTCCGAACGGTTTCTGGTACCGATTCACCCCAGGATTCCGTCATGCACTTCTTGCGCTCTACGACGGATTTTATTTCGACAGGGAGGACCTCTTCGAGAGCGGTCTGAGCGGGACGGGACTCCTTGACAACTCTTGGAGTCATGAGGACCGCGAGCGCATGAAAACCTTGTTCAGGTCCCATTTTGGATCGGCCCGGGACCTCCCGATGCGATTCAATCTCGAGGATTTTCAAAAAACCTTCCTTTCGGTTTTCGAGTTCCTGATGGAGAAAAAGGTGCGCCTTTCGAGCGAATTCATGTTGTTCGGTGCCTATCTCGTGACACTCTACCTGGCGCTTCAGAAAACGGGCGGAAGCCACGATGTCGGACGTATCTACAGGGAAATCCGGAGCACTTCGAGCACGCGGATCCCTCCCGAGCGGATTTCCCAGTGAACATCGAGGTCGAGCACGCGGAAAGCGAAGCGTCGCCCCTCGTTTGAGGGATCGTCAATGGGCATGGTTTCCCGCTGCGGTGTCGGACGGGGGTCGAGTTCGAGCATTTTGATCACGAAAACCACCGGATCACCTCTGAACCGGTGAAAGTTCCGTTGCGCCGACTCCCGGATGATTTCTTCATTCGCTTGGTCCAGTGTCACCGGAAATCGACGGATCGCAGGCTCGGTCCAAGCACCACGTGCATCCGGGATCGAGTCCGCATAGGGAACATAAGGCTTCAAATCGAGAACCGATGTCCCGTCCAGGATGTCGATACCGTACAAGGTGATTTCGACACCGCCGGGAGCCTTCCTGTCGATCACCCCGAGCCTTGCCGCCGACATTCCGATTCGATTCGGTCGGTGGGGAGACCGTGATGCGAACACGCCCACCTTGTGGTCGACTTCCAGTCGCGGAAGAGTGATGGTCGGGCGCCAATCCCCCTCGTCATTCCGGTCGAAAAGGAAGATCACCCAGACATGACTGAAAGACTCGAGGTCACGGGTGGCTTCCAGAAACCGTGGATCCGGATCGAGCTTGAGAATACCGACAGCTTCCTCGACCAGGAAAGACTGACGGGGAACGCCGAATTTTGCTGTGAAACCGGATCGGATGCGTCCGATGGGCTTCACTCTTTGTCCTTGATCTCGTCGTCCACGGACTGGTCTTCGATCTTGAGAATCTGCCTCATCAGAATCCGGATGCAATCCCGGATCCACAGCTTGTCTTCTTCCGAAATGGCCAGGATCTTCAAGCCCGCAGAAGTGACCCCCTGAACCGCCATGACCGCAAGACCGACCGGCATTTCCCGGTTCAAAACCTTCAATACCGCCTGTTTCGGCCTGAATCCGACTTGAAAGAGATTCTCATCACCCGGCTGAAGGGCGAGCTTCATCCCCTCCCGGCTCAAATCCTTCAGTTTCCGCACCTGGACGCCACCTTCGGTCTGAAACCGGAGCTCTGCAGGGAAGTTTTCGTTGAACGGAATCCGGATGAACTTACGCCGGTGGGTCTTCAGGATTCTGAAAGGGAAGTCGAACCAAAGGACCCTTTGCCCACCCGGAAGAAACTTCAAAATGGTCCTCGGGGCGATGAACACCATCTTGAACTGGAGCAAGGTCAGTGTGACAAAGGCCTCCATTCGCGAGTACCGCTCGAGATATTCGTAAACCCGCTTCGCATGAGGGGGCATGTTCCCTTCGATTTTTGCGAAAATCCCCTCGTCCCGCGTCTCACCGCAATAGAACTGGAAGGTCACTTCCTTGGACTCCCCCGAAAAAAGCACTGTCCCCTTCGGTTTCAGATTCTTCAGCTCGAAAAAAGCCAGATTGAGCTGATAGTCATCAGTCACCTCGACCACGCCATCCGGAATCGGAAAACGCGACTTCTGGTTCAAGAGCGCCCCTTCCTCCAGGCGGCAACCAACTCATTGAAAGAATCGGCGAGCTCAGGGAAGAAGTCTCCCTTTCTGAAATGGATTTCGCTCAACTCGGGACCCTGACTGTCCCTCATCTTGGCGAACTCGTATTTCATCCGGTGGATCGGTCCGGCAATCTTATGGGAGATGGCAAGTCCTCCGAGAATGAGGATCAGTCCGATCACCGCCGCGATGATCAGAATGACCCGGTTGAAGGTCACCTCCTGCATCTGGATGAACTGAAAATAAATGTGGTCCGCAGGAAGACCCGCCTGATTCCCGATCTGAATGAACTCCTGGAACCCGTAACTGATCAGGGCGTAAACCGTGATCAGGATCAAGGTGGCCAAGAGGGCCGCATAGCCGATCAAGGTCCATTGGAACTTGGGATTGATCAGGAGTGAACTTTTTTTCCGGTTTTGACTGTTGTCCATCCCCCCCATTATCTCAGCGTGAGTCATTGATTTTCAATGAAAAACTTGCGTTCCCAAGGTAACCTGAGCCCATGCAAGGCCTCACCGACCTCTTGAGTTCCCCTTACGCGGTTTTTGACGGAGGGGTGGCGACCGAATTGTACGAGCGGGGATTCTACATCAACCGGCCGTTCGAGGAACTGAACGCATCGCACGCCCGTGACGTCCAGGGAGTGCACGAGAGTTATCTGGATGCGGGCGCCATGATTGTGACGACCAACAGTTTTTCGCTGACTTCACCGCAGCTCGAAAAATTCGATATCAAGAGCCGGCAAGGTGAGTTGTTGAAGCTGGCCATCCGGATCGCAAGGAATGCCGTCGTAGCCAAGGGCGACAAAGGAAAGGTGGCTCTGTCTTTCGGTCCGATGGGTGCGCTCATCGAGCCCCTCGGACCCGTCTCCAAAGAAGAGGTGATCGAGGAATACTCTCGTCTGGCCCGGGAGGCTTCCCACGAACCCGGGTTCGATCTCTACATTCTCGAGACCTTCTCCAACCTCGACGAGATCGAGTCGGCCATCGAGGGCGTCAGACGGGTGGATCGGGTGCGCCCGATCCTCGCCTCCATCACGGTCCAGAGCTCTGACACCGGATTGATCGAAGGATTCGCGCAAAGAATCGGAAACCGTCAAGACATCCAGGGGCTCGGAATGAATTGTTCCGAGGGGCCGCACGATCTCCTGCAATCCCTCAAGATCTTGCGTCCACTCACCTCCATGCCGATTGTGATCCAGCCGAACGCAGGGATCCCGCGGAACATCAACGGGCGGTATTTCTACATGACTTCACCGGACTACATGGCGAAGTTCGCGAAACGCTTCATTGAAGCAGGCGCATGGGGGGTCGGAGGCTGTTGCGGCACGGGCCCCGATCACATCCGGGCGATCGCCCAAGCCGTGAGGATGATGGAAGTGAAGGCCATGCCCTCCCCCACTCCGCTCCGTGTGACAGGCGGGATCGAGATCACAGAAAAATTGACCCCCTCTCGCAGAGACCTTTCCAGTCGGCCTGCGTCTTCCCTGGGTCAAGCCCTCCTGGGGCGGGAGAAGGTCATCTCAGTGGAGCTGACGGCACCGCGTGGAACCGACCTGATCAAGTTCGACTCGGCACTCGCCCGCCTGGAAGAAGCCGGGGTACGGTTTGTGAACGTACCGGACGGTGCTCGTGCCTCCACCCGGGTTTCTTCACTCCACCTTGCATCGAGGGTGAAATCGAACCCTGCCCGTCAACTCACGGTGATTCCGCACCTGACCACCCGTGACCGGAACCTGATCGCTTTACAATCGGACCTTCTCGGTGCATCCGTCAACGGGGTCCATGAACTGCTTTTGGTGACGGGAGACCCTCCCAAGCTCGGTAACAGCAAGGACGCCACAGCGGTTTACGACATCGACTCGATCGGCCTCACCTGGCTCGTGGACCGGATGAACCAGGGACTCACTCCACTCGGAGACCCGATCGGCTCGAACACGGATTTCTGCATCGGAGTCGCCGCCAATCCCACTGCGATCAATCTCGAATTGGAGCTCCGTCGTTGGAAGTACAAGGTGCAATCCGGTGCGGATTTCGCGGTCACCCAGCCGGTTTACGAACCTGACACTTTCCGGAGGTGGAAGGACCGCATCGGAAACGATCAGCGTCCTCATCTGGTGGGGATTTGGCCGTTCATCAGCCACAAGAACGCCGAATTCATGGCCCACGAAGTCCCGGGGGTTCATGTACCCGAATGGGCATTGGAAAGAATGGCCTCGACCCAGGATGATCCCGAACTGGCTGTCCGGACCGGAATCGACCTCTCGGTGGAAGTGATGAAGTCACTCTGGAACGACTGCGAAGGCTTTGCCATCAGCGCCCCTCTCGGCCGGGTGGAAGTGGTGTTGGAGGTGTTGAAGTGTCTGAAATGATCGTCCAGGAACTCAGGAAGCGGATTCTCGTTCTCGATGGTGCCATGGGATCCATGATCCAGCAGTACCGCCTCACAGAAGCCGATTACCGTGGAGAGCGTTTCAAGGATCACCCGTCCGACCTGAAGGGCAACAACGATCTTCTGGTGCTCACCCGACCGGATCTGATCCGGAACATCCATCTTGAATACCTCAGGGCGGGCGCGGACATTGTCGAAACCAACACCTTCAACGGGACGACGATCGCACAGAAAGATTACGGGCTCGAGTCGGTTGTCCGGGACATCAATGTGGCGGCCGGAAGACTGGCAAAAGAGGCCTGCCTGGAAGTCATGCGGGAATCAGAAGCCAAGGGGACACCCCGGCTCTGCTTCGCAGCCGGTGCGGTGGGACCGACCAACAAGACCGCATCACTCTCACCGGATGTGAACCGCCCCGAGTACCGAGCGGTGACCTTCGAGGAGTTGAAGACGGCTTATCGCGACCAGATCGAAGGATTGATCGACGGGGGTGTCGACGTACTCCTCTTTGAAACCACTTTCGACACGCTCAATCTCAAGGCGGCGATTCACGCCTACCTGGACCTTTGCGAAGAGACTCCCTCGCGGAAACTCCCTCTCATGCTTTCGGCCACCATCACCGACCAGTCCGGTCGGACACTTTCGGGTCAGACCATCGAGGCATTCTGGGCCTCGGTCGCCCACTCCGGAGCCATCAGCGTCGGACTCAATTGCGCCTTGGGAGCCAAGGACATGAGGCCTTACCTCCAGGCTCTCGACCCCATGATCGATTGCGCCTTGTCCTGCTATCCGAATGCAGGTCTTCCGAACCCGCTCGCTCCGACCGGTTACGACGAAACTCCCGAAATGCTCTCCTCCACCTTGAGGAAATTCGCGTCCGAAGGACTTCTGAACATCGTCGGGGGGTGTTGCGGAACCACTCCTGCGCACATCCGTGCGATCGCAGACTCGGTGAGGGGCATGGCTCCCCGTCCGGTACGCAAATCCTCGACGGATGACGCTCTCGTGCTGAGCGGACTGGAACCTCTCGTTCACCGTGTGTCCGGAAACAGCTTTCTCAACATCGGCGAACGGACCAATGTGATGGGGTCTCCCCGCTTTGCAACCCTCATTCGTGAGAACCGTTTCGATGAGGCGATGAGGATTGCAAAACAACAGGTCGAGAACGGAGCCAACATCCTCGACATCTGCTTTGACGAGGCACTGATCGACGCAGAAGAATCGATGAATCGCTTCCTGAACCTGCTGGCCTCCGACCCCGACATCGCCCGGATTCCGTTCATGATCGACAGCTCGAAGTGGAGCGTGCTCGAGGCGGGATTGCGGTGTCTCCAGGGAAAAGGCATCGTGAACTCCATCTCCTTGAAAGAGGGGGAAAAGGTGTTCCTCGATCAAGCACGAAAAATCCGCAAGTACGGTGCTGCGGTGGTGGTGATGGCCTTTGACGAAAAAGGTCAGGCCGCGACTTACGAAGACAAGGTCCGCATTTGTGAGAGGTCCTACCGCCTGTTGGTGGATCGCGCCGGATTCCATCCCCAAGACATCATCTTCGACCCGAACGTCCTGACCGTCGCGACAGGAATGGAAGAACACGACTCCTATGCGCTCGACTTCATCCGCGCCGCCGGAGAAATCAAGTCCCGCTGTCCGGGCTCCCGGGTGAGTGGCGGGATCTCGAATGTGTCCTTCTCGTTCCGTGGAAACAACCGGGTCCGCGAAGCCATGCACAGCGTGTTCCTGTATCATGCGATCCGTGCAGGACTCGACATGGGAATCGTCAATGCCGGGATGATCACGGTTTACGACGAAATCGAACCCACGTTGCGCGAAGCCGTGACCGATGTGATTTTGAACCGTTCTCCCGAGGCGTCCGAGACGCTGATCAAGCTGGCAGAATCCCTGAAGGAATCTTCGGAGTCCGGCAGCCCGGCCAAGGACAGGAATTCGAACCAGAAACTCGCCTGGAGATCCCTTCCTCTCGAAAAACGCATCGAACACTCGTTGGTCCACGGGATCACCGACTTCATCGACGAGGACACCGAGGAAGCGAGAATCAAGTACGGAAGACCCCTTTCCGTGATCGAGGGTCCTCTCATGGACGGGATGAAAACCGTCGGAGAACTTTTCGGTGCGGGAAAGATGTTCCTTCCCCAGGTGGTGAAGAGCGCCCGGTCGATGAAGCGCGCCGTGGCCTGGCTCACCCCCTTCATGGATGCCGAGAAGGATTCCGGTGGCACTTCGGGTTCGGGCGTGTTTGTGATCGCGACCGTCAAAGGTGACGTTCACGACATCGGCAAGAACATCGTTTCGGTGGTCCTTTCATGCAACGGCTATCGCGTGATCGATCTCGGAGTCATGGTCAGGTGCGAAGAAATCCTGAAGGTGGCGGTTGAAAACCGCGCGGATTTCATCGGCTTGAGCGGATTGATCACTCCGTCCCTCGACGAAATGATCCATGTTGCCAAGGAAATGTCTCGCGAAGGGTTCAGTGTGCCCCTCTTGATCGGCGGTGCCACGACTTCCCCGGCTCACACGGCCATCAAGATGGCGGAACATTATCCCGCACCGATGGTCCAGGTCGGGGACGCTTCCTTGGTGGTCGAAATCTGCACCAAACTGAAGAGCCCGCATCTCAGACCCCTGTTTGTGAAGGAGTTGCGCGAGAACCAGAAGAAACTGAAAGAAGCCCATGAGCGCTCTCGCAAGAGTGAGGATCTGCTTCCGCTCGAAGAAGCGCGCTCATTGGCAGGTGAAATCGCCTGGGACGAACACCCTGCCCTGTCTCCTTCTTTCATCGGCACACGGATTCTGGACCGTCTACCGCTGGAGGAAGTCGCCCGGTACATCGACTGGTCACCGTTCTTCTGGACTTGGGAACTCAAGGGTAAGTACCCCTCGATCCTCGAACACCCGGTGCATGGAAAAGAAGCCACAGCACTCTTCGAGGACGCCAGGGTCCTGCTCGACCGGATCATCCGTGAGGATCGCTTCAGACTGAGGGCTGTCTACGGCTTGTTCGAAGTCGAGAGGCAGGGTGACGATCTTTCCGTTGTGAACGGAGACACCCGCCACTCATTTCATTTTCTCCGTCAACAAAAACGCAAGGTCGGAGCACCCCGGTACCACTGCCTTGCGGATTTCATCCGACCCTCCGGCCGGGATCTCATGGGCGCCTTTTGTGTGACCTCCGGACCAGAAGTCGAGGCCTTCGCCGAGGAGTTCAAGAGGGCACAGGATGATTACTCCTCGATTCTGGTCAAGGCTTTGGGTGACCGCCTGGCCGAAGCTGCGGCAGAGTGGCTCCATGAGAAAGCCAGGAAAGAGGTTGGTATCGTTGAGACCCACTCGGTGGAAGCCATGATCAATGAGGAGTACCGTGGCATCCGCCCGGCCATGGGCTATCCGGCCTGTCCGGACCACAGTGAGAAGACGACCCTCTGGAATCTCCTCGGTGTCGAGCAAGCGATCGGGGTGGGCTTGACCTCTTCGTTTGCGATGAATCCACCCTCTTCGGTTTCAGGACTCTATTTCTTCCACCCGGAGGCGAAATACTTCAATGTCGGCCCGGTATCGGACAGCCAGCTCGAAGACTACGCCCGCAGAAAAAGGACCACCACGGCCGAGGTGCTCCGATGGATTTGAGACCGGGGTTCGAGGCTTTGCTTCGGGAACTGGTCGCTCTCGGGGCTCCGGCATCTCTCATCAAACAAGTTGCAGAGATGGAAGCACCGGAAGTCAGAAACTGGATCGAAACCATCGATGAATCACCCTACGCGGTATCAGAGTGGGCGGAGGCTCTGATTCGGTTTTCAAATTGGGAACTGAACCGACGCACGCTCCCCTTGAAGCAAAAACGGGAGTACCTGAACTGCTGTGTCGAGGGCACCGGAGGCGCGTCGTCGTTGCTTCCACTCACCAGCCTCCTCGAGCACTACCTCGACACCCATGGTGTCCGGGACTGATGTCTCTACTCGCCGGCGGAAGTGCCTGCGTCGCGTGGATCCGAAACTCCGACAAACCCGTCTTCCGTCCTGGCCACCGCCATCACATTGCTTTGAGGTGGCACCCGCCTCAACTTCCAGCCTTTTGCGGAGAGCTCTCTCAAAACAGCAGAATCCACCGGGAAATTCTCAATCATCAACTCATCCGGTTTCCACTGCTGATGGATGCGTGTTGTGGCGATCGCATTGAAAAGATTCATTTTATAGACCAAATGATAAAGGATGGTCTGTGCCACAGCCGTGATGATCCGGGTACCTCCCGGAGCTCCGACCGCCAGAACTGGAATGCCGTCCTTCAGAACCAGGGTCGGAGACATCGAAGACAGGGGGGTTTTGAAGGGATCCACCCGGTTGGCTTCACTCGAGGAGGTCGCTCCGAAGATGTTACTGGCCCCGACCTTGGCTGAAAAATCGTCCATCTCATTGTTGAGGACGATCCCGGTCCCTTCTGCAGTCACCTTGGATCCGAAGTAACCGTTGATGGTCTGTGTGGAAACGACCGCGTTGCCATCCGAATCCATCATGCTGAAATGGGTGGTTTCAAAATGTTCTGTGGAAGCGGAAGCCGGAACACCGGCTTGAACCGAATCGGAAGGGCGTGCAGTCTCCAGGAACTTGCCCCGTTGCGAGGAAAGATAACGACCTTCGATCAACTCACGGGACGGAACAGGTACAAAATCCGGATCCCCGAGGTAGCGTGCCCGGTCGGCAAACGCCTGTTGCATGGCCGATGCGATCAAATGAATGCTCCCTGCACTCCAGAATCCCGAATGGACGAGGTCATCCGACTCGAGCATCTTCAGGATCTGGATCACATGGATCCCACCCGAGCTCGGGGGTGGCATCGAAACCACTTGGTACCCACGCCAATCGGCAATGAGCGGTTCGCGTTTCTTCACGCGGTATTTCAACAGATCGGTTCCCGTCACCCTGCCCCCGTGGCGCCCCACGCTGGCCACAATTTGATCGGCAATCCGACCCCTGTAAAACGCTTCGGGGTCCCGTGCCAAAACCCGTAAGGTCCGACCGAGATCCGGTTGGACCAATCGCTCCCCTTCGACACGGGGACTGCCGTCAGGACGCAGAAAAATCTTTCTGCTGTCGGGAAAACGGGAGAGGTCGCCACGTTCAGAAACAATCGCACGGGCAAGCGCAGGATAAATGGAAAAGCCCTTTTCGGCGAGCTCCGCCGCCGGACGCACCAAGGAAGCCCAGGCAACCTTGCCCAACTCACCATGAATCGTTTTCAATCCTCGAACGAGCCCGGGAACGGCAACAGCATCACCCCCGACGGTGGAGCGCTCGGGAACCACTTCACCCTTGGCATCGAGGAACATTCCGGGATGCGCCCTGCCGGGAGCCCGCTCACGGAAATCAAAAACCCGGATCTTCCCCGTTTTTCCATCCCGATGGATGAGAAACCCACCGCCCCCGATTCCTGTGGAATGCGGGCGCTCGACACTGATGGCAAAAGAAGCCGCAATGGCGGCATCGATCAAATGCCCTCCTTTGCGGAGCACTTCCGCCGCGATCCGGGTCGTCTCCGACCCTTGTGTGGAGATGATCCAGCGTTTCCCGGTGGCTGAAACCCTGGAGGGAGCGGCAAAATGAATCATTCGGACCGAATCGTCGATCTCTGGAAAACTCTCAGGTGCAGGAGATCTCCCCGTGCATCCGGTTACTGAGATGATGAGGGCAAGTCCAAACGTCAGAATCTTCATAAATTCAAGGATGGATCCAGAGAATACCCCGGTTCTTGCCCGAGTCCGGATCCTTGGTTTCAAGTCCCTTCATGAAGGTCGCGACAGGCACCCAATAAGGCTCGTAGTATTCACGATCCGGATCGAGGATCAGCACACTCCCTGTCCGGGCGTCATAGGACCCGACCGGTGCGACATGCCCCACCCTGCCTTCGGGATCACCCGTGAATTCGCTCTGAAGGAAATTGGCGAGAATCAGGTCTTTTGACGAGCTCTCATTGCTTTTCAGCGCCGCCTCGATCTTTTCCTTCCAGCCCTTGCCCTCGGCATGGATCACCTCGACCGTGAGCCCGCCATGACCTCTTCGTTTGAGCGCTTCAGCAGCCACCGTTCCGAACTCCTCGAGCGATAGGGTCTTCCCGGGAATCAACCGCCCGAAGAAGCGTTCGATCGGCCTGAGATCCAGCATCAACTTGACGAAGGCCTTCTGATCGATCAAACGGTCCTCGGCCTTCCGGCCCCCCTTTGAAACGTCGAAAGCGTTCAACATCATGCAGAAGGATGCGATGGAACAAGAACGGGAATCCTGCTGGGGCACATAATAAGGAATGAGGCTCCAGAAATCCGGAGACGGATTCCTCCTCAGTGCCTCTGAATCCGTAGAGAGTGCCCGCACCCCCGGTCCGTACTTCGGAGCCGGGAATGCGGGTCTCTGGATCAACAGACCTGCAATCAGGAGAATACAGGACTTTGCGAGCTTCAAACCAGATTCAGCCTGTGCGCCAATGCTTCGTTCAAAGCTTCGAGGAACGGCTCGGTGTTCAGGTACTGATGGGACGCCACCTTGTCTCCGTAAATGCAGACGGCGAGATCCTTGGTCATTTTCCCGCTTTCCACCGTCTTGATGCAGACATCCTCGAGAGTTTCAGCGAAACGGATCAGATCCGGGTTCTGGTCGAGCTTGCCACGGAAAGCCAGACCGCGAGTCCACGCGAAAATCGATGCGATCGGATTCGTGGAAGTCGGCTTGCCTTGCTGGTGCATCCGGAAGTGCCGGGTCACCGTTCCGTGTGCGGCTTCCGCCTCCAGGGTCTTTCCGTCCGGAGTCAACAAGACCGATGTCATGAGCCCGAGAGAGCCGAAGCCCTGGGCCACGGTGTCGGACTGGACGTCTCCGTCGTAGTTCTTACAGGCCCAGACAAAGTTCCCGTTCCACTTGAGTGCCGATGCGACCATGTCGTCGATCAAACGGTGCTCGTAGGTGATGCCTGCGGCTTCATACTTCGCCTTGTAGTCCTTCTGATAGACGGCTTCGAAGATGTCCTTGAAACGCCCGTCGTACTTCTTCAGGATCGTGTTCTTGGTGGAAAGATAAAGTGGCCACTTCTTGGTCAGCGCCATCTGGAAGCAGGCGTGTGCAAAACCGGTGATCGATTCATCGGTGTTGTACATCGACATCGCAACCCCGTCGCCTTTGAAGTTGAACACCTCGAAGGTCTGTGGAGCCGATCCGTCTTCCGGAGTGAAGGTCATGGTCAGCTTGCCTTTGCCCTTGATGACCGTGTCGGTCGCGCGGTACTGGTCTCCGAAAGCATGACGCCCGATGATGATCGGAGCGGTCCAGTTCGGAACCAATCGGGGGATGTTCTTGCAAACGATGGGTTCACGGAAAACGGTTCCGTCGAGGATGTTCCGGATGGTGCCGTTCGGCGACTTCCACATCTGCTTCAGCTTGAATTCTTTCACCCGGGCTTCGTCCGGAGTGATGGTCGCACACTTGATCCCGACATTGTACTTCTTGATGGCTTCAGCCGCTTCAACGGTGACTTTGTCGTCTGTTTGATCGCGGTATTCCATACCGAGGTCGTAATATTTGATGTCGAGATCGAGATACGGAAGAATGAGACGGTCCTTAATGTATTTCCAGATGATCCGGGTCATCTCATCCCCGTCGAGTTCCACCACCGGATTTTGAACCTTGATCTTAGCCATTCTGGGATTGTCCTTTCTTGAGTTCCTGATCCCTGAGGTCCTTCCTCAGGATTTTACCGACGTTGCTCTTGGGGAGTTCCTGACGGAACTCGATGTACTTCGGAAGCTTGTACCCGGTGAGGTTCGCTTTCGCGTAGGTCCGCAACTCCTCTTCCGTGAGCGAAGGATCCTTCTTCACCACGAACACCTTCACGGCTTCGCCTGATTTGTCGTCAGGCACGCCGATGGCGGCGACTTCGAGGACTTTCGGCTGGAGTGCGAGAACATCCTCGACCTCGTTCGGATAGACGTTGAATCCGGAAACCAGGATCATGTCCTTCTTCCGGTCCACAATCTTGAAATAACCTTCTTCGTTCATGTAGCCGAGATCACCGGTCCTGAAGAAGCCGTCTGGCGTCATCACCTTTGCCGTCTCGTCCGGACGGTTCCAATACCCCTTCATGACCTGCGGGCCACGGATGCTGATCTCACCCACCAGACCGACATCGAGTTCCTTCCCGGAATCATCGAGAATCGCCATCTCGGTCGAAGGAAGCGGAAGACCGATGTATCCGTTGTAATCCTTCAAGTTCATCGGATTGATACAGGCTGCAGGCGAAGTCTCGGTGAGCCCGTAAGCTTCGATCAGAGGAACACCGGTGACTTGCTTCCACTTCTCGGCCACCGCACGTTGGACAGCCATCCCTCCGCCGAGGGCGACTTTCAAACCCGAAAAATTGAGATCCTTGAACTCGGGATTGTTCAGGAGTCCGTTGAACAGGGTGTTCACCCCGGTGATCGCCGTGAACTTCCACTTCTTCAACTCTTTCACGAATCCGGGAATGTCCCGCGGATTGGTGATCAGCACGTTGAGCGCACCGACCGAGCAGAAAATCATGCAGTTCGCCGTCAAAGAGAAAATGTGATAGAGCGGCAACGGCGTGATGATGATTTCCTCGCCCTCTTTGACGAGGAACTGGATCCACGCCTTGGCTTGCAAGAAGTTCGCGACGATGTTGCCGTGGGTGAGCATGGCACCCTTCGACACGCCGGTGGTCCCTCCGGTGTACTGCAAGAAGGCCAGATCCTCACTCCGGATCATGGGCTTGCTCAAGTTGGTGGTGGCACCTGCGGCGAGAGCACCGAGGAAACTCCAGGCACCCGGAATGCGATAATCCGGAACCATCTTTTTGACGCGTTTCACGACTGCATTCACCAGAAGGCGCTTCGGCAATGACAGGAGGTCTCCGAGCTCGGTGATCACGACGTGCTTCACATCGGTCTTTTCTATCGCCTTTTCGAGCACGTTGGCGAAATTGGCCACGATCACAACCGCTTTGGCTCCCGAATCCCGGAGCTGATGCTCGAGTTCCCGGGGAGTGTAGAGTGGATTGCAGTTCACTGCGATCATCCCTGCGCGCAACACGCCGAACAAGGCCACAGGATACTGGAGGATGTTCGGCATCATGATCGCAACGCGGTCTCCACGCGAAAGCTTCAGATCATTCTGGAGAAAGCACGCAAAGCGGTAACTCAACCGGTCGATCTCGGCATAACTCAAGGTCTTGCCCATGTTGTGAAACGCAGGACGGGTGGCGAAGCGTTGAAAGGTGTTCTCAAGAAGATCCACCAATGACACGAACTGATTCGAATCGATGACGCTCGGAACCCCGGGTTGGTAACTTTTGTGCCAGATTTTTTCCATGGCCACATTATGGCTCATTGGCCGGGACTTGCAACTCAGGAGTCCCGAAAAGAATCCGAATTCGTTCGACAACGCACCGCATCCTATTCTAAACTTCCATACATATGAAATCACAACATCCTAATAGCTTCAGCGCCATGTCGACGCTGACCGTCGATGGTCGCAACTACCGTTTCTTCTCCCTCAAAAAATTCGCATCCCAGTCCGGCAAATCGATTTCGAATTTACCGCACTCCATGAAAGTGCTCGTCGAGAACCTTTTGCGTTTGGAGGACAACCTCGCCGTCAAGAAAAGCGACATCGAGACGCTCGCCACTTGGAACCCCAAGGCGGAGCCCGATCAGGAGATCCAGTTCACACCTGCACGTACCGTGCTCCAGGACCTCACCGGTGTCGCGGCCGTCTGCGACCTGGCGGCAATGCGCTCCGCAATGAAGCGTTTGGGCGGAAACCCGGACCGGATCAATCCCCTCACCCCCGCGGACCTGGTGATCGACCACTCTGTGAACGTCGATTTCTTCGGCCAAAAGGACTCGTTCCACAAGAACCGTGAAAAAGAATACCTCCTGAACAAGGAACGCTACGAGTTCTTGAAATGGGGCCAGAAATCACTGCGTAACTTCCGTGTGGTGCCACCCGAAACCGGCATCATCCATCAAGTCAATCTAGAATACCTCGCGACCGTGGCGATGACTTCCACGAACGAGGGTGAACCTGAAACCGTGTATCCGGATTCTTGTGTCGGTACCGACTCACACACCACCATGATCAACGGCCTGGGAGTGGTCGGTTGGGGTGTCGGCGGGATCGAAGCCGAAGCCGCAATGCTCGGCCAGCCCATTTCCATGCTGATCCCTCAAGTGGTCGGAATGAAACTCACCGGAAAGACCCGTGAGGGAATCACCGCCACTGACGTGGTCCTCACCATCACCCAGATCCTCCGTAAAAAAGGCGTTGTCGGGAAATTCGTGGAATTCTTCGGCGAAGGCGTTGCAGGACTCACCCTTGCCGACCGTGCGACCATTGCCAACATGGCACCGGAGTACGGTGCGACCATCGGATTTTTCCCGATCGACGAGAAAACCGTCGATTACCTGAATCTGACCGGACGAAGCCACCTCGTTCCCCTCGTGAGAGCGTACTACCAGGAACAGGGAATGTGGTTCGATCCTTCGGCCACACCGATCTTCTCCGATGTCGTCGAACTCGATTTGACTTCGATCGAGCCCTCTCTCGCCGGCCCTTCCCGCCCCCAAGACCGGGTCACCCTGCCCAAGGTGAAGGAAGAGTTCTCGAAGAGTCTTCCGACCTTGATTTCCCAGATGAAGGATCCCGATGCCAAGCTCGAGTCCGAAATCAAGTTGACCCTGAACGGTGTCGACACGCGGATCGGGCACGGGGCGGTGACGATCGCCGCAATCACCTCCTGTACGAACACCTCGAATCCGAGCGGACTCATCACGGCCGGATTGTTGGCCAAGAAAGCCGTGGAAAAGGGACTGCGTGTGAAGCCTTGGGTCAAGACCTCGATGGGTCCTGGATCAAAGGTGGTCACCGATTACCTGTCCGAGTCCGGGCTCCTTCCCTTCATGGAAGACCTGCACTTCAACGTGGTGGGCTACGGTTGCACCACTTGCATCGGGAATGCCGGTCCGCTCATCGATGAAGTCTCCAAGGCCGTCACCGATGGCAAGCTCGTGGTGGCGTCTGTCCTTTCCGGCAACCGTAACTTCGAAGGCCGGATCAATCCTCAAGTTCGCGCGAACTACCTGGCCTCCCCTGCACTGGTGATCGCCTATGCGATCGCCGGAACCGTGAATCTCGATCTCACCAACGAGGCGATCGGAAACGGAAAGGACGGAAAGCCGGTCTATCTGAAAGACCTCTGGCCGACCAACGCCGAAGTGGAAGCACTGGTTTCGAGGCATGTGACCGAAGGACAGTTCAAGAAGAGCTACTCGGACGTTTTCGCCGGTGACGAGTATTGGGCCCGCGTCCAGGCACCTGAAGGGACCTTGTTCTCTTTCGATGAGAATTCGACCTACATCAAGGAACCTGCTTTCTTACAAGAGCTCACGGCACAACCCAAGCCCTTGTCTGACATCCGTGGGGCCCGGGTTCTCGGACTGTTCGGTGATTCCATCACCACCGATCACATTTCCCCTGCCGGATCGATCTCCAAGAACTCCCCGGCGGCACGTCACCTGATCTCCCTCGGTGTGGAGCAGAAGGATTTCAACTCCTACGGCTCCAGACGCGGAAACCATGAAATCATGGTGCGCGGAACTTTCGCCAACATCCGCATCAAGAACAAGATCATGAACGGCGTCGAAGGCGGACTCACCAGGAAATTCCCCGAAGGAACCGAGATGTCGATCTACGACGCCGCAGTGACCTACAAGAAGGAGAACACTCCGCTCGTGGTCATCGCCGGCAAGGAATACGGCACCGGATCCTCACGCGATTGGGCCGCAAAGGGAACCATGATGCTCGGAGTGCAGGCCGTGATCGCCGAGAGTTACGAGCGGATCCACCGGTCCAACCTGGTCGGAATGGGCGTACTGCCGCTTCAATTCCTCCCCGGAGAGAATGCAGACGCACACGGCATCAAGGGTGACGAAAAAATCGACATCGAAGGAATCACCACCGTTCAACCGGGGCAGAAGCTGAAGGCACGGATCACCCGTGTGGACGGTAGCTCCAAGGAGATCTTGCTCCAAGGCAGGATCGATACGGCGAATGAGCTCGAGTACTACAAAAACGGCGGCATCCTTCATTACGTGATCCGCGGAATGCTGAAAGGCTGAGGGGAAAACTCATGACCCGTGAAGAGAAACTCGAACTGGTTCAACGGATGCTCGGATTGAGACACAAGCTCAAGGTGATCGCCAGCATGAAGGAGCCGGAAACCCATGACGAGCTATCGTCGAGCATGCTTTCTCGTTGGGAACTCGAGGATGAAATCAGGGCGATTGAAATCCTTCTCGATCAAGAGCGCACCGAGAACGTGAAGATCAAGCTGAAGGTGGTGACCGAACAGTACCTTTCCGGTCAACCCGTTCCCAAAAAGAAGAAAACGTGATCCCGCCCGCTTCGGACCGCTCACGTTCCTCTCTGGGCCACCTGGCGCCTTATCGGGCCCGGATGCTCGCGGACGTGGCAATGTTTTTCAGGATCGGTTTCCAGTTCTGGAGGGGGTTTCACTTTCTCAGGAACACACGGCGTGCCGTCACCGTGTTCGGAAGCGCACGGACTCCGGACGATCACCCTTACTGTGATTTGGCGAGAACCGTTGCAAGACGGATCGGCGAGCAAGGAATCGCCATCGTCACAGGTGGCGGTGGCGCGGTGATGCAAGCTGCGAATCATGGCGCTTTTGAGTCCGGGGCACCTTCAATCGGGATCAACATCACGATCGAGCGTGAACAGAAGGCGAATCCTTACCTCACGCGGAGTCTGACTTGCCGTTATTTCTTCGTGCGCAAGGTCCTTCTCTGCCGTTACAGCGAGGCCTTTGTGATCCTGCCCGGCGGATTCGGGACACTCGACGAGTGCTTCGAAATCATCACCCTGATACAAACCCGAAAAATGCTGCCAAGACCGGTGGTTCTGATCGGAAGTGAATTCTGGGGAGGCCTTCTGGATTGGTGCCGCAAGACACTGATTCCCCAAGGAATGATCACCGAGGCTGAATTCGCCAGAATCCACGTCGCTGACACGGCCGAAGAGGCCTTGGGATTTCTCGGTATTCAGGGCCCGAGCAGCAAGGCAACCAGCACTGCGACGAGCACCCGGTAGACCGCAAAGATGGCAAAACTGGTCTTGCTCACCCACTTGATGAGGAAGTGGATCGCCAGAGCGCCGGAGATGAGGGCCGTCACTGTACCGATCAGTAAGGGGCCGGCTCCGGAGATCGAATTCATCAGTTCATTCCAATGTCGGCTCTCGTAAATCACGGCGCCCAGAGTGATCGGTAGCGAAAGTAAAAATGAAATCCTGGCGGACTCAGCCCTGCCGAAACCGAGCAACCGCGAGGCCGTGATCGTGCTTCCGGAACGCGAAACGCCGGGAACCAGTGCCAGAGCCTGCATACAACCGATGATCCAGAGATCCTTCAGACTCGCATCCCCGAGCTCCCGCAGTACAGGTCGTTTACGATCCACCCACCACAACAAAACTCCGAACACTGGAAGAGTGATCCAGAGAATCCAAAGTGACCTCAGGTGAGTGGAAATCCATCCGTTCAAAAGCGCACCCGCCACCACGGCAGGAATCGTACCGATCGCCAAGTGGACCCAGGAAAGAGTCCGTTTTCCGTCTTTTTTTGGAAGGGGATTCTTCAGGATCTCGAGCCAATCCTTGAAAAAATAGACCGCTGTGGCCAGGAGTGTCCCGACATGAAGGAACACATCGAAAGCCAGTCCCGGATCGGGAGTACCGAGCACCCTGGGAAGCAGCAAAAGATGTGCGGAACTGCTGACGGGTAGGTATTCAGTCGCACCTTGCACCAGGCCGAACCAGAATGCGTCAAAAGGACTCATGATAGAAGACTACTCTTGTCAATCAACGAATTCCAGATCTATTATGGAGGCATCAACGTTCGGAAAGGAAACTACAACCATGAAATCCATGTTCATCATCACTCTTGCCAGTCTCGCATTCGCAACCGCATGCACCAAAAAAGAGGAAGCGACTGAAACCGCTCCTGCCCAACCCGCAACTCAACAAGTCGCCCAAGCCCCTGCCGCTGAAGCAGGAAAGCTCGAAATTGTCGAAGTTCAGCCGGGAAAAGGCGCTGAAGCCGTGAACGGAAAGACCGTATCGGTTCACTACACCGGTACTCTCAAGGACGGAACCAAGTTCGATTCTTCCGCCGGCAAAGAGCCGATCACTTTCGTTCTGGGCTCCGGCCAAGTGATCAAGGGCTGGGATGAAGGCCTTCTCGGAATGAAAGTCGGCGGCAAGCGCAAGCTGACCATCCCCGCAGACAAAGCTTACGGCGATCGCGCCATCGGCATGATCCCTCCGAATTCCACTCTGTACTTCGATGTCGAACTCATGGACGTCAAGTGAATGTGACCGAGGGCGGAGCGGGCAACCGCTCCGCCTTTTTTTATGACCCGACATCCAAACCTCTCCCGCCAAAGTCTCCAAGGTCTCGTCCGATCCCTCGGGGGTGAGGATGCCCTCAAGACATTGATGCGTCGTTTTTACCGGGTGATGGCCGACGATGTGATGATCGGCTTCTTCTTCTCGGGCAGGGACCCCGACACCATCGCTGACAGACAAAGCCTCTTTGTCCTCCATTCCGCCGGTCTGATCCAATCCCCGCCCGAGCACGGACCTGCCACTGCCCACCGCAACCTTGCTCCCATTCTGAAAGGCCACTTCGACCGCCGTGTCCGGATCCTGAGGGAGGTCCTGCAGGATGCCGGGGTCTCCGGCGGCGATATCGAGACCTGGGTGGGTTTCGAAGAATCCTTCAGGAAAGTCGTTGAATCCGACTCTTGACAAGGCGCTTCCAAGCGTTTAGTGTCTGGCCCCAAAACAGGGGGTCCCATGAAGTACCGCATTTGGATCGTTTTATTCGGAATGCTTTTCCAAACTTCCAGTCAGGCCCAATGGCTGGGGAGTGAAGAACCGGTTGCTTCGGGCTCACCGGGTCCCTTTGCGTGTGTCCCTGCCCACCGTGACGGTCGGAATCCCTATGCTTTGGCTCTCCTCTCGGGCATCCAGACCACCCTCATCCCGGGAACCTCCTACCAGCGGATGGAAGAGTGCACGCAGGCCATGGATGCGCTCCGAAACACCCCCTTGAGTCCCCTGCTTTGCACCTCCAGGGATCGTGATGGACGGGGTCCGTGGATCTTGGGAATGATTCAAAACGGGCGCCATGTGCGCTTCGACCGGGCGGTATCGACCAGCCTCGGTTCTTGCATCAAAATGAGCCAGGACTTGATCTTGTCCGATGACGGCAAGAGCGGGATCTACTGCTCCTCCAAAAACGGCAGCGGCCTGGGCCCGTATGCCATCATGGGGGTCGATTTGGAGACCGGAACGGTACAAATCGGAGGCTCCTTTTTCAGTGAGCTTTCGAAGTGTAACCGGAATCTCGGCATCCTCCCTTGATCGTCCCTTGACCCTCCCTGAAGCATCAGGGATCGGACCGGTCAGACGAATTCACCCTTCTTGATCTTGTCGATGATGATTTTCTCCGGCATCGTCGGATCTTTCGGATTCACCGAAAAGTAAGCTTGCTGCTCGCACCTGCGCTTGTTCTTCATCAGCCATCTGAGAATGTCCGCCGAGCCCTTGTTCTTCCTGTCCTGGAAGAAGGGATCATTCCTGAGGGCGTCATCCGCTTTTTTCAGGGCACGGACTTCCTGTGCATCGTTCTCTTTGACCGGATAGTCGAACAGATCGTACTTCTTGATGTCCTCGGGCAAAACTCCCAGGAACTTCACGTCAGGAGCGCTGTAATCCTGGTTCCGGATCAATGATGCCGCAGACCCGGCCTTCAGGGTCCTGTAAATGTTCTGCATGGTGTACGCATCAAGGTCCCCGAAGAAGTACATCGGGATGCTCAATTGGTCCTGGATCAACTTGGCCCAACCCCTGACCGCATTCGAGGGAACCCCTTGGGCACCCATCACAATGCAATTGTGCCGCTTGGTCATCCCGTTGGCCACCAAGGTGTTGGCGGTACCTTCGGATTCGACGATCAGACAGAAGTCGATTTTCTTCTTCATCGAAAGCTTCAGGTTTTGCGGCCTGTTCTTAGGCTGGAAAGGCGAAGTTCCGAGCTTCGACAGATCCACCACGGCCGTGTCTCCGTCGGGAAGCGTTTCAGTGACCACCAGGTTCTGCGAATAAGTCTGTCCGCCACGGTCGTTGGCGTAGCAGTTCATTTCTTCCCGGTAACACTCAAGAAGCTCACAAATGAAATCAATCGTGTCGTCACTCTCGCCCTGTTCGGTGAAATCGAGTGGTTTCAACGAAGGGGTCCCTTTGGTTTCACCCTTGCTGATGTAATACAACTCACGCTTGGTGTTGACGGCCCCGGTATCGATGTTCCGGAGCAGGATCTCGAGCATGAAGACGGCCCGGGACATTTTCTTCACAGAACTGACGTTGAGCTCGGTCGCGACCTTCTTCCCGCCGGGAGTGAAATACCCCACCTTGTGATTGTAGATCGCATTGTCGAGAGAACACTTGGTCGCATGGAGAACCGGTCTTTTTCCACGCTCGAGGTCGCTGAGAAGCTTCATGCACAGGGCTTTGCTGAGCCCGGGAATCTCGCTTTGAAGTTTACCGCCTTTTCTGGTGCTCATTCCGACTCCTCCGCGTCCTTGGCTTTCTGGATCTCGAGCTTCTTGTTGGCATCGGTCAGCTCTTTCTCGGTGGCGGTCGCGTCGCGGCCGAGAATCTTCATCAGTCCCTCACGGGCACGTTTTTTCTGGTCTTCCTTGGCATGGGTGATCCGCGCCAGCCCTTCCACCAGGATCGGACCGAATTGCTCGATGTACCGGATCTTCTCCTCGAGTTCGTTGGCTTTGTGCTCGGCCTTGATGTAACGGGACAACTTCTGTCCGGCCTGCATCAGAGCACGACGGATCTCCTCGACGAGCTCATCGGAGGCATCAATGGTTTCCTTGGATGCGTTCTTGAACTTGATGAATGGCGACACCACCGAAACCGCAAAAATGTAAGGTCCGGTCGGAAACGAGTCCTTCGGCTGCGCCAACCCGTAAGAACGCCAGTTCACCGAGGTGATCGACTGGGCGATCGCACATGCCGACTTGTCGAACTGGAGTGGAACCCGGTTCGCGAACCGGAGCAACTGCACGGGATTGTCCGCCTCGGAGCTTTTCGACTCGAGACGGGCGATGGCGACCTCGACTTGAACCGGCTTGAAATCACAGATCGTGGGTTTCCGGGTGACCACGGAAAAATAATCGACCTTCCCCAGGCGCTGAATGGATTTCGCGAGGGCGTCTTCACCGATACTCAACACGGAGTTGGTCGAAGGGGCCTTCAGCTCCGTGTTCTGGATGGCTGAGAAAAGCTTGTTCAATTCACCGTCGGGGAGTTGATCCACCAACTTGTCGAACATAGATTTCTGGAGCCCGAACTCTTTCTTCTTGGCGATCTCGTCGATGACCGAATCACCGATCCGGCTGAAGCCTTTCTTGAGCCAAACCGAGACCTTTTGGCGGCCGAACAAATGCGAATGGGCGATGAATTCACCGAGCTTCATGGTGTGAGGGTGCGGTTCTGTCGCTTCAGGAATCATCGGCATTTCCTGGGTGACCCGTTCGACCTTCTGCCACTCCTGATCCGGAAGCTTGTATTCGAGATTGAGGTGGGGGTTCACCAGTGTCGATCCGAGCAGGTAGTTCAGAAGTCCGGCTTCACCGTTGATCTGGATACGCCCGTCGAACACGAACTCGACGCGGGTTCCGTGGGGGCGGTCCCAGTCGAAGGTTTCACGATTCTTCATGACCCCTTTGTTGTTCTTGATATCCACTTCGATCAGGGCGGAAACGGCCTTCCTCATCGCTTTGGTCTTGGAGGTGACTTTTGCGCCTTGTGCACAGGTGAGCTGGGCCCACGTGGTCGCTGCGGAAATCCCGATCCCCTGTTGTCCCCGGGTACAGCGCCCGCGTCCGAACTTGGAGGAAGCGAGGTACTCACCGAAAACCTTGGGAAGATCCTCGCCGTCGATGCCCGGACCGTTGTCCTGGACCACCACACGGATCCGCTCGGAGTTCTTGATGGACCCGGGACCGAGACGCTCGATTTCGACCTTCAGGTCCGGGGTGATACCGTGCTCCTCACAAGCATCCAGAGCGTTGTCGACCGCTTCCTTCAGCGTCGTCAGAACCGCCTTGGTCTGGCTCGAAAAGCCAACCTGTTGAAGATTCTTGGAAAAATACTCGGCTGTCGAGGAACTCGAAATTTTTTTACTGTCCGCCATAGATGTCCCCACAGTGAATCAAAATCCGGAGCCCCCGTCAATGCGGGGGTGCGTCAAGATTGGCTGAGTTTGGCCGGGCATCGATCCCTGAATTCGCAATAACGGCAGTGGTCGCCCTCGGAGGGGGACAGATTCTCGACTTTGGCCTTGTTGAACCAATCACGGACCTCGCTTTCGAGAGCCTCGCAATCCATTTCGGGTACCGGGATCCACCGGAGCCCCTCTTGGCGACTGAAATGGGCGATGGCACCCTCGAGGCGCTCAGGGACGAAGTCCACCAGGTGACTGGCAGCCCACGCATAGAGACGGATCTGGAGCCCGTATTGGTCGAGGAGGGAAACCGGCGATTTGGGCCGAGCCGTGAATTTATAATCCACCACACGGATGGTTTTCCTGACCGGGTCCACTTCCAACCGGTCCATCATCCCCACCAAGGCCTCCCGGGATGAGAGCGGAATCTCAAAACCGAGCTCTGGATGGACGTCGACTCCCTGATCCGCACGCGCGAGGGACGCCCGAAGCTCCTGGAGAGTTCGATCCGCGATCTCCGGTGCATCAAACTCCTGCCTCAAGCCTTCCCAGTTTTCGTGTTCCAGCAAGGAGTGAATCCGCTTCCCTTGATCGGCGACCTCGGTGGCCTCCACCGAAACGGAATCCAAATCGGGCAAAATTCTCTGTTCGGTCTCTGAATCATCCAACCCGTCCCAGAACTTCCACCGGTAACGAAGTGGACATTGCGAAAGCACCAACCACTCACTCGGTGAATGACGGGCGCGGTAAGGCCGGGGATTGAAGTCAGGAATGCGCAACTTCTCGAATGAATCTCCCTCGGACCGGGATGCGGAACTCATGTCTGTTTCTTGCGGTTCCCAAGCCGGGGGCAAGGCCACCGACTCCACCCACTCCCGCCAATTGTCCGTGAGTCCCGGACGGTAGTCGGGTTGCTCCGCGGCTTTCCGTACCTTGATCTCCTTCTTCCAGGCCAAGATCAATTGCTCTTGAGGTCGGGTGAGTGCGACGTAAAAGACCCGCTTGCTTTCAGCCACCGCGGCCTGTTTTTCGATGCCGGACCAGAGCTCGTTCGAGCTCCCCTCCTTCAAGCGCTGTCCCTCTTCGTCTCTCTCGAACAGATGCACCCCTCGGGTCCGGTCCCAGATCAGGTCCGGTGAACCACCACCGCGGTACTCGCCGTCAAAATCGAGCAAAACCACACGTGGAAACTGCAGTCCCTTCGACCCATGAACCGTCATGATCCGGAGCATGCCCTTTTCAGCGGGGGCGGGTACCTCCCGCTCGATCTTGGAGTCCTCGACCGCCTTCGCCAGTGTTTGGACGATTTCATGAAACCTTCTCCCTTGGCGACTCAGCTCCTCGCACTTGTGCCATAACGAACAGAGCGGTTGCACCATCTGCTCGTCGAGAGAATCGAGCTCGAGGAGACGCGCGAGAATCAATCCCGGGCGGTATCTCGAGATCCGGTCCGGCCCCAGATATCCCTCGCGAAGGGCGAGAGCCACCGGATGATCGGACTCTTTGAAAAAAAGATGCAAATATCCGTCTTCGCCTCGTTCCGTGGACCACCTGTGTAAAGTCCCGTCCGGGATCCCGATCCAGGGACTCCGGAGCGCCGTGACCTGGGAGAGGAGGTTTCCGGGAGAAAACCAGCCCTTCAAAAATGCGACCAACTCCTTGACCCGCGGATCCTCATAAAACCGGCCACCGCTTCCCAAAAGAAAGGGGATCCGGTGCTTTTCCAAGGCTGCGAGGAAGGTCCTCGTTTTTTCTTTCCTGAGTGACCGGACCAAAATCGTGAACTCTGAAAAATCGACACCCGAGGCACGCTGCGAGAGAAAATAACGGGCCAAATCGTCTTCGGACTCCCACTCCACCCGGAGCACGGAAGGGTCGGCCCCGCCTTCGTCCCGACCCGCACTCAAGGGTTCATAAGGTAGGGCACTCAGCTCGAACACCGGCGCACAGACCTCGTTCACAAATCGAATGATCGAAGGCCTGGACCGGTAGTTGATGTCCAGCAAATGAAGTTCGGGAAGTTTTTTGACGAGGTCTTGGAAGACGCTGACATCGGCGTCGCGAAAGCGGTAAATGGATTGTTTCGGGTCCCCGACGATGGTGAGGTTCGAATAATCCGGGCGGACGAACCGCTCGAGGATCTCGCCTTGGATCGGATTGGTGTCCTGGAATTCATCGACCAGGACCAGATCGAATCGATTCTGGTAATGGCGTCTGACTTCGGGAAAATCGAGTGCCCTGCGGGCGCGAGTCTCCAGATCATTGAAATCCAGGACCCCTTCGCGATTTTTCGCCTGTTTGTAACGAAGATTGACCGATTGAAAGACACTCCAAAGATCACGGACCTCCGGACGGTCGAACGAACGCTGGATGAATTGCTCGACTCCGAAAGACTCGAGAGATCGGAGCTTCTTCAGGAGGCCTTCGAGGGTGCTCCGGGAATAAACCCCGAGCAGGCGATCAACCGCCCCGGAGATTTCCAGATTGTCCGTCGACGTCCAGAGGACCGCCAGACTGCGGTCCCAATATCGAACGGACTCGTCCTCGAGAAGAATCCTCTCTCCCCCCTGCAATCCGGACTGCGATGGGAACTCCCTTAAAATCGAGGAACAAAGCCCATGGATGGTCTTGACCCAATGAGCCGACAACTCCCCCCCCGGCAGTCCCTTGGTGAGCGCTTCTCTCAGGTCCCGGACGGATTTTTCAGTGAACGAGACCGCACAGAACCGGGCCTCAGGATTCCGGTGCATGAGGGCTTTGCACTTTGCCACGAGCGTGGTGGTCTTCCCGCATCCGGCGCCAGCCACCACCGCTTGTCCAAGCCCTTGTGATTCAACGATTTTCGCCTGTTTTTCGTTCACGGAATCAAGTTTGTCGTATTTTTGACGATAAGAAAAGAGATATGAAAAGGGGTCCGTCTCAGCAGGCTCGCATCGCTTTTGTCATGGATGATCGCCTCCCCCATGTCCGGAAAGCCCAATTCACCAAATTCATCAGTCTGTTGCGGATCCAGTGCAACCTGGAGGTCTTTTCTCCGAAAGACGGGGTGCACTCTCTGCTCGAGAAGGCGGGTCAAGGTCAATACTCCCTGATTCTTTTGCCCTGGCATCTGTACCTCGATTGGAAACAGGTCGATTCCCACTTCGGAGCCCTTCGACTCGAAGGGGTCACCGTGGCGGGCTATTTCGCCGATACGCTCCTTCCCTTCGATCTGAATCAACTGCCGAACTACCACCGCATGATTCTCCTCGATTTTTTCCGCATGACTGAAAGCGAGATCGTCACCCTGATCACCGCACTGGTTTATCCCGATCAGAAAACCGGATTCTCCGGCATCGTTCCCCGATTGACTCCGGTCTATCACCAGGAATGGTACGAGCACGACCGGAGCGGGACCCATTGTCTGGATTCGGTGATGAGCCTGCCACTCTTGCGCGCCCGCAGGTGGGAAGAACGTGTCGGCTCGATCCGCTTCATCCTCACCGCCCTCTGGCTCATGTGCTTCAAAGGTAAGCCGAGGAATCGCGAACTCGAAGCTTGTGCCACACTCGAATTGGCCGAACATGACCGACGGCTTGCGATGAAATTCACGTTTCAAGACCGGGCCCTGACCCTGAAACATTTGATGGAGTACGCCTGGCCTTCACCCGGTAAAAAACACCCGCTGTTCCAGATCCTTTCGGAGCATTCGGACTTCCTGCGGATCCATCAGTTTCCTGAGAATCACACACTTGAAATCACCCTCTTTTTCACGGCAGAGGCGCCCTCTCAACTTCACCCGGGAGAAGTCCGTGGCATCTGGATCGAACCTCAAAAAACCAGGTACCTCGCCCGCAACACGGATGAAGAAGGCTTTGAAAACCGCATCCCGGTGTTGAATGCCCAGGAGAGGAATCTCCCGGACCAGTTCCTGATCCTGGTGGACCAGTTGAACGCCCTCCACTGTCGACTCGGAGAATCGAGCCAAGAAGAGCGATTCGTCGTCGAGCATCAGATTTCCCACGTCAGAAGGCTCCTCTCTTCCATCGAAAAGAAATTGGCCGAAACCAAGAAAATCGCCTAAAGTAGCGCCATGGTGCTACTGATCGAGTTCCTGACGCGGATCTCGTTTTTTTCGATTCTTTCCTGGAGTTTCTTTCTCCTCTCGGTGTCGTGCGCCATCACCCTCACCGCATTCCGCTCTCCTTTGACTCGAAAATACAGGAAGCCACTGATCGGCATCACCTGGAGTTCGATCGTCCTCGGTGTGTTGAGTTGGTCGGTTCCGTTTTTCACCAGCCGATTGCACCCGGATCAGTCCCGACTCATTGCCATGGATTCGCTGGCACGAACCGAGTGGGTCGAGCCTGTCGGCAATCCGGAGACCGAACTCCCTCCGGACGAGATCTCTCTCACCCGGAAGCTCCCCTTCCGGTTCAAATACAAATTGAAGCTGCCCTTCGAGTTCGATCGTGTCCTCACTGCTGAGGCCAGACACCTGGTCCTGCGGGACCGCTCCGGCAACATTCACGGATTCGACGCCTACAACGGATTCAACCATTGGAGCATCCGACTCCACACCCATCGCATCCTCGGTACGGTAGAAACCCCGAATCGTCTCTACATCCTGGACAGGACCTCTCTCGATTCGTTCAGGATCTCTTCACTTGATTTGCAGAACCCTTCCCTCCTCTGGCAACGGAACATCCCGAATTGTCGGGATGGCCAGTTGGCTTACGATCCGGACAGCCAGGCGATCGTGCTCAGTACCGGCAATCAAGGGGTTTGGAGCTTGAAGGCTCGGTCCGGTGAAGTCCTGTGGAAGCGCCCGGAGCTCTATTCCAAGTCGAGACCCCTGCCGATGAACGGCCAGGTGGCCGTATTCGAACCCGAGGTGGCGAACCGCAAGGGTTGGTGGCAGGTCCTCGACTCACACTCCGGCAGAACTCTCAGGAAGATCCGGCATTCATTTCCGGAATCGACCGAGTTGGTCTCCGACACCGCTTCACCGGCGGTACTTCTTCGGACAGGATCCGAGGAATGGACGGCACTGAATCCCGCCAATTTTGACAAGCTCTGGTCGCACCAATCCCCGGGCAAGGTGTTGAGGCTGAGTCCGCTCGATCGGGAGAACTATCTACACCTGATGGAAAGCGGTCGTCTGGAGGTGCGTCAGTGGAACGCAAACACCCTGCTTTGGCAGAACGCACTCTCTGACTTCAGTGACCGCTTCGTCCGGGTTTCACCCGATCACCTGATTCTGGCCCTGTCCACCCATGAGCCAAACGAGCTTCCCGGGGTGGCGTTTCGTGATCTCCGCCAGGGGCACCATTTGGCCGGAGTGCAGACCTCCGAGCCTCTGACCGATCTTTGGTTCCTGGGAGACTGGCTCTACCTGTTCAGCCAGAACCATGTGTGGGCATTCCGTAAGTAGCTGAAATTAAATCATTTATATTTTTAAGAAACCCATTCAAGCTTCCAAGGCCTCCAGCCGATCAGATCTTGACGCCCTCTTGTTTAATTCCCGACAAAATTAGTCTGGAAAACGGCAGTGTGTCAGGATAAACTCAGAAATGGGGTCGGTTTATGTTTCGTTCAGGGGGATCTATGGCGCGCAAGTTTCATGCAGTTTTGGTTTTGGGAGCAGTGCTCACCTGGGTGACTCCCGTGCGAGCCGGCGAGCGATACATGTGCGTCGGAAGTTCCGGCACCTTTGAAGCGACCTATGATGCCGTCAGCAGAGATTATGTCTGTGACGGGTTCAACTCCTACCAGAAAGTGGAGATGAATCACTTCTACACGAAGTGTTATGATCCGTTGACCAGGAAATGGGTCGGAGGAAAGGGATGCGGCTCGAATGAACCTACAGGGTTCACCAAAAGGTACCAGACAAGTTATGAACGCTACCTCAGTCAAGGCGTTAAGAGTCAGTGCACCCTTCCTGACGGAACCACCCAGAGCGGCTTTACCGAAAGGGAATGCCGGAAGAGTCACGGTAAGTTCGCCTCCAAGGATGACTTGGGCGATAAAAAAGTGAACGAGTACCGGAGTTCATACGCCAAAGCGAATGCCACCCCCGCTCCTAATGTTGCTCCGGCCGAGAACAAAGACGGGAAAGACAGCTCACTGGAAAAGAATGTCAATGTTGCCCAAAATGAGGAAGCTCAAAAAAAATTCAATGAAGGCGTTCAATCAAAACTCGACCGAAATCAGCTTTACAAAACACAAGAAGCCAAACACAAAGCTGTTGAAACCGCAGATTCTGATTTGAACAAATCGAATGGAAGTCTCGCTGCCAACAAAGCCAAACTACGAATTGCTCGCCAGGGACTTAACGAATTGGAATACGGTTCGGGCCCCCCTCCAACCGAGCAACAACTGATCGATCAACGAAAAGTGGTCGATCAGGCGAAAGAAGACACAAAAAAAGCGAGAGAGGCCGCCAGAGAGGATCGAAAAGATTTACGCCAGGCCAAACGGGACGCTCGTGAAGCCGATCGAGACGCAAGAGATGCGGCGGGCGTCGATCAGATCCGACAGAAGAATGAAGGGGACAATTACGGGGGCAATTACGGAGGAGAGGACGTCGGGACCTCAGAAACGATCCGAGCTGCAGCCATGCAGGTTTCCGGTGCATCGGATATGGTGGGGAATCAGAAGGTCGCTACGGCCTCCCAAGACAGAGAGGCCGCTCTGAGGCAGCAAGGGACCACGAATATCAACCTTGAGCAGACGAATGAAGCCCGTAAAGAAGTCGCCAAGGAAGCCAAAAATGCACTGATCACCGGAGGTGTCATTGACATGGCTCTGGGACTCTACCAAGGTTTTCGTGCCAGTCAGCACCTGAAATCCATCAACCAGGTGGAATCTACGGCGGCGACAGCTAACAAGGAAATCGACTCAGAAGAAACCGTTGCAAAAATCAGCGGAGCTTTGAGCAAAATTCCATCTACCAAAAAACTCCAAGAGTTGGAAGAAGACCGAAAAAATGTTCTGAAAAACAGCTCAGAAGAAATTGAGGCACAAAGTAACGCTGCCCTCGCACAAGGCATGGCTGCAGCGGCCATGGCCTACAAGGGGGCGACCAAATTCCAAAGTGCCGCCGCAATCAGTGCCATCGAAGCCCAGGCGAGCGCCAACGCACACCAATACGGTTTCGGTATGGGAGGCGGAATCACTGTAGGGGGCGGACAAGATGGAGTGAATGCCCTGAGCCCGGTTCAGAGTGCCGTGACCACGGAAGAGGAAGGCAAGAAGGACGACCTTGCTCAAAACTCGCCCATCAATCCGAACGACCCGAACCAGGTGCCGGAAGGACCGCCTGCAGCGGCGTTCGTAAACCAGGACCCCTCTGCCGGTGGTGGCGGAGCCGGTGGTGGACCCGCGACGGCTGGTGGAACCTCCGCTGACAAGAGCGCGATGGAAGCGGGTGCGCAAGGACCTGCGGCCGTGACCAAAGCAGGATCCTATGCTGCAGTGGCCGGAGGGAATGGATACAAATCAAGAAACGCAGGCGGTGCGGCTAAAGCCGGGATCGACACCGGGTTTGCGGATCTTTTGAAAAAATTCCTGCCCGGTGCCGAGCCGGAAAAGAAAAAATCACCGGGAGAGCTTCAATTCGGTGATCGCTCCCCTGCTTCGAGCCAGACTGCGGTGATCGGCAGGAACAAGAACATCTTCGAAGAGATCAGCAAGCGTTACCAGAAGAAATCAGCCGAGGGGTCGGTATTCTGAGAATCATCAAGACCCGGGAAGTATGCCGAAAAAAGTGAAGTCATGAGGGCGGAGGGGTGAGAATGATGAAACTTTCAGTTCGTTTCAATTCGGGAATGGCCTTGGTTCTGATCCAGTGTTTGACCTGGAATCCGTTGATGGTGCAAAGCGCTCATGCCTTTCCACATGAGTCAAAATACAATTCGGTATGCAAACCGGTTTTGGAAGCATCCGACTCCCAGAGGAGCGGCGATCCCTCACTGGGCGGAACCCAGGCCTCGGCGGCATGCACGAATGCAAAAAATGCCAAATCACTCCACACGGTGGAGATCGTCAAAACCGTTCTCTACAGCGCAGCGGCTGTAACCCTGCTGACCCTGGCTTTGACGGACACAGCGGCGAAAATCATCGGGATGGACATCAATACGTTCTGCTCAGCCTTGAGCATGGCGGTTGGGGCTGCCGCGATGGGAATCGATCTGGGATTCAAGGATGCGGCATCCGTGGCGGTTGATCATTGGGTTGCCAATGCCAAGCCCGTAGCCAGTATCCTGAGCTCCACCACTTCCGGCATCATGGCCTTGGTCGGTACCAAAGGGGCCTCTGCCGCCGCGACTGGCGCAACCAAAGGCGCTGAACAGGGAGGCAGTAAAGCCGGGTGCTGGGTTGGATTCGGCTTCGCCGTGGTCAATGCGGGACTCTCCGGCGTCGGGATTCATGCTGCGGCCGAGGCCATCAAAAAGAACCTCGAAGTGGCAGAGTCGATTCGAAACAATGTCTCGTCCAATCCGATCGCTGGCATGGGAAGCCCCGGAAAGGTTCAAATGGCCCAGGCCGAAATGGACGGGACAGCCGGAATGAGCCAGGCGTCTGAGTGTTCCTCGGTCCAGGGTGACGGATATCTCAGCTGCATCAATCAAACAGCCCAGGATCCGGCCCTTTCGGCCATGACCTCCAGCAAGGAACTGATGAATGTGCTCGGGAAAGCCCTGGGAATGCCTGCCGGAGATTTCGTGAAACGCTATACCGGTGACGGATCCGCTGGATCCATCGGGGCCTACGTGGCCAACGGAATGGGAGTGCCTCAACTGGGCCAGGCCCTCAGTACGAGTATCGAGAAAGCCCGGGAAAAACTCGTGGCTGACCCGGAGTTCGCCAGCAAGTACGCGAGCAAAGCCGCTCCCAAAGCCGGTAAAAAAGACCCCATGGCGGACTTCAACGCCATGATGAAGAACATGATGGGACAACTCAACCCCCAGGCCACCAAGCAAAAGGCCGAACCCAAAGGCCTGGTCTTCCGGAGACTGGAAGCGATGTCAGAGGACCGGATTCTCGAGTCGAAGGACATCAGCCTCTTCGACCGGATCACCAATCGCTACCAGAAGAAAACGAACGAGCCTGAAGCAAAGGCAGAGGCCTCAGCACCCGACCGGTGACGTTCCTCAGCTTTCCTGGAGCGCCTGCATGATCTTCTGGAAGTAATTTCCTTTGAGAAGATTCTTGTGGATCTTGACGAATTCTTCAATGTTCCAGGCGGGGTTCTCAATCACGTAATCCACAAAGTAGTGCGAGACGATGAACAGCGAGGACAAAGGGGCGATCTGGGCACCGGATATCCCTTGAGGGAATCCACTCGTGTCGGGGAGTTCTTTTTGTTGCAGCAGAATCTTGATGGCGTCCGGGAAGGATGAAAGGTCCTGACGCGCGATCTCGGCCGCGTAGGCGGGAGACTCGAGAAATGCGTTCTTCTCCTCGTCACTGAGAGTGGACTCGATCTGAACGAAGTCTCGTTTGCCCTGGATCCGCGCCAGGTGCGGGTGTTGGGCGAAGCGGATGTCGTGCAGGTAGGCGATGTAAATGAGTTTGTCGACACTCTTGTCCGAAATCCATCCCAACCGGGTCCCGAGTCCCGCCATCACCTGACAAAGCAAATGAATGTGTTGCCTCAGGTAATGGGCGTCTCCCCCGCCCTTCTCGAGTGTGGCCAGGAACTTCTTGAACGGACCTTTCCTGCTCAACTCTTTGTGGATGGTACCGATCTTGGCTTTCACGTTTTCCCGGAATTCCTGATCCCTGACCAACTGCTTGTCCTCAATCGAGAACACCGTGGTCTTCTGGACAAAACGCTCGATCAGCGACTCCTGGAGATTTCCGGAGAACCTGATCCCGACTTTGAATCCATCACGCTTTCCCATGCCTTCGTAAATCGAAAACGGGATGGTGAACAACAACTCCCCTTCCACCGGCGGAGAAACCCTCAAATCACCCAGCTGCCAAAGCTTGATGTGCTCACCGATCTCGAAAAACGGCTGGAGCTTGGTCGGGATGAATATGGCAAGACCGCCCTGGCTCACATCACAGACGAGCACGGCATGGAGGCGCTCGGATTCCGCTTGACCCGATTTGAAGGTGACCAGTTGGGCGAACTTTTCCTCACTCGGATGGAAATAATACCGAGGCGAACTCCTCTTCTCTTCCAACGCCAGTTCATCCGGGAACCCGAGAATGACCACCCGTTCGTCCAAAGAGAGGATCCGGGCCTTGAAGGCCGCGTCCCTGAAGTGCAACTTGAGAAAAAGATGATCTCCCGGGATCAATTTGGACGAGGGTGTTTCCAGAACCACTCTCACACGGTTCTTTTCCGGATCGACCTCTTCCACGACACACGAAAACTTGACCCGGTTCTCACCCTCCGGTTTCCAAAGAAACGTCCCCCGATCGGAGATGCTCTTACCGACGATCTGGAGAATCTCCTGGAACCGCTTCGTGATTCGGAATTTCTTTTTCTTCGCAGCCACTTCTGTCCATTACAACAAAGACGACTTTTCTTGTCTACTGAAGTCTGGCCACGGTCCGACCGAAGATCCGGTTCACTTCAGCGGCAAACTGGGGAGTCCCCTCCACCCTGAGTTCCTTAGGGAACTCCATCCTCCCCTTCCAATCCGGAGCGGTGAAGTGAATGTGTACCGGGCACTTTCCACGATTCTTCAAGACATGTTGCTTGAGACTCCGTAGCTGCTCGATCCCGGTCTCGTCCGGATCGATCTCGAGGATCACACTGACAGACCGGGACGCGTGGGCATCTTCCAACTTCTGGATCGAAGAGGCGAGAACCTTGGGCTGCCCTTCCTTGACCTGAAAGTCTCCTGTGATCACGAGGGGTTCCGGAGAATCCTTCAACTCATGCAGAAGAGCCGAGTTTTGCGAATAAAACTCGGCAAAGGCGACGATCTCCGTCCTGCCGAACAGGTCTTCGAGTTGCATGAAGGCCATCTTGGAGCCACGTTTGGTGGTGATTTCCTTGAACTCGCTGATGATCCCCGCAACCCTCACTTCTTTACGCTTGGGCTTTTGCGCTCCGGCACCCCATGAATTCTGATCCGGCACCGAGGGAGTCTTTTCCGCAAGCTCCTTCAAACTCACCGAGTGGTGGCCGAGCCAATCCTGGCAAATGGACTGCCAATTTTCCATCGGGTGTCCGGAGACGAAGAATCCGAGGACCTGTTTCTCAGAGAGCAATCGCTTGGCGAACGGCCACTCAGGCTCCTTTTTGATCAAGGAATCCACCGGAGCGGAGACCTTGATCTCTTCGGCTTTGAAATCATCGAACAAGGAACTTTGACCCAGCTCCGCCTTGGCTTGTTCGTCCTGACCGAACTGGATCAGATTTTCAATGGAAGCAAAGAGTGAGGCCCGATTGGATCCGGCCTTCGAGATGAGGCCGTCAAACGCACCGGCTTGAATCAGGGATTCCAAAACCTTCTTGTTCACCTTCCGCATCGAGCAGCGTTTGGCGAAATCCAAAGGAGACAGAAACGGCCCTGCGGCGCGGGCCTCAAGCATGGCATCGACCGCGGCCCCTCCGACACCCTTGATCGCCTCGAGACCGAAACGGACCGCGTGGTCAAAGCCGTTCACCGGGGACGGAAGCGACTCGACGGTGAAGGAGTGGATGGAGGTGTTCACGTCCGGAGCCAGGACCGAGATCCCCATTGCACGGGCATCCGCGGTGTACTTGGCCAACTTGTCGGTGTCACTCATTTCCGTCGTCATCAGGGCGGCCATGAATTCGACCGGGAAATAGGTCTTCAGGTAAGCCGTCTGATACGTGATCATTCCGTAGGCGGCTGAGTGGGATTTGTTGAAGCCGTACTCGGCGAACTTGGCCATGAGTTCGAAGAGATCGCCCGCTTTCTTGGCGTCGACTCCCCTACCCGTGGCCCCTTGCACAAAGATCTCCTTGTGCTTGGCCATCTCTTCGGCTTTCTTCTTGCCCATGGCTCTGCGGAGCATGTCGGCTTGGCCGAGTGAGTAACCCGCAACGTCCCGGGCAATCTGCATCACCTGCTCCTGATACAGGATCACCCCGTAGGTGTCCTTCAGGATGGGCTCGAGCACCGGCAGTTCGTAGCGGGTCTCGAGCCTTCCGTGCTTCCGGTCGATGAAGTCATCGACCATCCCGGAACCGAGCGGTCCGGGACGGTAAAGCGCGTTGATGGCCGTGATGTCTTCGAGGCTGTTCGGAATGATCCGCCTGCACAGATCCTTCATGCCCTCGGATTCGACCTGGAACACTCCGTTGGTGTTTCCGCTCGAAATCAAATCGAACACCTTGGAATCCTTGTAAGAGACGGCTTTGAGATCGAACTTTTCCTGACCCGGACGATTGCGGATGAAGCGGACCGCACTGTCGATCACCGTCAGGGTCTTCAACCCGAGGAAGTCGAACTTCACCAGACCGATTTTTTCGGCGTAATCCTTGTCGAACTGGGTCACGACATCCCCGTCTTTGGAGACGTAGAGCGGACAATAACTGACAATGGGTTCTTCGGTGATGATCACACCTGCAGCGTGCATGCCGGCGTTCCGGTAAAGACCTTCCAGCTTGACCGCGTACTCCCAGACCTTCCTGAGCTTGGGCTCGGACTCGATCTTGGCCTTGAGGTCAGAACTGGTCTCGAGCGCCTTCTCGAGCTTGATGTTCAACTCGTCCGGAAAAAGCTTGGTGATCTGGTCGGTCTCGGAGAATTGCAGCCCGAGCACCCGACCCACATCTTTGATCACCGCTTTGGCCTGGAGCTTACCGAACGTGATGATCTGAGAAACATTGTCCTTACCGTACTTGTTCTCGACATACTCGATCACCCGTCCACGGCGATCCTGACAGAAATCGATATCGAAGTCGGGCATGGACACCCGTTCCGGATTGATGAACCGTTCGAAAAGCAACTTGAACTCGATCGGATCGATGTCCGTGATGTAAAGACAGTAGGCAACCAATGAGCCGGCCCCCGACCCCCGCCCGGGTCCGACCGGGATGTCGTTGGTCTTGGCCCACTTGATGAAATCCGAGACGATCAAAAAATATCCGGAAAAACCGGTTTTCTCGATCATCCCGAGCTCTTCTTCGAGACGGGCGAGATACTCTTTCTCAAGCTCGCCCCAATTCGGAAGACGCATCTTCCCTTCAGGACCAGAGAATTCAGGCTCCCCGAACCGGAGCTTCAAGCCATCACGGGCTTCCTGCTTGAAGAACTCCACCGCATCAAAGGGGTCACCCTTGGCCACACCGTCCGGCCTGAAGGTGGGAAGGTGATAAATGGCCTTTCCGGACTCATCTTTGAACCTGAATTTGAGGTCGCACTTCGCCGCGATCTTCCCGGCATTCTCGAACGCACCCTGGTATGCTTCCAGACGCTCCTGCATCAAGGACGTGGACTTGAAAAAATACTCGGCGGGAACCAAAGACTTCGGACGGTCGAACCCGAGATTCCGTCCGAGCGGAATGCACTGGAGAATCTCGTGGGCCTCGGCATAGGAAGGGTCCAGATAATGGATCTCGCTGGTTCCGACAAGCTCGACACCGAGACCCGGAGCGAGCTCTGCCAATCGCTGGTTCACCGACTCCTGTTCAGGAATTCCGTTGTCGACAATCTCGAGATAGAAATCCTCACCGAAGCGCTGCTTGAACCAACGAATGGAGGCAATTGCCTCTTCTTCTTGTCCGGTCAGCAGGCGGTAGCCGACTTCTCCCCGGATGGAAGAACTCAATACGATCAATCCGTCTCCGAACTGGTTCAGCAGCTCGCGGTCGACGACGCCGCGAACCAAATCACTGAGGGGGGTTTTGTTGTTGGACCCGTCTTTGAAAGCCCGGCTCAACAGCTGCGACAGGTTCTGATACCCCTTCATGTCCTTACACAGAACGACCAGCGAATGGAGTGTCTTCTTGCTCCCCGGTTCGAACACCTGGTCACGGCCGTCCGGACAATAGACCAGATCACACCCGATGATCGGTTTGATCCCGGCGTCCTTGCAGGCAAAATAAAACTCGATCCCGCCGAAGATGTTGTTGGAATCGGTCAATGCCAGCGCTGACATCCCCTCCGCCTTTGCACGGTCGACCAGATCCTTGATCTTCACGGTTGAAGAGAGGAAACTGTTATGCGAGTGAACGTGCAGGTGGACGAAAGGATCCATCAGCAGCCGCAACCTTTCTCGTCGCAGCAATCCCCTTCATGATCACCGTCGTGATCTCCAAAAAGATGCTCGAATTCTTCGTTGTAGAGTTTGGTGTCGCCCACATAATTCGCAGCGGAAGCTTTCAGTAGGGTCAACTCCTCGTCAGACAGTTCACGGACGACTTTTGCCGGGGCTCCTTGGATCAACGACTTCGGAGGAAAACGCTTCCCCTTGGTCACCAATGCTCCTGCGGCGACGATGGAATCGTCTCCGATCACGGCCTCATCCAGAATCACGGCCCCCATTCCGACCAGGATCCGGCTTCCGAGTGTGCACCCGTGGAGAGTGACCCGGTGCCCGATCGTGACATCGTCACCGATCGTGAGAGGGGCACCTTTCATCGGAGCATGATTCCGGGTCACATGGAGCACGGTGCCGTCCTGGACGTTGGTCCGGGACCCGATCCGGATGCTGTTCACGTCGCCACGGATCACCACCTGGAACCAGACGGACGATTCTTCACCCATGACCACGTCGCCGATGATGTCGGCGGAAGGAGCGATGAAGCAGCTTTCAGGAATGACGGGATTGATCCCTTTGTGCGGGAGAATCATGGTGCCACCTCCGAGGTCGAATAAGAGGAGGTGTACTGGACCCCGTCGTCACCCCGTTCTGCGAAATGAGGATCGTGGACCAGCTCTCCCGAAAGGGAGAGTGAGGTTGATCCGGTGATCCGTACCGCAAGGAACCTTCCAAGATGATTCCGTGGACTGTCATCGATGAAATTGACGACACGGTTGCACGAGGTGCGACCGGTCCAAACCCGACCCGCACCACCCTCGGGAATGAGGTTCTGGTTCTTGGCGATGCCCTCGACCAGGACTTCAAGCACCTGACCCACGCGGGCGGCATAGGTTTTCTTCGCGATCCTGAGCTGATGCGCGAGGAGCTCGTTCAAACGGCGATTCTTGATCTCGGCCGGAACATCATCCTCCATCCGGGACGCGCGTGTCCCGGGCCTCGGTGAATAAGCGAATGCATAAATGTTGTCGTATTCGATGGCATCGAGGAGCGCGATGGTCTCCTGGAACTCCTCCTCGGTCTCGGTCGGGAAGCCGACAATCAGGTCGGTCGAAAGCCCGATCCCGGGACAGAATTCTTTCAAGCGCTTCATCTGGGCGATGTAGTGCTCGATCCGGTGATGGCGCCCCATTTTGGTCAGCACCCGGTTCGAACCGGACTGAACCGGCAAGTGAAGGTGTCGCGCCAGCTTGGCCACGCCGCCCTTTTCCGCGGGTGCGAAACACGCGATCAGCTCGTCACTGAAATCGAGTGGATGGGAAGAAGTGAAGCGGATCCGCTTCAACCGGGCCAAACGGGGATCCCGGTCGATAGCATAAAGCAACTGCGGGAAGTTCTCCTCGCCCGCTCGTGGACCGACCTTGCCGATCGGATTGTTCAATTCACGGGGCTCAAAACCTTCGGTGTTGGGATTCCCCTTTCCGAAGGAGTTCACGTTCTGCCCCAGCAGGGTGACTTCCCTGACTCCCTTTTCGACCAAGCCTGCAAGATCGTCGAGAACCTCGCGGATGGTCCGGGATTTTTCACGGCCCCGGGTGAAGGGGACGATGCAATAAGTGCAGTACTTGTCGCACCCCTTCATGATGTTCACAAAGGCCTGGGCTTTGGACCCGTGCACTTTGGTGCGGGTCGAATAAGCGAGGGTCTTGTCGAATTCCACCTGCACAAAGTGCCGCTGACCGCTCTGTGCACGATGGACCAGCTCAGGGAGCTGGTCGATGGCATCGGGTCCGAATACGAAATCGAGATAAGGTGCCCGTTTGAAAACGTCCCCCTTGTCGAGTTGGCCGACACAACCCCCCAGTGCGATCACCGGGTTCTTGGCATTCGGTCCACGCTTCAGGATCTGCTGCTCACCGAGGTAAGAGACCGCTTTGTGAACCGCCTTGTCCCTGACCGAGCAACCGTTGATGATGATCAGGTCGGCCTCTCCCGGATTCTCGGTCGGCGTCATTCCCTGCTCACCCATCAGCGCGATCATCCGTTCGGTATCGGCCACGTTCATCTGGCAGCCGAAAGTCTTCACCAATACTTTTTTATTCTCGATCGTGTCCATGTTCCCTCCCGGGGAATCGGCTGTAAATTCCGTCCCGAGTCTGTTGAAGTCGAAGGCAAAGGGATAGCATAAATGGTCCGTAAAAACACCCGTACGGCGAGGTTTTTTACGCACTGCAAATTCAATGACTTCCGAAGGTTTTTCTTGCCCTGCGGCACAATCTGTTGCTAGAACCGGTCCTCCATGACTTACCGGCTCGATCCCAACTCTCCCGAGTGCTCCACTCCCCTCATGAAGCAGTTCGTGCGGCTGAAGCAAGAGGCCGGGGATGCATTCCTTTTCTTCAGGATGGGAGATTTCTACGAGCTCTTCGCCGAGGATGCCGTGGCAGCAGCACCTCTTTTGGGTGTGACACTCACCTCGCGGGACAAGAGAAGTGAGAATCCGATGCCGATGGCCGGGATTCCCTTTCACAGCGCGACGAACTACATCCAGAAAATCCTGAATGCCGGGAAGAAAGTGGCGATCGCGGAACAGATTCTCCCGGAGGGAATGACCGCGGACCAGATCAAGGGCATTGTCGAACGGAAGATCATCCGGACCTTCAGCCCTGCAGTGCAGTTTGAACTGGGGCGCAATCCGCAATCCCGCTACTTGGCCTGCCTGGTTCCGACCGCCGATAAAAAACAGGTGATTGCCCTCCTCGAGCCGGCCACGGGTGAGATCAGAGTCTCTGAAGGACTCGATACCGCCCAGCTCTTGCAGGACCCGGTCCTCCAGGAAATCAGGCACTTCCTGAATTCCGGAAAAACACCGGCCGAAGTCCTGTCAGCACTCGAACGATCCGGTCAGGTCCTGATCGAGGAAGTGGCTCCGAATCTCTTCTCCACAGTGGAAGTGGGTCCCTTTCTGAAGGAGCAGTTCGACCGCCAAGTGCTGCCCGTTTTGATCGATTCGGAGGCAACCTCGAGAGCGGTCGCCATCCTGATCCGCTATGTGCTCAAATCGCAGGGAATCGAGCGACTCCCCCACCTTCACGACCCGAAACCGCTCCACGAGTCCGACCGCCTCAAGACCGGACCGGAAACCCTCCGACATCTCGATCTCGATGACTTGTTCCAATTCGTGGACCGGACCGCGACGTCGATGGGATCCCGAAGGCTGAAACCCGAACTCGAGAGTCCACTCCGGGATTTGAACGCCATCCATGCCCGACAAGAGGCGGTCCGGGAACTCTCGGACCGGGCACTCGACTCCCGTCAGATTCATGAAACCCTGAGAGGGGTGTACGATCTCGACCGTATCCTCGGTCGCCTCTCGACCCGATTGGCGAATCCGAGGGACACTTACGCGCTTGCCGAGAGTTTATCGTGTGCATTCCGCTTCCGGGCCCTACTCACCCGTTTCGAATCAAGCGTCTTGAAATCACTCGGAAGTCGTTTTGAGGCAGCAGCATCCGATCTCGAGGAAATCACCTCACGTGTTCTCAAGATCCAGAAGCCCGAAGCGCCGACCCATACCCGCGAGGGCGGAATTTTTGAGACCGGAGCGGATCCGGAGCTCGACCGGCTCCTGGAACTGACCCGTGACGGAGAGAAATTCCTGCTCGAGCTCGAACTCCGTGAACGGGAAGCGACCGGAATCTCCTCACTCAAGGTCAAATACAACCGGGTCTTCGGGTATTTCATCGAGATCTCGAGCGCCAACCTGAAGAACGTGCCGGATCGCTACCAACGGAAACAGACCATGGTGGGTGGCGAGCGCTTTTTCACCGAGGAACTCAAGAAATTCGAAGAAGAGATCCTCTCCGCATCGAGCCGTCAGAGGGCCCTCGAGTCGAAACTGTTCGAAAAGCTCGTGGACGAATTGCTCACCCATTCCGGGATGCTGAAAGCACTTTCAGACTCGATCGGAGAACTCGACGCCTGGTTGAGTCTCTCGTTTCTGGCTGCCCGCCCGGGGTGGTGCTTTCCGGTACTGGATGGAAGCCTCGATCTTGTCCTGGAAGGGTCCCGTCACCCGGTGGTGGAAGACGCCCTCGCGGGAGACTTTGTTCCGAACGACCTGGAACTGGGCGCATCGACGCGCACCTTGATCATCACCGGTCCGAACATGGGTGGTAAATCGACCCTGATGCGCCAGGTGGCACAGGTCATCCTCCTCGGGCAGGCCGGTGGCCCCGTCCCCGCCCGCATGGCCAAGTGGGGTGTCTTTCACTCCCTCTACACCCGGATCGGCGCCCAAGATGCGATCGCCAAAGGTCAGAGCACCTTCATGGTGGAAATGGTCGAGCTGGCCCATATCCTCAAACACGCCGACGAGCGTTCTTTCATCGTGCTGGATGAGATCGGCCGGGGCACCAGCACCTTCGACGGGATGAGTGTCGCCCGGGCGAGTCTCGAGTACCTGCACCGGAACTCCGGGGCCAGGATCGTGTTCGCCACTCACTACCACGAGCTCACCGAGCTCGAAGCCTCTCTTCCCGGACTGAAAAATGCCTACATGAAGGTCCTGGATGAGCGCGGCAGGCTCACTTTCCTGTACGAGATGGCCCTGGGACGTTCCTCGAAGAGCTTCGGTATCCAGGTCGCAGAACTCGCAGGACTTCCCAAACCGGTGGTGAAACAGGCTTGGGAAATCCTGAGATCGCTGGAGAGCCAGGGGCCCGGTGGGTCCGCCTCATCGCAACTTTCACTGTTTGCACCGGTACCGGACGAACCGGTCACCCCGGAGCCCGTCATGAGCATTCCCCATCCGGTGCTCGAGGAGCTGAAACACCTGGATCCGAACAGCCTCCGTCCGATCGATGCCCTTCAGAAGCTTGCCGAGTGGAAAGAACGGATTCAATCGGAGCACGCATGACCGGCATCGGGCTCCTTCTCGCAGCACTACTGATCCAGTTTTCAGCCTCAATGGCAGTGGCAGAACCGGAAATGATCGGGAACGGAGTGCAAAGGGCCTCTGAAAAAGAGCATCCCGCACTTTGCCGCATCGACATCCGCATCGAGACCGATGCAGGAGAAGTCGAAGCTCTTTGCAGTGGGAGCTTGATTTCCGAAAATACAGTCCTCACGTCGGCACATTGTTTTCCCCTCGAGCGCGATTACTCGGCGACAGTGACTTGTGGGGGAAAATTCATGGGTGGAGTCCGGGATTTTCAGATTCCGGATGCGAGCACTTGGATCGATTCCGAACATCCGGCTCCGACGCGGGATTACGCCATTGTGAAGACCCGTAGGAAGAGTACCGCCGAGCCGCTCCCCCTGGCTCGTTCCCCGGCACCTTGGTTTGACGAGGACGGGTTACTCAAATCCGGGATCACCTGCCGGATCGCCGGATTCGGAAAGGATCATCGTGGATCTTCCGGACAATTGCTCATCGGCAACCCCACCGAGGTTGAATTCATTCTCGAGGACGGGTTGATTCACATGATTCCGGTTTCCGGATGGCTGAAGACCTCTGCAAATCCTGGAGATTCCGGTGGGCCCCTTCTGTGTCACGGCCCGGGAGCCACGGAAGAAATCATCGGCATTACAGAGGCTTACAGATTCAACAGCCAAGATGACCATCGCATCGACAACCTCTTCGTTCCCGCCTGGAATCTACCCTGAAGCCTGGTCCTTGATTTTTTCCCTCAAAATTGATAAGGTGCGGCAAAACTCAGGAGAACCTGTCCCATGAACGTTTTTGTTCTGCTTTCCATGTTGATTTCCTCGTCCGTCCTCGCGCAAGTCACCGACCGTGCAGGAGAGAGCTACAATGAGTTTTCCGGTGTGATCAAGGTCACCAACGGCGAAACCAAGAATCTCGTGTTCAAGATCAACACGCAGGTCCGGGTGGATCGATTCGGCGATCCCGAAATCCCGTCTCACGGTCATTACGACTACGTTCTGACCGGAAGCGTGGTGGAACAGGGCAAAAGTTGCAAGTTCGAAGCACTGCTCACCCAAGGTGACGGCGAAGCGATGAGTACCGATGAAGTGCGCGCTTCGGGCAAGGATCGCAGTGACACCATCCGCCTTTGCTCAGGTCTTTCTCTCACGATCCAATCGGTCCGTTCACTCCTGATCACCGGGGATTCGCGTGCGACTCTGTCTGCGGGCGGACTCTCACTCCCGATCGGTGAAGGAGTCATCCGCTACATCACCCGTCGGACCGTGGAAGAACCCACCTGCTCCGATCCCTGGCACTGCTAATCGATTTCTTTTCCGAGCCTTAACAAGGCTTTTTTGGTCGGAGCCGGAAGTGCCGGCAGATCATCCAAGGGAAACCAGCTGTCATCTTCCTTCAGGCGGACACGCGAAACCCTGAAGGCCCGATGCAGGCGTGTGATGCGATGTCGGGTGACCGCGTAGCGGGAAGACCATTCCGCCTCGAGTGAGTTTTCACCGCCGAGTGCGACCGTTCCCGAACGGGGAAAATCCCAAAGTCCCCTTCTCCAGGGTCCGCTCGAGTTCTTCCGTAAAACCACTTCGGGCCCGGACTTCGACAACCGGAACAGGATCCAAACCTCTTCTTCGACCCGGAGGACTTCCGCTTTTTTCTTTTTCACCGGATAGCGGGACGGATCCGTTTTTCCGAGACAGTTTCTCCTGATCGGACAGACCCCACATTGAGGATGACGAGGCGTGCAGACCAGGGCCCCGAGCTCCATCAGGGCTTGGTTGATGATTTCAGGTTCGACCTCCTTGACCGCCACCCACTTTCGAGCCGCCTCCCAGATTCGCTGATATCGAGGATCCGGATCCTCGATCGCGTAAAACCTGGAAAACACCCGGACCACGTTTCCATCCACGATCGGCTCCCGAAGACCGAGTGCGATCGAGCACACCGCGCCCGCGGTGTAGGGACCCACACCGGGTACTTGGAGCCATTCCTCGCGATCTCCTGGAAATCCCAATCCGCTCCTCAGACGCACGGCAAGGGCGCGGGCTCCCGCGTGAAGATTCCTGGCACGGGAATAGTAACCGAGCCCTGCCCAAAGACGCAGCACTTCATCGAGCGGGGCGTCCGCAAGATCCTGCACTTCAGGAAACCGCTCCAAAAACGAATGGAAATACGGAATGACGGTTTTGACCTGGGTTTGCTGGAGCATGATCTCGGACAGCCAGATACGATAGGGATCCCGGTCACGCCGCCACGGAAGATCGCGCGCGTTCTTCCGGAACCACTCACCGAGTCTGCGAACCGAGTTGACGCTCATCCCCCTCATGATACCCTAAGCCTCACGTGGGAATCATCCGGAAACACACCTCTTTTTTCTCCATTCTTCTCTTGTCGGCCGGTGCCGCATCTGCGGCTGACCGCAAGTTCACAGTGGTGATCGATCCCGGACACGGCGGACCCGACACCGGGGCGATCCACAAACAGGTCGGGGATGTGAACCTGACCGAGAAACACTTCACCCTGCTTCTGGGGAAGGATCTGGCCCGGGAACTGGTCATCCGCGGACACAAAGTCGCACTGACCCGGACTGACGACCGGGAGGTGCTTCTCAGCGACCGGACCGCCCTGGCCAACAAGATGCGTGCGGACGTGTTCATCTCGATCCACATGAACTCGAGCAGTGACACCGTTCGCTCAGGGGGTGTGGAGACCTTCATCCTGAACCACGCCACCGACGACACTTCGAAACGACTCGCCGATCTCGAGAACGCGGTATTGAAGGGCTCCCAGGTGAACGTCGCCTCCGGGTCCAATCATGTCTCCCTCATCATGAAGGATCTCATTCTGGATTCGAACCTGACTCCGTCCAAGGAACTCGCTTGCTCGGTGCAAGCGCGCATCAAACACGCTGCGACCGATCGAGGAGTGAAGCAGGCCTTGTTCTATGTTCTCCTGGGAACGGACATGCCGAGCATCCTGATCGAATCAGGCTTCATGAACCTGAAGGAAGACCGGGACCGCATCTTGTACCGTCAGTCGAGGATGACTCTCGCCGCCGAAATCGCCGCGGCAGTCGACGATTACCGACTGAAGCGCACTCCGAAAAAATGCAGGATCCGGAGCGAAAAACAATTCATCCGGAAAGAAGAGCCCACTCCCCGACCGAAAGACCGGATTTGAAGGTCAGGCTTCCATCGACAGCCACTTGGTGATGTTTTCCGGGATCTTCGGAGGGTCGATGTTGACGTGGATGAGTTTCAAGGTTTCTTCGGGCGTGATGTTCAGACCGTTTCCCCTGAAGAGTGTTTTGACCAGCCCCACCGCGACCGTACGGTTCCCCCGCTCGAAACGTTGTTCGATATAGAACCACTTTTCATCCCAACCGACCACCTTCGTGCGCAAACGGTACTTCTGGAACGGCATGAGTGACATCTTGTATCGGATGTTGAGTGCCCCCACGAGCGGTTGCCAGCGATGACGGACCAGAGCCTGGGCGAGATCGGTCCGGATCAGGAGGTCGAGCCTTCCGAGATCCATGAGGGACAAATACCGCCCGTTGTTCATATGGAAGTTCAAATCGAGATCGTTCGGCAACACCCGGAGATGGAGCACGGACTCGGAGAGCGGGTGGAGTTTCCGTCTGAAAAAACTTTCCAAAATGATCCAAGCGAGACGAAAGAGCAGATTCACGAATTCCCTTTCCGACCGGTGGCCACCAACAGGTCGGTCCAAAGCCCCGTGGGGAGGAGCCGGGTGTTTTTGAGTGAAAAATCAATTCCGAAGAGTCCTTGCTCGAGACGCCTGAGGGACGAGGAATTCCAGTGCCTCCGCCAACGTTCCAGGTTCTTGAGCAGGTAAGGATTGCGCTTCTCGACCGAGCGACTCCGGGTCTCCTGCTCCAGGACATAAAGCTTGAGATGCCTCAAATTCCAGGACAATAGCCCCAGAAACGGAAGCTGGATCTCCATGTCGGAACAGAACAAATGATGGAGTCCGAGAGCCCGTTTCAAATCGCGACAAAAGATCGAATCGATGAAATCGTCACGTGCGTAGGCACTCACTCCGCTCAGGAGTGCCTGAGCACGCAAATCGAGATCTCCTCCCACCAGTTCGAGCTTCGCCAACTCCTGATCCACGATATCGAGCGACCAGGGTTCCAATCCGCGCAGGGTGAGCCGTTCATTCGCTTCAAGACGGATCCCCCGTCGTTTGGCCAGGTATTCCACCCATGGTTCCCGGTCCTGTTCTTGGACTTCCTCACACTCGGTCACCGCGACGGACTCGAGGATGGTTTTCGAGGCCTTTTTCCTGCCGTCGAAATTCTTTGAAACCAGGACGAGGACACTCTGGAGCTCGGCCGGATCCACCGCCTCGGACTCGGGAAGCGGCTTCAGGTACTCTCCGAGTGGATCCAGATTCTTCCAGTCCTCGACATTCCGGACCAGGATCACCCGAACCCCTCCGCCCAGGGAAAACCCCTGGGTGGCGTCCAGGACTCTCTCCACACCGACCTCACCCGCGTCGAGTTTCTCGAAATTGAAAGCGTTCGGCTCCACTCCGGCCAGGGCCGCCCGGAGGATCCGTCGAACCAACTCCCTCGACTTCATCCGTTCGGGGCCATGCAAAAAGTACACGGGACGGACTCTTCCCGCGTCCAACTCTTTTTGAAGGGCTTTGGCCTCGATTTTCGGCATACTTTCAAAGATTTATCGGGTTATTGCCGGAATGGAAAGCGATATTTGCTGCCTTCCGGCCCCCAACCACAACCCCTTGTGGTTTCCATGGCGGAATGACCCATTTTGTAGTAGGGTGGCCGTCATGAAATGCCCGATTTGCTCCACCCCGGAGACCAAGGTCATCGACTCAAGATTGAACCAGACCGGCGACATGACCCGCCGCAGAAGGGAATGCCTTGAGTGTGGCGGCCGCTTCACCACCTATGAGCGCATCGAAGAAGTCATGCCCAATGTGATCAAGAAGGACGGCAGGAGGGAACCCTTCGCCCGTGAGAAGATCTTCATGGGAATGCAGAAGTCCTGTCAGAAACGTCCTGTCACGACCGGACAAATTGAAGCCGCAGTCACCCAGATCGAAAAGAACATCCAAAGCTACGGACTGAAGGAAATCCCGTCCAAGAGCGTGGGTGAGATGGTCATGAGCGCCCTCCACAAGCTCGACAAGGTGGCCTATGTGCGTTTTGCATCGGTTTACCGTGAGTTCAGGGATGTGGAAGAGTTTGTCGCCGACTTGAATTCGCATCTCGACGCCCCCGTCGCTTTCACGGGCGAAAAAACCAACCTCAGCTTTCCATTCTTGAACGAGGAGCCGTCATGAGCGCCCCCTCTTCGCATCTCACACCCAGACAAAAAGCCCGGGAACTGGCATTCCAGTTCCTTTACCGCTATGACGGCCAACAAGAGCCCCTGATAGAACAATCCGAAATTGAAGAAGACTTCAGTCGCCACCTGAGTCACTTCGGTTCCCATGAGCTCTCGACCGAATTCGCGCTCCGGCTGATCGTGACCACACTGCGTGAAATCAAGCGGATCGACGCCATCATCGACCAGTTCGCCGAGAACTGGAAGTTCGGGCGGATTGCAGCCGTCGACAAAGCCTTTCTCAGGATCGGCACCGCCGAACTCCTCTTTTTCAAGGATGTTCCGGCCAAGGTGACCCTGAACGAGATCATCGAACTCTCCAAGATCTTCGGCGAAAAGGACACTCCGTCGTTTCTGAACGGGGTTTTGGACCCGATCAGCAAGACCCCGGAGTCCCAGGCCGGCAAGGTTCCGTCAGAATCCTGACGCCTTTGAATTCACCCCATCATCAGCTATGCTGAAAGGGTGTTGATGGTTGATCGAGCACTCTCGAACCAGCAGATTTCAGGCCTCCTGCTTCTTTGTTTCGAGAACGAGCGTCCGCTTCAAGGGATGATCGCCCATCTTGATTGGCGATTCGACGGACATTTCTCAAGACTCATGAAGACCCAACTCATCACCGGAGCGCGTGGAGAAGCGGTTTATGCCCCGATTCTCTGGAATGAAAAGACGCTCCATTTTCTCGTGGTCGGAGGCGGAATGCGCGACGAATCGCGTTCGCGCCTGGAGGCCTCGCGTGAGTTGTTGATTGAAGCTTTGCAAAAGTGGGATGAACTCAAGATTCCCGATATGGCCCTGTCCAGGATGGACTGGGAAATCGAGGATGAACAAACCGAAGTGAAAGAACGGAAATTATGCATCGTGAATTAGGATTGTTCTCGATCAGCGATTTGGAAAAAGGTCGTGTGGCCGATCCCCGCTCGGATGGCAGGGATATCGCCCGCTTCGGTGAACTGGAGAACTTGATTTCGGGTTCGCTTGCGCTCGTGACCCCGACCAAGAATGAAGAAGCTGTCAGGGCAAAAGCTCCGGCTTTGCGTCCATCCGGAGAAGCTGTCGGCCGGAAAGGCTCGTTCCGGGACCAGTCCGTCATGCAAAAACTGCTTCAGTACCGTGACCGGATTCCGCTTTCATCGCGGATCATCCGCACAGGACAGTCATGATCTGGGGAGAAGTCATCAATGCCTTGAGGAATCTCCACCGTGACCTTGTGGTGGAGTTTTCGGTCCCCCCTGCCCGTTATGCGGAAGATCGCGAGCTCAAGAGAGACGTGGTGGTCTTTCCGGCCGCCCTCGATGACTTTGACGAATGGATCGAGCCGGCACTGGAGGAGTCCCTCTCCGATCTGATCCCTTTGCACCCGGTGGAGCGGGTCTTGGTGGAAGGTCCCCTGTTGCCGATTCAGAAAATCGAATTCTCCTCCAAAGCCGAGATCGACGCCCTTTTCGCCGCGATCATCTCACTGGAGAAAGAATGGTTCGACAAGAGCGGACTCGCATCGACCGACAAGATCCAGTACATCGAAAACTTCCTGGTGGTCCAGGCATTGAAGCTTTCCGTTCGCGCAGGCTTCGGCAAGATCACCGCTTTGAAAGGATCAGGCCATGGATCTGAATGAGCTCAGCAGGAGTGTCAAACAGGGGTTCAGAGACGATCAACAGATCCTGAGCTTCGAGGAGTATCTGAAAATCCTGAAGAGCGAACCCTCCCGCCAACTTCGTGGGACGGCAGGGTATTCCGCCGACATGCTGGAACACTACGGCAAGAGCGGAAAAGCGTTCCGGGTATTCCAGGGCAAGGTGATCGGACTCGAAAATGTCCAGGACCAGATTTACCGGATCCTGCGTGCCTTCTCCAATCAGGGCATCAACAACCGGCTGATCCTGCTGCACGGACCGAACGGAAGCGCCAAGAGCACCCTGGTGTCCGCCCTGATGGACGGACTCAGCGAGTACTCGAGAACCCGCGAGGGGGCTCTTTACACCTTTTCCTGGATCTTTCCGATCGACAAGGTCACGCGCGGCAGTCTTGGAATCCGCACCGGGGAACAAGAACGCCGTTCGGGCAACCTCTCGAGTTACGCCTACCTGCCTGACGAAGAGATCGCCTGCATCATCCCGAGCGAGCTCAGGGACCATCCGGTCCTCCTGATTCCGGCTGATGAGCGATCGAAATGGTTCCGGGAGTACGATTTCACGATTCCGGACCGCCTGATCAAGGGTGGCCTTTCCCACCGGGACCAACTCATCTACCAGGCCCTGCTCAACAGCTACCAGGGGGATTTCTCACAGGTTCTGAAACACATCCGTGTAGAGCGTTTCACCCTGTCCAGGATTTACCGGACCGGTCTGATCACGGTCGAACCCCAGATGCACGTGGACGCCCATTATCAGCAACTGACCATGAACCGGTCTTTGTCCCAACTTCCGGCAAGCCTTCAAGGCATCAATCTTTTCTCGATCAGCGGTGACCTTGCGGAAGCCAACCGGGGAATCATCGATTACAACGACCTCCTGAAACGTCCACTCGACAGTTACAAGTACCTCCTGACGGCCTGCGAGACCGCCAAGGTGAATGTCGGCGGGAGCATTGTCCATCTCGACACGGTTTTCATAGGATCGTCCAACGAGCTCCAACTGGACGCATTCAAGGAATATCCGGACTTCAGCAGCTTCAAGGGCAGGATCGAACTCGTGAAAGTGCCCTACCTGATCAAGCTCTCCGAAGAGCAGAAGGTGTACGAACCCTTGTTGGCCTCGATTGCGGGAGACAAGTCCGTCACTCCTCACACCGCCTGGGCCATTGCAATGTGGTCCGTGTTGACCCGGTTGAAACGTCCCCATCACGATCACTACCCGGAAGAAATTTCGAATGTGGTCGAGCGACTGAGCCCTTTGGAGAAGCTCAAAATTTACGAGAATGGTGAGTTGCCGGAGCGGATATCCGCCGAGGAAAGGAAGCATTTGAAGGCTTCGCTCGCGCGGATCGAGGAGGAATACGCCAACGTTCCCTACTATGAGGGACGTACCGGGGCCTCGGCACGCGAACTGAAAACCCTCCTGATCGACGCCGCCCAGAATCCACAGTTCAAGTCCCTCTCTCCTCTTGCGGTGATCCATGAGCTGAAGAAATTCGTGAAGCGCCTGACCGAGTACGAGTTCCTGAGGCAGGATCCTGTGGATCAGTACCATGACCATGAGAAGTTCATCGACGTCGTCATGGAAGAGTACGCACAGCTGGTGGACCGCGAGGTCCGTGAGTGTCTCGGTTTGTATGACACCCGCCAATGGGGCGATTTCATGCGACGCTATATCGGGCACCTGTCTTCACTCCTCAAGAAGGAGCGGATCAAGAATACGATCACAGGAGCCTACGAGGAACCTGATCAGGCGCTCTTGAACGAGTTCGAGTCGATTGTCGGAGCCCCTGCCGAGGACGAGCCACGCACGCAGTTCCGGAAAAATCTGATCACACAGATCGGAGCCTGGGCTTTGGATCATCCGAACGAACAGATGGATTACTTCAAGGTGTTTCCAGAGATGCGGATGAAGATGGAAAAGCACTTCTATGACAGCCAGAAGGCCCTGCTACAGAAGATGCACACGGCGCTGAAACAGTTCGGGACGGATCATGAAGACCCAACCTCTGAGGGCTCGAAGTTGGCCACACTGACGATCCAGAACATGCAGGGGAAGTTCGGGTACGGGGTGGATGGGGCGAAAGAGGTGATCGGGTTCCTGATGTCCCGATCTAATTGACCCCTTTCCCTGTTGGTACCCTTCTAATCTTTGGTTAAAATCCGATTGTGGTAGTCAACATAGATTGCCAAGTGATCCTGCAGTCCACGAATCGTCTTCGTCGTACACCAGGTTCTTCTCAACAAGCGATTCATGTTGGCCCTCAACATGGCACAGGTATGATTCAAGGCAAACAATGGATCGAAAGACAGTTTTTTCAACTCCCCCTGCCCAGTGATCGCACCTCTACCCCCCGGGGTCGTCTCGTGACGAGCCAAAGGAAAGTAAGCCCTCAGAGCCGGAGGATAGTGAGGATTCTGATCAGAGAGGAATTCTGCATCCGACTTCACCAATGGAACCAGACTCTTGAAGAGGCGGCCCCACCCTGATCTCCGCTCATCTTTCCTTTTTCCGTACTTTCTCAAAGCAATCTTGGCCTGAGTCCCCCTGGCAGGCATACGGGAGACCTGAATCCCCAATATCTTTCGAGTATCGGGATCCACAGCAAGTGCGACACTGATGGGTTTCAACTTGGTATGTTCGGAGGTTTCCAGATCATCGAACTGAACTCTGGCGAGGGGATGCTTTTTGTAAGCCTGCAACCGAAGTTTCTCGCGTTCAGAACATTCGATTGCAATGAACCTAAAGTACCGGACAACGGTTTTCTTATCGACTCCGAGCAACTTGGCAGCCCTCCGTTGCGAGACGGTCGAAGCTAACATCTTGTACAGAGGGGATACAATACGTCGCTTCTTTTGCCTGTACCTTCGCGTACCAGTGCTCTGGGAAAAGTGCAGTCCGCAAATCTGACACTTAAATCGCTTCACATGACGACTGTCACAAGCGCGATAGTACGTTCCGTATCCGATCACTGATCCGCCTTTCGGATCTTCCTGAGATGAAGTGTGGTCTTTAAAACGAGGGCAGCCTGGTTTCATGGACCATTGATCCACAAAAACCAGGCCAAACCATCATTCTCTCAAATCAGAAACAACAACGAAAGGGGTCAGTTGACGGGAAAACCCCGCGCCTTGAACTTCCCCACCACCGCCTGCAGATCCTGCGGGTACAGCTGCTGGGTCGCCACCACGTACGCCTTCGCGGCATCCGCCTGGCTCGAGCGCTCGTTCAAGCTCGCAATCGCCGTCCAGAACAACTTGTCGGCCTTTTCCTTGCCGATCGTTTCCAGAACCTCCATACAAACAGTCGCCCAGAGTTGGCCTGCAGTATGGATCGAGCCACGGGCTCCTTCAGGATACTTCGCGGCCACATTCGTCACCCGGCCCGGCCAGAATTCATTGTGACCGTCGAACGAGAACGTCCAGTTGTAAGCAATGTGCCCCGGCTTCATGAACGTCCTGGAGTAAGAAGCGGCCCAATAGTCGCCGGTCCCCTCACTCAATCCTTCCACCTGGGACAAGTGCCCCTTGGTGAACCACGAGTGGAGCGCATGCCCGAGTTCGTGAATGATCACATCATGGTCCTGGGCGTCGTCCACCCCGCCTTGCCCGAACGCGAGTTGGTCGGAAAACGGACTGTAGTGGGAATTGTCATCCCCGTTCAATCCGTGAGGATCGACCTTGATTCCACCCTTGTACTTCATGGGCTTGGCATTGAAGCCGAGCTTCCCGTTCAAATACTTCAGGTTCTTGTCAATGTGGTAGTACACGTTCACACCGTCGAAACAGGCGTCGTTCCGCTTCAGCTCGATGCGGTCCCCGAAGCTGCACTCCGGATTCTTCGGATTCTCAGAATCCACGATCACCACGTTCGGACCGGAAAGAACGTACTTGCCGTTCTTCTGGTCGAGATTGTCCAGGGTCACCTGGGTCAATGCGGATTCGAAGAATGGCGTATTGGCATTGTTCGCATCAAGCCCCTGGGCCGACTTACCGGACTTGATCGTGGGGTTCGGATCGAACACTTTTGCAGCCACCTGGCCACGGCCCCGGGCATGAACCGAGAGGTCACGGGAGCGATGGATCCGTCCGTCCATCGCGTCCACCAGGATTTCCCAGGCGTAGAGACGGTCGTTCGGAGAAGCGAGCTGGATCCGGTAAACCGAGCGGAGAGAGCCGGACACCATCATCATGATCTTCGAAGTCTCGAGGCGGGTCGGAGAAGACCTCATCTGGAGCTCTTCGAAGGCGCGATCGAGCGCGTTTTGCTCGGTCAGTTGGAAATTCTGTTTGGAGAAGTACTCGAGGCCGTAGCCGTTTGCGGAACGGATGTAATCACTCACATAGCCGAGAACCCGCAGATCGTGCGAAAGGGTCAAAACCAGGTTGGCCCCTTCGACCGGCAAACCGTTCGACATCTGCTGGAAGCGGACCGAATACCCGGCCGGGGTCGGTGTGACCGATTCGAACGCCAGGTCCGAAAGGTCGTCCCGAAGCCCGAGCCCGGTAGCCATGCTCTTCAGAAAGTGCCTGGCAGCCGCTTCAGGCGAAGACGCCCGCTCGAGTTGCATGTATGCTTTGGAAGCCGGAACCACCTGAAAAGCTGCATTAGCGGAACCGGACACTACTGCGGATGTAGCAATCATTGCTACCAGTAATGGATGAATCATGTTTCCCCCTCTCATCCCTGATGCTGAAAAGGGTAAGGAACAAAAGTAGAATAAGCAAATCTTTTTGTGATAGAGAAATTTTACTAATGAGTGACACCACGAAGAAAATCACCGGAACGGAATACCGGGTCACCCATTCGGTGGGACCGAATCAGGCGGGAATCCGCCTGGACCGCTTTCTGATGGACCGCTACACACGCCGCTCCAGGGAGCAACTGAAGCGGGCCATCGACTCGGGCGCCGTCACCGTCCTGCGGGAACACGCGCGCCACCAGGCCCTCGGAAAAATCAAGGCGAGCTTTGCGCTACAACCGGGCGACATCGTGCAAGTATTGTCCATCAAAAGGCCCGAACCCGAGGTGGACTTCAACTACAAGGTCCTCTACCAGGACGACGAGATCCTGGTCATCAGCAAGCCCCCGCGCCTACCCGTTCATCCTGCCGGAAGATACTTTTTCAACACCCTGCTCATCCATCTCAAAACCGACGGCTTCAAAGTGGATTTGGCCAGCGAGCGCAAGTACTACCTCGTGCACCGCATCGACAAGGAGACCAGCGGGGTGCTTCTACTCGCCAAGACCAAGGAGGCCTGCAATGCGTTGACCTCCCAATTCAGGAACCGGGAAACCGAGAAGTACTATCTGGCCATCGTCAGAGGTCGGCCCGATCAGAATCAATTCACCGTTGAGACTCCCATCGGGAAGAATCCGAAGGGCCGGATCGGACTCAAGATGGTCGCACTCCCCCTGGAGTCGGGGGGACTCCCCTCGGAGACCCGATTCGAAACGGTGGAATCACGGACGGGACGCCTGGGTGAATTCACACTCATGGCCTGCTTCCCCAGGACAGGACGCCAGCACCAGATCCGGGTCCATGCCGAGATTGCCGGCTATCCCCTGGTCGGGGACAAGGTTTACGGAATCCCGGAAGAAGACGTCTTGACCCTGCTCGATGGAAACCGCGAAGACCTCCGCTCCGAGGTCTCCCCCGACCCCGTTGAGAGCGAGGATGCGACCCTTGAGGAAGACACTTTCCCGGAAGAGGGCTCACAAGAAGGTGCGGATGAAGGAGCCGACGACGATGCGCCTTTCGAGATTCCAGGACCGGTCTCCACCACCTACGCTGAAGTCGAGGCGCGACTCCTGATCCCCCGACACGCCCTCCATGCCGCCGGACTCCGCTTCAGACACCCTTCCACGGGCAAGATCATGGCCTTCGAAGCGGACTTGCCCGATGACTTGCGGAATTTTTTCGAAGGACTGACCGGTACGCCTTTGGCGGCCTTCAGGACGGCACACTGGTGAATCGGAGCTGAAATCAGGCCCGGATCAGGCCCCCGTCGACGGCAATGGTCTGGCCGGTGATGTATGCGGATTCAGGAGAAGCCAGGAATGCGGCCAAACGCCCGTGCTCAAACGGTTCAGCCAGTCTTTTGAGCGGAATCGTCTGCTCGATGTGCCCGGAGCCGCCTGTGATCAGCGGATCTCCCGTACGCGTGTAGCCCGGGAGAATGGCGTTGACGGTGACCTGCTCGGGAGCAAGCTCCCTGGACAGGGATTTACAGAGCGACACGAGTCCGGCGCGAAGTGAGCTTGAAATGGGAAGACCGGGAATCGGCTCTTTCGCCGCCGTGGACAGGACAAAGATCACACGGGGAGACACCGATCGCTTGAGAGCCGGGAGGGCCGCCTGCAGGGCTTCGAGCGGTGCCAGATAGAGTTTCTGGAATCCGTCCTTCCAGTCCTCGAGCTTCAGGTATTCGACATGACCCTTCACCGGCGCGGGCGAGTGAAGCACCAGGATGTCGAGGCCTCCCCACTTTTCGATCAATTTCTCGACCACAGGACGGGTGGCCCAGGGAAATGCATGATCCACCTGGATCGTCTCTTCGATCGGCATGAGGCTCCTCGCCTCGAGCAATCGCTCGGGCGAACGACCGGTCACCGCCACCCGCGCACCCTCGTTCACCAACTCCGATGCGATCCCGAAACCGATCCCGCCTGAAGCGCACAAAACGAGGGCTTTTTTGCCTTCGAGCTTACCCATTCACTTGCCGATTTTTCCGACGATTTCTCCGAGCTTGCTCGAAGAAGACGCCTCGACTTCTTTATGCAGGGAGTTTCCATGGGCGTCGATCGTGACCACCACCGGGAATTTCTCGACCCTCAACTTCCAGATCGCCTCCGGACTACCGAAGGTCTCGAGGCCGTAAACCCCTTCGACCGCACGGATCCGCTCGGCGAGCACCTGTGCGGCACCGCCCACGGCATGCAAGTACACACAGCCGAATTTTTTACAGGCTTCACGGGTCTTCTCGCCCATCCCGCCTTTTCCAATGACAGCCTTCAGGCCGAACTTCTCGATGATCCCCGCCTGGTAGGGCTCTTCACGGATCGAAGTCGTGGGGCCGGCAGCGGTTGCCACCCAGTTCTTGCCCTTCTTCATCATCACGGGGCCGCAATGGTAGATGATTGAATTCTTGAGATCGACTTCCTTCACGGGTGGCTCGTTGCCGTCATGCAACCACTTGTGAACGGCATCCCGCCCTGTCAAAAGCAACCCGGTGATTTCCACCATGTCGCCGACCTTCAGACTCCGGATCTTCTCTTCGGTGAAAGGCGCGGTCAACTGGATCGCACCGCCTTCGCGCTCTAGTACAGCCATTTCTGGATCTCCCCTTTGTTGCTCACCTTGGCTCCCTGACGACGGAAAGCCCAACACATGTATGACACGCTCACAAAAAACGACGCGGGAACACGATTCAGGGCGGTGATTTTGGTCGCGAGAAGGGTTGTTTTACCTCCGAATCCCATGGGACCGATCCCGAGTTCGTTCGCTTCACGCGTGATGCGCTCCTCCAATGCCGAAAGGTCCGCATTGCGATTGCGGTCGCCGAGTTTCCTCAAAAACTGCTCTTTGGAAGCGGCATACCCGGTTCCCCGGTCGCCTCCGATCGCGACACCCAGGATTCCGGGGCCGCAACCCTTGCCTTGGGCGTTCTGGACGGCATCGAGAATGCATTTCTCCACGCCCTTCAAATCCCGACCTGCTCCGACACGTGAGTCGGGAAGGCTGTATTGCGCGCCGACGTTCTCGCACCCACCCCCCTTCAACATGAGCTTGATCTCGAAGTGATCCTTCTTCCAAGGTTCGGCATGGATCACCGGTGCGCCGGGTCCGATGTTGTTCCCGCTGTTCTTTCCGGTGATGGAATCCACACTGTTCTGGCGAAGGTAGCCCTTCTTGGTCGCAGAAACGACAGCCTTTTTGATCAGTTTCTGGAGCTTCTCGTAATCGGTCTTCATCGGGAAGTGGATGTAGAACAAGACCGTACCCGTGTCCTGACACAGCGGTTGGGACTTGCGTTTTGCAATGTCCACGTTGTCACAAATGATGTTCATCGCATAAGCAGCCGAGGAACCCGCTTGTTCGGCCTGCCGGCCTTCTTCGATCGCCTCGAACACATCGTCCGGAAGCTCGGCGGATGTCTTCCGGATGATCTCCACCAGGGAGTCGTGCAGTCTGGTTTCCAATGTTTTGTTCATGAAGAAAACTTTAACTCGACGCCCCCGGTCAATGCTAGAGTCAAATCATGTTTCTGCTCTGGATCAGTCTCTGGATTTCGGATGTTTCGGCCAGGGATCTCACCTTTGAGGACTGTGCACGGATCGTGTCCCAGAAGAATCCGGAGATCCGGAGTGCCCGGGAGAACCTGGTGGCGGCCGAAGAGTCCCTCGGTGGGGCATATTCCACTTTTTTTCCTGAGCTGTCTGCGGGTCTGTCCTCCGCGCGGCAGTCTCCGGCTTCGATTTACGGCGACCCGCTTCACGGTGTGAACGCCCAACTCCGCATGAATCTGTTTGCAGGTCTTCGGGATGAGGCTTCCATCCGTCAGGCCCGTGCCCGCAAGTCGGTGGCCGAGGCGACCCTCGATCAGACCCGTGCAAGGGTGGGCTTTCTGCTCAGGAAAGCCTACGCCCAATACCGTTATACCCGCGAGAACCGTGAACTCGCCGAGCGGATCCGCGAACGGCGTTCTCAGAACGAACGCCTCGTGCGCGCACTCTACGAGAACGGGCGGGAGAACAAAGGCTCTTATCTGCTTTCGAAAGCGCTTTACGACCAGGCGGTGTTTGAAACCCGGGTTGCTCGCGATCAAGTGGTGATCGCCTCTCAACAGTTGGCTCATGTCCTCGGAGAAGACTCCTTTGACATCGAACCCGTCGGAGAAGTCCCTCTTCAGAATCCACCGGATGGACTGAAAGCTGAAGAATTTCTGGACGAGACCCCGCTGCACCGGATCCGGAGGGCTCAACAGGACTTGGCCGAAGCCGTCGCCAGAGGGTCCTGGAGCGGTTTTCTGCCGAGTCTCGACCTCACCGGAAGCGCTTCAAACCGCGGTGACCGCCCTCTTCCGGACGAGAACCGCCAATGGAGTCTCGGACTCAGCCTGACCATCCCGATCTTCAGTGGACTCTCGACTTTCAGGGATGTCCGCGCCCGTGCAGCGCAGGAACGGGTGGCGTCTGCGGATCTTCAATCCACCGATTTCGACATTCTGAACGAGCTCAGACAGAACCTGTTCTCGTTCCAACAATCGGTCGAGAAGTGGAAGGTGGACCTTGCGACTCTCGAGGCCGCGACAGTCCGTGCGACCATTTCCAGAAAACGCTACAACAACGGAATCCTCATGTTCGAACAGTGGGACATCATTGAAACCGATCTCATCAACCGCCAGAAGACCGCCCTGATCAGCAAGAGGGACCGGATCATCGCTGAAAGCGCCTGGATGCAAAGCAGGGGCAAAGGAGACCTTCCATGAAGACTTCCGGTAAAAAGAAACTCTGGCTCGCAGGTGCGGGAGTTGCGCTCATTCTCGCCTGGTTCGCCTACCGGACCTTCCGACAGGGTCCGGGTGAGAAGACCTATCATGAAGCATTGGTCGAGAAAGCCCCGTTCACCGAGATGATTCTTTCCACGGGATCCGTCGCTCCTGAAAACCGTCTCGCCATCCGTCCCCCGATCGGAGGTCGGATCGAAAAGATCCTGGTTCGAGAAGGACAAACGGTCACGGCCGGCACGGTATTGGCCTGGGTCAGTACCACCGAACGCGCCGCCCTCCTCGACTCAGCCCGGGCGGAAGGTGAAGCGGAGTTGGCGCAGTGGGAACAGTATTACCGTCCGACCCCTGTCTACGCTCCGATCCGGGGCATGATCATTCTCCGGAGCCTCGAGCCGGGACAGTCATTCAATGCAGGTGACACCCTGCTGGTGATGTCCAACCGCCTGACCGTGAAGGCCCAAGTGGACGAAACCTCCATCTCGAAGGTGAGTGTCGGCCAGCGAGCCCAGGTGATCCTCGATGCCTATCCGAACGAGACCCTCGAGGCCAAGGTGGTCCACCGGGGATTCGACTCGAAGACGGTCAACAACGTCACCAGTTACGTGGTCGATGTGCTTCCGGACCGCGTGCCGGTCCACATGCTTTCCGGAATGACCGCCACCGTCCGGTTCATCCTTCAAGAGATCCCGGATGCGGTTCAGGTTCCGAATGAAGCCCTGCAGTCCGACAATGGAAGTGCCTGCCTCCGCAAGAAGTCGGCCGGGCCCGAACGTTGCTTTCCGGTGAAGGCCGGGCCGAGCGGAGAAAAGATGACTGTCATCCTCACCGGTGTCGACCCGGGAGACGTCCTGCTGGTACCTGATTTGAAACCGATCGACTCGAACCGGAAGTCCATGCCGACCAATCCTTTCAGCCCGATGGGTGGAAGACGTCATTGAAACATTCCGACATGCAACCGCTCATCCGACTCGACGACATCAGAAAGAGCTTTCCGCTCGGAGATGAGAAAGTGGAAATCCTGAAGGGGATTTCACTTGAGATCTTCGCCGGTGAGTTTGTCGCGATCACCGGCCCGTCGGGCTCCGGGAAATCGACTTTGATGAATGTCCTGGGACTCCTCGACAGGCCCGACTCCGGGAGTTACCTCCTCAAGGGTATCGAGACAGCCGGAATGAACGAGCAAGAATCGGCTGAAGCGAGAAGGAGGGAACTCGGTTTTGTGTTCCAGCAGTTCCAGCTGCTCCCCCGCATCAGTGCCGAGGAGAACGTGGCACTCCCGCTTCTTTATTCGCGACGTACCCCGGACCTCGAGCCTGCCCGCGAGCTCCTCGCCAAAGTGGGCTTGGAAGACCGCCTCGAGCACCGCCCTACCCAATTGTCCGGAGGACAACAGCAGCGGGTCGCGATCGCCCGGGCTCTCGTCAACCGGCCCCGCATCATTCTCGCGGACGAACCCACCGGGAACCTCGACAGCAAGAGTTCACTCGAGATCCTGGCCCTCCTGAAAACCCTGAATGACGAGGGCATCACCGTCATCATGATCACCCATGATCCGAATGTCGCATCATTCGCCCGCCGGGTGATTTCGGTCATGGACGGAAAGATCGCCCAAGACAGCGGCCCCACCCGGGAGAGTGGCCGGATGCAGGTAGGAGAGAAAACCCACGCCCCGCCTGCCCCCGGTTCAGGTCCTTATGTCGAACTCATCCGGCAGGCATTTCACACCTTGATCGCCCATCCGATGAGAACTGTCCTGTCGACACTCGGAGTCCTGATCGGTGTAGCGGCGGTGATCGCCATGCTGGCGATCGGAAAGGGAGCACGGGAATCGATCGAAGCCCAATTGTCGTCTCTGGGATCGAATCTGATTTCAGTGAGGCCTGCGGCTGTCCGTGTGGGTGGAGTGACCACGGAGAGCGACTGGCTCAAATTGACCCGTGAAGACGCCCGCGCGATCGCCGACACCCTTCCCGTCGTGAAGAGCGCCACCCCGGTGGTGATCGGAAACGGGCAGCGGGTCGCCTGGCAGGAAAAAAACGCGGCCACCCAGGTCTATGGCGTCACCCCGGGCTATGCACGGATGCACGCGGTCGAGCCCATGATCGGGCGCTACTTCACCGAAGATGAAAACCGGGAGCGGGCCCTCGTAGCGGTCATCGGTCTCACCGTGTCGAGGACTCTTTTCGGCTCCGAGAATCCCGTCGGGAAAACCATGAAACTGAACCGGATGCCGGTCCGGGTGATCGGCTTGCTTCCGGAAAAAGGGGCCAGCAGCTTCGGAGACCGCGACGACCAGGTGCACCTTCCCCTCAGCACCGCCATGTACCGGGTGTTCGGCAAGCAGTGGGTCGACATGATCGAAGTCGAAATCGTGAAGGGCGCCGACATGACCGAGGCTCAGACGCGGCTCAGGTCTCTGTTGTATGACCGACATGAGATTCCCAAATCCCAGACAGAAGAGGCCTTCCGGATCTTCAACATGGCGGACATCCAGAACGCTCTCAGTCAGACCAGCAAGACCTTGGGAACCCTGTTGATCGCCATCGCCAGCATCGCACTCCTCGTGGGTGGGATCGGGATCATGAACATCATGCTCGTATCAGTCACCGAAAGAACCCGTGAGATCGGTCTCCGGAAAGCGATCGGCGCGACTTCGAACGACATCTTGATCCAGTTCCTGATCGAGGCGGCGACCATCGGAGTGTTGGGAGGCGTGATCGGAATCTGCCTCGGGGTGCTCATCTCGTTCGTGATCTCCGGGATCGCCGGATGGGTGACGTCCATCTCGATTCCGGGTGTTCTCGGAGCCTTCTGGTTCTCAAGCCTGGTGGGGATGGTTTTCGGGCTCTGGCCGGCCAGACGGGCCGCCCGATTGCACCCGATCGAGGCTTTGCGGGGCGATTGATCCGGGTTCACCGTGGATTTTCCAGAGAGCCTGGAGCTCGGCCTCATCGAGACTCTCCTTCTCGAGCAAGCCGCTCACCCCGGCATCGACGAAGCGCTCATGATGTCGCAAGGTCCGGACAGCAAGTCCGTATGCATGGTCGAGGATCCGGATGGTTTCTTCGTCAATCCTCTTCCGGATCTCCTCACTGTGCACGCTGATCGGGGGTGAAGGATCGTGCATCCAGGACGCAGGTCCGAGATCCACCCCCATGCCGAAGCGCTCGACCATGGCCCTGGCGACCTCCGTGGCCTTGAGCAGATCGTCAGCAGCACCGGTCGAGGCCTCCTTGAACCGCAAGGTTTCGGCGGCCCTGCCCCCGAGGAGAACCGCGATCTGATGCTCGAGTTCCGACTGTGCGATCAGGGTGCGATCCTCCATCGGTCGTCTCATGGTGTATCCGAGTGCACTGATGCCTCTTGGAATGATCGTGACCTTGTGAATCGCCTTCCCGCGGTCGAGCGCGAATGAAACCGTTGCATGCCCCATCTCATGAATGGCCACACGGTGCTTCTCATCGGGAGCAAGCACCCGGCTTTTCCGTTCCAGCCCCCCGACCATTCTTTCGACCGCGGCGGTGAAATCCACCGGATCGACCTGGGTTGCGCCGCGACGGGTGGCGATGAGTGCGGCTTCGTTCACCAGGTTCGCAAGATCGGCTCCCGAAAAGCCCGTGGTGAGACCGGCCAAAACCTTTGCATCCACCGCATCCGAGTGGTTCACTTTTCTCAGGTGAATCAACAGAATGTCTTCCCGCCCCTTCCGATCGGGCATGTCGATCAAAATCTGCCGGTCGAAGCGTCCGGACCGGAGCAAGGCCGGATCGAGGATCTCGGGTCGGTTCGTTGCGGCGAGAAGTACAACTCCGCCACGGGGATCGAAGCCGTCGAGTTCGGCCAAAAGTTGATTGAGCGTCTGCTCCTTTTCATCATTCGCTCCGCCTGAGAGGGCTCCGAGGCCACGGGCCTTTCCAAGGGCGTCCATTTCGTCGATGAAGATGATACAGGGGGCGGTTTTCCTGGCTTGCTCGAAAAGATCCCGGACGCGGGCCGCTCCCAATCCGACAAACAGTTCCACAAACTCGGACCCGTTGATCGAAAAAAACGGCACCTCGGCCTCTCCCGCGACAGCCCGGGCCAACAGGGTCTTCCCGGTTCCGGGAGGTCCCACCAAGAGCAAGCCCTTGGGCATCCGTCCGCCAAGACGTCCATAGCGGACGGGGTCTTTCAAGAATTCGACCACTTCCCGGAGCTCGACCTTCGCCTCATCGACCCCGGCCACATCCTGGAACCTCACCGGGAGATCGCGCTCCACGTACACTCGTGCCCGGGAACGCCCGATGGTTCCCATTTGAGTCTGGCCTCGCCCGATTCCCCGGAGCATCCACCACCAGAAACCGGCCATGAAGAGGAGAGGAAGGATCCAGGAAAAGGTCTCCCGGACCCACCCTCCCCCGACCACGGAATCGAATCGGACGCCACCCGAGCGAAGACGCTCGATCAGGGTGGGATCCTCGATCCGCGTGGTTCTGAACCCGCGCGAAATACGGAATGGAGGGGCCCAACGTGTTCCCTCGATCCGATCCTCTCGGATCAAGACCGAAGTGACCCTTCCCTGCTCGAGCTCGTCAAGGAACGAGCTGTAGGGTAGGGATTCGCTTCCCGTTCCGACCAGGCTCCGTCCGGGGGTGAACAACAACCACCAGAGTGCCAGGAGAACGAGGAAAAGCGGGAGTCGACGTCGGGCCCTCATGCCGGGTTCAGTGTTTCTCAGCCGAAAGCCCTGGCTTGCCTTCGGTGATCTTGATCTGCTTGGACTGGGACGGCTCCGACTTCGGAACCGTCACCAGAAGGACTCCGTCCCGATACTGGGCTTCGATCTGATCCGCCTTCACGGACTTCGGAAGAAGAAAGCTGCGTTCAAACGCGCCCCACATGCGTTCCTTTTGCTGGATCGATCCGGTTTTGGTTTCTTTCTCCGCTTTGCGCTCTCCCTTCACCTTGAGCTCGTTGTCAGCGCTGATCTCGATACTCAGGTTCTCTTTCTTGATTCCGGGGAGATCGAAACTGAACTGGTAGTGAGCGGGATACTCCTCGACGTCACAGAGGGGTTCGAACCCCGCCTCCATGGAGCTCTCGCTCCAGGCCTCGGGAAAGGACTCGTTCATCAACTGGTCCATCCTTCGCTGGAGGTTCAGGAGACTTCTGAACGGACTCCGGGTGACAGGGGAACCGAGGCTTCTTTCGAACAATGAGGGTAATGTTTTCATAATCTACTCCTTTTCAAAGCACATAGAGCAATTCCGGTGCCAAACCGGGCCTCAACTGGGAGGAGCAGGAGAGGCTCCGGGCGACGTTCGTGGCGCACTCTGAGCCAGGATGGCTCCATAAGCTCCGGGGCCGAGCACCCACACATTCATCCGGGACCAACGGAAAAGCCGCGTCGAAATGCTTCCGAGGACGAGCTTCTCGAACTCGGACCGGACAGAAGCGACCCCGATCAAACGGACGCCGTGCTCGAGGGCTGTCCTCATGATCACCGTTTGCGGCGCACTCCCGCACTCCTCCAGCAGGAACCTGGCTTTGAGCCCTTTTTTCTTTGCATAATCCACCCAGATCTCACCTTCAGAGATCGAAGATTCCTTCTGGATCATCCAGTACACTTCCGGAAGATAAGCTCCGATACCGGTGAGGCTGTAGCCATTGATCAGACCCGGATACTGCTCGACATGAAGCAGGAGGACCTCGGCCCCCAGTTGACTCACCTGATCGACGAACGCTTCAAAGGCCGCACGGGAAGCGAGCGAGAAATCCGTCGGAAACAACACGGTCGGAGGGTGTTCGGAAACCATCGCACGGGCTCCGAGAAACAACACCGGCACCGGAGATTCCAGCAACAGGCGCTCCGAGAAACTCCCGAGCACCATCCGGCTCACCCACCGTCTCCCCCGGGAGGCCACCATCACCAGATCGACCGACCTCATGCCGATCACCTCGATCAAGGTATCCACCGCTCCGTTCCTTCCTCCGAACCGGTCCTGGATGATCGAAGGACTCACCCAACCGTCCATACCCCAATCTTCGATCCAGGCCTGCAAGCGATCGAAGGCCTTCTTGTGCCGCTCCGCCGCCTCGGACGGATCAGGATCCCAGGGAATCACATGAACCGCCTCGACGCTGGCTCCTGAATCGTTGAACCAACGTCGCCATTCCCGGATTTCGGACTCGGGTAGGCTCAAGTGCTTTTCAAAGGGGTCGAGGGCGAGCAGAATCCGCAGGGGGTGACTGGACATGAACCTTACTCCTTTTCTCGTGTTCTGAAACGACGCTTGCCACTTTCAAAAGTGCATCAGGACTCAGGGATATGCTGTCGATCCCTTCATCGACCAGAAACCGGACGAACTCCGGGTAATCCGAGGGAGCCTGGCCGCAAAGTGATGTCTTCATACCGCAAATCTTCGCCTCCCGGAGTGCGAACGAGATCATCATCCTGACCGCCGGATGCCGTTCATCGAAAAACGGCGCCACAGAGGAGGAGTCCCGGTCGATTCCGAGCATCAACTGGGTCAGGTCATTGGAACCGATTGAGATCCCGTCGAACCGCTCACTGAACTCACGGAGTTGGAGCACGTTCGCCGGAACCTCACACATCATCCAAACCTCGAGTCCCCCCTGCCCCCGGATCAACCCGCACTCATGCATCACTTCGAGGGTGGCATCCGCGTCCACCATGGTCCTGACAAAAGGAAGCATGACACTCAGATTGTCAAACCCCATGGTCTCACGGACCCTACGAATGGCCAGGCACTCGAGTGCGAAGGCTTCCCGGTGAATGGGATGGGAATAGCGGGCGGCGCCCCGCAATCCCAACATGGGATTCTCTTCCCGGAGCTCGAATTCTTCACCACCGATCAGGTTTGCATACTCGTTGCTTTTGAAATCGCTGAAGCGGACCACCACTGGGCGGGGATGGAACGCCCCGCAGATCGATCCGATGCCCTCCGCGAGCTTCCGGACGAAAAACTCCTTTTTGTCTTCGATTCCGCGGGTCAGTGCATCGATCCTGCGGCGGGTTTCCTGACTCTTGATCTTTCTCAGATTCAGGAGAGCCAGCGGGTGGATCCTGATCTCGGAGGCAATCATGAACTCCATCCGGAGGAGCCCCACTCCCCCCCCGGGAAGAAGTGCCCAGGAGAGCGCATCACCGGGACGCGAAACATTCATGAGGAGTCGGGTTCTGAGTCCATCAAGGGACACGTCTGGAACCGGAACGGTACGAAGTGCAAGCGTTCCCGGATACACACGCCCTTCCTCTCCTTCGGCAGAAGAAACGGTCACCTCGCTCCCGTCCTGAAGGAGATCGATTCCAGCCCCGACTCCCACCACTGCAGGGATGCCAATCTCACGGGCCACGATTGCAGCATGACAGGTCCGCCCACCGCTGGCGGTGATGACTGCTGAAGCGATCTTCATCGCGGGTTCCCAATCCGGATCGGTCCGATCGGCCACCAGAATCTCTCCCGCTTGAAAGGATCCGAGTTCCGAGACCTTCCTGATACGTCTGACCCGTCCAGAAGCGATCCGGTCTCCGACCGCCCTGCCGACGAGGAGTGGCCGGGGACTACCGATCACTTCAAGCTTGAATGTGGGCCTTTTCGAGGTAACTGCATGCAAAGAATGAACCGTCTCAGGCCTGGCTTGAACCAGATAGATCAGACCACTCAGGCCGTCTTTGGCCCACTCGATGTCCATCGGCCTCCGGCGGAGACTGCCGGCTGAAAAGTGGTCCTCCACTTCGAGACAGGCACGTGAGAGCTCCACAATCTCTTCGTCCCCGAGTGAGTACTTGTGTCTCTCCTCGTCTGCGACACGCACCCGGACAGTCCGGTCAGGGTGAAAGGGATCATAAACCAGACTGAGCTCCTTCGATCCGAGCTCGCGCTTCATCAACGGAAGGAAACCCCTCCTCAGACGGTCCTTGTGAACGACAAATTCATCGGGGATCACTTCGCCTTGAACCAGTAACTCTCCGAGGCCGAATGCCGAGTTGATCAGGATCACCCCCTCATGACCCGACTCCGGGTCGAGCGTGAAAGCCACACCCGCAGAGGCAAGATCGGACCGCACCATCTCCTGGACGATTACCGAGCAGCCCGCTCCGATCTGGGGGATCTTCCGGCTGTTGCGGTAACTGATGACTCTCGCCGTATAATTCGAGGCGAAGCACATCCGGATGTGCTCGAGCAAAGATTCCTCTCCTTCCACGTTCAGGTACGAGTCCAACTGACCGGCGAAACTCGCCGTCGGGAGATCTTCGGAACTTGCGCTGCTCCGGACCGCCACATCACGTCTTCCAGGACGGGATGAATTGAGCCCGTTGTAAGCGCCGATCACCTCATGAGCCAGGGCTTCCGGCCAATGACTTGCCCGGAAGGCCTCCTGGATTTGCGATGAAATCATCTCGATCCGCCCGGGATCGAGGGTTTCTCCGGTTTCGAAATGCTGTTTCAGGACAAGATCGATTCCGTTCCTCTCAATGAACTCCCGATAAGCGCTCAAGGTCAGGACAAACCCGGCAGGGACCCTGATCCGACCCCGGAGGACCCGCACCAACTCGCCCAAGTTGGCCGCCTTACCACCGACACGAGGCAGATCGTCCCGCGACACTTGATTCAACTGAATGATGCGATTTGAAGTGATCTCACCCATGCCCGCACTCCAGCAAAGATCAAGCCAAGCACCCGGCACAAATCCTGTAGCAACCCGGGCATGATTCGACGTTGGCTTTACTGGATTCCAATCCTCCTCAGCTTCTCCCTTCACACCCGGGCCGAGGAACCCGGGCTCAAAACCGGAATGAGTGAACTGCACTCCATCCTGCTGAATCTCAACGCCGATCTCGCGCGATCCCTACCCGAACCGGGCTCTCCCGAACACCAGAGAATCGAAGTCAGGATGGAACGACTCAGCCGGATCGCACACCGGGTCACCCGGAAAAAGCAAGATAACGGTACAGGACAACTCTACCCCATCCTGGGAGAAGCTCTCCCGGAGCAAGCGGATCAAATGACCTCCGCGTGGAGGCTCGGACAATCCACTTACTCGAGAGCCTTGTTCCGGACCTTGAGTTCAACCTGTATCGAATGTCATGTCGCAGCCACACCCCGATCCCCGACCCTTCACCGGATCGAAGACAAAGAACTGTCTCTCTGGAGCCCGATCGACCGGGTCCGGTACCTGAGGAGTGTGGGTTTCACCGAGCAAGCGTTCGAGGAATTGAGGCAGATGATCGAACGACCGCCCCCGGGGCAAGACTCCACCGATCTCAGGGAAGACGCCCTCTATGAGCTGCTCTCTCTTGAAATCAGAACCCGAGGCCGACCGGACCGGGTGATGGGAGTTCTCAAAACTTTCTCAGAACGGGAATCCATTCCCAAGTACCTCCGGTCGGACCTCCGAGGATGGATCAGGGACTTGCAAATCTGGGCCCGTGAACCGGCGTCAAAAAATACGGTGACTGCGGCAACTCACCTGAATCGCGCCCGACAACACATCCGGAGAGCACGGACTCTCCAGGAATCCCCCACCGACCGGTCGAGCCAGGTCTGGTACTGGAGGGCAGTCGCTGAGCTGTACGCTTCACTGAAAGGGAGTCTTCGAACGGAACAAAGGGGAGACGCCTGGTTCTGGCTGGGGAGCGCCTTTGAGATTCTGACACCGAGAAACCAGGAAACCCTGCATGAACGTTTCTATGAATCCTGTATCCGGGAAGTCCCCCACACCCCACGCTCCGACCTTTGTTACCGCAAACTCGAGCGGAGTGTGATCGCCGGATACACCGGAAGCTCGGGAACCCGCATTCCTGAGGAAGTCAGAAAACGCCTCTTTGAACTCTGGGGCCAGGCGTTCTCGAACAGGGGACTCGAACTCCGCTAATGAGGCAAATTCTCCCGACGAGTCCCTCCAACTGAAACCAGACTCACCGTAAATGGCTTGATCCTTGCTAAATCACAGAAGAAAGGAACTCCAACCATGCCACCCTCAGCACCTCTCCACCTCTCACTCTTGCTCTGGATCGGATCCACCGAGGTGTTGCTGATGGAGTTCCCGGGAGAAACTGATCATCCGATTGAGCATCATTACAAAATGAACCATGCTTCTCCGATTCACCGGATCAAAACCTATATGGAAATGCTCAGGCACATGGAGCGTCACCGCTTCTGCGCATTGAGCGGGCCGGGGATGGACAAACACCACTTCCTCACCTGGCTGTTCGGACACGGTGCACCCCTGATCGACAGGATCGTGAGCACCGAGGACCGGGTCTCAGGGACTCGTGAAAGTCTGATTCATCTGAGGTCGGACCTGATCCGTCGCTTCGGGTAGAGAGAATGTGACCTGCGTTCCACGCCCCGGCTCACTCTGAATCTTCAAGGTTCCATTCCAACTTTCGATCAATCGATAACTGATGGACAACCCGAGGCCTCTTCCCTCTCCGAAACCCTTGTTCGAGCGAAAGGGATGAAACACCCGATCCAGCTCCTCTGAACTCATCCCGATGCCGTTGTCGGAAAAAGAACACTCAATCCGGCCCTCTTGGTGACGGTAAGACGCCCAAATCCGGCCCTCCTGAATCACTCCCTCACGGATCGCACGATCAATTGCATAGATGGAATTCGAAAACAGCTCAAAAAGAACCTGACGGAACGCCTCAGGGTCGACTTTGACCCGTCCTGGACCGGACTCCACACCCTGCAGGTCCAACTGTATACCGGATGCTTGGAGAGCGGGTCCCATCATATCGAGAACCTCCTCCATCATGCTACAAAGCTTCACAGCAACCGGAGCGCCCACCGCTTGACCCGAACCGAGACTCACCACACCCCGCACATAACGGGCGATCCGGTCGACCTGTTGGATGATCACGTTCAAGTCCCTCACGTAGCGCGGATCATCTTGATGTTTCAACAATTGAAATTCGGCTTTACCCCGAATCACCCCGAGAGGGGTTCCGATCTCATGCGCGATGCTCGAGGCGAACAGTCCCACCGAACCGAGGCGTTCCCGCACGATCAAGCTTGCCTCGACCTCGCGCCTTTCACTCTCCTGGGTGAACCGCTGAATCACCCGACGAATGGAGTGCCTGAGCCAGTCTGCAGTCAGCGACTCCCACTGCAGGACATCTTGATACCCGAACTCACACTCGATCTCTGAGACATTCTGAGCCCTCACCAGACCGAGTACCGGCACTTGATGGATCCGGGCATTCGGTCTCTTTCCGGAATGAAAGCGCTCGATCAGCAGATCCGGCGATTCTCCTGTAGGCTCGATCCAAACACAGAAGGGACATTCCGACCCGCCAGCGGACAACAACTCCACCAAGCGGTTCTGCTCATCCTGATCGAACCCGAGGACAAGAATGTTCTTACGACTCTCCGTCATGCACAGGTTCATATCAACAACAACCTAAAGAGTGAATAAAGATTTTCAATAATCTGAATTTAAACCTTCAGAGAATCTTCAATTTCGTAATCCTCGGGAAATAACGTGACACGGCTTGTTTTCGCTATTAATTGCATCATAAAAAAAGTATTCATCCGCACCATGCAGAAACAAACCAACAGCTATTCGATAGTGATCATTGACGACGAACCCGAGATGAGGACATTGCTCTCCGATGTCTTCACGGACCAAGGACACAAAATCCACGGCTTTGCAGACGGTGCATCAGCCCTGGCGGCTCTCTCTGAAGGGGGTTCGCTGTCACGGAACGAGGAGGCGGGTGAAGTCGACGTCATCATCTCCGACATCAAGATGCCCGGCATGAACGGGATCGAACTGACCGCACAACTGAAACAGTTGCGACCCGAGATCCCGGTCATTCTCGCCACCGGCTTCGGAACGATCGAAACCGCCATCGAGGCCATGCAAAAGGGCGCTTTCCATTACATCACCAAACCCTTCAAGCTTGCCGAACTGAACACTGTGACCGAACGGGCGATCGAATTCCGGAAGCTTCAACAGGACAACACCGTCCTCCGTCAGGAGGTCCGGAAGACCTGGTCTTACGGTAATGTCATCGGTAAGAGCCAGAACATGAAAGCGATCTTCGACCTGGTCGAGCGCGTCTCGGGTGCCTCGTCGAACGTCCTCATCACCGGAGAATCCGGAACCGGTAAGGAAATGATCGCACAGGCGATCCACCGGAGTGGCCCTCGGGCCAACAAGCCCTTCGTCGCCATCAACTGTACGGCGATTCCCGAGAATCTTCTCGAATCGGAGCTTTTCGGTCATGCCAAGGGATCCTTCACCGGTGCCATCCAGAGAAAGCGCGGCCTGTTTGAAGAGGCGAACGGAGGAACGATCTTCCTCGACGAAATCGGCGACATGAATCCCCTGCTTCAATCGAAGCTCTTGCGCGTGATTCAGGAACGGAAGATCCGGGCGGTCGGTGAAAACATCCCGCTCGATGTGAATGTCCGGATCATCGCCGCCACCCACAAAGACCTCCGTGCGGCGATGAAAGACGGCCGCTTCAGGGACGACTTGTTTTACCGGCTTTCGGTGATCCCGATCCAGATCCCGCCCCTCCGCCACCGTCAGGAGGACATCCCCTTGTTGGCCGAGCATTTTCTCAAAAAGTACGCAGCCGCAAACCAAGCCCCGGTCAAAGGGTTTACCAAACGGGCGATTCAGAAGCTGCTCCGTCTCCGCTGGGAAGGAAACGTCCGGGAACTCGAGAACGTGGTCGAACGAGCCGTGGTTCTGTGTGGGGACTCACTGGTCGATGAGGGAGATCTCCCCACCCATGAGTTGGTGAGTCCGGAGAGCTTCTTCGGAGATGCGACCCGCGATTTCCCGACCATCGAGAAGCTCGAAGAGCGGTACATCAAACTCATTCTTGAAAAGACCGCTGGCAGAAAAGACAAGGCTTCGAACATCCTCGGAATCAATCGGCGGACCCTGTACCGGAAAGAGCGTGAGTACGGTCTGGTGAGCGCCAATGAACCGGAGCCGAACGGAGACGAGGATCTCGGAGCGTTTTCCGAGAATGAATCGGGCATGAGTGCCCACTGATCAGGCGAAACGCCCCCCGGTAGTCCCGCACCGGGGGGCCTCCACTCCTCTCCATCGAACAGGGACTGGCACCGATCTTGCGATAGACGGGACATGTGGATCGATTCTCTGAAAGCCAGCACCCTGTTCCTGCTCCTCGCTTGCCGGCCGATGCCGGTCGCTGCAGGCCCAACGGTGTTGAGCGTTCAGAATCATGTAGAGTACACCGGCCGGCTTTATGAGGTCCTGCCCGATCGCGCCCTCAATCGAGTCGTGGTGATGTGCGGGCCTTTGGACCATCCGGAAGCAGCGCTCATCCTGAAGGTGTCCAATCGGGGTGGCATCTGGAAAAAAGTGCGCCTGGAAGTGAGCCGCATTTCGCAAGAGAGCGTGGTCTACACGGGCTACCTTCCTGAAAGCCTCGAACTCAACTCGAATTCAAACCTGGCTCTCGAAAGTGCAGGGAGGAAGCAACGATGACTCCTCTTGCATCTGATTTCATACTTGTTTTTTCATGTCTCAAGTGCGGAAGTCGCTATGGCTCGCCGCATCAGAGGTGTGGAATGTGACCGCGGGGCTCCGGGACCGGTTCGACGGCCTGTCCCACTGGTCGGATCCCTCACAGGATCCACCTGTCCCACCCAATCTGTCCGCCTCAAGAAACATCCCACCTTACGGGGATCCGGGCCATGCCCGGTGAACCGCCTCTTGACGCCGAATCAGACCCGGAGCCCCGCCGTCTTCCACTTGAATTTTTAATGCCGACTTCTTGAGGTTCGGTTATGGTGGGCGCATCATGGCAACCACCGGTGATTCTACAAAAAAGTCCAATTCCATGCTGCTCGTTCTCGGTGCTCTCGGGATCGTATTCGGCGACATCGGAACCAGCCCCCTTTACACCATTCAAGAATGCGTCAACCCGGTTCACGGGGTCAGTGCATCGGTTCAAGCGAACCTGTTCGGACTTGTCTCGCTGATTTTCTGGGCACTCATGATGATCGTGACCCTGAAGTATGTCGTGTTCATGATGAGGGCCGACAACCGGGGCGAAGGTGGGATCATGGCCCTCTTGGCGCTCCTTCCTGAGAACGTGAAAATGCGGGGGCCGGGAAAAGTCGGAATCACAGGCATTCTGGTGATCATCGGCGCAGCACTTCTCTTCGGAGACGGCGTCATCACCCCGGCCATCTCGGTCCTCTCTGCTGTGGAAGGCTTGAAAGTGGTATCGCCCGCGCTGGAAGCCTGGGTGGTTCCCTTGACCTTGCTCATCCTGATCGGACTTTTTGCATTTCAAAAGCACGGCACGGAAAAAATCGGGAACGCCTTCGGGCCGATCATGCTCGTTTGGTTCGCTTGTCTGGGCATTTTGGGCCTGATGCAAATCGCCCACTTCCCGGGTGTCATCCAGGCCTTGTCACCGGTCTACGCCGTTGATTTCTTCGAGTTGCACGGCTGGCACGCGTTCCGGATGCTGGGTTCCGTGGTCCTCGCTGTCACGGGTGGTGAAGCCCTGTACGCCGACATGGGCCACTTCGGAAAAATTCCCATCCGGAAAGCCTGGCTCTACATCGTATTCCCGTGTTTGGTATTGAATTACCTGGGCCAAGCCGCCTTCCTGATCACCCACCCCGAATCGACCGGAAGCCCGTTCTTCAACATGGTCCCGCAATCGTTCCTGTATCCGATGATCGCCCTGGCGACCCTGGCTACCGTGATCGCCTCCCAGGCCCTCATTTCGGGAGCCTACTCCTTGACCTCTCAGGCGATCCGCCTCGGATATTTCCCCCGACTCACGGTCAAGCACACTTCGGAACACGGCGAAGGACAGATCTACATTCCTTTCATCAACCTGACTTTGGCGATTCTCTGCATCGCTCTCGTGCTCGTATTCAAGGAGTCCTCCAAATTAGCGGCCGCCTACGGATTGGCAGTCACGGGGACCATGACCATCACTTCATTGGTCTATTTCCAGGTCACCCGCCACAAGTGGAAATGGAAGCCGGCCCTTTCCTGGCTGGTTTTGCTGGTCTTCCTCGCTTTTGACATCCCGTTCTTCCTGGCCAACGTGCTCAAATTCGTGGACGGCGGCTGGATTCCGGTGTTCATCGGGTCCTTCTTTTTCCTGGTCATGTTGCTCTGGAAAATGGGCCGGAGCCTCTTGGCCCGGCACTTCATGCGGAGTGCGGAACCCTTGGATGCCTTCCTGAATCACCTCGAGAAAGAGGTCCCCTACCGCATCCCGGGCACCGGCGTGTTTCTCGCCTCGGATCCGAACGGCGTGCCCCCCGTGGTGCTCCGGATGGTGAGGCGTTTCCATTCGCTCCATGCGAACATCCTTTTGCTCACCGTCACCTCCGAGACCGTGCCCTATTTCTGCAGGGGCGGAAAATGCGAGGACGATCGCGTCGAAGTCCAGAACCTCGGGAAAGGGTTCCATCGGGTGCTCGTCCGGTACGGCTACATGGAAATGCCGGACATCCCCTCGATCATGGAGAAGGCACTCGTGAAACTCGAGATGAACGCCAACTTGAAAGAGCTGGTGTACGTCCTCGGGCACGAGACTTTTGTGGAGCAGGAGAGCGGCGAGATGAACCGCTACCAGCAGGGGATCTTCTCGTTCCTCTCCCGTAATGCCCGGAATGCGACGGACTACTTCAAGCTTCCGCCGGATCAGGTGATCGAGCTCGGGACCCACATCGACCTTTGATCCAAGCCGAGGCCACCAAAGAATCGTAATCGCTCCGGCGCTTGACTCCGGCGTGGAGACGCTCGAGGATTTCCTCGGCATTCCGCCCGGCGAGAACCTGCTCGGAGACCGGAACCACCATGAAGTTGGCTTCCTTTCCAACTTTGAAATTTCCGGTGATCCGGCCAAGTCCGAGGATCTCTGCGCCTGCCAAGGTCGCACGGTACAGGGCCTTCACCCGGGTCGCTGCCTTCACTCCGGCCTTCCGGTTCTGACGGACGAAGCTCTCCATCACATCGAACATGGACAAAAACGGCCCTCCACCAATGTCGGAACCGAGGGCCCAACGCACCCCTGCCCTCTCGGTGCGACGGAAATCAAATAGTCCTGAGCCGAGCCCGAGGTCCTTGACCGGTGCATTCGAGGTCGGGCAGTGCGCAATCGAAGTGCGGGTGCGGGACAGAAGCCTCAGCTCTTCCGAAGAAAGATGGATCCCGTGACCCATGATCGAGCGGGAGCCGAGCATGCCACATTTGTGGTAAATTTCCGTATAGCTCCTGACTTTTTCGAATCCCGGGATCTTCCGGTATTGTGAGAGCACGAACTCGATCTCGCCCGGAGTCTCCGAAAGGTGGGTTTGCTTGAAGGCCCGGGCGGCATCGGCCCACTTGGCCCCCTCCTTCATCACCCGAGGGGTCGTCGTGATCGCGAACCGAGGTGTCAGGGCGTACCGGACTCCGTAACGCTTCAGCAGGCGCTTCACCAGCCGGAGCGAGTCCTCCTCGCCCACTGTCAACTCGGGAGGAGACTCCATGTTCATCAGCACATTGCCCATGACAAAATGTCCCTTCACTTCACGGAACGCGCTACGGATGGCGGTCTCATGGATCGAGCTGTAAATCGCTCCACCTTGAGTGCCGGAATTCCTGAGCTTTTGAAAAAACGCCTTCGCACGATCCTTGGAGTAAGCCGGATCTGCGAACCGCATCTCGGTCGGAAAGGTATAGTTCTTGAGCCAGGTCAGGAGCGATGCCTTGGGCATTTCACGGACTTCATCCTGGACCCAGTGAAAATGAAGATCGAAAAAACCTGGAATGAGGAGAGCCGGGCCATGGTCGATCACCGAACGCCCACTCATGGTCTTTCCGTACCGCCGATGCGCCTCCTCGAGCGAATGGATTCCCCGGATCTTTCCTGTCCGGGAATCGACCACCAGGACTCCGTTCCGGATCGATTCACAGACCCCGTCCGAGAGGGGGTTCAACAGAGTGCCAAGGTGGAAGCGGAGGGAGGGCTTTTTGGTCATATCTGTCCAATATTAAACGCTTTTTAATGGCACAGGGAGGGTTTTCTGCTAGAGTCCAACAAAAAGGGGAACGGCATGAATCAGGATCTTTTTGAGTGGCTCCTTCTACTCGGGCGTTGGGTGCACATCACGGTCGGCATCACCTGGATCGGAACCTCGATTTTCTTCATGTGGCTGGACCGGAGTTTTGTCCGAAACCCGGAGGCGAAACGCGAAGGCCATGTCGGAGAACTCTGGATGGTCCACGGCGGGGGCTTCTACCATGTCGAAAAGCTCCTGATGGGACCGACAAAAGTTCCTGAAGAACTCCACTGGTTCAAGTGGGAATCCTACTGGACCTGGCTCTCCGGCATCTTCCTGCTGGCGATGATTTTTTACGCCGGATCAGGAACCTTTCTACTCGATTCTTCTGTTTCCAAGATCACCTACGCCCAGGCAATCGGATTGTCGCTCGGGTCCCTCATCGGATCTTGGTTTTTTTACGACTTCCTCTGGGAATCGAACCTCACCAAAAAAAGTCCGGTCACCGGTCATGTCCTGACCCTGCTTTGGTTCGGAGGCATGGTATACCTGCTTTGCCATACTCTGTCCGGACGGGCGGCTTACATCCACATCGGTGGGATGGTCGGAACCTGGATGACCGCGAACGTGTTCCTCCGGATCATCCCGAGACAAGTCAAGATGGTCGAGGCCTCGAAACGGGGTGAACCCGTGAACCAGGAGTGGGGAAAGAACGCAAAGAACCGCTCCACTCACAACACCTACCTCACCCTTCCCTTGATCTTCATCATGCTCTCGAACCACTTCCCGAACACCTACGGGAACGCCTACAACTGGCAGATCCTGATCGCCATCAGTGCGGCCGGTGCGGCCATCCGCGAGTTTTTTGTGACCCGCCTGTCGAATCCGACCCGCTCCCGCACCTTCGGAGCCATCGGCGCCGCAATCATTCTGGCGGTGATGTTCCTGACCCGCGAGAACGTGGCAAGCACTGAAGCCCCCACCGCTCCGCCAACTGCTCCGGCTGTGGTGGCGGCCACTCCGAGCGGTCCGGTGGGCATCGTAAAAGGAACCGCAAGCCTCGAAGGCGAAGCACCGGCCCCGGAGAAGTTGGCCCTTCCTGCCGTTTGCAACCCGAAAAACAAGCCGGCCCTTTACGCCAACGACATCCAGATCGAGAACGGAAGAATCAAAAACGTGCTCATCCGCGTGATCTCTGGCCATGAAGGAAAGCCCGTCCCGGCGGCGCCGACCACTCCTGTAATCCTGGACCAGGTCGAATGCCAGTACGAACCCCGGGTGCTCGCCGTCCGGGTGGGCCAAGCGGTCGACTTTTTGAACAGTGACCCGACCTTTCACAATGTCAAATCCCGGAGCAAGGCGAATGAAAACTTCAATGTCGCCATGCCGAACCAAGGCGACAAGGTCACAAAGATCTTCACCAAGCCCGAGATCGTCATTGAATCGGAATGCAGCGTCCACCCGTGGATGAGCGCATCGATCGCGGTGATGGACCATCCGTGGTTCGCCATCAGCGACACTTCCGGAACCTATTCGATTCAGGGATTACCTCCCGGAAAATACAAGATCGAAGCCTGGCATGAAGTGTTCGGCTCGAAGACGACTGAAGTCACGGTCATCGAAGGGAAAGAGGCCGTGGCTGATTTCTCATTCAAGAAATGAGGCGAAAATGATCAGCACCCACATCCTCGACACCAGCAAAGGTTTTCCGGCAAGCGGAGTGAAGGTTTTCCTCGATTCCGCTCAGAACGGAAACTGGACCCTCCTCGCATCCGGTGAAACCAACCCGGACGGGCGCTTTGTGTTCGATGTTCCCTACCTGGCCGGGCAGTACCGGATCCGGTTCGGGATCGAAGACTACTTCACGCGCTCCGGTCAGAAGCCGTTTTTCCTCGATACGCCGGTTGCGTTTGAGATCACGGACACCACCCGGAAGTACCACATTCCCCTCCTCCTGAACCCCTACGGATATTCCACTTACCGAGGATCCTGATGAAGCCGATCACCGCCTACCGAGCTTTTCTCACTCCAGAACTCATTGCCACCCTGAACACACAGGGGCGTCCGGTGCCGGGTGTGCCGGGCTTGGTTGAAATCGACCAAGGTGGCGGTTTGGAATCCACCGAATCCCTAGCATTTGTCTGTGATCTGTTTCGAAGGCTCCGGGATCCTCTCGAGAAAGTTTTGAATCAACGCGTGGTCGACCGGAAGTTCATCGACGAACGGACCCTCGCGTGTGTGGGCTACAATACCGGTCTCAAGATCGACTTGCTCGACCCCGAGTACCAGACCGTCATCGGACAAAGGGACAGCGAAGGACGGATCGTGGTCGGACCCCACGGACCGCATTACTGCCAGGCGGTAGAAGGAAAACCGGTTGCCCCGATACCTGAAGAACTCCGGGGTCATCACGTCACCCTCTTCGGCCCGCCGGATGATCCCAAGCTTTCCATCAATGCGATGAACGCCTTTCACCGTGTTCTCCCGGGTGAGCCGGCCATCGTGGGCGAAATCTTGAAATCGAGCTCCATCACGCCCTTCTGGGGCGCAGACGACGAAGACTCGAAGACCCCGCTCCGCCGCGACCTCGTGGCCGCCGGTGAGAACCTGAAGGGTTGCTTCGATGGTAGCCTCCAGTACCAGGATCCTCGGAACGGCAAATCGTATCGTCTCGCCACCGAGCGCCTCTCACTCCCGATCAAGCGCTTCCCGGGCTTGGCCCTGCCGTGCCCGTTCTTGCTCCTCGATGGATCACCTCTTCCTTTGCATCTTTATGACTTCGCCATTCACTTGTTTGCGAATCATGCCGATCCGAAGGCACTCCATTATTATGTTCCGAAGCTCGAAAACGAGGAAGAAGCGGCTTACATCAGGCTCATGATCGAGACCGCCGAATCCCTCCTTGCCGATCGTGGACTTCCTTACAAAAAGGGAACCATCCGTCTCTTCATCGTGCTCGAGAACCCACGCGCAATCTTCCGGGCACACGAGATCATGGACGCCCTCCACCCCTATTTTGCAGGCGCTTCACTCGGTTGGCACGACTACCTCGCTTCGACCGCACGCCTGATGAAGAACGATCCGAATTACCGGATTCCCGTGAAGGCGGATCCGGACATCGTGATCAAGTACATCAAGGCCTCACACAATCTCTTGACTCAGACTGTGGGATCAAGAGGGGGAATCCAAATCGGTGGGATGTACGGGGTCCTCCCGATCCAGAACGATCTCAAGAGCCCTTCATTCCAGATCACCTTGAAGGGTTACTTCCGGGATGTGATCACTCAAATGAGGCGCGGGCTTTCGGGTTTCTGGGTGGCGCATCCGGACTTTGTCCGGATCGGAATCGCCATGGTGGAGGCGTGGAAGCAACGCGATGTCCACCCTGAGTGGATTCCCGCCCTGGTGACGGCACTGCTCGAACCTGAACATCGCCGTGAGATCCTCCAATTCCTCGAAAAACCAGACATAGAAGGACTGAAGCCCGAAGACCCCCGCTACGCCCGCTCCCTCATTGTGGCCGACCTGAAAGAGTCGGATTACATCCCGAATCATGATCCCGAAGAAGTCCGCTACAACGTCTTTCAATCTCTGCAATACCTGACGGACTGGCTCTCAGGAAACGGGTGCGTTGCTCTTCCCTCGACCATCGGAGGTGTTCCGGTGCGCGTGATGGATGATCTGGCCACAGCCGAGCGTTCGCGCTGGGAAGTGTGGCATGAGATCCATCACGGACGGGTGAGTCTGGAAACCTTCCTGAGAATCGCCCATGAGGAATACCGGTTCATCCGGAAGGATCTCTCAGACGAGAAAAAGATCGTTCAAGTGAAGTGGGACGGGCGGACCGAACGCTGGTACCCGATCGCCCTCCAATTGATGATCCAACTCATGACCACCGAGGAGCCACCTGAGTTCGCAAGCGAGCTGTTGCTGCCGTTCACGCTGGACTTCATCCGGAACTCTCCGGATCCTCTGGCAGCAGCCAAACGCCATGCCCCTTCGAAGTACAAGCTCCAGAAACCGGTTGAACAAATGAGCGCACTTTTTGACGTGTGCGGGACCATGGCTTTCGCCTCACCGGTGTCCAAAGATCCCTTCCTCGATCTGAACCGGATCGAGAAACTGATTCTCGGATTGACCTTGCCAGAGCTCCTGGAAGCGGCATCTTTCCACGGAGACATTGGAGAAGCTCCGGCGACGCTCGACGATCGAGCCCGGGGGGAACAAGCAGGCGTGCAGCAGGATGATCCGGCACTTCGTGCGGAACTCCGTCTGCTCGGCGCTGAATACCTGAAGCGTCATGGCTTCAAATTCCTCGTGTCGGCAAAAGGCAAATCCGCATCGGAGTTGCTGACACTCTTGAGAGAGCGTCTCCCCCAGCCGACCGAAGTGGAGTTCCGGGTTGCCAAACAAGAGCTTTTTGAAATCACCCGGAAGCGTCTGTCGGACTTGCTCGCCCGGGATCCGATCCAGTCGATCGAGGCTCTTCGGCGAAATGCCGGAATCACCGGAGTGCAAATTGCCGCGACCTTGGACGGGCGTCACATCGCGACCTCCTGCCTCGGAACCCGGAACCAGGCGGGTGATCCGGTCACACCCTCCACCCGGTTCGAAATCGCCTCCCTCAGCAAAACCCTCGCTGCTGCATTTTCCATCCCGTTTATGCGCAACAAGGGATTCACCCTTGAAACGCCAGTCCAGTCCATCCTGGACGAAGCCGGCGCCACCTTCAGACTCAAAACTCTGGGCAACTTGAACCTATCTGACGCGAGCCGGGTCACCGTGAAGCACCTGATGAATCACCGGGCGCTGAATCTGCATTACGTCAACGGACTTCCCGCCCAGCAGGCCCGCCCGACAGCGGGTGAGATCCTCGAAGGAAAAGCCGAGTACTGGAAACCTGAGGTCGGCGTGCTCCATGCTCCCGGAACGCAATTCCAGTATTCCGGGGGTGGCTACCTCGTCCTCGAACACTTGGTTGAGTCTCTCGAACGGAAGCCCTTGGCTGTCATCACGAGAAATTGGTTGGATTCGGTTTCCGACGGAGAAATGAGCTTTGACGAACAGGGATTCGATCCCGAACGGGATGCCAGTGGATTCCGCGACAACGGGAGCATGATTCCGGGTCACCGCTACCGCTTCCCGGCCTTCGCAGCAGGTGCGGTCGGTACCGCAAACGGCATGATGCGTTTCTTGTGTCGCCTGTCGGACGCCTACTCCGGCCAGCCGGGACCGATCGATCGCGATACGGCGATTCAGATGCTGACCGACAAGGATCCGGCCAGCCGAGAGTTCATGGGCGTCCAGTGCGGGGTCGGGACCTTCATCGCCGAAGCCGGCGAGAATCGCTTTGCCATCCATCAGGGTGCAAACGACGGCTTCCGTGCACTTTCCCTCCACTGCTACCGTGGACCCGATGCCGGAAAAGGCATGGTGATCCTGTGCAATGCGGATGATTCGGGAGTCCCCTTCATCGCTTCTGTTGCGCGGACCCTGATCCGTCACTTCGGAATCAGCGGTGTGGACGAGAACCTTCTCGAAAACCCGATGAATCTGAGCTCCGCTCCGAAAGAAGAGATCGTGAATCGCGGATACCGGGACCTGCTCTTCCGTGCCTTTCTTCCAGATCGTGCCGAAGCCATCGAGCCACCCGGACCGATGGATCCTCTGGCACCCCATCATGTCGGAGTGGGTGCCAAGGTCTTGAGCGTCACAGACGATCGGTTTGCAAGAGTGGAGAATCTCCTCTCTCCCCATCAAGCGGTCTTCGATCCGGAACTCTACGGACGCCAAGGCAAGGTCATGGACAGCTGGGAATCCGTCCGTCACAATCCTCTTGCCGAAGATGTCGCCGTATTCGAACTGAAAAAAGAGTCACAAATCGCCTACCTTTCCTTGTCGACAAGGTTTCATCTCGGAAACCAGGCGCCGAAGGTCCGGATTGATGCACGTGAGGGCCCCCATCAAGATTGGAAGAGCCTGGTTCCTGAGATCCCGCTTGATGGACATGCTCTGAAACGCGTGCGTTCGCTCGATCCTCACACCCGCTTTCTCCAAATCCGGGCCGTGATGATTCCGGATGGTGGCTTCACCCGTCTCGGGCTTTACGGTCCCGACCTGCCGGAATCGGAGTCCAGCCGCTTCCACGAAGCCTTACTGGCCCCGAGTGAGCCCTACCCCGATGCGGTCCCGACCCCACACAAACCTCTGGCTCCGGATTACGAAGCAGGCCCGGACGACGTCCGACGCAATATTTCCCGCTTTTCTCCGGGCGAACGGGTGGACCTTGCGTGCCTCGCTTTTGGTGGAAAAATGCTCAAAGCATCGAACGAGCACTACGGACCTGCGGTACGGCTGATTTCGCCCTACCCGCCCATCCACATGTTCGACGGCCTTGAGTCAGCTCGAAGCCGGGTCTCAGGTCACTTCGAAGAAGCCCGACTTCAACCCGGACAAGCTTGGCCGATCGAGGAAGTCGAAATGGATTTCCGGTTTTTTGTGAACAACAATCCACTGGAAATTGAAGTTCATGGAAAAGTGGCCGGGAACTGGAAGCCCCTGGTTCCCAGAACCCGCGTGAAAGAATACGCCGGAAACCGTTTCCGGTTCAAGATCACCGAACCCGTGGTCTGCGAGGAAATCCGTCTCGTGGTGCATCCGGACGGAGGGATGAACCGCCTCAAACTTTGGGCCCGAAAACCCGCTGTCGGTGTCTGAGGAGATCGGCTGCAATGCTGATCGCGATCTCGGACGGGGCGTTCTTACCGTAGTCCTCTCCGATCGGACATAAGAACTCCTTTGCGCGAACGGGGTCGAAACCCTCTTCGCGCAATTCAGCCTCCATTTTGATCCGCTTCACCTTGCTCCCGAGAACCGCCAGGTACGGAAACGCGCGCGTCTTCAAGGCATGGCGCAGGAGCGGATAATCGGTCGAGTGCCCCATCGTGATCAGGGCGACAAACGAATCGGGGGGTATTCCATCCAAGACCCGGATCATGTCAGGCTCGCAGTTCACAGTGAGCCTCGGGTGCGGAACGAGCTTGGAGGTCCATTCGGGTCTGGGATCGGTCACCGTCAGGCGACAATCGAGCCTGAGCAAAAGAGGCGCGAGCTCCTGGACGATGTGTCCGGCTCCGAACAGGGCGATCTTCCACTCTTGGTCGGGTTTGAAAGGTTCGAAAAAAAGGCTCACTTCGCCCCCGCAACTCATCCCGACGTCGCGCTTGAGGTTCCAGGTCACCGAACGCCCTTGCCTGCACTCCGGATCGAGAAGCATCTCACGGGCCAGGTCGAGACACTTCCGTTCGATCTTACCCCCTCCAATGGTGCCCGCGATCAATCCTTCCGATCCTGCGATCATCCGGGCCCCGACATCCTGGGGGGCATGGCCCCGCTCGCCCGTCATGGTCACCACCACCATCGGGGTCTGAGCGGCTTTCAGCTCGAGAAAGCGGGCGCAAAATTCCTCGAAGTTCACCGGATACTCCTCCCCTTAGCTTTTTCAAGCGCAAGCAAGATCACCTCGGGAGTGGCCGGAGAGACGATCTCGACCGGACGTCCCCCGTTGCGGAAAGACAGGGCGTGCTTGATCGCCGTCCAGACACTCGTGCCGAGCAAAAACGGTGGCTCTCCGACGGCCTTGGATCCGTGGACCGTGCCCGGATTACCGTCGTTTTCAATGAAGGACACCCGGAAATCCCGGGGAGTGTCCTGCACGTTCGGAATCTTGTAGGTGGTCGGGGAATGCGACACCAGAGCGTGGCGGTCGTTGTAATACAGATGCTCGCTCGTGACCCAACCCATGCCTTGAATGAAGGCCCCGGTCACCTGACCTGAGTCGATCCCGGGGTTCAGCGGGCGCCCGAGATCCATCAAGATGTCCGTCCGATCGACCTTGAGCTCGCCGGTGTATTCGTCGAGGGTCACCTCGCTCACGGCCATGCCTTGGGTGAAATACCCGAATGCTTTTCCGGACACCTTGACCTTGTCGAAACCGAGACCCGGCGTCTTGTAGTGCTCGTAGCCAGAAAGTGAGATCCGATTCTGGTACGCGGTTTGGATCAGCTCGAGGAGCGGGACCTCCTTGCCGGTCGAGGTCTCGCGAACCAGCCCGTCACGGAATTCAAACCCGGGATCGAGAGGGGCCTCAAGCACCTCGAGTTCGCGCTCCATGGTCGAAACCATGCCTTGAAACTTGAGTTTCGCAAGAGCGATCAAACGGGCCCGGATCCGGTCAGTCGCCCGGAGGGCGGCCATTCCGTTCAGGTCGGAACCACTCGAAGCCGCGGTCGGAGAGGTGTTAGAATTCTTTTCGGTGGAGGTGGGCATGACCCGGACCCGTTCCATCGGAAGCCCGAGCGCATGGGCCACGATCTGGCCGATTTTGGTGTTCACTCCTTGCCCCATTTCGGTCGCGCCCGTGCTGACTTGAACGGTGCCGTCGAGTTGGAGGTTCACGAGCGCATTGGCCTGGTTCAGAAACCGCGCCGTGAACGCGATCCCGAACTTGGTCGCTGTCAGGGAGATGCCCTTCACCGTGCCGCACTTACGGGCATTGTGTTCGCGGATTTTCTGAAGCCGAACCTCATAATCGCAACTGAGACGCAATCGCTTCTCGATCTCCGGCAACAGGTTGTTTTCGACCTGCTGCCCGTAAGGAGTCCGCACCCGGTCGCCCCGGTAGAGATTGAGACTCCTCACCTCGGCCGGGTCTTTTCCCACCACGGCTGCAATATCCTCGAGAATGGCTTCGATCGTCATGGTCCCCTGAGGACCCCCGAACCCTCGGAACGCGGTGTGCGAGTGGTGATTGGTCCGGTAACAGACTCCTTCGACGTGGACGTTCGGAATGAAATACGCGCCATCGACATGGAACATGGCCCGTTCGAGAATGGAACCGGAAAGGTCGGTGTAGGCGCCACCATCCGACTGGATCTGTACCTTGAGAGCGAGAATGCGCCCCTCCCCGTCGAACCCGACTTCATACTCGTTCTGGAACGGGTGACGCTTGCCGGTGATGATCATGTCCTGGTCCTTGGTGAGAACCATCCGGGCAGGACGCTTCAGCCTGTCGGCGACGAGTGCGGCATAGGCCCCGATCGGAGCCGCCTGCGACTCCTTGCCCCCGAAGCCACCCCCCATCCGTTTCACCACGCACACCACATCATGAAAGGAGCGACCGAGTGCTTCGGCCACCACCCGTTGGGATTCGCTCGGATGCTGGGAGGATGAATGCAGCTCGACCTGACCGTTCTCGAGCGGATACGCGATGGACGCTTGAGACTCCATGTAAAAGTGCTCTTGCCCACCCACCCGGAACGTCCCTTGGAGACGGTGTGGAGCGGAGGCCAGTGCCTGTTCGGGATCCCCCTGCCGGAATGGCGAAGGCGCCCGATGCAGGACCGCCCCTTGGGCCTTGGCTTCGTCGATCGAAAAAATCCCGGGAAGGGCCTCTTCCTTCAGGCGGATCTTTCTCTTGATGCGCTCAACGGAGTCACGGGTTTTCGACGCAATCAACACCGCAGGTTCGCCGTGGTAGCCGATCCGGTCGATCACCAAAAAGGGCTGGTCATGGACGATCGTTCCCCACTTTTTGGCATGGAAATCCGCTGCAGTGTAAACCCCGAGACAATCCGGATCGCGGAGCGCTTCCTCCGCATCGATCCCGGTCAGGATTCCTGAAGCCACCGTGGTCCCGACGATGCCGACATGGACCTCTCCCCTCACCTCGGGGCGGTCATCGACGAATACGCTCTCGCCGGTCACGTGGGTCTTGGCCGAATCATGAGGAATATTTTTACCGACACTCATACCGACACCTCGCTCACGGGCAGACCGGCCTCACTCATCACCCGGTCGCCGAATTTTAAAAACAGATTCCGGACCAGGACCTTCCGGAAAGTCGAGGATCCGCGCACATCACTGAGGGGATTCACGCGAGCTTGAGCGGAATCAGCGGCACGCATAAATAGTCCCGATCCGATCTGGCCACTCTCGAGCATCTGCTCCTCATCCGGCATGCGAATCACACTCGCCGCCACACCCCCGAGCGCCAATCGCACGCCTTCGAGTCGACCGTTCCGGATCCGGTACCGCGCAGCAAAGGCCACGGTGGAAATGTCGAGATCCTTCCGGGTGCTGGTCTTGAACAAGGCATAGTGGTGATCGCTCTTTGGAATCCGGATCGATGTCAGGATCTCGTCTCCTGCAAAATCGAGTTCCTTGTAACCCCCTTTGATGAAAGCGTCGATTCCGACTTCGCGAATCTCTACCTGCCCTGACGAACCCATTCGGGCAAGCATCAGGGACACCTCGGCAACTCTCAAAAAGGGAGTGGAGTCTCCGATGGGTGAGGCATTCATCAGGTTACCGCCGAGAGTCGCCGAATGCTTGATCTGGGGTGAAGCGAAGATCTTGAGCATGTTCGAGAATTCCGGAAACGAGCCCGCCAGAGCGTCTTCCACCTCGGACAAACACACGCGTGCCCCGATCCGGAAGTACCCGTCATCCTCGCTCCAGGAGTGCAGTTCATCGATGGCATGGAGCGCGATCCGGGGACCCGGAACAAGCTTCCCTTTATTGGTGAGCACTCCAAGATCGGTCATCCCGGAAACCAGTTTCGCACCCGGGTGATCGACTCTCAGTCGCAAGGCTTCCGCCAATGTGGCCGGCACAAACACGGGGGCATCCTGTGTCCCGACGCAGACGGACGGAATGAGAGCTCCAAACTCAGCTTCCATCGGAGCCTGACTGTAAAGAGAAGCCAGGTTCGGAATTTTTCCCGGATCGAGCGAACAGCCGGCATCGAGAATCGGCTCATAACCGGTGCATCGGCACAGATTCCCGGTGGTGTGATTCCGGACCATCTTCGCGTCGATCGAGCAGCCCTTTCTCTTGGCGGAATCGACCATTCCAGCCATCGAACAGACAAACCCGGGGGTGCAGTACCCGCATTGGGAACCCTGAGCACGAACCATCGCTTCTTGAACGGGGTGTAGCCCCTCGGGGCGCTTCAATCCTTCAACAGTGATCACATGGGAGCGGTCCAAGGAATACACGGGTGCGATGCAAGCGTTGATCGAGCGGTATTCGAGGAACCTACCTTGACGGAACCTTGCCACCAATACCGTGCAAGCTCCGCAATCCCCCTCGGCACACACCACTTTTGTGCCTGGAAGTCCTCGTTCATAGCGAAGGTAATCGGAAAGCATCCAGGCGGACTCGGCCCCCGAAACCCCGGTCCTCATTCCATTCAAATAAAACACCACTTCGTTTCTCATGATTTCCTCCCGGATGCGCAGAGCGAATGACCCTTCAGCCATTCGGTCTCGCCATCGGTGTAAACTTCTTTTTTCCAGATCGGTGCCTCGTGTTTGAGTCGTTCGATCACCGACCGGCAAACCCTGAAGGCCTCGTCACGATGGGGAGTGAGCACCCGGATCCACACGCTCGCCTCTCCCACCCGGACCGGTCCGGTCCGGTGATGAATCAGCACCGAACCATCCGTTCCCGCCTCTTCGAGTGCCTCGGTTGCAATACGGTGCAAAGAACTCCGGGCAAGCGGGACAAAGGCGTCATAATGGACCGAGTCGACTTTTCTTCCGAAATTCACCGCCCGAACCCGACCCGTGAACTCACAGCTCGCTCCGAACCCGGTTTCCACTTCCGGACCCGGAGTCGCTTGGACAATGGCCTCAGGCCCGAGGTGGATCTCAATGCGAGGACTGACCGGATCCATGTTCACCCTCCACAAACCGGAGGAAGGACCGCAAGCCCCTCCCTGACCTTCACCGGTTCATGGTCCTGTAAGATATTCTCGTCATCCGCAATCACCGATTCCGAAATCAATGCGAGTTCGGAACCGAAACCGCGTTTTTCAAACTCCCGGATCAAGACTTGTTTCAGATCACCCGCGTTCAGGATCGCACCGGCATCCACCGGAAGCTCGAAAAAACCTTCAGCATCGGCGCATTTTCTGAGTGCCCCGAAAAATCTGATCTTGATCATGCTAAACCCCTCGGAATCGGATGGACACGGACACGACACCCCTCTGAAAAGGCAGAGCCCTCTTCAGGCAACTCAATCCAGACGTCGGCGTCCAGGAGCGAGTGGATCATGAAGGAGGCCTGACCGGGCAAAGCGTCCACCCGCCTCGACCCGTCCCGTTCCGGCAACCATCTGCCCCGGAGAAAGCTACGCAGCCCCTCGGGCTTTTCGACCGGTGCTGAAAGCACCGCCCACTCCGGATCGGGTGAATGAAGAGAGAGAAGGTCCCTCAAATAGGGCTTCACAAAAAACTCGAAACTGACGGCGCTTGAAATCGGATTGCCGGGGATGCCGATCAAAATCGTGGGACCACGGTCCCGGAATTCAGCGACTAAAAGGGGTTTCCCGGGGCGGATGGAAATCCGGTGGAAAGCAATGCTCCCTTGTGAACCCGCCACGGCCCTGGGGATGAAATCATGAACACCCATCGACACCGCTCCGGTGGTGATCAACACATCTACACGATCTTTGAGCGCACGATCCAATTCGGCTTCGAATACGCGGGACCGTCCTTCGGTCTCATCTCCTGCAATTCCCAGATACTCGACCTCGGCACCGAAGGCCCGAAGCGACTCGAGCAAAAAAGTACCGGTCGCATTCCAAATCATCCCCTCACGAAGAGGAGCACTTCCGGGATCCTGAAGTTCATTACCGGTTGAAAGCACACGGACCCGGGGCCTGGCTCTGACCGGTACTTCATGAATGCCGAGCGCTGCAAACGCCATCAAGGCAGCAGGGTCGATCCTCTTTCCGCTTCTTCCTGCCGAAGTGCCCTCACGAAAATCGGTTCCACGTTTACGGATGTGATCACCGACCCGCACAGAATTGAGAACTTGGCTGAGCACGCGGATGCAGGGGACACCGTCCACCCGGATCGACTCGGTGTCTTCCACTTTGACGATCGTGTCGAATCCACCTACGGGTACCGGAGCCCCGGTCATGATCTCGACCGCCCCGACACCGTTGACAGTAGGAGTGGTATCGCCGGCAATCAAGCGACGCAGGACGGGCAACACACCCCCGTGAGCCTGCAGCTCTTCCCAACGGATTGCAAAACCGTCCATTGCTGAATTGTCAAAAGCGGGCAGATCTTCTTGGGCCACGACCGGCTCGGCCAGAACCCGACCGATTGCCTGATTCAAGGGAACTTTCTCGACTCCCATTCTGCGGGCGGAGGAGAGGGACTGGAGGATTTCAAGTGCGCGTCCGGCGGTGATCATTCAGCCCCCGATCTCCGAAAAACCGCCGAGGATTCCCGTATCGCCTTCCTGTAACCGGTGGGACGGGGCCTTGAGCCGGAGCAATTGGGCCAATTGACGGGGAAGCTCGCGGGCCTTTTCAGGTGATTGGAAAAACTCCCTGAGATCGTGATTCCCGTCCCCAAAGAGACACAAGCGAAGGGACCCGGTGGAACTGATCCGCAGGCGGTTGCAGGACTCACAAAAGCCTTCGGCATGAGGTGCGATCAGTCCGATCCTTCCCAAAAAATCCGGGTGGGACAATTCCAGTGCGGGCCCCCCCGATATGGAACGTTCGACCGGACGCCAACCTTGCCTCAAGAGTTCCAAGCGCATCTCGCCGCTCGACAGGAAGTGGGCATCCCGGTAGGCCGCACCTTTTCCTGTTTTCATCAGCTCGATGAACCGGACCGTGACGGGACGGGATCGGACATAGTTCAAAAACAAACCGAGTTCATCGCGCGCATGTTCCCGGTGCAAAACAGCATTCAACTTCACCGAATCGAAACCGAGACCCAGGGCTTGATCGATGCCATCCAGAATCTCGCTCAAACGGTCGCGCCCGGTGAGCATCCGGAACCGGGACGGATCGAGGCTGTCCACGCTGACATTCAAGGCCTGCAATCCCGCCAGGCGGTAAGCGGCAGCCATGCGCTTCAAGTTCCAACCGTTCGTGGTCAGAGCGCGGACCTGAATCCCAGGAAGCGAAGCCGCAAATGCGATGATCTCGGTCAGGTCCTTTCGGAGGGTGGGCTCTCCCCCGGTGAATCGAACCTTGCTGAACCCCGCGGCTTCGAAACCGATCAAGAGGTTCTTCACTTCCGACAGGCCGAGTTCGGACGGGAGACCGGGATCACGCGGAGCGTAACCGGCGGGCAAGCAATAGGTACACGAAAAGTTGCATGCCTCGGTCAAAGACAACCTCAAATAGCTGAATTTCCGGGCCCGGGAATCGACTAGCATGTCCCCAAACTATGCCACAAATCACGCTAGACGGAAGCCCGGTTTTCGGGGAAGGTGGAACCGTGCCTACAGAGGGAAAATCCGCCTACCGCATGATCGATGTCGGGGAAAAACCCGTCACTCGCAGGGTCTGTCGCGCCACGGGGAGCCTGTCCGCCCGTCCCGAAACCCTGCGCAAAATCGAGCGTGGTGAGTTGCCCAAAGGGAATGCTCTCGCCCTGGCTGAAGCAGCCGGGATTGCTGCGGTCAAAAAAACTCCCGAGCTCCTCCCTCTCTGCCACCCGCTGCCCGTGGATGCGGTCCGTTTTCAGTTTCATTTTGAGGCGGATCGGCTCCGGGTCGAATGCGAAGTGGTTGCCCACGCCAAAACCGGCGTGGAGATGGAAGCCTTGAGCGGAGTCACTGCATGCCTTCTTTGCGTTTATGATCTCACCAAAGGAATCGACCCGGCTTTGGATCTGGGGGAAATCCGTCTGATCGAAAAAATCGGCGGGAAATCGGGACACTGGGTGCATCCGAAAGGTGAAACTCCGGCATCGGCACCCGAACCGGTCCTCGAACTTTCAGAAGTCGTGGTGATCACCCTTTCCGACCGGTGTTCGCGAGGAGAAGCCGAGGACACCTCGGGTCCTGCACTCGAATCCCTGCTCCTTTCTGCCGGAGTTCTCCGGGTTCAAAGGGAACTCCTCCCGGACGAGCCGGAACGCTTGTCGGCTGCAATCGAAAGCTGGATCCAGAAGGGGGTCCGTTTGATCGTCACCACCGGTGGCACGGGGCTCGGACCGAGAGACCGGACTCCTGAAGCCCTGAAGCGCCTGGAAGGAAGAACCATTCCCGGCTTGGGTGAACTCATGCGCTCCCGGGGTGCGGGATCGACCCCCTTTGCCTGGCTCAGTCGCAGTGAGGCGGTCTTGGTGAAGCAAACCCTCATCCTGGCTCTTCCGGGTAGCCGGAAGGGATCCCTCGAGAGTCTCTCGAGCGTTCTTCCTCTGATCGGGCACACTCTTGAGATTTCATCAGGAGCAGATCACAAATGAAACCGCCCTACCGGTTGCGATGGGGTGACGTCCTCGGTGCCTTCGGGGACTTGCCGGTGTTGCTCCCCCTTGTGGTTTTGCTCGCTCAAATTCCCGGGTACTCCCTCCCCTCACTTCTCGCTTCGGCAGCAGGTGTCTCACTGGTCGCGTCCTGGCTTTTCAAAGCTCCGGTGTCGGTCCAACCTCTGAAATCAGTCGCGATCGCGGCGGTGGCTCTCGGCGCAAGCTCCGAAGAGATCCGGGTATCGGGCATGATGCTCGGTGCGGTCTTTCTTGCTCTGGCAGTATTCAGGAAAACGCCCCTCCCGGTTCCCGAACCGGTCGTCCGTTCGGTGCAAACCGCACTCGGAACCTTGCTCGTGATGCAGGGAATCCGGAGCGCACCGGTCGCCCCCTTCGAACTGATATTGGTCCTGATGGCGGTCGCAGTTTTTTTTGTGCTGGATCGGAGAACCGGAATTCCCCTGCTCGGATTGGGCTCGCTTTTGGCTTTTTTGGAAGCGTGTTTCAGCGGACGGGCACCCGTGACCGGCGCCATTTCAGTGCAAGAAGGACTGAGAACTTCGATCCTCGCAAGCCTCGTTCTTCCTCAATTGGCTCTCACTTCGGCAAACTCCATAGCAGGGGCGCGCCTGGCACTGAAAACCTATTTTCCTAGCCAAACCACCGACTGCGATTCACGACTGGAGCGCCGCCTGATGGGATCGATCGGGATCGGTAATCTGTTGGCTGGCCTGGTGCACGGTCTTCCCTTTTGTCACGGGGCTGGCGGCATCACAGCACACTTTCGGGCGGGAGCTCGCAGTCCGATGATGAATACGGTACTGGGAATCCTTCTGGCCGGACTGGCCTGGTTCTCAGCTCGGACCGGATTTGTGCCGGTACTGGAACCGCGGATCGCTTGCGCTCTTTTGACCTTGATCGGTCTTCATCACCTCAATTTCGCCACGCCCTTGCTCCGGATGGGCAAGAGTGGCTGGATCCTGGTGGCAGGATCGGTGGCTCTCGGATGGGGAACCGGCAATCTGTTGGTCGTGCTCGGTTTCGCGCTGATCCACACCTTCCTCGAAAAATCCTTGAAACTGGAGAACGCTCATGACTGATCCGCGCTACGCAAGACACCTCCCACTCGAACACTGGGGTCCGGAAGGCCAGCAAAAACTGTCGCGTGCGAAAATCCTCGTGATCGGAGCCGGAGGCCTCTCCTCGCCAGCACTGCTTTATCTGGCTGGAGCCGGAGTGGGTCACCTGACCGTCGTGGATCCGGATCACATCGATGTCAGCAATCTTTCACGCCAGGTACTCTACACCGAAGCCGATGCCGGGCGCCTCAAAGTGGAGGTCGCGAAAGAGCGAATCGAAGCTTTGAACCCGGGTTGCCGGGTCGAGATCCATGCCCGGGCCCTGGATGAGCCCTTGGCTAAAGAGCTCTTTCCTCGATTCGATCTGATTCTCGACGGCAGTGACCGGATGGACTGCAAAACCGTCATCAACTTCACCGCTCATGCCTGCTCCAAGCCTTGGATCTATGCCAGTGTCAGCGGTTGGGAAGGGCGCATCCTCAGTCTCGAGAGCCGCAGGGGCGATTCGGGATGTATCCGGTGTCTCCATCCGACCCTGAAAGACGGACAGATCGACACCTGTGAGAATCAAGGGGTGGTCGGGCCTTTGGTCGGGGCGCTCGGGTCACTTCAAGCCCTCGAGGCGATTCGCATCCTCCTTGGAGTGGCGAAGGCCGGATCCCGCCTCCATTCGATCGACGGGAGGACTTTGTCGGTGCTGGAACACCAGCTGAGAAAGAACCCGAACTGTCCGGTGTGCGCTGCCAAAACCACGACCGCCGAACCGGAAGAAGACGTGCTGAGCCTCAGCTTGGGGGATTATCAGAAAAACAAGGAGCGTTACATCCTGGTTGATTTGAGGCCGGAAACCGAACGCGAAGCCCATCCCCTGCCCCCCGGTCACACCGCCACAGCTTGGGGCGCCCCGGGAACCCAAGAGCCGCTCCCTGAGCTCCCTGCAGGAAAAACCCCTCTTTTGCTGTGTCGACGGGGCATGATGGCCTATCGGGTCCAAGCGGAGTTGTCTGGAAAAGGCGTCTCGTCGGTGGTCTTACGCGGGGGAATGGAAGCCTGGATCCGGGAGGGCAAGTCGTGAAGGACATCTCCGAGATCCTCACGATCGGTCTGCCCTTCTGTGTCTTCAAGATCGTGACCGGCATGCATCTGAACGCATTCCCTCTGGCCAGCGGAGTCCTCGTCGGACTCGGGATTCTCGATACTGTAATCAATCTTGGCAATCTGGCGACCCTGCTTCTGAAAAAGCGTCGCATCTTACCCGTCTGCACTCTGACCGGCATCACCGAATGGTCGCTCCGGAAGCGTCCTTTCGCATCAGAGAAACGCATGGATCTGGGCAACTCGATCGACATGGCGGTGGCTCTGCTTCTGGTGGCAGCCATGGTCGGTTTTGAACAGATCGCCTCACTTCCGACCGGTCACATCTTGGCCTGGAACGTTGCAGTGGTCCTGAACGTTCTCGGAGCCGGTCTATCCCGTCTGAACCATTCTGTCCGTCAACTCAACACCTGAAGGAGAACCCCATGAGCACCGAATTACAAATCACCGACTTGATCGAAGGCACCGGAAAAACCGCAGTCAAAGGAGCACTCGTCACGGTTCACTACACCGGCACGTTTGAGAACGGCCAAAAGTTCGACTCATCTGTGGATCGTGGGCGGAAATTCGATTTCGTCCTCGGTGCAGGCCGGGTAATCAAAGGATGGGACCAAGGAGTGCTCGGGATGAAAGAAGGCGGAAAGCGCAAACTCCACATTCCCTCTTCACTTGCCTACGGAGAACGTGCGGTCGGACCGATTCCTCCGAACTCGAACCTGATTTTCGAAATCGAGCTCTTCGAGGTCAAAGTCCGGGATTGAGAGCCCGGTACTGGGAGCGGAAGTGCAAATAAGCTTCCAAAGCCGACTTGCCTCCGATGTGGAGTCCGTCCGGTTCGCTCGGTTTGACCGGGGTCAAATCGATGAATCCGCAACCCTCGGCCTCGGCGGCAGTCTTGCCCATCCTGACGAGCTTGCGGACGTTCTCATCAGTCACTGAAGGCGCATCCTCTTTACGGCGTAAGGAGCGACTGTTCTGGGAGTCCACTCCGACCACACCGACCAGGACGCATTCGCGCTTCAATTCTCCACCCCGTGCCACGGCGAGGAGCTCGCGGTATTTTTGGACCAGATCTGCTTCGCCCACCCACCAATCGTTTGCGCTGAGAGCGATGATCACCCGCTCCGGAAGGACCCAATTCGAGGGAGAAACGATTTCCTTCAATGACGGAAGACGGTACCACTCCCGCTCCCGCGAGGACAGCCGGCTCGAGTAGTCCGTCATCCACGAGAATCCGGGCTGGAGAATCATCCTGGAACCGCCCAGAAAGCGGACATCCGGAAACGGCTTCGCGTCGATCTGCGCTTCCCCGAGCCAGTCAAAAACGCCAGAGCCTCCCTGGCTGTAAACAAAAATGGAACTCGCACAGTCTTCCCCTGCGAAATAACGGAACAGCCAGGTTCCGAAAGCCGGGTTCGAGAAGGTGGAAAACTCTTCTTGATCGAAGGTCTTCGTCATCTTGAAGGGAGTGACCCCGTAGGCCATCTGCGAGTCCCCGAGGATGAGGGTCCGCTTGCACTCGGGCGAAATGGCCTGGGCCTCAAGCCCGAAAAAACCCGCCAAAACAGCTAGAACGACACACCGGAAGCTCATCGATGATAAAAAAATCATGCGCGCATTATAGTCTGATTATTTAATAATGCAAGCTCGATCACGTGTTTCAGGATCGAGCTCGAGCTCGGATTTGGGACGGAAGGCCCGGATCTTCTTACGGATCCGGTCGTAGTTCTCGCCCTGATTGACCCCGTCGGTGTTCCGGTTCCAGTAATCGACGGCGTCCTCGGTGCTCATCCCGCAAAACTGAATCAACGAAATTGCTGAAATGTAACCAGAGGCGTGCCAACCGTTCCAACAGTGGAGGTAAACGGCCCCTTCACCGGAAATGAGGCGCTCCCGGAGCTTTTTCAAGATCAGGTCCTGGTCCGAGTTGTAAATCAGATTGTGGTAAACGAGCTTACCGGCAGAACCGTCGGACCGGGTGCACTCGGTTTCCCGGGGGGCCGTTTTGAAATTTTTCGGATAGAGGTAGATCGCGTCGGTGAACCCCTCTTCGCAAAGATTCTTGAGGCCGTCATTCGGCAGGGGGTTCTGGTTCTCACGACGCTGATCCCTGTGGTAGGCGTTGTTGGCCCCTCCACGGAGTACGTTGCGGAACAAAACACGGGCATTCCGGACACCGTACAGGCGCTCCTCGCCTTCTCCGCGATTGTCGACGATCTTGGTGAACAGGTCGTTCACCTCATAGCGGGCCGGCAAATCCGTTTGAAGGACCAGGGCAGCCAACAACCATCCGCGGGTCATTCAGCGGTCTCCGGCCTTCCGGAAGCCGAAGGACCGGATGCGAACCGGCTTCATCTTGCTACCCTCATCCTCAACCAAATCAATGAGGGCGGTGGTCGCGGCTTTCAGGCGGACTTGCCCGCGAGTGGTGTCGAGCACCAGGGTATCTTGAAGGACGGCATCGGCGCCGGCCTGGGAAATCTGAACCAAGGCCATTCCACCCAGATCGGTCACCCGCGCGTCGATTCCGTCCGCCGACTGCCCGCGCCCGAAGTTGAGAGCCTGGATCTTCAGGTCCTTGATGCGAAAGAGAACCCGGGAATACCCTGGAAACTCGCCCTGTACCCGGTACTCGCCGTCCAAGGGATGAGCCTGGGCGGTGGAAATCATGAGAACGAGAGAAGCCAGAAGAGCAAAAGTCCGAATCGCCATGAGAATCTCCTTGTGCGGGCCTTCTAACACTTTTTTTGTGGCGCATCAATCTCAAAAGACCCGCAAATCCTGTTAGAGTGAGGGCATCATGCTGGTCTCCCGGATCGCTCCGACCCCGAGCGGATTTCTTCATGTCGGAAACGCCTTCAATTTTTTGCTCACCTCCGCCTTGGTCAGGCGGAACGGGGGACGGCTGCGCCTCCGGGTCGACGATCTCGACACCACACGGACCCGGCCCGAGTTTCTGGAGGACTTGTTCGAGACGCTTTCTTGGCTCGGCCTGCAATGGGAGGACGGCCCCAAAGATGTCCGGGACCTTGCTGCACACCACTCCCAAGCCCTTCGGAGATCACGTTACCTCGAAGTCCTTCAAGACTTCCTGAATCTCGGCCCGGCCTATGTGTGCGAATGCTCGAGAAGCGATTTGGAAAAACGCCCCTGTGCCTGTCGGGGAAATGAATACGCTTTTGACCCCGCCCGGAGTCGTGTCCGAGTCGACCTCGATCCAAACGAAACCGGGCAAAAACCGGTGATTCTTTGGAGACACGAAGGCATTCCGGCCTATCAATTGGTGTCTTTGGTGGACGACCTCGACCATGGCGTGAATCTGATTGTTCGCGGGGAAGATTTGATCGAAAGCACCCGGATCCAACTGGCTCTGGCCCGCTTGCTCGGTGACCGGCAGGGGGCCCGACGGTTCGAAACCATTCGTTTTCTGCATCATCCACTGATTCAGGGGCCGGACGGGAGCAAGCTTTCAAAATCAAGGGGAGCAGATGCGCTCCGGACGCTGTTTCCGCGCTCGGAGTCGAATGAGGCACTTCGAAGACTGTTAGAGCCTGAAATCAGCAGGTTTCTCGACTCACCACGATAAAAACACGGATTGATCAAGATTTCTGTATCCAAGCGCTGATTTAACTGATACAACACAGTGCATTCTATCGCTTCTTGAGAGACCGGGTATAGGACCCATCCCCTCCTGAGCAGCTCCCAGCCTTAAAGGAGGTACACATGGGTAAGAAACTGTACGTGGGAAATCTCCCCTATTCTGCAACCGACCAAGTATTGGCCGACACCTTCGCTCAGTGCGGAACCGTCGAGTCCGCTAAAATCATCATGGACCGCGACAGCGGCCGCAGCAAAGGCTTCGGATTCGTGGAAATGTCTTCTGACGAAGAAGCACAAACTGCGATCTCCAAGTTCAACGGCGCTGAGTACGAAGGTCGTACCATCACCGTGAACGAAGCCAAGCCAATGGCTCCCCGTGAAGGCGGCGGCGGTCGTGGCGGTTTCGGCGGCGGCGGCGGCGGTGGCAACCGCGGTCCTCGCGGTCCCCGCGGCGGACGCTTCTGATCTGATCCACAAATCAGATCTGACGATCCAATAGATCTCACTTCTGCACTCCCCTCCTTTTTCCAATAAAGGGAGGGGAGTGCCATTTTTAGGAACCCCAAATGCAAAATTATTCAGATTTCAAATTTCCTGTCCAGGTGAGTAAAGCCCTGCAGGATCTCAAGTTCGAGACACCGACCCCCATCCAGGCCCAAGCCATTCCGGTCGCTCTCGAGCAAAAGGACATGATCGGGATCGCCCAGACCGGCACCGGCAAGACAGCCGCTTTCTGCATCCCCACCCTGCTCCGGATGTTGAAAGAACCCAACATGACCGCACTGGTGCTTGCTCCGACCCGGGAGCTGGCTCTTCAAATCGACGGAGTCTGGAAAGGACTCACCAAATACGCTACCAACTACCGGTCTGCCATTCTTGTCGGTGGATGCGGAATGCCGCCCCAGATCCGGGCCCTGCAACAGAAGCCCCGCCTGATCATCGCCACTCCCGGGCGCTTGATCGACCACCTTCAGCAGAAGCACGCTGACTTGAGGAATCTGGGCATCCTGATCCTCGATGAAGCCGACCGGATGCTCGACATGGGATTCGCCCCACAGCTGAACCAGATCATGAAGTGCGTTCCCCTGGAACGTCAGACTCTCCTCTTCACCGCGACCTGGAGTCCTGAGATGGATCAACTCTCCAAGCGCTACTTGAAGAATCCGGCACGCGTTTCGGTGGCTCCCCCTTCAAAAGTGGCGGAAGCGATCGACCAGGAAGCGATCAAGCTCGACGGAAAAGAAAAGAACAACGCCTTGCTGGATGAAATCAACAAGCGTCCCGGAAGCGTTCTGGTGTTCGCGCGGACCAAAAGCCGGACGGATCGCGTGGCCAGGTTTCTCGACTCTTACGGAGTTGAAGTGAACCGGATCCACGGTGGTCGGACCCAGGGACAGCGGAACCGCGCCCTTGCCGAGTTCAAAGACGGCACGATCCGGGTCTTGGTTGCAACCGACATCGCCGCACGCGGAATCGACGTGACCAAGATCAAGCATGTGATCAACTACGACCTTCCCCAGGTGGCGGAAGATTACATCCACCGTATCGGCCGCACCGGTCGTGCCGGGGAATCCGGATCCGCGGTGTCGTTTGTGGCCTCCGAGGAAGTTCCTCAGTGGCGTGAAATCACGACTCTGCTCAAAAAAGCAGGATCCAGACAGCCGAAGATGGTGGATCGGGTTGCAAAGTCGACCTGAAAAGGACGCAAGAAAGTTGTTCCCCTTGGGGTACCCGTCTTATGGAGGTGATACTCACTTCAAATTGCAGGAATCCCCTCGCCTGGCGGGAGCACTTTGCGCCTGGACTGGAACTGATCCAGATCCGATTTGAGCGAGCGGGCGTTTTGACAAACGGGAGTATCCTGACTCGAGCAGTAATCCAGGATCGCCTCTTTTTTGGAGTGGTGTGAGCGCTTCTCGAGCTCACTGTTCACATTCGTCACGAGCGAGCGGTAGGTGATGTACTCGAGCGCCCGTGCGTTTTCCTGCCCCTTCACCTTCGCCTGGTATTGCTCCCGGGTCTGGGTTCCGATCTTGGCGTCTGTTATTTTCTTCATCTCCTGGGACACCCAGCGATTGATCTCGTCTGGATTCCCCTTCGCCTCGGAATCCAGACGACCCAGCACTCCTTGGATCGATTGGGATATGACGGGATCGGATGCATAGGTGTCGATCAGCAGCAGGTCCGTCAGTCGTTTATGTATCGATTTTTTATACTGAGGGCTGATATTGCCGTCAAATTCAGATGATCTCGCTTCAAGATTGAAAGCTTTGAGTTTCCCGGCACAGGATGAATTGAGTGAGCACAGGTGCTCATTCACGGATTTCACATCCTTCAGCTCTTCGCCGGATTTGGTACCGACATGCTTTTCACGACTCAGATAAACATACTTCGCGGGAGTCTGGCTCCGGTCGATCTTGATGATGGCGCTCGACCCCAAGAAAAGCCGGTTGAGCGGATGCCGCGACGGCTCGTAATGATCGATATACAGGTAAACGTCATCGTAGCCCTCGAGTTTCTCAAAGCGCTCATTCCCGCTTCCCACATAGTAGGAAAAACCCAGCAGTCGCTCTGACGCTGAATACGAAGGAGTGTCCGTCCCGATGTGGTCAAACGGCAGTGGTGATTGCGACGCCTCAAGAGCCGAACGGACGGAACGGAGAGACGCAGGTACGGCGGAATCCTGAACCCGGCAGGCATCCACTGCTTCCGCAAAGGAAGGAAGAGCGAAAAAACAAAGGCCGATACCGATCATCTTAAACAGGAATGTTTCGAATCGTGAATATCTGGAGCTTTCCGCAATTGAGTTTGTCATTCAATCAACCTGTTTGACCCGGATGTACTTTCCAACCATACCCATCATCACATCCTCGGTGTTCCCCGCCATTTCCGCCAGATCACCACAGGGAATTTTGTACTGTTTCCCCCATTGATTGGCATAAGCGAAACAAGATCCGTTGGAATAGACGGATTTTTTCGGATCAAAGCCGACGATGTCCACAATCGTGATCCAATGGAGCACCTTTTCCCCCTTCAGCTTCACCATGGTCATGACGGGCGAGCGCTTCAACTTGGTCCCATTGGATTTGGTTCGGGTGAAATCCGAGGGTTCTTTCAGACCATTCACAATGGAAGAGATGTACTCGCTCCCGGAATCAGCGGTGTCGAAATAATCCCACTCCTTGTCACCACAATCCGAGTCGGGAGCCATATAGTTCAAAGACTTGCTAACAGTTGCAGGTAGGGTCCCCGGAACCAAATCCGCTGATATCGTGTGAATCGTGCCGGTGGGATGCCAAAGAGATCCACAGGTCATGCTGAGCATGTTCGCCATGCCGGTCTCTCCACAGAACCCATTCCACTCCAAAGGCCCGGTGGCATCGGGTTGTTCGAATGCATACGACCCGTCCCGGCATACGGAATAGGTCGATGAGGTGGGAGTGCTCCCGATGTTCGATTTGTGCACCCGCTTGGTGGCACATTTGTCGAACAGGTAAACACTCATCTCACTGACCGCAGCAGCCTCATAATTCTTTCCCACGGTCTGAATCATGGAATGACCTGCTAAACCCAGGGGGGATTCAATGGCGCTACAGCTCAGGTTTTGCGCCCCTGCAGGCGGGCTCATGAGATAAAGGACCAACATCCACAGGCATCGCATTCTATTTCATCGGAAACCAGAAATGATCTCTTGAGTCAACCAGAAGACTGTCAGCCTTTTGTCGCTGTCAACTCATTCGACAGAGGAACTCCTCAGGGACACCGCAAAAAGGGAGAGAATCTCACCCTCATCGGATTAGCCCAAAAGCAGTGATCCAGCCGATCCAGGTCGGGGAAACTCTGCAGGATGGAGAACCCTCCTTCCAGCTTGGATACTTGTGCCCGCCTCACCGCCCAGGGTTCATGGATCACATATCCTCGAATGGTGGCCCCGTTCTTCAAGACGTACAGGTGATACCGCTCGGTGATCCATTTCTGAAAATCAGAAGAGTAGAACTCATCCTCGCCCCTCGCTTGGAGTTGCAGGCGGTAAGGGAGGCACCCGGCATCCACTCCCCTCACTTCCATCCGGTATTCTGTCTCAGAGACTGCAGCCTCAACATGGGCATTGCGATAGGGCAAATCAAAAAACTTTCTGGCAATCCAGTTAGCCATTCGATGGGGAGTCTCCAAAGTGAAGAAATAAATTCCTGGAACTCCGTTCACGATCACATACGTGCGGAGGTTGATCTCCCAGAGGCTTGACCCGAACGGGAAACTGGGTAGGCCTCGAAACCGGACCCGATCCATGAAAAAGGGAACCAACGAAAGAACCGCTTGGCCCTCATGCAAATCGAGTGGGAATGGCACCAGTTCCTGCAACTCAGCAGCGGGAACCTTCCAGTTCACAAAGAGCACCTGACTCCACCGTTGTTCGATCGTCCAGCGCATGATCTCACTCTAACACGCTTGCTCGCACTGAAGTAATTCGCCATTTTCGTTCCAAGCCAGAGAACCACGGCCCTACCGAATCCTGGCGAATACTTCAAAACCTAAAAATCAATGTTCCACGCATAAAAAACTGAAACAGCCCATAAATCCCTCTGAATGTCAATATCGCCACTCCCTACCTGGGCAAGAGTACTATTGTTCGTAACCTTAAATGGCGTTGACTCACTGATGCTAGAATAAGACAGATAAAATCCAATCCATCCTTCGCCTACCCGAAAATCACCCCCTAGTCGAGGGGTCCAAGTAAAGCCTGACAAATTTCTACTTGGAATAGTTATGGTAAATTCGGAAGAGGAACTAGACAGACCGCCCCCAAGGCGAGTACTGACGTAACCCATACCGAAACCAATCCAAATACCTGAATTTCCGTTCCCACTAAACCTCAATTTAGGAACGAGCACTAACCCTATGAGAGAATCTGAAGACCCACCTTCATATTTGTATTTAGCATAAGAAATTTCGCCTGCCAGACCGAACCGCCTACCAGTAAGATACTCAATCCCTCCAAAGATCCCATAAGTATTCTTCCCTGAAGAACTCGATGAAATTGTAGTGCCATGATCTCCAACATTGATTGTTGAATCATAATTAGACATCGGGTCAATTAAGTAACCGACACCAAAATATATCAACCATGGATTCCCATCCAAGATCATTGATTCATCCGGCTTTGAACTACCATGTCTTAATAAAGGACTAATCTCAATCTGCCCTTTCCCCGGGACCGAAACATCGTCAGTCTGGGGCTGATTCGAAATAGGATTAGCAACAGACTGCTCCTGACTTGAGGATGCAGAACTTAAATCAACAGTCGGAGCAGAGAAAACGAATGGCACATAAAAAAAAGCAATAATTATACTTTTGACAAAAAAGCCTGACTTTCTTGTCAAAACAGGAATGAGATCGAAAAACATATAAAGACGATAATTTTTAAAATCGAAAGATAAAAGATGATTCAGTTAATGGTTCGAAAAATAAAGCGAAAGCACGAGACTCCACTTTAAAGCTGAGCTTGCACTCAGGTTGATATTTTCCAAACGATATTAGGACTTAGTAAAAACCCATCAGAGATTCACTCGCTGCGCTCGCATGGTGCAAAAACACCTTCCTGATGTTTTTGTCGAACCCACGACTCTTCTTCATCTCCTCCCCTGCTCCGCCATTCCCCACCCCGCTCGAATCAGAGAACCACGGCCCTACCGGAACAGGATCGGCGACTCTTTCGACAGAAAGGCGTCCAGAGGACGCGGAGTCGATCCGGGTCCGGTAGGGCCGATGTTCATTTATGGGATTGGGGGTGGTGAATGGCGGAGAGGGAGGGATTCGAACCCTCGATACGGTTTTGCCGTATACACGCTTTCGAGGCGTGCTGATTCAACCACTCTCACACCTCTCCGTTTGAAGTTGAAACCCGATTAAACCAGAGGACATGAGCTTTGTCCACCCTGCCCTCTTGTTGCATCGCGAAATACGTTTGTCCTCCCCTGTCATGACCCACGGGTATTTCTAGAGTCAGGAGAGAAAGCCCGCTAAGATGAGGCTTCCGCAAAAGGACGACACCATGGCACTCAAAATCTTCCATACCGCAGACCTGCACCTGGGCCTCACCCACAGCAAGCACCCCTCTGAAATTGCCGGAAAGCTCGCCGAGGGACGCTTCGAGACCCTGGCCTCCATGATTGCCCTGGCGGGCGAAAAGCGGGCCGATCTGTTTGTCATGGGAGGCGATCTCTTCGACACCACCCGGGTTTCAAAAAAACTCGTGATCCGGGCAGCCGGACTCTTCTCGTCCTTCGAAGGTCAGGTCCTGATCCTACCCGGGAATCACGACTATGTGACCGGCGAAGACGACGACCTTTGGAAGACGTTCAAGGAGCATGCGGGTGACCGGGTTCGGGTCCTCGACACTCCCGAGGTGAGCTTCATCGAGGAGCTTTCCCTGGCTCTCTACCCCGCGCCCTGCCGGAAGCGGCATTCTTCGGAACCGGTCACCGGATGGATTGCGTCGGCACCCAAATCGAAAGACGCCCGCTACCATCTCGGACTCGCGCATGGCAGCTTCGAGGGGCTATCACCGGACCTGGCCGGGGATCATTTCCCGATGAAGAAGGAGCCCCTCCTCTCGGCCGGCCTCGATCTCTGGCTGATGGGTCACATCCACCTTCAATTCCCGAAAACACCGGGAGCTTACGACCGTATTTTTTATCCGGGCACTCCGGAGCCCGACGGCTTCGACTGTCGCCACGAAGGAACCGCCTGGTTCCTGACCCTCGGGGAAGACAAGAGCATTCAAGCCGAACGGATCTCCACCGGGCGTTACCGGTTCATCCGCGAAGAACTTGCAATCAACTCCTTGGACGAACTCCGGGAGGGGCTCAAGAAGTACTCCGACCCGTCCTACCAACAGGTCCTGATGGATCTGATCGTCACAGGCACCCTTCCTCGCGAGCAGTTCGACCAAGTCGGACCTGAGCTCGCAAGAATTGCGGATTCCTTCATGAGTCTCAGGACCCTCACCTCAGGGCTTGAAATCCGTCTCACTCCGGATGAGATCCGGAAAGAGTTTCCGGAAGGATCCTTCGCACTCCGCCTCCTGAACCTCCTGTCGGAAAAGGAGCAGGATCACGAGGCACTTCAAATCGCATACCAGACGATCCGGTCACTGAAAACGGGAGGAGCGAAGTCATGATCCTCACCACGCTCCGCTTGCATCCTTTTGCCGGGACTCCGGACCGGACCCTCCGCTTCGAGCCAGGCCTCAATCTGATCCTCGGCGACAATGACATTGGAAAGAGCACGCTCTTCAAAGCACTCGAAGCCGTTCTCTTCATCCCGCCGAACCCCGGAAAGAACACCGTGGAAGGCAAGAAACTCCAAACTTCGATCCCCATCCGGGGGGATCACGCCCGCGTGACCCTCGGATTCCGGACCCAGGCAGGCGACTGGGTTCTGGAAAAAACCTGGGGCTCGAGAAACCCGAGTGCGAGCCTCACCCGCCCCACCGGTGGAACCCTCACGGACCCGACCTTGATCGACTCCGAAATTGCAACCCTGCTATCGGCTTCTCCCGCAACGACTCGTCTCCTCCTCTTGGCCCGTCAGGGAGAACTCCTCGAAACCCTGAGTCTCGCGGGCTCGACCCCCGCCGTGAACGAAGACCTGGGGAATCTCCTGCGCGAAACCTTGAAAACCGGCGGTGGAATCTCCGTTGAACGCCTCAAGAAAGCGCTCGAAGAAGAGTACAAAACCCTCACTCAGCGTTGGGAAGTGAAACTGAACCAACCCGAAGGTGGCCGGGGAATTGACAACCCCTGGAGCAAGGGTGTCGGTACGATTCTCGAGAACTACTACGAACTCGAAAAGCTCGAGCGGGCCCGGAAACGGGTGCTGGACCTAGAGGACCAACAGGCTCGCCTCGGATCCCAGCTTGCCGCTTCCAAGTCCCGCCAAGAAGATCTGCAACAATTCATCTCCAAAGGACAAGCGGCCTACGATGCCGAGGGGATCCGCGAACTACTTCAGGGAAAGGTGACCGGATTCGAAGCCAATTTGACCAGGCAGAAACAGAACGTCACCCAATGGATGCAGGCGAACTTGAGCCTCGAAGATGCAGGTCCCAAACTCGCGCAACTCGATCTCAAGTTGAAAGAGTTGGAACAAGAACTGGCCCTCTCCTCACAATCCCGCATGAATGCGGTTTTGCAGGAGCAGTATCGGAAAGTGAAGTTCAAGGCCTCGGAGACCTCGGACCAAAAAGCGCTCATCGAGCGCCTGCCTCGAATCGAGGAGGCAACGGTCCATTCAGCACTCAACCTCGAGCGGAAACTCGAGACCCTTCGAGCCCGCCTCTCGGCCGGGAAACTCGTGGCACGGATCCAGGCCAAGACCGAAGGCAAAATCGGGATCACCAGTGGACTGAAGGGGACACCCGAAGCCTGGAGTACCAAAACCGGAGAGGAAAGAACCTTCACCGGAGAAGGAATGCTTCGGATCGAGACTGAGTCTTTCCTGCTCGATGTCGCCTCCGGTGACCAGGACTTGCTCGAGCTGCCGGCGACGATCACCCGATCGGAGACCGAGCTTGCCACCCTGCTTTCGTCCTACGGCGCCAAAGAGCCTGGGGCGCTTCAGCAAATGCTTCGAGAAAGAACAGCTGCCTCGCAGACACTTTCCCGGATGGAGGCAGAACTGAAAACCCTCCTCGGTTCGGAAACTTTGGAAACCTTGGAGGCCAAGGCCACTTCATCCGAAAGTGCAGTGGTTGCCCGCGAAACTTCCGTTGTTCAGCGGGAGTTCAACTCAACCCTGTCCGAAAAACAAGCTCTCGAAAAGAAATTCCAGGCTGCATCGATCTTCATCGACTCGGTGAAGGCGGAATCCGGTTGTGCGGATCCTGAAGCCCTCATGATGAAGTCGATGGAACAGAATCAAGAGCTCGTCGGCCTGAAGGGCGAACTCGCGGCACTTCCTCCCATCCCTGAGGGCATGGGTTCGGCTACCGACTTCAAGAGGCGATTCCAAGACGCCCGGAACGAGCTCCCTCGCGTGACCGAAGAGGTTCGCGAGAACACCCGCAAGAAAGCCGAAATCGCTTTCCCCGAGGAATCCGCCGAGGACCTCGGACGACAAGCCGCAGAAGCCCGGAGGACCCTGAACGGACTCATTCAGAGGGCACGGGGACTGCTACGGGTACTGATTGCCATCGATCAGGTCGATCAGGACCCTGCGGCGATTTACCGGGACCTGGAATCGGGATTCGCCCGGAGCCTCACTGAATTGACGGGCGGAAAATACGGGCACACCCAACCCCTGATCGCCCCAGCCTCCACAAAAGCGGAGCCGGCACTGACCCGGAATGATGCGGTCGAGATCCCCTATTCCCTGCTCTCCGCAGGGATGAAGGATGCCGTGGCCCTCGCTTACCGACTCACCCTCGCGGGTTTCCTCCTCGAGAAAAAGCCCGGCTTCGTCCTCGTGGACGATCCCTTGGTCAACCTCGATCCGGAACGGCAGAAGATTGCGGCGAAGATGGTCCGGGAGTTCGCAGAACGCTCCCAGCTTCTCTTTTTCACCTGCCACGATTCCCACCGAGTCCTGCTATCCCAGGCGTTCGTGGTGAAGTTGTAAACTACTCCTTCACCACCTCGGCGGGGACTGCCAAACCATAAAACATCCTGAAGAACCAAGTGATCGGAATCAATGAGAGACCGGATCCGATCAGAAGCGCACGCCTCCACTCCTGAGAAAGGGTGGTCGATGGGAGGACCAGTGCGGCAAGCAGGAACACCGGAAGCCACAACAGGCTGACGATCATACCGGCCCGTCCCCTCCGGATCATCACTCGCATTTCAGAGCGACCGAAGTCGCGTTCGACTGTCTTCGTCAGGGTCTCCCAGTCCCGCCCCTCGGTGAGCACCAGGGCACAACACAGCATGTCGGCTCGTACCCTAACCGGGATCCGGACACTGAGGTAGGCCGAGCGCGCGATCCGCAATAGAATCGTGGAGCGCTCTCTCAGAAAATAAACCACTCGGTCGGGGGTTGCCCGGACCCCCTCGCGGGCGAAACGCAAAATCAGGGCACTGACCGTGACATTCAAGGTGGCCAACAGAGTGGTGAGGGCCAGGATCGCTCCCATGCACAGGAACCAGACCGGAAAAACCACCCAAGGACTCAGGTGCATGGCCGTCAAACTGACAAAGATCACCAGCCCCGACAAAAAGGCCGTCAATCCGGTAGCGGTCAGGATGAAGTGATAGAACAGGAGCTCCGGATGGTGCCAAATCACCCGAAGGGAAGCCACGGCCATTTTGAACATGAAGGACACTTTAACACAGGCCATAAGTCCTGTAAGCTCGGAAGCATGCGTTCAGTTCGTCTTTTGATGTTCTTCAGTTGGGTGGCGATTTTTTCGGCTCCGGCAACCAGTCGGGCCTGGCCGGAAGCCCTTCCCGACCGGGTCAATCTGGATGTCCTGCCTCTCACCGTGAGTGCCAGTCATGAACGGGGTGCCGGACTCGGAATCGCCCTCGAAAAGGTGAATCTCGAAAACGGCATCATCACCTCGATCCAAGGGGATCTTTCTTTTCCATTCTACCAAAAACGTCTGGGTAAACCCCACCTCTTCGACGGCCCTCCGGACTGGAACGGCGCCCTCACCTTGCTGACTTCGGTGAAACCGACCCTGTATCTCGGAGGCAAGGTCGGAGCTTCCATGTTGGTAGAAGGTGGCCCGGTGGGCTTCATGGCCCTCTCGTTCCGGGTGATCCCCAAAGATCCGGAGAATTGGGGCTTCTTCACCTTCACCACCCGCCAACTCGATGCAGGCGTTTTCGCCAATGGTGAAATCTATGCAGTGATCCGACTCGGATTCCAGCTCTTCCGTTTGTAAAGATCCCGGGGATACGGACCATGTTCAAAAAACACATCGATTTCCAAGGGCCGGCGCCTTTGAATGTCTGGAGAAAAGTGGCCATCGGAACCTGGAGCACGACCAAGGATCCTTCGATCTATGGTTTCGTCGACCTCGATGCCACAGCCGTCCTGGAAAAGATCGAAGAATACAAAAAGCGAGGGATCCGATTGACCCCGACCGTAGTCCTGGCCAAAGCCATCGCCCACGGAATCGAGCGCTATCCGGCTTTCAACTCGATTCTTCGCCTTGGCAAACTCTACCAAAGAAAAACCATCGATGTATTCCTCCAGGTCTCCGTGGTCGAGAACGGTGAAGAGAATCTCTCGGGTGCCGTGGTCCGCGAAGCGAACCACAAGTCACTCGAGACGATCCTCCAGGAACTGCAAGAAAAAGCGAAACGGATCCGCACGAATGAGGACCCGGAATTCAAGGGGATCAAAACCAGGCTCAAGCACATCCCTTCGTTTGTGATCGCCCGGATTCTGGACGCGGTCTCCTTCATCACCCACACCCTGAACCTTTGGAGCCCCGCACTCGGGACCCCGCGGGATCCGTTCGGTTCGGCCATGGTGACCTCGGTCGGAGGAATGGGCCTTGAATACGGGTTCGCTCCCTTGGTGCCTTACTCGCGCTGCCCCATGGTGCTGGCAATCGGAAAAATCTCGGACCGACCCGTAGTGGAAAACGGTCAAATCGTCATCAAACCGATGCTACCCGTTTCCGTGACCCTCGATCATCGGCTGATTGACGGCTACGGGTGCTCCCGGATCCTTGAAGGGCTCAAGGACTACCTCAAGAACCCGCACTGACACGTTCCTTTAATTTTCATTTTTCAAGAAGGCTTCGAAGCATCCAAGCCGTTTTCTCATGCACTTGCATCCGCTGGGTCAAAAGGTCCGCCGTAGGCTCGTCGGCTGCCCTCTGCACCAAAGGAAACAGGGACCGGGCAGTTCTGACAACCGCTTCCTGTCCCTCCACAAGCAACTCGACCATGGACTCGGCGTTCGGTACCCCTGGCTTGCTAGTAATGCTCGTCAACTCAGAAAACTCCTGATAGGTCCCCGGGGCAGGAAACCCTAAAGCCCGGATCCTCTCGGCGATCAGATCCACCGCCAAGGCCAACTCATTGTACTGAGTCTCGAACATCAGATGCAGGGTCTGAAACCAGGGCCCCTTCACATTCCAATGATAAGAATGGGTCTTCAAATAAAGAGTATAGGTGTCAGCTAAAAGCCTAGAAAGGCCCTGGGCGATTTCCTTACGCTCCGCTTCTTCAATTCCGATATTGATCCTCATCGAAGTCTCCTTGGGGTGATTCCTGCAAATTCGGTACCCCAACTTCCAGACATGTCAAAACTCAAGCCATAGGAGGGATTTTCCGATAAGGAATCGTGCACTTAAGTAAATTCATTCTATTATTGATGGCCTTGCCCCTGGGAGCCCACGCAGAATGCGCATGGGACACACCGAAACTCCTTCGCAATGTGTTCCTGAACCGGACAGAAGCATCCCGCCCCCTGACCGATCTGAAGGTTTCGGATGAATGGATTGAAACCTGGAAGAAGTCCTCATCGGAGGAACGGAAATGGCTCGAAGCCAACCTTTTTTATGACCGCGATCAAATCGCCTTGAACGCCGGCCGGGAGACGCGTCAACTTCTTCCTCTCTGGGACGAAGGAGGGTTCTTCCTCAAAGACAGGCCGCTCGACAAGTTCGACAAGGCCTTCCAGGACTACATCGCCAACGGGAAAAAGATCCGGGTCGAGGACGAGTTTGACATCGCCCTCATCGAGAAATTCAACGGCATCCTCATGCAGGAAAAAGGACTCTTCAATTCAGGTAAATTCGGAAAGGTCCGGGAAAGCTCGCAAGTCTATTTCAACCTGCCAAGATCCAAGATGGCGCAAGAGGGAAAGCTCCTCGAAAAGAACCCTTACCTCACCTTTGAGAAAGACCCTGCACATCCTTACCAACGTGTTTTCTATCCGAAACCGGAAGACACCCGCAGACTACTCGAAGAAGCTGTGAGTGAAATGAAAAGCACCTTACGATCATCAAAGTCCTTGGAAGAGCGGGTCCGGGCCTACACCGATTTCACCCAAAAACTGGTGTCGATCCATCCCTTCCCGGACGGGAATGGCCGGACCACCCGCTTCACCTTGAGCTATCTCCTGTCCCAAGAGGGACTTCCGATGCCGATCCTCGAAGACACCATCGACCTGTCCATCACACAGGAACGGTTCTATGAAAAGGTGGTCACGGGCATCCGGACTTCGAATCGATTTCTGGAGGATGTGAGATGGAGGCAGTCCCTCGGGCTCGACATCAAAAAGACACCATTGAATCTGGTCTCGAAACTTCCGGACCGGATTCGATTCACATCCAAGGGTCTCAAAGGCGCCAAGGCCGACTTCCCGATCGATTCGTACGACTACGCACAGTTCGTCCGTTCGAAAGGGAATAAAATCGAATCTTATGCTCCGAAGGAAACCCGCCTCCTCCGGGAGTATGTCCAATCGGTAAAAGACTGGTCGGTCCACTTCGTCAAGGCAGGCAAGGAGACCGACCTCTACCAGGTCAGGCGGGTCCCCGACGAATCACGTGATTTGTTGAAAGTGCGCGAGTTCGATTCCGACCAGATCAAAACCTTCCACCGGGACTTTTACGAAAAAAGCGAGATCCATCGGGGGCTCTCGACCCAGCATTCTTACACTGATGAGGAGCTGCTGTCCCACTTCCAGGAGCTCTCGAACATCCACCTGTCGATGGGTGCCTCCCGCGTGGGTACCGGTTCGAAAGACAGGCTGCTGACCAAAATCACTGAAAACCAAACGGACTTCAACTCCATGATCGGGAACCCCGGTAAATTCTTCCAACATGCGGCCGACCACATGAATGCCGAAGGTTCTTACGGGCAGAGCGTTTTCCTTTCGACATCGAAGAACAAAGCCGTCGCCAAACGGTTTTCAGAGGGCTTCCTCACCGGCGAACAGTCCATCCTGAAAATGAAGGGCCAGTTGATCCTGACCGCACTCGAGCCCAAACACGGAGCGGTCGACTTCAACCGGCTGAATGAGATATCGGGGAAGCAAGGCAGCTCGTTCATGAGCAAGTACCCGAGGCAGCAAGAAGTCGCAGTAGTCGGAGCGATCCATCCGGGATCGGTGATGCGGGTCGAATTCAAGGATGTCGAAGTCCTCGATGTGCGACGGAACACCGGAGAGCTCCAAGCCGGCACGACCAAGGTGAAGCGCACCCGGGTGCTCGAGCGCCTTCCCGAGGACCCCACCAAGATCAAGCTTTCGACCTTTGACGGAGAGGGCAATCTCGTCAGTGAGCGAATCTTGAACTGAATTCACGCTCGAGTTTCTCGCGATCATCAGGGTGCGCAATGGCGATCAGGCTACGCGCCCTTTCCGCGATGGTCTTCCCGTAGAGATCAGCCACTCCGTACTCGGTGATCACATGGTGGACATGGGCACGGGTTGTGACCACACCGGCACCCGACTTCAACACGGGTGTGAGTCGCGACGCCCCTTGATGAGTCCGGGATGGAAGCGCGATGATGGCCTTACCACCCTCACTCATTGAAGCTCCGGTGATGAAGTCGACCTGCCCGCCCACGCCGGAGATGATGCGATCCCCGATCGAATCGGCACAAACCTGCCCCGTAAGATCCACCTCAACTGCAGAGTTGATGGCCACCACCTTAGGATTCCGCGAGATCACCCCGGGATGATTCACATAAGCGGCATCCAGCTGGATCACACTCGGATTGTCGTGAATGAAGTCATAGACCTTGCGGGTTCCCAGGATGAACGAGCTCACCGTCTTACCCGGGTGGACTTTTTTCAGTCGGTTATTGACCGCCCCGGACAGGATGAGATCAAGCGCCCCGTCGGTCCACATCTCGGTGTGGATTCCCAGATCCCGGTGATCTTTGAGCGCAACGAGGACCGCGTCGGGTACGGACCCGATGCCCATCTGAAGGGTCGAGCCGTCCTCGATCAAGCCTGCTGCATGTTCACCGATCCGCAGTTCGACCGGTCCCGGACTTGAGGGCGTGGTCTCGAAGATTGGCTCGGAGACTCTCACTGCATAACGGATCCGATCCACATGAATCAGACTGTCTCCGTGGGTCCGAGGCATCCGGTCATTGACCTGCGCAATCACCAGGGACGCGACTTCGACCGCCGCCCGGGTGGCCTCCACACTCGTACCTAGTGAGCAAAATCCGTGTGCATCTGGGGGGGAAACATGAATGAGGGCGACATCGACCTTCCGTTTGCCTGAACGGATCAATCCGGGGATCTCGGAGAGGAAACAAGGCAGGTAATCGACATTCCGGTGATTGATCCGTGACCGCAGATTCGGACCGACGAAAAAGTTGGTTACCCGGACACGATCGGCGAACTCCGGATCCGCATAGGTGGCGGGCCCGACGGTGTGCAGGTGAAGAAACTCGAGATCCGTGAGTGCCCTTTCCCGCAATCGGGTGACGATCGCCTCGATCAAGCGGTTCGGTGTCGCCGCCTGACCATGGAGATAGATCCGAGCCCCGGACTGAACAGCAGACACCGCCTCGGCAGGTGTCGAAACCCACTCCATCAGAACGCTTTCGGCTCGTTCAGGTAATAGACAAAATCGGCAACCACTCCGTACAACGGATCCTGGCGAAGACCACGAAGCTCAGCAACGGTGTACAGGCTTGCATCCACAAAACGGACCGTCCTCACCCTGGCGCCACCGGAGCGGAGCCTCAAACGTTTCACCACTCCGTCACCGAAGTCAGAGTGAAAAGCCCCGACCACCAAAAAACGGAGTTCGGATGCCACACGTCCGGAAATCAAATGGTAAGCCATCACATCGTCAGTGAGGCACTGGGCGGAGTAATAATTGGAAATCTGTTCGGGAGTCGCGTGTCCCTCCATCGCAGATTTGAAGCGATCAAAATAACCCCCGAACTCCATACCGAACCCGGATGGAACGGTCCCGGGCAAGGCGGCTCCGAGCCCACCTTGGACAACCGGCTCCTTGTCCTTACGGGATAGATTCACCCCGAGGAACCCACCCCCGAGCAAACGGGTCACTTCCAGTATCGGCGCATAATTGAGGTAGCGGGCACTTCCTTGAGTCCTGACCAGAAACTCACGGGCATCAATGGACCCGGAATTGAATGCATCAAAAGTCTCCTGGATCCGTGGCTGTTCTTTGGCATCGAGGAACTCCCATGCCGTGGAGAAACCACGGTCGCCCCGACGACCTGCGACTTCGGCGATCATGGCAGCCTGGGCACTCTGAATCGCTGCGACATCATGCTGTTCACCGAGGACGATGAAATCAGAATCAGCCAAACGTTCCGCCACATCCGCGATCGATACAGATGCCCCGGAGAACCCCTCTTCGATCCGACCGTTCCAAGTCGAAGCATGGGACAGGCTGGAGAAGAGAAGAATAACGCAGGGCGCTAGACGAAGAATGCTCATACTTTTTTTTAAATCGTCCGCCGCACTTTGCCAAGGCCGATATCAGCCTAAATGCGTGGAAATGCCTTGTCGCGAACCGGATACGGACAATCAGCCGGTGCCAACTCGGGCTCGGCGCTCACCAGATAGAGCTTCTGGTAGCCCGCCCGACTCAATCGATCCAGCAAAGCGAGTCCTGAAAGCTCGCCCAGATGAAGGTCCACATAGATCTCCACATCCCGTTCTCCCGCGGACAACAACTCTTCGATCGCACCCGAAGTGGGTTCGAGTGTCTCGACCTCCACCCCCTTGGAGCGTCCCAGTGTTCGCCAAACCAAGCGGATGGCGCGATCATCATCCACGAGGATGATCCGGGAACTCGCTGCGGGGAGTCCGAGCTCCACCCGAAAGCCGCCTCTCGACGGCCGATCGAAATGGATGGTCCCACCTTCTGACAGGAGGGCCTCACGATTCCCGCTCAGTCCCAAACCATGACCGGACTCTTTGCGTGTGAACTCGACGCCCTCGTTCAACATCCGGAGATCGGCATCGGAACAACCCTCTCCATCGTCCTCGACTTCCAACACAAGCCGATCCCCGGCCATCCGGGACCCGATGAGAATCCGGCCGCATCCTTGACTTTCTGTCGCGTTCACGAGGACGTTCATGAGTAATCGTTCCAAAACCTCTTCACGGACCCAAACGTGACCGGGTCCACCCGAAACCCCGGAGAGATCGAGAACGATGTTTTTTCCGGTCTGCTGATTCAATCCCCGGAACCACCGTTCCAACTGCGACAAAACCCGTTGGATCGAAGGGGCAGAGCTACAGGCCTTGGTCGGACTGAGCATCCCGGAGGACACCCGATCCAATGCCTTCAACGAGTCGAGACAAGCCCCCCGGGTCTCCGGATCATGGAGTGTGGACCCTTGAAGCAACCCGATCAGACCCCGGATCGGATTCCGGATGTCGTGGACCAAACGACGATGGACCACGATTGACTGACTCCAGCGTTCACGACGTTCACGATCCATCATCACCGAACGCTCGAACACGGCACCGAACAGCGCCTCCAGTTCGACAGGAAGACGCTCGACGGAAACCCTCTCGGTGAGAGAACTGGTGAAGCCCCGCTCCAGTGCCCTCCCCAACAGACTCGAATACACCTCGACCGTCTCGACGACGAGGGCACTCAACAGGAGTGCGAACAATACGCCTCCTGCCATGCCGACAGACACCAGACGGATACCCGAGCTACCCGTGATCCCGGAAAACACCGCAGCCAATACCAGACCGAGCGTGAAAGTGATCACTCCAACATGGAATTTCGACGCGATCGAGTTCTTCTGGAGCTCCTCTCGATCGGTCTGCGGGGTCAAAAGGGCGGTCCAACCGATCCAGAACACCCCGGCGGCCCAGAAATACTCATAAAACCCGAATGTGATCGTCCCCTTCAAATAGGCCTCGGCCGTTAAAGCGAGATTCACCAAACCCTGGACCACGATCCCGACCGAAAGAAAGCTGATGCGTCCGATCGCCGAATGGATGATTGCATGAAAAGCGGCAAGCATGGCCATGGTCGTGACCAGGACAGAAACTGTCTCGAGCCACCCGGGAAACAACACAGTCAGGACATTCGCTTTGGCTTCACTCAAAGCCGGAAAAAAATAGAACCCGAGCAGCGCTCCGACCAGTCCGAAAGGTACGACCATCCGTTTCCAGAATCCCGGACCGAAGAACCCGGGCCGGGACACCAGCCAAACAGTGGAAGCGACATAGGACAAGTCATAAAGCCCGGTCGCAAATTTGGACCAGGTTTCGGCCTTGAGGTAGTGTCCGTATTGGATCGCATAAAACACCAAATCTCCGATCCAATAGGGAGCGACGATTGCCATCCAACTGAAACGCCGTTGTTTCCAGAGCTGAAACAAGACCATGCCCCCGATGGCCGCTTCCATCGCACACAACAGGCTCCCGGGCGGTGCAGACTTCCACTCGACCCACTCGAGACAGAAGGCAAGAGCGATTGACGCCGTGACCCCTGCGCCAATCCGGTAAAGAGAGCGGATCGAGCTCACCTTTTACCTCCACCCTTCAGGACCGAGACTTTTTCACGTAACACGGAAATCAACTCCTCGAACCCGGGGGACCCGGGCCCCTCACCCGCGCTCAACACAGCCTTGAGAAGATCCGGAAACATCTCAAGAAACAGCAGGGCGTTCTTTTCATCGTGCCGGGTAACAGGGTCATTCATGCTTTTTCCTTCCGGGCCTGAGACCCAGCTTCTGAAAACGATTGTAGACCGTCGCCCGACTCAACTCCAGACATTCGGCCAGTCGAAGGGTGTCTCCATCCAACAACCCGAGGGCGGCCTGAAAGAACTCTTTCTCGTGATGATCGAGGTACTGCCGGTAACGCTTGCCGTTGACCTCACCCGGATTGGCGGGCACCCTCGCCTGCCTTTGTGCAGGCGCCATCCCCCCGACAAACCGGAAATGGCCGGGCCTGAGATCCTCCTCACCCGCTTCAATCAGAGCCCTCTGGATCACCGAGGACAGCTCGCGCACGTTCCCCTTCCATTCTTGCTTTTCAAGGAGAGCCAGCGCCTCTCTGGAAATTTTTTTACGGTCACCGGCCAACCTGCCCAGAAAAAATCTCGCGAGCGGTCCGATGTCCTCACGCCTCTCCCGGAGAGGAGAGGTGTGTACCCGATACACATCGAGCCTGAACAGAAGATCCTCTCTGAATCGCCCGGCAGCGACCTCCTGCTCGAGATTCCGGTGCGTGGCCGCAATCACCCGGACCTTCGACGACTCCATCCTGCCGGAACCCACGGGCGTGAAGGTTCCGTCTTGCAGGAACCGCAGCAACTTCACCTGTTGGGCAAGAGGGAGATCTCCGATCTCATCGAGAAACAGGTCCCCCCCGTCGGCGATCCGGACCAAACCCTCTTTGTGGTGGAGCGCCCCGGTGAAAGCTCCTTTGATGTGACCGAAAAGCTCTGATTCGAACATGGTTTCAGGGATCGCACCGCAATTCACCGCCACGAAGGGTCGCTTGGAGTCTCCACGTAACCGGTGCACTTCCTGGGCGAACACCTCCTTCCCCGAGCCGCTCTCTCCGGTGATCAGGATCGGAGCATCGGCATGAGCCACTTTCCGCGCCTTTTCCTTCAATGCGCGGGTTGCCGTTGAATTCCCGACCCAGCCGGAAGAATCCTGTTCCGAAGCGTGGGCACGTGCCTGATTCAAGCGTTCTTCCTGTCGGGTCTTCAATGCGATCCGGATCCTCAGCTTCAAATCCTGAGCCATGTCGGAAGACTTGATCAGATAATCCTTGGCACCCGCTTCAAGCGCCTCCCGGATTCCGTCGCCGTCCTCATCGGAACTCACCATGACACAAACAGACCCAGGCGCCAGGGACGACAACTCCGGAAGCAGGGTGATTCCGTCCTCGGACCCGATGTGCCGATCGAGGAGGATGACATCGAAGCACTGACGAGCAAGGAGATCCCGCGCCTCGGACAAGCTTCCGGCCCAAACCCAATCCGCCTCAGGCATCCAGGCTTTCACCTGCTGGTGGAACCACCGCTCGTCTTCCACATGAAGTATCTGGCCCAAACTCACTCTGACCGCCCCCCTGAAATTCCAATAATCTAGAATAATATTCTAGATTATTAGACATTGAAAAAAAAAGCAAACAAAAAAACCTTGTGATTTCAATAATAAAGCATTGGCACACCACTTGCTCATAGAGAGGCAAACCTGAAAGGAAATCGAAACATGAAAACCACACACCATCCCCTCTCTCTCGCACTCGGCCTGATCCTCCCCTTCATCGCCCCCAAGGCTCATGCCGAAACTCACCCGGATCTTGGCAAAGGAATCCTTCGCTACGATGCCGAGGCAGGCCTCAAAGACCTGTGCATTCAAGCACCGGTAGGTCAGGCGACCGTCACCCCGGTCGGCCGTACGGAGTACACGGTTCATCTGGTCCAAAGCAAAGAAGAGCTCCACGACAAGATTTCGACCTCCGCCTCAGCCAGCGGATCTTTCGGTTCTTTCAGCGCGGGAGCAAAGGCCAAGTTTGTGAAGGAAATCCACTGGAACTACAACAGCACTTACTTACTCATCAAAGCCAGCCGGATCAGCAAGCGGATCTCGCTCCCGGCAGGGAACACGCTCCTGAACCGGGCAGCCCTCAATCTCCTGCTCGACTCGCAATTCCGATTCAGCGAATCCTGCGGTAGCGGCTTCATCCGGGATATCGATCTCGGAGCGGAAGTGTACGGAGTCATGGAGATCATGAGTTCGAATCATGAAGAAAAGCAGAGAATCGAGACCTCCATCCGTGCCGGTGGCGGGTTCTTCGGCGGATCGGCCTCAGGAAAAGCCGGTTACCAGAGGATGATCGAGAAGCTCTCGAGTGAGTTCAGACTCAGCCTCAAACTCGAGAAAACCGCCCAGGCCGAGAACCTGCCTGACACCATCGAGGGACTCCTGAACCTCAGTCAGAGAATCGAGTCGATCGGGGATGCCGATCCGAAGCCCGTCGCCTACTCGACACGGGATTATACCACCCTCTCGAACTACGAGACCGATCCGACCTCGCCCACCTACCAGGTCCGTCAAATCCAGATCGACGAGGCCGGAAGAATCCTGAAAGAAGCCCGCCAACTCCAATCGAAGATCCTGTACATCCTCGAGAACCCGAGGGACTTCAAACGGTTTGATGAAGCCAGCCTTCAAAACAAACTCGGATACCTCGATGACAAGATTCTCGATCTGAAAATCGCGATCGAAAAAGCGCGGAGCTTCCAATACGAAATGGACACCGATCTGCTCTCCATCGATCTCTCGGTCGAACTGCCTTCGATGAAGAGGCGGGCCCAGGGTCTGGAGCTGACGGTCTCGTGTGAAGTGAAGCCGGATGCGTCCTGCGGAGTCGAATCCTACAAACTGAAACAAAGCAGTGCGTGCGGTGCGCTGGCTCCAAAAGAAGGGACAGGTCCGGTCTGTGGGATCACCTACAAACTCGCGGCACACCCCTCGTGTGGAGCAAAACAATTCAACTTCGGAACGGGTGCGGCCTGCGGAGTGAAGTCTTGGAACTCCTGCCACGCTTGCGGCAAACAAAAGTACCCGGGTGGCCCACGCACCAAGGAAGCCTGTTCCAAGTGCGGAGTGAAAGAGTACAACTCTTGCCGGAATGAAAACTTCGGGCCCGAAGAGTTCAACGTGTGCCGGACCCCTGAGAACGGTGTCGAATCCTACGGGACTTGCCGCGACAAATCCTTCGGTTACGATTTCGCCTCCTGCAGGCACTTCACCCACGGGCCAGAGAAGCATCAATCCTGCGAAGTGAGCCGGATCGGTGAGCGCGAAACGGCCTGCCCGAAGTTCTGAAGAAAACAGATCGTGACACCAACGGAATCCCGGCCTTGGATCAAGGTCGGGATTCTATGCTTCATCACCCGCTCGAGGCTTTCGAATAAGGTTTACGGTTGCGTTCCCCCCGGCATCGATCGCTGCAGTACTTCACCTCGTCCCACACCTTGGCCCACTTCTTCCGCCAAACAAAGGGCCGCTGACAAACCGGGCAAACCTTTTGGGGCAAGTTCTGTTTTTTGACCCCTTTCATAGTGACCGGACCAAGCCCACGGCACTCAGCACCCAGATCGCAAAAGCCATCCAACCCGCCGATGCGCGACCTGGAACCCCCGAGGCGTACAAAAAATTCCCGAGTGCGAACAAAGAAGACCAGATCATCAGACAACCTGAAACCCAAGCCAGCCAAGGCTTCAAACCGAGCCCTGGACCCTTCGGTTCACCCGCGAGGATCCGCACCTTCTCCCAGCCGGGACCCGCCGGGCGGACCTTGCGGTAGAACTCGATCAGCACCCGAGGATCAGTGCTCGGGCCAAAACGGGCCACCAGGATCCACGCCAGAGTGGTGACCACCACCTGGATGAGGGTCACCGTCGCAAAACCGGCGCCACTGAAGAGTCTGGGTACCGCCACCGAAGTCAAGAGGCTCATCGCCATCGCCGTGATCTCACTCCAAGCCGACACCCGCCACCAGAACCACCGGGCCACATAGATGAGTCCGGTTCCGGCGCCAATGGACAAGAGGACTTGAAACGCCTCTTGAGCGGTGGATAGGGTGAAACTGAGGAGGGCGGCACAGACATACAACAGCACCGTCATCCAACGTCCGGCATTCACATAATGCCGTTCACTCCGATCGGACCGGATGAATCGGCGATAAAAATCATGAACGAGATAGGAAGAACCCCAGTTGAGATGGGTCAGAATGGTCGAGGAATTGGCCGCGATCAGGCCTCCGATCATGAGACCGATGTAGCCGGCCGGGAGGAACTTGAGCATGGCCGGAAAGGCAGAATCGTGACCGATCAGAGCGGGATCCGCATCCGGAAACGCAGTACGGATCGAGGCGAGATCCGGGTACACGATGATCGAGCACAGGGCCGTCAGAATCCACGGCCACGGACGAAGCACATAGTGGGCAAAGTTGAAAAACAAAGATGCTCCGACCGAGTCTTTCTCGGACTTGGAAGCGAGCAAGCGTTGAGCGATGTAGGAACCCCCACCCGGCTCCGACCCGGGATACCAATTGGCCCACCAACTGACGGCCAATGGAAGAATGAACACCATGAGCGCAAGCTCACTCATGTCCGGAGCTCCCGAAAAATTGGGAAGCAAATCCAGAATCGGTTGCCCGGAGCCGTCAATCGCTCCCATCATCGGTTCTGCATTCCGTGGCGATACGACCTGCCGGGTGGAAAGTTCTGACACCAGAGCCTTCAAACCGGCGAATGCCTCCGGCTGCCCGACCAGGCGACGACCGACCTCGACCAAGGAGAACCAAGCCGCCGCGAACACCGCGGTCATTTTGATGAAGAACTGGATCATGTCGATCACCAGCACGCCCCACAGACCCGAATGGGCTGCGAACGCAACATTCAGAACACCCGTGATCAGGATGGTCTGCCAGGGGCTCAGTCCGAAAAGGATGTTGGCGATCTTGGAAGCGGCCAAGGTGACCATGGCCATGATGAAGCAGTTGTAAAAGAGGCCGAGATAAATCGCGCGGAATCCCCTCACCCACGATGCTTCCTTGCCCGAATACCTGAGCTCATAGAATTCGAGATCCGTCAGCACACCCGAGCGCCGCCACAGCCTGGCAAAGAAAAAAACGGTCGCAATCCCGGTCAGCGCAAAGGCCCACCACTGCCAATTCCCGGCGACTCCAAAGCGCCTGACCTGCTCGGTGACCCAGTTGGGCGTATCTGAGGCGAAGGTGGTCGCCACCATCGACAGACCGGCCAACCACCAGGGGACCGAGCGCCCGGACGCGAAGAACTCTGATGTGTCTTTCTTGGAGCGCTCAGCGAAAAACAAAGCCGGGATGAAGCAAACCAACAGGGAAAGCGCGACGATGAACCAATCGAGAGCGGTGATGTGAGGCATGATGCACCCAGCTTATCAGGAAGCCGGGAAATTGTGATTCAGAATCGTGCCACAATGGCCGTGGTGAGGGCGGTGTCCCCGCGGTATCGGACTCCGACCGGAGGCTCATGGTAGTACCTCCACCTGAATTCATTTTTCATCGAGAACACCGAGCTCAACCGGGTGGTGAGGGCCACTTCTGAGTTGGCCTGCCAGGCATCGGGCTCCGTGAAGTTGGGCAGAGCCTCCATCAGAACAGATAATTCCACCCCCTTCATCAAGGTTCTCCTCCATTCAAGCATCCCGCGGAAAAATTGATAGTTGGCAAAGCCGTAAGGATAGTTTTCACGCGCGAAGCGATAGCCGATCGAGCAGGATGCGCTCCACTCCCCCTCTTTCTTGACCTCGTAGCGAAGTCCCAGGTCTGTGCTGTATCGCTGAAGGAGATTCTGAAAGCGATTCCCCTCAATGAACTCTCCGAGAGTCAGGGAGTAACGCGATCCGACCCTACGTCCATAGGTGAATCCAATATCCCAGATCGAGACCGTTTCGATTTTTTGATTCGACGCGCGGGTGAAGCTCCCCTTTGCCAGAAGGGAGTCTTTGTCCCAACTCAGCTCACTTTGATGTCTCAAGGCCAGGGATGAGACCTCGGTGTTCCCCGAGGTACTGAGTAGCCCCAGGGAGGATTCGTGACGGTCCGCTGCCTGCGCATTCAGACAATAAAACACCAGGACTGATTGGAACCAGAAACGGTAAGTGCCCACTGCTGCTGTGATTTGCAGGGCGCGTGCCAATTCAATCTTTGATCGGGGTTTCAGCGCTTTCCGCTGACTTTGAGTTCCAGGATCCGACTGCCGGAACGAAGAGTCTGAGGCAATCGGGTGACATCCACCTTTCCGACAAAAAGCGGAGCCTCGAGGGCTTGGATCTCGAATCGGTCCTGATACACGTCGATCAAAGTGAAGGACTTGGCCGAGCGCTCTTTCGCACCCTGCAAGCGGGTCGGGCCGGCACCGAGGCAGGCTTGCGAGACATGATGGATGCCTTCATGAAACCCGGGGAAAAACGAATGGTGGTGACCGCTCAGGTAGAATTTCACCCCATGAAGCTCCATGAGGCGGACCAAATCCGCGTCGTAGAAAGATTCGCCCTCGGGAACCTCGGCAAAGTGAAAGAGCGGCACGTGGGTGAAGAAAAACACCATCTTGGTCCGGGCATGTTTCCTCAGCTCTTTTTCGATCCACAAGAGTTCTTTGGCGCTCCGGGGTCCGACCCGGGTCGAGTCGATGGAAATGAAGAGCAGGTCTCCGACCGAGAAGGAATAAAAGAACGGGTACTGTTCGAGATCCGAGTATTCGACAGCCGGAAGATGGGTCTTCCACTCCTCTTCGAAAATCTTCCGCTCCTCGAGAAACCGGGCATAAGCCGAACCGTCGTGATTGCCGACTGTCACCGCAAGCGGGATTCCCGCCTCGTGGAGGGGCTCGGTCACGACATCATGGAAGGAGCGCCACATGGCCCGGTAGTCGAGCCCTGCTTTTTGACCGGCCACCAGATCTCCTGTGGCCAGTACCACATCGGGTTTCAACTCGCGGATCCGGGAGACTGCGGTCCGGACATCTTCACCGTAATGGATCGAACCGTAGGATCCGTTCATGTCCGAAATCACGGCGATCCGATGAAGACGCTCGGATGCGTCAGCCGTCTGCCCGAGGAGTACCCACAAAATCACCCAAACGCTCATTGGATTCGATACTTAACGCAGCTCGCCCCATCCGGCCAGAAAAAAGGGATTCGAGGGAGAACTCAAGGACTTTCCCAATGTTTCCGATCCGTTACCATGGTTCAGCGACTCGTAATGGTGTTCCTCATGGTCCTGGGCTGGCAAGCCGAATCCCGGGCCGGCCACGAAGTCCGTCAGTGTACGAAATCCCTGATCCCCGAGTGGATCCACGAGTTGAACGGCTCGAAGAACCAGGCCCCCGCCTTTCACTGTCCCGACTGGATTGTGAAGAAGAAGTCCCTCCCCGCTTGTCCCAAGACCGGGACCCACGCCACCCTACCCGAGACCAATCCCAAGGCTTTTGTGGTGATCGGTCCAACCGCTCACCTGGACTCAGTTTTTGAACTCGTGACCAACACGCTGAAACACTCGCCCGATCAACTGCCCGTTTTCCTCGGTTCCTTCGGATACGAGTATGAGGACCTGTTGAAGAAACTGAAGAAAGCCCATCCGAAGATCGACTGGAAGAACCAGGTGGTGAGCACTTATCTCGGACCATATTCGGACGAGACTTTCTACATCCGGGATCCGTTTCATTCGCGGGTGGACTCCAAAGGCAAGATCGAGGTGTTCCACACCAAGAGGGTACCCGGAATTTCAGAGCAGTTCTCGAAGATCTTGAAGGAGTGCGGAATGGCCGCAGAGTCGGTCGAGGGGAAGATCAAGAACGAAGGGGAATTCTCACAAACCACCTTGGGTGGGAACTTCCTGACCATCCTGCCCGGAGTGCATGTCTCGACCGAACTCACCCCCGTGCACGAGCAAAGCGGTTGGACTGAAGACAATACGATCGTGTTCGATTCGTATACTAATGTGAATCACATCGACGAGATCATCCAGCCCGTGCAAACCACCTTCGATGAAAAGGGATGTCCGAAAGTCAGCATCCTTGCGGTGAATTCAGCCAAGTCGGTGGATCTCATCCGGGAGGCCGCACTCAAGAACCCGACCGGACAGGCATTTGATTTGAGTTTCAATGGAGCGATCCAGCAGGAAGACTTTTCACGAGAATGGGACAAATTCGAGAACAGTCGTCATCTGAATTCAATCACCCGCAACGACATGTCCCGGTGGCTCGGCCGAGGGATCGGCCCGGGGAAGAACGGTCAGAAAGCGGCCATCAACGGATTTCCCCAGATCTGTACGTATTTCGAAAGCCTGCCGGATCTTCCTGGATTGGAGATCAATCTGGAAGAGAACCAGGATGTGAGCTTCACGTTCGGTCAAAAACCTTCCAAAGTGATGGTGATCGATTCAGATGGCAGTACGCCGGCCAAGCGACAAACGAAAAGTCTGGCCAAGGGCTACACCAAAGCCGAATATGAGGAGCTCAATACCGAGTGTCATCGACATCCTTATTGTATGATCACGAAGACCCCGAATCCTCCCGCCGCCAAAAAGGATTGCTCGAGCCTGACTTACTCGGACCTGTACAAGGTTTTGAAACACACCGACTACAATCGCGCGGTTGCAAGTGAGCTCGACCAAAGTGTCCGGCAACTCAAGATCGATGTCGAGTCGAAGATCGCCAAGAAATACCCCGGATGCAAACAAACGGTCGACTGGATCGATGCACCCGCCATCCTTCACAAGGGAATGTGGGCGCTTCCGAACTCGGTGAACTCGATCCCGGTGGTGCCCGGAACCGTCGGCATGACCGATCCGTACATCAAGCCGTTCCAGGAGCACTACCTGGCCGAGATGACGAAGCGAAACATCGAGGTCACTTGGTTCGACACCCTCGGTCTCAACAACTTCGCAGGCGAGACCAAGACCGGGAACCTCCACTGCACCACCAACGCAATTCCCATCTGCGATCCGGGGAAGTGAAAAAGAGAAGCCCTGGTGCGACCATCCGTTCGGAATCATCTCTTATTTCAGCAACGGCTACATGGCAGTGGGGATCAACTGTAAAGAAAGCTCGGGCAAGCTCGTCGACAATCCGAAAGACATGGTCTTTTATACCGGAAACTACCAATTGAAAGATGAATCACTTATTGCGCCAGACTGACAAAATCAAGTGAAGCCAAACGAATTTTCCGGAGGCGTCTTAAAGGAAAGAAGAATGCAAAACCACTGGAAACAAAAATAAACTTAGTAAAAAGAGATTAATTTCCAAAGAAAGACCCAGTTACACTGACTACTACAACCTACTCACACCTTCTTATAGTTTCGCCATTTGATAAAAAACTAACTGTACAATTTTTCCCCGATTCATTCTTACTTGGTTGTGGACATATTGACCTTGCCTTAATTTCAGGTACGGTGCATGCCATTGAAACCACCTCTTGGTTATCAGTAGTAAACTCTTGGGTAAGGTCAACAGCTATCACATTGACCGTCTTCTGTTTTCCATCTCTAAATAATTGCAATGAAATCTGCTGCTTATTTGGTGCGTCATTTAAGGCAAGTATAAAATCAACACCGTTAGTTATTCGTTTTTTATTAACTTTATAAATTATATCGCCAACTTGCAAAACTGAGAAATTCGGGGAATCACCAGATAAACTTTCAATTTGTATCGCTGCCATCAAATCTTTCACAAGAGGTTTCAAGTCCTCCACTGTAAGATCCTTCGGAACTATTCCAACTGCCCACGCTTGATCATGACATGCAAAATACGTGTCATAAGTCGGAAACGTGAGTGTTTCCACCCAAGATGAACCTCCGCCATATGTTTGCCCACCCTGAAAAGTTCCATTAAAATTTGTATTGGAGCTTGAATTCATCATTCCGCCACCGAGATAATTATAATTGCTCGTAGTTGTAGCATTGCCCGTGAAATGTGTTGGACTACTGTAAGTGTAGCTTGATGACCGCTGATAATCTTTAGATTTAGAGAGATTATTTTGCCCAAAAATTCTAGCTATTCTGTTTCCACTTTCTCTACATACTTCAATTGCACGAAAAACAGATAACTTTGATGCATCCTTTACGTTCGTATATGCATTTCCTGTAAAGCGGGCCACTCGAACTGACTCATTTATTTTATGATCCTCATAACCACCCTGACTATTTAACGGTAGATATTTGGTTCTATAGCTGGTCGCACAAGCAAATAAATTTAGAACAAAAAACAGAGAAATTGATTTCTTCACAATGTGTTCCATAAGGGTACTAATCTTTTCGGAATGATTTGAAATTCTCTTTAGTGCACAACAAAGCAGAAAAATAGTGCATTAAAAGAGTTTACTATAACTCTACACAAAGTTTTTTCTTAAAGCCTCGCAGCCTCGAAACACACTATCCTTCCCGCACCGATTTTTCGTTTTCGGCAAGACAAAACGAGTGAACGAAAGAGCCATACTAGTCAGTATGGCGGAATGAGTGAGCCGAGTTTTGGCGAAGTGAAAACGGAAAAGCGGAAGGGAAGAAATGGGGTGACCAACGGGATTTGAACCCGCGACACCTGGAATCACAATCCAGTGCTCTACCAACTGAGCTATGGCCACCACACAAGGTTCAGAATAGAACTCCACCCTATCAGTCTCGAGAACCCCTGTCAAGATAAGCGGTGAATACCCTTGACGATTCGCCCTTCCCTCTGTTTTTCTAAGGGGGCATGATTAAAGCGTTTTTTCTATCCGCCCTCTTGGTTCTGGGAGCCTCCCCCCTGGCGCAGGCCGGGGTCTTCAACATCCCGGAGTTTGTGGATTACCAGTCCTGGGCCTTCGGGCTCGAGCCGGAAATCACTTTTGACACCTTCGAAAAAGGCGGTGGAGGATTCGGATCCAATGCGAAATTCACCTACGGACTGACCCCGCTTTCAAACTTGCAGGTCGGCATCGGAACCGGAGCCGGCTCCAAGGGCTTCCGGGTTGGCGGCACTTACAGCTTCGATTTCATTCCGGACATGGAAGGCCAGGTCGGGCTCGGAGTCGCGGCACAGGGCTATTACATCAAGCTCCACGACTCGAGTGCGCGCACCGAGGGACTCCTCTACCCTTATGTTCACAAATCCTTCGGGATCCGGAACGGCATGATCCTCGATCCCTACGTGGCTATTCCTTTTGGGATGGCCTTTCATGCGGGAACCTACCGGACCGTCGTGCAGGGGGTGCTCGGAACCGCAATCCGGACCAACGAGCACGTGCGCCTTCATCTCGAAACGGGCTTCGACATCAAGGACTACGACAGCTCGCTTTCTTTCGGTCTCAGCTACAGGAATTGAACGCATGACTCCATCCCCCCTCGAAGCCTTGGCCCCTCACCGGAACCGGATCCGCGGCATTTGCTTTGACATCGACGACACCTTTTCATCGCACGGGAAAATCCAGGACGAAGCCTTCTCAGCACTCTGGGATTTGAAGCGTGCGGGCTTCACCCTCATTCCGGTCACCGGGCGCCCTGCCGGCTGGTGCGATCACATCGCCCGCTTCTGGCCGGTGGACGCAGTGGTGGGAGAGAACGGAGCTTTCAGCTTTTACATGGCGGATGGCAAAAGAATACGCATCGACACCCTACCCGATCCGGAAGCAAAAGCCGCGCGCTCGAAACTGGCTGCACTCCGATCGGGGATCGAGGCCGGGTTTCCAGGCGTCCAGTTCGCCTCAGACCAAAACTACAGGGAATACGACCTCGCGATCGACTTTTGCGAGGATGTGAGTCCCTGGCCTGAAAGTGAGATCGACCGACTCGTGGCCTTCTGTGAGTCCAAAGGCGCGATTGCCAAGATCTCGAGCATCCACGTGAACACCTGGTTCGGTCGGTACACCAAGATCGAGGGCATCCGCCACCTGCTCAATCAAGCGGGGAAAGACCTCGGTTTACCCGATTTCGATTCATTGATTTTTGTCGGGGACTCCCCGAACGACGAACCGATGTTCGGCGCTTTCGAGCTCAGCGTCGGGGTGGCCAATGTGAAGCCTTACCTGGCCCGACTCCGCACACCCCCGAAATTCGTCACTCAGCTCGAAGCTGGAGCCGGCTTTTCGGAGCTTGCGCGATTTCTTCGAAGCTGAAATTCATCACGGGCCAATCGTGGTGACTTTGGTGGTTGAAGTGCCACCACTCGACGCTGATGCCGTTGAACCCGTTTTTCTCCATCGCTTCACGCAGGAGATTCCGGAGGCGTCTAGACTCCAGGGTCCCGCCATCGTAAGAGGCATGGGCCTTTTCATTCATCTCGTCAAAGTCGCTGGGCATCTCGACCGGCTTCCCGGTGTGAAGATCGAACAAGGAAAGATCGACAGCGCATCCCCGGTTGTGGGACGAACCCTTGGCAGGATCCGCGAGAAATCCGCGATCGTGCTCGTTCGAGTGATCCCAGAACAACTTGCTCACCGACCAAGGACGGTACCCGTCGAAGATCAACAGTCCGTATCCATGACGTGCCAGATCCCGATGTGCCCGATGCAGATCCTCCTCCACGTGGGAAAGGAGAAAAGCCTTGGGTTCGGGGTACACTTTTCGACCGAAAAAATTGTCCTTCCGGGCATACCGGATGTCAAAGCGGTACCCGGCCCCGCACTCCTCGAGATCGGTGATCCTGACGACTTGATCCCTGACCTTCAAAAGACTAATCATCGAGCTCCCCGATGTCCTCGGCACGCTCGTGGGCCAGGTGCTTCGCATATTCCTCGGTGAACGCGATCGGAGAGGTCCCCGGTCCGTATTCAATCCGGTCCACAAACAAGACGCCCGAGAGATGATCCAATTCATGCTGGAACACGGTCGCCAGGAATCCCTCGGCGACAATGGACCGCTCCTTGCCTTCGAGATCCTTGAAATCGACCCGGATCTTACGCGGACGGTACACCAAGCCGCGGATCTCGGGAACCGAAAGGCATCCCTCCCAATAGCCCTGCTTGCTCTCGTCGAGCACGGTGATTTTCGGATTCACGACCACGGTCGGAGGAATCGGATTCTCTTCGTCCTCCTGATAGTCGATGATGGCGAGCGAAACGGATTCGTGGACTTGCGGGGCCGCGATTCCGATTCCCCCGTACTCTTCCATGGTCTCGAGCAGGTCCTGAACCAGGCGACGGGTTTCGGCTGAAACAATCTCTTCACGGGTCAACTCGCGGGCTTTCAAACGCAAGACGGGATGACCCATACGGGCGACTTTTCTGATGGCCATGAGTGGATTCTATCACCGAAGCGGGTGAGATTTAAGACGGATTTAGGAGACTTTCTTGCCTTTTTCGGGAACCTCGGTGAATGCCGTGACCCGGTTGCGCCCCTGCTCTTTGGAGACATAGAGCGCCTGGTCGGCATGTTCGAGGACCTCTTCGAAAGTATGGCCACAAACCGGAAAAGAAGACACGCCGACGCTCACTGTCACTTTTCCGAGGGGCTGGAACTCGCCGAAGGGGAAAACGGTTTGTTCGATCCGGGAACGGATCACTTCCGCCTGAAGTTTGGTTTCCTGGATGTCGGAGTTGCGGCAAAGCACCACGAACTCCTCGCCGCCATAGCGTGCCGGTAGGTCCTGGGAGCGCACGCACTCCTGGAGGGTCCTGGCCACGATCCGGAGAACGTCGTCCCCGGCGGGATGTCCGTTCCGGTCGTTGAATTTCTTGAAGTGGTCGACATCGATGAAGATCACCCCGTACTGTCCATGGAAGGACAGTGCCTGATGATGGACCGATGCCAATACCTCCTTGAAGTAGCGGTAGTTCTTGAGACGGGTCATTTCATCGGTGGTCGAAAGCGTGGTGAGAACCGCATTGAGTTCGAGGAGTTCGCGCTCGGCGCGTTTTTCGGCAGTGATGTCTCGGGCGATGAACTGGATCACCTCGATGTAATCGAGGATCTTCAATTTTTCTGCCGTCACCTCAAAGGTGAATTCATTGCCCTTCTCGTCGTGGTAAACGAGTTCGGTCCCTGGAAAAGGATCCTTCAGCTTGCCGTTCAGAAACTCTTCCGCTTTGAAAACTTTCGGAAGCTCGGTTCCGAGAACCTGGGTCTCATTCAACGCCAGCAGCTTCAGCGCGGCCTCGTTGCACTCGAGGACCCGAAAGGAGTGCCGGTCGATCAAAAAGACGGCTTCGGCCATCCGGTGAAAAAGGTCCGAGTAATTGGCGAGCTGAGAAAGCGTTCCCCCGACCATGCGGCCCTCGAAGAGCTCGTGCAACATGTCTTTTTTAGCCGAAGAAGAATCGCCCATACAGGTCTTATCGGCAATAGCGTCAAAAAATTGAGTTTTTTAAGCAGTTCCCATCACCCGTCTAAAGGCATGAAATAACACCAAAATCATTCCATGCCCCCCCTTCCATGCTATCCTGTGGATGGGATGAAGCTCACGACCCGTCACACCCTGATGCCTCCGATCCTGCTGACCTTGTTGACCTTGGGAGGCGACTTTCTCGTCGCAGCACCCGATGCCCGCGCGGACTCTTGCCTCACCCGTTTTTTCTCGTCGGTTTTTGGTAAAAAGGAGGCGACTCCCGACCCCATTCTCGGGCTCGCTCCAGGATCCCGTGTCGGGTTTTCTTCGAAAGGCACGCGGGTCGAGGGGGAAGTGCTCAGCCACTCGTTTGAAGAGATCAGGATCCGTGGGGATGACGGTAAAGAGTACCGCCTCAAGCCGAAACGTGCCGGCGAACTCACCGAATTGACCGCTCCTACGGACCGGGGTTCAGTGGCCTACCGGTTGTGGGACCTCCGGAAGAAAACCCGTTTGAGTGAACAGGCCGACCTCTGGCCTGAGATCCGTTCCGCAGTCCAGAACGAGGTCGAGCAGGTCCGTCTCATGAGCAAGGCCGAACGTCAGACCTACCTCGAGCGGGTCGGAGATGAAGTGGTCGGCAAGCTCAAACAGAAATACGGCCACGAGGAGTTCGGTTTTCACTTCAATCTCCATGGTGGGATCCTCGAGGAGTACGTCGACCGTGGCGGAATCATGATCTCGCGCGGAGACATCGCACTGAACTACGGAGGTGGAGATCCGAATTACAAAGTCTATTTTTTCCGCTCGTCCAATGTCAGTCTTTATCGCTTGCTCAGCGAAGGAAACCCTCAACTCTATGGGGGCGGACGCATGGGTCATGTGATCATGGCCTTTCCTTACGACTCCGATTACATCCGGAAAGGGATGAAAGAGAAAGGAATCCTGAGGCCGAGCACGATCTCTCTGGATTTCGACGAGGAGTGGGTCCGTAAACAGGAAGTTTCCCGCCACACGGGGAGCGGGATCGGGATTCCTGCCACCGAGTTCCTGGCTCCCCCGGCACAGGTTTTCGTGGGACTGAGGGGCAAGGTCGGAATGGGTGGCCTGAGCCGGGATGAGGAAACCCTCGCGACCATGCGTTATCTCGAACACTTCTGGTCCACCTACGGTCGCTGATATCGACGCTGATATCAGCGCATTTCGATGTGCAGTTCGACTCTCTCCGCGCTCGCGGCGACTCCTGCTCCCAGGCGGACCTTCAGGCGACGGAATCCGGGGAAGTTCCTTTCAAGATGGTCCACGAGCCAGGAAGCCCGCTCGGTGGCCAAGCGGTAATCGCCCAACTGGGTGAAGACCGACACCCCTTGGCTTTCGTCCCGATCCTCTTTGAATCCTTCCACCCGGACTTGAAGCGAAGGCCCGAGCTCTGGCAGGAGTGTTTCCGCCAACCCGTCGATGAGCGGCAACCAGCCTGCTGAAATGGATGCCGATTGCCCCTCGTACAATTCATCGTTTTCAATGGAAATCACAATGCGGTGAGCGGTCCGCCAGAGACGAACCCCGTCGACTTTTGTCTTGAACCACTCACTCTCCTGCAAATGTTTGTGCAAGACCTGGAGTGCATGAGGACTCTCGACTTCCATTCGGGGAGAAGGTGTCGGAGAAGGCGTGACGGAGGCGTCCGTCACCGGGACTTGGACCCTCGAAGCAAAAAGACCGAGCGCGAGGACGGCCAAACCTTGATAAACCGCAACGGGGTTCCCGCGACTCAAGCGTCGGCCCATCTCGGACTCACCTGCACCTTCGACCGTAGCCGGTCTCCCACCAACTCGACATTCACGCCGTCCTGGATGCAAGTCAGTCCTTCTTCCAGGAGCTCGAAATGGGCCCGGGCCTCTTCATGCAAGGACTCAAACCGGCCACCGAAGGCGGCCTCCAGGACCAATTGGGCGAACAACATGAGTCCGAAAGGAATGAAAGCGAGGCCGAAAGCGGCCGCCCCGTTCCCGGTCCGCATCAACAGAGAACCGAGCAAAACGAGGGTCGGCACCAAACCCACCAGCGGAACCAATCCGACAAAACGACTGAAAAAATCACGGTTCAATTCGATGATCCGGAACCGGGTCTCGCACTGGGAACGGACCAGCGGAAGCAGTGCTGATTTTTCATGCCCGTCCATCACCTTCTTCATGAGATGTCTGAGAAAAGGATCCTTCAGATCTTTTCTTCGGGATTCGAGCGCCAGGAGCCCTTCTTGGCGCACGATGCGAGCCAAGGCCTCAAGCTCCCGGATCATCGCCTCAGGATCGAGACTGTAAGGAGCCCCCATTTGCGACCAGGACTCGGGGCCCCAACCCTCCGGAGCTGCGAGACAGTAAACCGCCCCGAGGCCGCTGGCCAAGGTCAACACCAACACGACTCCGAAAGACAGTCCGGGACCGAAACCCTCGAGTTGAAACGAAAACCCCGCATAAAGCACCATGAGGAAAACGCCGAGACCCTTGATCATTCTTCCTCCTAGTGTACCCTATCTCTCAGCATGATCACCAAAAAACCCCTGATTTTGGGCATTGCGATCACCGGACTGATTGTCGGCTCCGTCCTGATGACGGCACGGACACCCTTCGAAAAGGGATTGGCCACCGAGTGGATCGAGAACACCTTTCCGCAAAATCCCGATGAAGAGAGCCTCTTGCCGTACGGTTACACGATCGGAATCTGGCCCTCCCAATTCGAGGGCGATCCGATCGTCACCCGCTTGACGTATCAAAAAGGCCCCCCTACCCAGTTCATCAGCAGCCTCGTTCAAATCTGGAAGCCGATCGAAGTCGAGCTCACCCTGCACGGACCGAGGACGTTGGTATCAGATCAGACCGCCGAGGCCTGGCGCAGGTGTTTCCAATCCGGCTTCTCGTGCAAGGAGCAGAAGTCCAAATTCAAGCAGCTCTTGTTCCCGGATGAAGCCGACCACGAGAAACATCAGAAAGTCCTGACCTGGTTTGACGGACTCGACCCTTGGAGTGCCCGGGGTGTCCACCTGTTCATCCAGGCCGGAACCTACCGGATCGACCGCTATGCGGTGATCACACCGGCGGGGGCCGTTCAGCTCTTTTCCCTGAAGACCGCTTCGAATCCGGTGGGAGACGCGGGCCGAACCCTGTTTCAGAAGACCTTGGCCTCCATGAAAGTGAAAGACGATCTCCCGAGCAACCGGGCCTGGATCCAGAATCGGATCAAGGCTGTGAACCTGAAGGATGTCCGCGCCCTCCCTGACCAAAAGGCACGACTGGAACGTCTCATCCGTGTCCAGAACTGGATCTTTTCCAACCTCTCGGTCGACCCGTCCCAGCTCCCCTCTTACTTCCATCTGGCCGGGACGACCCACCTGCTGGCGATGGAGCTCCTGAAAACCAAGGAACGCATCTTTGAAAATCAAGAAGCCTGGATACTGGGAGTCATGCCTCTGATGAAATCCCTGATTTCTTACGCCCAGGATTTCAAAGACAGTGAGCCCGAAGTGAAAAACATGGAGGCGCTCCTGCAAGACATTCTCGTCGAACAGAAGCGCCTCTCGCACTGAAAAAAATACAGATCAAAAAAGCCGGGAACCGTTCAGAACATCCGGGTATTCTCGAGAGCGGCAATACGCTCTTCGAGAGGAGGATGGGAAGCGAACAGACGGAGAAAACCGCCTTTGCGGTTCGAGATCTGCATGGCCTGCATGGCGGCTGGAGCAGGCTCGGCGTTGAACGGCTGCTCATAAGCCATCTGGAGTTTTCTGAGAGCGGCGATCATCTTCTCGCGGCCCGCCACTTTGGCACCACCTTGATCGGCACGGAACTCCCTCCAGCGGGAGAACCAGGCGACCACCATGGATCCGAGGACGAGGAACACCATCTCGAACACCTGAATCAACATGAACTCGGCGAAAGACCCGAGTCCACCCCTGCCGCGTTCACGGTCGTCGTCATCGCTCCGGGTCGCCTGGGAGATCGCGAAAGCGAGGATCCGGGCGAGGAACATGGCAAATGCGTTCACCACACCCTGGATCAGGGTGAGGGTCACCATGTCGCCGTTGGCAACGTGGGCGATCTCGTGACCGATCACGCCTTCAACTTCGGCCTTGCTCATGCGGGACAACAGTCCGGTCGAAACCGCAACCAGGGAGCGTGAGCGTGAGGGACCCGTGGCGAATGCGTTCAGGTCGGGGGAATCATAAATCCCCACCTCGGGCATCGTGCTCAGACCCGCGGTACGTGCCGCGTGATGCACCATGTGCACGAGGTTGGCGAGCTCAGGATCGCGGGTGTTCGGGTCGACGACTTCGACACCCATCATGGACTTGGCCATGAATCTGGACAAAAGCAGGGAAATCAGCGAACCCCCCATACCCCAAACCAGGCACATGACGGCTAGCGCCCGATAGTCCAGGCCGTAAGCGGTCACATAATGTCCGACCCCGAAGAGTTTCATGATGAAAGTCAGGGTGAACATCACCAGGATGTTGACGAGCAAGAATAAACCAATGCGTTTGAACCAAGTGAACATGTGGATGAACCTCCAATCAGTCTTTGTACATTAGAATGGTCTCTTATTCGCGGATGTCAAGGGCACCTGACTGACCGCTCCACAAAGCGACCCAAAAGCCACCTAAACCGGCCCCGGTCAGCTTCACTGCCAACGCGCCCTGCTTCAAAAGCTCATGCTTTTGCCCGATCAAGTCGGGGGTCAGGAGCCCCCAGGTCTCGAAGCAGTTCTGGGCATCCTGCATGGCACGGGCGATCCGATCCTCTCCCCGGGACACATCCTTTTGGAACTCGATCAGCCCCTCTTTGGCAAGCCGGGTCGCGTCGTCCATTTTTTCATCGAAGCGATCGGCCAGATGAGGATGCAACTGACGCCAGTGTTTCACTTTCTCGACACAATCCAAGGTCTGTCCGCGCAAGCCTGAGTCGTAAAGCTCGAACCGTGGGAGACGCTCGACCCCAGCCAAGGGACGGGCTCCACTGCTCATGGAAAACTCGATCGGCCGACCATGCGCGATGGCATGCACATCCATCCCGCTGCTCTTTCCGTGAAACACATCTTCGAGATGCGTCGAAAGGGGAATCCAGGAAGACTCGTCGGTACCGGTCTTCCAGATCACCAGCCTTGCGATTGCGGTACAGAGTGCAGCTGACGATCCGAGACCGGCACCGATCGGGATCTGGCTCTGGATGTCCACCTCGCCTGAATCAAAAGACCTGGAATCCTGCCCGAGCCATTCGAGCGCCCGTCCGATCAGACTCCGGACCACCGACTGGAACGGATTCGCAGTGATCGAAAACTCCTTCTTCTTCCGGTACACCAGTTTCAAAGAAAACGTGGGATGCGGAAAAGCGATCGCCTCCTTGCCCCGAAGGACCGCATGCTCGCCGGTCAACACCCACTTGGCCGGAACCTCGATGGTAAAATCAGAAATCCGAGTCATCGAACCTGGCTCCTTTCCCGCTCACATCCATGACGGTTTTCAGCCCGGGATGGACCGTGGAAAAATACCGTTCCCAAAGCGGTGCTTCCAGCGTCGGAACAAACAGATGGGCATTGGCCCCGGCATCGAAAGTGAGGATGCCGTTCCCGCTGGGCAATGCGGCATCCCGGTTCCGGAGCCGGTCGATCCAGGCTTCGCTCTCAGAGTTCCAATAACGGAACCCGGGCACGCTGGAGTGAAACAAGTCATGCATGTCGACCGCCTCGTCCAGCACGAGCGCCGCAAGGGCGGATCGGTCCGGACTGTTCAAAATCCGACGGAGCTCGGTCATCCTGCGGGTCACCCGCTCCTCACGACCGGTGAAACGAGGCGAGGTCCGGACGCGTTCGTGGGCTTCGCTCGAGGAAACCGCTTTTTCCTCAGTCTCGAGCAACAGGATGAAATCCGTGTATTCACCCTCCGGCATCCATTCGGTGATGCCGGAATCAGGATCCCACTCGACAAAAGGACCACCGAAGGAGCGACATGAGCTTCCCGAGCCCCTTGCCGAAACAGCAGCAAGCGCTTTCCGGAGAGCCGGGTCCTTTTCGAAACACTCACGAAACCGGGGAAGATCCCGACCACACAACACCCCGGCCCAAGCCAAGGTCAGTGCCGCGAACCCAGAAGCACTGGTGGCGATGCCGGTCCCGGCAGGAACCGTGTTCCGCGTGTAAATCTCATAAACTCCGGGAGAGGCGTTCAATTCGAAACCGAATGGTTCCAGTGCCGATCGGAAAGACCCGACATCCGACAAAAATGCATCGGCCTTGCCAAGACCCACGGCGGGCGGAACATACCCCCGATCTGAAAACCGGAAAATCAACCGGTCCGCATCACCCACTCGGGTGATCCGGGTGTGGGTCCCGGAGCGGGAAAGGGTCATGGACAGGGACGGATTCGAGGGCTTCCCGGCAACCTTCCCCATGTACTTGATCCAAGCGATGTTCACCGGCGCGAAAACGCTCACCATACACACTCCGATAGCGGTCCGCGGATGCGTAGCCCAGCTCGTTCCACCGCAACACTCACGGAAGCCCGACTCACACCCGGCTTGAGCACCATCAAAAACTGATCATGAAGTCCCGCACCGCAGCCCTTCACCCCTTCGACTTGATCCAAATCCTGCAGGACCTTCCGGATCTGTCGAGCATTGTCGGTCTCACGCCCGGTCCGGCTCAACTCTTCCGCATACTCTCCCAGCACACAGAAACCACCCCCGACCGGATTCACCAGCAGATTCCGGAATCGCTCCACCAAAGAACTCAATACCTCGAAACGGATGGGGGGACGCTCGAGCGCCAGATCCTCATGGGTCGGTCGCTTGGACGGGTTCAATCGTTCGAGCAGGTACATCCTATCGTAAACCCCCGGGGTCTTCCAGGATCCTGGACTCCGGGTTTTCCGAGCCTGGAGGAGAAGATCCGCTCCACTTGCCAGAGGAACATTCCGCCGGTACCAAGCATGGACTTCGTCCGGTTCCGGCCACACTCCGTGAATCTGTTTCCAGGCCATCAAACATTCAGCGGTCGAGCCGCCAAAACCGGGGGGCGCCGAGTCCCCGAGCAAACGGAACCGGGCGACACGTGAGCCTGCCTGTGACAGCAAACGACCCGCCGGTGACTCCGGATGAGGGAGCTGTCCCTCGATGTCGGTCCCGAACTCGAATCGATAACCGGGACGGATCGCTTCCAGAACCGCGTCACCGCCTTCGAGAACCAGGTACTCACCGATCAGGAAGATCTTTGCCGGGACCTCGATGATCTCCAAGTCCGCCTCACCCGACCGAGCCTTCGAGCTTGAGCTCGAGCAAACGATTCGCTTCGAGAGCGAACTCCATCGGCAGCTGCTTGAACACCTCGTCACAGTACCCGTTGATGATGAGCTTCACAGCTTCTTCGGCCTCGATGCCCCGGGACTGCAGATAAAAAAGCTGATCCTCGCTCACTTTGGACGCGGTCGCCTCGTGCTCCACGATGGCGGTCGGATTCCGTACTTCAATGTAAGGGATCGTGTTCGCAGTGCACTTCGCACCGATCAACAAGGAATCACACTGGGTGTGGTTCCTGGCACCTTCCGCACCCGGCAGGACAACCACGCCGCCCCGGTAGGTGTTCCGACCTTCACCGGTCGAAATGCCTTTCGAGAGGATCCGACTCTTGGTGTTCTTCCCGATGTGGATCATCTTGGTGCCGGTGTCGGCCTGCATCTTCTCGTTCGTGATGGCGACCGAATAAAACTCACCGGTCGACCCCTCACCTTCCAGGACGCAAGACGGATACTTCCAGGTCACCGAAGAACCGACCTCGACCTGGGTCCAGGAGATCTTGGAATTCCGGCCTTTGCACAAACCCCGTTTGGTCACAAAATTGTAGATCCCACCCTTGCCCTCGGCATCCCCGGAATACCAGTTCTGCACCGTGGTGTACTTGATCACGGCTCCTTCGAGAGCCACGAGCTCCACCGTCGCAGCATGGAGCTGGTTCTCGTCCCGCATGGGTGCCGTACAACCTTCCATGTAGCTCACTTCCGAGCCTTCCTCTGCGACAATCAGGGTGCGTTCGAACTGGCCGGTCCCTTGGGCGTTGATCCTGAAGTAAGTCGAAAGGTCGAGCGGACACTTCACGCCCTTCGGGATGTAAACAAACGATCCGTCACTGAACACCGCGGCGTTCAGGGCGGCGTAATAATTGTCAGTGGGGGGCACCACCGAACCGAGGTACTTCCGCACCAATTCCGGATGCTCCTTCAACGCCTCTGAAATGGAACAAAAGATGATCCCGTGTTTCTTCAGTTCTTCGCGCTGGGTGGTGACGACCGAGACCGAATCGAACACCGCATCGACCGCGACTCCGGCCAACATCTTCTGTTCGTGAAGGGGAATCCCGAGCTTTTCGTAAGTCTCGAGGAGCTTGGGATCCACCTCGTCGAGGCTGTTCAATTTTTTCTTCTGCTTCGGGGCCGAATAATAGCTGATGGCCTGGAAGTCGATTTCCGGATAGGTCACATCGGCCCACTTCGGCTCTTTCATTTTCTGCCAAATGCGGAAAGCCTTGAGACGGTACTCGAGCATGAACTCGGGCTCTTCTTTTTTGGCCGAAATGAAGCGCACGGTGTCCTCGCTCAGACCCGGAGGAAGGCGGTCCTCCTCGATGTCGGTCACGAATCCGTATTTGGAATAATCCTTGTTCTGAAAGTCCATAATTTCACCAGATCCCCAAGCGGTCTTTCACTTCGTCGGAAGCCATGGTCTTCGGATCCCATTTCGGCTCGAACACCAACTTCACTTCCGCGTCCACCATCCCCGGATACTCGAGGAGGCGGTTCTTCACATTCGCCACAAAGGTGTCGGCCACGGGACAGTGCGGGCTGGTGAGGGTCATCACCACATCCGCACCGGTCTTCTCGGGCCGGAAATTCGCTTCATAGATCAGACCGAGATCGACGATGGACAGGAACATCTCCGGGTCTTGAACCGGATGCAACCATTCGAGGAGAACGGGATCACGCATGACGGGCCTCCAATCCTTTCTTGAGTGTGGTCCAGGGAAGCAACGCGCACTTGATCCGGACCGGGAAACGCTTGATGCCGTAAAGAGCCACGATGTCTTCCGATGAGTCGTCGGCGGGAAGGACGTCGGGCCGGTCCTCGCCCTGCATCTTGGCCCGGAAGCCCTCGATCAACCCTGCGACCTTGGAAAGGGGCTGCCCTTGAACCATCTCGGTCATGATGCTGGCGGAAGCCATGCAAATCGAACACCCCTCACCTTCGAAGGTACAGCTTTCGAGTTGTCCTTCCCGGAACTTCAGACCGAGGGTGACCTTGTCGCCACAAAGCGGATTGAAACCGTTCTCACGGACCTCTGCATCCGACGCCAGCCCCCAGTTCCGGGGCGACTCATGATGATCCGCCAAAACCTCTCCGAAGACGTCACGGTAGTTCATGCGTTCTTCCTCCTGAAGAATTGAGGGGCGTTCATCAAGGCGTCGATGAGCTGATCGGCTTCCTCGAGAGTGTTGTAAAAACTGAAGCTCGCACGACAGGTCGCAGGCAACCCGAGACGGAGCATGAGCGGGTGGGCACAATGGTGCCCGGCACGGACTGAGATTCCCCGCATGTCGAGGAAGGTCGCTAGATCGTGGGCATGCACACCGTCGACCGCCACACTGAAGATCGGTGCCCGATGGTGCGGATCCTTCGGCCCGAGCAACCTCAATCCCGGAATGGTGACAATGCGCTCGAGCACATAAGCGGTGATGCGATCTTCGTATTCCTGGATCCGGGTCCGCCCCTGGGTCTCGATGTAGTCGATCGCCGCACCGAGCCCGATGACCCCTGCGATATCGGGGGTGCCGGCTTCGAATTTATGGGGGAGCTCGTTCCATTCGGAATCCAAATCTGCCACGTGGGTGATCATGTTCCCGCCCACCTGGTACGGTGGCATGCGGGACAGGATGGACTCCCGACCCCACAGGACTCCGACTCCGGTGGGTCCGCAGAGTTTATGGGCCGAGAAAGCCAGAAAATCAATCGGACCGAGACGGGAAATGTCGACCTCACCGTGAGCGATCCCTTGGGCGGCATCCACAACGATGGTGGTCCCGACCATCTTGAAACGCGAGGCGAGCGAAGCAACCGGATTGGTCACCCCGGTGACATTGCTCAGCAGGGACACGGCCAGGATCTTCGGCTTCAATGCAAGAACCCGATCCACTTCCTTGGGATCAAGTCGGAGATCCTGGGTCAACTCGATGATCTCGAACCGGGCGCCTTTGCGCTTGGCGAGTTGCTGCCATGGGACGAAGTTCGCATGATGCTCCATCCGGGTCACCGCGATCACGTCACCCTCTCCGACGGTGCTCTCACCGAACGAGGACGCGATCAGATTGATGGCCTCAGTGGTGCCCTTGGTGAACACGATTTCGCGTTCGGAGGCGGCTCCCAGAAACCGAACGACCTTGCTCCGGACCGATTCGAACGCATCCGTGGCTTCCTGGGAGAGCTTGTAGACACCCCGGTGAACATTGGCATTGGTTTCGAGATAATAGCGCACGATCGCATCGACCACTTTTTTGGGACGCTGGGAGGTCGCCGCATTGTCGAGGTAGCACAAGGGCTTTCCATCGACCATTCTTCCGAGAATCGGGAAATCGCGCCGGATCAGCTCGTTCACGACCACTCCTCCTCGACAACCCCGAGACGGGACTCGATCTCGCCCCGGACCGCGGCATCCGAGATCCACTCGAGAGGTTGTCTCAGGAATCCCTTCAACATCATCGACTCTGCCGTCTCACGATCGATCCCTCTCGCCTGGAGGTAATAAGTCTGCTCGGGCTCGAGCGAGCTCGTACTGCTCCCGTGGGCACACTTCACCTCGTCGTTCTCGATGAGAAGCTTGGGAAAGGAATCGACTGTCGCACGCTTCGAGAGCATCAGGTTCCGGTTCTTCTGGAAGGCCTCGGTCCTGGGTGCCGACTGGAGGATGTGGATCCTGCCGTTGAATACCGTCCGGGAATCGTCCCGGGCCGCACACCAGACCTGGAGGTCGCTGTAGGTGTCGGAAACGGCATGAACGGCGTCGGCACGCAGTGAGAATTGCTGACTTCCTTTGGCATTCAACAGTCCGCGGAGCTCGACACGCGCTCCACGCCCCTCCACCGAGGTGTCGATCTCGAATGCCGACTTGGCCCCACCGTCGAGGATGACGGTCAGTTTGAGTGTGCTGTCGCTTCCGGCTTTCACTTTCACACGGGAGAGTGATTCGACTTCGGCTGAATTCGCCTGCTCGATCACCATCTCGACACGGGCTCCCTCACCGAGAGCGATGTCGATTTCGTGCACTCCCCCGGTGTTCGGAATCCGGTAGTGCAGAACGCCGGTGGCAGGACTCCGACCGGCGACAGCTTCCACCGCATGGCGACTGCCGGATCCGGGAATGGCGTCTTTAGATTTGAAGATCTGGTGTTCTTTCATGACGGATCAGGCGCCTTCCACCCAGTCATAGCCGCGTTCCTCGAGCTTCAGTGCGAGTTCAGGACCCCCACTCTCCAGCACCCGGCCGCTTCCAAACACATGGACGACATCAGGCTTGATGTAATTCAACATCCGCTGGTAGTGCGTGATCACGAGCATCCCGCGGTCCGAGTTCCTGAAAGACTGGAGGTTCTCGGAAACGATCCGGAGAGCGTCGATGTCGAGTCCGGAATCGGTCTCGTCGAGAACGGCCATCTTGGGTTGAAGCAAGCGGAGTTGGAGAGTTTCAAGACGCTTCTTTTCGCCCCCGCTGAATCCCTCGTTCAAAGAACGGGTCATGAAAGTCTCCGGAATGGAGAGGTGTTTCAGTTCGTCTTTGATGAGGGAACGGAACTTGGACGGCTCGATCTCGCCGGCACGGACGGATTTCATCGAAGCGCGAAGGAATGACGCCACACTGACGCCCGGGATGGCAACCGGATACTGGAACGCGAGGAACAGGCGTTTCTTGGCGCGTTCTTCGGGCTTCAGTTGGGTGATGTCCTCGCCATCGAGGAGGATGCTGCCGGAAAGTACCTGGTACTTGGGGTGCCCCATCAGGGTGTAGGACAGGGTCGTCTTGCCGGTCCCGTTCCGACCCATGATTGCGTGCACTTCTCCCCGGCGCACGACGAGGTTGACACCTTTCAGAACTTCTTTTCCTTCCACAGCGACGTGGAGGTCCCGGATCTCGAACAATGGTGCACTCATGATCTCAGCTCCCTGTTTCTCATTTGCCCGACATGATCACTCGCGATCGAGCTGGTTTTTTCACGGATCTCTTCCTCGGGCCGGACGAGGTCGGCCAGAGTCATCCTCGAGGTGAATTCTTCAACATATCCGGAGAGCAGATCCCAGAACGGACGGATCGAACAGGATCCGAAGCGCACGCAGGCCTCCGACTTTCCGGTGAACGACTTGCAAAATTCAGAGCCCGCCTTCTTCCTTCCATTCAGCGCATCGAGGACCTCTTTCAGGGAGATCTCGGCGGGTTGCCTCGAGAGGGCGAAGCCCCCCTTGATGCCACGAACGGTGCGGACGAGCTCGGCACGCTTCAACAACAACATGAACTTCGAGACGTACTCGATCGAAAGTCCCTCGCGCTCGGCGATATCCGGAGCGGACAAGGTCTTTCCTTCGGGCAAAGAAGCGAGCTGGACCGCACAACGCAGTCCGTATTCTTCCAAGGCGGTGACGTTCATGGCCTCGGATCATGCCACGACTGGCCCCCTGAAACAATACTTTTTTGTACGGATTTTAGTCTAATCTGTTGAAATCCAACAACTTAGACTCACGGTAGGTAGCGAAACGCGTACAGGTTTCCACCACGACTCATGGCGAAGATCGTGCGGCGCTTGGCATCGTAGGCCAGGTTGCCGGTGAAGCCCGACCCGTAGCCCACCTGGAAGCGGTCCACGAGAACCCCGGTCTCCCGGTCGAGGGTGTACATGAACTCATTGCTGGAGCTGAAGACCACATGACGTCCGAGCACGAGCACACGGGAAGGAACCCCTTGATCGAGCTCGAATTTCCAGATCCCCTTCCCGGTCTTGGCATCCAACGCATGGACCTCGCCTGCCGAAGAGGGTACGAACAGGATGTTCCCCGCCAGGGTCACCGCATTCGAACCCCCGAGATCCTCACGGGCCCAAAGGGTGCTTCCGGTCCTCGCATTCAATGCGTAAAGGGCGTTGTCATACGCCGGGACATAAACGATCCCGCCCGATTCGAGAAACTCCGCTCCGAGGCTTGAAAAGCGCCGATTCGGATTCAATTGCTTTTCCCAAAGCACCTTTCCGTCCTTGCGCGACAAGGCGACCAAGGCACCGTCCGCAAAGCCCACCCAAAGCGTGTCACCCAGAACCAGAGGCTTGGAACCGCCATGGAGCCCGGGCCCCGTCGCATTCCGCCGACGGTAGTGCCACTGCCACTTCCCGGTCTTCGACTCGAGACTGAGCAAGGCATCGTCACTGGTCACAATGTAAAGGTCGTCTCCATCCAATGCCGGACGGGATGCCACCGGATTTCGCAAGGGATACGTCCAATTCACTTTCCCGGTTTCAAGCGAGATCGAATAAATGTTCCCGTCTCCACCCGTGAAGAATGCATTTTCCTTCCCGGGCTCGATCTGACTCAGGACGCCGTTCGGGAGAGGGAGTTTCCAACGTGGGCGGGGGATCCTCGGGTACATCGCTGTCAGGCCGAATCGACTGCTTCCGAAAATGAGGGTGGTCTCGTGGAAGACGGGACTCGAGTACTCCATCCCGGGAGTCGACAAGGAGCTCGAATCCGGTTCGATGGCATAGGTCCACTGACGACGGAGCACCTCACGCTCGGGCCGGAAGCCCGCGCGCAAGTCGCGCGAACTGCACGCCGAAAGGACCAGGAGTCCGAGTGCGAGAACCGCCGGAATCCGGATCATGAATTCTCTTTCACCCAGGATTGGGCCAACTCCGCCTGCTTGCTGCCTTGCATTTCCTTGTTGAGACGCTCACTGAACACCTTGGCTTTCGACGCGTCCCCTGCCTTGAGGTTCAAGCGCACCAGCCCGAGCAGAAGATCGGCTTTCAATCCGTCCACATTTTCTCCAAGGCCGGATTGGAACTGGGTGATCGCCGCCTTGGCATCACCGTTTTTTTCCTGGCTCAGACCGAGGAAATAAAGGGCTGTGGCCTTCTGGAAAGACGACCCGGCCAGGTTCACGGCCTTTTGGAAGGCCGGCTCGGCTTTTTTGAATTGGTTGTGCTCGAAATACAGATTCCCGAGCTTGAGTGCCGCCTCGAAGCCGACACGCTTCGGAGTTCCGGAAGCGGCCGAGATCGCATTCAGTTCGGCGACGGTCTTGGGATAGCTCGCGTCCACATCGAGAGTGACTCCCGGAGCCCGATCTTTCTCGGGCACAGCCGTGTTCTCGTCCACGAATGACTTCTGGATCCGATAGAGGGCGCTCTTGCTTTCCATCTCTTTGGTTTCAAGGTAGCGCTGCACTCCGAAGGTGGTGCCTCCTCCCAGAATGATGAGGGCGATCAGGATGAAGATGTTTCTCGAAGTCATTAAGGATTCCATACGATAGATGTATGGTTTCAAAGGACTATTGTCAAAGCAAAAGCCTGTGTTACGCTCAGAGACAAGATGATGAAAACGGCGGTCCGGATGGGCCTCACTCTCGGTTTCTTTCTGTGTTCCGGTGAGGTCGGCCAGGCGCGCGAACTCCTGGGACGTGCCGGGCTCGGATACAACGCCCAATTCTCCAACGCGGACCGGGCGGGCCATACCCCGGCCATCAGTCTCAAATACGGTTTCGCACCACGGTCGGCACTGGAAGCGGTAGCCGGATTTTATTCGGGGGCCGGCGGTGATGGAGTCGTCGCGTTAAAGTATTGCCGGACCATCCGGTCCGAAAATTACGTGAACTTTTACTTCCCCATCGGGCTGGGTTACCTCACTTCACGCGGCACCAGCGGCATTGAAGTCCTGGGGGGGCTCGGCGCCGAGTTCTTCATTCCCGGAGTGGACAGCGTGGGAATGAGCTTCGAAGCCGGATTGAGTGGAGAGACCATCAGCTCCGGCACGGGAACCTTTGTCTTGAAAACCTTCGGCGCGAGTTTCCTGAATGCGGGCATGCACTATTATTTCTAAATCTCGGTTTCTTCTGATTTTGTCAGCCCTTCTGGCAGGAGCCCCTGAGGCTTCCGCCCAACCTCCTGTGGGTGGCGGGATCGGAGAATCCGCCCCCGCCCCGTCCTCCAAGAAAAACGAGGATCACGGACTGTTCGACCAGTCTTCGCCTTACCTCGATTACGGCGACTTCAACCTCACCGAAGAAGAGAACGAGGACACCCAGTATTTCCAGAACGGTCGTTTTTTCGGAATGAGTTTCGGTGGTGGGTACCAGTCCGCGACGGGAAATCGGGGCAAACTCTACGAACCCGCTCTGCCCCGCTTCGATGTCCGCGTCCAGTACTGGTTCAACTTCCAGTTCGCAGCGGACCTGGGGATTTTTTTCGCAAACCACAGCTTTCTCGACGGAAACACCAACTACGAGGTGAAACTCGTGGGTTATGGCGCCCATCTCAAGTATTATTTCGATGTCCGCGACGCCGCGGCACCTATCACTTTTGCGAATCCGTACCTGTCATTCGGTTTCGGCGCACTGACCAAGAACCAGATCAGTGCCGTCCAATCGACTCCGGACACCGATTCGACTCTCAGTGTGGGAGGTGGCGGCGGTCTTGAATTTCCCATCGTCCACAAACGGACCTATCTGAATCTCGAGCTCATGTTCCACACCCAGAACTTCACCGACACGAACGAAACCCGTTACCGTGCGGTCACGGATTTGAGCGGTGGATTCTTCACCCTGCTCGCTCACTTCATGTTCACTTGGTGATCAAACATAGGGATTGTGGCGCTTCTCGTGTCCGATCGTCGTCGAAGGTCCGTGCCCGGGCCAGGCACAAGTGTCGTCATCGAGCACGAGCAAACGGCTCCGGATGCTCTTGACCAACAAGGCCTCGTCGCCTCCCCACAGATCCGCCCGTCCGATGTCCTCTTTGAACAGGGTATCTCCGGTGAAGACCATTTCCGGAACGGCTTTAGCCGTGTCGGAGTGCAGATGAAAGCAGACTCCTCCCGGTGAATGGCCGGGGGTGTGCAACACGGAAAACTTGAGGGAACCGAACTCGAGCGACTGACCGTCCTCGAAATACCGGTCCACCGGCAAAGGAGCATCCATCCGGAAACCGAATCGGGCCGCCTGCTGGGGCAACATCGAGTAAATGAACTCGTCTGCTTGATGTAAAAAGATGGAAGGAGCCTCGATTCCGTTTTGGGCGAGTGCCTCCTTGACCCCTCTGGCCGCACCGATGTGATCGAAGTGGGCGTGAGTGTGCAGCAAGGCCCGGACACGGACGGGGGCACCCAGTGCCTTACCGATGCGACCGATTTCGGTCAGGATGCGATCCGCCTCGTCTCCCGGATCGACCACCACGGCATCCCGGGTCTCGGGACAGACCAGGATCTGGCAATTGCACATGAGTCGTCCGACAGGAAGGGTCTTCTGGATCATCGGTCCAAGACTAGCATGGCGTCACCGTAGCTGTAAAACCGGTAACGTTCCTGCACGGCTTCCTCGTAGACCCTCAGGGTGAAACCGAGATCTCCGATGAATGACGCGACCATCATCAAGAGAGTGCTTCCGGGAAGATGGAAGTTGGTGATCATCGCATCGACGAATTTCCACTCGTAGGCGGCTCCGGGATGGATGAACAGGTTGACATCACTGGTGCCGGGGATGAGATCGAAACCCTTCGACCCCGGAACAGACCGACCTTCGAGGGCACGGGTGGTCGTGGTCCCCACCGCCAAGACAGTCCTGCCCGCACGCTTCGATGCATTCAGCGTTTCGGCCACCTTCGATGTGATTTCCACAGGCTCAGCGTGCATCACATGATCCCTGACATCGGGGACGCTCACGGGCTTGAAGGTGCCGATTCCCACATGAAGCGTGAGCTCCTGCCAATCCATTCCTGCCACTTTGAGTCCGGTGATCAATTCCGGGGTGAAATGTCGGCCTGCGGTCGGGGCAGCAACCGAGCCCGCTTGGGTTCCGAAAACCGTGTTGTAGGTCTCGAGTTCCTCAGGACCCCATTCCTTCCTTTTGGCCACGATGTAGGGAGGCAGGGGAACCTCTCCGATATCGGCATCCACGGGATCACGTGAAAACTTCGCGGTCAGGATCACACCCGCAGGAGAATCTTCCCGCCGGATGACTTCCGCCCGGACCCAGTTCCCCTCCCGATCGGGAATCCTGAATTGGAATCCGGGAACCACGCGGGCACCGGTTTTCATCAAACCCTCCCAACAACCGGACTCCACCCGCCTGAGCATGAAAAACTCCACCTTCCCGCCAGTGGCTTCGCGCTCACCGAGCAATCGGGCGCGGATCACCCGGGTGTTGTTCGCGACCAGCACGGTGCCCGGATCGAGAATGGTCGGGATCTCGCTGAAAATCCGGTGCTCCCAAGTCCGGGACCTCCGGTTCACCACCAGAAGGCGGGAACGGTCTCTTTGTTGCAAAGGTTCGGCGGCGATCAATTCATCGGGCAAGGTGTATTGATAGTTCCGGACATCGAAAAGATCCATGGGCGGAACTTTACCCTAATCCCCCGGCTTTTGCACGAGGCCGGTCAGGTGGCACTCGCCGGCGAAATATTCGATCTCGACGACACCACATTTCTTGATACCGATCCGGGCCCCGGTGAGGCGCTCGACCAGAACCGGGATGATGTCCCCGTGCGAACAAACGACCAGCACATCCGACCCTTGGTACTTCCACTCGTCGATGAACTCGCCCAATCGGGCCGAGACTTCTTCCTGCCGCTCGATCGGCCCCGTTTCGGTGAGACGTCCGTCGATTTCCAGATCGAGTCCGTGGCGTTCAGCCAAGGGTCCGAGAGTCTCACGGCATCTTTTCTTCGGCGACGAGAGGAACCGGACCTCGCCCTCGATCTGCTTCTCGAAATACCGGAGCATCCGCTTCACTTGTTGTTCACCTTTTTCACTGAGACCGTTGTCCCGGGAAGGAACCTCGGTATCGCGATGGGCGTGACGGATCAGGATCAGGCGTTTATCCATCGAAGCCTCACTTCACCCGATCGATGCTTCCACAACGCTTCGAAAAAGGAGTTTCCGCGGCCGGTGACCGGGAACAGATTTTCCGGGTGAGTTCGAGATACTCCTCGAGGAGCGCCAGAGGATAGGGTTTCTGAGCCATGGCGGAGGTGTACACCGGGGTTCTGGGATCGATGCGCTCTTTCCACCACTTCAACTCGACCGGCCCCGGGTCGAGACGTGTCAGACGCTCCAAAAAATCGCGATAATGCTGTCCGAGGTAATAAAATGACTTCTTCCATTTTTGCCCGTCCGCCATGGCCTTCCAAACCATTCCGCAGCGAGCACGGACCAGCGCCCGGTCCTCTTCCGACAGAACGGAAGGCTTCACACTTTCCACCCATTCGCGACCGACCCGGCATTCATAAGAAATGGCCTCTGCTTCTCCACCCTCTCCTTCGATACCCCGGACCACGTAATCGCCGGCCCTCAATGTCGGGTGAAAAGGATTCTCCTTCGGACGGAGTGCATGCACCAACTCGTGTGCCAGGTCGAGCGCTTGAAACACAGGACTCTTCGAACCGGAGATGATGACCCGGGTCTCGTAATGAACGGTCTCGACTCCGTCGTGGACATTCCGGGTGGCGGTCACCTCGGTCCGGGACACCTGTCCGTGTCCCCAGGGAATTCTGCTTTCCCGGGCTGCTTCAAGGACCTGCCGTCCGGCCGAGGTGGCCTCGAGCAAACGTTCCGCCGGCTCCAAACCGGACTCCGTCTGACCCGAGGACGGGATCGCTGGGGCGATCAACAAGACTGCACAAATCAGGGTCAGGAACGGGGGGATTCTCACCTCTTACCCTTCGGCCCCATGCCGTCAATTCTTTAGACACCTGTGTGATCCTTTCAGGCACCTCTGCCCACCAGCAGGCGAGTTTTGGTCCGACATCAAAACCGTTTATTAAATATCGAATTAATTTCAACAACTTAAAGAGCAGTCCGGAAACCACTCTCTTGGGGACTTTTGGCACCCTTTTTGAAGAGTAAGGGTTCAGAAAGGCCAGGCACCGCACAGTGAAAACCCTCTCCCTCATCTTTGCATTCCTCCTCCTGACCCTTCCGCTGACCCAAGCGGCGTCCCTGAAAGCGTTCCAGATCCGGAACTGGGGACTCGAAGATCGCGCCATCAGCGTCGAACGCGCATGGAAGCTGACCGAAGGGAGTCGCAACGTGGTCGTAGCGGTGATCGACACCGGCATCGATGCCTCCCATCCCGACTTGAAACCCAATCTCTGGAAGTCTCCGGGAACCAAGAGCCGGATCAACAGCGGAAGTGTCTACGGTTGGGATTTTGTGACCCAAGGTCCGAATCCTGTCGATTTTCACGGCCACGGAACCCACATCGCCGGAATCATCGGAGCGATCGCCAATCCCCGCACCGGAACCTCGGGCGTCACCCGCAATGTGCAGATCATGCCTGTCCGGTACTATTCCGAGAGCGCGCCGGGCTCGGTCAATCTCGCCAACACCATCAAGGCTTTGCATTATGCCATCGACAACGGCGCCCGGATCATCAATTACTCCGGCGGTGGACCCGAGTATTCCGAGGAAGAATTCCAGGCAATGAAGAAGGCCGAGGAGCGTGGAGTCCTCATCGTCGCAGCAGCCGGCAACGACCGCCACAACACCGATGTCGAGGAATACCGCTACTACCCTGCAGCTTACGGATTGAAGGGCTTGAAGAACATCATCACCGTGGCATCGATGGATGCCGAGAACAAGATCCTCCCCTCCTCGAACTGGGGCGTGCGCTCGGTCGACGTGGCCGCTCCGGGAGAAAGCATCCTGAGCACCATTCCGGGTGGCCGTCACGGACGTATGACGGGAACCTCACAGGCGACCGCGTTCGTCTCGGGAATCGCGGCACTGCTCCTGTCCAAATCTCCCAACCTGAGCCCTTCCCAGGTGAAGGAACTCATCGTCCGGAACACCACTCCGATCGCGGCACTCCGGTCCAAAGTGGCCTCCGGCGGCAAAGTCGATGCATTCCGCGCCATCTCCGCTCTGGAAGCGGGACGCGGCGCCGACCGCTCCACGGCTTCCAAAAATTAATGCAGTCCGGTCGAACCCTTTGGTAGACTGGACCCAACTTGAAGGCTCTTTTTCTTTCTGCAACTCTGAGTGGAATCCTCTACGTGCTGTCATTCGCGCCGTGGGATCTCCATGCTCTGCAGTGGATCGCCTTCGTTCCCCTGCTGGTGACGGCCGACCGGGTGCGGAACCGTCCCGGATCGCTGAAAGCGACGCTCCTTGCCGGAACCTGGATGTCGGTCATCATCTGCCTCGGTGGCTTTTACTGGATGGTCGGAGCGACCATGAGGTTCGGAGGGCTGCCACTTCCCGTGGCGCTCGCGGTTTTCATGGCATTCTGTCTGACCGGGCAGCTCCAGGTGCCTCTCTACCTGCTGATCCGGCAACGACTGATCCGCCATTCCGTCCCTGAATGGACGGGCTCACTCGTGCAACCCCTCCTGCTCGGGGCTTTTTATGCCGGAATCGAATCACTGTACCCGAAGATTTTTCTCGATACCGCGGGACACGCATTCCATTCCGCCTTGCTGGTCCGTCAGGCTGCGGATCTGGGCGGAGTCTTCTTCCTGACCTCGCTCTCGCTCGCATTCAACGAAGGGATCGCCAGCTCGCTCCGACTCAGGAGCCTCCGTCCTGCGGTCGCATCGATCGTCCTCCTCGCATCGGTGCTGCTCTACGGGCAATGGCGGGTGGGCCAACACCAGAACTACGAATCCCTCCACACCGGGACAACGCCCCGTCTCAGGGCCGCCATGGTCCAGGCGAACATCGGGGACTTCCTGAAGGTCGCTGCCGAACAAGGGACTCGGGATGCGATGATTTCGGTTCTCGAACAGTACCTCGGTCTCTCCGGGAGTGCATTGCAAGATCACTCCCGACCCGATGCGATCATCTGGCCTGAGACCGCCTACCCCTCGCTCTTCAGACAGCCCGAGACTCCGAATGAAGTCCGGATGGAGAATCGTCTGAACGGCTTCCTGGAGACATTCCCCGGGACGCTCATTTTCGGGGGGTATGACCGGGACAACTCCGGGGTGGAGTACAATTCTCTCTTTTTCCACCACGCTCCGGTACGATCCACCCGGACCTACCATAAGAATGTCCTCCTGATGTTCGGAGAGACCCTTCCTTTCGCCGACTCCTTCCCCTCCATGAAGACCTGGTTTCCGACGATGGGTTTTTTCGGAAGAGGACCCGGACCGGAAGTGATTGAAGTGAAGAACGCCGAGGGACAATCCTTCAACATCGCTCCCTCGATCTGTTACGAGGGTCTGATCGGTGAGCACTCCGCACAGGGAGCCCTGCTCGGGGCGGACGCGCTTGTGAATGTCACCAACGACTCTTGGTTCGGGCCCGAGGGGGAACCGTATCTGCACCTCGCCCTGACCCGGTTCAGGACTGTGGAGACCCGCCTGCCCCTCTTGCGTTCGACCAATACGGGGTTCAGCGTGTGGATGGACGCGATCGGCGAGACCCGCGCCCGCTCCGGCTTGTTTGAAAGTGCAGTGCTGAGTGCTGAAATCAAAAAACGGACTTGGCCCTTCTCTCCCTACCTCGAAATCGGGCGGGTTCTCGGGGCCAACTGGTTTGCCAGGATTTGCCAAATCCTGACCCTCCTTTTCGCGGGGATTTTCCTCACCAAACGGTACCGTTCAACTTGATTCGTTGAGTGTCACCAGACTCTCAGGCGTCCAAACTCTGTACACCCTGCCCGTCCTCCGGGCCCCGGACGGGCCATTACAGGTTGGCACTCTCGTTGCAATCACTCAGGGTGTAGGGATTGAGAGGGAGAATATGAAAATCATTAAAAACCTGTCTTTGGCACTCATTCTGGCCGGCCTCGTTTCAGCCTGCGGCGCACGCCCCCAGTTCGCAGACCGTTTCGACGGATACTCCAACTCCTGGGGCCCTTCCGAATCCGGACAGTACATGTCGGCCGACCTCCAGTGCTCGGAAACTCCGAATGTCACCAGCTCGAGCGGTCAAGCCTCCCAGGAATACCGCGCCTGCCGGAGTGAGTCGGCGTCGACCTCGATCCGCCTTTTCCCGGCCGATGGCGCGCTTCGCACCGTTTGTGTGTTCCCGACCCTCGGAGGCCGCGGCATCGTGGCGAATCCCTACGGAACCCTCTACACCCGTTACGCGGTCCAATGCACCAATGTGAGCGTGGACGGTGCCCAGATCAATTTCGGGTCACTCCAGTTCGACGGCATCCAAGTCGTCCGCGCGTCGGACGCATCGGTCATGTCCTACTGTCTGGCCTACGGCAATGTTTCGACTTGCGCGTCCCAGTCCTCGCTCCAGTACGCGACCGGAAGCCTTTAATGGATGTTCCTTCGGACCTTCTCGGGCAGGAGATTCTCCCCCTCTTCCACCTGATTCTCCGAACCCGGGTTTCCGAGGACTTCCTTCTTCCCGTGCCGGCACATCCCGACCAGTTCAGGATCACGGGTCGGGAACACATCGATGATCTCGATCTGAGTCTCGTCCCGGGTGTCCTTGGCGATCACCACATACCAATACGGCTCATCGTGGTCGTAATGCTTGATGAAGTGGTAAACCCGCTTCGCCGACTTCGGCTGATAGCTCCAGAGTTCGTTCGGCTTCTGCAAGGTCTCCTCGAGACACTTCTGGTAAAAGCCGAAATCCTCGGGTGCAATGTCTTGGGACTTACGGGACCGGACGATCATGGCACGGACCGAGTCGGCCTCGGTCCAGGGTTCGGCGAGACGATCGGAACCCTGTTCCTCGTCACGTGCGAACTCGGTCACGCCCGCTTCTTCAGTCGCTTCGTCGCGTGAGCCTTCCTTCACCACTTTCATCTGATCGCCACGTCGAAACACGTTCACGAGATTACGATCGGAACTCACAAATGCGAGATAAAGGAAGCTCGGCTCACCCCTCAACATGAGGCACACCGCCACGGCCCAGACCTTTTTGCTCTCGGGCATGTATTCGGCGATCAAGGTGTAGCGGCGGTCACCCTTGGGCAGGGTCTCCATCCAGACTTCTTCAGGATTCTCGAGCGCCATCCACCTGAAGTGGGCATAACGCTCGCGTTCCTCGGCGCTCAGATCCTGGGGGGTCACGTGCTTGCCGTACTCGCGTTCGAGCTTCTCGATCTCGGGAGTGAAGTGACTGACAATGCAACCTTCATTGCAAAAATGCCGGCCCACTTCTTCCTCGACAAAAAGAGCTTGATTCCGCTGGGGAATGACCTTCTTGCACTCTTCACAATGTACTTTTGCCGATTTTTTGGCCGAACTGTTCGCCGAACTGCGCGGTTTTGAACTCATCCTAAGTCCCCCGGGAGTTGCTCTCCGAATGCCGATCCCGTCCTGGGATCCACTTTTTCCAGTCTGAGCCCTGCCCCGACTCCCGTCAATGACAGCTTTCAGGCGCTCGGGACCGGGCGTGCCGGGGGTGTGGGAATTTTGTCGTTGCACTTTTCAACTGACTCCGGAAAACTGAATACAGGGGCAGGAAGCCCCGGTTGGACTTGTCCTTTCACCCATAAATCGCCCATCAATCACCCATGGAGGGGTACGGGGATGATCACGGTTTCTCGAGAACAACTCACCACGGTAGAATACCTCATCAAGCAATCCGCCCAAGGGAATCACATCCTGTTCGACATCGATGTGGTCCGTAAGGTGTTTTCCAATCAGACCCAGCCGATGAGCGAAGCCGAAGCCCGCGAAATCGAAAAGCACATCGAGAATCTGATCACGCTCGACGGCTACGACCGTCAGAAGGCTTACCTGTCCCGACTCCCGGAGACCGTCCTGTACCGGGTCGTGAAGACCTATTTCAACATCGTGGAGAACAACCTGTTTGAAACCAACCGGATCCGTCATTGATCCAGGAAGGAGCCGCCCGTGAGCCGAGTTGAAAACGGTTATTCTGCGAGCCAGGAGCTGGCGGAACAGTACCGCCTCCAACGGGAGCAAAAACAGTCCCTTCAGGACTCCCACGAAGCGGAAATCCAGAATCTGAAGAAATCCCATGCCGCTGAATCGGCCGATCTCCAGGATCGATTTGAAACCTCCTCACAGGCCCAGCGACTCTCCCACTACGAGCATCTCCGGAACCAGAAAAACCAGATCAACAGGGAAGAACGCGACCTCCAGACCCGGGGCCGCGAGTCCATCGCCGAAACCAAACGGGAACTGGAAACCGAAGCTTTCCAGACCGAGCAAGAAGGCCGGTCCCGCGTGGAAGAAAACAGAAAGCGCTTCGTCGCACTGGAGCAATATGAACGCCAGCGCGAACGGGCGACGCAAGACGACCTTCACAGGAGCCACATCCGGAACACGGATATGATCGTCAAGAACACCGAGAAAGCGACGAGTGACCTGCGCGAGCAGAAAGAAGCTTACCTCGAGGTCCAGAAAGAGAACCATCGTGCCTCGCTCGAGGGGATCCGGGAGCACTACCAGAAGATCCGCGACGAGAAACACCAGAACTATCTGGACGAGCTGAGGGAAGTGGAACAACGGACCACCGCCTCGTTGAACGAACGCAAGCTCGCCTCAGCCGAGAAGATCCAGGCTCAAGACACCCGTTCCAACGATCCGTTTTACCATATCAAACGATTCGAATCCGCCATGGAGGACCAGGGAGAATCCATCATCCTCCGTGTGAAGGTCCCCGAACACGAGCGCAAGGGCATTCGCGTGCAGGTCAGCGGCAAGGATCTGGAACTGATCGGCACCCGGGTGGCTGATGAGCGTGCCATGGTCGCCCCGGGCCGTGTGATCTCATCCAGATCCCATCAGATCCTTTCCGAAAGGTTCTCCCTCCCCGTTCCGGTCGATCCGAAATCGGTCTCCATGCAGGAAGACGGGGATTGGCTCGAATACCGGATGGTGAAATTCGGAGCCCACCACCCGGTCTCAGGTCCCGCCGCCCACGAGATGGACCAGGAACTGAGTCCGATCGCCCGGGAACTCCGTTTTGTCGAGAACCTCCCCCGCCCATCGGTGATGAACCAGAACAGCGGCAAGGGAACCCTGACCTGAACAAGGTTTAGACACCCTCCGCGGATCGCTGACACCAACGGAATCCGTTTATCTTGAAAATCCCCATTGGTTTCAATGCTGTTTTCTCGAATGGACCACCGAGAGACTTGGCATCACCGTTGCATTTATTCAAGTCACAAGCAGCAGCGTAAGCGAAGCAAACCGTGACAGCGAGTAAAGGAAACAACCGGATGTCGGCAGCAAAAGACCCCTCCCAGAACAGCCTCTTCATCTACTCCAACTTCTATCACCTGTACCTCAAGGGAAAGTCGGTCACAAAGCCTGAAGCTGCCAAGGGTGTGGTTCTCAAAGCCGCCCGCGCAGAAGAATTCCCCGCACCGGCCGAAGTTCGGGTCGTTTCCCAGGCCGAATCCGAAACCTTCAGCGGCTGGACCTCCGGAGAAGCCGGCCCGGCCCGTAACGAGATCGCCCAACAACTCCTGACTCTGCGCCAGGCACGCAAGCGCCTCTCGTTCATGATGCAAGAGATCGATGAAATTTTGAAGCGCGCCTGATCCGCGCTCCCGAGTGTCCCCCTCAACCCCTCAACCCCTCAACCCTACCCTCGAGCCGGGGACGGAGTCAGACTCCGTCTCCGGTTTTTTCTTTCACCTTGATCCGGATCTCGAGTGTGACATCGTTCTTGCGGAAAAAATCGGAGATGAGCACGGTGGGATCGATCTTGTCCTGGACCTTGGCCAGCATCTCGGTCACCACATTCTCCATGAACTCCTTGCGGACGTTCTTCGCTCCATCCAGGATCCCGCTCACGATTTCTTTCGGAAGCTTGAACTCGGAAACCAATGTCTTCAGCGCGTCCTCGGTCAGGAAAAAAGTCCCGACCCCGACTGTCAGCAGTTTTTTGGCCCACCCCAGCGATCCGGATCCGTCGTCTTTTTCTTCTGACATCGTTCAAAGCCCTTTCGCGCGCTGATAGAAGGATTCCATCATCGAAGGAAGGGTGCTTTTCACAATCCCCTTCAAGATGAAGCCCGGTACGGAAAAATTGAACTCCACTTCGAGGGAGTACTTCACGCGACAACTGTTCGGGCCGGTGGACTGGATCTTCCATGCCCCGTTGTTCACCTTGAAAAACTCACTCTTCAACAGACTCCAGTCGACCTCGCCCGCGGCAGGATTTTCGCGGATCTTCAGGACATAACTCATGTCCTTGGACATCATGGAAAGGTCGTAATGGGCGGTGACGCCACCGTCTTGGGACCGCTCGACGCGGACTTTCTTCATCCCCTCGACAAACTCGGGATACTTCTCGTAATCCGCGACCGCCTTGAAATACTTCTCGGCACTGACTTCAAAACTCTTCTCGTGTTCTGCCTGGGCCATGATCGATCTCCTCAGCGATTAAAATTCAGCGACTAAAATTCAACGGTTGAAATGATGTTGGGTGTGGATGTACCGGATGGTTCCGGTCTCGGAGCGCATCACCACCGAATGGCTCTCGGCCCCACCTTTGAAAAAGCGGATCCCGTTCAAAAAAGTCCCCTGGGTCACGCCGGTGGCACAGAACATCACATTCCCCTTGGCCAGGTCGTGAATCCCGTAAACCTTGCGCAAATCACCGATCCCCATCCGCGTGGCACGGGCCCTTTCGGCGTCATCCTTGAACACCAGTCGACCGATAAAATCCCCACCCCGACAACGGAGTGCGGCTGCAGCGATCACCCCTTCAGGGGCTCCGCCGGTACCGAACAACACATCGACACCACTGGTCGGTTCGGTGGTCGCGATGGCGGCCGAGACATCTCCGTCGCCGATCAACCAGATCCGCGCACCGGCCATACGGACTTCCTTGATCAGTTCCTCGTGACGGGGACGATCCAGAATGATCGCCGTCAGATCCGATACGGAACACTTCTTCGCGCGGGCGATCTCTTTCAAGTTCTCTGTGGGCGAACGGTTCAGGTCGATCGCTCCTTTTGCCTCCGGTCCGACCGCGATTTTTTCCATGTAACAGTCGGGGGCATGAAGGAAATTACCCTCCTCGGCGATGGCGATGACGGAAATCGAATTGTTGAGGCCCTTGGCACAAATCGTGGTTCCTTCCAGGGGATCGAGTGCGAGATCCAGGCGGACGGAGCCGCCCTTGCCGACCTTCTCGCCGATATAGAGCATGGGCGCTTCGTCCCGCTCACCCTCGCCGATGACGACCCGACCGTCGAACTCGACCGAGTTCAAGGCGTTTCTCATGGCATCCACCGCCGCCTGATCGGCGAGCTTCTCGTCTCCGCGACCCATCAGACGTGCACTCGAAAGGGCGGCCGCTTCGGTCACCCGGACAAATTCCAAAGCGAAGTTACGATTCATGACTGGGATCCTCCTTCAAGATGGGAAAGCATCCGCTGACGATGGGATTCGTCGGCGAACGGGGCGCTCTTCACGAGCCCGATGGCCGTTTCGATCAAGGTCTTGTCCTCGACCGGATGATACTCGATGAGACGGGTTTCGAGACGGACGATTCCATGGGCGTAACCGCCATCGTCTTCAGCGACGGCCTGCCCGGTCCGGATGCCGTCGTCATTTTCCCACTGCACGAAGCTGTGATGGACGTACAGAGTCCAGCGATTGAGCGTCCGACCCTGGTCCTCCCCGTCCCGGAAATAGAGCAAGAGATCCACTCCGACCGGATTGTGATACCAGTCCGTTCCGGCAAAATCGGGGAGCTCGTACTTCCGGAGACTTTCGCCGAGCTTGACGGGATGGGAAATGGCCTCCAGGTGGGCGCGCAACTCGGGGCTGGGCTCGATCCACTCTCCTCCCACCAAGGTGCCCCGGATGTATTTCACTTCAAAACGACAGGGAAGCTTCCGACCCTCCACCTTCACCGTTCCCGGTTGTCGACTGGCTACGGTGAAATGGGCGAGGTCTTCTTTCTCACTCAGTCGGATGGCCAGACCTCCGAGAGAAATGTCCTGGACCGGGTAGTTCCGGGTACGGGAATCGGAGTGAAACTGGCAAGGCGAGATGTGGAACCGGGGGAGCTTGCGCTTTTCGTGACTCATAGGTTTGAGCTGAAGAATAACCTGAAAATTCAGCGAATTGCAAATAAGGCTTTTACAAAGAACGGGGTGCGTTGCACACTCGGAACTCATGGAAAACCGGCATGAGCCCTTCGATCAGATGACCTTCCATACCACACCGAACTACCTGACCCTCCTCCGGGTCTTGTTCGTTCCGGCGGTCATCGCTTCACTGTATCAGGGCACCCCGCTTTGGGACTTCATCGGTGCGGTGTTCTTCGGTTTGGCCGGGATCACGGACTACTTCGACGGGTACCTCGCCCGTAAACACGGGATCGAAACCGTGTATGGAAAGCTTCTCGATCCTTTGGCGGACAAGTTCCTGGTCATTTGTTCGTTCATCATGCTCCAGTATCTCGGAAGGATGAGTCCGATCGTGGTCATGCTGCTCGTCTGCCGCGAACTCACGATCACAGGGCTCCGTGCCCTGGCCAGCGCGGAGGGTGTCATCGTCGCGGCTTCGCAAGGTGGAAAGTGGAAGACGGCGACTCAGATGTCGGCCATTCCTTGCCTCATGCTCGATCACGCACTCGGATTTCCCTTTTTGGCTGTCGGAACGTGGCTGACTTACCTTTCCCTCGGTCTGTCCCTTTGGAGCGCAAAGGACTACATTGTCGAGTTTTTCAGGGGCCTCAAGCGGGCCACCGAGCTCAGGAAGCAGAAACGCCTGGAGAGCCGGGCCGCCAAACTCAGGAAAAAAGAAGCGAAAAGAAGCCGCAATCCTTCCTGATCAAGCCTTCGGCGGAAGCCACTTCGATTCAGGGTGTGCCGAGGCCTGGTTCATCGCGCGCGCCATCACGAAGAGGCAGTCACTGAGGCGGTTCAAGTAACGAACGGACTCCGGCCGGATGGGTTCGCTGTGGGAAAGGTCCACGCACTCGCGCTCGGCTCTCCGGATGATGGTGCGAGCGAGGTGGATCGCTGAACCCGCTTGTCCACCTCCCGGAAGGATGAAGTTCCGGAGAGGCTCGAGGCCGGCTTCCATACGGTCGATCTCGACCTCCAGGCGCTGCACCTCCACTTCGGCCAGAACCGCACAACTGTTCTTGGAACCATGCGGGGTGGCCAATTCCGAACCGAGTTGAAAAAGTTCGCCCTGGATCCGGGTCAGAGGCTCCCGGAAACACTCGGTGGGACCGGACAGGAACGAAATCGCGAGTCCGATCATGGAATTCGCCTCATCCAGGGTCCCGTAGGCGTTCACCCGGGGGTGGGATTTCATCACTCTCCCCCCACCGAACAGGGAGGTTTCGCCCAAGTCTCCGGATTTCGTATAAATTTTCATACTTTGAGACTATGCGATCCCGAAATTGCCCGCCAATAAATTCTTGACCCCGTCTTCGTTTCGGGCTATTCAGAAAACCTAGCTGTTCATTCAGGCTGTTCCAAGCGGGAGTAGCTCAGTTGGCTAGAGCGCCACGTTGCCAACGTGGAGGTCGAGGGTTCGAGCCCCTTTTCCCGCTCCATTTTTCTCATGAACTTCACACCAGACTTCAAGGACCAGTTTTACAGCCTCTTGCAGGCCCGTCGCTCGGTGAGGAAGTTCAAACCTGAAATGCCTTCCCGCGAGATCCTGGAACGGATTCTCCAAGCGGCCATGGAAGCTCCTTCTGGAAAGAACCTTCAGAACTGGAGGTTCTTCGTTCTGACCGGCGCCAAGCGGGACGCCTACCTGAGCCTCTCCCAAAAGTCCTGGCTCGGAATCAAAGACATTTTGGAGAAGCGCTTGAAGCCTTCTCTTTACCAGTTCACCGAGAGGTTCTTTTACACCCTGGGTGACGCTCCGGTGGTCATCTTGTGCTATTCGGCGAATGACAGTGACGAAAAACACCTCACCAGTGTCGGCTCGGTGTACATGGCCGTGGAAAACCTGAACCTGGCCGCCGTGGCCGAAGGTCTCGGGTGCTGCACCATGGGTGCACCCTTGGAAATCAAAGCCGAGGTGGACTCATTCCTCGGCGTTGAAAATCTGGAACTCCTCTGTGCTGTGGTCCTCGGTTACCCGGATCACACCCCGCCCAGGGCTCCACGCCAGCTCGAAAATCGAGTCCGCTGGCTTTGAGCCATCCTCACCGCAATCAGTGGTGAGCTTCTTCTTTGTGCTCTTCTTTGTGTTCTTCCGACTTACCGTGCTTGGTTTCGCAGTTCTTGCAGCCCTTCTTACGCTTGGACTTCTTTTTCATCTTGCAGTTCTTACCACCGCAGTCCTTGTCACATTCGCCATCGCAGTCGTCTTTTTTCTGCTCGGCAGCCGGAGCTTCTTGTTTGGCAGGAGCTGCGGCATCTTCCGCGCGAACCACCGGTGAGAGGAACAACGAGAATGCAACCACTGGAACCAATGCGAATTTCTGAATAGAGGTCATGAGTTTCTCCTTATTCCCCCATTCTAAACACTCCCGGTGGAGTCAGGTCACAATTTTTTCCCTGAAAACCGGGACGGAATATTTAAACTCCGGAAATAGAAGAAGGCAGGAATCCAAAAAGTGCTTAAATTACTGGCTCTTGGAACTATCATGGCTACCCAGGCCTTCGGATCGACCCCCGATCCGGAAGCCTTTTGCCGTGATTATCTGGCCCTGCGTCAAGAACAGTCCGATTCCCGTCCCACCACGGATCAATCGCTGACCCTCCTGTTTCGCCCCCGGAGCTTGATTCATGCCCGTCAGTGGGACCGCCCCTTGCCCACACGCAAATCGGAAACCCCCTCCGGGAATGGCAAGAAAGTGATTTATGTCCTCCTGGCCTCACCGGAATCGGATGAGTCCGTGATCCGCTCGGTGCGAGCCACCCAGGAGCGCATCCGTCGTCTCCCGCTCCTGAGAGACCTTGCGCGGGCTCCTTCCCTGGAAGGGTGTATCGAAGCCGTCCGGCAGGATTCCTTCGGTTATGCACGCATGAGCGAGTACCTCGATCAATACAAAAAAGCCCGCCCGCACCTCGATGCCGTACGGCAAAGCGACCTCAGGGCACTGGTTGAAAAGAAGCTGATCACGTTCGAACGCAGGGGCTGGGAGGTCCGCTTCCCGGCGACCTACTTCGACCTCATGATCGACCTCGAACGTGATCCCGGAATCCATGAGGCGATGCTGATCTCACACGCCGATCCGGATGGAAAACTCTACGATTCAAGGGGTACGGCAATTCCAGCCGGTTTCCTGCTGAATTTGCCCGAGAGTCTCCAAAAGCTCATCCTGTTCAGTTGTCACTCCCGCGCGGTCCTGGATCGCTACGAAGCGGCCCGGGCATCCTCATCCATGGACATTCACTATCCCGAGCTCGAGGAGAGGTATGAAAACCTGTATCGCACCTCCATCCCGGTCGTGGCGCTTCGCGGAATGTTGAGGTCCGCAGACGCAGGCCTGACCGGCGGGACTCCCGGCGGCCGTGCCTGCAAGATAGACGTCGTCCTCCCCGAAGCCTCCGGTCGGTACGAAATTCTGCTTCAGAATCGCCTCATTGGAATCATGGATCGAACGGCCGCAAAGTCGGTCTCGTTCGACTGCTCCCTCCTCGGAAACGGGAAAAACATTTTCAAGCTCCATCACGCTGAAAGCGAAGCAAGGACACCCCCGCGGGTGTCCGAGATGCGCCTCACGACTCCCGGATCAGGAATGGTCCTGCTCCGGGTGAAGGAGTTTCTTTCGTCAGACGGCATCAGCCACATCCAAACCATCGGTACCACAGGAGGTCACCCATGAAATCCATGAAACAGCGGATCAGCGCCCTGGTCCTTTCCACCACACTCACAGTCGGAGCCATCAGTGCACCCACCCAGCGGGCCGAAGCAGGAGTGATTGTCGCCGCCGCCTCTTCCCTTTATGTGACCATTCCGGCACTGGCAATTGCAGGAATGCTCGGAGGCTTCGGTACGGCGGTCGGATCCATTTATTATGCCATTGATCATCGTGACCAAGCCTGGTGGGCCTATGCTTTCTTCATGCTCGACGCCGATCTTCAAAGCGGAAATCTTCAACAGAACATCGAGCAACGTTACCCCGGTATCGACCCGACCGTCGCGGCCGAGATCGCCAGGATCGTGACTGAAAAAGCCAAAGAAGCCGCATTCGATGACAAAGGACTGAAAGAGATCATTCTCAGCGAATCCGAACTGGCCCCGGTGACCGAATTGCTCGCCGAGACCGATCCTGCTCTCGGACAAAAAATCAAAAACGAACTCACCCGCGCGACGCTGGTGAAATGAACCCGAACCCGAATTGGAGAAAACCATGAATTTCGCGAAAAACTTGAAAGCTAAACTCGCCCTTCTCGCCTGCCTCACCGCCGCAACGGTGGCTCCCACCTCCGATGCCAAAGCCGGCATCATCATCGGGGTCGCCGTCCCGGGGATCGGATCCGCGCTCGTGGGCCTGACCATCACCTCGGCGGGATTCTTCTGGGGGATCCAGAGCGATGACCTGAACTTCTGGGCTGCCGCCCTCTTTGTGCTCGATCAGGATGCGAATCCTGAAGGCCTCCGCTCAGCTCTCGAACAACGCTATCCGGGCCTCGACCCCGCAGTGGCTCTCGAGCTCGGTCAGTTGATCTCGAAAAAAGCCTCCCAGCTCGAGAGAAACGGCCAAGGGCTCAAAGAAGTGGTGCTGACCGAAGCCGAAATCGCGCCCATCCTGCAGATTTTGGAAGAAACCGGCTCGGATCTTGGGAATCGCTTGAGCCAGGATTTGACCCGTAGCAGCCTGAAGTGATGGTATCCCGGCCCGGTCAGGACCCGATGGGTTTTGGCCGGGCCCTCTCAAGCCCGGGGCAAATCCTGCCGATCAGGAGTCTATGCTCAAAATGCTCACCGGATTGACCCTGTGGCTCCTCCTTTTCGCCCTCTATCCGCTCTCCACACGCGCCCAGGTTCACGGAAGCGGTGGCGGACCGGACCGACCGGGGAATCAGGAAGCAATGTGCACCGAGCTTCGCGACCGGTCCCGTGACCTCGAAAAGGAATACCTGGATTCGAGAAAGATCCGCTACGATAACGACCAGAGCTTTTTTGATGAGATCCATCGATTGACTGCGATGACCCTCTTCAAAGCGGTGAACAAAACCAACTGGATGAAGTCTTCGTGCGGAGGAATCCAGCTCCCTCACCACACTCCGGAGCAACTCGAGCTCCTCCGTCGGATCGAACGGCTCTGGACACAAGGAGTCGAGTCCCCGAAGACCTGCCTCGGCCGCTTCAAATCCCGTTCCCATTCCCTCGAATCCCTGAAGTGCGTGATCCAATCGCTGTCTCATGAGTCAAAGTGAGGAACGCCATGTCTACTTTCTGGAGACTTTCAGACTCCTGAGGTCGGACAAACGCAAATTTCTGTATCGGCTCGAGAACCACACCTTTTCATTGGCGGAAGGTCGACTGCTCCGGGCGTATCTCGAATTCCACCGGAACTCGAAGGCGGGAGCCCTCAAAGAGCTCCGGGTCAGCCCTTTTCATGAAGCGCTCTATGAAGGGGTCAGGCTTTACCTCATCGGTCTCGTATACAACCAGCACAGCCACTTCAGGTATGCCGTCGAGAATCTCGAGCGTTCCGTCCAGACCTTCCACACGGTGGCCCACCACGGATTCATACTGAATCCGCTCTACATCCTCATCCTGGCCCTCGGGAACCGGAGAGAAGTGGCCCGCATGGGGCAACTTCTGACGGAGCTCGAGTCGATCCCTCTGAGCGGCCCCTTCGAGAAACTCCAGGTCCTCCACTGTCGGACCCTCCATGCATTGCTCTCCGGGGACACGAAGAGTTGTCTCGAACTCGTGGAGTCGGCATTCCGTTTCAAAAAGCAGGATCTTCAGTTCTTCGAGCCACACCTGCTGATCATCCGGATCGCGGCATTGATCCAGGAGTTGCGTTACGAAGACGCGCTCTCACTTCTGGACCGATACAAGAAAACGGCCTCGAATGCGATCGTCCGGGCGAACTATGCCTACATCAAGACCCTGCTCACCCACCTGCATCAGGGTGCCCCCTTGTACATCTATGCGTCGAAGTTCAAGGATTTCCCGGAACTCCACTGGCAATTGGAAACGGTGAAGCGTCTCTCCATCGGGGATTTGGATGGAGCCAGGAAATTCTGGAACCAACTCCGGAAGCACAATACGGGGCTTTACGGTGCGGACTTCGACTACAGGGGAGACCCCTCGCTGTTCTCACAATGCCTCGACCGTTACCGGTCCCACACCACCGGGGAGAACTGGAATGACTCGGACCTCGCCGGTATCCCGTCCAAACGGGATCGGTTGCACTTCTTGCTGACCCGGAGCTCAGGTCCGATCCTTGCCGACAGGCTGGTAGCCCTGATTTGGGGTGAGGAAGCCGATGAGCGCACCCTGGCCCGACTCCGGAAACTGATATCAAACTACTGCAAGGAGCAGGGGGTGAAAGTGGTTTCCCGCCACAACAGTTACCGTTTGGACCTGCAAACAGGAGAGACCAGGTAACCGGCGAATTCGAGACTCATGAGTGCCTCACAGGCCGTCGGGTCGACTGGACAATTCAAGCCTTGATTCCGCAACTCCAGATCGACCTTGGTGCGGATCCCGGATTTCATGTCAGAACAATTCAGGGCCTCGTCCCAGGCGGGGTTCACGTACTCCGCCCAGGTGAAGTTCGCATCGCGTTCCCACTCTCCCTCCTCCGAACACCTGAAATACGGACGGGGTCCTTCCACCAGCCGGGACCAAAAAAGGTATCCTTGGTAATCGGCTGCAATGTCCGCCCAGGACTTCACGCCCGAAGTCCCGAGACCCCAAAGACCGTCCTCTCCATGTTCCGTGTCCAAAACCTTCTCGATCGGGGTGCCTTCACGGACCTGATCGTAGAAGTCGAGACCCTGCATGAAAAAGTGACCGATCTTGTCGGTTCCGATCACCTGACCCGACAGTTTGAAACTCCGACCGATCCCGAAAACCCTCATGATGGGTGACTCAAAAAAAGAAACATCCCGATAAACACTGGTGCGGACTCCCACCGGTGTCCTCTCAATGGAATCCGTGAATTCGAGCCAAAGCTCGAGGATCCCGGTCGGGTCCGGCCGGATCCACCGGAGGATCTCCTGTCGAAGGACGGCAAGACTGCAGAATCCGGGACTCTCGAGACGCGACTCCCGGGCAGCACGGTCCAGGATGCTGTTCACCTTCCGGTCCAGGACCTGAATCGAGTCCCGAACCAATGCGGACCGACCCGTGAAATTATCCACTTCGTAGGCTTGAACCGGATGAAGGAGCAATAAAATGAAGCTCAGGACCATTAACAGTTCATAGCACCGGGAAGGAGGTCTTTACAAATCCACCCTGAGAGGCTATAGTGCACCGCATGAAAACCTCGACTCTCCGCTTCATCCCTTTGTTTCTATTCCTTTCGGCGCCCCAGGTTTTTGCACAGAGTGTGAGCTATTCTGGCTACTACAACGGCCCGCGAGTGGACGTGAACTTCGTCCAGAACCCACCCGCCCAGTACCAGGAATGCCGCGAGAAATACATCAACTCCACAGCCCGCATCTACAGCGCTTGCAGCTTCGGTGTGGATGAAGCCCGCCGGATGGCAGAGCGTTTCGGCGGAGGAAAGGGCCGGATCGAAGGCTACCTGAGAGGGTTCTCCTGGGGCCTTTATTCTTCAGTACAGTCGAACCGCTCGAATGCCGACGCGATGGCGATCGGTGCCACGCTCAATACCGATCTGTTGGGCCGGATCGAACGGGCGAGCCTCGAGGGTGCCTCACGCGGCAAGACCGCAGGTGAGGCGCGCGGAGCTTCGGAGGCCAGAAAGCGATTCACATCGGCTCTCGACAGTGGTTTGAACCCCGTCGCGGAGATCGGTGCGATTCCTCCTTCTGCGTTCTCTTCAAGTTACCAGGATCCTTACGGCAGCCTGATCGGAAAACCTCAGACACTCGAGGACATGCTGAAGCAGCCGGTCGAGGATCTGAGTCAGATCCGCGTCTACGACAGCTACGACAGTGTTTTCCTGGGAGACGTTCCCCGCTTCAATCTGTTCGATTACTACTTCAGTGACGGCACCTACCAGTTCGAGATGGCCCGCTGGGTGGAGCCCCAGGCAGCCATCCGCCAGTGGCTGAACCGTCCGATCGACACCAAGCCCCAATACGAAGCTCTCGGAACCGATACGGTCCAAGTGGCGATCCAAAACCCGAAGCCGGGTGAATCCGCAACCCGGACCGAGACTGTCGAGTTGAAAGAGATTTTCCGCAAATCTTTCGTCAACGCCTACGGATGGTATGTGAACTATTACTTCTCACAGAACTTCTACACCCAGCTCGATCTTGGACAACGGGTGGGTGAATCCATCGGGAAACAAGTCGGCATCCGATATGCCCGTGAATCAGGAGAAGTGAAGGCTTTCAACCAGAAGTTCCAGCGTGATGAGCGTGTGGCCTACGATTCTGTGTTCGAAAACGCCTATCGAAATGCTTTCAGCACCACATTCAACGATTATTCCAACAACCCGAAGCCGGAGGTGGACGGGTTTGAAATCATCGGAGAAGTGGACGACGGAATCCTGCAGCCGGGCGAACGCGTCGCGGTCTCTTTCCGGATCAAGAATTACGGAAAGATCGCCACCCAGGGCAATGCCTATCTGGAAGGGGTCCAAAACGGAGTGTCCAGCCGGGAAATTGCAATGCCACCCCTTCGTTCGACCCCGGTTCGAACCGACTTTCTCGGATCGATCTCCAGTTCGGTTCAGAACACGGCGACCCTGAACATCGGCCTCACTCTCTCCGGGAAGGGATTCGGAGCCTTCACCGTGCTCCAGAACGCACGGGTGATGAGACAGGTCACGCCTCTCGGAATCGAGGTGAAAACCCTAGCACCGACCGGCCAGGCCATCGTGAGCTACAGCGTGAAGAACAATTCGCGCCTGAGTTCCTCGGCGAGCGTCCGGATCATCCTGCGCGACTCGACCGGTCGGGTGCTGGAGGAGAACCTCGGAATCATCGCCGGCAACCAGACCGCAACGGCCCAATTCCAACTCGACGGGTACTCCCCTCTCGAGCTGATTCGTGGGCCCGGCATCACGGTGCGTGGCCAGATGTTCCTCGGTGAGCTCGTGATCGGAGAACTCGGTGGCACCGTTCTGTCACAGAACCCCGTAGCCGATCTCGCCCGGGCGTTTGCCGAGCAGGCCCAGGACGCCTCCCGCTCTGAACTGGTTCGCGCCCTTCAGACCGAGCTGGTCGAGCGAATCACCGGTGAAACCACCAACCTTGAACGTCGGGGCTACGAGCGCCAGGGAGACTCCACCTACCTCCAGCAAACCCTGAATGCCTACCGGGGTAAATCCCAGAATGCAGTGGCCCGTGAAGCCTATTCTTCACTGGCCCGTACCTTGTGGCCGGTCCGGAAGGCATTCACGAACTTCATCGGGATCAAATCCTGCAACCGCAAGTTCTTCGAATCAGCAGTCAAGGAGCTGAATGCCGGGAAAAAGCTTTGAGCCTCTTCCTGTCGACCTTCTCACTGATCTTCCTGGCTGAACTGCCGGACAAGACCGCACTCGCCACCTTGCTGCTTGCCAGCAAAGGTGGCAAGTTGCCGGTGTTTTCAGGAGTGGCCGTCGCCTTCCTCATCCAATGCTTGATCGCGGTGGGAGTGGGAAGCTGGGTCGGGAGACTTTCTCCGATGTGGGTCAAGGCGGCGACCGGAGTCCTGTTCCTGGTGTTTGCAGTCATGTCTTTCAGGAAGATCTCTGAAGAAGAAACCGAAGTGGCTGGTGGTACAAGTGGTGTGGCAGCCGGATTCACAGCCCAGGCCACAAAAGCCTTCGTGGTCGTTTTCCTGGCTGAATGGGGAGACCTGACCCAACTCAGCACGGCGTCTCTTGCCGCCCGGAACCCGGACGGACTCATGGCGGTGTTCTCGGCATCGCTCCTGGCCCTTTGGTGTGTGACCGCAATTGCGGTGGTTCTGGGACAGCGTTTGGGACAATGGGTGTCACCCAAGCGCCTGCTCGCCGGTTCCGCCACACTCTTCGGATTGATGGGTGCCTGGTTTCTGATCGAAGCGGCTCTTCAGATCCGGATCCGATAACCCTCACCCCGGACAGTTTCGATTCTCGCCCCCTCGGCTCCGAGTTTCTTCCGGAGTGAAAAAACATGGGTATCGATGGCCCGATCGATCACTGCGATTCCGGGCCCCTGGACTTGCCGGATGAGTTCATCCCGGGAGAGGACGCCACCCCTCGCAACGAGGAGAGCCTCGAGCAGTTTGAACTCATTCGGAGTCAGATGAACGCGTTCACCCATCAGGAAAACATCATAGGACCTCGGATCGACCAACAAGCCCCCCACTCCGAGCTTACCGGTACCCGTCGGGCTGTTGCCGGTGAGAGTCCTGATTCGCTCACGGAAGTGCATCCGTTCGATCGGTTTGGGAATGACTTCGTCCTGACCCGCACGGATTCCCGGAATACCATGGGATTGGGCCCCGGGTCCTGCGATCACGAGCACCCTGAACCCGGACCGGGCCACCGAATGGAGTCGACCGAGAAATTCCTCGAGTGGTAGCTCGGGAATCTTGGCATCGGTGACCACCAGGTCCGAAGGAGAGCTGGAAAATTCCTGAAGGAGTGTCGACGGGTCGCCGAATGCCATCACCTCGAGCCCGGCACCCCTGACCTCTTCCGCAAGGATCGACCTGAATTCCTCATCCTCTTCGAGGATCAGGGCCTTCTTCCGACTCATGACTTCTGACCGGAATGAAAACCGCCGTGACGGATGTCCTTCCCCGTCGATGCGAAAATGACATCTTCAGCGATATTGGTCGCGTGATCGCCGAGTCTCTCGAGATTGCGCGAAACCAGCATCAGATCCACCGCCCCTTCCACCTGGGTACCGTCCTTCTTCATCACCTCGATCAAACGTTTGAAGGTGGTCCTTTTCGCTTCGTCGACCACGTCATCCTGGAGCAAGACCTGTTCGGACAAGGTCAGATCCGCTTTGACGAAAGCCTCCATCGCGTCACGGACCATCTTCCTCACGGTATGGGCCATGCTGGCGATGGTGGCGGCCTCGGGAAGCGGGTCTTTCCCGAGGTAGTCGCGCACATTCAACGAAATGTTCATGGCCTGGTCTCCCATCCGCTCCAGATCGGCATTGATCTTGATGATGGCGAGGATCATGCGCAAATCAGCGGCGAGCGGAGACTGCTGGGCGATCAATTTCAGGCAGAGCTCGTCCACCTCGAGGTGGTAAGCATTGATCCGGTCTTCGTACTCCCGGACTTTCTTGAGCCTCTCGGGATCCCTCTCGATCAAACCCTCGGTCGCCTCTTCCACTGCGGATTCCACCGCCTGCCCCATCGAAAGGATCACGGCCCTCAATTTGTTCAACTCATGGTCGATCTGTCTTTGCATATTCCCTCCCCGATCCGGCTCAGCCGAACCTCCCTGTGATGTACTCTTCTGTCCGACGGTCCGACGGTGTGGTGAACACCTTCGTGGTCGGACCGTATTCGACCAGGTCGCCATAAAGGAAAAAGGCGGTCCGGTCCGAAATCCTGGCGGCCTGTTGCATGTTGTGTGTGACCATCAGAATGGTGGTCTCTTTCTTGAGCTGGATCACCAACTCCTCGATCTTTGCGGTCGACACCGGGTCGAGGGCACTGGTCGGTTCGTCCATCAGAAGCACCGGTGGCTTCACCGCCAAGGCCCGGGCGATGCAAAGACGCTGTTGCTGCCCTCCGGACAAAGACATGCCTGAGGCATCGAGCTTGTCCTTGACCTCGTTCCAGAGTGCCGCCTCACGGAGCGCGGCTTCAACTCGGGCTTCCAGTTCAACTCCCTTGGCAATCCGGTTCAACCTCAAACCGGAAGCCACATTCTCGAAAATGCTCATCGAAGGGAAAGGATTGGGTTTCTGGAACACCATACCGATCCTGCGACGGATCCGGACCGGATCGGTACCTGAGGCGTAAATGTCCTGTCCTTCCAGACTGACACGACCCTCCGCACGACCGCCGGGGGTTTCCTCGTGGAGACGGTTCAAGCACCTGAGAAAGGTCGACTTTCCACACCCGGAAGGTCCGATGAATGCGACCACTTCTTGCCTCGACACCCCGAGATCGATTCCGTGAAGGATCTCGGTCGATTCTACGTAAGCCTTGAGACCTTTGACTTCGAGTAATGCTGGGGAGGGAGTCATCATCCGTCCTTTCTCCTGGGTAAGAAAATCCTGATCAACAAATTCAATCCGAGAACCATGAGAATCAGAATCAGGGCTCCACCCCAGGCTTTGGCATGCCAATCCTCGTAAGGACTGACCGCATAGGTGTAAATCTGGACCGGTATCGATGCGAGCGGCTCGGAGAGGCCCTGGAACCAATGCTGTGAAGCGAAAGCGGTGAACAGCAAGGGGGCTGTCTCGCCCGCGATCCGCGCTACTGCCAGGATCACTCCGACGGTGAGCGATCGCAGACTGCCTTTCAGGATAATGCTCAAGATCACTCGCGCCTTCGGAAGCCCGAGGGCGAGTCCTGCCTCACGCACCGACCGGGGTACGAGCTTCAGCATCTCCTCGGTGGTGCGCGCCACCAACGGAATCATGATCATCGAAAGCGCGATCGCCCCTGCGTGGGCCGAAAACCCCTTGAACGGGCGTACCACGAGAGCATAGGCGAACAAACCGACCACAATGGAGGGAATGCTCGACAGGAGCTCCACCACCACACCCAAAACCCGCGACACGGGTTTTTGCGAGTACTCAGAGAGCAAAATCCCCATGCCGAGCCCGAGGGGAATCGAAATCAGCGAACACATCGAAATGAGCACCACCGAGCCGAGAATGGCGTGTCCGATTCCACCACCGATCTCACCCACCGGGGCCGGGAGACTGGTGAAAAACTCGAACGACAGCGATGAGGCGCCGTGGGAAATCACATAGAAGAGCACACTGAAAAGGGGCACCAAAGCGAACAAGGCCAGCAAGCATATGCCGGAAATGAACAAGCGGTTGAACCAGTGCCGCGCATTCATCTGGAATACCCCCCTTTCCTGAGAGACCACCGCAGGAACAAGAAGAGGCAACCCGAGATCAAAAGCAGGACCAGGCCGACCACTCCCAATGCCGACAGGTGAACGCCGGTGGCCTCTGCCACCTCGGAGGCCACGGCACTCGCCATGGTTTGATGGGGTGCAAAGAGGGACATCGAAATCTCCGCTGTGTTCCCGATGACCATGGTGACCGCCATGGTTTCACCCAGAGCACGGGACAGACCGAGAATCATTCCCCCGAGAATCCCCGACCGGGAACTCGACACCACACCGATCCAGAGCATCTCGGAACGGGTGGACCCCAGGGCGAGAACGCCCTCTTTCAAGGGACGGGGAACCGCACCGAACACTTCTTTGCAAATGGCGGTGATCGTGGGCGTGATCATGATCGCCAGGATCAATCCGGCAGCCAGCATCCCGACCCCGTAAATGGGACCGGAAAAAAGAGGAATGAACCCGAGACTCTTCCTGAGAAAAGGCTCGACCGAGGTCCGGAGCCAGGGAATCACGACGAACAATCCCCAGAGACCGTAGACCACACTCGGGATTGCAGCCAGCATCTCGACCAGAAAGCCGAAAACCGCACCAATCCGCCGAGGTGCGATCTCGGTCAGAAACAAAGCGGCGGCGACACTGATCGGTGTGGAAAACACGAGTGCCAGGAGAGAACTGACCAGCGTCCCGTAAATGAACGGCAGGATCCCGAATGACTTCAAAGGAGGGTTCCACTCCAAGGACATCAGGTTGCCGAGACCGACCTCCTTGAAGGCCGGGAGTCCGAGGTCGATCAAGAAAACGAACAGACCTCCGAGAAGCAGAAACGCCAGAACAGCGAACCCGTACAGGGTCCGTCGGAAAAACAAATCGACCAGGTTCTTTTCGACAGGGATGTCCTTCATGGGCGCGAACTCTCCTGCTCACTCCTGGCCAGACGGTCCATCACCCGTTTGACCAACGGTGCCGGAAGAGGGGCGTAGTTCAATCCGGGACTCATCTCCTGCCCCCGTCTCAAGGCCCAATCGAGAAATCCGTACAGGGCCGTCCTTCCCGGCCCCTTGGGCATCCGGTCATAAACCAGAATGTAGGTGAACGAACTGATCGGATAAGCGCCCGTCGCCGGAACCAGGGTGATCGAAGCCCGGAAATCGTCAGGAATCGCGGAAAGGGCCCCCTCCGCCGCAAGTGTCACGCTCCGGGGAGACGGCTCGATGAATTCACCTTTGGCGTTTCTCACGGAGGCGACCGGAAGCTTCAATGTCTTTGCAAACACCAGTTCCACGTAACCGATCGAACCGGGAATTTGCTTGATGAAACTCGTAACGCCCTCGTTCCCCTTGCCGCCGATCCCGACAGGCCAACGGAGGGCGGAACCTTTGCCGACTTTCTTCTTCCACTCCTCGGAGGATTTCGAGAGGTACTCTGAGAAAATCGAGGTCGTCCCGCTCCCGTCTGCACGGTGTACGACCAGGATGTCAGGATCATCCGGGGACCCCAGTACGGCTTTTTCTTCGGGGTTCAGCTCGACGATCCTCGGATCGGCCCAATGACTGATCTTTCCCAGAAAAATGTCTGCAATCACTTCTCCGGAAAGCTTCAGCGGACTTTTCAACCCCGGCTTTTGATAACTGAGTACGACCGCCCCCATCGTCGCCGGAACGTGCACAATCGGTGACTTGGCCTTCTTCAATTGCTCATCCGACATCGGTGCATCCGAGGCCCCGAAGTCGACCGTCTGATCGAGAAGTTGACGGATCCCTCCCCCGCTTCCGATGGACTGGTAGTTGAAGGCCAGTGTGGGATGCTCTTTCTCGTAGGCGGCGAACCAACGGGAATAAAGCGGATACGGGAAGGTCGCACCGGCCCCGTTCACCATGAGCTTACGCTCGAGCCAACCGGCCCGGACTTCTCCGGACTGCAGGAACACCGGAAGCAGCAAAAACCCCTGGAGGATTCCACGCATGGACATGGCCAGAGCTTGCGTTTTCAGAGGGCTTTTTGTCAATGCAGAAGCGCCGGACTTGGATTAAGATCAGGCCATGCGCACCCCGATCTATTCCGAGCTCCAATCCCGTGGAATCCTCTACCAGGTCACCGACGAATCCCTGAAAGACCACCTTGAGAAGGGGCCGGTGACTTTGTATTGCGGCTTCGATCCGACCAGCGATTCCCTGCATGTCGGCAGCTTGTTTCCTCTTCTGACACTGCGTCGTTTTCAGAAGGCCGGGCACCGACCCATCATTGTCCTGGGTGGCGCAACGGGCATGGTGGGTGACCCGAGTGGAAAATCCCAAGAGCGGAATCTCCAGACCCCCGAGCAGGTGGCCCGGAACCTGGCCGGAATCAGGAAGGTCGCCGAAACCTTCCTCGATTTCTCGCCCACCGCCCCGAATGCCGCGCTGATTGTCGACAACAGTGACTTTTACCGGGACATGAACGTGCTCACCTTCCTCCGGGAAGTGGGCAAGCACTTCACCGTGAACCACATGACCCAGAAGGATTCGGTCCGGTCCAGGATGGAAGACCGGGACCACGGGATCTCCTACACGGAGTTCTCCTACATGCTCCTCCAGGCCTATGATTTCTTCTGCCTGCACGAGCGTCTCGGATGCACCCTCCAGATCGGAGCTTCGGACCAGTGGGGCAACATCACTGCCGGTACCGAATTGATCCGCAAGAAACTGGCCCACGGCGAAGGCGCCTCTCCGGATGCACCGCTCCCGGCTTTCGGGCTCACCCATCCGCTGATCACCCGTCCGGACGGGGTCAAATTCGGTAAAACCGAAAAAGGGGCGGTTTGGCTCTCACCCGAAAAAACCTCCCCCTACCAGTTCTACCAGTTTTTCATCCAGTCCCCTGACAGTGTGGTGACCACCTGGCTCAATTACCTCACCTTCTTGCCTTCCGAAAAGATCGAAGAATTGAAAAGCCAAATGGAGCGGGAGCCGGAGAAGAAAGCGGCCCAAACAGCTCTCGCACGGGAACTGACCCGCCTGGTCCATGGCGAAGAAGCCTTGCAAAGGGCCGAGGCCGCCACCCGGGCCCTGTTCGGTGCCGAATTGAAAGAACTCGACCTCGCCACCCTCGGAGAACTCTTTGCCGATGCGCCTTCGACCGAACTCTCCAAGGACCGTATCGGCTCAGGCCTGCCCTTGGTGGATCTGCTGGCGGAGTCGGGATTGTTCCAATCCAAGGGAGCTGCCCGTAAGGAAATCCCGGCGGGTGGAGTGTACCTGAACAACGAGAGGATCACCGACGTCGCCTTGAGTGTGCAGGAATCCCACCTGATCGGCGGATCGGCGCTGGTGCTCCGTAAGGGTAAAAAGAACTACCACCTCGTCAAATTCATTTGAGCAACCGGGGGGCAGAAACGGGTTCATTCTTTCGAATCCCGTCGAACTCGTTCCGCCGCGACTGGATCCGGGTCCAACCGAATCCTTCGTTCATCCGGTCTCCGCCCAAGGCGTGGGCCAACACTTTGGAAGTCACCATCGGCCGTTCCATCTGGGGAATGTGTCCGGTCTTCTTGAGAAGGTAGGCATCGAGGTACTCCCCGTAAGACTCGATCCAGTTCCTCACCCAGTGCGTGGGAACGAAACGGTCCGCTTCCCCCCAAATCACGGTGATCTTCCGGGCCATGAGCGGGAGACTCCCGTCGATAAAGTGATCATCTCTCACCGAGTCCACGAAATTCTTGATGGACGGGCGCTCGTAGAACTCTTTGAAATCACGGTTCAGGAGAGGTCCGAATTTCTTCGGATCATGGACAATCAAGTCGAGGAGTTCTTCGAGCGTGAGCCCCTGGTTCTTGACGATGAAGTCTCCGAAAATCTTGCGTTCCTCGACGGGAATGAGTCCGGACGGGGCGATCGCGATGAACTGCCCAATCACCTGTTGGAACTGCTGGGCGGCCTTACCGGCCAACCAGGCCCCGAGTGAGTGACCCATCAGGACCTCGGGAGGATAACGGTCACAGACCATCCTGACCACACCGAGCAGGATGTCCATCGAAGACACCATCTCGTGATGGGACAGGAAACCCATGTAACCGGGGAAGTCGATCACCAAAACCTCGTCAAAACGACGGGTGAGCTCGGCCTTGCTGAGAGTGAAGAACGGAAGCCAGGACCCGGGCGAATCTCCGAGCCCGGGGACGAACACCAGACGACGGACTTTCTGGCCGGGAGGAACTTCACGGAGTGTCTTCCGGATCACGTAAAAAACCGCATCTCCCTGTTTCAACTCTTCGAACCGGAACCCGGCATTCTCCATTCCCCGCCGGAGCGCAAAATGCAACACCTGGTTCTTGTTCGGAATCCTGGCCTTCACGGCCTCGATCCACCGGTCACGGTGCAGGGTCTGTCGAACCCTGTAGCGGACGGTTTCCTTCAGGCCCTCGAGCATCCACTCCGCGAACTCGTTCGGATCAAAGGGCGGAGTCTGCTTTTGCTGACTCATGAATTCTTCGGAGCATCGAAGAGCGATTTGGCGTTCAGGGCCATCAGATCGCGCAGGTTCTTGCTCATCCCGTCGACCGATCCGTCGAAGAAGAGGATGTTCCCGGTCGAATTCTCACTGATGTTCTTCAAGGCCTCGGTCCACATGGAGAAAAGGATGAAAGAGGCGTCGAGGTTGCTTTTTTGCATCTCGCCCGCCGCTGCGCTCATCCCACGGGCCACTTCCTCACGGAAGCGGGCCACGGCTTGGCCTCTCAGCATTGCCGCGTTCATCTCCGCCTCGGCTTGAATCCGGATCGCATTCCCCTCGGCTTCGGCGGCCTTGGTCTTGGTGATCAGGAGGGCCTGTCCTTCGTTCTCTGCGGCTGCTTTCATGTTGTTCGCTGCAACCACCTTGCTCATGGAGCGCATGACTTCTTCGTCGAAGGTCACGTCGTTCACCTGGAGATCGATCAGGTGGTAACCCCACTCCTCGAGGTGTTGATCCATGTTGTCTTTGACTGCGAGAGTGATCTCGGTCCGGAGCGAAAGGATCTCGGATTGGCGCTTGGTTGCCACGAACGAACGGATACTCCCCTCGACCGAACGGGAAAGCGTTTGCATGAAGCTCCGGTAGTCCATGAACTTGAACGCGACACTCTTGACCGTCTCCTCGTCCGAATCCTTGACCGAATACAGGAGCATCGCCTTGAAGTTCACATTCGCCTGGTCCTGGGTCACCGCCTGGAACTGGAGCTCGATCGATTGGTTTTGCAGGGAGATCCGCGAAAAAACCTGCTCGATCACCGGAATCTTGAAGTTCAGCCCGGCGCGGAGGGTCCGGGAATACTTCCCGAAGAGAGTCAGAACGGTCACGGTGCCTTGCTGCACGGTCACAATCCCGGACACAAGGATCACAAACAGAACAATACCCAGAATCAACATTGCAGGAATCTCCATCAAAATTTCCATAAAAGTCCAAGCGAGAGCTTAATCCAAACACCTACTTGCGCAAAACATAATCCGATCGGGCTCCATCCGGAGCCTTCCGGATGAACAAGCGCTGTTTCGCACCGATTCCAAAAAGAACCTGCCTGACATCGGTGAGCAAGGGACGCGATGCGTAATACCCGTGACCGAGCCCGGTGAATCCCGGGTCGTCCACCTCGGATACATTCACGACATCCACCCCGTCTTGTCTGAGACAGGAGCCGAGACGTTCCTGATGGTTCACCTTCTTCGAGGCGGTCATTGCATGGTCCTTGTCCGAGCAATAGAGCGTGATGCGCGAGGTGGATGCCCGGAGTGCTGGAACCAGTCGCCTGAACTCTGAAGGATCGAAATCAGGGGCATTCAAAAGCAACTCCTGGATCCAGGGTCTTCCAAGCTCGGGAGCCAGACGAGCGATCGAGGGGAGTACCACCTCATGCCCCATGGAGTGCACCACTAACTGGACCGGAACCAAAAGCGCAGCGATTTCCCGTAGGACTTGCATGGTCGCATCGACACTTTGAAGAGCGTGTCTTCGATTGAGTTCATAGGTCCGGTTGATGAGGGTCTGGGCGAGAATACCCCCTTCCCCACCGGCAGGCCAGGAAATCAGGACCATCCTCCCCTGGAACTTAAGGTCATAAGCGATCTGAGCCGCACGAAAAAGCGCTTCTTCGAATTTCACATTGAATCCGTGGGTGAAAACGAGGATTCCCCATTCGGACGAACCGCCGATGCCCTTCTTCCACTCTTCAAGCGACAGCGGGCCTTTCTCGACAATGCGGTCGGGCAGTGTGCCCACACCTCGTAAATCCCGGACTTCGACCTGCGCTCGGCCAAAACTCAGGTTCGGACCTGGAAAGACACCTTCCTGATCGCGATTGGTTGCGAAAAAGACCTCGACCGGGCGAGAACTCACCCATTCTTCGGGGAAAGCTCTCCCCTCCTCGATGCTCATCAGTTCGCGAATGCGCCGGAGGGAACCGTCAGGCATAGGAAAAACTGGAACGGCAGGAGGAGACGAGGAACAAGCACACATCCCGGCGAAAAGAACACCGATCAAGACGAATCGAAAGATCATGTCAGGATTTGTACCTTACCAGCCTGAATTCCGATAGAGAGCCTTCTGAGACGGAAGGTAAAATAATTGGTCCGCAGGGCCCTACATTCAAGTTCGAGCCATGATCAAGACTGCGTCAAATAAGACACAATTGAGGGACTATCGGATGCCCATTAACATAAAAATGAAGCTGTTCTAGAAACGATCCACGCCTCAATTTTTCAGGGGGAGTCCGATGAGAATTTCGATCCGGTTTTTTATCTGTGTTTTTGGGATTGGCATCACCTCTGTCTTTCTTTTGTCTGAAACCGCTCAGTCCAAGCCCAGGGCCAAACCAACTGTAATTCGGGAGAGGGATCCCTGGGGCAATCCGGTGAGTGACACTAAATATTACGGTGTGTCCGTATCCTGGTCTTTCAAGACCGTATCGGGCGCAAGTGGTGGAAAAGGGAACTCGGTAAGTTCGGTGACTTTCGACTCCCTTGAAGCTGCGATGAAAGACCAAAGAGTATCAGCGGAAGACAAAGAGTTGATTCAAAGAGTGTACCTCCCAAAGATGGCGAATTTGAAAAGCGAGCTTGCCGCGCTCCAAGAATCGATCAAGCGTGACCTGAAAACACCCGCAGTCAAAAAGGATGCACTTTATCGTTCGAGGCTCTCCGAGATCCTCGGAAGATATCGGTCCATGGACCCCTCAACGATTGAGGAAGCTCGAGTTCCTTCCTTTTGATTGGAAACCCCAAGGACTAGGAACGGGGTCCAGGACGGACTTCGTGGTTTCATCGTGGCTTTAGCCTGTCTCGAACACTTCGGGGCCTCACTCAATGTCTGGTACCTGAACTACTTTGACGCCTCCAGGATTGTCAACCTTTGGCGGACCCCCCAGGCAGTTCCACTCTATACAGATCACTCGAGATATCTCGGCCATCCACTGCCAGTAGATAGACTGATGGAATCCATTTGCCTTATCCTGTTACCTTGGATCACCCATCTTTTCATCGCCCTCAGTGGATACAACCTTGGCAAAAAATCGCGGGAATCCCTACGAGCAACCTATCGCACCCGCCTCAGACAATACCTACTCCTATTCATTCTGTTTCTCGGGGAGAATCTCATCGCTGCGCCGGACTTCGGGAGTGGGCTAGCATGGTTTCCCGTCACGGTCTGGTTCCCGGTGCTCGCGGTGGTATTGAGCGCTGATGTGTTTTTAGGAGCACGATGGACGTCATTCGTCTTCCTCGGCATCGTCGGTTTCAACCTTTTGTCTGCGTATCGTTCCATCGATATCGAAACCATCGGACCGATACTCGAAAAAATCCACCCCTGGGCTCAAGGATCGACCGAGCCACTTCATTATCTGCCTGATGCTCTGCTCGGTTTGCTTTTCGCGAGGTGGGCCGGAGGACAGGAACAGGAAAAATTCAAATCTTCCTTCTTGACCATTCTGATCTCCGGATGCTCGGCCGTGGCAATCTCGTTCCTGTTATGCAAATCAAAGTTCAAAATCGAACCGGATCAACTTTTCGCAACCGACGAGCTTCTCTATACCGCTCCATCAGGCCAGGTGTTTATCTACGCGATGATTGTATCGATCCTCGCATGGATCCATCGATACAGTGAAAAGCGAGTCCCCAATGCCCTAGGTATCCTCTCCTGGATCAGTATTCACTCCCTGGGAATTTTCCTGACTCATCGGATCATCTTCATCCGGATCCTCGCTCCCCTCCGATTTCACATCGGCAGCTGGATCGGAATTCCCATGACCAACACATCGATCGAACTACTGCTCTATTTTGGATCGATGTTAATCCTCTACCAAACACTGTGGATCAGCGGAGTTTTCAGCAAGGAACGGATTCAGTCATAAATCAATGGTGCCGAGGACCGGAATCGAACCGGTACGTCTGTTGCCAAACCCAGGATTTTAAGTCCTGTGCGTCTACCAATTTCGCCACCCCGGCAATGAGGAACGGATGTCCATCAGTTTGCCCATGACCCGGAGCGTTTGCAAGACTCCTTATCCCTTGGTCTTCAAAAAGTGCATCCGGACCGGGGTCCCGAGGTATCCGTAATGCTCACGGATCGCGCGAACCAGGTGCCGACTCAGACTGAAATGGATCTTCCGCGGATCACTCACATGCGCCACAAAAGTAGGCGGATTCCGACCGGATTGATGGACGAAGTAAAACTTCGCGTTGTTCGGATTGTGAATCTCGGCCGCGTTCCTCAGGAACTCGGTGAGTTCCTTGGTCTGGATCTTGAGAGAGCGTTGTTCGATCACGGCCTGGGCCACGCGGAAAAGCCGGTCGAGACCGATGGAATCCTTGGCGGTCGTGAAAACCAGCGGTGCGTAACCGAGGAAACGGATCTTCTTCCGGATCTCCTCCTCGGCGAGCTTCTGGGAGAAATCCTTGTTTCCGACCTGGGTGTCCCACTTGTTGAGGACGAGAATCACACTGCAACCCATCTCCTCGATGAGTCCCGCGATCTTTTCGTCCTGCTCGTAGACCCCTTGCTCGCCGTCCATTACGAGAAATGCGAGATCGGCACGCTCGAGGGTTTTACGGGTTTGCACGACGGACAGCACTTCGATCCCCTGCTCGGTCTTGTTCTTGCGTCGGATCCCCGCAGTATCGATCACGGTGAAATCCTTGCCGTTCCAATTGATGTCGAGATCGATCGCATCAACCGTGGTTCCGGCAATGGGACTCACAATCGTACGTTTTTCACCGCAAATCGCATTCAAAAGTGTGCTCTTACCGACATTGGGCTGTCCGACGATGGCGATGCGGGGAGTCCGGGGGACATAGACTTCCTCTTTCTCCGTCCCGGCCTCTTCAGCGGTTTCCTCGTCGGGCACCGCAGGCAGAGCCTCGGGATTCAACAGGTCGACCACCATTTCCTTCAACTCGTCGATCTGGAGCGCGTGCTCCGCAGAAACCGGTAACAGGCGGTCCACTCCGAGCGAATAGAACTCGGCAAAACGCTCCTCGGCCAGATCGGAGTCGGCCTTGTTCAACACCAGGATCACAGGGATCTTCTCGCTGACTCCGGAACGCCTCAGCTCGGAAAACACCTCTTCATCCGCATGGGTCAATCCGACCTTGATGTCGACCACGAAGAGCACCACCGAGGCTTCCTTGAGTGCGGTATCCACCTGGAGGCGGATCTCCTCCTTGAATTGCCCCTCACCAAGCCCACCGGTGTCGATGAGATTCACCGGATACTCCTTGGCACGGACCCAGAAGCTGGCCGGTTCGACGATCCGGTCACGGGTCACCCCCGGAGTATCGAGGACCAAGGCCCGCTTCCGACCCAGAAGACGGTTGAACAGACTGCTTTTTCCGACATTGGGTCGCCCCACGATCACCACATTGATGGACATCATCGTCTTTCCTTACCGGCCCGGGCACCCTTGCCAACGAACTCGTAACCCAACTGTTTCATTTTCCTGGACTCGGAGGTCCAACCTTCGAGCACTTTCACCCGGAGTTCGAGGAACACGCGTTCCCCGAGGAGTTCTTCGATCTCTTTTCGCGCGGCGGTACCGATCTCCTTGATCTTCTTGCCACCGGCGCCGATCACCATCCCTTTTTGACTCTCGCGCTCCACATAAATCAGTGCGGCAATGGCCACCGGCTTGAAATCCTCACGATAGCTCTCGACTTCGACGGCGCAACTGTAGGGAAGCTCGTCCCCGAGCTTCATGAAGAGCTGCTTGCGGATCATCTCGGCGACCACGAAGCGGGAACTCCGGTCGGTCAGTGCGTCGGGATCCTCGTACAGCGGAGGCCCGTCCGGAAGACGCTCGAAAAGACCGGTGAGCAGCTCCGGAACCCCGGTTTTTTTCTCGGCAGATATTTGAATCGGAGGAAGGACTTCGACACCGGCACCGGTCAAAACGGTCCGGCACTCCTCGAAATAGGTGGCCACCCATTCAAAACGCTCCGGCTCACGCTTGGTCAGATCGCACTTGTTCAAGACCGGAAGGACCGGCGCTTCTGACAGGCGCAACACCTCCAGCACCAACCTCTCCGCCTCGGGTTTGCTGAAAGGGTCGACCAGATAAAGCACCAGGTCTGGGCCCTCAAGGGCGCGCTTCACCTCTTGCATCATGAAGGCGTTGATTCCCCCTTCACGTGCCCGATGGATCCCCGGAGTGTCCACGAACACGATCTGACCACGCTCGTCCGAGAGGATTCCCCTGATCTGATCACGGGTGGTCTGGGCCTTGGGTGTGACGATCGAAATCGATTCACCCAGGACCGCGTTCAAAAATGTGCTCTTCCCGGTATTGGGTCTTCCTACCAAAGCAATGACACCCGACTTCATTTTTCGAATCCTCCGTCCAACTCCGGAAGAACCCGGAGGGCCTCGCAGGCCGCGTTCTGTTCCGCATTCTTCTTCGATGAGCCCTCGCTCGACGCAAGCACACGTTCCTTGACCCGCACTTCCACCGTGAAAACCTTGGCATGATCCGGACCGTGCGATGCGATCAGATGGTAAGTGGGGGTGAGCCGGTAAAGACTCTGGATCAATTCCTGGAGACGCGTTTTGTGATCCTGGAATGAAATCGTGCAATTTTCGGCTCTGAACAAGGGTGCGAAAAGGTAGCGGACCACGGGGTATACGGCGTTGAATCCTCCATCGATGTAGATGGCGGCAATCAGCGCCTCGAACGCGCTCGACAGGATCGAGGCCTTCTCGTGACCGCCCGTCCGTGTCTCCCCTTTTCCAAGAAGCATCAGTCCACTCAATCGAAGGCTCTTCGAGATCTCGCTCAGGGTCTTTTCGTTCACGACCGCGGCTCGCATCTTGGACAATTGCCCCTCACTCGCCTCGGGAAAAGCCTCCAAAAGAAGGTCGGAAATCACCAAGCCCAGAACCGAGTCGCCGAGAAACTCGAGGCGCTCATTGTTCCGTTGGACCGGAAGGCGCTCTTGATGATTCTCCTGGCCGTAAGACACGTGGGTCATCGCGAGGATCAACAGCCGCGGATCTCCGAACGGGTAACGGATCTGATCCTGCAGACCTTGAAGGGTCTGGGGTTTCTGATCAGGCATGACACTCTCCAATCCAAGAAACCTCGCCTGAAGCGCGATCGACAAACCAACGACCGATCCTCACCGGCACGATCCGGTTCCGGGTCAGTCCGGGGGAGGATTCGCCCTCAGGAAAGAGCACTCTCTGATAGTCCGGAGAATATCCGGCAAGCCAGGTTCTTGTCCCGTCCGGCCCCTTCACGCGCCCTTCCACGAGGACACTCTCGATCCGCTCGAGGCCGCCGGCACGGATTTCAGAAAAACGACGGGTCATGCGATCGAGACTCAGTGACAACAAGCGCCGGGCACGGGATTTTCTCACCGAGAAATCGACAGCATCGGGCAGACGGGTGGCTGGCGTCCCGGATCGTTCGCTGTAGGGAAACACATGGAGCCGTGACCAATACCATCGACCGAGACGCTCTTCCATGGCCGAGAACTCCTCCTCGGACTCCCCGGGAAAGCCGGTGATGAGATCCATACCGACGAATGGTTTTCTCTTCATCGCTCCCAGGCGCGCCAGGCAATCTTCCGCCTCGGCCAAAGAGTACTTCCGCTTCATGAGCTTCAGAATTCGCGATTCGGTGTGCTGGAGGGACACATGAAAATGAGGGCAGAAAGCGTCATGTTCTTCCATCATGGAAATCATCCTTCCGGAGATTTCCGTCGGATCGAGGGACCCGACTCTCAAGCGCTCGATACCGGAATCCACCAATATGGACTCGATCAGATCATCGACCCGGGGTCGGTCCGACCAGTCGATTCCGTAATCACCGATGTTGGTGCCGGTCAGGATGACTTCCCGGATGCCTTCGTCTTTCAAACGCTTCACTTTTTCGACGATCTCGTCGATCCGGAGACTCCGGGCGGGGCCCCGGCCATAGGGAATCACACAATAGGTGCAAAACGCGTTACAACCCTCTTGAACCTTGATGAACGCCCGGGTCCGGAAGGTGGATGCGCTGGGGTCGAGGCTCAGAATCTCGTCAGCACCGGTGGAAGGCATGGCCCACTCACGATCCATGGGGTGACGGGAGCGGAATTCCTGATATCCGCTCACCGTTCCGAGGATCTCGGGACGGGAGGGGGCGGACTCGAGATGTTGCACGATCCGGTCCGCAGCACGGTCCTTGTCTTGATTCCCGATCACCGCACTGACTCCGGGAATCTTCAATGCCGACTCAGGATCGACTTCGGCACCACAGCCTGTGTAGATCACACGGACCGAGGGATTCTTACGGGCCAGATCCCGGACGAGTTTCCTCGATTGCCGGTCCGCCTCGTCGGTCACCGTGCACGAATTGACCACGATGACATCTGCATCGGCGTCACTGACTGCGGGACTCCAACCGTGCTGGAGCAATCCTGCTTCGATCTGTTGCCCGTCCGAGGAGTTCGCCTTGCATCCGAGTGTTTTGACGAGAAATCTCTGTTTCATTTCATCACCAGAATCCTTGCACCGCCGAGAATTTCCTGGTTCTCCACCCAGACCACACCCTGCCCCTTTTCGAGCGAGATTCCGGATACCTTCACAGGCTCCTCGAACACCACTTTCAAACGGTTGCCTTCATACTGGATCAGCCTCACCGGAAAGGGACGCTCCGCCCCTTGAAACAGGAGCCCGGTACGGATCTCCCTCATGCCCGGATCCGGTCTGACAAACCAGTAAGCTTCTTCCAAATGCAATTCCTGATAGGAGGCATCCGGATCCTCGGTCACCTCGACCACCGACTCGGCCCGAAACATGGCCTTGATCCGGTAAGTCCGTTCCGGATGCAGGGGATGCTTCCAGACACCCCCGGTCTCGAACAGATGGACGGGAGATTCACCGAGAAGTTCCCGGGTATCGGTCATGACTTTGTAAAGACCACGACTCCGGGTGGACGGCACCAGGTCCGGATCGTTGGCCATCCTGTTCCAGTCGATTTCAAACTCCCGTGTGATTTCTTCCGGAGCGACCTCTTGAGCCAGCTTTTCCAGCATGCTTGCCGGAATCGATCCGACAGGCAACATCATCTTCGAGAGCTCGCTCTGCCCGAACCCCGCCAAAAGCAGGATCGCATCCAGGTCGGATCCGGCTCCCTGGACCACACGGGTCAATCCTGCGGAAGGATCCTCTTGCAAGGTCACGGCATAGCCTCCGGCAATCCGGTCACTCTTGAACTGTCGGGCGGCTTCGAGCAGATGCGGGAACAACACCTTATTGTGAAAAACGGCTTTCGGAGAAAACCGGGCTCCGTTCGTATCCGCGGCCTCGAGATCGAGCTTCCCGACCCTGAGCCACTCTTCCCTGGCGGGGACACGTTGGATCTGGAGTCCGAGTTTGCGTTCGAGTTCGAGCAGCTTGTCGGCCAGTTTTTCCGAATGCTTTTCGGGCCCGCTCAAGTCGAAATGAATCCCACGGACCTGGAACCCCTGTTTCTTCAGGAGCCAGGCAGTGACCAGGCTTTTCGGACCGCCACTGATCGCCACCAGGATCTTCATGAGGCACGGCCTTTCTGCTCGAGGATTCCTGACAGGGCTTTCAGAAATCCATCCACCTCTTCTGCGTGGTTCGATGGGCCGAATGAAACACGGATCGAATTGAGCGCAGCTTCACGGCTCGCCCCCATGGACAAGAGCACTCTCGAGGGCTCGATGACTCTCGCCTTGCAAGCACTTCCGTGACTCACGGCGAATCCGCGCAAATCGAGGAGCTCGATCCAATTTTCGTAGGACTGGAATTGTTTGAAACTGAAACGGGTGGTGTTCGAGATGCGACGCTCCTGCCATCCCCAAATCTGGATGCCGGGATCGATCCGGACGAGGCCTTCTTCGAGTCGGCGTTGCAAACCAACCGTCTTCTGCTGAAATCCGGCAGGGTCGAGATCTTCACAAGCGAACCGGGTCGCCATCATTCCGAGTAGATTCTCGGTACCACCGCGGAGTCCGCCATTCTGGGATCCGGTCAACAAGGGGGCGATGCCCGAACCCGGACGCTTCCAGATGAGGCCGGTCCCGGCCGGGGCACCGATCTTGTGCGCAGAAAAAGTGACGTAGTCCGCAGGGGTCCCCGGGACATCCAAAAGGATCTTTCCCCAGACCTGGGCGCCGTCGAGGTGCAAGCGCACCTCGATCCCGGACTCCCGGATGATCCGGGACAATGCCGCCAGCGGAGTCAGTACGCCGGTTTCATTGTTCGCCCAGAACAGACTGAGTCCGATCGACCGGAGTCCGCGCTCACGAGCTTCTTTCAACATTTCCGCCAGGCGGGCCAAGTCGTATGAACCCTCGGGAAGCAAGGGTAATTCGGCCTTGAATGGAACATCCAGTCCCTCGAGAAGATCGTGGCTGGCGGAATGCTCACCTGCACCGATGATCATTCCTTCCACGGTCCGCTCCAAGCTCCGGATCACAGTCTGGTTCGCTTCCGTTCCGGAAGAAACCCAGACCAAATCGTCGGGTGAAACCGCCGCCCCCAGGGTACGGGCCACCCCTTGGGAGGCCTCGTACATGAGGTGCTGCATTTTCTGTCCCGGCCGATGCCGGCTGGATGGATTCGCCAGGAACAGTTCCTCGTTCTTCAAGAACGAGATCAGACGTTCCCTGACCGAATGACTGACGCCTGCGGAAGCGTTGTAATCAAGATAGTGGACGTTCTTTTGCCACATCCGGCGTCACGCTTCCCGCTCCGGAGGAGCTGCTCCGGTTCAGCAACTGGGTTCCCGACTTGGGAAGCTCCTGTTGCCCGCGTGCCTTGCGGATCAAATCTCCCACACTGGTGGTGGTCAGATAATCCTGCATGATGGTTCCCAGGTTCTCGAAGTAGGACTTGGTGAGCACGAACTCAACCGTATCGCTCTTCAGGTCACCGCTTCCGATCAGGTCTTTGGCCGGGTTGATGTTTTCACCAACCGAGGTCAGAACCTCGCGGACAGAGATCTCATCCATGGTCCGGGACAGGACATAGCCACCCCCCGGTCCACGCACCGACTTCACCACGGCACCTTTGCGAAGTCTGCGGAACAACTGTTCCAAATAATGGAGCGAAATGTTTTGACGCTCGGAAATCTCCTGCAATCGAACAGGCTTTCCGTTCGAATGAAACGAAAGGTCAAGAATGGCACGGACAGCATAACGGCCTTTGGATGTTAAACGCATCTGACTACCTCCTACGCGTTTTGGGACATGATCTGAACTTCCGCTCGAATGACACACCCGAGCGCAAAGGGGTTTTACCATTATTTGCTCACTCAAGTCAACTATATTGTCTCTATTGAATTAATAAAAAAAGAACATATATTCCAATAACTTAAAAACAAAGAAACACAAATCGTCAACTTCACGTCGCTTTGTTCTACAGAAATTCCCGATCCATCCGATCAGATCTCGAGGGATTTTTGACATGGACGACCCTAAAAAGAAGAATCAGGAAACCATCTCCATCGTGGTGGATGACTTCAACTCGGCTGTACCGGGTGTGACCATGTTATTGAACCCGAAGGTGATTTTGGAGCGTGAGGCCTCACGGATGAAACTGGAACAGTCAGGTTCCGCCATTCCGGAAGCCCCCCTCGAAGCGGAAGCAAGCCCGCAAACCCCCTTGGCGGAGCTCGGAGTGATCCTGGTGCTGCACTTCGAGGAGGACGGTACAGGCTTCAAGTTCCTGAAAGCCGTCCCTTATTCCCAGAAGAAGATCGAAGACTGGCAGGACGAGGTTTACCGGGGGATGAGGCTCGAGCTCGAAGTGTTCGGGATCAATATTTCCTTCCAGGAGTTCTCGGCGAAAAAAGATCCTTTCGAAGCGGATGCTTTTTGCGCTCCGGAGGATGCCTGGATCCAGACCGTCCGTTCGAGAGAGCACTCCTCACGGATGTATGTGTTGATCACCCGACGTTCCTTGCTGATGGAGAAAGAAAAGGTCTATACCTTGCTCGAGGGGTCGGGAGAAAAAGATTCCGGCGATGAGAGCGACGACAGTGGCGGAATCGAAATCGATTTCGCATCCTAACCGCTGATCCGGTAAGTCCTGCGATCCCCTCCGTTGGAATCGATGCGGATTTGAAGGGATCTCTTCCCGATTCTCTCGGGTGTCTCCCGGTAAATGCGCAGATCCTGATCGAAAAGCGACCCCCACTCCACCAGAACCAGACACCCTCTCTCTTCGAACTGTTCGAGAATACCCGAATCTTCCAACTCCGCTGGATCCCGGAGACGGTAGAGATCGATGTGGTAAACCGGCATGCCGGAAGGCGTCCTGTAGGTCTGCACGAGTGGAAAGGTGGGACTGCCATGGGAAACGGCTCCGGGACAAAGAGACTCGATCACGAGCCGCGCAAGCGTCGACTTTCCTGCGCCCATCTCTCCCTCAAGAAAAACGAGAGTATCCGGGCCGAAGCTTTCTCCCGCCATCCCGGCCAACCGGTCACGGAGTTCCGGCTCAGAGCAGTCGGGCCATTCGAGGTTCTTCTTCTTCACCATATCTTTTCTGGAGCTCCAGGTAAGCACCGGGGATCGAACGGATGATGTCACCGGCCATCATTCCGCGAGGACTCACTTTGCGTGCAGCCCGTGCACCCGCGAGTGAATGCAGGTACACTCCGACCTGTGTTGCATCGAACCCCGGAATCCCCTGAGCGAGCAACCCACCGATCATTCCCGCCAAGACGTCCCCCGATCCTGCGGTGGCCATCCCGGAATTCGGAAAGTGATTGAGATACATCGTCTCCTCGGGAGAAAGCATCAGAGTCGCCGCGCCCTTGAGCAACACCACGGAATGGGTCAGATCCACCGCACGCTTCAGAGCACCGATCGGATCGTTCACGACCTGTTCTTTTTTCCATCCCACCAAGCGGGCCATCTCGCCCGGATGAGGAGTCAGCACGGTAGGTGCCTGACGACGCTGACAAAGGGAGTGCATTCCGTGTTCAGAGATCAGATTCAATGCATCGGCATCGAGGACCACCGGTCCCGGAAAATAACCGAGGACATTCTCGAGCAGACGCCGGGCTTCGGGACGATTCCCCATTCCGGGCCCCATCACCAAGGCTGAGAACTGGGACAGTTGCTCAGAATGTTTCTCGTACCCGCGCTCGCTCTCGGGAATCGACCAAGTCATGGCCTCTTCGGGAACCTGGGACACCAGATCCCGGATCGAATCGCCCCAGGTCGCAGCAGTGGCAAGACCTGCTCCTGTCCGGAGAGCCGCATGGGTCGCCATGGCGATGGCCCCGGTCCTTCCCGGAGAGCCCCCGATGAGCAGGACGTGACCGAAGGTGTTCTTGTGTGCGTAACGGTCCCTGCGGAGGATCTTCCTCGCCACCGTCTTGGCCTGGAGCAAGAACTTGTCTCCTTCGACCGAAAAACGATGCGGAAGCGAAATGTCCACATTCACCAACTTCCCGCGGGTGTTGGCTCCGGGGGGGAGAAAATGTCCGAGGCGTGGAAATCCGAACGAGATGGTGAGGGAGGCCTCGATCGCGATCCCTTTCACCTGACCGGAGTCGCCACTCACTCCGGTTGGAATGTCCAGACTGACGATCTCGTTGAAGTGCCGGTTCATGATCTCGACCACATCGTAAAAATGACCCTCGAGATCACCCTTGAGGCCGGTACCGATGATCCCGTCGATGGCAAGATCGAAGCCCGCCGTCTGGGCCAGAAAGGCCTCGATCTCCTGGGCCTCCACAATGTGGGTCAATTTGGCCTTCATCTTCTGGAGAATCTTGAAGTTCTCCGCGGTGGCACCCTTGTATTCGGAACCCTTGACCAAATGGAAAATCCTGACCTTCCGACCGAGTCCGAGCAACTGGCGGGCCACCACGAAGGCGTCCCCCGCATTGTTCCCCTTCCCGGCGAACACGAGAATCTCCTGGTCCAAACCGGCACGCGGATATTCGCGTACGATGATCTCACTGGCCGCGCGACCGGCATTCTCCATCAACAGCACCGGCCCGATTCCCATTTCGGTCTCGGCGGTACGATCGAGCGTCCTCATTTCCTCATTGGTGCAGATTCTCAGCTGATACATGGAGTCCCTCTCTTTTACGGGGCGTGAATGGCAGAAAGCATCTCACGGACCGCCTGTTCGAGGCCCACCAGTGCGGCCCGACAAACGATGGCATGCCCGATATTGAACTCTTCGATCACATCCAGTGCGGCGATCTTCCTGACATTACGGAAATCGAATCCGTGTCCGGCATGCAGGTGGATTCCGACCTCGCGTCCCGCACGGATGGCGCTCTCCAATCTACGGAATTCTGTCTTCTCGATCTTCGAGCTGTCCTTGCCGTAGAATTTCTGAGTCGCATTGCAGTACTTGCCGGTGTGAATCTCGACCGCGTCGGCCCCGAGTTCCTTCGACAACCTCACTGCAGCGGGATCCGGCTCGATGAACAGTGACACCCGGATACCCTTCTTCTTGAAGTCGGCGACCGCCTTCTTGATCCGGGCACGGTACTTCTTCACATCAAGACCGCCCTCGGTGGTCACTTCCTGCCTGCGCTCGGGAACAAGACAAACCCAATCGGGCTTCACCTTCAAGGCGATCTTCAGCATGGAAGGCGCGAGCGCGCACTCGAGATTGAGTGGCAGACCTCCCTTCTTCCTGAGCGCGATGACGTCCGCATCCTGGATGTGTCGACGGTCCTCACGTAAATGGATGGTGATCTGATGGGCACCGGCCTTCTTCACCAATGCCGCCGCTTCGAGCAGATCAGGATAGGGGGTTCCACGGAGTTGCCTCAGTGTCGCGATGTGGTCGATATTGACTCCCAGTCGTGGGATGAGCCAGGGGGTGGTGTTCATTGTCCGAGATCCTCGATGAGTGCTTCTTTCAGTTGATTGGCAATGCGTTCATTGGTGACGGAACTTTCGCTCTCCACCAGAATCCGTAGTTTGGGCTCGGTGCCGGAATAGCGAACGAAAATGCGTCCCTTTTTCAGACTGTCCCGGCACTTCTTGAGCGCCTTCTGGTAGGCATCCAGCTCCTCGAGATCCTTGCGTTCGCGGACCTTCAAATTCAGGAGAGTTTGCGGGAACAGACGGATCCCCTGCTTCAGCTCTGAAAGGGGTTTTCCCGTTTTTTGCATGATCTCGAGCACTTTCAGGGCAGCCAACGCCCCGTCTCCGGTGGTGGACGAATCGAGGAAGATGATGTGTCCGGACTGTTCTCCGCCCAGATTGATGCCTTCAGCGCGCATTTTCTCCACCACGAACCGGTCTCCCACATTCGCCCGGTGCATGGTGATCCCCTTCTCCTTGAGCGCGATCTCGAGGCCGATGTTCGACATGGGGGTGGTCACGATCGCGTCCTGCTTCAACTCGCCCCTCTCCTTCATGGCCAGGGCACAAAGACCGATCACGACGTCACCGTCGAGGATCTCGCCGTTTTCATCTGACAGAATGACCCGATCGGCATCCCCGTCGAGTGCGATCCCGATCTGCGACTTGGATCTGCGGGTCAATTCGGCCATTTTCTCGGGGTACAAGGCACCGATCTCGTGATTGATGTTCGTGCCGTTCGGAGAGACTCCGATCGTGGTCAAGACGGCACCGAGCTCTTCGAAGGCCATGGGTGCGGCCTTGTAGGCTGCACCGTTCGCACAATCGAGCGCGATCCGGAAACTGGACAGATCGGCGTTGTCCGGGAACTTCGATTTCAGGAAAACGATGTATCGGCCGTGGGCCTCTTCGATCCGGTAGGCCCGTCCGATGTCGGCCCCGCGAGGCAGCTCGGCGTCCATCCGGGTCGGATCGGCCACCAATTCCTCGATCACGGACTCGACCGCATCCGGCGCCTTGAACCCGTCTGGACCGAAGATCTTGATCCCGTTGTCGTGGAACGGATTGTGGGATGCGGAAATCATCACTCCGGCATCGGCCCTCATGCTCTGGGCGACGAAAGCGACTCCCGGAGTGGGAAGCGGTCCGAGCAGGATCGCCTCTCCTCCCATGGCGCAAACACCCGAAGCGAGCGCCTGCTCGATCATGTATCCGGAACGGCGCGTGTCTTTGCCGATCACAATACGGATCTTGGACGAGTTGGCCTTCTTGCGGAACGGATCACCGAACCCGGACTTCCACGCCTCGCGCTCCCGAAGCAAAGAATACACCAGTGCACGCCCCACCCGCATGGCGACCTCACCGGTCATCGGATATACGTTGGCCTCGGCCCGGATCCCGTCTGTACCGAACAATCGACGCTTCATCATGGCTTCTTCACCACCACCCGTGTCAGCGGAGGAATCACGCGGACCAGATGCACTTTCTCAGGAAGTTGGACACGGATCCACTTCAAGTAGTCCCCTTCCGGAACATCCCGGACATCCACGAGGGCGGTGATCTGGTCCCCCTCGATCTTGACATTGTCGCCGGGCTCGGTCCGGATGATGACGGTGACTTCGTCGTCCGTGACCTTGGCCATGCCTGACGGTTTCACCTTCACCGGAACATGCCTCACGCGGAACGCCTGCCCCCGGCCCTGGACCTCGACATACAGTTCCGGCAAGACCCCGTCCACATCCACTCCGAGGGATTTGAAGTCAAACGCCAGAGGAAGCACCGAAGTCTCATGAAGACCGGAAAGATCGACCGGGACCGTGAGCACTTGCTCCAGATCCCCCATCCGGCTTTTCGGACCTTTCACCTTGACCACGGACGGATTGACTTCGATGCGGCTCGATTTCAGTCCGTCCGGAAGTTCGCCGGTGAACGTCACCCGTACCGGAATCTGCTTCCGCTTGAGTTCTTCATAGCGCAATTGAACCGCATTCGGGGTGATGGTCAGGACCTTCACACCGAGAGGGAGCTTGATGGCATCACTGAAAATACGATGGGTCTGCACTCCTGCCTTGGCCCCCTTGACCGCCGCACGGATCGGTTCCTCCATCCGGTTCTGGATGGAGCGCAAAAACGCCTTTGGCCCTGAAAGTTTGAAGGTGATTTTTTCGGGGACGGGATCGACCAGGATCTGGTCCTCCGGCAGGATGGCCTCGAAGGGGATCTCTTTCGTGATCTCGATGGTCTGGGAGCCGAACACCAGCACCCAAACCGTGAGCGCGATCAGGATCGACGCGAGCTTCATGAGCCATTGGTAACGGAGCATGCTCCAGAAAAGTTGAAACGGTCCGAGCACCCAGCGTCTCATCAATCGCCCTCCCCTTTTCCGCGGACGGTCTGAATGAAGTTACGGATCCTGTTGGGAAGCGGCTGTTCAGGAGAGTTGAGATTCAGCAATTGGGCGAGCGTGTCGCGGATCTGACCTTCGGTCAGATTGCGGATCATCTCTCCGCTCTGGACCAGGTGGGCCTGACCGGCTTCCTCGCTCACGAGGACCACTATGGCGTCAGTTTCTTCTGTCAGACCGAAAGCCGCACGGTGACGGGTACCCAGTCCCCGGTCGATCTCCGTGTTCTTGGAAAGGGGAAGGAAACATCCCGCTGCGGCGAGACGGTCTCCGGTGATGATCACCGCCCCGTCGTGGATCGGAGATTCCGTGAGGAAAACCGAGTACAGCAATTCGGCCCGGACCCGGGCATCGACCTTGGATCCGGTATCCATGAAGTTCTTGAGGCCGTTCTCCCGTTCGATCACAATCAGGGCACCGATCCGGTCACGCGCCAACTGGGTGGCCGCACGGGCGATCTCGTCCACCATCTCGAGTTGGTTCTCACTCTCGGCGGAGTACAAAAACGGATTCCGCCCCATCCGGGTCAGCGCACGACGCAAATCATCCTGGAACAGGACGATGATGATGAAGACGAAGTAATCGAAGAAATTACTGAGAAGCCAGTGGGTCGCATAGAACTCGAACTGGCTCGACAGGACGAAGCCCGCCGTCAGAACCCCGAGACCGATCAGCATCTGGACCGCCCGTGTCCCACGAATCAGATTCAGCAGGCGGTACACGATGAACGCCACGATGGCGATATCGAGCAGGTCCTCCTGTCTGAAACTCGAATGCAGGTTCGCGAGCAGCTCCCGCATCAGGCCATCACGGGCGCGGGCGCGGCGCCTCCCCCTTCAGGCTTGGGGTCGGTTCCGACCTTCTTCGGAGCACGCTCGATTTTCTCACCGCGAATCAAACGGTCCACTTCCTCACCGTCGATGGTCTCGTACTCGAGCAAGGCCTCGGCGATCCGGTGGAGAGCGGCGATGTTCTCGGCGACCAGTTGGCGGGCCCGCTGGTAGTTCCGCTCCACGATGTCCCGGACTTCACGATCGATGGTCTGAGCCGTCTGTTCGCTGTAATCCCGGTGCTGGGAAATTTCGCGTCCGAGGAAGATCGCTTCTTCCTTTTTGCCGAACGTGAGCGGTCCGAGGATGTCACTCATCCCCCACTCGCACACCATCCGACGGGCGACCTCGGTGGCACGTTCAATGTCGTTACCGGCACCGGTGGTCTTTTGATTGAACACCGCTTCTTCGGCCACCCGACCGCCCATCAGGAATGCGATCATGTTCTCGGCCTTCACCTTGTCCATGCTCACCCGGTCTTCGCGAGGCAGGGTCTGGGTCACGCCCAGGGCCATTCCGCGCGGGATGATGGTCACTTTGTGAATCGGATCCGTACCGGGCAGGGAGCGCCCCACCAGGGTGTGACCTGCTTCGTGGAATGCGGTGGTCTTCCGCTCTTGCTCGGAAAGGACCAGGCTCTTCCGCTCGGAGCCCATCAGGACCTTGTCCTTCGCATCTTCCAGATCATGGAGTTCCACGAACTTCTTGTCGTTGCGGGCGGCGATCAGGGCCGCTTCGTTCACCAGGTTCTCGAGATCGGCACCGGAGAACCCCGGGGTCCCTCGGGCGATGATGCTCAAATCGACCTTGGGATCGAGTGGAACCTTGCGGGTGTGCACCTTGAGGATCTCTTCACGCCCCTTCAAATCAGGATTCGAAACCACCACACGGCGGTCGAACCGTCCCGGACGGAGCAAGGCAGGATCGAGTACGTCCGGACGGTTCGTGGCTGCAACCAGGATCACGCCCTCGTTCCCTTCGAATCCGTCCATCTCGACCAGCAATTGGTTCAAGGTCTGTTCACGCTCGTCGTGACCCCCACCGAGACCGGCGCCTCGATGACGTCCGACAGCGTCGATTTCGTCGATGAAAATGATACAGGGAGCGTGCTTCTTCCCTTGTTCGAAAAGATCACGAACCCGGGACGCCCCCACACCGACGAACATCTCCACGAAATCGGAACCGGAAATCGAGAAAAACGGGACACCCGCTTCGCCGGCCACTGCCTTGGCGAGCAAGGTCTTTCCGGTACCGGGAGGGCCCATCAGGAGCACGCCCTTCGGAATCCGGCCACCCAGGCGGGTGAACTTCTTCGGGTCTTTCAAAAAGTGGACGATCTCCTCGAGATCCTGTTTGGCTTCTTCGGCTCCGGCCACATCCTTGAACGTGAACTTGCGGCTGGCCTCATTCAGCATCCGGGCCTTCGATTTGCCGAAGCTCATCGCCTTGCCACCACCCGACTGGATCTGGCGCATGAAAATGAAGAACACGAAAAAGAGGAGCAGCATCGGGAACCAGGAGACGAGCATCTGTTGCCAGAAGGGGGTCTTCTCGGCCTGTTCGTAGTCCGGAATGAGCTTGTTCGACTTGAGGATCTCGGTGAAGACCGGGTTCTTGGTGTCCCCGACCGTCTCGAACGAGGTCCGTCCGTCCACCGGTTCCTTCAATTTCCCGATGATGACATCTTCACTCTTGAAGGTCACCTCGGCCACTTTCCCCTGTTGGACCAGTTCGATGAACTGGGAGAACTTCAACGCCTTGTGGGGGCGTTGGTTGGAATCCACCGCCTTGAACAGAATCGCGAAGATCAGGAATACCGACAACCAGAGCGCGGCTGCGCGTCCGAAACCTTTCATAAGGGGTCCTTTCTCGTGGAAACGAGTCCAACCCTGATTTCAACACAGAGGCCTTGAAAAAACAAATCTTTAGCCTTGATCAGGCAGATCGAGATTCTCAATGAGGAAGCCTTGTTTCACCGGTCTGAGACGCGCCCCGCCGGGGAGACTGAGCGCCCGACGTCGACCGCCTGCCGCCAACTGGGCCCGGAGTTCTTCGACTTGTGCCCGCCCCAAGGGGCGCCCGATGGCCAGCTCCACTGCGGCTTTCACGCTGTGCAACAGGGGCTTGGCGGAAGGGCTCGCCAGCCGTTCGGGGTATCGGGCCAGAACATCCCGCACGGCTGGAAAATGCTCTTCCAGAAGCGGGAATGCACGGGTCCTGGCCCAGGCCCGGAATCGCCTCGGATCGGCGTTGGTCGGATCCTCGTGAAAAGCAAGACCCTCTTCGTCCGCATAGGCTCGGATTTGCGACTTGGTCACCTGAAGGAAGGGCCTCAAAGTCTTGTCATCCCGGAATAAAATCCCGGCACCGAGCTCGAGCAACTCTCCGCGCAAAAAACGGAAGAGGACGGTCTCCGCCTGATCGTCCCGATGGTGCGCCGTCAATACGGTCGAGTAGGATTTTCCTTTGCCTGTGAGAGTCCTGAAAACCTTCTGCCTCTTGAGGCGTGCGTCCTCCTCCAGGTTCCGGCTTTCTTGCGTCCGACCGCGAGGCACCGGGAGGCGCTGACTTGAAAATCCGACTCCGAGGGTCTCCGCCAGATGTCGCACCGAATCGCGCTCTTCGGCACCGGATGCGGTCCGCCAGCCATGATCCAGGTGCAAGAGTGTGATTTGCCCGGTCGGGACGACCTTCCTTCCGTAACGTCCGAGCAAGTGGGCAAGAACCATCGAGTCCACTCCTCCTGAGACCGCAATCAGGATGCGACCCTCGAGAGGCAGACTCACTTGCTGTTCCTTGAAAGTCCGGATCACCTGACGGATGAGAGTGCCCCCCACCCGTCCGGGGGAGGGATAGATGTTCCGGGAAAGGGAGGACACTCAGTTCCTGCCCTTCATCGGATACAGTGAGGCCCGTTTCGGATCGATATCGACCCAACAGGCGACCTGTTGATCGCGATCCGCATCCCGGGTGCAGGTCAGGTGACTTCCCATTCGCGTACTCACGCCGGTGTCCGGAAGCTTGGAATAAAGAACAGCTGAAAAAAGGAGCGGAATTCTAAGGGTCAGATGCCCTCCCGCGACTTCAGGGTGGACCTCGATCAGCTCCCCGTTCTCGTCCGGCATCCGGGGTTCGGGACTGGCGGGAATCAGGTCTCCCGGGGCACGAACCGGCACCGGAGCTCCTTCGGGAAGATTCAATGCGAGGACACAACGGGTTCCCCTCGTCCGTTTGAGACACTGAAGGTGGATTCCGGTTTTCGACGACATCCCCGTGCGGCCCTGGGCCTGTTCTTCTGCGAGGGAGAGACTCCGGTACACCAGGTCGGCATCAGCCCCCTGCAATTCCAAGCGCAAGGCCCCGCCTTCCCACTCCTGCATTCCAAAAGTCGTGACCAAGTCCACAGGAACCCCGTTCGGAACCGATGGCTTCAATTGATTGAGGGACGAATTGGAGTACCCGTTCGCCTGGAGAACCAGAGTCGGCGCCCGCTGCGGGGCACACGACGCCAAACCGAGGAGAAGAAGAACCCAAGAACCTTTTTGACGCACGACGCCTGAACCCATGCGAAGCGGGTTTTACTCCGGAAAGCGTAAAAAGTAAAGGCGTCAGGTGAGGAGCTTGACCCCGGCCCCCCGGACCGTGAGGAGGTGCCGGGGATGTTCAGGATCGGGCTCGATCCGTTTTCTGAGTTGGGTGATCAGATAATCGACTGTCCGGGTTTTCGGGAGGAAGGTGAATCCCCAGACATCCTTGAGCAAGCGATCCTTGCTGACGATATCCCCCTCCCGCTCGAGCAGGTAGGCGACAAACTTGAACTCCAACGGGGTCAACTGAACCGGGTTCCTTTGGGTATGAAGAGTCAGGGTTCCCGGATCAAGCCACCATCCGCTCCGTTTCTCCTCGGAAGCGGGCAAGGGAGCCCTGCGCCCGAGAGCCTCGATCCGTGCCTCGAGCTCCTGGAAAGAAAAAGGCTTCGGCAGGTAATCGTCCGCGCCGAGACGCAGCCCCTGGACGCGCTCCTCCACCCCGGACTTGGAACTCAGGATCAGAACGAGGGCTTTGGACCTGCCGGGATGGGAGAGCAGGACCGTCCCCTCTCCGTCCGGCAGATTGCGATCGAGAATCCACAACGAATAGGAGGCCGAAGCCAAGCACCGTCCGGCCTCTTTCAAGGTCTTGGCCCAATCGCACTCGATTCCCATTTTTTTGAGTGAAAAGACGATCGTATCTCCGAGAACCAGCTCATCCTCGACGAGCAAAACCCGCATCATGCGAAGTACCCTTCGATCACAAACTGGGCGCCCCGACCCTCACCGAGACTCCGTCCACTCAAGGTGATTCCCATCGCCTTCGACGCACTGGCGGACAAATACAAACCCAAGCCTGTGCCCGGAATCGAATGGGTCTTCTGTCCACCCGAATCGCCTTCCAGTCTCGAAAACCTCTTGAAGAGCACTTTCTCGCGCCCCGGTGCGAAGCCGAGTCCCTGATCCTCGACCGAGATCTGCCACCGCGTTTTCCAGAAGAAAAAACGGGAATGGACGGTCTTGCACCGGACTTCGACCCGGGGCTTTCCGAGCGCGAATTTCCGGGCGTTGTCGAGCAAGTTCCGGAAAACGAGTTCGAACAAAACCGGATCGATCAAGACCGAACGGGGAAAAGGATCTCCCGTGAGACGGATCTCGGACTCGGGGCCGAGAAGATCCTCGAAGCTCTTCCAACGCCCGCGGATCCACTCATGGAGATCCAACCGCGAAAGGTTCACTTTGAGTCGGGACTCACGGAGACGGGCGGCCTGGAGAAGCAATTCCACATCCGACCTGAGTCGCTCGAGCTCGGCGCTGTGCGAAGACCAGAGCCGGGACCGCTCCTCTTCATTCAGGGGATGGTCGGGGTGCTTCAGGAGATCCGAGACCAGAGTCAAGGAGGCCAAGGGGGTCCGGAGTTCATGGGAGATCCGGTCGAGGAAGTCGGCCTGGACCTGGCTGATCCGCATTTCCCTGAGCAACCGGGCGAAAAACAAAATGAGCGAGCCGATGATCCCGATGAACCCGACGGCCCCGATGATGATCTTGCTCCAGGGTGTCTGCTCCCAAGAGATGTTGTGAACGAGCTCGACATTGTAGCTGGTCGCCATGTATCCGGCGAACAGCAAACCGAGAACGAGGATGAAAACCCAGACCCCGACGCGGGGCCTAGAGACGACTTTTTCGAGTTTCATGGGTCACCCCGGAAATCCAAAGCGCAATGAAGACCAGATCGGCGCACAGCAGGTGCACGAGTTGCATCCAGTTCGGTGCCATCAGGATCCAGTTCAAAATGCCGAGCAAGAACTGGAGAATCACGCCCCCCAGGAGGAAATTCCGGGTCCGGTTGAACTCCGAGGACTCGAGCTTCCGGCTCCAGAAAAACACCGAACCGATCCAGAGCGTGGCCAGGATCGGATGGAGCACCCTGAGCCTGACAGTGAAGTGCGCGCTCCGGTCGAAATCAGCCGCAATTCCGTCCGCGAGACTCTTTGCAGGGAACAAGGTGTCCCCGAGAGCCGTGACGGCACCGCTCATCCCGAGAAGGAGGAACAATCCCGCACTGAACCAGAACGACGGATCCCGTGGCAGGAAGCGGCGAGGCGGACTCTCGAAGTCACCCTCATTCCGGGCGAGCCACAGCGTGGAAGTCAGGCAGGCGAGCAGGAACAGGGTGTTGACGAGATGGAGGGAAATGGAAACCGCGCGCGCCACCGACTGGTCGAATTCGACCAGCTTCAGCAGCACGAGTCCGGCTCCGAGCAGGGCTTCGAGGACAATCGCAATCAAAGACCAGCGCGCCGCCGTTCTGACAAGAGAGTGCCGTTCCGCGATCTTTCTCGCCCAGAAAAAGCTGATCACCACCCACACCAAGGACAATCCGCTGGAGAGCCGGTGGGCGAACTCGATCACGGTCTGGATCCGGGGAGCGGTCGGAATCACCTGGCCGTTGCAAAGAGGCCAATGATCACCACATCCGGCACCGGAGCCGGTTGCGCGGACATAGGCACCCCACACGATCACCGCGAGACAATAGAGCAAGCTGAAAATCTGGAATCGGAAAAAAGCGACCTTCGATGTCGAAATCCCCGTCATTTCTTCTTCCTCTCGAGTGCGGCAGCCGTGAGCTCCTTCCACTTGATACTACAACCCATGGAAGGGATCGCTTTTTCGTCGAAGTTCCCGCGACCGGTCGCCAAGGTCTCCATCGCCTCTCTCAACTCCTGGCGCTTCACTTTCGATTCGTCCTGCCAGGAATCATCGATCCGACCCCGATAACGGAGCAGGAACTTCCCGTTCACGTTTTCGTAAAGATAAGGGTCCGGTGTGCAAACGGCATCGTAGGCTTTGGCGACCTCCTGGGTTTCGTCGAATACATACGGAAACGGGAGGTTCCACTCCTTCGCAGTGACCACCATGTTCTCGAAACTGTCCTCATCTTTGTAAAGCGGATCGTTCGAGTTGATTCCGATCACCGCGATTCCACGGGAGGCATAGTCCCGGGCCAGACGGGAAAGCCGTTCGTGGATCGCAATCACGTAGGGACAGTGATTGCACATGAACACCACCAGGAGCCCCTTCTTGTCAGAAAAGGAACCTGGACTGTAGATCTTGCCGTCGACACCCCGCAAGGAAAAGGGAGGTGCCTCCGAACCCGGAACCGAAGCGGTCGAATATTCAAGTGCCATGCGCCGACCCTAACACAAAAACCCCTCGCCGGAGAGTCCGGTTTCGTGCAGAATCGGGGCATATGGCCATCCTCCAGACGAACAAGCCCTTCGGCCCGCCGCAAAAGCCGACGAAATTCCGTCGTCTGGCGCTCGGAAGCTGGAGCGCACCGGACAACCCCACGATTTACGGAGTTCTGGAACTCAATGTCGAAAAGGCCCTCTCCTACCTCGAACACCTCAGGACCCGGACGCAGGAGAAACTGACCATCACCCACTTCATCGGGAAGATGCTGGCCGAAGTCATGGCCCTCCATCCCGAGTTGAACTGTGAATTGCGGTTCGGGAAGTTCTATCCACGGAAGTCAGTGGATCTTTCCTTCCAGGTCGCGATCGAGGACGAAGAAGCGGACTTCGGACTGAAGCACCGCCACGATCTTTCCTCGGGCCTCGTCCGCGACGCCCATTTGAAATCCGTGATCCAGATCGCGCGCGAACTGAATGCTTCTGCACGTCAGATCCGCGGACAGAGTGATCCGGGCTTCTCCGGGATCAAAAAATTGAGTGGAATGGTACCCGGGTTCCTTCAAACGACAGCTGTCGGGATTCTGCAATGGATCATCCGGACTCTCAATTTGTGGAGCCCGCTTCTCGGTATCCCCAAGAACGCCTTCGGCTCCTTGTTGATCACCAATGTGGGATCGCTCGGACTCGACTTCGCACTTCCGGCGCTGTTTCCGCCTTCGGGAGTCCCTTCGATCATCGCGGTCGGAGCGATCTACCGGGCTCCGGTCTATGAAACAGATGAGTCTGGCACGGTGATCCGCACCCGTCTCGAACGGTTTGTCCGCCTGTGCGGGGCTTTCGACCACCGGTACATCGACGGCATGCACGCCTCACGGATCGCACGGGACATGCGACGCTTCACCGAACATCCCGAGCTCTTCAAAAACGGGGACGCAGTCTGATCAATTTCTGCGACGCGCCGGCAAGGCCGATCCACGGGCGGTCCGGGCCGTCGATGCCTGGAGACGTTTCTGCTGCTCAGGGCTTTCCGCATACCGCGATTCGAGGGACTTCAGACGGCCGAATTCAGCGTCCATCTCGGGTACCGAGAGCTTCTTACTCCGGATCTCGTTCAGCGGACCGGTCGGAAGGGGGCGCTTTCCAGTGGTCTTGGCGGCATGACCGAGACTGATCAAAGTCAGTCCGATCAAAAAGCCACCCAAAAACCAGGCATAGTGAGTCCAATTCTTCTTCGAGGAGTCCATAGTGACCCTTCCTTCCGTGCAGGCATTAAGCAATCTCCGTACCAGATCCCGCATTGCGCCAAATCCAAATCATTCGCTCCCCGCTTCTATTTCTTGGCCCCCGTTCCTCAAGGGGTGTATAAAATCCTGACAGTTGCCCAAAACCTATGAAATCCGAGTCACCGATCCGCCTTCGCGGGGTCAAGCAAAACAATTTAAGGAACCTCGACCTCGAAATCCCGAGGCGGCGCCTCACCGTGATCACCGGTCTTTCAGGAAGCGGAAAGTCCACACTGGCGTTTGAGACCTTGTATGCCGAAGGCCAACGCCGGTATGTCGAGAGCCTCTCGACCTACACCCGCCAGTTCCTGGAGAAGATGCCGAAGCCGGAACTCGACTCGATCGAGAACATTCCTCCTGCCATCGCTCTCGAACAACGGAACACCGTTCTCAACTCCAGAAGCACCGTGGGCACCCAGACCGAGATGCTCGACTTTCTCCGCCTGTTTTTCACGAAGGCGGGTTCGTTGATTTGCAAGGAGTGTGGAGCGAAGGTGATCGACATCACCCCCACCCAGCTTTCCAAAGACCTCTGGAAACGCGGACAAGGCAGGAAATTCGCGCTTTGCTCTCCTCTGGAACTTTCGTCCGACGGAAAGGACAAAAACCGGAGCTTCGTCGAGAATTACTTCGCCATCCTGGCCGAGCAAGGATTCAGACGGGTGTTTTGGACACGAACCCGACGCTGGCACCTGCTGGAGGATCCGGTACCAGAGGGGCTCAACCGTGAAGCCCTGATCGCGGGTGAGATCCACTTGCTGATGGACCGCTTCGACCTGACCGGGACTCCGGTCGATCCGGACACTCAAACCCGCTTCGATGATTCTTTCGAGCAGGCACTCAAGTTCGGCTCCCAAAAGTTGAGTGTCATCGACCTCGAGACCCTGGAGGCACGGGTCCACCAGACCGGGTTCGCCTGTTTCGAATGCGGTTCACGTTACACCCGGCCTTCTCCCAATCTGTTTTCTTTCAACAGCCCGCTCGGGGCCTGCACGAATTGCAACGGGTTCGGATTCACGCTCGAGATTGACGAGAAAAAAGTCATCCCCGACACCAAGCTTCCACTCGACGAAGGGGCGATCGATCCACTCGCCAAGCCTTCCTCCGAGTCGGAGTTCAGATCCTTCCTGAGACGTTGCCAGAAAGAGGGCATCCGGACCGGGCAGAACTGGTCGGGTCTCAACGCCAACCAGAGGAAATGGGTGTGGGCCCGGGTTCTCGAGTTCTTCAAAGACCTGGAAGACTACCGTTACAAGTTCCATGTCCGGATCTTCATCCGACGTTACCAGACGCCGGTAGAGTGCGGTACCTGCCACGGATCCAGACTCAAGTCGGAAGCTTTGGACATCCGTGTGCGCGGAAAAAACCTGGCCGAACTCTTGAAGCTGTCCTTGAAAGACCTCCTCGCGTGGTTCGAAGGACTCGACTACACCCCTGCCGAGCGGGAGCTGATGAAGGATTTGCACCCTCAAATCATCCGACGCCTCGGGTTCCTGTGCAGGATCGGCGTCCCGTACCTGACCCTGAATCGACTGACCCGGACCCTCTCGGGCGGTGAGTTCCAGAGGATCAACCTGGCCACCCATCTTGGAAACGGTCTCTGTGGAACCTTGTATGTCCTGGACGAACCGACGATCGGACTCCATCCCGTCGATACGGAGAAACTGCTCGAGATCCTGCGTGAGCTCCGTGACCAGGGAAACACCCTGGTTGTGGTCGAACATGAAACCCGGATCCTCGAGGATGCGGACTGGATCATCGAGCTCGGCCCCGAAGCGGGCCGGAAGGGTGGTGAGCTCGTGGCCATGGGAACCCCGGAAACGGTGGTCCGCTCGCCCCGTGCCCGGACTGCACGCTTTCTCGCTCCCGGCGGCACCCGACCGGTGCGTCGCCACCCACTCCGGACCGGCCCTGTTCCCGAGCTCCGGATCAGTGGTTGTCGTGAGCACAACCTGAAGAATCTGGATGTGACCCTTCCCCTTCAGCGCCTCGTGGTCGTCACCGGAGTCAGCGGTTCGGGAAAAACCACACTCATCCACCAGACGCTCGCCCCCGCTTTGATCCAGCGACTGGAGTCGGGAGGGAATCACGACGAGGGAGAGGATTCCGAAGACCAATCTCCGAACGGGTCCGGCGCCTACGATCTCTTGACGGGTGCCGAGCATCTGGATCACGTGATCCTCCTCGATCAAAAACCGATCGGTAAAAACTCAAGATCCAACCCGGCAACCTACCTGAAAGCTTGGGACGAGATCCGCAAGATCCTGGCCTCACAGTCGGTGGCGCTCAGCCGCGGATACACTCCGGGACATTTTTCCTTCAACGTCGACGGAGGCCGCTGCCCCACCTGCAAAGGTGAAGGCGAGATTGCGATCGACATGCACTTCATGGCGGAAGTGAAACTTCCCTGCGAAGACTGCGGCGGGAAACGGTTCATCAAGCCCTTGATGGATGTGAAGTTCAAGGGCCGTTCGGTGGCGGATCTCCTCGCCACCACCATCGATGAAGCTCACGAACTCTTCTTCGAGTACCCCGACCTCCGTAAAAAGCTCCAGGCCCTGAAAGACGTGGGGCTCGGCTACCTCGAACTCGGTCAGCCGGGACCGACCCTGTCCGGAGGTGAGGCTCAGCGACTCAAGATCGCCCTGACCTTGTGTGAAGAAGGTGGACGCCCCTCGCGGGATCTCTTCATCCTCGACGAGCCCACCACAGGTTTGCATCAGGACGACGTCCAACATTTGCTCGATGTGCTCCATCATCTGGTCGACCGTGGAAAGAGCGTGATCCTGATCGAACACCATCTTGATGTGATCGCCAACTCGGATCATGTGATCGACCTCGGACCCGAGGGCGGTGAGGCAGGAGGTTCGATCATCGGAGAGGGCTCGCCGGAAATCCTGACCCGGCATCCCCTTTCGAAGACAGGACAAGCGCTTCGAGAAGCCGGCTCATCCGATCAGCCAGCCCCCGTCCACAGGCAATGAAACACCCGTGATGAAGCTCGACCGGTCCGAGCAAAGCCAGAAGACCGCATCAGCGACCTCACCGGCCACCGCGATCCGACCCATCGGCTCGGATGCGACGAGACTCTCCCGCCTGGCCTCGTCCCCACGGGTGTAACGCTCGATCATCGGGGTCTGGACCGGTCCCGGGCAGACTGCGTTGATCCGGATCCCGGCTCGGGCGAATTCCATCGCGGCACTTTCGGTGAGACCGATGACGCCGTGTTTGCTGGCGGAATAAAGGGCGCTCTCGCCCACACCCACCAGCCCCGCAACAGAAGAGGCATTGACGATGGCCCCCTTCCCCTGTTTCACCATGGCCGGGATCTGGTACTTCATGCAAAGCCAGACCCCCTTCAAATTGGTTCCGATCACATCATCCCAGTCCGAATCGGTGGTGTGGGGTAAGCCGGTACTCCGTCCTTCCACTCCTGCATTGTTGAAGGCGCAGTCGATCCGGCCGAACGACTCGAGAGTCCTCCCCATCAACAACTGGACATCGGTCTCGCGGGTCACGTCACATCGGATGAACAGGGCGGTCCCCCCGGACGCCTCGACCTCGCGCGCGGTCGTGACCCCGGCCGGTTCAGAGCGGTCGGCGACGACCACCCGGTAACCCTCGCGGGCGAACAACAGCGCTGTGGCCCGTCCGATGCCGGACCCCGCTCCTGTGATGACAATGACTTCCTGGTTCGAAAGGCTGTGATGACGGTCAATCATGACAAGCGGATGTACAAGCTCCGTGCCGGCACGAGGGCCAATAAAAAGCCCCGCCGGCATCACCGGCAGGGCCATTCAGAAATCTCACGGGACGGATCGTCCCCCGACTCAGTACGGGATCGGACTCGCAGGGAGGATCGGCACCAGCTTGAGCGGAGTGCTGCCCTCGATCTGATTGATCTGATCATTCATGTGGGCGACCACCGCCAATTGGACCAGGCGGCCGTTGTGCTGGCCCACCGAGATGGTCGAGTCATCCACCGGGAAGTACGGATTCTGGAGCATGCGCTCGGTGGCCAACCAAGGCTGGCTGTTGAAATCCACTTTGAAGAAACTCCGTCCGCCGCGGGTCACGATGGTGCCGTTCAGGAGGTAAGTTTCGTTCTCTGCGAGTTCGAACTTGGTGTTCGCCTTGCGGAGCGGAAACGGGATCCGTTCACCGTCCACTTTGGGAACGACGCAACCGTTACCCGGATTGTGGATATGTGCTTGCGCTCCAGAGATTCCTGCCAGAAGCACCAGCCCGATGATGCTCATCATGATCTTTTTCATGTGTTTTCCCCTTCGACCATACGGATCTTGAGTTCCGGAGCCAGACGGTAACCCTGTCTCCAATTGAGGAGGTACTGGGGTTTCCGTGGATCCGGCTCGAGAAGTTTCCTGATCCTGTTGATGTTGTAATACAAACGACCGTCGTCCGCGTCCGGATTGTACTTCACTTTCCAGACCTTTTCGACGATCTCCTCCTTCGACAAACCTTGCCTTCCGTCACCCTGGTCACGCCCGTGCGCCAAAGCCAGTTGACGGAGGATCTCCACCAGCACGTGCTGGCGTCGCAGATTGATCTCACCTTCCCGGGTCCTGACCAGGGTCCGGTTCAGATCGATCTCGAGGTCCACGCGGTTCAAGTTGAGCTTCATGCGCTCTTCCGCGATACCGAGTCTCAGATTTTTCAATTCCTCCTGGACCACGGCCTTTTCGAGCAAGTCGAGGTAGAACCGTGCCTGGACGAAATCCTGCTCCTGACGTGCGATCACCGCAAAACCGTACAGGACGTAGAGATAATGATACCAATTGTGGTCAGAAACCGACTCGGCAAACGCCCGTTGGAGCCACTTCTTCGCGAGCTCGAGATCCCCGGTACGCTCGGCCAAACGGCAGAGCATCAGGTAAGTGGAGGCGAGAATCCCACGGGGCCGTTCCCGTTCGGCGTAAGCGAGGATGACCTCACCGAGATAGCGGGCGCGCCCGAGCTTTCCCTGGGCTTGGGCCACGACAGACAAAGAAAGAAGCGCCTGGGCCTTCGAGCGCATGAATTCGCGGTAGAGTTCCGGGGTCATGTTCTTCACCGAGTTCTCCTCGGCTTCCACTTCCCTCCAGAACCTGTGGAACAGAATCTGGGCTTTCTTGTAACGCGCGTTCCGGAAAGCGACGATCCCCTTGCAGTACCAAGCCTGTGGACTGAGGTTCCCGGAATGTTGGGCCACAAAAGTCTCGAGCTCACTCACCCATTTCAGGATGCCGGCCTCGTCGCCGATTTCGCTGGAATGGCGGAGCAACTGGGCGAGCGCATCACTGATGCCCCGGTAGTCGCGGTCGGCCTTGGCACGTTCCAACGCAAGTGCGAAATAAGATCCCGCGTCCCGCAACTCACACTTTTCAACGCGGAGATTGCCGCGACGGATGAGTTCCTTGGACGAAAGCCCCTCGAGCCCGACGGTGGAGAACAGGGAGTCCGCCTTCGGCTGGTTTTCAGGGTTGAGATTTTGAAACAGATTGTCCAAGCTGGGCTCCCGATTCCCCGGTTTAAGTTGCAGGGCGACACTAGACGGAATAGAACCATGGGTCAATATGCTCCTGAACTTTTTTAAGTGGTACCGAGGGATCGACCCCTCTCCGAAGACCCCCTTCCTGTTCTTGCACGGGCTCGGGGGAACCGGACGCATTTGGAGGCCGATCGCCGCCGCACTGGAAGAAGAGGTGCCGTGCTACGCCCCCGATCAGCGGGGCCACGGATTGAGCCGCCCCGTTCCCGATGACCAACGGGAACACTTCCATGCGCTGGATTATGCTCAGGATTTGATTGAATTCCTCGACCGGGAATCGCTCAACCAGGTCCACCTGGTCGGCCACTCGATGGGGGTCCGCTCAGCCCTTGCCCTCTGCTCTCTGGCCCCGAACAGGGTGAAAAGCCTTCTAGCGGTGGATATCGGCATCAGTTCCGCCTGGGGGGGAGGCATAGGAGAACCCCTCGCTTCCTTCATCTCCGGTCTCCCCCGGAGCTTCCCCGACCGGACCTCCCTCCGGGAGCACCTGTTCAGCCAATGCCCGGACCCGGCCATCGCCCAATACCTATCCGCTGTGGCCCAACTCCGGCCGGGCCCACCGGAACATTGGGAGTTCCCCTTCGACCACGACGCCCTGATCAGGACCATCCGCCAGGCGCACGAAGCCCCGATCGGTCAATGGCTGCGACAAACCCTCGAGAACGGCATTCCCTGCCTCTTCTTGAGAGGGGAGCGCTCGAAAGTCTGGCTCAAACCGGATTACGAAACCCAAAAGGCAGAATACGCCCATCCCCTCCTTCGATTCGAGGAGTGGGAAGAGTGCGGACACGGGATCCCCTTCGAACAAAGGCTCCGGTTCACCGGAACCCTGAAAGAAATCACTGACCGAGATCGGCAGTGAGGGGAACGGAAGAGCCCTTGCCCTCCACGACCACGGAATCGTTCCGGGTGACTTTGGCGTTCTTCATGAAAGAACGGAGAAACTCGCTCATCACCGCCTGCTGACGCTGATCCTGGAGCCTCTTCAAAGTCTCGGTGCGATCCTTGTCGGTCAACTTCGAACGGTCGAACGACTCGGATGCGACAGCCAAAGCGATGAACGTTCCGGCAGGGAGTGAAAACTCGCGAACCCCGTCTTCTTTTTTCAAGGTCAGGAGCTGGTCTTCGATCGAGCGGACCGATCCGACTCCGGGGATGATGTTCGACTCACGGCTCAACCATTCAGAGGTCTTGACCAGGATCTTCACATCCTTCAGAAGGTCCTTGATCTTTCCGTCAGCACCCTTTCCGAGTGCCGGGACGATCTCCTTGGTGAGTTCGGCCACTTTCGAATTCAATGCCTTACCCTGCTCCTCAGGCTTCACGTCCTTGGGAAGCAACTTTCTCATGGATTCATTGTCGAGATAGACGTACTTCAACTTGGCGCGGGTCTTCATCCTGGCCAGTTCGCTCTCGACCTCACGCTCCGAGACATGGGCGAGCTGCCCCAGAAACTCGCGGAAGTTCTGTTCCATGATGTCCTGGGCCACCAGCTCCTCGAAACGGACGTCGGTATACTGGTTCGCAGCCAAAACCGCTTTGTACTGCATTTTGTCAAAACGGCCATCCTTCTTGAAGGCGTCCATTTTCAAAATTTGTTCGCGGATCTGCTCCGGGGAAGGCATGAAACCTTCCTTTTTGGCCATCTGGACCATCACTTTGCGCTGGGCCAGGTCCTGAAACACCGCTTCAGGAATCCGGAATTGGGCGATCTGCTCTTCGCTGACCTTGCCGCCCAGCATGCCTTTCAGCATCTCCACCCGCTGATTCAACGCGCGCGAAAACTCGGAATAGGTGATCGTCTCTCCGTTTACTTCGCCGGCCACACCGGGGCCGCCCGAAAGGGAGCTCCGGGTGAAAATTCCGGAGAACACAAACACCACGACAATCACGCCCATCACACCGAAAATGATGGCAGGTCCGAACTTGCTTCGCATCGCACTGATCATGAATTTATCCTTTTGCACCCCATTGAAACACAAGATAGGATATTTGCAATGCTAAAGCTCATTAAGCAATATCGATTTTACTTGATATTACTCCTGTTTTTGCTGATTCCCGTTCTCTCGATCGACAGCACGAACCGGACGCCTCGTGAGTACCGTCCCTATGACCGGATCGCACTTGCGATCACCACCCCGTTCGAGATCGCGATCCACTGGACTCTCGACTCCATGGTCACCTTTTACGAGAATTACATCGCTCTCTGGAAAACCCGGAAAGAGAACGAGTCCATGGTGCAGGAAAACCGCAAACTCGTGAACACCATCCTCAACTTGAGGGAGCTCGAGCAGGAAAACATCCGCCTGCGTTCACTCTTCCAGTTCAAAGAGAGCTTCAAGATCGAGACAGTGATGGCCCGGATGATCGCCAAAGATGTCTCGACGGAATTCCGCGCCATCCGGATCAACCGTGGCAAAGACAGCGGGATCCAGCCGAACATGGCCGTCATGAACGCCGAAGGTGTCGTCGGACGCATCCTCCGTGTGGACGACCACACCTCGGACGTGGTGACCCTCCTCGATCCGCTCTCCGCAATCGACGCTTACATCATGCGATCGAGGGCCCGAGGCATCGTGGAAGGACTCACTGACTCCCTTTGCCAACTCAAATTCGCTCTCCGGGTGGATGACATCCAACCCGGCGACCTGCTCCTGTCGAGCGGTCTCGGCGGCAACTTCCCGAAAGGTGTCCCCGTCGGCACCATCATCAAGGTGACACGGAAATCCTTCGGAATCACCCAGAAGGTCGAAGTCAAACCCTCGGTGGACTTTTCCAAACTCGAAGAAGTCCTCGTGGTCACCAAGACCGATGCGGCTCCCGCCCATGTCGAGCTCATCGACAGCACAAAAATCGAAGTTGCTCCGAAGGTCACTCCGGCACCGAAGGGGAAGACCCGTCCATGAAGGCCAGGATGCTGAAGCTCCTGAACCTGCCCGGGATGATCCTGCTCGCGCTGGTCTCCCTGGCTCTTCAAGGAACCCTGTTCAACAATCCTTCGCTCGCATTCTTCCAGCCCGACATCATCCTGTTCCTGGTTCTCTGGTGCGCGATGAAACGGGAATTCGTGGAGGGTGGCCTCCTGACCCTGGCATTCGGTCACCTGGTCGAAATCAAGTCGGCCGCACCCGCCGGGCTCTTCCTGTGTACTTACATGGCGCTGTTTCTCACGGCGCGATTCCTGTACCGGAACTTCCAGGTCCTCAACAAGCGATCCCTGGTCGTGGTGGGAATCGGTGCCGCCCTCATGACCCAACTCACGATCCTCCTGGTCCTGTTCCTGCTCGACAAGGCGGACAACCAGTGGTTCCATACTTTGCAACTGTTGGCGCCGACTTCGATCGCCCACGGATTGTTGATTCCCTTCGTGTTCCGGTTCCTCCATTCTTTCGATTACCGCACTTTGAAGAGCCCTGACGCCGAATACCGCTACGAACGTGATTTCCATCTGGACGAGGAGCCGATCTGACATGGCATTCATCGGAAATGAAGAACAGATCCGGTTTCTCCAGGAAAGGTTCCGTTTTGTTTACGGCATCCTTTTCATCGGCCTCGGGGTCCTGCTCTCGAGGATGGTTTACCTCCAGGTTTTCAATGGCGATCAAATGCGCCAATACGCCGAGGAAAACCGGATCAAGCGTGTGAAGATCCCGGCTCCGCGTGGAATGGTGTTCGACCGGCACGGTAAGCTGCTCGTCGACAACCGGCCTGCATTCAACGTCCTGATCACTCCGCAGTACCTGAACGAATCCGGTCGACAGAAAGAAGTCCTCTCGAAGCTTTCGTCACTGATTCACCTTCCCGTCATCGAGATCGAAAAACGACTCCAGAAGTCCAGGTCACAAGCCGCGTTCATGCCGGTGGTGATCAAGGACAATCTCACCCGTGACGAGGTCGCCGAACTGGAGACCTGGAAAATCGACATGCCCGGTGTCGAAGTGGAGATGGCGATCTCGCGCTCGAACCTGTCTCAAGACGTGGGGTCGAACCTTTACGGCTATATCAGCAAGGTCAGCCAACCCGAACTTCCCGTGCTCAACAAAGCCGCCTCCCGGAAGTATCAGCTCGACGATTATGTCGGGAAGAGCGGCCTCGAGAAGGAATTCGAGGAGCAACTCCGGGGAGTGGACGGATCAGAACTGGTCGAAGTGGACGCTCTCGGCAGGAGCATCGAACCCTCCAAACGCAAGGACCGGGTTCTCGCTCAAGCGCGCGAGGAACCGTTCATCCCGGGTAAGAACCTGGTGCTTTCTGTCGATCAGGACCTTCAAATGGCAGCCGTCCGGGGCTTCGGCGAAAAGAACGGCGGTTTGATCGCTCTCGACCCGAGAAACGGTGAAGTGCTCGCGATGGTTTCACGCCCCTCTTTCGATCCGGCGGATTTTTCGCGAGGGATCGAACAGGACCTCTGGGCCAAGCTCATCGCGGATGACAATCATCCGCTCCGCGACAAGACGATCCAGGACCACTATTCCCCGGGTTCCACTTTCAAAACCATCACGGCGATCGCGGCACTGGAAGAGGGCGTGATCGACCAGGACACGACATTCAATTGCGGCGGTTCGATCAGTCTCGGCAGCCGGAAGGTACACTGCTGGAAAAAAGAGGGACATGGCAGCGTGAACGTCGTTTCCGCCCTCACCCACTCCTGCGACGTGTTCTTCTACCGGGTGGCCCAGAAACTGAAGTCCGTGGACGACATCGCCAAGTACGCCATGCACCTGGGCCTCGGCAGGAAAACCGGGATCGAGCTCGGCCGCGAGGTTCCCGGTCTGATTCCGACCGAAGCCTGGAAACAGAAGCGTTTCAACGTGCCTTGGTCTCCGGGTGAGACCCTGTACGTGGCCATCGGTCAGAGCTTCGTGCTCACCACCACCATCCAACTTGCCAACGCTTATGCGGCGTTGGTGAACGGAGGGACCCTTTTCAAGCCCCATGTGGTCCGGAGCATCCAGAGCGAGGAAGGCAAGACCCTGAAAGAGTTCACCACCCAGGTGCTAGACAAAACCAAGCTCAAGCCCGAGACCCTCAAACTGGTCACGGACGGACTCTGGGGCGTGGTGAACATGCCCGGAGGCACGGCTTACTCCCAGCATATTCCGGGGATGGAGTTCGCAGGGAAAACCGGAACCGTCCAGGTCGTCACCCAGAAGGCTGACAAGATCTACCAGAAGTGCGAGAACCTCCGCTACGCCCAACGTCACCACGGGGTGTTCGTCGGATATGCTCCGATCCAGAACCCGTCCATCGTCGTGGCGGTGGTCGCTGAACACGCGTGTTCCGGATCGCACGGCGCCGCCCCGATCGCACGTGAGGTGATCAAGACCTACCTTCAGAAGTATTATCCGGATCTCTACAGCGACCGGGCCATTCAGGACCGGAAACAGCTGGAACGCGAGAAGGCGAAACGGGCCAAAACGAATCAGGGGGAATGAGCGATGACCTACACCTCGATGGAGACCAATCTCGATCAGACCTTCGACCCGAACCGGACCTCTTCTTATGAAGAGGAATTCAAGTGGCTCAAATGGATTCCCCTGATCCTCGAGATCGTGATCCTTTCGATCGGAATGATGAACTTGCTGAGCGCCACCGGGGTGGAGGATAAATCACTCGGGCTCTGGAAAAACCAGGCCGTGTCGATCGGTCTCGGTACCGTGGTGACGCTGATTCTCCAATTCCCCCACTACAGTTTCCTCTCCCGGCTCGCTTACCTGATCTATATCGGGAACATGGGTCTCCTGATCGCGGTACTCGCATTCGGGAAGTCCTCTCTCGGAGCCAAACGATGGATCAACCTCGGAGGATTCAGTTTGCAGCCTTCGGAGTTGATGAAGCTCTCGATGGTGATCTTCCTGGCCAAGTATTTCGAAAACAAGAACACGACCCAGGGCATGAAGCTCACCGATTTGATCGTTCCGAGCCTGTTCGTGGTCATTCCGGTGTCGTTCATCATCGTTCAACCGGACCTGGGCACCGCGATGATCATCCTGCTCGTCTACGGCTCGATGCTCCTCTTCCTGAAGATCCAACCCAAGATCCTCCTCCTGCTGTCCGTGGTGGCGGCGATTTCGCTTCCGGTCGTTTACAACTACGGGTTGAAACCCTACCAACGGCAGCGGATCGTCACTTTCATCGATCCGATGAGTGATCCGAAAGGTGCCGGATACAACTCCATCCAGTCCATGATCGCGGTCGGCTCCGGGCAACTCTGGGGCAAGGGCTTCAAAAAGGGTACTCAAGCGCACCTGAACTTCCTTCCCGAGCACCACACCGACTTCATTTTTTCCGTCTTTAGCGAGGAATGGGGGTTCATCGGCTGTTCGGTGCTCCTGCTGCTCTACGGACTCTTCATCATGAGCGGACTGTCCGTCGCCTACCAGTCGAATGACAAGTTCGCCTCACTCCTGGCTTTCGGGATCGTCTCGATTTTCTTCTGGCACGTGTTCGTGAACATGGGAATGGTCATGGGCATGCTCCCGATCGTCGGAGTCCCCCTGCCCTTCATGAGTTACGGAGGATCCGCGCTCCTCACCGCCATGAGCGGAGTGGCGATCCTCGTCAATATCGCCAACAAGAAGTACATGTTCTGATCCGAGGAGCCCGACCATGAGAAAGACCATCATCGAACCGTTCAAGATCCGGGTGACCGAACCCCTCGCCCAGATGGACAGGCCACGACGTGAGGCCGTCCTGAAAGACGCCCACTACAACCTCTTCCTGGTCCGCGCGGAACATGTGACCTTCGATTTTCTGACCGATTCGGGGACCACCGCCATGAGCGCCGCCCAATGGGCGGCCATGATGGTCTCTGACGAGAGCTACGCAGGATCGAGGAGCTTCCACCGGTTCCGTGAAAAAGTGACCGAGATCACCGGGTATCCCCATGTGATCCCCACCCACCAGGGCCGGGCGGCAGAGAAACTCCTGTTCGGCATCCTGCTCAAACCCGGAATGAAGGTCCCTTCCAACAACCACTTCGACACCACCCGGGCCAACATCGAGTACATGGGCGCACAGGCGGTCGATCTCGTCATTCCGGAGGGGAAGATCCCGGAACTCGAGCACCCCTTCAAGGGCAATATCGATCTGGAACGCCTTGAGTCCTTTTGCAAAGAATTCAAGGACAGGATCCCCCTCGGGATGCTGACCATCACGAACAACACCGGAGGCGGTCAACCGGTCAGCCTCGAAAACATCCGGGATGCCGCCAGGATTTACCACAAACACGGAATCCCCTTCATACTCGACGCCTGCAGGTTTGCCGAAAACGCCTGGTTCATCAAAAGTCGTGAACCCGGTCGCGGAAGTGATTCCATCCGGAAAATCGTCCGCGAAATCTTCGACCTCGCCGATGGTTGCATGATGAGTGCCAAGAAAGACGGGCTTGTGAACATCGGGGGCTTCATCGCCCTGAAGCACGAGGCCTGGGTACAGGATTTACGGAATCAGCTCATCCTGACCGAAGGGTTCCCGACTTACGGCGGTCTCGCTGCGCGGGACCTCGAGGCCTTGACCGTGGGGCTCGATGAGGTCCTCGAAGAGGACTACCTCCGCTACCGGATCGCCACCTCGAATTACATGGGTCGGAGACTGACCGAACTCGGTATCCCGATCGTACGTCCGGTCGGAGGACACGCCATCTACATCGATGCGGCAAAATTCCTGCCTCAGATTCCAAAATCGGAATTCCCGGGTCAGGCGTTGGCGGTCGAGCTCTACCTTCAGGACGGGGTCCGCAGTTGTGAAATCGGATCGGTGATGTTCAAAGAAGCGGCCCCCATGGAGTTGGTCCGGCTCGCTTTCCCGAGAAGGGTCTACACCCAAAGTCACTTTGACTACATCCTCGAGGGCTTCGAAGAACTGAAAGCCAAGGCTTCCAGTCTCCGGGGATTCAAGATCGTGGAAGCCCCACCCTTCCTGAGGCATTTCACGGCCAAGTTCGCCCCGCTCTGAGTGTCCGGGTTTTTACCTTGACTCAGTTTAAAAAAAGGGACAGGATCGGGCCGATGAAGTCTTGTACCAGATTCCTGATTTTGGCATCCCTGACCCTGGTAGCGCCGTCTGTAGCGTGGGCGGAAGACCGGGCGGAGCAGGCATCGGCGGCCTTCCCTGTTTGTGGACTGATCGTGGGGAAAGCCTACAAGAGTGAAGTCGAGGCGGACACCACCAAGCCCGACAAGTACAAGCACTGCGCCCTTTCCTGCGTCATGACCCTGTATTGCGGCCCGACCGACTCGATGAGTGTCGGGATCATGAAGGAAATCTACGATGCACTCGGTTTCGGGACACCCGACTGGAAAGACATTGAAGCAGACAAAGTCGGAATCAAGATCGGGATGAAGCAGATTTCGAACGCGGATTTTTCACGCGACTCCTGCTACCGCTCCTGCTCCACGGTTTACCGCTGACTCAAGCTTGAGTCACCGGCGCGTCGCGATGCTTCTCGGTGCCCCGGGCCGTCCCGAACAGCGACCGCAACTGACCGCAGGCTGCGAGGATGTCCCGCCCACGGGAGATCCGCACGGTGGTCGTGTACCCCTGCGACAGCAGGTAGCGCTGGAACTTGAGAACGGTGTCGTCTTTCGGGCGCTTGAAATCGGCTCCCGAATGCTCGTTGAAAGGAATGAGGTTCACCTTGGAAGGGATTCCACGAAGCATCTGGGCGACGCGCTTGGCATCTTCGAGGGTGTCATTGAAGTCCCGGAGCATTACGTATTCAAAAGTGATCCGGCGGTGTCCTCCGAGAGGGACCTTCCGGCAGGCAGCGAGGAGTTCAGCGATCGGCCAGCGTTTGTTCACCGGCATGATCTGGGAGCGCTGATCGTCCGTGGATGCGTTGAGCGAGATCGCAAGCGACACATCCGTTTGTTGGTACAATTCGCCGATGGCCGGTACCAGACCGGAGGTCGAAACCGTGACCTTCCGCTTGGAAAAATTCATTCCGTCCTCGTCGAGGAGGATCTGGCAGGCCTTCGCGATGTTCTTCACATTGTGAAGCGGCTCGCCCATCCCCATGAAAACGATATTGGTGATGGGAGCACGCATGCGGAGCTCGTGCACCTGGGTCACGACTTCATGCACTTCCAGGGACCGGTCGAGCCCCTGTACGCCGGTCAGGCAGAATTTGCACGCCATCGCACATCCCACCTGTGAGGAGATGCACGCCGTGAGACGGGCCCACGAATCGGTATCGAGCTCGCGATCGAGTCCCGCTTTCTCCACTTCGATCCCGGAGTAACGCTTGCCGTCCTCGAGAGTGGACATCACCTCCTCGCCCACTTTTTCTTTCAGTGCGGCCGGGATGATCACCGACTCGATCGTCTTGGTGTCGTTCAATTTCCACAAAAACTTGTAAGTGCCGTCTTCAGACTGTTTGGAGTAAGACTCCTCGAGACGGAAGATCTTCACATTGTCTTTCAACCAGGCGCGGATCTCCTTCGCGATATCCGTCATCTGGTCGTAGTCGGTCACATACCGCTGGTACACCCAATGGAACAGCTGCTTGGCACGCATCTCGGCCTGCTTGCGCTTCTTCTTCCCGATCTTCAACAGAAGGGCCTCGCGTTCCGACTCATCGGTCAGCGTCCGGAGGTCACGCTCCTCTTTTGCGGTGCTGAGCGGAAGGAGTGCATCGGCCAGGTCGGATTTGGTGAGAGACTGGAAGATCAGCATAAGTGCGCGGAAGAGTACCGTGCCTGATCAAAAAAGTCAATCTTTTACTCCCGTCCGAATCGGTGTAAACTCATTCCATGGAGAAACCGCGAATCACCCCGTTTCAGAGGTCCGTTTACGAGCTGGTGGCGCAAATCCCCGCCGGACAGACCCTCACTTACGGGGAAATCGCGAAGCGGCTCGGAAAACCGGGCGCCTCCCGCGCGGTCGGACAGGCCCTGAAGCGCAATCCCTTTCCCGCCGAGAAAGTCCCCTGCCACCGGGTGATCCGGTGCTCCGGCAGGATCGAAGGCTATTTCGGGTCTCTCGATCCCGACTCCCCCGAGAATCGTTTGAAGCGGGAAAGACTCCTCCTGGAAGGGGCTCTGCCTTCAGATCGGGATTGAACCCGACCGCGAAAATCCCTATACTCGGACCACTATGTCCATCTGGTTTTTCACTGAAGAAGAGAAAATGTTGGCCGAATCCGTCCGCGCGTTCGCGCGCGAGCAGCTCGCTCCGAAGATCGAGCACCTCGACGAAATCGAGAGCTTCAACCTCGAAGGCTTCAAGAAGCTCGGAGAGATGGGGCTTCTGGGCATCACGGTTGCCGAAGAAGACGGCGGTGCCGGCATGGGTGCGGTGGCCGCGACTCTGGCCATGGAAGAAATGGCGGCCGTCGACGCTTCGACCACGCTCTCCTACCTGGCCCACTCCATCCTGTGCGTGAACCAGATCGGAACGAACGGTTCCAAAGAGCAGAAGCAGAAATACCTCCCGAAACTCATCTCGGGTGAGCACATCGGTGGCATGGGCATGAGCGAGCCCGGTTCGGGATCCGACGCCCTCGGAATGCTGACCAAGGCCGAAAAGCAGGCCGACGGGACCTACAAGATCAACGGATCGAAGACCTGGATCACCAACGGTCCGAACGGGGACGTGTTCTACATCTACGCCAAGACCGGTCCGGGCAAGAAGGACGTGTCCACCTTCATCGTCGAAAAAGAAATGCACGGATTCTCCACCGGCAAGAAATTCAAGAAAATGGGAATGCGTGCCTCACCGACCGGCGAGCTCTGGTTCACCGATGTGAAAGTGCCCGAAGCAAACCGTGTCGGCGTCGAAGGTTCGAGCGTGAAAGCGATGATGCGGAATCTCGACATCGAGCGGATCACGATCGCAGGGATCTCGCTCGGAATCGCCCGGAACTGCATCGAGGTCGCCACCCAGTACGCGAAAGAGCGCAAACAGTTCAACAAGCACATCGGCGCGTTCCAGCAGGTGCAAGAGCGTCTCACCGAGGCATCGGCCTGGTACGAGGCGTGCCGTGCCCTGACCTACCAAGCGGCCAAGACCTGGGACATGGGACTCATGACCGGTAAGGACGCCTCCATGATGGCGGCCAAGGCCAAGCTCCAGGCGGCACAAATGGCGACTCAAGTGGGCTTGGATGCGATCCAGATCCTCGGTGGCTACGGTTACACCCGTGAGTTTCCGGTGGAACGCCAGATGCGGGATGCGAAGCTCATCGAGATCGGAGCCGGTACGAACGAGATCCTCCGCGTGATCATCGCACGCCAGATGCTCGGTGAAATCGCAGACGAGCTCATGTCAGGCTGATCCCGATCCGGGAAATCAGAACACCGAGTTCATCGACTCTTCTGCGTCGGTCACGAGACTCACCGCGAGCTCTCCGACCGAGCGTTCAAAGTCACCCTCGTTGATCAGCGCGGAAGTGGAACCGAGCTCGCCGAGGTAGGTTGAAGCTGTGAAAGTCTTCTGTCGTGCCACCGTGTCCCCCCAGAGACGCTTCCGGGCACCTGACTTGAAAAGTTCGAAAGCCACCCGGAGGTTGACGGAATAAGCCGAGGCGATCTGCACGTTGGACGGGCCGGTCTGGACGGGGGCGATCTGATCGGCCGTGGTGATCCCGGAAGGTGCGTAACTGGCGTCGAGCACCTTCGCCTCGATCTCGGCGTCCGCCTGTCCGGGTTGATCCACAATCCTCACATACCCGCCTTGGGCGATCCGCTTCCGGAGGGCGTTGTAGATGACGATCTCGACCCCGGGCTTGTAGGAAAGGTTCTTCACGGGGGCCACATACAGGCTCCTGATCCCGTTCTGATTGAAGAACTCCCGTGTGTTTCCCCGAAGGGTGTAACCGCACGACCCGAGCAGGCCCGCAAGACCCAGGAGCAGGGAGAACCGTAATGCCATCCGCATGATTGGGATTTTGACAAAATCCGTGGCTTTTGCCAAGAATGAAGCACCCATGGATCTGTTGAGCCGCATTCTGAAACGCATCCTCGAATCCAACAGCGGACTGAAGAGTGGTATGCACGAAGCTCGCATTCTGGAGCTTTGGGAGGCGGCCATCGGCATGCCCATCGCGCGTCATGCCCGGGCCGTGCAGATCCGGGGAAACATCCTGACCGTTGCGGTCACCCAGTCCGTATGGCGCCAGGAGCTGCTTGGAAACAAACAGCTCGTCCTGGAAAAATTCAATCAGAGACTCAAACAGGAACTCGGAGAACCCGCATCCGGACCGGTCTGGATCACCGACATCTTCTTCGTGGGATCGGCCCCTAGCGCGAACCCGACCAAAGCAGGTAAAGGGTTCCGAAAAAAATGATCAGAATGACGGCGACAAAAAGGATCCTCGACTGAAGCGAGGACTCCTCGAGGGACTCATCGTGAGGCTCGTCTTCATGATTCGCCTCGGGCCACTCCAGTTGGGCATGGACCGGAGCCGGCGAATCAGGCCGATATTGACTTTCACTCCTGAGGTCCACCCCTTTTGCACGGGTGTCCGTCACCAGACTCGTGGAGGTCCGATCGGCCATCTTGGGAAGGATGGCCTCGAGCTTCACGTTTTGGAGGAACTTCCGGACCTCCTGGGCATCTTGCAGGTGGAACCAATAAGATCCTGATTTACAAATCTCGTCCCGGGGTCCGAGCTTTCCCGTCTCGATCATACGGATCAAGTCCGCCTCCGAAACCGGTCGCTCAAAACTCAGGTCGGGATGACGGATCAACCAGTTCTTCACGAGGATTCTCCTTTTTGAGCGAGACTGAGCGATTGGAACGACACGAGGTCGGCATCGAGGAATTTCCGGATGGCGGCATGATCGGACTTCACGAATTCACGGGGAAGTCCCCTGAATGCGACTTTGCCCTGGTCCAGGAAAATGATCTGATCGGCAAGACGCAATGCGGACGGGATGTCGTGCGAAATCACAACGGACGTGAGACGGAACTCGCTTTTGATCTTTTCAATGAGTTCGTCCACGGTGATCCGGGTGTAGGGGTCGAGACCGGTCGTGGGTTCGTCATAGAGAAGAATCTCGGGTTTCCGGATGATGGCCCGGGCGATCCCGACACGTTTCCTCATCCCCCCCGAGATCTCATTCGGGTATTTGTCGTAGGGTCCGTTCATTCCGAGGGAACGCAGCACAGAGACCACTTCCTGCTCGATCCGGGCCTCGTCGAAGTCGGTGTGTTCCCTGAGTGGAAACGCCACATTTTCGAACACGGTCATGTCATCAAAGAGCGCCGAGTTCTGGAAAACCATGCCGAATTTCTCGCGGAAGCGGATCTTCTCCACCGGCGAAAGGACGGCCAGATTCTTCCCGAGAACCCGGACCTCGCCTTGATCCGGGTCGAGCAATCCGAGAATGTGCTTCAGGGTGACGGATTTCCCGGTACCCGACGGTCCGAGAATGTAAGTCAGTTTTCCTTTCGGAAACTGGATGTCGATTCCGCGCAGGATCTGATCCCGACCGTCACGGAATGACTTGTGTACTCCGACCAACTCGATTGCGTTTTCTTCAGACATCCGATCTCTCCACACGTGATCCGATCCGGGTGGTGATCTCATAGGGAATGGTCCCGGCGGCCTCGGCCTGCTCGTACGGATCCACCTCGTCTCCCCACAGCACCAGTTCATCTCCGACGCGGACATTCGCCGGAATCCGCACAGCCGAGAGGTCCATGCTCACCCGCCCGATGAAAGGAAGTTTTTTGCGTCCGTGTACCGCGATTCCCTGATTCGACAAGGACCGGAACACCCCGTCGGCATACCCGGCTCCGAACACACCGACCCACTCACCGTTCCGGGCTTTGCACACATAGGTTCCACCGTAACCGACACGGTCTCCGGGCTGGAGGTGGATCCGGTTCAACACTCTTGAAGAAAAACGCATCACCCGTTTGAGGCCGTCTTCACGGGCCTTTTTGAAAGGACGGATCCCGTACAGGGACAAGCCGGGCCTGGCGAGATCCATCTTTCCCATCAAATCTCTCATCAGCGGGAAATCACGGTGATTCCAGATGGCCGAACTGTTGGCGAAATGAAGCAAGGCGGAAGGAAAGCGGGTCCGGATCGCCGGCAGGACGGATTCGAACTGTTTCAGCTGCTTCCGGGTCAGGGAGGAACCGGGACTGTCCGCATCGGCAAGATGGGTGAAGACCGATTCGGGGGGAAGCATGACACAACCGAAGGAATCGAGCGGAATCCCGAGGCGATTCATCCCCGTGTTCAGTTCCACATGGTACCGAACCTTCCGGGACTCCTTCAGGCTCTGAAACCGGAGCAAACTTTCGATCTCACTCAGGACCGGTTGAAGATGGTAACGGACACAAAGAGAGGAATGCTCAGGGGTCCAAGGGGCTGAATCTGAAAACACGATCACCGGCACACGGGAATCCCCGAGAGACAATCGCAACTCGACCGCCTCACGGAAACTTGCCACACCGAACGCATGAAGGCCCTTCTCCCGCAAAAGAGTCCTGGCGGCCATGGACGCACCATGCCCGTAGGCATCCGCCTTGACCATGGGTATCAAACGGAGACTCGGAACCTTATTCTTCAGGATCCTGAAATTGTTCCGCAGGGCACTGCCGGATACGATGACCTCGGCCCGAGCGATCATGAGAGGCCGGATTCGAGGTCCATCCCGATCACCGAACGGGTGTTACGGGTCGCACGGGATTCCAGCTTGTTCGAGCGGGCGTAAAGGACATTCCCCGCCTCGGCCAGGACACGGGCCAAAGAAGGCCGGACTTGAGCGCTCTTCATTCCGGCCTGGAGCACAACCAGCACCCCGGTCATCTTCGATTGGCCGCTCACTTCCGGACTGGAGGTGACTCCCCATGCTTCAAAGTGCGCCACATTCAATTGCCCGAGCATCAGCTTGCTCATCGGACCGTAGTTGTTCAACGAAGCGATCCTTCCGCTTTCCGAGAGTTGCTCCACCTGAAGCTCGATGTCCTTCCGGACATAAGCCTGCATCTGGGAGTGATTCGGAATACGGACTTCACCCGCGACCGCAGCAAGACCCAGGTTCTGATTGCGACGCTGATAGCGGAAATAGAGAACCGGGCTGTCGGTGAGTTCGGCGCACAGGGTGACCAACTCCTTCTCGATCCCTTCGAGTGTCGGGAAAGAAGGGATCCGGGTCAGGAACTCGTTGACCGAGTCCCGCTCGGGCAGGATGTTCTGCGCTCCCTCGATCGCCAGTGACCTTTCTGTTTCCAGATTCTTCCGGTTTTCGACGAAGCTCTCTGCAGCCTGTTCCGCACGGGCCTTCTGACTCATCATACTCGGCGCGATCTTGTTCTGATTCAGGCTGGGGGCAACGGCTGGCAGAGGGCGGCTCTCCCGCCGGCTCTCGCGGGCGTTGGAGATCTGCTTCTCGACTTCACGCGAAGCCCAAGCACTCACCACACTGAAGCTGACCAATGCGATCGCGACCAATACGAGTGCGAATCCGAGAGACTTGCGAGCAGCCCCCGAACCGGCTTGTTCCTCGATCCAAGGAGCCGTGAAAACAGGGGCTGGAGCCTTTTCTTCCACTGCAAAGGCGAAGGGCAGGACCCCGGCGCGGACGAACGCCACCCGGGTTCGATTGCCTTCGGTGTCGGTGTAGGACTCGACCGAACCGGCCTGGGCACCGAGAAACAGGTTTTCCACCACTTCCTTCAGAGCATCGGTCTTCTTCAGATCGGTCCCCACGAAACTCGAAACCGTGTGATTCAACACCCGGCCGCTTTTGTGGATCAAATAGGCGATCTGCTCGCCCTGGGAGAATTTCTGGATTCCTGAGAACGCCCGGATCGGATCGATCAAGACGAGATTCACTTTCTCAATCGGAGCTTCCAAGCCGTTCGCTTGAGTGGAAACCACAGGAGTGGCGAGGAAAACCCCCTCCTTGGATCCGCCTTCTGAAATCTCATAGGTTCCGAGAGCTTGACGGGTCAAACTCAAGTCCCCCATCGACAATTGGTTCTTGAGCGCCTGAAGCACCCGCAACTCCAGAGCCAAATCGGGGGCCTGACCGGAGGCGGAAGCATCGAGAGAAGAGAAGGATTCGAACTCCTCCGGTGAGCCCTGCTTCAACTTGAGCACCGCCCGATGGGTCACGTAAGGCAGAGCCGTGGTCTTGGAGTTTTCGATCACACCGAAAAACTGATCCACGAGGAGCGCACCCTGCGACTTCAAATTCTCATGACTCCGGATCTCGGCTTGCTCCTGGTCGTTCTTCAAGCTCGACACACCGGTCAAGCCACCGATCAAGAGCCCCGTCATCCCGGCCAAAAAGATCGCTACGCGGACAAATTTCATGATAAACTCTCCCCGCTTAAGAGCTTAACACAGAGGACCAATATGGCAACTGATCGCCCCAAAGTTCTGATCATCGGAAGCGGCATCGCCGGCCTTTCGGCCGCCATTCATTTCTCCTCTTTCAGTGACGTCATTTTATTGACGAAGACCACCCTCGATGAAGGCAACACGCGTTATGCTCAGGGCGGCATTGCCGCGGTTTGGGCGAAGGAGGACTCTTTTGCCAAGCACAAACAGGACACCCTCGAGGCCGGAGCCGGCCTTTGTCGTGAGAAAGCTGTCGATGTTTGCGTCGAAGAGGGTCCTGCCCGGGTCCGGGAGCTGATCGACTGGGGGGTCGAATTCACCCGGAATGCCGAGCACCCCGCCGAGTACGATCTCCACATCGAGGGGGGCCATCACCAGAGACGCATCCTTCATGCTCACGACTTCACGGGACTCGCCATCGAAGAAGCCCTGGTCCACAAGGTCAAGAGCCTCCCCGGGATCACCCTGCTTCCGAACCAGATGGCGATCGACCTGATCATGGAGGGCAAGCTCTCGCCCCAGTCCTCCGGCAAGGGGCTCGGACGTTGCCTCGGAGCCTACTCACTCGACACCGAAACCAACAAAATTTCACCCATCGCCGCTGATCTGACGGTGCTCGCCAGCGGAGGAACAGGGAAGGTCTACCTCTACACTTCGAATCCGGACGTGGCGACCGGAGACGGTATCGCCATGGCCCATCGGGCAGGGGCCCGGATCGCCAACATGGAATTCATGCAATTCCATCCGACCTGCCTCTACCATCCGAGTGCCAAGAATTTCCTGATCACCGAAGCCCTTCGCGGAGAAGGAGCGATCCTCCGGAATCTCGAGGGCAGGGACTTCATGCGCGACACTCATGAGATGGGCTCCCTCGCCCCTCGCTACGTGGTCTCCCAGGCGATCGACAAGGAACTGAAACGGTCAGGGGCCCCGCATGTGTGGCTCGACGTTCGCCACATGAAACGCGAGGATTTCGTCGCACATTTTCCCCAGATCCATTCCATGTGTGAAAAATTCGGAATCCGCGCCCCGGAGGAAATGATCCCGGTGGTCCCTGCCGCCCATTACATGTGCGGGGGGGTCCAAGTTGACGAACACGCGCGGACTTCGGTGGAAGGCCTTCTCGCACTCGGTGAGACGGCTTGTACCGGATTGCACGGCGCCAACCGTCTTGCTTCCAACTCCCTCCTCGAAGGCATTGTGTTTTCGAAACGAGCGGCCGACTATGCCCGCGACACACTGGTCTCCCACCGCCCTCCCCGGTCACTCCGCTCCCTTCCGGCGTGGGAGTCGGGCCGGGCGGTCGACATGGAAGAACAGATCGACATTGCCGCCACCTGGCGCGAGATCAGGACCCTCATGTGGAACTACGTCGGCATCGTCCGTTCGGACCGGAGACTTCTCCGGGCACGCGAACGCCTGGCCTTGATCCGCCACGAGGTGAACGAGGATTACTGGAAATTCAATGTGAGCCGTGACCTGATCGAACTCAGGAATCTGCTCACCGTCTCGGAACTCATTGTGGAGTCTGCTCTCCGACGCAAGGAAAGCCGCGGACTCCACGTCAATGTCGATTACCCGGATCAGTCGCCCTTGGAGGCCCGCGATACGGTCATTTGACCGGAGTGCAGCTCCAAGAGTTCCCGCCGTTGATCTCTTTCACCACCTCGGACAGGGTGACCAGACGGACCCCCTTTTCTTTCAGGTAGCGCATCAACATCTCTGAAGCGACGACGGACTGCGCGTGAATGTCGTGGAACAGGATGATCCCCCGACCGAGAGACTCGACCTGCTTCACGCTCCGCTGGTAAATCAGCTCGGGGTCCTTGTCGTGCCAGTCCAGGGTGTCGACGTTCCAGAAGGCGTGCACCATGCACTCTTGGGCGATGTCAGCACGGATGGAAGGGACCGAAACTCCGGCGCCGTAGGGCAGACGGAAAAAATCGGGCCTTTTTCCCAAAACCTGCTCGAACACCTTGACCGCGCCTCCGATTTCCCGGGCACGCTGGGATGCCGCAAGCTTGGGCACTTGAGGATGGCTGTAGGAATGGGATGCCACATCGTGCCCTTCCTTCATTTCTCTCGCAGCGACCTCGGGGAACTTTTTGGCTGAGTCGATCTGTTGCGAGAGCATGAAGAACGTGGCCTTGATATCGTGCTTCTTGAGGTTGTCGAGCACCGTTCCTGTGGTCCTCGCGGGACCGTCATCGTAAGTCAGGGCCCAGACACCTTTCGGGAATCCGGCACCGGTGATGTTCCCGCTCGACGTGGTGGAAGGTTCGATCTTGATGCCATCCGTTGCCGGCAAGCGATCGGATTTTGCAAACAAAGCCGAGAGCTCGCCTGCAGTCTGGGATTGGACCTTTTTGATGAAACGGTCGACATGGATTCCAGCCTCGCCATCCTGAGGAGCGAATGCCCGAACCGTTTCACCGGGGTGTGACTGGATCTGTCTACGGACCTTGCGGATCCGGCTCAAATCGAAACGGGAGGGGGCCTCATCCGGAATCCGACCCTCCAGATAACCGGTCTTGAGACTCCGCGCGTGTTCACGGACCTCCTCCAAGGCAAGATCGATCAATGCTTCCTGCTCAGGATGCTCTTCCATCAACTTCCTGCTCTGGGACTCCAACTGATCGAGTGCCACGACACGGGTGGAATCGGCCTCGAGTGCCTCGTTGAACTGGATCTCGGATCGCTGCTTGATTCCTTCCTCGATGCTCTCCTTTAAAGCCCGAAGGGACATGAATTCCGCATAAAGGTTTCGCTCCCCGGGACGGGTCCGGACCAATTGCTCCACCGTCACACCGGAGTCGAAGAGACGGTCGAGTTCACCCACCAACTCATCGGCTTTGGCGTAGGTCTGAACCAGTGTCTTCAGCAAAGTCGACTGCAACTCGGCATCTCCCTTGCCGGATGGAATTCCCGACCAGTTCCTGAACTGCTGCCACTGGGTCCGGACCAGATGCTCGTTCACCTTGAGTTTTTTGAGAGAACTCGCACCACTCGCTGCACTCGCTGCACTCGCTGCACTCGCAGGCTGACGGACCGGTGCCTGCCCGACCGTACTGCAAGACGAGAGGAACAGCGCCAAGGTGATCCAAGGGGCGACAGACCTGACTGAAGGAGAGATCATAGGAAACCCTTTCCTGTCTCCCAGCTTCTCACGATGAACCTCTTCAGGTAAACTGAAGGCATGCGAGTTCTCATATTATTGATCTGCTTTCTGCTGCCGGGTCAGGCAGTTTTTGCCGGTGGGAAAAAATGGTCCAGCCCCGACCTCGAGATCGCCGTACAAGGGTTGAATCACGTCATCGAAGGAGGCACCTGGTGCGGCCTGAAACCGGACGAAGCGCGCCACCTCATGCTCCCGCTCCGCCCGGCTTGGGAACAATCCTTGAAAGCACTAGGTAAACGGTCTTCACTCGCAGCAGAAAGGAAACAGGCCCTGGCCTGCAAGTCCACTTGCACCTGCGGTCTTTGGATCGTCCTCTTTGGTCACAAACCCGGGCTGAAGAAGGACGAGATGGATCTGATCCGACAGCATCAGCAGAACACCTCGATGTCAGACCGGCTGAGCTGTCTCAAAAAGCGGACGGATCTGTGCACCTCTCTGCTACCTGAACTGAAAAAAGTGGCAGACAGTGAGTTCAAATCCGACGCCGCATTCTGAAAACCTTCAACGGGAAATCAGCTCTTCAATCTCGGCTGCGATCGACTCGGGCTTGTCCTGCGGAGCGTAGCGCTTCAAAACTTCCCCGTCTTTGGAGATCAGGAACTTCGTGAAGTTCCACTTGATCGCCTCGGTTCCAAGGATCCCGGGTGCCTGCTTTTTCAGCCACTGATACAAGGGATGGGCCCCCTCACCGTTCACATCGATCTTCGAGAACACCGGAAAGGTCACGCCGTAATTCCTGGAGCAAAATCCCTGAATCTCCGAATCCGCACCGGGCTCCTGGGCACCGAACTGGTTACAAGGGAACCCGAGCACTTCAAAACCACGATCGCCGAAGGTGGTTTTCAACTTTTGGAGACCCTCGTACTGGGGGGTGAAGCCGCAGGCACTCGCCGTGTTCACGACCAACAACACCTTGCCCTTGTACTCGGCCAAGGACACTTCCCCACCATCCGCTTTTTTCACCTGGAACTCATGAATGCTCATGCTGACCTCCTTGAATGGCCCGTTTTGCAGCTCCGATCAAAATCGGAAGCACCGATACGAAAATCACGATCACAATCACCTTGTCGAGACGGTTGGCCAGCTCGGTCTGACCGAGAAAATAACCCACAGTCAGAAGCGAGTTGATCCAAACGAATCCGCCTACGATGTCCCAACGCAAGAACCGGGGATAATCCATCTTGGCCACGCCGGCCACAAATGGAACAAATGTCCTGAAAATCGGAATGAAGCGACAAGCAATCACCGCAGCGATGCCATAGCGGTCATAGAACCCCTTGGCCCGGTTCAAATGCTTCTTCTTGAAAAAGAAAGAATCCGGTCTGGAGAAAACCATGTCGCCCGCTTTGCGGCCGAGCCAGTAACCCACCTGGTCGCCGATGATGGCAGCCAGAGTGAGGGCGATCGCATAATGGAGCACGGAGGATCCCGGAATGTGATTCGGATTCGCCGGATTGTTGAGCACCCCCACGGTGATCAAAAGTGAATCACCCGGAAGGAAAAAACCCGCCAACAGTCCGGTCTCGGCGAAAATGATCGCCGTGACGAGGACGATTCCGCCAGTCGAGAGCCACATTTGAAAAGTGGCCGGATCATGCAGGGACTTCACCCAGGACAGCAGTTCGTTGATCATTTCAGAGATCCTTTCTCGATCACATCGAGGGTTTTCTTGAACGAGGCCACGTAGCGGGCGGTCCGCACTCCGGGAACCTCCTCCACTTTCACTTTCTCGAGGAACGAGCGCGCGCGGCTGATCGCAAAATCCCGCTCGCCTTCAGCTGCCATGATCCTGGTCAGTCGTTCCATCGAGCGGATCAGATTGTCGCCGTAAGCATACCTCACGGCAAGCTCGGCTTCCTTCCTCGCTTCTTTCAGTTCCTTGAGCTCGAAGTGCATGCCGGCCGCGGCGTGGTGGAAAGTGAACTCTTCCGGGAACTTCCGGGTGAACTTCGAATAGATGGCTTTCGCTTCGGTGATTTCGCCGTTTTTCCAAAGCAAGGCTGCGAGTTCGAGATGAATCCCCCTCGATTCCGGATCCCGCCCGAGTTTCAGCAGTTTGCGGTACGCGGTGATCGCCTCCCGTCCGGCCGTTTTCACACCCTCTTTGTCGCCTGAAGCTTCAAGTAAACTTTTCTTGAAATCGATCAGGTCCGCCAATGAAAGCTCGAGTTCGGGGAGCATCAGAGTCGCCGGGTCCAATCGTTTCTCCAGCACACGCAGGGCACCCAAGGCCGACTTCCGGGTCTCGAGCCCTTTTTCTTCTGGAAGCTCGAGCGCCCCGTCCAAAGCCACCATCAGGGTCGAGTCAGGCAGGGATTCTGCTCTGGCGAACACTTCCTGCAACAGCGCTTCCCGCGCTTGAAGCTCGGCCGGAGGTTTCTGCAGTGAGAGTCCACGCAGTCGGAGCTCGGGGTCAGAGGGAACGAGAGCGAGGCCTTTTTGAATGAGGGCGATCGCACCGGCCTCGTCCTTCTGCTCGAGGCGGACCGGCACCAACCGGCGGTATTCGGCAACCAGGTCTTGCTCGCCTTGATTCAGGCGCTCAACCGGACTGCGCCCACCCAAGGAGGCGGCTTCTTTCAGTTTCTTCGTGAAGGCCTTGGGTCCGAAATACCCCACAATCCGATCGACTTCGACCAACTCGGCCAAGGACTCGGACCGGGGAATCTGGGTCACCACGAAGGTCGGGTAACCCCCGACCCGGAAGTGCGCCTTCCATTTGAAAAAACGCTCATCATCGGCGTCGAGTTTCAAGAGCACCCAATCGCGGGCGATTTTCTTGAATTCGGCCGAAGGGAACACGTTCTCATTGTAAAGATTGCAAGGGGGACACCAAATTCCGAAAAAATCGATCAAGAGGGGCTTCTTAGACTTCACTGCCACCTGAAGAGCCGTTTCCGGGTCATTCACGAAAGTCTGAGTCGGGTCTTTCCCGACAGACTTCTTGATCGATCCTCGGGCAGGCGCCGAGGCTGTCACGCGCAACGGGAATTTCCGAGATTTTTTTATGCAGTAGGTTTTGGCTTCGTCACACAAAAACAGGGAGGACTCGATCTCCTCGCCCTCCTTCAATTTTAGATCTGAGCTCGCAAAGCGCACCCCTTGCTTTTTCGAATCGGTGCGGATGAAGGCAATCGCTCCCCCTTGAGCTCCCGCTTTCATGGGGGCTCCGAGATTGAAGTGATGGTTCGCAGGAGGGGTGAAATCGAGGATCCAACGGGGAACTTTAGAGGCGGGTTCGAGACTCACCTGGAAGTCATAATCCGGAACGACAGGAGTTGCCGCTTGCGCAATGCAAAACAAGAGAGAGAACAGGAAGCCCATGAGGCCGGAGCTTAATCCCCTTCACTTCCAAATTCGAGCGATTTTCGTGTCCGGATAGTAATGGCCGAGGATCTGGTCACGGGTGAAGCCGATCTCACCCATTTTCTTCGCTCCCCACTGGCACATTCCGACCCCGTGGCCGGACCCTTTGCCTCGAAAAAGGATGGAGCGGCCGAGGCTCGTCATGCTGAACCAGGTGCTCTTCATTTTGGCCGGATCGAACCAATTACGCGCCACGTAGGCGTCCATGGTGACCTTCAAGCGTTGATCGAAATTGTCACGATTCACAAACTCGAACACGAAGTCCGTGATTCTGGCCGGCTCACCCGCCGCTTCGGCATCTTGGACCAGTGCAAGGTTGGTATTCTTCTGTTTCGGAGCCCGCTCGCCGTATTTCGGCTTCACATCCATCAGGTACCAGCGATTCGGATCGCTCGTGTACTGCTCGGGCCAAACCTTCCGACCGTTCGAGTCCTTCTGGATCCCGTTCCAGATCCGCTTCTCGATGTCATTGAAGCTGAGACGGTAATCCCAGTTGAAGGACGGCGAAGGATTGCAGTATGGGCAAGGAACGCCCTTCTTGAAGCCCGCGAACCGCGCGCCCCAAACCTGCTCGGGCACCACCGTCCGACCGCCGCAGCTGGCGTGGTAAAACGCCTTGATCGGCTCGAGGTTCCGGTTCCCTTTCGGGATCATGATCATCCCCCGGGTTTTGGCCACGAGTTGGGTGGCCTTGGAGTCCGCCCGATCCATGCCGAGATAAACCTGGTCTTTTTGCGTCGAATCGACGTCGTACACGCGGCCTTTGTCTTTGCGCATTTCCTTCATCTGAAAAAGTGCGTAGGTCCGGGCGGCGATGATCTGGGCCTCGACAGCCGGTTCGGCCCACTGCGAGTTGAATTCGCCATTCACCACGGACTCGAGGTACTTCTCGATCTGGATGTGATTCACTACGAGGCACTCCGAGTTTCCGCGAAGCGAGGAATCGTAGGGAGACTGGAGTTCCTTGGGATACACCACGACCTGTTCGCGGAAGCGCTTCTCGTTGATGGAGAGCACACCCGAAAGGCTCTCGATCAGAATGCCGGAACGGGGAATTTGGCGGGATTTGTTGGTTTCGGGTTGGTAAATGAGGCTCCGCTTGCAGTCGATCACCCACTCGTCGGCACGGACATTCCCGAGGCCGGGCTTCTTGGCAAGAGAGAGGGCCAGATCCGTGCCCCGTACGGTCATCACGCGGCCGAGATTGGAGAGCCGAACCCGAACAGTCTGCGGGGTCATTCTGAGCTCGCTTGCGATCTTCTGCGGATCCGCCGGTAAGGCGTGAGCAAGCGAGCTCAGTCCGAGACCGAGTCCGATCTGCAATCCTTGCATCAGGGTCAGGCGCTTCATCCGTGAAGTACTCTCCAGAACTCAGTGTGACCTGAATTTCCGCATCCCGATAGAAGCCATGTTTTTGACGCGCACCTTGTCATACGCGTGCGTTTGACAAGCCCCGAAACTTGTTGATAAGACTTAGAAACCGGCTATTTCAGGGGTGACGTACCAGAATGGCTAATGGCACGGTTTGCAAAACCGTTGTTTGTCGGTTCGATTCCGACCGTCACCTCCATCTTTCCTCGTGGTTTTCCCATTTTAGTTCGTCTCGCCTCAACTCACCTCCCGCGGAGTACCGTATGTACACCTTGGTCGATTCGTTTCGCTCGACTTCCTAAAATGGGAAACCCACGGGAAAGACCATCAGGGGGACGGGAGGAATCGAAGCAAGCAGGCCGGCACCCTGAATGGGTGCTGAGCGAGCGTGACGCGAGCGAAAGGCCTGCGCGGTGGCCAGGCGGAGGAGTCCCGAGAGGGGACGACGAGCGCTTGGCCGATTCCGACATTCGAGATCAAGAGCAGTGCCTCGGGGCCGTCCATCCGGGACTTTTCGCTCTCGCCATCCTGGCTGAAGATCGCGGTGTCTCCAGACTTTTAAAACTCTACTCTGACTGGAGTGATTGATTGTAGATCGTCTGAATCTCTGATGCACTCAAGGCCTCGGACCAAAGTCCGAGTTCGCTGATTTTGCCTTTGAACCCTCGCTCCCTCTCCATTTGGTTGCCCACCCCGATGGAGCGGTTGTCCTCCGCCGCCACCAAGTTACCGGCAACGGGCGTCGAATCGACAAAGGTGCCGTTCTTGTAAACCTTGAGTACACTCCCATCAAAGGTCGATCCGACCAAGGTCCACTCGTCGGGTGGGAGCGTGGCCGCACTGAAGAACTCTACATTCGTGCCGGTATTGATCTCAGCCATGACCTGACCTGTGGTCGCATTCACCATCAGGTTGAACAACGGGGTACCGCCTCCGCTATTTTTCGAGCGCTCGATGATCCTCTGGTAACCCGTGCCGGTTCCGTCCCACTTCACCCACGCGATCACTGAAACCCGTTGCATCGCATGGATTGAAGCACTGTAGGGGATCTCAAACCGGTCTGAGTTGGAGTCAAAATAGGCTGAGTACAGATCGGAACTGGAGCAACCATTCACGGTAAAATCCACTTGGGTGGCGATGCCGTCCAAAGTTCCCGCCCCATCCTCGGTGTTGTTCTCGAAAGACCAGACGCCAATCACTGACGCGACCTGTGGCAGGGTCAGTGATTGGAGGGATCGCTTGACCACGGTTGGATTGGACTCCGTGCAGGCCGGAGCAGTCACCTCCGGGGGCGAAACAGAACACCCGGACACCATAACCAGAATCTGAAATGCCATGATTGATTTCTTCATGTTTCTCACCTTTCGTAGCTCATGGTGAATCCGAGGCTCATCGTGCCGAGCAGGGAGCCCATTTCCCCGGGTGCCCGGCTGCGTTCCATCCCCAGCATTTCACGACGAATTTTTTTTCGTCCAAGGCACATAGATGTAGCGCCCCCGACAAATGATAGGAAAGCTTCAGGTCACCAAGATCTGACGGGGGCTTTTCGGAACTGCCGCAAGCAGACCACACGAAAGCGAGGGCTGAAAAAACAGTCGTGCTCAAAAAACGGAAGGCGGCTCTCTGCGAAAGCTGATTTCGAATCACGGCACGACCGTGACTGGACTCGTGCGGCTCGTCGTGGTGCCATCTCCGAGCTGCCCGTCCGAGTTGCTTCCCCAACACTTGATGGAGCCGTCGCTCAAGCTTGCGCAGGAATGGTCATAGGACAGGGCAACTGAGATGACCCCCGACAAACCTGAAACCGAGGTGGGAGTTGGCCGGTCGGAGATCGAACCATCCCCGATTTGCCCAGCCCAGTTTTTCCCCCAACATTTCACGCTACCCCCGCTCAAGACGGCACAAGAATGGTACCCGCTCACGGACAGTGCTGTGGCACCGGACAGTCCCGGTACCGCGGCCTTGTTACTGTCAGCGTAAAATCCAACCGCATTCCAACCCCAACACGCCACGCTCCCATCACCCAAAAGCGCACAGGAGGAGTCCCCTCCGATTCGGATCGACAGCAACCCAGAAAGCCCCGCCACGGCGACAGGAGTGTACGCATGAGTGGTGGTCCCATCCCCGATCTGATAATAGCCATTTTTACCCCAGCACTTGGCTGTTCCATCGGCTAAATGGGCACAGGAGTGCCAATCCCCCAAAGAAAGGGCAGTGATCCCGATCAAACCTGAAACCGAAGACGGGCTCGACCGCGCTGATCCACCTCCGCTCCCGAGTTGACCCCAGCTTCCATCCCCCCAACATTGTGCGCTTCCATCCGAAAGGAGGGCACAGGAATGGGCCCTACCCAAAGCAATCGAAGTCACACCCACCAAACCGGATACAGCAACCGGGCTGGTACGCTGGGTAAAAGTTCCATCGCCCAGCTGCCCCGAGTCGTTCCGACCCCAGCAACGCACTTCCCCTCCACTCACAATGGCGCAGGAATGTTGCCCACCTGCTGCAATTGCCGTAACCCCCGTGAGACCGGGCACCGTATTTGGACTCAAGCGCCGCGTGGTGGTGCCGTCTCCGAGCTGGCCATTAGAGTTCGATCCCCAGCATTTGGGGGTACCCGAACCCATGAGCGCACAGGTGTGCCCAGCTCCCAGACTGATCAAGGGGACGACGGTAGGAGTTGGAGTTGGAGTTGGAGTTGGAGTTGGAGTTGGAGTTGGAGTTGGAGTTGGAGTTGGAGTTGGAGTTGGAGTTGGAGTCGGAGTTGGAGTCGGAGTACCAACAGATGCTTCAGGAGCTCCCTGGCCCGAGCCGACCAACAGGCCTGAAATCGATGCCGAACACCCACTCACTGAAACCAACAGTGCCAGCAGGAGCGCCCTCCATCCTTGTCTTGTAATATGCGGTTTCATTATCCGCACTCCTTCACTTACTGATCCGACAAAACCCCAATCATAGTCCTAGAACTTGGGTCGGTACGGGCTTGTCTGCAGTCGTGTTGTCGCCTAGCTGGCCAGCCTCATTCCATCCCCAGCAACTCATGCTGCCATCGTTCAGCACCGCACAAGTGTGAGAAAAACCCAAGGACCGGAGGTTCAGTCACTCCTTTTGAGGAGACCAAACCAGAAACGATACCCTTGCACCCGCTCACTGAAACCAAAAGTGTCAGCAGGAGCGCCCTCCATCCCGTCTCAACAGTCAGCCGCTTCATTTTATTAACCCCCCTCGCTTAATCGTATCAATCTTGATTGTTTTAGTCCAAAATAACACTCCGGCCTCAAAAACTGAATTGAAACTCAAGAAAAGGCCTTTTCAAAAATTGAGTACACTGTACGCATTTATGGTGTACGGTGTACTCATGAAACCTGACTTTCTGCAAAAATACTCGCGCGTTATCGTCGTAGTGGGCTTTAGCCTCATGTGGTTCGGCCTCCTCAGTTACTTCGTCATGCCGAGCCAAGAGGATCCCACCATCAGGAACCGCAACGCAGTTGCCACCCTCGTTTACCCGGGTGCGGGTCCGGAAAAAATCGAGCGATTGGTCCTGCGTCCCATCGAAGACGCGCTCGGGTCGGTATCCGGCCTCAAGGAGGTTGAATCCGAGGCACGCCTGAATGTCGCCATCCTGAAACTCCGCCTACGCGATGATGTCCACGAAATCAGCGAGACCTGGCGTGAAGTCGAGCGGGCGCTCGAGGAAGCCCAAGGTCAGCTTCCAAAAGAGGTGAACCGTCCGCTGCTCGATTTCCATGTCCTGGATGTCGAATCCGTGGTCATCGCGGTCACCGGCTCTGACAACCTGGTGGAACTCCGGAATGCGTCGCTGACCCTGAAAGACGCCCTACTGAAGCTCCCGAATGTCGCCCGAGTGAAGCTATTCGGAGACCCAGGCCCTGAAGTCGCCATCACCGTGAATCCCGAAGCCATGAACCGCCACGGGATCAGCGCCGGACAACTGTATTCGGTTTTGAAATCGAACAACTCCGCCACCCCTACCGGATTCATTGTGGATCGGAACCAACGGATCGTCCTCGAACAAGACAACGATGCGAGAAACATCGACCAACTGAGGCGCCTGCGTTTTGAAACGGGCAAACTCGAGGAATTGGAGCTGTCTTCCTTCGCCCGGGTCGACCTGACCACACAAAACCCGCCCCAAGCCATCTTCCGGTGGAACGGGCGCCCTGCCATCGGACTTGGAATCGTCGCGAAAGAAGCAATTAATATTGTGGCCTTCGGTGACCGGATCCGAAAAGATCTCTCCACCCTGGAAAACTCGATCAAACCATTGAAGATCGAAATGGTGGCATTCCAACCGAAACGGACCCAAGATCGCCTGCGCGATCTCCTGTGGAGCTTGCTCACCGGGATCATCCTGATAGTCGCTTTCCTGAGCTGGACCATGGGCGCCCGAACGGCTTTTGTGATCGGATTCTCGGTACCCGCGATCAGTCTCATCGGGCTGTTCGCCTACTTTCTGATGGGTGGTGTGATCCATCAAATCTCCATCGCAGCCTTTGTGATCTCCATCGGACAATTCATCGACAACATCATCGTCATCGTCGACAGCATGAAGCGAAAAATGAGTCACGGAATCAGCCTCATCGAAGCCGCCGAAGGTGTCTCGAAGGAACTGCAGCGCCCGATGCTTTTTGCAACCCTCACGGGCATCTGTGCCTTCCTCCCCATGCTTGCCTCCGAAGGATCCACCGCGGACTTCGTGTTCTCCTTACCCTTGGTTGCAGTTCTGACTCTCATTGTGAGTTATTTTTTCGCGATCTTCTTCGCCCCACTCCTCGCCGCGCATACCCTGGAACCCGAGCAACGCGAGGTGAAACTCCCCTTGGCTCAACTCGAAAAACTTGTTTCATCGCTCGCAGTCGGTCCGATCAGAAGGATCGGGCTCCTGGTCCTGTTGATCCTGGCGGTTTCCATTGCATCCTGGATTGGCGTGAAAAAAGAGTTTTTCCCCGAATCCGATCGCAATGAGTTCCTCCTGACCTTCAATCTGAGCCCCGCATCCGATATTCATGGAACACTCGCAGTCTTGAAATTCGCTGAGGAGCGCCTACGCGAACTGCCCGAGGTCACCCAGGTGGCCGCATTCGCCGGAGGAGGAATTCCGAGATTCTACTACAATCTACCGAACCCGCTCCGGGCTCCCCAATCCGGGCAGCTCCTGGTCACCACCAAGAACTCAAAGGACGTGAAGGGAGTCGGACTCAAAATGGAGGAACTGCTGACACTCAAGTTCCCGCAGGTCAAGAATGTCGCGCACTTTCTCCAACAAGGGCCTCCGATCAATGCCAAGGTCGAAGTTCAAGTCTTCTCGGACTCGAACGAGCGTAGACAGGCCCTGATTCAGAAGGTCGAGCAGCTGTTCCGGAGTGAAAAAGGACTCCGGGGAATCCGAACCGATCTGGACGAGCCCCTCCAGGTGCTCCGCTTGAAAATGAACGAAGAGAAAATGGCCCAAGCCGGTCTCAGCCGCGAGGAAGTGAACCTGGCCTTGGCCCTCCACAGCTCGGGCGTGGAAGTGACCCAATTCCGATCGGGTCGGGAGCTCGTACCGGTCAGGCTGAAAACCCTCACCCATGTCCAGACGACCGAGAAGGAGCTCGGACGAGTGCTGGTGAAACGCGGACGAGATCGGGACTACCGGGTACAAGAACTGATTCGGTCCGATCGTGAGCCGGAATCACCCTTGATCCGCCGCCTGAACTCCACCCCCTTCTCTAGGGCCCTTGCTGATCTGACGCCCGGGTACAGCTATGATCAAGCTCTCCGGGCTCTGAAGCCCAAACTCGAGGCGATTCCCCTCATCGAGGGGGAAAAACTGGCGTTTGCCGGTGATGCCAAGGGTGCCGGCGAGGCCAACGCATCGATCTTCCGGATCGTACCGATGGCGATGCTGTTCCTGATCATCTTCCTTCTCTTGGAATTCCGTTCGATCCGGAAGGTCATGATCGCCCTCACCGCTCTTCCGATCACAGTCCTCGGCGTCTTTCCGGGTTTGTACCTCGGTGGGGCCCCGTTCGGATTCATGTCCCTTCTCGGACTCTTGGCACTGGTCGGGATCGCAGTGAACAACATCATCCTGCTGCTCGAGGCCATGGAAGACGAAACTTCGATACAAGCGGCGATCGCATCGAGATTCCGCGCGATCTTTCTGACGACCACGCTCACTCTCCTGGGTTTGATCCCCCTGGCGCTCGAGGACTCTTCACTCTGGCCTCCATTGGCCTGGACGATGATTTCAGGACTGATCACCGGCACCTTCGCCACCCTGGTCGTCGTACCGGCCCTGTACCGTCTTGTTTTCCGCGACAAAAACAAGCTGGTCCCTACGGGTGGTCTGAGTCTGATGCTCGCTCTCTTGCTCATCCACCTCACCCATCCGGCGCAAGCATCGGAAAAAACCTGGACGATCCAGGAAGTCATCGACCGCGTCCATCAGACGCCGGAGTCGAGGGCATCCGCACTCGCTCCCCGATCGGCGCAGGAACTCAAAAAAGCGACCGACCACTCGGCTTTTCTACCTCGGCTCACCATGGGAGGTGAATTCTTCCAGCGGAACCGTGACCTCACCCTCACCACACCGTTCGGACCTCTCCTCACTGAGGAAAGTACCCGATACCAGGCCCAAATCGAGTTGCGCCAACCCTTGTTCAACAAAATGAAAATGTGGAACGAGCGTGACGCACAAGACAAACACCTCCAGTCGGAGATCGCTCACGACACCCAGAACCAGAGGGACCTGGAGTTCGCTGCAGCCGCCCAAAGCATCGAAATCCTCATTCTGGAAAGGCAGTCGCGATTCATGACAGACTCGGTGGAGCTGCTGACCACGAGGCGTCGCGATGTCGCCCGGGCCATCGAGAAAGGACGTCTTGGAAGATCGGACCTCGTAAAACTCGATCTGGCCATGGAACGGTTGAAACAACAACAAGAAGAAGTCGGAACACGGATCCGTAACCTCAAGTCAGAGCTCGCCGAGCGACTGGGCATGGACGGCTTGATCAGTCTCCAATCACCCCCAGGGGTGAGTCCAAACGGAATCAGGGACCTGGAGAAAATCGAAAGCCCTGCCCTGAAAGCAAAAGCCCTCGAAGCCGAAGCCGAATCGATTGCGGCCCAAGCCCGAGGAACCCAAACGTCCTTCATTCCATCGGTCGACGGATTCGCGCGGGCTCTGAGTGTTGAGGGCAGGCGTTTGAATGAAAAGCTGTGGGGTGAGGTCGGACTCAGCATGAGCTGGGAGATTTTCGGAGGCGGCGCACGAGGTCCGCAAGGTCGAGCTTTGGCGCTCAAGGAGGAATCATTGAGGCTTCAATCCTTGGGGCTTCGTAGGACCCAGAAACTCGAGGAAGCCGAGGCACTCCGGAACCTACGGGACCGGATGAGCTGGAAAGCCCGTGTCGAGTCGCTCTACCCCCAGGCCAAGCTCGTTGCAGAAAACGAGGCCAGGCGGTATTTCGAAGGTCGAGGGAACCTGAACGACCTCGTCGAGGCGGACAGTGTCGAGCTGGAACTGGAGCGTGACAAAGACCTGAGTGCACTCGAGGCTTCAATGGCCTGTTATCGAGTGATGGCACTGAAGGGGCTCAAGGTGAACGAGCGATGTCAAAACGAAGTCCAATGACTCGAAAAAAGAAAGACGGTGCACGACCGGAAAAAGGGCTCAAGGAGCGCCTGATGGCTTCAGCGATCCTGAGCCTGAAGAAACAGGGCGCACATGAGCTCTCGATGCGGACGATCGCGCGCATCGCCGGTTGCAGTACGATGGCCACTTACCGTCATTTTGAATCGAAGGAACACCTCCTGTCAGAGATCGCATGTGAGGGATTTCGTGAACTGAGAGCCGAGATTGATGCGGGGGTGAAAGCCCATCCTGATCATCCGCTGAAACAACTCGAAGAAGTCGGTGGCCGCTACATCCGTCTTTCATTGAAAAAACCCGAACACCTGATCACCATGTTCGGGTCCGTCATCGCGGACTATCAACGGTACGAACATCTGGTGGAGAGTTCTGAACACGCCTTTTTCGGACTGGTTGAGATCATCAAGAACTGCCAGGACAAAGGCTTGATCCCGTCCGGAGACCCCGTTCGTCAAGCAGTCGCCTGCTGGTCGACGGTACACGGATTCGCGATGCTTCTCGTGAACGGGAACCTGGACTGGCTAAATATCACTTTGAAAAACTCGGAAGAATACGGAAGCTTCGTCGCCCGTTCGGTGATCGAGGGGCTCATGAGCAAAAACTGAGGGGAGAGGCGTCACCGCCCCCGATCTCAATCCGCCCGCTGTTCGATGGTCTTCTTCTTGGCGAAGGACTTGAAGCCGGACTTTTTGAAATCCTTCTTGAAGCCGTCTTTTTTGAAGCTTTTCTTGAAGTCCTTCTTGAAGCCGGGGCGTTTGGTGAACTCGGTTTTCCGGGAAGCAAAGGTCCCCTTTCCGATTTCCGTTTTCGGGGTGGCATCGATGAGCTTGATTTCGCGCGACAGGAATCGTCCCACGATCTCTTCCTTGGTCATGGACTCGATCACGGCACTCCAACCGGTTTCCGTGAGGGCCTCTTCGATCGCAGTCACGGTTTTCGATTTGCTCGCGTCCGCGGGAAGGAATCCGACGAGCTTACGCTCCATCTTTTGCTTCAGCACTTCGATCGGGCTCGGCATGACGCCCGGCTTGAGCTTGGTTCCGGTTTCTTGTTCGATCCGGCCCAAAAGCCACTGATGACTCTGGGTCACCAGACTCCAGGCGATCCCCTCTTTACCGCCACGGCCGGTGCGTCCGATCCGGTGGATGTAGAGGTCCATCTCTCTGGGGAGTGAGTAATTGACTACGTGGGTGAGGTCCTTCACGTCGATACCCCGGGAAGCGACATCGGTACACACCAGAATCGTGCATTCCCGCGCCTTGAAGGCGCGCATGGTCTTCTCGCGCGCGTTCTGCTCCATGTCTCCGTGCAGGCAATCGACCGCATAGCCGTGAGTCTTCAACACATCGGTCAGCTCGATGACCGAGGCCTTGGTCTGGCAGAAAATGAGCCCGTAGAACCCTTCGACCGTGTCGATCAGGGTCTCGATCATCTGGTTCTTCTGGTGTTCCTGGACCTTGAAGTAATACTGCTCCACGGAGCCGGCGGTGTCGGTGGACTTGGCAACCTGGACCTGTTTCGGGTTCGTCAAAAACTCATCCGCGATCTTGCGGACTTCACGGCTCATGGTGGCCGAGAACAACCAGGTCTGGTGCTTCACCTTCTGGTTCACGCGCTCGAGAATCGTCTCGATCTCCTCTTTGAAGCCCATCGAGATCATCTCATCGGCTTCATCGAGCACGACCACATTGAGCGAATCCAAATTCAACGTTCCGCGATCGAGGTGATCGATGATCCGTCCAGGAGTCCCCACCACGATACTGGCGCCATCCTTCAGCGCCCGGAGCTGGCCTCCGTAATTCGAGCCACCGTAAATCGCGAGGGCCTTGGTGGGCTTGTAGCGTGCAAGCAGGTTGATCTGTTCTGATACTTGCTTGGCGAGCTCCCGTGTCGGGCACAAGATCAGGGCCTGAACCCCTTTGGCGCGGGCATCGATGGTTTCCAGAATCGGAATCGCGAATGCGGCCGTCTTGCCTGTTCCGGTGCCGGCGAGGCCCAGAAAATCCGTTCCCCCTTCGAGCAACAGCGGGATCGCCTGCTCTTGGACAGGAGAGGGTGACTCAAACCCCAGTTCCGAAATGGCCCGGGCCACCTCATTACTCAGTTCAAAGTCTTCAAAGCGGACAGGAATTTTTTCTGGTGATTTCATAAAGTTGACGCGGAGCATACTTCACCCACCCCCAAATAGCCAGAACTCATTTCAAATTTAATCAGGCCCGTTTTCTCGCCCTCAGCTAGGATCAAAGACATGAAAAAGTCCACCCTGATCAAATGGATGAGCCTCTGGCCCCCCTTTTTGGGTGCCGGGATCCGGGTCAAGTCCATCTCCGCCGATTTCAGGCAAATTGAAGTCGAGATGGGCCTCCGCTTCTGGAATCGCAACTATGTGGGAACCCACTTCGGGGGCTCACTCTATGCCATGACCGATCCATTCTACATGCTCATGCTGATCGAGAACCTGGGTCGCGACTACATCGTCTGGGATAAGAGCTCGAGCATCCAGTACAAGCGCCCGGGACGCGGGACGGTCCGGGCTCGCTTTGAACTTTCCGAGGAACAGATCCTCACCATCAAGCAGGCGGCCGACGACAACCCGAAAACCGAGCATGAACTTCAGGTCGAGGTCAAAGACGAGGCGGGAGTCGTCGTGGCCCGGGTGACCAAACTCCTGCACGTCCGGAAGAAATCCCTCACCTGATCTTCCACTTCACCTCGGCACAGGCCTCAATCAAACTTTCTACAAAGGCACGCACCTTGGGAGACACAAAACGCTGGTTCGGATAGACGACATGAATCGGCCCCGCCGGTCCGTGCCAGTCCTTGAGCACGACTTTCAAGCGCCCGGATTCCACTTCCTCGGCACACAAAAAATGAGGCATGAGGCCTAAGCCCTCGCCCGCCATCACCCAATCCCGCACGAGCGACATGTGATTCGCAAGGATTCGTCCGCTCACCGGCACACGGATGTCGCCTGCTTTTCCACTCAAGTGCCATACATCCGCGTCTAGATCCTGATCCCCACCGAAGCGCACACAATCAAAGCGTTTCAAGTCGGACGGATTCACCGGGCTTCCGTGCTTCTTCAGGTACGCGGGACTCGCATACACCTGCATCTCCAGACTCCCGATTCTTTTGGCCAACAAGGACGAGTCCTCGAGCTCCCCCATCCGGATTGCGAGATCAAAGCCCTCGCCCACGAGGTCGACCACCCGCTCGGTCAGGACCACTTCGACGCCGACCTTGGGATGGTCCTTCAAAAAGCGACTCACCATCCCGCCTAAAAAACGATTTCCGAAATCATTCGCAGCCGTGATCTTGAGGGTCCCTTGGGGCGTGCTGGCCAGGCCGGACGCGAGGGCCTCGGCCTTTTCGAGCTCGACTGCGATGGCCCTCCCGTGTTCCAGGTAGGCTCTTCCGGTTTCGGTGATCCGGAGACTCCGGGTGGTCCGGATCAGGAGCGAGACCCCGAGCTCGGCCTCCAGAGCGGCCACCCGCCTGCTGACGGTCGACACTGGCATGCCGAGTCGTTTGGCGGCCTGACTGAAACTTCCGGACTGCGCCACTTGGGTGAACAGCAACAAATCGCTTGAATCCATGGGTCCTGATTATTCCAAAAATGAGAAATTGTCTCTCAATTTATCCATCTTCCGCAAAGACGCCTTTTGATTGAAACTCGGAACGAACCAACAAACGAAAGGAATCCATTATGAAAATCGTCCTGACTCTCGTCCTGGCCCTCACCACCCTGAGCCTGGCCCACGCCTCCCCCAAAAAAGCTGAATCCGCCAAAGCCAACCTCGATGTGGAAAAGAGCCAGGCGCTCTGGACCGGCAAGAAACTCGCCGGCACCCACAACGGCAAGATCCTCTTCAAAGGCGGCAAGTTTGAATTCAAAAAGAACGTGCTCTCCGGCGGCGAAGTCGTGGCCGACCTCACCTCCATCACCAATGAAGACGTGAAAGACGCGGGCTACAACCAGAAGCTCGTCGGACACCTGAAGAGCCCGGACTTCTTCGACGTGGAAAAATTCCCGACCGCCACCTTCACCATCAAGACCGCTCGCGAAATCAAAGGCGCAGCAGCAGGACAACCCAACATGGAAGTCAGCGGCACCCTCACCATCAAAGGCGTGCAAAAGCCTTACTCCACCAAGATCGTGATGGCTCCGGCCGGCGAAGGCTATGAGATCAAGGGCAAGATCGAAATCGATCGCACCGAGTTCGGCCTCAAGTACAACTCGAAGAAATTCTTCGACGTGAAGGAACTCGGTGACAAGCTCATCGACGACCGCTTCGAGCTCGACCTGAACCTCGTTGCCAAGAAGTGAATCTGACTCGGCGGGAGTGGCTGATCCCGGGTGGCGCAAGCCCCCTCGGAGCGGTCATTCCCGCCATTTTTTTGTGAGGCAGGGAATGCCTGATTTCTTTGGCAGGAGCCTTTGCCGGAACCGCTCCACTCCCCCGTTTCAGCGATGCTGGAGGTTACCGCAAGTGGAGACCGTCTTCACCTCATCCTGCCACTGGTCCTGGAGCAGAACGAAGGAGTCCGGCTTGTGACTCTGCGAGTTCATCTTGAGCACGAAGGCTGAACCTCCGGTCGGAGTTCCTTCGACCGCGCTCAGCTGCTCGTGTGTGAACTGAACCGTACCGTCTGTGGCGTTGACCACAGGGAGATGCTGAAGCGTGAGTTCGCGTGAGTTGAACTTGATGAGCACCCGTTCATTGAGCGGGTTTTTCACCCCGTTTTCAAAACGGATGTCGATGACTTCAAAAGAGCAAGGATTGCCATTCAGTCCCAGACCCGAATAAACCCCTTTCTCGAGGTGGGCTTCGGCTGCAGTGGTGACGAGAGACAAACAAAGAACGGTCATTGCGCTTTTCATGGTGATCCTTTTCCTTTGACCTGGAGTCTCTCAGAAGGACGGACCGGACGCAAGATCATCACCGTTGAAAACAGCACCATCCCCGCACCGAGCAACATGACCGGAGTGACGCGCTCTCCGAGCCAGAGAGCGCCCCAAAGCACACCGAAGATGGGAATCATCTGGGTCACCAGACTCGACCGGAAAGGACCGACCCTGGCCAAAAGTCCGTAATACATCACAAACGCAAGCGAACTGCTGAGCACCCCGAGAAGGATCACACTCAAAAGCGCGACACGTCCGGCTTCGGTGGTGATCCAGGAAGGATCCGGAGGCGGGCTCGAACTCAAAAGCGGAAGCATCAGGATCGCAGCTGTTCCGAAACTTCCTGCAACCATCCACTTGGGATCAGTCGGAGGAACTCGCTTCTTGATGTAGATTCCGACCAAACCGTAACAGAGGGCCGCTCCCACACCCTCGAGAAGTGCCACCACAACTTTTGAATCGTTGAAGCCCACCGGCCCGAACTCTTCGATCAGAACGACTCCCAAAAACCCCAGGACCAACCCGAACCCCGTCCTCAAGGTCAGGGGTTCGGACAAGAGCAACCAGGAAAACAGGGCACTGAATGCCGGCGTCAGGGAATTCAAAATCGACAAATAGGACGCCGGCAGATGCAAGGACGCATGAGCAAACAACAAGAACGGCAGAGCCCCGTTCAACACCCCCACCACACCCCAATGAATCAGGCGCGACCGGAGCCCGGTCGAAGGCAGGCGGGTGTGTCCGAAAAAACGCACCCACAGCAGCATTACTCCGGCCCCGATGGCGAGGCGCGCCCAAGCGACTGTCCCCGCCCCGAGCACCGGCGCCGAAAGTCTCACCCAGACGTGGGAAGCCCCCCAAATCGAGGCGATGGCCGAAACCCAGAGCAGTGTTTTCGTTGACCCCATGAATCGAAGTGTACACCCCTCGCGAAGACTCCGCAGGGGAGGTAAAATAAAACTAAACCCTATCAAAATACTCAGGTTTTTTCCCTGAGCACCGAAAGGGAAAGGTATGGGTTTCTTGGCCCTCATTCATCCCAGACAACTCCCGGAGACGCAGGGGCGCTCTCTCGTAGGAACTCTTGCGCTTCTGTTGGGATTGAGTGCCTGCTCTCCTCAGATTCTCGGCGAGCGCCTGAGCGAAAGTTGTGACCTGAAGGGCTTCACCTATTCCAACACTTCCATCACCGCCATCAAACTGAGAGAGACTCTGACCTCGGTTCCACAGTTCAACGAGGGGGTCCCTCTCGGATTTGAAGTCGAGCCCGCTCTTCCGGCCGGAGTCAATTTGGATCCCTCTACGGGAGTGATTTCAGGAGTGGCGACTTCCGTCTCGCCGAACCGGACCTATACGGTCCGGGCCACTTCTCCGAGCAACTGTTCAGTCACCCGGACCCTGGACCTTCGCATCACCGGAACCGATCCTGTCCGGTCGAATCTCGGGGTGAATAAAACCCAGACCTCTGTCGGGACTTCACCTGACACGACCGTGACTCTGACTTTGCTGGACTCCAATGGAGAACCGATGGTCGGAAATCAGGTGGCTTTGACGAGTAATCGTCCGCAAGATGTGATCGCTGCCACCAGCGGGGCCGTCACCGACTCAAACGGAAGGGCGACTTTCACGCTTCATTCCACCCTTTCCGGAACAGCCACCCTCACTGCCGTCGATGTGACGGACCTCGAAACCCTCAGCACGACCGGGAGCCTGGAATTCACTCCGGGAACGGCAGTCCGGATGGCAGCCGTTGGACTTCCCGGAACCATGGTTGCAGGAATCGATCTCACGATCGAGATCCAGGCGGTCGATACTTACGGCAACCGGGACACGGCCTTCAACGGAGTCGGAAGGGTTTCTCACAATGATTCATCCTCCTTTTCCTCGGGTGCGGGGCCGGCCTCTCTCAATCTGGTGAGCGGGAGGGCAGAGCATCCGTTGAGGCTCACCCGGGCTGGAACCACCACCGTCAGCGTGGAACATCTCCCGGCAAGTGGTCCTGCCCTCACCCCGGGAACCACGGAGGTCATCATCAACCCCGGAGTTTTGAATCCCTCAAAAACCTTGATCATTGCTCCGACTCCCGCGTTGACCGCAGGACAAGATTACGCCTTTGAAATCGAACCCCAGGATTCCTTCGGAAACCCAGGACCGTCGAATCCGGCCTCTGCTTCCGATCTGTCTTGGGCTCCCTCCCCTTCCTCTACGGGGACGATCGTTTCCGGAAATTTCTCCTGGTCCAGCATTAAAAAACGTTTTGACGTCGTGGTGACCGGATGGACCGCAGGAACCCTTGACTTGAGAGTTTCCATACGAGCCACCAACGGGCAAGCATTGAACCTGACGGTCAACCACGGCCCGACTCACCACCTGACTCTCGAGAATTTACCCTCCACCATCACAGCCGGTGACACCATTACTGACCTGAGACTGACATCTTTCGATGTGGCCGGGAACCGGACCCCCCACTCCCACCTGCCGATTCAAACCTTCCTCGATCCGAATTGCAAAATCCCGTCTCCCGGAGCCCCGGCCGACAACACCAACTCACCCCACTTGACCTACGATCCGGACGCCCAATCCGGAACCTATGCCCCGCTCCAGATTTTCAATTCCAAAACCCGCCGCATCGGAATCTCTGCGACGACTCCTTTTTGCTCCGGGGAGATCATCGTCAACCCGGGTCCTGTTTCCACGAGCGAGTCCTACTTGACCTTCGATCACTTCCCTTTTTTGCCCAATCTGGAGTCGAGGGTTCGGGATTATCCGACATCGAAGATGGCTCCGATCCGGGGGTTGGTCTTTGACGCCTATAAAAACCCGGTACCGGATTACACCGTGTTGATCCGAAGGACCGACTTCAACAGAGCAAGCAGTTTTTCCACACTCGAGAGGACGAGTGGGTCTTGGGAGGATCAAGTTCCGGAAGTCGAAGAAATGGTTTTGACCTCGGACTCAGACGGAGTCATCCGCTTCCAGGTCAGATCCGGTGGCATCCCGGATCGTGTCACCCTTTCGGCAATCACCGATCAGGTCAACTGGACCTTGGGTGCCGAGGTTGACTTCGACAACGGAGTCAACCCTGACAACTTGAATACAGGAAATATCACAGGAAACGGTCTTGTCTTACAAGATCCAGAGGTTCCCCAGCCCATCGTCGAGCCGGTCGACACTCCCGCACCTCCTCAAAAGAACCCGAATTGGATCGTAGCCGTTCAAATCAACAATGGGCATCCCGATCCCAGGATCATTTGTCCGGGCGTCCTGATGACCATGTCACTCGTATTGACCCCGGCATCCTGTTTGATCCATCGAGCCTTCGAGGTCGAAGGCACCCTTGAGGTCCAGGCAGGATCCTACTGGGACTCGAGTTTCCCGAGCAATTATCGCCAAACTCGCACGGTTCAAGGGGTAAGGCTGGATCCGACTTACACCCCCGAGCTCCCCTTGAGTGATTTGGCGATCATACAGGTGAGTTCAGCCTTTACCCCGAATACGTTCATTCAACCTGCCCATTTCAAGTCCGGAAGTGTCCTGACCTCCAAATTGACGACCTACTCTTGGCACACCACAATCAATTATCTTGCATATGCCACCCCTTTTAACACACGACCCTCGTCGTTTCTCATTTCAAACGACGAGTCCGATCCCCGGTCCACCTACACCTTTGCAGGAATCCCGACTGGCTCGACCACCTTCAGCATGCCTTATTTCACGCTGGGGCCTTCCGGGCGTGGCAGAACCAACAGTCTGATCACAGCCGGGCAATATGCGATTCTTGCTGGAGAATTGAACGAGTTTCTCGGGTTCACTGTGGCTGGCGGAGACTTCCGGGAGCCTCAGGTGGAACGCCTCACCGTCGACACGGCCATCCAGGTGGAATCCACGCACCCGTTCATCAACGACATCCTCTCGACTCGTTGACCCGGTCAAAACGCTCGACTGAGTCCGAGACTCCAACTGCTCGTGTCGATCTCACGCCCTTGAATCGAGAAACCGAGCCGGGCATAATCGAGTCCGATCATGTACGGATTTCCTGAGATCGGCACCAGATAACTGATGCCGGTAGCGAACTCATGATTGCCCAGATTGAGCAAACCCAAACGGTCCGTAATCAGAGAAAATTTCAAATATCCCGAAATTGCCGTCCCGTTTGAAAAGGCCCGACGCAAAGTAGGATAAAGCTGCGGGCCTGATAGGTTCCGGTACCCGAAACTGAGATCATCAGCCACCATGGTGGAATAGTACCAACCTCCGTAAAGAGCCAAGCGCCAGGGCTTTTCAATCCCGGGAAACACGTAACCCAGACGGGCATTGGCTCCGATGAACCGGACGTCGGACACTTGATTACTCGAAAGGGTGGTCAGATTCACAAAGCCGGAAAAGCCGAGGTCCCAGACCGGGGGTGCCACGAAATAATTGAAAGCCCCCTTCAGCGACCAAACCGTGGAACGGTAATCGGTATAGCGGGAATCGGATTGGCTGTACCGGATCGAGGTGATCCCGGTCCCGAGAGCGAAGTAGGTCTTTCGATCGAGATCCCGGTTGAATTCCACCACCGGGACCGTATCAGGAGCCTCTTGCCCATTCTTCTGATCATTTTGCTTGAAACGGAAACTCAAAGTCTGATGCGAGATACTCCCGTCCGGTGCGATCCGAGCCAGATAAAGCCGGTTGGAACGTCCATCGTAAGGCACTTCCAGTTCGAAAGCCCCTTCCTCACCGATAGAAAAACTATGATCCTCGCAATAAATCTTCCCCTTGGCTTCCACTCGCCCCTTGACCCGCAATACAGAGGACTTGCTCGTGCCGAAACTCCGGATCACCACGCGCAACTCGTCAAAACGCCATTCCCGTGACGGCAACGGGCCCGGAACAGGAGTGTCCACCCGTTCGAGCTCGAGCTCACGCTCTGGTTCGAAGCTGTTGGAAGGATTCTCCGCAACGATGACTTCCTCTGAACGGGCGTATTGCGCCGCAAAAACCAGCGACAAGTGCAGGACAAGAGTGATGACAAAACAAGAGTGTCGCATGAGGAATTCCCCCTTAAAATTATCCGCTTTTTTTTGCCTTCACAAGCATTTAAGGCGAAACTGGGATCGTGTCGAACACGTTCTCCCGCACAGGATCACTGGGATTGAAACTCGTCTCGGGTGTTGCCGTTCTGGTTCTCATTCTGATGAGTTCCTCTTTCTGGCTCGCCTACAATTTCCTGAGAGAGGAAACCGAATCCTTCACTTTTGAAGTTCAGGCCAACCAGTCCCAGTTACTCGGTCAGAGATTCTCAAGTCTGGTCGAGACCGTGGTGCACACCCTGAAAGTACTACCCTCGCTCGACAACCAGACCCTCCGGGTACTGGAGAACCAGGATGCCTTGATGAGTCTCGAAGTTTTTGAGACCACGCGGAAACAGGAGTCAAAAGCACGTGAACTTTATGACTGGAAGGGCGACAAATCCCATCCTGCCCCGTCGAAAGACCTGATCCAGGAATTGCTCGATGCAGGGGTGGCTTATGAAACCCATCGTTCTGCCAATGATCGAAAAGAAGTTTATCTCTACACCTTGCTCGATCCGGACTACAGTCGGAACCGGATCACATTTGCCAGAAGCCGACTCAATCCTGAAACTATTCTGAAGAAATCCGGCGGCACCGACGCCCGAATTGTCGACCGTAAGGGAAGGATCCTTTTCGACACCCGGGATACCTCGGCGGCCGGGCGTGAAGTCGACCCTCGCGATCCGCTTTTCCTTGCGGCCCGACAGTCCCCTGTTTCCATCGGAACCCTGGAGTACACTCCCGTCGACGGTGAGGCCCGACTCGGCACTTACATTCTTCCCGGCTTCAACGTGATGGTCCTGAATACGGTGAAGTACAGCGATGCCATGCGAGGAACCTTCATGCTCTTTGAGCGGATGTTCCTCTTCGGTCTCCTTTTTCTGGGGATCGCGCTGGTCACCGTGGTGCTGTTCTCACTCAAGATCACCCAACCCCTGAAAGAGCTGACCCGGGCCACTCAAGTGATCTCGAGCGGTGATTTCAATCTCGCCCTCAGTGAGTCCTCCACCGACGAAATCGGCCATTTGTCCCGTTCGATGAACCGGATGTCCGAAAAAATCAAGGTTCTGCTCCGGGAAAGCGTCGAGAAAGTCAGGATCGAGCAGGAGCTTGCCATCGCTGCGACCTTGCAACACCGGCTGATTCCTCCGTCCGAGATCCACCAAGACCGATACTCTCTACTCAGTCACTACCAGTCTGCGGCAGAGTGCGGAGGGGATTGGTGGGGATTCATCGAGACCGAACAGCACCTGATGGTCATGATTTCAGATGCGACCGGACACGGTCTTCCACCCGCCATGCTGACGGCGGTCACCCACGGCTGCTTTTCGGCTGTGAGGCAGTTGTTCCTCGATGGACACACCGGTCTGGTCACTCCCGCACTCATGCTGAAAATGGCCAATCAAGTGATTCTGGAATCAGGCAAGGGCGAGATCAACATGACCATGTTCATCGCCCTCATCGATCTGAAGAACGGGAGCCTCACGTATTCGAATGCAGGACACCACTCCCCTTGGATCATCCGCCGTGAGGCCGATCAGGAGAAAAGTCGCTTTGAAACCCTGAGGGGAATGGGGTCCCGCCTCGGTGAAGCCCGTGATTTCGCTCCGTCAAACGATGTCACCCTACCCTGGGGACCGGAAGACGCCATTTTCCTCTACACAGACGGATTGCTCGAAAACACCGGCAAGGACGATATCCCCTTTGGGAAGCGCCGGGTGATGGAATTACTCTCCGATCGGAAAACCGACTGGTCGCATCTCCACGAGAGTCTGGTCGATGACTTGAACGGCTTTTACGGCGATTTGATCCCCGCAGACGACCTGACTTATGTCTTGTTCCGGGGAAAACCCACAGAGGGAGATTCCGCGCGTGCTTGATCGGATGAGAATCTCATTCGACGAAAAGTCCGTTCTGATTTTAGGTCTCGCTCTGATCGCGTTGCCGATCCTGATCGAGTTGACCGGTTTCCGATTCACCGAACGCCTGAGCCCGGGTAAAGACCTTTTGAGCCAAAGCCCGATCGGCGAAATCATCCGACAAAGCAGGAGTGTGAGAAAGAGACGGGAAGCCTCCACTTCCTTCAGTTCCATCACTCCTGGAGAGTCTCTCTTCGTGGGAGACCGGATCATGACCGGCAAAGGCGCCTCGGCCCGGGTCAATCTGACAGACGGGAACATCCTCGAGCTCGGTCCGGAGTCCCTGATCCGCATCGAACCGGTGAGATCGCTCGGATTCGGAGGAATCAAGAGAAAGATCAAGATCACCCTGGAAAGCGGAACGGTCAAAGCGGCGGTCCGATCTGACGGCGCCCCGATCGTGGTCGAAAACACCCGGGGTGAGGTGATTTTGGAAGCCCTTCCACCACCCGTTCCACCGGCCCCGGCTTCACTGACAGTTCCTCCTAATGTCTCAGCCCCTGCCCCGGAGTTTGTCGCTGTCGAAGCCAAGAGCGCGCAGGTCACCTTGCCCGAGATCGAGACCTCTTCCGGGCCATCCGTTCCTGAAACGGCAGCCCCGGAAAAGTCTGCGATTCAGGAACGTCCTCTGTTATCCCGCTTGACCCTGGCACTTCGACCTCCCCCGGAGGAAATCAAGGTCTTGTCCTCTCCCAAAAGCGGACCTCTGAGTGAAGATGTGCCTCTTCCAGACCAGAAGTTCAAATTCCAGTGGAAGTCCGTGGGTTACGCCCGGGAAACCCCCTATCGAATCAAGATTCGCGAGTCAGGTCGCGAGAGAGTCTTGGAATCTGAACGGGAAACCTTGGAAATCCCGGTTCCCCTGGCCCCGACGGGCGACTGGGAATTCCAGATTGAAACCGGAATGAAGAGCGGTGAGATCATCCGTTCCAAGCCCGTCCAGTTCAATTGGTCACTGCCTTCCCCACAGCCGGTCAGTCCTGCAGATCGATCCCACTTCACCTCGGATCAACTCCGGACTTTCACTAAAAAATTCCTTCTCGGATGGAAAGAACTGCCTGCCTGCCCGAAATACCGCATCGATGTCGGCAGGGAGGAACTCCCGATCCACTCTTCCACTTCCACTTTTGAAACCTCTGAGAATTTCATAGCCATCCCGATTCCTGAGTCCGGCGCATGGAAATGGAAAGTCACCTGTGTTTTTGCACCTGGAATCACCTCTTCGGGTCCGGTGAATCGTTTTGAAATTGGAGCGGGGATCGCCCAGTGAATCTCAAAGCTTTGGCCGAATCACAGATCCCGCCCTCCTGGAAAACAGTCCTCAGGGGTCAAATGGAAGGGGCCGCCTTTGAAAAACTTGCGGACTTTCTCAATAATGAAGTCATTGAAGGCCATTCGATCCACCCGGAGAATGGCAATATCTTCAGTTCCTTCCGATTGACCGACTATGATCGGGTGAAAGTGGTCCTCATCGGACAAGATCCTTATCATGGGGATTCCCAGGCGATCGGTCTCAGTTTTGCCGTGCCGAATTCACTTCGCAAGAAACCGCCGAGCCTCAGAAACCTCTTCAAAGAACTCCAAACCGACTTGAATTGCAACCTTTCGGGTGAACAGTCCGACCTGACCGGATGGGCGGATCAGGGTGTTCTCCTCCTCAACACTTTGCTGACTGTTCGTCGTGGAGAGCCGCTGTCACACGCAGATTCCGGCTGGACTGAATTCACCACGGCCGTACTCGATGCATTGAACCGACGGGAAAAGGGAATCGTGTTTCTTTTGTTGGGTGGCCATGCCGGCAAATTGCGATCGCGGATCGATCCGTCCCGACACCGGATCATCGAAGCTCCGCACCCTTCTCCCCTGTCTGCTTATCGCGGGTTCTTCGGGAGTCGGATTTACTCCAGGACGAACGAGGCGCTCCGGGACCTGGGGCTTGATCCGATCGATTGGGGGAAGATCAGTTTAAAATAAAAAAAGGGCCCGAAGCTTGCGCTCGGGCCCTTAGAGTCATTACGACTACTATTCAGGGGGTTTGGGGTGGATCATCGCCTTACGAGTTTTCTTCCGGCTCCCGACTCCAACATTCCCTCTCAAACATTATTCAATTGTGCGATCACTCGCCGCATCTCTCCGAACCTGGCCGGGCTCGAATCTGCGGTCCATGAGACCCACCGACGTCTGGTGGTCATCTCACGCTGGGCTTACCGTGGGGGCCCCGCATCGTGGAACTGATGCTTATCGTCTCGTGCGTCATGAGACAGCTCTTGTGCTGCGGTTTTTCTCATACCGTCCTCCGTGAAATCAGAATCTCATTGTTGATTGATTCGGTCAACTAATTTTTGAGAAAAATGTGAAGCCTCCTTTCAAAAAAAAGCCTGCGAAATCAGACTGTGTCCGGAGGACCCCGCCTCGATTCGACCCAAAACCGGGCAAAACCCGACCCGATTCCGCTCAGCATCATGGCCACTCCACAAATTGCGAGCACCGTCCTCACCCCGAGGACCTGAAACGCCCAAGGAGAGACCGCAAAAAACACCAAGGTGATGAGTGAATCGAGAATCACTTTCATCCGGAAGATTCCCGCCAACTCTTCGGGGCGATAATGAGTTTGAGCCAGATCCACAAAAGGAAGATCATTCACCGGACCGCCCATCGCAGTGATCGCAATCACCCCATGTAGCACGTTCATGTCCCGTGCTCCACTGAGCACCATGAATCCGATTCCGAGCCAAATCAAGCCACCATATATCCAGAGCTCGGGGTGGCGCCGTCGCACACTCCCGATGCCGATCGCACCGGCGAGGTTCCCGACACCATAGACTGCAATCAAGGTTCCGAAGATCGACACTTGGCCGGGATGCATCTCATCGACCAACAAGGCCAGACCCACTCCGTATGCGAGACTCCACGCTCCACCACTCACACACTTGGCCCAGATGCTCCTGTGAATCGCCGGGATGCCTCGAATCAGCTTCCACCCCTCAATCCACCCTATCGCCTGTTGAGCGCCCGTTTCAGCGCTTGCGGCGGCCCAACCGATGGAGCGGATGCTGGCCGCAGAACCGACAAAGGTCAGGGCATTCAGGGTGAAGAAGTGAACCATGGAAATCCAAGCCGTGAGAATCCCGATGATCGACGGCCCGACCACGCGAGCCAAGCGGTACGTGGTGGCCATGAGTCCGTTCGCACCCCGGAGCAATTCCGGGCTCCGGGCGACTTTCGGAACGAACTCCATCAGGACGGGCTCGAAAGCGGAACTGAGACCGAAAAGGAGCAGTGTTGCGACCACCAGGGCAGGAAAACGCCATTGAGGGAATGGATAGAACACCACCGGCACCAGACTGATCCCGGCACGGTAAAGGTCGAGCCTGACGAGGACGCGATCACTCGGAAGCGATCTGAACCAACGGGAGGCGAAAGTCGCTCCCAGGAGACCGGAGAGTACGAGCAGGACCGAAAATCCCCCTGCATCCTTCCCGACTTCTTGGACACAGATCCACGTGAACGCCACCCGGTAGATCTCGTCCCCCACTCCGGACAGGACTTGTCCGAACCAGAGAGCGAAGATGGAGCGATCAAACAGGGCCCGGATCAAACGGTCTTCAGCTCGTTGACCAGTTTCTGGAGGCTCTCCTTGGCGTCACCGAACAACATGCCGCACTTGGAGTTGAAGAAGAGCTCGTTCTCGATCCCGGCATAACCCGATTTCATGGACCGTTTGAGAACGATGATCTGCTTCGACTGGTCCACATCCAGAATCGGCATCCCGAAGATCGGACTGGTGGGATCGGTCTTGGCGGCTGGGTTCACGACGTCATTGGCACCGACGACCAGTACGGCATCTGTCGTGGAGAACTCCGAGTTGATGTGCTCCATCTCGACGAGTTTGTCATAACTGACATTGCTCTCGGCAAGGAGGACATTCATGTGCCCCGGCATCCGACCCGCAACAGGGTGGATCGCATACTTCACGTCGACGCCCTCTGCTTCGAGGAGGCTTTCCAGCTCATGGCAAACATGCTGGGCCTGGGCCACGGCAAGACCATACCCCGGCACGATGATCACCTTCTGGGCGTACTTCATCATGATGGCCACATCGGTCGCCTGGACCTCACGGACCGAACCGGAAACCGCTTTGCCACCACCGGAAGAGCCGGATCCTGCAAGTCCGATCAGTACGTTGGTCAGAGACCGGTTCATGGCCTTACACATCACCACGGTGAGGATGGTTCCCGCGGAACCGACCAACACCCCTCCCATGAGCATCACGTTGTTGTGGTACAGAAAGCCACCACATGCTGCTGCGACTCCGGTGAACGAGTTCAGGAGTGAGATCACGACCGGCATGTCGGCTCCGCCGATCGGAAGCACGAAAAAGAGACCGTAAACCGCCGAAATCCCGATTGTGGTCAAAAACCAGAGCATGCCCTGGTCCCCGCCCTGAAACGTCAGGAACGAAGCGCCGATCACCCCGAACACGAGGATCGCATTGATGAATTGTTGCCCTTGGAAACGGTAATCCCCCACCGAGCCGTTCAGCTTGCCCCAAGCGACCATGCTCCCGATGAAGGAAACGGTGCCGATGATGAGGCCCGCAATGATCGGAAGGTAGTGACCGAGAGTCAGGACCTCACCGCTTGCCTGGATGGCCCGCCACTCGATGACCGAAATCAGTGCGGCACAAAGCCCGCCCATCCCGTTGAAGAGAGAGACCATCTCGGGCATGGCGGTCATCTGGACCCGTCTGGCCATCACGGTCCCGACGAGGGTCCCGATCACGATGGCGATGGCGATCCAGCTCAAGTTCCCGATGACCCGGAATCCCTCGTCACCCAGAAAGCAGGTCCCGAAGACGGAAACCGCCATCCCGGCGGCGGCGACGAGGTTCCCTTTCCGGGCAGAATCAGGTTGCCCCATCATCTTGAGACCGACGACGAAGGCGATGGAACCGAACAAATAAGCGAGTTCGAGAAGGTGACTCATGACTTCGCTCCCCCTTTACCCGGCTTCTTCTTGAACATCTCGAGCATCCGGTCGGTCACCACGAACCCACCGATCACGTTCAGGGTCCCGACGATCACGCCGAGGAATCCGACCGTCTTGCTGATCCAATCTTCTTCTCCCGCCTTACCGAGGACGATGATCGCCCCGATCAAGACCACGCCGTGAATGGCGTTGGCACCGCTCATGAGCGGAGTGTGCAACACACTCGGAACATGGGAAATCAACTCGATCCCCACAAAAATCATCAAGACAATCAAATACACGAAGGTGATGTTCTCACCGATCCAATTCAACAGTTCCATGTCCACCTCAGTTCGATGCGTGCCGGATCTCGCCTTGATGGCAGATCAGACAGCCTTGGACGATCTCGTCCTTCAGGTCAAAAACCATTTCCCCTTTCGGGGCGATCAATTTGAACAACTCGAGCAGGTTCCGGGCGAAGAGCTCGCTCGCATTGCTCGCCAGCTGCGAAGGCAGGTTGAGCGCCCCCACGATGCGGACACCGTTCACCTCGGCGATCTCGCCGGGACGGGTCTTGGTGCAATTCCCGCCTTGCTCGGCGGCCATGTCGACCAACACCGCCCCTGATTTCATCAAGGAGACCTGTTCGTCGTCGACCAGAATCGGGGCCTTGCGTCCGGGAACCAATGCGGTCGTGATCACCAGATCGGCTTGAGCCAGGGACTTGTTCACAGCCGCACGCTGGGCTTTACGGTATTCCTCGGTGGCTTCTTTGGCGTATCCGCCTTCGCTTCCGACGGATGCACCTTGGACTTCAATGAACTTCCCTCCGAGACTCTGAACCTGTTCTTTGGTCTCAGGGCGCACATCGGTCGCTTCAACCACCGCTCCCAAGCGCTTCGCCGTGGCGATCGCCTGGAGGCCGGCGACTCCGGCTCCGAACACGAGCACCTTGGCGGGCGTCACGGTCCCGGCCGCGGTCATCAGCATCGGGAAAATCTTGTCCATCACCGAGGCACCTTCGATCACCGCTCGATAACCTGCGAGATTGGCCTGGGAGCTCAGGACATCCATGCTTTGGGCTCGCGAAATCCGCGGAATCGCATCGAGAGAAAAAGCGGAAACTTTTTTGGAATTCAATGCCCGGACCACTTCGGCTGAAGTGCGGTGTTGGAGAATGGAAATCCAGACCGATCCCTCGGGCAATTCTATGACCCGGTTCGCTTCGGGAATGTTAATTTGGACGAAAACGGTCGCTTCCTTGAGCAAGGCCGCTCCGCCATCCACCACGCGGACTCCGACCTGTTCGTAACTCGAGTCAGAAAAGTGGGCGGGAACGCCGGCCCCTTTTTCGATCGAGACCTCATGCCCCATCTTTTTCAGCTGAGCACACACCTGGGGTGTCAGCGCGACCCGGTGTTCACCGGCGCGCGTTTCCTTGAACATCGCGATTCTCATAGATGGCTCTCCATGGGGAAAAGTCTAACGAAAGCCCATGCTTTTGTCTCAAGTAAAGTTCGAATCTGTGATTGTTCTTCTCTGTCGCATCGCACCCTCGCTATACTGCCCTCATGCTGAATGAAGTGACTGCAAAAAAAGTGATCGATTGCGCCCTCTCCCTCGGTGCCGACTTCGCGGACCTGTTCGTGGAACGCAACCGGACGCTCTCCGTGAACCTGAAATCGAGCAAGGTGGATCAAATTACTGACGGGATCGACTTCGGAATCGGTCTTCGGGTCTTGTTCGGGACCAAAGTCCTCTATGGCTACACCAATTCGCCGGTTGAGGACGAGTTGATCCGGGTGATCCGTCTCCTGTGCGCGCCAGATCAGCGGACCTCCACCCGGACCGTTCCGATCGCCTTTCGATCGGAAGCAAGCTCACGGCGTTCGCCTGTTCCCGCAACGAACGGATCCGATCTCGAGGCCCGGATCCGCCTGCTGAGAAAAATCGACGAACTCACGCGGAAGCAGAGTCGGGAAATCTCGCAGGTTTCGGCCCACTCACTCGAGCGTCACCAGGAAATCGAATTGTTCAACTCTCAAGGACTTCACGCCACGGACCTCAGGCTGTACACCCGGATCGGATCGGAGGCCGTTGCCACTGACGGTGACCAGAAGGATTCCGCGTTTTACGGACCAGGAGCTTCTTTGGGTTGGGAATTCGCTGAAGGTATCGATCCGGCATTCATCGCTAACGAAATCGCACGCCGGGCCGTGACCTCGCTCCACGCAGAGCCTTGCCCGGCCGGCACCATGCCGGTTGTGATCGACCATGCTTTCGGAGGGGTGATCTTCCACGAGGCCTGCGGCCACTTGCTCGAAACCACTTCCGTCGAGAAAAAAGCTTCGGTTTTCTGGGACAAAAAAGGGGAAATGATCGCCCACCCTGCGGTGAGTGCGGTGGATGATGGAACCATCGCCGGTGCCTGGGGATCCCTGTCGATCGACGACGAGGGCATGCCCACAGAGCGTACCCAGCTCATTCGCAATGGCCGCCTCGAGAATTTCATGGCCGATTATGTCGGGAACCTGAAAACCGGCCACCCGAGGACCGGATCGGCCCGGAGACAGAGTTACCGTTTCGCACCGGCTTCCCGGATGCGGAACACCTTCATCGAGCCGGGACCGCACCGTTTCGAAGAACTGATCGCAAGTGTCGATCGCGGACTCTATGCACGCTCGATGGGAGGCGGTTCGGTGAAAACCGGAACCGGTGAATTCAATTTCTCCGTTCAGGAAGGCTATTTGATCGAAAACGGAATGATCTCCCGCCCCGTCAAGGGCGCGACCCTGATCGGCACGGGCCCGGAGACCCTGAAACGGATCTCGATGGTCGCGGACAATTTCGAGATCATGGCCGGCATGTGCGGCTCCGTGAGTGGAAGCATCCCCGCCAGCGTGGGACAGCCCGCCCTCAAGGTGGATGAGATCCTGGTCGGAGGTGCGAAATGAGGACGGAAATCGAAACCACGCTCGAATGGGCCAGGAAACTCGGCGCGGATGAATCCGACGTGATCCTGAACGAAGGCAACGCGCTTTCACTCTCGGCGCAGCAGGGGCGGATCGAGACTTACAAGGTCACCTCTTCGCGCCTCATCGGAGTCCGGGTGATCCGGGATCATCGGGTGGGCATCAGTTATTCGGAAGACTTGTCTGCGGATTCACTCCGTTCCATGGTGGAGAGCGCCATCCGTCTCACCCATGCGGTCGAGCCGGATGAAAACCAGAGCATCACCCTGGGCGGGGCTCCCGTGGTCGACACGAATTCGAAGACTTATCGAGAAGATTCGACGCCACTGGAAGAGAAGATCAAACTCACCCTCCATCTTGAAGACGAAATCAAGAGAAGGGATCCGAGAACCCAGGCCGTTCCCTACAACGGCTATGCGGAGGGCGAGTCCCACTCTTTTTACGGAAATCACCTGGGTCTCCGCGTTTATGAAAGGGAAAAATCTTTCAATTGCTACACTTCTGCGCTTCTCAAAGACGGAGAAAAGCAGGCCCTTTTCTACCGGAGCAGCAATGGCAGGACCTTTTCGGAGCTTTCACCTGAGAATGCGATTCGAGAGACCTTGAGGTTCACCAGAACCTTGCTCGAAGCGAAACCCGTGCCGACCGGAAAGTATGACGTGATCTTCGAACCGGATTGCTTTCAGTCGCTCTTCAGCTGCTTCACAGGGTTGTTCTCGGCCAAAGCTGTCAAAGACGGCTACAGCCGCTTTGGAAATTCCATCGGTGAGACCATCGCCCACCCCGAACTGACTCTCCGGGACCTGCCCCGATACGAAAAGGGCTTTCACCACATCCTGACCGATGCCGAAGGTGTCGCCAAAACGGATCTGACTCTGATCGAGGGAGGCCGATTGGTTTCCCTTTACCACAATACGGCCACAGCCCGACACTTCGGGGTCAAGACCACAGGCCATGCGAGTCGGAGCCCCAAGGGGCAACTCGGCACGTCCCTGACTCAACTGGTGATCGACCCCGGAACCACCCCGGCCGAACGGCTGGCTTCAGGGAACGTGCTCCGCATCTTCGCCTTGGACGGATTGCATGCCGGGGTCAATGCCTCCTCGGGAGCATTTTCACTCGCAGCGAGCGGAGAACTCGTTCAGGACGGTGTCGTGGTCCAAGGAGTGAAAGGCATCACCCTTTCGGGCAACTTTTTTGATTTGATCCGGAATGTTTCGGGTGTCGGGCAAACCTTGCTCCCCACCACGGGCAGGGGGTTCTTCGCTCCGGAGATCCGGTTCACCGGACTGCAGGTGGCCGGCCACTGAATTCCGTGGTAGAATCTCAACAAAGAGGGAGAGACCCATGTTTGGAATATCATTCGAGCACCTGCTGATCATCGGGGTCGTATTGCTGATCTTCGGACCGAAACGGCTCCCGGACCTCGGCCGCTCCCTGGGGCAATCGATCAAGAACTTCAAGGACTCCTTCAATGGAATCGGGCAGGATCCCGAAACTCCCGACCGGATCGCTGAAAAAAAGAAGTCCGACGACGGAAATCCCCCCCAAAACAGCTAGACAGTCCGGTCTTCCTTTGGTCTGATGAGCAGGATTGAACCGACCTAAAGGGGGATCCATGCGTTTCATCATTCTTGCGTTGCTGACCCTGTCCAGCGTTCCTGCCATTGCACGTGCTTCCGATCAAGATCTCAAGCATCTTCCGAAGCCGTTCACCTACCGGGATTCCAAAGCGGTCTTCGCGGATTTTGAAGAAGCTTTGTACGAGGTGACCTACGACCTGGGTGCCAAGCAAGCCGTGGCCAAGGCGCAGATCCGGTTCCTGACCATTGAAGCCGGGTATCCGGTGTTCGATTCGGTGAAAACTCCCACCTCCCTTTCGTTGGACGGCCAGGCGGTGACTTCCACCCTCACCCGCACTCCGAACCAGGAAAGCTCGGTCCGGGTCATCGACCGCCTGACCCAGCCGGGTGTCCACGAACTGGACGTGATCCTGCCCCTCACGGATCTGGTCGAGTTCCGCCAGGACGGCGTCAAGAGCGCCTTCTGGACCTCCGACCTCGAAGACCGCAATTTCCTGGAGCGCTACCTTCCGGCGAACCTCGAGTTCGACCAGGTGAAGATGACCCTGATCCTCCGCTTCAAGGGGCTGCAATCGGAACAAACGATCTACACCAATGGATCGGTCCATCGCTACGACTCGACCACTTACGAGATCCGTTACCCGTCCCATTTCACCTCCTCCAGCATCTTTTTCCATACCGCGCCCAAAGGCCTTTATCCGGAGCTCCGCTTCGGACTCCGGTCGATCGACGGTCGGGAGCTTCCCGTGGTGCTGTACACCAACGGCGGGGTTTTCTCGTCTTCGCTGGACCGTTTGAAGGACCGGGTGACTGCGGTGATCGCGGAGCTCGAGCGTGATTACGGTCCGTTCCCTCATCCCTCCATCACCGTTTACCTGGCTGGAGCGGGTGGAATGGAATATTGTGGCGCGACCATGACCGACTTCTCGGCTGTGGGCCACGAACTGTTCCACTCCTACTTCGCCCGCGGCATGATGCCGGCGAACGGCAATGCGGGCTGGGTGGACGAGGCTCTTGCCTCCTGGCGCGATGACGGCTATCAAGCCATCGGAAGCCTGTCCGGCAGCACGGGGATGTCGTCTCATCCTTATTACACCCGCTCGACCGACCGTGCCGCATATTCCTTCGGCGAACGCTTCATGAGCTACCTGGACGGTAAAACCCGCTCGAAAGGCGGACTCAAACCGTTCATGCGGCACCTGATCGCGACCCGGGTGTTCCGTCCGTTCCACATCGAGGAATTCATCGGATGGATGGGTGACTACTACCAATCCTCCTTCGTTGAGGACTTCAAACGCTACACTTTCGGCACCCGCTCCCTGGAAAGTGCGTTGCCTGTCCGCAACTCGAACGAAGTGCACCAAAAGATGCATCCTGAGATGCTTCAATCCCTGCTCTAAGGAGAACCTGATGAAGTCGAACACTTCCCGCCCTGTACTGACCCTCGAGGCTGCGCGGTTCCTGGTGGACCAAGCGGTGAAACACGCCTCTGAGACCGGCATGAGGATTTCGGTCGCTGTTCTCGACCATGCGGGACGCCTTCGGGCATTCGCCTCCATGGACGATGCCGCGCACGTGAGCCTGGAAGGCTCGATCAAGAAAGCCAAGACCGCCATGGGCTTCGGCCTTCCGACCGGGGACACCTGGTACCAGTTCATCAAAGACGATCCCATCCTGCTCCAAGGGGCACAACACCTTCCGGACTTCATCCTCCTGGGCGGGGGCTCCCCTCTCAAGGCCAAGGGAGCCCTGATCGGAGCGATCGGAGTGAGCGGAGGCCATTACGCGCAGGATGAGAAGTGCGTGAATGCCGCACTCGATGCCCTCCAAAAACTGGATCCTGAATTCGGAGCATGAGTCCATTTTCGAATCCCCACCTGCCTGCGGGAGCCTTGGCGCGGACCCTCGAGCGCCTCACTCCTTTGTTGAGTCAGATCACCGAAACCACGAGCCTGAACGAACTGGGCCGGGCGATTTTGGATGTCCTGAAGAGGAACCTAGAATTCAATTCCACCGGCTTCTATTTCATCAACCAGGAAACCGGGGCGCTCGAATTGATTCATGCCGAAGGACTTTCTCCCGATGAACGCGCAGCTGCGGAAGCCACTGCCCTGGATCGTCACCCCGGTTGGGTGATCCGGAACAAAACCACCTGGCTGAGCGGGAACGATCCCGAGCCCCAAATGGAATTCCAGAAACGCCTTCACCTGGCTTCCAGGCTCTACTGCCCGATCCTGTTCCAAGGGGAATGCGTGGGAACGATCGGCGTGGTCTCAGACAAGGAAAACGCCTTCAACACCGATCACCGGGCTTACCTCGAGTTCATTTGCAGGATCGTGTCGATCACCTACGAGAACATCGTTCACATGGAAGCGCTTGAGAAAAACCGTGAGCGGATGGATCAGGCGATCCGTTCTCTCAAGTTCGGGATCTGGGATTGGGACCTGAAAAAGAACGTCCTGATCTGGGATGATTTCATGTACGAACTGTACGAAATCTCGAAGGGGGAATTCACGGGCGCGTATCAAGCTTTTGAAAAAACCCTTCATCCGGACGATGTGGGAAGGGTTGAGCAAGAATTGGCTGAAACCATCCGCATCAGGAAGGATTTCAAAGCCGAATTCCGCGTGGTGACCCCTGCCGGAGATGTGAAGCGGATTGCAGCCAGTGCCCGATGCACCTTCGGTGCGGACGGAGCTGTCGAGCGACTGGTGGGAGCGAACTGGGACGTGACCGAGATCCGTGAAAAAGAGGTCCAGATGCTCCACATCTCGAAAATGTCGAGTTTGGGTGAGATGTCAGCCGGGATCGCGCACGAAATCAACAATCCTTTGGCCATCATTCTCGGAAAGGCCCAGCATTTGAAATTGATGCTGGCCAAGAACAACCCTCCTCTCGATACAGTGTCAAAAGGAGTCGAGGTGATCGAGCAGACTTCGAACCGGATCGCCCGGATCGTCAAGGGGCTCCAGATTTTCTCCCGTGACGGTAACCGTGACTCCTACGAACGGAAGAGCATCCAAGAAATCATCGAAGACACTGTCAGCTTCTGCCACGCCAAATTCCGGAGCCACCAGACGGAGCTCAAAATCGATCCGGTTCCCGAGGGCCTTTCGATCGAGTGCCAATCCACCCAGATCTCCCAGGTCCTCCTGAACCTCCTCAACAATGCTTTTGATGCCGTACAGGAATTGGATGAACGCTGGGTCCGTGTGGCGGTCCAGGATGTCGGAGAGCGGGTGGAGATCAGGGTCTCCGATTCCGGAAGCGGGATTCCAGCCGATGTTGCAAAGAAGATTCTCGAGCCCTTCTTCACCACCAAGGAGGTCGGCAAGGGCACCGGGCTCGGGCTCAGCATCTCACTCGGGATCGTGAAATCGCATCAAGGTGATTTCAAACTCGACCGGAGCCAGCCCCACACCACCTTCGTCGTGACCTTGCCGAAACGCCATGCCCCCCAAAAAGCCTGAAACCGACTCCCTCCGCGCTGAACTGGAAAAATCACTGGGCCCGGCCGAATGGTCCCTCATCCGGAAGCAGATGCCAAAAGATACGGTCATCGTGGTGGCGCCGTCCCTGGAACTGATCGAAGTCGCCTTGGCTGTGGCCAAAAACGAAGAGTCCCGGGTCAAAGCATGGATCGAGTCCGGTGAAATCACCAAACCCGATCTTGACATGCTTTCAAGCTGGGAGAAGACCCAAGACCGCACCTTTTTGTGTGTCGTGGTCCATCCCTTCGTTTTGATCCAGAAGTTCGGAAATTAAAGGTTCGTCAGCGAAAGATCGGTCCGCAGGCGGGTCTCACCCACGGTGACGACCTTGCTCGAACGCTTCAAGCCTGGAGCCTCGACACTGATCTCATACTGCCCGGGGTTGAGGATCACGGTATAGAAGCCTTCTGCAGCAGGGCGAACCTTCTGTTTGAAGGACCCTCCGACAGAACGGATTTCGAGGTTGGCATTCTGCACACCCATTCCGCTCGGACCACGGACCTGCCCGTAAACGGAGGCCCCGTCCATGCGGGACAGGAGGTACTTCCATCCTGCGCGCTGACCGGTGACCGTCTTGTCCCTCCACTGGGCGTAAGAAGGTTGGAAGCCCTGGGAGGTCGAATTGACTTCGATCACGTAGGGAATCACTCCTGCAACGGCGTAGTGCCAGTCGATGTCCCCGCCATCCACCGAGTAAAGCAACTCGGGTGCGGTTCCGGCACGGTAGGTCCCACGCCCGTCGTCTTTCACGAGCTTCGTCGCAAGTTCCTTGCCGATTTTCTCGACCACCTCATGGGTCTCGGTCTTCTGACCGGCGCAGCCGTAAGGGTAAATCACGATCTCGCTGTAGGAGTGGTAGGAAATCGAAAACACAGGACGGATGCTCGACACGAAGTTCATCATGACTTGGGTCTCGGGTTCGGACCCTGCACTGTCACCCCGGAAGTCCTGCGCCCAGCGGGAGCCGCTCGAACCGCGACAGCTGTTCCAGGCAAAAGGATAGTTCCGGTTGATGTCGACCCCGTATCCACCGCGGGCGTTCTTGCGCCACATGGAGTCGCTGGTCCAGACCAGGTTGTTCCCGTCCACGTTGAACATGGGAATCACATCGATCACATAGTTCCGGAGCCACTGGGTGATCTGGGCGTCTTTGCCATACCCTTGGAGGAGCTGGTCGATGATGTCGAGGCCCACTTCCGAGGTCATCACCTCACGGGCGTGGTGCATGGAATTGAAGAACACGTGGGGTTTGGATGCGGTCGCCTTCGAGGCGTTCTCGGTGATCTGGATCGCCCAGATGTCACGGCCTTGGAGGGATTTTCCGATGGAAACGAGTTTTGTGATCGAAGGATAGGCTGCCGCGAACTGCTTCAACGCCGACTCGATCTTGGTCGGGTTCTGATAGCGGGAATCGGGAGCCGAGGAGTCCACTTTTTCGAGAATTTCACGGAAACGGAAACCATTCCGGGAAAGCCATTCGGACTGTGCGGGATTCACGAGCAAATCGGCTTCACGGGTGTCGAGATTCACACCGGCCACGTCGATCGACTGGCTCTGGATGCGCTTCATCCCCTCACGGTAGTCGGACAACTGAACCCGGACCAGACGGTTGCCAGTGGAGTGGGCCTCGACAGGACGGCCGGACAGGACAGTGAATGCTAGCAAAAGAACGATGAATGATCTCATTGTGGATTCCCCCAGTGGCGAGAGTGTCTCTGAAGGAATGCGGAGTTTCAACCGCTTTCTGCAGGCACGCCTGCCGGGCGCGTCATCACTTCTTCGAGTTCCGGATGGCCCGGAATGCCGCCGCCCTCAACTCCTCGTCGGAACCCTGGATGAGCTCCCGGTGCACCTCGTGTCGGACGCGTTCCTTCACCCCCGCACTTAATTTCGAACGGAGCAACCCCAGAAACCCCGGCTCGGCCACCATGACGAGCTCGGTGAACTCGTGGTGCCCGAGAGCCTCCTCGAGTCTCCGGGCCACAGCGCCCGCGAAGTGTTCCACATTCCGTTCGGCGTGGTGGAAGGTCCGGTCCAGGGAGTGCCGGATGGTTCCGCCCCCGCTGCTTGACATGCCCGAACCGGGACGGTCGGAGTCGAAGTCGCTCTCCATCCGACTCCCGGCCGGATTCTCCAGGCGGTCCACAAACTGGAAGTGCTGGTCAGGAAGGTCCTTGTAAAAGACCGCTCCGGTCTGATTGGCGAAGACGAACCAACGGGACTTCCGTTCTTTGACCGTATGATCCCTGAAATAGTTTCCGGCACCTGTTCTCATGGAATCCTCACAGGAGGTGTGGACGGCGTTCGGTTTCCACCTCGTGCTGACGGTCGGAAACTTTGACGACGAGTTCCAGTTCGTCCGCAAGAACCGCCAGCAACTCGTGACTGGTCACGATTCCGGAAAGGCTCCCCGTTCCGTCAACGAGCGGAATCCGGTTGATCCCGTGTTGCTTCATCAGATTGAGCACATGATAAAAGCTGTCGCTGATTTTCGCCGAAACGAACTCGGACGACATGACGTCACGGACCAGAACGCCGTCCGGAGGAATCCCGAAAGCACAAGTGGACACGACAATGTCCCGATCGGTCAGCACCCCCACGGGGACCTCCCGGATGCCCTCTTTCCTCACCACCACCAGGCTACCCACGTGGCGGTCTCGCATCAGCTTGGACGCTTCTTTCAGATTTTCGGCCCCGGATACGGTGACCACTTTACGATTGGCAATTTTCTCGAGAATCACGATTCTTTCTCCTTGGCATGATGAGCCCGGTCCGGAAACCACGAAGGCTCCGGACCGGGTGGCAGTCAAATCACTGGTTCAACCGCCGTTCCGGGCTCAGGGCCCGGGACTGACACTCCCCGGAGGGAGCGGGTTCACGAACAAGACACTCAGTCGTTTTTGGATCTCTCCATAAGCACACCACCTGCCTTCCAGCCGCTCGTGCCGCCGGAGAAGAGAGCAAGGGAGGTGCCAGTGGTCCGCCCCTTGAATCTCAGGTGCTTACAGGATCAGGCAACCCGATGACGGGACGTTTTCCTCTCCCGACGGGACAATGGATTTATGACGCGTCAGGGCTTTTATCCGCGGAGTCCTTCTCATATGATTCCTTCATGAGTCTGTTCCTGCCTTTCATCGCTCAAGGATTTCTCGCCGGTGTCGCTCTCGCCTCCACCCCACCCCTTCAGTGGGTGGATCTTGAACCGGGAATCCTCGTCAAACTCTCCGCCCCGTTGACGGTCACTCCCTCACTTCAATTTGAAAAGGGGGCGAGATTCGCCGTCAATCATTCGGAGCCGCTCCCTGCCATCAAGGTCCAGCTGCTGAAACTCCGCCATTATCCGTGTCAGGGGGACCTGGCGGAGAAGCGTGTGGAAATGACGATCCTCGATTCCGGCCAGGGCTTCGAGATGGAAAAGGGATGTGAGATCTCGCTCTATCACGAGTACCACGAGTTTTATCGCCCGAGTCTCTTCGAACAGCTCCTCGAACGGGAAGATCAGTGAGCCTTCCCTGGCAGGTCCCCTTCAGGCCGGAGTCTGAATTCGGTCACCTCACCCGACCGAGATTCTTGAATTGGGAAAAAAGCTTCGTTTCCGGTCCCGAGAGCCCGCTCTTCGAAGTATCGCATTGGAAGTCTCCGGAAACTCCGGACTGGCTTCTGACCAAAGTTTCGTTCAAGCCCCGGGCCGAAGGCCCTCCCGGCCACGTACATGGCGGAGCCTCGGCAGGCTTGCTCGACGAGGTGATGGGAGTGCTCGCCTGGGATAGGGATCACACTTGCGTGACCCGTTCACTCCAAGTTCATTACTCACGGGCCCTTCCGATCGGATTGGAAGCCAGGGTGTTCACCCGATTGGTGAAGGTCGAGTCGCGCACACTTGAGGTGCATTCCACCGTTTACAACCAGGACGCACTCCCCTTCGTTTCGTGCCAGGGGATTTTTCACATCCTGAGTGAAGAGCAACTCGCGAGATTCAAAAACGGGTTCTGAGCAGGTTACGGTTTCCGGCTTCGAGAGCGGGGCCCGGCTGGACCAGCTTCTCATTCAATCCCTCGGTCCGCCCCCCCAGCACGGCCAAAAGGACATCGCCGAAAGCGAGAATCCCCTCAAAGCGGGACTTGTCCCCCGTGCGAAGATCGGTGAATTCGACATCGAAAAAATCGCCATCCGAGTAAGAGGATTCTTCGATCCGGATTTCAAAAGGATGAGCGGCCACGCGGGCACGGGCCACTCCCGGAGCAGTCACTTTCACTTCCGGGCAATGACTCTGGAGCGCGTGATAAACTTTCTGTTTCCGGTCGTTCAGCGTGTACGGCAGGACCACGCAATTCCGGACCCGGTCGATCAGATAGCCCAGCACCTTCGGGGAGATGCCGGATTCGTCCGCGCGAGCCGGGGACGGAAGCAGGGTCAGGAAACTGAGAAGAACGAGGACTTGAACTTTCATGGCCTCCTTCTACCCCCGAATGGATATGAACAAAAGTCATTTTATGTGATAGTATTATTCCAATATGGAATTGAAGAATTTGGAGATCCTGAAGAGCCTGGTGGAAGACCCCCACATGAGTCGGACCTCCGACCGATTCCGGATGACCCAGTCCGCCCTTTCCAAGCGCCTGCAAAACCTGGAGGCGGAACTCGGTGTGAGACTTTTCGACCGGAGGGGGCCTCGCGGACTCGAGCCGACACCGGCCGCCCGGGAGCTGGCCCGGATGGCAGAACAGTTATTGTTGTCGTGGGATTCAGGCCTGAGAAAGATCCACCAGCACCAGGACGAGCCCGAACATTTCGGGATTGTCGGACCCCAGATCTTCATGCGGGAGGTCCTGCTTCCGTGGTGGTCCGGAAGGAACGGAGTCCATCCGGGCTTGTGCCTGGATGTCCATGTCTCGGCACTTTCCCGGGTTTCCTTCGAGCTCGTACAGGCCGGTCTGGATGCCGGAATTCTTGAACATCAAGAGGACTTGAGTGATTTCATCTGCAAACCGGTGTTCACCGAGCAATGGGGAATCGTCTCTCATCCGGGAGCGCCACTGGATCCCGAGCGTCGGGCCTCCTTGGGGGAATGGTCCTGGTGCACGCTCTCGAGTCAGACGAATCCGGTCGATGAGTGGCTGGTCCGTAGGCAAAAGATGGCCCCACCCGTGTATCGTCTGTACTGGAACGATCTGGCGGCCCTGGCAGGATTCGTTGCGGCCAATCCGAAAACGGCCACTGTACTGCCCTTGCACACTTGCAAGAAAGCCGTGGAAGCCGGGGCACTACGCTTCACACCCCTCGGCAAGGGCTCGAACCGCACACTTTACCTGGCTTGGCGCAGGAGCCACCCGCACAAGAAGTTCATTCACGAGCTTTTGAAGCTCGGTGAATCTTACTCCTGACAGATGTTCCGGAGCGAGACCGTGAATTCGACCCTGCGATTGCGCGAATCATCCGAGGCGATCCCCCGACTGTTCATGCTCCATGCACGTCTGGAGGCGATTCCCCGCGGACAAAAGCGGGCCTCGTCCATACGTTGATTTTTCACGAAGTAGTTCATCACTGAAATGGCCCGCTCGGTGGAGAACAGGTACGGATCTTCCCCGGAAATCGGCGGTTTCTTGTCCAGATGACCCTCGATCAGGACATTCCCTTGCACTTTCTGGAAGGTCTTGGCCAGCTGTTCGAGTCGTTTGTGGGCTTCCTTTTTGAGCTCGGTACCCCCCGGCACGAACAAGTCGTCTCCGGGAATCGAGAATTTCAACACTTCGACATCCGAATCGAGCTCCAGTCCGAACGTGACATCACCGAGCTTGGATTCGATTTCTTCTTTCAGGTCTCTCAGCGGTTGCTGGACCAGATCATCCGGTACCGCCCCCTCGGCCCCTTTGTTCATCGAATCCCCCTGACCGTAACGCTCCCCGAGCGGAATGGCTTCAGTGGTTTTCTCATCCCTGCCCTTGTTGTAGGGAGTGTTGGGGTGATTGAAGTAGTGCGAGACGATCGACTTGGTCTCCTCGTCCGCGCTGGTGAGCCAAAGCACGAGGAAGAAGGCCATCATGGCAGTCACGAAATCGGCGTAAGCGACCTTCCAGGCTCCACCATGGCCACCGCCATGTCCTCCCTGGACTTTTTTGATGACGATCGTAACGCCTTTTTCTTTGTCTTTAGCCACGCTTCAGTCCCCGATCACGCCGCGGCCTTTTGGCCCGAGGTCGCCTTGTCCACTTCGTCGAAGCTCGGACGGACCCCCGGAGGGACGGTCCGACGGGCGAACTCCACGCAAACCTTCGGCGCACATTCCTTGGCGAGAGCCAGGACGGCTGATTTGATCACATCGATGTATTTGCCGGCATCGTGGATGTCCGCTTCGATCTTGGTGGCGAGGGGTTGCATGAATCCGTAAGAGATCAGAATCCCGATGAAGGTTCCGACGAGAGCGGCCGCCACGTTCCGACCGATCGCCTCTTTACCTTCGGAGAGGGCTCCCATGGTGATCACGACCCCGAGAACCGCTGCCACGATCCCGAGACCGGGCATCGCATCCCCGAGCTTGGTGATGATGGTGGGAGCATGGAGTTCCTCTTCGTGAGCCGCCTTGATGTCCTTGTCCATCAGATCTTCAAGATCGTAGGGGCTCATCGGGGAGGACACCTGCACTTTGAGGGTGTCGCACAAGAAGTGCAGTGCATGGTGATTCGCCAGCACTCCGGGATAGCGTTTGAAGATTTCAGATGAACCCGGGTTTTCAACGTGGGGTTCGAGAGAGAGGGGGTTCGTCTTCACCACCTTGCAGAGTTCGTACAAACACATGAGCAATTCGAGATACTGCTCCTTGGTGTTGGGTTTGGATTTCAAGGCATGAAGAATCGCGTGAATGATGCCTTTGATCTGGGCCGGTGAGTTCCCGATGACGAGAGCTCCCGCCGCCGCGCCGAAAATGATGAGGAATTCGGTGGGTTGGTTCAACACCATGATGTTCCCATGGTGGAGCACATAGCCCCCGAGCACGCATCCGATCACGATGATACCGCCGACGATTACCATAGTTTCTCCTCTTCCGTTTATCGGTCCCCGCGTGCAAAAACTTGACAGCCGGGACGGCCCTCCGGGGAGACTACCCCCTCAACGTGCTGCAATCATGGTGGAATTGTCCGGTTTTCTTCTTGAGATTGCTTTGCTATGGTGCAGAGCGCATGTTGCCTTTCCCATTACTCCTGTTCTGGATCGCCCGGGCCGATGCGGCTCCGGAGTTGGGTTGTATCCGGATTCCCGATTCAGAATGCTCTGCCGAGCTCTGCTTGCTCGAGCCGACCGGAGGTTATTCGCGCCCGACAGCTTGGATTTCGGTTCCGCGGACCCCCGTCAAAAGATTCCGGATCCACCTCCACGGCTGGACCCAGAACGCCACAGGACAGGCACTGAATCCTTCATTCGACTTCGCCTGGCCGTCCGGACACACTCCCGATGCCCGAGACGTGCTCAAAATGGCCCTGGCCTATGGCATGCACCGTGACGTTTGCGAGGCGGATGCCGAAACCGTGTTGATGCCCTTGAGTCGGGGGCATGTGGATGATTACCGGTTCCACTTCAAGACGCCTGCCGACCTCACCCGGTGGAAGAGTGCAGTGACCGGAGTGCTCTTGGAGACCGGGGCGGTGCTGGAAACCTCTACCCCGCCCTGGACCCTGAGCGCCCACAGTGGCGGAGGGGCGGTCGCAGCCCGATCGATCGGTCCCGAGGGACTTTCACCGGATCGGGTGATCCTCCTCGATGCCACCTACGATTCCAACACTGCCGCATTCTTCCAACGATGGCTGAGCGGAAACCCGGATCCGCTGAAGCCCAGAACGCTGGAGGTGGTCTCCGTGACCGCACCCACCGCCAAACATTCCCGGACCATTTCCCTCACAGGTCCCGCAGAAACCGACGGCTTCACACGGACTGTGAAAACACCCACTGCGACTCTCGTCAGGGAGATCCGCAATGATCTGAAGTTCGACCATTATTCGATCGTCCCCGCTCGCTGGGACATCGACAAAAGGAGACCCTGATGAAATTTCTTTCCATCCCCATCTCGATGCTCGCCCTGTCGGCAACACCCGCAATGGCCTCTTCCACCCTGTTGATCGGAGATTCACACTCGGTCGGAGCCTTCGGTAAAACCCTCGATTCACTCATCCGTGCAGACAAAACGCGGGATGTCCGGACGGTTGCGAGCTGTGGCTCGATCATCCGTTGGTTCTACACAGGGACACCGACTCCCTGCGGATTCCTGCAGATCGATTCAGACGGAAAAGTCACCGAATCTTTGAAAGCCCCCACCCCCCTGCTCTCCGGACTCCTCGCCGAGCGGAAGCCGGACCTGATCATCGTCGAGCTCGGAGCCAACTACATGGTGGGATACCCGGACGCGACCCTCATCCGGGATGTGGATCAGCTCCTGAAGGACATCGATTCGACCGGTGCCAAATGTCTCTGGGTGAGTCCGCCTGACTCGAGAAAGTACCGCGAAGAGAGGAAACTCCTCGTGGCGCGACTGGAGAAACTGGTGAGTGACCGATGCCAATGGTTCGACAGTCTCCAGTTCACCCGATACCCGGACACAGGGGGTGACGGAGTCCACTACAGCACCTCGAGCATGATCCCGATCGCAAAGGAATGGGCCACTCAGGTTTACAAAGTCGTCGAATCCCTTTGAGACGCGCCCCTCGGCGGTCACTCTCCCAGCAAAACCTTGCGGATTCTTCTTCCGTTATCGGAACCGTCCAATTCCGTGCGAAGAAAGCCGGGATCGAGAAACCGCGAAATCTCACGGTACTTCAAACTCAAAGCTCCGATTTCCGATTCTTCGAGCGCATTGTCTGCGAGCGCCAGGTTCAACTGATCGAGAAATGCCGCCGCATCATCGAACACTTCGCACCGGTTCATCATGTCGAGCAGACGCTCGTAGGCCCGTTTCTTGAGCGCGGATTCTGGATCAGTGCCGAACTGAGCCTTCGCCACGTAGGTTTCGAATTTTTTCGGCGGGAGTGCCCCTGAAATGATTTTACGATCGGGGATCTCGCCCTTCTTGAATCGTTCACATTCGGCAGCCACATCGAACCTCGCCAGGATGCTGTTCCGTTCCTCGCGGGAGTATCCTTGATGGCAAACCTGACTCAGCGGTCGCGACGCCGGCGACCAGACCTTCCGGTTCCCTGACTCGAGATATTCGAGCTCTCGAACAGCACCGGGCAAATCATCGGATTTTCCGAAAGGCCCTTCCACCCCGTAAGAGATCAGGATTTTGTGTCTGACTTGGGGATCCCGCTCCACTCGAACCCACCCACGCGACAGGGCCTGGGCTCTGACCTCGTTCAAAGCATCCGCCTGTTCACTCAGTCTTTGGGTCCCTTGAACGCAAGGAAGCCCCACCGAGGTCCGGAGCGGACACAGGCCCTGCACGGTCTCCCTCCCTCCCCTCAACGCGAGCGCGGTCAACTGGGATTCCGTATTCCGGAGATTCTTCAAAAACGAAACACCCTCAGGACCGGAACCGGTGAAGTCAGCCGCAGTCCGGACCGCGGTCGGCTCCGATGACGGGTCTTGAAAGGCGATATCGACCACCCACTCCACAGGCTGATTCCAGATCTCACGGCCGGGATCGATGTCGATGATCATGTTTTCATCGCGGGCTTTCGCCTCGGAGGCCATCTTGAGCACCAGATCCGGAGTGAAATCCGTACCCCCTCCGAGCTCTCCGAGTTTGGCCAGGGTGAGATTCGCGTCTTCGACATCGGCTGGATACTGGAAGGAATGGGAGTACAGCTGCCCCAGGAATTTTCTTTGGCTGAAGGGTGGCGATGGATACAACACCGTCAACAGCTCCTTCAACTCACCCCTCGTGAACGGGATCATTTCATTGCAAAGGATCCCTTTGGACATCTGATTCAAGGAGGCTTGGATCTGTGGATCGAGACTCCATGCGGACCAGACGCGGCATCTCCCCGACATCGCGCTCGCATCCGGATCCGGGACGAGATCCTTCAGCATTCCATTCGGGTCGGCCATCCAAGCGACAAGTTCGGGATCCTCCGGATACCGGTACTGCAAGGCGGTCGTGTACTTCTGGATGAGGCTGAAGCCCTCACCGACCGGAGCCCGGTCTCGCGACACCACAGGATTGAAATAGGTGGAGTTCTTGATTCCGGGAGCCTCGTTGACATGGACGAATGCTCCGGGACTGCCGTCCGGATTCGACTCCCGGATCTTGACGGGTTTGACTCCGACCGGTTGGGTTTGGAGCTTTTGGTAATCACCCGAGACGGCTTTGACTCCGAAATCGACCTTCGAACAGGAAATGACCCGGACCCCGGACTTTTCGAGTTCAGCGGTTTGCTCGGAACAAACGTCTGCCCCGGCCCCCTGGATCATGAACCCGAACCCGATGACACTCCACCAACCGAACCTCATGGTGTCACCCCCGCTTCAGAGAGAACCGAATCCCTCACCTGACAGAGTTCGCGGAGTTCGGCCGATGACTGAAGTGCGACCGGGCATCGTCCGTTTTCGACTCGACCGATTGCCGCGGTGGCGTACTGGAACCGGAGTTTCTTCTTCTTTTCGATTTTCTCACGCTCTTTCAGCGCAGGGAGCAAACTCCGGTCATTGAACAGGACTGAAAAAAGCATCGCCTCGTAGGGGCTCCGGTCGGAACGTGCGGAGCGCAGGACTTTGCCGACCTGCCCGAGCAAACCCTTCCGATCTTGATGGACTGTCTCCAAAACACGATGGTAATCCGTGCGCATCTGGCGGCAGGACTCCGGGAGTCCGGCCACCTCTGACGGACCCGCAGCCCGACTCCGGATCCACTCGAAGCAACCCGGGGTACCGGACCCGAGGTGCCTGAGCCCGGAAGGACGAACCCCGGCCCAAGCCGGCTGTCCGAACCCTAAAATGATCGCGATGACACTCCACAGCCCCACCCCTTCAGAATAGCTGAAACCGGGGAGGAATGAGCGCAAAAATGATTGCGACAACTCTTTGACTCCGCTAGAGTTTTTCCCATGAAACTCCAATCCGGACTCGGAAATCATCTGGAATCGGAAGCCCTTCCCGGGGTGCTTCCTGTCGGTCAGAATTCGCCCCAGCAGGTCGCCCGGGGGCTCTACGCTGAACAGCTGAACGGCACCGCCTTCACAGCCCCCCGTCACCGGAATCTGAAAACCTGGCTCTACAAGATCCGCCCATCGGTGGTTCAAGGAGCATTCGTTGAAACCGGACACGCGACCTGGATCACCGATCCGGGCCAGGGGAACTTCATCCGGACACCGGAGGCCCTTCGCTTCCAGCCGTTTCCGCATGCTTCATCATCCAAAGACTTCCTCGAGTCCTTGTTCACCTATGCCATGAACGGGAGTCCTTTCAACCATACGGGCTGTGCACTCCATCTTTACGCCTTCAATCGCAGCATGGACCGGAAACACCTCTACAATGCGGATGCGGAGATGATGATCGTCCCTGAGAGCGGAACGCTCGTGGTTCGTACCGAGCTCGGCGTGCTCGAAGTGGGGCCTCGATGGATCGCCGTCATGCCTCGGGGTATGAAGTTCAGAGTCGATCTTGCACCGGGTTCCTCCACGGCACGTGGATACGTGTGCGAGAATTTCGGTGCGCCTTTCCAGTTGCCTGAACTCGGTCCCATCGGAGCGAACGGCTTGGCCAATCCGTCGGACTTCGAAGTTCCTCAGGCTTCCTTCGAACAGGTGTCAGGGGAGCACGAGTTGTTCGCGCGGTACCAGGGATCGCTCTGGCGGACCGTGCTCGAAGCATCCCCCCTCGATACGGTCGCCTGGCGCGGAAACTACGTTCCCTACCGCTACGATTTGGGTCGCTTCAACACGATCAATACGGTCTCCTTCGATCATCCTGATCCCTCGATCTTCACGGTCATGACCTCTCCCAGCGCGGTTCCGGGCACGGCGAACATCGACTTTGTGATCTTCCCGCCCCGCTGGATGGTGGCCGAACACACCTTCCGTCCTCCCTACTACCACCGGAATGTCATGAACGAATTCATGGGCCTCATCACCGGAAAGTACGACGCCAAAGAAGAAGGATTCCTGCCGGGAGGGGCCAGCCTTCACAATGCCTTCACCGGACACGGCCCGGACGCGGACGCTTTCCGCAAAGCCACGGATGCGAGTGCGAAACTCGAGCCGGTTCGCTATGAGAACACTTTGGCCTTCATGTGGGAAAGCCAGTACCCCTTCTGGCCGTCTGAACAGGCCATGAAGCGCACTGACCTCCTCGACCGGGATTACCGGAAATGCTGGGAAGGATTGAAGCCGGGACTCGAAAAATGAGTCTGTCCCTGAAGGAACGGAAACGCAGGGCCGGTGTCATCGGGGCGGAACTCACACGTCTGTACCCGGATCCGAAACCGCCCCTGGATCATCGTGATGCCTTCACCTTGCTGGTGGCGGTCGCCTTGTCCGCACAAACGACGGATGCACGGGTGAACTTGGTCACGCCAGCACTGTTCGCCCGGGCACCGGACCCGGCCTCCATGGCCGCACTGAGCGCACAACAAATCCTGTCTTTCATCAAGACTTGCGGATTGGCTCCAACCAAGGCCAAGAACCTGAAAAAACTCTCCCAAATGCTTCTCGATCTCCACGGGGGTGAAGTGCCCAGAACTTTCGAAGAGCTCGAGGCCCTCCCGGGAGTCGGACACAAAACCGCTTCGGTCGTCATGAGCCAGATGTTTCACATCCCTGCATTTCCGGTCGACACGCATGTCCACCGACTGGCCAAGCGATGGAAGCTCTCATCGGGCAAGAATGTGGAGCAAACAGAAGCCGATTTGAAAAAGATTTTTCCGGAGGACACTTGGAACCGGGTCTCGCTCCAGATCATTTTTTACGGGCGGGAATACTGCGGTGCCCGCACTTGTGACGGCAAGACCTGCCCGCTCTGCCGGGAATTGAATCTCAAATCCCCGGACAAGCCGGAATCCCGAGGCTGACATTCTCCGAACCATAGAGCACCAGACCTGCGTCCCCTCCGGTTTTTTTGAGAAAAACGGTGCCGGTTTCTTCATCGGTCTGTTTCCAGGTCGCCTGAAGGCGCGAATCGATGCCTGACCGGAAGTTCACTTGCGCCGAGTGGAAGGCCTCGACCGAAGCGCAAACGGGTGCGGACCTGTAGGTCCTGGAGTCTTCTTCCGCATTCGAAGACAAAAACCATTTCCAGCCCTCGTCGGTTCCGGGAAATTTCTCCGGGCTGTCCGGAAGATGTTTTGCAAGAAAATCCCTCACACTCATGGATTTCAGCGCCGGCAGTTCGGTACAGTCGGCGCGGGAATCCAGGCCGATGTGTTCGAGACAATGGACTTGGGTGGCCACACCGGTCAGTCCGTAAGTGCCGTCCAGAAGGTGATCCCTGAGTTCCCGGTCCAGCTCCTCGTTGTTCCGTACCGCAAGATACCCTTGGATGATTCCGCTCAGTTCCCCGGATGAATTGAACACGGGCGCACCCGAGTTTCCGAGGACAATCGGGCAATCTCCGAGAGTCATCAACGGAGCATCCACACTGTCGAGCTGCGGATAAACGAAGGTGCGGTGACTCGCCTGACATCCTAAACGACTTTGGGTTCCCCCGAATCCCGTGTCTCCATCCATCTGGACACGGAAAATGCCGACCTCATCCCCGTCCGCGAGCCCCTTTTTCGAAAACCGGACACGGGCTCGGGCAGGCACCTTTTCCTTCAGTCGGATCACGGCGTAGTCCACGCTGCCGATGCCGCGTTCGCCGGAACGGAACCGGATCGACTTGCACCCTGAACGGATCGCACCGGCTTCCCCGCTAGCGGCGAAACTGGCAAAGACGTCTCCTTCACAAGGAATGTCCTCGAAACGACCCGGACGGGCTACGACGCCCAGACTCATCCCGACACAATGGTCGTTGGTGAGCACTTCATCCTCGGAAATCAGAACGCCACTGCATCGGGCCAGCCCTTGCTCCGTCACAATGGAGACCAAAGCCACAGAGGGGTGGCATTCACCCTCGAAGTCGCAACGGAGTTCGCTTCCCGCTGCCGCAATCCGCGCCTGGGAAATCCGCGTCGCCCGATCAGTTCCTTGAATCCGGTCGATCTGCACCGGTTGGACACCCTTCGAGAACATCCCTTTTTGGCCGCAGGCAACCGCCCCCGCCAGGAGAGGCAGAAGAAAGCAAAAACGGAGGAGACGGGGAACACACCACTTCACGGGCGCCTTATATCATGACCGGGTGCGTAAAGAAACTGAAAACTCCCCGGCCTGCCAGGTTTTCATTCTCCGTGCGCCAGTCGTGAAGCGTCCCATCTATTTGATAATAAACAGGTTTAAATGAGCCGACCTCAGACGGACTCGTCTAGAGAGCTCAGCGCCAGTCTCGGCCTTTCGCTGATCGGTCCGAGGTTCCGCAAACTGGTCGTGGTCTTGACCTTGGGTACATAGCCGAAGGCCTTCCGGAAAGCGTCGTCATTCACCACTGTGGGGTACTTGAAGTACTCCACCAGATACGGAGGGAAAGGAATTCCACTCATCTCGGAAAGGAGGCGGACAAAGGAGGCTGAAACCAAGGGCGGAATCGGCACGGATACCGCTTCCGCACGACGGATGGCGTGGGAAAGGGCGATCACGCCTTCTCCACCCACGTTGAAAACCCCTGGAATCGGATTCTCGAGCGCGAGAATCAATGCCCGGGCGAGATCCTTCTCGTCCACGAACTGCATGAGCGGGTCGAACCCGAAAACGCGCGGACACACCCCTGACCGCAACAGGGAACAGATCGTGTTCCGCACATGTTTACCGATCACATTCGTGGGACGGAGGATGCTGGTCCGGATCTCACGCTCGCGCCACATGAAGTTCACGGCCGCATGATCGAGTTCCACAGCGTCCGCCAACTCAGGAAAACTTTGTGAAGCCCGCAGGGGAGCGGACTCCGTCAAGGACAGGGAATTCAACTTGTGGGCACCGTAAACGTGATAGGTGCTCAAGATGATCAGGTTCTTCACTCCGCCGACTTTGCACAGGTCGAGTAACTTCTGGGTTCCCACCACATTCATCTGGAACCGGTACTGAGGGGAATACTTCTGGCTCTCACGGATCCGCCCGAGATGCATGACCGCATCGAAGCGATCATTGCGAAAAATCTCATCGAGCTTCCGACTGTGATAATCCGCGACCACGAACTTGCCCGGAAAATGGGTTTCACTCGGAGCCGGACGCGGGTCGACTCCGGTGAGTTCGTATTTCGGCGAAAGAGCACCGGCGACCAAACGCGCGATGGCTCCGGACGCCCCGGTGATCAGGATCTTCATTTGGCCGCCCCCGTGAAAATATTCTCTCCGCGGAGCTTCAGACCTTTGTGGATTTCTTCTTGAAGAGCGTCTTTCACGGTCTGGACCTTCGCCCGAATCGATTCTTCGGATTCACCCGGATCCCCCTCGAAGCGCAGAGGTTCACCGAATCGGACCGTGATCTTCGAAGGAAGTGGAAGCAATCCGAGCGGTCCGAGGAGAGGAAAAAACGGAGTCACAGGAAAATACGGGGCACCCACCGCCTTGGCGAGCAACTCGAAATTGAAAACACTCGGATAAGTCTCTTCGGTTCCGATGATGGCCACCGGGACAATCGGAGTTCCGGTCTCGAGTGCGAGTCGCATGAAACCCGTTCCGAAACGCTGGAGCTGATACCGGTCCTTGAAGAGTTTTCCGGAACCCCGGACCCCTTCTGGAAACACCATCACGGACTGGTCGTGCTGGAGCAATTCGCGGCAATTCATCGGATCACCGACCATCGCACCGATCCTTGTGAAAAGGGAACTCACGAACGGAACGGTCGGAACCCACCGTTCCACCATCGCGCGGGCGACCCGGGGAGGCTCTCCTTCAATGAACAACGCTAGACCCGCCATCATGGCATCGAGAGGGACCTGCCCGCCATGATTCCCGATGAACAAGACCCTGCCTTCTGGAATCTTTTCGATTCCGGCTGTCTCGACACGAAAATACTTCTTGTAGAGGAAATACAGATAAGGCGCAAACTTGCGAAGCGTGTCGGGGTGCAAGCCCCAGCGGTCGAATCCGGCCGAATTGAGCTCGATCCCGAGACGTTCGATCCGGTCCTCGAGTCCGGGGACTTCCAGGATCTCAACCCGATCGAGAGCACGGATCACTGTCTTCACCTGCTCCCAATCCGTCTCCATCAAAAACCGCTTCAGCATCCGACCCCCCTTTGACGTGAGGATAAGCTGAAATCATGGGAATTGGAAACTGGAGAAACCCGGATCCGGACGCCTTTCAGGCGGCTTTTTTCTGACTGAACCAGCGCACCAGACAGCCGGGGATCTCTTGCAATGGCAGGATCTCCTGGGCGGCCCCGAGGAGAATGGCCTCGCGCGGCATACCGAAAACCACACAGGTTTTCTCATCTTGCGCAATGGTCCGTGCGCCTGAGTCCCTCAGTCGCTTCAATCCGGCGGCCCCGTCGTTTCCCATTCCCGTCAAAATCACTCCGACACACTCCCCGCCGACGGTCTCGGCTACGGAGTGGAAGAGATAATCCACCGAAGGCTTGTGGCGGTTCATCGGGGGAGCGTCGTTGATCACAATGAATTTTTTACCGTCCGCCCGCTTCCGGATCTTCATCTGCTTGCCGCCCGGTGCGATGTACACATGATCGGGGCAGATCTCATCCCCGTCCTCGGCCTCTTTGACCCGGAACGGACAAAGATCATTCATCCTCTCGGCGAAGGCCTTCGAGAACATCGCAGGAATGTGTTGCACAATCAGAGTCGGCGGAACCTGATCCGGTAATTCGATCAGGATTTTCCGGAGAGCTTCCGTCCCACCCGTGGATGAACCGATCACCAAAAGCTGGTCGCGATCCATGGCTCCCGGTGACCCACTCCGACGACGGTGAGCCCCGACCGCTTGTCCGGACAAAGGCGAGACCTTCACCTTGACTCCCGCTGCCATTTTCACTTTCTCGATCAACTGGGGGGAAATCTCGGAAATCTCGGTCGCGCTGGGTTTCTGGATGTAATCCACAGCTCCCGCTTCAAGACACTGGAGAACTTCCGACCCTTCTTCAAGACTGACAGCGGACACCATCACCGTAGGAATCGGGTGCTTCGGAAGAAACTTCCGGAGGAACTCGAGCCCGTTCATCTCGGGCATGTGCAAATCGAGAGTCACGACATCGGGCTTCAAACTTTCGATGAGTCGGAGAGCCTCGGACGGGCGGTCGGCCGCACCCACGACCTCCACCGAGGAGTCGGAATTGAGGATCTTCGTCAGGAGATTCCGGATGGTCTTGCTGTCGTCGACCACCAGCACCCTGAGCTTCCTCGAAATACGGACACGATTCTCCGAAGGGCTGAAAGCCACCTCGAAGGCCCCGTTCCGGACTGCGACATTGGCGAGGGGACGCTCCTGCCCCCGCATCCAGGCTTCAATGTCCAGGAGCGCCTTTTCTTCGCCGGCCAACTTACAACAGAGGATCTCCCCCAAAGCCCCTTCGAGCGACCGATAAGCCTTCGCAAAATCCATGTTCTTCACGGACCGGGCACTCACCCAAACCGCGGCGGATTCTTTGGGCCCGTGCGCGACCCACAAAACGCCGTCAAACAGCGAAAGCACCGCAGGGTGTCCGCTCTTGACTGAAATCAGCTCGAGGTGCTTGAGCTTCAAGCATCCCCCTTGGCGAAAAATTCGCTACCGAGGAAGGGAAAACTCGTGCTCGGGAACACATCACTGGCGATGTGTTGCAGATGTTCGGCACCCTTCCCGCCACCCAGGTCCTCCAAGAGCAACTGGGCAGGACGGAGCCCCTTGAGTTCCAGAGCGGACTGTTTTCCCCATTCTCCCAGCACTGCCACTGACAAACGGTCACCGGCATGCACCTTGGAGATGAAGTGGATCCCTTTCTTGAAGTCCAAAACCCGGATCTCTCCCGGCCTCGCCTTCATACTGACATCCTCGGTGAAAACGACTTTCTTGCCGCTCAAAAATGAAAGCTCTCTCGCGATTTCGGGCAAGTTCCCGGCAACACCCTCGAAAAGGATGTGAACCGGAGGCTGATTGCCGTCGAGGTCTTTCAGGAACTGTGCGGTTTTCTTCAGATGAGCCAAACCGGATGCGAGGACACGCACCTTTCGCTCCGGACCCGAGATCACGACCTTCTTTTTGAACTCTTCTTCAAGTCGCAAAGACCGTTCAGACTGGTTCCGACCGAGAACGGCGGTTTTCAGCTTGGCACGCAATTCCTCACCCCGTTCTTGAAGGGCGTTCAATGCAGGCTTTTCGACGTAGTCGGAAGCTCCGAGTTTCAGGGTCCGCAGAGGCAGCTCGGACTGGTCCCTCGAAACCGAACTGACCATGACCACCGGAGGATGTCCGGGAACGAAGTGCTTCTCGAGATACTCGATACCGGTCATTTCCGGCATGTGGATGTCGAGGGTGATGACATCGACATTCTGGAGCTTCTTCAGTTTTTCAACCGCCTCGAGCCCGTTCATCGCCTGTCCGACGATTTCAAACCCTTGGTCCGGCTTCAGAATCTGTTTCAGTAAGGTGTGGATACTGGAGGAATCGTCGACGCAAAACACCTTGATCACCTTGGGAACAGCGGTGACAGGAGGCAAACTCTTCTTCAACTCCACCACCGGGGCCGGAGATTTCTCAGGAAAGCGGTAAACGGAAGGTCCCTTGCATTTCAGATCGAATCCGAGACCGGACAAGGACTCGGACATTCCGATGAAAAAATGACCGTGGGGATGCAAGTGCTTGATCATCTTCTCGGTCGAGGACCGGATCTGCTCGGGGCTGAAATAGATGAACACGTTCCGGCAGAAGATCAGATCGAACTTCCGGTCTCCGAGCCGGTCGCGGAAGTCGAGCAGGTTCGCCGTTTCGAACTCCACCATTTTACGCAACGGTGCACGCGCCTTGACAAATTCCGAGATCTCTCCGGTGCCCCGCGCCCAATGATCCGCCAAATAGGCCAGCGGTGCTTCACTGATCTCCTTCCGGGGGTAAACGCCGTTCGATGCGATCTTGACCGACTGCTCGTCCACATCGGTACCGAAAATCTTGACCTTGATGTCTCCACCGTAGCTTTTCAAATGATGGTGGAGGAACATCGCCAACGAATAGGCTTCCTGTCCCCTCGAAACGGCGGCTGACCAGACCAGCAGGGTCTTGTCGGCACGCTGACGGACAATCGGCACCAACTCAGGCAACACCTTTTCTGCGATGTACTCGAAATGGGCGAACTCTCTGAAGAAGTACGTGTAGTGGGTGGTCAACAGCCCGACAATGGACTGGATCTCCTCTTTCTCATGAGATTCATAGTAGGCCTGGTACTCTGTGACATTCCGGAAGCCGAGCTCATGGATCCGTTTGTGAAGACGGGATTCCACCATCGACCGTTGTTTCTCACCGAGCTGGACACCGGTGAGCTTCATCACCTGCTCGGACAAGTGGGCGTAAAGATCGGGATATCGTAATGTCTGAAGTGCCTGCCCCATTTGATCAGGCGGCCTTCGGAGCGCGGACTTCCGCGGACTTGCGGACAGCCGCGTGATCTTCCAGACTCAAAGAACGTGAAAGATCGAGGAACAGAATGAGTTTCTTGTCTTTCCTGTAAACGCCCGTGATGTAGTCGGTCGGGCGGTTGGACTGGATCTCAGGTTTGTCAGACACATCCGCAGAGTCGGGGTTCAATACGGTGTTGACCGAATCGACCACCACACCGATGGATGCCCCGTTCAGGTCACAGATGATCACGGCAGTCTCGGTGTTCAGTCCTGGCTTGATCCCGAGCTTCTGGCGCAGATCCATGATCGAAATCACCTGCCCCCTGAGGTTCATGATACCCAGGAAGTAAGTCGGAGTGTAAGGCACCGGAGTGAACTCCGGAAGTGCGATCACCTCGCGGACCGCCAGCAGGGGTACTGCATACTCCTCGCTGCCGAGAGAAAATGAGAGAAAACGTTCACGGTTGGCATTGGCGTTCTTTGCATGATTCATATCAAGCGGCTCCTCGTTTTGCGGGTTTCACAAGTTCGTTCATTTCAATGATGATCGCGGGCTTTCCATCACCGAGGATGGCGCTTCCACTCATCCATTTCAGATTCTGGATTTCGCTGCCCACTTCCTTGATCACCACCTGCTGTTGGCCGAGAATGTCGTCGACCAGGACGGCGAAAGGGCTTCCAGCGTACCGGATCACCATGGCGATCTGCTCGTTTGCAGATTTCATCGCTGCCTTTTTGTGGCCGAGCAAGGTGTTCAACCGGTAGAGCGGGAGGTTTTCACCTCTCAGCAGCAGAACCTCTCCCATGGCGGTGGTGTGCTTCACATCCTCCACCGCGGGTTTCAGGGTTTCGTGGACGTGGGAGAGCGGAACTACGAACCTGCAGCCCTCGTTTTGGACCACCATACCGTCGATGATGGCCAAAGTCAGAGGCAGGATGACCTTGAAAGTGGTCCCCTCGCCCAGGACGGTTTCCACTTGGACCTCGCCTTGAAGGGCTTCAATGTTGGTTTTCACCACATCCATGCCGACTCCCCGGCCTGAGACTTCGGTCACCTGGGCTTTGGTGGAGAATCCAGGATGGAAGATGAGGTGGATGGCTTCTTGCTCCGGCAGCACCGTGCCTGGCTTCAAAATGCCTTTCTCAATCGCTTTCGCGGTCAGTCTCGCACCGTCAATCCCGCCACCGTCGTCTTTGACCTCGATCACGAGCTTGCCGCTCTGGTGGTAGGCGTTCAACTTCACGGTTCCGGATTCCGGCTTGCCCTTGGCTTGCCGGACTTCCGGAGACTCGACGCCGTGATCACATGCATTCCGGATCAAATGGACCAAGGGGTCGCTGATGTTCTCAAGAACGGTTTTGTCGAGTTCGGTGTCATCCCCGGATGTGACCAAAGCCACTTTTTTCGCCAGCATCCCTGAAGTGTCGCGGACGATTCGCTGCATCTTCTGGAAGGTCTGGCGGAGCGGAACCATCCGCAGACTCATCGAGATGTCCTGGACTTCTTTGGTGACCTTACCCATTTGATGGATCGTCTTACGGAGCAAGTGGGCGTTCGAGCTCAAGGACTGTTCACGCAACACGGTTTGCAGGATCACCAGCTCACCGACGGAATTGATGAGTTTTTCAAGCCGGGCGAGTGACACCCGGATCGACTCCTCTGGCGCGGGAGTGGCATGAGCCGCAGGGGCCGGTACGGAGTTGATCGGAGGTGCCACCTTGATGACCGGGGCGGCTTCTACAGGCGCAGGCATCTCAACACCGGCATCGATGCTGTTGGCATCGAAAGAATGGTTCACCAGACGGATGAGTTCCACCTCTTCGGGGGTCGGGGCTTCAAAAATTTCTTCTTCAAAAACCGGCTCTGCGGCCACCGGTTCACTTTCCGCTGCTTCGCCATGACTCGCGCTCTCAATGCGCTCCATCAATGCGGAACTGTCGATCCGTGCGTCCAGGTCACCCTTCAGGGTGTCGACCATCGAACGGATGTGGTCATTGCAAACCAGCAAAAGACTGATCACGGACGAGGTGACGGGAATCTCGCCGTTCTTCACTTTAAGCAAGAAGCTCTCGAAGCGGTGCGTGAAAACGCCGATATCCTCGAAACCGACAGCTTTCGAGCTCCCCTTCAGGTTGTGAGCCAACCTGAAGATCTTGTCGAGCATGGGCCCGTCCTGTGGATTCGACTCGAGCGCAAGAAAGCATTGCTCGGCATCTGCGAGCAGTTGGCTGGCTTCTTCCAGAAATCCGAGTTTCAGTTCCTTCTCGAAATCGTCCATGAGGGTCCTCTCTCAGACCCTTATCGGCAAGTGGACCTCCGAACTTGAAGGGGGGTCAAAACCCGGATCATGAGCCTTGTTTTTGACGCTTCCGCAACATGAACGCCAGAATGAACCCGGTCACCCCACCGACGATGAGCGCAAAAAACTGTACCTGAAGCACCCTCTCGACGGCCCACCGGACGGCTCCCGAGCACGAAACTCCGATTGAGGCGGGAGGCTCAAAATACCACGAGAAAAACCGTGGCAAAACGAGACTCACACCCGCACCAGAAACCACCATTCCGAACACGGCGCTCCCGAAAAGCCATTTCCAAGATGCATTACGGACCGGCTGTGATAATTTTTCATCTGGCATGCCCCCGATCATAACCTTCGCACCTGGAACCGAGCCATGAAAAACCGCCCTCCGGTCCTTTTCCGTCAATCCGCCTACTCCCCTTTTGAGACCCATTCCCGGTTCCATCCCGGTGCCGAAGATCTGAGGAGGGAATTCGACTCACGGTTTGAGGACTCCGTCCGGGCGGACTCCAAGAGATTCTGTTGGGACTTCTGGAACCGTGGCGAACAATACCGGTTGCTCCGCACACCCGCTGCCGGCTTTTTCAGCAATTCGACCTACCTTCCTTTCATCCGTCATCTCACCGAATGGGGTCGCGAGAATCTCGGATGCCAGATGATTTCCCACCCTTGGCTCAGTGCCTACATCGACGGCTGCCAACAGCGCCTTCACACCGACGTGCCACACGGTCCTTTCAGCTTTGTCTTCTCGCTGACCCGCTGGAAGAACCGCACCTTTCGGGGAGGAGAAACCTTGCTCGCCCGCCCCACCCTGATCCGCTGCCTGGCTGAAACCGACGATGACACCTCCCACGAGGAATCCGATCTCCTGCAGAAAATAGCCCCGGAGTTCAACCGTCTCACCGTATTCGATCCTCGTTTTCCTCACGGAGTGGAACGGGTGGATGGCGTTCCTTCCATCCAGGATTCACGATTGGTGATTCACGGTTGGTTCACCGAACCCCGACCGATGATCGAGGGTCATCTCGGAATGAGGCGGGCCTTGCGCCCGATGGATGCATTTGCAGCAAAGGTACTGGACCGTCTCTCGGAGTACCCCCATACCGGGTTGCTGACATTGCGATTGGAGATCGCGGAGTCAGGGAAGCCTGAGTCGATCACCGTCCTCAGCGACCACATCCTGGACGGACTCGGACAGCCTTTTGAACGAAAACTGCTCAAATCCATCCTTTTGGAGGCTCCGGCCGAGTTCCCGCGCTCGGGAGGACGCACCCGGATCACGCTCCCCCTCGAACTGAGGAGTTCATGAACCCGTGTCTGTAAAACATTGGAGTCCGATCCACGACTCGCCGGGAGCGGCTTATTTCATTTTCCGCGACTGAGTTTTGCGGACCGGTTTCTTTTTCTTTTTGGCTTTCTTCTTGGATGCGACTTTTTTTGAAGCGACTTTCTTCGCGGCGGATTTTTTGCGGACCGGTTTCTTTTTCGAGGCTCCGGACTGACTCAGTCGGTCAAGGTGATGGTTCAAGCGGGCCTTGTGCGCAGGATCCAGAGCCATGAGCTCGGCCCCGACCTGGTAAGAGCTGGCTCCCGTCTTCTTGATCCAGGCCACACACACCAAAAGCTGAAGGCGCTCTCCCTCCAACTCGACCTCGAGAAGGACCAGGTTTCCAACGCGATATTCCCGTGAGGTTTCAAAAGAAATCCCTCCGCCGGAAAGGTCGATCGCGGCATTCTCGTGGAAAACCGGGGTACCGAGCACCTGATATTCCGAATGCCTCACTTTGCCCCTCAGTGGAATACGAGTCTTGTTTCTTTTTTCAGAAGTTTTGGCCATGAGACGATTGTGCCCGACTGTGATCCTGTGCGCGATGGCAATCTTTTGACTCAAGACACCGGAAAGGCCGGATCTGAAAAGAAAAGATCCCATAATATCAGCGCCTGCCCTACACTGTAAGTATGTTCAGCAACACCACTAAAGTGCTCATTGTCGACGACATGATGACCATGCGGAAGTTGGTCAGCAAGACCTGTAAAGAAATCGGCTTCCAGAACCTGGTTGAAGCGGCCGACGGCATCCAGGCTTGGGAGGCCATTCAGAACTCCACGCCTCCGATCGGGCTCGTCATTTCGGATTGGAACATGCCCAACTGTTCGGGACTCGATCTGGTGAAACGGATCCGCGCCGACAGTCGTTTCAAAAACACCCCCTTCATCATGGTCACTGCGGAAGCCGAACAGCATCAGGTTCTCGAAGCGATCAAATCAGGGGTGGACAACTACGTCGTGAAGCCTTTCGGTAAAGATCAACTGATCGAAAAGCTCGAAGCAGTCCACAAGAAACGCGGAGGTTGATCCCCGAATGTCGGATGAGCAGCTGATCGTCCTGACGGTCTCACTCGGTGAGGAGATCAAAAAACTCCTCTCGGATTCCCTTGCAAGCGTCAAAGTGAAAGACATCCCGATGGACATGGATGCGGTACTGCAAGAACAGTCCGAAACCCCCTGTCTCGTCATATCCGGACCCGCCTCCCCGGCATTTCCGGCGAATGAGCTCGCCCAGTCACTGAGGATGCAACATCCCGAAACTGCGATCTTCCTCGTCTGGGACAAACGCGAGGGTTTCGAACGGAAGACCTTCATCAAGAACGGATTCTCCGATGCATTCTTGATGCCGATGGACATCACCAACCTGAAGACAGCGGTTGCGGATGCCTTGGCCCAGGCAAGCAAAGGCAAACTCAAATCCTATCGTCCGGTGAAGATCATCGATCTCGAACCCGGACAGGAACTCGATTTTGAAACCAGCATCTTCCTCCCGGCGAACAAGCGGTATGTGAAGTTGAGCAATCCGGGTGACGCTCTCGACGAGTCCCGCGTGGAGAGGATCAAAAAGAGCAAATTCAGCAACATCCAGGTTCCCAGCGACCAGATCAAACAGTTCTACGCATACTCGGCCAAGCGCCTCCACACGCTCGGCAATTCCGACAAATTGAGTGCGACAGAGAAGAAAGAACGCCTCTCGGGTGCTGTCCGTGACCTGATCGGCGGCCTGTTCTCCGATCAATCCGCATCCTTCGAGACCGGAGCCTCGATCATGAAGGATTGTGGCGAGATCGTGAAATCCTACATCATCCAGGGAGCCGAAAACGACTGGTACGCGAGAATCCAGACCCTGCTCGGTGAGCGCGGCGACGGGTATTCCCATTCGGCCAATGTCTCGACCCTGGCAGCGCTATTTTCAATGGGTCTTGGAATCGGGAAACCCGAGGAGCTCGCGCTTGCGGGCCTCCTCCATGATATCGGAATCGCGGAATTGCCGGCTGAAATCCAGGTGCTCGATCCGGCACAGATGAGCAAGGAACAACTGGAGACATATAAAAAACATCCCGACATCTCCGTCGAACTGATCAAATCCAGGAAAATCGTCGTTCCGGAGGTGGTCATGAAAGCCATCCTTCAGCATCACGAACTCTACAATGGCACCGGATATCCAAACGGGCATTTCGGTGACCGGATCTGCAAAGAAGCCCAGGTTCTCGCTCTGGCGGACGAGTTCGACTACCTGACCCGCCTGAAAGAAGGTCAGCCACTCATGACTCCGCACCAGGCGGTCTCACACTTGCGATCCATCCAGGTCAGCGACCCCTCGAACATCCGCTACAATCCGGAACTTCTGAAACAGTTGCTTCAACTTTTCCCGGATCCTGCGACCTCCGCATCCGCTGAACAGCCTCAGAGCTGAAACGGCTTCTTCGGAACCGCGTTCCACTCTTCCATTTGTGAAAGAACGGCATCGACACCCAGGGTCTCCGAATCACGTGACCCGTATTTCCTGACCGCGAATGTGGAACTTTGCATCTCCACATCCCCGGCAACGAGCATCAGAGGAATCTTCGACATCTGGGCTTCGCGGGTCTTGAGTCCCATTTTCTCGTTACGAGAATCGATCTCGAAGCGGACCCCGAGAGCCCTCAACCTCTTGCCCATTTCCTCGCAATACGGAATGTGAGCATCGGTGATGGGAATGAGTCGACACTGGACCGGCGCCAACCAGAACGGGAATGCGCCTGCGACATGCTCGATCAGTACTCCCAGAAACCTTTCCAGAGACCCGAGCACCGCCTTGTGGATGACCACCGGACGATGGGCGGCATTGTCCGACCCCACATAGGAGCAGTCGAAGCGCTCAGGCAGGTTGAAGTCCAGCTGGACGGTGGCCAGCTGCCACTTCCGCTTCAAGGCATCCCTCACCTTGATGTCAATCTTGGGACCGTAAAAAGCCCCTCCCCCCTCGTCGATTCCGTACTTCCTTCCGGTCTGGTCGAGAATCTTGCGCAAGGCTCCCTCGGCACGATCCCAAACCTCGTCCGAACCGATGCGCTTCTCAGGACGTGTGGACAGGAAGATCTCCAGGTCATCGACCTTGAAGTCGAAAATGGTGTAAGTCTTGACGACCATGTCGAGGATCTTTCCGATCTCCGCCTCGACCTGATCCAAAGTACAGTACACGTGCGCATCGTCCTGACAAAAAGTCCGGACCCGCGTCAATCCGGCGGTCACTCCGGAAAGCTCGTTCCGGTGCAGGCGTCCGAAATCGGCGAGACGGAGTGGCAAGTCCCTGTAAGAGCGTTTGTGGGCCGAAAAAATGTAAGTGGAAGCCGGGCAGTTCATCGGTTTTACCGCGAACTCACGTTCACCGTCGGCCGGTTTCCCGCCCTGAGCAGAATCGACTCCCTTCGCCACGAAGAACATGTCGTCCTTGTAATTGTCGTAGTGACCGGAGGTCTTCCAAAGAACCGTGTCGAAGATCTGGGGCGTGATCACTTCGTCGTAACCGTAATAGGCATACATGTCGCGCACGTACTGGACGAGACGGTTGTAAACAATGGTTCCCTTCGGATGGAAAAAGGGACTGGCCGGCGCCTCAGGATGGAATGCGAAAAGATCGAGTTCCTTGCCGAGTTTGCGGTGATCGCGGCGTTTGGCCTCTTCGAGCAGATGCAGATGTTCGTCAAGCGCCTCACGGTTCAAGAATGCGGTTCCGTAGATCCGCTGAAGCATGGGGTTCTTTTCGCTACCCCGCCAATATGCGCCGGCGAGCGACATGAGTTTGAACGCCTTGATCTTCGAAGCCCGCTCGATGTGGGGTCCGCGACAAAGGTCGACAAAGTCACCCTCGGTATAGGTGCTCACCGTGGAAGCACCGAACTGATCGCGCAAGGTCTCGATGATCTCGACCTTGAAAGGTTGTCCCATCGCTTTGAATTTTTCGATGGCCTCGCTCACCGGAAGTTCGGTGCGGACGAACTCCTTGCCGTCTCCGATGATCCGGTTCATCTCTTTCTCGATCTTCTTCAAATCATCCGTGGTGAGCTGGACCGGGAGTTCCACATCGTAATAGAAGCCGTCCTCAACCGTGGGGCCGATGCCGAACTTGGCGTCTTTCCAGAGGCGCTGGATGGCGTGAGCCATCACGTGGGCACAAGAGTGCCGGACCGTCTCGAGCTCGTTCAATTCCGTCGGTTCTGTGATTTCGTTCAACATTTCAGAATTACTCATAAAACATCTCCTTGGCGGATGAAGATCCGAATTTTTCGATCCAGAGCGGGGATTTGATCCTCGAATTCATCCCCTGCAGGATGAAGTGTCGCTCACAAATGAAAATGTACGGAAGTTCCTCGTACAGCACCTTGCCGATCTCCTGCAGGATCTTGGTCCGGGCCTTCCGGTTGAATTCAAAATTGGCCTTCTCGATGAGTGAATCCACTTTGGCATTCGAGAAGGAGACCTTGTTCGAGCCGCCTTTCATGGATTCGGTCGACCACAGCTGTTTCGGATCCGGTTCCATCGTCCCGGACCAACCCATCATCATGGCCTCGAAGTTAGAGTCTTCAAAATCCTTGTAGAGTGCCGTCGCATCCATGGCCCTGAGTTCGAGGTCCACACCCTGCTTTTTGAAGACTTCCTTCAACATTTGCGCAGATTTGCTCTGGGCCGGACTGGCCATGGCGAACTTGAGAGCCAGTTTGAAGGGAACTTTCTTTCCGTTGATTTCTTTGACCAGCACCGGGGAGGACGGATCCTTCTTCCAGCCGTCCAGCTCGAAATACTGGGCCGCTTTTTTAGGATCGAAACGGTAACGGCTCTCAGCCGTCCTCAGCGAGGGGTGGACATTGTCCGAGGCGGAATTGAACGGGGAAACCGACTGTTCCATCGTCCCGTAAAACGCCTTCTCCGTGATCGAAGCATAATCGATCAGGAAGGCGAGCCCCTTCCGTGTCTTCAGAGAGGAGAGCATCGGGTTCTTCAGGTTCAGTGCCATTCCGAGCCACCCCATCGGTCCGGAGGATTTGAGTTTGTCGGCCCACACTTTTTTGCCGTCTTTCGGGGACTTTCCGAAGCGTTCCCGGTCGACACCGTTCACCTGGGTGACAAACTGATCCGAAGTCAGAACGGTCTGGTCGATTTCACCCTGGAGCAATTTCTCGTAACGCAAGGTCGGATCCTGGATGATCTTGAACTGGAGCACATCAAAATTGTAACGGGCCTTGAAGGAAGGAAGATCTTTGGCCCACCAACCCTGGTCACGCTCCACCACCACCCGTTGGTCCCTCGACAAGGATTTGAACCGGAAAGGTCCGTTACCGACCGGCTTCAGGGCCTCTTTGGTCTTGTTGAAATCACTCTCGCCCTGGAACTGCTTCTTTTGCAGAGATTGGAACTCATTGAGCGATGTCAGAGTGTTGAATTTGGGTTTTTCAATCTTGAATCGGAAGGTCCGGGCATCGACTTTTTCAAATTGGACACCTTCGTAATAGGAACGTAACGGAGCGGCCTCGGTCTTCGGATCCATGAGCTTCTGGTAAGTGAACTCGACGTCATCCGAAGTCACCGGAGACCCGTCGGACCAGCGAGCCTTCGCATTCAATGTGTAGGTGTAAACTTTACGGTCTTTTGAAATGTCGAGCTTTTCGGCCAACGAGGGATAATCCTCCCAGGTTTGTCCGTCCTTGCCGAACAAAGGCATGTAGAACAGGCTTCCCATTTCCATCGACTCTGTGTCGGTCGCCAACATCGGAATCATGGTCCTCGGAGTCATCCCCGCCACATCGGTGAAGGTTCCGCCTTTTTTCTGGGCCGGAAGTTTTTCATAAGAGGTGACCGCGATGGATTGAATCGGGGCGAGGCCCAGAACCAAAAGGATCAAGATGCTGATTTTCATGGGGTAATTAAATCGGAAAGGGCCCCTCTTTGTCAAACCTCATGCTAGACTGAGGCCATGTTCCCGCTCTGCATCATCGCGTTCCTTTCGGGATGGTTTCCGACGGCCTCGGCCCAGGTCGATCTCCACGCCCACTTGGTGATGAAGCAGGGCATGGGTCCGGCCTTGTTCGGAGACTTTGATTCGCCACCGCAGAGCCGGGAGTGGACCTCCCGGATCCGGACGAAGATGAGCAAAGTCTCCTTGGGGGATGCGAGCGGACCTGCATTGATCGTCGTCGCTCTTTACGGGCATCCCTGGTTGAGCCGGCTTCACCTCCCGGGACAGGAGTCCAATGTCAGTGAAGCCCTGGAAGAGGAATACCGGCAACTCAAGGTCTTCACGGATGCCCGGGATTCCTCATGGATCATCGCCCGCTCCGCCACCGAGGCTCGAGTTGCACTGAAATCAGGCAAGAAAGTCCTGGTCCTTTCCATCGAAGGCGCCTACGGGGCGATCCGTACCTCCGCCGACCTCGAGAAGTGGGTCGAGCGGGGCCTGGCCATTCTCACGCCTTTTCACCTCACCGAGGACCGCTTCGGGGGGGTCGCTCTCATGCGTCCATGGGCGGCGGTCCTGAACACCCCTTGGTCGTTTCTCACATCTTGGATCCAAGGTGGAGGAGCCTGTCCGGGTGGTATCTGCCGGAGTCCGGTCGGTATCTCGGAACGCGGGAAAGAACTGATCGATTCCTTGATCCGGAAACAGGTGTGGGTCGATTTTTCACACGCAAGCGATCTGACGGTCGAAGGACTGGTTCCATGGATGCGCGATCGGAACCTCCCGATCCTGGTCACCCACACCGCTTCCCGGAACGGTTTTCCCGCGGAAAGAGGGCTCTCCCCCACCCTGATTCGCGCAATCCGAACCGACTTGGACGGAATCGTAGGAATGATTCCCAGCGAGGAAATGCTCCAGACCGAGACTGACGGACACGGTTGCAAGAGTGGCGTCACCACTTTCAGAAAGGCCTTTCAAGCCCTGCAGCTCGAACTCGGAGCCCAACGTGTCGCCGTCGGTTCCGATGCGAACGCACCCTTGCAAGGCCTTTCGCCTCCTTGCGACATGCCCTCGAATCCCGGCTATGCCGAGTACTCCCACCTCACCTCGTTGGTCCAAACGGACCGGAGAGTGCTCGAGCATTTTTTGAACCTGTGGGATCGGGTCAGGCCGGGTCCACACGGAGGCGCGCCCACTGCTGGCGCAAGGTCTCCTCGGATTCGACCGCGTAACCCGCGGTGAAGCGGATCCGCTCGACCGTCTCCCCTGTGCCTGGAAAATCTGCAGGGGTCAGGGTGATCGACTGCTCACCCGGATGATTCTTTTCAAGCCAATCCCAGGCCAATTCCATGTCAGGAGTGGCGATCAGTCTTCCGTCCTCCGGGCCCTTGGCCCATTCCAGACCCTCGAGGTACAACTTCAACATTCCCACTTTCCGGCCGGTGCCACCGCCCCCGACCAGACGATTCGGGGCGTAGACCCTTCGAATCCAGCTGTCAGGAACCGCCTTCTTGCCGAGAGCGAGATTGAAAAAATGAGCGCCCATCTCGGCACAACCGGATCCTTGCCCGAGTAAAATCTGATGACCGCCCCCGTAGTGACGGAAAGCCCCGTTCAGGATCCACTGGTGCAATTCATCGAAGAGCAACCGGGTCCGGTCGGACGACATCGGAACCGTCACGGTCTTCAACCGGCCTTTTCGACGGGCCCACTCCACACCTCGGTGAGCATCTGCACCGGAGTCGAGTTTACCCGGGAAATCGTAAAAGAACGTCCCCATTCCGATCCGCTCCATCGCCACCTTCATTGTGGATCGATTCCGGTTCTGTCGACTCATGCCGGTGATCACACGGTTCACCCCGTAATCGTTGGGCGTTTCAGATTCGATCTCGATGTAAAAATGCCCGATCGGATACGTGTCCTGGATCAAATGATGCCAAAGTGTCTTCTTCAGGAGTTGCCGAGGATGGGTCCATTCGAGTGGGGCCGGTGGAGGAACAACGTGCAGCTTGAACTGGTTCGGCATGGTTTTCAAATCCGCTTGAGACGGAGAGCTCTCCATTCGTTTTTCTCGAGGCGGGTGAGCTCGAAAGGACGCCCCCCCTCCTGGTAAGTCCGGATGACCTCGTCCAGATCGGATTCGATCAATCCGGAAAGGACCAGCTCGGACTTCGTCTTCAAACAATCGCGGATCACCGGCGCAAACCGGATCAGAATCGGCCTGAGGATGTTCGCCAGCAGGACATCGACCCGACCACCACGGATTTCTCCCGGAATCTCCTCGAGAAAACGGATCTGCTCCGAGACTCCGTTCAATTCGGCGTTCTCACGTGCGTTTTCATTGGCAAGGGGATCGATCTCCACGCAATAGACCCGGGCCCCTTGTCGGGCCGCCTGGATTCCGAGGATGCCGGAGCCGGAACCGAAGTCCAACACCGTCTTTCCCTCCAGACTGCCGAGAGAGCGAAGCACCTTCAAACACAACTGGGTGGTCTCATGGGTCCCTGTTCCGAAACCTGCACCGGGATTGATCACCAGAATACCCTGGCTCTTCCCGGAATCCTTTGCCGCCATCCACTCTTCGCTCCAAGGAGGCAGGACTTTCAGGTGCTCATCGACCTCGATCCCCGTGAAAGAGGCTTTCCAGGTCGCGTTCCAATCCTGCTCTTCTTCTTCCTTCAAGCGCGGAACAGAACGGAGATGATATTCGCTCAACAACCAGTCCATGGCGGACCGGGCGGAGGCCTCATCTCTGAAATAAGCCAAGAGGGTCAGCTCCTTCTCTTGCGCCAACCAGTCCCGCTCGTGCGGGGCCATCCCCTCGTCGAGCACCCACGATTCGGTCTCATAACCGCGCTCGTGGGCCTCTTCGGCCAACAAAACCCCCTCGGTCACCCCGAGAAAAGTACCCTCGCTACCGGAACAGAAATCATTGAACCGGGCGATCGCATCCTCACGGGTATGGGATCCTTCTCCCCGGCCCCGGCCCAATCGGACCTCGGAACCGAGCTCGAAGGCGAGCGAGAACATCATGATCCGGAACCCTCTCCTTGACCTCCTGCGGGGTCGAAAGAGCTCTCACTGGTCACGGAAGACTCGACATTCCCGGTCCGCTCGTCCTGGGGACGGAAGCGACCGCCACCCGGGTTCGCGCCGTTACCGTTGGGGTTGCCACCACGACCACGATTGCGATTCCTGTTGCGTTGACGGCCCCATCTTTGTCCTTGGCCGTTTACGCCTGACTCGGATTGGTTCACCGGCGGTTTGCCACCGGCACCTGCAATCGCCGCATCCTGCGCGGCTTGAGCGCGAAGGTAGGCCAGCTGGTCTTCGTCATCCATTTCATTGAAATTGCGGGTCTCGATCACGGTGTTGACCGGAGCCACAGGTTCACGGAATTCCACCTCGCCTGCCTCGGAAGTAGGAGTCACCGCCGCCATGATCACCGCGGGAGCGGGCTCGGCGGCCGGGGCAGCGGCACGGGTGGTGATGAAACTTCCGCTCGGCTTCGTCGCGGGAAGCTGAGGAGGAATCTTTCCCTGATGTCCGGATCCGTCCCGATCACGATTGCGATCCCGGTTGCGCTCCTGGTTTCTGTCCTGATTCCGATCCTGGTTCCGGTCCTGGTTCCGATCTTGATCCCGACCTCTTTCCTGGTCCTGACCACGCGCGGAACGGTTGTCGTCACGACCCCGTTTGGATTTTTCCCGACGATCACTGCGCTCACGCTCCATGCGGAGCTGGCGGGCCAGATCGACGGTCTGTTTCCGGTTCGGAGCACGATCGGAAACCACTTCGAACTGCTCGGCGTGGTATTCCATCACGGTCTGGAGATAAACCGACTTGTTGTAGCGACGCTCGAGCTGATCGAGAGCGTCCCGCAACTCGATGGCGAGAATGTTGACGACCGCTTCATGGGCGGAAACCAGGATCTTCTTCGCTTCACGATCGACGCTGAGGCGCTCGATCTCGCGAAGGATCTCGTAGGCGACGGTCGAATTGCTCTTCATGTAGCCCCGGCCCTCACAATGGGAGCAGGGTTCGCACAAGGAGCGGACCAGAGTGTCGCGAGTCCGCTTGCGGGTCATCTCGACGAGGCCGAGTTCGGAGATCTTCTGGATGGAAGGACGGGCCCGGTCCTTCTTGAGAGCTTCGTCGAGTGCGCGGTACACGCGCATCTTGTTCTCTTCGCGCTCCATGTCGATGAAATCGACGATGATGATCCCCCCGCAATTGCGGAGACGGAGCTGGTACGCGATTTCCTCGGCGGCTTCGAGATTGGTCTTGAGGATCGTGTCCTCGAGATTCTTCTTCCCGACAAAGCGTCCGGTGTTCACGTCAATCGCAACCAGAGCTTCGGCCTGGTCGATCACGATGTAGCCACCGCTCTTCAACCATACGCGACGCTCGAGAGAACGGGTGAGCTCACTCGACAGTCCGTAAGCGTCAAACACGGGAATGTCACCCTGGTACAATTCGATCTTCTCGATCAAGGACGGCATGAAGCGCTCGGCGAAAGCCTGCAGTTCATTGTAGTGATAACGGGTGTCGACGATGATCCTGTCGATGTCCTCGTTCACCCAGTCCCGGATCGCGCGGAGGGTGGAATTCAAATCTTCGTAAACCAGGGATGGCGCACTGACATCGTCCGCCCGGGTGCGGATCTCACCCCAGAGCTTGGACAGGTAATCGATGTCCTGCTTGATCCACGATTCGGGATCTTTCCCGCCGCTTGCAGTCCTGACGATGAATCCCATCTTGCGAGGACGGTTCTTCTCCACAAAGTCACGGAGACGACGGCGCTCGTCATCGCGTTCGATCCGGCGGCTCACTCCGACGTGATCGATGGAAGGCATGCAAACCAGGTGACGTCCGGGAAGGCTCACGTGACAGGTCAGACGTGCGCCCTTCGTCGCGATCGGATCCTTGGCCACCTGGACGATCACTTCCTGACCTTCTTTCAAAAGGTCGGCGATGTTCGCCTGGGTGCGGGGACGCATGTTCTTGGATTTGATGCGGCGATCCCGGCCACGTTGCTCGCGGAATTCGGGACGGGGCTTCTTCGATTTTGAATTCTGGGACTGGGGTCCTTCTTCGACACCGGCCATGGCGGCGCGGTCACTCTGAAGGCTGGCGGAGTCATTCAGGTTCTCATTGACCGAATCGGGAATCAGATTCGGGTCTTCGTTGGACTCGCCACCTGCAAACTGCTGACGACCACGATTCTCACCGTTCCTTCCACGGCCCCTGCGGCGACGGCGACCGCGACGACGGCGGGTATCGCCGTTCAACGCCTGAAGCGGAGCCCCCGACTGGTTTTCACCCGCCTGGACTTCTCCCTCTGCCGAAACCTCACCGGAAATCGATCCTTCCTCGGATCCTTCTTCGGAATCTTCCAGGTCGTCCGATTCATCGCCTTCTTCAGATTCTTCCGACTCTTCGGACTCCTCGGAGTCCTCGAAATCATCGGAGTCCTGATCCATCACCGCATCCTGGACCTCTTGGGCGATCTCATCCCGGGTCAGTTCCTGCTCGGCATGTTCCGATGCATGGGACTCCAGAACAGAGCTGTCGCCCTCTCCTTCACCATAAGATTCGTCTTGCTCGACCGTGGTCACAGCCGCGATCTCATCTCCTTCTTCGGGAGCCGCGAAGGCGCGGATAGCACCCTCACCTTCGGGAGTGATCTCTTCATCACCCTCGGACTCGTTTTCAATCTCGGTTTCCTCACCCATCACCGCCGGATGGACGTAAATGTCATCCACGTAGAGGAATGCGGCCTTTTCCAGGCCGACATCGACGAACGCGGCCTGCATACCGGGAAGCACCCGGGTGACCCGTCCTTTGTAAATGTTCCCTACGATCCCTTTTTCGCTTTGCCGTTCGATCAGGAGTTCCTGGATCCGACCCTCTTCCAAAAGAGCGATCCGGACTTCGGGAAGGGTTGCGTTGATAATCAGTTCTTTAGCCATGAGCCACCTCGAATGTGGCAAGGACTCAGAGCGGACTCAGAGACTTCCGACCGGTTCCCCAGGAATCATCCCTCGAATCAGAACGCATGGACGCAGAACTCTGCCCCCTCTTTGCGCATCGGCCTGATTGAATTGGAGACTTTCCATAACGGGTCGCCTTGAAGCTTTACCTGAATCCATCCGCACTAAGATGTTGCGAAGACTCTTGTTTTCTTGCCTGTTGTTGCGGTCATTGAACCGAACGGGAGCTGATGTTCGTTCGTTGGTGTTTGCTCTCCCGGACCCGGACAAGGACCAATAAAACCACTAAATCTTTAGCCTATTCTTCACTTAGGCCTGGAAACAGAGTATAGCATGGGCTGGAGAACATCAATCTCAAAAAATCACCTATGACCCAGCCCGTCAGCCGCAATCTGGAAATCGCCCGCAAGATCGACCACACCCTGCTCAAACCGACTCTGACTCGAACAGAACTCGAGGGTCTCTGTCGCGAAGCGGCGGAATGGAATTTTGCCACCGTCTGCATTCCACCGTGCTGGGTTCGTGATGCGGCCCGCCTTCTTGTGGGCACGGATGTCAAAACCATCACCGTGGTCGGATTTCCGCTCGGCTATTCCCATCCCGCGGCCAAAGCATTCGAGGCGCATCGCGCCATTGACGAGGGCGCCTCGGAGATCGATCTGGTCGTGAACCTGAGCCGGATCAAGAGCGGCGAATGGACCGAAGTGGAAGCAGACATCACCGAAACCGTGAGGGCCTGTGCCGGAGTACCGGTCAAGGTGATCATCGAAACCGCCTACCTCACTCAGGAAGAAAAATCCTCCGCTGCCCTGGCTGCCGAACGCGCTGGAGCGGCATTTGTGAAAACCTCCACCGGATTTGCCACCGGTGTTCCTGTGAGCGGAGCCACGGTGGAAGACATTCGACTCCTCCGGAGCATCCTCCGCCCCACCACCCGGATCAAGGCCTCGGGGGGGATCCGTGATCTGGCGGGTGCCGTCGCCTTGATCGAGGCCGGAGCCGACCGCCTGGGAACCTCGTGCGGGGTTGCCATATTGAAGGGCCTGAGCGCCTCGGGAGCTTATTGATGATCAAGCGCGTGTTTTGGATCGTGATGGACGGACTCGGTGTGGGCGAAGCCCCGGATGCCCCTGCCTTCGGGGATACCGGGTCGAACACACTCTCGAACCTGGCGGCATCGGCACTGAAGAGCCGTGGAATTCCCCTTCGGATTCCGAACCTGCTGGGGATGGGGCTCGGACGGGTCACGCCGGTTGCAGGAAGTTCCGAACCCGCCCGGATCCGCGGTGCCTACGGAAAAGCCCTTGAGCAGTCAGCTGGAAAAGACACCACCTCCGGGCACTGGGAGATGGCGGGATTGGTCGTCAAAGAAGCCTTTCCTGTTTACGAGCAAGGATTCCCCGAATCCGTGGTGGAGCGCTGGGTTCGCGAAAACCGGCTTCCCGGCGTGCTCGGGAACCATGCCGCGAGTGGCACGGAAATCATAGAAAAACTCGGTCCGGAGCACATGCTTTCAGGAAAGCCGATTCTCTACACCTCGGCAGACAGCGTCTGGCAAGTGGCCGCCCACGAAGAGACCTTCGGGCTGGAGCGGCTGTACGAAGTCTGCAAATCAGCGAGGAAAATCTGCGATGAATTGAACCTCGGCAGGGTGATCGCACGTCCCTTCGTCGGCGATCCTTCCAAAGGAATCCCGTTCAAACGGACTTACAACCGGAAAGATTACGCCCAGCTCCCCTTCGGCCCCACCGTTCTCGACCACCTGACCACCGCAGGGGTACCGGTTCTCGGGGTCGGCAAGATTTCGAACATTTTCGCCGGCGTCGGGGTGCCTCGAAACATCGACACACGCGGGAACACGGACGGATTGCGCGTCATGATCGAGTGCATGGACCGTGAGTCCAGCGGCCTGGTTTATGTGAACCTCATCGACTTCGACATGCTTTACGGACACCGTCGGGATGTTCCGGGATTTGCCACCGCACTCGAGGAATTCGATGTGGCGCTCGGTGAGATGATGGCGAAAGCCGGCCCCGAGGACCTTTTCATTCTCACCGCCGATCACGGCAACGATCCCACTTACCGGGGGACCGACCACACCCGCGAATTCGTCCCGGTGATCGCCTGGTCGCCGAAAATGAATCAAGCGGTGGATCTCGGCATCCGTGAATCCTTCGTCGACATGGGGGCCACCATCGAGGAGGCCCTCACCGGAAAGCGATCCACCCTGAACGGTTCGTTCCTCAAACAATTATTTTGAAACCCCATTTTGAAAGCAGGTCCGTATGACATCCTCCACCCCCCTGTCCATCCCCCAACTCATCCAGAAAAAACGCGACAACACCCCTCTTGCTCCGAATGAAATCGAACGCATCATCCGTGGCGCGGTTTCGAAAGAGATCCCCGACTACCAACTCAGCGCGTTTTTGATGGCGACCTATTTCACCGGCATGACCTTTGATGAAACCGCCAACCTTACCCGGTCCATGGTCGACTCCGGAGAGACCGTGGATCTCGCCAAGATCAAGGGGGCGAAGGTCGACAAACATTCGACCGGTGGTATCGGCGACAAAGTCTCGATCATCCTCGCTCCACTCGCCGCGGCTTGCGGCCTGAAGGTGCCGATGATGGCCGGGCGGGGTCTCGGCCACACCGGTGGGACGATCGACAAACTGGAGGCCATCCCCGGCTACAGAACCGTGCTCTCGCGCGATGAGTTCTCGAAGATCCTGAGCGAAGTGGGATGCGCCATCATCTCGCAAAGCGAGAAGATCGCACCTGCAGACCGGATTTTCTACGCTCTTCGGGATGTGACCGCCACCATCGAGTGCATTCCGCTCATCACCTCGTCGATCCTCTCCAAGAAGATCGCAGAAGGTGCCAACGGTCTTGTCATGGACATCAAAGTCGGCAACGGCGCCTTCATGAAAAAGAAGACCGAAGCCATGACACTGGCCCGCACCCTCCGCGCGGTGGCCAAACGATCCAAGGTCGAGCTACGGGCGACCCTGACCAACATGGACCAACCTCTCGGTTACGCTGCGGGGAACGCTCTCGAAATCTACGAGTGCATCGAAGTCATGAAGAACGAGGACCTGAATCCATACCAGCTCCGCTCATCGGACCTCCGTGAACTCACCTTGCACCTGTGTGCCCACATGCTGGAAATCGGGAAAGTCGTGAAATCCCACGCAGAAGGACGCAAACTCGCGTCCAAAAAGCTGGAAGACGGCTCGGCCTGGAAAAAATTCAAGGAAATGGTCACGGCACAAGGCGGAGACGCTTCCACACTGGAAGAGCCTTGGCGCTACATGAAGTCGGACAAGGTCGTCGACATCCGGTGCGGAAAAAAAGGTTATGTGACGGAGATGCAGTCCGAAGAAATCGGACGATTGCTGATCCAGCTCGGTGCCGGCCGGAACCGTGTGGGTGAGCCGATCGATCACTCGGTCGGACTCTTCTTCCACAAGAAACTCGGAGCGATGGTCAAGCCGCAGGACACCCTGGTCACCGTTTTCGGGAACAAGAACAGCGATTTCGATTTGATCGCGTCTCAGATCCACTCTATGATCAAGATCAGCGCCGCTAAAAAAACCGCGCCGAAACTGATCCTGGAGGCGAACGTCAAATGATCGATGAGACCCTGAAGAGTCTTGCCATCCGAGCAATGGATCACTCGTACTCGCCTTACAGCAAGAAGCAAGTCGGAGCGGCGATCCGTCTTTCGAGCGGAAAGATTTACACCGGCTGTAACATCGAGAATTCCTCGTACGGCGGCACCGTGTGCGCCGAACGCGTCGCCGTTTGGAAGGCCGTGAGCGAAGAAGGCCCCGGAATCGAGATCACGGAAGTCGCCGTCGCAACGGATGCCGATCCACCCTGGTCTCCTTGCGGACTTTGCAGACAGGTGATCAACGAGTTTGTGGCAAAATCCTGTCACGTGCACCTGGTCAACAAGACCGGAACCGTCAAGACCCACACTCATCACGAGCTTCTTCCCCACGGATTCGACCGCAGCGCTCTCGAGCGTTCTTGATTCTCCTTTGCTCACCCATTCCTTCATGGGAGACTGATCGAAACGCATTGTTCCCGGGATTCAGGATGAATCCCCAAATGCCCGAACCAAACGAATTCAACGGAGGAATTCTCATGCTTCGATCGTTCATCGCCCTGTTCGCGCTCTTCATCGGCCTCGCAGGCCAGGCAAACGCCCAGGGCTCCAGCCAGCCCAAAGAGTGGACCTTCCTGGTCTACTTGAACGGGTTCAACAACCTTGACCAGTTCGGAGCCCTCAACATCAACCAAATGGAGCGGATCGGCTCCACCGACCGCGTGAACGTGATCGTCCAGTGGGCCAGCTTGCAGACGAAAACCGTGAAGCGCCTGGTGATCCGCAAGGACAACGACTTCAACAAAGTGACTTCTCCCGTCGTGGAAAACCTCGGTCGGGTCGACATGGGCGACTGGCGCACACTGGTGGACTTCGTCCGCTGGGGCAACCAGAAATATCCGGCCCAGAAAGTATTCGTCGACGTCTGGAATCACGGAAGCGGCTGGCACGGAAAGCGTGACGGCAGCATCATCCAGCCGATGGACATCAGCTACGACGATCTCTCCGGAAATCGGATGACCACGAAGCAGTTGGCTCTCGCCATGTCGGAATCCGCGAAAATCCTCGGACACAAAGTGGATCTTTACGCCTCCGACGCCTGCTTGATGGCCATGGTCGAAGTCGCCCACGAGATGAAAGACTCGGTCAGCGTGTTCGCAGGCTCTGAAGAAGTCGAGCCGGGCGCTGGCTGGCCCTACGACACCTTCCTTGCCCGCTGGAACGCTCTCCAGGTTGCAAGTCCCCAGGAAGTCGCCAAGGCACTTTCGAAGGAATATGTGAAATCCTACCAGGGCTCCTCGAACGCCGTGACCTTCTCGGCCTTCGATCTCGACCGCCTGGCACCATTGACCCGCAACATCCGTGAGTTCTCGGACTCTTTCAAGAACCTGAACGCCACCGCGGTGAAACAGGTCCTGAAAGCAGCGGAGAACGCCCAGAGCTTCACCAACTCGGATTATGTCGATTTCGTCGACTTCTTGAACAACGTGAAGAATGCAGGCATCTCCTCGCTGGATACCGGCATCCTGAGCCGCCTCGCCTCCTCGACCGGTGACTTCATCATCGCGAATGACACTTACCGGTTCCCGAAGGCCTACGGAATGGCGATCTGGATTCCGACCTCCCGCTATGAGTACGCACAGCATGCGGACCTCTACTCGCAGCTGAGCTTCGACCAGACCACCCGCTGGGGCGATGTTCTGAAATCCATGCTGAAATAAAGGGTCCTGACGGACGCAGGAACGGGGGCTCTCCGGAGTCCCCGTTTTTTTTCACCCAAAGGGTCAAGTTTTTGACTTGTTCCGCCGACAAGATTCGAAAGGAGATCGGACATCATGATTCCCAACCCACCCCCTTTCCGACACTACCCGGTCACACCTGCGGGATTTTGGATCCGCTTTGCCGCCTTCCTGGTCGATTTGGCCACGGTGATGGTTGCGGTCAACCTGGTCCAGCTCGGCTTCCGGAGCTTGCAGGCACCTCCCTGGGTCTGGTCGGCCGTGAATTTCGTTTTCACCATTTTGTACTTCGGATTCTTTTACTCACGGAAAGGCGCAACCCCCGGAAAATGGACCTTCGGCATCCGGGTCCGCCACCAGGGGCACCACCCGGGATTCTTCCGGAGCATCCTCCGCGAGACATTGGGCAAAACCGTCTCGGTGATCCTGTTTTTCGGTGGATTCGTGATGAGTGCCTTCCGTAAAGACAAGCTCGCACTCCACGATCTGGTCTTCGGGACCAGAGTGATCAAGAGTGCCCCCCTGCAACCCGCCTGGGTCGCGGCGGCGATCACAGTGTTCATCTTGAATGCCAGCCTGACCGGAGCCTTGATCCAGAAAATCAGGAACGAAAATCGGGCCCCGGCTTCGATCACGAAGCCGTGAGACTGATTTCACTCCTCTGAGTCGGAGTCGTCTCCTTCACGATTTTGTACGCGGATCTTCACCATCCAGCCCTCGTCGAGCGGATCTTCCTTCAAGAGAGACGGTTCGTCGATGAGGGACTCGTTCACTTCGGCGACACCACCATCCACTGGACTGATCAGTTCGAAGTTCTGCTTTTCACCCTCGATCTCACAGATCACGTCATCCTGGTAAAGATCCTCGCCCTCTGTGGGCAGGGAAACCGCCTGGATTCCCCCGATCTCCTCGAGTCCCTTTTCGGTGAGACCGATCGTGACCAAACCACCCTTTTTCCGGAACCAGATTCGTCCATCATCGTATTCGTTCATGTTTTCCTCATTTTCTTCCCGGTTTTCGTGACAAGAAAACCGTGTCTTCCTGCTTGATCCGAATCTCGAGCCAGTGATCCTGCCCGGTTTGAAAGGTGCTCCATTCGAATTCGGGCTGTAAGTAGGTCTTCTTCGGTTTCCCGGGTACCGTCCACTCGACTTTCCACTTCGGTGCCTTCGGGTCCTCCACCTTGGAGAACACCACCTTCACATTCCCGGAGCGCTTGGGCCCCACTTCGATCCCACGCCATTCTCCAGCGAGTTCCTTCTCAGACAAGGGCTTCAACGGAGTTTGCACTCCGTTCTTCGCTCCGTTTTGTGCCTGTGCAGGAGCGGCCTCGACAGAATCCGGGCGCTTCCGTTTCAAAAGCGTGGGATCGGGCTTCTCATCCAGGACCCGGGCGACCCAGTCCTCTTTTTCGTTCGCCCTGAACCGGGCAAGCACCGGTCCTGCCTTCGCCGGACTGACATGATCCCGAATCGCCCGTGCCAGTGCTTTACGGATGTGTGGATCGTTCGAAGAAAGGTGCGGTTCGATGAATTCGAGAGCCGCATCGCCTTGCGATTCCACAAATGCAGAAAGCAGTTTCTTCTTCATCACGGAATTCTGTTCTTTTTCGGCGTCCGACCTGAGGAGCTCTCCCACGGACGGGTCACTGAAGTGCGACAATCCGTCGATCAGCCAGCTTTTCTCGTAGGAGGACTTCGTCTCCTGGTACATCTGGCGGATCACCGGCAACGCTTCGGAACCCAGACGCTCCCAGAAAGGTCCGGGCGGCCCGGGATGTCGCTGGGACATCTGGCTACGGATTTCATTCCGGATCTCGTCCGGTGTGAGTGCCCGGGCCTCCGGCAGACAGACACCCAACCCGATCAACAACCACGTGCCGATCACTCCGAGTCTTTTCATCAGCGTACCAAAGGGCTCCACTGTAACATGGCGGAAGATTGCTGGGAAAACAGGTTGCCGTCCTCGTTCCAGACCCCGCTCGCATTCAACTGGCGGTTCTTGGTCGTGTACCACATCACATGGTTGAACTGGCACTCCTTAACCGCCGGGCAGAATTCACGAGGCATGTCGGAATTGCCGTCCAGAAACGCCCCGGTCTGGGACGCAGGTGCCTGGTCGATGGCAGCCGAAACCGGTGTGGCGGTCATGTAGTCCAGAGAGGTCACCGCATCGCAAGCGGTTTTGCACGAAGTTCCGGCCAGGGGCGAAGATTGCGTGGTGGCGGTATCCGTGTAGTAACACACCCGTTGACTCATGTTCCCCGCCGAGCTCTTGATGCAACGGGGGGTGTCGTTCAATACATCATGATTCTGGGTGGCGCCTGATGAATTTTCCGTCGGATGATTCAAGCCGAGATAGTGCCCGAGCTCATGGGCGATGGTTGCGGCCATCTCGAGGAAATCATTCTCCTGGTGCTTCCGGTTGCAGTTGCTCACCGTGCATTTCGGATTGTAAGCGGCCAGGTCCCCGCCACTGGAGAACGCAAGACCACTGGTCTGGGTGCCATGGATCGGAGGACCGAGAATTCCTCCCGAAACCCCGAGGATCCGGAGACTGGAACTCGAATACATGATGTCACTCACCAGGAAGATGTTGATCGCATTACCGGAGTTCGCAAGCAGTGCGTCCGCGGTGGACCCGACCTGAAACATGTTACCCAGGTCGAGGTAATCCACTTGGGCATATTGGATTCCTCCGTTGGCATTCGACCACTCGAACACATTGAGTTCGTTGATCCCGATTTTCGCGCCACTGGCATCTTTCAAAAGTCGATTGACCTCCTTGAACAGGAGGTCCAAATTCCTCGATCCAGCCGCACTCAGTGAGTCATTGACATTCTCGTCTCCGACGAGGATCAGGTTGATGTTGACTCCACCGTTCACCGAAAGTGAATCCCGGGTCGCCGTGTCCCTTTTCACCATGACCGTGACTTTCAGTCCGGCCAGAAGATTGTCGACCGATCCGCCGGAATCCGACATCAAAACGTATTTGGCGAAGTACTGGCCTGCAGGAAGTGACCCTGACATCGGACAATCCCAACTGTTCACACTCGAATCGCAACGTGGAAACGAGTTGGTGGTCGCGTACCCGTACGGAGGAATCTGATGCTGATCCCAATCGTTTCTTCCCCCGAAAGCGCTTCCCGTGTCGATGGTGCAGTTCGGGTTCACATCACAGTATCCGCCCGAGCAAGCCCACATCCCTTCGCTGACACAAGCACCCTTCAACTTGACATAGTTGACGGTCGGTCCGGAGGTGGGAATCACGTAAAACTCGGTCAACACGGGATAAGCTCCGCCTTGTGAAAGCGGATAGTCCTGGGTTTCCGCCACCAGTGTCATGGAACCGAGGGGACCGAAGTCACCGGAACCGTAGGTGCCGAGACTGACGAGCAACTCCTTGCTGCTCCAAGCCTGGTCGAACTGCACCATGCCCACATTGGTGTAATAGAGTTCGGACCGGGTCACCGCCACCGTGCCCTTGATCACCGAATTCCCCACCACCGCGGAATTCGGAGCATAACGACCGGCCTCCAATGAAGCGCCGGAAACCACAGGGGTCGGATCACTCTTTTTGGAACAGGAACTCATTCCGATCGGAATCAGAAACAGGAGAAGAGACAACACATGAATGGATCTGATACGCACCCCAACTCTTCGGCTCACGGGATTCCCCTCTTGAATGATTATACCCTTTGGTGCCGTGCGCGACCAAAGCCGTTAAATCAATGACATCCGTGAATCAGGCGTGCGCCCGGTATGGATTGCGGATGCCGGTCCACTGGTTCAACTCGGCCTGTACTTTTCCGTCGTGAATCCGAACCAGTACGAAGGTGGGATGGAAGGGTTCGCCGATATACCGCCAATCGAGGTAGACCATCTTCGTCCAGGTTCCGCAGTTGAGGTATTGACGACCCTGTTCGTACACGCGGTGCATGGGCAGGTGGGTGTGCCCCATCACCACAGTGTGCAACCCGGGATCCGCACCGAGCAGCTCCCTCGCCTGGTCCTCGAGATCGAGAAACAGCGATCGCTCTTGCGACAAGGTCTGCATGGTCCGCCTAAAACCGAACAAAGACGGCGAACGACTCATGATCCGGGTTTTCAGAAAATAGAACATCGACAGGAGGATGAATTTGAGGGTGAATGCCGGGTCGAAGAGGATTCCGAAGAAAGCGAAAATCTTGAGCGGGCGGATCTTGTCCAAGTTCCCCCGCTCCCACTTGAGGCGGTTCACGATCTTCAGGATGTAAATGCTCCCCCATGGAATATTGAGAACCCGGGTGCCGTTACTGAGTTCCATCAGGGGGTTCTTGAAATCCAACTGATTGCTCGCTTCGAACTGGTTCCCATGTCGGATTTCAAGGCCGTGGTCGTAACGGATCCGGTCGGTGTCGGCGATGATCCTGACTTTTTGGCTCGGAAAAAATCCTTCAGGATCCCACTCCCGGGTGATCCGCTCCCTGACTTTCTCGAAAAACAATTCAGCATCGTGATTGCCGATCAAATACGTGATCCGTTTACAGGGCTTGGATGCGAACTTCCGGAGAGCGGCCATGACCCGGGGATGACCCGCCAGGATCGCCTCGCACTTGGTGAGGGCGATCTCCTCGGTGATCCCCTCCTCGAACTCGCCCAGGTAGGGTACATTGAGGAAGTCGAAGAAATCGCCATTGATCACCAACTCCACTTCGACCGGCCCGGAGGGACCTTCTCCGTACACCCCGGTCGAGAAAAACTCAAAGAACTCGCACATCTCGCCATCGTGGAAAAAGTCCTCGTGAGGATTGAATTTTCCGTCGAAATAGCGCCCCGCCGAAAGATGGCAATCGCTGATGATGATTTTGAAGTGTTCAGCCACTCAGACCTATCCTAAGGCCGCCTGCCCCCTCCTTCAAGGTGGAATCCTCTCCCTGATGGCCGACTGATTGACTTCGGGGCCGGAAGTGAGTAAGATGCCCGCCATGGCAGAAAAAGGAAAGAAATGGCCCGATAACTCCAAAGGCAAGTTTTATGTGGATGACCAGTGCATCGACTGCGACGCTTGTCGCTCCGAAGCGCCGGATCATTTCACCCGGAACGATGAGCACGGCTATTCTTTCGTATTCAAACAGCCGACCACTCCGGACGAAATCGCCCGCGCCCAAGCCGCTTTGGAGGCTTGCCCGGTTGAAGCCATCGGTAAAGACGGCGAATAAGTCCCGGAGACCGACTCAGTAACCGAGTCGCTTCAGGTAGTCTTCCACAGAGGGTGACCCGTCGAGGTTGCCAGGATCGGCCACAGCCCCTGCTACGGACTGGATGGTCTGGGTTTCAAGTTCCGCTTTTTTGGACGGTTCCACCGGACCGGACGAGGCACTCGCTCCGGCTGGAGCTTGCCTGCGAGGAGCGGAATCGGGAGTGGACTGAAGAATGCCCATCATGTGGCTGCGGATCTGCGAGAGTTCCCGCTCGAGCTTTTCCACCTGGGTCTCGGCGGCGGCACAACGCTCGGAAGAGTCGAGCAATTGGGCTGCGACGCTTTCGTTCTTCATCTTCAGGTCCCAAATCTGGTTGGCGAATTTGACTTCGAGTTCGGAACGGAGCTCGCCCTGCTTTTGAGAATGTTGCTGGACCAATTGTCCGCGCAACACCTTCTGAGCCTCGATTTCCTTGTGGAGGGACTCGATCACCATGTTCTTGTCGAGAATCTCATTCCGCAGATTCTCCGTCTCGAGCTTGAGCAACTGCATCTGATCGGTCAGTTCACCCACGTGACTTTGATAAATCTTGGCTTGGGACTGGCCCTCATGCTTCAGGTCCAGGAGCTTTTGCTCCATGCGGCCGCGCTCTTCTTCGATCTTCTGGACATCATAGGCGAAAGAATCGAGGCGGATCATCGCCTCGGTCCGCTTGTCCTGCCAATTTTGCAAAGAACGGCGCGCCTCGGCAATCGCGTGAACCAGGTCATCCAAACGCACGGTATTGATGTTCGTATTGGGATCTTGCATGGCTGAACAACTCCTGTTTCCATTGTGCGACGGATCGCATCCAGAACCAATAGGCAATTTTTACTTACCTTATCAGGGATGGCCGTCATAAGCTATGGCCATGAAGTCCCTGAAAACGCTCTTCTGCCTCGCAATGCTTGGGTGGGCACCCGCCTCTCAAGCCCTCGAAGTCAGCGCCTGGGGCGGGCTGCTTTACGCAGCACCATCGGAGTCAGTTCAGGGGGTGGATCAGGGCTGGACCGGGAGCGCCGGGACCCACTTCGGAATTAATGCACTGCTTCCACTCTGGGAAAGCCCGATCAGCCTTGAGAGTGGCGTTTCCCTCTTGAAAGAGGCCAGTGAGCGCTCGGTATCGGGTCTCTCCACCACCCGCACCACCGAATGGATCCAGGTTCCACTTCTCCTCCATTATCATTTCGACCATTCCATGAGCCTCGGAGCCGGTGGCTATGCCAGCTTTGCGAAAGGAATGGTGAGTACCCGGGATTCGGTCAGCACGGTGAACCAACCTTACGACACCGCCCAGATTCAAACACTCGACCTCGGCCTCTTGATCGACCTACGTGCCAGATTCCGCCTGTTCGATTCCTTCAGCTTCATCCTCGATGCACGCTATCAGCATGGATTCCAGGATCTCTCGACCGTCACGACCAAGACCCTCTTTGCACGATCCATCCACATGCTCGGCGGCATCTCGTACCGCTTCGATTAAAGCTTGAGGTCGAACCAATCCTTGACGGTCATCAATGCCCGCGGGTCGGAAGGTGGCGAATGACTTTCGTGGGAGATCTGCACAAACCCGACCCCCGCACGGTGAGCGGACTCCATTCCGGCCAAGGAATCCTCGAAAACGATCACGCTCTCCCGATCCACGCCGAGATCGGCCATGGCTTGGAGATAGGGAGCCGGATCCGGTTTGCTCCCGGGATACTCTCCCGCGGCCCAGATCCGTTCGAATGCGTCCGAAAGCCCCCAGGAGGCCAGAATGGCCTCGACCTCGTGGCGCTCGGAACCTGTCACAATCCCGACAAACCCGGCCTTGGCTTTCAATTCCGGAAATCTTTCAAGAAACCCCGGTACGAGCGGGACCCCTTCCGAAAACCGCGCCCGGTAGCGACTCTGGAACTCCTGCCGTAAAACATCCTCCTCGGGCAGATCCAGCCCGAGACGTCGTCCCTCGCCCACCATCTGCTTCACAGCGGACTTCCAGGTTTTGCCAACGATCATCTGAGGGAAAAACTCGGGGACCACCAGGTTCCGCTCCGAGAAGTAAGATTCGATCGCCTCGCGGGCGAGAACTTCGGTCACCACGATGGTTCCGTCAAAGTCGAACAGCAGGATTCTCCGGTCCACTTCCAGCCTCGGTTCAGATGTCATGCTGACATTTTCGCAAAAATCCGGCCTTTTTTCGAACTTTTTTTCTTGCCACGGTGTGGAACCTTTTCTAAAAATGAACCACTAAGGAGACAATATGGCTAAAAAAGCTGCTAAGAAGAAATATTCTTTCATCAATGAGCTCTACGAAGGCGTCATGGGCATCACAGAAGTGTCCAAGAACGGCTCCATCAAGATCAAACGCTCCGAACTCAAGGAACTGGTCGAGACCACTTTCACCAAAGGCGCCAAACTGGCCGCCGGTGGCGAGCGCATCCGCTTTCCTGTGATCGGCGCCCTCGTCCGCCGTGAAGTCAAGGCCCGCAAAGCCGGAAAAGGCACCAACCCGTTCACCGGTGAGACCATCGACGTGAAAGCACGCCCGGCTTCCAAAAAGCCCCGCTGGTCCTTCCCGAAGACCCTGAAGGACACTTTTGCGGACAAGAAGAACTGGTAATCCGTTTTTAGTTTTGAATCAGGAGAAGGGGACGGATCTTCCGTCCCCTTTTTCATAGGGAGTGAGAGAACCATGAAACTCGTGACACTGAAAGCAGCCGACCGCAACCATCATGTCGGAGCCTTGCTCGATCCGGGAAACGCACCCGGAACGGGACGGATCCTCGATTTCGACGTACTCGACTCCCGCGCTTGGACGCGTGACATGCAGGAATTCATCCGGAACTCGGACGAATCCCTGCCTTGGGCCAAGGGTTGGATCGAAAAAGCCAAAGCAGGATTGGTCCCCGCTTCGGCCATCGTGCCCGAGTCCGAGGCCTGGTTGGTCGCGCCGGTCCCCTCCCCCGTCTCCTGCCGGGACGGCTACGCGTTCCGTCAGCACGTGGAGAGTGCCCGTAAGGGACGTGGCTTACCGATGATTCCCGAGTTCGACGAATTCCCCGTGTTCTACTTCACCAACCACCTGGCCATCACCGGCCCGGGCGAAGTGTACGTGATGGAAAAAGCCCTCGATCGTCTCGATTTCGAGCTGGAAGTCGCGATTGTCATCGGCAAAGAAGGTCGGAACATCCCGGCTTCCCGTGCTGACGAGCACATTTTCGGATACATGATCATGAACGACTGGTCGGCGCGCGAATTCCAGACCCAGGAGATGAAGCTGAATCTCGGCCCTGCCAAAGGGAAGGATTTTGCCACGAGCCTCGGGCCCTATCTCGTGACCCGCGACGAACTCGAGTCGCGCCGGATCACCGGACCGAACGGTGACCGCCACGACCTGGTGATGAAAGCCTTTCACAACGGAAAACAGGTTTCCTTCGGAAACCTGAAGGACATGAACTGGACTTTCGCACAGATCATCGAGCGGGCGTCTTACGGTGTGACCTTACGGCCGGGTGAAGTGATCGGGTCGGGAACCGTGGGAACCGGATGCTACATGGAACTGAATCTCACGACCCAGAAAGACGCTCCGGTCTGGATCCATCCCGGCGATGACTTCACACTCGAAGTGCAGGAACTCGGGACTCTCGAAAACCGGATTGTCCGGGAACAAGCATGAGCGCCCATCCGGGACCTTACCGCCTGTACCATTATTGGAGATCGTCCTCTTCCTGGAGGGTCCGCTTCGGACTTTCTCTGAAGAATCTCCCCTACGATCCGGTCGCAATCAGTCTCCTCGACGGAAGCTCCGAGTCACCGGACCACCTGGAACGCAACCCTGCTGGATTCGTTCCGGTGTTGGAAATCCCCGGGAATGACCACCGCCGCCTGACGGAGAGTCTTGCCATTCTCCTATACCTCGAGGAGCGCCACCCGGAAACCCCGCGACTCCTTCCGGAGGAACCCTACCTGAAAGCTCGGTGTTGGGCCCTGTCCGAAACCGTCAACGCAGGAATCCAACCGATCCAGAATCTGCCTGTCCTTCACCGTCATTCCCCGGATCCGGAAGAACAGAAAAACTGGGCCCGGCACTTCATCCGGAAGGGCTTGGAAGTGTACGAGACCTTGTGCGCACCGATCAGCGGACGGTTTTCAGTGGGTGACCACCCCACCCTGGCGGATCTATGCCTGTCTCCACAGCTCTACAACGCCGACCGCTACCAGGTCGATTGGTCGGATTTGAACCATTTGGTCGAAATCGAGCGGGCTTGTCGGGAGCTTCCGGCATGGAACGAGTCCCACCCCGATCGCTTCAAACCCGTTGACTTCAATGGCTGATTTCAAGCTTGTCGGGCAAGATGACCCGTGTCACACTGTCGTCCGGGAGGGGACCATGAATCAGAATTTGAACCGTTTTTTCCGGGGCCTGTGTGCGACCCTGCTCCTGACTTCGGTCAACGCCTGTTCCCGTGCCAAAAATGAGCTCACCGGAGGAAATCCTTTTCCCACGGTGCAGAGCTTCCCGATCGAAGCATCGCAATTGAAAAATTGCCGTTTCCAGACCGCCAATCCGGTCTACTCCCAAGGCCAGCGGATCACCGACAACCGGATTTCCTGCGACGAAGGGGTTCCCCGCTCGGTCCAGATTCTCGGCCCCACGCCTCTCCCCTCCGGACTCCAGTTCTCCATGGACAAGATCGCTCTCATCGGAACGCCCGCAGAAAAAATCTCCAACGGAAACTACAGTTTTTATCTCGAAAACGAAGCGGGCTACATCGTCCTCAAAATGGCCCTGACCGTGAAGTAATCGTTGCATTGGTCCCCTGTTGCGCTATCACTGTAGGGTGCTTTCCTCACTGATTCTGCGACTGTTCCTCTGCTCGATCGGGTTCGGACCCTCCGCGCTCGACGCGCAGGCTTCGACGGGAGAACTCCGTTGGGCGGCGGATGCCAAGGCTGGCGCACCTTACATGTTCGTCGATCCGGAAAACCCCAAACAGTACCGGGGGTTCGAATTCGACATGCTCTCCGAACTCGCCGGCAGAATGGGGAGAAAACTCGTCTTCGTCCAGAACGAGTGGGACTCTCTCATTCCCGGACTCGAACGTGGAGATTACGATGTGGCCGCGAACGGCATCGAGATCACTCCCGAGCGTGAGCGGGAGGTGGCATTTTCACGCCCTTACTATGCGACTTTCGAGCAATTGATTGTCCGGGCCGGAGATCACACCATCAGCGGACTGTCCGATATCGGAACCAAGAAGATCGGGACACTCAGGGCCTCCCTCGCCCACTCCATCCTCCAGAAACAGACCCGTGCCCAGGTGGTGTTTTACGAAGAGGAGTCCTCGGGTTACGCGGATGTGGAACGCGGGCGGATCGACGGCTTCTTCATCGATTATCCGATCGCACTCTACTACGCAGTCCCCAATCCGAGCCTCAGGATCGCAGGACCGCCGGTCGGATCCATGCTCTACGGAATTGCGGTTTCCCACAAGAACAGGTCATTGCTGGATGAGATCAACACCCATCTCGATGCGATGAAGCAGGACGGCGCGATCAACCGGATCCTGGCGAAGTGGAATCTCCTCCATCCGCACACCACAGAGTCGCTCGGTCTTCCGGGCCGCCTCGAGAACGATCCCTCCGAAATGGAAAAAGTGATCGGGCAAAAGACCCGCCCACTGACCTTCCGTGAAAGAATGACCCGCTATCTGGATCTGCTCCCCCTCCTTTTGAAGGGGGCTTGGCGCTCACTCGAAATCTCAGTGGTCGCAATGTGCGTGGCCATTGTCTTCGGACTCTTGCTCGCCGTCCTCCGTCTCTACGGGAATCTTGCCTGGTCGAAGATCGCCCAAATCACGATTGAAGTGATCCGGGGTACGCCACTCCTCATCCAACTGTACCTGATATTTTTCGGTCTTCCGCACCTCGGCATCCAGTTCTCACCCTTCTGGGCGGCGGTCCTCGGCCTGGGACTCAATTACGGGGCATATGAGGCTGAGAATTATCGCGCCGGAATTGAAGCGGTGCCCAAAAGCCAGATCGAAGCGGCCCATGCACTTGCACTGAGTCCTGTGCAGCGGTTCGTCCATGTGGTCTTCCCCCAAGCTTACCGGATCATCCTGCCGCCCATGACCAACGATTTCATCTCGCTCATCAAGGATTCCTCCCTGGTTTCAGTGATCACCATGGTGGAATTGACCACGGTCTACTCCCAGTTGGCATCGACCTATTTTGACCACCTCGGACTCGGCGTCCTCGTGGCCGCCCTCTATTTCATCATCGGCTATCCCTTTGTCCGCCTTGCCCGGCGTCTGGAAAAAAATCTGAAACGGAAGCTGGCATGAGCATGACCGGAACCGCCTCCATGGCATTCTATCTCCTGTGTTCGCTGATCGGGATGGCACCGATGAACATCGGCTTCGCCATGCTCCTGGTGTTTTTCGTGACCGCCCGCTTGCGCTCCGACCGGACCGGTCCGGCAAAAGCACTCGACATTCCCGGAGTCCGGGCTTTCGCACTGGTTTCGGCACTCCTCGCAGCGGCTTGCGCGGTCAGCCTGCTTGCCATGCACATTTGGCCCCATTCCTATGCAGGTCATGCACCTGTACTCACGTTCCGGGCGTTCGAGAAGCTCTGGTACCTTTTGATCCCCTTTCTTTTTGTTTCGGCCTTCCAGACCCATGCGGAGCATTCCCTTCCGGCACTCAACTTTCTCCGCCGCGTCTGGTGGGGGACCCTCCTGGCCCTGCTTCCGGTCGCCATCATCCAGTTCCTGACAGGTTGGCCGAAGCCCCAGGTCATTCCCACCAATCCGGACCGCTTCCACGCCATTCTGTTCCTGGGCCACCACCTTTCTGTCTCGAGTGTGATTCCCTTTCCGACCTTCACCGCCCTCGCAGTCGCCCTCGGGGCCTGGCAGCGGGATCGAAAGCTCCCTTGGTTCCCTGCTGCGGTGGGAGTCTCCGGATTGATCATCCTCTTCCTCAGCTACGCACGTACCGCGTGGCTCGCGATTCCGATCGGCTTGATTCTGCTGTTCGTGAAATACCTCAAGCCAAAAGTCCTGTTGGCCAGCTTGATCGGATTGGTCCTGACCCTGGGGCTGGCCTCACAAACACCCGCGATGAAGGAAAGGATCCGGAACAGCATGGGCATCCAGGACCGGTTCCGCCTGTGGGAAGCCAACCTCGACTACTTCAAGCAACGACCTGTCACTGGAATCGGCTGGTTGGCAACACAGGAGATGTCACAGTACTACTTCCAGGAAAAGGATCCTGAACACTACAAGGAGTATTTCTGGGGCCACGCACACAGTAACTATTTCGAGATGCTCGGCGGCACCGGACTCCTGGGTTTCCTGCTCTACCTGGTCTTTGTGGTCTTCACAGTGAGATTTTGCTGGCAAACCGGCGTGCTGGCGGATGAAGCCGGTCTTCCGGGATGGGGGGATACCAGCCGGGGACTCACCATCGCACTGGTCTTGCTTCACTTCAACGGTTTGACGAACGTCACCTTCTGGGAAGGCAAGGTGCTCCACCAGCAGATGTTGTCATTGGGCTTGATCCTGACGATTCGTTCCATCCTGGTGGGAAGAAATCGTTCGATGTTTCAGGAGTCTTGAGATGAAATCTTCCCAAAAAAACAGCTGTGCGGACTGTGGCAGCCGAAGCCAGAGCCTCCTTTGCTCACTCAAGGGAGAAGAACTCAAGCAGATCGATGACGCCAAATTCCACCAACACTTCAAAGCCGGACAGAATCTGTTTTACTCGGGGAATCCCGCATCGGGAATTTTCTGCATCATGTCCGGTACGGTGAAACTCGAGCTCCAGGACGACGAGGGAAAGACCCAGATCGCACAGGTCTATGGGTCGGGCTCCATGGTGGGCTATCGGGCGCTTTTCAGCGATGAGCCCTACTTGAGCTCGGCGATCGCCTCCGAACCGGTCGAGGTTTGCTTCATCCCGCGGAGCACCATCCTGGACCTGGTCGGAAAGAATCCGGAACTCGCCCTCAAATTCCTGAAACAATTGTCCGAGGATTTCAGGATGATGGAGACCCGGATGCACCGGGTGTCCTCCACCCCCGCTCCCGAACGGATCGCTGAAGCGCTTCTGTTCCTTCGCGAGAACTTTCACGAGAAGAACTGGACACGCAAGGAAATCGCGGAGTGGGCCGGTACCACGACCGAAACCGTGATCCGGACCCTGGCCCAATTCGAAGAAGAAGGTTTGATCTCCCAAAAAGGAAGGAGCATCTCGATTGTGAAACGAGATGCTCTCTTCAAACGGGCCAAAATTTCAATCTGACTTCTCAGTGATGGTGGTGGCCACCTTCACCGTGGGCGTGTCCGTGGGCGATTTCTTCCGCAGTTGCATTGCGGATTCCCATGACTTCCACGTCGAAGGTCAGGTCTTCACCGGCCAGGGGATGGTTCCCGTCCAGCTTCACAGTTTCTCCAACGACTTCGATCACGCGGAACAAAAGGACTTCGCCCTGAGGACCGTTGGCTTGGAACTGATCGCCCTCCTGGAGGTCTTCGGTGGTCGGAAGTTTGTCCTTGGGCACTTCCACGACCAATTGATCGTCGAAGGTTCCGTAAGCATCAGCAGCAGTGACTTCGATCTTGCGCTTGTCGCCCACATTCAAGAGAGCCATGGCGCGTTCGAGTCCGGGAATGATCTGCCCCATGCCTTCCAGGTAAGCGAAGGGAGACTCGGAATCACGGGAGGTGTCGATCACCTCACCGGTGGAATCCGTGAGAGTGTAGTGGAAGGAAATGACGCGTTGAGGTGCTGACATGGCAAAGGCCCTTTCTTGAAAAAACGTTCACCTGAGCCAACCACAAATCCTGATGGAAGTCAGTTAAATTCGTTATACTGAGTCCATGAAACGGCCTAAAATCCTCGTGCTTTACACCGGTGGAACGTTCGGAATGGATGAGAACCTCGAAATCCCCGACCTTTCCGCACCAGCCCTGAAAAAGCGCCTGTTGTCCCGGGTTCCCGAAATGGCCCGCATCGCCGACTGCACCATCCGGGTGGTCTTCAATCTCGACAGTTGCCAGATGGGTTTCGAACACTGGCTCAAGTTGGCTCGCGAGATCCGCTCGAGCGCCCGGGATTTCGACGGAGTGGTGATCTTGCACGGCACCGACACCCTCGCCTACACTGCGGCGGCTCTCTCCATGCTCCTGAGCCCCTGCCCCCGTCCTGTGGTCCTGACCGGTGCCCAGAAGCCGCTTGATTCACTCCGCAATGATGCCCGCTCGAACCTCCTGACCGCACTGGAAGTCGCCGGAAACGGACCCCGGGAATTGAGTAACCGGGTCATGGTCGCTTTCCACGACGAAGTCTACCTCGGAAGCCGCGTCCGGAAGCACAGCGCCTTCGACTTCGGCGCTTTCGAGAGTCCGAGATTTCCACGCTTGGCTCGCGTCGGGAGCGGTATCCACTACGAGCCGATCCTCCGCTCACTACCGAAAATCACTAAAAAAGCCCCCTGGATCGATTCGATCCCCGACCCGGTCCCTTCTCTTCCCCGCATCCTGAAAATCGAGGTCACACCTGAATTTCCCTCGGAAAGTTTCGAGGGCGACTGGCTGAAGCGACTGGATTCCATCCTCTTGACCCTGTATCCCTCGGCCACAGCACCCACGATGCATCCCGGCTTCATGGAGTTCATCCATCGGGCGGGAAAAAACGGAACAAACATCCTGGCGATCACCGAACGCTCCCACGCCCCGGTTCACATGGGCTCCTACGAATCAGGAAAGGTCCTGAAAAAGGCAGGGGTCAAATGGTGTGCGGACCTCACGCCGGAAGCCGCATACGTGAAAGCCATGCTGACCCACCTGCTCGCAACCACTCCGAAGGTATTCGACCGACTCTGGGACCACCCACTGTCGGATGAAACCGGCGGAGCAGTCTGAGATCAGACTCCCTTGAATCCACGGCGGTGAACAGGTGTCGCGCCCAACTCCCGAATGGCCGCTTGATGAGCCGGTGTCGGATACCCCTTGTGGCGAGACAATCCGTATCCCGGATAAGTCACATCGAGCTCGCTCATCATCCGGTCGCGATGGACTTTGGCGAACACCGATGCCACTGCAATCGACAGGCATTTCAGGTCCCCTTTGACGAGGGCCGTTCCACGGTCACGAAGGGACTCCGGAACGCGATTCCCGTCCACCCAGATCCGATCGGCCCTTTTACCGATCTTTCTCTCGAGTGCCTCGACTGCACGGGCCATGGCCAGCTGCGAAGCGTGGAGGATGTTCAATGAGGCGATTTCATCGACAGTGGATTCGGCAACCTCGAAACCCTTGATCCAAGGTGTGAGCTCGCGAGCCAGGGGCTCCCGCTCCGATTCGGGAATCAGCTTGCTGTCTCTCACACGGAGCAAGGGGTGCGTACCGGATCCATGCGGGCGTATTCCGTCCGATGAGAAGCCGAGTTCAAACAGAACTGCGGGTTCGAGAGCCGCGGCACCTGCAACCACAGGACCGGCAAGACAACCCCGACCGACTTCATCGACACCGATCACAAGAGTGTCGGGCAAAAAAAAACCCGAGGCAGCTTCGGATCTCAAATCCGGATCCCGTGCCTCGGGCTTTTTTGATTTCATGACTGAAGTCGAATCAGTTCTTGGTGGTCGCCTTCGCTGCGGCAGAGGCGGCAGCGGACTCACGGGACTGGACATCCCGCTCGATCTTGGCGGCTTTTCCTTCAAGTCCGCGCACGTAGTACAACTTCGAGCGACGAACCTTACCGCGTGCCACGACTTCGATCTCGGCAACGCTCGGAGAGCTCTCGAGGAAAATACGCTCGACGCCGACTCCGTGAGACATCTTACGGACGGTGAACGACTTGCCGCCGCCACGATTTCCGCGCTTGATCACGGTTCCTTCGAAAATCTGGATCCGCTCTTTTTCACCTTCTTTGATCTTCACGTGCACCTTGATGGTGTCCCCGGACGAGAACTCAGGAAGATCCTGGCGCATCAGTCCTGCATCCACGGTCGCTACTGCCGCAGACAAGCCACTGGAGTGGTCATATTGGGCTTTTCTTCTGGATTTACGTTTCACTACCTTCTGTGCCATGGTCTAAACTCCGAACAAATTGTTCAAAAAACTTGTGTTGTGGAATGCTAACGCTTATCAAGGCTTCCGACTGAAGACAACCCTTTTTTCAAGGAATCCCGAACAGGCGGTCCAGGATCACAGCTCCGGCGGCCCGCACCGAAAGGTGATTGTACCCCTCCGGACCCCGGGGACCGTAGATCGGACCCAAGAACCGGTCCACATTCGAATGGAACTCCGGAGCGACCCCCCACCCGGTCCCGAGAACGATGACTTTGACCCCTGAGGGCTGTCCGGCCCACTCTGCACGGGTCTCGGCATACCCGACCTGACCGCCCAGGGGACGGGCGTCCGGCATCACCACTTCCATTTTGAGATCCGGGTACGCATCCACCAAAACCTCGCGCACCTGGTCGAAATCCGTCAAAAACCGGGTCCGACTGAGCGCCTCGGCCCGATCCGGGTGCCACTCTCTGGCCGAGTCTCCGCCCCAATAGGACAAGATTCGGTCCACCACCCCTTCCTGACCCTGAAGGGGCGAAACCAGGAAAAAGTGATCCACCTCGTAGGTCCGGCAGGTCCGGGACAAATCATGGATGTCCATGTTGGTGACCGCCGTGGTGGTCAGGTTTCCCAGCCGGTTGGTGACCGGATGATGAAGCAGCACCACTGCAATCCGGTGACGGCTCACTTGCGCGCCCTCTTCAAATAAGCCTCGTACAGGTCCGGGCGCTTCGAACGGGTCCTTTCGACCGACTGTTCCTGGCGCCACTTCTCGATCCGGGCATGGTTGCCGGAAAGGAGGACATCAGGAACGGACTTGCCGAGAAACTCGCGGGGACGGGTGTACTGGGGCGCCTTCAACAGGCCGTCCTCGAGGCTGTCGTTCAAAACAGAATCCTCGTTTCCGACCACTCCGGGGAGGAGGCGGATCACCACGTCCGACAGGACCATGGCCGCAAACTCTCCACCGGTCAGGATGTAATCCCCAATCGAAAGTTCTTCATCCACACATGCTTCGATGAACCGTTCATCGACCCCTTCGTAATGACCGCATACCACGACCAGATGCCCTGCCCCGGACGCGAGCTCACGGGCGCGCTCCTGGGTGAGGCACTTTCCCTGAGGAGAAAGCAGAATGGTGTGAGGGCGAACCGGTGAGGAATCCGCCTTGTCCTGCAACCCTGTCACGGATCGCCAAGCTTCGTGCATCACCTCGGGCTTGAGTAACATTCCCGCCCCACCGCCGAACACGACATCATCCACCGAACGGTGTTTGTCGCGCGCGAAATCCCGGATTTGCGTGAAATCCAGTTTGACCTTGCCGGCATCCCTGGCCTTACCGACCAGGCTGTGGGAGAGGCCTTGATCGATCGCTTCGGGAAACAGTGTGATGTAGGAAATCCGATTCAATGCCATTCAAAAAAAAAGCCGCGGAGGGACACTCCGCGGCTCAACCTTCACTGGACTGAGACCCTGTTGAGAAGAGGCCTCACTCGACGATTTCGAGAACGGTCCGGCGTTTGATCTTGGTGGCGGCACCGAGAAGGATGGTCCGGATCGCCTTGGCGGTCTTTCCCTCCTTACCGATGATCTTGCCGATGTCCGTCTTGGCCACTCTGAGCTCGATGACGGTCGTGTTTTCTCCGATGACTTCCGCCACACTCACTTCATCCGGAAGATCCACAAGGGTCTTCGCGATGACTTCGATCAAGTGACTCAGCTCGCTCTTGGCCTTGGTCTCTGACATGGTTCCTCCGCTTCGGCGGAAAAGACTTATTTCGAAGCCTTGACGATTTGTTCGATGGTCAAGGAAACCTGGGCGCCTTTGGCTTTCCAGGATTCATACTTGGCCAGATCGATTTTCAACTTGTCCTTGGCTTCTTTGGCCTTGGGGAAGTAAAAACCGATTTTCTCAAAAAACTTTCCATCACGGCATGCCTTGTCGTTTGCAGCGACGATCACATACTGAGGATTCTTCTTGGCACCCATGCGCTGAAGACGAATTTTAACCATAAACTTTAGATCCTTTCGAAAAACACATTGATAACAAAATTCGGGACGAAAAGTCAACCCGATCGGTTCACTCGCCCTTGAAGGTTCCGAAAAGCACGTCCCAGAGAGGCGTACTCACCCCCCATTTACCCCCTTTTTTGAGGTAATGGTGCTTCATGTGGTGTTCCTTCACGGATTTCCCCCAGGCCGTCCGGGGACGGAAATGGTGGGTGGCGAAGTGAATGTAGTCGTACACCAGGTAGCCGCCGATGAAACCCGAAAAAAACGGTCGGGTAAACTCGACTCCCATCAGGGCCACGAACATTGCGTAAAACAAGGCCCCGAGACTCAGGGACACCACGGGAGGCATCACCAGGCGGGTGGGATCCTGAGGGTCGTCATGGTGGATCCCGTGAAACAGGAAGACCAGGTACTTCCCGAAACGGGTTTCAGCCTGATAGTGGAACACCCAGCGGTGCATCGAATATTCGGTCAATGTCCAGAACAGGACACCGAAAGCGAACCAGGCCGCCGTACCGGTAAACCCGAGATCGGACCGGAGCGCCAGCACCAACTGATAGGCCACGATCGGGATCCAGATCAGAAAAGGGACCGACGGATGGACATGGGTGAGCGCCTCAAGAACGGGATTTTTGAACAAACGGATGGATGAATGAGCTTTCATAAAATTTGCGATTGAAATCTAGCGTCATTCGGGCCAATTTACAATGAAATTCAAACCCAACCGAGGTTGACCTTGTCCAGCAACGACCGTCTCCGCATCCGCCTGAATCCGAGCTACTGGAAGCACCTGAACGCCGTGCCCTTCTCGGAGGACGTGGTGCCCTCGAGCCTTTTCCTGAGGAATCCCCACTACCTGGTGGTGGACCTCGAGACCCAGAACCTCGTGGATGATGTGGGAGGCTGGGGTCACATCGACAAGCTCAAGATCTCGATCGCCTGCGCATACGACTCCAAAACCCAGAAGATGCTGACCTTCCGGGAAAACGAGATCGAGAAGCTGAATGACCTCTGCCAGGAGCGGTTGGTGATCGGTTACAACATCCGCGGATTCGACCTGATCATCCTCCAGGCCTACGGACTTCCTTTGGACCGCCTCGATGTCTTCGACATCATGTACGATGTGCAGACCTTGACCCGTCAGAAGTTCCTGAAGCTCGAGAAACTCGCCCAGGGAACCCTGAACAGCGGGAAATCGGCTGACGGTCTATTGGCCGTTGAATGGTGGAAACAGGGTGAGATCGAAAAGATCATCCAGTACTGTCAGCAGGACGTACAAGTGACGCGGGACATTTTCGAGTTCGGCAGGAAGAACGGCTTTGTCAAACTTCGCAAAGCAGACGGTAGCGACACCGAGGTCCGGGTCAACTGGAACTGAGGTTCAAGCCTCGGAACGGTAAATCGAGAAACTGCCGAAATGTCTCGGAGGAACGATGGCGGTGAGCCACGGTTCCATGCGCTCGATGTGATCGCGGGTCCTCCGCCCCCTTCCGATCACGGAAATCCTCCTCTTGCGTGCAATCGGCTTGAGGCGGTCGATCACGCGGAACAGGGACTCGAGGTCCGAAAAGTCATACATGAAATAGTGATCCGCCTCGGGGAACTCAGCCCCGGATGCTGTGACGTCCCCACACCGCCATTGGATATTCGAAAAGGGAGCGAGCATCCGCCCACCCTCACGGGCACGCACCGGGCTGACTTCGACTCCGATGAAACTCAGTTCAGGATAAAGCGCCCCGATCAGCAACCCCATCCTTCCATACCCCGCTCCGATGTCGGCGATCCGCGCCCCGGGAGCAGGCTCTACGAATCCCAGCATCCGCCTGAGCTCCGCGTAAGGCGTTTGCAAGGTCTCGGGATCGAGTCCGGCCCACGGTGTTGCCGGAAACTCCCGCAGGATCCTGGCCTCGCAAGAGGCGATGTCGAACCCGAGCTCGACATCAAGCATGCTCGAGAATTCCCTTTCCTCGGGATACGAAAGTGGCGACAGTTCCGGACCGGGAACCGTTTCCATCAGCCTTCTGATCCGGTCAAACTCAGACATGCCCTGCACGGAGCGCTTCGACCGTCTTTCTCACTCCGTCTTCAAGAGGCGTGAAAGCGGCCGTGTATCCGGCCTCCCTCAACTTCTCCATTCTGGCTTCTGTGAAATACTGGTAGCGGTCCCGGATCTCGACCGGAGTGTCGATGAACTCGATCCGGGGTTCTTGTCCGAGAGCATGGAAGGTGGCGATCGCAAGATCCTTGAACGAACGCGCCTTGCCGGATCCGAGATTGTAAATCCCGCGTTTGAGTCGGGTATCGAGAGCCCACAGCATCACGTCCACCACATCATCGACAAATACGAAGTCCCGCTTTTGCTCTCCGTCCGCGATCCCGTCCTTGTGGCTTCTGAAGAGCCGGATCAAACCCTGAGCCCGGATCTGATCGAAGCCCTGGAGCACCACCGAGGATTGTCGCCCTTTGTGACGCTCACCGAACCCGTAAACGTTGAAAAACTTGTAGCCACTCCAGGACGGAGGGGCCCTGCCCGCACGATCCTCCTCGACCGCGTAAAGATCGAATTGGCGCTTCGATTCACCGTACGGATTCAGGGGTTGGAGTAGGGACATCCCACCCTCGTTGTCGGCATAACCCTGCTCGCCCCCGCCATAAGTGGCGGCAGAGGACGCGTAAAGAAACGGGATCTTCCTCGCGGTGCAGATCTCCCAGAGTCTTTTCGAATAGTCGACATTGACCCGTTTCAGGAAATCCACCCGCATTTCGGTGGTGTCGGAACTCGCCCCCAAGTGGAAGACGGCCCGAACCGGCGTGCCTCGCTCTTCAAGCTCCCGGTAAAAATCATCTTCGAGAACCTGATCGGGCGAAACCTTGAGAGCCGGATTCAAGTCAGCATGTTCCGGACGCGACTCGAAAAACAAAAGTTCATCGACCGCAATCACCGGGAATCCCCGTTTTTGCAGGGCCCGGGCGATCCGGTATCCGATGAATCCAGCCGCTCCCGTCACCAGAATCATGTGGATTGGAAATTCCCGATCTGAAGTGAAGGACCGGCAGCTTCGGATGCGGCACGGATGGAGACTTCCTGAGCGACCTTACGCGCGAGACTCCGGAACAGCGTTGCCGATTCGGACTCGGGCTGACGGACCACGATCGGCTTGCCTTCATCCCCGCCTTCGCGGACGGCGGGAACGAGGGGCATCTTCTCGAGAACCCGGGTGTTGAACTTCTTGGCGAGGAGCTCTCCGCCCCCTTCACCGAAAATCCGGTACTGTTTGCCGTCATCGGCGGTGAACCAGCTCATGTTCTCCACGACACCGAGAGCCGGCACCTTCACCTTCTCCCACATGTTGAGGGCTTTTCTAACATCCTGCAGGGAAATTTCCTGAGGCGTGGTCACGATCACCGCACCGGCCATGGGGAGCATCTGGGCCAACGAAAGTTGGACATCGCCGGTCCCGGGAGGCAAATCGAGAACGAGATAATCGAGCTCGCCCCACTCCACCTTGGTGCAAAATTGATTCAGAATATTGTGCAGCATGGGCCCGCGCCAGATCACGGGCTGATCGCCCTGGATCAGGAAGCCCATCGACATGACCTTCACTCCGTGACTGGCCGGAGGAACGAACATCTCTCCACGCTCGGGATCCACGAACAGCTTCGGATTCTCGGTGACGCCCATCATGGTCGGAATGTTCGGGCCGTAGATGTCGGCGTCGAGCAGGCCCACTTTGGCGCCTTCCAGCGCAAGTGAGGTCGCCAGGTTCACGGATACGGTCGACTTGCCCACACCACCCTTACCGCTCGAAACAGCGATGATGTGTGTGACACCGGGGATCCCTTTTTCAGCAAGGGCTCCCGCACCGGTTTTACCATTCCGCCGGACTTCTGCATCCATGACGATCTCGGTGAGCGTCACGCCCTCCACCGTCCGGACCGCACGCTCGGCATCCGACTTGATCTGTTCTTTCAATGGACACGCCGGAGTGGTCAGGACGATCCGGAAAGACACCTTTCCGTCCTCGAACACCTTGAGGTCCCGGATCATTCCGAGGGTCACCAGGTCTTGTTTCAGATCGGGGTCGTTGACGGTACGAAGTGCATTCAAAACAGCGTCAAAATCAGGCTTTTTCATGATGAAAGGAGCCTAACAAAGCCTGCCGGATGGAGCAACCGGATTCGCCGGTCGGAATCAGGGCAGGAGCTCGCTCGTCAGTTCGATCCGCTTGATGTCGAACTGCTGGGCGGCGATCCGGGCAACCAGATTCTCGTACAAGGAACGGCTGATCCGGGGAGTCCTCGAGAGGATCCAGAGATAGTTGCGATCGGGAGCCCCCACCACGGCCACCTGGTAGTCCGGGTCGAGCTCGATGATCCAGTAATCCCCTGCAGGAGCGAACCAGAAGAACTTCACCTTGAGGCGGGCATTGGTGCTCTTGTCGACCACCCTGGCTGTTCCCTCGATCGATTTCCGCTTGCCGTCAGGACGGGTGCATTCGTTCCGGACACTGATCCGACCGTCCGGAAGGAGGCCGTAAACCGCAGTCGTGTCGATCTTGCACTTCCCCTGGAACCGGGTGGGAAAAAACGCAATCTGATGCCAAGTACCGAGATAGCGGTTCACATCCACCGACTGGACCGTGCGCACCTCCGGCAAATTGGGGTCTCCGCAGGCTTGTGCGGAAGAACAGGCATTCAGGACCAAAAGAGCACCCAGAGACAGGATGGAAACCAATTTCATGGCCCGCACCCTATCCCTGAATAGTTCAAAAGTCAATAAACCATCAAGGCTGTTCTTCGACGATCTCGCGGCAGGCCTTCAGAATGTCAGAAGCCTGTGGAACCGAAGCACTTTCGAGGTTGTCGGCCAAACCGATCCCCGGGACAAACGCTCCAGCCAACAGGCGAGGACGCGCATGCAATTCGTAAAAGTGTTCCTCGATGGTCCGGCGGAGCAAGTGCTCCCCGAAATTCGTGACCTCGGTGTCCTCGTTGACGAAGATCACCCGGCGCGTCTTCCGGATCGACGATGAAATGAGATCCCAGTCGTAGGGCCACAGGGTCCTCATGTCGATCACTTCCACCGAGATCCCCTCGGAACGGAGCTGGTCCGCCACATCGCGGGCGATCCACACGTGGCGACCGTAGGTGACCACAGTGACCTGGTCCCCTTCACGAACGACCTTCCCCTTGCCGATCTCAACGGTGTAATCCTCGAGCTCCGGCCAACGGGGCTTCCACTGGGACCGGTCTCCGAGCGGAGCATCGATCATTTCTTTCAGCTGCTTCTTGCCTTCAGCGGTCAGAGGCGGCTCACCGGGAATCGGTTCCTCTCCCTCGACGCGCAAGAGAGCCTTCGGCTTCAGGTACATGGTCGGATTCTGATCCTTCATGCACGCCAACAAGAGCCCGTAAGCATCCAGCGGATTGGAAGGCATCACGATCTTGAACCCGGGAATGTGGGTCATCATCGCATCAAATGAATGCGAGTGATAAATGGAACCCCGAATGCCGGCTCCTACCGGAGTCATGATGGTGAAGGGACACGGCCAATCCCCGTTCGTCGACCAGGTGGACATGCCGCCCAACTTCAGCAGGTCGATCGTATTGTAGATGTAATCGCAAAACTGGACTTCCGCGACGCTCCGGACATTGGCGAATCCGAGCCCGATCGCAGCTCCGACAATCCCGCGCTCATCCAAAGGCGAATTCCAGGTCGTGGTCAAACCTTGGGTACAGGTGAACACGCCGCCCAGTGGAGGACCGACGTCCTCACCGAAAACGTGCTGGAGTCCGAGATGCTTCTCACCGTAATGCAGGGCCATCCGAATGGCTTGTGCCATGTTTGCCATTACCAGTACCTCCCCTTTTGACCGTAGTAGACATGATCGTAAATCGTGTCACCGCTCGGTGCGGGTTCTTGTTTCACTTGTTTGCTCTGCTCGAGCATCTGGGCGTTGTAATCCTCACGGATCTTGTCCATTTTGGCTCGGGTGAGGACTTTCGCCGATTCAAGCTTCTGCTCAAAGAGGGAGAGGGAGTCTTCCTCTCCTGCGACAAAATTCGCACCACTCGCCGAAGAGTGCCCGTACAAACGGGACACACGTGCCTCGAGCAAGAAAGGTTTGCGTTCTTCACGGACGTAACGGATCGCCTCTTCGAGCGCGAACCAGCTCTCTTCGACATCATTGCCGTTGATCACCCGGTTCTTGATACCGAAAGCGTTCCCGCGAGCGGCGATGGAATCACCACCGAACTGGGAACAGTACGGAGTCGAGATCCCCACCCCGTTGTTGGTCACAATCATGAGCATGGGAAGAGGCATGGCAGGACGGGAGGACCAGACCAATGCCGAGGCGAAATCGCCTTCTGCGGTCCCGGAATCGCCACCGTTGACGATGGTGATCCCCTTGCAACCCTTTTTGGTCTGCCCGATCGCGGTTCCGATGGCGGTCAGGTACTGGGTTTCAATCGTGGAGGAAACCGGAACCACGTTCCAATCGCGCTTCGAGTAATGATTCGCAAAGTTCCGCCCACCGGAATACGGATCGGTGGAGGTGTTCTTCATCTGGCGCATCGAATCGATCGGTTCTGCGCCCATGGCGAGCATGATGGGGCTCGACCGGTAATGGAGGTGCAAATAGTCGTGATCGAGTCCGGCACCTTTGTTCACCTGCAGTCCGAGGGGTACCGAGAACGCCTCTTCACCCGGCCCGCCGATCCAGAAGTAACCGTCATTCTGCTTGTACATCCGGATCAGGCGCTCCTCGAGCACCCGAGACTTCACCATGACGTCATGGATTTGAATCAGCCTTTTGGAATCGAGCTTGAATTTCATAGGCCCAAACCATACCCGATTTGGGAACGACTCTCAAACGAAAATCACTCAATGATTCCAAGATCTTTCCTGATCAGGCGGCACAAATACTCGGAAGGTTCCAGACCGGACTGCACGGCTTTCTGCCGGACGGGCTCCTCGAGCGTGGGGTCCAACTGCAGGACCCATGGGGCTGTGACTGATTCCGGACCGACCGACTCCGGACCGACCGACTTCAGGGGAGCCGCCAGCGACAAAGCGGAAATCACACTCTTCCGGATTCCCTCGAGATCGAAGGGTTTTTCAAAATAGTCGAACACACCCTCCTTCCAAGCCTCTTCCACCAATTCCCGCGAAGACCTTCCCGTGATCCAAATCAAGGGGATGTCCCCCCCGAGGCTGTTCAGGTGACGCAGAAGTTCCAGACCGTTCATGCCGGGCATGTTGTAATCCGAGATCACGAGATCGAACCGGCGCTCCTCGAGTGCACGGACCGCGACCTCTCCACTCTCCACACCGACCACTTCACCCAGATCCTCGAAGTAATCCATCAGGATTTCCCGGATATCCGCCTCATCATCGACAATCAGAATTCGTCTCGCACTTGTCACAAGATCAGCCTAAACCATAGGACCCCGTTTGGCATGGTTTTTCCGATTCCGCCGGGTTGCAGACCCCACCGGCCTGTGGAACCATGTGCATCATGCGCTACGTGAGAATGCCGATCGAAATCGAGGCCCCCGAGGAGCTCGGATATGACAACCTGGAATGCAATCTGACGGAAAGTTCGATGCCGGACTTCCACTTCCGTGATCTCGGACTCCACTTGGACGATCTGGTCTTGTCCTATGTGGACCACCGCGGACACGCCGGCCTGAGAAACCTGATCGCATCCGAAACCTCGGGCATCATTCCCGCAAACCATGTCCTGATCACCTCCGGAGCGGCCCAGGCCTTGTTCATCGTCTCGACTTCGATCCTGTCAAAAGGCGACGGCCTTCTTGTGGTCCGACCGAACTATGCGACCAACATCGAGACCCCACGCGCGATCGGTGCCGACATCCGGTTCCTGGACCTGACCTTCGAAGAGGGATATCGACTGGATCCTGACCGGCTCCGGGCCGCCATCCTGCCCTCCACCCGTCTGGTGAGCATCACGGTTCCCCACAACCCGACCGGAGTCTGCTCCCGGCCGGAGGAGATCCGGGAAATCGTACGGATCACAGCGGAAGCCGGATGCTTCCTTCTGGTCGATGAAACCTACCGAGACATGAACCGGACGGGAGTGCTGCCGGATGCCGCCACCCTCGGGGATCATGTGATCAGTGTGTCCAGTTTTTCAAAAACTTACGGCCTTCCGGGAATCCGGGTCGGTTGGCTGACCACCCGGAACTCCAGCCTTTTTGAGACCTTCTTCGCCGCCAAGGAGCAAATCCAGATCTGCGGTTCCGCATTGGACGAAGAAATCGCGTTCCAGTTCTACTCGAACAAGAACCGGTACCTCCCGAGAATCCTGGGTGACCTCGATCGTCGCTTCCAGATTCTCAAGCGTTGGATGGAAAGCCAGGAGCATCTGGAATGGGTGGAACCGACCGGCGGTTGCGTGGCGTTTCCACGCTTCCGCGATTCCGTATGGAAAACCCTCGATGTGGATCGCTTCTATGAAACCCTGAACCGGAAATTCAAGACCTATGTCGGGCCGGGACACTGGTTCGAGCAAGAACGCCGCCACATGCGAATCGGTTACGGATGGCCTGAGGACCGCGAACTCCTCCTCGGTCTGGAACGGATTTCCCAGGCGGTCCGGGAAATCCATGTTTAAGGGCCAAGGCCTCGCGGCACTCGCTTTGTTCGGTCTTTCCTTGTGTGTGTTCCTCGGCAAGAGTCACGAAACCAGCTTGCAGGCGCTGGATTCCACGACCCACGCCCTCCTCGCATTGGAAGTGACCTCGAATGGGGCCGTCCCGGCACTCCCGATGGCGAACTTCGTCACCAATCACCGTCCCGACACGACCTTCAACGACCATCCGTTCACGCTCTTTTACCTGGTCGGCTGGGTCATGCGGGCCTTCGGTCCGGATGCTTGGTCGGCCCGTCTTCTTCCCGCCCTGTTTTCAGCGGGTTCGGTCATGCTGACCGCTGCGATCGGGGGAATTCTTTACTCGCCGGTCACAGGTCTGGTCGCCGGCCTCATCTTGCTGATGTCCCGGGATTTCGTCCTCATCGGATCTCGGTTCCACCTCGACACACCGATGGTTTTTTTCATCCTGCTTTCGTTTCTCCTGTGGCTGAAGAAATTCCCCATCCGTGCAGGAGTCGCCGCCGGGATCGGGCTCTGGATGAAATCCCCGGTGACCTTCCTGCTTTTCCCGGTCGTGCTGCTGACGGGTTGGATCACGAAGGATTGGGGACGCTCCCGATACAGAGACTGGTTCTATTCGGGGTTGATCTCGGTCTTCGCCGGATTTCTGATCTGGGGGCTCACGGGAATGATCGGTGGCTGGGATCTCGTCCGCGACTACTGGACGCGCCAGGTCTGGGGAACCGCAGTGGGTGGCCGGGGCGCCGGCGGTCCGGTGAATCATGGGTTGGGAATCGAGCTCCTCTTGAGGCATTACCTGCCCTGGATCCTGCTCGTCCCTTATGCCGTCTACCGGATTTTCAAATCCGGAAAGGCCAGGACCGAGGCGTTCGCACTGCCTCTGATCGCGGTTCTCGTTCTCGAAACGATTCTGTCCTCCCTGCGCTTCAAGCACTACTGGTACTTCCTTCCTGTGTTCCCGTTCCTGGCACTCATCCTGAGCGGGGCATTCCGGGACCTGCTCGACCGCCACTCGGCGCGGATCCGGGAAGGAATCATCGCGCTCGGGGTGGCACTCCCGGTGATCCTCGTCTGCTTTCCCGTACCCCTCGGGCCGGAAAGCTTCCCGGGACTCCGCAAGTTCCATCCCTTCATCCAATCGTACGGGACTTGTAGCGACCGGATCCTCTTCGTCGACGGTGGGCAGCCCTTCGGCACGGCCCTCGATTCCATCTATGAGCTGTCCTTCTACACAGGGCGGAACATCCTCCAAGCCAAGGACTGCGCAGAGGCGATCCGGTTGATCGAAACCAGCTCTCCGGAGTGGGTGGTCCTGACCTCGAAGGACCCGTCGAGTTGCATTCCGGAACACCTCCTGACCCGCTATCCCTCCCGGATGAGATTCGCCGATCAACACCTTTGGTCGAGGATCATCCCCGAAAAAGACCGGATGAACCTGACACCGCTGCACCGGGAACTGAAGCCTCCAAAAAAATGTACTCCGGCTCCGGAGCCTCAGGACCTGTATTTTCCCAGACTTAAGCAGTGAACCGCCGGGAACGCCCGCTGAGTAGGGTCTGTGTCATTCCTGACACTCTGTAGTTTCTGCATTTTGGCCGATAAGATCACTCAAGGGGGCGGGGTTTGATGTCGATTCGTTTGATCTCGTGTTTGGCACTGGTGTTCCTGACATTCAGTGGAGTGGCCTGTTCGAAAAAAGGGATGAGCCCCCTTTCGAAGGCCCTCATCAAACCTTCCGGAGGTGGCTCAAGACCTTCTTCATCGGATGCGACCCCGTTTCTGATCACTCAACCGGTTTCCAACCCGTATCACTCGTCAGATCGAGCATTATCAGTTCATGGCACTTGCCGCTCGGGGGCCATGATCCGCACCAGTGGAGCGTTCTCCCAAACCACCGGGTGTGCGGGCGGAAAATTCCTTCTCATTTTCACCGCTCCGGCGGACGGGGACTTCGAGACCGCATTCGAACAAGTCGACGCCGCAGGGAAAGTCACCGGCAACGCCAACCTTCGCTGGAAGCGTGACAGTTCCCTGCCCCCCACCCCGGTGATCCAGTCACCGGCGAGTCCATCGCATACGGCTGGCTCGACTTTGACTCTGGAGGGGACCTGCATTCCAGGCAATCGGGTGGAACTTTCAGGGGATCATTCAGCCTCGCTCGATTGCCAGTCAGGAAGCTTCTCGTTCCCGATTCAAAAACAAGCAGACAGCCTTTATTCCTTTTCTGTGATCCAAAAAAATCCTGCGGGGCTGGCTTCGGGAGCTGCTGATTTCCTCTGGTTCCGGGACTCACAAGTTCCTTCGGTTCCGGTGGTTCAACATCCGATCCAGAATCCTTCCGTGAGCAGGAGCGACACGCTGACGCTCTCCGGGTCGTGTGAGAGTGGAACCGTAGTGAGCCTCCGGGGGGCCGAAACTGCCGAAGTTTCTTGTGTGGCGGACGCCTTCAGTTTCCAGGTGGTCCGGATCGTGGACGGGACCTTCGCATTTGAAATCTTCCAGACCGACCTCGCAGGCAACCGCTCTCCATCCGCGGAACACTCCTGGAAACACGACTCGACCCTTCCCTCCGCTCCGAAAATCACCTCTCCGTCAAACCCTCACCTGTCCAACCCATCCACAGTCACCCTTCAAGGGGAGTGCGAAACCGGTGCACTGGTGATGATCACGGGCTCGGCCTCCCTGCTGGCGAGTTGCACGAACGGCCAGTTCCAGTTTGAACTCGATCCGGGTCAGGACGGGACCCACTCTTATGGAATCACACAAAGTGACTCTGCAGGGAACGTCTCGGATGAAACCCTCTTTGTCTGGACCCGCGACAGAGTCGCCCCTGCCGCTCCCCAAATCCTTTCGCCTTCCACCTCTCCCTTTCTTTCGGCGGCAGACAGCCTCGAGATCAAAGGATCTTGTGAAACCGGTGCCACCGTCAAAATCGGAGGAGAAGCTTCAGAATCGGTCACTTGTGCCGCTCAAGCATTCTCTTTCACAGTCAACAAAACCAGCGATGGTACTTATCCGTACGCCATTTCACAAACTGATCCGGCCGGAAATGCATCGGCCGCCGCGAATCTGACCTGGAAGCGGGATGCCTCCATTCCGGCCGAGCCTGAAATCCTCGTTCCGGCCATCCGGAATCCGGTCAGTAACGAGAACTCTTTGGTGATCAGCGGTAACTGTCTGGCCGGGGCATCTGTCGAGTTGAATGGGGCTGCCTCTGCCACTGAGACTTGTGCAAACGGGACCTTCTCATTCCTAGTTCAAAAAGGAATGGACGGCGCGTACCCCTTCAGTGTCAGACAAGTCAGCCAGACGGGTGTGGCTTCGAGCGCCGTCGCATTGAATTGGACCCGGGACACGGTGGTTCCCGCCCTTCCGGTCCAATCTCAACCTACGGGTCCCGAGTTCATCAGCAACTCCGATTCCCTGTTGATTTCAGGTTCGTGTGAGAGTGGTGCCACCGTCCAACTGATGGGAGATTCCACCTTCAGCACGAGCTGCTCCACCGGAGCCTTCAGTTTCGTGGTGAGTAAAACCACGGACGGGATCTACTCTTTCCTGGTTTCCCAGAAAGACCTCGCAGGGAACGAGTCCGGAGTGGTGAACACCGTTTGGAAGCGGGACGCGACCAGCCCGGTGGCCCTCGTGATCGACACCCCTGCCTCCAGTCCTTTCGTTTCCGGTGATGACACCCTGGTTCTGGCGGGATCATGTGAACCTACCTTGCTGATCCTGATCAGCGATGAAACCTCATCCGTTTCCGAGTCCATGTGTTCGTCGAACGGAACCTTTCAAGTTTCTGTCCGTAAAACCGTTGATGGGACCTATCCGCTCCGTTTGATCCAAAAAGACCAAGCGGGGAATCTTTCGCCCTTTACGGATTTCAGCTGGACTCGAGACACCAGCATTCCCCAATCCCCGAATCTGGTCCCTGCCTTCGTTCCCACCTACAGCAATGGGAACTCCATCGTGATCTCCGCATCCTGTGATTCGCAGATCAGTCCTCTTCCGGCTGAGATTCGATTGGAAGGAGATGTCGATCCCTCAGAGATTCTGAACCCGCTCCATTCATCAACCAAAGAATGTCAAAACGGGTCAGTGACTTTTGAAATCGGCAAGTCCCAGGATGGGGTCTACCGTTTCCTCTTCACCCAGGACAACCCGAACACCTCTTTCAACTCATCCTTCACCGAGTTTGTCTGGGTTCGAGACACTCAAGCTCCGGCCAATGTGGTGCTGCTCTCGCCCACTGTGCAACCCATCACTGCTCCGGGATCTCTCCATCTCTATGGAACCTGTGAGCCCTTGGCCACCGTTCAGATCCAGGGAGCGGCACAATTGATTGCTCCGTGCGGATCAGATGCTCAATTCTCCGCGATCATCGAGAAAACCACGGATGCGACCTACGACTTCACCCTCACACAAAAGGACGCGGCTGGAAACACATCGGGCACGGTGCCCCTCCGATGGGTGAGAAACTCCAGTTCTATCGCTCCGCCCGCGATCCTGTCTCCAGTGAAGAATCCGGCCCTCAATTTCCTGAGCCAGATGACCGTGGGAGGAGCCTGCCTAAGCGGTTACAGTGTCACCATGACAGGAAGTGCTTCTGGACAAGTGGTGTGTCAGAACAATTCCTTCAGCTTCACATTGACAGCAACCACCGACGGCCAGAGAGACTATGCCTTCCGGCAGTCGATCCACGGGGTCGAGTCTGCACCGGCACCCTTTCGTTGGACTCGTGACACCGTGATTCCTACGGTTGAGATCACCTCCCAACCCCCTGATAAAAACTTGGAGAGATCGTCCCAGTTTACCTTCAAAGGCGTGGACAACCTTCCAGAGTCCGGCTTGACCTTCCACTGTCAAATCGATCAAGGACCCATCGAACAGGCTTGCCGGTCTCCCTACCTCATCAGTTCCATTCCGAACGGTCCCCACAGCTTCACGGTGAGAGCCTTCGACGGTGCCGGAAACGGCAGTGCGCCTGTGACCCGGACCTGGGTGCAAGCTTCTTACAATACTCTTGCCCTGTATCACTTCGGAAAGAACGCGCCCCTTCAGGACTCATCGCTTTACTCTTCTTCGGGGACCTTGTTCGACCACAGTTTGAAGAGTTCTTCCACACCATCGCCGACACTGGACCTGACCGGTAAACTCCCTGCAACGGGCCCAACCAGCCTGATCCCGAGCTCCGCGAATCAGTACTCCACTCCCGGAAGCCCTGTCTTGAATACCCTGGGTTTGAAGACCATGACCATTGAGGGGTTTGTCAGACTCACGTCTCACCTGAAGGAAGGTGAATACTACACCCTGGTCTCGAAGTCAGGTTCAACGACCACTGAACAGAGCTGGGAACTGCGCCTCCGTAAGGCAAAAAGATCCGGGGAGTACCAATTGGTTTTCTCTGGTAAAGCGGTTGGGCGCGACAGGAAATCGGTCTCCTCGAGCCGGATTCTGATTTCCACCACCGAATCTTCCAGTTGGAATTACTTCGCAGTGACCTGGAATGCCGGTACCGTTTCGTTTTTCTTCGGGAATACTTCGGCAAGCAGTGTTGGCAACGGAACCATCGGTACCGTCGGGAGTGCGACCCTGGCCTCCACCACGGCTCCGCTTCGGATCGGTTTCGGACCGAACTCGACGACGAGCGGTACCGCTCGATTCATGGGCGGGGCATTGGATGAGATCCGGATTTCGCAGATGGTACGCCCGAGTATCGCAGTCCCCTCGACCGAGTTCTCAGCGGACTGATTCAGGAAAGCAGCAAGCCCTTCAAACGGGTCACTTGTTTCTTCTCGAAAGCTTCCTGACTGACAGAAAGCAGGGTTTTCAGCCCGCCTTCGAGAAGCTCCTTCCTGACTGTTGGAGGAAGAAAACCTTCGAGTACTTTCCCCGAACCGACACCTGACGCCAAACCCGCCAAGGCTCTTGAGTACCCTTGAGAGGTGTAAATGGAGAGCGGGTTCAATTTCTTCCAGCCGAGAACGAGCGCCTCGATGATCTCGCGGTAATCCCCGTCCTGAAGCTCCCCGGTCCGGCGGCCCTCTTTCACCAGCGTCTTCCCCCAGTCATCGAGAAACAAACCGAACGGCAGAAGGAACTTCGGGTTTTTCCGGAGGCCCTTCGGGCCCCGAAGAGCGAAATTACGATGATTTTCACTGGCGATCATGGACTGATACACCCGACCCGCCTCGATGAACAAGGGTTTCGGAGATCGGGCATCGTCATGCCCGGACCTGTAAACGCGACGCTTGAGAATGTCGGTATCCTCGATTTCCCAGGTGTCGAACATCCGATCAAGGTCACCCAGATTGTGAGCCACTGCCGCGACTCCCGACAAATAGTCTTTCATGCTCGAGGGGGCCGGGTCCGCGACGAACGACTCCCTCAATTCCAATAGTGCCCGCTCCTGGAGCTTCCAGACGGCCTCGATGCCTTCGCGGATTTCTCCGATACGATGAGGATTCGAGCGTCGGGCACATCCGTAGGCGCCCATCGCCACTGAAAACCACTCTCCCTGATGCCCGGAAAGTTTCAAGCCGGAAGGAGTCCTGACCACCCGGGCGGAAACTCCCGTTTCATCCCATTCCTGCATTTCCACCACCCGGTTCCAGAGTGGATCAAAAGCGGATTCCGCCTGAACCCCTTTCCAGAGTTTCTGCCGGATTGCCAGATCGACATCGGTCGGGACAAAGGTCCCCACCGTTGCAAAGTGGGCACTCAAGCAGAGATCGAAATAATCCCAAAGGTCATGTTCGTCAGGCAGGGTCTCCTTCGCCCTCCTGAGAATTCCGACATAGCCGTGGAAATTCCCATCTGAAAGGGCATTCGGACCACCGAACACAAAGGGAGCCGTGCCTTCCACCGCTTCGATCAAAGTCCCGGGCGAAATGCCGGGTTTGCGAAGTACCGGTCGAGCCATGCTCAAAGCTCCGACCAACGGGCACCGGTGGAAACATTCACAACCAGAGGAACCTTGAGTTCGATTGCATTCTCCATCGTCACCCGGAGCAGCTCACGAACGGTATCGATTTCTTCATCCGGGCACTCGAGCACCAACTCGTCATGGACCTGGAGCAGGATCCTTGCTTGAAGGCCGCGCCCCTTCAATTCACGGTGCAGGCGGACCATCGCCACCTTGATCAAATCAGATGCCGTCCCTTGTATCGGGCTGTTCATGGCCATCCGTTCGGCATTGGCCCTCACCGCTGCATTCGAGGACCGGATCTCAGGGAGCATCCGTTTCCGCCCGAGAAGTGTGGTCACAAAACCGTCGGCATGAGCGGCCGCCACCTGGGAGTCGAGGAACTCCTTCACACCCGAGTAGCGGTGGAAATAGCTCTCGATCATGGCCTTGGCTTCGCCTCTCGGGATATGGAGCTCCTCTGCGAGACCGAATACCGTCTTGCCGTACATCAAACCGAAGTTGATGGCCTTCGCGAACGAGCGCTCCTCGTCCGTGACCTTCGACGGATCCTTCTTGAAAATACCGCTCGCAGTCCTCCGGTGGACATCCTCTCCCGAACGGAAGGATTCACAAAGGACAGGATCACCGCTCAAGTGAGCGAGAATCCGGAGCTCGATCTGGGAGTAATCGGCCGAGATCAATTTGGCCCCGGCCTCCGCCACAAAGGCTTCCCGGATGCGCTGGCCGCGGGTCGACCGGGTCGGAATGTTCTGAAGGTTCGGATCCGAACTGGAGAGTCGCCCTGTGGCGGTACCCGTCAGGTGAAAACTGGTCCGGATGCGACTGTCCTGCGGATCCCGGAGTTCTTGCAGGGGTTGAACGTAGGTCCCCTTCAACTTCGAAATCTCACGGAATTCGAGCAACAAGCGTGGAGCCTCGTGCATCGGGGCCAGGGCTTCTAGAACCGATGCGTCGGTGGAGTACCCGGTTTTGGTCTTGGATTGAGGCGGAAGCTTCAACTCCTCGAATAGGAAACCCGCCAGCTGTTTCGGGGAATTCAGATTCAACCCGGGATTCTTTGAATAGGACAAGATCCGCTGTTCGATCGCCTTCAGGTCTTTTTCGAACTCCTGCTCCAGGTTTTTCAGGAACGGGACGTCCACCTTGATTCCGGCGTCCTCCATTTCGGCGACCACGCCGACCATGGGGAGATCGACCTCACGGAAAAGCCGGTCGACTCCGGCATTTGCCACCTCGGAACGGAGCCTCTCCCAGAGCAAAAAAGCGGCCCAAGCGTCTTCGGCCGAATACCGTGTGGCCTCTTCGATCGAAACCTGGTCGAACCCGATCTGGGAAGCCCCCTTTCCGGTGACCTCCTCGTAGGTTTTCATGTTGTAGCCGAGGTACTTCTTGGCCAGGAAATCGAGGTTGTGACGGCCACTGGAATCCAAAGCGTAAGCGGCAACCATGGTGTCGGCCTCGACCCCCCGGAGCTCCACACCTTGGGCCCGCATCACCCGGATGTCATACTTCAAATTCTGACCGATCTTCAGAATGGACGGATCCTCGAGCAGAGGCTTGAATTCACCGAGTACGGTTTCGAGTTCCAACTGGGGGATCTTCGAATCCAGGGTGAGCTCGTGCCCGACCGGGATGTAATACCCGTTCTCTGGATCCACCGATACGGCGATTCCGACCAGGCGGGCCCGGCGCGGGTCCAGAGAAGTGGTTTCGGTGTCGAAGGCGAATCGCTTCTTCTCACGGATCTTCATTGCCAGGTTGCTCAGTTGCGCCGCTGTGCTGACGGTGTGAAAACCGGGCTTCAGCGGGTTTTCAACCGGTGCCTCGATCGGCGCATCCTGGGCGGATCCCAAAGAAGCGTATTTTGAAACGAGCGAGCGGAAATTGTAGTGCTTGACGAAATCCAGCAGGGGACGGGTCACACGGAACTCGAATGCTGCCTGTTCCGGTGAAATCTGGAGAGGGACATCCTCTTTCAGTGTGGCGAGTTCCTGGGACAGCAGCGCCGCGGACTCGCCCTCCACGATCATCTCACCCTTTTTACCTTTGATCCGTCCCTGCTTGGCAGCCTCGATGGCACCCTCGAGAGTCCGGTACTCCTTGAGTAGCACTTCGGCGCCTTTCGGTCCGATCCCCGTGATGCCCGGAATATTGTCGGAGGAGTCCCCCACCATGGCCAGATAATCACGGACCTGGCCCGGTTCGACCCCGAACTTCTCCAGCACCTCGTGAGGGGTGTAGTGGATTTCTTTCATCGTGTCCCAGAGCTGGGTTTTCGAATTCACCAGCGCCATGAGGTCCTTGTCCCCTGAAACGATGACCGTCCGATGACGGGCATCGCTTGCGATCCACTGTCGGTTGAGTGTGGCGATCAGATCATCGGCTTCGACCCCGCTCTGCCGGAAGGAAGGGATTCCCATCACTCCCACGAGCTTTTCGATCAAATCGAATTGAGGAATGAGCATGTCGGGCGGAGCGGAACGGTTCGCCTTGTATTCCGGATAACGGATTTTCCGGAAGGACGGTTCTTTGGAATCGTAGACCACTGCGAGAAAACGAGGCCCGGCCTCGTCAATGAGACGGCCAAGCATGGTGGCCACTCCATAGACCGCATTGACCGGGGTGCCGTCCGGAGCGGTCAATTCTCTCACTGCGTAGAACGCCCTGAAGATGAATGAACTGATGTCGACCAGATAGAGCGTGTTGTAGCGACTTTTCAAGAGAGCGGGCCTTTCCGGACCAGGCTGTCGGCCATGACGTCACCGAGCCGCTGATGCTGTTCTGCACGGGCGATCAGACTGAGCTCGATCAAGCCCAGAGGAATCCCCACCAATGCGGAAAGGATCCAACCCCAGAACGGGACGATCATCAGGAAGGTCACGAAGCCGACCGGAATGTTCCGGATCACCGAAGTCTTGAGTCCTACGGGACGACCCTCGTGATCCACCACGTGGATCCCGACCCACTTCTTGCCGAGACTCTGACCTTTCAATTTCTCGACGGGAAGTCCGTCTGCAACAATGGAATAAACGAATCCGAGTACCGCCCCGGAGGTGCCGAGAGCCCTGCCGAGCATGAAGACGATCAGTAGGTCGATGAACTTGGCGAACAGTCGGGATTGTAAACTTGCGTATTGCACCGTCTGACTCAAGCCTTCAGGAAAAACCGGTCCATGACATCGACCAGTGAATGAACGATGAAAATATGGGTTTCCTGGATACGACTGGAATTCGATCCGCCCGCGACATTCAGGTTCACATCCGAAAGCTCCCGGAGTCTGCCACCGGTCCCTCCGGTCATGGAAACGACCTTCATCCCGCGCGACTTGGCGGCCTCAACCGCTTTGATCACGTTCTTGGAATTCCCCGAAGTGGAAATGGCCAGGAGGACATCCCCGCTCCTACCGAGGCCGAGAACCTGTTTCTCGAAAACGACATCGTAAGAGTAGTCGTTGGCAATGGCAGTCAGGTTCGAAGTGTCTGTGGTGAGGGCGAGCGCCGGAAGGGGGTTCCGTTCGATCAACATCCGGCCGACCATCTCGGCCGCCATGTGCTGGGCGTCGGCTGCCGATCCGCCATTTCCGCAGATCATGAGCTTCCCTCCGGTCCGGATCGAGTCCGAAATCAGCCGACAGGCCTCGATGACGGTATCGAGGTGCTCGTCCAGAAAACGCTGTTTGGCCCGGATGGACTCTTCGAAGGTGCCACGGATGTATTCTCTGATGGAATCCATTGTTTTTATCGACCCTTTCATCGAGTGCTTCTATTTGGATATTTCAGTTTTCAGTGTTACGACAGAAACATGGCGAATTCAAAAAATGTTTTGGTAGCAACCGATGACAATTTCAACACCGAAGTCATGGCCAATGCAGGCCTGACCATGGTGGATTTCTGGGCGGAGTGGTGCGGACCCTGCAAAGCCCTGGGCCCCACCATCGACGCCCTGGCCGACCAGTTCGAAGGCAAGGTGAAGGTCTACAAAATGAACGTGGACGAGCATCCTGGTGCGGCGCAAAAATTCAATATCCGAGGGATTCCGACCATCCTGTTTTTCAAGGGTGGCCAGATTGTGGACCAGCTGGTCGGCAACCAGCCGAAGGACAGCTTTGTGTCAGTGGTGCAGAAACACCTCTAATACAGCGCAACGCGCACAAATTCCTGACGAAAGGACCGGGGCCTAAGCCTCGGTCCTTTTTAGCTTTTATCTTTGCCCTTTCCGGATCTAGCTCCTAGAATGGACATGGAACCCCGAACAGCTTTATGTACCCCTTGAGGAGAATCACCGGATGAACACGTTGTACATCGTCAAACTGCTTTCCACCGCCGGTTTTGCCGCCATCTTCATTCTGGCCGCCCTGGTCTTCGCTGTCGGATTCATCATCGAACGCTCCGTCCGGCTCTACGGTAGTCTTTATGTGAAGGGCAAACCCTTCATGGCCGAAATCCAGACCTACATTCTCAACAATGACCTCGATGGGGCGATCCGGGTTTGCAATGCCAAGCAGGATGCCGCCCTTCCCAAGGTGTTGAAAGCCGGTTTGATGCGGGCCTCCCGCTCCGAGGAGCAGATCCAGAACGCCATCGATGCCGCTTCACTCGAAGTCATCCCGCAAGTGGAACGGAACCTCCCCTTCCTGGCGACCATCGCCAACCTGTCCACCCTGTTCGGACTCCTGGGAACCATCCTGGGTCTGATCGGCTCCTTTTCGGCGATCGCGAGCATGGTCGACCCTGCCCAGCGCCAGCAAGCCCTGTCGGCCGGGATCTCCGAGGCGATGTACGCCACGGCCTTCGGTCTTCTGGTCGCCATCCTGGCCATGGTCGCCCATGCCATCCTGTCCTCACGGGCCTCTGCCATCGTCTCGGACATCGATGAATACAGCGTCAAGTTGCTCGACCTCATTTCCGCGAGAAAAGTCCAACACTCTTCGGAGAAGTGAGCGGAATACATGTTGAAACGCCCTTCATCCCGACGCCGCCATCCACCGCAGGAAGTCCAGATCAACCTGGTCCCCATGCTGGATGCGCTTGTCACGATGATCGCATTCCTCATGTTCACCATGGCGTTCCTTTCGTTGAACATGATCGAAACCCCCCTCCCGGCACAAAGCGAGTCTCCGCCCCAGGTGAAGGAGGAGAAGCCCCTTCAACTCACCGTGACGGTGAATGAGCGGGACGTGGTGATCTGGAGTCCCTTCCACCGGATCAAGAGTGTGACTATTCCCCATCTCGAGTCGGGCAACGGGCGGGTCAATGCGATCCAGGTCCACGATGAACTCGTCAAAATCAAACGCGAATTCCCGGGCGAAAACAACCTGGTCGTCATGCCGAAGGGGAGCATCCCCTACGAGACCCTGGTCGAGGTGATGGATGCCGCCCGTACGATCGAGAAGACCGACGGTGTGATTTCTGCTCCGAATGCAGCCGGCGTTCCCGAGCAACTCAAGGTCCTCTTTCAGAACGTCGTTTTCGGAAACATCCTCGGGGGATAAGACATGTCGATCAGAAAATCGATCCGTAATCGTCGTACCCGTCGGAACATCCACCGTGACTTCGACCTCCAACTCACTTCGATGATGGACATTCTGGTCATCATTCTGGTGTTCCTCCTGAAAAGCTACAGCACCAGCACCAACTCTTTCACCACCATCAAGGGAATCAAACTCCCCTATTCAAAAAGCCAGGACGTCCCCCGCGACAGCCTCCACCTGATCGTGACTCCCGCCGGAATCACCTTCGACGGCAAAACCGTAGTGAGTTTCGTCCCGCTGTCACCGGAATCACCCGAGTCGGCGGCCTACGCCTTTGCAGCCGAGGACTTGACCGAGGGCAATATGAAGATCTGGAAACTCTTCGATGCCCTGACCAAGGCGCGCCAGACAGCCGAGGAAAACCACAAACGACTCCCCCTCCGCGACTCCTCCGGGAATCCCATTCCTTTCGACGGGGTCCTGGCGATCCAAGCGGATCAAAAAGTGATGTACGACACCCTCCGGAAGATCATGTACACCGCCGGACTCGCCCAATTCAGGACTTTCAGATTCCTCGCACTCCGGCAGGATCCCATCTGACTTTATCCCTCATTTTTTGCGTTTTGCTCCGGATTCTGAGATAAAGAGAGCCATGGGAGCACAATGGAAAGCGCCGCTCAAAGCGGCTGCGGCAGCCAAAAAGGGCGCCGTCATCGGAAAGTTGACCAAGGAATTGATCGTTGCGGCGAAGCTCGGTGGAGCCGACCCTGCGTCCAATTTCCGCCTTCGGGGTGCGATCGAAGACGCCAGGAAAGCTTCGGTGCCAAGAGACACCATCGAGCGTTCCATCAAACGCGGCGCCGGTCTCCTCGATGATCCCATCGTGTACGAAACCATCCTTTACGAGGGATTCGCTCCCCATCAAGTCCCCCTGATCGTCGAGTGTCTGACCGAAAACAGGAACCGGACCGCAGCCGACATGAGGGTCAAATTCCGCAAGGGCCAGCTCGGATCGGCAGGATCGGTCGCCTGGATGTTCGACCGGAAAGGTGTGGTCGATGCACATCATACCGATGCAGCACAGGACGCCGAAACCGCTGCGATCGAAGCCGGAGCGGACGAAGTTTCTGTGATCAAGCCGGGAGAGGGCCAACCGACAGGTGGCACTCTCGCACGCTTTCTGTGCGCCATGACCGATCTCGACGCCGTCAGCAAAACACTCAGTGCCTCGGGCTGGAACGTGCTCAACTCCGAGCTCAGTTATCTTGCCAAGAACCTGGTGGATCTCACCCCGGAACAGATGAAAGAGGTCGGAGAATTTCTGTCAGAGATCGACGATCACGATGACGTCCACCGGATTTACGCGGCCTTGAAGCCGGACGAAAACGCCTCTTAAGGTCTTTCCGGCCCTAAAAGCGCATAGCTCCAGGTGGACTTTGCCTGACTTGCTGGAGTGGTGGGAACCAGGCGGTCTCCGAATCGCTCTTTCAGCTTCTTTTCAAGTCCGGTGAAACCGGAGACTCCGGACCGGGTCAAGTCAGCCTCCGTCGCCAGCAACCAGTATCCGTCCGCCCTGCCGAAGCGCCTGCGCAGGGACCGCTCGATCTCGACGGCCACCCTTCCCATGGTGGTCCGGACATTGACCTCGATGACCGGAATGACACGCCCTTCTTCTCCATCGCTCTTGGCCCACATGCAATCGATTCCGAAGTTTCCGTGGAACCCCTTGGAACGTAGAATTTCCGCGACCCGGAGGTGTTCCGGACGCCATCGGGATTCATGGGCTGAAATCCGCTCGAGCACCTGTTCCTCGGGAAGGCCCTTCGATCCAAGGCAACTCCCCTGATAAGTGAACCGGTTCGGGTCTGTGAAGAAAATCCTGGGCTCCCCCTCCTTGAGCTCGCCTGACTCCGTCCATTCATACTGAACCGAAAAGTCGTGGATTTTTTCGTAAAAAGGCTCGATCACGAAGGGACCGCTCCGCTGAAGCCGGTTCCGGAGCTGTTCGAGGGATGGGGCGATCAACCGTTGATGCCCCCTTCCGCTCAACCCTGTCTCACTCTTCAAGATCCATTCCCCGGACCCGCCGGAGGACTCCTCCCGCCACGAAGCGAGATCCTCTTCCGTCCGGATCACCCCTCCTGGAGTGTCGAGCTCCCGCTTCCAGAAACTCTTCGAGTAAAAATCATTCAGACTGCTCCGCTCGAACCGTGGAGGCGCCTGGAATCTGGCTCCCAGTTGATCCAACAAATGGAAAGTGGACGGCGAATGCCCCCAGGGCCGGAAGTTCCGGAACATCGGAACCCTTTCGAGGTGTCTGACCTCGGAAACCCATTCAGGAAGAAACCCTCGAATCGAGTGAACCTGCTCCAGAAAGGACACCTCCGGCTTGGAACCCGAAAGGATCACATCTTCCTCTTTCCCGAGCCAAGCGAGCAAGGGTTCGAAATCCGAGATCTTCATTTCCATCGCAGGACTGATTCTCCCCCCGGAACATTCCCACTCACACGCGGGATTGAACCGGAGCAAGTCGGGAATCTGCCCTCGGGATCCACCGGCGACTTTCATTTCCCGGATGAAATCCGTGCCCAATCCCGCCTGCGAACGCGAAGTCGCTGAGAAAAGCCGGGTTCCCCGTGCACGCCTGGGGGTCAATGGAAAGCGGAGCGCTTCCTGGTAGGCTTCATAATCGGATCCCGCATCCGGATTCTTCCAGCGTTGAAACCACTTCCACCCGTGGGCCACATGGCGCACTTCATCGTCATGGACCTCACGGAGCAATCTCGCCGTACTGTCGTCTCCGAGTTCCTCTTCGAAAAATACCGAAAACTCGTGAGCAAAATCGAGATTGGCCTGTTCGAAGGTGAGGCTCATCCCGGCCACGAACTCGAGGGGAGTCCGGACCGACTTCAGGGACTGCCAGAAATACAAGTTCAGAGGAACCGATCCGAGTCCGACCCCGTAGCCCTCCATCCGCTCGATGTAGGACCTGAGGTGCCGCTGCTCGTCCTGCAAGGTCCGGAACAATCCTTGTCTGAATTCTTCAGGAGCATCGGGGAATTTGAGCAGTGTGAGCGCCATCGTCTCGATCGCCAGCAATTCGTGATTGGCGAAATAATGGAGCAACCGCCCTCTCGCAGCTTGGGATTTTCGTAGCTCGGAATGCTTTGGAAATCCTGACTCCAGAGCAGCTCCTCCACCGGTCAATCCGTCCCTGGACGGAACCTCGGGAATCGAATCCGGATCCAAGTTGCAGTGACCCCAGTCGATCTCCTTGAACCCGAGCCCGGCCCCCGACAACTTGTCGGCAAGCGTTCCACCACGAAGGATTCTGAGCAGGATTTCATCTCCCCTCTCCATGTCACCTCACCCAATCCCTTACCGCACGCAGCAAAAACCGCGGAAGTTCGGTCATTTCCCTCACTTCGGAAAAACGTCCGATCCCCGAATCTCCGAGTTCTTTCATGACTGTGCGTCCGCCCGGGTCTTTGCCGATCTTCACCGGAAACACCACACCCGACTTCCGAGCCTCGTCGAGCGGATGGGCCCCCTCGGTATAACGCCCGTCACTGACGAGGATCACCCTCGCACGCGGATGTTTGCTGTTCTCAATCCGTTTGCGGGCCTCACGGAGTCCGAGCTCGATGTGGGTGAATCCACCGGGTGGAATCGACAGTGTCCTTCCCACCGCATCTTCAAGACTGACGGTTTCCTCGAAATCCTTGATCACATGGATCTGGGAATCGAACCCGAGCACACACAATGCCTCGGAAGGGACGCTCTCGCACACCGCTGCGACGGTGACCCCGAGAAGAGCGAGTTTCTCACCCTTCATCGAAAGAGAAGTGTCGAGCAGGAGCACCAATCCATGCTCTTTCTCCATCCGGACCTGGTAACGGGGAAGCGCCTCGCGGCCGGTGGCGCCGATCTGCTCGAGCAAGGTTTCCTCGACATCGAGCTCGACTTGAACATTGCGACCCGATAATCCGGCCACCTCGAGGGAGTTCATGCACTGGTACCGGTAGGGCTTCTGGACAGGACCGAGACTCTGACGGGCTCGCTCGATCACGGATCGCACTGCCTTCTCGCCCATGTCCCGTTTCTCTTTCGGGTCGAGGTAGCCGTATCTTTGGATGTCACGGAACCGGATGGCCAAATCCCAATCATCCTTCTGCCCCGTGTGCCGCCCTCCGGTTTCATCCGCACTCTGGCCGGAATCCTCATCGTCATCCACTGAAGATTCCGACTGGAACACCAACACGCCTTCAGGAGCTTGCGGTCCCCGTGGGGCTCGAATCAGGATTTTTTTTTTAAGGCGTCCAGAAGGTCCTGGAGCAATTCGTCCAGCAGCTCGGAATAGGGAAGACTGGAAAACTTTCCACTCTGCAGCTCGATCCGGTTCGCCAGTACCGACTTCGCCGCTGCGACGAATTCCGGATCCTCGATAGAAACGACCCCGGTGGAGGCCACCACCCGCGCCAAGGTGATCGACGCCCGAACCGATGCGCCACGTTTCACCCGTGCGTGACTCCGGGTCATCCGGACCAAGGCGACACATTCAGGAACCAGCCCCGAAGGAGCGGAGACACCCAGATGCTCGGACACGATCAAACGCTCTTCATCCTCGCTCATCGGAGCGAGCCCCACCCACTCCAGACGGTCGAGCAAGGCCTCGGAGAGTGCGGAGGTCCCGACAAACTCGCGTGGATTCTGTGTGGCGATCACCGAAAACCCGGGGACCGCCCGGATCGCGCCGAGCACCGGAATTTGGAGCAATCCCTCGTCCAGTGCAGGAAGCAGGACGTTCTGAACCATCTCGGGCATGCGATTCAGCTCGTTCATCAAAAGGATCCCGCCCTCCTCCATGGCTTGGAAGAGCGGGCCGGGTAAAAAACTTTCACGGACAAATCCGCGCTCGAGCACCAACTTCGGGTCGAAAGAGCCCACTAACTTTTGCTCGGTGTAACGTCCGTCACCGTCGACACGGAACACGGGTCTGCCCAGTGCCTTCGAGACTTCGAGGGCGAGTGTGGTCTTGCCCGTCCCCACGGACCCCTCGAGCAGGAGGTGACGACCGGCCCGGATCAGGGCCTCCATCCTCCTCTTTTCGACGGTACGTCCGATCAACTTCATCAAAAGTTCCTCAGCTGGATTGGGTCTGGTACATGAACCAGATCATCAGAACCATCAAGATCAGGATGGGGATCTGAAGCAAGGCGAAAAGAAACAGAGGGCTCTTCTTGACAGGAACATCGAACGAATCGGTGTTCGATCCCTGTTGCACGGGCCTTTGTGATTCAGTCGGTTTTTCTTGGTTCATGGTGACTCCTCTTTCCACTTCGAGTGCCGGTATCCGTACAAAAAATAAATCGACAGACCGATCACCATCCAGATACCGAAACGGACCCAATTGATCCATCCGAGCTCTGTCATCAGATAAGCACAACTCGACAATCCCAACAAGGGGATGAGCGACCAGGACTTCCGGTAAGCCTGGTAGGACAGCCAAATCAAAGTGACGACGAACGCCATCATGGGAATCCGGTGCTTGAACACCTCCCATTGTCCGTTGTTGGAGAGGAATTCGAGAATCCCGTCGCGATTCCAGATCCAACAGGCGATTCCGGTCAAGAGGACCATCACCGGGAAGATCCACTTGGAGTTGATGTAGGGTGTGTAAAACCGCCCGGGAACCTTGGGTCGATGGGGATCCAAACGGAGCACTCCGGCACAAACCAGCACGAAGGCTGACAAAGTCCCGATCGAAGTCAGATCCGTCACCTCGGTCAGATTCATGAACATGCAAGGTACCGCCACGATGACCCCTGTCATCAGGGTGGAAAACCAGGGGGTCTGGAAACGGGGGTGAATCGCAGAGAAAATGGGAGGAAGCAACCCGTCGCGACTCATGGCCATCCAGATCCGGGGCTGACCGAGCTGGAACACGAGGAGCACGGTGAACAAGGCCACAATGGCGCTGACCGAGATGATTCCCGAAATCCAATTCACCGCAGCACCCTCAGGGCCGAACACGTAAGCCAGAGGATCACCGACCGCCAGGCGATCGTAGCGGACCATACCGGTGAGGACCAAGGCCACCAGCACGTACAGTACCGTGCAAATGACGAGGGAGTAAATCATGGCCCTCGGCAAATCCCGCTGCGGATTCTTACACTCTTCGGCGGTGGTGGAAATCGCATCAAACCCGATGTAGGCGAAAAAAATCGCAGAAACGCCCTTCAGTACCCCGGAAACCCCGTTGGGGGCGAAAGGGGTCCAGTTCTCCGGTCGGACGTAGAAGGCACCCACTCCGACCACCAGCACCAACACCCCGATCTTGAGAAGGACCATGGCATTGGCGACTTTCTTGGATTCCTGGATCCCGACATAAACAATTGCAGTGACCAGTACAGTGACCAGAAAAGCGGGAAAGTGAAGGATCACCGGAATTCCGAGCCAACGGGGAGCGTCCATCCAGGCTTGATAAGCCCGGAGTGCGGTCGGGGTGACCCCCTGGCCGGCCAGATCCGCCATGCCCACACCGGAATCCAGCAAGGCCTTCACCTGTTCGTAACCCCGGGAGGCGGTCAACAGATCCAAGGTGAGGTAATCCGGGATGCGGAATCCGTAACCCGACAAGAACGAGCCGAAATAGTCGCCCCATGAAATTCCCACTGCGATGTTGCCGATCGCGTACTCCATGAGCAGATCCCAGCCGATGATCCAGGCGATCAACTCACCGAGCGTGGCATAGGCATAAGTGTAGGCCGAGCCGGCCACCGGAATGCTCGATGCGAACTCCGCATAGCAAAACGCCGAGAAGGCACAGGCGATGGCGGTGAAGATGAACAAGAAAACCGTGGCAGGTCCGCCGGAAGAAGCGGCGGTTCCGATAGTGGAAAAAATTCCCGCACCGATCACGGCTGCAATACCAAGCGCGGTCAGATCCACCACCCCGAGGGTCCGCCGGAGGGTTGCCCCTCCATGTGCCCCGTGTCCTTCGGGAGATTCCGATGCCTCCCGCAAGATGCGTTCGACAGGCTTGGTTCGAAATAAAGATTTCCAAATCATGGACTTGACGCACTCCCTTGAAGCGGTAATGATGAACGCAACCCAGTCTAGACCACAACCACGGAGAAATAAAGAATGGCGAGTCTTTTCATTAAAAAAGATCTGAAAAAACTGATCGCAGATGCGGGTGACCCGAACGCGAGCGAACACTCCCAGTCCGGTGGTTTGAAACGTCATTTGAGCGCACTCAATCTGACCCTGCTTGGAATCGGTGGAATCATCGGAGCCGGGATTTTTTCTCTTACTGGAATGGCAGCTGCCAATTACGCCGGTCCAGGGATTGTTTTCAGTTTCGTGATCGGGGGCGTTCTCTGCGCGTTCGCAGGTCTCTGTTACGCCGAAATGGCCGCCATGGTTCCGGTTTCGGGGTCGGCCTATGCCTATTCCTACGCCACCCTCGGTGAGTTGATCGCCTGGATCATCGGCTGGGATCTGATTCTGGAGTACGCCTTCGGTGCCGTGACCGTGGCCGCGGCTTGGTCCGGCTATTTCATCTCCTTGCTCCACAAGACCCTGGGGATTGAATTGACCGATCTGGTCTTACGCTTCACCAAAGGTCCTTGGGAGTCGGTGGTTCTTGCAGACGGATCCTCTGTTGCGGGAATCTGGAACCTTCCGGCCAGCTTCATTTCCTTGTTCGTCGGCGCGATTCTTTACAAAGGCATCCGTGAGAGCGCCTCCCTGAACAACATCATCGTCTTCATCAAGGTCGCGATCATTCTTTCTTTCATCTTTCTCGGATGGGGTGTGATCGACGCCATCAATTGGAATGCGAATCCAGCGGCTACCGGATTGGCCGCCTTGGTTCCGGCCATGGCCGAGTCCACCCGGAACGGTCAATCGATCATGAGCTACGGATGGCCCGGGGTTTTGACCGGGGCGGGCGTGGTCTTTTTCGCTTACATCGGTTTCGATGCGGTCTCCACCACCGCACAGGAAGCCAAGAATCCCCAGCGGGACCTTCCGATCGGCATTCTGGCCTCGTTGTTCATTTGTACCGCCATTTACATCCTCATGGCACTCGTGATGACCGGTGTGGTGCCCTACAAGGAACTCGCGGTACCGGATCCCGTCGCCGTGGGTGTGGACCGGATCGTCGCACTCAAGGGCTGGAGTACCAGCGCCCAAAAGACGCTGGCATTCTCGGTGAAGTTCGGTGCACTGATGGGTCTCACCTCCGTGATCCTGGTCCTCATGCTCGGCCAGACCCGGATTTTTTACTCGATGGCGAAAGACGGCCTGTTGCCGTGGTTCTCCGAACTCCACTCGAAGTTCCAGACCCCCCACAAAGCGACCGTGGTCACGGCCCTGTTCGTCGCACTGTGCTCGGGTTGCATGCCGATGAGCCTTGTTGGAGAGCTGGTCTCGATCGGTACCCTCCTGGCCTTCGTCCTCGTCTGTCTCGGAGTGGTGATTCTCCGGGTCAAGCATCCGGAAATCGAACGTCCTTTCAAAGCCCCACTGTTCTGGTTCGTGGGCCCTGCCGGGGCGGTTTCCTGCTTGTGGGTGATGTCAGGCCTTCCGCATGACACCTGGGCCCGCTTGTTCATCTGGCTTGCCATCGGATTCGTGATTTACTTCGGATACGGAAAGCGGAATTCAAAACTTCAAAAAGCTTCAAGTTGAAGTTGAATGTTCGCTTTTTGTTCGGTACTCTGAATCCCGGATATGGAAAGTTTTCTGACCCCGAAGCAAAAACAGATCCTCGAGTGGATCGAAGATTACCTCCGGACGCATCAAACGATGCCTTCACGCAGGGAAATCGCTTTGGGCCTGGGGCTGTCCTCTCCCGCAACCATACAGCAGCACATTGAAGCGCTCGAGAAAAAGGGCTACCTGAAACGCGGCGAAAGCGGCGGGAGCCGGGCGCTTCAATGGACTGCGCGCTCCAAGAAACTGTTTTCTGCCATTCAGGCCGCTCCTACCCGTGCATCCGACGAACCGGAGGGAGTCGATACCGTCCCACTCCTCGGGTCGATTGCCGCGGGCTACCCGATCGAGGTTTTTCCTGATGCCAGGGAAATCAAGATCCCTCTTCAGCTCTTCGCCACACCCGGTGGACCGACGGTTCGCAAGGAGGAAACCTTTGTCCTGACCGTCCGGGGTGATTCCATGATCGAAGACGGGATCCATCCGGGAGATTGGGTCATTTTGAAGAAGGCCAGTCGAGCCAGAACCGGGGAAACCGTCGCCGCACTCCACAATGGAGAGGCTACCTTGAAACGCTACCATCCCACCCCGTCCGGCATCGAACTGCATCCGGCGAATCCGGCCTATCCGGTCATCCGGATCTCGTCCGAGGATCGCTTCGAGATTCAAGGCATTCTGATCGGTGTGATCCGGCGCTATACCTGATCCGCTTCTGAAGTGACATTTGCACCGGACCGAATCATACTGGGAGCATGCTCCGGTCGAGGCCTCTTCTCGCGATTTTCTTCATCGTTTTTGTCGACATCCTCGCCTTCACCTTGGTGCTCCCTTACCTGCCGTTTTATGCCGAGCAGTTCGGCGCCACTCCCACCCAAGTCGGTCTGATCTTGACCTCGTTCTCTTTCTGCCAGTTTTTGGCGGGCCCGGTGCTGGGACGGATGTCGGACAGCATGGGGCGCAAGCCCGTTTTGATTCTGAGCCAAATCGGTACTTGTCTCGGGTTTGTGATTCTCGCACTCTCCAATTCCCTTTGGATGGTCTACCTAGCACGGATCATGGACGGGATCACGGCTGGAAACATCACGGTGGCTCAAGCGGCCATTTCGGACATCACCAAGCCGCAGGAGCGCGCCAAAGCCTTCTCGTTGATCGGAGTCTCATTCGGACTCGGGTTTTTCGTCGGTCCGGCCATTTCAGCACTGCTGTCCCATTTCGGACATCAGGCCCCCGCCTGGGGAGCTGCGGTGCTTTCGTTCTTGAGCATCCTGTCGACCATTGCCTTTTTCAAGGATGCCGCGCAGGTGCACGAAGAGAGAAAACCGTTCAAGATCGGCCTCGGGGAGCTTTCCCATGCATTCGACTTCAAGCCCCTTTTCAACTATCTCCGTCAGGTTGAAGTCCGCCCTCTGCTACTCCAGTTCTTCTTTTTCAATCTTTCGTTTTCAGCTCACATTTCGTGTTTCGCCCTGTTCGCTGAAAGGCGACTGACCTGGAACGGGGCCCCTTTCGGCCCGAAAGAAGTCGGCTATCTGTACGCCTATCTCGGTCTTCTGGGAATCGGAGTCCGGAGCTGGATCATCAGCAAATTAATCAAAAAGTTCGGCGAAAAAGGAACCTCACGGATCGGCTTCCTGGCCCAAGGGCTCGGATTCGCAACTTACGCCTTCGTGCAGACCGTTCCCATGGCACTGGTCGCCTCGACCTTGTCGTCGATCGGCTCAGGATTGATTCGACCTTCGGTCTCGGCCTTGATGTCCCATGCCGTCGGCCCAAAAGAACAGGGTGCCATTTTCGGGGTCGGACAAAGTCTGGCATCGATGGCATCGATTTTCGCCCCCATCATCGCGGGGCTCCTGATCGGACACGTATCGCTCGAGGCCTGGGCCTGCTTCGCCGGGGGAACGATGTTGATGGCGTTCCTCTTCCGCTTGCCTGCCCCCGCTTCACAAAAGGCCTGAAATGGAGACGGGAGTGGCGCGTTTCAACCCTTGCGGATCGACGTTTCCACTCCCGTTTGACTCATTCCGTACATGGGGTTTTTCCCGGTACGGCTGAACAGTCGACCTTTTCAAGAGAGGTCTTCCGGGCCGTCCATCAGCTCCGCTCCTTCTTGAGGGGAACGGAACCTCGACACCCGTTTGCCTTCTCCCTGAGATGAAGCCGGGACCCGACCTCATCCGACCGACTGCAGAGGCCCTCGTGCTCGCGCACTTGTCGGCCTCATCCGCCACACTCCTTCACCGCTTGCGCGGCTTCCGACCTTCAACCTCAAGCCGGGTCGGTGCGAAGAGAGTGCTTCCGTGCTTTGACTTCCTTTCCTCCAGCCCCCGTAGTCCTTTTCCCTGTCCGACCCTCTCGAATCCGTATTTTCCGGTAAGGATTCGAAGACACTGGCCTTCATCCGGCTTCACCCGGAATCGGCGGATCTCCCCCCGACAGTTTCGCTTCGACCGTCGAGTAGACAAGTTCATCAAGGTGCACTTTCGTGCCAACCGGGGCTTTCGCCGCCCGGGGATGCGTTTCCCCGGACTTCTCAGACCCTGCTCAAAAAGCCCTCCTCTCAGAGGACTTTCCGGATCTGTGCTTCAGGCGGCAACCGGACGATTCCGCCTCCGGGACTCCAACCCGTAGGAAAGAGAAGCTGGCATCGCTGCTGTTTCTCCATCGAGGACCTCCATCCTCGACATCAGGATAGAGTGCAGGTCGCGTGCCATCCCCGGGCCACGGTAAAATCGAGGGAGAGAGCGACCCTCCGTCGGGTTACGGACAATTGCTCAAAAATGCGGGCTGATTCGACTCACTGGAACCAAGTCAGATCGTAAGTGTTGTTGGCGAGATCCTGTCCGCTGATCCAACAACCGACCACTTGCAGATTGCTGCGTTCCGCCTCACTCGCCCGGCACTCCTGAAACCCTGCGATGGAGGGATCACGACTCTTGCACATGCACGAGAAATGATCCGTCCAGAATCCGGTCCCGTAGGTGTTCCGGATCAGGAACTCGCAACTTCCATCATGACGCGGACGTTGTCCTGCGACGATCGAGTAATGGGCTCCGCACTTTTCCTGACGGAGGGCCAAGCCGAGAACCCGGGGCTTCATCTTGAATGCCCGGTAGCCATGCCCTTCGTCCAGGAGATTCGAGCAATACCCGATTCCAAGGGGATTACCCTGTTCGAGAACTTCGTTCAATTTGCGGATGATCTTCCGGTTCGAGGCGAATCCAAGACCGACCGACTTCCAGCGGGGAAGGTTCATCGGTAGGAGATTGGAACCCGAGCACTCGCTGAAAACCTCGGTCAGGAGGGTTTCCAGTCTCTTTCCCTTGGAGCGCCCGTCGATGAAACGGAACTTCTCGATCAAGGACTGCTCGATCCGACCGGCGAAATACGGCTGGGAGGAGACCTTGGCATAAGCGATCTCGTAGGCACCGGGGTTCAGTCCGAGGATCGAGGCTTGTTCCTGATACTCGTCCCAAAGCTCCTGGAAAAATGCCATGAGATCCGGTTCCTGCATCCGAGGATTCCCGTTTCTCAGGCGCTCGATTGCACGATCCACAACGTCAGCACGACAAATCCCCTCTTTTTCAATGCTCCTGAACACCCAAGCCATCCGGGAAAAATCCAGGTTGTCGGGATTCCAATGCAAAGGCATCCGCACTTTGTGAACCAGAGCCGTCCACACGGGCGAGGTGAGATCAACCGACTCCGGCTGATTCTTGAATCTCCAGAAATCAATCAACTGGGAAGCCGTGTAGGCATAGCAGGTACTCAACTCACCTTGATCGTAGATAGGCATCCGGTCAAAGGGTCGGCCCGCCACTTCATAAAGATTGACTGCCGGGCAATACCCCGGAATGCCCTCATGCTGGGCCTGAGCGGGTGCTTGAAACAGAATGGCGAATGAAAACAACAGGATTTTCATCATGGACCCAGTTGTATCGGGCGGCGTGCCAAATGTAAAGCGATCCAACAGGAATCACAGGAGTTTCCTGAGCAAACTGATCCACATCATCCGTTCCCGGTCGAGGACGGACTTTTCCAAAAATCCGACTGCTGATTGTCTGGCGCGGTCAGGTCCACCCTTCTTCAGGGCCACCAGGATGCAATGATTCCAGCGCGCCACCTCATCTTGGGTCTGAACCAACCCGGGCCCCAGGTCTTGCACCCATTCCCGACAATTCAGATCAGGCTCCACCCAGTCCAGAGCCTTGATTTTCTCCGACCGGACATCGGCGTAAAAATCAAACCCGAGATGCTCCCCCTTCAATACCGAGAGGGTCTTCAGGATCTCGCCCAAAAGATACTTCTGAAAAGGATCCTTTTCGGAAAGGATTTTGATTTGATCGAACAGTCCGGGAACACAGCCCTGGTCCAACACGTTCCGGCACAACAGCACACCGAAGGCAACTGCATGCTTGCCGGGTGAAGCCAGCAACTCCTTGGCCTGTTCCGGCAGGATCTTCGATCGGAGCAATTTCAAATAGAGTTGAGGGCGAGGATCGAATTTCAGTTCATCATACTTCTGAAGCAACTCTTCGATCTTGGCCTTTTCAAAATCTTCCGGCTCCAACTTTTCCTCGATGGCCAACACCATCTTCGGATCACTCCGGGACTTGAGCCAAACCTCAAGATTGACGAGACTCAGGATCTTCGGATTGGACTGGATCATCTCGGTGATCAATCCGGCATCCTTGGTTTCGTTCATGAACTGGATGAGGCGCTCCTCCGGAATCGGCAAAGCCAACGAACCCAGAATCCAGCTCGCATTGAAGGCACGACGTGCATCGCCCCCCCTGAGATCCCGGTGGGCCAGGCCGTAAACCACGGCACCCTGGCCGATCAACAAGGCGACCACCCCGACCCTCAAGATGTTCTTGGCTGCGGGATACAAGGCCAACTCCCGCTGAATGGAGTTCTGGATCGACCACCACATCAAGCCGAGCATCGCCAGACAGCCCAAGAAAAACGAGCCGAGCTCGGTAATGAAAGTACCGACCACCACGAAACCACCGAAGTATCCAACCTTCCACTTGAGAGGCATGGACTCAAACCACTGCCCGTGCTTGAGCCGGTTCACAAACGGGCTGAAACTCGCGATGAAGAAGAATGCGACCATGAACTGGAGGACCATGGCACCGAAAGGTCCCCCCTCCCGCAGGTCTTTCATCAAACCGGTGACAAAAGAGTTCAGGACAAACTGTTTCTCCAGATCGGGCACCCAGGATTTTCCTGCGACAAAAAAAGCGAGATAAACCCCGGACATCAATGCAAGATGCACAAAGGAAACCAGGAGTGAACCCAACAGAAACCCGGCACGGTTCACAGGAACGCTTTTGATCCAACTCGAGTTTCTCTGGATCCCGGCCCCACCGGTAAAACCGAGCATCAGGACCACCAAGCCCGGGGCCGCCAACAGCTCCGGGTCGACATTGAGGCGCGAACCGACGAACAGCACCAGAATCGCACCGACCAGCGCCAGACCTGCGGACCTGAGCAGATCCGGAATGAAAAAAAGAATGAGACGGATCACGTGATCACCCCCCGATCCCGGGTGAGGTAGATGAACAGTTCCTCCGCCGAAAGGGCGCGACGATCATAAAGGGCCTCGGCGTTATCGGGCTTGGCCGCGTCGAACTTCTGTTTCACCATCACATAAGATTCAGAACCGTCCGAATTCACCCCGACCGAAATGCAGTGCGGTTTGTGAAAAACCGGAGAATCCTCACCCAATGTCCGCCTGAGTTTCACGTACTGGTTCTTGAGGTCCTTCACACCTTGATTGATGAGGATCCTCCGGTTGTCGAGCCACCAGATGTGATCCACATACCTTTCCACTTCGGAAACCAGATTGGTCGCCATGACCACTGCACCACCCGCCTTGCAAAAGCCTCCTAGATAATCCATGACATAGGCCCGGGCACTGGCATCCAGAACGGAGGTGATCTCGTCCAGAAATAGCACTTTCGGCTGGATGGCCACCGCGGCGGAGAACACGACCTGCATCTTCTGACCGCGCGAGAGCTCGTGGAAACGCTTTGACGGATCCACTTTGAAACGCTGGATGAAGCTCTCGAAAAGAGCCTGGTCCCACGACCTGAAAAACTTTCCGTACTGTTTGTAAAACGAACCGATGTCCCGGAAGGAATGGATCTCGATCATCTCGGAGACGTAACCGATCTGATGGTTCACCGACTGGTCGTTCCCTGAAAAAGGGACTCCGAAAGCCAGGCCCCCGCCCGTATCGGGAGCCTCGTGTCTCATCAGGATCCGCATCAAGGTGGACTTGCCTGCTCCGTTCTTTCCAAGAAGGGCGTAGAACAGACCCCCATTGATCCCGAGAGAAACGTTCTCAAGGACTGTCTTCCCGTAATACGACTTCGACACTTCCGTGATCTGGATCAGATTGGCCATGATGGAATCCTCTTTCCATGATGCGCCGTCGGGAAGATGAAATCAACCGGGCATTCAGGCACGGGTTCCGAGCAGGATATCCCAAACCGGCGCCACGATATTGAAGTTCCTGTGTCCCATCAGGCCCGGTTCATGGTGCCGCCGATGGTGGTCCCGGAGGGCCCGGATGAACCCGACCCGGAACAGTGGATGTGAGGCCGGGAAATGGCAGATCGCATGCACCACCTCGTACAAAAAGAAAAAACCCGCACCCACGCACAGACCGAGCGCACCGATCCATTCACCGACGAAGCGGGACAGGACCAGGCATAAGGGCAGATTGATCCCGTATTGGATCAACACCACTCCCCAGACCGGGAACAGGATTTGATGGTAATCCCGACCGGACCGGGCCTCGATGTCTCCGGAATCGAACCAACGATGGTGCCGGAGGGTGTGTTCCACGAAGGCATGAGCCAAACCGGGGCGCCTTCGGTGGAGGATCCAACGGTGTGCCGCATACTCGACTCCTGAAGCGAACAAGAAAAACCCGATCGCCCAGAGCACAAGCTCCGGGAAAGCGATCCCCTGCCCGTCACTCTCCAAACGAAGTGCACCCCACACGACCAAAGGAAGGCTGGCACCCGTGGTTCCTGCAAAATGAATCCCGGCCGAATACCCCCTCGGGACCTGCATTTCCTCTCGATACGGCATCTGTTCCATTGTCCAACTCCGAAACGGAAAATTCAACCAAAGTGATTGAGAAATCAGTTCAAGGATGTCGGGCATGGATTCTTTTTGACGCGGTGCAATTACAGCCCTATCCTGAAACCGTCGGGGCGATACAGGGGATGCTTTCATGAATCTGAATCTGATTTTGGGGCTGACACTCGGGGCTTGGATCATGACCCGGGGGGCGATCGGGCACGCTTCCAATCCGGCCCTTTTTTTCGACACCCACGCATTGATCATCGTCGGACTCGGCACCCTGGCGGCTGCCCTGATCGCAAGCCCACCGGGCAGACTGCGGGAGATCGTCCGGTTCTTCATCAAGGGCGCTTTTCTCAGGAAAGAACGCTCCAAGTCCTACTTGGTGAAAACACTCATCTCCGCCCACGCCTACATCCTCAGGTCCGGGGCCTCGCGGGTCCAGATCACCGACCGGATCCACCCGTTTTTGAGTGAAGGCATCGACCTGATCCGGGAAGGACACCTCGATGCTGCCGAACTTCAGGAGGTGCTGGAACTGCGGGTCGGGCAATTCAAACGCTCTTACCTGGAAGACGCCAAGGCACTTGCAGCCATCGCCAAGTTCCCTCCGGCCTTCGGCCTCCTCGGTGCTGCGGCAGGGATGATCTCTCTCATGTCGCAACTGGGAACGGGCGGTAAGGATCAACTCGGCCCTGCGATGGCCACCGCCATGGTGGCCACCTTCTGGGGTGTGGGGGTGGCGAATTTCATCCTGCTTCCGCTCGCGGATTATGCCCATCGATTGGGAGTCGAAGATCTCGAAGCCCGAAACCTGATGGTTCAGGGACTCTTGCTGATTCAAAGGCGGGAGTCCCCCGTGGTCTTGAAGGAGAAGCTCGTGAGCTTTCTGAAACAGGAGGAGTGGGACGAGATCGAACGCCATTTTCACGATCAATTCCCTGATCCGAGGACGGGGGCATGAACCCCGGATTCAAAAGCAAGAAGTCGGACATTCCCGAAGACTCGGTCACACGTAAGATTCTGGACCACCTTCACGAAGGAGCTGAAGAGCACGGACACGAGGGTGGCAACAACGAACTCTGGCTCGTCTCTTACGCCGACCTGATGACCCTGCTGTTCGGGTTTTTCGTGATGATGTACTCAGATGCCAACCATCTGGATAAAATCAAGGAAGCGCTTCAGGACACACCCGCCGAAGTCCCCCGACCGGCTGCCACTCCCTCACCCGGACCGTCACAACGGGAGCAAGCACTTGAAGAAAAAATCAAAGTCCTGGAAAAGCAATTGGCCGACGGCGGGCGCTTGCTGAGCAGGACCCCCTGTCGAATCTGTGTCACCTTCACTTCCGTTCCCTGGTCCTTGGAGGGAGAACTTCAAGCCTCGGATTCAGACATGATGATCCTTCACGTCACCCGGGGAGGCCCCGGGGACCAAGCCGGACTCCGCGCGGGGGACATCTTGGAAACCGTGGATGGACAGGACTCGAAGAAGCCGGATCTCTTCAAAAGCTTCCCGATCGGCAAGGAAGTCAAAGTCCAGTACCGCCGCAAGGGAGTCAGGTTGGAAACCATGGTGAAACTCGACCAGACCTCGGAAGAGGCCCGGAAACTGGTGGAGAACGAGTCAGCGGCACCGGTCATCACCCTTTACGGACGCCTCAAAGTCACCAAAATCGGCATGAGGGAGCGAATCATGCGCTACATTCCTTCCGACATCGAAGGGCTGCTCGTGGTCGAAAACTGCCCGGGTTGCACAGAGCCCGGAAAGGATGATGTCATCGTGTCGGTGGACGGGGTTCCGGTGGACACGCCCGAAACACTGTCGAACCAACCCCAGCGCCCCGGATTCATGGAAATTTGGAGCCCGACCACCCGCTCTTACCGGGTGGTCCGCCCCCAACTGCCGTGAGTCAAAGAACCGTCACCACCCGATGATCATTTCGATTGAGAAATAGGGCGATATTCATAGAGAATTGAGGGAATGACCCAGGAGCGGGCCCCTGACACCAAGCCTTTCGTCTACATCTTGAAAGCCAAAGTGCTTCCCGATTCACATGGGCAGTTCTTGAAGCTTTTTCCCCACTCGATCACCGATGCCGAACTCAAGGATCAGGGTGAACTCGAAGAATTCTTCGCCATGGCGGAGTCCGGCCGCAAAGGGATCCTCGTCGGCAACTTCTCCGACCGGGAAGAACTCCTGAACCTGTTGAACCTGATGCCCCGTCTGCAACCCATGATCAGCTCGCAGAAGTTGATCGTCATGGTATTCGCCAAGGTGATGTCCAACAAGATCGAAACAGTGCTTGAGAAATCGGGATGCGCCACGGTCCTGAAATACGACATCCCGGCGAGAGGTTTCATCTACAAGTTGAAGCGCCACCTCACCGAACTCAGCGCTGGAGACGTGGCAGCAAAAGCCTCCATCGAAAAAGCTAAAAAAGCAGCGAAGAGGGCTGCGTGGGACGCAGAATCCCAGCCCGCCAAGAAAAAACCGGGTCAGGTCCATTTCAGGGATCTCGGGAACCAGGTCCGCCTCTCGCCCCCATTGCTGACAAAGTACGACTTCTGGCTCTTCCGGAAGCGCCCTTACATCCGGCGATACAAGGGAAACTGGATGGTCGAACTGATCGGTCCGAGTCCAGCATCCGGCAAATGGAAGCTTTCATCACGCTTCGCTCACTTGTTCCCCGAAGCCGACACCCTCTGGGAATGGAGTCAACGGGAACCTCCCGGTAAATTCGGAGAAACCTTCAACCCCACTCCCGGAATCTGGGTGTTCGTCGGTAAAAAACCGGAATACAGCTGGGTGGTGAACCGGTGGGCCTTCATCAGTGAGGTTCCCGGGCTTTACTTCGTCGAGGACGGTAAAGTGCTGGAAGTTCGATTCTTCGAGACGGAAGAAGGGATTTTGGACATGTCCGACAACTCCTCCGCCGCCATCGAAGCTTTCCCGAAAATCCAGGAGACCTACGACCAGGATTACTACCTGGAACTCGAGCGCATCGAGAAACAGGACATAAGCATCACTCTCGATCCTCCGCCGAACCTTCCCTGGACGGATCGACTCGACTCGGCCGACATCCCACCCCCTGCTTGGAAACAGCACGATCTCGAGAAAGAGGAAGGCCCCGCGTGGAACATCGATCTCAAGCCGGAAGAAGTAAAAGAATCGCCTGAAAAGCCTCCGGTCGATGGCCCCGAAGAAGTCACCTTTGCCATCGGTGCTCAAGCCATGCGGGATTGCGGACTCCGGGCGACACTTCGGGAAGAGGATGTCGAGCTCCTTTCCTACTCCGAAGAATCCCCCCTGCTCACCTTCGGCGGACCGTCTGAACTCAAATTGAAAGATGCGGTCTCGCTCGATGTGCGCTCCGAGAATCTCGGGCCGGCTCTCGACTTCAAACTGGTGGGAGTGATCTCTTCGGTGGAAAAAGACGAATCCGGTAGAGGCGTTTTCCAACTCACCCTGCATCCGGATTCACACAAGAATGTGGGAAAAATCCGTGAAGCGATCGAACGGCGCCAGGCTGAAGTCCTTGCGTTCTTCAAGAAAGCGAAGGGCATGTGATGGCGGACCCCACCGACAACATCGATGCCGAGCAGGTACTGAAAGACTACCTGTCGAACAACCACATCCTCATCATCGATGCGATTTCAAGTGGCAGGACGAACATCGCCTCCTGCCTCAGTAAATTCGGGGCCCAACGCCACAAGATGTCCCTGGTCGGAACACTTCACGAAGCCCGCGAAGAACTCAAAAAAAACAAAACCAAGGTCATCTTCGCCGATTTCATGGTCGGTAAGGAATCGAGTCTCGACCTCATCCAGATTCAGAAAACCCTTCAGGAGCAGGAGCGGATCAAAGACAACCTGTTCGTCCTGGTGACCTCGAACGCTTCCCAATCCACGGTTGCCAGAGCGGCCGAGGAGGATGTCGACACCTTCATCATCAAGCCCTTTTCACTCGACACCATGAAGAAGGCGTTGATGAACGCGGTCAAGGTGAAGCTTCACCCCAACCTGTATCTTCGATTGATTGATGAAGGCAAAGAGCTGTTGTTCAAGGGCGAGTATCCTGCCGCACTGGACAAATTCAAAGCGGCGATGGACCAGAACGACACTCCGACCCTGGCCTGCTTCTATCATGGCCAGGCGGAAGCCATGATGAAGGCACTCGATCTGGCTGAAGGGAGTTACCAGACCGGACTGTCCTACAACCAGATCCACTACAAGTGTCTGGTGGGTCTTTTCGACCTCCTCTACAACGAAAAACGCTACACCGACGCCTATGATGTCATGAAAAAGCTGTCCCAGTTTTTTCCGGCGAATCCGAAACGACTTTCGAGCGTCCTGCGTCTCTCGATCCTGACCAACAACTTCCATGATGTGGACTCGTTTTACAATATTTTTGTCGAGATCGACGAGCGCTCCGAGGAATTGGTCCGCCACATGTGCTCGGCATTGGCCGTCTCAGGGAGGCACTTTCTCAGGCAAAAGACCGTCCCCAGGGCGATCGAGGTGTTCGAGAGCGCCGCCATCAGTTCCGCCGGGAGACCACAGTTCCTGCTCTACATCATCGAAACCCTGGCCGAGTACCGCCTGCTCGACCAGACCGATCCGTTTCTGGGACGATTGGGCAAGATCGCGCCCGGGAGCAAGGAACACATTGCCGCCCAGTTCCTCACACTCGATCCGAAAATGGACATGAAGGACATCGTTTTCCGAGGCCGTGCCGCCCTCAAGGACGGGGTCGAGCACCCTGCAGTTTACGAAAAACTGATCAACTGTTCCCTTCTGGCCGGATACAAGGACGCTGCCTTGGAGCTTGCCGACCAAGCCCGCAAAAAGTGGCCTGAACGCGAGAAGTACTTCCTCAAAAGTCTCAGCCTGGAAGATCTCAAGAAGCTCTCGTCCGGTTGAACGACCGGAAATCAGCCGCGCTCGATATGCTGAAGCTTCCGACGCTGTTCGGCCAGATACTGGATTTCAGCGTGAACGGTACGGGCGAGATCGTCCTTACCCTGGGCGACGAGGAAACTCTGGATGTCGTCACAATGAAACATCAGGAGATTGAGGCTACGGTTGAGCAAATGGGCCGCGTGCGAAAAATCGACGGCATTCTTGCACACCTGGAGAACCCGGTCTGAATCGAACGGCTTCTCGATCACGGCGAACACACCCGCCGAAATGGCCTGGATCATGTCTTTCCGGTCCAGATAACCGCTGATCATGACCACCGGTACATCGGGGTTGATCTTTCGGACCATCCCCAGAAGCTCGAGACCCGTGGTTCCGGGCATCTTGTGGTCGGTCAGGACCAGGTCCGGGGTGCCGAGCCGGAAAGAGTCCAGCATCGCCTTGGGGTCGGTGAAACCTGTCACCCTGTATCCGAGAGAACCCACCAGATCCGACAGGATCTCGACAATCTCGGGTTCGTCATCCACGACGAACACCTTCCCCTGGAGCTCCGATCCACCCCCTGCAGCTACGTCGACCAGTCTTTCAAAATCACCAAAATCACTCATCTTGATCCCTGCCCAGGTGTCCCTTAATGACCACCACTTTGGAAATACTTCTCATAATAGTCGACACCATCGGGGCTCTTCAACTCTTCAATCCCGGGTCTTCTCTTTTTCGGAATGGAGGGAGCCTGAACTGCCGCGATGTCGACCACTTTGGAATTCAAATCTGCGACCAAGACCTCACCGGAAGCCTGTTGAGGGATTTCCTTGAGCAGTTCGGGCTGGTAAGTCCGGATGTCCTTCAGCGTGACCTCAAGAGCCTTTTTTTCGAGTGCCTTCAACTCTTCTTTTTGAGCGTCCTTTGTGACGGTGAGCGAGCTCGCCACCCGGATTTCACCCAAATCCTCCTTGGAAATCTTTCTCACCGGAACCTCGACGCTTCGGGTGGCGACTTCTGCCGTCATACCCGTCCCTACGACAGTGGCTTTACCTTGGGACGGAGCCACTTCCACCGCTCCCCTGAGTACGGAAACCGAGGTCTCACCTTGGCCCTCGTCCGCAATGAAAAAGTCGGTTCCGCGGACACCCATGACAGCTGAACGGGTTCGGATGATCACCTTCCTCCTCGGACCCTCCTTGGAAATCACCCCTCGGATCCGTCCGTAGGCGAGACGGATCTCGGGAGTCGCTTTGCCCTCGCTTTTCCAAAGGATCCGGTAAGAGGATCCCGGTCCGACATAAATCTGATCCCCGTTATCGTAAATGACCTTTGCTTTTGCACCGGGAAAAGTCCGAACCACATTCCCGTTCTCCACACGGTCAGAGGTTTTCAGATCCCTCACCCGGTAGTATTCCCCCTCAAAAGAGGCGATCACTCCCTCATCCGACCCGCCCCGGGTGTCCAATTTTTTCGAAGGTCTGGTGAAAATCTGGGCCCGTCCCTCCACTTGGGCGACGGTTGCCACTTGGGCATCCGATGCAAATCCTTCGGTGGCGAAACCCATGACCAGTAGCGAAATCAAGAACGGATGTGTCAATTTCATAGCCCTGCACCTTTCCCCGACAGTCTGTTAGTATAGGGGGAAAGATGAAGAATCGTAAATCACAAATCTTCTCTGTGTTTCTGTTGATTTCACTCCTGTCGACCCACTGGTGCCAGGCGAAAGAATCCGGATTCGACTATCCTGAACTCTCCGTGGTTCCCCTGGCCAGCGACAGGCTGATCCAGCAAAAAGAGACCGACCGCGTCGAGGGATGGAAGACCCACGCCAACATCCTGTTTCCCGCTTCGATGACCTTCATTGCCGGAGCCGGACTCCTCGCTGACGGGCCGAGAGTGGACTCGCAGAGTGATCTGAATCGGGCAGCGCCCTACATCGGAATGGGGGTTGGAGCGCTCTGGTGGTTGGCCACCACGGTCTGGATCCACCCGATGGACCATTACGGGAAGGGTTTGGAGGAAATTTCGAAAGTCGGCGGTAAATCCACCCGCGACCTACTGACCCGTGAAAGGTTGGCTGAAGAAAGCATCCGGAGGGCCTCCAAGGTCGCGAAACGGATGAAATGGATTTCAGTGGTCAGCAATCTCGCCGCCTCGGCTGTCATGGGAAGCGCGGGTAAACCCGATGGCTGGAGCAACGCTTTGGCGGGAGTCTCCGCTGTGGCATCACTCACTCCCTTGATCTTCAAGCACCGCTGGGAAGAAACCGAGAGCCTCCAAGAGGAATACAAAAGAAGGATTTACGCACCCGTCGCCGGACCGACACTGCTCACTGACCCGAGCGGACTTTCTTTGTCCCCGGGAGTGTCCCTGTCTCTCCGCTTTTGACCGTTTCAGCTTGGCTGAGACTCACCAAGGTCTTCGCCAGATCGATGCTCTGGTCGCGGGAGAACGCGAGTCCCTTGCTGTCCAAAGCGTACTCATAGGCCGTAGAAAAGTTTTTAAGCGCCCCCGGCCCGTGTTGAGCCAATTGCCGCGCCAATTCCCGTGCTTCCCCTGTGGTCAGCGCCGGGCCCGAGGATGAGGTCAGGTATTCGAACAGTTCGATCCAGGACTTGGCGACGGGATCTTTCCACCCCTCCCCTGTCCGGGCGATTTCGACAGCAAACATCCCGCAGTCCTTTCGAACCAGTCCGGAACGTGCAGAATCCGAACACCACTTCAACATCCGGTCGAAGTCCTTGAGCGCCTTCGACGGATCCCCTTTGAACTCCAAAGACAAGGATCTTGCCAACTGGAGAGAGGCGTCGAGGTCCAGATCGAGCACATCGGAAGCACTGGCCGACCGGAACACGGCTATGAACGCCTCCGTGGTCGCCTCATCCCGGACGGAAAAATCCAACGCAAGAGTCATCCGGTTTTTACGGTTCACTCCGGCGATCCCGAGTGTTTTGGAGACCCGGATGAATCGATGCGCAGCGCCGGAACACCCCTTCACCGCCTTTTTGGCGAGCTCGAGCGCATCCGGGTCCTGAAGCCCGTCATCGGCGTCTTTCTTCAAATAGACATGAAGGGTGACAAACTCCTTCGAGGCTCCACAATCGATCCGCACCTTGCCTTGAGGAACTTCGGCCCGTGATTCGCTCAGTAGAAGAGGCAACAGGACAAAAAGAAAGCTTGGGTACATAGATCAGCATTATATATCATGGAAAGTGGATGAATACCGCTAAGCCGGATCCCTGGAAAAAAACATCACTGTCTTTCGAATGGAAAGGACAGCGCTTCGATTACGACATTCCACATGATGTTTTCTCCACCCAGTGGATCGACGACGGAACCCGCCTCCTCCTCGAGCACCTTCCCGAAAATGCGCCCAAGCGTTTCCTCGATCTCGGCTGTGGTTATGGTGCTCTCGGACTCCCTGTGGCACGCCTCCACCCCGATGCGGAAGCCATCCTCGTGGATCGTGACCTCCTTGCCGTCAAATGGTCCGCCAGGAACGCGCTCCGGAACCGTTTGCCGAATGTGCGCTGTTCCGGAAGCTTGGGATTCGACTCCTTGGATTCCAGCCAGAAGTTTGACTGGATTCTGTGCAATGTCCCTGCCCGGATCGGTCCCCCGTTCATGAAAATGCTCCTGGAAGGAGGCAATGACCTCTTGAGTCCCGGAGGTGAGCTCAGGATGGTGATCATCCGGGACCTGCTTCCATTACTGGAGAGCACCGCAGAAACCAGTGGTTTGAAACTCAATCACATTGCCACAGGTCCGAGACATATCATTCTCGGGCTGATCCGTTCGGATCGCCCTCCCCATGCTCCCGATCCCGATCTTTATCTCAGGGACCGTGTCGAGGTGGAAGGCATCCCCTTCGACCGCCCCTTCGATCTCGGAGGGGACGATCCCAAACGCCTGCGCTCGACCCTTCCCTTGCTCTTGGAAACCTTGCCCCGGAATTCCACCCCGGAGCTCATGAACATCCTTTGTTTCAAGTGTGCCTACGGGGCCCTACCTGTGCTCTGCCACAAACGGTGGCCGGAATCGTCCATCACCACATTCGACCGGGATTTACTCGGGGTACGCTTCACACGAAGGAACCTCGAAAGCCTGTACCCCGCAGCCCCGGTCACGGTGCTCGAATCCCCGGGAATGGAAGACCTCACTCTCGAACCCGGTTCGTTCGACCTGATCACCTACGAGGTGTCCCCTTCCGTCAGCTCCGCTGCTGTTTCAGATGATCTCACCCGGATGCACCTCCTTCTGAAGCCGTCCGGCAGCATCCACATCATCGCTCATGACAGGAGCTACCGTGATTTTTTACAAGGATGGAAGGGCCCGGGGCGCCTGACCCGGATTGCCGGTCGGGACGGACTGACCGTGTTGCAAATGACACGTTGAGAATGACCCGCCGGAATTATTTCAGCGCACCCCTACAATCCCCGGAGCAAGTGACCGACAAGATCGAGGCATGTTGTCTTTTCTCGGTCTGTTTCTATCGCTTTCGGCACTCTCGGATCCACAGTCTCAGGCAGCCCCGGATCTCGATTCGATCTGTCGTGATTCCGTCCCGTCCCAACCTTGGCTCGTGATCGACGACGGGTTTTGCGAAGTCTGGCTCGAAACACGCGCCAAAATCAGCGCGGAGAACATCCTGCCTGCGACGGGAAAGGTGAACGCAGTCCCGGCCTGTGCCGAGGCGATTCCTTCTCCGTCACCGGTGAAAGCCTCGGAAGACAAATGGAAAGTCAGACTCTACACCAGCCACTCATTCACCACCTACTTCAATTCGGATCTGAAGATCGACTCTTCCCGATACCAGGTCTCGATCCAGGACTATGAGTGGGCCGAGCGGAGTTCACGCGAATTCTTCCTCCCGGAGACCTGGAGGAAGGAAGGGAACAATCCCTTTCAGATGATCGATGAACCGACCAACACCTTCACCGTCAGCATCGAAAAAAACGGGACCGAGTTCTTCTTGTCGGCATTTCACCCCAAATACCTTCAAAAAGACGGTCAGATCAAGCAAATGACGGGAACCATCGACGGTGTGGCGATCGACCGGATGCAAGCCGTGAACACCCCTTTTTACGGATACATGCACACACCGGGTGAGAGCAAGATCGCCCAGAACCGATGCACACATCAACAGATGGAATTCACCGTGGGCGCGGGCAAGCGGTTCACCCTGGCTGACGGCAAGGCAGGATCCCTGGTTTACACTCCTTCGATTGCGACCGGTGTGATGGCGGGTTCATGCGTGACTCAAGCGGTGAAGCAAGGGGAATGGTGGGAGTTCGACGGAAACACCGATCGGATGCAAATTCAAGGGTTCGGCGGGAATGTGACCAACCGCCTCGAGTTCAACACTCCGAACGAACGTTTCGGTCTGTTCTATGAGAACAAATTGGGCCTGTACCACATGAAGCACGGTTTTCTCGACGGTACCCAGGAGTACAATCTGGGATTCATGGGAAACAGCGTCGGGATGAAGTTCATGATTCACAATCCCAAACTGAAACGTACCCCGAGCTCCGGACCCTGATCCCGAAGTACCGAGCACGCCTTTTGCAGTCAGGTCCGGCATGTTGATCCGGATACTGGCACTTTTGGTACTCACCTCTTCGGCCCACGCAGTCCCTGTCGCGACTTCCATTGTGGCGGTGGACACCGCACCCGGGCTGCCTCCTTTGGTCTATCTGTCCGATGGCTCGGTCAAAGAGGCCCTTGCCGGTCAGGAAGACTTGCTTCGACGATTGATCCAACCTCACCCCGCTGAATGGCCATCCGTCGAAACGCCTTCCGTTCTACCTGCATATGAGGCTGACATCCTGGATGAGTCCCGGATGGGCCAATGGTTCAAATCGATGAATCGAAGAACCCGCTACCGTGCCCAGTGTTACAATCGGGCCCATGTGTGGGCCTATGAGGCCTATCGTGATCTGAACATCCGCTCGGAAAAGGTCTTCATGTTTTTTTCTTCCCGATACATCCGGGAGTACCACTACCGTTGGTGGTTTCATACGGCCCCCTTGACCCGGGTGCAAACGCCCGCAGGCACAGAACCACGCGTCATGGATCCCGGATTCTTCGACCGTCCGGTCCCCCTGAAGACCTGGTCCGACGACTTCATCAAGCCGAAAACACCCTGCAAGGTGGTACAACGCTACTCAGAGTACGCTTCGGTTCCCCATACGGAATACTGCTACTTCATGATGGCACCCATGTACATGTGGCAGCCCAAAGACCTGGAAGCTGTCGATCGTGGCTCCCCCGTGAAAGAGCGCTTCGAAGAATTCGACATCCAGACCGCTTACAGTCAGGCTTTCCGGTAATCGCCAACTCCCTGACGCGCCCTCGGAAAACTTGATTCGATCCGGTCATCTACCGATCAGAGATCGATGAACTTCAAATCCATCCTTTCGACGAGTGTCTTCGGCTCATTGCTCCTTCTCGGAACGACTCTGGTTCATGCCCAGGATCCCCGACTGGTGGTCTCACCGCGTGCCGCCAGAACGGTTCAAACCGAACCGAAAACCACGATCCCGACCCCCGAGTTCACGATGCCCAAGGATGCCCGGCGCAGTGCCTGGGGCGTCTGGTCGGATCTCATGGAAACTTCCATGACCTTCGAAAAGAAGCCGGTCACTGTGGTCGGTACCGAACAAGTCTTCATGTTCGGGGGTGAGAAAGAAGGATCCTCCTCAAGAATCACCCGGGTGATGGGACCGGATGCGAACGAGTTCAAGAAACTGATCGGAACCATGGACGCCCCCCGGCAGGAACAGTTTGTCCGTGACCTCATGGATGGATGGGCGGCTGGAAGGTATCGGAACAAGTCTTCAGTGGTTGACGCGGGAGGCGCCAAAAAAGGGGTCGATCCGAAGTCCTTTCAGAACAAAGACTACAAATCGCTTCCCTACTCCGAAGTCAAAAAAGACTTCGATTCCTGGCTAAAACTCACCGAAGACCGGCCATTCAGTTTCCTGAACCAAACCACCCGCTCCAAAATGTTCAACGGGCAATTCACGGGAATGACCGGTGCGGACCACTGGGGCAAAGGAAACTACAATAAGAAAGCAGAATACAAATCCTGGAAGCCTCACTTCGGAGATGCAGAACGCTTCCTCTCGGATGCGCATGGGACTTCAGTGGGTTGGGAGATGAACTTCAAACCTCAGCGCTCTTATGGAGAGTTCGAGGAAATGATTTCCTGGTACAGAAAGGCCCTTTCACACCAGGGGGTCCTGTTTGAAGCGCCCGGCCACCAGTGGATCGTGTTTCCGGAATACAAGAACCTCGCATCCGACGCTGACGCGGACCAGAAGGTCAGGAACAAGCTGGCGGACATTTACCAGAACATGCAAGCCCACACGGTACTGTCGGGGATCGAAGGTGGTACCGGAATCGAAATCGCCGACTTCAAGGATCTCCAGGAAGCTGAAAACCTGAAAAGCCATGAAACCTCACGTGGTGTGCTCCGGGTGGAACGGAACCGTTTCAAGGTGGACGGAGTCCCCTCCTTCAACTTGGAACAGCGGGCGGGAACCAAGCTCGACAAGAACCGACGCTTCCTCCAATCCTGCCTGATCTCACGGTATGCGACGGCCGAATTCGACGATCTCGGAAACGCCGACTATGAGCTCCACAGATTTGACAAAGGAGACCTCGCCAAACGGTTCGGGCTCAACGATCTGGAAGTGAAGCAGGCCCTCGCGAACATCCAGTCCGTCGAGATGTCAAAAATGAAAGGGGGGTACGAGCAAACCCGCAAACTCCAGCAGGAGTTCTGGCTCCCCTTCTGGAACTGGGAGAAAAGTCCCTATGTTTCCGCGGCAAAGAAGGATGAACTCAAAAAACTGACCCAGTCGTTTGTGAAGAACCTGGCTGCAATGAAAGATCCGACCCTCGACGGGATCAGGGCACACCTCAAGACCTGGGTGTCTTCAAGTGACCTGAAGAGGGACATCGAAACCTACCTCAAACCGAAACCCCCGTCTTTCTCTCAAAATCCCGAATTCGGCGGATTCACTTCCAAAAACCCGAAGGGGGTCGATGTCAACCGTGTGGATCTCGGAATCGAATACACGGCCCGATTCCCCACGCGGACCAAGGTGGCCATGAGCGAGAGTCCGCTCCCGGAAACCGGAAAAAAAGCCTGGATCACCACTCAATCCGATCTCAGTGTCGATGAGAAGAAAAAGGTGATCGAAGATCTCGCCAACGACATTGCCCGGAGGATGAACGGTGGGAAAAAGACACCGATCACCTCCCTATCCGACCCGGGACACGGGCACTCCATGGTGGTCGCCTATGAATTCAGGGACCAGAACAACCAGAAATGGCGTGTGGAGTGGGACGGGGTCGGCCGCGACTATGATCAGAACGGCAGGCTCATCGAAAAATCGATCCGTGGCGGACACATCGAGGTGGTGACTCCGAAATTCATTCCGGAATCGACAAGCGTCGGCGCGGTCTTCGACGCGTTTGAAGCCAAAGGGATGAAGCCGTCTTTTGCCATGGGAGGCGGCCACATCAATGTGGACCTCAAGGTGTTCGAAGGCCGTCCGAAAGCGATGGCACGATTCCTTTCGGTGTTCCTCGAGAACCGGGCCACCATCGGAATGCTGTACCAGCACCCGGGGCGTCTGGCATCAGCGGAACCCCACACGGTATCGGAGGAGCTCCTCAAGAAACTCAAGGATTTCAACGGAACCGAATCCGAACTCAAAAAACTCCTCTACGATGAGAAATTCTTCAACACCCGACTCGGAAGAAAGACCAAGTACACCCAACTCGATGTGTCAGCCTACTTCCAGGACATCATTCCCCAGGAGTACCTCACCGCTGATTTCGACCTGAAAAACGATCCTTGGAGGAAAACCTTCAACGTGGATCCCAAAATCAGGAAAGCCGAGTTCCGACTCTTCGGCGCTCCAAGGACCCCTTCCGAGGCGGAGTCACAGATCAAGCTGGTTCGTTCACTGATCGACTACGCACTCGATGAAAACGCCCCCCTCACGGGCACGGCCCAAGAGGTCAATTATGAGGGCTGGGCGAAGAATCCCAAAAAAGCCGAGGAAGGCCTCGCCAAACTCACCTCCCAGTTGGGGCTCAACCCGGAAGAGTACCGCGGTTACCTCTATGACGGTCTGAGGATCACTGAAGACTGGAGAACCTCCAAAACCTATGTCCCCTACAACGAGAAGATGGCGCTGTTCCCGAAGACGGAGAACTGGAACCCCGCTGTCGCTGAAAGGCCCTCCACCCGATCACTGCGTGCCGAGGACTATCGATGGACCGGGACAGTGGATGAGGAATCACAGAAATTGTTCGATCTGAGACGGAGCGCAGCCGCTCGTGCGGAGAACCTCAGGGAGGAAATGAACTCAGTCGAGCGGGTCAACCTGACCAGTCAGAATCTCCCGGGTCGGACGGAGATTCTGGAGGCTTTCAGTGAACGTCAACTCGCCGCACTTGAACCTCTGGACGCCCTGGATCTACTGAGGATGCACGCCAAAAAGTTGAAGCCGGAGGACCTCGAACGGATGACCGCTGAAACGGTCTCGAGAATGTCGTCTTGGAGTCTGAGTCGTTTCGATCCCCAGGATGAGGACAGTCTTTCCCATTTTTTCAATTCGAAGAAATTCAAACAGAACACTGAACGTACCCGGTTCATGGCGAATGCCTTGCTCAAGCACGGTGAGGACGAGGTTGCATCAGCACTCATCCGGCAGCTCGCCTTCTACCCGGACTCCGAGATCAGTGGACCGATCCTGGAAGAACTGATGAAGCTCGACGATGCCCGAAAAGCATCACTCTTCAAGAGTGCCGATCTTGCTTCGATCCTCGATGAGACCAAGAGCCTGAAAGGAATTTCCGAGCTGTCCCGGAGCATCGACCCGAAAAAACTTCCACCGGAAGCGTCTGATGCTTTGGTCAGGTACTGGTCCACGGCAGTCCAGAAATACAGCCGGCCATCCGAACTCAAGTCAGCCTATCTGGCCCAAAAACAGCTCACCGGTGGAACCACTGCCGCTCACACTGCACTGAGCGACCTGATGAAACACCCTGACGAGAAGATCAGGAATGCATTTTTGAAAGCCGCGATTTCCCGGAATGACAAGGAGGGAATCAAGAACATGCTGTCAGGATTCCTGAGCTCGAGCGAGGCCGAGAGAAAATTCGCATCGACCCTGCTGGATGAGTCCTTTCCCAAGACCTTCCGTGATCTGGACAAGCTCCAGGCTCCGGATCTGCCACTCCACCTGAAAGCCGCATACATGCGCTCACATGATCCGAAAATACCTCTGGCCGAGCGTCAGGCCCTGGCAGCAAAACTCGATCGACTGCTGAGTCGCCCACAATCTGTTCCCTTACTGGATCAGACCATCCAACTCTATCTGGAGAACACGAAAGATCGGGAGTTTGCCCGTTGGTTGGCGGAGCGTGCCGATCGGGCCGGAAAGGGTTCAATCACCTTGGGGGCGATCGAGCGTAACCCGGATCCACTGGTCCGGAGAGAACTTCTGAAATACCAGCACGGAGCCCGTCCCAAGGAGACCCTCCAGTTCATTCAGAGCCGTTTCGATCATCTCGAGGCATCCAGAAAAGCGGAGTTGCTGGGGGATCTGGCCGATCTGAATCTCAATTCAAGGCAGAAGAAAGCGGTGGGTGAGATGGCCAAAAGCCTCTTCGAGACCCATTCTTGGGGGCTCTCGAAAGACCAAGTGAAGGGCGCGGCGAAAGCCCTGGACCTGAAGTACAAGGACGCGCAAGACTTCTCGCGCCTTGCCGAAGGGATCTATGACGAGTCCATGAGAAAGCAGTTGTACCGGTACTCGGCCGTGCACCAGCTCAAGTCGCCCAAGGTGGGAACCCCTGCTTACCATTCAGCCGTAAGCCTTGCGGCAGGAAGCATGGGCACCGACCCGGTGGTCTCCTATCTCGCAGTGGAGTCGATCAAGGATGAATTGGGGCCGAGCGGGAAACGGGCCATGCAATACCTGGCCGAATCGCCCTACCCTCGTCTCAGTGAGAGCGCGAAAGACTACCTGAAGCGGTACCAGCAGAAACTCCGAACCATGAAGCTGGAGGAACTCACCAAAATTCCTCCATATGAGAGGGTGTTGCTGGCGCAGGAACTGAAGCAATTGCGTGCGAAAGACACCGGATTCATTCAGGGGCTGAAAGCCCAGGAGACTGAATGGATTTCCACGCTTCCGGAGGAGCAGGTACAGGATCTCATGCGGTACGTGGGAGCCGATCTTTCCGATCCGAAGCTCCCCAGTGAGCTCCAAAGAGCCTATGGAGAGGTGTATTCCAGGTTGCCACTTTCCAGGGAGTCTAGAATCCTGCATGCCGGATCCATGATGGGGGCATCCGATCCCGCCGTGGTGAACCAGGTGTTCGACTCCTTCGGAGGTCCCGGAATCCGCGACCTCGAAACACTCCTCTCTTCAAAAGGATCCCGAGAGGCCGAAACCCAGCTGTTGGAGCGGATCATGGTCCATCCCGACCTGTCCAAGGCGGACTTCAACCATGATCCCGCAGCCAGAGAACGCCTTCTTTCGAAGTTCAAAGAACTTCTCACCGAAGAAAGATCAGGCCTGGCCCAAGGGAGGGTCCGTGCGGCATTCAAGAAAATCCCGGACCCGGTGCGTGCCCAGATCTATCTCGACATGAGATACGAGATCCTCGAGCTCCGACAAGGTTGGGGAGATGCATTGGAATACAACCCGCAGAACAAGGCCATCCTGGAGCTGTTCGGGGGCGAAAAGCCGGAATTCGCCGAGGCGATCCTGAAGCAGGTGGACCCGGGTGCCGACACCCTTTCGTTTTTGAGAAAACTGAAGGAACGGCATCAAGCCAGAGGCAGATCCGTCACGGAGTGCAATGTCTTCCTGGACGTGCTCCGCGCCGTCGGAGGGAATTGAACTCAGGGCAAGGAGGTACGGGCGTTCTCGGCTCGAATCAGATCGAATGCAGGGCGGGTGGTCCCGTACGCTTCAAAGGAGTAACGGGCTTCGGGATTCTCCCCTTCACGGATGTCCGACAACCGCCATGCGAGCGCCTCTTTGAATCCGCATGAGTTCGCAGAGGCGATGTACGCACGGGTGTTCCTGAGCTGAAGATCGTCACTGTACCGGTGTGTGAAATAAGCCTGCCCGAATTCTCCCAGGATGACGGGCTTGCCCCCGGATCGAGAGTACCTTTTGATTTCCTCACAACGGTGGATTCTTCCATGATCCGCGTAGGAGTGAAAATCAAGGAAATCAGAACATGCCATGGAACCCTTCCGGTCAAAAAGGGAACCGGGTAACCAGAGCAAGGGATGCAACCGGAGTGACGCACTGACGGGAGTGGATCCAAAGCCGGGCTTGGAATGGATGAACGCCCGCCATTGACACAAAAACCGGGAAGCTCCGTTCCAACCGCCCTCGAATGCGAAGCGGTTCACCGCCGCATCCATTTCATTGGCGAGATCGATTCGTGAAATCCGGTCAGACAGACCGGCTTCGTGGATCGCGAGGAGCAATGGGCCGAGTGCGAATTCCAGAAACTCGCCCCCCCCGGTGGGATTCACGATCCACTTGAACCGCGAGTGATCCTGATCGGTCTGGTCCGGCCGGTAAACCTGGGAATCGAGCAGCGTCAGGTAGATCCGCACACCGTTTTCACGGGCGATGGCCAACATCCGGAGCACGTTCCGTACGAAATCTTCGCGAATCCCGGTGATGTGGCCCTGAGCGCTCCATTCCAACATGGGATAGTTGGTGGTTTCGAAAAACCACAGCCGCACCTGATCGGCTCCAGCCGACTTTGCGCGCTTGAAAATCCGCTCCACCTCAACCGGATCGAACGCCTCATCCAGGTACTGATTGCCGTAATGACTCTTGAACCAGGCTTGATTGAACCCGACAGGAAGGGCGAGCGCCGCCTGCATCGAGCCGACCCCGACCATCACCGAAACGAACCACGCAGCAATCGACGCGATTTTTCTGCTTCTCCATCCCCGGAACATCGGACCCGACTTTAACACTTTTGACTCAGGGTGCAACTTCTTTGATGCCCTGGCACAAGGCTTGCGATGAACCCATCTCTCTAGGACCTAAATTCAAGGAGATTACATATGCTTATCCCACGCCCACTGACCCACACCCTGACCCTGTTGGGACTGTTTGCCTCACTTGCCACCCTGAAAGTCCCCGCACATGCCAGAACCCACGAGGTTGAGTGCGGTTCAGGGGGGGCCAACCTGCAGTTGGCGATCGATCGGGCACGGGACGGGGACACGCTCTCGATTCGAGGCGTATGCAGGGAAGCGGTCAGAATCCTGAACCGGAAGATCACCCTGATGGGGACCCCGGGGGCGACACTCGAGGCTCCAGACTACCCTTGGACGGCACTCCCCTACTCCACTCTTCATCCGATCTTGCAAGCAGTGGGCTCGAACGTCCGGATCGAGGGTCTCACCGTTGATGGAAGAAACCGGGCCGGTGATCCTTGGGCCAACGGCCTCACCGGCATCCACCTTCTCAACAGCCGGGGATCGCTCGTCCGAAACCGGATTGTCCATGTCCGACACACGGAGCTCCGGAGCGACTGGGAAGTTTCGGGCATTCACATCCACCAACGAGCGGGCGCCGGAGAATCAGGACTGATCCGAGTCGAGGAAAACCTCATCGAGGACTTCGAGAGCAACGGAATCTTCATACAGAACTCGACAACCGGTACAGCGAACAAACCCCTTCAATTGATCGTTGCGAACAACCGGATCCGGGGTGCCGGAGCGATCATTCAGAATCAAAACGGGATCCAGATCGGTGGACTTCAAGACGGTGGAGATTCCCCCATCCGGGTGCGGATCGAGAACAATGCATTCGAGGGTCTGTTCAGCTTTTCAGGGATTTGGTCCTCGGCTGCGATCTACATCACCCCGCTGGTCCTCCCCGATCGTAGCGTTCAACGCCCCTACACGATCGACTGCGACGGAAACATCGTGGACAATTCCAACACCGCGATCTCCATCACCACCACTTCTCCTGCGAAAATCACAGGAAACACACTTCAAGGCGGAGATGTCGGGATCTGGGCGAATGCACCGAAACTCAAGCTCCGCGGCAACCGACTCTCGAACCTGGAAACCGGGGTCATGGCTGTGGACTCCGACCTGAGCCCTGAGCGACTCCATCACCGATTCAGCAGCCGGGTCAGACAAAACCTGATCCGGTTGTCAGCCGACACCCTTGAGGGCCTTCCGGGCAGAGGGGCAAGCGGAAAAACCCCGTAAAGACCTATGGTTTCAGAAGGTCATCGATGACACATTAACCTGAATCGTCGAATCGACTAAAATCTGAACATCATGATGCTGAAAACAATCCGCGAAATCCAGCTCAAGCTGGATGACCGGGTCAAGGCTTACGCACGGTTCGCGCTCACACTCGCTCTGCTTTCGTTGAGTGCCCTGATCGGTGTGGTGCTCCTGACCGCATACACCATCCGCATGGACATCGCCTTCATGGAGGCGAATCACATGTTGAGAAACGAGCTGATCCGGTCGGACATCATGAGGGAGGCATTCTCTTACGATGGCTACTTCCCTGCCCTGATTCTGCTCGGGATACTCGCCAATACTGCGATCGCGGGCATCTTCGGAGTCTCACAAGAACACTACTTCACCCGGTTCAGGAAAGAGCTCGAACAATTCGCTGAAACACTTCAATTCCACAAACCGCGACAACTCGGTCCGCTCCAGGACAGTGCGGAGGATTTCATTCACCTGCTCTCGATACGGAAACAAGAGGGTGACTCGGAGAGATTCAAAGATCTCAGGAACAAGCTGTTGTCGTTGTGGCCCAAGGGGATCCGGGTCTATCTGCTGGATCAAATCCAGTTTGCGGTGATTGCAGGGGGCCTGGCAGCGTACTACTCGGCTCTTTGCATGATGGTTTTCTGGCACGCCAACTCCAAGGTCGTGATCCTGACTTCCCAGATGACCCAAATCAAAACCGTGAATGCTGCGAGCTTTTTCGAGTTCCAGTTCAGCATCTCAGAGAGTATCGGATGGACCTATACCGTCTTGGTGACCCTCACTTCTTGTATTGCAGGTGCGGGCTTTTCGAGGAAGACATACATGGCCTCCTACGCGATCCGCAGGCAATTGCGCATGTTCTTGGAAGGAAACCTGGCGGCACGGCTTTCACTCCGATCGGGCGACCCGGGATTGACCGAAATCAAAGCCATGAACCTCGCTCTCGACAAGATCGAACGTTCGATCCGAAACACCGGTTCTTTTGTCGTCAGGGAGAAACAGGACGAGAAAGATCCGGAAGCGGTTTAAAAAAATCGGGCCCTCCGCATCCGGAGGGCCCGACCTGTTAAAGATGATTCTCGAGGCGATTATTTACGATTGCCGCTGTTCGGCTTGGCCAACCCGCCCTTACACTGATTCGTCGCCCCATTCATCGGAGGAACGGGATTCCCGCCCGGATTGCAACACTGATGGGGATTGCTCAGGGACGGACACGGAACCAGTGCTGGAACCACATTGCCTGCCGGATTGCAGCAAACGCCAGTTCCGGAATTCGGAGTGGCCGTAGGGGTGGGCTTTGGCGTTGCTGTGGGCTTCGGGGTTGCAGTCGGAGTAGGTCCTCCGGGTTTCCTGCAACATTTGAATTTCGGATTCACCGGCACACCTGCCGGATAAGAAATCTGGGAGTAGCCGGACGGGCAATTCCCTTCGAACACAGAAATCAGGTACGATCCATTGCAGTAATTCTGATCACTCCTTTGAATGGTTCAGACAAAATTGTTCCACTGCCTGGAGAGATAATCAGCAGTTAAATTTCAAATTTTGAATAATGGAAGAAAGTGAAATGGTTGGGGTGCTAGGATTCGAACCTAGGAATGGCGGAATCAAAATCCGCTAGCTTACCACTTGCCGACACCCCAACATAAAAACGATTGCGGATGAAATAGTGCTAACACAGCAGAATCGGTCACGCAAGAATGACTCGGCTGGTCAAATACTGAAAATTGATAAATCTTATTCGTTCCCGGCGCGTTCCTGGAATCCGTCATCCTCAGGCATGCCAGAGTGTCCGACGCCCCGCTTAATCTCTGCGAGATAAGCTTCAAGAATCTTCTTCTCCATGTGCATCCGGGTCGCCTTGTTCAGAGGGTGGGCTACGTCCTTGTAGGATCCATCCGATCTCTTTTTACTCGGCATCGCGACAAAGAGCCCTGTGGCGCCATTGATGATCTTCAAATCCCTGACCACAAAACATTGGTCAAGAACGATGGTCACGTAAGCCTTCAGCTTCTCTTCGTTCACGGGAAAAACCTTCACTTCGGTGATTTCCATTTTCCTTCTCCTTGCTGCTCATTCAGAATCGTTGCAACTTCCCTGTTGATCCCGTTTTGCAGACTCTCCCTCGCATTCCTCATGCCAGGTTTGGTTGACCACACCACTTCGCTCGCTGTTTTGGATGCGTTGTCACACCCGACATCGCGCGAAGCTTCATAAATAAGTTTACGAAAATTTATTCAATAGTGCAAATTTAGTTCTTGACCATGAAGTGGGCTTGACCCCCTTGCCAAGACAAAGGCATTCTGTTCTCAATGGAAAAAATCGACAGTTTTTTGACCGAGCTCGCTTCACACCTTCCACCCTCGCGCTTCACTCGCGACGTGGGAGAGTGTGAATATTTCGCTCAAGACTGGAGTCGCACACTCACCCCGTTCGCTTCTGCCGTTGTTTTCCCTCAGAACACCGATGAAGTTTCAAAAGTGCTTTCCCTGGCACATCGCCACCGCATCCCGGTGGTTCCTTCGGGCGGAAGGACCGGACTCTCCGGTGGAGCGGTTGCCACCCGGGGAGAAGTGGTACTTTCCACCGTGAAAATGAGCCGTATCGGAGAAGTGCACGCCGGATCGCTGACCATCCGGGTGGAGGCCGGTGCGATCACCCAGTCCGTTCACGAACATTGCTCCGCCCTCGGGCTCACCTGGCCCGTGGATTTCGCATCGAAGGGATCGTCCACCGTCGGAGGGAACATCGCCACCAACGCAGGCGGCATCCGGGTCATCCGTTACGGAAACACCCGCAATTGGGTCCTCGGATTGACGGTGGTCTCCATGGACGGCACCATCCACCGTTTCAACCGTGACCTCGAGAAGAACAACACCGGGTACGATTTCCGGCAATTGTTGACCGGCAGTGAGGGCACACTCGGGGTGATCACCGAAGCCACCCTCAAGCTTTGTCCCCTACCGAAAAGCACTTCCCTGTTTTTCTTCGCCTTGGAGGATTTCAAACAGCTTTTGGCGCTCTTTGATTATGCCCGATCCAGGTTCCCCGGACTCAGTGCTTTCGAGTGCCTCGACCATGCTTCACTCTCGGAAGTTCTGGCCCACTCCGGAGAACCCCTGCCTTTGGGCACCCCGGGCAAGGTGTACGCATTGATGGAACTCGAGAACACCCCTGACACGGAATCAGAGGAAGGACTGGCCGGTATCTTCGAAAACGGGCTTGCACTCGATGGGATCATGGCCCGGAACGAGTCCGAAAAGAAGAGACTCTGGCATTACCGGGAGGGAGTGGCCGAGGCCATCCTGACCGGACACCGGGTTCACCAGGAGGATGTCTCGGTACCCGTCCGGACCCTTGGAGCGTTCTACACTGAAATCCAGGAACGTTACGCTTCCACGTTGCCCGGTTTCCAGGTGTTCTTTTTCGGACATATCGGTGACGGCAATCTTCACATTTTCATCCGGAAGCCCGAAACCATGTCCACCGATCGGTTCCGTGAAACGGCCGAGGAATCCGATTTCCTGCTTTTCCGTACGCTCCAGAAATACGACGGATCGATCTCAGCCGAACACGGAATCGGCCTCCTGAAGAAGCACGCCATCGGATTCTCGAGGAGTCAGGCGGAGATCGAGCTCATGCGAGGGATCAAACAAGGGTTCGATCCTTTCGGATTGCTGAATCCAGGAAAAATCTTCGATCAAACGAGATAGAACTCTTCCCGCTTCGGATCAAAGTCCATCCGCAGGACCTGTCCGGGCTGGAATCCACCCCGTAACATCTCCAATGCAAGTTTGTCCTGGATCCGCCGCTGAAACACACGTTTCATCGGTCGAGCGCCGAAGTCGGGATCATACCCTTCCTCGAGCAAGCGGGTCTGAGCCGCACCGGTCAACTCGATTCGAAGATCCTTTTCTTTGAGCTGGGAGTTCAGACGCTTCAAGTACAGGCCCAGAATGTGAGCCAGGTCTTCCCGACCGAGCTGATCGAAGACCACCATTTCGTCAATCCGGTTCACAAACTCCGGTTTCAAGTGAGCCCGGATGGACTCCTGGATCTTCGAGTCCCGGATCACGGGATTCTTCTCTCCGAGAATGATCTGGCTACCGAGGTTCGAGGTCATGATGATCAGGGTGTTGCTGAAGTTCACCGTGCGCCCCTGCCCGTCCGTGATCCGACCGTCGTCGAGAACCTGGAGGAAGACGTTGAAAACGTCGGGATGGGCCTTTTCAATCTCGTCGAGCAGGATCACCGAATAAGGTTTCCTCCGTACCGCTTCGGTGAGGGTCCCCCCTTCTTCATATCCGACATAACCGGGAGGTGCTCCGATCAAGCGGGCGACGGAATGTTTCTCCATGTATTCACTCATGTCCACGCGGATCATGGCGGTTTCGCTGTCAAAGAGAAACTCGGCCAAGGCCTTGGCAGTTTCGGTTTTACCGACTCCGGTGGGTCCCAGAAACAAGAAGCTGCCGATCGGACGATGCGGTTCGCGCAATCCGGCGCGGGAACGTCTGACCGCATTGGCCACTGCGGACAGAGCCGACTTCTGGCCCACCACACGGCCCGAAAGGCGCTCTTCCATTTGAACGAGCTTCACGCCCTCACTCTCGACCATCCTTGCGACCGGGATTCCCGTGCGTCTGGACACGATCTCGGCGATGTCCTCTTCGGTCACCTCCTGCCGCAATAAAGTGCCTGATTTCCGCCCCCCGTCTCCACGAGTGGCGAGGTCGAACTCCTTCTGAAGAGCGGTCAGTTTGCCGTAGCGGAGCTCCGCCGCTTTCTCGAGCTCTCCGCGGCGTTCGGCCGCCTCCGAAGCGAGCTTGGTTTGCTCGATCTGTTCCTTGAGCAGTTTCACTTTCTCGACGATCTTTTTCTCACTCTCCCAAACGGCCTTCAAACCCTGAGATTCTTCTTTCAGCAGGGCGAGTTCTCTCTCGACCGTCTCCAGGCGGGTCTTCGATGCGGGGTCGGGCTCCTTCTTCAGGGCTTGCCGCTCCACCTCGAGTTGAATCTGTCTCCGCTCGATCTGGTCGATTTTTTCAGGCCTCGAATCCAACTCGATCCGCGCTTTCGATCCTGCCTCGTCCACCAGATCGATGGCCTTGTCCGGAAGGAATCGATCCGATATGTACCGGTGCGAAAGCGTCGCAGCCGCAACCAGGGCCGCGTCCCGGAGGGTGACCCCGTGATGAACCTCGTATCGTTCTCGAAGCCCCCTCAAAATGGACACCGTGGCCTCCACAGTGGGTTCTTCGACTTGAATGGGCTGGAATCGACGTTCGAGAGCGGCGTCCTTCTCGATGTATTTACGGTACTCATCGAGCGTTGTCGCTCCGATGCAATGGAGTTCCCCTCTCGACAAGGCCGGTTTCAACAGGTTGGCCGCGTCCATCGCCCCTTCGGTGGCACCCGCTCCCACCAAGGTGTGGATTTCGTCGATGAAAAGAATGATTTCCCCTTTCGCGCCTGTCACTTCTTTCAATACACCCTTTAGCCGTTCCTCGAACTCGCCCCTGAACTTGGCCCCCGCGATCAATGCTCCGAGATCGAGCACCAGGATCCGCTTTTTCTTCAGGCTCTCCGGGACGTCACCCGTCGATATCCGGAGTGCGAGCCCTTCTGCGATCGCCGTTTTCCCCACACCCGGCTCACCGATCAGGACGGGATTGTTCTTCGTCCGACGCGAAAGGACCTGCATCACCCGACGGATCTCCTCGTCCCGTCCGATCACAGGATCCAACTTCTGGTCACGTGCCAAGGAGGTCAGGTCCCTGCAGTATTTCTTGAGTACGTTCATTTTACTCTCCGGATTCTCGTCCTGGATGCGTGAGTTCCCGCGGACCTTCTTCAAGACCTCACGAAACACTGTCTCGTTGAGACCGGTGTCGCGGATCATCCGGGTCGATTCGAAAGCCGAAACACTCCCTTGAAAATGGGCCAATATGAAATGCTCCGGAGCGACGTAATCATCACCCCACTTCTTCGCCTCTCCTTCAGAGAGAGCCATGAGCTTCTGAAGCTCGGGAGCCGGGTAGAGTTGCCCGGTTGAATTCAAAACCCTCGGAAACCCCTTGAGACGGGCCTCCAGGGCGGCCCTCATGGCGGGCAGAGTGACTCCCCCCGCCTCGAGCAATCGGGGCAATGAGCTTTCTTCGTCCTCTTCGCCAGCGATCAAAGCCAAAAGAACGTGCTCGGGCGCCAACTGCTGGTGCTCCCGCTGGTGCGCCTCACTTTGGGCGGCCTGCAGAGCGTTCATCATCGAGGTCGTGAATTTCTGGCTCATTTTGTCCCTCCGCTCAGTTAATGGACACGGAGAAACCGAAGTCAAGCCCGGGCCGGACCGGGATCAGGTTTGGTAACGCTGATCCATGTAATGATAGAGGAATTGGTTGACCTGGGTCGGATCGGGTAGTTTGGCCACCATGCCGTACATGGCCGCCATGCCCTCTCCACCGAGTTCCGGATGCGCACGGGCGTATTCGGTACTCTCGGCCAAGTCGAGGCAGTAGCGGTCCACCACGGGTGCGTTGGCGGGGGTGATGGTGAGATGAATGGAGTCCGGATTCATCTGCCGGTCCACAAACCACCCACGCTTTTCCATCAAATCAGCAATCACATGAATGTTGACCGACGGGGACTCGTAAGCGAGCACGGTCCCTACGGGCTCACCGACGATCCGGAAACCCGCCTTTTCAATTCCCGCACGATAGCGCTTCATGGTCTCGAGAAGATCCCTGTAAATCCGCAGGTAACCGTCTTCACCGAGTACATTCAATGTGGCCCAAGCAGCGGCGATCGATCCCGCAGGACGGGTTCCCGTCACCGAGGGAGATGCGAAGAGCCCGCCCGGCCAATCCTTGCTGACAAAGAACTGGAACCGTCTCAGGTCCTGATCACGATAGAGAACAACAGAAGCGCCTTTTGCGGCGAACCCGTACTTGTGCAAATCAGCCGACATGGAAGTGACCCCTTCCACCGAAAAATCGAAGGGGGGAACATCGACACCGAGTTTCTTCAGGAAAGGCAGCATGAAGCCACCCACGCAAGCGTCAACGTGCATGCCGATTCCATGATCGCGAGCCAGTGCGGCCAATGCAGCGATCGGGTCCATCACACCGTGGGGATACTGGGGAGCAGACCCCACCAGAAGGATGGTCTCGGGACGGATCAGGGACTTCACTTGTTCGAGGTCCACTCTTTGACCGGAATCCAGTCCGGCTTTCACGAGCTTCACTCCGAAATAGTGCGCGGCCTTGTCGAAGGCCGGATGGACCGTCAACGGAGCGATCATTTCAGGATTCCTGATGCCTTTGGTGGCAAACGCCCAATCCCTGTGGGCCTTGACCGCCATCATGATGCTTTCGGATCCACCCGAGGTCATGGTCCCTGCGGCCCGGTCACCACCTCCGAGCAGACGCGAGGCCATCGCAACCACCTCGGCTTCGTATTTCCGGATTGACGGGAACGCTCCCGGATTGAGGCCGTTCTCGTGGAAATACATGGTGTAAACCTGCTTCAGGAACTCTGTGTGCTCGTCGCTCTCATGATAAACGAGACTGAAGGCGCGACCATCGTGCCATTTGGTGTCCTGCTGATGAAGTTGTTTCAATTCCTCGAGTACATCCGCACGTGCACGACCGCTCTTTTGCAAGGACACCTGGTTTTCCATGAGTGGCTCTACTTTCTGGGTGAATGGATCAGGATGGATTTTGATCCGATTTTACATAAGTCATCCGGAGCTGGAACAAGAGATGTTCGAGCAACTGATCCTCCTCGGGGGTCCGGTTCCCCTTCGTTTTGTCCTGGAGAAGCTCGAGCAAATCGATATTGTGTCGGGCCATTTCCAGGTCCCTGCCCTTTTCATCCATGGATTGCATGGCCGCCTGGGAAACGGATAGGAAAAATGTGGTCAAATCGAGTTTGGGAAGCATGCCTCAGATCTTAGCAATATTCAGGAGGCGCTCAAGTGGATAGAGCCAAAACGACAGAAACCAATAGCGATAGTCCTCTTTGGGACCCTTCATCCGTTCGAGGCGCGTCATCAACGCATGGAGACGATTCTGGAGCCTGATCTCGGAGATCCGTTTTTCACCGATACTCTGGAACGCCGCCTTCAATCCGGAATCGGTCGCCATCTGGATGAGGCCACGACTGAAGAGTATTTCGATCCGTTGATCGTCTTGAGCCCAAATCTTGAACTCGATCATGGGGGACGGATAAATCCAAAACCTGGCCTTGAGCTTTCCGGGGCCTGCCTGTTCCCAAAGCCGGCTCAGACGCTGGTCCAATGAATCATCCACATGTTGTGCTCTCAAATCAGACACGAACTCTGAAAAGCCGCTGGAAATCAGTGCAAACAGATATATCGCGGCGAGTACCACACCGGTCAATGCGACCGGCCAGGAATGAAGGGACACCCCGACCAACAGGAAAGGAGCGGCAAAAAACAGAATGAGAATCAGAAGCATCCGGTTCACGGAAGACTCAACTCCTCGAGGTACTCGATCGATTCTCTGATACTGCGTACTTCCTTGATTTTCCAATCCGCCTGCTCACGCACCAAGGTCCCGAGCTTCCGCTGAGTGATCCGAACACCCTTTTCTTGCGGGCCCTGTTGGTAGGAAAGCTCATAAACCAGGATCACTTCCTGAGGGGAAACCTTACGATTTTCGAGGATCTTCAGCTCTTTGAAGGTCTTTTTCTGGTCCACAAACGCCCTTTGGAACTGTTCATCGTTCCACGCTTCAAGTCTGGAACGGGTATCACCGGTCAACAGACTCTCCATCATCCGTTTGTCCTGGATTCCAGTGGCTTGGAAGCTGGTCCTGACATACTGCTCCAGAGTGCGGACAGGAGTCGACTCTTCGGAATCACGGGTACAAGACGTCACAGACAGGAGCAAAACGACCGCTCCCAACCCGTTCCAAATCCGAATCCTACCGGGGAATCTCAAAGTCCCTCTCCTCTCAACCGCCTGACCAACGCAGTGTACTGTTGAAAATGATAAAGGTCTTTGGGCAAAAATTGAAGACCCAAACCGGGGAGCGCATCCATAAAAAAAGCAACCACGCGCCCCTCTCCTCCGACTTTATGGCCCTCATGTTCGAGCTCGAACTCGAGAAACTGTCCGGCACGAACTCCGAAGACGGACTCTTGCATCATAAAGAGACCTCGCTCGTCTATTTTGCGGATCCTGGCTTGAAGCCATGCGTCTCCCGACCGGATTCGAGCCCGGATCCTAGGAATCGCCTTCAACTCCCCCTCGAACCAATACGCCCCGGGATTCAAAGAAGCGGAACCGACTTTACGTTCGAGCCAGATCGCCATGGAGACGCCCACGAGAAGCGCACCGAGAATACCACCGATCGAGGCAAAATCCCGCTCAGAAACTGCCGGAACGATCTCCCAGAGAAGCTCCACGAGAGCCAATCCGGCCCATGCATACCGGACCCAGAAACCCCCTCTCCGGAAGAAAAACACGAACCCGGCACAGAACAGGAGCCCTAGCCCGGCGGCCCACCATGCGTCCTCGCGCCGGTACAGAATCGACTGGAGATGGAAACCCGACCAGATGATCCAGGGAAACAGACCGTAAACGGTCAATAGCAGTCTAGGAATCCCGAACACCCGCAATCTCATACTCGATATCGTCCATCCTGATCCTGTTTTTGCCAAGGTCGAATCGGCCCCCGCAAGTGGGATCGGCCGTTTCCAAACGGGACTTCAGGGCACCCTGAATCCTGCCTGCGAGTACCGCGTGACGCAGGTGTTCCTGCGCACGGACCCAAAGCTCAGGGCTCCCGATGTCGATCCAAAGATCCTCGGCGTAAATGAATGCCACCTTTCGGAGTCGAATCGCCGGTTCGAGAACATCAGGTACGAACTCGGCGGGAACACCCTGCTGGAGCGAAGAAAATGCCGCTTTTTCGAAAACCGCTGTGCCGGAATAGAATGGCACGCCCGCTTTCTTCCCACCGAAACCGGTGATCAGACCCGTGGACTCGTCTACGATGATTTCCCTGTAGGCCCCATCCACCCCACTGAGCGCGTTCCCACGATTGAGAACGAGGGTCATCCACACTCCGTGTTCCCGACTCGCCCGCTCATGAGCGGACGCCAGAGCTTCGAGAGAGGTGAAGTGAATCACATCGGCATTCATCGAGAAAAAACGCTCCCCCGGAATCAGATCCAATGCCTGACGGAACCCCCCGGCACTGCCGAGGAGCTGCTTGCGCTCATCACTGACGGCCAACCTCAGAGCAGGAGGGACATTGTCCCGAAGCCATGATTCAAGCCGGTCTGCATGTGCGTGTACATTGACCACCAGATCGCGCACACCGGCATCGACCAAACTCCCGAGAGCGAATTCGATGCACGGGACACCGAGCACCGGAAAAAGCGGTTTAGGCAGCCTGTCCGTGAATGGCTTCAGTCGTGTGCCCAGGCCCGCGCCGAGCACCATCGCGCTAGAAATAGTAGTAGTGATACAGGACCTCGCGTAATTCGCGGAACTCGGGATACTTCAAAAGGTTCCTGCGGATGTTCTCGAAGGTGTTGCCGATGAATTTGAGGTAGGCCGGATTTCCGCGGCGGTTCAAGAAAGATGCGAAACTACCGATGGCCTTGAAATTCCGCTGGACCGACATCAGGTCGAACAGACGCTGGAAGTGCTCGAAATCACCGAGATCGGCGCCGGCTTCCTTCATCCGGGCATGGTAATAGCCGGACAATCTCTTGATCTGGTTCTCGTCCAATTGATAATAGCTGTCGCGCAAAAGCGAGGCGAGGTCGTAGTGGCAGGGACCCATCCGGGCGTCTTGGAAATCGATCATGACGAACCGGCCCTCAGGGGACACCATGACATTGCGACTGTGGTAATCCCGGTGCGTGAACACGGTCGGCTCTGCTGCAAGCTCCGAGCAGATCCGACTGAAACCGTCTTGAATGATCTTGTAATCCTGCTCTTTGAACTCGCGCTGAAGGTGTTTCTGGTAGAAGTGCTCGATGGTGAAATTCACTTCCCACATCAGCTTTTCATGATCGAAGCGGAGACCGAATCCTTCGATGGCTCGGGCGGTCTCGTCATCCGCATGGGCCGGACCGGTGCCGGTATGCAAAGCGACCAGTGCATCGATCGCCTTTTCAAACAAAGCCCTCTCCTCGTCCGGACCCGCCACTTCTTGCAGTCTCCGCAACAACGTCGTGTCACCGAGATCTTCCAGCAGGATGAAGCCGTTTCTCGGCTCGAAATCCATCACGCGAGGGACATCGACTCCGGCCTGAACCAAGTGCCGCTGGATCGCGAGAAAAGGGATGTTCTTGCCCTTCTCTTCGAAGGATTCCATGACCATCATGACCCAGTCACGGGGGACCTGGTTTTCGTCAAGGGCGCGGATCCGGTAGTACTTCCGGGTGCTGGCATCTCCGGGCATCTTTTCAATGGATAAGACGCCACCGGTTCGCTCGACAAAGCTCTCCATTCCCTGCTCTTCAACGATTCTGGCTTCCATCGCTTGGATCACTCCTTTGAATTTCATGACTTCACCCGCTCCAGCTCTTTCTTGAACCGGATGAACTCCGGACTCCTGACCACCGGTTTGATCGCAGGAAGCAGCTCACTCGAAGCTCGCTGAGCCTCCTTGATATTGAATTCTACTTCTTTTTTGAACGATCCGGAATCGGGATTTCCGAACAGTACGGGAGCCCGCTGAAAAATTGACGCCATTCCGCGGGTGTCATACCCGGCCCGATACAGCATCCTCACCGCAAGACGGATCGCGGACGCCCGCTCCTCGCGATGGAATTCGAAGACACTCCCCGAACCGAAGAGGACCGGAGGAACCGGAACGGGCCTCAGTGCCTGCTCCTCCACATGGATGGCGAGGCTCCGACGCACGAGATGGGCCATTTGATAGGCAAGCACCGCGGCCAATTCGTTCTCATACTCCACACTCCGGACCCAGACGTCAGGGAGTGAAATGAGCGCCCCGGGGAACGCATAGCTCCCCTCACCCGCCGGGAGTTGAGCGACATGAACCCGGACACTGAGACTTTGAATCGGAAAACCCTGTGCCTCTTTGGAGAGAGCATCCGCCATCTGAAGGAAATAAAGCTCGGCTCGCGGCCAATGACGGAATTCAACCCGGTCCATGAACTCCCCCGTGAGCTCCCTGGCGCGGACCGTATCCACCTCGATTTGCTCTTTCAAGGTGAGCGTCTTCGGTGCCGGAGGTGAGGCACAAGACCCTAGTATCGAAACGAGAACAACAGCGATGATCGCCTTAAGGCTCGAATACATCTTTCATGCTCCAGAGCACCCAGAAGGTCATGACCACGAAAAAAATCGCCGCGAGGAGATAGGCTTTGAAAAAACTGCCGTTCACCGGAAAACGGCCGTAGGCCGAAAGAAACTGCTTCTTGCCCTCGGAACGCTCGAGCCAGGGCAACAGCCGGGTGGCCAAAGTCTCCGCATCCACCGTCGTGAGGCGCAAGCTGTCGGACGCACTCGCAGTCGACGGAGATCCCCAGTATCCATCCACTTCGTGACGGAAAAATCGGATCAAACGGGCCGGTGAAGCCTTGGGTGACGGGACCACAGGCAACGAGACGGAATCCGAAACGACCGACCCGGGATGATGATGCAACATGAATCCCGTATCGCCCGCGCCACCGTGCTCCTTGGGTAACGAAAGCACGGGTGAGTTCCACAGCTCGGACGAATCGATGAGCGCGCTCGAAACGGAAACCATCTGGGCACTCCCACCGCCGAACCAGCCGGACGTGACCAGTCTGGCAGCATCCTCGAGTGCGGTGAGCTGACGCGGCGTCAAATGGGAACTCACACTGATGAAATTCCGGAATCCGAGCCGCTTCAGTTGATCGGCCTGATCGACCAGGGCATCCCGGACCACGTGGGCCCGTACCGGCAATGCCATCCTTGAAGTATGGGTGTCCACAGACAGGGGCAAGAGCGGCATGAGGATGAAATTCCAGCCCGGAAGCTTCCGCGCAAGACCGGTCGCAAGCGTTTTGGAGAATTCTTCCGCCTGAAGGAGCTTCACTCCCAAAGGCAAATGAGGACCGTGCTGTTCGAGGCCTCCCACAGGAAAGATGAACAGGGTCAATTCCGGAGAAAGAGCCTCGAGTTCAGAGGGATGCAACAGGGAGAACGAAGCGATCACTTGCCGCAACCCGGAATCAACTTGGCTTGGATCTGAAGAGCGACTTCGGACCAGGTCTTCGAAACCCCGTCCGATCCGGTGTGAAGAACCTCACAGGTCTTGTGCAGATCATCGAAAGCCGTCTTGAGACCGAAATCGAGGACATCGAGAGATCCTGTGGCGGTGAATCCGGCGTCAGCGGTCCGGGTCCAGGTCATGGGGACGACCTTCCTCTTGCCGTTCATGTTCAAATGGAGCATCAGTTCTCCCTTTTCGTCCGTTCCTTCGGCATTACGGACCTGACCTTGGATCTGAACCGGACCTTTCATGTATTTGAAAAAATGGTCGAACAGCGTTTGGTCACGGCCGGGATTACCGGTGGAAAGAGAAGCCGGGCCCTCCAGCTTGATTTCCGCCTTCAAGGAATTCAAAAGCTCACTCAGACTTTTGGCCCCTTTTCCGGGAGCGGTCACTTTGAGTGTGGTGAAATTCCCGTTCACCCCGACTTTCTGGGTGGTTTTGAAGGCGGTCCAGACCACTTGGACGGAAGCCGGATCGAGACACCACTTGGATGAATCCGCATTCGCTGTGGGGTTGATGAAAAACAGGGAAAAAACGGCAAGGCCCGGAAAGGTTTTCAGCATCCCACCATGGTACGGGAGGCGAATGCCCCGTGCAACCTCGCAAGCCGAGAGCAACCTGACGCAGCGCCTCAGGTTGGATAAATTTGCTTTTGCACCCTTTCAGAAGCTTTGATACCGTGCTTACACGACCGCGGAGAGATGGGTGAGTGGCCGAAACCACACCCTTGCTAAGGGTGCAGGGAGTAACATCCCTCGAGAGTTCGAATCTCTCTCTCTCCGCCATTATCAAAAGGCTCCCGTGAGTTTGTTCCGGGGGCCTTTTTATTTTCAGCAGAAACTTCAGGAGGCGTCATTCGACCCGGAGGACCACGAACGCTTTCACTCCACCTTTGATCTCCACCTCGAAATCGTCCCCCACCCTGAGCCCGAGCAATTCGCCTCCGAGTGGAGAGTGGATCGAGAGGACCTGAACCGGAATCGTCCCATGACCGGGAGATGCAACCAGGGACCGGAACCCGCCGCCTGACCTCGCCATCAGGACCCAGTGGAATCCCTCGTCTGACTGATAGGCCACCAAACATCCCGGTGCGATACGATCCGAACGGGAGGAACCGGCAAGGTAGCCCTCGATCTCGGCTCGCACTTTTTCGAGCTCCATCACCCGGGCGGACTGTCCTGCGGCAAGGTAAGATGCTTCGATGGCGAAGGTATCATGGCGGTCCTCGGCTTTCGACTCCTCGTGAGTCGCCGCCTGATGAGCGGATCGTGCACTCGCGGTGAGACCTGAGATCTCTGTTCCCAACCGGTCCAGAAAATCTTTCAAGACTTCACTTTTGGAGACCGGGATCAACTCTTGCGCCACAACACCACCTTCGAAATCAACTCATATGTGAGCCACCCCATAGGCCCCAACATGAGCACTGTCGCCAAGACCGGACTGACCCACAAAAAACTGTGCGCTCTTTCACCCGCAGTTCTCCAAACCGAGACTCCGACAAACAGGTCGAAGCAAAGGTAGTGGATCCAACCAGCCGCGGCCCCGGACTCGGACCCCAGCAAGCCCATCACCCCCTCGAGCGTGGGCCGGGCCAAGGCCACCAGAGACTCCGGAGACGCCAACAGAGCCGGAACCACCGCCAGAACATAGAACAAGGCGAGAAGATGCAAGGGTGAAAACCCGGACCGCCTGAAAACCCGATCAGTGACTTTGGAACGGGGGAAAAAAAGAATCAAAGCCCAACAGGGAAGGATCAGGGCATTCCCCACTGTGAATAAAAACTCCGCGCACTTCATGCACTCACCCCCACTTTGAACCTGGTAAAGATCCATCCAGTGTAGCCACATCCTCAACGAACAAAACAAAAAAATGATGTCCTCTCCCACCACGACCGGTACCCCGGGAGTCCAGTCCAAGGAACCTTTTTCCTCGGCTCGCTCAATGGAAAGCGTCGGATTCATGGGCCCGAGCGAAACATGACCTGGATCATGTTGTTTTCAGCGACCGTCATCACACATACGGACTCCCGCCGATAAACTGTTCTCAGAATCGCCAAAGGAGGCACTATGAGCGCAGAGTGGATTGTTTACGGTTTGACTGCATTTGTTGGAGTTTATTTCGCGGGATTGATCTGGATCGCCAGTCACAACTCGTGAGCGGATCCGCTCCGCATGGGACATCCGTGCCCACGAAGCGAAATGAAACGGAAGTGCGTTGCGTCTTTCAGGGAAAATCTTGTGAACTCGTCACATCGAAACATGTTCGTGCTTATTTCATCGTCAACATCGTGCTAGAATCCGCACCATGTTGAACGGAAGATCCATTCTCGTGGTAGATCAAGATCCATTAATGAGAGAAATCCTCGAAGATTCTCTCCATCTTCTCGAGTGCAAGGTGTTCAGTGCCGGAACAATCAGGGACGCCCTGGAGACCCTTGCGAATGAGACGATTGATGCGGTGATCTGCGAGGACCACCTCGCGCGAGGAACGGGCTTGGAACTTCTGATGCGGATGAAGAACTGTGAACTGGACCTTCCTTTTGCGCTGATGACGGCATCGGAGCCGGATCTGTGCCGGGAGACGGTGTTCGCCGCGGGGGTGAAGATTGTTTTTGAGAAGCCGTTTGGGTTGGACGGGTTTCTGGAGGGCGTTCGCCAACTGCTCCCTTTGAGTTCGCCTGAAGTACTGGATCAAGACCGGATCAAGACAGTATTGTGGTAACGCAAGTAGATGGACAAGTGGTCGATCAGGCCCTCCGGCTTCTTGGTCGTGCACCAAGTGCGTCGGAAAAGCCGGTTCAGATTCGCTCTTAACATCGCGCAGGTGTGGTTGAGTGCGAAGAGCGGATCAAAAACGAGCTTCTTCAATTCTCCCTGACCGGTGATCGCACCACGGGCCCCAGGATGTGCGATGTGACGGGCACCATCAAGGTGTCTCCTGATGAATTTCGGATAGTGGGGATTCTGGTCCGACTCGAGGCAGGCTCCAGGATGCACCACTTGCCTCAGATTTCTGAAAAAGAGGTCCCACCCCTTCGGGCGCTCATCCTCGCGGAAACCGTACTTTCGACGTGAGATCTTTGCGAGTTTTCCACTGGCTGGCATCCGCGAAACCTGGATTCCGAGGATTTCACGGGTTTTTTTACTTACTGCCAGAGTCACGCTCAGAGGTTTGCACTTCGTGTGTTCAAAAGTTTCCAGGTCATCAAACTGGATCTCGGAAAGTGGTGACTGGGCCAGTTCACTCAATCTCACCTGGTGTTCAGCCCTTGCCCGGGCCGCCATAATGCGGAATTTGCGAACGACTGTCTTCGGATTTACCTGTAGAAGAAGCGCCATCCTGCGCTGACTCGTACCCGAAGAAATCAATTGAACCACCACTGAATTCAGATCCCGCTTTTTCTGTCGATAGTCGGGTGAGTGGGTACTTGCAGAAAAATGTCGCCCGCAGTTTTTACAAAAGTACTTGGTGATGAACCTCCGGTCACGGGCCCGATAGAAGGAGCCTTTCCGGACGATTTGTCTGAATTTTGGACTTCTCAAATCCACTGAATCCTGGAGGGAGGGCTCAAGAGCGCAATTGGGATTGGGGCAGCGTCTTCTCATGGCCCAAGTAAAGGCAATACAAAGGCCAATGAACCCGAAACCTTAAATTATTTTGAAGAACCGGAAAGCGAAGCGTAAGGGGGCAGTTAGTTTTGGTCGCGGTAAAACTGGAACATCCGGTTCCTCCGCTGGTAATTCCTGAACGAACACACCCTCTCCTGATGGCGCCCACGGATCAACTCCTGAGTCACCTTCACCGAAGACGGACCTTCCTGGAAGATCGAGTTCAACTGTTTTCCGAGGCATAGGTCCATCGGCACCTTCTCCGGCCAGACCGGCACCGACAAGAGCTTCAGACACATTTCCGACATGGCTTGACGACTCGTACCCTGGGAGTCCTGACTCCAACTGTCAGCCTGGGATTCGAAATCCTTCAGCGATCTCACAATTCCTTTCCCGAATTGATCCGTGAAGGACTGGAGCGTGCTCTCGAGAACCACCTGCGAATTCTGAATGTCCCGGGCCATCGCATTCATGTCCGACTCCGGTGAGATCTTCTTGAGCTCGGCCAGAATATCATTCGAAGCCAGCAAGGCTGCCGCCTGGGCGCTCGACACTCCGGACTGACCGGAAGTCACCAGTTGGTTCAATGAAAGACGGATCGCCCAGCGAAGTCGATCACCTAGGAAGCCGGTTCCGTTGTCCAAAACCGCCGTCTGGTAAACGTTCGAGATCGTCGCGGCCGCTGTAGCCGCATCCGTCCCTTCCGGGTCGGCGTCGAGCGTTTGTTCGATGTTCTTCAAGATGGTGTCGAGGCGTTTCACCGTGTCCTTGTAGATGATCCGGAATGAACCATAAGTGCTGACATCCGGCGCCTGCTTGTTCATGAAACGGACCAGCTTCTTCAGTGATCCGTACGGAGAAAAACCGTTCAATCCCGGGGTCGCTGCATCCACCATCAGCTTGAGCGGGTCGAGGTTCAAAATGAGGGACAATTCGGTGTTCACCCGCTCCTTGGCCAAGCGCACCCATTCGATCATGTTCCGCTGGACGACCGCAAGGTCAGGCTTGAACGTGTTGTTCCCCACCAGACCGGGAATGTCCTTCCAGGCGAACGCGCCGAGCGCCCGGCGGGCACCCGTGTTCGGATCACGCGGAATCCCGGAATCCGGGACGCCGATCAAAAACCATGGGGCCTGCTCGAAGGGATTGGCTCCGAACACGTCAGCGAAGGGACCGGTACCGTTGAGCAAGAATGCGCCCACAATCGCGTTCATCACCTGCAGCTGGAGACGCCAGCGCTGTTCGTCTCCGACCGTCCGATCGAAGATGGGAGAATTCTCGGAAATGATGCCGAGACCGTTCAGACGCGCGACCCGGACCTGCTTGTCCCGATCCAAGACGAGAGCCTGGCGCGCGGCGGTCGCTTGGTTGGCGGGATCGGTCCCGGCCCGGAGCGTCTCGAGCCAAGACATGAAAATCTCGTAATCGGTGTGAAGCAAGTTGATCCCTTGTTCGATCGGAGACTGACTGGTGGCCGTGATGATCGACTTCCCTTTCAGGCGGATCACCTCGAGTGCATCCTGGGATGCACACCACTGGTTCGACAAGGACTCGAGCACACATTGAAAAGCCTGGGCGGTGATCGCCGAAGACATCTTGTTGATCTGCCTTCCGACACGTGTCTTACGGATGCCCTCGATCACTCCGTTCAAAAGTTCGGCGCCGGCCCCGACCACCATCGAGTAACCACTCGTCATCAACGCACTTTGAACCGACCCCGCCAGCCCGGCCACTGCAGGGAGGATCCCGGGATTCCGATCCAGACAAACCGCATTCTGTGCTGCCTGCTGAAGCAGGATGTTGGTGCCACTCACCAACTGTCCGAGTGCAGCCCCCTGCCCGAGTCGGTTACGGACTCCGGCATCGGTCAGGCTGAAACTCTGGGCTTCGGCGATCTTCAAATTCAAACTTTGCAGCTGGGTCGTCAGTTGAGTGGTGAGCGTCGGGTCATTGGAGGCGGCCAACATCAACAGCACTTCTTCCTGCTGCTTTTTCAGAGCCATCAGGGTCCGCTCGCTCTCCTCGCGACCGATATTACCGACGACGTAGGACAGACTCTGGAGTTGCGAAAGGGATCCGCTCAAGGATTTGCAGTCGGGATCATTCCCCACGGCCTTCAGGGTCGTGATGAGATTGTTCGCGTAGTTCAGGGCGGTTTGCGTCCACTGGCCTTGAGTCGGACAATTCGCAGAAAAAAAGCTCAGCATTTGATTCGCCTGTGTGACGGCATCAGCCCGGGCGTTCGAACTCAACCCAAGCGTCATCAATGCAATCATGAGGCGTAATGCGTTCATCAGGAACCGGACTTTATCAAAGTTGACACAAAGAGTCAACGCTACTCTTCGGAGCGCTACTCCAAAAAACACAATGAAATCAATTTAATCAGTGAGCCAAGCGGGTGGTCTTCGACAGGTAGTAATCGAAGTTCCCTTCAAATGGCAGCAGCTCCCCATGGTCGATTTCAAACACCCGGGTGGCAATGGATTTCAAAAAGTGCCGGTCGTGGCTGACCAGGATCACAGTGCCTTCGAACTTCTGGATCGCCTCGAGCAGAATCTCCCTCGAACGGATGTCCAAATGGTTGGTGGGCTCGTCCAGGATCAAGAAGTTCACCGGGGTGGCGAGAATGGTGGCGAGCACGACCCGGCTCTTCTCTCCACCCGACAAGACCTTGATCTTCTTGTTGACTTCGTCATCACTGAACAAAAAAGCCCCGAGAAGATTCCGGACATACCCCACCGTCGCTCCAGGAATCCGGTCTGAAATCTCGTCAAAAACGGTCTTGTTCGGATCCAAAACGTCGAGTGCGCTCTGACTGAAGTATCCGACCTTGACCGACGGACCGACCACACATGTTCCATCCGAAGGATCCAGGGCACCTGCCATGATCTTGAGCAGGGTCGACTTACCGGCACCGTTCACTCCGACCACCGCCACCTTGTCGAGCCGTTGGACCTGCCCTCGAAGATTCTGGAACACGAGCTTCTCGTCGCCGTTCTCTTTCTTGTAGACCTTTTTCAGGTTCTGGAACTTGACGACCTCCTGACCACTCCGGGGAGGGGTTGGAAAGTCGAAGCTCATGGAGCGTTCTTCTACCGGAACCTCGATGCGCTCGATCTTCTCGAGTTTCTTCACCCGGGACTGGACCTGGGCGGCATGGGACGCACGCGCCGCAAAGCGGGCGATGAACTCCTCTTCCTTGGCCAACATGTCTTGTTGCTTTTTGGCTGAAGAAAGCAGCTGTTCACGGCGGATTTCACGCTCACGCAAATAAAAATCATAATTCCCGGAATAAATCGTGATGGTCTTGTTGGCCACCTCGACGATCCGGTTCACGATGCGATTCATGAACTCCCGGTCGTGCGAAGTCATGACCAGCATCCCTTTGTAGCTCCGGAGCCACTCTTCGAGCCAAATGATCGACTCCATGTCGAGGTGGTTGGTCGGTTCGTCCGCCAGCAGAATATCGGGCTTCAGCGCCAGGACCTTTGCGAGCTCGATTCTCATCTTCCATCCACCCGAAAACGACTCGACGGGACGATGATAATCCTCCGGGCCGATCCCGAGTCCGGTCAGGATCTCCTTCACCCGGGAATCGAGGGTGTAGCCGTCGCGGGCCTCGAACTCGAGCTGATATTCGCCGTACTTTTCGACGACGCTCATCATCTCGTCATCGGACAACTCCCCGTCCATGCCCTGGAGCTTGCGTTCACACTGATCGATCATCTTGGCCAGTTCGGAAATCCGGCCGACTCCGGCCTTGACCTCTTCCAGTGCGGATCTGCCCTTCATCTCCGCCACGTCCTGGGAAAAGTGTCCGATCACGAGCTTGTCGGAATATGTGACCGAACCACCCTCGACACCCTCGGAACCCATGATGATGCGGAACACGGTCGACTTGCCGGCCCCGTTGGGACCCACGAGCCCGATCTTGTCACCGGGCCTGACCTGAAAGCTCGCATCCTTGTAAAGGAGTTGCTCGCCATACTGCTTCCGCACGTTCGTGAAATGGATCATGCACGGAACCTAGCACAACGGGCGGAAAGCCTCAATTCCGGAGCGAGGTTCGATCGAGGATCCTCTGCCGCGTCGAAAAGAAACGCTCGAGTGCCGCCTCCAACTCCTCGTAATCGCGCGAAGCCATGACCCTCCCGTACAGGTACTCCCCGAATTCCACCCAAGCCTTGCTGTACACGACCAGAAACCGCATTCTCCTGAGTCCGGCTTCGAGCGGATAAGTCTCCCGCATCCTCCGGAGGACTCCCTTCAGGAACTGTCCGTAAAGCTCATGCTGCTCGTAGGGATCAGGATCGGGCAGGCCCGCCCCGGGGACATGACGGAGAAGCCAGGGCTTGGCCAACAAGGCACGTCCGACCATCACCCGGTCACACCCGGATTGTTCTTTCATCCGGTCGATGTCCTCCCCGACCTGGACGTCTCCGTTACCGATGATCGGAATCCGGAGTTCCCGCTTCAGGCGGGCGATCACTTCCCAGTCGGCAGTCCCTTTTCTGAGTTGGCCGGCACTCCGCGGATGCAAGGTGATCCAGGACGCACCCGCTTCGACCAGGCCACCGATGAACCGGAGCAGATAATCAAAGTCGTGAACCTGCCCTTCCTGGGGCACACCGCTTGCGCGCAATTTGACAGAAACCGGAATCTTCGCGCGGGAGGCCGTCATCCGGACCACTTCAGCCGCGTAACCGGGATCCCCCATCAGGGCCACACCGTAATTATGCTTGAGCGCTTTCTTCACGGGACATCCCATGTTGATGTCGATCGCCGCCGCACCCCAGGCTTCGAGCCTCGGCACAGAGAGACGGATGAACTCCTCCTCGTTGGCGAGCAACTGCGGACAGAGCCCGTTGGGAGCGTCGTGAAAGTAAACCTCGGGATTCTCGTTCGGCTTTTGCGATGCAATCCGTCTGGAGTTCAGCATTTCCGTCATCCACAGGGACCGCGTCCCCTCCGGCAGGAAATCGGCGAGTGCCGACCGGACGGCATAATGGGTCAACCCCACCATGGGTGCCAGCAAAACAGGATTCGGGCAAAGCTCCTCGAGCGAGGATTTACTCGACGTCATCACCACCGCGCGCCCATTCGCCGGTGATTTTACAGGTCAGATAAGACTTCATGTAGCCATCCAGATCGCCGTCCAGCACCGAATCGGCACTCGAGCTGGTCTGACCGGTGCGGTGATCCTTCACCATCTTGTAGGGATGAAGGACATAGGAACGGATCTGGGAGCCCCACGAGATGTCCTTCTTGGAATTCTCGATCGCATCGAGCTTTTTACGTTCTTCTTCCATGTGGCGCTCGTAGAGTCGCGAACGGAGAACCTTCATGGCGAGGTCACGGTTTTTGATCTGGGACCGTTCCTGCTGACAGGTGACGACGAGACCGGAAGGCATGTGGGTGATCCGTACCGCCGAGTCGGTCGTGTTGACGCCCTGTCCGCCCTTTCCGCCTGCGCGGTACACATCGATCCGCAGATCGGCCGGATTGATCACCACTTCGAAATCATCTTCGACCTCGGGGGTCACGAACACACTGGTGAAGGAGGTGTGGCGACGGGCATTGGAATCGAATGGAGAGATCCGTACCAGACGGTGCACCCCGGCTTCACTCTTCAACATGCCGTAGGCATTGGTCCCACTCACCGTGAACGCGACGTTCTTGATACCGGCCTCTTCACCCGGAAGCACATCGAGCACCTTCACGTCGTACCCGGCCTTCTTCGACCACATCTGGTACATCCGGAACAGCATCTGCGCCCAATCCTGCGATTCGGTACCGCCCGAACCTGCATTGATGGTCACGATCGCGTTTTTCGGATCCATCGGATCCGAGAGCATCTTCTGCAACTCTGCCTTTTCGAATTTTTCAGCAAGGGGAGCGATCATGTCCGAGGCTTCGAGCAGGAGAGAATCGTCCTTCTCTTCCTCGGCCATCTGGAACATGGTCTCGGCGTCGGAGTAAGCGAGATCCAATTCCTTGAAACCGTTCACCTCGTTCTCGAGGCGCGATTTCTCCTGGGTCAGAACCTTGGCTTTTTTGTTGTCGGCCCAGAAAGTTTCCTGGGTCTCCATGTGGGAAATCTCTTCAATTCGACGGGTCTTTTGGGCGAGGTCAAAGAGAACCTCTGAGGAAATCAAGCTTCGCTTTCATCTCCCCGAGGGTTTTACGGATCTCGAACGCTTCCATTCGGCTCATATGGCGGTCATCCTATCAAAACGAGGCAGGAATTCAAGACACAGGCGTCCGGGAACGTCCGATCAGTCCGTCCCTGCGTTTTTTTCCGCCGATCGTGCCCAGGATCTTCTTTTCCATGCGGGACATCTCTTTCGCCTCTTTCTCCGAGACTTCATGATCGTAGGAGAGCAAATGGAGAATGCCATGGACCAGAAGGACATCGACTTCGGCTTTCCAGGGATGGCCGAGCTCCTTGGCCTGGCGGATCGCAACCGGACCACACAACACCAAGTCACCCAGAACCCCCTGGCGCTGGAAAAACTCGTCAGTCGGGAAGCTCAGAATGTCGGTCGGGTCGGGTTTTTTCCGGAAAGCCGCATTCAATTCCGCCATCCGGGCGGCATTGCAGACGGAAATGTCCACCTGATAGCTGGAGCTCTCATTTTCGATCATCCGCTTTTTCACCTCGGGGAGGACCATGGCTTTTTTCAGCCATTTCTTCACCGCACTGACGGCGTATTTCTCGATTTCTCTCTGGGTCACGGGTTTTTGCGGCATGGATTCCATGGTATCAAAGGAACACTATGGCCTACAATGAAGAACAAGCCTTGACCGCTCTCAAATCCTTGCTCGCCACCGTCCGCAAGCTCAGAAGCCCGGAGGGTTGTCCCTGGGACCGGGAGCAGACCCACCAGAGCCTTCGTCCATACTTGCTCGAAGAGGCCCACGAGACCCTGGAGGTTCTGGATCAAGTTGCCAAACCCGCCGACCTCGCGCGGCCTGAACTGAGGCGGGCATTTGTCGAAGAATGGGGCGATGTCCTGCTTCAAATCCTCCTGCACGCGGAAATCGCCAGCGAGACCGTCCCGGAAACCGATTTCACTGCGATCGCAACCACTTTGGAGGAAAAGCTCATCCGAAGGCACCCCCATGTTTTCGGCGAGGTGAAGGTGTCGGGCAGTGACGACGTGGTCAAGAATTGGGCTGAAATCAAGAAATCCGAGAAACCGCAAACCTCGGAACCCGCCAGCGTGTTCGATTCCGTCCCGAAGGGACTGCCCCCCCTTCCCCGGACCATGAAAGTGATCTCAAAAGTCACCAAGGTGGGTTTCCAATGGCCGGACCTGAACGGCCCCCTCGACAAGCTCGAGGAAGAGGTCAAAGAACTCAGGGGCGCCCTCGAATCAGGGGATTTGAAGAATGCGTCCGTGAAGGAGGAAGCGGAGTCCGAAATCGGAGACCTCCTTTTCTGTGTCTGCAACATCGCCCATTTCATGAAAATCGATCCGGAGTCCGCGCTTCGTGGCACTCTCCGTCGCTTTGAGGGGCGCTTCCGTCATGTGGAGACCCGCCTCAGCGAGAACGGTAAAGCTCCGGGTGAAGCCAAACTCGATGAAATGGACCGCTATTGGGACGAAGCCAAGGCTCTGGAAAAGGGGCGCCTGTGAGGGTGTGGGGGCTCACCGGAGGGATCGGAACCGGTAAAAGCACGGTCGCACGCCTCTTCTCGGAGATCGGGGGGGTGCCGACTCTGGATGCGGACGGGGTGGCCCGGCAACTCCGGGAACCTGGACAACCCGCTCACCGGGCGCTCCTCGATCGATTCGGCACCGCAGACCGCAAAGAACTCCGGAGTCTCCTGACCCGCGATCCGGCGGCGAAGGCTGATCTCGAGGCGCTCTTGCACCCCATGATCCGGAGCGCAAGCCGGGAACAACTGGAAGCCCTGCACCGCACCCATCCCACGGCGCCCTTCCTGCTTTACGAGGCGACACTACTGATCGAGTCGGGCAGAGCTCCGGATTTTGAAGGAATCATCGTGGTCACAGCCCCTCTCCCCGACCGACTGGCTCGCATCTCGACCCGGGACGGAGTCAGTCCGACGGATGCTCTGGCACTCATCGAGGCCCAGAGTCCCGACTCTTACCGATTGCAGGTCGCCGACCACCACATCCAGAACTTGGGATCCATCGAGGATTTGAAAGCACAGGTCCGGAAAATACTGGATCAGATCAAATCACCATGATACCCAAAGAACATGGCAACTCGTCTCAGTGTTAAGAAAAGCAAAATGAAAAAAGACCGTGCAACCGAGCACAAGAAGAACCCTTCTCTTCGCCCTCACAAGATCGATCAGGCGAACTCCAAGAAGATGAAGCAGCGCAAAATCAACCGCGCCCGCTGATTTGACGCGGTTCAGTTCTGAATCAGGATGAGAATCGCCATTATAGATCTCGGAACCAACTCCATCCGGTTTGACATCCAAGAGGTGTCGGCAAACCGGAAAGGTTCCCTTCAACACCGTCGACTCTACAGGGAAAAGACCATGGTTCGCCTGGGTCAGGACCTGTTTCTCAACGGCAAGCTTGCCGAGGACAGCAAGCGCAGGACGCTCGAAGCCGTTCAGTCGTTCAAGGAGACCATGGACGCCTTGTCCGTGGATCAGTCCATCGCTTTCGGGACTGCCGCCATCCGTGATGCTTCAAACGGGGAGCAATTCCTCGAGGAAATCGAGAAGTCCACCGGAGTCGTCTTCAAGATGATCTCGGGAGAAGAAGAGGCCTCACTCATCGCAAAAGGGATTCTCGGGAACGAGAAGGAGCTCCCCAAAGGTCTTTTCGCCCTGGTCGACATCGGAGGGGGCAGTACGGAAATTTCGATCTGCAAGGGGAAGCAGATCCTGCACTCCCAGAGTTTCAATCTCGGCGTCGCCAAGCTTCAACAAGTCTTTCTGAAATCCCAACCTCCAAAACGCTCCCCCAAACAGGCGGATCCGGTCCTCGAGCTTCGATCCTTCATCAAAAGCGTCATTCTTCCGAAAATCCTGATTGAACGCTGGCCCCGGGTGGACACGATCATCGGATCCTCGGGGAGCATCATCGCCCTTGCCAAACTGGTGAACCGGGACAAAGACCGCGGCCACATCCCCTTCTTCAAGAAAGACCTTTCGCGAGTGGTGGGACTCATCCAAAAGCGGACCACGGCCGAACTCCTAGCCATGGGAGGCATGGAGCCCAAACGGGTGGACCTCATCCTGGCGGGAGGCATTCTGCTCGATGAAGTCGCCCAACTCCTCTACGCGAAACGGATCCGCACCACCGAATTCTCGCTTCGCGACGGCATCCTTGTGGATGCCTTGGCCCGGATTTCGCCGACGAGATCGCGCTCCACCCAATTTTCGCTCGGTGAGATCGAAAAACGGATCGAAGCCTGGGGAGTCGACCTTTCCCACGCAAGAACGGTTCGCCAACACGCCGAATTCCTGTTCGACCATCTGAAGCCGGTCCACGGGTTGAAGACCGAGTGGCGCCCCTATCTGGGTGCAGCCGCCTTGCTCCACGATGTCGGTGAGACCATCAGCCACGCACACCATGCGGAACACTCCGAATACATGGTGAGGAATGCGAATTTCATCGGGATGCACGGATGGGAGGCGCAATTGATCGCCTCGCTCTGCCGCTTCCACAAAGAGGAAAAACTGCTCGAGAAAAAGAACGAAAAGAAAGTCCCGTTCGAGAAAAAAGACGAGCTTCGACCTGTTTTTCTGAAAATTCTCGCTCTACTGCAAATCGCCGACGCCTGTGACCGGACCCACAAAGGTTCCATGAAGCTGAAAAGCGCACGGGTCTCGAAAAAAGGCGTTGAGATCCGGTATACAGCCAAGACTCCTTGCGATCTGGAAATGCTCCGGTTCGAACAGAAGAAGAACTTGTTCGAACAGCTGTTTCAACGGTCTGTGGTTTTGAAGAAGTGAAGGACCGGAAGAGTCACAAAAAGAGTCACAGATGAGCTGGGAGAAACGAGCCCTCGGGGATTGGGGGGGGGGGGGAGGAATGAGGACTCATGACTCCCAGATCATCTGCAACGTGTGATTGTGGTTGATGTCTCAATCCACAAAATCTATGAACCTGAAGATGCCAGAAGCGCCAAAGAAGTGTTAATTATTGCTTTTGATTTATTATATTAAGTAAAACTGATGACCAATTCCAACGTCTCCACACCCCGTTACTGGCCTGTTGTGTTTCATAGCGTGGCCACTTTTCTCGGTCAATCCCTCATGCAAGTGGTGGATCTGGTTTTTTGCCGTGATCTGGGCAGCGTGGCCTCTGCGACCATCGGAACCGGAACCGCATTTCTCGCCTGGTTCATCATCCTGGGCATCGGTTTGCTCTCGAGCCTGGAATTCCTCATTCCTCATGCTTACGGCTCCGGTGATACTGAAAAGGCGGAAGAAGTTTTCCGGGCGGGAACAGGCCTCAGTTTGCTCGCCTCACTCCTGAGCATGGTCGGACTCGCAGTGGTGGCGCGATTTGCGCCTGCTTACGGCATGAATCCGGAACTCATTGAGCCGGTCAGGAAGTTCTGCGATTTGCTCGCTTGGAGCATACCCCCCATTCTGATGACCCCCGTGATCCGGATCGAACTCCAATGCCGGGGACTGCCCAACACGAGCACCGAGGCCCTCTTGATCGGAAACCTTCTCAACGTCCTGCTGAATTGGCTCTGGGTGGACGGTCATGGAGGATTCCCGGCCATGGGCATCCAGGGGTCCGCGTGGGCCAATGTCGGATCCAGGTGGTTCATCGTTTTCTTCCTGTTCTGGTCCCTCTCGAGGAAATCCTCGATTCCCTCCCTCGCTCCCGACCGTATTCTGAAGAGCCTGAAGCTGCACGCGAAGCCGGTACTGAAACTCGGGTTCCCGGCGGCACTCCACATGATGTTCGAAGTGGGCGCCTTCATTCTGGTGGGATTGCTGGCATCACGTCTGGATGCGAGTCAGAATGCGGCTCACGCGATCGCCATCAGTCTTGCGAGCTTCGTCTTCATGATTCCGGCAGGACTCTCATCCGCAGCCGCACTCACCATGAGCCACTCGCTCGGTCTCGGGGACCAAGAGGAGGCGATCCGGCGGGGGCGCCACACCCTCCTGCTCGGTCTCAGTTATGCTTCCATCGGGTCGCTTGTGTTTTTCCTTCTCAGGGAGCCTCTGGTCGCTCTTTACACCACGGACGAACCGACCCGGCGTATCGGCATGCAATTGATCCTGATCGCGGGATTTTTCCAGTTCGGTGACGCACTTCAGGTCATCTTGGCAGGGTGTTTGAGGGGGCTCGGAGAGACCAAAACACAGGCTGTGATGAATGCCCTCGGCCATTGGGGTCTCGGAATACCCTTGGGACTCTATCTGGGATACTGGAAAAAGCTCGGGGTCGAAGGATTCTGGATCGGACTCTGCCTCGGTCTCTTCAGTGTCGCAGGCCTTCTGCTCCACCGTTACCTGGCATTCGTGAACCGACTGAAGTCGGTCAATCCCGCATCTTCTCCGCGTTCTGCCTGAGAATCTCGAACCCGTCGAGCGAGTAGACCATCGGAAACTCGACCCATTCCCGGCCCGGGTGACGGGCTTTCACCCGCTCGATGCACTCGAATGCCCGATCGGCTTTGGCATCCTGATGGAGCTTCAACTCGTCGAGCTTGCCGAGGAGTTCGGGAGAAACCGTCGCTTCCCAGGAGGTCCGATCGAAAGTCGACGACTTCTCGACCTGGTTCATCACCACCGCCTCGATCGGGATCCGTTTTTCCACCAGAAACCCGATCAAGCCTTCGAGCTCGAGAATGGGAGTGGACTCCGGGGTTCCGACCACGACGACTGAAACGTCACGTTGACTGAAGAATTCAGCCAGTTTCCCGCAACGGGCGATGATGCGGTCACGTAGTCCGGTGAAGGTCTCGAAAAACATCCGGCTTTCACGAAAAACCTTCTCACCCAGGAGCTTCTCCACCCAGCCGAAGGTGAGCAGTGAAGGGATCCAGGAGCTCCCCGAGGGAATGAAGATCTGGAACACCCGGCTTTCCATCAAATTGCGGATTTTCTGGGGAGCGTTGAAAAACTCTTTCGCATGAAAGGCCGGAGGGGTGTCGAGCACGATGAGATCGTATTCGTCATCGGTCAACATCCGGGTCACCCATTCGTAAGCCGTATACTCCTGCAAGCCATGGATCATCTGACCCATCTCACGATAGATCACGGTATCCTTGAGCTTCGACCCTTGCCCGGGATTCAAACTCTGGGTCACGATCCGATCGAGAACCCATTTCGGATTCAGGATCGCCACTGAAAGCCCGGCGTCCGCCGGAAGTCCGAGACGACCCAGCACTTCACCCGAGAGCGCGAGTGGAGCCCCTCCCTCTTGCAACAATGCATCGTCGAAACCGAAGGCCTGAAGCAGGCGTTTGGCCGGATCGATGGTCACGACGAGTACGCGCTTGCGCACACGGGCCGCAGCCACAGCGAGGCTGGCGGACACAGTGGTTTTTCCCACTCCGCCTCCCCCGCAAACCATCAGACAACGCTTTTCGAACAGCGCGTCCTTCAGCATTCCACCTTCTTCAGATTCCTGCTCATCAGGAGTTCTTGTTCCGGCCGGAGACTTTCCGGCGCCACCCAAAACGCGGCCCGCTCGGGGCCCGAAGCCAGCGCCTCTTTCAGACGGATCCGTGACTCCCGGAATCTCCGGATCCGCTCGAGATCCACCAGCAACTTTCCGGCGGGACTCTTCCTGGAAAACCCTTCCAACAACTCTTCCTCCTGCTCCGTGAATGGATTGAAGGGAGCCCGGTTCAAGATGAATCCACCGAACGGCAGCGACTCCTTTTGAAGCACGGTACGCAATTCGATCGCTTCACTCACCGGAAGCGGCTGTGGGAGGGTCACAATCCAAACCGCCGAGTTGGCCCGGTCATAAAGGAACTTCTGCCCCTCGCGCAGCCGGTCGGCGATCGGCCCGAAGGGGATCATTTTCAGCAGGATCTCGGGTAAGCGGGCGAGTCCGACGAAATGCCCGGTCGCCGGGAGATCGAGAATCAGAGTGTCGAAATCAGAACGCATTTGGATGAGGAGATGGAAAAACACGCCCATTTCCTTGAATGCCGGAGCGCCCTCGAGAAACCACCGCACCCCCTGATTGCCCATCACGAGATCGGTCAGGGATTTCAACCGCAGGAAAGTTTGAAGGAAGCGTTCCTGCCCCACAGCCGCACTCAAGCTGATCCCGTAAAGGTTCTTCTCGAGCAGTTCCGGCTCGATCTGGAAGTGCTTGCGTCCGAAGGTCTTGGCGAGAGCGGAATCCCAGCCTGAGTCGTCTTCTATCTCGAGGAGGAGCGTCTTCTTGCCCTCGGCAGCCGAGGCACGGGCGAGAGCCGCCGCCAGAGTGGTCCTCCCCACCCCGCCCTTTCCGGAGATGAGATTGATCCGTTTCAAATCACGGATGATGGAGTTGGAAGTGGCGGTGTCCATTGCGATCTCCCCCGACAAGGCGTTTTCCCGGGACACCAGTCCCGTGCAAGTGCGATATCCATACCACAGGTACGGGGGATTCGCTCTGGAATGACTGCAAATAATCCATGACCGAGCGGAGGTGTTCGGCATCCAGTCCCTTGAAGGGCTCGTCCAAAAGGAGCAATACCGGACCAAAAAGCACTGCCCGAATCAAGGCCACCCGCTGTCGCTCTCCTCCGGACAATTCGTCCACCGGCGCCCGGATCCGGTCGAGAAGTCCGAGCTTCCGGAAAGCATCTTCGGCCCGGGCCCGATCCCCGTCGCTCACCCTTCCCCGGATCCGCAATCCGAAGAGTGCGTTGTCGAGCGCATTCAGGTGAGCGAACAAGGCCTGGTCCTGGAACACCACTCCGAAACGTCTACGATGGAGAGGTTGGCCGTTCATCTCCACACCCGAAACTCTCAGCTGCCCCTCAACAGGAGTGAGACCCATGAGCGAACGCAGCAAGGTCGACTTCCCGAAGCCACTCGGTGCGGAAATCTCGAGCCACTCACCCGGGCCGACGTCGAAATCATCGGCTGTCATCTGGAATCCCGGCCCCTCGACCCGGAGGCCCCGACATTCAAAACTCATTTTCCACCTTTCTCCGTCAACCACAGAAAAGCATATGCAAGAAGACCCAGGATGGCAAAACCCACACCGGCCTCGTCGATCCGGAACCGCAAAAAAAGATTCTGAACCCACGAAGAAAGGGTGTCAAAATCCCCTCTGGAAAACCACATGACCGAACTGACCTCCATGACGGAGAGCGCAGCCACCCAACCGGCGACGCTCAGCACAGGGCCCCGGACACGTGGCCACTCCACATGGATCCAGGCGCTGGCGGCGGGAGCCCCGAGGAGCCGGGCCGCCTCGATCTCACCTGTCCGCTTCCGGTCGAGAATCGGAAAAACGCTTCGCGCGAACCAGGGAGAGAAAAGAACCGACTGGATCAGCACCAGCACGGGGAGCGAACCGAGATTCCAACGCATCGAAACACTCCAACAGATCCACGAGAGGATCATCGGTGAGATCCAGGCGCCGATCTCCGCTAACCCTCTCCATCCGGAAAAATACGCCGCCAGGGCGAGGAGAAGTGCTCCAGTCGCCGAAAGTACGGCGAGCGACACGGATGTGAACAACGGCCGGATCCATTCTTGTGGTTCTTGACGGGTCGCCAGTAACAGAACCATGGCGAACATCGAAATCCAAACCACGACCGGACTCCGTCCGGTGCGCTCACCCGCATGACGAGGAGTGAAACCCGTCACCGGGGCTGACCGGAGTCGGCGGATCGCAAACCGGAGCGAAATCAGTATCAGCGCCTGCCAGAACGCCAGAGCCGCGGCAAGCCCCGGATCGACCCGGTCGAGTCGCATGGAAGTGTACACCGCAACTTCGAGTGTTTCGTGGGGAGGTCCGCCTCCCAGGATCATCACTATCGAAAAACTCGTCAGGATGTACCAGAGCTGCTGCAGGAGTGCCGAGGCCTGGACAGGCAAGGTCTGCAAAAAATCATGGTGCCACCAGAGACGCAAGCGTGAAGCCCCGAGACTCATCATCGCTTCACGTTTCCTCGGATCGAGGTCACCGATTCCCTCGGAAAAAGTGACGGCCAGATAAGGAATCCCCGCGAGGACCCAGGCCAATGCGACTGCAACCATGGAAAAGCGGAAATCAGGTGCGAATCGTCTGAGGAGAACCAGAACGACCCAGGCGTAGAACATGCCGGGCAAAACGGCCAAGCCCCGGAGCGGGCGCAAGCCACGCCCCCGTGACATCGATGCCACCACCATGGCTGATGCATAGGCGGGAAGCAAAGCCACCACCGCCCAGACCAGCGTCAGCCGCAATGCGGACAGGACTTCAGGATCGAAAATCCGGATCCTATAGTCCATCACCCCTGACGTCCCTTCCGAAACGGGAGAGGATCCGTTCGACATCCTTCAACTCACGCGGGAAACTCGCAGCCCGATCGACCGGAGGAAGATTCTTGAAGGGACCCGGAAGAGCCGTTCCCGTGATCACGGGCATCATCCACTGTTTTTCCACCAACCGCGCCTGGGTGGACGGATCTAGCAGGAAACCGATCCACTTGCGGATACAAGGGTTCTGCTCGAGTGGATTGCCGGCACGATTGACCACGCCGAGTCCCTCGACCTGCAAGGGAAACCCTTCTTCGAGCCGGACATGGCCGTAACGGTCCTGTTCGCCCTTCGAAGCATGATAAGCGAGCGAGCTCAGGTAACTCCACACCATCGGTACCTCGCCCGCCAGGAACATCTTGTAACTGGTGTCCCAGCCCGGTGCGAGGGAGAGCCAGGTCTTGCTCAGCTCACGGACTCCGACCAATCCCTCTGTGAACATGAAAAACAACAGGCCGGGAGAAGACGCCCTCGGATCCTGCACGATCCACTTTTTCCGGAATTCGGGTTTCAAAAGGTCTTTCAAGCGCACCGGCGGTTTCGGGATCGCACCCTCCCCTTGTTTCCGGTAAATGAAAGTGAGCGCGCCATAGTCGACCGGCAAGAAGCCTTTCCGGATTCGCTGTCGCAACAAGGGCTCGAACCGGGCCGACTCGGCGGCACCGATCAAATCCACTTCCAAAAGGTAGGGACGGGCACGCTCGAACAGGATTTCATCCACCCCCATCAAGACGTCGAGGCGCTCCCTCTGAACCGGCTCCTCGAGATAGGAAAGCACCTGCAGGGCCCCGGGCGTTGTCTCGACCCGGAGCGAGCATCCGGTTTTTTGCAGAAACTCCTCGGCCACTCCATCGAGAAATCCACCCTTGCCCCCGAGGCTGGAATAGGTCAGGACCCGAACCCCGGGACCCTCTTCCTGCTTCGAGACGCACCCGGTGAGGACTCCGAACCCGAGCACGCTCAAGATCATGATTTTCCCGAGGTTTTTCATGTCTTCAGCCTATCGACCGCTTGACGTCCTGGCAACCGTGAAATAGGTACTCGGTATGGACCTTTTTGCCAAGATCGAGCGCCTCAAACGGGAAAAGAACGCCGTCATCCTCGCGCACTATTATCAGGATCCTGACATCCAGGATGTCGCCGACTTCATCGGGGACAGTCTGGAGCTTGCGCGCGCCGCGCAGAAATCCACCGCCGATTTGATCCTGTTCGCCGGAGTCCATTTCATGGCAGAGGGCGCGAAGATCCTGAACCCCACCCGCAAGGTGGTGCTTCCCGATCTCCGTGCCGGATGCTCCCTGTCCGACTCCTGCCCCCCGTCGCGCCTCAGGGAATTCAAGAAAAACCATCCTGATCACTTCGTCGTGAGCTACATCAATTGTTCGGCGGAGGTCAAAGCCCTGAGTGATGTGATTTGCACCTCCTCCAACGCGATCCGCATCGTCGAACAAGCCCCGAAAGACCGCCCCATCCTGTTCGCCCCGGACCGGAATCTCGGGCGTTTTGTGATGGAAAAAACAGGACGCGACATGACGCTGTGGCCCGGAAGCTGCATCGTCCACGAGACATTCTCCGAGCGGAAAATCGCGGAACTCAGGGTCCGTCATCCGGGAGCGAAAGTCATCGCCCACCCCGAGTGTGAGGAAAACATCCTGAAGCTCGCCGACTTCATCGGCAGCACGAGTCAGCTGTTGAAAACCGTGATCGAATCGGAAGACGAGATCTTCATCGTGGCCACCGAGGCCGGCATCCTCCATCAAATGAAGAAGAAGGCTCCGGGTAAAACCCTGATTCCGGCTCCCCCGAATCAAAATTGCGCCTGCAATGAGTGCCCGTTCATGAAGCTGAACACGCTCGAAAAACTGGCACAAGCGCTGGAAAACGAAGGTCCGGCCATCGACGTCCCTGAGGCGATCCGTATCCCAGCGGCCGAAGCCCTTCAGCGCATGCTCGATTGGTCGAACAAGTAATACACCAGGTGCGAAAGCGGCTGGGCCGGCTTCAACAGCGAGTTTCTCGCTGACTCCGGATAGACAGGTCTCCGATTCCGGGCTCCTTTACCGAGCATTCCGACCACTGGAGGACTCCAGGAGGCGTCTTCGCGGGCTGCCCGGACCCAGTCGTCCGGTACCGCCTCACGTCCGTCCCAGGCCCAATCCCCGTTCAACTTACGGGGCAATGCGTATACGGACTGCTCTGAAAAGGGCAAGGCATCCCGATCGGCCATCCAGATGAAGTCCGGTTGCTCCCGACCGATCCACTCTCCCCCCACCACCTTTCCCGAAGAATCCAACTCGAGTTCGTATTCGTATTCGACCTCACGGATCCGGTCATCCAGAGGAGAATCGGTCTCATAGAGGCGCCGATCCTCGGGCCAATGATAATGACGGTAAGTCACGAGGGTCCTGACCCCGACCACCTGTCGGGCATCGGGGTGACGGCGCATCCACGACGGATCGAGTCTCCGATCCAGTACCACAGTCGATTCTGAAACGGATCCCGAACGTCCCGTCACGGTATTGAACCAGGTGGAGCGGTACGCTCCCACAGGATGGTTGTTGATCTTGTGGTTGTTGTCGACGTCCATCATGAATCCGGTGCGATCCTGTCCGATCCGGTTCACCAGGATCAGATGGAACAATCCCGCATCGACATCCTGGCATCTGAAATCCTTCACCCGACCACCACGAGCCACTCGTGGTGCGCCCCTGTCCGGGCACGGCCGTCCCGAAAACCTGTAATTCATGGTCGAAAACGAGTCGGTGTTCGTCCGGGAGAAAAGATACGAGCCCAGCGCCTTCATGTCGTCCGGGAAGAAGGTGATCTCCCGTCCTGACAGACCCTGAACGGTCACCGGCCTCACCGGTCTGGGCAGATGGATCGCAGCCGGAGCCCATCCGTCGCAAATCCCGAACCAATAAGAGAGGCTGTCCCGTCGCACTTTCCAATACCTGTAATCGACCGACCGGTCGACAATCGCGTAGGAGGATTCCTCATCCGCATACCTCGGTGTCAGCAAGGGATCCTCCCCGGCGCCCTCGCCTCCGTCCCGGAGCTTGCTCTTCCGCAAATGATGCGCACGGAACTCGAGCTCGTCGAGGATGGCCCGCGTGAAGCGGAAGTCCCGGTTTCCGAGAAGGAGATCGTACTTTTCCGAGGGAGACAGCTTGTGATTCAACTCCTCCCGATCGAACCGCTCCCAACCTCGAACCACCTCTTCATGATCCCGGATCAGACCTTGCCGTGCCACATCATACCTCAGACCGAACCTGACCTGGGCCCAGATCTTTGTCCGGTCCCGGTAATGATTCGCAATGCCTCCGAGGATGTCAGGCCAGAAGCTCCCGCTCCAGGGTTCCGCACGGGAAGTCCCTTCGGTTCTCCACTCAAGTGCCGCGAGGTCCACAACCTCCGGTGCATGTCCGAGCAGCCTGGTGGTTGCCGATGTGACATCCTTGACAGTGGCCGCTCCGGCACTCGATCCAGTCAAGATCAGGATCATCCAGATTCCATACTTCATGGGCTGCCTCCCTCAATCCGGGCCCGGAACACCGAAGCCGGATCGATCGTTTCAAAAAAGGTCGACGTGTTCAGTACACCCCGGGATCCCGACACCAACTGCAGCTCGTTCTTGACCCCACCCTGTCGGTCGACCGACCACACCGATCCGTCGGGGAAACGCATCCATCCTTGTCCATGGATCGCCGGAAGAACCGGAACAGGACGGTCTGTCCGGTGCAAGACTCCGTCCTCGTCCACCGTCCACAAGCGGTACTCCCCGTCGATCAGATGATTTCCACCCACACTCCGGACTCCGGATCCGATCGGGTCCCAATCCCTGAAGTGCCCCGTGATTTCACTGATCGTGACCACACGTCCGTCAGCACGGATCAGAAAAGTTCCCCCGGCGACACGGACATCACCGAAATCCCAGCCCGATTTACGGATCACCATTCCAGTACCATCGCCGGGAGCCATGCCTGACTTGCGAACGGTGATCAAAACCCCGTCCCGGGTGACGAGCCAGTTCCATCCCAGCGCCTTCCACTCCCCGGCATCCACACGGCTGTCGACAGGATACCCCCAGGCGTCGACTGCGTGAATCCGGCCCGAGACCGGCTCCAAGAGGAAATTCCCCCCGATCGAGACAGGACCTGGAAAACGGCCGGGTTGCAGGTGCAGGGTCCCCGTATCGGAAACGGTGATCCACTCTCCGGAGACCGTGACAAAGTGGTTCCCCCCGGCGTCACGGATGCGTGAAAACGGATTACGCTTTCCGTACCAGACAGCACCGACCTGGGTCCACAGCACACCGGGTGCTCCCATCCGCGGGAAGACACGGAGAACCTCGGACCCTTTCGAACGCGCGGGAAGCCCGAACTCGACGAACAAAAGAAAACACAACCATGGGATGAGAAATGCGACTCTGACCATGAAGGAACTCCACCTCCGGGCGAGTGGAAATACTCCCGTTCAAACGGTGGAGTCAAACAAAGACTGAAACTTTGTGTTTACGGGATGAAACGTCCCGTGAAAATCACTTTCTGACCCAGGTCGTCCCTTGGGGGGAATCCTTGATCAACACCCCACCCGCGAGCAATTGATCGCGGATCTCATCCGACTTCCTGAAATCGCGATTCTCGCGGGCGATCTTGCGCTGTTGAATCAACGCTTCGATCTCGGCGTCCTCGATCACGGACTTACCCTCCCGCTTCGAACGGGAAACCTTGATGCGAGCGAGGTGTGCGAGCATCGTCTCGGAACGCATCCTTCCGACGCCGATCACGGCACCGATCTGTCCCTCGAGGACCTTGATGAACTCATTGGCCGCAAGGATCCCCGCGGGTGTGTTCGCGGCATTCGGCTGTTTCAAAGCCCGATTGAATTCGCGGACCAGGGTGAACAGCTCGGACAACGCACCCGCCGTGTTCAGATCGTTGGCGTAATGCTCCAGGATCGCCTCTTTTGCCCGGTCACAATCGATGATGAAACCGCCCCATGCCTGCTCGGCCATCGGATCAGGCAGCAAGACCTTCTTCGCGCGGATTTCTTCAGCGATTTTCTTCGCTTCGTAAACACGTTCGAGATTGGTGACGGCCTGATCCACGACCTCCGCGTTGAAATCGAACACGGAACGGTAATGAACACCGAGGAAAACCATCCGGGCCAGTTCCCCGCCGTATTCGGCGAGAAACTCACGCGCTTGAACGACGTTTCCGAGACTCTTCGACATCTTCTCGGAGGAAAAAGTCAGAAATGCGTTGTGAACCCAGTATCCGACGTAGGGGGCGCAACCGGTGGCCGCTTCGCTCTGGGCGATCTCGTTTTCGTGATGGGGGAAAATGAGATCCTCTCCTCCATGATGCAGGTCCATTTTCGGGCCGAGCCACTTGCAAGCCATGGCCGAACACTCGATGTGCCAACCGGGACGCCCACGTCCCCAAGGTGAATCCCAAGCAGGCTCACCCGGCTTGGCGGCTTTCCAGAGCGCGAAATCCATGGGATTCCTCTTCTCCGGATTGATCTCGACACGGGCTCCTGCCATGAGGTCTTCGGCCGATTTACCCGAAAGCTTTCCGTATCCGGGAAAGTCGTCGATCGAAAAATAAACGTCTCCGGACGGTGAGGTGTACCCCTTGCCGTTCCGGATGATATTCCCGATCATTTCGATGATCTCGGGCAGATGCTCCGTCACACGCGTCTTGTGGGTCGGCTCCTCCATGAGAGCCAAGGCATAATCTTTTTCAGCGTAAGCGATGTATTTTTCAGTGATCGAATCACAGGTCGCGTTTTCTTTCTGCGCCTGATGGATGATCTTGTCATCGATGTCCGTGTAGTTCCGGACGTAGGTCACCCGGTAACCGAAATGCTTGAAAAACCGGTAAAACAAATCGGCAGTGAGGGCCGCCCTCAGGTTCCCGATGTGGATCGGTCCGTACACGGTCGGTCCGCAGGAATACATCTTCACCTCACCCGGGATCATGGGAGTGAAGCGTTCCTTCTTTCGGGTCCCCGAATGCGTGAGAAAAATGGGTCTAGACAGCATGGAGTTGCTTCTCCACTGCACGGATCCGGGACAGTGCCCGGCTCTTTCCGAGAAGAGGAACCGCCTTCTTCATTTCCGGCCCGTGAACCTGTCCCGTCAGCGCCACCCGGATCGGGATGAACAGAGCCTTTCCCTTCACCTGGAGCTGGGTGCCGATTTGTTTCTGAATGGCCTCGAATGCCTCCTGGGTCACAGGCTCGGAAGCGCTTTCAATCGCATTCTTGAGAGCAGTCACCACCGGAACGGAATTCCCCTCCACCACGGCTAGTCTGGCCTCGTCACTCAGTTCGGGCTCGTCATTGAAAAACACCTTGGACGCAAGGGGGAGGTCCGAAAGCAGACCGTGATCCACCCGTAACAGATCCACCATGCGGACGAACCACTCCCCGGTCACACGCTTCACACCTTCACGGACTTCCGGAAAATCGCACTTTTCAAAAAACGGTCTGGCGCGGGAGGCGATGGTCTCGGCAGGCAGAAGCTTCATGTACTGGGCGTTCATCCACTTGAGTTTGTCGAGATCGAACACGGCAGGTGCCTTCTGGAGCCCTGTCAGGTCGAAAGCGGCGATCAACTCGTCCATGAAGAGGATTTCGGCATGGCCGGATCGTGGCTTCAGAGTCTCTTTTTGCTCGAGCTTCGGATTCCATCCCAGAAAGGTGAGGAAGTTCAGCAATGCTTCCTTCAGGTACCCTTGCTCCAGGTAGTCGCGAGCGGCAGAGTCTCCGTTCCGCTTCGAGAGCTTCTGCCGGTCGGACCCGAGCACCATGGCCGTGTGGGCGAAAACCGGCAATTTGAAACCGAAGGCCTCGTACAGCATCAACTGGCGGGCGGTGTTCGACAAATGATCCTCACCCCGGATCACATGGGTCATCCCCATGAGAGCGTCGTCAATCACACAGCAAAAATTGTAAACCGGCATCCCGATCCCGGTGCCGATCTCTTTCTCATGCGGTTGCGGAGACCGGGTGATCAGGAAGTCCCCCACCGTACCGGCCTTGAACTCGACCTGTCCCCGGACAGCGTCTTCCAGCAGGTAGCTCCGGTTCGGAGCACGGAAACGGATCCCCGCTTTCTCTCCGGCGGACAATCGCCCCGAGACCACTTCTTTTGAAAGGTGCGCACAGGTTCCGTCATACACCGGAGTCCGTCCAAGCTTGAGTGCGGCTTCACGCTTCTCGGCGATCAGCTCTGCCGGACAAAAGCAATGGTAGGCCTTTCCGGAGTCCAGCAACTGTTGGACGTAACGACCGTAGATGGGAAGTCGTTCACTCTGGCGATACGGCGCGTGCGGGCCACCTTTACCCGGGCTCTCTTCAGCTTCGATTCCGAGCTCCACCACATCCCCGAGCAACATCCGCTCGTGTTCGGGTGTGGAACGGGCCTGGTCCGTGTCCTCGATCCGTAGAATCAACGTCCCTCCGTGCTTGCGGGCATACAGGTAATTGAACAAAAGAGTCCGGACTCCCCCGACATGAAGGTACCCGGTCGGAGAAGGCGCGTAACGGACGCGAACAGGGGCGTTTGGATTCATAAGTTTTCATCTTCCGGATGCGCAGTGCGTCATGTCAACACACGGACTCCATGGATTCACTGAAAAGAGTTGATTGAAATGCTCCGTGATTACAAGGCATTGAACCAGACCGAGCGGACAATCCCCGCTTCACTCATTTCTATTGTCTCAGTGTAAAAAGTATGGTAAGATCCGCCATCAACTTTTGGAGGTAGACTGAATGTTCAAAGTCGGAGAAAGCGCCGTATATCCCGCCCATGGCATCGCTGTAGTGAAACGCATCGACGAACGGGAAATCGGCGGCAAAAAGAAGACCTTCTACGTCCTCCAGATCCTCGAGCGCAACCTGACCCTCATGGTTCCGACTGACAACGCCGAGGCTGTGGGCCTCCGGAGCATCATTTCCGACACAGAAGTGCCGAAAGTCTACTCCATCCTGAAGATGCGGGACGTGAAGATCGACCAGACCACGTGGAACCGCCGTTACCGCGATTACATGGAAAAAATCAAAACCGGCTCGATTTACGAGATCTCCCAGGTTTTGCGCGACCTGTTCCTCCTCCGTCACAGCAAAGACCTCTCTTTCGGCGAGCGCAAAATGCTCGACGAAGCGAAGGCCCTCATCGTGAAGGAACTCTCTCTCGCCAAACGGACTCAAGAGTCCGTCATCGAGCAAGAGATCCAGACGATCTTCATGTCCTGATCATTCAGGATTTGAACACGTCAAAAGGATAATTCCCGAGTTCGTAGGACTTCTCGGCGATGTATTTCATGAGTTCGTCTTCGTTACGGCTCATCGCTTTGAAGTTTCCGCGGATCCTGCGGTTGGCTTTTGAAAAGAACGCTTCCGAGATGGCGATCTCCATCTCGGTTTTCTCTTCGCCGTTGGCTTCGATGGCGGAAGTCACCCGTGAAAGCACGCAGTACATGGCGTAGAGGTCGATCACCACGTCGGCGATCCGCTTTTGGGCGAACTGCTTCAAGTGGATCTCCTTACCATGACGCTTCAGCAGGGTTTCCGTGTGCTGGGAGAGCTCCAAAGTGTACTCTTCCAGGAAACCGGCGAGCTTTTTGAGACGGGGGTGGGCCTTGGTGATGGCCTCACCGAACACGTTCTGCTTCACCTTACGGGTGGCGTAGTCAGTGACGACCCCGAGACCCTTCAGAGGATGCTGGATCGCCTTGGCCAGACCCGAGAGCTCCTGCCCCGGCCCCTGCATTCCGGAAAGCGCCACGAAGGCCCGGAGAATCTCATTGGTGCCCTCGAAAATCCGGTTGATCCGGGCATCCCGGAGCCAACGCTCGTACGGGTATTCCTTCATGAATCCGTTACCGGCCCAGATCTGGATGTTCTCGTCGACGGTTTCCCAGAGCATCTCGGAGCAGAACACCTTGGCCGCGGCGGACTCCATTGAGTAATCCATGTCGCCCCGGTCGATCAGACTGGTGGTCATGTAGACCATGCTCTCGGCCGCATAATTGTTCATGACCATCCGGGCGATCTTTTCCTTGATCATCCCGAAATCACCGATCTTCTTCTTGAACTGTTCGCGCTCGTTGGCGTGCTCGATCGATGCTTTGATGGCGTTCTTGGCGACACCCACGCATCCTGCCGCGAGGCCGAGACGGCCGTGATTCAGGATCCCCATGGCCACCTTGAAACCGTACCCCACTCCACCGACGATGTTCTCGACCGGAACCTTCACTTTGTCGAGATGGATCGCATTCGTCCAGGACGCGCGGATCCCGAGCTTGTGCTCACGGGCACCGGCACTGACGCCCTCGGCAGGCGCCTCGACGATGAAACAGGTCACCTTGTCTTTCTTTTCACCGTTCTCGACGACTTCGGTCTTCGCGAAAACAGTCAGGAATTGTGCGATCTCACCGTTCGTGATCCACAGTTTGTTACCGGTCAGAGTGTAGTATTTCCCGTCAGCAGAAAGCTCCGCCCGGGTCTGAATGGAAGCGGCGTCGGAACCACTCGAAGGCTCGGTGAGACAGAACGCGGCGATCATCTCACCGGTTGCAAGCTTGGGAAGGTATTTCTTCTTCTGTTCGTCGCTACCGAAAAGCAGCAGACATTTGTAACCGATGCTCTGGTGGGCACCGAGGGTCACAGCCAGCGATCCGTCCAAAGAAGCGATCTGTTGCATGACCCGGGCATATCCGCTTTGAGGAAGCCCGAGACCCCCGAACTCTTCTTTCACCGCAAGACCGGTGAGCCCCATTTCGGCCATCTGACGGACCACTTCGATCGGCATCGCCGCCAATTCATCCCACTCGGCCGACTTGACGATGTCCTTTCCGAACTTGTCGATCGAATCGACAATCATGCCCACTGTTTCGGCCGTCTCGGCACCCGGCTTCGGATAAGGAAAAATGTATTCCTCCCGGATCTGACCGAAAAACAGGGATTTCAAAAAACTGTTCTGAGAAGCACTGGAGTTCGACATGGCCACATTCCTTTCGACAAGCTGTCATGACAAAGTGTCAGACGCATGAGGCAACCCGATTGAGATTGGAAACGTCTTCAGGATAGTTTGAAATTTCTCCCAGTACAACCGGTGAGTTGGCGAAAACATTCGAACCCTCTTCGCATGGCATTGTAATTGCATCCTCTCAAGACAAAGACATGCCGACCTTCTCAGCGAAGTCCGTGATGGGTTTTCTGAAGCGCAAAGGCGGGGACGCGAATCCAGGGCCCTCGCGCGGACTGAGTGTCAACTCTTTGTCGAAAGTGTCGGGTCAATTGACTTCTCTTGCACGAGGCGACCGGATCCGGGACCTCTCCTTCTGGTTGTGTTTCTTCGTGTGCGCAAGTCTCGTGGCCGATCTCTCTGCTCTCCTGTTCGAAAAGAACCTGCCCATGCCGCCGGTTTCTCCGCTGGCTTCGCGGTCCGCTCTCGGCGTCCGGCAAGCCAATCCTTCCCAGTATGAAGTGATCTCCGACCGGAACCTCTTCTCCAGCAAGGCGCCGAAAAAGAGCGGTGGTGGCAGCGCGATTGATCTGGATGCCGAACCGGTTCCAACCACCCTCAACTACCAACTGATCGGAACGGTGATCTTCCGGAACCCCGCCCGCTCCATTGCGGCGGTTCAAGACAAGAATGACAACAAGCTCTACCCCGTCAGGGTCGGCGACCAGATGGGCGAGAACGTCCAGATCCTGAGCGTCGAGCCGCGAAGGGTCATTTTCATCAACACCACCGCCCGCAGGAAAGAATTCATCGAGATTCCGGAAGACACCACGATCAAGATTTCGACGGGAAGCTCGGGTCCCAAATCGGGTGCCGCCGGGGGGATCAACCAGGTGGAAGACAACAAATTCGTCATCAGCCGGAGTGAGATCGACAGTCAGATGGCCAACTTCAACGTGCTGATCACCCAGGCCCGGGCCGTACCTGAAATGCGGGGCGGACAGATGGTCGGGTTCAAGCTCACCCAGATCGTTCCCAACAGTTTTTACCAGAAAGCCGGATTCAAAGAGAACGACGTCATCAAGTCGGTGAACGGAGAGCGCATCACCGACGCGGCCAAGGCGCTTGAACTCTTGCAAGGACTGAAATCAATGCCCTCGCTCGATATGGTGATCGAGCGCGGAGGAAAGGACGTTCCCTTCAATTATGACATCCGATAACAGCTGGTCGACCAGAATGAGTTTCATCTTCGGGCTTTGTGCTTTGCTCGGAATTCTCCTCCTGATTTTCTCGGAAGTCGGAATGGCGCAAGGATTCCGTGCAGGGAACACGGCGATCGGCAATCCACTGAGTGATCCCGGAGCGGACGAGGATTTCGAGGAGTTCGACGACGGGTTTGCAGACGGCCCCACTCCGGTCCGTCCCCGATCCGGCAACAAGATGGGCACACCTCCTCGCGGAGGAGATGAGAACGGTGACTTCGGTGGCATCAGCGTCGGTGGAGCTCCAGACGACAAGTCCGGACCGGAACTGAAGCGCGGCAACCGTGGGAACCTCGAACTCTCGGGTCCGGGGACCGAAAGAGGGATCAAGGCCAAGAACGAGATTCCGAACCTCTTCGTCGACAATGAGAGCGGCGAGGGAACGCCGGCCGAGAAGGAGCTCATCACCGACTTCAACTTCCCTGATGCGGACATTCTTGACATCGCCAAGACGCTCGGACGTCTCACCGGCAAGAACTTCATCCTGGACAAAGACGTCAAAGGCCGGGTCTCCATCATCTCGAATTCCCCGATCACGGTCAGCGACGCGTGGAGGGCTTTTCTCACGTCTCTCGACATGAACGGACTCGCTCTCGTCCCGACCGGAAAGTACCTCCGGATCATGCGCCAGAACGATGCGAAAGGTAAGAACATCCGTCTTTACTCGAACACCAAGGCTCCCAACACCGACGCCCTGGTGACCAAGATCTTTAAAATCAAATACATCAGCGCAAAAGAACTCGAAAACGTGATCCGTACCTACGCCAACATGGGCGCCAGGATTTACGGCTTCGAACAGACCAACACCATCATCATCACCGATACGGGTTCGGTGATCGACAAGGTCGCAAAAATGATCCAATTCCTCGATGTGGAAGGATTCGACGCAGGCATCGAGGTGATCTCTGTGAAATTCGCATCCGCAGTCGAGATCCAGAAGCTGATCGACTCCCTTCTGCCGGGGACCCAAGCCTCGTTTCCCGGACGTCCGGGATTCCCGGCCGGTGGCTCGGGGGGCGGTCGTTCCAACTTCACTGCCCGGAAGACCAAGGAAGGCGGCCTGATCAACAACATCATCGCGGATGAGCGGACGAACACCCTCATCGTCCACGCCAACCCGAAGGGCGTGCTCCAGGTCCGTGAGTTGATCGCGCGTCTCGACCGCAAGATCCCCCCTCCTCCAGGGGGTGGCAAGGTCCATGTGGTGTATCTGCAGTTCGCAGACGCCGAAGAAATGGCCAAAACTCTCAATACTTTCAGCCAGTCGGCCAAGAGTTCCTCCTCCACGGGATTTGGCGGAGCGGGCGGAATGGGCATCGGCATCAACCCGATCGAGACCAACCTGTTTGAAGGTCAAATCAAGGTGTCCGCAGACAAGACGACGAACTCCCTCGTGATCACGGCATCCCCCGCGGATTTCGGTACGATCCAACGGGTGATCAACAAACTCGACATTCCGCGCGACCAGATTTACGTCGAAGTGATCATCATGGAAATGTCCATGCAGCGGAACAGCGATTACACGGCGAACGTCCTTCTTCCGGGTGGAACCATCGTCGCGCCGACGAGCGATCTCTACAAGCTCCTGACCAATCCGACGGATGTGCCGAACGGACTCGTACTCCAATTCCAGAGCGAGGCCGGTCGTAACATCACCATCCCGACCGGGGGAACCTCGACCAGCATCAAAGTGCCGAACCTGGCTGCCCTGATCAAAGCGATCCAGACCTATTCGGCAGGAAACGTGTTGGCCACCCCCCAACTCATGACACTGGATAACACCGAAGCGACCTTCGACAGTACGGACAAGATTCCGGTTCCGCAGATCAACAATGCGGGCCTCGGCATCCAGACCGTTTCAGTGAGTCAGCAAAGCGTTCCTCTCACCATCAAGATCAAGCCTCAGTTGAACAAGATCTCGAACTTCATCAAGCTCGATATCAAGGCGAAGGTCAGCGATGTCGTGAACCGCGCCCTCCCGAAGGCGGTCCAGGACCAGGCTTTCTCGACGATCGAACGGAGCGCAGAAACGAGCGTCATGGTGGCCGACGGGGACACGGTAGTACTCGGTGGCTTGATCCGGGACAAGAGCAGCGAGGTGATCAACAAGGTGCCCCTGCTCGGAGACATCCCGATCCTCGGTTGGTTGTTCAAGTCCCGGTCGGCTTCGATCGAGAAGAGCAATCTCATGCTGTTCATCACTCCCAAGATCATGAGACAGCCCGAACATGTCCGGATGGTCCTCGACAAGAAACTCAAGGAGCGTGACGAGTTTGTCGAACGTGCCTTTGGCGGCGAGGATCAACACCGTGAAGCACGCAATCGCATCATCCGGAACCTTCCGGACGTGAAATCGATCAAGAACTACACCGGCCGGAAGTCCGTGACACTGGATGATGACGGTGAGATCCCCAAGGATTCCAAGGATGCTGCGCTGAATGACAGCCCGGTTTCCAAAGACATCTCGGAGACCCACGAAACCCTCACCCTTCCCGGCCCTGATGTCCCGAAGAGTGAGGCACCGCCCACGACACCCCCTGCCCCGGTGACCGTTCCTGATGCGCTTCCCTCCACCGGGGGGAGCCCATGAAGGCACGCCGCCCTCCGGAGCGTCTCGGGGAGATCCTGCTCAAGCACACCAGCCTGAAGCAGGAACAGCTCGACCAGGCCCTCGCTGAACAGAAACAAAAAGGCGGACTTCTCGGTGAAATCCTGCTGAAGAACAACTTCATTCTTCCGCACGAGATCATGAAGGCGCTTTGCATCCAGCTCGGTCTGCCCTTCACCGACGACCTCAAGCCGAACGAAATCGATCCCGTACTGGTGGCGAACATCCCCATCAATTATGCGAAGTCCAAAGAGGTGATCCCCCTTTACCTGTCGAGTGACGCACTCGGTGAGGTACTCACGATCGCAGTGGGCGACCCCTTCAACCCCTCCATTCCCGAGGATCTCCAGGCGCTGACCGGATACCGGGTCAAGACCGTGGTCAGCACCCCGATGAGGATCCAGGACGCCATCAACCGGGTCTACGAGCGCTCCACAGCCAAGCTGGTGGGCAACATCGAAGGCGAATTCGCGGAAGAGGACCTAGACCTGGAGGGTCCGATCGACATCCTGGAGGCGACTGAAGACGACGCCCCGGTCATCAAATTCGTCAATTCCCTTCTTTTTCGTGCGGTGAAAGAGAAATGTTCGGATATTCACATCGAGCCTTTCGAAAAGGAGTTCGTCGTCCGGTTCCGGATCGACGGCGTGCTGTACGACATTATCCGGCAACCCAAGCGTGCCCATGCCGCGATTTCCTCCAGGATCAAGGTGATGGGGCAACTCGACATCGCCGAGAAGCGCCTTCCTCAAGACGGCCGGATCAAGATCAAGCTCGCCGGGAAGGACGTCGACATTCGTCTTTCCACGGTTCCGACGACACACGGCGAACGTGTGGTGATGCGTATTCTCGAACAAAGCGGAACTCCACTCGAACTCGGCGTGTGTGGATTCTCACCCCGTTCGGTCGAGAACATCGAAAAACTGATTTTCCGAAAGTACGGGATCATCCTGGTCACCGGCCCCACCGGATCCGGTAAATCCACCACCCTTTCCTCATGTTTGATGAAGCTCAATTCCCCGGAGCGGAACATCATGACCGTGGAAGATCCGGTCGAGTACCAGATTCCCGGGATCAACCAGGTCCAGGTGAATTCCAAGATCAACCTGACCTTCCCGGTCGCCCTCAGATCCTTCCTCCGTCAGAACCCTGATGTGATCATGGTCGGCGAGATCCGGGACAAGGAGACTGCCGAGATCGCGATCAACGCATCGTTGACCGGTCACTTGGTGCTCTCGACCCTCCACACCAACGATGCGGCCACCTCCGCCACACGTCTGGTCGACATGGGAATCGAGCCTTTCCTGATCGCGTCATCCCTGTTGGGAGTGGTCGCACAGCGTTTGATCCGCCGTGTTTGCACCAAGTGTCGAGAAGAATACACACCTTCCGAGTTCCAATTGGGCGAAATGGGAATGAAAGTACCGCCAAAAGGCGCGGTGTTCTATCGTGCCGTCGGTTGCCCGAGTTGTGCCAACAGCGGGTACTCAGGTCGTACCGTGATCCACGAGTTGATGATCGTGGATGACGTCATCAAAACCCTCATCGTCAAAAATGTGGATGCCGGAACCTTGAAGAAAACCGCCATCGAGCGTGGTATGATCACGCTTCGGGAAGATGGAATCGCTAAAGTACTCCAAGGCATCACCACGATCGACGAATTGTTCCGGGCGACTCACGCCGAGGAAGTCTGAGGTGGACCATGCCGCTGTTTGAATACAAAGCGATCGGACCCGACGGAAAAGCCTCCAAAGGTGTGGTGGAGTCCGACTCCCAGAAGACTGCACGGCAGAAACTCAAGAAGCAGGGTTATCTCGTCACTGACATCCAGGAAAAGAACGCCTCCGGCAGAAAAGGTGGAGCAGCGTCTCTCTCTTTGTTCGGCAACCGGGTGAATCAGGACGAAGTGGCGGTCATGACCCGTCAGCTCGCCTCTTTGGTGAAGGCGAACATCCCGCTCGTGGACTCGCTGACGGCGCTCGTGGACCAGGTGGAATCTGTCGCGCTCAAGACCGTCCTTTCGCAGGTCCGTGAATCCGTGAACGAAGGGACATCGCTCGCCAAGGCCCTCGGCCAGCATCCGAAAGCCTTCGACCACATTTACATCAACATGGTCGAAGCGGGCGAAAGCTCGGGAACACTCGGACTGGTACTCCTCAAACTCGCGGACCTGAAAGAGGCACAAACCCGGTTGAAGCGAAAAGTGATCGGTGGCATGACCTATCCCGCAATCATGTTTTTCGTGGCAGTCTCGGTCCTGGTCGGGATTTTCGCTTTTGTGATTCCGAAGCTCCAGCAGATTTTCGTCTCGATGAACAAAGCTCTCCCGCTCACCACGGAGATCCTGATCTGGATCTCCGTCCAATTCACCAGCTGGTGGCCTGCGATTCTTGTCGTTTGCGGACTGGTCGCTTACGGATTCTACCGCTGGACCGAAACCCCGGGCGGCAGGAGCAAATGGGACCGTTTCAAGCTCGTGGCACCGGTTTTCGGTAAAGTGACCCGGATGCTGGCCATCACCCGTTTTGCGGGGACGATGTCCACCCTCCTCGGCTCGGGAGTCTCCATTCTGACCGCGATGAACATTTCGAAGAACCTGGTCGGGAACGTCCACATCGCCCGGGCGATCGAAAACGCCAAAAACAACATCACCGAGGGCCAGTCCATCGCAGAGCCTCTGAAGAAAAGCGGTGAATTCCCCCCTCTCGTGATCCACATGATTTCCATCGGGGAAAAGACCGGTGAGCTGCCCGCAATGCTCAAGAACGTGTCGGACTCTTACGACGAACAGGTCAGTACTGCGATCGACAGCATGACAGCACTCCTCGAACCCGCCATGATCGTCTTCATGGGGGGGACCGTGGGCTTCATCGTCGTATCGGTCATCACCCCCCTCATGGAAATGAGCAATCTCAGCAGATAAGAACCAACGAAAGGAAAACCAATGAAACATCCAGAAAAAAACAAGAACATCCGCTCCGACGCCGGTTTCTCACTCATCGAACTGATGATTGTGATCGGGATCCTCGGACTCCTGATCGGTCTCGTGGGACCCAAGCTGATCTCCAACTTCGACAAGGCGAAAGTGGAAACAACGCGCGTCAACATGAAGAACATCTCGAACACCCTGAAACAGTTCAAACTCGATTGTGGACAGTATCCGAACACGAACCAGGGTCTGGACGCCTTGATCACCAAGCCTTCCTCGGAGCCGGGATGCAAGAACTACGCGCCCAACGGATACCTCGACAAAAAGGCCGCTCCGAAGGATGCGTGGGACATGGATTACCTCTACACCTCCGATGGAAACACCTTCGAGATCAAGTCCTACGGTAACGACAAAAAAGAAGGCGGAGCTGACTACAACGCAGACATCGTGGTCACCGACCAGGACTGATCGATGCGCGGATGCGGGATTCCCGGAAAGCATCATGCCGGTTTTTCGCTGATCGAATTGCTGATTGTCATCGGGATCCTGGGGTTGGTGGGACTGATTGCCATCCCCGGGATCTCGAACACATTCCGCTTCTCGGTCCAATCCACCGGTCGGGAACTCGCCACGCTCATCAAGGACACTTCCAATTCGGCACAAGTGAGTGGCAAAGTCCACCGCCTGGTGTACGACCTGAAGAATCAGCAGTACTGGGTGGAGTCCTCGGCGGAGTCCACCCTGCTCAAGAGTGATGAATCCATCAAGGCCGAAAGGGAGCGCCCGAAGGGCCTTTTCTCCAAGGGCGATTCCGACGAGAAAAAGAACGGAGGTTTCCGACAGGAGCCCCTTCTGACCAAGAAAAAGCGGTCTCTGGCCATCGGGGTCCGGTTCAAAGACGTCTATACGGAACAGAGCGAGAACCCCGTGACCGAGGGACTCGCGTACACCCACATCTTTCCACAGGGTATGTCGGAAAAAACTTTGGTTCATCTTGAAGACACGAGCAAAAATGAAATCACCCTGACCGTGTCGAATCTGCTCGGCCGTTGCGCGGTCGAGGGTCGCTACATCGAGGCCAAGGAGTACTTCAAGAAATGAGACATGCGGGATTCACCCTCCTTGAAGTGATGATCGCGATCGGAATCCTGGCCATCGGAATCGGTGCGATTCTCGTGGCGGAGAACAACAGTCTCGACACCACTTTCCGGGCCAAGCGCATGACCACGGTGGCAACCCTGGCGCGCAATTCACTGATCGAGGCCGAACGTGAAATCCAGGGAAAAACATTCGACGAGACCAGGAAGGAGCTTTCCGGGAAATTCGATCCGCCCTACTCCGAGTACTCCTGGGAGAGGAAAATCAAGGAGATCACCTTTCCGAACGTGCTGACCCCGGAGGCCAAAGACGGAAAGGGCGGACAACCCGAGGATCAGAACGAAGCGAGAGTCGTGCGTTTGGCCACCCAGTTCTTGTCGAAAGCGACCCGTGAAATCAACATCACGATCAAATGGAAGGAAAAGGGGCAGGATCAACAATACAACGTCAGTCAATACTGGGTGGACCTCAATCATGAGTTCAATCTTTCGGAACAGTGACCGCAGGGGGTTCACCCTCCTGGAAGTGATGATCGCGCTGTTCATTCTCGTGATCATCGGCACCACCACGTCCAAAGCCGTGATCGACGCCGCACGTTTGAAAGAGGTCCTGAAGGACGAGACGGAGTTCTACGGGGAATTCCGGACCTCCGTCGGGTTCATCGAGCGCGATCTCGCCCAAGTCTTCAATCCTCGCTGGTTTCTCCCCCCGGATCACCAGAAGCTCGATTTTTTCGGCGGAAGCCAGGTCCGCTCCGCGGGGCAGGAAGATCCGATCCCCAAACTGGGAGTGGACGAGGTCGTGAGACGGACCCGGGGAACCGCCTCCCAGACTTTCGAGTACTGGGGCCCTGTACTCGACACTTCAGGAATCCGCGCATCACGATTCCAAGGCAAGGAAGACCGTTTCAGCTTCATCTCGGCTTCGCATGCACGGATCTACCAGATGAAGAAAGAGTCGATCTATTCGAAGATCCGGTACGAGGTACTCCGGCAGGACTCAAACGACAAGTCCTCCACCCTGCTCTCGCTGAACAAGGTCGAGAACACACGCCCCTTCGAACTCGAAGAACCCCGTGAAGCGAACTATGTGCAGACCTACCTGATCCTCGGGAACATCAAGAAAATCCGGTTCAGTTATCACAAAGCCGGCGAAAAAGACGGGAAGCCCGATTGGGACTCCGAAACGGCCGATCCACCGGGATCTTTCCCCGCATCGGTCGAGATGGAGGTCACTTTGGTCGGCCCCAAAGAACGGATTTTGGAAGAAAGAGTCCATTTCAACCTGGAGACGCCCAATGAACTGCTTCCGAAGACTTACTGATCGCAAAGGAGTCGCACTGTTCATCGTGCTCGCCTCCATGGCGACTCTGGGAATCTTCGTGAGCGAAATCACGTATGTGGCTGCAATCAATCAAAAATTGGCATACGACAGGCTCGATCAAGTGAAGGCTCTCGCCTTGGCGAAAAGCGGACTTCGACTCTCCCTCCTCCGGATCAAGGCCTACTCGGAATTGAAGAAAACATTGAAAAAACTGGGAGCTGATTCAGGTCCGGCAGCGTCCATGGTCCCTGCCGGGATGATCGACAAGATCTGGTCCGAGCCCCTCACGATCCCCTTTTCGGGGGACATTTCCTCACTCCCCTCGAGTCTCAAGGATGCTTTGGTGAAATTCCGGAAAGACTCCGGCATGGAGGGGAAGCTGTATCTCTCCATCAAGGCACAGTCGAGCAAGTTCAACCTGAACGGCCCGGTCGCTGCCTTCGCCCGTTTGCCTCAAACCGGTGGATCACCGACCCCGACCGCGACCCCGGAGTCCGGTACCGCCGAACCCGGGCCGAGCCCTGCGATCTTCAATGCCGAACAGGCCCGGCAACTCCTGAATCAACAGATCCACTCGATTTTCGACGCCCGCTCGGAAGCGGATGAGGAATTCCGGGATGTGTACCGGGGATTCAGGGTCGAGGACCTCGTCGAGGAAATCCTGGGATGGGCCGATCTCGCCTATGACACCAACCGCGAGCAGGCGAGTCCCTATCCCTTTAAAAAAGCGCCCTTCTACCACATCAGTGAGCTCCATCACCTCCCGTCGATGGATGACCGGATTTACGACCTGCTTTCTTCACAATTCCACGCGGGAGTCACTTCGAAGTTGAATGTGAACACCATCCAGGAAGCGGTCCTGAAGGCACTGGTTCCGGGCATCACCAAGGAAGAAGTGAAGAAATTCTATGAAGTCCGTGACGGCGCCCCGGCCGCGGAGGGTGCGGCCGCCAACACCCAAGGGCAACCCTTCCGCAGTGCGGATGATTTCTACAAGTTCTTGAAAGAAAGGGTCCAGTTCTATCAAGGATCCGAAACCCGGATCCAAGACCTGAAGAACTCTCTTTCCCAGCGTGGAATCGAAATTGTGACGGACGAAACCGACTTCCTGATCCATGTCGAAGCCACCGTGAACCAGACCAAAAAGACTTTGGAAGCGATGGTGAGCCTGGTGGAACCGGCAGCTCAAACGCCGGGCCGGCCCGGATCACAGGGAAGACGGGGGGTGGAGACCGATGCCCCCGCAAACACTCAGGAAAAGAGCAATTTTAAGGTGACTCAAGTCCGCTTTTTGTGAGTATAATCGGATCATGCGGGTCTATGGATTGGACATCTCGAAAGACGCTGTGGCTTGTGTCGAAGTCGAGACGGCGTTCGGAAAATTTGAAATCCGGCAAACCCATGAACTCGCACTGGAGGACGGCGGGGTTCACCCTCATGTTGCCGCGGGTCAACTGCTGTCGCAAATCTCCGGCTCTCCCGACCGGCTGATCCTGTCGGCTCCACCCGAGATCACCACCTACCGGAATCTGTCTCTTGCAACCCGGGACAAAAAGGCGATTCGCTCCGCTCTCGAATTCGAGCTCGAAGACGACCTCCCCTTCGAGAGCTCCGAACTCCACTACGATTCATCGATTGTCGAGACCGGGCCCCAAGGTTCCCAGGTCCATGTCGCAGCTGTCAAAAAAGAAAACCTCTTGAGGCACCTGGAGGCGGTCACAACGGAGGGCCTGGATCCGGACGTCCTGACCACGGATGCCTGGGCTTTGCGGTGTCTGTTTTCGAGAATGCCGAAAGTTCCTGGAATGGGCGATACGGTTCTACTGGTCGGTATCGAACGCCACAAAACCTATTTTTACGTTCATTCGCGGAATCGCCCCGTCCTGTACCGCGAGATCCCCTTCGGATTGAAGGCGATGGAAGCCAAGCTCAAAGCCGATCTCTCCGCGAGCACCGAAGAGGCCAAAGGTTGGCTCAAAGACATCGGTGTCTCCGGCATCGATCAACAGGTTTCCGATGCGATCGGCGAGTTGCTCGAAACCCTTGTTCCCGAATTCAAGCAGACCGAGCTCGCATCCCGGTCCCAGGTCCAGAGTCCCATCGACCAGGTGTACGTTTCAGGCGAGGGTGCCCTCATGCCGGGCCTGATTCAATGGTTGGAAGACGCCACCCAGAAGCGCTGCGTCCTCTTTCGCCCCTTGAGTTCGCTTTCTCCCGCTTCAGTCACCTATTCCGATCTATCGGAGGTCCGCTTCGCCAAAGCCCTCGGCCTGGCGATGGCATTGATCCCTGCCGACAAACTCCCTCCCCTCAATTTGCGTCGCGGTGATTTCGCCAAAGCCAATGCGGGAGGGGATTCCACACTCGATCTCATCAAGAAGCCCCTGCCTTATCTGGCCATCCTGTCGCTGGTGTTTTTCGTCACGAAGACCATCGAGTACAACTATTTCAAAGGTAAGTTGACCGAGACCGAGGAGAACGCCAAGAGAGCGGTGAAATCCTATTACGGAGGAATCTCCGATAGCGCAGCCCGGACCTACCTTGCGGATCCGGAGAAACTCAAACGCAACATCCAGACCGAGGTTTCCAAAGAACGCGAGCTCTCGAAGCTCCTGTCCGGAAATCCAAATTCGCCTCTCGAATTCCTGAAGACCCTTTCTCAGAAGATCGGCAAGGATGTAGTGCTCGATCTGGTTGCATTTGATGCCGGTGCCGATTTCACCGATCGCTATGCGGAGAATCGCCCGCTGAAAACCTCCCTCACCTTCCTGGTCAGCAATCCTCAGGCGATTCAGAAACTCACGGATCTACTCGAACGCGGATTCGGACTGAAAAAAAGCAATTCTGAGGAATTGGTCAAAGAGGGGAAGAAAGTCTATCGTGTGATTTTCTCGGGCACGTTGGGAACGGTGAAGTGATGGCCATGGGTGGAATGCTCGATCGCATGAAGGAACAGGAGTGGTATCAGCAGCTGACTTCAGCCTGGAGCCAGCTCCCTCCCGAGCAACAGCGCATGGTGCGAATCGGAGGCATGCTTTCCGGTTTTTTGCTCGCAGCCTATTTGATGTTCACGACGTACGACTCCGCCCACACCGCCAAGGAGGAGTATTACCAGAAAGAGGAACTCGCCCGCATTCTCACTCAAGCCAATGACGAACTCCGTCGACTCAAGGGACAGAATTCAGGGATCCAACAAGGGGGGCCTCAGAATTGGGCGGGTGTGTTCCAAGGAATGGCCGCTCTTCAAGGTCTCCCTGCCACAGCTGTGGAGATTTTGAAGGAATCCCCCGGAGCGACCCAAGGGGTGATCCAGGAGAGTTTGCTCGAGGTGAAACTGAAAGGCCTGCAGGTTCGTCAGTTGGTTCCCTTCCTGTACCAGATTGAACACGGGAATCCTCCGATGAAGCTGAAGGGCCTCATTGTCGAGCCGAGCTCGGAAGAGGGCCTGCTCAACGCGAAAGTGAATGTGAGCGGGTACATGGCACAACCTGAAAAAGGGGAAAAATCAAAATGAGCGAGGAACTCTCCGCCTCCGCACCACAATCCGTCGCTTCTTCCCGTAGCCCGCTCAGAATGGTCGGGATCGGGGTACTGTTTCTCGCTTGCGTGGCTGTCCTGACCCTGCTGAAGCTCCCTGAAGCGCGCATGACGGGCTTCATCCAGGGAATGGTACAGAGCGCGCTCGATCCGTACGGCATTTACCTCACCGACCGGGGACGTGAGCTCAGCCTGCTCCCTTCCCCCTTGTACCGTCTTGAACATCCGGTACTGGAGTTGCCTGACCAGACCCGCGTCGAATTCGACGAGCTCCGGGTCCATCCCAAGTTGGCCGGTTTACTGACCGGAAAAGCCGGTCTCAGTGCCGAACTCAAGCAAGGTGCATCCGAAATCCTGGTGAATGCATCCGGTAAAGGCGACCGAGTGGATGCGGACATCCATCTCGAGAACGCTGACCTCGGAAAACTCGGAGTCTTCGCCTTCGCAGCGGGGATCAGAGGGAGCGGATTTCTGACCGGCGACATCAAAATCGAAGGGTCGATGGTCGATCTGTCCACACTGAACGGGTCATTGGAATTGAAGCTCCGGAAACTACGCCTTGAAGAGCAGAATTTCATGGGCTTCCAATTACCGATGATTCAGATCAGCGAAGGGGACCTGAATGTCGAGATCAAGGCCGGTAAACTCATCCTCAAGAATGTCCAGATCGGCAAAGGGATGGACGATCTTCGGGTTCAAGTCACCGGGGATCTCTCACTCAACCGTTATCTCAATGCAAGCTCCATGAACCTGCGCGCGGTCCTCGGCCTCTCTGACAAGCTCCGTCAGAGTCTCTCGATTCTCGAGAGTCTGATGGGGAGCGCCAAGACTCCCGATGGTCGCTATGCCTACAAATTGACCGGCACCCTCGGCGCTCCCATGCCTCAGCCTGATCCGCAAAAATAAGAAAATTTTGCCGATACAGGACTCAGCGCGTTCTCCCTTACACTGGTAAGCATATGAAAAAACATCTGCTCACCCTCCTGGTCCTCGCCCCGTTCACCCTCACTTCTTGCGGCAACCTGTTCAAGGGCCTCAGTACCCCTGAAGGTGACGAGCAACTTCTGGTTGCGGCCCGGGGATGCATGGATCGAGGTGATTACAATTGCGCCCTGGAGTACTACCAGGCTCTCTCGAACAACTACGGCGACGTCAAGGTCAATGAAACCTCTCTCGCCAAGCTGGCCAATTCCAATGTGTTCAAGATGTCCGACCTGATCGGCGCACTCGGAAGCTCCAGAGGGGATGGCGCGTCGTTTGCCACGATGGCAAATGCCATCGCTCCAAGAGGAGTTGCCAATGCAACCAATCGACTCCTGATTCAAACCACCTACACGGACAACAACGCTATCGTGAACACCAAGCTTAAGGCGTTTTCTAAATTCATTTCTTCTCTTTCGATGCTCAACATCGTTTTGGCTGAGATCGCTGGAGCAGACCAAGTCCTCACCGCCTCGGATCTAGTACGAAATCCAACTGCTTGCAAGGCTGCTGGTGTCTGTATCGGGAATGCGGACTGTGACCAACCGGCAGGATCATCCGTGGATCTTTCAAACGGAACCGATCCGACCGGTTTGGACTCGTCGACGGGTTGGGGGGGGACGGCAAGCCTAAAGCAGTTTATCAAGGCTGCAGAGATGTCCGATGTTGAAGTGGCAACATTCACGGGTAGCACCTCCAATTCAGGCATTTTTTCGGCAATTGATTCACTTACAACTTTAGGGCCATTGACCGAGCCTTGCGTCCGCCAGTCTCTACTCAATACTCTCGGCCTCTAATCTGCAGAACAGGAAAAGGAAATGAAATCCATGAAATTCAATCAAGTCGTTTTGAAGCTTGCTCTTCCCGCACTCCTGCTCGGATCCGAGGCACTCGCCTACCGCCCCATCATCCGCGACTTTCACAGTGTCCGGACAGCTGGTATGGGCGACATTCGCTACACAGTGGGGCAGTTCGAGGAAAACTTCTTTGCCAACCCGGCACGCTCCACGGAGAATCCGGAGAATCTGCTCCAACTTCCCCAACTCTCGTTCGAAACCAGTTCCGGCACCCTCAATTCAATCAAGGATTTGATCAGCTCCGGAGATGGGCTCACCGCTTTTCAGAACTCGATGGGAAAACCCCTCTCGGTCCGGACGCAGATGGTGTTTCCCGGCTACTACAACAATCACTTCATCGACGAGAAGATGAGCTTCGGCATCGCCGCATTCTTCTCAGCCCAGCTCATTCCAATCGTCAGCCAGTCAGGTCAGATTTCTCCGACCACGGCCATCACTGCAGGACCGATGATCAACCTGGCCCGACGGTTCCTGGACGAGGACCGTCTCTCGATCGGGATCAACGTCAAGACCCAGGTCCGCGCGAGCTCGAACAGTGCTTTCAGCATCCAAGACTTCCTCTCCGGAACGGATCTGGGCACCGCCATCAAGGGCGGGAGCGGATTCGGTGTCGATGGTGACATCGGAGCACGCTTTCATCCCCACTGGGGCCTCGGTGGATTCCGGTACGAGGTCGCGGCCGCGATCAACAACGTACTCGGCGGGAAATACACCAATATCAGTCGCCCGATTGCGAGCTGGGCGGGAGACCCGTACCGCACGAAGACCGCTTTCAACTTCGGGATTTCGGCCAGAAAAACCGATGCCTGGATCTTTGACCACTGGCTCCTCGCGATGGAGACCACGGACATCGGTAACAACGATTACGGATCCTTCTACCGGACACTTCACTTCGGAACAGAGGCGGCCTGGAGTGTGTTCCGTCTCCGTGGAGGAATCAACCAGGGTTATTTTACAGCCGGTCTGGGCATTGATCTCGCCTTCTTCCAGCTGAATGTGGCGACCTATGGAGAAGAACTCGGGCTGAACCCGGGTGTTCTTGAAGACCGCCGGTACGCCCTTCAACTCGGGTTCCAGATTTGATCCGCTCGTCTCATGAGTTCATCAGCGGTCTGACCACCCCGATCCGGGTGATCAGACTCCTGATGGACCACCCGAAATTGCTCGGCTGGTTCATCTTCCCCATGGCCCTCACACTGACTGTGATCGCTGTGCTGATCTATGCCCTGTTGGCCGGAGTCGGAGCCTGGATTCAGCCTTGGATCGCATCGTTTGCAGGATCCTACTCCGGAGCGCTCGGAGGCCTCCTGGCTTTCATCGCGGGTCTGGCTGTTCTTTGGTTCTCATTCCAGTTCGTGGGGATTTTCATCGCCTGGATCAGCTCCCCGTTCAATGACCGTCTCGCATTGCAAGCGGAACGTTCCTGCGGCATTCCCGATCCAGAAGAAAATTGGGTGATTGCCATCCAAGGGATCTGGCTCGATTTCAAAAAAACCATTCTGGCATTGATCGCTGTTGTGGCACTCACCCTGTTCGGACTGATTCCGGGAATCGGGATCTTGGCTTGGCTGGGGATGGCCTTGGTCAACACCTTCGTCTACCTGAGCTATCCGCTCAATCGGAGGCAGTCCGGGATTCGAGACGGCATCCTCTGGATCCTGTCCCATCCGATGCGGTCTCTGGGATTCGGTATCGCCACGACCCTCCTCTTTGCGGTTCCCGTTCTCAACCTATTCGCCTTGCCCCTGTCTGTCGTCGGGGGAACGCTCCTTTATCTCCGGAAATAGAAAAGAGCCGGTCCAGGGAGGGCCTGAACCAGCTCTTATCAAAGAAATTTTTTAACTCAGAATCACTCGGTATTGATGGTCTGAATCGAAGAGTCGAGCTTGTCGATCGTTCCTGAAATCGAACGGTCCAGCTTGCTTCTCATTTTACTGGCAATCATCACCACGATCGCCAAGATCAGAATGTATTCCGTGGTAGATTGACCACTCCGGTCTTTGAAACGACGACGGATCTTCGTCAACAAACTCATCTTTTTGTACTGTTCCATCTGATTCATTCTGCCACCCTCCAACAAAAGCGTTTCTCTACCCCTTTTCGGCACAAATCCGAAACACTTGAGCAAAAAGCTCACTTATTAAAATTATGGGGATTCCAAGAGAGAATGTCAACGCACAGAATCAATCTCAACGAGTGTCATTGAGGACACATTTTGACACCCCTGCGCCCAAGGCAGATACTGTTTACAGGATGAGAACCGTTACCACATCAGGATCAAGCTCCATCGCTCACCTTTTCATGGGGGACCGTCGCTTGAAACGAGTAGCATTGAAAATCAGTTCAAAATTCAAACCCGAACGGTCCTTCAGCGGCTATGCCCTGGTGAATGAGCTTTCGGGCCCCATGTTCACATTCTTCTCTACGGAAAAATTCGCCCTCGATGAGGAACTCGAAGTCCAATTGCACTTCGGGGGCCATGACCTGACCTACAAGATCCACATGTCCCACCTGCATGAACAGATTTCATCCGGGAGAATCATGAACGCACTCCCGACGGAAGATAACCCTTTCCCTGCGAGAAAGTTCTACCGTTGCTTCGCAAAAGTGGTGGAACTCCAAGGAATGGACGGGGTCCAGGGCGAGGAGGTTACACAACCGGTGGCCGCCGCGGCCCCCGTTGAAAACACCGAGACGACGGATGCCCCTGCCACTCAGGCGGCCTGAGCGATCAGGCGCTCACCATCGAAACAAAATCATCCCAGTGATTCCGCAAGCGGGCCTTCAATTTCAAGATCGCTTGGGAGTGAAGCTGACTGACTCTTGATTCGGTCACATCCAGCACCCGACCGATTTCTTTCAGGTTGAGATCCTCGTAATAGTAAAGCGAAAGGACCAGACGCTGTTTCTCAGGCAGGTCTTCAATCGCCTCTGCGACCAGCTTTTTCAGGTGCGCAACGCTGACTTCACTGTAAGGTGTCGGGACCTTGCTTCCGGCTTCACCGTTCCCGTGCAAAGAACGTTTGTCAGCGTTGGAAAGATTGGTGAGATCGTCGTACGAAAGCAAGGAGACACTCCTGACTTCGTTCAACATCTCGTGGTATTGCTCGGTGCTCATTCCGAGCTCCATGCAAACCTCGTCATCAGTCGCCTGGCGTCCCTTGACTTGCTCGATCTTGGCATACGCACGCTCGAGGACCTTGGCCTTCTCGCGAACTGAACGGGGAACCCAGTCCTGGGAACGCAACTCATCCAGAATCGCACCACGGATCCGGAATTCGGCGTAAGTCTTGAACTTGTTGTCGCGGGATGAATCGTACTTGTCGATCGCATCCATGAGCCCGATCACACCCGAACTGATCAGGTCATCGAGTTCGATGTTCGAAGGCAGACGTGCCGCAATCTTCGAAGCAATGAACTTGATCAAACCCGAGTATTCCACGATGAGCTTCTCGCGATTCGTGTTTGTCGGTGAGAAGTCACCCTTGACCAACTTGTTGGTGTGGGCGAAATCTGCAACAAGCTCTTTTTCAAGCTCCCGTTGCAGGGCCACCTCATTGTCGATCTTGGCTCCCGCCTGATCCTTGGACTCGATCGCCTGCGCGACCTGCCCTTTCGCTTTCAGAGGCTCTTTACCAGTCTTTTTATCCGGGGAAGAAATCTCTTCCACCGGAACAGCTGGGGCGGTCTGAACGGCTTTTTTGTATTTCTGGATTGCTGACTTCGCTGTCGTTCCCATCCTCACCTCTCCATGGCAAGTTACCTAAATTCAGTGTAACAATGACTCGATCACTAACTCAATCAAAGAATGTTCAGAATCGATGCGGTCAGACGTTCCGCACTCGCGTTTTCCCACTGTTCCGTCACTTTCCTGCCGGTTGAGAATACCGAAACCGGAAGCCCCGCCCTGCCGGACAGTGAGTAGATGTTTCCGAAAGAACCTGTCTCATCAAGACGTGTGAACATGAGACTGCCGGGCTTCAACGGTGAGTAAGCCTTCACTTGTTCCCGCGCCTCATGGTCCCGGGTGATGGCTGAAATCACCTGATGCACACGGCACCGTGAAACCCCTCTCAGGATGTTCTCCAATGAGCGGATCAAAGCGGTGTCTCTCAAGGCGATACCCGGAGTGTCGATGAAAATCCGGGAGCACTGACTCATGTCCTGCAATGCCACCTGAAGTTCCTCGATCGAAGCCACGGCACGGTAAGGAACGTGAAGCGCTTTCGAGAACACCACCAAGGGGTCCATCCCCTCTTCAGCGGTGATCTGGATCCGGATCATCCCCAGTTTCTCCTGACGATCCCGGCAGGCATGGGTCGCCAACTTGGCGATCAATGCGGTCTTTCCGGTCCCCGCTGCTCCGACAAAAACATCGATATTGCGTTCGCCCGGGTTGCTTTTCGAAAAAAACGGAACAGTTGAAACCGCACGAAGCAATCTCTCAGCGATCGCATCGAGAACCGAATCGTGATCGGCACGGGCGTCGACCGGAAGCTCCCGGGCGACCTCTCTCATCATCGGAACTGCAAGCCGTCTTTCGACACCGTTCTGAAGGAGAAGCTCATAACCTTCCTGGAGGGCGTCGGTGGCGGCCAAAGGTGAATCACTCTCGAGGTACTCGGGACGTTTCCGCTCCCGACGAAGGTCCTCGACGAGACGCTTCAAATTCGCCAATTCCTCTTGGATCGCCTCCATCGAAGTGTCCTTGATCGCCGAATACTGCTCGATGGCGTTCCCGACATGCTTCGGAGCCGCCATCTGAGGAAGTTCGACGGCTTCGCTTGTCTTGACGTTCACTGAAACGGGGGCCATGCCCTGATCATCATCGATGATATCCGCATATCGAACCGCGGTGATCGGGCGCCGACCCTGGTTCGCATTGCTCAGTTGTACCTTGTCCCGCTCGATCTTCTTTTCGAGATAGCTCTCATAGAAGTCGGCTTGTTTTCCGGCGGGTGCCGAGGCGATTTTCTGGGCGTACGCATCCGGCAGCTTGCGTTCAGCCATGCTCTTCTTCTCGGCCGCACGCTCGGAAACCGCCGCTGTCACCTCGACCGAACCCTTGGACATCAGTCCGAATCCACGTCGGTTCTGCTTGGTTTGAAGGATGATTGCCTCGGGACCCATCTCACGCTTGATGGTTTCAATGGCTTCTTGAAGAGTAGGAGCTTCGAATTTCTTAACTTGCATATGCTAACCTCACCGTACCGAAAGAGCGGATATTGACCGAAGGAGTCAGTTCATTGTGCGAAATCACTGTGATGTTCGGGATGAACCGATCCACCAGTTGCTTCACGTGTGAACGGATCAAAGGCGAACAGAGCACCACAGCCTGGTTGGTCTCCTGAAGCATCTGGGCCGCTTGTTCGTTCAACTGGGAAATGAACTGACGCACAAACTCGGGATCCAAGGACACCTGCGCACCCTGATCCGTCTGGATGATCCCGGATGCGATGGTTTCTTCAACGTTCTTGTCCAAGGTCAAAAGCGTGAGCTGACCGTCGAACCCTACCAATTTCTTGGTGATCGACCTGGAGAGTGAGCTCCGGACATGCTCGGTCAGGACATTCGCATCCTTCTGATGAGGCGCCATCTCGGCCAGTGCCTCGAGGACCGTCTTCAGGTCGCGGATCGAGACTCCTTCACGCAGCAGATTCTTCAGGACCTTCAGCACCACATTCACGGAAAGCACGTTCGGAATGAGATCTTCCACCACTTTCGGAGCATTCTGCTTCACTCCGTCGAGAAGCGTCTGGAGCTCCTGACGTCCCAAAAGTTCGGAGATGTTCGAACGGATCACTTCGGTGAGATGTGTGGCGATCACAGTGCTGAGATCGACAACCGTATATCCGGCGTAATTGGCCTTTTCCTTATCCTGTGCCGAGATCCAGAGCGCATCGAGGCCGAAGGCAGGTTCTTTGGTCGGAATCCCACGGACCTTCTCCGAAACATTCCCCGGATCCATGGCCATGAAGTGCCCGACCATGAGGGAACCCTGGGCGATCGGCACACCTTTCAGCAGAACCTGATAATCACCGGGCTTCAGCTCCAGATTGTCGCGGATCCTGAGTGGAGGAACCACGATCCCCATTTCAATTGCAAACTGCTTTCTGATCCCGGTGATCCGCTCGAGGAGATCGCCGTTCTTCTCTCCGTCGACCAGATTGACCAGACCGTAACCGACTTCGAGTTCGAGAGGATCGACACCGAGGAGATTTTCGATCTTCTCGGGCTCCTTCTTGAGCTTGTCGAGCTCTTTGGTCTTGGCTTCGTTGGCACTCCGGGCCTGTTCTTTTTTGTTCTGGAAATTCGCCAGTGCGGCAAACCCACCCGCCAGAATCATGAACGGAATGAATGGAAGCCCGGGCATGACGGCCATGGTCCCCATCACCCCCGCCCCTGCATACAAGGCTTTGGGCTGGGAGAAGACCTGCTTGCCGAGATCGGTTCCGAGATCGTTCTGGCCACCGGACCGGGTCACAATGATACCCGCAGCGGTTGACACGATGAGGGCCGGAATCTGGGCGACGAGACCGTCCCCGATGGTGAGAAGCGTGAACGTTTGAGCGGCGTCGGCCAGGCTCATTCCACGCTGGAGGGTACCGATCACGATCCCGCCGATCATGTTGATGAACACGATCAGAATCCCGGCAATGGCATCACCACGGACGAACTTGCTCGCACCGTCCATGGATCCGTAAAATTCCGCTTCACGGGCGATCTCACTTCTTCTTCTCCGCGCCTCTTCCTCGTTGATCGCCCCGGCATTGAGGTCGGCATCGATCGACATCTGCTTCCCGGGCAAGGCATCCAAGGTGAAACGGGCGGACACTTCAGCGACCCGGCCCGCACCTTTGGTGATCACCACGAAGTTGATGACGACGAGAATCGCGAACACCACCAAACCTACCGCGTAATTACCGCCGACGACGAACTCACCGAAAGCATGGATCACCGAACCTGCGGCATTGGTGCCCATTTCCGAACCACGGAGAAGGATCACCCGGGTGGTGGCCACGTTCAACGACAGACGGAACAAGGTCACCAAGAGCAAGAGTGTCGGGAAGGAGCTGAACTCGAGGGCCCGCTTCACGTTCACTGACGTGGCGAGCATGATGATGGAAATCGCGATCCCGAAAGAAATCAGAAGATCGAGCGCGAAAGGAGGCAGGGGCACCACCATGATGGCGAGAATACCGATGATTCCCGCTGCCATGACGACATCGGGACTCTTTGCAATCTTCGCGAATACAGAATTTTGTGAAGAAGAATCGCTTGATTGGGCTGCTTGATTCATCGTCCTTGACTCCTCACAACAGAAACGGAAATTCGGTTTCCAGGTTACGGCACTTCCAGTCCCGTTAGCCTGCTTTCAGTGTATCTTCATTTTTGTTGCGGTGGGAAGATTTTTTATCGGTCAGTGAAATGACAGTACAGGAAGCGTCAGAACCCTGACCGCCCCCCCGTGGGGGTTCACTGGAACTTCTGCCCCTTGAGCTTGTAGACGTAAGCCAGCACCTCGGCCACCGCTTGGAACAGGTTCCTGGGAATGACCTGCCCCACCTTGACCGACTTGAACATGGCCCGGGCGAGCGGGACGTTCTCGACCAGGACCACACCGTTCTCGGATGCGATCTTCTTGATCCTTTCGGCCATGAAATCGGCACCTTTGGCCACAACTTTGGGAGCGACCATCTTTTCCTTGTCGTATTGAAGGGCGATCGCAATGTGGGTCGGGTTGGTGATGATCACATCAGCCTTTTTCACCGCCTGCATCATCCGCTTACGGGCCATGTCCCGCTGAATCGACCGGATCCGCGACTTGATCAACGGATCCCCTTCTTGCTCCTTGGCTTCTTGCTTGGCTTCCTGACGGGTCACCCGCACCTGCTTGGCGAACTCACGTCTCTGGAGCATGAAATCGATCCCGGCAAAAACGATCAACACCCCGCACAGACTCAGGAAAAGTGTACGACCGGTCTGCCCGAGTACGTCAAAAATCGCCCTTGGATTCCTGAAAATGAGTTCCGGAGAATGCTCGATCGCAGTCCTGAGAATGGAATATGCAGTAAAGCAAAGGACAATCCCCTTGATCACGACTCGAGCGGTCTCGATGAGATTCCGTCCGGAGAACATCCGCTGAAGCCCGTTCAAGGGATTGATCTTGTTCAGATCAGGCATGAGCGGTTCGACAGTCATCAAAAAGCCGATTTGTGAAAGATGTCCGGCGACACCCAGGACAAAGCCCACGAGAGAGACCGGAAGGCCGATGGCTGCGACGACCTTGAGCATCTGGAGGAGCTTGCTCCCCGCCACTTCCTGCATGCGGTCGCCCGGTTTCATGGCAAGGTCGTTACTGAACACTTCCTTCATGAATCCGATCACTTCTTCGGCCATGGACGGCGCCATTGCGAACAGAACGAGGCCCGAAGCCATGGCCACGGCCAGAGCGACGAGTTCCTTGCTTTGCGCGACCTGCCCTTTTCTCCGGTATTCCTCTAACCGGTAGGGCGACGCCTGTTCTGACAGGTCTTCTAAATTCCTGTCATCATTATTTTCCGCCATACACCACCAGGAATTGTTTCAGATCCTCAAAATGAGTGTGGAAGATACTGCTCATCCCACTCTGAAAACTAGGATACGTGATCAAAAGGACAAATCCACCGATAAACGCCGAAGAGGCCATCGAAAGGGTCAGAATGTTCAATTGGGGAAGGGCTTTTCCCAGAATTCCGTAAACGATATTCACCAACAACATGCAAGTCGCCATGGGAGCTGACAACTGAAGCCCGAAAAGTACCGTGTTTCCAACGAGATGTAACAGGGATTGCTTGAACCCTTCACTCATCGCGAAGTGCCCTTGAGGCACCAGACGGAAGGTTTCCACGATCGCGCGGAACAGAAGGTGGTGTCCATCCAAAGACAGAAAAGTGAGCATGGCCAACGCACTGATCAATTGACCGAGTACGACGGTCTGGGATTCGGTGTGGGGATCGTACATGGACGCCATGCTGAATCCCATCAGCTGGGCCATGAAATCACCGGCGATCTGGATGGAATGAAACACCAGTTGGGAAGCGTACCCCACCGCGAGACCCATCATCATCTCGGTGCAGAGAGTGAGAATCAGATTCCCGGTTGTGGCTGACCAACGAT